>CAVXHQ010000003.1:1272500-1275144 GCA_963761735.1 uncultured Alphaproteobacteria bacterium
GGCCCTTGAGGCCTGACAGCGTACCTTTTGTATAATGGGTCATCGACTTGGCCTCACAAGCAAGCTTAAGCCGGTAGGTGTAGGCGCAGCGAAAGCGAGTCTTAATAGGGCGATTGAGTTTGTGGGGTCAGACCCGAAACCGAGTGATCTAGCCATGGCCAGGATGAAGGTTGGGTAACACCAACTGGAGGTCCGAACCCACACCTGTTGAAAAAGGTCGGGATGAGCTGTGGCTAGGGGTGAAAGGCTAATCAAACTCGGAGATAGCTGGTTCTCTGCGAAATCTATTTAGGTAGAGCGTCGGACGAATACCCTCGGGGGTAGAGCACTGCATGGGTAATGGGGGCCTACAGCCTTACTGATCCTAAGCAAACTCCGAATACCGAGGAGTACTATCCGGCAGACACACATCGGGTGCTAACGTCCGGTGTGAAGAGGGAAACAACCCTGACCTACGACTAAGGCCCCCAATTCATGGCTAAGTGGGAAAGCAGGTGAGACGACCAAAACAACCAGGAGGTTGGCTTAGAAGCAGCCATCCTTTAAAGATAGCGTAACAGCTCACTGGTCTAAATAAGTTGTCTTGCGGCGAAGATGTAACGGGGCTCAAGCCATGAGCCGAAGTCTGGGATGTGCAGCAATGCACGTGGTAGCAGAGCGTAGTGTGATATAATCTCATGTCTGTTTTACATCTTCGGATGTAGCGCAGACGCGAGGTTTTCTGTGAAGCCCCCCTGTAAGGGATGGGGTGGAGAGATCACTAGTGAGAATGATGACATGAGTAGCGACAAAGAGGGTGAGAAACCCTCTCGCCGAAAGTCCAAGGGTTCCTGCTTAAAGCTAATCTGAGCAGGGTAAGCCGACCCCTAAGTCGAGGCCGAAAGGCGTAGACGATGGGAACCAGGTTAATATTCCTGGGCCAGGAGGATGTGACGGATCTCGAGGATTGTTTGCCCTTATCGGATTGGGCAGGCCGTTTAGAGGTTCCTGGAAATAGCCCTCCGCTAGATCGTACCCTAAACCGACACAGGTGGACTGGTAGAGAATACCAAGGCGCTTGAGAGAACGATGTTAAAGGAACTCGGCAAAATACCTCCGTAAGTTCGCGAGAAGGAGGCCCGGTTTTTACGCAAGTAGAGGCCGGGGGCACAAACCAGGGGGTGGCGACTGTTTACTTAAAACACAGGGCTCTGCGAAGTCGTAAGACGACGTATAGGGTCTGACGCCTGCCCGGTGCTGGAAGGTTAAAAGGAGGAGTGCAAGCTCCGAATTGAAGCCCCAGTAAACGGCGGCCGTAACTATAACGGTCCTAAGGTAGCGAAATTCCTTGTCGGGTAAGTTCCGACCTGCACGAATGGCGTAACGATCTCCCCGCTGTCTCTAACATCGACTCAGCGAAATTGAATTGCCTGTCAAGATGCAGGCTACCCGCGGTTAGACGGAAAGACCCCATGCACCTTTACTATAGCTTCACACTGGCATCAGGCCAAGCATGTGCAGGATAGGTGGTAGGCTTTGAAGCAGGAACGCTAGTTTCTGTGGAGCCATCCTTGAGATACCACCCTTGCTTTGCTTGATGTCTAACCGCGGTCCGTTATCCGGATCCGGGACCCTGTGTGGTGGGTAGTTTGACTGGGGCGGTCGCCTCCTAAACAGTAACGGAGGCGCGCGAAGGTTGGCTCAGAGCGGTCGGAAATCGCTCGTTGAGTGCAATGGCATAAGCCAGCCTGACTGCGAGACTGACAAGTCGAGCAGAGACGAAAGTCGGCCATAGTGATCCGGTGGTCCCGAGTGGAAGGGCCATCGCTCAACGGATAAAAGGTACGCTGGGGATAACAGGCTGATGGTGCCCAAGAGTCCATATCGACGGCACCGTTTGGCACCTCGATGTCGGCTCATCTCATCCTGGGGCTGGAGCAGGTCCCAAGGGTATGGCTGTTCGCCATTTAAAGAGGTACGTGAGCTGGGTTTAGAACGTCGTGAGACAGTTCGGTCCCTATCTTCCGTGGGTGTAGGATATTTGAGAAGAGTTGCCCCTAGTACGAGAGGACCGGGGTGAACGATCCACTGGTGGATCAGTTGTCGTGCCAACGGCAGTGCTGAGTAGCTATGATCGGACAGGATAACCGCTGAAGGCATCTAAGCGGGAAGCCCCCTTCAAAACAAGATATCCCTGAGAGCCGAGGTAGACCACCTCGTCGATAGGCCAGAGATGTAAGCGTAGTGATACGTTCAGTTGACTGGTACTAATTGCTCGATAGGCTTGATTTGATCCAGTAATAGCAAGGCTTGTTTCGGCAAGTTTGCGTATTGATCAGGTCATACACACCAACACAAACATCATCATCGGTGATAAGACTTGGAAAGCCCCGCCCTGGGGTAAAACGGGGCTTCTTTCTCGGTTTGGTGGTAATAGCGTGAGCAAAACACCCGATCCCATCCCGAACTCGGCCGTTAAGTGCCACAGCGCTGATGGTACTGCGTCTTAAGACGTGGGAGAGTAAGTCACTGCCAAACCTAGTAAGAAGCCCCTCGTTATTCTCTCTACGATACCGAAGTTCAAGATTGTCGCGGGATGGAGCAGCCCGGTAGCTCGTCAGGCTCATAACCTGAAGGTCGTAGGTTCAAATCCTACTCCCGCAAC
>CAVXHQ010000004.1:0-187775 GCA_963761735.1 uncultured Alphaproteobacteria bacterium
AAGGCGACGACGCGGTCAGCAAAGGGGGAACACACCCACGCGACCATTCTTCAAACGTGCGACCCGGAGCTTGCGTGCTGTGAGGTCGATGTCTTCCCAGCGGAGCGTGATCACGTTTCCGGCTCGGAGGCCAGTGAACAACATCAACTCGTAAGCTGCGGCAAAGATCTGGTTGCTTGCCCTTTTCTCCTCGATCAAGTCGAGGGCAGGCCACTGCTCATCCGCATCGAATTTGACCGAGTTGTCGGGCTGGTAGGATTTGGTATCGACTTTCAGGTCGTCCGCAACATTGAAACAGCGGCGGACGGCCGCCGCCCGTTTAAACGACGTTCGTATGATCTGCGCCAAGTGCTTCTGGGTAGCGATACCTTTGTGGCGCATGACCGCTTCCTCAAGATGATCGAGAGTGATGTCTTCGATCTTCATTTTGAACAACTCGGCCATGTTATTGCTGACCTGCGACCTATATTCACCTTTTGTTCTTTCGGAGGCTTTGGAGCGTTTGATATGGGATTCGAGCGCGTCGTTCAGGGTGTGGATGCCTGTTGAGGCAGCATCTGTGCGGGTCGTGACTGCTGCCATCTTTTCGACTGCCACATCGCGGGCCGCATAGACGGTAGGAAGGTCAGGCCACGAGCCAAGCGTGACGGAGCGCACCTTGCCGTCGATGCGCTTCGACAGCACCCACGTCTTCGTGGTCGCGCCGACAGCGAGCCGGATGCCGCGTGCATCAGGGTCAGGTTTCACCGATGGGTCGGAATACATAATGGTGTTGCCGGGTGCGTGTTTGATCTTCGCAACGGCGGGGCGAGTGGTCAGGTTATGGCTTGGCATTTCTCTGCAACATCCTCTGCAACATTCAGTAACGGCATACTACGATGTACAACCATAAGTTGACCACTTGTTTTTTGTTGCAGAACAGTGCTTTACCTTTTTTATGACGTATTCCGATGAACTCGGTATCACCAGTGATTTCTTTGTAATAATTCGCCTTCGCGGTCAGGGTGCGCCCAGAACGTGGCTTATCGGCGCGAGCGTCACCTGCCCGGCCCGGTTCGCCGTTCCCCACAGCGTCAGCGCCGACAGCGTGTCTGCCCGCACACGGCCCAGCAGGATCACGCCCTCCTGCTGACGCGCCCGGAATGCCGCCTGATCCAGGAACCGGCGGATGACCTGCGCCGACTGTCCATCGCTGTCGAGATCTCGGTAGATGAGGCCCGACGGCACGTCCGCCGCGTCGGCGGCCCGCAAACTGGGGGTCAGACCCTGCGGTGCGGTCACATAGCCACGTCCGTCCGCAGCGAGGCGCGCCATCGCTTGCGCGACAACGGCGCCATCGCCCTGCAGGCCGGTCTGGGCCGTGTCGAGCAGGCCCACCGCCTCAGGCACCTGGGCAAATGCGGCTTCGAGGGCAACTTCTGCGTCGCTGGGTGTGGCACCGGAAGGAACCCGCGCGAGCACCAGCACCTCGATCCCCGCGGCGCGGTAGGCCAGCATACGATCGGCGGCACCCGGTACTGCCGGATCGATGGCGACGGTCAGATCGAAAGGCACACCGGCCACCGCAGGCACCGCACCGGCCAGCGCGCCCGCGTCGATCAGGATCACCGCCATCAGCGGGCGGTCTTCCGGGTTATCCAGGGGCGCTGCGAACCGAATCAGAGCGGGCAAGTCGGGATCGACCTCGGCCGCAGCCTCTGTCGCAGCGTCATCCGCATCGGTGGCTGTATCGCCAGACCGGATGACACGGATCGCGCCACCGGTTCCGGGCAAGGTACCGGCCTCGCCCCGCAGCGCGATGCGCGGCGCATCTTCCGTATCGGCCTGCGGTTCCGGATCGGTTTCAGGATCGGTCGCGTCCCCGGTTGCATCGTCCTCGGTCCCTGAACCCTGGGGTTCGATAATGACAATGATTTCGGGTTCGGTCGGGTCATCGGCGGGTGAGGTGTCGGTGCCGGGAACTGCGTTCGCGGGGTCGGGTACTGGTTCGGCAACCGAAACCGGCTGCGTCGGCTCGGATGCCACCGGATCGGCCACGACAACCGGGCCGGCGGGTGCCTCCGGCGTCTCGGGCGCCGCCGGTGTCGCGGTAATGCCGGCGACGGTCGCGGGCGCCTGTGCGGCCACATCACCGTCGATGATGACGATGCCCGGCGGCGCGGCGTCCTCGATGACTGTCACCGGGACAGGATCGGGCGCAGGTTCCGGAAGCGGCGGTGTCGTCGTCTCCAGCCGGATGTCGGCTTCCTGCACGGGCACGCGCGGGGCGGCGGCCTGCGGGTTCGGCAACACCGGCGCCTCGGTCCCCGCATCGATGGGGGTGTCTGCGCTAACCGGTGGCACGGCAAGGCCCGCTGTCGTCTGTGCCGCGTCGGGCGTTTCGGGGGCGGCGGTGTCGGCGGTAACGTCGCGTGCCACTGTCGTGTCGACCGTTACCTGCGGCGTGTCCGAGGGCTGCGGCGCACCGCCCGCATCGGCCACGCGGGCGGGCAGATCCGGATCCGTGCCTTCCGGCGCCACGGCGGCCAGACCGCCGGGCGGTGCGAAGACGGGGCTGCTGGGCGGCGCATTGCCGGCGGGCTGTTCGGCGACAAGCGAGGCGGTCGCAAGCGACACGCCCATCAGGACCGTGCCCCAAAATCCGCCGCCCAAAATTCCCTTCAACACGTGATCCAGCTCCGCTCGTTCTTTCCTGTGGCCTGCCGGGGCTGCGCGGCCCGGCGTGCCAGCGCCGCGCCACCGTCCATGACCGCCCATCGCCCGTATCCGCCCTGTGCAAAGCCTTGCGGCGGGGGGTTGGCCGGGACTATACCGTGACGACCGCCTGCGGCGGTAGCCCCGAATTGACCGCAGCACATGCGCCGTGCAGGTTTCCGCCCCACCAGGTCCGGCTCCGCCGGACCGGCCTGTTGTCCCCGCCAGATCCGGCCACACCGGACTTCACCTTTGTCAAAGTCGCCCGCCATGCTTTTGCTTATCGACAATTACGACAGCTTCACCTTCAATCTCGTCCATTATCTGGGCGAGCTGGGGGCCGATGTCACCGTGCACCGCAATGACCGGATCGACGTGGCCGCGGCCCTCGCCCTGCGCCCGACGGCCATCGTGCTGTCGCCCGGTCCCTGCGATCCCGACCGGGCGGGCATCTGCCTCGATCTGACACGCGCGGCGGCGCAGGCACGGATCCCGCTTCTGGGGGTCTGCCTCGGCCATCAGACGATCGGTGCGGCCTTCGGCGGCAAGATCGTGCGCTGCCACGAGATCGTACACGGCAAGCTGGGCGAGATGCATCACACGGGGCGCGGTGTCTTTGCCGGGCTGCCCTCGCCGCTCAGGGCCACGCGCTATCATTCGCTGGTCGTCGAAGCGGAAAGCCTGCCCGACTGCCTCGAGGTGACGGCATCGCTGACCGACGGGACGATCATGGGCCTCGCGCACCGCGATCTGCCGATGCAGGGCGTGCAGTTCCACCCCGAGAGTATCGCGTCCGAACATGGCCACGCGCTGCTGCGCACCTTCCTCGACATGGCCGATGCCAGCGTCGTTCCGGCATGAGCGACGCGCTCAAACCCCTGATCGACGCCGCCGCCACCGGTCCGCTGACCCGCGCACAGGCCGAGGCCGCGTTCGCCATCCTGTTCGACGGTGACGCCACCCCCGCACAGATCGGCGGCTTTCTGATGGCCCTGCGCACGCGCGGCGAAACGGTGATTGAGTACGCCGCCGCCGCCGCCGTGATGCGCGCCAGGTGCGTCGCCGGTGCGCGCGCCCGAGGGTGCCATCGACATCGTCGGCACGGGCGGCGACGGCAAGGGCACGCTGAACATCTCGACTGCCACCGCCTTTGTCGTGGCGGGCGCGGGCGTGCCGGTCGCCAAACACGGCAACCGCAACCTGTCGTCGAAATCTGGGGCCGCCGACGCGCTGGGTCAGATGGGCGTCGACGTCATGGTCGGCGCCGCGGTGGTCGAGCGGGCCATCGCCGAGGCCGGCATCGGCTTCATGATGGCACCGGTGCACCACCCGGCGATCAAACATGTCATGGGCGCACGCTCCGAACTCGGGACGCGGACCATTTTCAACATTCTGGGGCCGCTGACCAATCCGGCAGGCGTGAAACGTCAGCTGACCGGCGCGTTCTCGCCCGATCTGATCAAACCGATGGCGCAGGTGCTGATGGCGCTGGGGAGCGAGGCGGGATGGCTGGTGCACGGTTCTGACGGCACCGACGAGCTGACCATCACCGGCACCAGCGCGGTCGCGGCATTTTCGCACGGTTTACTGACGCTGCGCGAGGTACATCCCGAACAGGCGGGCCTGCCGGTGCATCCGTTCGAGGATATTCTGGGGGGCTCGCCCGCCGACAACGGTGTCGCGTTTCGCGCCTTGCTCGACGGCGCACCGGGTGCCTTCCGCGACGCGGTTCTGCTCAACGCCGCCGCTGCCTTGCTGATTGCGGGCAAGGCCGACGGGCTGCGCGAGGGCGCGCAGATCGCCGCGCAGAGCATCGACAGCGGTGCGGCGAAACGCAGTATCGAGGCGCTGGCGCGGATCACAACCGCGCGCTGAGGCCACTTTGCAAACCGCGCGTGACGGGGATAAAGACGACCCATGGATATTCTCGACAAGATCAAGGCCTACAAGCTCGACGAGATCGCGGCCGCCAAGGCCGCCGTGTCGCTTGCGGAGATCGAGGCGCGCGCCGCCGGTGCGCCCGCCCCGCGCGGCTTTGCGCGCGCCCTGACGGAGGCGGCCAAGCAGGGCTATGGCCTGATCGCCGAAATCAAGAAGGCAAGCCCGTCCAAGGGCCTGATCCGCGCCGATTTCGACCCCGCCGCACTGGCACAGGCCTACGCCGCTGGCGGTGCGACCTGCCTGTCGGTCCTGACCGACGCGCCGTCCTTTCAGGGCGACCCGACCTATCTGACAGCCGCCTCCCGCGCCGTGTCCCTGCCCTGTCTGCGCAAGGATTTCATGTACGACACCTATCAGATTGCCGAGGCCCGCGCGCTGGGGGCTGACTGCATCCTGATCATCATGGCCAGCGTTTCGGATGCACAGGCCGCCGAGCTCGAGGCTGTGGCGATCCGCTGGGGCATGGATGTGCTCATCGAGGTGCACGACGCCGCCGAACTTGAACGCGCAAGCCATCTGAAGTCACCGCTGATCGGCATAAACAACCGCAATCTCAAGACCTTCGAGGTCAATCTTGATACAACGCGCGAACTTGCACGCCGCATTCCGGCGGATCGTCAGATCGTTGCGGAAAGCGGGCTGAACGGGCCGGAGGATCTTGCGGAACTGGCCCGCTACGGCGCGCGGATTTTCCTCGTCGGCGAGAGCCTGATGCGCGAGGACGATGTGGCGATGGCAACGCGCCGCCTGCTCGCCAACCCCCTGATGGCCACGGGCCAGTGAAAGGCCCGCCCGCGTCCGGCGCCGCTGGCCCGCTGACCCATTTCGACGCCGCCGGTCAGGCGCATATGGTCGATGTATCGGACATACCCGTCACGCGGCGCACCGCTGTGGCGCAGGGATATGTCCGCATGTCGTCCGAAACGCTGGCCCTTGCCGCAGGGGGCACGGCACGCAAGGGCGACGTGCTGGGCACCGCACGGCTGGCGGGCATCATGGGGGCGAAACAGACGGCGACGCTGATCCCGCTGTGCCATCCGCTGCCGGTGACGAAAGTGACGGTCGATCTGATCTGCGACGCAGAGCTGCCCGGTGTGCGAATCACGGCGACGGTGCGCACGACCGGCCAGACCGGCGTCGAGATGGAGGCGCTGACGGCGGTCTCCGTCGCCGGGCTGACGGTCTACGACATGCTCAAAGCCGTGCAGAAAGATATGGAAATCAGCGGGATATGCGTCACTCTTAAAGAGGGCGGCAAATCGGGTCGTTTTGCGCAGTGATCTCTGTCGACGCGGCGCAACGCCTCTGCCTCGAACTTGCGGACACGCTGTCCAGCGAACGGATATCACTGATCGAGGCAGCGGGCCGGGTTCTGGCGGAACCGGCGCAGGCGGCACGCGCGCAGCCGCCCTTTGCCGCCTCGGCGATGGATGGCTACGCGGTCCCGGTCGCTGAAATAGCCCCGGCAATGACGTTCCGCGTCGTGGGCGAGGCTGCGGCGGGACACGGCTGGTCCGGTGCGCTCGGCGAGGGCGAGGCCGTGCGCATTTTTACCGGAGCGCCGGTGCCCCGGGGCACGCGGCATGTCGTCATCCAGGAGGACGTGATCCGCGACGGCGAGAGAATCACCCTGCGCGACACGCTTGGGAATGGCCCCAATATCCGCCCGCAAGGCGCTGATTTCAATAAGAACTTCACGCTGCATGCACCGCGCATTCTGACGCCGTCAGACCTGGCGCTGCTGGCGGCGATGAATCTGGGCACGGTCAGCGTCACCCGCCGTCCCACCGTCGCCTTGCTCGCCACGGGTGACGAGCTGGTGATGCCGGGCACCGATCCGCGAAACGATCAGATCGTGGCGTCGAATGTCTTTGCCCTCAAGGCGATGATCGACGATGTCGGCGGTACGGCGACGATCCTGCCGATTGCGCCCGACACGCCGGAGGGGTTGCGCGCCGCGATGCAGGCGATGGCCGGTTTCGATCTGGGCATCACCATCGGCGGTGCCTCTGTCGGGGATCACGATCTGGTCGGGCGCATCGGCGCCGATCTCGGCCTTGAGCGGTCATTCTACAAGATCGCGATGCGGCCCGGCAAACCGCTGATTGCGGGCCGTTTCGGACCGGGACGGGCCTTTGTCGGACTGCCGGGAAATCCGGTGTCGGCGATCGTGTGCGGGCATCTGTTCGTGCTCCCGATGCTGCGGCGGATGCTGGGTCTCGTCGATGTGCTGCCGCGTCCCGTCCTTGCGCGCCTGACGACAGGGCTGCGCGGCAACGGACCGCGCGCCCATTACATGCGCGCCACGTTTCACGAGGCGCCGGATGGCCGCGAGGTGGCACCCGCCGAGCGTCAGGACAGCTCGCTTCTGACGGTGCTCTCCGAGGCAAATTGCCTGCTGCTGCGTCCCGCCGGTGACGGGCCGCGTATTCCGGGCGAAACGGTCACGATCCTGCCGCTGTGACGGCGGGCCGAGACGCATTCTGGAAGGGAGGCGGCCAGGCGCGCCCGGCCTCGAAGGCGGCGGTGCACTTCAACGGCCCACGCCCGCTATGACAACTGGCCCAACCGGGAGCCTGCAAGAGCCTCCAGCGCGCAGGTCAGCCGCCATTCGACGCCGTCCGGCGCGTAGTCCAGCAGCACCTCCGCGTCGAGGACCGAGCGCGCCATCTGATCGATCACCGTCGAGCCAAACCCCTGTTTTTGCGGAGGTACCACGACCGGACCACCCCGTTCGGCCCAGTGGATCGTGAACGCGCCGACCGGTGCATCGACGGTCCAGGTCACGTCGATATACCCCTCGTCCGTCGACAGGGCGCCGTATTTGCCCGCATTCGTCGCCAGCTCGTGCAGGGCCATGCCGATCGCCTGCGCGGCGTCGGCGGCAAGCTCGACGTCCGGTCCGCTCAGGTGAATGCGGCTGTCCATCATATCGCGAAAATGGCCCAGTTGCGATTCGGCCAGGCTGCGCAGATCGACGCTGTCGGCGATGCTCTGGAACAGCAGGTCCTGTGCCTTGCCAAGCGCGCTGACCCGCGCCTCGAACCGGGCGACGAAATCGACGGCGCCGCCGCGTGCGGTCTGCCGGGCGAGGACCTGCACGAGGGTCAGCACGTTTTTCGTGCGGTGGTTGATCTCGCCCATCAGGGCCCGCTCGCGGGCGCGCGCCTCTTCGCGGCCCGAAATATCCATGCCGGAGACGACCAGCATCCGCAGTTCGCCCGCGTCGCCAAACACCGGCGCCAGCATGAAATCGATGGTGATGAGCCGGTCCTGCGCACCGCGCAAGACGACGTCGAACCGGCGGGACCGCCCCGCCTGCCCGTCGGCCACCGCCTGCCGGCACAGATCGGCGATATCCATGTCATGGGCCCACCAGATCGTCTCCCAGAACGGCTTGCCGATCACATCGGCCCGGGTCGCGCCGGCAAAATCGAGGGCGAAATCGTTGACCTCTTGTAACGTTCCGTCGAGATCCAGCACCCCCACGAAGGCAAGCGTATGGTCGAGAACCATCCGCATCCGTTCTTCGCTGAGGCGCAGGGCAAGCTCTGATGTTTTGCGCGGCGTGATATCCTGATCCACGCCGATCATCCGCACAGGCCGCCCGGCGGCATCGCGCACAAGGTCGCCACGCGCCGCCATGTGCCGGACCTCGCCCGTTTCGGTGACAATCCGGAAATCGACGTCAAAGGGTGCCCCGCCTGTCATCGCCGCGCGAAAGGCGGTGTCCACCGACGCCAGGTCGTCATCGTGGATCGCGCTTTCCCACAGGGCGGTGACATCGCCCGCATACCCCGGCGCGCCAAGCAGGGCGGACAACTGCGGCGTCCCCTTCGTCTCGCCGCTGACCAGATCGACTTCCCAGGCACCCATCCTCGCGGCATCATAGGCCAGCGCCAGCCGCCGCCGTTGCTCTTCAACCATCTGTTCGTGGCGCACCCGCTCGCTGAGATCGTAGAAATAGCACAACACGCCGTGCCGCCCGTCCTCGAGGACGATCCGCTCGACGCTCCAGTCATAGGCCTCGAGGATGTTGCGGTCGGCGCGGGTATCGATCACCGGATCGGCGTGGTGCGCCTCGCCTGTCAGCAGGGTGTGACGGAACCGCGCGACCGCCTCAGCGGCGAAGGGCTCGGGCCAGACGATATGCAGGATCTCGTCGAGGTCGCGGCCCAGCAGATCGTCGATTTCGGCAAAGGCGGCACGTCCGTTGCGGCTGACGCGCACCATTTTCAGGTCGGCGTCGACGGCATAGGCGCCCACCGGGGCCGCGTCGATCAGCCGCCAGAACGTATCGCTCGCCAGTTTGCGGGTCACGGCGTCCCCGTCCATCGCCGCCTCCGGGATGCGGGCAGTGCCGGTGATATCGGTCAGCGTGCCGGTGACGCGCGCAACCTTGCCGGTAACGGGATCGACCGGTCCATGCGCCTCGCCCCTGTCGCGCACATGGATCGTGCGGCCGTCCGGCAGGATCGACCGAAAGGTCATTTCAAAGGGGCCGGCCGTGGCCATGGCCTCCAGCATCAGGGCACGGGTCCGCTCACGGTCGTCGGGATGGATGCTGTCATAGATCATGTCCGAGCTGACCGGCATCGATGACGGCGCCATGAACATCCGCCGCAACGCGGGCGACCATGTCGACGTCGCGGTCGCCACATCGAAATCATAGAATCCGAACCGGCCGCCGCCCGGCGGATCAACCGTGCCCGGCGTGGCGCGGGCGGCGGTCACGTCGATGAAAATGCCCGAAATCCGGTCCTGACCGGTGGTCTCGCACCGCTCGATCGACGCATGGGCGATTACATGGCGCAGCGTGCCGTCATCGCGCACAAAGCGGAACTCACGCGTGATTTCGCCGCCTGTCTCGAGGTGCGAGACGGTTTCGGCCTCGAACCGGACCCTGTCGTCGGGATGGACGTGGGCAAAGAAATCGTCGGTCGAAATCGGTCCCGCGACACCCAGAAGATCCTGCGCAGCGGGCGACAGGACGGCACAATCCGACACGGACGCCCATGTGTAGGTGGAAACGCCGGGCAATGCACCGATATCGCTGACGGCGGATGACTTGGCACTCTTGGTCATTGACGCGATTTCCCCGATACCGCCGCATGCAATCAGTGTCTTGCATAGCTGCGGCCTGTGTCAATCTGTCCCGGATCTACCCCGACATCGCCGCTGACATCGCGCCCGCACCAACGCAAGCCGCCTATATCCCGACCGGCGGCAAGGTCCCCCGGTCGGCCGTTTCGTGTCCCGACCGTGGCCGGCATCACTCCGGTGCGCGGCCCACCGCGACCGCACCGGGCAGGACCGGTGCCATCTCATCGGTGACAAGCCGCGACGTGCGGCGTGTCACCGCCATCCGGCGCAGGAACGCGAGGATGAACATGCCTGTCAGGATCAGGACGATGGTCGCCGCAGGCGCGCTGTCGAGATAGAAACTTGCGTAGGTGCCCGCCAGCATCGACACCAGACACACGACGACCGACACCATCAGCATCCTGCCGAAACTGCGCACCAGCAGAAATGCAATCGCGCCGGGCGTTACCAGCAGACCGACGGCAAGGATCAGGCCGACCGACGACATCGTCGACACAATGGTCAGCGACAGGATGCACAGCAGGCCGTAATGCAGCACGCGCGTCGGCAAGCCAGACGCCTGCGCCTGTGCCGGATCGAAGGCATGCAGCAGCAGGTCCTTCCATTTCAGCACCAGCAGCACCGTCACACCCAGGCCGATCAGGCCCGAGGTCCACAGGTCCTCGTTGCCAACGCCCAGCATATTGCCGAACAGGATATGGTCGAGATCTTCGTTGGTCTGAACCTGCGTGTACATGATGATGCCCGCCGCGAACATGCCCGAGAACACCACGCCCATGACGGTGTCCTGTTTGACCCGGCTGTTGTGCGACAAAAATCCGGTGGCCACCGCGCAGAACATGCCGGCGGCGAAAGCGCCGATCAGCAGCGGCAGCCCGAGGATCCACGCAAGGACGATCCCCGGCAAGGTGGCGTGGCTGACGGCGTCGCCCATCAGCGCCCAGCCCTTGAGGACGAGAAAGCACGACAGAAGGGCCGTCGGCGGCGCGACCATCAGGGAGATCCAGAAGGCGTTCTGCATGAACGGAAACTGGAACGGCAGCAGCAGGGTGTCGATCATGGGCGCACCTCCGTCCGGGGCGTCGCATCGGGTGCCGTTTCGGGCACCGGTCCCCGTTCGAGGGCCCGCGCGGCCTTGCGGCGGGCGGCCAGCATTCCGTGTTTTGGGGCGAACAGGAACGCGGCAAGGAACAGCGCGGTCTGCAACACCACGATCACGCCGCCCGTCGCCCCGTCGAGGAAATAGCTGGCATAGGCGCCCAGAAAGCTGGTGGTGGTGCCGATGATCACCGAAACGACGATCAGACGCGGAAACCTGTCGCACAGCAGATAGGCGGTGGCCCCCGGCGTGACGACAAGGGCGATGACGAGAAACGCGCCGACGGTGATCATCGCCGCGACGATGGCCGCGGCCAGCAGGGCGAAGAACACGCCTTTGAGCAGCTCGGGGTGCAGACCGATGGTGCGGGCGTGGTTCTCGTCGAAAAAGACGACCATCAGGTCCTTCCATTTCGCCAGCAGCACCACCAGCGCCACGAACCCGATGATCGCCAGTTGCAGCGTGTCCTCGGGGGTGATGGCCAGTATGTTGCCCATGATGATCGTCTGGATGCTCACCGACATCGGCGACAGCGAGATCATGAACAGACCCAGCCCGAAGAACGAGGTAAAGATGATGCCGATAATCACGTCGATCTTGAGGCCGGACCGCCCCGACAGGAACAGCATCGACCCCGCCGCGAGACCGCCCGCGACGAAGGCCCCCAGCGCGAAGGGCAGACCGAAGATATAGGCGGCGGCGACACCGGGCACGACGGAATGGGACAGCGCGTCGCCGATCAGCGACCAGCCCTTGAGCATCAGGTAGCACGACAGGAACGCGCAAACGCCGCCCGTCAGGGCCGACACCCACATCGCGTTGAACATGTACTGATAGCCGAACGGCTCGAGAAGGGTGTCGATCACCGGTCGCCCCCCGCAGGCTTGTCCGGCTATCGCCGGGGTGTCGTCCGGCCCATCGCCCGGGGTGTCGTTCGGCCCATCGTTCGGCCAATCGTTCGGGGCATCGTCCGGCATGTCGAGCGGCTGCGCGTGGCCCGTCCCGTCGGGTGCCGCATCGACCGCCACGGGCGGCGTCCGCTTTTCGCCGTACTGCACGAAGGGCCGCTCGTCGTCGGTGATGATCCTCACCTCGCGGGTATCGTCGTCGTCGTGCAGATCGCCACCGCCGAGGGTGAAATGCCGCAGCACGCCACCGAACGCCTTTTCGAGGTTGTCGTGGGTGAAGGTCGTTTCCGTCGGGCCATAGGCCAGCACCGTCGATTTGACGAGGACGGTGCGGTCGCAGAACTCGGGCACCGAACCCAGGTTGTGCGTCGACACCAGCATCACCCGCCCCTCTGCGCGCAACTCGCGCAGCAGGCCGACGATCTGTTCCTCGGTCTTGACGTCGACGCCGGTGAACGGCTCGTCGAGCAGGATCACCTGGCCGTCCTGCGCGAGGGAGCGCGCAAGGAACACCCGCTTGCGCTGTCCGCCCGACAGCTCGCCGATCTGACGCTTGCGGAAATCGGTCATGCCGACGCGGCCAAGGGCGGCATCGACCGCCGCGTGATCCTTGCGGCCCGCGATCCGCAAAAATCCCATGTGACCGTAGCGGCCCATCATCACCACGTCCTCGACCAGCACCGGAAAGGCCCAGTCGACCTCTTCGGACTGCGGCACATAGGCCACGAGGTTGGCGGCCAGCGCCTCTTTGACGGACATCCCCAGCAATTTGATCTCGCCCCGGGCGGCGGGCACGAACCCCATGATCGCCTTGAACAGCGTCGATTTGCCCGCGCCGTTCACCCCCACGAGGGCGGTGATCGTGCCGCGCGGGATCTCGAAGCTCGCGTTGGTCAGCGCGGTGTGGCCGTTGCGATAGGTGACGGTGACGTCGCGGGCCATGATGCCGCCCGCCGCCCCCGTGGCGCCGGTGTCGCCCGTGCCCGGATTATCGGTCCCGTCCTGAATCTGGTCGAGCATTTCGGCATCCTTTGGGTTTATGTCCGGGTGTCGGACCGCAGCGTGATCGAACTATCGGAACGAAGGCCGACCGCTGCAACCCCGGGTGCCGCGACGGTCGTGAAATTCAGGCGCGCGACCAGGCTCCCGCACGCGCAGGGCTCAGTTCGTCCGCGGCACGAGGGCGTCCGCGATGGTTTCGGCGTCCACACGCAGCAGGTCAAGATAGGTCGGCACCGGGCCGTCGGGCGTGCTGAGACTGTCGACATAGAGCACTCCGCCGTAGGCGGCCCCCGTCTCGCGGGCGACCTGTTCGGCGGGCGCCTGATTGACGGTGCTTTCGCAGAACACCACGCCGATGTCGTTGTCGCGAACGCCGTCGATGACGCTGCGCACCTGTTGCGGCGTGCCCACCTGATCGGCGTTCATCGGCCACAGGTACAGCTCTTTCATCCCGAAATCCCGGGCCAGATAGCTGAACGCGCCTTCGCAGGTCACCAGCCAGCGGTCTTCTTCGGGGATCAGGGCAATGCGCGCGCGCAGCGGCTCGAGGGTGGCGCGCAGTTCCAGTTTGTAGGCCTCGGCATTGGCCAGATAGATGTCGGCGCTGCCCGGATCGTGCTCGGCAAAGGCGGCGGCGATGTTGTCGACATAGACGATCGCGTTGTCGAGGCCCATCCAGGCATGCGGATTGGTCAGCCCTTCGTAGGCACCCGACGAGATCGGAATGCCGTCGATCCCGTCGGTCAGCGTCACCGAGGGGATATCGCCCAGGTTGTCGACGAACTGCTCGAACCACAGTTCGAGGTTCATGCCGTTCCACAGGATCAGGTCGGCGTTGCTGGCGCCCACGATATCCTGCGGCGTCGGCTGGTATCCGTGGATTTCCGCGCCGGGTTTGGTGATCGACACCACCACCGCCTCTTCGCCCGCAACGTTCTGGGCCATGTCCTGAATGATGGTGAACGTGGTCACGACCTTGAACGGGTCGCCGGTCTGCTGTGCGGCGGCGGTCAGGGCCACCAGCGACGGGACGGTCGCGGTCACGGCGCATGTCAGAATTCGGGCGATGGGCGATAGCATGTCGGGGGCTCCTCCGGTTGATCAATTCTTAGTGTGAATGCGAAGCAGTCGCAAGAGTAAAAGAGAATGAGAACGAGGTGCAAATATTGCCTGTACCGGTGAAATGACGTAGATTACGCTGATCGACATCTTGCCGGGCAGAATTTTCGCCATGACCGAAAACATCGATATCCTCAGAAACGCGGGCCTGCGCGTCACCCATCAACGGGTCGCGATCCTCGCCATTCTGGCCGCGGCGACCGATCATCCGAACGCCGACGATATCTATGCCAAGGCCAGGGTGCTGGACGACACCGTCTCGGTCGCGACGGTTTACCGCACCCTGGTACTCCTCGAAGAAGCCGGTCTGATCCGCAAACTGTCGTTCGACGATGCCCCTGCCCGGTTCGAGATGACACCGCAGGGCGACCACGACCATCTGGTGGACGTCGATACCGGCGAGCTGATCGAAATTCCCGGCGACGAGATCACCCGGCTGCGCGCCGCGATCGTGGCCAATATGGGGTATGAGATCATCAGTCAGCACACGGTTCTGCGTGGCCGTCGCAAGGTCTGATCCGAAATCCGGCCGCGCCCGAGGCGGCTCTCTCGCCAGGATTTGCGGGGATCGTTGCACGAACCGGGAGAGTTCCCGACGTGGTTCGCGCCCCCGGCACGGCGACGTTTCCGCGACCCGTCCGCTCCGCCGCAATGTCCACGCACCCGCGCATTTCTTATGCCCGGCGACGCCGTTCTGGTACAGTGCAGGTAGCCCCAACGCCGCGATTCGACGGCCCGGACCCGCCGGTGAGACGGGATTTTCGCCGGATCGACCCTGTTGGCCATATCGACCGGATATTCACGAGTTGACAGATGACATACCGAATTCCATCGCGAAATTGCGGGTTTGCCGATGGGCGGGATGGATATGAACCGGCGGTCTGAACCGCCCGCACGCGCCAATCGATACGCGGCATCCGCACCGGCGGTCCGCCCGTGAGGCGCCATCTATCCGGACCAGCCCTCATCGCGGCTCTCGTGATCGGGGCGACCGCATGGGTCCTGCTGCGCGCGCCGGAGGCCGACCTTGTGGCGCTTGACGCCGGGTCGTTCCGCGCCGTCTGGTTCGTGCCCGATGCGACGGCGACGCAGGTGTCGATGCATCTGATGTTTCAGACCGGCGAGGCCGATACCACCGGCCCCGAAGGCGTGGCGCATTACGTCGAACATCTGGCCTGGTTGACCGCCTTTGGCGCCACCGCGAGCGACGCCGCGGGGCGTCATTCCAACGCCAGCACCACGATGCTGACCACCAGCTATCAGGTGCAGGTCCGTCCCGACGCGCTTGCCGACAGTCTCGCCCGGCTGGTGCGGGTGGCGGGACCGTTCGATCTGGCGCCCGAGTTCAGGGTGCAGGAGACCACCATCCTGCGCCGCGAGTTCGACCTGCGCAATGCGAACGATCCGTTCTTCGACCTCGACACCATGATGTCCGTCGCGCTGTACGGCGGCGGGCCGTTGTCGCGCCGGGCCGGCGGCACGGCGGCGATGATCGCGGGCTATACCCCTGCCGCGGCCGCGGCCCTGCACGCGGTCTCGCACCGCCTCGATCATGCGGTTCTGGTGGTCTCGGGTCCGGTGCGCGCGCGCGATGTCACCGCGGCCGTGGCGGCGCTGAACCTGCCCGACGCGGTGCCCGGCGCACCGGTCTGGCCGGACATCGCCCCTGCCGAACCGCTCGACGACCGCGCGTCGGTGGTTCTGGCGGCCGAGGTGCCGCGTCAGGTGTTTTACCGCAAGCTGGTGCCGGTGCCGCCCTGCGACGCCGCGCCCGCCACCTGTGCCACCCTCCCCGTGGCTTTGTCGCGCGCCCTTGCCTCGGCTTTGCCGGGGGGGCTGTCGCGGCCGCTCAGCTTTGACGCGTTTCTGGCGTCGGAGTTCAACATTTACGTGTCCCGCCTCGGGTCTGACCGGTTGCTTTTGTCGTTCACCGCGACGCCGGACAGGGGTGTGGACCCTGCCGATGTCGTGCGCGCCTTCGAGGATGCCCTGTCGGTCGCAGTGGGTGGCGCGATGACCCCGGCCACCATCGACCAGATCCGCGATCGGATGCTGGCCGAGCTGGATCAGGTGCGCGACCGGCCCGGATATACCGTCTTTATCCTGCGCACGCAGATCGATGCCCGCAAACCGCCGTTCGGTTTCGCCGACCTCGCCGCCGCCGTCCGGACCATCGTGCCAGCGGACGTCACCGCCCTTTTGACCGCCATCACCGGGCCGGGCCGCACCACCGTGCGCACGACCGGACCCGCCGGAGCTGCCCCATGAGACCGCTGACCGTACTGCTCACCGCCACGCTTTTGCTCGGGTCCTGCGGACAGGACGGCATCCGCGAGGTCGTGCGGCTGACCTCTCCGGGTGGCCTGCCCTTCGCGCTGATGGAAATCGACGAGGCGGGCGTGACGGACGTCACCATCGCCGTCGCCTGGCCAACCGACTGGCCGCTGACGCCCGGGCGCAACCCCGCCGTGCCCTATGTCGCGGCGCAGTTTCTGCCCAGCGTCGGCACCGCCGCCCTCGATCCCGCAACCCTGTCGGAACGGTTTACCGATATGAACGCGGACGGCAGTCTGACGCCGGGCACGGGCTGGGTGCGCGGCAACGTCGGGTTTCCGCGTGCGCATACCGACGAGGTTCTGACCACCGTCAACGCCATGCTGCGTCAGCCCGCGACGCAGGACATCTGGCTCGCGCGGATCCGCGACGGCATTGCCGACGCTCAGCGGCAGGTCCTGTCCGATCCCGCGACGCAGATGTGGATCGCCCAGCGGATCGCCGTTTATGGCGATGGCGCGCTGGTGGCGTCGGTCGATCTTCCGGATATCTCGCGCATCGCCGCCGTGACGCTGGACGACATCGACGACTGGCGCACAGCGACGCTGACGCGGCAGGGCGCGCTGATTGCCGTGGCGGGCGCGATTTCCGCCGGGGACGCGGGCCGTGCCGTCGACATGCTGTTCGACGGGTTGGCCGACGGCGCCCACAAGACGCGCCCCGAGGTTGTCGCGGACTGGTCGCCGATAAGCGTACTGCTGCATGTGCCCTCGGCCGTAACGACATCCATCGCCGTGGTCGGCCCGTTGCCGAACCCGGACATTACCGGGGAACTCGACGATGTGATTGCCACCAGCATGTTCGGCGCCCAACCGGGCGGGCCGCTGTTCGAGGCGATCCGCACCGATCTGCGCGCGACCTATGGCTTTCAGACCGGTTTCCTCGACGTCGCCCCCGATGCGCCGTTCGTCTACATCACCGGCGAGATCGCGGCGGACAAGCTCGCCGATGCGCGCGATGCGATCCTGGCCACCTACGATGATTTCCGGGCCGGCACCGACATGACGGGGTTCGACACGGTGCACGACGCGCTGGTGGCACAACTCTACGAGAACATCTCCTATGTCGATGTCTCGGCGTCGATACTGCGGGAGGCCCTGATAGAGGGAGGCGATACGATCGACCTTGTCGCGGGCTACGGCGACCTGATGGCGGCGCGCACGTCACAGGACGTCGCCGACCGCATGTCGGTGGCCTTTCCGGCGGCGGACAGGCTCCTGGTGGTTGCGGTCAGCCCGGACGCGGGCGCCCTGCCCGGTGCCTGCGTTATCGCAAGCGCCGCAGAGGTGGTGAGGTGCCGTTAGGCGGGATTTTTGCCGGCGGCGACGGCGATATCCGCACCGGCAGGATGGCACCGGGCGGCGCCACGGATGGTCGGGCGCGGCGCGAAGGAAGCCTGCCGGATGCGTGCCCGGCAGGCCATGAACGGCACGCGGCATCCCGGTGCCGTCACCGCGAGATCTGTCGTTACGGCAGATAAATCGCCTTTACGTTGACGAATTCCTTCATTCCGAAACCGCCGTGTTCCCGACCGAAGCCGGAATCCTTGACACCCCCGAACGGCATGTTCGGATCCGCCGCGCCGAACGAGTTGATGCGGATCATGCCGGTGTCGAAATGATCCCGCGCCAGTGCCACTGCCCGCGCCTCGTCGCCGCAAAAGATGCCGCCGCCAAGGCCGTAACGGCTGTCGTTGGCGATGCGCATGGCGTCTTCGTCGTCCCTGGCGCGGATGATCGAGGCGACCGGCCCGAACAGCTCGTCGTCGTAGGCGGGCATGCCGGGGGCGCAATCGGCCAGAACGGTCGCGGGAAAATACTGTCCCACGCCGTCCGCCGGATCGCCGCCGCAGAGCAGCGTCGCACCGCCCTCGACGCTCTTGGCGACCTGTTCCACCAGCGTATCGAACTGATCCTTGCTCGACACCGGGCCAAGCTGGGTGTTTTCGTCGCGCGGATCGCCCATGCGGATCGCCTTCATCTGCTCGACGAAGGCGCCGACGAAGGCGTCGTAGACGCCTTGCGTCACCACGAACCGCTTTGCCGACACGCAGGTTTCGCCGTTGTTGTAGATGCGGCCCTGCACGCAGGTTTTCACGGCCAGTTCGATATCCGCGTCCTCAAGGACCAGATAGGCGTCGTTGGAGCCCAGCTCGAGCACGGATTTCTTCAGCGCCCTGGCCGCCTGCTGGCCGATCTGGCGGCCCGCGCCGTCGCTGCCGGTCATCGTCACGCCGCGCACGAGGCGGTGCGCGATGACCATGTCCGAGGTGTCGTGATCGATGATCAGCACGTCGAACAGCCCCTTGGGCAGACCCGCCGCCACGCAGACATCGCGCAGCATCAGGCCACTGCCGGTGCAGATCTCGGCGTGTTTCAGGATCACGCCGTTTCCCGCCATCAGGTTTGCGGCCAGAACGCGCACCGGCTGATACAGCGGGAAATTCCACGGCTGGATACTGTAGATCACGCCGATCGGCGCATAGGTCACGATGCCCCGCTTTTCGCCGCCGCTGTGAGTGCGGTTTTCGTCGGCGAGGGCGTCGGGGCCCTCGTCTGCCGCATAGTCGAAGATTCGGGCGCACAGTTCGACCTCGGTCTGACCGTCGCGCAGCAGCTTGCCCATTTCCTGCGTCATCAGGTCGGCAAAGGCATCGGCGTTCTTGCGCAACGCCGCTGCAATGTCGCGCAGGACCGGCGCGCGCTCGGCGTGGGATTTCACCCGCCAGTCCCGGAACGCCGCGTGGCTGGCCTCGATGATGTCCGTGACCTGCGCGCGGCTCATCAACGCGTAGGTGGCGACGGTTTCGTCGGTGGCGGGATTTATCGTGGTGATGTCGGACATGGCGTGTGCTTTCGTTGAGTAGGATCAGATGCGTCCCCGGCGATGCCCGTCAGGTTTCCGGGCCGACACGGATCACCCGTTTGCCAAAGTTTTCGCCTTTCAGCAGGCCCACGAATGCCGCCGGCGCGTTTGCCAGGCCGTCGATCATCTCTTCGCGGTATTTTATATCGCCGCTGTCGACCCAGCCGCCCATTTCGCGCGCGAACTCGGGGTAGAGATGGCCGAAATCGTCGAAGATGATGAACCCGCGCAGTGTCATCCGCTTGCGCAGGATCTGCCCCATCAGCCAGCCCATCCGGTCCGGCCCGTCGGGCAGCGATGTGGCGTTGTACTGCGATACCAGCCCGCAGACCGGCACCCGCGCGTTGGTATTCAGCAGCGGCAGCACCGCATCGAGAACCTTGCCGCCGACGTTTTCGAAATAGACGTCGATGCCGTCCGGTGCCGCCTCGGCCAGCGCATCCGCCATGCCCGGCGCCTTGTGATCGATGCAGGCATCGAACCCCAGTTCTTCCACGGCATAACGGCATTTATCCGGCCCGCCCGCGATGCCGACGACGCGGCAGCCAAGACGTTTGCCAATCTGCCCCACGGTCGCGCCGACCGGCCCGGTCGCGGCGGCAACGCAGATGGTTTCGCCCTTTTGCGGCGCGCCGATCTGCGTCAGACCGGCCCAGGCGGTAAACCCCGGCATCCCGAGGATGCCCAGCGCCCATGACAAGCGGTCAGGTGTCGTATCGAGCTTTGTCACACCCTTGCCATCCGACAGCGCATAATCCTGCCAGCCGTTAAAGCTCAGGACCCAATCGCCCTTTTGGAAACCGTCGACGTGGCTGTCCACCACCTGCGACACCGTGCCGCCGATCATCACGTCACCGATGGCAACCGGGTCGGCGTAGGACGGCGCATCGCTCATCCGTCCGCGCATGTATGGGTCCAGCGACAGATACTGCGTCCGCAGGAGCATCTGGCCCTTTCCGGCGTCGGGAATGGCGCCTTCGGTCATCTTCAGCGTGTCCCGCGTCGGCTCGCCTTTCGGCCGTTCGGCCAATATCAGGCGGCGGTTGCGGCTATCTGTCTGGGTCGGTTGCTCGGTCAATTTAGGGTCTCCTGTCGGACGATACCTGTCGGCATCGGCATCATTTTCAGATTTTCGGGCCGGAAGCCTGGCCTCTGGCCGCGGGCGACGATCCGCCCGATGACATCACCGGACGGAGGCAAGGCGGCAGGCAGTTGCTTGAAATACAACGCATGCCGGTTGCCAGTCGTTCCGTCGAAAGGACGTGCAAAACCGCACCAACGCCCTGCGCGCGCCGTGACGTTACGGCAACTTGCCGTAAAACCTGTCCGGCAGCCCAAGCGCCATCCACGGCGTCGCGGACCGGTGCGTGTTATCAGTGATCTGGATGCCCCTGGTGGTCGAGGGTTTGAACCCGGATCGGTCCGCCAGGCCGTCAAACCTTCCGGTCTTCGAGGCGGTCGATCGTGCCGGGCACAGCCTCAGATCCGGCAAAATGTTGCAGGCCGTCTTACGCCGCCACACCCTCGGCCGGGCCGACCGTCATGGAAATATCGGTCAGCCCGTCGATGCCGCCGGTGATCACGTCACCCGGCACAACCGCGCCGACGCCGGCGGGTGTGCCGGTCAGGATCACGTCGCCGGGCCCCAGATGATAGTAGCGCGACAGATGCGACACGATCTCGGGCACCGACCAGACCATGTCGGCAAGCGTCGCGTCCTGCCGCGCCGTGCCGTTCACCGACAGGTGGATCCGCTGTCGATCCGGCGAAAATGCCGCCGCACGGGTGAACGGCGCGAGCACGGCCGAGTTTTCGACGTCCTTGCCGAGATCCCAGGGGCGGCGGTTGTCCTTGCCGTCCTGCTGCCGGTCGCGCCGGGTCATATCGAGACCGCAGCCATAGGCAAACACGGCATCGCCCGCCTCTTGCAGTCCCGCCTGAAACACCGGCGCGCCAAGTGCCACGACCAGTTCCATCTCGTGGTGATAATTCGCGGTGCCCGGCGGATAGGGCAGCGTCAGGCCGCTGTGCGCCACGGCGAAGGCCGATTTGGTAAAATACCACGGCGCCTCGCGGTCGACCTCGCCGCCCATCTCGGCGGCGTGGGCCGCATAGTTGCGCCCGACGCAGAACACACGGGCGACGGCATAGACAGCATCCCCGCCGGACATCGGCACGGTGGGCACGGCGGGGGCGGCAAAGACGGGTTGGGTCATTCGGTCAGGCTCCTTCGGCGCGATTTCATCCGGGACGCTCCTTTGGAGCGGTTTCAACACGGGACGCTCCTTTGGAGCGGTTTCAACACGGGACGCTCCTTTGGAGCGATGATCGCGCCTGCATGCGCCCGGGTAAAGGCCTCAGAGGGCAAGGCCGCCGATCAGGGCAACCGCCGCGACGATCTCGGCCACGCCTTCGTTCTGCCGCAGCGACGCGAACAGAAACGGACGGCTGCCGCGCATCCGGCCCGCATCGCGCGCCATCACCTCGAGAGAGGCGCCGACATGCGGTGCAAGGTCGGTCTTGTTGATGACAAGCAGGTCCGACCGGGTGATCGCGGGCCCGCCCTTGCGCGGGATCTCCTCGCCCGCGGCGACGTCGATCACATAGAGCGTGACGTCCGCCAGTTCGGGCGAGAACGTGGCCGACAGGTTGTCGCCGCCGCTTTCGATCAGCACCACGTCGAGATCGGGGTGACGGGCGCGCAGGTCGGCGATCGCCGCAAGGTTGATCGAGGCGTCCTCGCGGATCGCGGTATGCGGACAGCCGCCGGTTTCGACGCCGACGATCCGGTCGCGCGGCAGGATTTGCAACCGCACGAGGGCCTCGGCGTCCTCCTGCGTATAAATGTCGTTGGTGATGACGCCCACGGACAACCGGTCCTTCAGGGCGCGGCACAGGGCGGCGGTGAGCGTCGTCTTGCCTGCGCCCACCGGCCCGCCGATGCCGATGCGCAGCGGGCCGTGCGGCGATTTTTCGGAGCCGGGCGTGTCGGTGAGTGTCATGTGCGGAATATCCTTCGCGGCAGGGTTTCGTGGCGCATCGCGGCGATATCGGCCAGTGGCACGGCGCCGCCCAGATCGTCCACCCCGGCGTCGAGGACCTCTGTCACCACGGCGGCAAAGCAACCCGAGAGATCCGCCAGACAGCGCTGCGCCGCCACCTGACCCACCAGACCCAGTCGCGCGGCGGCAAAGACCAGCTGGCTCGCGAACCCCTGCAAGGTCATGGCCGCCGTCACCTCCAGCGGCAGGTTGCGCGCGCGCGCCGCGGCGCCGACGGCCACCGGCAAGCACAGCGGCGGCAATTCCAGCTGCCAGACCGCGTTGACCGCCACGACAAAGGCCGCCCCCTGCGCGCGCGTTTCCAGAACCCGTTCCGACGAGACGCAGAACGCCCGCGCCAGCGCGTCGAGTTCCGCAACCGGCACGGTGTCGCGCCGCGCCGCTGCCAACAAGATGAGATCGTTGCGCCCGGCCCCGACCGACAGGACCGCGCCGCACCATGCCGTCAGCGTGTCCTGCGTCACCTGACCCTGGGCAATCGCAGCCTCGAGGCCGTGGCTGTAGGCAAACCCGCCGACCGGAAAGGCGGGCGACAGCCATTGCGCCAGCAGCAGGATATCGGCGGTATCGGTCACTTTCTCGACCCGTCGGGCGGGTGTCCGTGTCCGTCGGTTTCGTCGGGCCGCGGGTCGGGGAACGGTTCATCGGCAGACCCGTGACCGTGCGCCGGATCATGCCGGTGCCCGGACCCATGATCGTGTCCGTGGGTTCTGCCGTGGCCATAGGCGCCGCCCTCGGGGCGGAACGGTGCAACGATCGGACGGACCTCGGCGCCAAGCCGGTCCAGCATCCTTGCCAGCACCGGATCGTGTTTGATCACAAGACGGTCGGCGCCGATCTGACAAGGGCAGTGGCGGTTGCCGATGTGCCAGGCGAGGCGCACCAGATCGGCACCGGTCACTTCCAGAAGTGCCTCGGGCGCCGCGACGATCCGGACCTGTGCGCCATCCGTCAGAACGAAAGCGTCGCCGTCCTCGACCGAGGTCGTCTGCGCCAGATCGACGAGAAAGCCCCAGCCCGCTTCCGTGACCAGCCGTTTGCGGCGCAAAAAGCGGGCCGCGTGATCGAGCGTTACAGTCGGCAACGCTGTCTCACCGGCGGCAAGCCGGACGATGTCGCGGGCGACCGGCGTGCCACTCATGATCTGTCGTCCCGAACCCGTTGGCCGGGACGCGCGTGTGGGCTCAGATCGCCATCATGTCGCGAAAGACGTAATGTACGATACGGTCCCGGTCGATGCCCTTTTCGGCCAGTTCGGCGTCTGTCAGTGCCTGCAGATACTCGATCTGCGAACGGCGTGAGCGGCGGTCCGCATAGACCTCGAACCCTTTGGCAACTGCCGTCCAAAAGCCTGTTCCGGCGCGGGGGACGCTGTGTGTGTCGGTTACGAATGCCATGATTATCCTCGATTTCTTGCTTTGGGGGTCCGACCGGATGTCGTCGCCCCGTGACAAGAAGATAGGACGCGGGCCGCCCGGGTTGCAGGCCCAATGCTGCAACCCCGCCATGCCCGGGGCGCAATGGTGCTGCGCTGCGGCATGGACGGGGACCAACGATCGGCGCGCTTAACCCTGCGTTCATGATGTTCTGCGAATGTTCCCGCATGACGAAACCTTCTCTCATCGCGGACGAGCCGGGCGATATCCGTGCCCTGATCCGCCGCCTGCGCGCCCGCGGGGCGGCGTTGCGCAATCGCATCCCCGGAGCGCGCCCGCGGGGCGGCGTTGCGCAATCGCATCCCCGGTGCGCGCCCCGACGCGCCCTTGGAAGGCACCGGCTGGACAGTGGTGGTGCGCGACACGGCGGCGCGACCGATCGACAGCGCCGTCCCGCCCGAGGAGATCCGGGCGGACACCGGAAACTGCAAGGTGAGCCCTGTCCGCCCCGTTCCGACGCGGTTGAATGCGTCAGGCGCGGGGCCCACACCGGCGCAGGAGGTGTCGGTGATCGAAAATGTCTGGGCGGCAGCCCCCTCTGCCCTGCGAACGCCCGGGGAAACCACCGTCAAAACAGGAAATACCGCTGCGCCATCGGCAGCACCTCGGCGGGTTCGCAGGTCAGCAGCTCGCCATCCGCGCGCACTTCGTAGGTCTCGGGGTTCACCTCGATCTGCGGCGTGGCGTCGTTGAGGACCATGTCCGCCTTGCCGATGCCGCGCACGCCCGTGATGGCGACGGTCTGCTTGGCCAGCCCCAGTGTGCCGCGCAGCCCGTCCGATTGCGCCGCGTCCGAGGTAAAGATCACCGCGGCATGTTCCACCGCGCGGCCATAGGCACCGAACATCGGGCGCGAATACACCGGCTGCGGCGTCGGGATCGAGGCGTTCGGATCGCCCATCTGCGCCACGACGATCTGCCCGCCCAGCAGGACCATTTCGGGCTTCACGCCAAAGAACGCCGGGTGCCACAGGACCAGATCGGCACGCTTGCCCACGGTGACGGAGCCGATTTCAGTCGACATGCCGTGCGCGATGGCCGGGTTGATCGTGTATTTGGCGATATACCGGCGCACGCGGAAATTGTCATTGTCGCCGGTTTCGTCGGGCAGACGCCCGCGCTGTTTGCGCATCTTGTCCGCCGTCTGCCAGGTCCGGATCAGAACCTCGCCCACCCGGCCCATCGCCTGACTGTCGCTGGCGATGATGCTGAACGCGCCGATATCGTGCAGGATATCCTCGGCGGCGATGGTCTCGCGGCGGATACGCGATTCGGCAAAGGCCACGTCCTCGGGAATGTTTTTGGACAGGTGATGGCAGACCATCAGCATGTCGAGGTGTTCCTCGACCGTGTTCACGGTGAACGGCCGGGTGGGGTTGGTCGAAGACGGGATCACGTAGGGTTCGGAGGCGATCTTGATGATGTCCGGCGCATGGCCGCCCCCTGCCCCTTCGGTGTGAAAGGCATGGATCGTGCGGCCCGCGATGGCGCGGATGGTTTCCTCGACGAAGCCGCTTTCGTTCAGCGTGTCGGTGTGGATCATCGCCTGCACGTCCATCGCGTCGCAGACGTTCAGGCAACAATCGATGGCCGCGGGCGTCGTGCCCCAGTCCTCGTGCAGTTTCAGGGCGCAGGCACCGCCGAGGATCTGTTCCTCCAGTGCTGCGGGCAGCGAGGCGTTGCCCTTGCCCGCAAAGGCGAGGTTCATCGGAAAGGCGTCGGCGGCCTGCATCATCCGCCCAAGGTGCCACGGCCCCGGCGTCGCGGTGGTCGCAAGGGTGCCGTGCGCCGGGCCCGTGCCGCCGCCCAGCATCGTCGTGACGCCGGAATGCAGCGCTTCGTCGATCTGTTGCGGGCAGATGAAATGGATATGGCTGTCCATCCCGCCTGCCGTCAGGATGCGGCCCTCGCCCGCGATGATCTCGGTCCCCGGACCGATGGTGATATCCACGCCCGGCTGCATGTCCGGGTTTCCCGCCTTGCCGATGGCGGCGATCCGCCCGGCCCGCAGACCGACGTCGGCCTTCCAGATGCCCGCCGCATCGACGATCAGCGCATTGGTGATGACGGTGTCCATCGCGCCCTCGGCGCGGGTGGCCTGGCTTTGCCCCATGCCGTCGCGGATCACCTTGCCGCCGCCGAACTTTACCTCTTCGCCATAGGTCGTCATGTCCCGCTCGACCTCGATGATAAGATCGGTGTCGGCCAGCCGCACGCGGTCGCCCGTCGTCGGGCCATACATGGCGGCATATTCGCGGCGGGAAATCGTGGTGGCCATCGGCGTCTCCTATGTCAACGGCCCGGACACGCGCCGGGCATCGGCCAGCGTCGCGCGGCCCGCGGGTTTCATGCCGCAACCGGCATCACGACCCATCATCGAAAGCTGCGAAACCCGGCAAGATCGTCGGTCCGCTGCTGCGTCAGGCGCGTCAGGCAGAACGCCTCGATCATCGGCTGCATCGAGCCGCCGTCGAAATTCGCGGCGTCCGCGCGGCAGGCGGCGTCGCGATAGGGGATCCACAGCCGTTGCGCCTCGCGCAGGGTGTCCTCGTGGCCGATGCCGCGCGCATAGGCGATGGCGCGTGCCCATTCCCGATTGAGGGTGGCATCGGCATTTTCATAGTCCTGCCAGGCGCATTCCGTCATCGACGCCTGATCCTGTGGATCGGTGCAGTCGGGACCAGACTTCTGCGCCTCGGCGCCATGGCCCAGCAGCGCCAGCAGCACTACCAAAGGCCCCATCACCTTGCCCGCAAAACCGAATATCCGCCGCGCCCCCGCCACCTCGATCAGGTGCACTTCGCGCCGCTGCCCCGGCTCGAACCTCACGGCGGTGCCCGCGGCGATATCCAGACGGCGGCCCCGTGCGGCGTCGCGGTCGAATTCAAGGGCCGGGTTCGCCTCGAAGAAATGATAATGCGCGCCGATCTGGATGGGCCGGTCGCCGGTATTGGCGACCATCAGGGTCACGGCGTCGCGGCCTTCGTTGAGAGTGATTTCGCCATCGGCGGTGATGATTTCGCCTGCTCGCATGGGGTTCTCCTTGGTCCTGGGGGTCGTGCCACCGGTAAAATCAGCGGATCGGTCGGTGCACGGTCACGAGTTTCGTGCCGTCCGGAAACGTCGCCTCGACCTGCACTTCGGGGATCATGTCCGCGATGCCCTCCATACAGTCGGCGACGGTGATGACACTTGCGCCCGCCTCCATCATGTCGGCGACCGACCGGCCATCGCGCGCGCCTTCGACGACCGCTTCGGTGATCAGGGCGATCGCCTCGGGATGGTTCAGCCTGACACCGCGCGCGAGCCGCTTGCGTGCCACCTCGGCGGCCATGGCCAGCAGCAGCTTGTCTTTTTCACGGGGCGTCAGCTGCATGTCGGCGTCTTTCCTTGGGGTGTCGTGGGCCTTGGGGTGTCGTGGGGCGGGCCGCATCGCCCGCCGATTTCGGATCAAAGTGACCATGTCCGGGGCAGATCCCGCCCGCCAAGGCAGTGCAGCAAGGGGATCAGCACCCGCCGCAGATCGAATCCATCGTGCGCCACCAGCCTCGCGAAGAGAACCCCCGGAGCGATCAGCGAAACGCCGCCCGTGACCGGCCCCGCGCCGGGCATCAAGGCCCGCGCCGGGGCCAGCGACGCCTCGGCGCGGCGACAGACCATCAGGACCGAGGCCAGGGCGACAGCACCGCCCATCGTTGCATTTCCCGCCACCCGGCGCGCGATGTCGCCGCCCAGCCGCAGCGCGTCGGCAAACACCAGGTCGCCGCCGCGCCGCACCCGGATACGGTCGCGCAGATGGGCGGCGGTCACGACCTCGCCCATCGCTTGGCGCCCGAGGATCAGCGGCTCGGCCATCAGGAATGTCGCATCCGCGTCCATCTCCACATCGAGACTGCGCTCGAGGGCGCTGTTGTCGAACAGGATGGTTTCCTGCGGCACCCAGTCGACGCGCGCGCCCGCCCCGATACCGATACGGTTGCTGACTGTCGCATGGCTGCCGGGTGTGGCCCGGTACGCCCGCTCTGCCGCCTGGGTCGATATCACCAGATGCCCGGTCAGCGCCCCGGCCCGCGTCTCCAGCCGGTCGCCGCCGGTCAGCCCGCCGCCGGTATTGAGCGCGATGGCCGTCAGCGCATCGTCACCGGGTGTGGGGAACAGATACCGCAGACAGCCGGCCTGATGCAGACCCGTCAGACAGGTCGCCCCGCCGGGCTGCGCCGAAACGCTCACCGACAGGCGCCCGCGCGAGCGCGGCGCAGATCCGGGCCGTCGTTCGGCCTGTCGACCGGTCGCTGTCACGCCGTCCGCCACGCACCCTCCACATTCCGGTATCGGCAAATCCGATATTTCCAGTCCCGACACTGTCGTGGCGCAGACGCGGTGTCACGCCCGTACAGCGCCAACCTTCCTTGTGCGGCTGGTTTCGGCGTTACTTTGCCTGATTTTTCATCATCCCGCCCGATCCCGGCCCCCGCGCACTGGACCCTTGCAGTCTCCCCTGCCAAAAGGCGTCATGACCAGCGCCCTCCTTACCGTCGATCTCGATGCCGTCGTCGCCAACTGGCGTGCCCTTGCCGCGCGCGCACCCGGTGCGCAGACGGCCGCCGTGGTCAAGGCCGGTGGCTATGGCCTGGGCGCGGCGCGCGTCGCCCGTGCCCTCGGTCACGCAGGGTGCACCCGGTTTTTCGTGGCCCTCGCCGAAGAGGGAGCGGCCCTGCGTCAGGCGGTCGGCCCGGACGCCGACATTCTGATCCTGTCGGGCCATATGCGCGGCGATACCGACACCATCGCCGATCTTGGCCTGACGCCGATGCTGACCTCGCTCGATCAGATCACCCGCCATTTCGAGGCGGTGCCGGGCCATCCCTTTGGCCTGCAACTCGACACGGGCATGAACCGTCTGGGGATGGAATGGGACGAGTGGGGATCGGTGGCCGAGGTGGCGCTGTCGCAGCATCCCGTCCTGCTGATGAGCCATCTTGCCTGCGCGGATGAGCCCGACCATCCGATGAACCCCTATCAGCTCGATATCTTTCACCGCATGACGGACGGCACCGACGTGCCGCGCAGTCTCGCGGCGACGGGCGGTATCCTGCTCGGTTCCGACTATCATTTCGACGTGACCCGGCCCGGCATCGGCCTGTATGGTGCCATGCCGTTCGCCGATGCGTCGCCGGTCGTGACGCTCGACCTGCCGGTGATCCAGATCCGCGATGTCGCGGCGGGCGAGGTCGTCGGCTATGCCAACAGCTGGCAGGCGATCCGACCCAGCCGCATCGCCACCGTCGCGGCAGGCTATGCCGACGGATTGCACCGTGCTCTGTCGGACCGCACGACACTGTGGGCAGGCGATGTGCCCTGCCCGCTGGTGGGCCGCGTGTCGATGGACCTGATCACGGTCGATGTCACGGATGTGCCGACCGATATCCACGGCGACCCCGGCCATCTGACCGTCATCGGCGCGCATCAGGGCGTCGACCGCCTGGCGCGCGACGCGGGCACTATCGGCTACGAGGTTCTGACCTCGCTGGGCCGCAGGCTGCGGCGCCGCTACGTCGGCGGCTAGAGGACGACACGCTCCCGGCGGCCGGCCGGTCCGTGGCCTCTGCATCCGGGGCGGTGACGGCGCGAACCGCGCCGCGAACACGCGCCCCGGCGCACAACGCCGGTTTCGCCCCCCGGCGGACACCGCCATCGCCTCTTTCCTTGGGCCCCGCGTTTCGCGTAAACGCGCGGCATGGCCAAGGACCTCAACTTCACCTGCTCTGAATGCGGCGCGAAATCCGCGCGCTGGTCGGGACGGTGCGACAGTTGCGGCGCGTGGAATTCGATCGCCGAGGACAAGCCGCTGACCGACGGCCCCCGGGCGCGCGGCGCGGCGGGCAAACGCGGCAAGACGCTGACCCTGACGGACCTTGCGACGATGGGAGAGGCCCCGGCACGCACGCTGGCCGGTGTCGGCGAGCTTGACCGGGTGCTGGGCGGCGGGCTGGTGGCCGCGTCCGCCGTCCTGGTGGGCGGCGATCCCGGCATCGGCAAATCGACGCTGCTGTTGCAGGCCGCGGCCCGGTTCGCCCGCAACGGCCTCAAGGTGATCTATATCACCGGCGAGGAGAGCACCAATCAGGTGCAGATGCGCGCGGCGCGTCTGGGACTGGCCGACAGTCCGGTTCATCTGGCCGCCGATACCAACCTGCGCGACATCCTCACCACGCTGGACGCCGAAAAACCCGATCTCGTGATCATCGATTCGATCCAGACGATGTGGCTCGATACCATCGACAGCGCGCCCGGCTCGGTCACGCAGGTCCGCACGGCGGCACACGAGCTGACCATATTCGCCAAGACCCGCGGCATTGCCGTAATCCTCGTGGGCCACGTCACCAAAGAGGGCGCCATCGCCGGGCCCCGCGTGATCGAGCATATGGTCGACACCGTGCTGTATTTCGAGGGCGAACGCGGCCACCAGTTCCGCATCCTGCGGGCCGTCAAGAACCGCTTCGGCCCCGCCGACGAGATCGGCGTGTTCGAGATGACCGGCAAGGGCCTCGCGGAGGTGAAAAACCCCTCGGCCCTGTTCCTGTCCGAACGCGGCGCGCCCGCGCCGGGATCGGTGGTATTTGCGGGCATCGAAGGCACGCGCCCGATCCTGTGCGAAATTCAGGCCCTGATCGCGCCCGCGCCGCAAGGACAGGCGCGCCGGTCGGTCGTCGGCTGGGACGCGGGGAGACTGAACATGATTCTCGCGGTCCTCGACGCGCGCGTCGGCCTTTCTTTCACGGGTCTGGACGTCTACCTCAACGTCGCGGGGGGCCTGCGGATCACCGAGCCCGCCGCCGACCTGGCCGTTGCCGCGGCGCTGATTTCGGCCCGCGAAGATGCAACGGTAGACCGCTCATGCGTCGTCTTCGGCGAAATTTCCCTTTCCGGCGCCCTGCGTCCCGTGTCACAGACCGAAAACCGGCTCAAGGAGGCGGAGAAGCTCGGCTTCTCTTCCGCCGTGCTGCCGACGCTGACCAAACGGTCCACCGCCGACGCGGGGACCGCCACCCTGCGCCAGATGAGCGATCTGGCGACATTCGCAGAAGAAATCTTCGGTCTGAAGCCGGAGTGAATACACGTTTAGGAGCCGAGTGAGCCCATGGATCTGACCATCATCGACGGCGTCGTGGCCGTCGTCATCATCCTGTCGGCCCTGCTGGCGTACAGTCGCGGTTTCGTGCGCGAGGCGCTGGCGATCGCGGGCTGGATCGGTGCCGCGATCCTGGCGTTTGTCTTTGCCGATCAGGTAGAGCCGCTGATCAAACAGATCCCGTTCCTGGGCGACATCATCGGCGACAGCTGCGAATTGTCGATCATCGGGGCCTTTGCGGGCGTTTTCGCCGTGGCCCTCGTCGTGTTCTCGATCTTCACGCCGCTGTTCTCGTCCGTGGTGCAGCGCTCGGCGCTGGGCGGTCTCGATCAGGGCCTTGGGTTCCTGTTCGGTGTGTTTCGCGGCATCCTTTTGGTTGCCGTCGCCTTTTTCGTCTACGAAACCGTGCTGTCGGCGCAGTCCATCGAAATGGTGGAAAACAGCCGTGCGGCCCGTGTGTTCGCGCAGCTGACCGGCCAGATCGAAAATCAGGACCCCGAGCAGGCGCTGGGCTGGATCACCACCCAATACGAGCAGCTGGTCGGCGATTGCGGCCTGACCGACGCGCCGGTCGAGCCTGTTACCGCGCCCGCCGGCAACTGATATGCGCCAACGGGCGGCCCGGATACCGGGCCGTCGGGACGGCCGAAACGGGTGCGCCGACGCATCGGGGCCGGAAAGAACCGGCGGTGGCTCTATCGGCGTCCACCCGCCAGACCGGCAAGGATCAGGGCCACCATCCCGCCCAGATACATCCAGGCGCCGTTGCCGACGATCGGGCCGATCTGCTGCCAGATGGCACCGATGCCCGGTCCGCCCTCGCCCGTGCCCTCGGGGACCGGCAACCCCAGCTGCGCCAGCTGATCGCTGCCGCGCACCCAGGCCGCCCCCAGCAGACCGACCGGATACAGACCCGCCAGCAGCGCCAGAAGGCGCGGCGCCAGCCCGAAAATCGCCAGCAGGGCCAGCAGCGCGGCCACGACAAAGGTGGAAAAGTACAGCAGCGGCTCGATCGGCATGTCGAACCCGGTCTGCTCGTACATCAGGCGCAACAGGTCCCACGGGATCAGCGTCTGCCCGAACGGCCCCGCTATCCACGGCGCAAAGGCGCTCGCCGCCATGACCGCGCCGCCCAATGTCGCAAGTATCCTGTACATATCACCCTCATCGGTTGTCCCAGGCCAGTGCATGGCACAAAAAAATGGCGTTAGTTCGACCCTGCGGTCGATATAGTCGGGCAGAGCGTCCTGGATGCATGTCGGTATGGCAACCCCGTTTTATCGCCGTCACAGGTGCCGCCCCGGATCGCGCGGCATGCCGAAAATCGCAGCGCCGGTGTGCGTCTTCGCCGGTACGTGAGGCGTCCCGCCGCAAGCGAAGCGATCCCAAAACAGCTTTCAGGAACCATTCGTGACACGCCGCCCCATCCGGTCTAAGAGGGGTCCGACAGCCACCGGATAAGGAAAGCCGCGACGTGCCCCTGCCCCACGCTCCGCTCACATCCCCGACAGATCCCGCCGATCAACCGCTGCCCGATGGCGCCCGGCTGCCGCGGCTGCCCTTCGATGCCGGCGGCGTCGACGCCGACGGCGACAAACTGCGCGAGGAATGCGGCGTTTTCGGGGTGACCGGCGTTGCCGATGCCGCGAGCCTGATCGCCCTTGGCCTGCACGCGCTGCAGCATCGCGGACAGGAGGCGGGCGGCATCGTCACCCACGAGCACGCCCCGGACGACGCGGGCGAACAGACCACGCCCACCAGCGGCGAATTTCACGAGGCGCGGCGCATGGGGCTGGTGCGCGACAATTTCACCTCGCCCGCGATGATGGCGTCCCTGCCCGGCACCATCGGGATCGGCCATGTCCGCTATTCCACCGCCGGGCACAAGGGCCAGACGGCGCTGCGCGACGTGCAGCCGTTTTTCGGCGAATTCGCCATGGGCGGCGCCGCCATCGCCCATAACGGCAATATCACCAACGCGGTGGCCCTGCGCCGCGAGCTGATCGAACGCGGTTCGATTTTCCAGTCCTCGTCGGACAGTGAATGCATCATCCACCTGATGGCCCGCTCGATGGGCCGTACCATCCCCGACCGCATGGAAGAGGCGCTGCGCAAGGTCGAAGGCGCGTTTTCCATCGTCGCGATGACCCGCACGAAGCTGATCGGCTGCCGCGATCCGCGCGGCGTCCGCCCGCTGGTGCTGGGCCGCAAGGGCTGCGGCTATGTGCTCGCCTCCGAGACCTGCGCGCTCGACATCATCGGCGCCGAACTGGTCCGCGAGGTCGCACCCGGCGAAATGGTGGTGATCTCCGCCGATCTGACCCTCGAAAGCCACTTTCCGTTCCGCGCCCGCAAACCGCGGTTCTGCATTTTCGAACACGTCTATTTCTCGCGCCCCGACAGCCTGATCGGCGGACGTTCGGTCTATGAAACCCGCGAGGCGATCGGCCGCGAGCTGGCTGCCGAGGCGCCCGTCGACGCCGATCTCGTTTGTCCGGTGCCTGATTCGGGCACGCCTGCCGCCATCGGCTATGCCGCAGCCTCCGGCATTCCGTTCGCGCTGGGGATCACCCGCAACCAGTACATGGGCCGCACCTTCATCGAACCCAGCGAGCAGATCCGCAACATGGGCGTGCGCCTGAAGCTCAACGTCAACCGCGCGCTGGTGCGCGGCAAACGGGTGGTTCTGGTGGACGATTCGGTGGTGCGCGGCACGACCTCGATCAAGATCCGCGAAATGGTGCTGGATGCCGGGGCCGCCGAGGTGCATTTTCGCATCGCCTCGCCGCCGACGTCATGGCCCTGCTTTTACGGGGTCGACACGCCGGAGCGTGAAAAGCTGCTCGCCGCGCACATGACCGAGGACGAGATGTGCGCGCATCTGGGCGTGACGTCGCTGCGGTTCATCTCGCTCGACGGGCTGTACCGCGCCGTCGGCGAGGCACGGGGGCGCGATGCGTCCTCGCCGCAATACTGCGACGCGTGCTTTTCGGGTCAGTACCCGGTGGCACCCTCCGACAAGCTCGAAGAGGGTTTTGTCATGGCGACGGCGGCGGCGTAACGCCGCCTGCCAGCGCGTAAAGTGCGGCGTCCCGTGCGTTGTTTTCGCTCAGGAAAGCCAGCAGCGCCGGGGTCTTGAAAACCGCCCGGTCGAACGTCGACCTGCTGGTATTGAGCCGTGCCACGGCGGGCATCGCCGCCCCGGTCATCGCGCCGAAGATCCGCGCGATATCGTTATCGATGGCCACCCCTTCGAACGGCGCAAGGCACGCGGGCGTGACGGTGCCGTGAGGGGCCACGGCATAGGTCGTCTGCATGTTCAGGAACAGCTCCCGGTGTTCCGACAGCACCGCGATGACGGCGGCGGGATCGCTGTTGTCGCTGGCGCGGATCTGGCGCGACAACTCACGGAAATAGCGGTTATAGCGATAATACCGCCACGGCCCCCGGGCGTGGATCTCGATCCACCACTGGTAGTGCGACGCGATCTGCGCCGCCGGATCGCGCACAAGCGTGAAATATCGCGCGGGCCTGCCGATCCGGGCCATATGATCGGCCATCGCGGCACGGGTGACATGGCCGCTGACCCAGTCGGCCCGGCGCAGGATATCGTCGAAGACGGGGCTGCCGCCATGCAGTTCGATATGAGAACATCCCCGCGCCAGCCCCCGCGACAGCCAGCGACCGCCGACGGAATTGTCGATCACCGCCGCCGGAACGGCACGGCGCACGACCGGCCACAACCGCGGTGCCGCGCGGGCGGCATGATGGCGCAACAGCACCGAATTGAGGGTACTGCCTGCGGTTTTCGGGATGTGCACGAACACATCGAGGGGTCTGTCCGTCAACGGATCTGTCATCCCTGGATCCGCCTTTCGGTCCGCAGTGCAGCGTCGGCGCCACCCTGCCGTGCAATCGGCGGTAAGGCAAACGGTCGCGGCGCCGACAGACAGGGCGGCGGATGCGCCCTGCCTCTTGTCCGGTGCCCGGAAGCCTGCGATAGCGACACCATGTTCGAGCTGCCTATCCCCCCCGCCGCGTCCCCGCGACGCACCACGCCGGCATCCCATGCCGAGCGGTCTTTTGTTTTTCATGGCAGGCACACGACATGACGCAGAAAACCGCCCTGATCACCGGCGCCTCGCGCGGCCTTGGCGCGGCGCTGGCCCGGGCGCTGGCGCCGACGCATCACATCATCGCCGTGGCGCGCACCGTCGGCGCGCTCGAGGAACTCGACGATGCGGTCGTCGCAGCGGGCGGTCAGGCAACCTTGGCGCCGATGGATATCTGCGTGCCCGAAGCGATGACGCAGCTGTGCGCCGCCATCGCGCAGCGCTGGGCCAAGCTCGATCTGTGGGTGCATATGGCGATCCACGCCGCGCCCCTCAGCCCGGTGCCCCATACCGGCGACGCAGATTTCACCAGGAGCATCGACGTGAACCTGCATGCCACGCGCCGTCTGATCACGACGGTTGCACCGCTTCTTGGGCACACCGGCACCGCCGTGTTTGCCGACGATCCGGCACCGGGACACAAGTTTCACGGCAGCTACGGCGCCTCCAAGGCCGCGCAAATGTTCCTCGTCCGGTCCTGGGCCGCGGAATCCGCGCGCACCGGCCCGAGCGTGCGGATCGTCACGCCCGCGCCGATGCCCACGGCCCTGCGCGCCCGGTTCTTTCCGGGCGAAGATCGCGGCAAGCTTGCCACGCCGGCGTCCGAGGCCGCGCGCCTGTTGCCCGAAATCCTGCGGCCGTCGGAGACCGGGCCGGCGGACAACCTGAGTCTCTGAAGTCACGCAATTGCGCCGCGCATCCGGGCCGCCTTGCCGCCCGCGCGCCGCTCGCCTACCAAGATCGCAAATGATACCGAGGCGGGCCGCATGCGCATTCTCATCACCAATGACGACGGCATCAATGCCCCGGGCCTCTCTGTCCTGCACGAGATCGCATCGGCGATTGCCGGAAAGGCGGGCGAAGTATGGACGGTGGCGCCCGCGTTCGAACAGTCGGGCGTCGGGCACTGCATCAGCTATGCGCATCCGACGATGATCGCCCAACTGGACGAAAGACGATTCGCCGCCGAAGGCTCTCCGGCCGATTGCATCCTTGCGGGCCTCTACGATGTGATGCCGCGGCGGCCCGATCTGATCCTGTCGGGTGTGAACAAGGGCAACAATTCCGCCGAGAACGTGCTCTATTCGGGCACCATCGGCGGCGCGATGGAGGCCGCGTTGCAGGGCCTGCCCGCCATCGCCCTGTCGCAATATTTCGGCCCCGGCAACGCGGATCTGGACGATCCGTTCGAGGCGGCGCGTGTCCACGGCACCGCCCTTGTGCGGCGGATGCTCGATGCCGCGCGCTGGGACGAGGACGACTATCGCCTGTTTTACAACGTAAATTTCCCGCCCGTTGCCGCCGCCGACGTGCGCGGTATGAAAGTGGCCGCGCAGGGGTTTCGTCCCGATACGAATTTCGGCGTCGAAGGCCAGATTTCGCCCACCGGGCGCCGGTTCCTGTGGATCAGGGGCGGGCCGCAGGACGTGGCGACGGCACCGGGCACGGATGCGGCGGTCAACCTCGACGGGTATATTTCGGTCACGCCGCTGCGCGCCGATCTGACGGCACATGACACGCTGGACGCCCTTGGGGCCGCGCTCGATGGCCCGATGGACGGCAGCCCGATGGACGAAGCGTCGTGATGGTCGACGCCGACGCCACCCGTCAGATGCAGTTCATGTTCGCCCTGCGCTCGCGCGGGGTGACGGATAGCCGCGTGCTGACGGCGATGGAATCCGTGGACCGCGCCGCCTTCGTGCGCGGCATCTTCGCCGACCGCGCCTATGAGGACACGCCGCTGCCGATCGGCTGCGGCCAGACCATATCGCAGCCCTCGGTCGTGGGGCTGATGACGCAGGCCCTCGACGTGCAGCCGCGCGACAAGGTTCTCGAGGTGGGCACTGGCTCGGGCTATCAGGCGGCGATCCTCAGTCAGCTTGCGCGGCGGGTCTATACCGTGGACAGGTTTCGCCGCCTCGTGGCCGAGGCGCGGGTGCTGTTCGACGCGATGGATCTCGTCAACATCACCGCCTTTGCCGCCGACGGCAGTTTCGGTCTGCCGGAGCAGGCGCCGTTCGACCGTATCCTGGTCACCGCCGCCGCCGAGGACCCGCCGGGCCCCCTCTTGGCCCAACTCAAGGTTGGGGGTATCATGGTGTTACCGGTCGGCCAGTCCGATAGTGTGCAAAGCCTGATCCGGGTGACGCGGACCGAGGCGGGCTTTGACTATGACGAATTGCGCAGCGTCCGGTTTGTGCCGCTGGTCGAGGGGATCGGTCAGGACTAGGCGCGGCCTGCCCTTTGCGGCAAACAGATAAAACCCCCGGATAACAGGGGGTCCGGGGGCGCAGTTCATGTGCCGGTCGGAGAAAACCGAGGGAGCACGGAATGAGCCATTTACAGCAAGACGGCGCGCGGACGCGGCCTGTACGGCACCTGCTGGCCGTCAGTGCGCTGGCGCTCGTCGCGGCCTGCGGCGACGGCCCGCTCGACTTCGATCTGCGCGATCTGGGCAACGGGTTCGACACCACGGACGCGCTGTCGGGGGGATCTCAACGTCCCGCGCCGGATGACCGAGGCGTCATTTCCTATCCCAATTATCAGGTCGTCGTGGCGCGGCAGGGCGACACCGTCGGCGCCATCGCCGCGCGCCTCGGCCTCAACGCCGATACGCTGGCGCGCTATAACGGCATCCTCGCCGATACGCCGTTGCGCCGGGACGAGATCATCGCGCTGCCCGACCGCGTTTCCGAGCCCGCCGGGGCGACCGGCACGGTACAGCCCGCGCCGGTTGTCGATGTCACGACGCTGGCGGGCGATGCGCTGACCCGCGCGGGCGAAGTTGCCGCAACCCCGGCACCTGTCACGGCGCCGTCGCCGTCCCCCGTCGCCCCCACGCCGGTGCGCCACCGCGTCGTGCGCGGCGAGACCGTCTATTCCATCGCCCGGCTCTACGGTGTCGGTGCGCGTGCGATCGCCGACTGGAACGGCCTCGACGCCGATCTGACGATCCGCGAGGGGCAGCAGTTGATGATCCCCGGCGCAAGCGGCGTACGCCCCATTTCCGAGGTGGCGTCGGCCCCCGGCACCGGCAGCGTCGCGCCCGAACCGCCCAGTGCCGCAACGCCCTTGCCCGAGCCGGACCCTGTCGCGGCCCCTCAGGCTGCCGCAACACCCGCACCGTCGCCCGCCCCCGATCTCGGCGCGCAGCAGACCGCGCCGACAAGCTCGGCCCGCATGGTGCAGCCCGCGTCCGGCGCGATCATCCGCGCCTATGCGCCGGGCCGGAACGAAGGCATCGACATCGGTGCCGCGGCCGGCGCGCCGGTACGGGCCGCCGCCGCGGGCACCGTCGCCGCGATCACCACCGATACCGCCGGCATCCAGATCGTCGTGATCCGCCACGCCGATAACCTGCTGACGGTCTATACCCATATCGACAGCCTGACGGTCGCGCGCGGTGCATCGGTCAGTCAGGGGCAGACCATCGGTGCCGTGCGCGCGGGCGACCCTTCGTTCCTGCATTTCGAGGTGCGGCGTGGCACCGACAGTCAGGATCCGGGCGACTATCTGCCCTGAGGGGCGCGCTGCGGGGCGGCGGAGCCTCCGGCGGGGATATTTTTGACCAGAAGAAGCGGGGGCCGGGCGTTCATGGGCCGCGGTTTGCCGTGCGTGTCGGGCGTTTTGTGCATTGCCGGGCGATCGCCGCGGCTAGAGCGTGTTGCGCACAATAGTATTCAAACCGCGACCAGAACGCGTTTGGCTGCGCAAACGCTGCATCGTGTCGCGGTCTGAATAGTTGAATCAGACTGAGCGCAACACAACCTAGAGCCGCACGCCTTCGCGCCCCGCCAGATCGACGAAGAACTGCCACGCGACGCGGCCCGAGCGGCTGCCGCGCGTGGCCTGCCACTCGATCGCCTCGGCGCGCAGCCGGGCGCCCGGGATTTTCACACCGTGGGCCACGCAATAGCCGTCGATCATCGCCAGATACTGATCCTGATCGCAGGCGTGAAACCCGAGCCAGAGACCGAAACGATCCGACAGCGAGACCTTTTCCTCGACCGCCTCGCCCGGGCTGATCGCCGTGGAGCGTTCGTTTTCGATCATGTCGCGCGGCATCAGGTGACGCCTGTTCGACGTCGCATAGAGCACGACATTGTCGGGCCGACCCTCGATCCCGCCATCCAGCACCGCCTTGAGCGATTTGTAATGCGCGTCGTCCTGGGTGAACGACAGATCGTCGCAGAACATCACGAACCGGTGCGATGCGGCGCGCAGCAGGGCAAGGCAGCGTCCGATCGTCGGCAGGTCCTCGCGGTGAACCTCGATGATGCGCAGGCCCGCGTGGCGCGCCTGAACATCGGCGTGGATCGCCTTGACGAGGCTCGACTTTCCCATCCCCCGCGCGCCCCACAGCAGCGCGTTGTTGGCGGGCAGCCCGGCGGCGAAGCGTTCTGTATTGGACATGAGCGTATCGCGGGCACGGTCGATGCCGACAAGCAGGTCGACGCCGACGCGCGAAACGGTGTGAACGGGCACGAGGCGATCCGGGTCCGGTGCCCAGACGAACGCCGTGGCGGCGTCGAAATCGGGCGCTGTGGCGGGCGGCGGTGCCATCCGGTCGAGGGCGTCGGCAATGCGGCGCAGGGCGGCATCGCCGATCCGGCCCATCGCTGTATCGTCACTCACGGTTTGGCGTCCTTCTCGTCGATGTCGGCCAGATCCTCGGCCTCTTCATCGTCAATGTCGTTGATATCGTCGTCGATGTCGTCCACCCACAGACCTTCGGCCCGCAGATGCGCCTCGCGCTTGCGCTCGACCCGGGCGACCAGAAGGATCGACACTTCGTACAGGCCGTAGACCACGACGAACAGGATCACCTGACTGACCACGTCGGGCGGCGTGGCGATGGCGGCCAGCACGAGGATGCCGAGCACCGCGTATTTGCGCATCGCGCCGAGGCCCTTGGCGCCCACGAGGCCCGCCTTGCCCATCAGGGTCAGCAGCACGGGCAGCTGAAAGCACAGCCCGAAGGCGACGATGAACTTGATCGTCAGCGACAGGTACGCCTTGGCCGATCCCTGAAACAACACGCCCGCCGCCGCCGTGTCGCTGTCCGGTCCGGTGGCGAGGGTGCCGGGCTGCTGGAACCCGAGGAAAAAGTCGAACGCCAGCGGTGTGATGACGTAGTAGGCAAAGGCCGCGCCGAGAAAGAACATGAACGGCGAGGCCAGCAGAAACGGCAGGAACGCGCCTTTCTCCGAGCGGTACAGGCCGGGCGCGACGAAGCGCCAGAGCTGGTAGGAGATCACCGGGAACGACAGCACCAGACCGCCCAGAAGCGAGATCGAAATGGCGACGAAAAAGCCCTCTTCGAGCGCGATGAAGATCAGATCGCAGTCCTGCCCCTCGGCGGCGAGGGCGGCGCAGAGAGGCTGCGTCAAAAAGTTGAAGATCGGCCCGTTGACCGTGAAGCTGAGGATCATCGCGATCAGGAACGCCACGACGCAGCGGATCAGCCGGGTCCGCAGTTCCGTCAGATGCTCGATCAGCGGCGCGGCACTGTCCTGAATGTCGTCGGCCTGCGTCATTCAGAAGCCTCGGGCTTTGGCGCCGCTTTCGGTTTGGTGGCCCGCTTTGCGGCAGGTTTGGCAGCCTTGGCCACCGGTTTTTTTGCCGTCGCGGCAGCAGGCGCTTTCTTGGCCCTGACCGTTTTCGGCCTGGCCGCAGCGGATTTGGCCGATGCAGGTTTGGCCGATGCGGGTTTTGCCACTGCCACCGGCGCATCGATCGGATTGGCATCGCTCTTTGCCAGATCCGGTTTGGATGCAGCAGCCGCTTCGCGGGCCTTGCGGTCGGTCGCGGCCTTTGCCGTCGCCTCGGAGATCCGGGCCTTGGCCTCGGCGCGCTCCGCGGACAATTCTTCGGTCTTGCTGCCCGGTTTGTACGACGACAGGCCCGTCGCATCGCGCAGCTTGTCGGCGCCGAACTGGGACGGGTTGCCCGCGGCCTTGATCGTCTTGGCGATGTCGCGCACGCCGGATTCGTCGGCGGCACTTTCCATCGCGCGGCTGAATTCGCGCGCCATGCCGCGCGCCTTGCCGGTAAACTGGCCAATCGTGCGGAACATGCCCGGCAGATCCTTGGGACCGACGACGATCAGGGCGACGACGCCCACCACAAGTATCTCGCTCCAGCCCATGCCCAGCATCGCGCGGTCCTCCGCCTCTTGTCCGTCGCGGCCGTCAGACCCGGTCTTTGTCGAGGTCCACGTCGCCCGAGGCGCGGTGCGGCGGCTCGGCGTCGGGACTGACGTCGCGGGCGGCACGCTCGGTGGCGGTATCGTCGTCCAGCTCTTTCTTGCCGTCGTCGACGCCGCGTTTGAACGCGGTGATGCCCTTGCCGACTTCGCCCATCAGCGACGAGACTTTGCCGCGCCCGAAGAGCACGAGGACCACGACCGCAATCAGGATCAGGCCGGGAATTCCGATGTTGTTCAGCATCTGGGGTCTCCTCATCGAGTGATGCACTGCGTCTTGTCGATACTGGGTTGCCGCACCGCCGGAAAGCCCGAAAAGCGGTCTGAGGGACGCGCGTGCTTGTCGCAGGCCGCATTATTTGTCACAAACCTGTCAGTTGCCGGAATACTGGCACAAACTGAACAGTGGAGCCTGCATGGGCCGCAGCGACCGCCTTGTCCGGATGATCCAGATCCTGCGCGACGGGCGGCTGCACCGGGCCCGCGACATTGCCGACAGGCTGGGCGTTTCGCTGCGCACGGTGTACCGCGACATGGATACGCTGATGGCCTCGGGCGTGCCGCTCGAAGGGACGCGGGGGCTGGGGTATCGCACGACGGCGGCGATCACGCTGCCGCCGCTGAACCTGACCCGGACCGAGCTTGAGGCGCTGCATCTGGGGCTGGCCGTTGTCGGCGAGGGTGGCGACGACGAGATCCGCGAGGCCGCGCGCAGCCTGTCCGCCAAGGTGGATGCCGTCTTGCCTGAGGACCGGACCGGGCCGCCGCGCGGGTTTGGCTTTGCCGTCTATCCCTTTGCAGATGCGGCGCGCGGATTTCGGCATATGCCGAAGCTGCGCGGGGCGATCCGGGCGCGGCAGAAGGTGCGCGCCGGGGTGCGGGGCGACGACGCGGGCCTTGTCACGCGGGTCATGCGTCCCCTGCAGCTGGATTATTGGGGACGGGTGTGGACCGTGACGGTGTGGTGCGAGACGGTGCGCGATTTCGCGGTGCTGCCGGTCGACCGGATCGAGGACCTAGCGGTTTTGCCGCAGCTTTTCACCGAAGAAGAGGGCAAACGGCTGGCGGATTTCCTCGCCCGGGAGGGATGAGCGCGCGGGCCGGGGACGGATCCGCCGGGGGGAGCAGATCGGGACTGAAGGTGCGGTCGGGACCTGCTCAGGCGACCTTGGGAAAGACAAAGCACCGGTCGCGCCGGATCATCAGCCACCACGCGGTGCCGGGCTTGGGCAGGAATACCGACGGCACCAGGGCGCGCAGCACAGAGCCGTCGAAATCCATGCGGAATTCGACAAGGCTGGCGGCCCCCATGAACCGTGCGCGAGTGACGATGCCACGGGCGGGATCGCCCTCGGAAGGGGTGGGATTGGGGCCCCGGCCCTGACGGTCGAAGTCGATTTTCAGGTGCTGCGGGCGGATCACGATCTCGACGTCGGTGCCGTCCGGCACGCCGGGGGCGAGGAACTGACCGAAGGCGGTCTGCGTCAGCGCGCCGTTGACCTTGCCGTCGATGACGTTGATATCGCTGAAGAACGCGGCCGCCGCACGATCGACAGGGGCGTTGTAGACGTTATAGGGCGCGCCCGACTGCACGATCCGGCCGTCGCGCATCAGGGCGATTTCATCGGCCATGCGCATCGCCTCGCCCGGCTCGTGGGTGACCAGCAGGACGGCGGTGCCCTCCGCCTTCAGAACCGCAAGCGTTTCGTCGCGGATGTCATCGCGCAACCGGTCGTCGAGGCCCGAGAAAGGCTCATCCATGAGCATGATCCGGGGCTTGGGGGCGAGCGCGCGGGCAAGGGCCACGCGCTGCTGTTCGCCGCCCGACAACTCGTGCGGATAGCGGTCGATGTGGCGGCCCATGCCGACCCGGTCGAGCAGGGCCACGACGTGGGCGCGCACCTCGGCACGCGCGCCGCGCAGGCCGAACCCGACGTTTCCGGCAACGTCGAGGTGCGGAAAAAGCGCGAAATCCTGAAACATCAGCCCGATGCCGCGCGCCTCGGGGGGCACATGGACGCCGTCGCCGCACAGCAGGGTGCCGTCCGCGTGGATCGTGCCGGCGTCTTGTCGGTCGACGCCCGCGATCAGGCGCAGGGTTGTGGATTTGCCGCAGCCCGACGGGCCAAGCAGGCAGGTCACCTGCCCCGGCATCACCGTCAGCGATACATCGTCGACGACCCGCCGCCCGTCGAAATCGCGGCACAGCCCGCGCACGGTAAGCCGCGCACCGGGCGTGTGGGGCGCCGGCACCGGGGAGACGGAAATTTGCGGCACGGGTACCTTAGCGTTTAGGTCGGACTTTGGGGGGACATAGCAACCCGACCCGCGCACCACAAGTCGGCACCCCGCAAGAGGCCCCCACATGACGACGGGCCCCGGCAAGGTGCCTAGATCGTGGCGTTTGTCGCGCCGCCATCGAGCAGGATGTTCTGACCGACGATAAAGCCTGCATGGGTGGAACACAGATAGGCGCAGGTCGCCCCGAATTCGGCCGCCGTGCCATAACGTCGCGCGGGTATCGTGGCCTCGCGGCGCTCTTTGGCCTCTTCGACCGAGATGTTCTGCGCCTTGGCCACGCCGCCGTCGAGGCTGGTTGCGCGGTCTGTCGCATGGATGCCCGGCAACAGGTTGTTGATCGTGACACCGGCGTGCGCCACCTGCCGCGCCGTGCCCGCGACATAACCGGTAAGGCCGGTGCGCGCCGCGTTCGACAGGCCGAGGGCGGGGATCGGTGCCTTGACGGATTGCGAGGTGATGTTGACGACGCGGCCCCAGCCCCGTTCCATCATGCCGGGCAGCAGCGCTTTCATCAGGGCGATCGGGGTCAGCATGTTGGCATCGAGCGCGGCGATGAAATCCTCACGGTTCCAGTCGGACCACAGGCCCGGCGGCGGACCGCCCGCATTGTTCACGAGGATGTCGAACGGCCCTTGCGACACGACGTCGGCCTGCACCGACGCGTCCGAAATGTCCCCCGCCACGCACGTCACGGTGACGCCGTACGCGTCGCGGATCGCCTGCGCCGTGGTCTCGAGGTCCGGCGCCCCGCGCGCGTTCAGCACCAGATCGACGCCCGCCTGCGCGAGCGCCTCGGCACAGCCGCGCCCCAGACCCCGTGACGATGCGCAGACCAGTGCCTTTTTTCCCTTGAGACCGAGATCCATGAACCATTCCTTTTTGAGTTGGCCCGACCTATCATCGCGCCAATTCAGGGGCAATATATCCGCAACCTTTTGCCCCTATCCTTCGCCCCGCCACGGGTGCGCCGCAAAGCCGTTGCTCGGTTCGCGCGCGCGTCCCCGACCGGCACAAACGCCAAAGAGGCGAATGACATGAACGACACCACGCCGTCGCGCGCCACAGATGCCCATGCGGCCGGACCCGTCGCCACCGCGCAAAGCCTCGCGGTTTTCGTGGCGGGCGATTTCATCGCGGTCGACGGCGTGGCCGAAGGCGATACCATCTCGTTTGCGGACGATCTGGTCATGGACGATCACTATGCGCTTGTGCCGCGTGCCGACCGGCACCGGCTGACGATTTCGGCGGAACCCGCGGCGCCGCATTTCACCGTGGCCGAGGGCAGCGCGCTGGGGCGGCCCGGAAACCCGGTGCACCTCGATTGTTGCCTGACGCTGATGGCGCCGGACGGCTCGACGCAGGAGGCGCTGATCCTCGTCGAGGTCGAGGCGCAGACGGCGGCGGGCATCTACCTTTTGCCGCTGTCGGCCCTGCAGGCCGGCGTCGTATATCGCCTTGTGGGCTGTGACCGCGACTCCGCGCTGAACCGCCTGGCCGAGGTGTCATGCCTGTCGTTCACCCGCGGCACCCACATCACGATGGCCTCCGGCGAACAGCGCCGCATCGAAGACCTGCGCGCCGGCGACCGCGTCCTGACCCGCGACGACGGGCCGCAACAGATCCGCTGGATCGGGCAGACGATCATGCGCGCCACCGGCAGCTTCGCCCCGGTGACGATCGCCAAAGGCGCACTGCACAACGAGAACGACCTGATCGTCAGCCCCGATCACCGCCTGTTCGTCTATCAGCGTACCGACCGTCTGGGGGCGGGTCGCGCCGAAGTGCTGGTCAAAGTGCGCCACCTGATCAACGGCATCTCCGTCCGGCAGGAGGATGGTGGCCATGTCGAGTATTTCCAGCTGTTGTTCGACGAACACCAGATCATCTATGCCGAGGGCATCGCCGCCGAAAGCCTGCTGATCGACCCGCGCACACGGCCCGCCGTGCCCGGCGATGTCGTCATCAACGGTCATGGCCCGCGCGCGCATCAGGGATATGAAGTCCGCGAGGGCCTGTTGTCGGGGCCCGACGCCGTCGGGAGGTTACGCCGGGCGTCGTCGTCGTCGGATCTGTGATACAATCCGCTTGGTCCGGGGGTGTCGGGGCCGGATACTGTGGCGCGGACGGGTCTCTTGCGTCCTGTTTTCGTCCTGCGCCCTGCCGTCCTTTCGCCGTCAGGCGCGCCGCACCGTCCTGTCACCGGCCCGTTCGATTTGGCCGGTAACCGGGCTGTCATGGCATGCCGGGACGCGCGGCTATTGCTCGGCGCGATGACAACGGTTCGGCTTTGTCTGTCAGGCAACGCATGGTGTCCGAGGCGCGGTGAAGCGGTTTGCCTTGCCCGGTCCGATCCCGTAATCCCGGCGTCATGATCAACCGTGCCCCCCTGCCCCCCGAAATCGCCCGCCGCCGGACCTTTGCGATCATTTCGCACCCCGACGCCGGAAAAACCACGCTGACCGAAAAATTTCTGCTGTTCGGCGGGGCGATCCAGATGGCCGGACAGGTGCGCGCCAAGGGCGAGGCACGGCGCACCCGGTCGGATTTCATGCAGATGGAAAAAGACCGTGGCATTTCGGTGTCGGCCTCGGCGATGTCGTTCGACTATCGCGCGTTCCGGTTCAATCTGGTGGACACGCCCGGTCACAGCGATTTTTCCGAGGACACCTATCGCACGCTGACGGCGGTGGACGCCGCCGTCATGGTTATCGACGGCGCCAAAGGCGTTGAGAGCCAGACCCGCAAGCTGTTCGAGGTCTGCCGCATGCGCGACCTGCCGATCCTGACGTTCTGCAACAAGATGGACCGCGAAAGCCGCGATATCTTCGAGATCATCGACGAAATTCAGGAAAACCTCGCCATCGACGTGACGCCGGCGTCGTGGCCCATCGGCGTCGGACGCGATTTCATCGGCTGCTACGACCTGTTGCGCGACCGCCTCGAACTTGTCGACCGTGCCGACCGCAACCGTGTCGCCGACAGCATCGAGATCGACGGCCTCGACGATCCGCGCATTGCCGACCATGTGCCGGCGGGCCTGCTGGAGACCCTGCGCGAAGAGGTCGAGATGGCGCGCGAACTGCTGCCGAAGCTCGATCCCGCGCGCGTCCTCGAAGGGTCGATGACACCGATCTGGTTCGGGTCGGCGATCAACAGTTTCGGCGTGCGCGAACTGATGGAAGGCATCGCCACCTACGGCCCCGAACCGCAGGTGCAGGCCGCAACACCGCGCCAGATCGCCCCCGAGGAGACGAGCGTCACCGGTTTCGTGTTCAAGGTGCAGGCCAACATGGACCCGCGCCACCGCGACCGCGTGGCCTTCGTGCGCCTGGCCTCGGGCCACTTCGAGCGGGGGATGAAACTTACCCATGTGCGGTCGAAAAAGCAGATGGCAATCTCGAACCCGGTACTGTTTCTCGCCGCCGACCGCGAACTGGCCGAAGAGGCCTGGGCGGGCGACATCATCGGCATCCCGAACCACGGGCAATTGCGCATCGGCGATACCCTGACCGAGGGCGAGGCCATTCGCGTGACGGGCATCCCGTCATTTGCGCCGGAATTGTTGCAGACCGTCCGCGCGGGCGATCCGATGAAGGCGAAACATCTGGAAAAGGCGCTGATGCAATTCGCCGAGGAAGGGGCGGCGAAAGTATTCAAACCCACTTTCGGTTCGGGTTTTATCGTGGGCGTCGTGGGCGCGCTTCAATTCGAGGTCCTCGCCAGCCGGATCGAGCTCGAATACGGCCTGCCGGTCAATTTCTCGTCGTCGCAGTTCACCTCCGCCCGCTGGGTCACGGGCAACAAGGCTGCCGTCGATAGTTTCGTCAACGTCAATAAACAACATATTGCCACCGACAACGACGGCGATACCGTCTACCTGACACGTCTTCAGTGGGATCTCGACCGGGTCGCGCGCGACCACCCGGACGTGAAACTGTCGGCATCCAAGGCGATGATGGCCTAATTGCACCAATTAACGAAACAGATCGGAATCTGTTGATCTTGAACAGGAATTGCAGCTAAATACGATTACGCACCCAAACAAGGACGTTCTGATGCTGCCTCTGAAAACCATCGGCGCAGGCCTCGCTGCGCTGTCCCTCTCTGCCTGCTCGTCGGGTACAAATGGGGTTTTGACCCCGGATCTGCTCACCTTCGCAGAATATCAAGGTCTTGGCGACAGGATCGACGGTCGGAGCGAAGATCTCAACTTTACCGATCCCTCGACGCTGCCCACGGCCGGTGCGTACGAGTACAACGGTGTTCTGGGCGTCGCCCTCGAGGACAGTCGCGTCGCTGCGGGCGATCTCAACCTGACGGCGCGTTTCGACCAGTCGGATATCGTCGGTTCCGTTACCAACATCGTCAGCGCCGATGAAATTCGGCTTTCCGGACAACTCGATATTAGCGAGGGAATGATCGTTCGCACTGACGATCCCAATGAATTCTATACGTTCGGTGCCGATCTCGACGGTTTGCTGGTCGACGACGAAGGCATCGATTTCGACGTCGCAGCCTTTTTGCTCGGCGATTTTCTCGGCGGCGGCGCAGGATATGTTGTCGGCGAAGTAAACGGTGATATCCTTACCCAAGGCGAGATTGTGGATATTGTGGGCGGAGCTTCATCGCGGCGCGGTGACAGGTTTTTGATCGAGGCTGTCCCATCTGGACGGCCCCTTCGTTAAATACGTCATTGCTGTCCGGCGGCACGGTCCGCCGGACATCAGCTTATTTATATTTGGGTGTCAGACCAGCCTGGCGTCCATCGTGATCTCGGCGCCGGTCAAGACCTTTGAAACAGGGCAGCCCTTTTTCGTGGCCTCGGCGATTTCCTGAAACGCGGCATCGTCGATGCCCGGAATGCTCGCACTGACGTCGAGATGCAGTTTCGTGATCGCAAAACCGCCATCCTTTTCCTCGAGCGAGACGGTGGATTTGGCGTCGATCTTGTCCGCCGTATGCCCCGCCTCGCCAAGGCCCATGCTCATCGCCATGGCATAGCAGGCTGCATGCGCCGCACCGATGAGTTCTTCGGGGTTGGTACCCGGCTTGCCTTCAAACCGTGTGTTGAATCCATAAGGCTGTGCCGCCAGCGCATTCGTCTGCGTTGAAACCGTGCCTTTTCCGTCCTTGAGCGCGCCTGTCCATGTTGCCGAACCTGATTTGCGGATCATGTCTTTTTCCTCATTTAGAGTTGCTACATATGTCAAACGCCGTAGAAGGGCGCTGCGTTCCATCCGAACTCCGCGATTTCCTTGACGTTATGGCGATCATCGCCTATGTGGCGCTGCATTCGACTGGTATCCGCAATGGGGCGGACACACGGGCCGCGCGAGAAGCGGCCATTCAGCCGCAACCCTCGTGAAAGGCATTTCATTGTCCCCAACCGACCCCGACCAAACCATCCCCGCGACAGCCACCGACACCGACGGCGCGCCAACCGATGCCGCGTCGACCGACCAACCGGTGACGACGCAGACCACTGCGGACGAGGTACAGTTCGCCGATCTGAACCTGTCGCCCAAGGTCCTCAAGGCCGTCGTCGAGACCGGTTACACGACGCCCACACCGATTCAGGCGGGCGCGATCCCCCCTGCCCTCGAAGGCCGCGACGTCCTTGGCATCGCGCAGACCGGCACCGGCAAGACGGCGTCTTTCGTGCTGCCGATGATCACCAACCTCGGTCGGGGTCGCGCGCGCGCGCGGATGCCCCGGTCGCTCGTGCTGTGCCCCACGCGCGAGCTTGCCGCACAGGTTGCCGCGAACTTCGACACCTATGCCAAATATACCAAGCTGACCAAGGCGCTGCTGATCGGCGGCGTGTCGTTCAAGGAGCAGGACACCGCCATCGACCGCGGTGTCGATGTCCTGATCGCGACGCCGGGCCGTCTGCTCGATCATTTCGAACGCGGCAAACTTATCCTCAACGACGTCAAGATCATGGTCGTCGACGAGGCCGACAGAATGCTCGACATGGGGTTCATTCCCGATATCGAGCGGATTTTCGGCATGGTCCCCTTTACCCGCCAGACCCTGTTCTTTTCGGCGACGATGGCCCCCGAGATCGAACGGATCACCAACACCTTCCTGAGCAATCCCGCCAAGATCGAAGTGGCACGCGCCGCGACAGCCAACGTCAACATCAAGCAAGGCGTGGTCCTGTTCAAAGGCACCCGCAAGGATGCCGAACCGGGCCAGAAACGCGATCTGCTGCGTGCGCTGATCGAGGCCGAAGGCGACGGCTGCACCAATGCCATCATCTTTTGCAACCGCAAGTCGGACGTGGATATCGTCGCCAAGTCGATGAAAAAGCACGGATTGAATGCCGAGGCGATCCACGGCGACCTCGACCAGTCGCACCGCACCCGCACGCTAAATGGCTTTCGCGACGGGTCGATCAAATTCCTCGTGGCCTCTGACGTTGCCGCACGCGGTCTGGATATTCCGGCCGTCAGCCACGTGTTCAACTTCGACGTGCCAAGCCACGCCGAGGATTACATCCACCGGATCGGACGGACCGGTCGCGCGGGCCTCAAGGGCACCACGATCATGATCTGCGTGCCGCGCGACGAAAAGAACCTCGCCGATGTGGAACGGCTCGTGCAAAACGAGATCCCGCGGTTGGACGATCCGCGCGGCCAGCAGGCGGCACCCACCGGTGAGGTCGTCGACGACGGCAGCGCCACCGAAGAGCGCAGCACCCGCACGCGCAGCCGCCGGGGCCGCAAACCCGATGCCGCGAAATCCGACGCAGCCCCCGAGCCTGCACCGGAGAACAAGACGCAACCGGCGCCCGAGACCGAGCCAACCGCGAAGGCCGCGCCGCAAGATGATGCCACCCCGGACAACACGGTTCGTGATGCCGCAGCGCGCGACGGTGCGCCGCTCGAACGTCGTCCCCGGGGCGGGCGCGGCCGTCAGGGCGGCGCTGAACCCACACAGCCCGCGTCTGACAATCGCGGCGAGCAGAACCAGCGCGGCGGTAATCGTGGCGGGGCACGCCGCGACAACAACCAGATCGTCGGCATGGGCGACGATGCGCCCACCTTCATCGCACTGAGTTTCAGCGAACGCGGGTCTTCCTGACCCGCCTCGCCTGATCGACAAAAAATGGCCCGCCAATCAGCGGGCCGTTTTTTTTCGTCCGTATCGACGTGCCGTGCAGCGGCGCCTCTGGAGCGTGTTGCGCACAATCGCATTCAAACCACGATCCAAACGCGTTTTACTTCGCAAACGCTGCCTCGGGTCGCAATCTGAACAGTCCATCCTCATGAGCGCAACACGCTCTAGTTGAGGCGAGACACGACCACCGTCACTTCGGGCTTCTTGCCGATTTCGGCATTGGCCGATTGACGGGCGATCTTCTTGAGCTCTTTTTCCAAGGCGTTCTCGTTTTTCAGAACCTTCTTGGGCGCCCGGTTGGTGAACTTTGCAAGATCGGCTTCGACGGCCTCGGCCAGCGACCCGCCGTTCCGGCCCTTTTCGGGCAGACCCATGATCTCGACCCAGGGATCGCCCAGCGGCGCGTCCTCTTCGTCCAGCAGAACCGTCACCAGCAAATGACCGTTGAGCGCCATGCGAATCCGGTCGCGGACCACGCCGTCCATCGCGCCGATCTGCACCGATCCGTCGAGGTAGGTGCGTCCCGTCTCGACATATTCCGCCACTTTGGGCTGATTGCCAGACAGGTCGATCATCATGCCGTTGACGACGACCATCGAGGTGCGGCCTGCCGCCTTGGCCAGCTTGGCGTGCTCGCGCAGGTGCCGGTGCTCGCCGTGCATCGGGATGACGACCTGGGGTTTGACGATTTCGTGCATTTCGAGGATGTCGGGCCGGTTCGCATGGCCCGAGACATGGTATTCGCCGTCGTGATCCTCGACGACGTCGACGCCTTTTTCGCTCAGCTGGTTCATGATGCGGATCACGCCGCGCTCATTGCCCGGAATCACGCGGGACGAGAACAGGAACGTGTCGCCCTCTTTCAGGGACAGGCCCAGAAAGGAAGCGTTGTTGGCCAGTTGCGCCGAGGCGGCGCGGCGTTCGCCCTGCGAACCGGTGACCAGCAACAACAGCTTGCCCCGGTCCATGTCGGCGGCATCCTCGGGCGATACCGTTTCGGGGAATCCTTTCAGGAGCCCCTCTTCCTTGGCCGTCTGCACCATGCGCTGCATCGCGCGGCCCAGAAGGCAGACCCGCCGCCCGGCCCGTTCGGCGGCGGTTGCCAGCGTTTTCAGGCGCGCGACGTTGGAGGCGAAGGTGGTCGTCACGATCATCCCCGTCGCGTCGCGGATGAATGCCTCGAGGTTGTCGGCGATGCTTGCCTCGGAACGGCCCGGCTTTGGTGAGAACACGTTGGTCGAATCGCACACGAGGGCTTTGACGCCGTCCTTGGCGATCTCGGCCCACAGCGCCCGGTCGAACGGCTCGCCGACGATCGGCGTCTCGTCGATCTTGAAATCGCCGGTGTGCAGCACGCGGCCCGCGGGCGTATCGATCGCCAGACCCGCACTTTCGGGGATGGAATGTGAAATCGGCACGAAGGCGACGCGGAAAGGGCCCGCCTCGACGAAGGCCGGATAGGCGCCGTGGATGTGCAGTGCCGAATCAGGCGCCCCGTGCTCGTCGAGCTTGCGCCGCGCCAGCGATCCGGTGAACGCGCGCGTGTGGATCGGCACGCGCAGCTTGTCGTACAGGTGCCCGACGGCGCCGACGTGGTCTTCGTGACCGTGGGTGATGAAAATCCCGTCGATCCGGTCGCGCCGCTTTTCCAGCCACGAGATGTCCGGGAAGATCAGATCGACCCCCGGAGAGCCGTCCATATCGGGGAAGGTCACGCCCAGATCGACGACGATCAGCCGCTCTTTTCCGGGTTTTCCATAGCCATACACATAGGCATTCATGCCAATTTCGCCCGCCCCGCCGAGGGGAAGGTAGATCAGTCTTTCAGTCGTCATGTTTCAGTTCAAACTCTTGTTATATTTGTGGATCACGGTCAGCCCGTGAATTGTCAGATCGTCTTCGAATGCATCGAAGAGCTTTTCGGTCTGTTGGAACAACGGGGCCAGACCACCCGTGGAAATCACTTTCATGGGCCTCGCGCGCTCAGCCTTGATGCGAGCGCAGATCTCCTTGACGAGGCCGATATAGCCCCAGAACACGCCCGACTGCATACATGCAACCGTATTCGTGCCGACCACGGCCTGCGGTTTGGTAATATCGACGTGTGGCAGCGCGGCGGCGGCATTGTGCAACGCCTCGAGCGACAGGTTCACACCGGGTGCGATCACGCCGCCGACATAGGCGCCATCCTCGGCCACGACGTCGAATGTCGTCGCCGTTCCGAAATCGACGACGATCAGATCGCCGCCGTGCCGGTCGAATCCCGCCACGGTATTCACCAGCCGGTCGGGGCCGACCTGCGTGCCCGCGTCGACGCGCACCGCCACCGGCAGTGCGCAATCCGCCTTGCCCACCACCAGCGCGCGGCAGTTGAAATACCGGTCGGCAAGGACCCGCAAGTTGAACACGACGCGCGGGACGGTCGATGAAACGATGACTTCGGTAATTTCGACGTCGATCTTGCGAAACGCCATCAGGGACGACAGCCAGACGTAATACTGATCCGCCGTCCGCTGCCATTCGGTCGACGTGCGCCATGTCGCCACCGACGATGTTCCGTCCCAGATGGAAAACACGGTGTTCGTGTTGCCGCAATCGATGGCAAGAAGCATGGCGAAACCTTTGGTTTTAGAGTGCGATCAGGTCCAGAGGCCCTCGCACATCGAGGCGGTCAGAAGTAAACGTCCGCGGCGGCAATGCTGCGCGGCCCGGCGGGGGTGATCAGGATCAGGTTTCCGGCCTGATCGACGGTGTCGAAGATGCCGCGCTGTGCCACACCGTCGATCTTCACGGTGATTTCCTCGCCCACCTTTGCCGCGTGCCGCATCCAGTCCTCGCGGATGCGGGGAAAACCGAAGGCCGCGAGCTTTTCCTCCTGCGTCGCAAAACAATCGGCCAGCCGGGTCAGAAAGGTCAGCGGATCGACCTGCGCCCCCGCCGCCGCGACGGAGATGGGCGCAAAGACCGCGTCGTCGACCACCGGCGCCGCCGCGAGATTGACGCCGACGCCCACCGCGAGCCAGTCGACGAACTCACCCTTTGAACTGCTTTCCAGCAGGATCCCCGCGACCTTGCCACCGTCCAGCAGGACATCGTTGGGCCATTTGAGCGCGAGGCGCGTGCGGTCCACGGACAGCGCCAGCGCCTCGAACAGGGCATTTGCCGCCATGAACGACCGGCGCGCGGCCTCGGCCAGCGTCGACTGCGGACGATAGATCAATGTTGCGGCAAGGTTACCTTCGGGCATTTCCCAGACCCTGCCCTGTCGGCCGCGGGCGTCGGTCTGGTGCCGCGCCATGACCCAGGTCGGCTGGGTCAGCTCCGGCAACAGACGCTGCGCCTCGGCCATGGTGCTGTCGACGGTATCGCGTTCGATCAGGCCCCAGCCATCGGGCCAGGGCAGAGGCGCGGAGGCGTTACTCGACAAGGGTCGCGGCCGCCGCCGCCGCCAGCGTTTCGATCCCGAAAAGATTCACCACCCCGAGGATCATCACCGCCGCCGAACCGATCAGGACGCCGCGCAACACCGGCGTCATGCCCGGATCGAGGGGATCGCGGTCCTCGCCGAAGTACATGAAATAGACGATGCGCAGATAGTAAAACGCGCCGATGACGCTCGCGATCACGCCTGCCACCGCCAGCCAGCCAAGGCCCGCGTCATAGGCCGCGCGCAGCACATAGAATTTGCCGAAGAACCCGACCATCGGCGGCACACCGGCCAGCGAGAACAGCAGGATCAGCATGGCAAGCGCGCGCAACGGCTCTGCCTTGGAATAGCCGTGCAGCGCGTCGATGTCGGTGACCGGTATTCCATTCTTTTCCATCGACAGGATGAACGCGAAGGTGCCCAGGTTCATCGTGACGTAGATCACCATGTAGATCAGCATGGCCTGCACGCCGAACGCCGTCCCTGCGGCAAGGCCCATCAACGCGAACCCCATGTGCGCGATCGACGAATAGGCCATCAGCCGTTTGATGTTGCGCTGACCGATCGCGGCGATCCCGCCCAGAAACATCGACACGACAGACAGGAACGCCACGATCTGCTGCCAGTCGGCCGTCACACCGCCGAAGGCGTCGTGCACGACCCGCGCAAACAGCGCCATTGCCGCCACCTTGGGGGCCGTGGCGAAAAACGCGGTGACGGGCGTGGGCGAGCCTTCGTAGACGTCGGGCGTCCACATGTGGAACGGCGCTGCCGATACCTTGAACGCAAAGCCCGCAATCAGGAACACAAGGCCGAACAGCAGACCGAGCGAGGCGCCGTCAGCGGCAGCGACGTAGATCCCCGAAAACAGCGTCGTGCCCGCAAAGCCGTAGGTAAGCGAGGCACCGTACAGCAGCAGGCCCGAGGACAGCGCGCCCAGCACGAAGTATTTCAGGCCCGCCTCGGTCGAGCGCACCGAGTCGCGGCGCAGCGACGCCACGACGTAGAGCGCCAGCGATTGCAACTCGAGGCCCATGTACAGCGCCATCAGATCTCCCGCAGAGACCATGACCATCATGCCGACCACGGCAAGGGCCACGAGGATCGGGTATTCAAAGCGCAGCAATCCACGCCGCTCCATGTAGTCCTCGCTCATCACCAGAACGACGGCGGCGGACACGAGGATCACGACCTTGGAGAATTTCGCAAAGCCGTCGGCGATGAACATGCCGCCGAACGCCGTACCCGAGGTGTCGCCCGTGGCGATCCAGAACGCGAGGACGAGGAGCACACCGCCGGTGATCCAGGTCAGCAGCCGCGCGGTCGCGTCCTTGCCGGTATACACCCCGGCCAGCAGGGCGAGCATCGCGTAAACGGCGAGGACGATCTCGGGCAGCACGATCTGGAGGTCGGCGGACATCTGCATTTCCATTCGGGCGGTTCCTTGGAGGCGATCATTCGGGCGGAGCGATCAGTCAATCAGGCGATCATTCGGGCGGGCGGCGATTGGGGCGGGCGGCGTGGTCTGCGGCGGGTCTGGAACGGTGCCCCACTGTCGGGGGCTGTCGGGGTTATTCGGTCGCGGCGGCGGCCTCGGCGACGGCGGTGTCACCGGCATAAGCGGCCTGCGCGGTTTCCACCTGCATCACGAGATCGCCGGTGCTCTGGCTGATGATGTCGGTGACGAGGGCGGGGTAGACGCCCAACAGCAGGGTCATCACGATGAGCGGCGCGAACAGCGCCTTTTCGCGGCGGGTCATATCGGTGATCGAGCGCAGTGCCTCTTTGATCAGGTCGCCCATGACGACCCGGCGATAGAGCCACAGCGCATAGGCCGCCGACAGGATGACGCCGGTGGTGGCGACGGCGGCAACCCATGTGTTGACCTGAAAGACGGCCATCAGCGTGAGGAATTCGCCCACGAAACCCGACGTGCCGGGCAGGCCGACGTTGGCCATGGTAAAGAACATGAACACCATCGCATAGGCGGGCATCCGGTTCACGAGGCCACCGTAGGCGTCGATTTCGCGGGTGTGCATCCGGTCATAGATCACGCCGACGCAGAGGAACAGCGCACCCGAGATGAAGCCGTGGCTGATCATCTGGAAGATCGCGCCATCGAGGCCCTGCTGATTGGCCGCGAAGATGCCCATGGTCACGAAGCCCATGTGGGCGACGGACGAATAGGCGATGAGTTTCTTCATGTCCTGCTGCACCAGCGCCACCAGCGAGGTATAGACGATGGCGATGGCCGACAGCCACAGGATCAGCGGCGCCCAGATCTCGGAGGCGACGGGAAACATCGGCAGGGAAAAGCGCAAAAAGCCGTAGCCGCCCAATTTGAGCAGGATCGCGGCAAGCACCACAGAACCCGCCGTAGGCGCCTGAACGTGTGCATCGGGCAGCCAGGTATGAACCGGCCACATCGGCAACTTTACCGCGAAAGACGCGAAAAACGCGAGGAACAACAGGGTTTGCACGCCGCCGGCGACTGTCAGGCCCATGAGCGTGAAGCTTTCGGAGGCGAAGGTGAAGTCGAGCAGACCCGTGATGCCGTCTTCGCAGCCGCCGATGCAGGTGGTTCCGGCCTGAGAGAACATCGCGACCATGGCGACGAGCATCAGCACGGAACCGAGGAAGGTATAGAGGAAGAACTTGAACGAGGCATAGATCCGGTTGGCGCCGCCCCAGATGCCGATGATCAGGAACATCGGGATCAGACCCGCCTCGAAGAACAGGTAGAAGAGTATCAGATCGAGCGCCATGAACACGCCGAGCATCAGCGTTTCGAGCACCAGAAGGGCGATCATGTAGTCCTTGACGCGGACCTTCACCTCCCAGCACGAGCCGATGACGATGGGCATCAGGAACGTCGTGAGCATCACGAACAGCACCGAAATGCCGTCGACGCCCATGCGGTATTGCAGACCCAGCAGCCAGTCGCGGTTTTCCACCATTTGAAAGCCGGAGGTCGCGGGATCGAACTGTGTCAGGATGAACAGCGACACCACGAAGGTGAACAGCGTCGTCGCCAGCGCCACCCATTTGGCATTGCGCTGCGCGTCCGCGTCGTCTCCCCGCAGGAACAGCGCCAGAATGACCGCACCCACCAGCGGGATAAAGGTGGTGAGCGAGAGAATGTTGCCCATTATTCAGCCCCTCCCGAGAGCGTCATATACGTCAGCAGGAGTGCGATGCCGAGAACCATCCAGAAAACATAGGTAAACATGTATCCCGATTGGGCCCGACCGGCGAGGCGTGTCATGAACGGGATGAACCCCATCGCGACACCGTTCAGAGAACCGTCGATGACGTTGCCATCGCCGCGTTTCCAAAAGAACCGACCGATGAACATGGCGGGACGGACGAAGACAGCGTCATAGATCTCGTCGAAATACCATTTGTTGAGCAGGAACCGGTAGAGGACCGGTTGCGTCGCGGCCAGTTTGCCCGGCAGCTCGGGACGCCGGATGTACATGACGTAGGCCATGAGAAATCCGATCAGCATGGCGACGAAAGGAGCGACCTTGACCCAGTCGGGGGCATAGTGCGCATCGTCGATGACCTCGTTGTCGGCGCCCATGTAGATGGCACCCTGCCCCGGCACTTGTGCGACAGCCTGGCTCTCTTCGGCCGGATAGCCGCTCGTCTCGCTTTCGTCCCCGACAGCCGCCTCGGTGGCCGGTTCGGCGCCGTCGTCCGCAACCTCGCCGGGTGCGGCCCCGGCCGCCTCATAGCCCTCGGCAATCTCATAGCTGGGAATGCCGAAAAAGGCCTTCATGTCCTCATCGTCGCCGAAGAACGAATCGTACCAGATCATGCCCGAAAATATCGCCCCGAGCGACAGCACGCCCAGCGAAACGAGCATGACCATCGGGCTTTCGTGTGCGTGATCGTGTGTCTGCGCATCGCCGCGGGCCTTGCCGTAGAACGTCAGGAACATCAGCCGCCACGAGTAGAACGACGTCATCAGCGCGGCGATCACGAGGCTCCAGAAGGCAAAGCCGGTGCCGCCGGCCCAGGCGCTCTCGATGACCGCGTCCTTGGACAGGAAGCCGGCAAAGCCGATCTGGGTGAGCGGGATGCCGACGCCGGTGATCGCCAGCGTGCCGATCATCATCGCCCAGAACGTATAGGGGATCTTTTTGCGCAGCCCGCCGTAGTTCCGCATGTCCTGTTCGTGGTGCATCGCATGGATAACCGAGCCCGCGCCAAGGAACAGCATCGCCTTGAAAAAGGCGTGGGTGAGCAGGTGGAACATCGCCACCGAATAAGCCCCGACGCCCGCCGCGACGAACATGTACCCCAGCTGCGACATCGTCGAATAGGCGATAACGCGTTTGATATCGGTCTGTACCAGCCCGATCGTGGCGGCGACAAAGGCGGTGGATGCGCCCATGAAGACGATGAATTCCTTGGCCTCCGGCGCATATTCCATGATCGGCGACATGCGGCAGACGAGGAACACGCCCGCCGTGACCATCGTTGCCGCGTGGATCAGCGCAGAGACCGGCGTCGGCCCCTCCATCGCGTCGGGCAACCATGTGTGCAGGAACAGCTGCGCCGATTTGCCGGCAGCACCGACGAACAGCAGGAAGGCGATCATGTTGGCGGCGTTCCACTCGGCCCACAGGAACGTCAGCTGACGTTCCGCGAGATCGGGTGCGGCGGCGAAGATATCGTCGAACCGCACGCTTTCGGTGAGAAAGAACAGCGCGAAGATCGCCAGCGCAAAGCCGAAATCGCCCACCCGGTTGACCACGAACGCCTTGATCGCAGCCGCGTTCGCGCTCGGTTTGCGGTAGTAGAAACCGATGAGAAGGTAGGAGGCGACGCCCACGCCCTCCCAGCCGAAGAACATCTGCACGAGGTTGTCCGACGTCACCAGCATGAGCATCGCGAAGGTAAAGAACGACAGATAGGCAAAGAACCGGGGGCGATAGCTCTCACCCTCGCGGAAATTGTCGTCATGGGCCATGTAGCCGAAGGAATACAGGTGCACGAGCGCCGACACCGTGGTGATGACGATCAGCATGATCGCCGTCAGTCGGTCCAGCCGAATCGACCAGTCGGTGCTGAGAAAGCCGCTTTCGATCCAGCGCATGAGCACGATCTGCTCGGTCACGCCGTCATGGGTGAGAAATACGATCCACGACAGCAAACAGGCCAGGAACAGCAGCCCCGTGGCGATCCAGGTGGCCGCCTGCTCGCCCAGCATCCGCCAGCCGAACCCGCAGATCAGGGCGCCCACGAGAGGGGCGAAGAGGATGGTGGTTTCCATGGTCATTGCCCTCCGGCGATTATGCCAGGCAGGTCGAGCACCAAAGGCGGCATCGACAGGACTGCCAGGGGGACAACCTGCATACCGAGCACCGCGTCCGGCAATCCGACGAGCGGCAAAACCTCGACAACGCTGAGATTCAGTATCATGCCGCTACCCCTTCATCACGTTGACGTCTTCGACGTCGATCGTCCCGCGCGTCCGGAAGAAACAGACCAGGATCGCAAGGCCGATGGCGGCCTCGGCGGCGGCAACCGTCAGCACGAAAAGGGTAAACACCTGCCCCACCAGATCGCCCAGAAAGGACGAGAACGCGACAAGGTTGATGTTCACCGCGAGCAGCATCAGTTCGATGCTCATCAGCATGATGATGACATTCTTGCGGTTCAGGAACAGGCCGAAGACGCCGATCACGAACAGGGCGGCGGCGACGGTGAGGTAGTGTTCGATACCGATCATGGTGTCTGTTCCACGTATGGGGTTGCAGGACCCGCACACAGGCAGGCCGGCACGATATTGCGGGTCGTTTCGATGTCATAACCGTAGTCTGCCGACAGGTGGACCGATATGTCCGACAGATCGGCAGGGGCTTCGCGCGCCATCAGATCACGGGCAATGCCACAGGTCCGGCGCAGGTCGTACACCCTGGTTCCGGGCAGATCCACCACCGTCTGCATTTTTTGCCCGCAAAACTGCAAGACCAGATCGACGCGCTCAGGTGCCCTGGCCAGACGCCGGACGGCAAGAACGTGATCTCCGTCAGCGGTGAATATCGCGTCGCAGAGGGCGTCGTCGTGCCCCGCGCAGCGCCGATCGGTCGCGGGCAGGTTGTCCCACCCGGGCGCGGCCTCGGCCATCGCGATCTGCCCGCCAGGGGCGGGCCCGGCGATGCCTGCGCCACGCGCCAGATATCCATGTACTGCGTCCATGTTCCCGCCTTGCCGAACGCGACGTCCGGGCGCAAGGGGGCGCGGCCGCAAACCGTGCGACAGCCGGGACCGGATGCCGTGAGGCGCACGCCGGTTCAGCGCGCCGGCAGTGCGGCAACCGTCCATCATCCGCCCACCACATAGGTGCAGATGCAACTGTCGGGAGATATCGCCGTCTCGACTGCATCGTGCCCTTGCCCGGCAAATCGGCGGGCTACGTCGCCAAACGAATAGGTCGTCGTCTCTCCGATCATGTCGCGGACGCCCTGCATCACCTGATTTTGCGCGGCAACACCGGGATCGACACTGATCGCGACCTGTTTTTGCCCGGCGCAGGAGATCAGGCGGACCTGTGGCCCCCGGAAATCGGGCACCCAAACCATCGGCACGAGAATGAGCGTGCCATAGGCCTCCGGCGTGCCGAACAGGTCGCCCGAGGGGTCCTCGCAGCTATAGGGCGCGATGACCGCCGCCGCCGGACCGGTCAGCGCACTAAGGGAAACGGCAAGCGCGAAAATACGGGTCACGGCGCGACCCAGGGCTCTTTTTCGCCCTGCATTTCGGGATAGTACAACGCGCAGGCACAGGCCTCGCGGGGCGATTGCCGCAACTGCGCGGGCGCACCCGCCGCTGTCATCGCGGCAATGACGTCCCCTGCCGTGAAAACCTCTTCTGCCGCCATCGCGGCGCGCATGATATCGGCAACCTCATCGGCGGTGCGACGGGTCTCGTCCGGCAGCAGCGGCAAGGCCGCGGCAATCTTGACGCCGCTCTCACAGGCGGTGAACAGCACGAGGCCGTCCGCGATACCGCCCGCACCGGGATAGATGTACTGATAGACGATGCCATCCCCCAGATCGACCGGCGCATCCGCAATCTGATGCAGCTGATCGGGATGGCAGGCAACGGGTGACTGCGCCGAGACAGACCCGGCCAAGACCATGGCCAGACCGGCGATCAGCCCGCGCCGTATCAGCGCCCGCCCGGCACCACGATCGGCACCACGATCGGAACGACAATCGCGTTGCCCGGCATCTGCCTGCCTTGCTCTGTCCCTACGGGCGACATTCATGTTCAGATCCCCTGCCCCGGTTTCACATCCTTGAGTTCCATCGCCTTTGCCGGATCGCGCGACATCTGCGCCATCACGTTCTGACGTTTGATATCCGAACGGTGCCGCAACGTCAGCACGATTGCCCCGATCATCGCTGTCAAAAGGATAAGACCCGACAGCTGGAAAAGCATGAAATAGGTATCATAGAGCAACAGGCCGAGAGCACCGGTATTCTGGACCTCGCCCACCGGGGCGGCAATCCGCGTCTCGAACCCGTCGGAATAGTCCCAGGCGCCGAATGCCATCGCCAGCTGCATCAGGATCACCACCGCGATCAACAGGGCAAGCGGCATGTATTTCGCCATTTCGGCTTTCAGTTCGGCGAAATCGATGTCGAGCATCATCACGACGAACAGGAACAGCACGGCGACCGCCCCGACATAGACGATGATCAGCAGCATCGCCACGAATTCGGCTCCCAGCAGCACGAACAGGCCCGCCGACGACAGGAACGCCAGGATCAGCCACAGCACCGAGTGGACCGGGTTGCGGCTGAGCACGGTCATCAGCCCGCCCATGATCGTCGAGACGGCAAAGACGTAAAAGGTAAAAGCGACGACGGTCATTCTGGCTCATCCTCTTGCATGACGGCATTGGCAAGGTCCAGCGCCTTGCTCATCGACGGCATCCCGCCGAACAGGCCCGCCTGCGCGATGGTTTCCGCGATCTCCTGCCGCGTGGCCCCGGCCTCGCGGGCATGGCGCACGGTCAGACGCACCTGCGCCTCGGCCTGCGCGCCCATGATCACAAGGCCCATCAGCGTCAGCAGCAGCCGCGTCTTGGCATCCAGCCCTTCGGGATTGACGCCCTTGCCCATGAACATTTCCATCATGTCCTTGGGCATCGTCGGCCAGAGTTCTTCGAATCCCTGAGGCGTGAACTTCTCAAGCATCGGATTGGCCTGTTTCATCCAGTCCTGAGACGCCTTCATCATCGTCTCGAAGGGGTTCTGGTCGGTCATCGGTACGGTGCGTCGATTTCGAGATTGCGCGCGATTTCGGCCTCCCAGCGGTCGCCGTTTTCCAACAGCTTGTCCTTGTCGTAGTACAGCTCTTCGCGGGTCTCGGTGGAAAATTCGAAATTCGGCCCCTCGACGATGGCGTCGACCGGGCAGGCCTCCTGACAGAACCCGCAATAGATGCATTTGGTCATGTCGATGTCATAGCGCGTGGTACGGCGGCTGCCGTCGTCGCGCGGTTCGGCGTCGATGGTGATCGCCTGCGCCGGACACACCGCTTCGCACAGCTTGCACGCGATGCAGCGTTCCTCGCCGTTGGGATAGCGCCGCAGGGCGTGTTCGCCCCGGAAACGCGGGCTCAGCGGGCCCTTTTCGTGCGGATAGTTCAGCGTCGCCTTGGGCGCGAAGAAGTATTTCAGGCCGAGGCCGAAGCCCTTCCAGATATCCATCAACAGGAAATATTTGGCGGCGCGGGTATAGTCGATCTGGGTCATTTGCTTACAACCTTGATATTTTCTTGTGCGTTTTGTCGCGCGAAACGCACAAGAAACTGGTGGAATTCCGCATCGTTGTAGGTTCCGTTCTCGTCTTCAGTTCCAAACGCGCCAACAAACGGAATTACACTCACGTTATCTTTGACGTCGCGAACGAACTCGTTGAGGGCCTCTTGGCTACTGTGCAATATACTCAGCCATATGGGATTCATCGCCATAGTACGTTCTACGCCCCCACCGCCCAGCGTGCCCAGAAACCGCCAGCCACTTCGAACTTGGCAAGGAAAGAGACCAGCACGACCCAGCCCAGCGACAGCGGCAGGAACACTTTCCAGCCGATCCGCATCAGCTGATCATAGCGGAACCGGGGTGTCACCGCCTTGACCAGCGCGAAGACAAAGAAGCACAGGCCCATCTTGAGAACCATCCACAGCACGCCGTCCGGCAGGAACGGCACCGGCGACAGCCAGCCGCCAAGGAACAGCAACGTCACCAGCGCGCACATCAGCACGACGGCCATCAACTCGCCGATCATGAACAGCAGGAACGGCGTCGAGGAATATTCCACCTGATAGCCCGCGACGAGTTCGCTCTCTGCCTCGGGCAGATCGAACGGCGGACGGTTGGTTTCGGCCAGCGCCGAGATGAAGAACAGGAACACCATCGGAAAATGCGGCAGCCAGTACCAGCCGAGCATGCCGTAGCCGGTGTCCTGCGCCGCGACGATGGCGCCGAAATTCATACTTCCCGTCGAGATGATCACCCCGATGATGATCAGGCCCAGCGACACCTCGTAGGAAATCATCTGTGCCGCCGACCGCAGCGAGCCGAGGAACGGGTATTTGGAGTTCGACGCCCAGCCGCCCATGATCACACCGTAGACCTCGAGCGAGGACACCGCGAAGACGAACAGGATCGCCACGTTGATATTGGACAACACCCAGGTGTCGTTGAACGGGATCACCGACCAGGCAACGACGGCCAGCACAAAGGAAATCAGCGGGGCAAGGAAGAACACGACCCGGTCGGCGCCCGCAGGCACGACGACCTCCTTGACGATGTATTTCAGGAAATCCGCAAAGGATTGCAGCAGGCCGAAGATGCCGACCACGTTCGGCCCCTTTCGCATCTGCACCGCGGCCCAGACCTTGCGGTCGGCATACATCAGAAACGCGAGCGCCAGAAGCAGCGGGATCAGCAGCAGCAGGCTCAGACCGAGCGTCGTCAGAATAATGCCGGTGTTCGTCGTGGTGAAGAAATCGTACATCCGTTTCCGGCTCCTCTGTCCCGACGTCCGGGGGCATTGCTCTGGCGGCGTTTCGCCGGTCGTGTGGCGCATCGAATGCGCATTGGGTCCGGCGCCGGTGCGGCCTCAGACCGTCGGGATACCTATTCTGCCGCAGTCCGCGACGGTGACTTCGGCGTCGATGGTTTGCACGCCCTGCGGCAGCGCGGACGAGATCGTGTAAACAGCATCCGCCGACCAGATTCTACCCCGTTCGTCGATCAAAGTCCGCACATGCCGTGCAAAACCGTATCCGCGGATCAGCGCATACTGCGCCGCGGCGCAGCGGGCATAGTCCTCGAGCGTTTCGGGCCCGACCGGATTGCGTACCGTCACCAGAAAGCTGACGAGATCGCCATCCAGCAGGCGCGTCTCGACACCGTCGTACCACAGGATATCTTCCGCACCCGGGCCGTCGATAGTGTCCGCCCCTGTCGACACGCACCCCGCCGCCGCAAGCCCGAATGCGCGTGGCAGCATCCGGGCACAGGACAGCGCCCGCGCCGCAGGGCGGCGGCGGAGCAATCCCCTACTCCGCCGCAATCGCTGCGCTGCGCCGCGCGGCCACACCCGCGCTCAGTTCCGCCATAAGGGCGCTGGCGCGGGCTATCGGGTTGGTCAGATAGTAATCCCCGACCGGGCTGATAAAATCGCCGGTTCCCATTTTGCCATCCGGCAGATCGCCGATCTCGTTTTCCGCAACCTCGTCGATGCGGCCCAGATGCGGATGCGCGGCGACGATGGCACGGCGCAGCGCGCCAAGGCTGTCATAGGGCAGCGTCGCGCCGACCTCGGCGGACAGGGCGCGCAGGATGGCCCAGTTTTCCTTGGCCTCACCCGGTGCGAAACCGGCGCGCTGTGCGAGCTGCGGACGGCCCTCGGTGTTGACGAACAGCCCGTTTTCCTCGGTATAGGCGGCGCCGGGAAGGATGATGTCGGCGCGGTGCGCGCCACGGTCGCCGTGGCTGCCCTGATAGATGACGGTTGGCCCCGCAGCGATATCGATTTCGTCGGCCCCGAGGTTATAGATCACCTCGGCGTCCGTCAGCGCGTCCATGCCGCCCTCCGTCACGGCGCCGACGTCCATGGCGCCCACGCGGGAGGCCGCGGTGTGCAGGAGCATCATCTTGCCGCCCGACTTCGCACAGATTTCTACCGCCTTCGCCAGAACCGCCGGACCGTCGGCGCTGCACAGCGCACCCTGACCGATGATCATGATGCAGTTCTTGTCCTCGAGCGCCGACATATCCAGGTCCGCGACATGTGCGAGGGCTGCGCGGTCGCTGCCCATATGTTCGTAATCGTAGGTCAGGTCGACGGCGGCACCGACCACGATCACGTCCGCGCCGGTCGACCATGCCTTTCGGATGCGGGCGTTCAGGATCGGCGCCTCGAGCGCCGGGTTCGTACCGACCAGAAGGATCTTGTCCGCCGTGTCGATGTCCTCAATGGACGCCGTGCCGACGTAGGCGCCGCGGTTGCCGGCGGGCAATGCCGCGCCGTCGGTCCGGCATTCGACGGATCCGCCCTGCCCTTCGACGAGTTCCCTGAGCGCGAAAGTCGCCTCGACACTCGCCAGATCGCCGATCAGACCCGCAACCTTGCGGCCCTTCATCGCCGCCGCAGCCGCCGTCAGGGCCTCGGGCCAGCTTGCTTTGCGCAGCTTGCCGTTTTCGCGAATATAGGGCGTGTCGAGGCGCTGGCGGCGCAGCCCGTCCCAGACGAACCGGGTCTTGTCCGAAATCCATTCCTCGTTCACGCCGTCATGGTTTCGCGGCAGGATGCGCATGACTTCGCGTCCTTTGGCGTCCACGCGGATGTTGCTGCCAAGGGCGTCCATGACGTCGATGCTCTCGGTCTTTGTCAATTCCCACGGCCGGGCGGTGAACGCATAGGGTTTGCTCACCAGCGCGCCCACCGGGCACAGGTCGATGATGTTGCCTTGCAAGTTGCTGTCGAGCGTCGCGCCCAGATAGGAGGTGATCTCGGCATCCTCGCCGCGCCCGGTCTGACCCATCTGGTGGATGCCCGCCACCTCGGTGGTGAACCGGACACAACGGGTGCAGGAAATGCAGCGGGTCATGTGGGTTTCGACCAGCGGGCCGAGATCGAGGTCCTCCGTGGCGCGCTTCGGCTCGCGGTAGCGGCTGAAATCGACGCCGTAGGCCATCGCCTGATCCTGAAGATCGCACTCGCCGCCCTGATCGCAGATCGGGCAATCGAGCGGATGGTTGATGAGCAGGAACTCCATCACGCCTTCGCGCGCCTTTTTCACCATCGGCGAATTGGTCTTCACCACCGGTGGCTCGCCGTCCTTGCCCGGGCGCAGATCCTTGACCTGCATCGCGCAGGAGGCCGTGGGTTTCGGCGGGCCGCCAACCACCTCGACAAGGCACATCCGGCAGTTTCCGGCGATCGTCAGGCGCTCGTGATAGCAAAACCGCGGAATTTCGATCCCCGCGACCTCGCAGGCCTGAATGAGCGTCATCGCCCCCTCGACCTCGACGAGTGTGCCGTCGATCACGACTTTCTTGAGAGTATTCTGACCGTCCGCCATGGCTTACGTCCCCGCTGCTGAACGCCCCGCGACTGTGCCGGACCTTCGTTCGTTTGACCGGGTTCTAGCGCGTGCGCGCGGGCGATGCCAGACTCAAGCCGCGCGCTGTGGGCGCAAATGCGCGCCGGCCGGGCGACAAATCGGCGCGGCTCAGCGCAACAATTGCCCGGCGACGGTATTCGACACGATCTGTCCGCGCCCGACATCGCAATAGCTTTGCGCCTGACCGGCGACTGCGCCGAGGGCCACAAGACGGGTCCGGGCCACGGCCTTGAGGCGGTCCTGCTCGGCGTCGTTGTCGACGAAGGCGTCGATTTCCGCATCCGAATACCCCAGACGCTCTGCCTCTGCCTTCAGCGCGAAAAGATAGTTGATGCCCGCCAGCCGCCGCGCCGACAGATCGCCGCATTGCTCGCCGATCTCATAGGCGATCGCCACGGCGATCAGGCCTTCGGTGACACTGGGCTCGTCGCGCAGTTCACTGCGTGCCGCGGTGGTGCCCGCGACGACGACGAAAGCGGTGACGAGGGCGAGCGTGCCGAAAAGCGAGGTCCGGGTATTCATGGGATTTTCCTGTCGGTCTTGATGCCTGTTTCTGACACCCGACATCGACCGGTTGGACGCGATATTCAATAACGCCTGACCGTGACCCGATGCCGATGGGCGGTCCTCCGCCGTGCGAGGCGCCGCACGGTGCGTCAGCGACGTCGCTCGCGCGCGGGAGATATCCCGTTCAACCCTTTCCGCAGAAAGGCGAATGTCATGATCACGCCGACAAAGGCGAGGCCCGCCACCGCCGTATAGGCCCAGAGCGGCGCAAGCTCTGCGCGGATCGCCAGATGCGACAACCACACCGGACCGCCGCAAACGATCAGGGTGACGATGGCGGCCAGAATGCTTGTCGCGCCGTCGATGAACGGTTTCATCGCCGCCAGCCGCCGGACAGTGCGGCACCGTCGCCACCGGTCCGGGCATCGTCAGCCAGCGCCCATGCCGTGTCACGCGCCCTCACGCCGGCCTGCCCCCGGCGGTATCGCGCGGTTGTTGCGAGGTGTCCGCATCGTCCCGACCATCCGCGCCTTTCCTGTCGTCCGCATCGTCGCGATCGCCGGAACTGTTCCAGTCAAAGGCATGCGCGTCCGGGCCGAAACGGCGCAGATGACCGAGGCGGGCCAGCGCCTCGGCCACGTCGGGCCGATGCCCGCGCGGCACCCACCACATCACGAAATGCGCCTGTTCCGATGGCTCGAACCATTCCGCACGGCGGGCAAAGAACCCGGCGTGGACGGTCTGGTGCACGAATTTCTCGAGGCTCGGCACATCCTTCCAGACGGTCAGGTTGGTGATCGCCAGCGGGTCGCCGTCGCGCGCAGCCTCGGTGTTGCCGGTGCCGGGCTCTCCCGACCCTTCCATCATCCACACGAATCCCGGCATCCTCTTGCCCATGGCGTTCACCCGGTCGAGAGCGTTCATGAAATCCGCGACCTGCGGGTCGTCCGTCGGCGACCGCAGGCGCCCGATGTTGAGTTGCGCCAGATGCGTATTCGCGGGCTGCCGGATCATGGCGCGGAACCGCGCGAAATGCCCGCCAGGGCCGTGACCGCACCGGGCAAAGGGCCGTCTGGCATCAGCACACCTTCCCGCACTGCCATTCGCGCGTCAATTCCGCCGTCATCTCCGGCTCGCTGTCCCAGCGATCGAGGGTCTCCGGGTCCGGCGCCGGTCTGTCGCCGAACGCATGGGCGACAAGAACCGCGACAATCCTGCTTTCGGTGCTGCCGACACGGATCGTCGACACCGTCCCGGACACATGCGGCAGTTCCGCGGTAGTGCCGGTTCCATCTGGCCCGGCGGCGACGGCACCCGAAAACGGGATCGGGTCCAATTCCCTGGCGACGTGGCGCACCGCGAACGCGCCCTAGGTCGCGACGGCATCCGGGGCCCCGCGAGCGGATATGTGACCGGCAGCGGCACCGTGTTGCCATATCCTTGGCGACGCGCCGCCCACCTGTGCGGCGGTCCGGCCGCCGGTGTCCGCCTGCCTCGGCGGGACAGTCGGAGACCCGCTGCACCCCGCGAGGGCCACCGCCGGACCGGCAAGGGCGATGCGCATCTATACGGCGGCGACAGGCGCGCGGACGGGAACGCGCTTGTGCTTGATCCGGTCCTCGATCTCGTCGCGGAAATTGCGGATCAGGCCCTGGATGGGCCAGGCGGCGGCATCGCCGAGCGCGCAGATCGTGTGCCCCTCGACCTGCTTGGTCACGTCGAACAGCATGTCGATTTCCTCGACAGCCGCCTCGCCTTTGACCAGCCGCGCCATCACCCGCATCATCCAGCCGGTGCCTTCGCGGCAGGGCGTACACTGGCCACAGCTTTCGTGTTTATAGAACTTGGCCAGCCGCCAGATCGCCTTGATAATGTCGACGTCCTTGTCCATCACGATCACCGCCGCCGTGCCAAGGCCCGAGCCCAGCTCGCCACGCAGATAGTCGAAATCCATGATCGCGTCGCGCATGTTTTCGCCGCGCACGCAGGGCACCGAACTGCCGCCGGGGATCACCGCCTTGAGGTTGTCCCAGCCGCCGCGAATGCCGCCGCAGTGCTTTTCGATCAGTTCCTCGAACGAAATGCTCATCGCCTCTTCGACGACGCAGGGATTGTTGACGTGGCCCGAGATCGCGAACAGCTTGGTGCCCGCATTGTTCTGACGGCCAAAGCCCGCAAACCAGGACGCGCCGCGCCGCAGGATCGTCGGCGCCACGGCGATGCTCTCGACGTTGTTCACCGTTGTGGGGCAGCCATACAGGCCCGCGCCCGCCGGAAACGGCGGCTTCATCCGGGGCATGCCCTTCTTGCCTTCGAGAGATTCCAGCAGGGCGGTCTCTTCGCCGCAGATATAGGCGCCCGCGCCGTGGGTCAGGTAGATGTCGAAATCCCAGCCCGATTTGCAGGCGTTCGGACCTACAAGCCCCGCATCGTAACATTCGTCGATCGCGGCCTGCAGCGCCTCTTTCTCGCGGATATATTCACCGCGGATATAGATGTAGCAGGCATGGGCCTGCATCGCAAAGGACGCGATCAGGCAGCCTTCGATCAGGGTGTGCGGATCGTGCCGCATGATCTCGCGGTCCTTGCAGGTGCCGGGTTCGGATTCGTCGGCATTGACGACAAGGTAGGACGGGCGGCCGTCGCTTTCCTTGGGCATGAACGACCATTTCAGACCGGTGGGGAACCCTGCCCCGCCACGTCCGCGCAGGCCCGATCCCTTCATCTCGTCGACGATCCAGCCCGCGCCTTTGGCAAGGATGTCCTTGGTGCCGTCCCAGTGGCCGCGCGCCATCGCACCCTTCAGGGTGCGGTCGTGCATACCGTAGATATTGGTAAAAATGCGGTCCTTGTCGGCGAGCATCGGCAGATCTCCATCACGTCACTACGCGGGTCATTGGTGTCCCGTGAAGGTCACGGGACGGTTTGAATGCGGCGCCCGCGATATCGGGGCGCGGTGTCAGATCCGACGCCGGTCCGACGCGCGTCACGCGCGGCCGCTGCGAAAGGTCAGCCAGAGCCCGAGGCCGAACCCTGCAAGCGCCACCAGATCGAGCGTCACCTGAACGCCGGGCCCAAGTCCGAGCTTCGGTCCGAGCCAGATCGACAGGATCCAGAACACCCCCGTCCCGGCAAGCACCACAGCGGCGCGGCGTCGTGCACGGGCAACCTGTGCCACCCGATCGTCGGTTTCGGTCATCGCCTATCGCCCGCCAGAGGTAAAGGCCCCAGATCGCCGCAGTGCCGGACGCGCCCGGGACGCGGGGTGCGCGTACGGGGTCAATACACGCCGCCCTTGTCGACTTTTTTCGAAAATGCCGTCTCGCCGCCAGCGGCGAGGATCTTGGCCTGCGCGACCCACTCGTCCCGGCTCGCCCGTCCTTTGAACCCTTCGAGGTTCTCATCGACCCATACCAGTTCGTCGTCTTTCCAGCCGGCGATCTGGTCGAAGTGATAGATGCCGATCTCGTTCAGCACCGTCTCGAGTTTCGGACCGACGCCTTTGATTTCCTTGAGATCGTCCGGCCCGCCCGCGCGCGCGGCAACAAGAATCGCGGGTTTGGTGCCCTCGCCGGGCGCGTCTGCGGCACCCGTGCCCGCATCGGAACCGGCATCCGGATCTATCGAGGCCGCGACAGATCGGCGTGCCTCCGCCACCTTATCGGCTGCCGCGTTTTTTGCATCCGCAGCCGAGGATTGGGCGGTCTGTGCCGCATCGCGCGCCGATTGGCCAAGCTGGGCGGTTTTGTCTGCGGCGGCGTCCCGGTGCGGCCTGGTGGCATCGTCGATCTTGTCGCGCATCGTCGCGGCCGCGTCCGTTACCGCATCCTTTGCGCGGGTCGCCGTATCGGCAACGGCGGCGCCTGTCTTGGCCCCGGCCTGGGCGATTGCGGTGCGCGCCTCACCCACGGCTCCCTTGGGTTCCGTGTCCGCCTCGCGGGCCGCTTTGGCGCGCTCTGCGGCGGCCCGGTCGGCAGCAGAGGCCGACGCGGCGGAGACATTCGGACGCATCGCACCACTGGCACGGGACGCCTGGATCTGCGCCAGACTGGGCAATGACCCGCCGAGGACCAACATCAAAAACCCGCCAACAAGCACCGTGATCAGGATCGCCACGAAAATTGCGCCCGTCCAGCTGATCGTGCCCATCATGCCCAATATGCCGCCGATGACGACACCACCCACGATGCCAAGGCCCCAACAGCCCAATACGCCGGTCGTATCCGAATTTGCTTGCCCCATGACAGTTCTCGCTTTCCATTCCCGTTACGGTCGCCGCCTTTCGTCCGAAGGCATTCGATTTCAGGAAGCATATCGCAAAAAGACCGGGCGTCACCTTAAAACCATCGTGGCAGGCCGGCGCCACCTTAAAACCATCGTGGCGGGCCGGCGCCACTTTAAAACCATCGTGGCGGGCCGGCGTCGTCAAAATCCAGGGTCATCCGCCGATGAAGCAATAAAACCGTCGTTATGGGCCAGAGACGTCCAAGATACCGCTTTGGGCGCAGCCTGAAAACCACCCATTCGACGACCCGCCCCACCGCGATCCACGGCGAACGGTCAGCCGAAAAAACTGTCAGGTCCCGTCGCGGCCAGACAGTTCCTTCGCCTGCCCAACCCAGTCGTCCCGCTCGATACGGCCCTTGAATTTCAGGCGGGCATCGACCCAGGCGATTTGCGCGGCCCCCCACGCGGCGATCTGGTCGAAGTGCCAGAACCCAAGGTCGTTGAGCACGGATTCGAGCTTCGGACCGACACCGGAAATCAGCTTGAGATCGTCGGCGCCGCCGTCCCGGGGGGCGGGCAGGATTTCTGGAGCGCTCTCGGTGACGGGTTGCGCATCCTTGGCGGTGTCCGGATCCGACGCAGTGTCATCGGCGGGAGACGTGGATGCGGCCGTATCCTTGGGTCCGGGGCCGGGCCCCGCACCGGTTTTCGTCGTGACCTGCGGCGCATCGCCGGACGCGCCCGCCTTGTCCGACAGGGATGCTTCCACGCTTACCTTGGTATCGGTCGCCGGGGCGGCATCCGCGCCGGACGGCGGACGTGCCTTCGCGTCGGTCTTGGGGTCGGATTTTGACGGCGGCTTGGCCTTTGACGTGGTCGTTGCCTGCTGTTCGGTCACGCCGGTCTTGTCGACCGGCTTTTTCTTCGCGGGCTTTGCCTCGGTGCCCTTCTCGGCGGCCTGCGCGGGCGTTGTGCTTTTGGGGGGCAGTTTTTCCGCGTCATAGGTCGGGGCCGCGGTACGCCCGTCGGCCTGCCACGGGGCAAGCAGCGGCACCTCGGTGCCATCGATCCGCTTGAGCGTATCGCCGATATCCGTGGCCAGTGCGACGCTGGCGTTGTATTCGGGACGCCCCTCGAAATGATCGGTGAGCGATGTCAGACCCGAGGCCGGTTCCGCGGCATATCGGCCATTTTGCGGACCGGGCACCGGCACCTCGCCCGCTGCCATCCGGTCGATCAGCGACCCCAGCCCGTCGGCGGTCAGGTCTTCGTAATAGTCCTTGCCGATCTGGGCCATCGGCGCATTGGCGCAGGACCCGAGGCATTCGACCTCTTCCCAAGAGAACTTGCCGTCCGACGATACCTCGTGGGCGCGGTCCGCGATCTTGTCGCGGCACACCGCCACAAGATCCTCGGCGCCGCAGATCATGCACGACAAGGTGCCGCAGATCTGGATGTGGGCGACGCTGCCGACGGGCTGCAACTGAAACATGAAATAGAATGTCGCGACCTCGAGGGCGCGGATATAGGCAAGGCCGAGCATCCCGGCGACATGCTCGATCGCGGCACGGGTCAGCCAGCCTTCCTGTTCCTGTGCGCGCCACAGCAGCGGAATGATCGCGCTGGCCTGACGGCCTTGCGGATATTTCGTCAGCTGCGCCTCGGCCCAGGCCTGATTGGCAGAGGTAAAGGCAAAGCTGGCGGGTTGGTCGGCGTGCAGGCGGCGCAGCATCAGGCAGCTCCCATATTCATCACGATAGTGGCGGCGGTCAGCCCGAACGGCTGGCCGGGTGGCAGAATGGCCGCGAAAAAGGCATAGGCGCCGAGGCTGGGGCCGAAAAGCTGAAACCCGAAAAGAAGTCCGAACATCGTCATCTCCGTCAACATCACGCCGCCACCTGTGCCATGCCGCGTCGAAAGCGAGGCGTCAACCGCTCCGGACCATCGGGCCCGCCTCACCGCGATACAGCGCGGTCCCGGTCCAGGGTTCGTGCCGCCCGGCGCATGTTCCCGACCGTTCCACCGTGGCCGGCCATCACCAGCCGTTTTTATCTGGATCCGGTCGCTGCGACATCCGCAATGGCCACAAAGATCGACGCCGGCAGGATATGGAACGCCAGCGGCGACAGCGGCACCCGAAACCGAGGCCGGCGAGGTCGGTGGCCCTCAGTCCGGTGCCACCGGATCAGCATGAACCTGTCCACCTCGGCCATGTCAGGCGCAACGGTCGGTCAGCACCCGGATCGCGCCTTCGCCGGTCACCTGAACGCGGCCCGCCGTCTCAAGGCGCGGGGTCACGTCCACCAGTTCCGCCTGCGTCAGGTTGGCGGCCAGCAGGATCGGGCCGACGTTCGCAGAGGTCAGCACGCAGCCCTGATCTTCGATCGCCGCGACAAGGCGCACCTCGGGCGGATCGGGCGGTGCGACAGCCGCAGGCGGCGTGCCGAATTCGGGCTGTTCGGGCACCGGCGCGGCGCAGGACGCAAGCGCCAGCCCGGCCGTTGCCACAACTGCCACGCGGGCGGCAAAGCGCAGAGATGTCATGGATATTCCTCCGGAGATAGAAGGCGCCACCGGGCGTCCGTGAGTTGCGAGTGTAGCACCGTCACCGACAGGTGCCAGAGCCCTTGTCGGGGCGTGCCGCTAGCGGTCGATCTCGCCGAACACGACGTCCATCGTGCCGATGATGGCGGCGACATCGGCGAGCTGGTGGCCCTTGGCGACATGGTCCATCGCCTGCAGATGCAGGTATCCGGGCGCGCGCAGTTTCGCGCGGTACGGCTTGTTCGTGCCATCGGCGACAAGGAACACGCCGAACTCGCCTTTGGGCGCCTCGACGGCGGCATAGATCTCACCGGCGGGGACGTGGAACCCTTCGGTATAGAGCTTGAAATGATGGATGAGCGCTTCCATCGAGGTCTTCATTTCGGACCGCGATGGCGGTGTCATCTTGCCCCGCGCCATGATGTCGCCCTGCCCCTCCGGCTCACGCAGTTTGACGATGCATTGCTGCATGATCTTCAGCGATTCGCGCATTTCGGCCATGCGGCACAGATAGCGGTCATAACAGTCGCCATTCTTGCCGACGGGGATCTGAAATTCCATCTCGTCGTAACATTCATAGGGCTGCGCGCGGCGCAGATCCCAGGCGAAACCGGATCCCCGGACCATCACGCCCGAAAAGCCCCATTCCTGAATTTCATCTTCGGTGATGACACCGATATCGGCGTTGCGCTGTTTGAAAATCCGGTTTTCGGTCAGCAGCCCGTCGATATCGTCGAGCACCCGGGGGAATGTATGCGTCCACGTCTCGATATCGTCGATCAGCGCGTCGGGCAGGTCCTGATGGACACCGCCGGGGCGGAAATAGGCGGCGTGCAGGCGCGCACCGCAGGCCCGCTCGTAAAACACCATAAGCTTTTCGCGCTCTTCAAAGCCCCAGAGCGGCGGCGTCAGCGCGCCCACATCCATCGCCTGCGTCGTGACGTTCAGCAGATGCGACAGGATGCGCCCGATTTCGCAGTACAGCACCCGGATGAGCGAGGCACGGCGCGGCACGGGCGTGCCGGTCAGACGCTCGATGGCGAGGCACCAGGCATGTTCCTGATTCATCGGGGCGACATAATCGAGACGGTCGAAATACGGCAGGTTCTGCAGGTAGGTCCGGCTTTCCATCAGCTTTTCGGTGCCACGGTGCAGCAGGCCGATGTGCGGATCGCAGCGCTCGACGATTTCGCCGTCCAGTTCGAGGACCAGCCGCAGAACACCATGCGCCGCAGGATGTTGCGGGCCGAAGTTGATGTTGAAATTGCGGATCTTCTGTTCGCCGGTCAGCGCGTCGGTGCTGCCATCGTCATAGCGATTCTGCTTGATATCACCGTCCATCATTTCGTCTCGCCCATCGTGTCGATCTTGTCTTTGAACGCCACGACCCAAAGCAGGATAATCGCACCGATAGGGATCACCGCGAAAACCGCCACCCAGGACGGAATCCCCTGCCGTGGCAAAATCTTCCAGAACGGAATGACCAGAAACGCGGCCATGACAAGCAGCCAGATAAATCCGCCGCCCATACCGTAGGATCCATAATCACCATACATCATTTCGCACTCTCCTTGGCTTTCTCGTCGCCTGGCATCACGTATTTTGCCCCCTCCCACGGCGACAGAAAATCGAACTGGCGGTATTCCTGCACCAGACTCACCGGTTCATAAACGACGCGTTTCTGCACTTCGTCATAGCGCACCTCGGTATAGCCGGTCGTCGGGAAATCCTTGCGCAGGGGATGCCCGCGAAAGCCATAGTCGGTCAGGATGCGGCGCAGATCGGGGTGGCCTGAAAACAGCAGGCCGAACATGTCGAAGACCTCGCGCTCGAACCAGTTGGCCGACGGATGCACGTCGATGATCGACGGAACCATGTCGTCTTCGCGGACCTGCACCTTCAGGCGGATGCGGTGATTCTGGTACATGCTCAGAAAATGATAGATCACGTCGAACCGCTTGGCCCGGCCCGGATAATCGACCGCCGTGATATCGACGAGGCTGGAAAACAGGCACGACCGGTCGGCTTTCAGGAACCCGACAAAGCCCACGAGGCTGGTCGGCGCGACCTTTACGCACAACTCGTCGCGGGTGACGTCCCACGACAGCACGCAATCGGTGCGTTTGGTTTCCAGGTACTGGCCCAGCTCGTGCAGCGCGGTATCGGTTTGCGAGGTCATGAGGACGTGCACTCCATCGGGGATGTCAGGTTCGTCCAGCCGCCGCCCATCACGCGGACGTCGTTGACGTATTGGTTGCCGTCGGCGTCGGCCACGTCGATCGTGCGGGCCACGACGCGGGCGTCGGCGGGCATGGCCCCCGGCGTTGCGGGCGCATAGAAACTGAACGCGCGGACGGCACCGGGCGCAAGCGCCTCGGGGATGTAGGAGCCGATCTGTTCGGACAGGAGCGGATCGTTCAGAGCGCCGTCAAACAGCGACCAGCCGATGCGGATACCGTTGATCGGCCAGTCCAGCCCGTTGGTCACCACCAGCCTCGAGGCGACGGGTGCCGTCCTCTTGCCGAAGATAGACGGCACCGGTCAGCGGCACGGCGGCTGCCAGACAGTCGCGGCGCATATCGTCGCCCCCGGCGGCCGCCACGGCCGGTGCTGCCGCGACACACAGGCAGACGGCCAGCGCCCGCAACGTGGCGTGTCCCGCAGTCACCTGACGATGGTGCCGGTGCGGCGCATCTTGCGCTGCAATTGCAGGATGCCATACAGCAGCGCCTCCGCCGTCGGCGGGCAGCCGGGAACGTAGATGTCGACCGGCACGATCCGGTCACATCCGCGCACCACCGAATAGCTATAGTGGTAATAGCCGCCGCCATTGGCGCAGGACCCCATCGATATCACATAGCGCGGCTCTGGCATCTGGTCGTAGACCTTGCGCAGCGCAGGGGCCATCTTGTTGGTCAGCGTGCCTGCCACGATCATCAGATCGGACTGGCGCGGCGAGGCGCGCGGTGCGGTGCCGAACCGCTCGAGGTCATAGCGCGGCATCGAGGTGTGCATCATCTCGACGGCACAGCACGCCAGCCCGAACGTCATCCAGTGCAGCGAGCCGGTGCGCGCCCAGTTGATGATGTCGGCGGTCGAGGTGACAAGGAAGCCCTTGTCCTGCAACTCGCTGTTCAGCGCGCGGGTCGACACGTCGCGGTCGGCCCCGGCACCGTAGGCACCGGTCTGAATGCCTGCATCCGTCATTGCCATTCCAGCGCTCCTTTTTTCCACTCATAGGCAAACCCGATGGTCAGCACGGCAAGGAATACCATCATCGACCAGAAAGCGACCATGCTGATGTCGGCGAACGCGACGGCCCAGGGAAACAGGAACGCCACCTCGAGGTCGAAGATGATGAACAGGATCGACACCAGATAGAACCGCACGTCGAACTTCATCCGCGCATCGTCGAAGGCGTTGAACCCGCATTCGTAGGCCGACACCTTTTCGGGGTCGGGATTGCGCACCGCGACGATCACGGCGGCGAGGATCAGGATGACGCCCAGGGCAATCGCAAGCCCGAGAAAGATCATGATCGGCATGTATTCGGCTAGCATTTCGGCCATGGCGGGTCCTCGCGGCAGCCCGGTCTTGGCGGGCCGTTGAGTTGTGTCGAAACGGTGACGGCACGCGGTGCGCGGCCCCGTTGTATCGTTCCTGCTAACTAGACCCTAGCCGTCAAAGGGTCAACCGACGCGGGCCGTGGAAAGGTGTCGCATCGGCGCCGCAATACTGCGCGTCCGAGCGGTTTTGGCCGGGTCTCCGCCCGTGACCGTCTCGATGTGTCCCGCTTTGGCCGCGCCCGCGGTGTGGATCGCCGGTTATCCGGGGCGCCGCCCGTAAACGCGCGGAACTGTCCGCCCGACTAGTATCGCGATGCTCGTCTAGCCGCCCGTATGGCTCATGTGGCGCGACATCTGGCCGCCGACCTTGGGCGCGCCCGGGGCATCGTCCGCCTGCCGGGCATAGTCGAAATCGTGACCTTTCGGTTTCAACCCGATCGCCGCCCGGATTGCCGCCTCGAGCGGGGCATCGCCCGCGTCGGCCCGCAACGGCGCGCGCAGGTCGGAGTGGCCCTCCTGGCCGAGACAGGTATAGATCTCGCCGGTGCAGGTAATCCGCACGCGATTGCAGCTTTCGCAGAAATTATGGGTCAGCGGCGTGATGAAGCCGACGGTCTGGCCCGTATCGCCGAGGCGGACATAGCGTGCCGGGCCGCCGGTCCGCGCGTCCAGATCGGTGATCTCGTGCCGCTGCGCCAACCGGGCGCGCAGGTCGGACAGCGGCCAGTACTGATCGACACGGTTCTCGTTGCCCAGATCGCCCATCGGCATCACCTCGATAAAGGTAATGTCCATGTCCTGCACGGCACACCACGCGGTCAGGTCGTGCAGCTCGTCCTCGTTGAAGCCTTTCAGCGCCACCGTATTGATCTTGACCCGCAGACCCGCCTTTCGGGCGGCCTCGATACCGCCCAGAACCTGCGCCAGCCGGCCCCAACGGGTGATCCTGGCAAATTTGTCCGCGTCCAGCGTGTCGAGCGACACGTTGATCCGCCGCACTCCGACATCCGCCAGCGCCTGCGCATATTTCGCAAGCTGGCTGCCGTTGGTCGTCAGCGTCAGCTCGTCCAGCCCCGCCGCTTGTCCGTCGCCGCCCAGATGGCGCGACATCCCCTCAAAGAATGTCATGATACCGCGCCGCACCAGCGGCTCTCCGCCGGTGATCCGCAACTTGCGGACGCCCAGACGCACAAAGGCGGAACACAGCCGGTCGAGTTCCTCGAGGGTCAGCAATTGCTTTTTCGGCAGGAACGTCATGTTTTCAGACATGCAATAGACACAGCGAAAATCGCAGCGGTCGGTGACCGACACGCGCAGATAGGTGATCGCGCGGGCAAAGGGATCTATCAGGGGCATGGGCAGGGACATGGGGTTAACCTAGGCCTCGGGCACGGCGGGCACAAGGCGCCGGTGCGGCAGTGCGCCGGCCCGTTGCGACACGACCCCGTTACGACACGACCCCGTACCGACACGGCCCCGTTACCGACACGACCCCATACCGACCCGGCCCCATACCGACCCGGCCCCATACCGACCCGGCCCCGTACCGACACGAACCCGTACCGACACGGCCCCGTACCGACACGACGCGCGGCGCGCGCGCTGTCGGCTCGCCATCAGGCGTGTGGCTGGGCGGGCTCGCTGTCAGGCGCGTGGGCGGGCGCGCGACGACGCTTGCCATCCCGGTCGGCCACTTGGTACTCATTGGCGATGAAAACTCAGTTGCGCCCTGCCCTGCTCGTCCTCTGCCTTGCCGGGCTGACCCTGTCCGCCTGCGCCGAACTGGGCCTTGAGGGATTCGGCGCGCAGGCCACGCCCGCCGCCGCCGCCGCCGCCGCGATCGAGACGGCGCCAGTCGTCACGCTCGACCCGACGCCGCCGCCGCCGCCGCCTGCAAACGCCACCACGGTCGAGCAATTCGATACCACCACCGCCGAAGACCGCGCCGATGCCCTTGCCACGCCAGACGCACCGGATGGCGACGCGCCGCTGGGCACGACGCTGGCCACCCTCGGCTCTCCGGCAGATCCCGGCATCTGGATCGAAACGCCCTATGTGACAGAGGTGGCGGCGGGCCGCGCCGAGGTGACGTCGACGGGCAACAGCATCAACATCGAACTGCGCCCCTCCGGCGGCGAGGCCGGATCGGGCAGCGAAATCAGCCTGCCGGCGATGCGCCTGCTGGAAATTCCGCTGACGGCGATACAGGAAATCACGCTCTACCGATTGCCGACACCGGCGTAAGCCGTCGCATCTGCGGACCGACGCGGGCCTGAATTGTCGGATTGTCTGCGCCGCCGCCGCGAAGTGTCAGTGTCGCCTGCGTCCGCAGGCGTGTGGTGTCAGTGTCGCCTGCCTCCGCAGGCGCGTGGTGTCAGGGTCGCCTGCCTCCGCAGGCGTGTAGTGTCAGGGTGGCCTGCCTCCGCCGGTGGGGGCGTCACAGATATTTCGATGCCTCAGCACGCGCGAAATTCGCAAGTTTCGCGCCCGGTTCGTCCAGAAACAGTTGCACCCGACCCGCGTCGTGCTTTGACAGCTCGCGCAGCCACCAGCCGATCGCCTTTTGAATGAACCATTCCTTGTCGGGAACATAGCCTGCGGCCCAGCCGAGGATACGCTCGCGCACCGCCGTATCGGCGGGTTTGAGATTATCCATGCGCGCCCAGGGCAGCGTCATCACAAGGGCCGCCCGCCGCGTCCACATGTCGGGCGACGCGGTCCAGCCCTCGACCGTTTCGATCCGGACCGGGTCCGCGACCAGTCGTTTCTGCCCGGCGGTGCAGGCATGATCGGCGAGGGCCCAACCATCGAAATCGGGCACCCACGCGGCAATCAGATCCCAAACCGCCGCGTCTGGCCGGATCCGCGCCTGTTCCAGCAGCTTTGCCGCCGCGACCCGCGCCTCGTGGATATCCGATTGCCACAGGCCGTCCGCCAGAGCGATCCGTTCGTCGAGGGTGCATTCGGCGCGCCATTCCTTAGCCAGCGCCGTGATCACCGGAACCCGGACGCCGATATACCGTCGCTCCGGCTTGTGATAGGCCGCCATCCCCGCGGCATCGGCCGCGTCCCCGAGGTTTTCGAGGGTTTTCAGCGCATCGGCTGTTCCGACGCTCATGACCCGACGCTCATGACCGATGCTCCTGTCCGGGCCTTCATTCGACGGTGACCGACTTTGCCAGATTGCGCGGCTGATCGACGTCCGTGCCTTTGGCGATGGCCGTATGATAGGCCAGCAACTGCGCCGGAACGGCATAGAGGATCGGCGCCAGAAACGGGGTGACCTGCGGCATCACGATCTGCTCCCATGTGCCGTCGGCCGCCTTTGCCATGCCCGCCGCGTCCGAAATCAGCAAAACCTTGCCGCCCCGCGCCATCACCTCGTGCATGTTCGACACGGTTTTGTCGAACAGCTCGTCGTGCGGTGCCATGACGATCACCGGGACGGTTTTGTCGACCAGCGCGATGGGGCCGTGCTTCAATTCGCCCGACGCATAAGCTTCGGCGTGTATATAACTGATTTCTTTAAGTTTAAGTGCGCCTTCCAGAGCGAGAGGAAACATCCGCCCGCGTCCGAGGAACAGGATATCGCGCGCTGCTGCCAGCTTGTCGGCGATGCGGTGCACGGTGTCCTCGATGGCAAGCGCCTGATGCAGCAGACCCGGAAGTGCCGCCATCGCGTCGATATGCACGTCACGCTCAGCCTGCGTGATGCGGCCCCGTGCGGTCGCGGCGGTCAGCGCCAGAAAAGCCAGCGTTATCAGCTGACAGGTGAACGCCTTGGTCGACGCCACGCCCACCTCGACGCCTGCCAGAATGGGCAAGGCGACATCGCTTTCCCGCGCGATGGAGCTTTCGGCGACGTTGACCACCGAAACGATGGCCGACACCTTGCCCGCACAGTACCGCAGCGCCGCGAGGGTATCTGCCGTCTCGCCGGACTGGCTGACGAATATCGCCAGCGTTCCGTCAGGCATCGGCGGCTCGCGATAGCGGAATTCCGACGCCACATCGACCTCGACCGGGATGCCCGCCATCTGTTCAAACCAGTATTTCGCGGTGAGGCAGGCATAGGACGCGGTGCCGCAGGCCACCATCACGATCCGGTTTATAGATTTAAAATCAATTTCTTCCAGCGCACTCTTCCCATCGCCGCGATAGTGATCGAGCGCGGCGGACAGCACGGCGGGCTGTTCGGCAATTTCCTTGGCCATGAAATGCTTGAAACCCGCCTTGTCGATCCGCGTCGTATCGATCCGGATCGTCCGTACCGGCCTGTCGACACGCGTGCCATCGCCCGTCCGGATCGTCACACCGGCCCGTGTCACCACGGCCATGTCGCCCTCTTCGAGATAGGTTATCCTGTCGGTCATCGGCGCCAGGGCGATGGCATCGGATCCGACGAACATTTCGCCGACACCGTGCCCGATCGCGAGGGGAGAACCGCTGCGGGCGGCAATCATCAGATCGTCGCGCCCATCGAACAGGAACAGCAATCCGTAGGCCCCGGTCAGCCGGGTGAGCGTCGCGACGACAGCCGCCTCGGGGCTGTGCCCCTGCGTCAGGTGATGTTCTGTCAGAAGGGCCACGACCTCGGTGTCGGTATCGGTCTTGTGGGCCAGTCCCTGTGCCGCAAGTTCTGCCCGCAACTCCTTGAAATTCTCGATAATTCCGTTGTGAACGACGGAAACCCGTCCGGCGCGGTGCGGATGCGCGTTCGCTTCCGTCGCGGCGCCGTGGGTGGCCCAGCGGGTGTGACCGATGCCCGCTTTGCCTGCCAACGGCTCATGCACCAGTCGGTCCGACAGGTTCACCAGTTTGCCCACGGCACGCCGCCGGTCGAGCACGCCGTTGTTGACGGTCGCGATGCCCGCGCTGTCATATCCGCGATATTCAAGCCGTTTCAGCGCCTCGACGAGAAGCGGCGCTGCCTCATGGTCGCCAAGGACCCCGACGATTCCACACATCAGCTGCGTCCTCCCACATGGTTTGCCTTGGCAGATCTCAGCTTTTCGAACAGGCGCACCGCAAGGCCCGGCTTGTTGACCTGCCGCGCCCGCCCGATGGCAAGGTCGGTCGCCGGCACGTCCGAGGTCACCACCGTGCCGGTCGCCGTCATCGCGTCGTTGCCGAGCGTGACGGGCGCGATCAGCATCGTGTTGGAGCCGACGAAGACGTTGTCGCCGATCACCGTGCGATGTTTGGAAACGCCGTCGTAGTTGCAGGTGATCGTGCCGGCGCCGACATTGGTTTTACGGCCCACGATTGCGTCGCCGATGTAGCTGAGGTGATTGATCTTGGCACCGGTGTCGACGACGGCGTTCTTGATCTCGACGAAATTGCCGACGTGCACACCTTCGGCCAGTTCCGTACCGGGGCGCAGGCGGGCAAAGGGGCCAACCGTGCCGTCGCGGCTGACGTGGCACCCTTCGAGGTGGGAAAAGGCCCGGATCCGGGCGCCGGATTCCACCGTCACACCGGGACCGAACACCACGTTCGGCTCGATCACAGCGTCCCGGCCAATGGCCGTATCATACGAGAAATAAACGGTTTCCGGTGCCGCAAGGCCGACACCGCCGTCGATCGCCTCGGCCCTTTTGCGCGCCTGAAAGGCGGCTTCCGCGGCGGCAAGTTCGGCGCGGGTGTTGATGCCCAGCGTTTCGGCCTCGGCACAGCGGACGACACCCGCGCTCAGCCCCTGCGCCCGGGCGATGCCGACGATATCGGTCAGATAGTATTCGCCGCTGGCATTGTCGTTGCCGACCGCGTCCAGCAGGCCGAACAACACCTCTGCATCGGCACATATCACGCCAGAATTACAAAGGGTTATGTTGCGCTCTTCATCCGTCGCGTCCTTGAATTCGACAATCCGGTCGAGAGCGTCGCCGGTGGTCACCAGCCGTCCGTAGCGTCCCGGATCGGCAGCCTCGAACCCCAGGACGACCACGTCGGTGGTGGCGCGGGCGGCCTGCATCGCCTCGAGCGTTTCGACAGAGATAAACGGCGTGTCGCCATACAGGACGAGCACGTCGCCCGGGTGTTCGGCCAGTGCATCGCGCGCACTCAGCACTGCGTGGCCGGTGCCAAGCTGTTCTGCCTGACGGACGGCGACAGCGTCCGGATCGAAGGCATGTGCCGCTTTCTCGACGAGGTCCGCGCCCACCCCGGTCACCACGACGCAACGCCCCGGATCCAGCACCATGCCCGCGGCCATGGCGTGATGCAAAAGCGGCGCGCCGCCGATTTCGTGCAGCACCTTGGGCCGGTCAGAGTTCATGCGGCTGCCCTGACCGGCTGCCAGAATGACGAGGTTCATCGTGTTCTTGCCCCTTTTTGCCACACCTCCACCACATGTAGAAACCGAGGGCAAGGCTTTGGGGCTTCACCTTGCGTGACAGGCCGTTACAGAGGGGATCGAAAGAGAGGCCCATATGCGCACTGTCGTTTTCGATCTGGACGGAACCCTGATGGACACCAGCGGCGACCTGCTGGCCGCCGCAAACACCTGTTTCAGGGCGATGGGGCACGGCGATGTCCTGCGGCGCGGGCGCGATGACGGGGTGGCCCTCAAGGGCGGCAAATCGATGCTGCGCGCCGGACTTGGCTATCTCGGGCAGATCGACGAGGCCGAGGTGGAGCGGTGGTACCACCCGCTGCTCGAGGCCTATGACGGCGCCATAGACCTGCACACGGTCTTGTATCCCGGCGCGATGGACGCGGTCGAAGCGTTGAAATCCGCCGGATACGCCGTGTCGATCTGTACCAACAAACCCGAAGGCCTGGCGCGCAAGCTGATGACCTCGAAAGGCGTTCTGGATGCCTTTGGCGCGCTGGTCGGGGCCGAAACGGTGGGCGTGCGCAAACCGGACGCGGCGCCGCTCATCGCCGCCGTGACCCGGGCCGGCGGCGATCCGGCGCGCGCCTGCCTGATCGGCGACACGGTGACCGACCGCGACACCGCGACGGCGGCGGATGTTCCCTGCATTCTCGTGGGCTTTGGCCCCGGCGGCGGCGATATGGCCGCCCTGAACCCCGCGGCGATCATCGACCACTTCGACGGGCTGATGGCGGCGGTAGACCGCCTGAACCTGTGATCTTGACCGCGCGGCGCGCACAGGCGTAGGGACCGGCGCAGGAGACCGCATGACCCTGCCCCCGCCCCCCGCCGACACCATCGCCCCCACGCCCGAACCCGTGGCCCCGCCACCTTCGCGGCGTGCGGTGGCCTTCGTGTTCATCACGGTGCTGCTCGACATGGTCGGCTTCGGCCTGATCATCCCGGTCCTGCCCAGCCTGATCGAAGAGGTGGGTCACATCGGCCTCGACGATGCGGCGGTGATCGGCGGCTGGATGTTTGCCGCGTTTTCCATCGCGCAGTTCGCCTGCGGGCCGCTGATGGGCAACCTCAGCGACGCCTTCGGACGCAGGCCCCTGTTGCTGCTCGCCGTGGGCGGACTGATGGTGGATTACCTGTTTTCGGCATGGGCGCCGACCCTGTTCTGGCTGTTCGTCGGACGGATCATCGCGGGGATCTGCGGCTCGTCCTATGTCATCGCCAACGCGTTCATCACCGACGTCACCCCGCCGAAGGACCGCGCCCGCGCGTTCGGCCTGATCGGCGCGGCGTTCGGCGTGGGTTTCGTTATCGGCCCCGCCATCGGCGGCCTGCTGGGTGAGTTCGGAAGCCGGGTGCCGTTTTACGTCGCGGCGGCAATTTCGGCGGCGAACCTGATTTTCGGCTATTTCGTCCTGCCCGAGACCCTGCCCGTCGAACGCCGCCGCAGGTTTCAGTGGCGCCGGGCCAACCCCTTTGTCACCTTTCAGGTGTTTCGCACCTATACAGGTGTGCTGCCGCTGTGCGGCGTGCTGTTCATGTTCTTTTTCGCCAGTTCCGTCTATCCGGCGATCTGGCCGTTCTGGGGGATGGCGAAATTCGACTGGTCGACGCGCACGGTGGGCCTGACGCTTGCCGCTTTCGGTCTGCTGGCGGCGATCACGCAGGGCGGGCTGGCGGGGCCGCTGGTCAACCGGTTCGGAGAGCACCGCGTGGCGCTGGCCGGTTTGATGGCGGCGATCGTCGCGGCGACAGGGTACGGATTTGCGCCGGGGCTGGCCGTCGTGCTCGTGTTCCTCGTGATCCACGCGCCGGAAGGCCTCGTGCATCCGATGCTCGTGGCGCTGCTGTCGAAGGCGGTGCCCGAGGACGCGCAGGGCGAATTGCAGGGCGGGATTTCGAGCGTGACGAACATCGCGATGCTGGCGGGGACGGTATTCTTCAGCCAGATTTTCCGTGTCTTCATGCAACCCGATGCCATCGTGGTTTCGCCGTCGATGCCGTTCTTTTTCGCCGCCGGGTTTCTCGGGGTGGCGCTGGCGATGTTCTGGGCGATCGAGCGCAAGCGGGTGCCCCCGTTTGTCGAATCAATGGAGACAGGCGATGTCTGAGGCGGAAGTTTTCACCGGCAGTTTCACGCAGCAAGAGCCGATACCCGAGGCGGGGATCGACGCGGCGCTCGCCGTTCTGCGCCACGGGCGGCTGCACCGCTACAACACCGCCCCCGGCGAGGTGGCGGAGGCCGCGCTGCTTGAGGAAGAGTTCGCCGCGATGACGGGCGCTGCCTATTGCGTCGCCCTCGCCTCCGGCGGGGTGGCGATGACGACGGCGTTGCGCGCTCTGGGCGTCGGCCCCGGTGACGCGGTGCTGACGAATGCCTTCACCCTCGCCCCGGTGCCGGGCGCGATTGCGGCGGTCGGGGCCGTGCCGGTCTATGTCGAGGTGACGGATGCCCTCGTGATCGACCTCGACGATCTGGCGGCCAAGTTGGCGCAGGCGCGGGTGCTGCTGTTGAGCCACATGCGCGGTCATATCTGCGATATGGACCGGCTGATGGCGCTGTGCGACGGCGCAGGCGTCGTGGTGATCGAGGATTGCGCCCACACGATGGGGGCTGCCTGGGCGGGCACGCCGTCGGGGCGGTTCGGGCGCATGGGATGCTTTTCGACGCAGACCTACAAACACGTCAATTCGGGCGAAGGCGGTTTCCTGATCTCGGACGATGCCGGGGCGATGGCGCGGGCCATCGTATTGTCGGGAAGTTACATGTTGTACGGCACGCACTGCGCCGCCCCGCCCGAGGCCGCGTTCGCCCGGGTGAAATACGAGACGCCGAATATTTCGGGCCGGATGGACAATCTGCGCGCCGCGATCCTGCGGCCGCAACTGCGCGCCCTGCCCGAACAGGCGGCAAAGTGGAACGCGCGCTACGCGCGGATGGCGACAGGGCTTGCGGACACGCCCGGCCTTACGCTGATCGCGCGGCCGCCCGAGGAGGCGTACGTGGCGTCCTCTTTCCAGTTTTTGCTGGCGGATTGGGCGCCTGGTAAAGTAGCCGAGGCGGTGACCCGGTGCGCTGTGCGCGGCGTGCAGCTCAAATGGTTCGGCGGGGCCGAGCCTGCGGGATTTACCTCGCGCTACGACAGCTGGCGCTATGCGCCGGTGCCGGTCCTGCCGCAAACCGACCGGGTGCTGGCCGGGATCATCGACATGCGGTTGCCGCTGACGTTTTCACTCGGCGATTGCGATCAGATTGCCCGGATCATCCGGGCCGAAGTGAGCGCGGTGTTTCAGAGCTGACCCGCTCGTCGCTCCCGTGCGGGCGCGCCTGTGCACCCCCGCGACCGTCTGTTTCACGCCCGGCATCCGCCGCCTACTATCCTACGCGACCGGCATGCGCCGTTCGACGATCTCGGCCCACCAGGAACAGCCTGCGGGGATCGCCTCGTCGGCGAAATTGTATTCGGGGTGATGCAACGGAGCGGTATCGCCATTGCCGACGAGGATATAGGCGCCGGGCCGCTCCTCGAGCAGATAGGCGAAATCCTCACCGCCCATGATCAGATCCTCGTCCGCGCATTTGCCCGTCACGGCGCGGGCCACGTCGGCGGCGAACGCCGTTTGCGCGTCGTGATTAACCATTGCCGGATAGCCCTTGATATAGGTCACCTCCGCCCGCGCCCCGTAGGTCGCGCAGACCCCGTCGACGATCTCGCGGAGCCGCCGCTCGCCGAGGCTGCGGACGTCGTCGTCCATGGTCCGCACGGTGCCCTTTATCCGCACCCGTGGCGGGATCACGTTGAACGCCATCGACGACGTTTCGAAACCGGTGACCGACACCACGATCTGCTTGACCGGGTTCACCGTGCGGCTGGCTATGCTCTGCAAGGCGATCACCGCGTGGCTGGCCACGAGGGTGCTGTCGACGCCTTCGTGCGGTTTGGCCGCGTGGCAGCCCTTGCCGTGAATCGTGATGTCGAACTGGTCGGTGGCGGCAAAGAACGGCCCCGGCCGGATCGAAAAACTGCCCAGCGGCCGCCCCGGCCAGTTGTGCATGCCGTAAACCTCGTCGATCTTCCAGCGCTCCATCAGGCCGTCCTCGCACATCTCGCGCCCGCCCGCGCCGCCCTCTTCGGCGGGCTGGAATATCAGCACCACGGTGCCGTCGAAATTGCGGGTTTCCGACAGGTATTTGGCCGCCCCCAACAGCATCGCGGTATGCCCGTCGTGGCCGCAGGCATGCATCGCGCCGTCGGTCTTGCTGGCATAATCGAGGCCGGTCGTCTCATGGATTGGCAGGGCGTCCATATCGGCGCGCAGGCCGATGACCCGGCCCCGGGTATCGCTTTTGCCGCGGATCACGCCCACCACGCCGGTACGCCCGATCCCCTCCGTCACCTCGTCACAGCCAAAGGCGCGCAACTTTTCGGCGACAATCCCGCTCGTACGGTGGGTTTCGTACAGGATCTCGGGGTTTTCGTGCAAATCATGGCGCCAGGCGGTGATTTCAGGCAATAATTCAGCAAATCTGTTTTTCACGGGCATCGGGTGACCTGTCTGATGAGGGTTGGTTCAAAATGCGCCGGCAGACGTCCGGGCACAAGGCACAGCGCGGTCACGACTGTCCCCGCCGTCTGGCGTCCGATGATCGACGGGTGCGCGCGGCAGACTCCCGTCGCCGCTTGACCGGCGCTGCATATCGCGCCCCATTGTCTGCTAGGTCGCGATTGGGGTTGATTGCCAACTCACTTGGCGCCGGTCCGCATAATAACACGGAATGCCCCGGAACGGATTGACACAAACCGGGAACAGGGGTAGAACATCAATTGACGTCCTGCGCGCCGAGGGGAGATACTCAATGCTGACCAAGAAGCAGCTCGATCTGCTGGAGTTCATTCATGGCCGCGTCCAGCGCGACGGCGTGCCGCCCTCCTTCGACGAGATGAAGGACGCGCTCGATCTGCGCTCGAAGTCCGGCATTCACCGGCTGATCACGGCTCTGGAAGAACGCGGTTTCATCCGGCGGCTGGCGCATCGGGCCCGCGCGCTGGAAATCGTCAAACTGCCCGACGCGATGTTGACCGGGTCCCGACCTGCGCCGGGTTTCAAGCCGCGCGTGATCGACGGCGATCGTGCCGCTGCCCCGCCCCGTGGCGCGATACCTGTCGAAGGGTCCGGCGCCGTCGAGCTTGCCGTGATGGGCCAGATTGCCGCCGGTGTGCCGATTGCCGCAATCTCCGAGGTTTCGCATCATGTGTCCGTGCCCCAGGCGATGATCGGCCGGGGCGAGCATTATGCCCTCGAGGTCCGGGGTGATTCGATGATCGACGCGGGCATCAACGATGGCGACGTCGTCGTGATCCGCGAAAGCACGACCGCCGAGACCGGAGATATTGTCGTGGCCCTCGTTGAAGATCAGGAAGCGACGCTGAAACGGTTTCGGCGGCAAAATGGCATGATCGCACTCGAGGCTGCCAATTCGGCCTATGAAACGCGGGTGTACCGCGACGACCAGGTGAAGGTTCAGGGACGCCTTGTCGGGCTTATCCGAACCTATTGAGAGTGCCTGACCGGTTAGGGTCGGATCTGAGGAAGCGCCCGTAGTGGCCCCGCGTGCCATCGATTGCGGTCACGGGAGCCAGGGCGCACCGCTCCACAATCGTTGACCGCTCATCTGTGCCGCTGTGCGCAGCTGTAGATTTCCGTTGTCGAGCCAGCCGGCCAGCGAGCCGGTGTCGCGCAGCCGCAACGTGTCGTAGACATCGCAGGGCCGTGTCTCCTCCAGGGCGGTGTTGAGGATCAGGATATCGGCGCCGCCGCACCCGTCGAGGGCTGCCAGCGCCCGGGTGCCGGAAACCTGCAAGACCACGGCAGTGCCGATCCTGACCCGCACAACCCTTTCGGCCAGCGTCTCGAATGTTTCTGCGCCAATCTGCGCCGCCGTTTCCTGATCGCGGATCACGCCGTCGTTCTCCAGCCACAGGGAGGCTGCGAAACTGTCACCGGTCGGCTTGTTCAGGGCGCGGCCCTGCGCTGTCATCACACCCACCAGCGCGCCGCTGTCGGCGATCAGCACGGCTGGACGCTCACCCTGCACCCACAGCCACAAGGCCGCGGCAACCGGTGCGAAACCGGCCATCCGAAACCGGCCCTGCCAAAGAGCGACCGCGAGCAGGCCGATCGTCATCAACGGCAGCACTGCGGCAGGCGGACGCACGACAGCCGACATCGATCCCGGCATCGCCGCGACCCATGTGGCGACCCACAGGATCCAGCGTGCGCCAATGTCGATCAGCAAAAGCCCCGGCCATTCGATCCCCAACGGGCCGAGAAGCGCCAGGATCACGGCGCCCGGCATCAGCAGCATCCCCATTGCCGGCACCGCCAGCAGGTTGGCCAGAAGACCGTAGTGCGCCACCCGGTTGAAATGCGCGGCGGCGAAAGGTGCCGTCGCCGTGCCCGCCACCAGCGACGAGAACAACAGCGAGACGGCTGGCCAGACGAACCGCATCCACGGCCGCTGCGCGACGCCCCCCATCGGGATCTGACGGAACGCCCACGTCAGGGCGACGACCGCCGCGAAAGACATCTGAAATCCGGCATTCACAAGGCTTTCGGGCCGCAGCACCAGGACGATGAGGGCAGCCACCGCGACGGATCTCAACGTCAGCGCACGCCGGCCAAGCAGGATCGCCACGAGCATCACGGCGACCATGATGAAGGCGCGTTCGGTTGGGATTTCGCGCCCCGCCAGTGCAAGATAGAACGCCGCCGCCGGCAGGGCGACGAGGGCCGCGATCTTGCGGGCCGGAAACCGCAGCGCAAGCGGCGGCACGAGGGCCACGCCATAACGGATCATCCCGAACACGAAGGCCGCGAGCATGCCCATATGCATCCCCGATATCGACACGATGTGATAGAGGTTCGCGGCCCGCATCGCGTCGTTCGCCTCGCCCGAGAGGCCCGACCGGTCCCCAGTCGTGACCGCGGCGGCAAGGCCGCCCGCATTGCCATCGATCCGCGCGCGCAACGCAGCACCCAGATCGGCGCGCAGCCGGTCAATGGCCAGATCCGCCGTCGCCTCCGCCGCGGCGGCCACCAGAACCGGGTTGCGGGTATAGCCCACGGCCCCCAGACGCTCGAACCACGCATATCGCCGGAAATCGAAACCACCCGGTTCGGCGGGCCCCGACGGCGGCGACAGATGGCCGGTCAACATGACAGTGAGCCCGACTTCGGGCACCAGAAACGACTGATCTCCGTAGAGCGATATCCGCACCCGGGCGGGCGTGCGCGCGGGCGACATCCTGTCGAGGCGCACGGTGTCGAGCGTCAGGCGGACGGCATCTTTCGAGGAGCGGTCGACCTCGACGATACGGCCCTCGATCGCGCCATAATACCGGAACCCGAGAACGGGTGCCGCAACGTCCTGCGCCCGCACCGCCGCCAGAACAAAGCCCGCCGCCACGAGGGCGAGCGCCAGAACGAACGGCCCCAGAACGGCGCCGACGGGCCGCGCGGCAAGCACGGCAGCCACGGCGCTGCCGCCGATCAGGACCAGCGTCTGTGCCGAGGGTTCGCGGAGCAGGGCGAAATACACACCGATGCCCGCCCCGAGGAAAACCGGCACCCACACGAACATATGCCCGCGCTGCGCCAGCATCGCCGCCGCAAACATTTCCCACAGCCTTGAAACGGCGCGCCGGAGCACGCCGTCGATCCGGTGCCCGGCAGCTTCGAGGGCCACAGTTCCGGCCCGCATGTCCAGCCCGCGCACTTGTCCTTAGGCCTCCCAGACAGTATCGCCGGGGACGGTCCCGGTCGCGCCAGACTTGCGCCGCAATGGTTAGCAACTGGTTAACGCGGCCCGGCGTACTTTCCCTTTCCGGCCGCCGCTGCGCGCGCCCCCTGCCAAGAGGCCCCAGATGACCGCCCCGACACCCGACGCCCCGACCGACACGCCGACTGCCCCCCGGACCGGCACCGCAACGAACGAGGTCGTCACCCGCTTCGCGCCCTCGCCCACCGGACAGCTGCACATCGGCGGCGCGCGGACCGCGCTTTTCAACTGGCTTTACGCGCGCGCCAACGGCGGCCAGTTCCAACTCCGGATCGAGGATACCGACCGCGCCCGCTCGACCCCCGAAAACGAGAGGGCGATCCTCGATGGTCTGCGCTGGCTCGGTCTCGACTGGGACGGCGAACCGCTGCGCCAGCATTCCCGCGCCGGCCGGCACGCGCAGGTGGCGCATGAAATGCTCAGCCTCGGCGCGGCGTACAAATGCTTTTCGACGCAGGATGAGATCGAGGCGTTCCGCGAAGCGGCGCGCGCCAGGGGTGGCTCGACGCTGTTCCGCTCGCCCTGGCGCGACGCGGCACCCGAGACATACCCCGACGCGCTCTATGCCCTTCGCCTGAAGGCGCCGCGCGACGGGGCCAGCACCATCACCGATGCGGTGCAGGGACCCGTGACGCTGCAGAACGATCAGCTCGACGACATGATCCTGCTGCGGTCGGATGGCTCGCCGGTCTACATGCTGGCCGTCGTCGTCGACGATCACGACATGGGCGTGACCCATGTTATCCGCGGCGACGACCATCTGACCAATGCGCACCGGCAGCGCCTGATTTATCTGGCGATGGGCTGGGACGTGCCGGTGATGGCGCATATCCCGTTGATTTTCGGGCCGGACGGCAAGAAGCTCTCGAAACGCCACGGCGCCACCGGGGCGGCCGAATATCAGGCGATGGGCTATCCGGCGGCGGGGATGCGCAATTATCTGACGCGGCTGGGGTGGAGCCACGGGGACGATGAGTTTTTCACCGATGCTCAGGCCCGCGCGTGGTTCGATCTGGGTGGCATCGGCAAGAGCCCGGCACGCTTCGACACCAAGAAACTGGAGAACCTGTCAGGGCAGCATATTGCCGCCACGGGCGATGCCGCGCTGCTGCATGAGATCGAGGGCTACCGCCGCGCCATTGGCGCGCCGGCCTTCACGGATGCGCAGTCGGCAGGCCTGGGAGCCGCGATGTACTGCCTGAAGGACCGATCAAAGACGTTCCCCGAATTGCTTGATAAGGCGCACTTTATCCTGACCGGGCGGCCTGTCGTTGCCGACGAGAAGGCGGCACGCGCACTGGATGCCGGGGCGCGTGAAATGCTCGCAGAATTGACGCCGCACCTGCAAAATGTTAGCTGGACGAAAGAAGCGTTGGAGGCCACCCTCGCTCAGGTGGCCGAAACGCGCGGTGTCGGATTGGGTAAACTCGCAGGTCCGCTCCGGGCCGTTCTTGCGGGGCGCAGCGTCAGCCCAAGCATGTTCGACATGATGTTGGTTCTGGGTCGCGCCGAAACGCTGGCCCGTATCGGCGATCACACCGCCTGAGGCGGTTGCGCCGTGCGTACCCGTGCCGTGCCCCCATCCGCAGGACCGGGGGCAGAGTTGATCGGCTGCCGTCCCGGACAGGGACGGCAGCACCGAATTTGAGTGCCACGGGTTAGCCCGCAAGGCGCGTTCCACCAAGGAGACGGAAATGGCAGACACTCCCCGCACGGCAACCCTGACGATCGATGGAAAAAGTTACGACTTGCCGATCCACTCGCCGACCGGCGGGCCCGATGTCGTCGATATCCGCAAGCTCTATGGCCAGGCGGACGTTTTCACCTACGATCCCGGTTTCACCTCGACCGCCGCCTGCGACAGCACGATCACCTTCATCGACGGCGAAGAGGGCGTGCTGCTGCACCGGGGCTATCCCATCGATCAGCTGGCCGATAAATCTCACTACCTCGAGGTGTGCTATCTGCTGCTCTACGGTGAGCTGCCGACGGCGGGCGAGCTGGAGAAGTTCGAGAACCTCGTGACCAATCACACGATGATCCACGAGCAGATGCACAATTTCTATCGCGGTTTCCGGCGCGATGCGCCCTGCATGGCGACGATGGTCGGCGTCGTCGGCGCGATGAGCGCGTTCTATCACGACAGCACCGACATCCGCGACGAGCATCAGCGCGAGGTCGCCAGCATCCGCCTGATCGCCAAGATGCCGACGATTGCGGCGATGGCGTATAAATATTCCATCGGCCAGCCCTTCGTCTATCCGCGCAACGATCTCGATTACGCGGCGAATTTCATCCACATGTGCTTTTCGGTGCCCGCCCAAAACTATGAGGTGAGCCCGGTTCTGTCCAAGGCGATGGACCGGATCTTCACGCTGCACGCCGATCACGAGCAGAATGCCTCGACCTCGACGGTGCGCCTTGCCTCGTCCTCGGGTGCCAATCCGTTCGCCTGCATCGCCGCCGGCATCGCCTGTCTGTGGGGCCCCGCGCACGGCGGCGCCAATCAGGCCTGCCTCGAGATGCTGCGCGAGATCGGCACCGTCGACCGGATCCCCGAGTTCATCGCGCGCGCCAAGGACAAGAACGACAGCTATCGCCTGATGGGGTTCGGCCACCGGGTCTACAAGAACTTCGATCCGCGCGCGACGGTGTTGAAGGAAAGCGCCGACGAGGTTCTCGAATTGCTGGGCGTGCACGACAACCCGCTGTTGCAGGTCGCCAAAGAGCTTGAAAAGCAGGCTCTCGAGGATCCGTATTTCGCCGAGAAAAAGCTGTTCCCGAACGTCGATTTCTATTCGGGCATCATCCTCGAGGCGATGGGGTTCCCGACGTCGATGTTCACGCCGATCTTTGCGGTTGCCCGCACCGTTGGCTGGATTTCGCAGTGGAAAGAGCAGCTTGCCGATCCGCAGCTGAAGATCGGGCGTCCGCGCCAGTTGTATCTTGGCGAGATGGCGCGTGACTACGTCGACGTCGAAAAACGCTGAGACAGTGATAAAGACCGCGCGGCTTGTGCTGCGCGGTCCCCGTCAGACCGACCTCGAGGCGATGTTCGGCTGGTTCGGGAACGGGCGCGCGATGCGCTATTGGTCCACCGTGCCCCATGCCGACCGGTCGGTCACGCAGGAACGGCTGGACCGGCAGATCGCCGGGTTTGCCAGGCGCCCCACTTATTTCGTCATCGACGACGACGGCATCGCCATCGGCAATGCGGGGATGGGGCACGACGCGGAAGTGGGGTTTATCCTGCACCCCGATTACTGGCGGCGCGGTTTCGTGCGCGAGGCGATGGAGGCGATCCTGCCGCATATCTGGCGCACGACCGATCTGGCGTCTGCCTTCGCCGATGTCGATCCCGACAACGAGGCCTCTGTCGGGCTGCTGACATCGCTCGGCTTTGCCGAAACGCGGCGCGCGGAACAGACCTATTGCATCGATGGCGTCTGGTCGGACAGCGTGTATCTGACGCTGATGCGGCCCGCGCCCTAGCGGCCCTCGTATTTCGGGGCACGCTTTTCAAGGAACGCCATCACGCCTTCGCGGAAATCGCGGGTCTTGCCGCACTCTCCCTGCAACTGCGCCTCGAGGGCGAGCTGATCGGTCAGTGTGTTTTGCGACGACCGGCGCATCGCGGTTTTCACATGGGCGTAGGCCGCCGTCGGCCCCTTGGCCAGATGCGCCGCGCGGGCGCGCCAGTGGGCGTCGAAATCGTCCTGCGGCACTGCTTCATAGATCATGCCCCATTCTACCGCCTGCCGGGCGCTCACCTTGTCGGCGAACAGGGCCGCCCCCATCGCGCGCGCCAGCCCGATCTGGCGCGGCAGCATCCAGGTGCCGCCCGCGTCGGGAATAAGGCCGATCCGGGTGAAGGCCTGCACGAAATACGCCCGCTCGGAGGCGATCACCACATCGGCGGCAAGGGCAAGGTTGGCGCCCGCCCCGGCGGCGGGGCCGCCCACGGCGGCAATCGTCGGCACCGGCGCGTCGATGATCGCGGTCAGCATCGGCACGTATTCGTCGCGCAATGTCCGCTCGAGGTCCAATGAGGCAGCGGAGCCGCCGTCGCCCAGATCCTGCCCCGAGCAGAACGACTGACCCGCACCGGTCAGCACGATCACCCGCGCCTCGGTCGACGCCTTTTTCACCGCATAGGCGATCTCGGCCCGCATTTGCGTGTTGAGTGCGTTCATCACGGAAGGCCGGTTGAGCGTGACGACCGCGATGTCGTCGGTCACGTCGTATTCGATCGTGTCGTATTTCATATCGGACCCCGGGGTTGTCGGCAGTGCACCATAGATACGGGGCCGGGCGGCGCTGAAACCCCCATTGAGGCGTCAATCGTTCAAAATCGCCTCGAGACGCGCCTTTTCGGCGTCGGTCAGGGCCGCATCGGGCGCGGCGCGGCGCCGGACCGTCGCCCAACCGACACCCAGAGCGGTGATAAGCATGGCGGGCGCCGCCAGCCACAGGATCAGATTACTGCCCGAAATGCCCGGACGCAGCAGCACGAATTCGCCAAACCGCGAGACGATGAAATCGACCACCTGCGCATCGCTGTCGCCCGCCACGAGCCGTTCGCGGACCAGCAGCCGCAGGTCGCGCGACAGGGTCGCGTTGCTCTCGTCGATGCTCTCGTTGCGGCACACCGGACAGCGCAGGCCCGCGCTGATCTCGCGGGCGCGGGCCTCCAGCACAGGGTCTGCCAGCATCTCGTCGGGTTGTACCGCGGCGGCAGGCACGGCAAGGCTCAGCAGCATCGCGATCGCGCAGAGCAGGCGTTTCATTCCGCCGGCACCGCGGCGGGCGTCTTGGCCTTGCGCGTCGCCCCCGCCGCCACCCGCAGGCGCCGGTCGCTCAGCGATATCGCGCCGCCGAGGGCCATCAGGATGGCACCGCCCCAGATCCAATTTGCAAACGGTTTGATATAGGTTCGCACCGCATAGCCGCCGCCGACCTGTTCGTCGCCAAGGGCGATGTAGACGTCACGCAGGATGCCGTTGGAAATCGCGGCCTCGGTCGTCGGCATGCCCGCCACCGGATAGAACCGCTTTTCGGGAACCAGCACCGCCACCTCGCGACCGCCCCGGTACACGCCAAGCTCGGCCAGCGTGGTCACGTAGTTGGGCCCCTGCCCCTGCTCGATGCTGCGCAGCGTGATCTCGTGGCTGCCGACGGCCCAGCGATCGCCGATCTGGGCGGTGCGGATATCCTCCTGCGCCCAGGCCGTCATCGCGGCGACGCCGAATATCATGACGCCGAGGCCCGCGTGCGACACCGCCTTGCCCCAGTCGGACCGGGGCAGCCGCGTCATTCGCCCGAGGCGCGCCATTGCCCCGTCGCGCCCGGTGCGCAGCCACAGATCGAAGCCGGCGCCAAGCACGACCCAGACGCCGAGGGCGGTGCCGATGGGGCCGACGGCGGATTGCCCGGTGGTCATGGCGAACGCCAGCAGGCCGAAGGCATTGGCGACGAAAACCATGCCCACGAGCGGCCAGACGACGCGGTTCAGGCTGCCGCGTTTCCACGCCAGCAGCGACCCCAGCGGCATGATCACCGCCAGCCCGACGAAGAACGGCGTGAACGCGGCATCGAAGAACGGGGCACCGACGGACATCGTCCGGTCGAAGGCCATTTCCGCCACCAGCGGCCAGATCGTGCCGATAAAGACGACGAAGGCTGCCACGGCGAGCAGGATGTTGTTCAGTACCAGCGCGCTTTCGCGGCTGACGGTGGAAAACACGCCCTTGTTTTCCATCGCACTGGCCCGCATGGCGAAAAGCGTCAGCGCGCCGCCGGTAAATACCGCCAGGATCGCCAGCAGCCAGACACCCCGTTCGGGATCGTTGGCGAAGGCGTGCACGCTCGTGAGCACACCGGAGCGGACGATGAACGCGCCCAGCACCGTGAACCCGAAGGCGAGGATCGCGAGCAGGATCGTCCACGCCTTGAGCGCTTCGCGCTTTTCCACGACGATGGCGGAATGCAGCAGGGCGGCGGCGAACAACCACGGCATGAACGACGCGTTCTCGACCGGATCCCAGAACCAGAACCCGCCCCAGCCAAGCTCGTAATAGGCCCACCACGATCCAAGCGCGATGCCGATCGTCAGGAATATCCACGCCGCAAGCGTCCACGGACGGACCCAGCGGCCCCAGGCGGCGTCGACGCGGCCCTCGATCAAGGCGGCGACGGCGAAGGAAAACGTCATCGAAAGACCGACATAGCCGAGGTAGAGGAACGGGGGATGGAACGCGAGGCCGAAGTCCTGCAACAGCGGGTTCAGGTCCTGGCCATCGAAGGGCGGCGTTTCCAGGCGCAGGAACGGGTTCGACGTGAAGATCTGGAACGCCAGGAAGGCAACCGTGACGCTGGCCTGCACCGCCAGCACGCGGGCGCGCAGCGTGGCGGGCAGATTGCCGCCAAACCACGCGGCGGCGGCGCCGAACAGTGCGAGGATCAGGTTCCACAACAGCAAAGAGCCCTCGTGATTGCCCCAGACGCCGGAAATCTTATAGATCAGTGGCTTGGCGGAATGCGAGTTCAGATACACCAGTCGCAGCGAAAAATCCGAGGTGACGAAGGCATAGGTCAGTGCGGCAAAGGAAAACGCCAGCAGGACGAACTGCGCGGTGGCCGCGGGTTCGGCGAAAAGCATCCACCCGCGCCAGCCCTTGTGTGCGCCCACGAGAGGCACGATCGTCTGAAGTATGGCGATGCAAAACGCCAGAATCAGGGTGAAATGTCCAAGTTCTGCTATCATGGCGGAACCCTACCCGCCCCGCCCGCCCGCGCCAATGGGCGGCGGCGGGACGCACGATCACGCCTGCGTCAGATCTGCCCCGTTCAGCCGTGCGATTGGCCGCGCGCGTCCGCGATGCTGCGCTGCCAGTCGGCCAGCGCCGGGTTGGCAACCGGCATGTCTGCATCCGGCATGTCTGCATCCGGCACTTCGGCATCCGGCACTTCGGCATCCGGCGCCGCGGGGGCGGACGGCGTGGACGGCGCGACAGGTGGACGCAGGGCGTCGAGCGCGTCGATGTCGGCCACGACCTGCGGCACCCGGGCCATCGTCTGGGCGATGTCGCGCTGAAACCGCTCTCCCTGCGCCTGATAGCGCGCGCCGAAATAAAAGCTGACGATCGCGCCCATCAGCCACCACAGCGGCTCGGGCACCAGCGATATGCCCACCATCCGCTGTGCAAACCAGACCGGATCGACCATCGCCATGGTCATCAGGCCAAGCACGCCGAACGCCATGAACGGACGCGGCAACCGGTTGAGACCGTCGATGAACCGGTCGAAAAACCCGACCCGGGGCCCCGCGAATTCGGCGGCATATTGCGCCGACACGGCCCCCTGATGCACGGCTGCGCGCGCCGCCGCACCTTCGGCGTTCTCGCGGAACACCTGTGCCGTCTCGACGACGACGTTGCGGCCAGAGCCGAAGAACAGCCCCGCGATCTGTCCCATTATCCCCATGACGCGGTCCTTTCGCGGTGCTGCGCATCGGTCAGTCGATAGCGCGGCGAGATGAATTCCTCGGCCCGGACGATCCAGCCGCCCTTGCCACCCGCGCGGGTGCGCGCGTATTTCCGGCTTGCCGGGCGACCATCGGCGAGGCGGTAGTAATAGTTGCGCCGGGCGATGCCATAGGCGTCGGCAAAATGCTGCGGTGCTGCCTGCGCGGCGGAGTGCGCGGCCCCAATCGTCTGCGGACCGATGACGCCGTCGACGGAAATCTCGATCCGCATGCTGCGGATCAGGCGTTGCAGGATTTTGACGGCATTGGCGCCCGCGTTGACGTACATGTCGAACACCGACGCCTGCACCGCCTGCGGCAGTTCCGCGATACGCGGCCTGCGAAAATAGTGTTCGACAAAGATGTCGGTCGCCTGCCCGGCCGTCAGACGGCGCACGTCGGCCGTCGTCACCTGCCCGTCGCCATCGAGATCGAGACCGAGTCTGCGCATCGTGCCGATGGTGACGCCGAAATTCGTGGCCCCGCCCGGATCGTCGGGGTCGTTCACGTAGCCGCCTTCGCGGGCGACGATCTGGGTCGCGATATCACGTACTGATTGCATGGATTTCCCCTCGAGACTGAAGGGATACATGCCCGCATGCCGGTTAATTCACGGCTGCGGCACCGGACGTTGCGCGACCCTCACGCGCCTTCGGGGTCGACGTAGGTGCCGCTTTCCTTCAGCGCGTCGATGACCTCGCGGGGCATGTAGGTTTCGTCGTGTTTGGCAAGGATTTCAACGGCCTCGAAGGTGTCGTTCACCCATCGGCCCTGCGCCACCACGCCTTCGCCCTCGGAAAACAGATCTGGCAGGATGCCGGTATAGACCACCGGAAGGGTCGCGGCATTGTCGGTCACGGCAAAGCGGATCTGCTCGCCCTCGCCGCGCACGATGCTGCCCGGCTCGACCAGACCGCCGATCCGGAACAGCTCCGTCGGGGCGGGCGCCGCGGTGCGTACCTCCGACGGCGAGCGGAAAAACTGAAACGAGCTGTCAGGCAGGAACCACAGCGATACGAGGACCGCGGCGATGGCCGCCCCGGCAAGTGTGAGCACCTGGATGCGGCGCTGTTTCTTCAGGCCTTTGAAACCGCTCATGGTCGCCTCCGGGCAGTTGATTTCATGGGAACACGGGGGCGAGCATCAGCCCGTCGGTCTCGGGCATGCCCAGCATCAGATTGGCGTTCTGCACCGCCTGCCCCGACGATCCCTTGGCAAGATTGTCGAGGGTTGCCACCACCAGCGCGCGCCCCGGCCTGCGATCACCGACGACGCCGATGTGGCAAAAATTCGATCCCGTCACCGCACCAGTCCCCGGCAGTTGACCGAAGGGCAGCGTGACGATGAACGGCTCGTCTTCGTAGCGGGCGGCAAGGGCCGCGTGGATCGCCGCCGGGTCGCCACGCAGATAACAAGACGCAAGGATGCCGCGCGACATTGGCACCAGATGCGGCGTGAACTGTATCTCGACCGGACGGCCTGCCAGTGCCGAGAATTCCTGATCGAACTCGCCAAGGTGCCGGTGTTTTCCGCCCTGGGAATACCCCACGACATCATGGCTGCGCTCGGTGAACAGCATCGTCTCTTTCAGGGCGCGGCCCGCTCCGGATATGCCGTTCTTGAGGTCGCAGATGATCTCGTCGAGGTCGATCACCCCGGCCTCGATCAGCGGGCGCAGGGCAAACTGCACAGTGGCGGCGTTGCACCCCGTGCCCGCCACCAGCCGTGCGGCGCGGATATCGTCGCGGTAAAATTCCGTCAGTCCGTAGACGGCGGTTTTTTGCAAGTCGGTCGCAACATGCGGCGCGCCGTACCATTTTTCGTACATCGCCGGGTCGCGCAGCCGGAAATCGGCGCCAAGGTCCACGACTTTGACGCTGTCCGGCAGATCGCGGACGAGCGCCTGACTGAGGCCGTGAGGCAAGGCCGCGAACACCAGATCGATGCCGGCAAAGTCGATGTCCTCCATCCTGACCAGCGGCGGCAGATCGAGGTGGCGCAGTTGCGGATAGACCTGCGCCATCGTCATCCCCGCCTTGCGATCCGCGGACAGCGCCGCCACGCGCAATCCCGGATGGGTCGCGACGATGCGGACGAGTTCGGCGCCGGTATAGCCCGAGGCGCCAAGGATTGCGACGGATGCGGTCATGATGGTCCTTGTCGGAAGTCAGATGGTGATGCGGCGCGGCGCGTACAATGTCATGCCGGCTCGAAGGTGATCCGGCGTCGTCATGCCGGCTCGAAGGTGATCCGGCGTCGCAAAAACTGCGTCGCGCGGTCGCCGACGCGCGGCGGCCTGCCGGTGGTCAGGAACCGGACGCCGGATCCCGTGCCGATCATTTCAGGGCGACGGTCAAGATAATGGGCCAGGCTCTCGGCCACGAGGGTTGCCTGCGAAAAGACGCGGACATCGGCCCCCAACGCGTCCTGAAACGTCTTTGCCATCAACGGGTAATGCGTACAGCCCAGCACGGCGGCGTCCGGCGCCGGCATCTTGCGCGTCAGCGCCTCGACATGGCTGCGCACGAGGGCCTCGGCCAGGATCATGTCGCCCTCTTCGATGGCATCGACGACGCCGCCGCAGGCCTGCGCCTCGACGTCGACACCGACCGCGCGGAACGCCAGCTCGCGCTGGAACGCGCGTGACGATACCGTGGCGGGCGTGGCGAACAGCGCCACATGTTTTATGGCCACCTCGCGGGGCGGCGAATTGTCGCCCCACTGGCGTTCTGTCAGCGCCTCGATCAGCGGCACAAAGACGCCGAGCACCCGTTTGCCCGGCGGGACCCAGCCCTCCTGCATGCGCCGCAGCGCGGCGGCAGAGGCGGTGTTGCACGCAAGAATCACCAGATCGCAGCCTTCGTCGAACAGGCGCTGCACGGCGGCGCAGGTCAGATCGTAGATGTCGTCGGCGGTGCGCACGCCGTAAGGCGCGTTGGCGCTGTCGGCAAAATAGACCAGCGGCAGATCCGGCAACCGCGCCGTCACCGCATCGAGAACGGTCAGCCCGCCGATGCCGCTGTCGAAAATACCCACTGCCATTCTTGTGCGCCCCGATCACTGCCCGCACCCGCCAAACCGTGGCACGGCGGTGTGCCGCCCGATCATAGGACGCACCGCGGGGGAAATCCATCCGCCGCGTTCGCGAACCCCGGGCCGCATCTGCCGTGCGACAACCGCAGCCCACGGGGTTTTGGAAACGTCCCGCAATGCTTAGCTATCCGAATGGAGATGCCAGCTGCCGCACCCCCGATCGCGGCATCTGCCTGCCCTCTGACACCTCACCGGACCATTGAGACACAGCGGGCATGACACCTGCCCCGACGCACGGACATGAAACCTTCATGAATATTTGCCAAACGGGGCCCATGGGGCATATGCACCCCTCAGTGACGCGCCCCGGCACGTCCCCCGCACCGCCCCCCAGAACGGGGCCGAAAGGCAGAACCATGGACTGGGACAAGCTGCGCATTTTTCATGCGGTCGCCGACGCGGGCTCGCTCACCCACGCGGGCGACACCCTGCATCTGAGCCAGTCGGCGGTCAGCCGTCAGATCCGCGCCCTCGAGGAAACGCTCAACACGACGCTGTTTCACCGCCACGCCCGTGGCCTTATCCTGACCGAGCAGGGAGAGTTGCTGTTCGACGCCACCCGCTCGATGAACCGCCGCCTCGAGGCGGCGTCGGCCCGGATCCGCGACAGCGAAGAAGAGGTGTTCGGCGAGCTGCGGGTGACGACCTCGACGGGGTTCGGGACGCTGTGGCTGGCGCCGCGCCTGGCCAAGCTCTATGAAAAATACCCGGGGCTGAAAATCGATCTGATGCTCGAAGAGCGCGTCCTCGATCTGCCGATGCGCGAGGCCGATGTGGCGATCCGGATGAAAGAGCCGTCGCAGGCCGACCTGATCCGCAAACGCCTGATGTCGATCCGGATGGGGCTCTATGCGTCGAGCCAGTACATCGAGAAAAACGGCGTGATGACCGATTTCCCCGATATCTCGACGCATCGCCTCATCTGTCAGTCGCCCAGTTCGCCGCAGGTTTCGGCGGGCCAGACGCTGGTACAGCAGCTGATGTCCTATGACATTCCGTCGCTGCTGACGGTGAACAACTATTTCGGGGTGTTGCAGGGCGTGCTGCACAACCTGGGGATCGGTGTCCTGCCCGATTACCTGACCCGGGATTTTCCCGATCTGGTGCGGATCATGCCCGATGTCGAAAGCGCGGAAGTGCCGGTTTTCCTCGCCTATCCCGAGGAATTGCGTCAGTCCAAGCGGATATCCGCGTTCCGCGATTTCGTGCAGGAAGAGATCATGGAGCACCGCAGGAAACTGCGCGAGGCCGGAGAAGCCGCCCAGACTGCCTAGCCTGAAGGTTGCGTTTCCCGTGCGGCATCGGAACGCCGCGGACCCAGGCCCCCTTCGGAGCGTCAGGCAGCCATGCACCGCGCGCATGGCGGGTTTGACCAATGGTCGGGGTTCTCCGACTTGCCGGTTCGCACGTTGCCGCCTATTTCATCTTTCGAAGGCGATGATGCTCAAGTGCGCGTCACCTTCACCTCCCTGTTGGACTTGCCGGGCTCCGTGCCCGGCATTTTTTTGTCCAACGCGCCGTCCACAAGGATACGCACGCCAAAACCCGCGCCTTCAGGCGACGGACAACACGGCGATCTTTGCCAGATGCGTGATTCGCTGCGACGTACTGCCCAGAAACAAGCCCGCGACGGCACCAAGGCCGCGACGGCCCGTCACGACAAGGTCGGCGCCGATCGCATCGGCGTAATTCAGGATCTCGCGTGCCGCGTCGCCCCGGTGATGCACCGCGTTGGCCACCGTGCCGCCGGCCTGCGTCACCGTTTCGACCGCCGCGTCGAGCACCACCTGTGCCGCTTGCGCGACCTCTTCGTTCGACGGCATCGTCGTGACGACGTGGTATCCGGGCACGGCGCCCATCGCATAGGCCACCGACACCGGTTCCGGCACATGCACCAGATGCAGCGCACTGTCATATTTAAGCGCGAGGTCGACCGCGAGCGTCAGGGCGCGCGCCGAGGCGTCGGACCCGTCGGTGCCGACGACGATTTTACTGAACATCGTGTTTCTCCTGTTTTGTGGTGCCAACTTTTACGCGTTATCGTGCACAGGGCGTTGATCTGCCGCAAGGTCGCGTCGCGACTGCGGATCTTTGCGCCAGTCGTTCAGATGGTGCCCCTGCCCCTTTCGCGCACCCCGGCGGGCCGCTAGAAGGCACCCAGAAACCGCGGCCTGAGGAACATCAGACATGGGCGAACCCGCCATCACCGCAGACCTCATCGCCGCCCACGGCATGACGGACGACGAATATGCGCGCCTGCTGGACATCATCGGACGCGACCCGTCGTTTACCGAACTGGGCATCTTTTCGGCGATGTGGAACGAGCATTGTTCCTACAAATCCTCGAAGAAATGGCTGCGCACCCTGCCCACGACGGGCAACCAGGTGATTTGCGGCCCGGGCGAAAACGCGGGCGTCGTCGATATCGGCGCAGGGCCTGACGGCAGGAAACAGGCCGTGATCTTCAAGATGGAGAGCCACAACCACCCCAGCTATATCGAGCCCTATCAGGGCGCCGCGACCGGCATGGGCGGCATCCTGCGCGACGTGTTCACCATGGGCGCGCGTCCCATCGCGGCGATGAACGCGCTGTCTTTCGGGGTGCCGGATCATCCGCGCACCCGCGCCGTGGTCTCGGGTGTGGTGGCGGGCATCGGCGGCTATGGCAACTGTTTCGGTGTGCCGACGGTGGGTGGCGAGGTGCGGTTTCATGCCGCCTACAACGGCAATTGCCTGGTGAACGCCTTTGCCGCCGGGATCGCGGACGCGGACGCGATCTTCTATTCGGCGGCGAGCGGCGTCGGCATGCCCGTCGTCTATCTGGGCGCGAAAACCGGCCGTGACGGCGTTGGCGGTGCGACGATGGCCAGCGCCGAGTTCGACGATACAATCGAGGACAAGCGCCCAACCGTTCAGGTCGGCGATCCGTTCACCGAAAAGCGCCTGATGGAGGCCTGCCTCGAGTTGATGGCGACCGGCGCCGTAATCTCCATCCAGGACATGGGGGCCGCGGGTCTGACCTGTTCGGCAGTGGAAATGGGCGACAAGGGTGGCCTCGGCATCCGCCTTGACCTCGAGCGGGTGCCGGTGCGCGAGCGGGACATGACCGCCTACGAGATGATGCTGTCCGAGAGCCAGGAGCGCATGCTCATGGTCCTGCGCCCCGAAAAAGAGGCCGTGGCGCGCGCCGTGTTCGACAAATGGGACCTCGATTTCGCCATCGTCGGCGAAACGATTGCGCAGGACCGGTTCTGGGTGCGGCTCAACGGCGAGACGAAGGCCGATCTGCCGCTGTCCACCCTCGCCTCCTCCGCCCCCGAATACGATCGCGCGTGGGAGGCGACGCCCACGCCAGAGCCGCTTCCCGATCTACCCGAGATCGACGCCATCGAAGGGCTGAAATCGCTGCTGTCCTCGCCCAATTACGCCGCAAAACATTGGGTTTACGAGCAATACGACAGTCAGGTGATGGCCGATACGCTGCGCACGCCGGGGCTCGGCGCGGGCATCGTGCGGGTGCATGGCACGACCAAGGCGCTCGCCTTCACCTCGGACGTCACACCGCGCTATGTGCAGGCGAACCCGGTGATGGGCGGCAGCCAAGCGGTGGCCGAGGCCTATCGCAACCTGATCGCGGTCGGCGCGCGACCGCTGGCGACGACCGACAACCTCAACTTCGGCAACCCGCAGAAACCGCGCATCATGGGGCAGCTTGTCGGCGCCATTGAGGGGATCGGGGCGGCCTGCCTGGCTCTCGACATGCCGGTCGTGTCGGGCAACGTGTCGCTCTACAACGAGACCGACGGGACCGCGATCCTGCCGACGCCGACCATCGGCGCGGTCGGTCTGATCGACGATTTCGCCGGCATCATCGCGGGGCCCGCGCGCCCGGGCGACGTCCTGCTGCTGCTCGGGGAGACCTGCGGGCACCTTGGGCAATCCGCCCTCGCCGCCGAACATTTCGGCCTCGAGGCAGGCGATGCACCGCGCGTCGATCTGGTCGCCGAGGCGGCGCACGGTGCCTTCATCCTCGGACACGCATCCCATATCCGCGCCTGTACAGATCTGGCCGATGGTGGCCTCGCGCTTGCGGCATTCGAGATGGCCCACGCCGCCGGAATCGGCCTGACGGTCGACACGACAGGCACCGCCGCGCTGTTTGGCGAGGATCAGGCCCGCTATCTGATTGCCGCCGATACCGCCGGTGCCGACACCCTCATGGCCGCCGCCACGGCACGCGGCCTGCCCCTCACGAGGATCGGCGCCTTCGGGGGCGATGCCTTGCGGCTCGGCACGGACGCGGCCCCTCTCACCGATCTCGCCACACTCTACCTGTCGTCGTTCGAGACCGCTCTCGCCCCGCCACTCTGACACCGCCTGTGACCTTGCACCGACGCCGCGCACTCCCTACCTTATCATCAACAAAGACACGGATAGCGCCATGCCCATCGATGCCACCCAGATCGAAACCCTCCTGCGCGATGCGTTTCCCCATGCCGACATCCGGGTCGACGGCGACGACGGGGCGCATTTTTCGGCCCATGTGGTCGACGAGAAGCTTTCGCGGCCAAAACCGCGTGCAGCAGCAGCGCGCGGTCTATGCAGCCCTGAAAGGCAAGATGGACGGCACCGACGGTGACCTGCACGCGCTGGCCCTGACCACGAAGGCGCCGGCGTAATGGTGCGCGGTCTGCTTCTTGCGATATTCGGCCCGTTTTACATAGGCTACGGCGGCCTGCGCCGCCTCCTCCGTTCCAGATCATCGAAAGTGACATCATGACCGCCGAAAATTCCGCCGCCCCGACGACAGACGCAACCGCCGAGAACCGGATCAGATCGACCGTCGATGCCAGCGACGTGGTCCTTTTCATGAAAGGCACCAGGGCAATGCCGCAGTGCGGGTTTTCCTCCCGGGTCGCCAGGGTGCTGAACTTTATCGGCATCGACTATACGGACGTGAATGTGCTGGACGACGCGGAAATCCGGCAGGGGATCAAGGACTTCTCCGACTGGCCGACGATCCCGCAGCTTTACGTCAAAGGCGAATTCGTCGGCGGCTGCGACATCATCACCGAAATGATGCTGTCAGGCGAACTCGATACGCTGTTCGAGGACAAGGGCCTGACCTTCGACAAGGCCGCCGCCGACAAGATCCGCGACGCCAACGGCTGATGCAGGATGTCGTGGCGGGGGTCCGTCACGGCTGACGGACACCGCAACGCCGTCGGAAACCGCGGCGTTTTCGCTGCCGGTGCCCAACAGGGTGCCCGTGCTGCCACAGTCGCGGTGCGATCTCACCGAGATCTCACCAACCGCTTTGCCCTTTTGCAAGCCGCATGGTTCTGTTTCGGCACTGGATGCACGCCCGACGGAGCCGAATTGCCCTGCAGGACCTGTGCCCGTTGCCACGGTCCGGGGGGATGTCGGGGCCGGGCCAAAAATCGACAGCCCCTCGTCGGCCCCGAACTTTCCACGCTTTGCGTCGGAACGTATTTTTTCTGCGCCAAGGGGCGGTCACGCGGATGATCTGGACCGGGATTGCCCTTGTCGCCCTTGGCGCTGCCGCTGTTTACGGCGGCTTTTTCTGGCAGCGCCGACGAGAAGTGCGAAAACACGAAGATTTTCAGGCTCTTGCCGCCCGGCGCGGATGGTCGCTGACCCAGAACGAGCAGACCCTCGGGCGCCCCGCGATACTGCGACTGACGGCGCGCAGCGGTCCGGGATGGCAGGCGGAGGCACGCCTGTCGAACACCGCAGGCGAGGCCGGACCCCAACGCCGGATCACCGAGTGGCGTTGCGAGGAGCCGCGCTGGCGCGACGGAACCCTGATAATCGGCCCCGCCATCGCCGGCGGCGATACGGCCATCGCGGCACAGGTTCTCACCCGGCTCGACGGGCCACAGGGACGGCGCGCGATACAGCGGCTGACCGGCGGCAGACTGGGATTCGAGGCCGAAGGTCTGCGACCCGTCGAGGGACCCGAACTGCTGACGGTCCTTGCCACGACCAATCCTCACCGCCGCGTCGACCTAGCCGATCTGGGCAAGCTTTTCGCCGGATGGAAGCCCGCTCGGCAGGGCGACGAAGGTCAGCCGATCCTGATCCTGTCGCCAGGCGGCATGCGCCTGCGTCTGCGTCACGATATCCGCGACGCGGATCGTATGGAGGCGTTCATCGACCTTGCCCTTGCCACCGTCCGCACCCTCGGCTGATCCGGTCCGTCAGGCGGTCTTCGCCTCGAGGGCAACGGCAAGCCCTTCGGATTGCTCGGCAATCTCTTCGAGAAGTCCGGCGATCTCATCCGACAACGCAGGCTCCTCACCGGCGGCCGGCGCGGTGTCCGGATCGGGCACGGCGGCCTCTTCGGTCAGCCCGCGCGCCTCCATCCGGGCGATCGTGTGCGATATTTCGGCGTTCAGGGTCTCGGCCTCGCGCAACTTGTCCTCCAGCGCCGCCGTCTTGTCGGCCAGCAACAACCCCGCCATCAGCAACATCCGCGATTCTGGCATCCGCCCGATCTGCGTCGACAGGGTCTGCGCCTCGGTGTCGAGCATGGCGGCGGCGGATTGCAGAAAGACTCCTCGCCCGCCTGACAGGCAACCTCGAAATTGCGGCCACCGATCGTGATTTCAACTTGCGGCATGGCTCAGACCTCTTCGAGAGTTGCGGTGAGTTCGCCGAGAATCGCATCGACCTCGGCCCGGTCGGCGGATTGGGTGGCCCGCAACGCCTCGAGTTCGGCAAGCATCGCACGGTTCACCAGACCGGGATCGGCGGTCTCGTCGATCAGGGCGGTGCGCATTTCGGTGGCGACCTCACGCAGTTCGGCGTTGGCGGTCTGCACCCGCTGAATGTGTACGTCCAGCTCGGCGATCTGGGCTTTCTGGGCGGAAACCCGCTCTTCCAGAGTGGCGAGTTTCTGATCCTGCCGTTTTTTCAGGGCCCGTACCCGCTCTTCGAGCTGGGCGTTGACGGTGCGCTCGTCCTCCAGCTGTGCCTTGAGGGCCTCAGGTGTTTCCGACGCATCGATCTCTTCGGGTTCCGGCACCGTCGCGGCAGGCCCCGCCTTGTCGATCGCCTCTTTCAGGCGAACGAAGGCCATCGCAATTCTTGCCTCCAGCGCATTGATATCGTTCATTTTTGCCCCATTTTCGAACTCGGCGCCGCCCGCAGGGAGACCCGTGGCCGTCATCTGTCGTCGCTGCACGGCGCCTGGCCCGGGCTGCAAACTCCGCGACCCGGGACCGCCGACCGACTCGCAACGTACCGCGTTCACATTAAGCGATTGGTACTGCGAATGGCAAACCGGTGTTTTCGTGAAAAATCAACACTCTGCCCCGCGACCTTCATCAACGCGCCGACACGGGCCCATCACGGTCCGTGACACCCGATCCCGCCCCCCGGCGGACGTGCCGGTCAACGCGTCCTTGATCTTGGGGCCGTCCCTGATATGACCTCACCGCCACCCCTTTTTATGCTGCGCGCCACGCGGCCCACCGGCCGGTTGCGGCCCGACACCTGTACCTGCGGCCGCCTGCGGCCCGACATTTATTAAGGATCCCGCCCTTGGACATCGCCGCTCTCCGCGCCGCCCACCCCGAGCACTGGACGCTTGCCACCGCCATCCGGACCCTGACGCTCGACGCCGTCGCTGCCGCGAATTCCGGCCATTCGGGCATGCCGATGGGCATGGCGGACGTGGCGACCGTGCTGTTTCAGCGGCATCTGAAATTCGATCCGGCGGCGCCCGAATGGCCCGACCGGGACAGGTTCGTGCTGTCGGCGGGCCACGGCTCGATGCTGCTGTACTCCGTGCTGCATCTGACCGGCTATGCCGATATGACCATCGACCAGATCAAGAATTTCCGCCAATGGGGGTCAATTACGGCCGGCCATCCCGAGTACGGCCACGCCGGCGGCATCGAAACGACGACCGGTCCGCTCGGTCAGGGCCTCGCGAATGCGGTCGGCATGGCCATCGCCGAGGAAAACCTGCGCGCCCGCTTCGGCAAGGGTCTGATCGACCACCACACCTATGTCATCGCCGGTGACGGCTGCCTGATGGAGGGCGTCAGCCAGGAGGCCCTCGCCCTCGCCGGGCGGCTCAAGCTGTCGCGTCTCGTCGTGTTTTTCGACCACAACGGCATCACCATCGACGGGCCGGTTTCGCTGTCGGACCGCACCGACCAGATGGCACGGTTTGCCGCCTCCGGCTGGCACGTCCTCGAGGTCGACGGCCACGATCCGGGTGCCATCGACGCCGCAATCTCGGCCGCCAAGGCCGATCCGCGCCCGTCGATGCTGGCCTGCAAAACACATATCGCCCTCGGCTCCTCGGCCCAGGACACCTCCAAGGGCCACGGCGCGCTGACCGACGCCAAGCTGATCGCCGACACCCGCGAGGCCTACGGCTGGACCTACGGCCCGTTCGAAATCCCCGCCGATGTCAAATCGCAGTGGGAGGCAATGGGCACCCGCGGCGCGGACGCACACGCCGAATGGCAGGCCCGTCTGGACAAACAATCGGAAAGCAAACTGTCGGACAGCAAACGGGCCGCGTTCCACCGCGCCTTTGCCGGCGAAGCGCCCAAGGCGCTGGCGGGCCGCATCCGCGCGTTCAAAAAGCAGGCGGTCGAGGCGGACAAGGCGATGGCCACCCGCAAGTCGAGCGAAAACACCCTCGAGATCATCAACCCGGTCATGCCCGAAACCATCGGCGGCTCGGCGGACCTGACAGGATCGAACAACACCAAGACACCCGACATGGGCGTGTTTTCCGCGACAGACCGCGCCGGGCGCTATGTCTATTACGGCATCCGCGAGCACGGCATGGCCGCCGCGATGAACGGCATGGCCGTGCACGGGGGCGTGCGGCCCTATGGCGGCACGTTCATGTGTTTCACCGATTATGCGCGCGGCGCGATCCGCCTGTCTGCCCTGATGGGGGCGCCCGTCACCTATGTGATGACGCATGACAGCATCGGTCTGGGCGAGGACGGGCCGACGCACCAGCCGGTCGAACATCTGGCGATGCTGCGCGCCACGCCGAATCTGGTGGTTATCCGCCCCGCCGATACCGTCGAGACGGCAGAGGCCTGGGAACTGGCGCTGACCAGCGCGCGGACGCCTTATATCCTTGCCCTGTCGCGGCAGAACCTGCCCCTGGTGCGGCGCGATCACAAAAACAAGAACCTGACCGCGCAGGGCGCCTATGTCCTTGCCGAGGCGGGCGCGAAACGGCGCGCGATCCTGATGGCGTCGGGCTCCGAGGTTTCGGTCGCCATGGCGGCAAAGGAGCTGCTCGAGGCCGAAGAGATCGGCGTGCGCGTCGTGTCGGTCCCGTCGATGGAGCTGTTCGCCGCACAGGACCCCGCCTACCGCAAACGCGTGCTGCCCGCGGGCCCGGTCCGCGTCGCCATCGAGGCGGGCGTGCGGCAGGGCTGGGATGCGCTCTTGCTGGGCGAACGGGGCCGCGAGGCCAAGGCCGGTTTCGTCGGCATGGACGGGTTCGGCGCCTCCGCGCCCGCCGAGGTGCTGTTCGAGAAGTTCGGGATCACTGCCGAGGCGGTGGCCGCGAAAGTCAAAGAGCTGCTGGGCTGATTGCCGTGACCGGATCTCCGGTCCTCTTCGTTTCCGAAAGGCTCCGCGCATGCGCCCGTTCCTGATCTCTGTCTGTCTACTGGCTGCGGTGGCAGCCTGTGGCGCACCGATACCGGTGCCCATTTCGGAAACGGCGGGCGTGATCCGCCCCGGATCGGTGCAGTCGGGCGGACCAGTGCCGGCGGGACAACGCGGCAGCGGTGCTGCAAGTCTGGGCGGTTCCGCGGCGCAGGGGTTCGTCGACCGTGCCCGCGTCGACGGGCCGCCCGCAGCGCGCGCCGATATCTTTGCCCGCAACTTCCTGAACACCGTTCAACGCCGGTCGTTTACGCGGAATATCGAATATTGCGGCTATTTCTATACAGATGCAGCGGGTCAGATCGCGGCCACCGCGCCGATCCCCGGAACCCTCGCGACCTGCACACAGCCCGCCCCGGGACCGTCGGTCTTTGCGAGCTATCACACCCACGGCGCCTATGACGGTGACTATGACAACGAGGTGCCGTCGATCGGCGACCTGCAGGGCGATTTCAGCTTCGGGATCGACGGCTATGTCTCGACCCCCGGTGGCCGGGTCTGGCGGGTGGAATACGACGACCGCAACGCGGTGCAGGTCTGCGGCCTCGGCTGCGTGGCGGTGGACCCCGGATTTGTCCCCCGCGACGAGGCGGGTGTGCGGCAAAGCTATACTGTCAACGAATTGCGGCGGCGGTAGCGCGCATCGCGAGGCCGCGGCAATCGTGGCGGCGGCGGTGCCTCCGGCGGGAGTATTTCGGGCAAGAAAAAGCGCGCGGGATCCGGACACATCGGGTGGCACCCCGGCCCGGCTGTCGTCAGAACCGAAACCTGCCGGGTCCGGCGACAGCGAGGGCAAGACAACCGCCCGCGATGGCCCAGTTTTTCACGAAGATCGTCATCTGCCACGGGTCGTCCGGCAAATAGTGAAACAGGCTCGTCAGGGCGCTGTAGGCGGCGAGACTGAGGGCGGTGGGCCAGATCCAGCGTCCCGCCACAAGGGCGATGCCGGCCACGGCGTTATAGGCAAGGGCCGGCCAGATGAGCCAGAGCGGCCACGCATGGGCCGCCAGCAGGGCCGTGGCGTCGGCCGGGCTGAGGGCCTTTTGCACCGCACCGCCCAGAAACAGCACCGCGATCAGCAGACGTGCGCCCAGAAGACAGGCATCGTCGAGCCTGCCACCGGCCGGACGCCGGGCGGCTGTGCCGGTCAATGCGCCACGTGGGGTTTGCCGGTCAGGCGCGCAATGCCGGGGCCGATGACGCGCGTCGCAAGCGGGATGATGGCGATCCCGACGGCAAGTCCGATCACCCCGTCGAGCGCCGCCGTCACCGCCCATTCGACGAAGCCCGCGACGGCGGCGGGCGCGGCGACGGCGGTGGCCACGGCGATGTCGTCGATGGTGTCATAGGGCCAGTGCCAGCCCAGCACCTCGACACCGTGCACCAGAATGGATCCGCCGACCCAGATCATCGCCGCCGTGCCGACGATGGAGAGGTATTTCATGAACACCGGCATCGCCTTGACCAGCCATGTGCCAAAAGCCCGCGTTGCCGCGAGCCGCCCGATCTGCGCCAGTTTCAGTCCCACGTCGTCCATCTTTACGATCAGCGCCACGGCACCGTAGACGACCACCGTGATGATCACACCGGCAAGGCCGAGCACGATCGCCTCGGTCCACCATGTGCTCGTCGCGATTCCGGCCAGAATGATCGTCATGATTTCCGCCGACAGGATGAAATCGGTCTTGATCGCACCGGCCACACGCTTTTCCTCGAGTTTCGTGGGGTCCTTGACCGAAACATCGTCGTCCACAACATGGTTCGTGCCGGGAAACAGCCAGTGCCAGACCTTTTCCGCGCCTTCGAAACACAGGTAGAAACCGCCGAGCATCAGCAGCGGCGTGACAAGCCAGGGCGCGAAATTCGACAGTAACATGGCGATGGGCAACAAGATCACGATCTTGTTGAACACCGACCGGCGGGCGATGCGCCAGATGATCGGCAATTCGCGCGCGGCATCCAGACCGGCGACGTATTTGGGCGTCACGGCGGCATCGTCGATCACGACGCCTGCCGCCTTCATGCTGGCGCGGGCCGCCTGCCCCGCGATATCGTCAACCGAGGCTGCCGCGACCTTGGCGATGGCGGCCACGTCGTCAAGCAATGCCAGAAGTCCGCTCACTGATGTATGTCCTCTGCGTAAACCATCTCCGAACCTAGCAGGTGCGTGCCGCGCGACAAGGCCGGTGCAGCGTGGCAAGGGGTAGACCCGGCCATACCGCGCGGCGTAAACCTGTCGGCATGACATTGCGCATCGCCCTCTGGATCGCCCTCATTATCGTGGGCCTCATCAGCCTCGACCTTTGGCAGGGCTGGGGCGGAAGCCTGATTGCCGCGCGCCGCGGTGTCGATCTGATCCACCGGCTGGCGTTCTGGCGGTAACAGGCGTTGTGCCGGCAAGAGGTGCCGGCACCACCGCAGCGGTTGACCTTTGGCGTGGAATGGCGATGTTGACGCCAAGAGCGGGACCAGCATCGGTGCCGCGCACGTCAGCGGGGCATCCCGGTCGGCGTGCCCGCAGAAAATTACCGCAAAAAGGACCCCCTCATGACTGTGAAAGTGGCAATCAACGGTTTCGGCCGCATCGGACGCAACGTGCTGCGCGCGATCATCGAAAGCGGGCGCACCGATATCGAGGTCGTGGCGATCAACGATCTGGGGCCGGTGGAAACCAACGCCCACCTGCTGCGCTACGACTCTGTCCACGCGAAATTCCCGGCAACCGTGACGACGACCGAGGACACCATCGACGTCGGCCGCGGGCCGATGCAGGTGACGGCGCTGCGCAACCCGGCCGATCTGCCCTGGGGCGAGGTGGACATCGTCCTTGAATGCACCGGTATCTTCACCGCGCGCGACAAGGCCGCGATCCATCTTGAAAACGGCGCAAGCCGGGTTCTGGTGTCCGCGCCGTCGGCTGGCGCCGACAACACCGTGGTCTGGAAGGTCAACGACGACACGTTGAAGGCCGACCAGATGATCGTGTCGAACGGGTCGTGCACCACGAACTGCCTCGCCCCCGTCGCCAAGGTTCTGCACGAAAGCTTCGGGATACGGACCGGGTTCATGACCACGATCCACAGCTATACCGGCGATCAGCCGACGCTGGACACGATGCACAAGGATCTGTACCGCGCCCGCGCCGCAGCCCTGTCGATGATCCCGACGTCGACCGGGGCTGCCAAGGCTCTCGGTCTCGTGCTGCCCGCGCTGAAGGGCAAGCTCGACGGGTCGTCCGTGCGGGTGCCGACGCCGAATGTGTCCTGCGTCGACCTGACCGTCGTGCTCGACAGGGACGTGACGGTCGATGACATCAACAATGCCATCATCGCCGCCGCCGACGGCCCGATGAAGGGCGCACTGGCCTATACCGACGAACCGCTCGTCAGCTCGGATTTCAACCACAATCCGGCATCGTCGACCTTTGCCCTCGACCAGACCAAGGTGATGCCGGGCAATTTCGTACGGATCCTGACGTGGTACGATAACGAATGGGGTTTCTCGAACCGTATGAGCGATGTTGCCGTGGCCATGGGCAAGCTGATCTAGAACGGGCGGTGCGGCATTGCCCCGCGCTGTTGTATCGAGAGGCCGCCCTTTTTCAGGGGCGGCCTTTTTCCTGCCGGGGGCAGTTTTGCGACGGCGTTCCGCCATGCGTTTTCTGCAAGGCAGCATCACGCAAACAGGGCGTTGCGCATATTCGTCAGAGGCATAGGTATCAGTCAACCGCAACGGCCAGACCTGAAAAGGAGCCTGCCATGACACTGAATACCCTTCGCACGCGCCTGCAAAAATATGCCGCCTACAAGCGCACACAACGTGCCCTGCGCGCCATGCCCGCCGACACGGCCATTGATCTGGGGCTTTTCCACGACGATGCCGACCGCACCGCAACCCGCGCGGTCTATGGCTGAGGCAGCCCTGCCGCCCCGCGTAAGGGGCGGCGTCCTGCCTGATATCAGCAGCTAGATTTCGGCGACACGCGCCATCAGAGCGCTGCACACGGCGGCGGGGACGAATTTCGATACGTCGCCGCCCAGCTTCGCGATTTCCTTGACGAGCTTTGACGCAATCGCCTGATGTTTGGCGTCCGCCATCATGAACACGGTCTCGACGCTTGCATCCAGAACCCGGTTCATGCCGACCATCTGATATTCGTATTCGAAATCGGCCACGGCGCGCAGGCCGCGGATGATGACGCCCGCGCCGACGTCGCGGGCACAGTCGATCAGCAGGTTTTCAAACGGATGCACTTCGATGGTGGTTTCCGTCTCGTCCGAGATGCGGACCGTCTCGGCCCGTACCATCGCCACCCGTTCGTCGAGCGAAAACATCGGCCCCTTGCCGCCGTTCACCGCGACGCCCACGACAAGCCGATCCACCAGCCGGCAGGCCCGCCGAATGATATCCGTGTGACCGTAGGTGACGGGATCGAATGTCCCGGGATACAGACCCGCGCGCATGGCTACCTCACGATGATGCAACATCTTCCGCCGGATCCGATCCGAAGGATGTGGGCCCCATCAGTCACGGATGCGTCCGAAGATGCAAGGGCACGTCGCCGCATGACGACGGCCCTGCCCGGCCTAATGACCCATGATCATCCCTTCGAGGGCGTTCTTTTCCATGGCGAGTTCGGCCAGCCGCGCCTTGACGACATCGCCGATGGAAATCAGGCCGATCATCGCACCCGCCTGCATCACCGGCAGGTGCCGGAACCGGCCTTCGGTCATCTTGGCAAGAACCGCGTCGGCACTCTCGTTCACGGCGCAGGTGACGGGGTTTGCCGTCATCATCGAGGCCACGTCCTGCGTCAGGCAGTCCGCGCCGCGCCTGCCCAGTTCGCGGACGATGTCACGCTCCGACAGGATCCCGTCCGCCGACGTGCCGTCCGCCGATACAACCACGGTACCGATCCGCTGCTCGGACAGGATCCGCACCGCGTCGGCGACCGGCGTTTCGGGCGTCACGGTCAGGACGTCCTGCGTGGCCTTGCCGGCTAGGATTTGTTGTACAAGCATCGGATCCCTCCCTGATTTCTGTGCCGCACCGCCAGCGTCGCGCCCCACGGGCGCTCGTGTCAACAGCCATGGCAGGTGACAGCCGCGCAGAAGGCGGGCGAATGGGGTTTTGTGCGCGCACGCATCGCCCTATGGTCGGCACGATCACGCGCACCAGCGCCCCACCGGGGCGGCGCCAGCCAAAGGACGTCAGGCCAGATGAGCACCCCCACCGAACTTACCCATTATATCGACGGCACCCATGTCAGCGGCACCTCGGGCCGCTTTGCCGATGTGTACAACCCCGCCACCGGCGAGGTGCAGGCGCGCGTCCCGCTGGCCAACGATGCCGAGATGGCCCGCGCGGTCGATATCGCCGCGGCCGCGCAACCCAAATGGGCGGCCGTCAATCCGCAGCGCCGCGCGCGGGTGATGATGAAATTCGTGGACCTGCTGAACCGCGACATGGACAAGCTCTCCGAGGCGCTGAGCCGCGAGCACGGCAAGACCCTGCCCGATGCGGCGGGCGACGTGCAGCGTGGCCTCGAGGTGGTGGAATACTGCATCGGCGCGCCGGAACTGCTGAAAGGCGATTATACCACCGACGCGGGCCCCGGCATCGACATGTATTCGATGAAACAGCCCCTTGGCGTGACGGCGGGCATCACCCCGTTCAACTTTCCGGCGATGATCCCGCTGTGGATGTTCGCGCCGGCCATCGCCTGCGGCAACGCGTTCATCCTCAAACCGTCCGAGCGCGACCCCTCGGTGCCGCTGATGCTCGCCGAACTGTTCGAGGAGGCGGGCCTGCCACGCGGCATCCTTCAGGTGGTGAACGGCGACAAGGAGGCGGTCGACGCGATCATCGCGCACCCGGTGATCCAGTCGATCGGCTTTGTCGGATCGACGCCGATCGCGGAATATATCTACGGCCAGGGCTGTGCCGCGGGCAAGCGGGTGCAGTGTTTCGGCGGCGCCAAGAACCACATGATCATCATGCCCGACGCCGATATGGACAAGGCCGCCGACGCGCTGATCGGCGCAGGCTATGGCGCGGCGGGCGAACGCTGCATGGCGATTTCGGTGGCTGTGCCCGTGGGCGACGACACCGCCGACCGCCTGATCGAACGCCTCGTGCCGCGGATCGAGGCCCTCAAGGTCGGCCCCTATACCTCCGGCACCGACGTCGATTACGGGCCCGTCGTCACGGCGGCGGCCAAGGCCAATATCGAACGCCTCGTGCAATCGGGCGTGGATGAGGGTGCGACGCTGGTCGTCGACGGTCGCGGGTTCTCGTTGCAGGGATACGAGGACGGCTTTTTCGTCGGTCCGCACCTGTTCGATAATGTGACCAAAGAGATGGAAATCTACCGCAAGGAGATTTTCGGCCCGGTCCTGTCCTGCGTCCGCGCGCAGTCCTACGAAGAGGCGCTGGGGCTGGCCATGGACCACGAGTACGGCAACGGCACCGCGATATTCACCCGCGACGGCGATGCGGCCCGCGATTTTGCGGCGCGGGTCAACGTAGGGATGATCGGCATCAACGTGCCGATCCCGGTGCCGCTGGCCTATCACACTTTCGGCGGCTGGAAGAAATCCATGTTCGGCGACCTGAACCAGCACGGGCCCGATGCGTTCAAATTCTATACCCGGACCAAGACCGTCACCGCCCGCTGGCCCTCGGGCATCAAGGAAGGCTCTGCCTTCAACTTCAAGGCGATGGACTGACCCCTTGCCATCGCGCGCGGGCCCGGATCATCATCGCGGATGACCGGGCCAGACTTTTCCATTGGCATCGAGGAGGAGTACCTTCTCGTCGATGTCGAAACCCTCGATCTGGCGGAGGCGCCAGATGCGCTGATCACCGCCTGTTCGGCGAAATTCGGGTCGCAGGTCAGCCCCGAGTTCCTGCGCTGTCAGGTCGAGGTCGGCACCCGCGTCTGTCCCGGCATCGCCGCGGCGCGCGAGGATCTGGGCAGCCTGCGCAGCTGCATCGCAGAGGTGGCGGCGGACTTCGGTCTCGCCCCCATCGCCGCATCGTGTCACCCGGCGGCCGACTGGTCCGAGCAGCTGCACCGCGACCGGCCCCGTTATAACGACCTGCGCCGGGATCTTGCCGCCGTGGCCGAGCGGATGCTGATCTGCGGCATGCACGTCCACGTCGGCCTGTCCGACGACGACCTGCGCATCGACCTGATGAACCAGTTCAGCTATTTTCTGCCGCACCTGCTCGCCCTGTCAACCTCCTCACCGTTCTGGCAGGGGCGCGACACCGGTCTTGCCTCGTACCGGCTGTGTGTTTTCGACAATCTGCCGCGCACCGGCCTGCCGCCGTCGTTTCACAGCTTTGGCGAATACGAACGGTCCGTGCAGACGATCGTCGATACCGGCCTTATCGAGGACAGCAGCAAGATCTGGTGGGACCTGCGTCCGTCGCACAGCTATCCGACGCTCGAAGTGCGGATTTGCGACGTGTGCTCCAGCCTCGACCATGCGCTGGCCATCGCCGCCCTCGTCCAGTGCCTGATGCGGATGCTGTGGCGATTGCGGATCACGAACCGGCGCTGGCGTGTCTATGACCGGTTTCTGATCGGCGAAAACCGCTGGCGGGCACAGCGCTATGGCACCGAAAAGGGGCTGATCGATCTCGGGCGCGGCAGCGTTCTGCCGATGGCGGTTCTGGTCGAGGAACTGATTTCGCTCGTGTCGGAAGACGCCGAGGCCCTGAACTGCACCGCCGAGATCGCGTCCCTGCGCAACATCGTCACGCAAGGCACCTCGTCGCGCCGTCAGCGCGCGGTGTTCTCGCAGGCGCGCAACGCAGGCGCCGACACGGCCAGCGCCCTGCGCCGGGTGACGCAGAGCCTGGTCGACGGCTTTACCGCCTGACGATCATTCCGCCGCCACCTGTTCGGCACGTTTCTTTGCCGCATCGAGCATTGGCCCAAGGTAGCGGCCCGTGTGGCTTTCCGATACCCCGGCCACCGATTCGGGCGTGCCGGTGGCCACCACCTGCCCGCCGCCGTCGCCGCCTTCGGGGCCGATGTCGATGATCCAGTCGGCAGTCTTGATCACGTCGAGGTTGTGTTCGATGACGATCATCGAATTGCCCTGTTCGACCAGCGTGTGCAGCACCTCGAGCAATTTGCGCACATCCTCGAAATGCAGGCCAGTCGTCGGCTCGTCCAGGATATAGAGCGTGCGTCCCGTGGACCGTTTCGCCAGCTCCTTGGACAGTTTCACCCGCTGCGCCTCGCCGCCCGACAGCGTCGTCGCCTGCTGCCCGACCTTGATGTACCCGAGGCCGACCTTGACCAGCGCGTCCATCTTTTCGCGGATCGCGGGCACCGCCTTGTAGAATTCCTGCGCCTCCTCGACCGTCATGTCGAGGGTGTCGGCGATGCTCTTGCCCTTGAATTTCACCTCGAGGGTTTCGCGGTTGTAACGCGCGCCCTTGCAGGTTTCGCACTCGACGTAGACATCCGGCAGAAAGTGCATTTCGATCTTGATGACGCCGTCGCCCTGACAGGCCTCGCAGCGTCCTCCCTTGACGTTAAAGCTGAAACGTCCGGGCTTGTAGCCGCGTGCCTTGCTTTCGGGCAGATTTCGCGAACCAGTCGCGGATCGGGGTGAAGGCGCCCGTATAGGTGGCCGGGTTCGACCGCGGCGTGCGGCCGATGGCGCGCTGGTCGATGTCGATCACCTTGTCGAGGTGTTCAAGGCCCTTGATCGTCTCGCAGGGCGCCGGTGTCTGGCGCGCGCCGTTGAGCGTCATCGACGCCGATTTGAACAGCGTCTCGATCGTCAGCGTGGATTTGCCGCCCCCCGAGACGCCGGTGACGCAGATGAATTTGCCCAGCGGAAAGTCGACGGTGATATTTTGCAGGTTGTTGCCGGTGGCCTTCTTCACCGTCAGCTTCTTGCCGTTGCCCTTGCGCCGCGTGGCCGGCACGTCGATGGCGCGCGTGCCTGCAAGGTACTGGCCCGTCAGGCTCTTGGGGTCCGCGATGATCTCGGCCGGGGTGCCCTTGGACACCACCTCGCCGCCGCGCACGCCCGCACCGGGACCGATGTCGAAAACGTAGTCGGCCTCGCGGATCGCCTCTTCGTCGTGTTCCACCACGATCACCGTATTGCCCTGATCGCGCAGGTTCTTCAGCGTCGTCAGCAGCCGGTCGTTGTCGCGCTGGTGCAACCCGATGGACGGCTCGTCCAGCACGTACAACACCCCCGTGAGGCCAGATCCGATCTGGCTTGCCAGCCGGATCCGCTGCGATTCGCCACCAGAAAGCGTGCCCGAATTGCGGCTGAGCGTCAGATATTCGAGGCCGACGTTGTTGAGAAAACCAAGCCGCTCGCGGATCTCCTTGAGGATCGCACGGGCGATCTCGTTCTTTTGCTTGCTCAGCTTTTCGGGCACCGTGACGCACCAGTCATGCGCCTCGCGGATCGACATCTGCACCACCTGTCCGGCGTGTTTCAGGTCGCCCTTCCCGCCGATCTTTACCGCCAGCGCCTCGGGCCGCAGACGGTATCCGCCGCAGGCAGCGCAGGCGCGGTTGTTCTGAAAGCCTTCGAATTCCTCACGAATCCAGGTGCTGTCGGTCTCGCGGTAGCGGCGCTCCATGTTCGGGATCACACCTTCGAACACGCGCTTGACCTGATAGACCCGGCCGCCCTCGTCGTAGCGAAACTTGATTTCTTCCGTGCCCGATCCGCGCAGGAAGACCTGCTGCACCTCCGGTTCAAGGTCCTTCCACCGCGCCCTCTTGCTGAAGCCATAGTGTTTGGCGATGGCCTCGATGGTCTGCAGGAAATAGGGCGATTTTCCCTTGCGCCAGGGCGCCAGCGCGCCGTCCTCGATCTTCAGTGTGACGTCGGGCACCACGAGCCGTTCGTCGAAGAACAGCTCGACGCCCAGACCGTCGCAAACCGGGCAGGCCCCGAACGGCGCGTTGAACGAAAACAGGCGCGGCTCGATTTCGGGGATCGTGAAACCCGACACCGGGCAGGCGAATTTTTCCGAGAACGTGTGCCGCTCGGGGGCCTCGGTCGCATCCTCGGCTTGCGCGATTTCCAGCACGCAGATGCCGTCCGCCAGATCGAGAGCGGTGCGGAACGAATCCGCCAGCCGTGTCTCGAGGCCGTCGCGCACCACGATCCGGTCGACCACAACGTCGATGTCGTGGCGATATTTCTTGTCCAGCGTCGGCGGCTCGTCCAACTCGTAAAACGTGCCGTCGACCTTTATCCGCTGAAAGCCGCTCTTGCGCAGTTCCAGCATCTCCTTGCGGTACTCGCCCTTGCGGTCGCGCACGATGGGCGCGAGCAGGTAGCCGCGCGTGCCCTCGTCCATCGCCATGACCCGGTCGACCATGTCCTGCACCTGCTGCGCCTCGATCGGCTTGCCGGTCGCGGGGGAATAGGGGGTGCCCGCGCGGGCGAACAGCAGGCGCAGGTAGTCATAGATCTCGGTGACGGTGCCGACGGTCGAGCGGGGGTTCTTCGACGTCGTCTTCTGTTCGATCGAAATCGCGGGGCTGAGGCCGGAGATGTGATCGACATCCGGTTTTTCCTGCATGTCGAGAAACTGACGGGCATAGGCCGACAGCGATTCGACGTAGCGCCGCTGCCCTTCGGCATAGATCGTATCGAAGGCGAGCGACGATTTGCCCGACCCCGACAGCCCGGTGATCACCACCAGTTTGTCGCGCGGAATGTCGACGTCGATATTCTTGAGGTTGTGTTCGCGTGCGCCACGCACCTCGATGTTCTTGAGCTCGGCCATTTTCAGCGCCCCCACGCCTGCTGTCGGCCCCCGCGGGCCAGGGTTGCGACGGATGCCGCCCCCAAAGGGGCAACGGTCGCTGTCATGCTTTCGATGCAGATAGACCTTAACACCGGCAACGCCACCCCTTTGACGTCAGCGTGCAGAACATAGCAGGAACCCGCCGGGATTAAAACGGGCGCCGGTCGGCATTCGCACATCCGGTCGGGCCGCGCCGCGCGCCCGCGCGCAGGATCCGCTCCCCCTTGCACGGGGGATTTGACAGAGTGCGCCGACCGCGTGCATCCTTGTCGCAAATCGAATTTTCAGAATGTGGTTCCCCATGCGTGCTTTTACCCGCTTTGTGTCGTTCCTTGCCCTGGGCCTTTTGTCCACGGCGCAGATCGCGTCGGCGCAGTCCCGCGCCAACACCATCCTCGTGCTCGACGGGTCGGGATCGATGTGGGGGCAGATCGACGGGGTGAACAAGATCGTCATCGCCCGCGAGGTCGTGGCCAGCATCATCGCCGATTTCCCCGCCGACCAGAACCTCGGCCTGACGGTGTACGGCCACCGCACCCGCGGCGATTGCACCGATATCGAAACGGTCGTGACCCCCGGCATCGACAACCGCACCGCAATCCTCGACGCGGTAAATGCGATCAACCCGCGCGGCAAGACGCCGATGACTGATTCGGTCATCGCCGCCGCCGAAGCGCTGCGGTTTACCGAAGAGGCCGCGACCGTGATCCTCGTCTCCGACGGGATCGAAACCTGCAACCCCGATCCCTGTGCCGCCGGCGTCGCGCTTGAGCAGGCGGGCATCGATTTCACCGCCCATGTCGTCGGCTTCGACGTCACCGAGGCCGACGCGCTGGCGCAGATGCAGTGCCTCGCCGAGACGACCGGCGGGCAATTCCTGACCGCCTCCAACGCCGACGAGCTGGCCGCAGCCCTGACGCAGGTCGTCGCCGCGCCGGAGATCGTGATCGTGCCGGGCACCTTTACCGCCGTGCTCGACGATACCGCCCGCACCCCTATCGACGAGCCGATCCTGTGGACGATCACCTCCGCAACCGGCACGCTGGTCGAGGACATGTCGGGCAACCCGCTGACCCTCGATCTGGTCCCGGGCGACTACACGGCGTCGGCCTACCGGATCGTCGACGAAATGGCGCTCGACATGGCGTTTTCCGTCGCAGGCGACGCCGCCGTTGCCGTCGATATCGCCTTTCCCGTGCCGCTGCCGCAGGCGAGCGTCCTGGCGCCCGATACCGCCGTCGCCGGATCGACGGTGCAAGTCGACTGGGAAGGACCGGCCAATCAGGGCGACTACATTGCCGTCGCACGCCCGGGCGAAGGCTCGATCAACCATGCCCGTGTGGGATCGGGCAATCCTGCCCAGCTTCTGATGCCGACCGAACCCGGCGTCTATGAAGTCCGCTATCAACTGTTCACCGGAAACGACATTCTCGCCAGCCGTTCGATCACCGTGACCGAGGTGTCGGCCACTCTCGAGGCGCCGGCAACGGCCACTGCGGGGCAGACCCTTTCGGTTGGCTGGACCGGGCCGGATTACGAGAACGACTATATCTCCATCGGCAGGCCCGGCGAGCGGTATACCAGTTACGTACGCACCCGGTTCGGCAGCCCCGCCGAGCTGTTGTTGCCGACAGAACCGGGCGACTATGAGCTGCGCTATCAGTTGCAGCAGGACGGCGTCATCCTCGCTACCCGCGCCATCACCCTGACAGACGTCGGCGCGAGCCTGACGGCGCCCGACACCGCAATCGCGGGTCAGATGCTGACCGTGGGCTGGGACGGGCCGGATTACGACCGCGATTACATCTCGGTAGGCCTGCGTGGTGAGGGCTATATCAACTATGTGCGCACCAATACCGGCAACCCGGTCGAATTGCAGATGCCGACAGAGCCGGGCGACTATGAACTGCGCTATCAGTTGCAACAGGGCGGCGATATCCTCGCGGCGCGCCCGATCACCCTGACCGAGGTCGGCGCCAGCCTTACCGCGCCCGACACCGCAATCGCGGGTCAGATGCTGACCATCGGCTGGGACGGGCCGGATTACGACCGCGATTACATCTCGGTCGGCCTGCGCGGTGAGGGGTATATCAACTATGTCCGCACCAATACCGGCAACCCGGTCGAACTGCAGATGCCGACAGAGCCGGGCGACTATGAGCTGCGCTATCAACTGCAACAGGGCGGCGATATCCTCGCGGCGCGCCCGATCACCCTGACCGACGTCGGCGCCAGCCTGACGGCGGCAGAGACCGCCCTGATCGGCGAGCCTGTGTCGATCGGCTGGGAAGGTCCGGATTACGACCGCGACTATATCTCGGTCGGATTGCCGGGCGAGGGATACATCAACTATGTCCGCACCAACACGGGTAACCCGGTTTCCCTGCCGATGCCGACGCTGCCCGGCACCTACGAACTGCGCTACCAGTTGCAGCAGGGCGGCGACATCATCGCCAGCCGGACGATCACCGTCGGCGACATCAAGGTGACGTTGACCGCGCCCGCCGAGGCACCCGCCGGGTCCACGATCCTGATCGCCCATGACGGTCCCGATTATGACCGCGACTATGTGTCTGTCGCACTGCCGGGCGGCGATTACATCAACTACGCCCGCACCGGCACGGGCAATCCGACAGCGCTTGTGCTGCCGACAGAGCCCGGCACCTACAACCTGCTCTATCAGATGCAGCAGGGAGGTGTCATTCTGGGCGCTGTGCCGATCACCGTGACGCCGCTGGATGTGCAGCTGGTCGCGCCGCCCAGCGTCGCCCTGTCGGCGGGCACCATCACCGTCGGATGGGACGGGCCCGATTATGACCGTGATTACATCTCCTTCGGCGTGCCGGGCGAGGAGGCATATATCACCTATGCGCGCACGAACACGGGCAATCCCCTGAGCCTCGCCCTGCCCGATGCGCCCGGTGATTATGAGGTGCGCTATCAGCTGCAACAGGGCGGCGTGATCATGGCGCGGGTGCCGGTGACCGTCACCGCCGACTGACCCCGCGCCCCTGAACGGCACGGGCCGGTCACGCACCTCTTGCAGCGGCCCGTATTGCAGCGGGAACCGGTCTGAGGCATGAAAAAACCGCCCGCAATCTAGCGGGCGGTCTTTTTCGAATAACAACCGTGATCAGAAGTGGATGGCACGGCCGTAGGCGTCCAGCACGCTTTCGTGCATCATTTCCGACAGGGTCGGATGCGGGAACACCGTCGCCATCAGATCCTCTTCCGTGGTCTCGAGCTGACGTCCCACGATATAGCCCTGGATCAGTTCCGTCACCTCGGCGCCAATCATGTGCGCGCCCAGCAATTCGCCGGTCTTGGCGTCGAAGATCGTCTTGACCATGCCCTCGCTCTCCCCCAGCGCAATCGCCTTGCCGTTGCCGATGAACGGAAACCGGCCGACCTTGATATCGAAACCGGCTTCCTTCGCCTTGGCCTCGGTCAGGCCGACGCTGGCGACCTGCGGATGGCAATAGGTGCAGCCCGCGATGGACCCGGGCTTGATCGGATGGGGATCACCGCCCGCAATCAGTTCGGCGACCATCGTGCCTTCGTGGCTGGCCTTGTGTGCCAGCCAGGGGGCGCCCGCGATATCGCCGATCGCATAGACACCCTCGACGCCGGTCCGGCAGTATTCATCGGTGATCACATGGGTCCGGTCGATGGTGACGCCTGCCTCCTCGAGGCCGAGGTCTTCGGTGTTGCCGACGATGCCGACAGCGGAAATGACGGTGTCGAACACCTTTGTCTCAACCTTGCCGCCCACTTCGATATGCGCGGTCACCTTGTCCTTGGCCCGGTCGAGTTTCTTGACGATGGCCTTTTCCATGATCGTCATGCCTTGCTTGACGAACTGTTTCTTCGCAAAGGCGCTGATCTCCGCGTCCTCGACCGGCAAGACCCGGTCCATCACTTCGACGACGGTGGTCTTTGCGCCCAGCGTATTGTAAAAGCTGGCAAATTCTATGCCGATGGCGCCCGATCCTATGACCAGCAGCTCTTTGGGCATATGCGGCGGCACCAGGGCGTGCTTGTAATTCCAGACGCGCTCGCCGTCCGCCTCGAGACCGGGCAGATTGCGCGCCCGCGCGCCCGTGGCCACGACGATGGCCTTTGCAGTCAGCACCTGCTCACCCTTGTCGGTGGTGACGGCAACCTTGCCTTTGCCGGCCAGCTTTGCGGTGCCCATGATCGTCGTCACCTTGTTCTTCTTGAACAGATGACCGATGCCGCCCGACAGCTGTTTGGCCACCCCGCGCGAGCGTTTTACCACCGCGTCGAGATCATACTCGACGCCGTCGCATTTCAGACCGAATTCCTTGGCCCGGTGCATCAGGTGAAACACCTCCGACGAGCGCAGCATCGCCTTGGTCGGGATACAGCCCCAGTTCAGGCAAATGCCGCCCAGATGCTCACGTTCGACGCAGGCAACGCTCAACCCCAGTTGCGCGCCCCGGATCGCGGCCACATAGCCGCCCGGACCGGCACCGATCACCACCATATCGAATTCTTGCGCTGCCACTCTGAGATCCTCCCGAACGCTGAAACTGGTTTGATATTAAACCATTCCCGCCGCACGAACCAGAGACGAAGCCGCATGGCCGCATTCGCGCCTCTGCAAGGCATACCGATGGAGGCGACGCCGCTATTCCACCAGCCGGACGCAATTGCGGCCGCCTTCCTTGGCACGGTACAGCGCCTCGTCCGCCCGTCGCATCAGCAGGCGCGGCTCGTCGCCATCGACGGGAAACATCGCGACCCCGAGCGATATCGTGATCCGCGGCAAGACCCCCTCGAAATGACGCACCCGGACGGACGAAACCCGTTCGCGCAGCCGTTCTGCGAAATCCGTCGTCGCGGCAAGATCGGCCTCGGGGACGATCACCGCAAACTCCTCGCCGCCGACACGGCAGGCGACGGCACCGCCCGACATCACCTCGTCCAGCGCCCGGCCGATGGCGCGCAGCACCAGATCGCCCGCCTCGTGACCGTGGGTATCGTTGAAAGACTTGAAATGATCGGCGTCGAAGGAAATCAGGCCCAGCGGCACGCCCGACCGCGCCGCAAGCGATATTTCGCGCTGTATCGCCGACATGAAATAGCGCCGGTTGTACAGCCCGGTCAGGGCATCGCGCACCGACTGGTCGCGCAATTCATCGCGCAGCTTGACGTTGGCGATGGCCATGGAAATGTGCTCACCGCATTGCACGGCAAAGGCCAGCGGGTCGGCCATGTCCCGCACCGCCTGCTCGGCCAGCCGCAGATGCAACAGCCCGACCGTATCGCCATGGGCCATGATCGGCACGCAGATATAGCGCAGGTCGCCGGTGTCGTCCGTCACGCTGCCATGCAGATGATCGCACATGAACGACACCTGTTCAGGCGAATACAGATAGGGCCGTCCCCGCCGCAGCGCCCAGCATCCGTCGGCGGCGATGTGGGTCTGCAAGGTGTCGGTATTCCACTGACACATCCCTTCGAGGGCATCGCGGCTGTTGGAATAGACGTAGAGTTCACCTTCGCTGCCCGGCAGCAGGCGCCCCATGAACCGGCGCACGATCGCAAACAGCTCTTCGAGCGATTTGCACGATTGCAGCCATTCATCGAGGCTCGTCAGCATCTTGGCCTCCGCCCGGCGGGCGCGTTCATTCTCGAGGACTTCGACGGCCTGGGCACGCGCGGCCTCGGCCTGTTGCTGGGCGATTTTCAACGCGCCTTCGGCGGCGCGCGCATCGGTGACATCGGTGAACGTCACCACATAACCGCCGCCGCGCATCGGCCGGCCATTGGTAAGAACGACCCGGCCCGACGGCAGATGTTTGTCGAAAGAATAGGGTTGGTGCGCGCGGATCTGCGTCTCGGCGATGTCGTCGATCTCGTGGGTTATCTCCCTGCGCGCAAGCGACCGCTGGCGAAACACCGCCCTCTGGGTGCCGATTTCAAGATCACCGCTCACCAGTTCGAGCAGGCTCAGCACGCGGGTATTGTGCATTTCACAGTACCCGTCGGACGACCAGACCATGATCCCCTGTTCCATGATGTTCATGATGTCGGTGGCCAGATCGGCCTTGCGGATACCGCGTTCGGCGGAGGCCAGTTCCCACGACCGGCGCGCCCCGCGCCGCTCGATACCGATGCCCGGCCCCGCCTGCGGACCCGGCGGCTGTTCCGTCGCAGCGTCACGGGGTGCGGCGACGGCCCGCGTCGACGCGCAGGAAACCCCGGCGATCTCGGGCAAAACCGGCGCAACCGATGCGACCGGTTCGACCAGTTCGACCGGCACAACCGTTACGTCAGCGACTACAGGTGCCGGAATGCCGCCCGTCTGGCAGTCGTCGCCGGACCCGGCGACTTCCGCACCCTGTCCGGCTTGTTCTGCGATATTCGGCGACATGGGCGGCGGCAGCATGGCATCCTGCGGAACCGGTGTAACTGTCTTGCGCCCATCGGGCGCAGCCGTCGTCTTGATCTGTCGGTGATGGGTCACGCATATTCCGCATCAGGTATTCGACCCGGAACGGGGCCGCAGGCTGACCCTATCGACGCGGGCTTAAGACAAACCTAATGCGCCCCTCTGCCCAGGCGGCACGGTGGTGCAGATTGCGAAGTTCACGCCTCTACACGCTGTTTTGCGCCGCGTCCTTCGCCTGCAGGCGCCGCACTTCGCCGCCATAGGCGCCGTCGGCAAGCCAGGCCGCCTCGGCGGCCGTCGTCTCGCGGCCCAACACCTCGTTGCGAAACGGGAAACGCCCGAATTGCCGGATCACCGAGCGGTGGGCGCAGGCGTGCAGCAGGTTCGATTTCGACGATGGCATCCGGTCGGCAAAGAGCCGCACGGCACGGTTCTGGTCCAGTATCGCCTCGGCATGTTCGAGTGGCATGTAAAAGAACTGGCGCGCCGGTTCCGCAATGCTCAGGTCCCAGTCGCGACCGATGGCGATCCGGGCTGCCGCGCGTGCGTTCTTGTCCGACGCGAATGCCTTGGGCGTGCCGCGGAACATGTTGCGCGGGAACTGGTCGGTGAGGATGATATAGGCCAGCGCGCCCGCCGGATAGGTAAGCCACAGCCCGTAGGCCCCGGTTGTCGCCCCGTCCCAGGCGGCGGCGAAGCGGGAACGGATGTCGACATCCAGGGCATCCGACGCCTCGTACCAGCCCGCCTCGCCGATATCGTCAAGCCAGTATTCCAGGATCTCTTCAGGTTGTGTCACGTTGTCGCCCGCGCATCGGGCCGCATATCGCGGCCTTTGAATAACCGTTCCAGAACCCGGCCCGGAAAACAACCCGTCACCCGATCCTGACAGCGCATCTGCGGCTGCCGCGGGCCGGTCGGATCACGTCGCCGGATCTCGCCCAGGGTCGTCGCTCTGAGAGGCAGACCCCGCCCCGTCGCGCGACGGGGCCGATGGGTCCTGTCCGGCATTCAGGTAATAATCCTGGGCGGCGCCGGCCATGACCGCCGAGGCCGACGGTCCGACCGGTGCATATTTCACCAGATCGCCGACCGCCGTCGTGTTTGCGCGCTGCGTCATGCGCCAGCCGCCATAGGCGCCAAGGGCGAGCATCAGCACACCGATCACGCCCCAGAACCCCTGAACGCCGATGCCGTCCATCGCCCAGCCGATGGCGAACGGCCCCATGATGGCACCCAGACCGTTGATGAACAGCAGCCCGCCCGAGGCGGCGGCCATGTCCTCGCGCTCGAGGTAATCGTTGGCATAGGCGATCAGCAGCGCATAGAGCGGGTTGGACGCGCCTCCGACGGTGGCCGCGCTGACGAGCACGAAGATATACAGGGTCGCCGGCTGATCGGTCAGCTGCGGCATCACGAACGAGAGCATCGCCCCGAGGCCGCCCACGACCGCCAGCACGATGATCAGGATCCGCCGGTCCATCCGGTCCGAAACCCAGCCCACGGGATATTGCAGGATCAGGGCGGTGATATAGGTGACCGAGATCATCAGCGAGATCTGCGCGACGCTGAACCCCGCGCGGCTGCCATAGACCGCCGACATCCCGAACTGCGCGGCAAATACGCCTCCCAGGGCAAACATGCCGACACAGGCCAGCGGCGATGCGGTGACGAGGCGCTTGATCGACAGCGGTTTCGTCGTCTCGAATTTCGGGGCGTTGCCGACGGACAGCAGGATCGGCGCGAAGGCAAGGCTCACGAGAATCGAGGGGATGATGAACAGGATGAACCCGCGGATATCGCCCAGCACGAGGATGTATTGCGCCAGCACGATCCCGGCCATCTGCACGATCATATAAAGCGACAGGGATTTGCCCCGCGTCTCGTTCGTCGACGCATCGTTGAGCCAGCTTTCGGCGGTGATGTAGACGCCGCAGAAACAATACCCGATGGCGACGCGCCCGATCGTCCAGGCCCAGGGTTCGGTCAGGGCAGGATACATGATCAGCACCGCCGAAATCGTCGAGCCGAGGGCCGCGAACACCCGCACATGACCGACCTTGCGCAGCATTTCCGGCACCATGCGGCTGGCGAACAGAAACCCCACGAAATAGGCCGACATCACCACCGACAATTCGAAGGTCGAAAACCCTTCGGCCTCACCGCGCAGACCCAGCAGCGTGCCCTGCAGACCGTTGCCGATCATCAGCATGAACATGCCGAGGAACAGCGCCCAGGACCCTTTCAAAACACCAAACATAGACTTCTTTCCGGTCCATTCCGGCGCCCGTTTCGGGCCCCGCGCAGCGCCTGCCGTGTCATATGATATAGGTGTCGACAAGTCCCTAATTCGCTGCCGTCGACGGCCGGTCTTCGCGCGTCAGCGCACCGACTTATCGGGCAGCAAAAGCGACGCATCGCCGTAGGAAAAAAAGCGGTAGCGTCCGGCAATCGCGTGGGCATAGATCTCGCGCACCCGGTCCATGCCCATCAGGGCGGACACCAGCATCATCAGCGTGCTTTTGGGCAGGTGGAAATTGGTCATCAGCCCGTCCGCGACGGCAAAGCGAAAGCCGGGACGGATGAAAATATCGGTGTCGCCGGTCCAGGGTGCGATGGCACCGGTCGCCGCCGCCGCGCTCTCGATCAGGCGCAGCGCGGTGGTGCCGACGGGGATGATGCGCCCGCCCGCCGCCTTCGTCGCGGCGATCTGCGCGGCGGCGGCGGGTGTCACCTGCCCCCACTCGGCGTGCATCACGTGGTCGCGCACGTCATCGACCTTGACCGGCAGGAACGTGCCGGCGCCGATGTGCAGCGTCACACGGGTGGTCGCCACGCCGCGGGCCGCAAGGGCCGCCATCAGCGCCGCGTCGAAATGCAGCGACGCGGTGGGGGCCGCGACGGCGCCGGGGGTGGCCGCCCATATCGTCTGGTAATCGGTGCGGTCGGCGGCATCGGCGGCGCGTCTGGCCGCGATATAGGGCGGTAACGGCATGTGCCCGGCCTGCGCCAGGGCCGCGTCGAAATCGGTCCCCGCGAGGTTGAACGCAATCAGCGCCCGGTCGCCGTCACGCCCCGCCAAGGTCGCGCTCAGCCTGTCCGAAAACACCACGACCTCGCCGATCCGCCACTTTCGCAACGGTTTCACCAGCGCCGCCCAGGTGCCGTCCGCGCGCGGCTCCAGCAGGGTCACCTCGATCCGCGCCGTCCCCTCGCCGGGGGCCCCGTCGCGGCTGCGCACTCCGAACAGGCGCGCGGGTATCACCTGCGTGTCGTTGAGGACCAGCCTGTCGCCGGGTGCCAGAAAATCCGGCAGATCGAGGGCGACGGCATCAATGGTCTGCGCGCCGCGCGCCACCAGCATCCGCGCCGAGGACCGGGGCCGTGCAGGGCGCACCGCGATCAGATCCTCGGGCAGGTCGAAGTCGAAATCGCTCAATCGCATCACGGGTCCTGTCGTTGTCATCTGTCGCACGGGGGGCCTCGGCCTCCGGTCGCACGCCGCTCAGTCCACCACCGGCACCGGCCGGCGAAAAATCTCGCGGAACATCCCCGGCGTCAGCACCGACAGCGGGTTGACCGAGACGCCCGCGTCGCTGACCGGCCCGGTGACGGTAAAGTTGAAGCCGAACAATCCCTCGCCCGGCCGGGTCAGCACCGATCCGATGCCGTTCAGCAGATAGATCGGCGATACCACCCCCTGAAAGTCCAGGGTCCGCGCGCTCCGGCTGTAGGTGCCATCGGCGGAAATGCCAAGACCGGGGCCGACAGCGCTCGCCTGCGTGACGGTGATCCGGTCCGGGGCAAGGCGGAACGCCACGTCGACATCGTCGAAGATCAGGCCCTGTCCGCCGAGTTGCTGCACCAGCCCCACCACCGAAATCGCGTCGAGCAGGCGCGCCAGTGCCGGGGCCCGAACCAGATGCAGACCGGCGATCCGCGCGACGCCGTCATAGCTGCCCGGCCCGGATCCGTTCACCGGCGTCAGCGTCAGATCCAGCGTGCCGCCCGCCGCCGTCCGCAACAGGCCGGACGCAGCGAGCACGGCGCCTGCATCATCGCTCAGCACCCGCACGCCGAGGCCCGCGCCGATCGGCGCCACAACGCCCCCGACACGTGCGGCCCCGCCCAGCAGCCCCCGAAACCGGCCGTTGAAGCCGCCGTTGCCGTCGAACGTGCCATCGAAATTCGTCAGGTAAATGCCATCGGCGACGTCCAGCCGGTCGAGCGCCAGCGTCAGCGGCCCCATCGCGGCACCCGGCCCGCCTCCCTGCCCACCGACAGGGCCGTCGCCGGGGCCGCCGCTCTGGGCAAACGCGGCGCGCCGCAGATCGACGGCCCCGCCGTCCACGCGAATTTCCGGCGGCTGTCCCGCGCCGTGCCCGATCAGCGTCACCGAGGCCGAGAGCCAGCCGCCCAGCCGCACCTGCGGCAGGCGCAGCCGGTCGAGGCCCCCGCCCGCGCGCAACACGATATCGCCCGCCGCCTCGAGCCCCGGCGCGGTCAGGGCGATCCGGTCGATCCGGGGCGGTGTGCCGGGTGCTGCGCCGATCTCTCCCGAAATCTCGAATGCGCCCGCTGTGCCCGCCCCCTTGGACCAGCCAAGCTGCGGCAACGCGAGCGCGAGCCCGCGCAGATCCGACGTCAGGCGAAACCGCACAGGGTCTCCGCGCGCAAGGGTCAGCGTCAGGGCGCCCTGCCCCGTGCCCGTCACCATGCCGCGCGGCAACACGATGCCGAGGGCGGCAAAACCCGCCGGATCAAGCCGGACATCGGCGTGCACGACACCGGGCCCGGCATCGGGACCGAGCGGCTGGGTCCAGACCGCGTCGGCGGCAATCCCGTCCAACTGCACCGGCCCCGACAGGCGCAGTTCGGATGCCGTCACCCGCAGGTCGAGCCGGTCGGACGTCAGCACCCGCCCGGGGATCAGCACCTCGGACCGCAGCCCCCGGACCACCCCGTCGAAACCATAGGCAACCTCGCCGGGCGCGGCGCCGCCGGCCAGCGGTGCTGTCACGCTGCCCAAGGCCGCGATGCGCCCCTGTGCCACGGACACGGGCTGCCCCGCCCGGCTCAGAAATTCCCACGGCGGCAGATCGAGGAACGACAGCAGGGCGGTGAGTGAGCCATCGGCCGCGACCGAGGTGATGGCGGGCGCCCGCGCGGCGCCCAGATCGGGGATCGCAAAGCTGCTGCCCGCCAGATCGACGGCCCCCCCGTCAGGCATTTCCATGCGGCCCGCGTCAAGGCGCAGCGCGAGGGCGTCCTGCTGGATCGTCAACGTGCCCGCGGCCTGCGTCAGGTCCGGCCTCAGGTGCAGCGGCGTGACCGTGAGGGTCTCGAAACTCTCGCTCAGCGCCCAGCGGGTCGGTGCGCCGGGGGCGATGCGCACCCCGACGCTCAGGTTCCGGTGCACCGCTTCTGCCATGTTCTCCGCGATCCACGCGCGGGTGCGCGGGCGCAGCGTGTCGGGCCAGCGCGACATCAGATGCGCCTGCCCGATGCGGTCCACGCCGGCGTCGATGGCAACGCGCCAGCCGTCTCCGTCCGCCGCCACCCGGCCCGATCCCAGCAGACGCGGCGCGCGCGCGCCGGTGCCGTCCGTCAGGCCGAACTGCCCGAGCTCCAGCCCGAACGGATCGAGGGTCAGTCGGAAATCGGCAAACCCGTCGCGCACCTCGATGGGCACCGGCACCACCCCGCCCGCCGCCAGCGACAGGTCGGCGATCTCGAACTGACCGACCAGAACCTCCGGCAGACCACTTGTCATGCCGGCGATATCCGCGTGCCCGCTGGCCACCAGACGCCCCAGATCGCTGGTCACGGCCAGCCGTGAAAACCCGATGCGCCCGGCCGCCGGAAGAAAGGCGATCTCGGCGTCGATCGCCTCGAAGGGCAGCGGCTCTGCCCCGCGCGCGGGCCGCAGCGCCCCGGCACCGATGTCGATCTCCGCCGTCAACGGCGCCAGCGTGCCATCTGCCAGCGTGCCGCCGCGCAGCTGCGCCGAGACCCGCGCGTCGAGCAGGCCAAGCCAGGCCAGCGCCGGATTTTGCGTCGCCACGTCGCGCGCGGCAACATCGGTGAGCGCCACCTCGAGGCGCGTCTGCGGGCTGTCGCGCGCGCTCTCATAGCCGATGCGCAGCGTGGTGACATAGGACCGCCCTGACAGCACCGCCAGATCGGCGTTCAACCGGGTGACGCCGCCGGTCAGATCGAGGGTCAGGGTGCCGCCATCGACCAGCCAGGTCCGCTGCGCGCGGGCGTCGGCATAGCTGACGACGAGGTTCACTACCTGCAGATCCTCGAGCGCGGCGAGGGCGGGGCGCGCGAAGACCGCGTCGAAACTCTCGATCAGGCCGACAAGGCTGTCGGCCTCGGTGAACCGGCCCGCGCCGTCGAACGCGACGGCGACGCGTCCGTCCGCATTGCGCCGCAGGGCGATTTCGGCACCGGTCAGGCGGATGCTTTGCGCCAGAACCTCCCGCTGCAGGATCAGGCCGCGCGGCGAGACCTGTGCCGCGATCTGCGGCACCCGGGCAAGCAGGCTGTCGTCGGCGTCGCGCAGTTCCGCGTCACGGATACGGATCACGGGATGCAGGTCGCGCCCGATCTCGACGGAAATCTCGCCGAACGTCAGGGCGCCGCCCGCCAGAACCGAGGCCGCCTGCGCCTCGACCCGCGCCTTGATCCAACTGGGCGCGGTGATTTCCTGCCCGATGATCAGCAGCGGCAGCAGGGCGGCGAAAACAAGTGGCACGAGCACCACGAGAGCGACGCCGCGCAGACCCAGCCACGCCACACCGCGCCGCAAACGCCGCCGGGCAAGACCGGGCGGCGTCGCGCCGTCCCGCGACGTCACATGTTTCGGCGCCTGACTGTCCGCATCGTCCCAACTCATCTTAACTGGACATTTTCCCTGACCATCGCCTCTGTCGGTGCCCACGGCCCTTCCCTGTGGCCCCTGCGGCGCTACAACCCTAGCGCAGACACATGCAGACGCAAACAGACGCAAAGGATACCGCCATGACAGCCACCGGCCCGCAAACCGGCGATACCGCCCCGGAATTCGCCCTGCCCCGCGATGGCGGCGACACCCTTTCGCTGTCGGACATGGCCGGCAGGGCGGTGGTGCTGTATTTCTATCCGCGCGACGACACGCCGGGCTGCACCACCGAGGCCCGCGATTTCACCGCCATGGCGGACGAGTTTGCCACGGCGGGTGCCACGGTCGTCGGCGTGTCGAAGGATACCGTCGCCAAACACGAGAAATTCCGCGACAAGCATGGCCTCGGCATCGCGCTCATCTCGGACGCGCAGGGGGATCTGTGCGAGCGCTACGGCACATGGGTCGAGAAAAACATGTATGGCAAGAAATCCTTCGGCGTCGAGCGCGCGACATTCCTGATCGACGCCCACGGCAAGATTGCGCAGGTCTGGAGCAAGGTTAAGGTGCCGGGTCACGCCGCGTCGGTCCTTCAGGCAGTGAAGGCGCTCTGATTTTCCGGCGCCTGGGAGGGCTGCAACGGCAGGGCTGCGACGGCAGGGCCCGACGCCGTCGCAGCCCCCTGATGCGTCGCTGGTCCTTTGGCCGCCGCCGTGCGATGAACGCCCATGCTGACCCTGACACAGATGGCCGCGCAGGTCCTGAACACCGCCGACGGCCGCGAAAAAACGGCCCTGTCGCACGCCCATGCCGCCAGCTGGCGGGCCGCGCGCAAGGACGGGCCGCCCATCGACATCGGCACCGCCGACCCGCCGGAAAACCCCGCCCGCCCCGCCACGCCGGAGCTGAAATCACCGCGCGAGATGCCGCGCCGTCGCCCCGGATCGCCGCAGGGCCGCGAAGCGCTGCTGCATGCCGTCGCCCACATCGAGCTGAACGCCGTCGACCTGCACTGGGATCTGATCGCGCGCTTTGGCGGAACGCTGCCGCTGCCGTTGTCGTTCTATGACGACTGGGTCAAGGCGGCAGACGAAGAATCCAAGCATTTCAACCTGATGTGCGACTGCCTCGACGCACGGGGCAGCCATTACGGCGCCCTGCCCGCCCATGCGGGCATGTGGCGTGCGGCTCTCGATACGGCGGACGACCTGCTGGGCCGCCTTGCGGTGGTGCCGATGGTCCTCGAGGCGCGCGGCCTCGACGTCACACCGGGCATGATCGAGATTTTCCGCAAGGCAGACGAGGTGCAGGCCATCGCCGCCCTCGAGGTGATCTATGCCGAAGAGGTCCACCACGTCGCCTACGGCAGCAAATGGTTTCATTTTCTGTGCGGTCGCCACGATCATGACCCGACGGCGACATTCCACGCCCTTGTGCGCCGTTACTTTCACGGCGCCCTCAAACCGCCGTTCAACGAGGCGAAACGCGCCGAGGCGGGCATCCCGCCGGATTTCTACTGGCCGCTGAGCGAAAGCGGCCAGCCGGGCTGAGGTGCGGCGTCCGGCGTTCGCATCCGTGGATTGCAGGGCGCATGATCCGATGGCACGCCATCGCGGCGCACAAAACCCGCCGGCATCGTGCCGCGCCCCGCAAAACCGGCCGCACGCACTGACCGGTCCGTTGCAGGAACGACTCGCCCGCCCCGCCTCGGCAGGTTTTCGCCCAAACGGGCCACCCCAAACGATGATTTGGTGGCCGCGTGTTGCAGAACTGCCCTCCTCGGACTATTCCGCGTCGGGCAGCACCGTGTGAGACACCCGCTGCGGCATGCGGAGCGCAACAGTCCCGCTGCGACGAAAAAAACACAGGCGCGCCGGTTGAACGGCGCCGGTAAAAACGACTGACGGACGGGACACCTTATTGTGCGAACACGCCTTGGCCTTGCCATTCACCGCGCTCTCGAGCGGCGGTTTCCAGAAAAGCGCCTGTTTCTGCGCTCCGATACTGAAACCCGTTTTATCCGGCTGAAGCCAGAAACGCAGCTGCTGGCCTGGGCGGGCAGCACCGTGATTGTCGGATGGACGATCGTGGCGACCGCGATCCTGCTCATGGACAGCATCGGCGCGGGAAATTTCCGCGCCCAGGCACAGCGCGATAAATTTATCTACGAAGAGCGGCTTAACGCCCTGTCGTCCGAACGGGACATGCGCGCCGCCGAGGCCGTGGCCGCGCAAAGCCGGTTCAGTACCGCTCTCGAGCAGATTTCGATCATGCAGACCGAGCTGTTGTCCTCCGAGGACCGCCGCACCGAACTGCGGACCGGTCTCGAGGTTGTACAGGCGACCCTGCGCAGCACCATGATCGACCGTGACGCCGCCCGCGACCAGTACGAGACCGTCATGGCCGCCACCGAGGCCGGCACCGCGATCCCGGGGATCGGGTCTGCCGACGAGTTGTCCGGCACTGTCGATATCCTGTCCGCGGCGCTGGCCGACACCGCCGCCGAGCGCGATACGATCGCCGAGAACGCCGAATTCGCCCTCTCGCGCGCCTCCGATCTCGAGCTCGAGATCGAACTGCGCAACGAGCGCAACGACGAGATATTCCGCCAGCTCGAAGAGGCGATGATGGTCTCGGTCGAGCCGCTCGAGGACATGTTCCGCGCCGCCGGTCTGAACACCAGCACGCTGCTCGCCTCTGTGCGCCGGGGCTATTCCGGCATCGGCGGGCCGCTGACCCCGATCCAGTTCTCGACACGCGGAGATGCCGCACCGGATGCGGATACCCTGCGCGCCACTGCGATCCTTGACCAGATGGACAACATCAACCTGTACCGCATCGCCGCCGAACGGGCACCGTTCGTGATGCCCGTACTCGACAGCTTTCGTCTGACCTCCGGGTTCGGCCAGCGCTGGGGCCGCCTGCATGCCGGGACGGATATGGCCGCCCCCATCGGTACGCCGGTCTATTCCACCGCCGACGGCGTCGTCATTCAGGCGGGCTGGGCATCGGGCTATGGCCGTCTCATCAAGATCCAGCACGAGTTCGGGATCGAGACGCGGTACGCGCATCTCAACCAGATCCGGGTCTCGGTCGGTCAAAGGGTCTCGCGTGGCGAGCGGATCGGTGATATGGGAAATTCAGGACTGTCGACCGGCTCCCATCTTCACTACGAGGTTCGCGTCAACGGCAATCCTGTCAATCCGATGACCTACATAAGAGCTGGAGAAGATGTTTTCTAAAAGCAAAATCAACGAGCCCGGTCCCAAGCCCGGCGATAGCGCATCCTCATCCAGCGCCCCCCGACCAAACGTGCCCGCAACGGCACCCTCCGGCGGATTGGATGTGCGGCCATCGTCCGCGCCCAAGCCAAAGGCGCCGGCCTCGACGCTCTCGTCGGACCTGCACATCAAGGGCAATCTGAAAACGACGGGTGACATCATCATCGAAGGTCAGGTCGAGGGCGATATCCGCGCCCACCTGCTGACCGTCGGCGAAGGCGCCACCGTCAAGGGTGAGCTTGTCGCCGACGACGTCGTCATCAACGGTCGTATCGTCGGCCGGGTCCGGGGCCTCAAGGTTCGGCTGTCGTCGTCCGCGCGGGTCGAGGGCGATATCATCCACAAGACCATCGCCATCGAAAGCGGCGCCCACTTCGAAGGCTCCGTTCAGCGTCAGGAAGATCCTCTTGCAACCGCGAGCAAACAACTGCCAAAACCCACGCCGCAGGGCGATCCGCAGGGCTGAGCGCGTCCGCAGACAGAGCTAGAGACCATGAGGGCGCCCGTTGAGGCGCCCTTTTATTTTTCACTATCTTGCTTCACGTCTGAGAAAATCAATATCGGTACGAAGCTGTTTGATACCTCTAATGTAGCTTTCAAGCAGGGGCCGACTTCTCCTCCAGCCTCTTGTATCCCTGTCACTCCAAACCAATTGAAAGTTGCCAATGTGCGCTCGAACTTCCTGCACTGCTTGATTGAGTCTCTGCGCAGTCCAGTGGTGCACTCCTGGTATCATCCCAGCATTCATCCACCAGGTCAGCATACATTATTATCGAAGAACTGTCCTGGTCGGCTGGATAACCTTTTAAAGATCTTAAAAAAGAAATTTCGACCCGTGGTAGTAATTCGATTATGCGATCAACATTTGATAAGTAGTCGTCTTTCGAAGAACGTCTTGTATCCATGAGCCGTACAAGAGCTTGATTATTCAACCAACTAATGATTAGACCATCGATATCCGGCTCACCTAAAAGCGGGATTGGCCGAGCTTCAGCCGATAGCTCAGCACATATCCATTGAAATGTGCAAAATGGCGCTCCCGTTGATCGGTCTTGTTCTCTCAGGTAAAATTGCCCCGAAACGACGCCAACGGAACGGTTTTTCATGGCACTTCTAGAGATATTGTCCCGGAAGTAGGTACTTCTGCGCCCTTCTGCCAATGCCTTACGAATCATTGCCGTGACTGTGTGTTTGTTAAGACTCTTGGCCTGAGGGTGGGCGACCAATTCAAGACTAACTCTGCGCGCCAAAGCAAAGCTATAATCTTTCACCGATACAGTGGAAAACTCAGTTTCGGCTGCAATAGGTGATGCAATCGAAATAAGATCAGCTAGATGATTTTCATCAATTACCTTCGCCTTTGGCAACAGAATTTTCCAAGAATGTCCTCTCGGAATGCAGACTTCATCCGTAACCAGTTCGTAGTAACAAACACGAGACCTTGGATCGCATACAACCACTATCACCGGAAGTGAATGATTCAGCCATAGCTCCTTGTGGCGAGTGGAAACAGGGAGCCAATACCCGTCCTCAATCTCATCACTGAGATAGCTGACCCCGGTCTTAACCTGAACTGCTATCAATCGTCCTGTAGCAATTGATCCTGTCATTACCTCGATATGACCGTCCACACCGTAATCGGCAATCGGCTGCTCTCGGAATATAAGACCAAGCTGCGCGGCAATTAGCTGGAGGGATGTTACTCCAATACGCCCGGTATGCTCCGATCCCATTTCACTCCTCCGCGCCTGCCTCAGCCCGGCTCTTACCCGATACCTGCATCGCCAGCGTCGCGGCCATGAAGCCATCGAGGTCCCCGTCCAGAACGCCTTGCGTATCGGACGTCTCGTGCCGGGTGCGCAGGTCCTTGACCATCTGATAGGGCTGCAACACATAGCTGCGGATCTGGTTGCCCCAGCCCGCGTCGCCCTTGTTTTCGTGCGCCTCGAGGGTGGCGGCGTTCCGCCGGTCCAGCTCCATCTGATAAAGCCTCGATTTCAGCGCCTTCATCGCGATATCGCGGTTCTGGTGCTGTGATTTTTCAGAACTGGTGACGACGATGTTCGTCGGAATATGGGTGATCCGCACCGCCGAATCGGTCGTGTTGACGTGCTGCCCCCCCGCGCCGGAGGAGCGGTAGGTGTCGATGCGGATATCGTTCGACGCAACTTCGATTTCGATATCGTCGTCGACGACCGGATAGACCCAGACAGAGCTGAACGAAGTGTGACGCTTGGCAGCGGAATCGAACGGCGAAATGCGCACGAGACGGTGCACGCCGCTTTCGGATTTCAGCCAGCCATAGGCGTTCGGTCCCGAAATCTTGTAGGCGGCGGATTTGATCCCCGCCTCTTCCCCCGCCGTTTCCGACTGCAACTCGACCTCGTAGCCCTTTTTCTCGGCCCAGCGGACGTACATCCGCGCCAGCATGTTCGCCCAGTCGCAGCTTTCGGTGCCACCGGCGCCGGAATTGATTTCCAGGAAGGTGTCGTTGCCGTCCGCCTCGCCATCCAGCAGCGCCTCGAGTTCCTTGGCGGCGGCCTTTTCGCGCAAGGACTTCAACGCGCTCTCCGCCTCGCCGACGATCTCGGCGTCGTCCTCCAACTCGCCCATTTCGATGAGTTCGACGTTGTCGGCCAGATCGCGTCCGATGCTTTCATAGGTTTCGATGGCATCGACGAGCATCTGCCGCTCGCGCATCAGTTTTTGCGCCGAGGCGGGATCGTCCCACAGCGTCGGATCCTCGACCCGGGCGTCGAATTCCTCGAGGCGGTGCCGCGCGGTTTCCCAGTTCAGGCGCTGGCCCAGCAGCTTGTGGGATTTGTCGATCTCGGCGACGACGGTCTGAATTTCTGCGCGCATGGGGGCCTCCGGGGCGGTTGAGCCGGTTCTATCCCCCCACCTCCGCATCGTAAAGCTGTGGCTGGGTCCGCTGCCGTCGCAGCCAGCGCGGGAACCGATAACCCAGTTGGGGCGTTGGTGCGTCAGGAGGTTTTCAAATGAGGTTTTTCACCCGCGCTTCTGCCATCGGCATGCCCATCGGGATTCTGATCGGCGTTGCCATCGGCCTGACCCTGGGCAACATCATCAGCGGTATCGGCATCGGCATCGCCCTTGGCATCGCCTTCACTTTGGCCTTCGCAGCCGCCGAAAAGCCGGGTGATGACGGCACAGGCGAGGACGATCCGGCCAAAGTTACTCGAAATTCCGGCAAGAATTAATAAAGACCGCCCGACGACAGGGTGTTGAACGTCGCCCTCGGGCCGACGACGGCGGTGCCCCCGGTCGAGTTCTCGACCTGCTGGACGGGGCGCAGTTCCTCGACCAGCGGCAGGTCGACCGACACGGCAAAACCGCCGTCGAAGGTGACCCCGAACACCGGCTCCTCGCCGTCGCGGAAACATTCTGCCACGACGTTGCCGCCCGCCGCGCCGTCCGGCAGGCGCGCGCCGCTCAGACGGTCGATATTGATGAACCGGCAGGCATCGGGCGCGCGAAAACTGCTCGCACCGCCATATTCGGCCACGGCGGCCCGCATGAATGCCTGAAACACCGGCGCGCAAAGGCCGCCGCCGGAGGCCCCGCCCATCGAGCGCGGCGTATCATAGCCGATATAACAGCCCGCCGCGATATTGGAGGAGAAGCCGACGAACCACACGTCCTTGGCGTCGTTCGTCGTACCGGTCTTGCCCGCGATGGCCACCGGCAGGCTGATCGCGTTGCGCGCCGTTCCGCGGTCGACGACGCCCTGCATCATCGACGTGATCTGATAGGCGGTCACCGCGTTCATGATCCGGTCGCGGTTCGTCTGGATCCGGGGAATGACACCGGGGGCCAGATCCGCGAACGAACAATCGTCGCAGGTCGACTGGTCGTGCCGATAGACGGTGTTGCCGAACCGGTCCTGCACCCGGTCGATCAGCGTCGGCTGCACCCGCTCGCCGCCATTGGCAAACATGGAATAGGCGGCGATCAGCTTGTACAGCGTCGTCTCCTGACTGCCGAGGGCGTTGGCCAGAACCGGCTGCATTTCGTCGTAGACGCCGAACCGTTCGGCGTAGGTCGCCACGGTCTCGATCCCGATCTCCTGTGCCAGGCGGATCGTCATCAGGTTGCGCGACTGTTCGATGCCGATCCGCAGCGGCGCCGGACCGTAAAAGGTGTTGGAATAGTTCTGCGGCCGCCAGACGCCCTGCGGCGTGTCGATCTCGATCGGGCTGTCGACGACGATGGTTGCGGGGGTATAGCCGCTGTCGAGGGCGGCGGCATAAACGAAGGGCTTGAATGCCGACCCCGGCTGACGCTCAGCCAGCGTCGCGCGGTTGAAATTGGAGTAGGAATAGTCGAACCCGCCCTGCATCGCGAGCACCCGGCCCGTGTTCACGTCCATCGCCATGAACGCGCCCTGCACTTCGGGGATCTGGCGCAGGGTCCAGCGGATGAAGCTGCCGTCGCTGTCGGCGGTCATGCGGCGGACATAGACGACATCGCCCCGGGTGAAATTATCGGCAAAGCCGCCCCGCATCCACGAAATGTCGTCGCGTGGCACCACCGGATCGGGATCCGAGGTCTGCCAGCCTTCGATACCGACGCGCATCGGCCCGTCGCCAACCTCGAGGACGACCGCCGGGTACCACGGGTTTTCCAGCGTGATGTTCCGGCTCAGGTTCAGGTCGCTCAGCGCCTCGCGCCAGGTGACCTCGTCGCCCAGCACCTCTTCGGGCAGGGTCTCGCCGGTGCCACGCCAGCGCCCCAGCCCGCGGTCGAATTGCTCGAGCGCGCGTTGCAGGGCATGCGCGGCCTCGATCTGCAAATCGGGGTCGATGGTCGCGCGGACCTGATAGCCGCCGTTCGAAATCTCGTCCTCACCGAATTCCGCCGTCAGCTGCCGCCTGATTTCGGCGGAAAAATAATCGAGGTCGGGCACGGTCGAGCGATAGCTCGCGAAGGCGCCCGATTGCACGGTTTCCAGCGGGGCGGCCTGTTCGGCCAGCATCGTTTCCCGGTCGAGGTAGCCATTCTCGAACATCTCTCGCAGCACATAGTTGCGGCGATTGATGCTGGCCTCGTACTGCGTGACCGGATGCAGGTTGCCGGGGCGTTGCGCCAGGGCCGCCAGATAGGCCGCCTCACCGGGGCTGAGCGCGCCGAGCGGCTTGTTGAAATAGGTCTGCGCGGCGGCAGCCACCCCATAGGAACCGCGCCCGAGGAAAATCTCGTTGAGATACATCTCGAGGATGCGTTCCTTGTCGTCGAGAAGCTGTTCGACGCGCACCGCAAGGATAAGTTCCTGCACCTTGCGCTCGGCGGTGATGGAGCCGTCGAGAAACAGGATCTTCATCAGCTGCTGGGTGATCGTCGAGGCGCCGCGCACATTGCTGCCGCGCAATTCGACGGCATCGATGAACGCGGATGCCATGCCGCGAATATCGAAACCGGGGTGGGTGTAGAAATTCCGGTCCTCGGCGCTGACAAAGGCGTGTTTGACGACATCGGGGATCTCGGCGGCGGTGACATAGATACGCCGCTGGCCCGCGAATTCGTCGATGATCCGCCCCTCGCCCGAATAGACGCGGGACACGGTCTGCGGCGCGTATTGCAGGATCCAGTTGTACGACGGCAAGGTGCGGCCATAGACGTAGAAGATCGCGCCGATGCTGAGAGCGGCCATGATCGTGCCGAGCGTCAGCATCGTGAACAGACCGCCGATGGTGGAAAAGACAAAGCGCAGCACGGTGGATTTTCCCCGGTTGGATTACGCCCGCTTATAGGGAGACCGCGTCGCCGCGTCAAAAGCGAACGCGCCCGAAACCGGCACCATTGCGCCGGATTCGGGGAAGAAGTCGCGGCAGCGGGGCGACATGTAGGCCGGCGGCATCACCCGGTGCCACACCTCACGTCAATGTGTCTATTGCCGCACGAGAGGTGCGCGGGCCGCCTCGCTCGCACGCCATCGTTGCAGGGCCTGCACGATCCCCGCGGACAGGGCCGCGCGGCCCGCGTCGCTCGTCAGACGGGCGCGGTCCGCCGCACTCGACAGGAAGCCCGCCTCGATCAGGACGGACGGAAAATCCGCCGCCGTCAGCACCGCGAACTGACCGTCGCGCCGCGGGCGCGAGTTCAGTTCGACCCCCGCATCGCGCAACCCCGTCACCATCGTATCGGCCAGCCGCTGCGCGGCGGGGCCGGTTTCGAGGCGGGCAAGGTCCATCAGGATCGTCGCCACAGTATCGTCGTGCCCCGACAGATCGAGACCGGCAAGAAGATCGCCCTGCTCGTGTCGTTCGGCCATCCGCCCCGAGGCGGTAACGCTGCCCGCGTCCGACAGCGTATAGACGGAAGCGCCGCGCGCGGCGTCGGTTTCCAGCGCATCGGCGTGCAGCGACACGAAGACGTCCGCGACCGCCGCCCGCGCGATGGAAATGCGCGCATCCAGAGGGACGAACAGGTCCGCGTCGCGGGTCAGCACGGCGGTCATGTCGCCGGTGCGGTCGATGGCCTCGGCCAGTTCCACGGCGAGGGCGAGCATCAGATCCGCCTCGACCAGATCGTCGCGCAGCGCGCCGGGGTCGATGCCGCCGTGGCCGGGATCGATCACCACGACAAATCTGTCATTGGCGCGCAAATCCGGCGCCGGAGCCGTCACGTCCAGCCCGTCGAGCATGTCCCAGCCGTCGGTTTCGGGCGCACCGCTGAGATCCGCGAAACGCGCCGCATCGGTGGGCACGAGCGCGACGAGAACCTGTGCGGTGCCGTCGATCTCGCGCACCTGCATGCCCGCCTGGGTGATCCGCATCGGGCCTGCAAGGTCCACGACCATCCGGCTCCACCCCGGACGCAGCGCGCCGAACCGCAGGTCTGTCGCGGCCCTCGCGCCCAGCATCGTCTCCGGTGTCGCGCCGCGAAAATCGACCTCGCGGAAATCGAGGACGAGACGCGCGGGATCGGTCAGCGTGAACACGCGGTACGGCACGGCCTGGGACAGGAACAACTGCACTTCGAGAGCATCGCCCGCGTCCCGCACCGTGCTTTGCGCCGCATCCAGACGGGCAAGCCCGCTGAAGCCCTGCGCCAGAACCGGTCCCGCAAGCCAGAGCAGCGCCGCCGCACAGAATGCCAGCGCCCTCATGCGCCGGATATCGCCATGAACGCCTCGATCCGCGCGGCCCCTTCGGCGATATCGCCCGCCGATCCGGCATAGGAAAACCGCACCCAGCCGTGCCCCTCGTCGGGATCGAAATCGAGACCCGGCGTCGCCGCAACGCGCCCCTCGTCCAGCAGCCGCGCGGTCCAGTCGCGGGCATCGTCGGTGACGCCGCTGACATCGGCATAGATATAGAACGCGCCATCCGGCGGCGCCATGACACCCAGACCGGCCCGTTTCAATGCGGCCAGCAATACCTCGCGGTTGGCGGCATAGACGGCGACGTTCGCGTCGAGATCCGCCGTGAAATCGAAGGCATGCAGCGCAAGCCGCTGGGCGGCATGTGGCGCGCAGATGAACATGTTCTGCGCCAGCCGCTCGATCGTGCGGACGTGATCGGGCGGCACCACCATCCAGCCGACGCGCCAGCCGGTCATCGAGAAATACTTGGAGAACGAGTTCACGACATAGACGTCATCCGTCACCTCCAGCGCACTGGTGGCCCGTGCGCCATAGGTCAGCCCGTGGTAGATCTCGTCGGAGATGAACGCAGCCCCCGCCGCTTCGCAGCCCTCGGCGAGCATCGCCAGCGCGCGCGCGTCGAGCATCGAGCCGGTGGGATTGGCGGGCGAGGCCACGATCAGCCCGTCGAGGCCGCCGATATCGCGGACCCCGGGCTGAAAACGCGACGCGGCGTCGGTGCGGATGCCGACCGGCACAAGGCTCAGTGCCTTGAGGATCTGGCGATAGGACGGATAGCACGGCAGGCCGAGGCCGACCCGCGCACCGGCATCGAACAGAGCGGTAAAGGCGAGGATGAAGCCGCCCGACGCGCCGCTGGTGATGACGACGCGCGCGGGATCGAGGTCGACGCCGCAGGTTTCGCCGTAATGCCGCGCGATGCGATCCCGCAAGGCGGGCAGCCCGAGGCCGACGGTATAGCCCAGCGGCCCGGCGCGCAGGTCCCCGGCCAGCCGAGCGAGCGCGCCTGTCGGCGCACCGGTTGCCGGCTGCCCCACCTCCATGTGGACGATATGGCGCCCGGCTGCCTCGGCCCGCGCAGCCGCCGCCATCACGTCCATCACGATAAAGGGATCGACCTCACTTCGCCTCGAGCGTTTCACGGCGCGTCCTTTGCATCGGGTCCGGCCTCGAGCGTCTTGATGCCCACAAGCTCACTGATGTTGTCGGCCCCTTGATGCCCGCGGCCCCGCGCCGATGCAATGCCGCCTTGGCACAGGCCGGGCCGCATGACTCAAGGCACCGCAAAACTTGGCGACCGGAGCCCGACAGATGCCCCGTTTCAAATCCGCCATTTTCGCGGCCGTCGTTGCGGGCGCCGTGTCCCGTCCGGCGCTCGTAGCCTCGGCGGCGCGAGCCGAGACGACGACCCAGACGACAACCGAAATGACCGCCGATGAGCATGCGGCATTCCGGGCCGAAATGCGCGCCTGTCTGCACGCCAACCCGGGGGTACTGATGGAGGCGATCGGTGTCCTCGAACGACGCGACCGGGCCGCGCAGACCACCGCCGACGTCGACCTTGCGCGTGTCTACACAGCGCAATTGCAGTTCGACGGCGTGTCCTTCGTCGGCGGCAACGCCGAGGGCGACGTGGTAATCGTCGAGTTCATGGATTACCGCTGCGGTTATTGCCGCCGCGCCTTTGCACAGGTCGAGGAACCGATTGAGACCGACGGCAATATCCGCTTCGCTCTCAAGGCGTTGCCCATCCTCGGGCCCCAGGCCGTCATGGCCGCGCAATTCGCGTTTGCCGCGAAATTCACCGGCGGCGATGACGCGTACAAGGCCGCGCACGATGCGTTGATGACCCTGGAGGCGGACATCGCCAAGGCGACGCTGCACCGGCTGGCGGAAGGCCTCGGCCTTGATGCCGGGGCGATCTTTGGCGCGATGGAGAGTGCGCGGGTGGCGCAGGTGCTGGCCGATAATGCGGCCCTTGCCACCGCGCTGGCGATTTTCGGAACGCCGACGTTCGTGATGAATGACCCGATGTTGCGCGGATATGTGCCGCCGGATCGAATGGAATTGCTGGTCGAGGGTCTGCGCGCCGAAGGCTGAACGTGCCGTCCCCGTCCGCCGTCGCCCCGTCCGCCGTCGCCCTCGTCCGCCATCGCGGCCATGCGGCCCCTCAGGCAGTCTCGGTTTCGGACACCGCCTCGGCCGCCGCGGCCGCCTCGATTTCAGCGGCCTTCTTCTCCACCTGCTCGACGATATGCTCGATCATGCCGTCATTGCCGAGCTTGTGTCTCTGCTTGCCCGCCAGATAGACCATACCGGATCCCGCGCCGCCGCCGGTAAAGCCGACGTCGGTCATCAGCGCCTCGCCGGGGCCGTTGACCACACAGCCGATGATCGACAATGACATCGGCGTCCTGATATGTTCCAGCCGCTTTTCAAGGGCTTCGACGGTCTTGATCACGTCAAATCCCTGCCGGGCGCAGGACGGGCACGAAATGATATTGACGCCGCGATGGCGCAGACCCAGTGATTTGAGGATCTCGAACCCCATCTTCACTTCTTCGACGGGGTCCGCCGACAGGCTCACGCGGATCGTATCGCCGATGCCCATCCACAACAGGTTGCCCATGCCGATGGCGGATTTCACGGTGCCCGAAATCAGCCCGCCCGCCTCGGTGATGCCAAGATGGATCGGCGCGTCCGTCGCCTCGGCCAACTGGCTGTAGGCGGCGGCGGCCATGAACACGTCGGAGGCCTTGCACGAGATCTTGAACTCGTGAAAATCGTTGTCCTGCAATATCTTGATATGATCGAGACCGGATTCCACCATCGCATCCGGCGTCGGCTCGCCGTATTTCTCAAGCAGGTGACGCTCGAGCGAACCTGCGTTTACGCCGATCCGGATCGAACAGTTGTGGTCGCGCGCGGCCTTGATCACCTCTTTGACGCGGGCCGCGTCGCCGATATTGCCGGGGTTGATCCGCAGACAGGCGGCACCCGCCTGCGCGGCCTCGATCCCGCGCTTGTAATGGAAATGGATGTCCGCCACGATCGGTACGGACACTTCGCGCACGATCTCGCGCAGCGCCTTCGACGATGCCTCGTCCGGGACCGAGACGCGGACGATATCCGCGCCCGCCTCGGCGGCGGCGGTGATCTGGGCGATCGTGCCTTTCACATCCGTCGTCAGGGTGTTGGTCATCGTCTGTACCGTAATCGGTGCGTCGCCCCCCACGGGCACGTTGCCGACCATGATCTGGCGGCTTTTGCGGCGGTAGATGTTGCGCCAGGGGCGGATCGGGTTGAGCGACATGGGTCAGCCTCGTCTCGGGGTTCGATGCCAAACCTAAGGGGACGGACCGTCCGCCACAAGGCGCGGTGCCGTCGCAGGCGGCGGGTGGGTGCCATATCGTCCGGCAGCCGGTCTGACGCGGGGAGACAAGTCGCATGACGCCCGATGGGCGATACATTCAGCTCGCGCGGTCCGGTCGAAAAACCGGGTTCGCATCATTCGATGGCGGGCAGTCCCTCGGGCGACGACGCGCCGGTTTCCGCCACCGGGGAGAGTTCGGCGACGTTCACGATTTCGGCCAGCGCGGCGTCCGCCGTCAGGTCGGCCACCGTATAGGTCTCGGTGATGCCCGATGTATCGAGCGCCACCGTCGACACCTGCCCCCGCGCACCCGCAGGTCCGAAGGGCGTGCCGTTCACGGCAAAATAGATCGCGCCGCTTTCGCCGACGCGCAACGACGCGGGCTCTTCGAGGGCCGGGACGATATAGCTGTCGCCCGGCTGCATCGTCAATTCGAACAGCGTCGTCCCGTCGGCGGCACGAACGCGAACCCATGCCTCGCGGACGGCAACGACGGCCAGTTCGGGCAGCGGCCCTTCGGTGACACGCACGACCGGCCCCGGGGCGGGAGCCGCGATCAAGGCGGTGACGATATCGGATGCCCCACCATCCTGCGCACCATCCTGCGGTGCGGGCTGACCGTTCGGCAGACCGGACACGAGACCCTGTGCCACCAGCGACGGGTCGGTGATCCCCAGAGTGCCGGAACCGGACCGGTCAAGCGTCACGATCGGCCCGTCACGCGCCACAAGGACCGGCACGTCCAGGGCCTGCGGGCGGTACAACCGGTCGAGCGCCTCGGCGGAGGGCAATACGACAGAGGAAACCTGGCCCTGCGTCACGGTGTCCGGCTGCGTCGATCCGGCCAGCGGATCGATGACGGAAATCACGGTCGGCGCCTGTTCCACGGGCGACATCTGCACCCGCTGCACCTCTTGCAAAACCGAATAGCCGCCGTAACCGAGGCCGCCGATCAGCGCCACCAGCACCATGATCGACCCGATGGCACGCGGCTCGACGCCGGAAAACAACCGCTCGCCCGCCGGAATGAACGGCGTGGCCGAGGCGGAGAAAATGTCGCGTCCATGGACGTTGCGCGCCTCACGCTCATCTCGGGCGGCCTGCACGGAGGAGGCGGCGGCGGACATGCCGTGGGCGGTAGCGAACCCGCTTTCGCGGCAGAACGTCTCGAACGCCCAGTCGGCATCCATGTTCAGGTAGCGCGCATAGGACCGGACGTAGCCCGCGATAAAGCCGGGCGTGTCGAAGGCGGAAGGATCGGCGTTTTCGATGGCGGCGATATAGGCGGCCTTGATCTTCAGCTCGCGCTGCACATCCAGCAGGCTTTTGCCCATCGTGGCGCGCTCGCCGCGCATGACATCCCCAAGGCGAAGTTCGAAGGCGTCAAAGCCCTGCGGTTCCTCGCCCGGTGGCTGCGCCACCTTGGCCCATCTGAAGCTTCGTCCGATCATGAAACTGTCCCGTCTGCCCGTCCCACCGGATTCTGTGTGTGATTCGACAACACCAGAATCTCTGTATTTCGGCTAACATAACACAACAGGTTGTGCACGGGCAGAAAAATCACCCGGCAAGATCAGCGCGATTCAGCGCACAATGGGACCATAGCGCGTCCAATGCGCTCACCAGCGCATCTATTTCACGCGGACCGTGAACAGGCGACGGGGTGAACCGCAAACGCTCGGTTCCCTTCGGGACGGTGGGGTAGTTGATGGGTTGTACGTAAATGCCGTGATCCGTCAGCAGCATGTCGGACAACTGCTTGGTATGTTTGGCATCCCCGACGATCAGCGGGATGATGTGGCTGCCGTGATCGACGATCGGCAGGCCAAGGCCCTTGAGCCGGAATTTAAGGATCCGCGCCTGCGTCTGATGTTGCGCGCGCAGGGCATCGTCGGCTTTGAGGTGTGCCACCGAGGCAGCGGCCCCGGCCGCGATGGCTGGCGGCAGCGAGGTGGTAAAGATGAACCCCGGCGCATAGCTGCGCACCGCGTCGGCCATCCGCGCGGAGGTGGCGATATAGCCGCCCATCACGCCATAGGCCTTGCCCAGCGTGCCGTTGATGATGTCGATCCGCCCCATCAGCCCGTCACGTTCGGCCACACCGCCGCCGCGCGGGCCGTACATGCCGACCGCGTGCACCTCGTCAATATAGGTGAGCGCGCCGAATTCGTCCGCCAGATCGCAGAAGGCCGCGATCGGGCCGAAATCGCCGTCCATGGAATAGACGCTCTCGAAGGCGATCAGTTTCGGCGCGGCGGGATCGTCGGCCTCCAGCAGTTCGCGCAGGTGGGCCGCGTCGTTGTGGCGAAAGATCCGCTTGGCGCCGCCGTTGCGGCGCACGCCTTCGATCATGCTGGCGTGGTTCAGGCTGTCGGAATAGATGATCAGGCCGGGAAACAGCCGCGGCAGCGTGCTGAGCGTGGCGTCATTGGCGATATAGGCCGAGGTGAACAGCAGCGCCGCCTCTTTGCCATGCAGATCGGCAAGCTCTGCCTCGAGACGTTTGTGATAGACCGTCGTGCCCGAAATGTTGCGCGTCCCGCCGGAGCCAGCACCGACAGCATCCAGTGCGGCGTGCATCGCATCCAGCACCACGGGATGCTGCCCCATCCCGAGATAATCGTTGCCGCACCAGACCGTTACCGGCGTCTGCGTGCCATCGGGCCTGCGCCAGCTGGCATGGGGGAAATGGCCGTTGCGCCGGGCGATGTCGATGAACGTCCGGTAGCGGCCCTCCGTGTGCAAGGTCTGAAGCGCCGTATCGAGTGCCTGTTCGTAGTTCACCGGGTCCGGTCCTCGCGTCTGTGGCACTGCCCGTCCGGGCGCCAGTCAAAGGGCGGCAATGTTGCCTGAAGCTGCATATAGGGCCGATTTGCGCGGGGCAACCGCCACATATTGCCGCGGACGGTGCGGCGGGTCTGGCGCCCCGGCGCGGCATCTGCGTTCGACGCCGCGACATGCCGGGACGACGGTGCGCATCCCGGGGCATAAATGTCCGTCACACAGTGGACCAGTGTGAAACGGTACTGGCCCGGACCGCCCGCCGGACCGCCCGCGGCACCGCCCGACAGCCGCGCCCGACGTGCCGGTGGCCGCCCCCTGCACGCCGTCCGCGCGCAGGTCATCCGGCCGGGAAACGGACGTCCGGTGCGGGCAGCCCCATGTTGTCGCTATAGCTGTAGGCGACGTGGCAATCGCTGCAAAAGCTCTGGCTGATCCCCATCGCATTGCCGTTGGGTTGGACCGCCGAATAGACCCAGTTGCCGTATTCGTCCGCCTCGCCCGCCGCCACCTTGGTCATGATGAACAACGGGCCGGGCCGCGGGGCGCCGGTGTCGCGCACCGAAAAGCTCTCCTTGGCGAGGATCGATCCCACCGGCATGACGAATGCCTCGTCGTCGGGATAGCTTGTATAGCCCACGAACGCGATGTCGTTGGCCCATGTGAACAGCAACCGGTCGCCGTGCGGACCCGGCGCATAGGCGCCTGTCGAGGTCGCCTCCCATGTCCGGTAAACCTGCGCCACCGGATCGTCGCCAGCGGCATATCCTGCCGCCAGATCTGCCTCGATGCAGGTATAAAGCTGCGCCACCTGCGCGGTGTCCAGCTCGTATCCCTTGAGGCCCTCGAACATGCAGGACGTATCCTGAGCGGCGGCGGCCTGTGCCGCGAGGCCGAGGGCTGCGGCCCCGGCGGCTGTGAAAAAGATGTTCATGAACGGTTCCCCTGAAAGAATGTGCTGTGTCGGACGTCCGCAACCGCGAGCGTCCTGAAATCATGCGCATACCTTTCACGACCGGGTCCTGCCTGTCACATCACAAGACCGCCAGTGAGCGACATATTGGCGCAGCCGGGACGGATTTCGGCACGCGCACCCCGCTCCGGGGGCCACGTCGCGGGCGGACTGCCGGCCCTGCGCCAGTGGCCGGGCATCCGGCGCGGCAGCGCCCTTTTCGGGCGGTATCCGTCCCGCCCCGCGCCTCATCTCGACCTTGCCGGGCAGACCCCCTAGGCTGCGGGCAAATCCATGCCTTACAGGAGCCATCTGCCATGTCCTCGTCCGCTCTCGACCCCGTCCTTGCCCGGATCGACGCCGATTTGCCCGCCGCCCTCGACCGGCTGATGGCGCTGCTGCGCATCCCCTCGATCTCGACCGACCCGGCCTTTGCCGCCGATTGCGACAAGGCTGCCGACTGGCTGGTGGACGATCTGACGGCCATCGGATTCGACACCACCAAACGCGCGACACCGGGGCATCCGATGGTGGTGGGCCATGCCTCCGGCCCCGGGCCGCACCTGATATTCTACGGCCACTACGACGTGCAGCCCGTCGATCCGCTGGACCTGTGGGACCGCGACCCGTTCGACCCGCAGGTGCAGGACACGCCCAAAGGCAAGGTCATCCGTGGCCGAGGCACCTCGGACGACAAGGGCCAGCTGATGACATTCGTCGAGGCGTGCCGGGCGTGGAAAGCGGTACACGGCGCCCTGCCCGCGAAGCTTTCGGTGTTCTTCGAAGGCGAAGAGGAAAGCGGCTCACCCTCGCTGATCCCGTTCCTGAAGGAGAACGCCGACGAGTTGCGCGCCGATATGGCGCTGATCTGCGACACCGGGTTGTTCGATGCGCAGACGCCCGCGATCACCACCATGCTGCGCGGCCTGCTGGGCGAGGAGATCACCGTGCACGGCCCCGACATGGACCTGCATTCGGGCATGTACGGCGGCGCCGCCATCAACCCGGTCCGCGTGCTGTCGCGCATCATCGCCGCCCTGCACGACGATACAGGGAGGATCACGGTGCCGGGGTTCTACGACGGCGTTGCCGAACTGCCCGACGACATCCGCGCGCAATGGGACGCGCTGGATTTCGACGCCGAAAAGTTCCTCGCCGATGTCGGCCTGTCGGTGCCCGCGGGCGAAGTCGGGCGTTCCGTCCTCGAGATGATCTGGTCGCGCCCGACCTGCGAGATCAACGGCATCAACGGCGGCTATACCGGCGCCGGATTCAAGACCGTGCTGCCCGCCAGGGCCAGCGCCAAGATCTCGTTCCGCCTCGTGGGCACGCAGGATCCGCACAAGATCCGCGAGAGTTTCCGCGCCATGGTCGAAGGCATGCTGCCCGCCGACTGCACCGTCACCTTCCACGGCCACGGCGCGGGGCCGGCCTCGGTCATGTCGACGCAAAACCCGATGTTCGAGGCGGCGCGCAGCGCGCTGTCCGACGAATGGCCCAACGCGGCGGCGTTCATCGGGTCCGGCGGCTCGATCCCGATCGCGGGCTATTTCAAGAAATATGTCGGCATGGATGCGATGCTCATCGGCTTTGGCCGCGACGACGACCTGATCCATTCCCCGAACGAGAAATACGCGATGGACAGCTTTCACAAGGGTATCCGCAGCTGGGCCCGCGTGCTGGCGCGCCTGTCGGACGGTGCATGAGCGTTCCATGCGGCGATCATCTGCATCTGTATGTCGCCGACACCCACCGGGCGACGGCGTGGTACGCGGACGTCCGGGGCCCGACACCGCACGCCGGGCTTGCGGCCCGGGCGAACGACCCGATGGGCCCATGGATCCTGGCGGCAGGGGATGACGACGGCCCTGTCGCCTATCGCCCGCCACTGCGCACCGCCGCCGCGCGACACGACATTCGCATTTCGGATGGCGGGCGCGGATATCGTGCTTTTCGTCGCGCGCCTGCCGCACCTTCGATTGACGGATCAGACTGGCACGATCCGTCGAGTTCCGACATCGTCGACCACGGCGGGTCGGTCTCGCTGTATTTCCGCGATGTCGACGCAAATCCGCTGGAAGTCACCTGTTATGGTGTGACCGGCCTGTCCGCATAAGCAAAAAGACGCCCCCGAGGGGGCGTCTTTTGCGAAAGTGGCGCGGTTGACGGGGCTCGAACCCGCGACCCCCGGCGTGACAGGCCGGTACTCTAACCAACTGAGCTACAACCGCGCGTGAGGAGCGTCTTAGATACGCCCCCCATGAGCGTCAAGCGGGAAAGCGGGTAAAACCGCCGGAAAGTTTCGCTGTGTCGGTTCGACATGGCCGCGACAGGGCGAAAATCCCGGCCGTCCGATCATGACATTGCGTCCATCGAGGGTGTCGTGAACATCGAGCGTGCTGCGGAAATATGGTGGGTCGTGACGGGCTCGAACCGCCCACTTGAAGCACTCTCCCCTTACATTACTCAAGATATAATGACTTTATGAGCTTTACACGGCGATCTTACCATGGGACACGCAAAATGTTACCATGGAAACTACCATGGACTGCAACTTTGGAGCATCCCAAATGGCTGGCGAGGTTCGGTATCTGCGGAAGGCGTCAGGCGGGCGCTGGAAGTATCAGCGTGACGTGCCAGCGCCTTTCCGTGAGCGCCTCGCGCGGGCGCGCTGGGAGTATTCGCTTGGTAGCGACTACACGAACGCGGTGGCACGGTGTTCAGACCTTCGGCGGGCACATGACCGGGAAATTGCCGATCTGGCCAAGATGCTGAATGGCTCGTCTATCGGAGGGCGAACCGCAGTGTCGATCAACGAAGCAATGAGGGCCAATGCACTGCTTGTCGCAGAAGACGCCCCCACCGGTGTAAAGGTCAGTTCCAAGGACGCCACGGGTCCGGGACTGAACGAGATGTGGCGGAGGACAGAGCACGTCATGGAGAAAGCCAAGCGCCTTCCACCGGTGGCAGAGTGGGAAAGGCTGGCTCTCCATGCAGCGATGGCGTTCGGTGATGGTAGTCACATGGAGCGGCGGCAGGCGGCGGGAGGCATGCAAGGCACATACATGGAAGCGAACGCCGTCCGCCCTGCCGATGGGGTCGGGCGCGCGATGTGGGAAGCCATGAAGAAGATGTTGGATGAGCGACTGTCGATCCTGTCGCCCCATGCCGATCCGAACGATCCCGACCGCCTGACAGCCGTATTCGAACGGTATGCGAAGTTTCGCAACATCGCAGATGCGACCCGCACGACATATCTGAAAGGCATCAAGTTCTTCGTTGCGGACAACGGTGATCTGAGGGTGCAGGACATCACCAAGAAGATGTTGCGCGATCAACGTGACCGATGGTCAGAGAAGGTCTCACCTGCCAGCGTCAAGCAATACATGCAGCCGATCAAAGGGGTGCTCGCCTTCGCAGAAGAGGAAGAGACGATTGAAATCAGCCCTGCCGTCCGACTTTCGATGCCACCAGAAAAGGAGACCATCGAAGAACGCAAATGGCATCCATTCTCTTGCGAGGAAGTGCGCGCGATCTTCGCGGAAGCGGATCGGCGTTGGGCGGACGACGCGCCAAAGTCGAAGCTTTCGCTGGAGCGTCGGACGCTCTACCGCCTGACGCTTCGCACCTTGATGGTTACAGGGGCGCGCCCCCATGAACTTTGGCGCTTGCAGCCAGACTGGGCGGGAGACCATGACCGTGAGGGATGGCAGGGGCGTGGCATCGACATAAGGAGCACAAAAGCCGGGAAGCGATTGATCCCTTGCCCTTCGCAGGCTCTCCCTTTCGCCGACTTTGTGGTTGCGGGCGGGCTCAAATGCCTGTCGCCAGATAGTGACCGGATGGCAACGCACAAGGAAATCGCCAGCCGCGTCAAGGGCTTCAACGACTTACAGTTGACGCCGCTCTTGATGACGCTGGGTATCAAGCGTCCGAAAATCAGCTTCCGTTCGACGCGCCCAACCTTCTGGGACGCTATGGAGCGTCAGGGCGCATCTGATTCAGTGGTGCAGGATGTCGTCGGTCATGTGCGAAAGGACAAGATGATGCGTCATTACAAGTCGCGTTCCGAAATGGAAGCGATGCTTGCGGCTATGGAAGCGGTCGAGTTCTGAAAAAACGCGTTTGTCGGCGACCCTTTCGGTGAAACGTCACTCACACCGCGAACCGTCCATCTTCGACAATCCGAGCCTGTCCCAATGCAGACAGACTTTCCAATAGGGGTCGCACGGTCGTGGCGCGGCCTCGGGCGAAATGGCGGGCGACCTGTTCGGGGGTGGCCACGCCAAGATCGCCAAGGGCGCGCTGCACGGCGGCAAGTTGGTCTGGAAGGGATTTGGGCCATGCGGTTTTGGCCGATGTGGCGGCGATGCCAAGGTTCATCGCGGCCTGGTCGTCTTTCGCTGCTGCCGCCTTGCCCTCGGGGTTCTGGTAGGCGGGGCGCAGCCAGCGGACCTGGCCCTTGGCCTCTTCTGCCGCGCGCTCATGGTTGAGGTTGACCAGACGGTGCAGGATATCATCGTCGGACAGGTCGGCGGGCCAGCCGTAGGCCTCTGCCACGGCGGCGTCGATACGGTCGTGCAGGTCGCGCAGGATGCCAACGAGGCCCTGGTCATAGACCTCCTTGTCGCGGCCTTCGATCCGCGTCCCGGCCCGAACCTTTTCCAGCACATTGTAGAGACCTGTCAGGGTGAGTTTGGGGTGCGCGGCAAGCCGGTCCTTGCGGTGGGCGTCGAGGTGTTCGCCCAAGCTACGCAGGGAAGTGGTTTGAGTGTCTGACAGGTCGGGGAATGGAAAAGGATCGAAGCAGCGTGATTTGCTGTATCTCGGATCGTTGCCATATCCCAGCCAGCCACCCGCCGCGATTGCCCATGCCACATGGAACCGCGACGACAAGACCGATAGTTGCGCAGCATCGTCGATGCCGATGGCGATCAGCATGTTGTCGGGCAACACAGCTTGGTCGAGGAACTGGAACACCCGATGCTTGGTCGTTTCAACCGTTGCAATATAGCGCAGTAGACTGTCAAGAGTGGGGCGCAGCACGGGACGGGGTTTGCCGTGAAGCCACCAAAGACGCGCATAGCCTGCACTATCAGCCGACGCCGATGCTCTAGCGTCCCTTGCGGGACGTATCGTATCAGTAAGATGTTGATAGACCGCCGGAAACCTTTCCCGCACTTCCGTTTCGGTCAGCCCGAACAGGTCAATCACCATGACGCCACGTGAGGTCGCTGTCAGGTCGCGTCCATTGCGATAGTCGCGGATATGCTGGTCCAGCCCCGGCACGGTGCCAAGGCCCAGTGCCTTCGCCTGTGTCGGTGTGACGATGAAGCCAGCGCCATGAAGTTTCACACCCGGCGACGATATCCCGTCATTGGCCTGCAAGGGCACCGCCCCCGCCACATCGGCACCGATGCGCAAGTTAGCAAAAATGCGCCCCTTCTCAATCGAGAATTGGACCGGACGGCCCTCAGCTTCCCTCTCGCCCTTGGTTTCTTGGGTGATGGTCAACAACCGCCCGCTTTCGCGCCCTGGTGCTGCCACCGTCATGGCGATACGCACCGCCGCACCGTCTCCCGCATCCACCCAAGGGTGGTCGGGAATGGCGAAGGTCAGGGACAATGGCGTCTTGGCGTCATTCAAATGCGCTTCCAGCACGCGGCGGGCGAATGTCTGACGCAAAGAGTTTGTAGTGATAAAGCCCATGCGCCGGGTGCCCTTGGCCTTAGCCTTGGCCGTCGCGGGCTTGAAGGCGCGAGTCGCGAGCGCTGCCTTCTCCCACCAGAACATGACAAAGTCCGCACTTTGCGGCATCTTGGGGTAGGCTTTCCACAGCGCCTCGGCATAGCCGTCCCCCAGCGCATCGCGCATCCGGCTGGCCCCGATGAAGGGCGGATTGCCGACGATGAAATCTACGTCTGGCCATTTGGCGGGCTTGGGCTTGGAATAATCGTAGACCTGCACCCGCGCCTCCGGGTCCGGTATCGGCTGGCCGGTGACATTGCTGGTCGTCATGGTCTCGCCGTCCCAGCGGGTCACGGGCTTGCCCGCCTCGTCCAGCCGGGGCGTTTGCGCCTCCCACGTCAACACGGCATCGCGGTTTTCGATGTTCTTGAAGTCGCGCAAGACGGGTTCGGCGGGGCTGGCCTTGCCGTGGGTGCGAAAGTGCCATTGCAGGTAGCCAATCCACAGCACCAACTCTGCGACCGCAGCGGCCCAAGGGTTCAGCTCAATGCCAAGGAACTGGTGCGGATCGACGGTATGCCCCTCCAGTGACAGGGCGACCTGTTCCTGACCAAGATCGGCCAGCAGCGCCGTGACCTCGCCCTCCAGCCGTTTCATCAGCTCGAGCGCGACATAGAGGAAATTTCCGGACCCACAGGCAGGATCGAGGACGCGCACGGCACACAGACGGCGATGGAAAGCCTCCACTTCCGCGCAGCGCGTCCTTGTCCTTGCCTTGCTGGACCAACGTCAGCGCGGCCGCCTTGCACGGCCGCCCAATCCGCCCGCAAGGGGGCGATCACAGTTGGATTGACCAGCCGTTCCACATAGGCGCGGGGCGTGTAATGCGCGCCCAGCTTGTGCCGGTCCTCTTGGCGACAGCGCGCGTTCCAGCAAGGTGCCGAAAATCGCCGGTTCAACCTCTTTCCAGTCTCGGTCGGCGGCGTCGATCAACAGCGACAGTTGCACCTCGGACAGCGGCAAGGCGGCGGCGTCCCTGAACAGACCGCCGTTGAAGCGCTTGAGGTCGGTCATGAGTGAAGGTGAGAATCCACCGGTATTCATCGTTCCCCACAGGCTCTTGAGCGCGGGGGCGGCGTGTTCCGGGTGCCCCCGCAATTTCTTGAGCAAGTCGGAGAAGTGAATCGTGTGGGATGAGGTTCACGTCCTCTGCGAACATCGTAAACAGACAGCGCATGAGGAAGCGGGCCACAACTTCTGCCGCGTGGCCCTGTCCCTCAAATGAGCGGCCAAGTGCTGCCAGCCGGTCGGCAACGCCGCGCGTGACCTCTGCGCTGATCTTGGCGGGGTCCAGCGCGTGGGGGTCTGTCCACATGGTGCGTAGGCGGTCGAGTGTCTTGGCCTCTCGCAAGTCGTCCAGCGCAATACGGTAGCGGGCACCATCGGGAAACTGGGTGTAACCCTGCCCCTGACCAGAGAAATCGGCGTAGACCTCCAGCACATGCCCCACGTCCACGATTATCAGGAACGGTGGCCAGCCATCGTCGCGGGCGACGGCACGGGCGTAACCGTCCGCCTGGTTCTTGGCGCGCAACATGGTGTCGTCCCAGCGCTTCGACCCGCGAACGCCGTGGCCCTGCCGCTGAATCTTGGGCAAGTCGGCGATCAGGGCAAGCTGGTTGTCGTCGGTCCGCGTCGACTGGCCGGTGCCCTGCTTGGCCTCCATCACGAAACAACCGCGTCGGTAGAGGTCGATGAAGCCGCGTGACTGGACGCCGGTGTGAATGAAGGTGACGGGACGCTCGAACCGGTAGTCGTCGTTCTGTGCGTCGGCGGTGGCAGGCTTGGGGGCCGGAACGGCCAGAAGCTGCGTCAGTTCTATTGCGAATTGCTGAAAATTCGCCCGCTCGCTACCGCCGGACGCCTGCCAGCGTGAAATAAAGTCGTCTGCGTCCAACGGTTCGGGCCTGTTCAATGCACTTTACCGTTCATCATGGCCAGAATTGCCTGGGATGCTAGTTCAATCGGGGTTTCATCCAAGGCGCGATGGCAATGTTGTCTTCGCGGCGCTATCGACGGGCGAGGACGGTAGCAAGCGGGTGGATGCGGCTCTTAGCGATTACCTTCCGAATGTCCTTTGCGGAAAAATTGGGGGGTTGCTTGCTATTTCGCTAGAGCGGTGCGCGCTGACAGCATCTACACGCCCCCGGCGATCAGGGCCCACCCCCCGCCTTGGGTCCCTGTTAATCTATTGTATTCATTAACTTATTATTCTGAAAGCCTGTTTTTGATGCGGGTTGCGCCCCGGTGATGTGCCGGGACGCTGGGGGATTCAAACGATCCCTTCGCGGGGTCGGTCTGGCGGGGTGTCATTACCGACGACGCGGTAGACGCTGGACCGGGCGATGCCCAGTTCCTTCGCGATGTGGGCAGGGCGCATACCGCGCGCCAGCAAGGTCCGGATGCGATCTGCGTCGATGGTGGCGGGACGGCCTTTGAAGGGGCTGTCCTCGCCCTTGGCGAGCGCGGCGTCGATGCCTTCCCGTTGGCGAACCTTGCGGATTTCTGTCTCAAACTCTGCTATCGCGCCCAGCATGGTAAAGAACATCCGACCTTCTGCGGACGTGGTGTCGATGGCCTGTTCCAAGACGCGCAAACCGACGCCTTTCTCTTGCAGGGTGTGGGCAATGTTCTGGAGGTCACGAGAGGACCGCGCCAGACGGTCTAGCCGCGTGACGACGACTGTGTCGCCCTTGCGGATGCCGCGCGTCAGGAGGTCGTCCAGAGCGGCACGGCCTTCGCGCTTGGTGCCGGTCGCCTTTTCGACGTAGAGGTGTTCAGCGGCCACGCCAGCTCCCATGAGCGCCGCGATCTGCACGTCCAGCTTTTGTCCCGCGCTGCTTACGCGCCCGTATCCGATCAATTCGCCCATGTGCTGTCCTTTCTGTCCCGATTGAGTATCTACACATTTGCTACATGTCTCATAATGATTCGGCAAGTCATTTAGGACGTTCTCAGGCCATATTCGACTGTCTCGGAAGAGTATACCTACTCAGGACAGTTGATGTGGCGGAACGGTGAGGGGGAGGATCGGGTCGCTGGGAACCCGCTGATGTCGGCGCGCAAAGGTTGGTCCGTGGACGGTTCGCTGAGGCGTGGGGTGATGCGCCGCCAGGCTAAGTGTGGGAGAAGCGCGAAAGTGAGATGGGTCTTCTGCGCAAGGGATGGGGGCACTCGACCGACCAGACGGGATTCAAAACGAACGCCCACCAAAACAAATTTTGGCAATCGGCTGTCGATTCAATGTAAGCGTCCGGCCTGACCGCTCTACTCCGCCATTTTCCACGGTAGGAAGTCATCGACGCGGGTGATCTTGTAGTCCGGGATGCGAGCGAGCGTGTCTGCGAGCCAGGCCTGCGGGTCGACGCCGTTCAGCTTGGCGGTTTCGATCAGGGTGTAGGCGATGGCGGCGGCGCGGCCGCCGGTCAGTGATCCGACGAAGAGATAATTCTTCCTGCCGATCGCGACGGATCGCATCGCACGCTCGGCCGTGTTGTTATCCAGTTCCAGGACACCGTGATCGAGATACGGCTGGAGCCGCTTCATGCGGGTCAGGGCATAGCGGATCGCCGCGGCCAATGGCGACTTGCCGGAAATGGATGGCAGCTGGAGGTGCAGCCATGCCTCGAGATCGTCGAAGACGGGCTTCGCCTTCGCTTGCCGGATCTCGACGCGAAGGTCTGGCGGTGACCCTCTCGCTTCTTTCTCGACTGCGTAGAGTTGGGCGATGCGCAGGACGGCTTCGTCGGCGATGGCCGAGCCCTGCGCTCTATGGATGTCGACAAACTTTCGTCTGACATGAGCCATGCAGGCGACCTCGCGGATGTCGCCGGACCGGTAGAGGTCCTCGAACCCGGCGTATCCATCCGCATGCATCCAGCCGCGATATCCTGACAGGTGATCCTTTGGGTGCTGGCCCTTCCGGTCGGGCGAGAAGCGATACCAGCTGGCGGGCGCGGCATCCCCGCCCCAGGGCCGTTCGTCTCGCCCATAGGCCCAGAGCCGCGCTGTCGCGGTTTTTCCCATGCCGGGCGCCAGCATCTTCACCGGCGTGTCGTCTGCGAAGATGGCTTCGCCCGACAGCACATGTCGTCCGATGGCGTCGGCCAGCGGTTCAAGCAGCGCCGTCGACTTGCCGACCCAGTCGGCCAACGTCGAGCGGTCCAGGTCCAGCCCGTCGCGCTCGAAGATCTGGCTTTGACGATAGAGCGGCAAGTGGTCGGCGTATTTGGAGACCAGTACATGCGCCAGCAGACCTGGCCCGGGGCGCCCGCGCTCGATGGGGCGCGACGGCATGGGCGCTTGCGTGAAGGCCTCGCAGCCGGAACACGCAAAGCGCGGCCGCACGATGCGGTTCACGATGAACCGGCCGGGCACATACTCCAGCTCCTCGGTCACATCCTCGCCCAGACGGCGCAGTCGACCGCCGCACTTGGCGCAATCATCGCCGCCGGTCGTCAACTCGACTTCCATCCGCGGGATGTGATCCGGGATCGGACGGCGCTTCGGCTTGTCCTTCGGCTCCTCATCGGGAAGCCGCAGCTTGGCCGTCATCTTGGCGATCGAGATCTCGCTGGCTTCCAGTGCCAGCTGAAGCTGCTCGATAATCTCCGATGAGGCGCCGAACCGAGAGTTGCGGTGCCCGGCCAGCTGATGGCGCAGCTTCTCGATGAGCATCGCCTGCGACTTCACTTCGGCCAGCAAAAGGGCCGTGAAGCGGCGTAGTTCATCGGGATCTTCCGGCAGGGATTGGGCCACGTCAAGCATGCCAAACTATAGCAAAACATGGCTGCGGCGGGAATCCTGAATGCCCTCGACAGGGCAATTTATCCTGCCTTGAGCGGCTTCCAGCTACGCTGCGGGGCCCGCCAGTCGATGCCCTCCAGGAGCATCGCCAACTGCGCCGCCGTCAGGGAGATCTTACCCTCCTTCGCCGACGGCCAGACGAACCGGCCCTTCTCAAGGCGCTTCGAGAACAAGCACGCGCCCTGGCCATCCCACCAGATGATCTTGATCAGATCGCCACGCCGCCCGCGGAACACAAACAGGTGGCCAGCGAACGGGTCCTGCTTCAGCGCCGTCTCAGCTTGAGCCGCCAGCGTCGTGAACCCCCGTCGCATGTCTGTGACACCGGCCGCCAGCCAGACCCGCGTGTTCGACGGGACCGGGATCATGGCGACAGGCCCCGGATCAGCCGGGCCAGCGCCTCGGGATCGTAGGTGCCCACAATCCGCAGTCGGTGACCACCTGCGACATCGATCTCGATTGTGCCAGGATCAGCGGTCGGATCAGACACCGCGTCATGATCCCTCCACTCCGGCTGATCGACGATCTCAACCGGCAGGAAGCCAGCGACATCCGCAGCGCATATCTCGACCACCGGTTCGGCGGTGGGGGCGTATCGAGGATCCCGCAGCCATTTGAAGATCATGTTGGCGTTCATCGCATATCGACGCGCAACCTGCGCCACCGACACATCCGGCGCTGCCGTCTGAAAGCAGATCGAGCGCTTCTCCTCGTCGCTCCAGAGCCGTCTCGCACGACGCGCCATCGATCGCCCCTTAGTGTCCGCTATCCTAAGCGGACACTATCCCTCACTCCCTATGCGCGGCAGTGCAGGGAGACCGTACGGTTACGATTCAAATTTGGCGGGTGTCAGTCCAATTTCCCGACAGCGGCGACTGCTAGTTTTCGATCACTGATCCACTTCTCTGCGTCCTGCCCTAGCGACCGCTGGGCAAACGATGGCTCTGTTAGGCGACCGACTAAGAACGGTTGCTCACGGCCCGTAGCGGACTTTGCCGATTTAGTCATGTGCTGCGACGCAGCTTCCCCAGAGCGGATGCTGTGCAAAATTCGGTAATACTGACAATATCAAAAATTCAGGCGAACCCTAAAGGCCCACTCAATCCTTCGACACTATGTCAAACACAAGCTTGTTGTAGTTTGAAGCTTTGGCAAAGTAACTCAACCTGTGACGGCGGTCAATTCTATTCAATCCTCTGTGGCCGACCGCGCTAGACCAGGACAACCAATCGGATTGCCCAGCACCCAAATGGGCGTCGCGCAGCTCTACTAAACCGTACCTCAAGTCGGGTATTTCGAGGAGTTTAGCTCTTGAGATCGATGTGGCGTTTGGATGATTGTTCAGCCTGTCTATGATCTCTGCCGCTGAATTCGTGTTCAGAAGCCGATCTTCAAGAATGTGGGTCAGCCAAAAAAGCTGAAACTCGTAGATCATCGCGTCATTGTCACGAAGTAGTTCCAAGACGAATGCGGCTATAGCTTCTTCGTCTTCCGCCTCAAGGCAAAATGAGTGAATATTCTTGAATAGGTGTGGAAAGCGACGCGCTATGTCTGCAAGACGGTCAATCGCTTCTTCGGCATGCTCTGCCATCAACGCTAGCACGAGCTCTGCGTCCTCTTCTTCGATATCATCTTGTTGTAGTAGGCCTCGCAAAAAACCCATTTCTTCATCCGACAAATCTTGTTCGACTTCGACCTCTTCATCGGCAATACCATCATAGTCGGTGATAACGACACGCCGTCTTTGGAGTAGCTGTATCCTTACGTCTTCGATCGCATCCTCAAGTTCAACGTTCTCCCGCACTCCGTCACTGGTCTTGTTTGGATTCAGTGAAAGGCCTTTCTCACCCAACAAGCGCTGGATCGTAATGAAGTCATGACGAAGATCACGCCGCGAGTCGGAGAAAAGTACAAAATCGTCCATAAACCTAACAACCGCATTGCTGCGCAATCCGTGAAACTGTTCGACAAAACGGAGAAAATCGTTGCCTATCATTTTCGTTGGGTAAATGCCCTGTGGCAGACAATCGACTGACCGCCCCGTGTTTATTTCCCGAAGAAACTGACCAAACGCCTGGTAATCCTGTTCAGATGCTTCGGTTCTGGACAGCCAAGAAACGAGGTCATGGTGATAAATTGAGTTGAAATAGGCAGCGACATCGAAGCTCAAGCTGTATCTGAATTGATCTCGATACGCAGCAATGGCCCCCTTATATCCTCGATAGGATCCCGAAGGATTGAGTGGCTCACCATCTTGAAAACGGTAGCCAAAATGCTTTTTGTGCTCGTGGTAGGGCGCTCTGAAGCGGCTTCTATTTCGTAAGACGAGATCGTAGATAAAATACTCCGCTACAGGGTCCAGTTTAACGGTTCGCCTCAGGTGAAAACCGGGCTTGCCGGCATAAACCCTAGTTTGCGAACGGAATGAAAAAGATTCCTGATCGGGATCAAGGCAACGATTCAAAAACTCGGCAATCTCGGCTTGACCATTTTCGATCAAGTAGCGGTTTGTCGACATCGGGAAAAGCATTCGACGATAGTCAGATGAGTAGAAATCGAGCATCAATACTTCCTACTATTTTACCTGAAAATCTTCGGTCAATGGGGCTGCCTCGGTTTCGCCCCAAAATTCCTGATACTTCGGGCCGTGGCTTTCTGGTTGCTGACCTTTTTCGGGTTTGCTCATCATGATCGGCAACGGTGCGGGTAAATCGGGGCCGACAATGATCGCCTCGCCTTGTGATAGAGATGGGATGAAGGCAGCGGCGCTGCGATCAAGATCACCGCATGCCCTTTCTATGGTTTCCCGGTCTCGCTCATTGGTTAGTCGATGTACAAAGAGAGTTCCTAGTTGACTGAGAACATCCTGTGGCACATCTCTGGGACGCTGCGTCGCGACAACGGTGGTCAGTCCGTACTTCCTGCCTTCCTTGGCGATGAGGCCAAAGGCATCGAGGTTAACGCTATTCTGGTCATCGCCTACAGACCGGCCAATAAACTGGTGAGCTTCATCCAAGAAGCAAACAAGCGGATTTTGTCGAAAACGCCCCTGCCGTGCGATGCCAAGCAGATAGCGTCCAATAGCGTTCAGTAGCAACTCACGCGCATTGTGCTTAAAGCTCACGTTCTCGAATGAAAGCACCAAAGCCCTCGCATCTGGATCATCAAGAAACCCCTCGATTTCTTCGCATATATCCAAGCCTTCTTGAGAAAAGAAGCATGACATATCAGGAGAGTTCAAAAGCGTCTCGATCCGAATAACCAAGGTATTGTTGTAACCTACTTGCTTCGGGTCTACCCCGCCAAATGTGCCGTCCGTGTTAGCAGGGAACAGACACTCTTTGCCAATTTGGTTGGAAAGCACTTTGAGATCGAAGTCACAGTCATCTGCCGCCAACTGATCGGCTAGCATCACCTGAGCGCGACCAAGCGGTTTCCTCTGTTGGTTTGCTTTCGAAACAGTTCTGTTCTCGTCAAGGTGGATGAAGCCGACTGTTTGGTCGTTGTGTTGAACTTCTATTCGAAGAGCATCGCTGCCTTCGACGGCATGCGGCGGAAACCGCACTGGGTCTGCCAACAGCAGTCGAGCCAGTCTCAAGCTGATAATCGCACTCCGAAGAGTGGGGCCTTGGCTTTGCCCGGTTGGTCTGAGCAGGGCGTTCAAGTCAAGCTCGGACAGCTTCTCACTCGGAAACCGCGCCAAGCGGCCTTCAGCGGCTTGGTCATTTGAGAACTCAAACTGCCGTGCGGCGGCTACCTTTCCTGCGAATTCTCCCGTTGGATCGAACAGAATACACTTGCCACCTATACGCACGATCTCATTGACGAGGCGGGACACTGTCCAGCTCTTCCCCCCGCCTGTCGCACCAAATACTCCGCAATGACGACCGAACAATTTCTCCGGCGGAATGCTGAGGGCGGCATCATCCAGCCCAGATAGGTTCCCCAGCTCGACGAGCAACGGTGCACTGTCTCCCTTCACATCGCCTTCCAAGGCATCCTTGATGGAATTGGACAACGCTCCGCCTTCTGCGAGGTATACCCCATCACCGACCCTTGGCTGCGTGTTGATACCGCGCGTCACTTTCCGAGTGGTCTTGCTGACGGTCGCCAACAATTGAACACGCCCCTGCGGCTCTACCGTGGGATCGGTTTCGATCTGGTGCTCAAGGACGTTTCGTTGCCTGTCTGGAATGCCAACTTCCGTCACGCGTCCCAAGATCGCTGAGCGATCGCAATCGACAAACACGAAATCACCAACTGAACCCTTTGCCAGTCCACGTCGCCCGAGGGCTGCAAGTGCGTTCGGCAAGGTGAGTTCTACAGCACTGGCCGTCACACGTGTGACCGTTCCGATGCGCTTCGACGGGTCGATCAGGGAGGCAAGCTCGCTCATGCGCTATCGCCCTCGCGCAGCTTCTCAAGCCGATCCCGCAAGAGCTGGCGATCCGTCTTGCCCGATATCATTGGGAGAGCATCGGCAAGGTCTTCGAAACGACCGTTCAGCATAGTGATGCGCGTATCGCCCTGCTGCACAAGACGCGCGATCTTGCTCTGGTAGTGGCGTTGTCCACCTAAATCGAGGTCAATTTCCTGCACGTATTCATCGAAGAGCTTTTGGTGCTCTACAAACCCACGATCACAAAGCACAAGGCGAAGCGACAGGTTCGTTTCGATGGCTGACCAGATCGGGGCGCTGATGTGATCATCCGCAAACCCGAAGCCTGAGACGATCAACGTTGTGTCGGGTTCCCGCAACGCTGCCTGCAAGGCCGCGAACATGTCGAGATAGGGGCTTTCGAATGCTTCCTGATATTTCGAAGAACGAGGATAGATCAGGACTGGCTTGCGGTCCTCGCCCGGGGCATCGATGCTTCGGATAACGACTTCATCGGAACGTCGCCGCCAATCCACTGACCCGTGCAGCTTGTAGAGGTGAAACACGCCGTCGAGGTAGTCGGCCTTGGTGCCCGATGCGGCTCGTCGCATGATGTCATGGTCGAAGTGATCACGGTTGAACCGCTGTTCGGCACTGTGGGAGAAACCGTCGATCAGCACGACACCGAGGCGTAGACCTGCCGACTCAACACACAGATCGTAATTCGTGGTGAACAGCTTCACTCTGGGCTTTTCCGGAGATCGGCGGGCGAATTTTTTCAAGAATGCCAAATGCGCGGGCAAATCCGTGCCCGCGCCAACAAAACCTACCTTGCCCAAGATCGTGTTTTCAGCAACGCGAACAAACTCGATTAGCTTATCCAACCAAGACCCATCAGAGAAATCAGAGTCGTTTTTCGCCCGAATATTGAGCAACTCAATTTGCATCTTGCAGAGGCTCAACAGGCTTTCGATATCTCCGGCCCTCTGCTTCCCCTCGCTGTCGTTCTGCGGCAGGCCACCCATTACTTTCTTTGCGAGATCGTCAAACTCTTTGTGGTCGACCAAATTTTCTTCGGAAACTGCATCTCGCACAGCATGCCACAGATGGCCCATCCCTGGCGCATTCGGCCCGCCTTCGTTCTTGGCCGAGAAGGAAGCCCCAGACCCCAACAGCACCACGACATTGGTTGAATGCAGCGCCGCCAACAGAGCCTCCTCGACCTGATCCTTGCATCCGGCCTTAGGTTTCTTGCTGGGGTCGTTCGCGTCTTCCTTCTCACCCTCCCAGCGCAGCCACTTGCCGTCGCGAGTTAACAGGCGCAGCAACTCCTTTTTTCCTACCAGCTCGCCATCCCAAAAGTTCTTCAAGTCTACCACCTTAGAATGCAATTCTAGGGTGAAGCTAGATTAGTTGTTCAGCCGGGTAAATCGTCCATGAATCATCGCTCACCAAGGTGTTCGGCGCATTAGGGCCGCAAGCGCACCAATGACGGCTTTTGAAGTGGAGCTTTTTCGGCTTGCACTAGCTGTGAATGACGACTTCCCGCCAGTAGCGGTCGTAACTGATTGGTGCTGCATCTGGTCAAATGGGCTCCTGTAGGTCTTTTCCTGCGGCCAGTGTCTGGTTCCTCAAGGGGCGCTGTGAGGACACCATTCGGCCTCTGAAGTTGCCCCCTGGCGGGCCGCATCAGCGGGTGCGCACGCCCCGGAAAAGTGATGGTTTGAAGAGTGGTCCCTCGCCAAAACTGTCCAGTCGGTCGGACCTAAAAACGAAATGCCCTCGTGTCAGTCCAAAATTTCAGCCACCGCTGGTGTGGCGCGAAAGATTGACCAACGTTCGGTTCCCCGAAATCCACATGATCGGCAGCGAAACCGGGCTGCGATGTCTACGAGTTTTGTGTGGGGTTGGAAGCGTAGGTGCAAGACGTAGGGCGCGACCTTGTAGAATTTACCGCAACCGGCGCACACGAATTGAGCCACGTCCGCCGCCGTGAGGTCGGACATGCGGATGTTGAACTTCAAACCTTGGACATGAGGGTGTAGGGGCATAAAGTGAACAAAGCGCGAACCGTCATTCAATGTCGAGAGGGTGTGTAGAAAAATAATATTGCGCGAACGGCTTACATTTGGCAATAATGTTTCTGATTGGGCCGAGGGCCACTGCAAGCCCAATTGTGACCCCCGTCATCGACGGAGGTATCGGCTGCCTGCCGCGTCAGGAGTAGCTTTCCAAATCAATCCGTTAGGGCAATGCGAAGGGTGTGACGGGGGTGGTTCTTGTGCTCATTCGTTCTATTGAGACATAATTTCTTTTGCTTCTTCAAAAAAGAAATACCCAATCAGGATTTTCAGCATAAGATTCTACCCCCTCCTCCCCCCGACGCACCGCTAACCACCTTATTTCTATGGCCGAAGGACCGACGGGGGTAGGCTGGTCTACCCCCGTCATCTACGGGGATACCCCCGTCGCTCTCCCTTGATCTCGGCACGCTTGGTCATGACGTAGAAGTCGCCGTTCTTATCCTTACCGTGAGTGAACGCGATCTCGAACATCGTGCTATCTACCTCACATAGCCAAGGGCGGCGGCAAGCGTCCTTGAACGGCTCACCGATCCGCGCGGCGGTCAGATAAGAACCGTCCTCAGAACTGTAGCCCCATCCGTCAATGAGCAGGGGCAAAGCGCTACCGCTATTTGATTGAGTGCCACCGGCTGCATTCAGGATATCCTTGATGCTTAGGACTTTCCCGTCGCCATAGGCGGTTCGGTCCCCCTCGCGCACTAGCCCCGATGTGCCACCGGGGCGGAAGACAGTTCCCAAGCCGAATTCATTGGCCAGATAGTCCATCAGGAGTTGCACTCCGTTCTCCTTGGCGCTCTCGGCATAGCTCTTGAACCGGTCCAGGTTGGCAAGGAAGCCACCGATACCGGCTGCGTCCAAAATGCCGCCTATGATCTCGGACCAGTTCTCAAAGCTGGCGATCTTCCGGACCTTCCATCTGATGCCTCCCTTCGCGATCCAGTTCTGGATCAGGGTCAGACACGCCCAAATAAGCCTGCCACGATTTTCTGAGGCATATTTCAGGATGTCATCGTGCTTGAACGTTCTGCCCTGCGTCGGGTCCGCCAGCCCCGTATCCATTTCGATCATGCCGCAGCGGCGGACGAGTTCCCCCGACATGCGGATATTGATCGCGGTGAAAATCCACTGACACTGCGGTTCAAGGTCAATCTCGCGATTGCCCCCAAGCAAGCGGCTTCGGTATCGGTCCGTCATAGCCTTCGCCAGTTCGTCACTGTCGATCCGGTCCGGAATGTTGTCGAAAAAGGCATCGGGCGATCCAGAAGAGAGGAGGGTCGTCAAGGTGTCAATCTCGGCGACAAAAGGGACCATTTACCGGCGCAAAATGGGGCCACGGCCTGGATGTTCGCGGCGCTCTGGCGCGTGTGCTCGCCAAGTAGCTGACGCGCGCCAGAGTGCGCTGGCCGCAGGCCAGCATTGCTGCTGTTTTTGCGGTTTCAGTCTTGGAGTTTGCGGCTCTGTCGCAGCCGGTAGCTGTCGCCGTTCATTTCCAGGATGTGAACATGGTGGGTCAGGCGGTCGAGGATGGCGCCGGTAAGGCGCTCGGATCCGAAGACTTCGGTCCATTCATCAAACGGCAGATTGGACGTGATGACGATTGATCCTCGCTCATAGCGCTGCGAGATGACTTCGAACAGCAACTCCGCGCCGGATTTGCTCAGGGGAACGAAGCCAAGTTCGTCAATGATCAACAGATCCTGACTGACAATCAGCTTTTGCAGGCGCTGCAGACGCCGATCATCGGCTGCCTCGATCAACTCATGCACCAGCGCGGCGGCCGTCGTGAAGCGGACCTTCAGGCCCTTCTGGCAAGCGGCGAGACCAAGCCCCAAGGCAATGTGGGTCTTGCCGGTTCCCGATGGACCCAGAGCAATAATGTTCTCGCGGCGATCAGCGTATTCGCAACGTGCCAGCTCCATGGTCAAGACCTTGTTGAGCGACGGGATCGCCTTGAAGTCGAAACTGTCGAGGCTCTTGGTGGCCGGGAACTTCGCGGCTTTGATCCGCCGCTCAACCATCCGGCGTTCGCGTTCGATCAGCTCCAGTTCGCAAAGCCGCAGCAGATATTGAACATGATCCTTGCCCTCTGCCGCACACTGACGGGCCAGCTTGCCATATTCGCTCTTGAAGGTCGGCAGTCGGAGCGCCTTGAGGTGATGCTGCAATAAGACCTGCGGAGTGTCGCTCATGTCGGCACCCCCGACATCAGGCTCATGTAGCTGGCCGGGTCTGTCGTCCCGACCTGTGCTCTGGGCAGATAGGGATAAATATCGAGATCCAGCCGTGGCGGACGCCTCTCGATCCGGCACAGGACAAGATGCTTCACAGCATCATAGCCGATGGCCCCGAGATCGAGCGCCTGCCGGATCGCACCATGCAGATGGGTCAGTTCGAACGTTTCCAGCAGACGTAAAACCTGAACATATTCGCGCTTGCCCTTCTTCCCCATCCGCGCCTCCAACAGTCGGCGCAGGGTGGCGAACTCATCCGGCAGATCCCAGCCTTGCAGCGGTGCGGCTTGATCCAGCGCCCCAACCTTTTGCTCCAACAGCGGCAGGTAATGCATCGGATCAAATACCATGTCCGCCTTGTCGTAGGACCGGCGGTGGTGGGCAATCACCTCGGCCCCGCAGCCGATCACAACCTCATGGACATACCCACGAACCTGAACCTCGTGATGGGCATGAGCGACAGGCACCGAGTAGTCATTGTTGCGATAACGGACCATGGAGATCGATGTCGCCCGGGTGCTGACCCTGTCGCAAGCATCGTAAGGGGTGGTCGGCAGCGCCATCAGCGCATTGAGATCCCGCATCAGACGTTCACCGACAGTCTCGGTATGACCACGCACAATGTCGCCCTGTCGCGTCAGGCACTGATCTTCCAGCCAGGTGTTCAACGCATCGAAGCTGTCGGACCGCGGCGCGGGAACGAGGAAGTTGCGCCGCCCATATCCGATCACCCCCTCGACGTTGCCTTTGTCATTGCCTTTGCCCGGTCGGCCGAACTTGTCGTCGAACAGGTAATGCGACTGCAATTCCGAAAAGACGCGGGTGCGCAACCGGAGGCCATCGCCCAGGATTTTCGCCACTGCGATCGTTGTATTGTCGTAGAGGATCGACAAGAGCACGCCGCCGAAGAATGCAAAAGCGGCGTTGTGGCCATCACAAAACGCCTCGGTCGTCTCGGCGGGGTAGGTCTTGATGAAGAACGCATCCGAATGCGGAAGCGCCATCGCAAAGTAGTGCAGCTTACACTCAACACCGGCAATCACGCCCAGCGTTTCGCCGAAATCGACCTGAACATGGCCCGGCGCATGCGACAGCGGCACGAACACTTCCCGCGTCCGCCGCTTCTTCTCACGCACATAATCAGTGACGATGGTGATCCCGCCCGTAAAGCCATGCTCGTCGCGCAGCCGCGCATGAATTCGCTTGGCAGTGTGCCGCTGTTTCTTGAGTTTGCTCTTATCCTCTTCGAGGATCTGGTCGATCACCGGCACAAAGGGATCAAGCTTGGGACGCTGCGGCATCGCTTGGCGCCGATATCCCGGCGGAACCGAATGCTTCAGGATCTTCGACACTGTCTTGCGGTCGATCCCGAACTTCCGCCCCGCCTCGCGCTCACTCATGCCCTCGACATGGCACGCTCTGCGCACCCGGGTATACAGTTCCACAGAATACATCTCCCGACCCTCAGCTTCCGCCCCGGGTCTCAGAATGGCAGAATTTTACTCCGCGACGGTCAGGTAATCCCACCGTTTCCGTGGCCCAGTTTGCCTCCGGGATTCACATCAAGGTCTTCGTCAGCTCGTCCCTGTTCTTGGGCCACGCCAGAGCGCCCGCACGCCGCCCGATTCCCACAATGGTAATTGCGGACACGAGAAACCCCGCGCCTGTTCCGGCAGTGGGCTTAGTGACGACATGGCCGGGGGTCGGACCGATAATCATCTGCCGCATGAATGGCAGGAGGATCATCGCAACCGCCATTGCGATACTGGCCAGCGCCTCATCGTCGGGTTCGGGTGCATCCGACTGCATGCCAATGGCGCGTTCGATCCCGGCACGATCCAGCCCGCCCAGCGGAAAGTCTCCTAGCAAACCGCTCACGATGCGTTCCTTGGCATCGCTCACGTCGGCGTCTGTCGGCACCATGGGCACCACGCCCCAGTCCAGTCCACGCGGCGGCTCAAAGTAGGTCTTGGATTCAGAGTGGTAGCCAGGAGCATCCACGAGGTTCTGGTCCACATCGAAATGGGGCACTGTTACGACCCGATCCAGAGGCAACAGCCATTCGTCGTAGTCGCTCGCAAATAGGTGATCCCTAACCTCGTATGGCGCAGCAACACCTATGACACCGTTGTCGCCGACCGCCCGATAGAACCTCACCGTCTCGTTAAGGACGTATCCAAACCGCTTTTCTGTCAATGCCTCGGCGACAGCCAGCCCCCCAAACCCGACGCGGACGACCGCCGGTCGACCTCCAAAGTCGAACAAGAATGGGTTGGCGTCGTTCTTGTCGATAATGGTATTGATCGCATAAGTGATCACATCGTGAAACGGCACTTCATTGACGATACATTTACCAACTTTTGCATCGCCCAAATCCACCTTTCGGTGCGCCGCCCAGGCGTTGCTGGCCAATTTATTCAATGGTCTCTTTCCAAGTGCCGTCGCGGGCTTCACCAGCGCGTCGACAGCGCGCGCTCGCACGGCTTCGTCCCCCCCCGCTTCCGCGAGACTTATGAGAAAATCTTCAATGTCTTCCTGCGTAGAATCTGGGCTGAAGTGATCTTTGATGTAGGCCTGCATTGCAGTGGTCGTTGATACCTCGGCCAGCAAAATTGCGCTGGCCGAGGCATCTTCATGGTCGATTACGACGCTGTCGTCTTGTTCCTCACGCATCGCGCTCACCTTTACGCTGGCTGGCAATGTATGCTCGAGCCTGTTCGATCCGACGCGTAAGATACTCTTCTTTTCCGTATCTGAGCATCACTCGCATGTCATCGCATGGCGCTTCGTGGACTGCCTCCCCCAACAGAAACAACAGCCCTCCAACATCGCCTTCAGGGTCTGTGCCGCTAGCTGCGAACCATGCACATGCCGCCTTGTAAAGTAAGCGTCCGGCCTGACCGCTCTACTCCGCCATTTTCCACGGTAGGAAGTCATCGACGCGGGTGATCTTGTAGTCCGGGATGCGAGCGAGCGTGTCTGCGAGCCAGGCCTGCGGGTCGACGCCGTTCAGCTTGGCGGTTTCGATCAGGGTGTAGGCGATGGCGGCGGCGCGGCCGCCGGTCAGTGATCCGACGAAGAGATAATTCTTCCTGCCGATCGCGACGGATCGCATCGCACGCTCGGCCGTGTTGTTATCCAGTTCCAGGACACCGTGATCGAGATACGGCTGGAGCCGCTTCATGCGGGTCAGGGCATAGCGGATCGCCGCGGCCAATGGCGACTTGCCGGAAATGGATGGCAGCTGGAGGTGCAGCCATGCCTCGAGATCGTCGAAGACGGGCTTCGCCTTCGCTTGCCGGATCTCGACGCGAAGGTCTGGCGGTGACCCTCTCGCTTCTTTCTCGACTGCGTAGAGTTGGGCGATGCGCAGGACGGCTTCGTCGGCGATGGCCGAGCCCTGCGCTCTATGGATGTCGACAAACTTTCGTCTGACATGAGCCATGCAGGCGACCTCGCGGATGTCGCCGGACCGGTAGAGATCCTCGAACCCGGCATAGCCGTCCGCGTGCATCCAGCCCTGATACGTTGCGAGATGATCCTTCGGATGCTGACCTTTGCGGTCGGGAGAGAACTGATACCAACTGGCGGGTGGGACACCGCTCCCCCAAGGCCGCTCGTCCCGCCCGTAAGCCCACAATCGCGCCGTCGCTGTCTTACCGGTGCCGGGTGCCAGCATCTTCACCGGGGTGTCATCCGTGAAGATGGCCTGTCCGGCCAGCACGTGGCGTCCGATAGCGTCTGCGAGCGGCTCCAGCAGCGCCGTCGACTTGCCGACCCAGTCGGCCAACGTCGAGCGATCCAGATCGAGCCCGTCGCGCTCGAAGATCTGGCTTTGCCGGTAGAGCGGCAGGTGATCGGCGTATTTGTTCACCAAGACATGGGCGAGAAGGCCGGGACCGGGGCGGCCGCGCTCGATAGGCCGCGAAGGGAGTGCAGCCTGCGTGAATGCCTCGCACCCGAAACACGCGAACCGCGGTCGCACGATCCGGTTCACGATGAACCGGCCGGGCACATACTCCAGCTCCTCGGTCACATCCTCGCCCAGACGGCGCAGTCGACCGCCGCACTTGGCGCAATCATCGCCGCCGGTCGTCAACTCGACTTCCATCCGCGGGATGTGATCCGGGATCGGACGGCGCTTCGGCTTGTCCTTCGGCTCCTCATCGGGAAGCCGCAGCTTGGCCGTCATCTTGGCGATCGAGATCTCGCTGGCTTCCAGTGCCAGCTGAAGCTGCTCGATAATCTCCGATGAGGCGCCGAACCGAGAGTTGCGGTGCCCGGCCAGCTGATGGCGCAGCTTCTCGATGAGCATCGCCTGCGACTTCACTTCGGCCAGCAAAAGGGCCGTGAAGCGGCGTAGTTCATCGGGATCTTCCGGCAGGGATTGGGCCACGTCAAGCATGCCAAACTATAGCAAAACATGGCTGCGGCGGGAATCCTGAATGCCCTCGACAGGGCAATTTATCCTGCCTTGAGCGGCTTCCAGCTACGCTGCGGGGCCCGCCAGTCGATGCCCTCCAGGAGCATCGCCAACTGCGCCGCCGTCAGGGAGATCTTACCCTCCTTCGCCGACGGCCAGACGAACCGGCCCTTCTCAAGGCGCTTCGAGAACAAGCACGCGCCCTGGCCATCCCACCAGATGATCTTGATCAGATCGCCACGCCGCCCGCGGAACACAAACAGGTGGCCAGCGAACGGGTCCTGCTTCAGCGCCGTCTCAGCTTGAGCCGCCAGCGTCGTGAACCCCCGTCGCATGTCTGTGACACCGGCCGCCAGCCAGACCCGCGTGTTCGACGGGACCGGGATCATGGCGACAGGCCCCGGATCAGCCGGGCCAGCGCCTCGGGATCGTAGGTGCCCACAATCCGCAGTCGGTGACCACCTGCGACATCGATCTCGATTGTGCCAGGATCAGCGGTCGGATCAGACACCGCGTCATGATCCCTCCACTCCGGCTGATCGACGATCTCAACCGGCAGGAAGCCAGCGACATCCGCAGCGCATATCTCGACCACCGGTTCGGCGGTGGGGGCGTATCGAGGATCCCGCAGCCATTTGAAGATCATGTTGGCGTTCATCGCATATCGACGCGCAACCTGCGCCACCGACACATCCGGCGCTGCCGTCTGAAAGCAGATCGAGCGCTTCTCCTCGTCGCTCCAGAGCCGTCTCGCACGACGCACCATCGATCGCCCCTTAGTGTCCGCTATCCTAAGCGGACACTATCCCTCACTCCCTATGCGCGGCAGTGCAGGGAGACCGTACGGTTACCTTGTAAATCGGGCCGTCAAATCCTTGCCGCCCCTCGCCGTCTCCAATGACCCAAAGCCACTGGTCGAACCCTCGTGGCTTCGGATAAGGTGAAGCGTCCCGGTGTCGCGTCTGCCTTCGCAAAGCGATCTTTTCCGGCGTCCGTTGCTCACTCCCCCCGCCGGTTGTTCCATGCGGGTCGAAGCGTTTTGATTGGGTGGCGTCTTTGATGATGTCGACGTCGCACTCAGGAAGCTCGCTGTACGGCAATCCCCGACCGGCGATGACGTAGTGTTTGAACTCAGCGTCCTTCGACGGACGGCGGGGGGGATGTTGAATCTGATTCAGAATCATCCCGGATTTGTCGATATGGGTGAGCCCAATAGACTGCGCAAAGCCGACATAACGCGCTTCCCATGTGGCGACTGCCATCGCCCTCGTGGGAGGGTCGTTAGGAAAAAGGACTGGTGCATCAAGAAAAGCGACGATGCGGAACCTGTCCCCTTCGGGAGTCCGCTTGGCATGATGACTATGCGAGGTGTAAAGCACGGAAAAATGACCGTCGTCATAAAGCGCCTCAGCAACGCGTTCGATCTTGTCAGTGCCATCGACGTCGATTTCGATAGTGCTCTTGGACAACACGCGGTCCTTGAGACGATATGCATAGGTAGTCTTCCGTCCTCCAGCGGTCGATGTCTTCCCGGTAAGATCGCTCAACGCATAGGCAATGGCCTTACCGTGTTTTTCGACCTCGACAGGATGGCGGGTCAATACCCCGTCCAACAGGCCAAAGACGGTTCCGGTGACCCGCTCCCACTGGTCGCCGGGTGTAAGATGGCTTGGTGCCATCAGCACTGACAGCGAGCTTTCGAGCACGGCCTGAGCCTCATCAGTGCCCAAATCTCCGATAATTTCGGCTTCGTTCCAAAAGTTCGATGGCGGTTTTGGGATAGGCATAACTTCTCCATTCACACAAACGCAGTATTTGGGCGTTGTTTCGATTGATAGTTTCACGGTGAGAAGGTATGTTTGTGCTCACCGAAGCGACTTGCAGGGCGACCCCATCTTGGCAGGGGGGCCGCCCTGTTTCTTTTTGTAGCACAGCGCGACCGTCAGGTCAACTTGTGCATTTTTATCAGATACTTACGTCCCAGAATGGGATTAATCGCCTGACACGACGCTGAACGTCTGCCCATCCCAATCGAGGTTGCCGACATGAACGTTCGCTATCTTCCGCTCAAGGTCAGGCGCGTTGGTCCACACTGGAAGACCATTGTCTCGAATGAGAGGCCGGAAACCGGCCAACAGCAGCCCCACGCGGGCCGTCGCGGGATCGTGCAGAACGCTGCCAAAGATGTTGAGGTCGACGCTCGCAAAGGCAGTGCCAGCCTTGTTGCACCGTTCGCGTGTGAGGGCCTTCAAGCCGTCGCGCAACGCCAACAATTCGGGCAGGTCGTCATCGTGGAAGCTTACAGCTTCGGCCATCCCATGCCGCTGCGCGGCGGCGGATGTTTGCGGCGTGGGGTCAAGTTCCCAAGCTTTCGCAAGGGCGATGTAGGTCGCGGCCCGTTGGCCGGTTGATTGGTCGTGCATCTTGTCATTTCTTCATCGTTGGTAAGCTTCGTTTCGAGATTGTCGGGGGGGCGCGCGGCGGGGTCGGAGATTGGTCCGCTCGCGCGGTCGGGTGGAGGGCCGTCAGCGTGCTTGTCGAGACGCTGGGTGGTCGTGGTGCGATCATTTCTAGATGGCGTCAGGAATTTCTTGAGAGGGTGGACCGACCGACTGGGCATCGCCGGTCGGCCACAAAGGACGCAGGCGCGAAGAAGAACGTCGCGCCCCTATTCCGTGAGTCCACCGCAGTTCAGACAAACCCGCTCAAGGCGGGCCAGGTGCATCAGTCGTGTAAGTTCAGGGACGGCGGCGAAGTCGATAACATCCGCCTGACGGCGGGTTTCGACAGCACGATGTTCCGGCGGCAGGTCGTCGATTTTCTTGGCCAATGAATCGACGCACTTGCTCAACAGAGTGGCGTGGTCGGACACCGCTTTCACCGCCCGCTTGGGATCGTCCGAAAGGTTTTCTACGGCTTGTTCCAGCGCCGCCATCGCGGCGCGTGCAACGTCCATCAGGGCCAGCGTTCCGCAGGTGTGGGCATCCGTCATTTGCCGCACCGGCAGACGTGGATGTTGTCGATCATCGCCCCTACATCGAGGGTCGTCGAGGGCGGCGGTGCCGTGTCGCGCGGCGGTGCGATGCGGTGCAGACGCCCGACATGTTGCACAAGTTCGGTTCTGAGTCTTCCGATCAAGGTCGGACTTCCGTTGGCCCTTTCCACCGCCTCAACGGCCCGCTGTAGGGCACGCGTGACGCTCGCCATCAGGTCCAGCAAAGTTTGTCTCGTGATGTTCTGAGGCGGCTTCCGACGACCTCTCGCTTCGGCCCGCAACCATTGAATCCGCGCAGCGACGGCAGGCTCCACCGCCAGCCGCCACCCACCAGCTTTCGCCACGTCCTGCGATGGTTCACCGACGCCCGTTTCGCGGAACGCCTCGGCCTGACCTGTCCCCGCTGCCACCAGCCGCAGGAAATTCTCGCGCCGGATGTCGGGGTGCGGGTCGGATGGCAACCAGTCGGGCGGCGGCGTCTTAACAGATTTTCGGCAGGGCACTCTCAGGCCAGACCAGCGCGGCGGGCGGCATTGATCCGCTCTCCCGGATTTGCGATTTTCTGAATCTCGGCCAGCTTGCGTGCCTGTTCGGTCTGCGTATCCGCCGCTGCCGCTATGTCGGCCTGTTTCAAGAGGTCCATGACGGTTGCGCCAGTTTCGGTTGCGGCAATCTCGTCGAAGAGTTCGGCGGGATCAGGGGCGTTGAAAGTGCCTTGGATGTGGGCGCGGCCCGATGGCGTCCGGAAAATCTCGTCGGCCAGAAGATCGCGAGCTTTCTTCGTTTGGCACCTTCGCTTCCAGGTAGCGATCAAGTTGGTTGCGCAGTTGTAGCTCGCGGATACGTTGTTCGTTAGTCATCGGTTCTTTCAGTTCGTCAGCTCAAATGCGCTTTTGCGCAGGGTCAGTTCGGTAGCGGGCGTCAGCAGGTCGGCGATAGTGCCCAGCCATTCGATCACTCGGGTGAGGGCGAAGTTCTGGGGCAATCGCCCGTTCGGTGTTCTTCGGCCAGCGCGGGCGTCTAAGTCGGCGCGCGTTACGCGGCGCAAACACCTCAGGTCAGTCGGTTCGATTTTGAGCGTCTGTTCGATGTCGGCGGCGTAGACGCGCAAGGATAGGTCGTCTGTCAATTTTTTTCTCGATTTCAGGGATGTGGGAATAGCCAGTGATCCAGCTTGATACGAAACGTAACACGGACTTGACAAAATGTCAAGAAAATGTAGAGAACGGTTCAACAGTGATTCGGAAGTGGTTGGATTCTACTGCCTGACGGCGGCGTCAGCCATAAAGAACTACCATGGAGATTACCATGGAAAATCGAAGACTCTACCATGGAGACGCATTTTATGAAGTCATTTTAAGTAATGATTTCAATGGATTGATAATGGTGGGTCGTGACGGGCTCGAACCGCCGACATTCTCGGTGTAAACGAGACGCTCTACCAACTGAGCTAACGACCCTTAGGCTTCCCGGTCGGGATAGCAGATACGGCCATAGCGCGGCGCGGCAAAGCTGACAAGGCCCCGAAAAGGCTGTTGCAGGCTCGTGCGGGCGCCTCAGAGGCTGCCGGCGGCTTCGCCTGTTACCTCGGCACCCGGCGGCACGAGCCGTTCGATCCCATTGTGCGTTAACCGGAAGATCACGCCCTGACCGCCTCCCGCCGCCTCGACATCGCCGATGGCGCCACCGGCGGCGCGCACCCGCAAAAACCGCGAGGTGATGCCGTGGGTGACCAGTATCGTCGGCACCGTCACGGCGCCAAGCACCCGCCCCGCCCGGTCCCAGACCCCGTCGAAGCCTTCGCCACCCGGCGCCCGGCCATAAAAATCGAGCATGCTCAGATCGTCGACATCCACGCCAAGCGCGCCCAGATCCTCACGCGACAGGCCGGACCAGTCGCCCATGCCGATTTCGCACAGATCGTCGACGACGCGCGCCGCCGCACCGTCGAACGCCAGTCGCGCCGTCGCGCGCGCGCGCCCCGCCGGGCTGACCCACAGCGCATGGCTGCGTACCGTCACGCCGCGCTGCGCCAACAGCGTGCCCATCGCGGTGGCCTGAGACTCGCCGCGCGCCGTCAGGGGCGAATCGAGCCGTCCCTGAAACCGCCCGTCGGCGTTCCACGTCGTCTGGCCGTGACGCAGAATATATATCTCCGGGTTTGCGGTCATGATCGCCCCTTCCTCGTTGCGGGTTCCTGCCCCGCCTGCCAATCCGGAACAAGTGGCAAACGCAGCGACCGGGCAACTTTGCGCATCGGCGTCTGAAACATGCGCACCCGGCTGAGCGGGCTGGACCCGCCACATCTGGACACTTGACCGGGTCCTTGCGCCCAAATCGCGCGCGCCTTTGTTGCAACCAACTTTCAATGAACGGCCCGATGAAACCAGCACGTACCGCCAGAGGCGCCCGCGAGATATTCTTGCGGCGTCCCGATGTTCGGTTGCCCGATCCGGCAGCCCAGTCAACATTTGCGCCGCGCCATCATGGCGCACACGGCTCTTGCGTCCGCGTGCGCCCCGCCGCACGATCACCGTGTCAGCCAGCGCACAGGAACCACCATGCCACAGATTTCCCGCATTACACCCGGTGCCCGCATGAGTCAGGCCGTCGTCCATAACGGCGTCGCCTATCTGGCCGGTCAGGTCGGCGCCCCGGGTGAAGATGCGGCGACCCAGACCCGCGTCATATTGGACCAGATCGATGCGTTGCTCGAGACCTGCGGCACCTCGAAAGAGAACCTGCTGACGGCACAGATATGGCTGGCCGACATCGACCGCGATTTCGCAGCGCTGAACGCGGTTTGGGAAGACTGGGTGAGCGAGGGGAACACGCCCGCGCGCTGGACCGGCGAGGCCAAACTCGCGAAAAAAGACTATATCGTCGAAATCATCGTGACCGCGGCAGTTTGACGCGCACACGCCGCACCGGGCACGAAGTTTTCAAAAAACTTCGACGTCAAATTCTTTGAAAGAATTTGGCCCCCGTGGCGGCGGTGTGCCCTGTCCGGCAAACCTGGCCTAGACACCGTTGCGGCGCAGGAAATCCACCAGACCGGCGGTCGAGGCATCCTTGTCGTCCGCACTTTGCGATCCTTCGATCACCGGTTGCAGGGCGGTGGCCAGTTCCTTGCCCAGTTCCACACCCCACTGGTCGTAGGAATTGATGCCGAGCACCGTGCCTTCGACGAACACCCGGTGTTCGTACAGCGCCACGATCTGGCCCAGCATGAATGGATCGAGCAGCGGATAGGCGAGCGTCACCGATGGCCTGTCGCCCGGAAACACCCGGTGCGCCGCCTGCCGGTCACCTTCGGCACCCGTCAGCCCCTTGGCTGCCATGAGGGCGCGTGCCTCCTCCATGTCGCGGCCTTTCATCAGCGCCTCTGACTGCGCAAGGCAATTCGCGACCAGCAACTGGTGCTGATGGTGCAACGCCTCGTCATGGCCCCGCGCGGCCACGAGAAATTCGCACGGGACCACGCGCGTGCCCTGATGGATCAGCTGATAGAACGCGTGCTGGCCGTTGGTTCCGGGCTCTCCCCAGACCACTGGTCCGGAATTTACCTGCAACGGTTTGCCATCCATCGACACGCGCTTGCCGTTGCTCTCCATCTCCAGCTGCTGGAGATAGGCGGGAAGACGCCCCAACAGGTTGTCGTAGGGCAGCACCGCACGGGTTGCATAACCGCAGATCTGGTTGTGCCAGATACCTGTCAGCGCCAGCAGCGCCGGCATGTTTTCGCGCCATCCGGCCGTGCGGAAATGGGTGTCCATCGCCTGCGCGCCGCGCAGGAACGCCCGGAAAGCCTGTGGCCCGATGGCGATCATCAGCGACAAGCCGATCGGCCCCCACATGGAATAGCGCCCGCCAACCCAGTCCTCGAACCCGAACACCCGTTCCGGCGCGATGCCGAAATCGGCGGTCTTGACGGCCGCCGTCGACAGGGCCGCGAATTGCGCGCCCGGATCGGCCACCGACCCGGACATCCAGGCGCGGGCAGTGCGCGCATTGGTCATCGTCTCGATCGTCGTGAACGTCTTGGACGCCACGATCACCAGCGTCGTCGCGGGATCGCAGCCGCGCAGTACGCCCGCCACATCGGCGGGATCGACGTTGGACACGAAATGGCAGCGCGGCCCGTCGTGATAGGGCGCGAGCGCCCGCACCGCCATCGCCGGACCCAGGTCGGATCCGCCGATGCCGATGTTGATCACATCCGTGATCGTCCCGCCCTGCCCCGCAAAGGCGCCGCTGCGCACGTCGTCGGCGAAAACCGCCATCGCGTCGAGGGTTGCGCGCACGCCGGGGATCACGTCGACCCCGTCGACGATCACCGGATCGCCGTCGAGATTGCGCAGGGCTGTGTGCAGTACTGCGCGGCCTTCGGTCTCGTTGATCTGTTCGCCTGCGAACATCGCGTCGCGGCGGGCCGCCACGCCGGTTTTGTCCAGTAGACCGATCAGCAGGCCAAGGGCCGTCTCGTCGATGCTGGTCTTGGCGTAATCGAAATGCAGATCGCCGACGTCGAGCGTAAATCCCGGACGTTCCGGCATCAGATCCTCGATCCGTCGGTCCTTGGTGGCGTCGCGGTGCGCGCGCAGGTCGTCCCACATGGTCAGTATTCCTTTGACGTCAGTCGTTTGCCCAGTGAACCGTACTACCCTTGAGGATCGCGGCCACCGGTGCCTCGGCAGGGTCCATCCCCTGCGCGCGGTCCAGTGCCGCGCGTTTTTCAGGTCCGGTGATGACGATATGACGGCTCATCGCCGCGTCGAGCACCTTTGCGGACAGGGTGATCCGCGGCTCGGGGGCGCCGGGCGCGCGCATCGCCACGAGGGTGTCGTCGCCCGTCAGCGCGGCCTCCAGATTGTCCGCGCCGGGAAAGATCGAGGCGGTGTGCATGTCGGCTCCCATGCCCAGCAGGCACAGCGAAATCGGCAATTCGCCGTCCAGACCGCTGCGCAGGCCGGGCAGCGCCTCTTCGGGGGTACCGGGCGCGTAAAGCGGCACCAGCGTCGCCGCCGCCGCCCGTTCCACAAGCAACCGCTCGCGCAGCAGCCGGGTGTTGGAGCGTGGGCTGTCCTCGGGCACCCAGCGCTCGTCGGTCAGGAAGACATGGACACGCGACCAGTCGAGGTCTGCCGCACACAGGCTGTCGAAGATCGGCCCCGGCGTCGTGCCGCCCGGCACCGCGAGGCTGGCGTGATCGTGGCTGGCGAGGCACTGGCGCAACTCTCCGGCCAGGGTGTCGGCCAGCAGCAGCATCATCATCTCCGCGTCTGGATATTCGATCAGTTTCATGGTGGGTCTCCGCGCCCGGAGGGGCGCATCTCGGTTCCGCGCCCGGAGGGGCGCATTTAGGCTCCGCGCCCGGAGGGGCGCAATTCAGGCTCCGTGCCCGCATGGGCACATCTCGGTTCCGCGCCCGGAGTGGCGTATCTCGGTTCAGCACCGCAGGGGCGCATTCCCGGTTTCACGCCCGGCCCGGGCAGCTTTTCCGCACGCTGTCCAGAGCGGCACGTCACGGTGCATCCGATCCGAAGCCACCGCGCCTGTCAACGTCCGCGCTTTGTTGCCGCTCACCGTCAACCGACAGGAACAGGCCAACTCGTTCAGAAATCTCGACCCTGTTCATAAGAGAACCTGTCCTTCCCACCGCGGGTAGCGGCTATCCCCGGATGTCGCGCCACCGGCGTCCGTCGCGGTGCATCAATGCCAGCGCGTCCTCCGGCCCGCTCGATCCCGCATCGTAGACCTTGGGCACGTCGTGACGCTCTTCCCAGCCTTCGATCAGCGGATCGGTCCAGGCCCACGCGGCCTCTACCTCGTCGCCGCGCATGAACAAGGTCTGGTTGCCCCGGATCACGTCCATGATCAGCCGTTCGTAGGCGTCGGTCACTTCCTCGGCCTCGTCGCCCAGCGCATCGGCGAACGTCATGTCCAGCGGCACATCGACCAGACGCATCCCCCCCGGCCCCGGCTCCTTGATCGTCACCTGAAGGTCCATGCCTTCGTTGGGCTGCAACCGGATGGCGAGGATATTGCGGTGCCGTGCGGCGTCGCCTTCGAATATCGTGTGGCCCAGGTCCTTGAACACCACGGCAATCTCGGACGACCGGCCTTTGAGTTTCTTGCCCGTGCGCATGTAGAACGGCGCCCCCGCCCAGCGCCAGTTCGCGATCTCGCATTTCAGCGCGATGAAACTTTCGGTGAAACTCCTCGGGTTTTCGGCATCCTCGCGATAGCTCTTGCTCGTCGCCTTCCGGCGGCGTATTGCCCGCGCACGATGTGATGCGGGGCGACCGGTTGCAGGGCGCGGATTACCTTGAGTTTTTCATCGCGCACGGCGTTCGCCTCGAAGGTGCCGGGCGGCTCCATCGCGATCAGGCACAAAAGCTGCATCAGGTGGTTCTGCACCATATCGCGCATCGCGCCGGATTTGTCGTAATAGCTGCCGCGCCCGCCGACGCCGACGGTCTCGGCCACGGTGATCTGGATATGGTCGACATAGTGATTGTTCCACAGCGGCTCGAACAGCACATTGCCGAAGCGGACGGCCATCAGGTTCTGCACCGTCTCCTTGCCCAGATAATGGTCGATCCGGTAGATCTGGCTTTCCTTGAAGTGTTTTGCCAGCACCGCGTTCAACTCCTGTGCGCTGCTCAGGTCGCGGCCGAACGGCTTTTCCACGACGATACGGGCCTTCTTGTCGGCGATCTTGTGCTTGTACAGCCGCTCCGCGAGCGCGCCGAAAAGCGACGGGGCGACGGAAAAATAGAACGCCTTGATCACATCGTCGCGGATCAGGGTCGCCAGTTCCTTCCAGCCTGCGTCGCCCGTGGCGTCGATGGCGATATAATGCAGCCGCTCGAGGAACGCGTCGATGCCCTGTGTGTCCTTGGCCTCGTCATTGCCGAATTCCGCGATCGCGGCGCGGATCATCTTGCGATAGCCGGCATCGTCGAGATCGGACCGGGCCGCGCCGACGATGCGCGCGCCTTCGGGCATCTGGCCGCTGCGAAAGCGGCGGAACAGGCCCGGCAGGATCTTGCGCCGGGCCAGATCGCCGGTGCCGCCGAAAATCACGAGGTCGAACGGGTCGACGGGAATGACGCGGGAGACCATCGGGTCCTCCTTGGGAACTGGTGTTAGCGCTAACGCGCATCGGTCCCCGCCGCAGTATCCGCGCCAGCCGGTGCTGTCCAGCACCGCACGGAATTGGCCGCCTGCGCCCCGGGGGCGCCCGGACGACTTGCGCCCGCAACCGCCTCCAGGGCGCCGGACCGCGCCGGGCGTCTTTGAGATGGCCAAGGTCGGTGCGGCAGGTCACCGCAAGACTGCCCGAGCGCGCAGCCGGATCGCAACCCTATTTGTCGCGCTCCGAGGGCCTCAGGAGGGGTCCGTCATGTGCCCGGGGCCGGCGGTGGCGGGCGATCTGATGCACAGACCCGACCGCTGGTCGAAGAGATAGATTTGCTGCGGCGCGCAGGCCACCCCGGTGACGCTGCCAGACACCACGGCGGACTGGCCCGGTATCCGCACCACGAAGGGATCGTCGCCCGCCGCGTCCAGCTGCAGATAGATGAACGCCTCGCCCCCTAGATGCTCCACCGTGATGATGCGGCCATCGACGAGGCCCTGGCCGGTG
>CAVXHQ010000005.1:0-1231361 GCA_963761735.1 uncultured Alphaproteobacteria bacterium
CAACGATCCCTGCGATAGCAGGTTGTCAAGTGCCTCGGCCTCCGAAAGGAAGTCGGGGTTTTTCTTTCCTGCCGCAAAGCGCAGGATTGCAGTAACCGTACGGTCTCCCTGCACTGCCGCGCATAGGGAGTGAGGGATAGTGTCCGCTTAGGATAGCGGACACTAAGGGGCGATCGATGGCGCGTCGTGCGAGACGGCTCTGGAGCGACGAGGAGAAGCGCTCGATCTGCTTTCAGACGGCAGCGCCGGATGTGTCGGTGGCGCAGGTTGCGCGTCGATATGCGATGAACGCCAACATGATCTTCAAATGGCTGCGGGATCCTCGATACGCCCCCACCGCCGAACCGGTGGTCGAGATATGCGCTGCGGATGTCGCTGGCTTCCTGCCGGTTGAGATCGTCGATCAGCCGGAGTGGAGGGATCATGACGCGGTGTCTGATCCGACCGCTGATCCTGGCACAATCGAGATCGATGTCGCAGGTGGTCACCGACTGCGGATTGTGGGCACCTACGATCCCGAGGCGCTGGCCCGGCTGATCCGGGGCCTGTCGCCATGATCCCGGTCCCGTCGAACACGCGGGTCTGGCTGGCGGCCGGTGTCACAGACATGCGACGGGGGTTCACGACGCTGGCGGCTCAAGCTGAGACGGCGCTGAAGCAGGACCCGTTCGCTGGCCACCTGTTTGTGTTCCGCGGGCGGCGTGGCGATCTGATCAAGATCATCTGGTGGGATGGCCAGGGCGCGTGCTTGTTCTCGAAGCGCCTTGAGAAGGGCCGGTTCGTCTGGCCGTCGGCGAAGGAGGGTAAGATCTCCCTGACGGCGGCGCAGTTGGCGATGCTCCTGGAGGGCATCGACTGGCGGGCCCCGCAGCGTAGCTGGAAGCCGCTCAAGGCAGGATAAATTGCCCTGTCGAGGGCATTCAGGATTCCCGCCGCAGCCATGTTTTGCTATAGTTTGGCATGCTTGACGTGGCCCAATCCCTGCCGGAAGATCCCGATGAACTACGCCGCTTCACGGCCCTTTTGCTGGCCGAAGTGAAGTCGCAGGCGATGCTCATCGAGAAGCTGCGCCATCAGCTGGCCGGGCACCGCAACTCTCGGTTCGGCGCCTCATCGGAGATTATCGAGCAGCTTCAGCTGGCACTGGAAGCCAGCGAGATCTCGATCGCCAAGATGACGGCCAAGCTGCGGCTTCCCGATGAGGAGCCGAAGGACAAGCCGAAGCGCCGTCCGATCCCGGATCACATCCCGCGGATGGAAGTCGAGTTGACGACCGGCGGCGATGATTGCGCCAAGTGCGGCGGTCGACTGCGCCGTCTGGGCGAGGATGTGACCGAGGAGCTGGAGTATGTGCCCGGCCGGTTCATCGTGAACCGCATCGTGCGGCCGCGCTTTGCGTGTTCCGGCTGCGAGGCCTTCACGCAAGCGCCCATGCCGTCGCGCCCCATCGAGCGCGGGCGCCCCGGGCCAGGTCTGCTGGCGCATGTGCTGGTCTCCAAATACGCCGACCACTTGCCGCTCTATCGTCAAAGCCAGATCTTCGAGCGCGACGGGCTGGACCTGGACCGCTCGACGTTGGCCGACTGGGTCGGCAAGTCGACGGCGCTGCTTGAACCGCTGGCCGACGCCATCGGACGACATGTGCTGTCGGGCGAAGCCATCTTCGCAGACGACACGCCGGTGAAGATGCTGGCGCCCGGCATGGGAAAAACCGCGACAGCGCGGCTCTGGGCCTATGGGCGAGACGAACGGCCCTGGGGCGGGGATGCCGCGCCCGCCAGCTGGTATCGCTTCTCGCCCGACCGGAAGGGCCAGCACCCAAAGGATCACCTGTCAGGATATCGCGGCTGGATGCATGCGGATGGATACGCCGGGTTCGAGGACCTCTACGGGTCCGGCGACATCCGCGAGGTCGCTTGCATGGCCCATGTCAGGCGCAAGTTCGTCGATGTCCATCGGGCGCAGGGCTCGGCCATCGCCGACGAGGCGATCAAACGCATCGCCTACCTCTACGCAGTCGAGAAAGAGGCGCGGGGATCACCGCCGGACAGGCGGGTCGAGATCAGGCAGGCGAAAGCGAAGCCCATCTTCGATGATCTTGAGGTCTGGCTGCACCTCCAGCTGCCATCCATTTCCGGCAAGTCGCCATTGGCCGCGGCGATCCGCTATGCCCTGACCCGCATGAAGCGGCTCCAGCCGTATCTCGATCACGGTGTCCTGGAACTGGATAACAACACGGCCAAGCGTGCGATGCGATCCGTCGCGATCGGCAGGAAGAATTATCTCTTCGTCGGATCACTGACCGGCGGCCGCGCCGCCGCCATCGCCTACACCCTGATCGAAACCGCCAAGCTGAACGGCGTCGACCCGCAGGCCTGGCTCGCAGACACGCTCGCTCGCATCCCGGACTACAAGATCACCCGCGTCGATGACTTCCTACCGTGGAAAATGGCGGAGTAGAGCGGTCAGGCCGGACGCTTACGGATTGCACCCAGATCGCCGCGCAGGATGATCGCCAATTCCTCGTTGTCAGGCATGAGCGTTACTTGCTCGATCAACGACCGCAGAACCTCGACCGCTGGTCCACGGTCCTCCTCGCGCTGCAGGTTCTCGCACAGCTTGCCAACCCGATCCTGATAGACATGCGCCATGTTCGGATGCAGCAAGGGCGGTGGTTCATCGGCATTCGCCAGCAGCTCGGCCAGTTCGACCTTGCGTGCTTCCAGCTTCTCGGCCTTGTCCTTCAGCTTCTCAGGTGGAAAGCCTCGAAGGATGGCGTCGACCATCTTGTCCAGCTCGCGATCAGCCCGTTCAAACTCCTTTTGCCATCCAACCAAATCCGCGCCGCGCTCGATCCTAAGACGGTTCACCTCGCGCGTGAATTCCGCGCAAAACTCCTTGAAGAGCTCCGGCTCCATTAGATGTTTGCGCAATCCGTTCAGTATCGAAGCTTCCAAAGCATCACGCCGGATATTCATCCGATTGCTGCATGTCCCTTTGTTCCGGGCCGTCGAACAACCCAGCAGGTCTTTTGAGATCAGCGAATAGCCACCGCCACAGCATCCGCATTTGATGAGGCCCCCCAACAGGTGCTTGGGCCGCCTGCGATCATTCATTGGATTGCCGCTGTCCCCGGTTGTATCGAACGCCAGGCTGGCTTGTCGCGCCTTGACCTCGTCCCATATCGACTGATCGACAATCTGCAAGTCAGGCACTTCGTGCACAACCCATTCGCTTTCTGGATTCGGGCGAGACACTCGCCTGCCGGTGTCGGGGTCCTTCATGTATCGCAGTCGGTTCCAGACCAGCCGCCCGATGTAGAGTTCGTTGTTGAGAATACCTGTGCCGCGCTTGGGGTTGCCGTGGATCGTCGAAGGCCCCCATTCCTTGCCCTGCGGGCCTGCAATGCCTTCCTCGTTCAAGGTCATAGCAATGGTGCGCGACGATTGCCCTGAAAGGTAGTCGCGGAGGATGCGCCGCACGACAGCCGCTTCGGTTGGATTGATCTCGCGTTCCCCCCTTTCGTCCGGGTCTGCGGTTCGAACGACGTCATAACCAAAGCAGAGACCGCCGCCGGACCTCCCCATTTCCACCCGACCGCGCAGGCCGCGCCGGGTCTTGTCCGCGAGGTCCTTCAGAAAGAGCGCGCCCATCGTCCCTTTCAGGCCGATATGCAGTTCGCTGACCTCGCCTTCAGACAGTGTCACGATGCTCACATCCGCGAAACGCATCCGTTTGTAGAGCCCGGCGATATCTTCTTGGTCACGCGAAAGCCGATCTAGCGATTCTGTGAGGATTACGTCGAAACGTCGCTTGAGTCCGTCGGCGATCAGTTCCTGAACGCCTGGACGGAGGAGCGAGGCACCGGAGATCGCGCGATCCGTATAGCTGTCGATAATCGTCCAGCCTTCGTGTTCCGCACGCGCACGACAGATGCGCAGCTGATCCTCAATGGACGCATCGCGTTGATTGTCCGATGAATACCTTGCGTAAAGTGCTGCTTTCATATGCTCACCTCCCTAATCGCGGGGGCGAGTTTGTCCATGACGCGCGGTTTCCGCTTCGACAAAATCTCTTGCAGCTTGCCGTGCCAGCAGGCGAACCAAGTTGACCAGACGCGGGTCATCGCTTGCACGTCCCACGCGCCCGACATCACGATCTGCATTTTCGGCCCTAATTGAGCAACGCCCCGTCGAGGTATCGCGTGCCGTCTGGCCGCCGTGCTTTCTTTGATCGGTGGGTTCCATAGGGCCAAGCATGACAGACGGTCGCTGACCTTCAAGAAAAAACCATGTGGGAAAACAGCGAGTTGCCGCATGCGCTGGCGTGCTTTGGCGTAGGCTGTCGCAGTATGGGAAAGCTTGGCGTCGCACATATAGGCACCGTAAAGGCCGTAGTTCGAATGCGTGTCAGTCCGAATTCTGTCCATGGCGAGGTCCTCGGCAGACGAATTGCCAGCGCAATCGCCCCATTCTTAAAGAATGCCACAACCCGCCCGAATCGCAAAACGGCATTGAATTGGGGTTGCGAGATTTCGCCGTTTGCACGCGCGGCTAATTCGGCGGGAGAGTGAGAGATGGGTTTGGGGAGCCGTGACGGGCTAGGGCTGGAGGAGTGGCCTCCGGCGCCTGTCGTGGAGGTTTTCCCATGATTCAGGAACAGAATTTCAATGCGCGCCCCGATGCGAGTGGCGGCTACAAGGTGGATGTGTCACGCGGCTCGAATGTGGACCGCGTGTCGTCCGAATGGTTCTCGCGGCCCGACGATGAGCGCTACCTGTCACTCGACGATCTCTTCGCTTCGGTGAAGGGTCGGGCTGAGCGGAGCCGGACGCGCACGGTGGAGAGCGCTGCGATCCGGGTCGAGGCGCATCGCGACGATCCTGAGAAGTTGGGGCTGGTCTTGCCCGGAGCAGATGAGCCGATTGCGCCAACGCATTGGAGCTTTGGTCAACTTTCCAGCCTCGTCGGCGCGCCTGCCGCCTATCTGCGCCAATTGCCCGCGCCGATGGCAGGCATCAACCTGCAATACGGACTTACCAATCACCGCGCGGAACAGATCAAGACACTGGAAACCGGAGATGGACGCACCGAACTGCGAGCCGTGACAGGGCCAGACTATGGCCGTATCTACGATCACGAGCTGGTCTCTGCCGTCCAGCGTATCGCGGGCAATGGCTCTGGCGACACGCGTTGGAAGGTGCCCGGCGTACTTGACTGGTCGACCGGCATCTACAATCCCCGGGTCGATATCACCAAAGACACCACCACACTTTATGCTTCAGACCGCGACGTCTTCCTCTTTCTGGTCGATGATCTGAACCCCATTGAGGCGGGGCTGCTGCCTGACGGCTCGCCAGACCTCTATTTCCGAGGGTTCTACTGCTGGAATTCGGAGGTCGGAGCCAAGACCCTCGGCATCGCCAGCTTCTACCTGCGCGCGGTCTGCCAGAACCGCAATCTGTGGGGCGTCGAGGATTTTCAGGAGATCAAAATCCGCCACTCGAAATATGCCGCCTCCCGCTTCGCGCATGAGGCCGCCCCGGCGCTCAGCCGCTTTGCCGAGTCCTCGCCCGCGCCTTTCATCGACGGCATTCGCGCCGCGCGGGAGAAGATCGTCGCGCGGTCGGACGAGGACCGGCAGGACTTCCTGCGCAAGCGCGGGTTCTCGAAGGCGGAGACGGGGCGGATCGTCGAGACGGTGTTGGCCGAGGAAGGCCGCCCGCCCGAGAGTGTGTTCGACTTCGTGCAGGGCATTACGGCGGTCGCCCGGTCGAAGCCGCAGCAGGATGCGCGGTTGGTAATGGAGGGGAAGGCCAAGGTTTTGTTGGAGAGGGCCAAAAGCTTAAGGTAGCTACCTTAAGCTAACACCGGCGTACTCACGGTTTTTGTGAACTCACCTTGTTGCAAAATCTTCGCCACTTCACCAACTATGGAACACGAAGTGAGACAAGATTTGAATTCCAAGGTCAAAAACTCACGGCTTGGGTGATGCCCGAGCCGCAGTAGGCGAGTATGGTAAATGCACGAGGGCGAAACATGAATGAAGCTGATGCCAAGAAGTTGCTCGACTTGAGCGAAGATGAAATCATGCTCAGCCTTGGGCGAATTGTGATCGAGGAGAAGTTTTCGCAGCCTCAAGACCCTAGAAAGTACATTTCCGAAGCAAGAAAATGGCTAAAGGACAACTGGGAAATGATCAGAAAAAGGGTATGCGGAAACAAAAAGATTCAAGAAATGATTGCGAACAATAAAGTTGTGGATGACACGGGGCTCGTCATAACCGTTTGCTCTCTATTTTCTGGATATCTCGAGCCGGCTATAGCCGCGCTCGTTTCGGGATTGGTCGTTCGTCGCGGCATTGCTTCAATCTGTAGCTTCTCCTGATGGCTTCATCTCTACCTCAGCGATATTGAACACTATCTGCAGCGCCCTTCGACTGACATCATCATTCATTTTGTATCTGGATGTGTTTTCGGCGATATCTTCTGGAAATTTATGTTGTAGAAACAGAAGGTAATCCCCGCTCTCCATTTCTTCTCTCTTTGCATCCATCCAATCACTAAGAATTTTCTTTGGGTCTTGATTTTTTCTTTCCTGAGTGACGAAGACATCTTTTACCTCTTGTATGCATTTCTCTTTTAGCACTTCATCAGTGTCGTTGAAGCCATAGGGACGCCACAGCCAAAAGTTCTTTCCTTCAAGTCCATTTGATCTCAAAAGTCGGAACTGACCCTCGATCTTCGAAAGTTCTTCTTGCATAATGAGTGAAGTCGAGAAGTAGGATATCATTCCCTGACTGTCCTGGCTGACCGAAATATATGCATTTGCTAGAATGTAATATCCACAGTTCAAGATCGCGAAGGCCTCCAAGGTGCGAACTGCGTAAATCAAGCTTCTATCAAAAACCGCCCACATTGAGTCCGTGGATATCTTGTTTGGTCCGGAGTTCAGCCCTTCAAACAGCCCATACATACAAGCAACAGCGCGTATGTCAGCAATTGGATGAGATGACTTACTACTCAAGAAGCCTTGGTAATCACGGAGTGATTGTCTTCCCAAGTCAAACGCTGCCATAAATAGCAGGACGACTCGCAACACTCTTTCGATCTTTTGTTGATCAAACTCCTTTGAGAGGTTGCAAAATGCGTTTAGTGTCCAATTAATGGCTGCAATATCTGCATCAACCTCTGCAGCCTTAAGGCGATACTCGACGTCATCAAATCCATCAAATAGGTTTTCGTTGGAAACGATCTTGATTTCCTCACGGTCGAACCAGTTGAGCTGCCTTTCGAGGCTATGCGCGACCTCATGGGAGCAAAGGAACGAAAAGCAAATTAGTAAGTCCTGCTTCACAGAACTCGATAGTCTCTCAGGCGGGTCCAAACCTATACTGAACGGTAAGTTATGCTCTTCAGAGTTTTGATCTCTATAGGTATCACAAAAGTCTCTAATTTTTTCGGACAATTCCAACTCTTCGAAGTCGTCCAAGAAAAGATACTTCAGTGGCTTCGAACGTTCGAAAAGGAAGTCCGGCGGCACAAATTCTCTAAAGATGTAGCTGTCATATGCTGACTCTTGTGTTGCTATGTGGATCTTTCGCTTGCCATCCAGTTTTTTCCAGTATTGTTCGGCAAGCGCTAGGATTATGCCAGTCCGAGTGATCCAGCCCTTTGATATCTTTATGTGGAACGTGTCATTTGTACCTTTATTGATACTCGCCGTCATATATGGAGTTCTTACAAACTCAATCTCAACTCGCGATGCGGAGCCATAGTGCTGCAGCATTTGTCTTGAGTTGCGGCGCAAAAATGGAATCAGAGAGTCTTCCACATAATTTTCAATTTCACCGACTAAAGACATCTTTTCACATCTGTAATTGCGTCCGCCGTACAAGTAGTCGGCGGGATAAGGAGCGGAACTGTGTGTGATCAAACGATGCTACGTTGGATTGTTCAAGTTCCAAAGCGGTTTCTTTGGCAGCTTCTGTTTTTTGGCACCCTTCTGGGGAACGCATTAGAGTGAGAGGGGTGCCGGGTTTTCCGTGACGGGTTTGGAGGTCGGGAGAGAGGCTCCCGGCTGGCCTGTCGCGGAGATATCCCGATGACCAAGCAACAGAAAATCACCCTCAGCGCCTCGCGCGACATCCCCTTCAACAAGCTGATGCTCAGCCAGTCGAACGTGCGCCACGTCAAGGCGGGCGTTTCGATCGAGGAACTGGCTGAGGATATCGCCCGGCGGACGCTGCTGGCCTCCATCACTGTGCGGCCGGTGCTGGACGACAACGGTGCCGAGACCGGCCTGTTCACGATCCCGGCCGGTGGGCGGCGGTTCCGGGCGCTGGAGTTGCTCGTGAAGCAGAAGCGCCTGAACAAGACCGCGCTGGTGCCCTGCGTCGTGCGCATGGACGGCCTCGCGGAAGAAGACAGCCTGGCCGAAAATATCCAGCGCGCACCGCTGCATCCGCTCGATCAGTTCCGCGCGTTCCAGGCGATGCGCGAGAAGGGCCGCACGGAGGAAGAGATTGCCGCCGCGTTCTTCGTCTCGGCCAGCGTGGTCAAGCAGCGGCTGAAACTCGCCGCCGTCGCACCCGCGCTGCATGACGTCTACGCCGAGGAGGAAATGACGCTCGACCAACTGATGGCCTTCACGGTTAATCCCGACCATGCGCGGCAGGAGCAGGTTTGGGAGGCGCTGCAGCGGCATTACTCCCGGCAGCCCTACGAGATCCGCCGCATGCTGACCGAGGGCGCGGTGCGGGCGTCGGACAAGCGGGCGCAGTTCGTGGGGCTCGACGATTACGTCGATGCCGGGGGCGACATCCTGCGCGATCTGTTCCAGCAGGACGACGGCGGCTGGCTTCAGGACGCCAGCCTGCTCGACGTCATGGTGAGCGAGAAGCTGGCAGATGAGGCCGCAGTGATCCGGGCGGAGGGCTGGCAGTGGGTCGAGGTCGACACCGACTTTCCCTACGGGCACACCTTCGGCATGCGGCGCGTCCATGGCGAAGCGGAACCGATGAGCGACGTTGAGGCCGCCGACTATCAGGCGCTGAAGGCCGAATACGATGCGCTCGAGGCCGAGCATGCCGAAGCGGATGAATTGCCCGAGGAGGTCGACGCACGGCTTGGCGAGATCGAAACGGCGATAGAAGCGCTGCAGGACCGCCCGATCCGGTTCGAGGCGGAAGACCTGGCCCTAGCGGGTGCCTTCGTCAGTATCGACAGCTCTGGCCGGCTTCGCGTTGAGCGCGGCCATGTGCGCCCAGAAGACGAACTAGATGAAGAACTGGAAGAGACCAATAACGTCGATGCTGAAGCGTCGATTGACGGAGATGCGGATGACTACGCCTCATCCGCCGTCGAAGACGAGGAAGAAGACGGCCTCAAGCCCCTCTCCGACCGCCTTGTCATGGAACTGACGGCGCATCGCACACTGGCGCTGCGTAATGCGCTGGCGCAGGACCCGCAGGTCGCTTTCCTCGCAGCGCTCCATGCGATGACGCTTCGGCTGTTCTACCGCTACGGCCTCGACAGCTGCGTCGAGATCGATCCGCGCAACGCGGCCTTCGGGTCGCAGGTGCCGGGCCTCGGCGACACGGCTTATGCGCAGGCCGTTGACTATCGGCACGAGACCTGGGCGCGGAACCTTCCCAAGGTGTCGGAGGACCTCTGGGAAGCGCTGACCGAGTTCGACAGCTGCAGTCGCGAGACACTGTTTGCCCATCGCGTGGCGATGAGCGTCAATGCCGTCCACGATCCCTACCAGCGTCGCCCCCGGGCGATCGCGCATGCGGATGTGCTTGCCGGGACCGTTGGCCTCGATATGGCCAAGACGGGCTGGGTCGTAACCGGCGACAGCTATCTGGGCCGCGTGACTAAGGCGCGTATCCTTGAGGCTGTCCATGAAACGAAAGGCGAAGACGCCGCCGACCGCATCTCAGGCCTCAAGAAACCGGAGATGGTCACTGCCGCAGAGGACCTGCTTGCGGGCACCGGCTGGTTGCCAGAACCACTGCGCACGCCGCCTCTGCCCGAGGAGGATGTCCCGGCGTTCGAACTGGTCGACAACCTCGATGAACCGACTTCGGATGATGATACTGACGCAGGCGAAGGGCAAAGGGCGGAAGACGGCGGCGAACCGGCTATCGGAGATTTCGATGTGTCAGGCGAAGATGATCCCGTCGCTGCGGACGCCTTCGCCAAGACAGCCGCCGAGTGACCTTCGAGCAGGTCGAGGCCCATCCAAGAGGTCTGGCTGTCAATCTCGGCGACAAAAGGGACCATTTACCGGCGCAAAATGGGGCCACGGCCTGGATGTTCGCGGCGCTCTGGCGCGTGTGCTCGCCAAGTAGCTGACGCGCGCCAGAGTGCGCTGGCCGCAGGCCAGCATTGCTGCTGTTTTTGCGGTTTCAGTCTTGGAGTTTGCGGCTCTGTCGCAGCCGGTAGCTGTCGCCGTTCATTTCCAGGATGTGAACATGGTGGGTCAGGCGGTCGAGGATGGCGCCGGTAAGGCGCTCGGATCCGAAGACTTCGGTCCATTCATCAAACGGCAGATTGGACGTGATGACGATTGATCCTCGCTCATAGCGCTGCGAGATGACTTCGAACAGCAACTCCGCGCCGGATTTGCTCAGGGGAACGAAGCCAAGTTCGTCAATGATCAACAGATCCTGACTGACAATCAGCTTTTGCAGGCGCTGCAGACGCCGATCATCGGCTGCCTCGATCAACTCATGCACCAGCGCGGCGGCCGTCGTGAAGCGGACCTTCAGGCCCTTCTGGCAAGCGGCGAGACCAAGCCCCAAGGCAATGTGGGTCTTGCCGGTTCCCGATGGACCCAGAGCAATAATGTTCTCGCGGCGATCAGCGTATTCGCAACGTGCCAGCTCCATGGTCAAGACCTTGTTGAGCGACGGGATCGCCTTGAAGTCGAAACTGTCGAGGCTCTTGGTGGCCGGGAACTTCGCGGCTTTGATCCGCCGCTCAACCATCCGGCGTTCGCGTTCGATCAGCTCCAGTTCGCAAAGCCGCAGCAGATATTGAACATGATCCTTGCCCTCTGCCGCACACTGACGGGCCAGCTTGCCATATTCGCTCTTGAAGGTCGGCAGTCGGAGCGCCTTGAGGTGATGCTGCAATAAGACCTGCGGAGTGTCGCTCATGTCGGCACCCCCGACATCAGGCTCATGTAGCTGGCCGGGTCTGTCGTCCCGACCTGTGCTCTGGGCAGATAGGGATAAATATCGAGATCCAGCCGTGGCGGACGCCTCTCGATCCGGCACAGGACAAGATGCTTCACAGCATCATAGCCGATGGCCCCGAGATCGAGCGCCTGCCGGATCGCACCATGCAGATGGGTCAGTTCGAACGTTTCCAGCAGACGTAAAACCTGAACATATTCGCGCTTGCCCTTCTTCCCCATCCGCGCCTCCAACAGTCGGCGCAGGGTGGCGAACTCATCCGGCAGATCCCAGCCTTGCAGCGGTGCGGCTTGATCCAGCGCCCCAACCTTTTGCTCCAACAGCGGCAGGTAATGCATCGGATCAAATACCATGTCCGCCTTGTCGTAGGACCGGCGGTGGTGGGCAATCACCTCGGCCCCGCAGCCGATCACAACCTCATGGACATACCCACGAACCTGAACCTCGTGATGGGCATGAGCGACAGGCACCGAGTAGTCATTGTTGCGATAACGGACCATGGAGATCGATGTCGCCCGGGTGCTGACCCTGTCGCAAGCATCGTAAGGGGTGGTCGGCAGCGCCATCAGCGCATTGAGATCCCGCATCAGACGTTCACCGACAGTCTCGGTATGACCACGCACAATGTCGCCCTGTCGCGTCAGGCACTGATCTTCCAGCCAGGTGTTCAACGCATCGAAGCTGTCGGACCGCGGCGCGGGAACGAGGAAGTTGCGCCGCCCATATCCGATCACCCCCTCGACGTTGCCTTTGTCATTGCCTTTGCCCGGTCGGCCGAACTTGTCGTCGAACAGGTAATGCGACTGCAATTCCGAAAAGACGCGGGTGCGCAACCGGAGGCCATCGCCCAGGATTTTCGCCACTGCGATCGTTGTATTGTCGTAGAGGATCGACAAGGGCACGCCGCCGAAGAATGCAAAAGCGGCGTTGTGGCCATCACAAAACGCCTCGGTCGTCTCGGCGGGGTAGGTCTTGATGAAGAACGCATCCGAATGCGGAAGCGCCATCGCAAAGTAGTGCAGCTTACACTCAACACCGGCAATCACGCCCAGCGTTTCGCCGAAATCGACCTGAACATGGCCCGGCGCATGCGACAGCGGCACGAACACTTCCCGCGTCCGCCGCTTCTTCTCACGCACATAATCAGTGACGATGGTGATCCCGCCCGTAAAGCCATGCTCGTCGCGCAGCCGCGCATGAATTCGCTTGGCAGTGTGCCGCTGTTTCTTGAGTTTGCTCTTATCCTCTTCGAGGATCTGGTCGATCACCGGCACAAAGGGATCAAGCTTGGGACGCTGCGGCATCGCTTGGCGCCGATATCCCGGCGGAACCGAATGCTTCAGGATCTTCGACACTGTCTTGCGGTCGATCCCGAACTTCCGCCCCGCCTCGCGCTCACTCATGCCCTCGACATGGCACGCTCTGCGCACCCGGGTATACAGTTCCACAGAATACATCTCCCGACCCTCAGCTTCCGCCCCGGGTCTCAGAATGGCGGAATTTTACTCCGCGACGGTCAGGTAATCCCACCGTTTCCGTGGCCCAGTTTGCCTCCGGGATTCACAACCTTGCCAATGTCACGATAGCTTGCGCCGTCGATGTGCCCGTCAATTGCTTGCAGCATCCGGCGCAACCTTTGACGTCGTTGCGCGGTCAGTCTTCCATTCGATGCTGATGGACGACTCTGCAGCATACGCCAGAGGCGAAGTGCTGCTTCAATGCGATCCAGACCGGCATCATCGAGCGGTATGACCGCCACGAGGGGTGTGTCGGGCCCTGCGTCATCAATGAACAGAACTCGAAGAAACCCAAGGTCATCGGACAAGGTCAAACTCATTCCATCCGGGTCATGCACGGTGGTGTCCGGGTCGGCCGAGGGGAAATTGACGGGTTGAAGACCGGCGATTGGCGATCTGGACGAAAGGATCACCGTGCCCGGATCTGTCTCAGGCTGCCAATAGACAACCGCCTGCAGGGCAGTCCGCTGAGGATCGATCGGGAAATCGTAACCCCCAAGACCGACGCATCATGTGCGTCAGATCACGGGGGTCCTCTTTCGTCTCAATGGCGCGGGCATACTCGTGCTGATAGTCTGTATTTCGACGCAACCATTCCCATGCGAGGTCCGGTGCCGTCAGGGATTCGACATAGTCATACTCTGATGCCGAGCGCCAACGCGATAGGTCTCGGGGCATTTCAATCCTCCGGACGTGCACATTGGTTTAAGGGATAGAGTTTCAATAAAATGGTGAGTCGAAACAAGCTGACAAAGTGCGTAAAATAAGGGCACTGGCAGAATTCTGCTGGATTAGCGCGGTGATTTACCCAAAAGCTGCCGATACCCATGCTCGGTCATCCATTGCGCGCGGGCCAGATGGCTGTCGTGAATGTGCCGCGCACGTTCTGGATCGATGGCCGGGTCAAGCGAAAAGAGGACGGACACGACCTCTCGCCAATCCGCACTGTCGGCATAGGCATCCAGGAGGCGCATGTAGAGTGTGACATGTGCCCGGTCGTAATCGGTGAGGACCGCACTTTCGGGCGGTGCATCAAGGAAGTCTGTGTTCGCCAAAGTGCCCCCATGTTCGGCACGTTACTGCCGATTGAAGCGTCTGTTAACCATTTCCATCTTTCGTACGCCCGAAACTTTAGCCCCCATGCAATGACGCAGACAACTGGTTGGGCGAACTTCTCTAACGGGTTCCTTTGCCAACCTCATCGGTCTCGTTAATCAGCACACCTTCGCCTTGAGCGGTCGTCAAAAATACGATGCCGACGGCTTCAAGCGCCCGGCGCACCTGATCATCTGTCGACTCGAAGACCCGTTTGCCGTGGGGCGAACTCGAGGCGTTTCAACGCGGTCAATGAGACCAGGGCCCGTTCAGCGAGCGTTTCCTGAGTCCAACCAAGTAACGCGCGCGCGGCCCGTGTTTGTCGGGCGGTGATCATGCATGATCACCTCCACGGACACATCTGCGCACGCCAGAACTACGACTAGAATAGTCGTTCTTCACGCTGATGGCGAGTGATTATCTGTTTTTGGGCAGGTGTTTGGCGGAAATTGCGCAATCCGATTCGGTCGGGCCTGGGTGCGCGTGTCCCCGCCCGGCGTGACCGGGCGGGGTTGTGCCAGAGTGGCTTAGTCGCCGTTGCGGCGGACCGGGCGGGACCAGATCAGGCTGTAGGCATCACCGTCCTCCTCGTCGAAGAGATTGGCGTAGATCGGAGCGGTGAAGCTCGGATCGTCCAGCTTGAGGCCCAGATACGCGCGGCCCTCGTTGGAGGTCTTCGACCAGGCGGCTCCGATTTCGGCGCGGCCCACGAGGACGCGGTGGCTTGGGGCGTTCTCGCTGGTCTGGCTGGTTTCGGGAACGATGCGGACGTTTTTGGCCTGAACGTTGAGGGTGACGATTTCGCCGGTGTATTCGGTGCCGGACTTCTTGAAGGTGCCGATGGTTGCCATTGTAGTTCTCCTTGATCAGATGTTTTCGAGCCCGCACCATTGCGGCCTCGATGGAGATCGACAGGCCGGAGGCGACCGACGGCTCACCCGGGACGGGCCGGAACATCAGTGGAGGACGGGGGCGGGAGACTTTCTTGTTGCGCGAGGAATGGCGGCGCAGCCGACAGGGGAAGAAAGTCGACCAAACCCGTTGAGCCTTAGGCGGTCGAGGCGCAGCCGTCCTTCGGCCAGATCAGTCCATTGACGAGGCCATATGGAGCGGTCGACCAAGGCAGAGATGATCAGTGGAGACCTTGGCGACCAAAGGCATGTCACGGGGTCCGGCGCTACCGAAGTTCCGATAATCGTCACGCGTATCAGGCCAAATGACCCGCATCTTCAGCGTTCCAAACAGCCTGCGCGAGACCGCCGCTGCCGCATGTTGTGACGTGCCGGGCTGACCGGAGCAGCTTCGACGACAATCGAGGTGGCCCAGCTGCGTGATGGCTCAAGCTTCGAATGTACCTGGTCACGGTACGGTCGCCCATCGAAAACGCCGAGGGTTAAGCGACAGCCCTGATCCTCTTTCCGGCCAAACCCACGTGACTAAGCTTCGCTGGCCATTTCCGTGCGTGGATTGGGTGGGGCTACGCCTGCCATCCGAAACAATGCGGTGAAGCCGACTGCCACAGCACCGATGATTGCGACGGCCATCTGCCACGACTCAGAGGGGATCGCGAGCTTGGCGATGCCAAGGGCAGCTGCGTACCCGGCAATCGAAGCGGGACCGGCAAACAAACCTGCAACGATGACGCGGACCCAGATCGGGCGCGCAAAAGCGAACGCAAGCTGGCCGACAATCGCAACGGCACCAGCGGCGGCTGCGCCCGCGAGAAAACCTCCGACGGCCCCCGTTCCAGTCTCATAAGCCCACAGTCCGACCGTGACGCCCGCGAGCAGTGGCAACGCATAGACGGCAAGGGTGGACACGAGCCAACAGAGAAACCCGACGGTGACGAGCAAAAAAACGATATTGAGGACAAGCATGGTGAATGCCTCCGTGCAAATCGGTTGAATGATTGCGCCATCCACCACCACCTCAGCGCAGCCAAACGGTAGTACAAAAGGCGGATTTTTGGTAGTCTTGAGCATTGCGACATGGAGTGATCGGCGAGAATTTGCAACCGATCATCCGCCTTCGGGCTGAAGTTTCAATGGGACCAGCGTGACGCGAACTCGGACGGTGAGACCTGATCGGTGTCACAGATAGTGTCTGGAGCGCATTGGCATCTGGATGTTCAATATTGCTCGGCAAGTGCAGCGCTCACGCGCTGCACCCTTTCCGGAAATCAAGGGCTCTGATGCCGAGCTTGCGGGCCTTGTCTGCAAAATTGTCCTGGATGCCGGTGCCTGGGAAGATGATGACGCCGATGGGCAGGACATCGAGGATTTGATCGTTGCGTTTAAAAGGGGCGGCCTTGGCGTGGCGTGTCCAGTCGGGTTTGAAGGCGACTTGCACGACCTTGCGGGTCTCGGCCCATTTGGCGGCGATCAGCTCTGCACCGCGTGGCGATCCGCCGTGGAGCAGCACCATGTCGGCGTGCTTGGCGTGAACCTTGTCGAGCGTGTCCCAGATCAATCGGTGATCGTTGAATTCGAGCCCGCCGGTGAAGGCGATTTTGGTTCCCGTTGGCAGATAGACCTCGGTATCGGCGCGGGACTTCGCGGCAAGGAAGTCCCGGCTGTCGATCATTGCTGCAGTGAGATTGCGGTGATTGACCCGTGACCCGGAGCGTGTCGACCAAGGGGAGCCCGTCAGGCGCAGATAGTGATCGGCGGCATGGTCGCGGAAGACCTCCATGCAGTCTCGGCGGTCCAGGAGCGATTGGCCGGTCGCGATCAGATGTTCGAGTTGGACGGATTTGACCTCGGAGCCGTCCTGTTCTCGCTGGCGACGTTTCTGGGCCTGTTCGTTGTCGTCCAGTTTGCGTTCGATCCGGTCAGTGGCGCGGTGGAACATGTTGACTGCCGACCAGAGCATCTCGTCGAGATCGGCATCGAGGCTGGTGTCGGCCATGGTCGCGACGAGGGCGTCGAAGATGTCGGAGACTGCGCCTGCGATCAGGCGGTCTTTGGGGACGTCGCGGGGGTCGGGGTCGTTTTCGGAATGGCGGTAGCCAAAGAGTTCTAGGTCGCTGCAGATGGTGTGGGTGGCGGACGCGTCGTGGTGCGGCTCGGCATCTGTGTGGTGGGGATCGGCATACATGGTGTGCTCCTTCGTCGGTTTGACCGCGACCGCCGCGGCCTTCATGGCGCCGAAAGAGTGCAGGCGGGGCGGACCTGCACCCGCACGGGCCGCAGCGCAGCGGAGGAGGGCGGAGGCCGGTTCTTTTGTCTCGCGATGCAAAGCGCCCGCTCGGGCGCGGTGGAAAAGAACCGGGCGCAGGCCTTGCGGGTCCGATCCGTTTGCCGTCCGGTCGCCCTCCCGAAGAAGGCCGGGGTCGCGCGTCTCTCCGACCCGGGGGCACCTGCTTTGCCGGTCCCAGACAGGGGGCACTAGCTGGATGCGGTGTCGTGCGCGGTCAAAGCTGTAGCATTCATGAAGCGGGCGACGTCTTCCGGCGCGATCTGGACCCGGAGCGTGTCCCGGAGTGCATCAACGCCAAGCAGGCGGAGATCGTCGTTGAAATCACCGAGTTGCGGCGACAGGCGGATAGCCTCGATGCCTGCATCTTCGGCGCGTTGGGTCAGGCGGGCCATTGCGCCGACGCCAGCAGGATCGTCATCGCACGCGATATAGAGGCGTCTGACGGATCGCGGGAACTGGATTGCAGCAAGATGGGCTGCAGATAGCGCTGCGGCCATCGGCAAATCGGACAGAGCCATCTTCAGCGACAGCATGGTCTCGATGCCTTCGCCCGCCGCCATGACATCCCGTGCTGTGCCAAAACGGACAGCGTGGCCAAGCAGATTGCCCATCGCGCGGCGAGGCGTGTCGATTGGGGCCTTGCCCAAGTTCGTTTCCGAGAAGCCGTTCGGATCAAGCCACGTGCGATGCGCGCCGGTGATCGTCCCATCAAGATCGGTGACCGACGCAATAAGGGCAGGCCAGGTTTCGGTCTCGGAATGCTGATCTGGCCGGTAGTAGCAGCGCGGATGAAATCGCAGGCTCGTAGTGTCGGACAATGCCGCCAGCCCACGGTTGTGCAGGTATGCTTCAGCCAGCGTCCCTGTAATCGCTTGCGACATGGCAAATAGCCGTCTGGCTGCTTTCGGCGATCCGGACGGTGCGGGGTCAGATTGGGAGGCTATGTCGCTTGGGCGTTCTGGACGCGGCAGGCTGAGAAAGCGCCGGGCCTCTTGTGCGATATCGGCAAAACCGACGAAACCGCAGGTCTCGCGAATGATGTCGAGCAGATCGCCATGCTCTCCGGTGGCCGCATCGGTCCATTTCCCTGCAGCACCTTTGCCCGAAGGTGGGCCTTTGAGACGCACAAACAGGGAGCGTCCAGGCGTGTTGCGCGCATCGCCAACCATCCAGTAGCCGCCTTCACGATGTCCGTTTGACAGATAGTACCGACAAACGGTCTCTACCTCGCGGGCGAGTGCCTCGGTCAGATCAGCGATGGATCGGGACATGACACTACCTCCAGTGAAAAAAGGGCCCACCTTGCGGCGGACCCAGTGGGAAGTACGTTGTCATTCCGCGGCGGTGCACTGCTTGTCCTGCCTCGTATCGTCAGGATCGCCGGGACGATCGTCCCGGTCGATAGCCAAATTGCCGTCATTTCGCCGCTCCGCTGCGATTGGGGCCATTTTTGGCGTTTCAATTGTGCGGCGTTCAGCTTCCCAAGCGGCGAAGTCGAAGGTCGGGGCGTGTGTGGTGTTCGGTTCGGTCATAGGATTGCTCTTGTCATAAGAGAGTGGAAGGACCCGGCGCGAGGGCCGGGTCCATGGTTGGGTTGAGGGGGACCGCGCTACTCGGCTGCGACCGGTTCGACGTCAGGCGTATCGTCCGTACCGGGCATATCCGCTGCGTCGATGGAGCTGTCGGTGCTGGTCTCTGCTGCCGCTGGCTGATCCGCTTCAGATGCTGCGTCATCGTCGCTTCGCGTGCGCAGTGGTTCGGGCAGCCAGCTGGTCCCGTGCAGCAACTCTTCGGCAGCAGTCACCATTTCAGGCTTCTTCAGGCCGGTGATCCGATCGGCCGCATCGTCACCTTTGGCCTCCTGCACCGCCTCGAGAATCTGCGCCTTGGTCACGCGCGACAGGTAGGCCTCCGCCGTCGGTGCCCAACCGACTGCCGCCATGTCGAGATTCAGCGCCATAGCCAGAACATCTGCATGGGCAAGTGCCCCAGGGCGGCGATTGTAGGCCTCATGCACCGCGTTGAGCGTCAACGACACGCAATGGGCGAACAGCGCTTGACGGCTGTCGCTGTCGAAGTCGATCAGCACGTCCCAGAGATCTTCCGGAGCCTTGGGCAGGTGCTTGGCCCAATTCTCGGACCGCGCTTCAATGGCCTTGGCCGACGCCGTGTCGGCAAGGCCTGGGGCTTGGGCGGAGAAGGCGGCGCTGCGCGGGTCGATCTCAATGCAGCTGTTGAGGCCGTAGCGGTAGAACAGCTTGAGCGCCAGCACATGCAGGGCCGCGACAAAGGCGATATGCGGATCGCCTGCAAGTGCGTCGCGCAGGGCGAGCATCCGATGTGCCGTCAGTTCCGTGACGAGGCGGTCTGACAGCGGTTTGATGCCGTCGTCTTCGTCTTCCTCGTCATGAGGTGCTCCCGCTTCAGGATCAACGTCGGTTTCATCGACATCTGCATCGGCTGTATCCGCGTCAGGTTGATCTTCAGAGGGAAGGGCCGGCTCGTCTTCCGGACGCACATAGCCGCGTTCGACGCGCAGCCGCCCCGAACTGTCGATGCTGACGAAGGCCCCGGCGATTGCCAATTCGTCCTCCTCGAAGCGGACCGGACGATCCTGCAACGTTTCCATCGCCGTCTCGATCTCGCCCAACCGCGCATCGACCTCGTCTGGCAATTCGTCGGCATCGGCATGATCTGCCTCAAGTTTCTCGAACTCCGTCTTGAGCGCATCGTAGGTCGCCGCTTCCTCGTCGGTCATCGGTTCGGCCTCACCCGCCATGCGTCGCATCCCGTAGGTGTGGCCATAGGGAAAGTCGGTATCCACCTCGACCCAGTGCCAGCCTTCGGCCTGAATGGTCTCGGCGTCTTCGCGCAGCTTTTCTGTGACCATCAGATCAAGCAGACCTGCATCCTGCAGCCAACCGCCATCATCGGTCTGGAACAGATCGCGCAGGATCGCGCCACCTGCATCCACGTAAGCGTCCAGCCCGACATATTGCGCCCGCCGGTCCGAGGCGCGAACAGCACCTTCGGTCAGCATGCGGCGGATTTCATATGGTTGCTTGGAGTAGTGCCGCTGCAGCGCTTCCCAGACCTGCTCTTGCCGCTCATGATCGGGATTGACGGTGAAGGCCATCAGCTGGTCGAGGGTCAGCTCTTCTTCTGCATAAGCATCCAGCAGCGATGGCGCGACGGCGGCGAGCTTGAGCCGCTGCTTGACGATGCTGGCCGACACGAAGAAGGCCGCCGCGATCTCTTCTTCGCTCTTGCCCTTCTCGCGCATCGCCTGAAAGGCGCGAAACTGATCCAGCGGATGCAACGGCGCGCGCTGGATATTTTCCGCCAAGCTGTCTTCTTCGGCAAGGCCGTCCGTACGGATAATGCAGGGCACGGGTGCTGTGCGATTGAGGCGCTTTTGCTTGACGAGCAGTTCCAACGCGCGAAAACGCCGCCCGCCAGCGGGGATTTCGAAAATGCCGGTCTCGGCACCGCTTTCGTCTAACACGGGCCGCACCGTCAGGCTGGCCAGAAGGGTGCGACGCGCAATGTCCTCGGCCAGTTCCTCGATTGAGACGCCGGCCTTGATGTGCCGGACGTTGGACTGGCTGAGCAGGAGCTTGTTGAAGGGGATGTCGCGCGAGGCGCTGAGGGTGATTTTCTGTTGCTTGGTCATCGGGGTTCTCCGCGACGGGCCGGTCGGGAACCTCTCTCGACCTTTAAAACCCGTCACGAAAAACCCGGCCCACCTCTTCCTCTGGGGAAGGGGCGGACCGGGGCGATCTTGGTGCGCCGTGTTTCAGGCGGCACTTTCCAGAAGTTTCTTGGCGCGGGTTTCCATCTCCAGTCGCGCGTCCTGCTGCGGTTTGTTGCGCGCGACCGCCGTGATGCCCTGTACGAAGTCAAAGACGCTTTCGGGCGGGCGGCCTTCTTCGATCAGCACGGTGTCGATGATCGTGGTTGCCGCTGTTTTCGAGAACCCGCGCTTGCGCAGGAAGTCAGACCGATCTTCGTCGGACCGCGCCACGATCTTCTCTCGTGCTGCGCGGATGCCGTCGATGAACGGCGCAGGCGATGAGTTGGCGAAATTCTTGAGCGCCGGGGCGGCCTCATGCGCGAAACGGGACGCGGCATATTTCGAGTGGCGGATTTTTATCTCCTGGAAATCCTCGACGCCCCAGAGGTTGCGGTTCTGGCAGACGGCACGGAGGTAGAAGCTGGCGATGCCCAGCGTTTTAGCACCAACCTCCGAATTCCAGCAATAGAAGCCGCGGAAATAGAGGTCTGGCGAACCATCGGGCAGGATCCCCGCCTCGATCGGGTTCAGGTCATCGACGAGGAACAGGAACACATCACGATCCGAGGCATAGAGCGTTGTTGTTTCCTTGGTCACGTCCACACGCGGATTGTAGATGCCCGTAGACCAATCCAGCACGCCTGGCACCTTCCAGCGCGTGTCGCCCGTGCCGTTGCCCGCGATGCGCTGGACGGCGGAGACAAGTTCGTGGTCGTAGATGCGGCCGTAGTCCGGGCCAGTCACGGCACGCAGTTCCGTGCGCCCGTTCGCGACCTCCATGGTCTTGATCTGCTCTGCCCGGTGGTTGGTCAGCCCGTACTGCAAATTGATGCCCGCCAACGGTGCGGGCAGTTGACGCAGATAGGCGGCAGGCGCGCCGACAATGCTCGACAATTGTCCAAAGCTCCAATGCGTCGGCGCGATGGGCTCGTCGGCGCCGGGTAGGACCAACCCCAGTTTCTCGGGATCATCGCGATGCGCCTCGACCCGGATCGCGGCACTCTCCACGGTCCGTGTCCGGCTCCGCTCAGCGCGGGTTTCTACAGACGCGAAGAGGTCGTCGAGGGACAGGTATCGCTCATCATCGGGGCGCGAGAACCACTCTGATGACACGCGATCCACGTTTTCACCGCGTGACACATCCACTTTGTAACCGCCACTGGCGTTACCCACGAACCTGAACCTCGTGATGGGCATGAGCGACAGGCACCGAGTAGTCATTGTTGCGATAACGGACCATGGAGATCGATGTCGCCCGGGTGCTGACCCTGTCGCAAGCATCGTAAGGGGTGGTCGGCAGCGCCATCAGCGCATTGAGATCCCGCATCAGACGTTCACCGACAGTCTCGGTATGACCACGCACAATGTCGCCCTGTCGCGTCAGGCACTGATCTTCCAGCCAGGTGTTCAACGCATCGAAGCTGTCGGACCGCGGCGCGGGAACGAGGAAGTTGCGCCGCCCATATCCGATCACCCCCTCGACGTTGCCTTTGTCATTGCCTTTGCCCGGTCGGCCGAACTTGTCGTCGAACAGGTAATGCGACTGCAATTCCGAAAAGACGCGGGTGCGCAACCGGAGGCCATCGCCCAGGATTTTCGCCACTGCGATCGTTGTATTGTCGTAGAGGATCGACAAGGGCACGCCGCCGAAGAATGCAAAAGCGGCGTTGTGGCCATCACAAAACGCCTCGGTCGTCTCGGCGGGGTAGGTCTTGATGAAGAACGCATCCGAATGCGGAAGCGCCATCGCAAAGTAGTGCAGCTTACACTCAACACCGGCAATCACGCCCAGCGTTTCGCCGAAATCGACCTGAACATGGCCCGGCGCATGCGACAGCGGCACGAACACTTCCCGCGTCCGCCGCTTCTTCTCACGCACATAATCAGTGACGATGGTGATCCCGCCCGTAAAGCCATGCTCGTCGCGCAGCCGCGCATGAATTCGCTTGGCAGTGTGCCGCTGTTTCTTGAGTTTGCTCTTATCCTCTTCGAGGATCTGGTCGATCACCGGCACAAAGGGATCAAGCTTGGGACGCTGCGGCATCGCTTGGCGCCGATATCCCGGCGGAACCGAATGCTTCAGGATCTTCGACACTGTCTTGCGGTCGATCCCGAACTTCCGCCCCGCCTCGCGCTCACTCATGCCCTCGACATGGCACGCTCTGCGCACCCGGGTATACAGTTCCACAGAATACATCTCCCGACCCTCAGCTTCCGCCCCGGGTCTCAGAATGGCAGAATTTTACTCCGCGACGGTCAGGTAATCCCACCGTTTCCGTGGCCCAGTTTGCCTCCGGGATTCACATCAGCTTGAGCCGCCAGCGTCGTGAACCCCCGTCGCATGTCTGTGACACCGGCCGCCAGCCAGACCCGCGTGTTCGACGGGACCGGGATCATGGCGACAGGCCCCGGATCAGCCGGGCCAGCGCCTCGGGATCGTAGGTGCCCACAATCCGCAGTCGGTGACCACCTGCGACATCGATCTCGATTGTGCCAGGATCAGCGGTCGGATCAGACACCGCTTCATGATCCCTCCACTCCGGCTGATCGACGATCTCAACCGGCAGGAAGCCAGCGACATCCGCAGCGCATATCTCGACCACCGGTTCGGCGGTGGGGGCGTATCGAGGATCCCGCAGCCATTTGAAGATCATGTTGGCGTTCATCGCATATCGACGCGCAACCTGCGCCACCGACACATCCGGCGCTGCCGTCTGAAAGCAGATCGAGCGCTTCTCCTCGTCGCTCCAGAGCCGTCTCGCACGACGCGCCATCGATCGCCCCTTAGTGTCCGCTATCCTAAGCGGACACTATCCCTCACTCCCTATGCGCGGCAGTGCAGGGAGACCGTACGGTTACCCTCAGCCTGTCCGCCCGGACTCTTGAGAAACACCGCACCTACGGCACCGGCCCTGCCTATCACAAGCTCGGTGGGCGCGTTGTCTATTCAATCGAAGACCTGGAGGCTTGGGTGAAACTCGGTTCCGTCACCTCGACGACCGACCCACGCGGTGGTCAGGTCTTGCCAGCCAAGCGCCATGTGTTCACCGCAGTCCCGCCTGCGGGCCGGGCCTTTCGCTGAACTGGTCGAGGCGCGCCCGATGTCAAAAACCCCTACCGAACGCGGCCAGCTCGATCTTTTCCATGCGTTGCCGGGTGAATTCGCACCGCGTGACGCGCAAGACCTCATGGCCTATCCGTTCTTTTCGCTCGCAAAGAGCCGTCGCATCCGACCCATCGAATTTGCCTCTGGAAATGTCGAAATCCGTGTCGAGGCGGTGCCAGACCATGGCATGGCCACGATCTGGGATGCCGATATCTTGATCTGGGCCGCGAGCCAAATCGTCGAGGCTCGCGACGCCGGTCTCAGAACATCACGCCTGATGGTGTCCAGCGACATTCGGATCTGGCCCTAGGGCGACATGAAGAACTGGCCCACCTTCAGGTTGATGCAGTGATGGTTTCGGTCGTCGCAGCGGGCTTTTGCAAAAGCCCGCTGCGACGCTTTTCGCGGAGGCGATAGCTGTCGCCCCGGATCGTGACGACGTGACTGTGGTGCAGCAGCCGATCAAGGATCGCGGTGGCGACGACCGCGTCACCGAAGACGGTGCCCCATTCGCCGACCGCGCGGTTCGATGTGACGAGCAGGGCGCCGCGCTCGTAGCGTCGTGAGACGAGCTGGAAGAACAGATGCGCGGCATCGGGCTCCAGCGGCAGGTAACCGAGTTCGTCCACGATCAGCAGCTTCGGCTTGGCGTAGTGTGTCAGCCTCTCTTCAAGGCGGTTCTCGGATTGCGCCTTGGCCAGGTTCGCCACCAGTTCCATCGCGCCGGTGAAGAGCACCGTGTAGCCGGCGACGATTGCCTCGCGACCAAGCGCCACGGCCAGATGCGACTTGCCGACGCCGGGAGGGCCCAGCAACAGGAGCGCGTCGCCGTTGGCGATGAAGCGCCCCGTGGCAAGGTCGCGGATCTGCGAACGGTCGATCGAGGGCTGAGCGGCGAAGTCGAAGCCGCCAAGGTCCCGCACGAACGGGAACTTCGCCAGCCCAAAACTCATGTCGATGCGGCGCTGGTCTTTGCGGGCGATCTCGCGCTCGCACAGAAAGGCCAGCGCATCGCGCAGCGTCATCTCCCCCCGAACGGCTTCGTCCAGCAGACTGTCGAGCTGATCCCTCATCGCCGTCAACTTCAGTCGCGTGAGCATCCGGTCAAGGTCGTCCTGCGTATGCACGCCCATCACCAGGCCCCTCCGGCGACAGCCTCATACTCGGCGAGGGGGCGCAGCAGTGCCGACACCCCGATCAGCGCCTCAACCCCGTCAGCAGGTGTCCTGGCGCGGCCCGCTGAACCTGCCACCCCGGCAAAGTGGACAGGGTCGATGATCCGACCGCGGCGGCCGGCGCTGCGCCGGTGGCAGGCGACCTCGACGCCGGCATGGGTAACCCGCACCGTCTCAGCCGTGACCAGCACGCGGACCCGCTCGCCGATCAAGCGCCATGGGACCGAGTAGGCATTCGTGTCCATCTCCACTGCACAGTCAGGTGCGACGCGTCGGCTCAGTTCGCGCGTCGCCATGAACGAGCCGCAGTGCTGGAGGGGCTTCAGGTGACCGGCTTCGTCACGCGCGAAGCGCAGGCCCGGGGCTTCGCCTGTGGTGCCATGGACCCGCAGGTCGGCGATCTGGCGGGTCCATTGCACCAGATGAGCTTCCAGCGCGGCAAAGCTCTCGAAGGCACGCCCCGCGATCGCGTTGCCCTTCACGTAGCCGACGCCGCGCTCGTCCTTGCCCTTCGTCCGGGGTCGATACGGCGCGCAGGCCTTTACCTGAAAGCCCCAGTGCCGGGCAAAGGCATGCAGCTTCGGGTTCACCACGACCTCGCGGCTGGCAATGTCGTGGCTCAGGATCAGTGCGCGGGCATTGTCGAGCAGCACCTCTTCCGGCACGCCGCCGAACGACGCGAAGGCGCTCTCCATGCCTTCAAACCAGTTCTCCTGCCGCTCGCCCGCGAAGGCCCGCACGTGGATGCGGCGGGAATAACCCAGCGTCGCCACGAAGAACGACACCTGCCGCGACACGCCGCCGATCTCGACCCGCCGCTGCCCGAAGTCGATCTGCAACTGCTGGCCCGGCCGCGTCTCAAAGCGCACCGTTGCCCGCGCCTCGGCCCGCAGCTCCTGACGCAGATGCGCCACCGCCCGTTCGACCGTGCGAAGGCTTACCTCGATGCCCTTCTCGGCGACAAGCTCCTGACGGACCACATCTGCGTTGCCCGCATGGCGGCGAAACCGCTCCTCGACCCAACCCTCCAGGCCATCCAACGCCTTCGATCGCGGTGGCGGTGACGCCCTGCGCCACGTCCCCTCCTTCAACCATCGCCGTGCAGTCGTCCTCGAGCACCCAAGCTCCGCAGAAATCCGGCGGGCTCCCCATCCGAGAAACTTCAGCCTCAGCATGGCCGAAACATCATCCGGCTCCTTCATCTCATCCCTCCGCAGACCCTCGGTCTGCGGCAGCGTCTCAACTGTTCGATTGGTCATCCAGACTTCCCTCTCAGCTTATCGAGGGGGCCAGTTCCTCATGTCGCCAGAGGGCCAGTTTGTCGTGTCGCCTGACAGATGGCAGCGACGCCTTACCAAATCCTCACTTTCATCGGTCGCGGCACCTCCGTGCGCGATTATCACCGGCTGAAGGCTGCACTTGACCGGTTGCAATCCACGACAATCTGTACATCGATCCGCCAACCCGTTGAGGGGCGGCGGCACCGGTTTTCTTGGATCAACGAATGGCAAGAGCGCTCCGATGCACTGGGCCGACCCGATGGAATCGAACTCATCGTCCCAGACTGGTTCTATCAAGCGGTGCTGGACGACACGCTGATCCTCACCATCGACCCTGACTATTTCGACCTGACTGGTGGCTTGGATCGTTGGCTCTATCGCCTCGTGCGTAAGCACGGTGGTCGCCAGCGCGCAGGATGGCGGTTCGAATTTCACCATTTGCACCTCAAATCCGGCAGCCTCTCGCCGTTCAAGCGGTTTGCTTTTGCTCTGCGCGAGATCATCCGCCGTCAGCCTTTGCCAGGATATCGCCTTGCGCTTGAGATTGAACCGCAAGGGCGCCACTTGCTCGCGTTTGAGCCCTGTGGACAACCTGTGAATGGCCTCGTGCTATCGGGAGCCTACGGTATCGTGCCATCAGGAACCGGACCCTCGTGCTATCGGGAACCCGAACGAGCCTTAACTTCTTCTGGCAGCGACAGAAATCGCGCCCTTAACTTAGAATCTAACAAAGAATCTAACTCTTGTAGTACTCGGCACGCTGGGGAAAACCCAAATCTGGCTCGTTCCACGCCTCCAAAAACCGGCCGAGATGGGAGCACGCAGGATCTGCCGATCGGTCCGACTGGCGAGGCTAAGCCATGACCGTGCAGGGTTCCTCAAAACGCGCAAGAAATACGCGACCCGATGGGTTCGACACCGATCTGACGTTCGTTGAACTGACCTGGAAGGAGGGCCGGGTCGAGCAATGGGTCCGCTTCGGCAAGCCGACCTGTGAACGCCGGATTGATAAGCATCGCCGCCGGTTTGGCTTCGCGCCAGGCTCGGTCTTCGGGGTCAATCGCTGGGCCTCGAATGACTTCGGGACGGTCCTGTCGCGGTTTGACATTCTGTGCGCCGCCCATACCGGAGAGACCATCCAGACGCTGCCCTTTCTGCGTCCCGGTGGTGCGCTTCTGCTGTCGACCCATGGCTGGCCAAAGGTTGAGCGGGTTCTCCAAACAATCGATGCCATCGAAGCACTCGGCATCGACACTGCCGATGTTGCCCCCGACTATTGGCGACACGTCCACAATCGTATGGCCGCAGGACAAGCGGCTCACGCCTATACGCGGCTGCAACATCGGGCCTGGCTCAAGCGGCGGAGCGTCGGGCAATGAACAGGCGGGGCAAAAACGTCTGGGCCATGGCCATCGCCACCGCACTGGTTGTCGTGCCGTCGTTCGTTCCTTGGCCGCCTTGGCTCCTTTGGAATGCCAGTGCGAGCGTGCCGATCGGGCTCTACCTTCTGCGCCCCGCCGACCAGGTCACCATCGGCGACTTGGTTGCCGTTCAGCCACCACCGGAGCTTTCTGATTTCCTGGACGAGCGCGGCTACCTGCCGAGGCATGTGCCGCTTCTCAAGCATGTCGTGGCGCTCCCAGGGGCCAACATCTGCCGCGCAGGGAACACCATCACCGTCGATCAAAGCGTCGTTGGGTCTGCCCTTTTGCAGGACAGTCTCGGTCGTAGCCTTCCGCGCTGGGAAGGATGCCGACGCCTCACCGACGGCGATATCTTTCTCATGAACCCGGAAGCGCCTGACAGCCTCGACGGGCGATATTTTGGCGCCTTGCCGAGCACCGCGATCACCGGGCGGCTGGTGCCTGTCTGGGTTCATTCCGGCAGCGCGCACCGCGGGATCATGAGCACCAATTTACCAAACCACCGCAACAGAAAGGAAACCATCCATGCCCCAGATCGGTGAATTCACCCGCACAAAATCCGGCTTTGCCGGACATATTCGGACGCTGACGCTCGACCTCGACGTCACCCTAAGCCAAGCCGAAGCGACCGATGTGGAGAACGGGCCGGACTACCGCCTGTTTCACTGTGACGGTGAGATGGCCCGCGAAATCGGCGCGGCCTGGACGCGCACCGGCGAGAAGGCCGGTGAATACCTTTCGGTTCTGATCGACGATCCTATGCTCACGCAGCCGATCCGCGCCAACCTCTTCCGGAATGGCGAGGCATCGGTCTGGGCATTGCAGTGGAGCCGTCCGCCAAAGCGCAACGGGAAGGATTAACCCATGCGCCGGTCCCGATCCCGCAGTGACATTCTGGTGACGGTGCTGATGCCGGGCGCAGTACGTCGCGTTGCCATTTTCCTTCTTTCCGGATTCGCCGCAGCGTTACCTGCGAACAGAGTTGCACTCGCAGAAACTGCGCTTCCAGCCCTCACTGTGGCGCGGGATACCCATGCCGCTGCCATCTCTGAAGCATCGGTACGCTTCGCCATTCCGGAACACTGGATCCGCGCCGTGATGCGCGTCGAAAGCGCAGGCAATCCGCAGGCCATATCGCGGGCGGGGGCCATGGGGCTCATGCAGGTGATGCCTGGGACCTGGGGCGAGTTGCGACAACACCACGGCTTGGGACAAGATCCCTTCGACCCGCGCGAAAACATCATTGCTGGGACTGCCTATCTGCGCGCGATGCTTGACCGCTACGGAACAGTTGGTGCCATGCTTGCCGCCTACAACGCGGGACCGGGGCGATATGACGAATTCCTGTCAACAGAGCGTCCACTGCCCGCCGAAACCCGCGCCTATGTCGCGACCCTAGCGCCACTTCTTGACCGTGACGGGGCACTTCCGCACCGGTCCTCCGCGACCGATTGGCGCGAAGCAGCGCTCTTTGCGGACAGATCAGCTGCAAGCGAACTGCCGTCTGAGAGCGAACCGGCGACAGCGCGCTCGACGCTCGACGATCCTGCGCCAACGCCCACATCAAAGCTTTTCGTCGCACGGCAAAGCGAGGGCAGTCAGCCATGAGAGTGGTCGCACCCCTGCGCGTTCTGGCGTGCTGCCGGATGATATGGGCGGAAGGGCGTGCCTGGAGGAAGGGCGGGAAGAGAAAAGGGCGAGATAAAAGCGCATGCCACGAATGCCGCAAGTCCCTGATGGGACTGGCGTTTTCGCGTGCATACGGGTCGGTCGTGTGCAGGAATTCTGGTTTTCTTAAGCGATTTCAATGGTCCGGCATGCACAGTGTTTATTTGCCTTTCGATTGGGGCGTGTTGTGAGCGAGATCGAACGCGACTTCCGTATCCGACCAGGCAAGCCCCGAAGCACTCGTATTCCGCGGACCAAGGGCTTCATTGATCAGGTGCTCCGCGCGGCTCAGCAGGCGGGCCACACGTCGCCATCTCGCACGAGCCGTGGGCCTGGCCGCTCGACCTTCGGGCGCGGACAAAACCGATTTGGACGTAGTCGACTTTTTTCGCCAACCCGCCGCGTTGTCGTGAAGGCAAGGATCGCGCGTCACAAGGGCCGTGCCTATCGCGCTGCCCCGCTCAAAACCCATCTCGCTTATCTGCGTCGCGAGGGCGTCAGCCGCGAGGGCGAGAAGGGGCTGCTCTTCAATGCGGAAACTGACAATCTCGAAGGGTTGGATTTTGCAGAGCGCTGCGAAGATGACCGCCACCATTTCCGGTTCATAATTTCGCCCGAGGATGCGGCCGAGATGGAAGACCTGCGCAGCTTCACCCGAGATGTCGCGCGCCGAATGGAGGCCGATCTTGGCACGCGACTGGATTGGGTCGCGGTGGATCATTGGAACACCGACAATCCGCACGTGCATCTGATCGTCCGCGGCGTCGATGATCATGGCGGCGATCTGGTCATCGCGCGTGACTATATCAGCAGCGGATTACGGTCCCGCGCCGAGGATTTGGTCGCGCTCGAACTTGGCCCCAAGCCTGAACACGAGATCCGACATGCGCTCGAACAAGTGGTCACTGCAGAACGCTGGACTAGCCTCGACCGCGAAATCCGTTATCGCGCCGATGACCTCGGACTAATCGACCTGCGCCCCGAGACCCACGGCCCAGAGGATCCGCAAATCAGGCGGTTGATGATCGGCCGCTTGCAGCACCTAAAAAAGCTTGGCCTCGCCTCGGAGGGCCGCCCCGGCGAATGGATGCTTGGGACGGAGGCCGAGCGCACGCTCAGGGATCTTGGCGAGCGCGGCGACATCATCAAGACCATGCACCGCGCCTTCGCTGCGAAGGGGCGGGACCGTGGCTTCACAGATTTTGTCGTCGACAATGGTGGAGCGGGCGATCCAATCATCGGGCGGCTGGTCGCCACCGGGCTGCATGACGAACAGACTGGCATGGCTTATGCCGTTATCGACGGGACCGATGGGCGCGCCCATCATGTCCGTTTCCGCGGGCTGGATGCTTTCGAGCATGCGCCGCATCTGGGTGGCATCGTCGAAGTCCGCCGCTTCGGTGGACCAGACGACCCACGGCCCACTCTTGTTCTCGCCACGCGGTCAGATCTCGATCTGCAAAGCCAGATCACCGCGCCCGGCGCGACCTGGCTTGACCATCGGCTGGTCGCGCGGGCCCAGATGCCGCTCGCCAAGGGTGGTTTTGGGAGCGAAGTCCGCAACGCGCTCGAGGCCCGTACCGAACACCTGGCCCGCGAGGGTCTAGCCGACCGACAGGGGCAACAGATTCTCCTGCAGCGCAATCTGCTCGCCACCCTTCGGCGGCGCGAGCTCAATAAAGTGGGTGAGAAGCTCTCGACCGAGACCGGTTTGCCGCACCGACCCTCGGCGGCGGGCGAACATGTCTCCGGCACCTACAGCCGCCAGCTGCGCCTGTCCTCTGGTCGCTACGCAATGATCGAAGGGATCAGCCCCGACGGTGGCCGCAGCTTCCAACTTGTCCCCTGGTCCCGCGAGATCGAACCGCGATTTGGCCAGCGGGTCGCGGGGGTCGCGCGCAGTGGAGGCGGCATCGACTGGAGCCTGGGTCGAAAACGCGGGCTCAACATATGATGAAAGGACCCTGATCATGACCGCCACGAAAATCCTCTGGGGACAGATCCTCGTTGTCTTCCTGATCGTGCTCACGACAACGTGGAGCGCGACCCAATGGGTGGCCTGGCGGTTGGGGTTTCAGGCGCAGCTCGGCAACCCGTGGTTCGAGGCCTTCAGCGTGCCGATCTATCCGCCGCCAGCTTTATTCTGGTGGTGGTACTTCTACGACGCCTATGCCCGCACAGTGTTCTGGGAGGGCGGAGCCATCGCTGCGTCCGGCGGTTTCATCTCCATCGCTGTCGCGATTACCATGTCGGTCTTGCGCGCTCGGGAGGCTGCCGATGTGGATACCTATGGCTCGGCCCGCTGGGCGACACAGGCAGAGGTAGAGGCCGCTGGGCTGCTCGGTTCAGATGGCGTCGTATTGGGCAAGCTCGATCAGACCTACCTGCGCCATGATGGCCCGGAGCATGTCCTTTGCTTTGCGCCGACCCGATCCGGCAAAGGCGTGGGTCTGGTGATCCCGACGCTTCTGACTTGGCCGGGCTCGGCCATCGTCCACGACATCAAGGGCGAGAACTGGGATCTGACGGCAGGCTTTCGCGCGAAACATGGCCGGGTGCTTCGTTTCGACCCGACCAGCATGACCTCCGCCGCCTACAACCCGCTGCTCGAGGTGCGTCGCGGCGAATGGGAGGTGCGCGACGTGCAGAACGTAGCCGACGTCCTGGTTGATCCGGAGGGATCGCTGGAGAAACGCAACCATTGGGAAAAGACCTCGCATTCGCTCCTAGTGGGCGCGATCCTTCATGTGCTTTACGCGGAGCGGGACAAGACACTGGCTGGGGTGGCCGCCTTCCTCTCAGATCCGCTCCGCCCAATCGAGGAGACGCTGGAAGCGATGACGGTGACCCGCCATCTAGGCGAGGCTGGGCCGCATCCGGTCATCGCCTCGACTGCAAGGGAACTATTAAACAAGTCTGACAACGAACGCTCGGGCGTGCTTTCGACGGCCATGTCTTTTCTCGGGCTCTATCGCGATCCGGTCGTCGCCCATGTGACTCGCCGCTGCGACTGGCGGATTGCCGACCTGATCGGCGGCGCGCAACTCTCGACGCTTTACCTGGTGGTGCCACCTTCAGACATCTCACGTACCAAGCCGCTGATCCGGCTGGTGCTGAACCAGATCGGCCGCCGCCTGACGGAGGATTTGAACGATACCAAACGACGTCACCGTATTCTAATGATGCTCGATGAGTTCCCAGCACTCGGGCGGCTCGACTTCTTCGAAAGCGCACTGGCCTTCATGGCGGGCTACGGAATCAAAAGTTTCCTGATTGCTCAATCTCTGAACCAGATCGAGAAGGCCTATGGCCAGAACAATGCCATCCTCGACAACTGCCATGTCCGGGTGAGCTTCGCGACCAATGACGAACGCACCGCCAAGCGGGTTTCAGACGCCCTCGGCACGGCGACCGAGATGAAAGCGATGCGGAATTATGCCGGGCACCGACTGGCACCTTGGCTCGGCCATTTGATGGTGTCCCGCTCCGAGACCGCCCGCCAGCTTTTGACCCCCGGCGAGATCATGCAACTACCTCCCGACGACGAGATCGTCATGGTGGCTGGCTCGCCACCTATCCGAGCGAAAAAGGCACGATATTTCGAGGACCGACGGTTTTCAGAGCGCGTGCTGCGGCCACCAGAGCCCGAAGAAGCTGGAGCCATAACAAGAAATGATCCGTGGTCTTCTTTAGCAAAGGCAACTCGTTCAGATCCCGAGTTTGCCGCTGACACCAAGACAGATGATGACGAAGCCAACGCGGGGCTGCGCCGAGAGCCGGAATTGCCTGATCATGTTGCGATCGCGCCAGAGACCTCGCCAGAGCCAGCACGCGAGTTCGAAATGATGCTGGACGATGAGCCTGAGGAAGCAGTCCAACAACGACAGGCACTACGCCGAAAAATGGGACAGGTGGCCCGACAAGCCTCGCTTGACCGTAACGATGGTATTGATCTTTGAGGACTGACCCATGCGCAACCGTCTCAACCTGTCTCTGCCAGCCGAACTAATCGAACGCATCAACGACTTGGCTGACCGGAAACGACTAACCCGGTCTGCGGTCGTCGAAGCGGCCGTCGAGTCCTTTCTCTCTCCCGATCACGCAGATATGCAGGAAGCTGCTTTAGGCAGAAGACTGGACCGCCTTTCGCGGCAGATTGGACGGCTGGAACGCGATCAACGCATTACGACTGAGACTCTGGCATTGTACGTTCGATTTTGGCTAGCCATTACGCCACCCGTGCCTGTTGAGGAACAGGCTGCTGCACAGGCCAAGGGGCGCGAGCGATTTGATGGGTTCGTCGAGACGCTCGGTAAAAGAGTGCAACAAGGAAAGCGCTTCTTGGACGAGGTTGTGGAAGATTAGCGGTTAGAGGATCGTAACCATTGAAGGATTTACTACTTTGAAATAATTTACATTTACCTGTTTTGAACAGGCGTAAAGGCGGGCCTGATCAAAAAGCCTGCCGACTGCGATCATTTACTCCGGTGTTTCGGCACTACGGCCATCAGAGCCTTCATTTCGGCATGGGCATTGTCGTAAAGGTTAGAAGTCGCCATGACACCGTTGACTTTAAGGGTGCGGCATCGGCTCGTTAGTCGCCATTGCTGTGCATGTGATCTTGAGCAAGCAAGCATAACAATCAAGTCCTAGTAAAGTCTGGCAAAGTCTGGCAACTTCACTCCGAATATTTCAAGAAGGAGCAGGTCCATGACGGACCCTATTCTCACTTTGCCAGAGGTTGCGGTTTTGTTGAAGGTTGCCGAGAAAACTGTCTACACAATGGCGCAGAAGGGCCAGATACCGGCTTTCAAGGTGCGTGGGCAATGGCGGTTCAAACACGACGACATTGACGCATGGATAGACGATCAAAAGGCCGCGGCCAAAGCGAACATCGGAAAAGGTGTTGCGGATGTCTGAGCAGTTCTTTGAAAAGCCGATCCTGAATTCTCCATACTGCTATCCTGGAAGGCATTGGGAACTTGATCCCGATGGTCAGCCAACGAATCGCATACTCGACTCGCGACGACGTTCCGACCTAATAACGCCGGTTCCAAAGACCAAGAAGCAGCGGCAGAATACTAAACAGGGTGCGCTATTACTTGGTGCTGGAGATGAGCTTTCGAGCGAGGATCAAGAATACAATCCGACCCCAATCATCAACGAAATCCGGGGCTATGTTGAGACCTGGCGCAAACTGCCGAACCCCGATCAATGGCTGGTGACGCCAGAAACGGCCCGTCTTTTGCAGCATTGGCGGCACCACAAGTTCGAGGGCATCCGTCCGTTCTTCTGCCAAATCGAAGCCGTTGAAACCGCCATCTGGCTAACCGAAGTCGCGCCAAAGATGGGGCCACGGGTTGCCAAGTTCTGGGCCCACATCAAGGGGGCCAATGAGCAAGCAAACCCTGAACTGATGCGCCTTGCACTGAAGCTTGCAACCGGTGCGGGCAAAACCACAGTGATGGCGATGCTGATTGCCTGGCAGACGGTCAATGCCGTGCGCCACCCTAACAGCAAGCAGTTCTCCAGTCGGTTCTTGATTGTTTCTCCCGGCATCACCATTCGTGACCGGCTGCGCGTTCTGCTACCTAACGATCCCGAAAGCTATTATCGTGGCCGCGAGATCACGCCACCAGATATGCTGCGAGATATTCAGAGCGCCAAGATTGTCATCACTAACTATCACGCCTTCAAGCGGCGTGAAAAGCTGGCGATCGCCAAAGGTACACGTCAAGCGCTCGAGGGGTGGCGCGGCAACAAGATCCAGACAATCGAGACTGAGGGCGAGATGATCCAGCGGGTCATGGGCGACCTGATGGGTCAGAAGAACATCGTGGTGCTGAACGACGAAGCGCACCATTGCTATCGTGAGCGCGTGAAGGACGCCGATGGCGAGACCGAAGACGATCTGAAGGGCGACGACAAAAGCGAGGCCAAGGAGAACAATGAAGCCGCCCGGATGTGGATTTCCGGCCTCGAAGCCGTAAAGCGTAAGCTGGGCATCAGCCTAGTCTATGACTTGTCGGCCACTCCCTTTTTCCTCCGCGGCTCGGGCTACATCGAGGGCACGTTGTTTCCGTGGACAATGTCAGACTTTTCTCTGATGGACGCCATCGAATGCGGGATCGTGAAGCTGCCGCGCGTACCGGTGGCCGACAATATTCCTTGTGAATCCCGGAGGCAAACTGGGCCACGGAAACGGTGGGATTACCTGACCGTCGCGGAGTAAAATTCTGCCATTCTGAGACCCGGGGCGGAAGCTGAGGGTCGGGAGATGTATTCTGTGGAACTGTATACCCGGGTGCGCAGAGCGTGCCATGTCGAGGGCATGAGTGAGCGCGAGGCGGGGCGGAAGTTCGGGATCGACCGCAAGACAGTGTCGAAGATCCTGAAGCATTCGGTTCCGCCGGGATATCGGCGCCAAGCGATGCCGCAGCGTCCCAAGCTTGATCCCTTTGTGCCGGTGATCGACCAGATCCTCGAAGAGGATAAGAGCAAACTCAAGAAACAGCGGCACACTGCCAAGCGAATTCATGCGCGGCTGCGCGACGAGCATGGCTTTACGGGCGGGATCACCATCGTCACTGATTATGTGCGTGAGAAGAAGCGGCGGACGCGGGAAGTGTTCGTGCCGCTGTCGCATGCGCCGGGCCATGTTCAGGTCGATTTCGGCGAAACGCTGGGCGTGATTGCCGGTGTTGAGTGTAAGCTGCACTACTTTGCGATGGCGCTTCCGCATTCGGATGCGTTCTTCATCAAGACCTACCCCGCCGAGACGACCGAGGCGTTTTGTGATGGCCACAACGCCGCTTTTGCATTCTTCGGCGGCGTGCCCTTGTCGATCCTCTACGACAATACAACGATCGCAGTGGCGAAAATCCTGGGCGATGGCCTCCGGTTGCGCACCCGCGTCTTTTCGGAATTGCAGTCGCATTACCTGTTCGACGACAAGTTCGGCCGACCGGGCAAAGGCAATGACAAAGGCAACGTCGAGGGGGTGATCGGATATGGGCGGCGCAACTTCCTCGTTCCCGCGCCGCGGTCCGACAGCTTCGATGCGTTGAACACCTGGCTGGAAGATCAGTGCCTGACGCGACAGGGCGACATTGTGCGTGGTCATACCGAGACTGTCGGTGAACGTCTGATGCGGGATCTCAATGCGCTGATGGCGCTGCCGACCACCCCTTACGATGCTTGCGACAGGGTCAGCACCCGGGCGACATCGATCTCCATGGTCCGTTATCGCAACAATGACTACTCGGTGCCTGTCGCTCATGCCCATCACGAGGTTCAGGTTCGTGGGTATGTCCATGAGGTTGTGATCGGCTGCGGGGCCGAGGTGATTGCCCACCACCGCCGGTCCTACGACAAGGCGGACATGGTATTTGATCCGATGCATTACCTGCCGCTGTTGGAGCAAAAGGTTGGGGCGCTGGATCAAGCCGCACCGCTGCAAGGCTGGGATCTGCCGGATGAGTTCGCCACCCTGCGCCGACTGTTGGAGGCGCGGATGGGGAAGAAGGGCAAGCGCGAATATGTTCAGGTTTTACGTCTGCTGGAAACGTTCGAACTGACCCATCTGCATGGTGCGATCCGGCAGGCGCTCGATCTCGGGGCCATCGGCTATGATGCTGTGAAGCATCTTGTCCTGTGCCGGATCGAGAGGCGTCCGCCACGGCTGGATCTCGATATTTATCCCTATCTGCCCAGAGCACAGGTCGGGACGACAGACCCGGCCAGCTACATGAGCCTGATGTCGGGGGTGCCGACATGAGCGACACTCCGCAGGTCTTATTGCAGCATCACCTCAAGGCGCTCCGACTGCCGACCTTCAAGAGCGAATATGGCAAGCTGGCCCGTCAGTGTGCGGCAGAGGGCAAGGATCATGTTCAATATCTGCTGCGGCTTTGCGAACTGGAGCTGATCGAACGCGAACGCCGGATGGTTGAGCGGCGGATCAAAGCCGCGAAGTTCCCGGCCACCAAGAGCCTCGACAGTTTCGACTTCAAGGCGATCCCGTCGCTCAACAAGGTCTTGACCATGGAGCTGGCACGTTGCGAATACGCTGATCGCCGCGAGAACATTATTGCTCTGGGTCCATCGGGAACCGGCAAGACCCACATTGCCTTGGGGCTTGGTCTCGCCGCTTGCCAGAAGGGCCTGAAGGTCCGCTTCACGACGGCCGCCGCGCTGGTGCATGAGTTGATCGAGGCAGCCGATGATCGGCGTCTGCAGCGCCTGCAAAAGCTGATTGTCAGTCAGGATCTGTTGATCATTGACGAACTTGGCTTCGTTCCCCTGAGCAAATCCGGCGCGGAGTTGCTGTTCGAAGTCATCTCGCAGCGCTATGAGCGAGGATCAATCGTCATCACGTCCAATCTGCCGTTTGATGAATGGACCGAAGTCTTCGGATCCGAGCGCCTTACCGGCGCCATCCTCGACCGCCTGACCCACCATGTTCACATCCTGGAAATGAACGGCGACAGCTACCGGCTGCGACAGAGCCGCAAACTCCAAGACTGAAACCGCAAAAACAGCAGCAATGCTGGCCTGCGGCCAGCGCACTCTGGCGCGCGTCAGCTACTTGGCGAGCACACGCGCCAGAGCGCCGCGAACATCCAGGCCGTGGCCCCATTTTGCGCCGGTAAATGGTCCCTTTTGTCGCCGAGATTGACAGGCCGTCGACCAGCACCACGTCCTTCAGCCCGATCCGTGTCGGATCGACCGCACGGCCCCCCATCTTCACGACCTGAAACGATGTGCCGTGCACATGGAACGGATGCACCATCATATCGGCGTTTATGCGCCACAACTCGGTCTCGCCCACGGGAACGGTCAGATCGATGCGCCCCATGTCATAGGACTCGCCGTTGATGCCCATGATCTGACCGTCCCGCCCGATCAGGTTGTTGAACATCCCGCCCATCATCGATCCCGCCTGGACGTTGAGCGTGAAATCGCGGGTGCGGACCGGAGCACCCATATCGGGCAGATCCGATGGCAGGGACGCGGGGAGCGTCGCGGGACCGGTCGCGGCGGCATCGCCCACGTCGAACGACATGATGTCGAGCGGGGCTGCGTTGTCTGCACCGCCCATCATACCGCCATCCATCATGCCACCACCGCCCATCATGCCGCCGCTACTGACGTTGCGCGACACCAACCGGACAGCCGACCGGTCCGTGAAATCCACGACGATCTCGGCCCGTTCCGCCGGGGCCAGACGCAGACCCTCCATGGCGACCGGCGCGGGCAAAAGCCCGCCGTCGCTGGCGACCTGATGAAACCGCCGCCCGTCGGTGAAGCTGAAATCATACATCCGGGCGTTCGACGCATTGAGCAGCCTGAGGCGCACCAGTCCGGCGGGCGCCGTCAGTTTGGGCCGGATCGCACCATTAACCAGAATTTCACTGCCGCGAAATCCCTGCATCATGTCCATCATGCCCAGATCATAGGTCATGCGGCCGGAGCCATCGAAACTGCGGTCCTGCACGATCAGCGGGAAATCGTTGACGCCGTAATCGCGGGGCAGCGGATCGACGACATCGGGATCGTCGATGATGATCATGCCCGCAAGGCCGCGATAAACCTGATCGGCGGTCCGCCCATGAACATGACTGTGATACCACAAGGTCGCGGCGGGGTGATCCACCGGCAACTCGAGCGACCAGGTCTGCCCGGCATCGAAGGCCAGTTGCGGCCCCCCGTCGAGATGGCCGGGCACGTGCATGCCATGCCAGTGGGCGGTGATGGGATCATCGGTGCGATTGACCACGTCGATATTGGCAGTTCGCCCCCGCTGAAACCGCAGCAACGGGCCCAGATAATCCTGCTCATAGCCCAGCGTATCGGACACGGCACCGTCGATGAATTCGCGCGTGCCTTTCATCGCGGTCAGGGTATTGCCCGTGCCGGCGCCGACTTCCATGACCGGGGGAATGGGCAAAGGCGCGCCGGGTTCTGCGGCAACGGCGCGGCGGGTCAAAAGGGCCGGTGCAGCGAGCGTGGCAGCCGTGAGGGTGAGAAACTGGCGGCGTTTCATAGGGATACTCCATCTCTGGACGGTGAGATTTTATTGGTGGTGGTATTGCACAGGGTTTGCACGGCGCGGTGCTGTGTCAGAAAAACCCGGCCCGTCAGGTCGGTCAGGAAGTGGGTTTTCTTCAGGCCGTCCATCACCGGCCCCTTCACTTCGCTAAGGTGGAACTGGATATCGCGCGTGCCAAGCCGGGTATTGATCGCCTCGAGGCTTTCGAGCGCGCTCATGTCGATCTCGTTCACCGCCGAGCACATCAGGATCACGTGGTGCAGATCGTCGCGGTCGGCGGTCATGTCATAGATTCGGTCTTCGAGATTGCGGGCGTTGGCGAAATACAGGCTTTCGTCGACACGCACCGACAGGATGCCCTCGTGCAGTGTCACGTCATGACGCTCGACATTGCGATAATGTTCGGTGCCGGGCACCTGACCCACCACCGCCATGTGCGGGCGCGAGGATTTGTACAGATGAATGAGGATCGAGATCAGCACCCCCACCGACACGCCGACCTCGACCCCGAGGGCGAGCGTCAGCAGGATCGTCGCCGACACGGCCGCGAAATCGGCCCTGGAATAGGCCCAGCTGCGTTTCAGGATCGAGAAATCGACAAGGCTGAGGACCGCGACGATGATCGTCGCCGCCAGCGTTGCCTTGGGCAGGAAATAGATCAACGGCGTCAGCATCAGCGCGGCGATGGCCAGCCCGACGGCAGTGTAGGCCCCCGCGGCGGGCGTGCGGGCGCCTGCGTCGAAGTTTACCACGGACCGCGAGAACCCACCGGTGACCGGAAAACCGCCCGTGAACGCCGCACCGAGGTTGGCCGCGCCCAGACCGATCAGCTCCTGGTCCGGATCGATGCGCTGACGGCGCTTGGCAGCGAGCGTTTGTGCGACCGAGATCGATTCCACGAAACCGATCATCGAGATCAGGATGGCGGGCCCGATCATCGCGATCAAAACGTCGGGTTGAAAGGACGGCAGCGTCAGGGGCGGCAGCGCCCGGGGCACGGCACCGACGATGTCGACGCCGCGATCCGCAAGGCCAAATGCCCAAACCGCCAGCGTCGTGGCCAGCACGGCAAAAACCGGCCCGGCCTTGGCCCCCATTTCCGACAGGGTTCTGCCCAGCCCGATCCGCAGCAGCAGCGGTTTGAGGCCTTTGCGCACCCAGAACAGGAACGCCGTCGCACTCACGCCCAGCAGAACCGTGATCCAGTTGACCGAGCCGAGGGCCGACCATAACCCGTGCAGCATCTCGATCAGCGTATCGCCAGAGGCTTTGACGCCGAGGATGTGTTTGAGCTGACTGGTGGCGATCAGGATGCCGCTGGCGGTGATGAAACCGGCGATGACCGGATGCGACAGGAAGTTCGCCAGAAACCCCAGCCGGAACAGCCCGAGGATCAACAGGAAAGCCCCCGACAGAAACGCGAGCGTCAGGGCCGCCGTGACATAGTCGATGCCCTGATCGCCGAGCTTGCCGATGGCTGCCGCCGTCATCAACGACACGACAGCCACCGGCCCGACCGCCAGCGTGCGCGAGGTGCCGAAGATCGCATAGAGCACGATCGGCAGGATCGACGCGTAGATCCCCGCCTCGGGTGGCAACCCCGCCAGTAGCGCATAAGCCAGCGATTGCGGGATCAGCATGATCGTCACGATCACCGCCGCGACCAGATCGCTGCTCAGCTTATAGCGGTTGTAGCGGCGGCCCCAGTCCAGAACCGGTAGATATTGCGTCAGGCGGGGCACGTCTCTCAAGACTGGACGGGCAGCCCGGCCTTTTTCCAGCCGCCCAGACCGCCGTCGATGATCTTGGCGTTGTAGCCCATCGTCCTGAGCGTATCGGCCGCGAGCGCCGCGCGGGCACCCGACGCGCAAAGGACATGAACCCACCCCTCCGAATGGCGCATTGCCACCAGAGCGTCATGCGCCTTGCCGGTGTCCGGATCGGCCTGCACCTCCAGAAGCCCGCGAGGGATGTGGAGTGCCCCGTCAACCGTGCCATCGCTGTCCAGCTCGGACGGTTCGCGGACGTCGAGGATTATGTCGCCACTTTTTTTCGCGGCTTGCGCATCTTCAGGACGGATGGTTTCGACACGGGTCTTGGCGTCCGCCACGAGGTCTTTCATGGATTTGGTCACGGGTATCTCCTTCAGAATTTGTCGACGGGCAGTTTCAGATAATGTGCCCCGTCGCTTTCGGCGTCCGGTAGCCGCCCGCCGCGCAGGTTGATCTGCAACACGGCCAGCATCCGGTCGGGCAGCGTCAGAGTCGCGTCGCGCTTATTGCGCGTCTCGATATACGCCGCCTTGTCGGCGTCACCGCCCACGTGGATGTTATGCGCCTTGTGGTCGTCGACGCGCGCTTCCCAGGCGGGCTCTTCCCGCCCTTCGGCACCGTAATCGTGACCGATGAACAGGCGCGTGTTGTCGGGCAGCGCCAGAATGGCCTGCAACGAGTTCCACAATTCCGTCGGTACTTCCACCGGGAAAGTCGGCGCGCGCGGTGCCGCTGTCGGGCTGCATGAACGTGTCGTGTACGAATGCCGCATCGCCGCAGATATAGGTGATTGACCCCAGCGTATGACCGGGCGACAGCATCACGCGGACCTGCAGATCGCCGATATTGAAGGTGTCGCCGTCGGCAAACAGCCGGTCGAAATCGCGGGCGGTATCGAAGGCATCGGGGGTGTTGTAGATGCTGCGCCAGAGATCGGCGATCTCCGCGACTTTCTCGCCGATGGCGTTGGGCGCGCCGGTGCGGTCCTTCAGACGCGCCGACGCCATCGCGTGATCGGCATGGGGATGTGTGTCCAGCACCCACTCGACCGTAAGCCCGTGCTTTTTCACCAGATCCAGCACCAGATCCATGCTGTTTGTGTCGGTGGCAAAGCTGGCCGGGTCGAAATTCAGAACGACGTCGATCAACGCGGCCTTTTTCGTCGCGGGGTCCGCACAGATATACTGGATCGAACCGGTATCGGGCTCATAGATCCCCCAGACATCGGGGCTGTGCGCACCGGTTGATGGCGAATGACGCACGATGGGTTGATCCAGCTTTGAAGTGTTCGTCATGGTCAGGCTCCCTTGGCTGTGAAGATGGAAAATGATTTCGCGGCCCCACCCAGCGCGATGCCGATCAGCATGGCGGGCAGGAACACCAGCGTGCCGGGCGATCCCATCGCCAGCGCAGTCCATGCCGGACCGGGACAGAACCCGCCAAGTCCCCAGCCGACGCCGAAGATTGCGGCCCCTGTCAGCAGGGGCGCGTCGATGGCGGTGCTTTCCGGAGTATCGAACGCGGGTCCGATGGCGGGGGTGGCCCGCCGCCAGACAAGCCGGTAGCCCACGAATGCCGTCAGTGACGCCCCCCCCATGACGAAGGCCAGGCTGGGATCCCAGGCGCCGAGAATATCGAGAAAGTTCAGAACCTTCGCGGGGTTAGCCATGCCGGATATGATTAAGCCGATGCCGAATGTCAGACCGGCGATGAAACCTAGAACGGGGCGCATGAGGGGGCTCCTCAAAAGACGTGACGGATCAGGGTGGTCGTGACGATGGCAGCGGCGACGAACACGCCCACCGCGGCCAGTGACCGGGGTGAGAGCTGCGCAATGCCGCAGACGCCGTGACCGGACGTGCAGCCGGATCCCAGCGCGGTGCCCGCACCTACCAGCAGCCCCGCAATCGCCATACCGGCAAGGTTGTCGGAAACAGTCTGCTGCGGGAACGATCCGGTCACCAGCAGGACCGCGACGGGGGCTGCGACCAGGCCCAGCAGAAACGACAGCCGCCAGCCCCGGTCGCCGGGTCCGGCCACCCCCGGCACCAGACCGGTTAGACCCTTGGTGATCCCGGTGATGCCCGCGATCTTGCCGAACAGGCCCATGACCATCACGGCGCTCAGCCCGATCAGCACGCCGCCGAACAGCGACAGCCACGGTGTGAATGCGGTTGTGACAACGGGTCCCATACCGGCCTCCTTCAATCTATTTGCATTGCCGTTCAACGTACCAGGTGCTATATCTAAGTAATGTCTAAATTAGTCAACCCTGATATAACTAATAGTCGCCCGTCACTGCCGATTCTGCAGGCGCGCGCGTCAGAGGTGGCCGTGCAGCTCGGCCTTTTGTCGAATGCCAACAGGCTCATGGTTCTGTGCCACCTGCTGGAGGGCGAACGATCCGTCGGTGCCCTGCAGGCGCAGTTGGAGCTGAGCCAATCGGCGCTCAGCCAACACCTCGCCAGATTGCGCGACGCGGGGATGGTCGCCACTCGCCGCGACCGGCAGACGATCTTCTATCGTATCGCGGATCCGCGGGTTCATAAGATGATCGAAGCGCTTTACCTGATCTATTGTGACCCGGACTGAAAAACCGATGGTCACAACGTATGTGCCAAAAACGGTGGATTCCGCAGGTGTCGAAAACGGTTGAGCTCTGACGCGGTCGGTCGGCAAGCGGTCCTTGGATAGCAGGTCGGCCACTGTCAGGCGGGCGGGACGAAGCGGGCCTTCGGCACTTCAGACCGGATGGCCGGTTCGTGCAGTCGACGGCTGCCAACACCGCGCGGCAATCTGCAGGATCGTCGATCACTTCATCCCTGAGTGCATAAGGAGGCATACGAAAGGAAGTTCCGGTCCGCTCAGGCTCAAAGCTACATCTCAGCGTGCCGCACAGCGTTCAGTTTTTCGATCCAATGCACGGGCAGATCGTGCTGAATCGCGCCCTTCCTGATCAGGGTGATGTAGCGCAGCGAAGGATTGCCGTCGTCGGGCAGTCCGTCGGCGATGAGGCTGAAAGCGCGGATACTGATTCCATCGCGGTCCTCCACGTCGAGCCAGACCGGATAGTAGCGCCAGCCGGGCACGCCTTCGGTGGAATGCAGCCAGACCATGTCGCGCCGTGTCATCCGGTAGAGCACGCCCCAGACCTCGTCACCGGGCGTGGGGACGATATTGGCCGGAGCGGACTTGCCGCGCGGCCGACCGTGAAGATTGAAGCGAAGCCGGTAGCCCGGCGCGCGTCCCACGCGCCACGCCAGAGGTTGCATCCGACGCCGCCCCAAAAAGACGCTGTCGTTCATGTTGGCGCCGAAGGCGAAGTACCAGACCTCCTCGTCCGGGCGGCCCTCCAGCGTCAGGCCCCAGGACCGGTACCAGATCCGGGCGAGGGGCCACGCGCGAAGGATGACCGGAAGCCAGAGGCGCTTCAAAAAGCGTCGCGTTGCAATCATCCGGGGCATTCCGCTTCCAGCCGGGAGATGCGCGCCAGCAGAACGGCCTGGCAGAGCGCTGCGAGGATGGCGGCGACGAACACCGCTTGAATCGCGATCAGCGACACCAGGCCGGCGCCGACCAGGGGCAGCAGCGCGGCCGGTGAGGCCATCGCGTTGAAATAAGCGGAATAAGCGGGCCGCCTGTCGTCAGGCGAGATCTCCATAAGATAGCCCAGATAGCCGATGGTGACGCCGTTCATCATCGCGCCGATCGCGAAGAACAGCGCGGCAAAGCCGATCAGCCCCGTGTTCGTTGCCAGCAGCGCCAGTACAGCGAGCGGCGGCAGCATGCGCATGACGGCCACGATCTGCAGCATCCGCAGCTTGCCGCCGCTGTCGCCGAGCTTGCACCAGACCGGGTTCGAGGCGAGCGACCCGGCCGTCTGGGCTCCGAGCAGCACGCCCACATCAGCCGCGCCGATGCCGCTCTGGCTGGCGGCGACCACGTAGAAGGGCAGCGCCATCAGCGTGGCACCACCGAGCCACTGCGAATAGAGGAAAAGTCGGAACCTGCCGTCTTCCGCCAGCACGCGGCCGCCACCTTTCAGGAACTGCACCGCGCTCTGCGGCGATTTCCGCCCGTCGCGACCGGTCGGCACCGGCGGCTCACCGGCAGAGACGAACAAGGTCGAGGACCCGATCAGCAACAGCGCCGCCAGCCCGAAGATCAGCGCATAGGCCTGGAGGGTCGGCAGGACGTCGAGCGTCAGCTGCACGAAGGCCGCCACACCGAGGGCGAAGATGCCGCCGCCGAAGAACCGCCAGGCCAGCATGCGGCTGCGCGCCTCGGAGCGGATCGAGCGCCCGACGATATCATTGTAGGGCACTGCCACCACGCCGCTGACGAAGGCGTAGAACGTCCAGAGGATCAGGAAGACCGTGGCAAGCGTCATTGGCGTCCAGTCCGACCCGACCCAGAGCACGGCGCCGATCACTCCCGCCATGACCGCACGGCCGTAGGCGCCGAAAACGTAGAACGGCATCCGCCGTTCCGCGCGCTCCGCCAGAAAGCCGACGACGAGCTGCGGCAGCAGCCAGCCCAGCCGCAGCACGGCGCTCGCAAAGCCGACGGCAAACGCGCTGCCGGTCAACTGAAAGACCAGGCTCGCCACGATCGTCGCGGAATCGATCGCCGCCGCGCCCGCCTGGAATGCGGCCCCCGCACCGGCAATGCGCCAGAAGCGGGCGCGTTCATCCGGGACGTTCGCTTCAGACGCGGACATCCGTCGCCTCCGCTTCCAGCCGCGCCCGCCGGATGTCGAGCCCCGACTGCCACAGTACGATGAGGCCGCCGCCGACGACCACGGTGATCGATATCATCCAGTTGAACAGGATCATCAGCAGCGCCTGCTCCTCGGGCACGCCGAGCAGGCTGAACGCGAAGGCCGAGCCGATGACGAAGCCGCCCGGCACCCGGACGAAGCGCGACAGCACCAGCGAAAAGCCAGCGAAGACCATCAGGAACAGGTAATCGAAAGGTGCCAGCACCACGCCCAATGCGAGCCCCGCCCAAAGATAATGCGTGACCGAGATCAGCTTGGCCGCGATCGCGCCCAAGAGCACGTTGAGGCGGCTCCGCGGTGCGCGCGGCCAGACGATACCGTCGCAAAGCGAGCCTCGCAGTTCGGCACCGTTGGCGCGAAACCATCTTGCCACCCAGTCGAAGATCCGGCAGATCACCGGACCCTCCTGCGCGAACAAGGCCCGAAATCGGAACATCGCCCAGAGCAGTGCACCGAAAAGGGCGAAGTTCAGCGCCCCCGCCACGGCGAGGCCGACCTCCAGATTGCCGTCGATCTGCGGCACCTTGCCCGCCATCGCGACGAGCGCCGCAAAGAGCGCGAAGACGACGCCGTCGATAAATCGCGCGATGATCGTTGTGGTTAGCACCGTCCCCATCTTCAGGTTTTCCATGCGGGCGATCAGCCATGACCGCACCAGTGGGCTGATCCCCACCGGCACCAGGACGTTGGCACCGTATCCCGCCAGCAGGGCACCGGTCAGACGAAGGGTCGGCACCGGCTTCACGTCGTGCAGGATCTGGCGCCACTTCCAACCGTTAACGACCTGCTCCAGCAGGATGGTCAGGGCGAGAACGCCGATCCAGGCCGGATTTGCCAGCCGCAACCCCTCGATGAAACGGCCGAAATCCAGATCGCGATAGAGGTAGAAGATCAGCGCCAGAGCGACGGCGGCACCGGCGACAGGCGGCAGCCAGCGCCGGAGAGTGCGGCCAGGTGAGGGTATGGGACGCAAGCCGTCCGTGGGGTTTTTCCGGTTCGACAAGGGCGTTCCCCTGGTTTTCAGTACTTACAGGAAAACGGCCCGGCCTCCTCATGGCAAGGAACCGAGCCATCTGCTGCTTTCCAACCGCGACCTTATCGCGGCCGAAAGACGTTCTCAGGCGGCCATGCTCTTGCAGGCCGCGGCGTAGCGACGGCAAGCCTCTGTGCAGCGCTGGCATGCCTGCCTGTCATGCCTGGCGCATTCCTCGGCGCAGCCCGGCCATCAGCAGCCCGGCCATCAGCAGGACGGCGATCGCAAGGCTTCGCGGTCTGCAGCGCTGGTTCATATCGATCTCCTGCGCAAAGCGATTCCTTCGCAGCATACCCTCCGTACCATGGTACGGTGTCAACAGGGGATCTCCAATTCGGCAGGGTGTCCCGGGACAGGGCTCTCTCAGTCCACGCGCTCGATCGCGTCCATGATCGAACAGGTGCCAAGATCGCCGTCGCCGGGGCAATCGGCGATCAGGTCGTCCAGAACCCCGGCAATCCGACGCAGCCGTTCCAGCCGGTCCTGAACCTCCCGACGCTTCTGAACAGCAAGATTGCGGACATCGCCGCAACTGGCGTCCGCACGCGCCCTCAGTGACAGGAGTTCGGCGATCTCCGACAAGGAGAAGCCGATACGTTGTGCATCTTTGATGAACCGAAGGCACCGAACCGTGGCGGTACTGTAACGCCGCGCCCCGCCTTCCCGCGGCGTGGGCGGCTGGGCGATCAGACCACGACGCTCGTAATACCGGATGGTTTCCACATTGACGCCCGCCGCCCGCGCAGCTTGTCCGATGGTTGGCTCTGCCACGGATGATCTTCCTGAAATGCTGTTTTTGGGGAACTACCCCTTCCCATTTAAGGATAGCGCAAACGAGGAACAGTGTCATTGCCATAGCTTGAACGACCTTGGGGCGTCCAAATTATCCAAGATCGTGAATTGAGGCGCATGGTGAAATGTGGCGGGGCGAAGTTGTAAAACCTGGACCCCGGATCAGAGATAAGTGCTGAAATCTTGGCAATCTGTGCCCTCTCGGTCGTTCGATCGCGGTGCACCATCCGTCGCTCAGGGCTCTCAACGTTGATTGGCCGCGGCTTGGCGGGACGTTTGCTTGGTTCAGTCGCGGAAAGAGCCGTCTAAGATAATCAACCGGTTGGAAGGTCGCCCGGGATTTGCACGTCCTCCGACACTTCCTTCGTGAGCGTCTTGCTTCGTGAGCGTCTTGCCTTTCGCCAGCCGCTGTCCGAGCGATTCTACGAAGCTTCTCGTAGCGCTCGCGGCCCTTGGCGTTCGCGGCGTCTCGCATCGCGTCGGGCAGCGGCGGCGGCGTCGTTAGCCAGAACTTGACGAAAAGGGCCAGCGCCTCGGCGGCGACGGTCTGGTCGCGCTCGGGCCGTTCGATGGCGCGGGACAGCCGGTCGAGCCGACGCACGAACGCCGCCTCCCGCTGGTCGGCGGCGTCTGGTGACAGAAAGGCGGCAAGAGCCGCTTCCACGATCTGCGACTTGAAGATCTTTCGGCGAGCGGCGAGCGCGTTCAGGTCCGCCGACAGCGCCGCGTTAAAATACACGTTCAATCTGTCCTTGCTCATACCGGGCGCCTCACGGCCCGATCACGTCATCGGGATCGAGCGCCACCTGACGCGAGACGGTCCGGAATTGGCTTTTCTGCATTGCCCTCGCGCGTTGCGCCTCGTCGTCCGGCTCGTCGTCGAGGTCAGCGAACTCTTCATGCGCCGGTACCGGGTCGGGCGCGATTTCCTCATGCTCGGGAAGCTCCGGCTCGCGGCGGACGCCGCCATCGGTATCCTCGTCATCGCAGGTCTTAACGGATGACGGGACCGGCGATACGATCGAGGAACGTCCGGTCCGGTCATCGCTGCCCGCGGGTTCGGACCAGGCCGGTCCATTCCCGATGAGCATCGGCGGCGAGACAACGCGCGCATTCAGTTGCCGATCCTCGAAATAGCGTGCTTTTTGCGCCCGGATTGGCGGCGCGCCGCAGATCAACACGACTTCGTCCGTCGATGGCAGATGCATCGTCCCTGTCCTACCCGATCCCGGCGGTCCCGCGAACAGTCGGCGCCGTACAGGTACCCGGTTGCCCTCCCGTAACCATGTCCGGCGTTCCTGCTGCGGAACGACCCGCCCGAGCTTCGCTTTCACATCACCTGAAGGCTATGCGGATGGCCGCGCCGCTCGTGCAGAACATCACCAACTATGTCGCGATGAACGTCATGGCGAATGCCCTTCTGGCGGCCGGGGCCTCGCCCGCCATGGCCCATGCACGCGGCGAGGCGGCGGAGTTCGCCGGTCTGGCCGATGCGCTGTCGATCAACATCGGCACGCTGGACGACGAATGGGTGGACTGCATGGTCCTGGCCGTCGAGGCGGCCGTGGCCCTGGCCAAACCCTGAGTGCTGGACCCCGTCGCCGTCGGCGCGGCTTCTGGCCCTGCGGCCGACCGTGATCCGGGGCAATGCCTCCGAAATCCTGGGGCTGTCGGGGGCCGCGGTGCAGGGCCGGGGCGCGGATGCGGCCGATCCGGTCGCGGCGGCCGAGGCGGCGGCGCGGGACCTCGCCCTGCAAAGCGGCGCGACCGTCGCGGTCACCGGCGCGGTGGACTACGTGACAGATGGGACGCGGGCCGTTCATGTGACGGGCCGTCACCCGATGATGACGCGCGTCATGGTGCTGGGCCTGTCGGTCGACGCCGAGGCGCAGGTGGCGGCGATCCCGAAGGGCTGCGTCACCTATCTGGGCGTGGGGCCGGTGCGGGTCACCGCCTCCAAACCCGACCACGCGCCGCCGTTCGGGTTCGCAGGCCTGGCGCGCATCGCGGCGGCGGCGGGTCTGCCATGCATGGCTATCGGCGGGCTGGTCGCCGACGACGTTGCAGCCGTCCGGGCTGCGGGGTGCGCGGGCATCGCCGTCGTCTCCGTCATTTCCCGCGCGGCGGACCCGCAGGCATCCGCGCGCAATACCCACGGGACCGGCTGCACGCTCTCCTCGGCGCTGGCCATGTGGATGGGCGCGGGGCATCCCCCGCCCGAAGCCGCCCGTCGCGCTTTGCCGCCATGCCTCCGTCGCGCAGTTGCGATCACTACGTCGGCGTCGTGATCTGCTCGGCCGCCGTCGCCCCTTTCCCCGTCGCTGTCGCCGCCCTCCCGCCGTGCTTCTGGATCTACCAGCGCGTCGGGGCCGCGATCCCTGCGCAGGCCGCAGCCGATCATCCCTATCGCGCCTGGATAGACACCTACGCCAACGCGGCGTTCGGGGCATCGGTCCGCAATATGCCGGCGCTCACCGACCGCCTTGCCAACACGGCAGACGACGCGACCCGCGCCGCGCCGCGATGCGCGTCGACTTCGCGCGCTCGTCCTGGCACGAAGGGATGTTCTGCGAGAGCGCCTACCGCCGGGAAGGATGGCCGGAACCGTCGGAAGGCCCGTGTATCCCAGGCCTTGCAGCCGCATCGTGGCCGCGCACATGCCCCGTCGCTCTGCGATATGCACACCGGGCTCGGAGTCAGCTAATCCGCTTCATGGGGTTGGCCGAACCTGATCCGCCACCTAGACTCGGACCGAACCACGAAGCACGAACCCCGATCGGATGAAGACAATGGCCGACGATCCCTATGCCGCTCTCGGCGTGGAGAAGACCGCAGACGCCGCCGCGATCAAGAAGGCGTATCGCAAGATCGCCCGCACGGCGCATCCCGACCTCAATCCCGACGACCCCGCCGCGGAGGCGCGGTTCAAGGGCGCCGCGGCGGCCTACGATCTGCTGAAGGACGCCGAGACCCGCGCGCGCTACGACCGCGGCGAGATCGACGCCGACGGTGCCGAACGCGCACCGCGTGGGTATTACCGCGACACGGCGGGCGGGCCGCAGGACAGCTATAGCCGCTCGGGGTTCGACAGGGCGGGTTTCGACCGGGCCGGACCGGGCGGCGGCGCTTCCGAGAATCTCGACCCGGAGGACATCTTCGCGGCGTTCGCGCGGGCGCGGCAGGGCGGCGGTGGTGACCCGTTCAGCGGCGGCAGGGCGCAATTCGACATGCCTGGACAGGACCGCCGCTACACCTTGCAGGTGCCGTTCCTCGACGCCGCGCGGGGGGCAAAGACGCAGATCACGCTGCCCGAGGGCGGCACCCTCGTCGTCGTCATTCCCGAAGGCGCGACCGACGGGCTGACCCTTCGCCTGCGCGGCAAGGGTGGGCCGGGACATGGCGGCGGTGCGCCGGGCGATGCCTACGTCACCCTGTCGGTTGCGAACGATTCCGTCTTCACGCGCGAGGGCAACGACATCCGGACCCGGCTCGACATCTCGATCGACGAGGCCATTCTCGGGGCCAAGGTCTCTGCACCCACCATCGACGGCGATGTGCGCGTCACCGTTCCCGTGGGGGCCAGTTCGGGCCGCACCCTGCGATTGCGCGGGCGGGGTGTGAAGACGCGAAGTGGAGGACGCGGCGATCAGCTCGTCGAGCTGCGCGTCGTCCTGCCGCCGAAGATCGACGACGACCTGCGCGGCTTCATGGAAAGCTGGCGCGAGACCTACGGATACGAGCCGCGCGGAGGCCGGACATGACAGACCTTTATACCGACGCCGACCTGATCGAGGCCGTCGCGGCCCTTACCCAAGACCGGCTGCTCCATTATGTGCATCTGCGGATCGTTCAGCCCCTCCAGACCGACTCCGGCCCCCGCTTCCGCGAGATCGACCTGCGGCGCATCACCCTGCTCTGCGAGTTGTCGGACGACATGGAGCTGAACGAGGACGCCCTGGTGATCGTGATGAACCTGCTCGATCAGTTGCACGGCAGCCGGGCGCGGCTCACTGCCGTGATGACTGCCTTGACCAACGAGGAAGCCGAGGTCCGCGGCCGCATTGCCCGCATACTGGCGGAGGAGACCGAGCGACGATAGCCACCCCTGTCCTGTAGTGGGCGAGACCGCAGCGGCATCCACAGGCGAGTTTTTTAGAGCCAAACGCCGATTATGCGGGGGCTCGGTTGGCCGCTGCGGCCCGACGTGTCCCAACTCTGAATATCGAGGTGTGACCGATTTTGACAGTGGGTAAACGGTTCCTGCAAGACCGCTTCCGGCCCTGCATTTCTAATTGGGCCGCCGGGCACACCTGTCGGTCGATCGGGCCTGCAGCGGAAGTCATCCGTTGGTCGCGTTTCAACCTTCGAGGATCTCGATCACAAACCGCGCCTTCATCGACCTTCGCGGGTGGTTCCTCCGACCGAGAATCCTTCCGATCCATCCGAACCGTCATCGTCCGGGCCGGAGAGGACCGCGATGCGCGCCCAGGCGGTAAGGCCCATGACCACTGCAGCGATGCTTGCGAAGACCACGGTCCAGGTCTTTCCCGCGCCGCCTGTTTGGGAAAGCCCCTTTGCCGCGTGGAAGCCGGCTACGCCTGCGGGGAAAGCACAGAGCGCGCCGATGGCGAGGCGGATCGGTACGGCGCGGATCGTGACGAACGCGATCTGACCGGCGACTAGCGCGGGATCGCGCGACGCCATGCGCGTATTGGCAAAGGGATCGACGCTTCCGTGGACTGGCTGCGCCCGGACCATCCAGGGCTCGGGCCGGATGCAGCGCACCCAATCCGCGAAGCTCGGGATGACGCCGAGATCCTCGATGACATGCTGTTCGCCGATGAGGCGTGTCGGGATGACACGGCCGATGGAGACGGTGATCGTCGCGCCAAAGAACGCTCCGGCATGAAGGTGCCGTCGGCGTGGTGGCGCAGCGCCCGGTGCCGGAAACCGGCGGTCTGGCTCTTGCTCTCGTCGAACCAGATGTGAAGGTTGATGCAATCCTCGGCCACGCCGCCGAAGCGTCGGGCCGAGTACAGCGCGTGGTGATAGGGATGTGCCATGTTGCTGCTCCTCAGAACACGTGTCCGGAGGAGTCGACATCCTCGAAGCGCCGATTGAATTCGAGCGTGATCGATCGGTCCGCCACGTCGAACGTGAAGATGCCGAAAGCGCCTGCATTGATCTCCCAGCCCTCGTGCTCCGGGGCGAGACAATCGTAGGCCATGTGCTCGACGGCCTCACGAATGGACATGTTGCACTCGGTCGGATCAGTGTCGCGCCAGACCGTCACCGACCTGGTGGAACAAGGCGCGCCGGCCTTTGATGCCGCGGTGCCGGTGCTCGCTCGATTGCCGAAGGCCGAAGTGGCCGGGCGGGAGGTCCGGTCCATTCATTGCCCGGCAGGCGATTGCAAAGCAATCTGCGCCCGGCAGGCGATTGCAATGCAATCTGCCGCGAGGGGCCTGCCGCATGAAGGCCGCGTTCGGCTGGCAAACGGTCCACCGGACTGTTTGCTGGTCCGCCTCACCCCGGCCTGCAAGGACCTCTCAGGCTTCGACTTCGCGGCCGGCGGGATCAACGAGGCCACGGTGCGCCAGCTGCATCGCGGCGCGTTCATGGACGGCGCGCAGAACGTCGTGCCGACCGGCGGCCCGGGGACCGGCAAAACGCATGTCGCGACAGCCCCTGGGGTGCAGGCTGTCGAACATCATCGTCGCAAGGTCCGCTTCTTCTCGACCGTCGAGCTGGTCAACACTCTTGAACAGGAGAAGGCCAGGGCGAAGGCCGGGCAGCTCGCCGAAAGCCTCACCCGGCTCGATCTCGTGATCCTGGACAAACCGGGCTACCTGCCGTTCTCCACCTCGGGCAGCGCGCTGCTCTCCCACCGGCCGAGCAAGCTCTCTGGGCGGACCAGCGTCGTCATCAGCACGAACCCGAGCTTCAGCGAACGGGCCACGGTCTTCGGCGATCCAAAGATGACAACCGCTCTGCCCGACCGCCTGACCCATCGCCGCCACATCCTGGAGACCGGAAACGACAGCTTCCGCTTCAGGGCCGGTTCGGCCGCCGCGGCGCGGAAAACCAAGGAGGACACGCATGCCGCGACCAAGGCCTGACCCACAAAACATAACCCAAAGGTGCGTCAGTCCTCGATGGAAAACCCGGCTCACTTCCGCGTGGAAATCAACAGGCTGGCAGGCTAACGCGGTGTTGCATGGTAAATGCCGTGATCTGGCGGAACCCGAGTGCGTCTTCTTGACAGGTTTTGCCGCATGGCGCCGATTTTGCCTGACTGTTGCGAAACACATCGTCCGCACGCTACGCGAGCGTCAAGAGAGTCCAACGCCCTGTCGCACCCGATCGACACACCGCCGGCCGCGAGACTGCAATGAGACAAGTGCCGGGACCTGTCCGTTGAAGCGCGAACGTTTCACACCGAAACCCGATCTTCATAAGCCAACGCCTAATCGACGCCAATTCAAATCATAGGTCGCCCGGCCGCCTCCCGTGGTACGACACGCTGTCGGAAACCGCCCGAAAATTCGGGACCGCCAACGGGAACGGAGCCCAGGATATGCCCCACGAAACAACTCATACCGTCGTCGTCGGCGGGGGTCAGGCCGGGATCGCCATGAGCGAGCATCTTGGCGCCGCGGGAATCGCTCACATCGTGCTGGAACGGGACCGGATCGCGGAACGCTGGCGTACGGCGCGCTGGGACGGTCTGGTGGCGAACGGCCCGGCATGGCACGACCGGTTTCCGGGGCTGACATTTGACGACATCCCGCAAGACAGTTTTGCGCCAAAAGACCGGATTGCCGATTACTTCGAGGCCTATGCCGCCAAGATTGCGGCGCCGGTCCGGTGCGGTGTCGAGGTGACGCGCGCCTACCGGCGCACGGACGCGTCCGGCTTTCGGGTGAAGACCTCCGCCGGTACCATCGATGCGCAGACTGTCGTCGCCGCGACCGGGCCGTTTCAACGACCGGTGATCCCCCGGATTGTGCCGGATGCAGTCGTGCCGTTTCAGATCCATTCCAGCGCCTATCGCAACCCGGGCCAATTGCCCGCCGGTGCGGTGCTGGTCGTCGGTGGCGGTGCCTCGGGCTCGCAGATCGCCGACGAATTGCACGGCGCCGGTCGCACGGTCAATCTTTCGGTCAGTGCGCATGGCCGCCCGCCGCGCCGCTATCGCGGGCGCGATTTCTGCTGGTGGCTGGGGGTGCTGGGCAAATGGGAACTTGCTGCACCTGCACCGGGGACCGAGCATGTGACGATCGCCGTCAGCGGTGCAAACGGTGGAAAGACCATCGATTTTCGCCGTCTGGCGTCACAGGGCATCACCCTTCTGGGCCGCGTGCAGGACTGCCGCAACGGCGTTCTGCAGGTGGCGGGCGATCTGGCGAGCAACATCCGCACCGGCGACGCGGATTACCTCGCGGTTCTGGACGAGGCCGACGCCTATGCCGTGCGCACCGGCATCGATCTGCCGCCGGATCCCGAGGCCCGCGTGATCGCCGCCGATCCGGACTGTGTCACCGGTCCCGTGCTCGAACTGGACATGGCACAGGCAGACATCGCCGCCATCGTCTGGGCCACCGGCTATAAACGCGATTACGGCTGGCTCGAGGCGGATACTTTTGACGCGACGGGCGAGCCTGTGCATCAGCGCGGCGTATCGAACGAGCCGGGGGTTTATTTCCTTGGTCTGCCGTGGCTGTCGCGGCGCGGGTCGTCGTTTATCTGGGGGGTCTGGCACGACGCCCGGCACATCGCCGATCAGATCGCGATCCAGAACGCCTATATGGCGCATGAACCGGGTCACGGCGCGACCGGGACACCCGAAAGATTGCCCGAAATCGAAAGGATGCCCGAAAACGAAAGGATGCCCAAGAACGAAAGGATGCCGGTATGACACAGGCTGCCACGTCACCCGCTGCCGAACTTCGGGCCAATGCCGCGACGCCGTTCGAACGGGCGCGCGCAATGCCGTCCTCGGTCTATACCTCGGAGGAATTTCTCGCCCTCGAGCGGTCCGGTATCTTCGGTCTGGAATGGTACTGCATGGGCCGCGCCGATGCGCTGTCCGAGCCCGGCGATTACGCGACCCACGACCTTGCCGGGCAACCCATTGTCGTTCTGCGCGACCGGAACGGTGCCTTGCGCGCCATGTCGAACGTGTGTCGTCACCGCATGTCGACCCTGCTGACAGGGCGCGGCAAGACCCGTTCCATCGTGTGCCCCTATCATGCGTGGACCTATAATCTCGACGGGAGCCTGCGTGCGGCCCCGGCGATGACGCTGAACGAGGGCTTCTGCACATCCGATTACGGCCTGCCGCAGATCCGCTGCGAGGAATGGGCAGGCTTCGTCTTCGTTTCGCTCAATCCCGACACACAGCCCGTCGCCGAGCGTCTGTCGGAAGCGACCGACCTGATCGCGGGCTATGACATGGCCAGCTATTCCGAAAACTTTCGCGAAGAACATGTCTGGGATACCAACTGGAAGGTTCTGGCCGAAAATTTCATGGAGAGCTATCACCTGCCGGTCTGCCATGCGGGCAGCATCGGCGGGCTGTCGCGGCTTGAGGACATGGTGTGCCCGCCGGGGCGTGCGGCGTTCAACTATCACACCATCCTCAAGGACGACAAATTGCGCATCGCGATGGCGCATCCGTCGAATACCCGGCTGACGGGCGACGCGCGGCGCACGACGTTCCTGCTCGCGATCTATCCGTCGCTGATGATCACGCTGACACCGGGCTATTTCTGGTATCTGTCGCTCTATCCGCTCGCGCCGGGCAAGGTTCACATCCGCTTCGGCGGTGGCATGTCGAACGATTTCGCGGGCGATGCAGATGCCGACCAGAACTTTGCCGATCTCAAGGACCTGCTCGACCGCGTCAATATCGAGGACCGGGGCTGCACCGAAAAGGTGTTTCGGGGCCTGAGTGCGACGGACGCCGAACCGGGGCACCTTTCGCATCTGGAACGGCCCAACTACGATTTCGCGCAATACCTGTCGGCGCGTGTCTCGCCGGAATGACCGACCCATCCGTCCCCAATCGCTGGAACCGCCATGGCCCATACACGCATCCGCAAATTCAACACCGCCGACACCTATCCCGAACAACGCCTCTCGAACGACCTGTGTCAGGCCGTCGTCACGCAGGGCGGCAGGACGGTGTGGCTGCGCGGCCAGTGCCCGCAGGATCTGGACGACGCGCGCAGCATCGACAGCCACGATCCCGTGGCCCAGACCCACAAGGTGATGCAAAACATCCGCCAGCTGATCGAAGAGGCGGGGGGCACAATGGCGCATCTGGTAAAGGTCGTCGTCTACATCACCGACGTGCGCCACCGCGAGGCGGTGTACCGGACCATGGGCGAGTATATCGAAGGCGTGTTTCCGGTGTCGACGGGCCTGGTCGTCACCGCCCTTGCCCGGCCCGAATGGCTGGTCGAGATCGACGGCACGGCGGTGATCCCCGACTAAGGCCCGACGCCGGGGCCGTCCGACGACGCACCCGGGGACTGTCCCCACACGAAAGGACCCCGCTGCATGACCTTTTCTCTCGTCGCCCGCTGCGCCGATACCGGCATGTTCGGCGTTGCCATCTCGTCGTCGTCGCCCGCCGTCGCCGCCCGTTGCGCCTATGTGCGCGCGGGCGCGGGTGCCGTGGCATCGCAGAACGTCACCGATCCGGCATTGGGGCCATTCACGCTCGACGCGATGCAGGGCGGTGCATCCGCACAGGCGGCCGTGGCACAGGCGCGCGCGCATGGCCGATTTATCGAATACCGTCAGGTGCTTGCCATCGACGCGCAGGGGGGCACGGGCCTGCATTCGGGGCCGAACTCTCTGGGCATATTTACCGATGCACGCGGCGCGGATGTGCTGTCGGCGGGCAACATGCTGGCAAACGGGGACGTGCCGCAGGCCATCGTCGACGCCTTTGTCGCCGCCACCGGTCACTTTGGCGACCGTCTGATTGCCGCCCTGCGCGCCGGGCGCGATGCGGGCGGCGAGGCAGGTCCGGTGCATTCCGCAGGCCTGATGATCGCAGGAAAGGTCCCTTGGCCCATTGCCGATCTGCGCTGCGACTGGACCGAAGACTGCCCCATCGACACGGTGGCGCGTGCCTGGGAGGTCTATAAACCGCAGATGGACGCCTATGTGCAACGCGCGCTGGACCCGCGCGCAGCCCCCTCCTACGGTGTGCCGGGCGACGCCTGATCCTGTCGGGCAGGGGTGCCGCGTCGCGATTCGTGCCCACCGGGACACCTGCCGACATGCTGCGATATACCCTGCGACAGCTCGAATACTTCGTCGCCACCGGCGAGGCGGGCAGCATTGCGCGCGCGGCACAGCGGGTGAACGTGTCGTCGCCGTCCATTTCCACGGCGATCGCACAACTCGAGAGGGAATGCGGCCTGTCCCTGTTCGTGCGCCATCATGCGCAGGGCCTGACGCTGACGCAGGCGGGCCGCGAGATTTTTGTGCAGGCGCAGATCGTGCTGCGCGCCGCCGATGGCCTGCTGGACGTCGCACGCAGCATATCCGGAACCGTTCACGGGCCGTTGGCGGTCGGCTGTCTGCTGACACTTGCGCAGGTAATCCTGTCGCCGCTGCGCCGCAGTTTCGAGAACGCCTTTCCCGAGGTCCGCATTCGTCAGCGCGAACTGGATCAGGCCGCGATTTTCGGCCTACTGCGCCGGGCCGAAATCGACGTGGCCCTGACCTATGACATGGACGTGCCCGCCGACCTGAGGTTCGTCCCGCTCGCGACATTGCCGCCCTATGCCCTCGTGGGCTGCGACCACCCGCTCGCCGACCGCACCACCGTCACCGCCGACGATCTGCGTCCGCATCCGATGGTCCTGCTCGATCTGCCGTACAGCGCGGATTATTTCCTGTCGCTTTTCGACGGTCCGGGCGGGCGGCCCCGTGTGGCCGAACGGACGCGCGACATGGCCGTGATGCGCAGTATGGTCGCCAATGGTTTCGGCTATTCGATTGCCAATATCCGCACGGTCGATACCGCGTCGCCGGACGGCGCGACGGTTCGGTTCATCCCGCTGGCGGGCAATCCCAGGCCGATCCGGATGGGGCTTTTGATGGCGCGGGGTGCCGACAGCGCCAGCGTGATCGGCGCGTTCATCGATCATTGCCGGGGTCTGGCCCGCGATGGCGCCTTGCCCGGTCTCAGGCCGCCAAACTAGACGAGGACCGGCACCCGTCGCGGACCCCGCCGGTGCGGGCTTCTGCCACGGACGCAGCGTGCAACCGGCCCGATGCCACTGGCCACATGGCCTGCCCGCCTGTAGAACGCGTCTCCATGAAAGAGCCCTTGCCCGACCGGCGCCCGCCGAAACCTGCTGCGTCTGCGCGCACGGCGCCGTCCGTCGCGCCGCGCGGGCCCGGAGGGGTGATCGCGTTCCGCGGTGTCCTTGGCAGTGCCATCGCCGAACTGGGGCGTCGCATCGTTGGCGGTGAGTGGGACGAGGGCGCCGCGATCCCGACCGAGGCCGAGCTGAGCGAAACCCTCGGCGTCGGACGTTCCGTCATCCGTGAGGCGTTCCGGATACTGGCGTCCAAAGGCATGATCCGCAGCCGCACCTCGGACGGAACCCGGGTGCTGCCGCGTGGCGACTGGCGGCTCCTCGATCCCGACGTCATGCAATGGCGCATTGCGGCGGGCGACACGGAACCGCTGCTGCTCGATCTGTTGCGGGTGCGGGTGGTCCTCGAACCGGGGGTGGCGCGCGAGGCGACGCTGCATGCCGGACCGGCGGCGCGGGCGCGCATCCTTGCCGCCTGGCACGCGAAGGACGCGGCGTTTCGCGCCCCCGACGCAGACCTGGAGGCGCGCCGGGCGCGGTTTATCGAAACCGACCTTGAATTTCACCGGGCGTTTCTTGCCGCCGTGGATTCACCGCTGCTCGATCAGCTGTTCGCGGTGATCGAAACGGCGCTGTCGTTGCTGTTCGACCTGCAGATGCGGGCGCGTGGCTATGACACCGGGATGGTCGGCATCGAAGAAGGGCACCGCTGGCACGGCGCCGTGATCGACGCCTTCGAGCGCGGCGATGCCGAGGGCGCCCATGCCGCGATGTCCGATCTGATCGGGCGGGCAATCCTCGACGCGCATCAGGGGCTCGCGGCGCATCACGGACCGGCGCGCCCCTGAGGCAGGGCGCTGTCGTACATCCGGATCGACACGCCGCCGTCCATGACGATGTTTTCGCCGACGATAAACCGCGCCTCGTCCGAGGCGAGCAGGGCCACGACCGCCGCCACCTCTTCGGGTTGGCACAATCTGCCGGGCGGCTGCTGCGCCTCGACGCGCGCCCGTGTGCCTGCGGCGTCGCCGGTCCCGGCGAACTGCACCTCTGCCAGCGGCGTGTCGACGTAACCCGGCGAAATCGCGTTCACGGTGATGCCGCGCCCCGCGTATTCGAGGGCCAGCGCCCGGGTCAGCCCCAGCAGCCCGTGTTTCGCCACCGGATAGGGGAACGTGCCGGGAATGATCGTGAACGCGTGATTCGAAATGATGTTGACGATGCGCCCGTCGCCCCGGTCGAGCATTCCGGGCAAAACCGCGCGGGCGCAGTGCCACGCCCCGTCGAGATCGATGGCGAAACAGCGGCGCCAGGCGTCGTCGGGCATCGACAACGGCTCGTGAAAGACATTCACGCCCGCGCAGTTCACCAGCACCGACACCGGGCCGAGCGCCGCCTCGGCCGCCGCAACCATTGTCTTGACGGAGGCATCGTCGGCCACGTCGCAGACAAACGCCTCGGCTGTGCCACCCCCCGCCACGATGTCCGCCGCTGTCCGCGCGGCACTCTCGCCGTTGATGTCGGCAACCGCGATAGCAGCCCCCTCGGTGGACAGGCGCTGCGCGATGGCCGCCCCGATGCCCTGCGCCGCGCCCGTCACGATGGCCGTCCGGCCTGTCAGTCTCATCATTCGCTTGCCTTTGTCTGTTAAACACCCATAGGCTCGTTTTCACGAACCGTCCAAGGGAGGATTACCATGAAATACGCAAAATCCGGCGTCGCCGCGATGCTCTTTGCACTCGCGTCCGGCACCGCTGCCACCGCACAGGATAACGGATTGATCGTCGCGATCTATAAATCCGGCACCCAGCAATACTTTATCGATCAGGCCGCGGGTTTTGTCGCCGCCGCCGAAGAGCTTGGCTATGAGGCGCGCACGATCAACGTCGAGATGGACAGCAACCTGGCCGTCAGCGCCGTCTCCGACGCCATCGCGTCCGGTGCGCTGGGCATCGGCATCACCGTGCCCGATCAGGCGCTTGGCCCGGCAGTGACCACCGCCGCAGCCGAGGCGGGCATCCCGCTGGTGGCGACGGACGACGGGATCACCGACGCCGACGGCAATGCCGTGCCTTTCGTCGGGTTCAACGGCGTGGACATGGGCACCAAGGTCGGCGAATCGGCTGCAGAACTGCTGGCCGCGTCCGGCTGGATGGACGGCGGCGATTACGGCATCCTCGTGACCGAGGTCTCGACGCTGTCGGTCTGCCTCGACCGGACGAACGCCGCCAAGGCGCAGCTGACCGACGCGGGCGTCCCCGACGACCGGTTCGTGACCGTGCCCTATGACGGCACGACCGATCAGGCACTTACCGCCGCGGGCCCGGTCATCACCGCCAACACCGGCATCAACAACTGGGTTGTCGTGGCCTGCAACGACGAAGGCGTGCTCGGCACCTCGAACGCGCTGCGCAACGCGGGATACGAACCTGCGTCGGTGATCGCCGTCGGTCTGGGCGCCTACGAGGCGTGCCGTCCGTGGGCCGCCGGCGTCGATACCGGCTTCCGCTCCGCGCTGTACCTGTCGGGTGTCGACGTGGGCGATGCCGCCGCGCGCGCCCTGATCGCGGCGATCGAGACGGGCGAGCCGCTGCCCGCCGAAACCGTCGCCAATACGACGATGGTCACGCCCGAAACCTACGCCGACGTGATGCCCTGCGAGTAATCCCTCGCCGCGCTGTCTGACGTCTGCCCGCCCCCGGCGCACGATGGGGGCGGGCAACGGCGTCCTGTGAAAATCCTGAACCGAAAGTCCGATATGCCTGAACCGCTCCTCGCCATTTCCGGCGTCGGCAAATCCTTTCCCGGTGTCCGGGCGCTGACCGATGTGTCGCTGACCGTCGACCCCGGCGAAGTGGTGGCCCTTGTCGGCGAAAACGGCGCCGGCAAATCGACGATGCTCAAGATCCTGTCGGGCGACTACACGCTGGACGAAGGCACCGTGCATCTCGACGGCACCGATATTTCGCATGCCGCGCCGCTGGAAACGCGCGCCGCGGGCTTTCGCCTCGTGCGCCAGGAACCCGAGATCGTGCCTGACATTTCCGCCGCCGAGAACGTCTATATCGGAGAATATCCCCGGACACGATTGGGCGCCCGGTTCGGCTTCGTCGATCACGCCGCCGTCCGCAGCGATATGGCCGCGCAGCTTGCGCATTACGGTTTTGCCGGGCTGATCGACGGCGATGCGCTGGGCCGCAGCCTGTCGCCCGCGCAGACCCACATCGTCGAAATCGTCGCCGCCCTGAAACCGGGCGTCAAGGTCGTGGCCTTCGACGAGCCGACGTCCTCGCTTACCTCCGACGAGGTCGAACGGCTGTTCGAACTGATCCGCCAGCTGAAATCCGACGGGCTGGGGCAGATCTATGTGTCGCACCGCCTGAAAGAGGTGATGGCGATATCGGACCGGGTCGTGGTTTTGAAGGACGGCATCGTCACCGGCAATCTGCGCACCGCCGAGACGACCGAAGACGAAATCGTGCGCCTGATGGTGGGCCGCGAACTCGAACAGGGGTTCACCCGCGCCGAAACGACGCAGACCGAGGTCGTCCTCGATGTCGAGGGCCTGCGGTCGCGCTGGCACGACGGCATTTCGTTTCAGATCCGGGCGGGAGAGATCCTCGGGTTCGGCGGCCTTGTGGGCGCCGGGCGCACGGAACTGGCCAAGGTGATCTTTGGCGAATTTCCCCGCAGCGGCGGCACGATCCGCATCGGCGGCGAGGTGCGCGACATCCGCGCGCCGTCGGACGCCATCGCCGCCGACATCGGCTTTGCCCCCGAGAACCGCAAGCAGGAGGGGCTGATCCTCGTCCGCTCGGTGATCGAGAACGCCTCGATGGCGGTGATGAAGAACCTCGCGCGGTTCGGGTTTCTGTCCGTCGCGCGGATGGTTGACAAGGTCTCGCCGACGATAGAACGGCTCGAGATCAAGACACCTTCGCTGGAGCAGGAAGTGTCGAAACTGTCGGGCGGCAACCAGCAAAAGGTGGTGCTGGCCCGATGGCTCGCCGCCGGGCCGCGCCTGCTCATCCTCGACGAGCCGACGCGGGCGGTGGACGTCGGCGCCAAGGCGGAGATCTATCGTCTGATCGACCGGCTGGCCGCCGACGGGATGGCGATCATGCTGATCTCGTCCGAAATGCCGGAGTTGCTGGCGCTGTCGGACCGCATCGTGGTGATGGCGAACGGACGCCTGTCGCCGGTCATCGAAAAGGCCGACGCAACGGAAGAAATCGTGGTCAGCCACGCATTGGGACAGGAGGTGGCAGCGTGAGCGCAGCCCTTGGAAAAGTCACGACGCGGCCCGGGCCGGTTCAGCGGCTGGTCGGATTTATCGGCGCGGAAAACCTGTCGCTGATCATCGCGCTGGTGATCCTGGTGGCCCTTATCGCCGCGCAGACAGAGTTTTTCTTTTCGTCGCGCAACATCTTCAACATCGCGCAGAACATGGCCGTGACCGGCCTAGTCGCCATCGGCATGACGATGGTGATCGTGGCCGCAGGCCTCGATATTTCCGCAGGCTCCATCGCGGGGTGCGCTGGCGTGGTTTGCGCGTTGATCATCACGAGCACGGGATTCGTGTTCGGCGGCGTGCTCGGCGGAATCGCCATGGGCGCCGTCCTCGGTTTCGTGAATGCCTGCATCATCAACTATTTAAGGGTAAATCCGGTCGTCGCCACCCTCGCGACGCTGTCGGCATTCCGGGGCATCGCGTTCCTTATCGCGCCAGAGGGCAAACCGATCGGCCTGCTCGACCCCGGATTCGCCACCCTGGGATCGGGACGGCTGTTCCAGTTCGACGGGTTTCCCGGCATTCCGGTGGCCTTCTCGATCATGGCCGTCGCGATGATCGCGGGTCATGTGCTGATGTCGTCGACGGTGTTCGGGCGGCAGGTTTATTCGATGGGCGGCAATCCGGCGGCGGCGCGACTGGCCGGGATCAACCTGAACCGGATGCGCCTTGCGATCTTTACGATCTCGGGCGGGCTGTCAGGCCTCGCGGGCGTCATCATCGCGGCGCGCACCTCGTCGGGGCAACCGCTGGCGGGGACCGGCCTCGAGCTGGAGGCGATCACGGCGGTCTTTCTCGGCGGCGCGCTGTTGTCGGGCGGCAAAGGCACGGTGGCGGGCACGATGCTGGCCGTGCTTCTGTTGTCGGTGTTGTCGAACGGGATGAACCTGCTCGGGATCCCGACATTCTATCAGCTGGTCGCCAAAGGCATGCTGCTGATCGTCGCGGTCGCCATCGGCCAGTGGCGCTCGGCGATGGCCGAAAAACGGCAGGCGCGGCTGACAGCGGCGGGGGCCTGAGACGATGAAAATCACCGCGCTGAAAACATGGGCCGTGCCGCCACGCTGGCTGTTCCTCAAGATCGAAACCGACGAGGGCGTTTCCGGCTGGGGCGAGCCGGTCCTCGAAGGGCACGCGGCAACGCTCGCGGCGCAGGTCGCCGAAATGGCACCGATGCTGATCGGCCTCGATCCCGGCCGCATCGAAGATATCTGGCAGATGCTGTATCGCAACGGCTGCTATCGCGGTGGCCCCGTGCTGATGAGCGCGATCGCGGGCATCGACACCGCGCTGTGGGACATCAGGGGGCGCAGCCTGGGACAGCCGATCCACGCACTGCTCGGCGGCAAGGTTCGCGACAAGATCCGGTCCTATGCCTGGATTGGCGGCGACAGGCCGCGCGACCTGATCGCGGGGGCAACGACCCTGCGGGATCGCGGTTTCGATGCGTGCAAGATGAACATCTGCGATGAGCTGAGAATCGTCGATACCTACGCCGGGGTCGATGCGATCCTGCGCACCCTCGGCGACCTGCGGGCCGCTGTCGGCGATACGATGGACCTTGCCTTCGATTTTCACGGCCGGGTGCATCTGCCGATGGCGCGGGTGCTGCTGCGCGAACTTGAGCCGTTGCGGCCGATATTCGTCGAGGATGCGGTCGCCGCCGGTGCCGTCGAAGAGGCCGAGGGGCTGCGCCACCTGACCGCCATTCCGCTGTGCTTTGGCGAGCGAATGCACAACTGGTCCGAATTCAAGACCCTGTTCGAGCGGCGGATGGCCCAGGTCGTCAACCCCGATCCGGCCCATGTGGGCGGCATTTCCGGCACCCTGCGGATCGGGCGCTGGGCCGAGGCCTATGACGTGGCCCTTGCCCCGCATTGCCCGCTGGGGCCCGTCGCCCTTGCGGCCTGCCTGCACATCGACGCGCTGTGTCACAACGCGTTCATTCAGGAACAAAGCCTCGGGATGCATTACAACACCACCGGCGGCGGCGATCTGGCCGACTATCTGATGCCGGACAGCGGCTTCGATCTGGCGGACGGTTTCTTGCGCATTCCCGACGGCCCGGGCCTCGGGATAGAGATTGACGAGGCGGCGGTTATCGCGGCCTCGCAGACCGGCCCCGGCTGGCAGGCGCCGGTGTGGCGGCACAAGGATGGCTCCATTGCCGAGTGGTAGGCAGTTCGGCGGCGTTCATGCGGTGCTGTTTGCGCTGTTCGGCAAGGACGGCGGTCTCGACCGCGGGGCGATGCGCGCGCAGGTCGACTGGTGCGTCGCGGCGGGTGCGGATGGCATCACGGTGCTGGGCCTCGCGACAGAGCGCGACAAGCTGACGGTGCGCGAACGCGCCGACATCACCGATTGGGCACGCGCCGACGCGCCCGGTTTGCCGCTGTCGGTGACGGTTGCGGGCGCGACCGTGGCCGAGGCACGCGCGGCATTGGCGCAGGCGGAAACGGCGGGCGCCGACTGGTGCATCGTTCAGCCGCCGACCGCCGAGACGGACGGCCTGGACGCCTTTGCGCGCATCGCCGAGGGATCGTCGCTGGTGCTCGCCGTGCAGAACGCGCCGGAATATCTGGGCCGGTCGCTGTCGGCGCAGGACCTGGTGGCCCTGCGATCGCGCGCACCCGCGTTCACCCACGTCAAGGCCGAGGCGCCCGCCGTGGATCTTGCGCCGATGGTCGCGGCGCTGGGGAGAGGGGCGACGGTGCTGACCGGGCGCGGTGGCCTCGAGATGACGGACGCGCTGCGGGCCGGATGCGGCGGCATCATCGTGGCGCCAGACGTGCTGCCCGGCGTGCGCCGCTGCTGGGACGCCTGGGGCAGGGGCGACGTGGCGGGCGCCGAGGCCGCCTACGCGGATTTCCTGCCCGCAGCCCTGTTCGGGATGCAGTCGCTCGCGCATCTGCATGTCTACGGCAAACGGGTTTTCGGCGCGCTCGCGGGGATCGCGATCCACGACCGGGCGCCGGGTGTTGCACCGACGCAGGCCGGTCTGCGGATGGCCGCGCGCTGGGCGGACACGCGCCGCGCCCGGGCCCGGACACCGCCGTGACGGCGTGCGCACGATCCGCCTGAAGGATGCGTCTTGCGGCCCGCCATCAGGGCGACAGGTCCCGTGCGGATCGTCCGGTTTCAGCCTTGTCCCGAACCGCCGCCGGGTTTCCTGGGCTTGAACGCACCGCCCGCCTTGCCCGCCGCCAGTTGGCGGGCGCGGTTCTTTTTGCTCGACGGCTTGCCGACAGGCGGTTTGCCAGCATCGGCCTTGCTGTGTGACGGTTTGCCGAACGTCGTTTTACCGACAGGGGGTTTGCCGGCCTTCGGGCGCCCGTCGTTCGCGTCCGGGTGATACGACGCCGCGTCCCCCGCCTTGCGCGGTTTCGCGCCGCCGGCACCGTAGCGTCCCGGTTCTTTTCGGTACGTCCTGGCTGCGGGTTCGTGGGGCGCCTGCGCATCGTGGATCTCGCCCGTCGGCGCGGCGTCCTGCACGGGCGCTGCGGCCTTTGGCGCGGGACGCGTCCGCTCGGGTGCCTCGCGGCGTTCCGGCACCTTGCCCCGTGGGCCGCGCGCGGGGCCCGCGTCGAACGTCGGCGCACCGGGAAGCCGTTTCAGCGCCGCGCCGTTTTCCAGCACCATCGCGGGGCCAACCGTTGCCACGAACCGGTCCGCCGCCGAGGCGCGCAGCTCGATCAGGGTTTCCTCGGGCTGGATACGGATCGCGCCGATATCCTCGCGTGACAGTCCACCCATCTTGCACAGCATCGGCAACAGGCGGCGCGGCTCTGCCCGGGCGGCGCGGCCACCGGCCAGCGTGAACCAGACGCTGGGCCCGAATGCCTCGCGCGGTTTGGCCTTTTCGGTGACGTCGGACAGATCCTCGGGCGCGGAATGGCGTTCGTGGTACAGGCGCAGATAGGCGGCGGCGATCTGTTCGACGGTAAAGCTCGCGACCAGCGTTTCGACGGTTTCGGTGTCGCTCTCGGCGATCGGCGCGTACCATTCCGGGTCTGCCAGCAGACGTTGCAGATCGCGCGCCGTCACCTCTTCGGCGCCCGGCGCGTCGTCCCAGTCGGCGGTCAGCTTTGCCCAGGACAGCAGCCGTTCGGCCTTTTTGCGCGCGGCGGGTGGCACGATCAGCGCGCTGGTGCCCTTGCGGCCCGCGCGTCCCGTGCGGCCGGACCGGTGCAGCAGCGTCTCCTGATTGGTCGGCAGGTCGGCGTGGATCACCAGTTCGAGGTTCGGCAGGTCGATGCCGCGCGCGGCCACATCTGTCGCCACGCAGACCCGCGCGCGTCCGTCGCGCATCGCCTGAAGGGCGTGGGTCCGCTCGGTCTGGGACAGCTCGCCGGACAGGGCAACGACGGAAAATCCGCGGTTCGACAGCCGCGTCGTCAGCCGGTTGACCATCGCGCGGGTGTTGCAGAACACGAGTGAGTTCGGGGCCTCGTAGAAGCGCAGGACGTTGATGATGCCGTTTTCCACGTCGCGGGCGGCGACGCGCAGCGCGCGATAGGCGATGTCTGCGTGCTGATCGGCACCGCCCGCCGCCTCGATCCGGATGGCGTTCGACTGATAGGTCTTGGCCAGTTTCGCGATGGAGGCGGGCACCGTGGCGGAAAACATCAGGGTCTGCCGTTCGGCGGGCGCGTTTTCGAGGATGAATTCAAGGTCCTCGCGGAACCCCAGATCCAGCATCTCGTCTGCCTCGTCCAGCACCACGGCCCGCAGGGACGCCAGATCGATAGAGCCGCGCATGATGTGGTCGCGCAGGCGGCCCGGGGTGGCCACGACGATATGCGCGCCACGGCCCAGCGCGCGGCGTTCGTCGCGCATGTCCATGCCGCCGACGGTCGAGGTGACGACGGCGTTCGTGTTCTCGAACAGCCACGCCAACTCGCGGCGGACCTGCAACGCCAGCTCGCGCGTCGGCGCGATCACCAGCGCCAGCGGCGCGCCCGCGGTGTCGAATGTATCCGCCTCGCCCAGTATCCCCGGTGCAATGGCAAGGCCGAATCCCACCGTCTTGCCAGACCCGGTCTGCGCCGAAACGAGCATGTCGCGGCCCAGCGTCTCGGGCGTCGTCACGGCGTCCTGCACGGCGGTCAGGGTGGTGTATCCGCGCGCCTCGAGCGCGTCTGACAGGGTCTTTTTCACGATTTTCCTAGCGTCTGGCGGCGGGGTGGCGGACCGGGGGTGCGCGATACGCGCGGGTCCGGGGCGCGGCCGGCGATCCTGGCGGCACGGCCCTGAACATCGCCTTAGCCGCCCGGGCGCGGGATGTCACGCAGTCCGCACCCGGGCCATGCACGGCGCACATGGGATGCATGCGTGACCCTGCGGCACAGGCGTGAAAGGCCGCGCGGCGCCCGTGTCGCGGTCCGCTCAGACGATGCCGCCGCCCGCCCCCGACACTGCGGGCCGGGTTTGCGCCACCCGCGCGCGATAGCCCGAGGCACGGTAGGTGCCGACCGGGTCGATCGCCCCGCCGTTCCCGAACCGCGCCATCGCCAGCAACGGCTCTACATCCGTGCGGAACGCGGCCTTGAGCGTATTCTGTGCCATCAGCGCGTCGTTGGCGTCCTGATACCCCGCCAGGGCGGTCCGGTCCACGATCAGCGCCTGCGCATAGGCGCGCTGCACTTCCATCGCGGAGACCATCAGGCTTTCGATCGGGTCGGTGACGTTGTGGCTTTGATCGAGCATGTGCGCGGGATCGAAACCGGGGGTGTCCTGCGCCTCGACCAACTCGTTGAACACGAGGAACAGGCGGTACGGGTCGATGGAGCCGGTATCGAGGTCGTCGTCGCCGTATTTGCTGTCATTGAAATGGAACCCGCCGAGTTTGCCCTGACGGATCAGGCGGGCAACGATCATCTCGATGTTCACGTTCGGCGCGTGATGCCCGAGGTCGACCAGACAGAACGCCTTTTCGCCCAGTTCCGAGGCGATGAGGTAGTTGCTGCCCCAGTCCTGCACGACGGTGGAATAGAACGCAGGCTCGTAGATCTTGTGTTCGGTGAACAGGCGCCAGTCGTCCGGAAGGCCCGCGTAGATCTGCGCCGCACTTTCCATGTACCGGTCAAGTTGGCGGGTGAAATGCGCCTGACCCGGAAAGTTTGAGCCGTCGCCGACCCAGACGGTCAGCGCCGTCGATCCGATCTGTCGCCCCAGGTCGATACAGGCGAGGTTGTGCTCGACCGCCTGCGCGCGTGTCGCGGCATCGGTATGCGACAGCGATCCGAATTTATAGCTGTGGGCCTGATCGGGCTGATCCTGAAAGGTGTTCGAATTCATCGCATCGAACCGCAGGCCGGTTTCCTCGGCCTTGGCGTTCAGGTCGGCGGGATCTGCGCTGTCCCACGGAATATGCAGCGAAACGGATGGCGTGGCCCGGGTCAGGCGATGGATGACGCCGCAATCGTCGAGCTTGTCGAAGATGTTGGCAGGCTCTCCCGCGCCCGGAAACCGCGCGAAACGGGTGCCGCCGGTGCCCGTGCCCCAGGACGGAATTGCGACGCCATAGGCGGCGACACGGTCCTTGATCCTGGCCGCATCGATGCCGCGACGGTCCAGGTGGGCGGTCAGCGCGTCGTAATCGGCGCGCAGGGTGGCCTCGGCGCGGGCGTTTTCGGCGTCGATGGTGTTCCGGTCGATCATGATGTTTTCCCCTGTGGCGCGCCTAGCGCGTGAACGACTGCACGTTGCCCGCGTCCACGTTGATGATGTTGCCGGTGCTTTTGGCGCTGATATCGGCGGCAAAGAAATAGCAGGCCTGGGCGATATCCTCGGGCAGGACGGAGCGTTTGAGCAGCGACCGCTCGCGGTACATCTCCTCGAGGCCGCCCTTGTCGGTGCCATAGGTTTCGGCCCGCTGATCCAGCCATTCGCCGGACCAGATTTTCGATCCCTTCAGCACCGCGTCGGGGTTCACCACGTTGACGCGGATGCCGTCCGGTGCCCCTTCGAGGGCGAGGCAGCGGGCCAGATGGATTTCCGACGCCTTGGCGGTGCAATAGGCCGAGGCACCCGGGCTGGCGGCCAGCCCGTTCTTCGACGCGACGAACACCATCGACCCGCCGATGCCCTGTACTTTCAGCACTTTGAACGCCTCGCGCGCGACGAGGAAATAACCGGTCGACAGGATCGACATGTTCATGTTCCACATTTCCAGCGAGGTCTTTTCGACCGGCGCCGACGACGCGATGCCCGCGTTCGACACCACGATGTCGACGCCGCCGAATTCGACGGACATATCCGCGTAGGAGGCGATCACCGCCGCTTCGCTCGTCACGTCCATCAGGACAGTCCGCACCACATCCGCGCCGTATTTTTTTGCCAGCGCATCCCGCGTCTCGGCCAGCGCGCCTTCGTCGATATCGGCCAGCATCACGCAGGCCCCTTCGTCGAGGTAGCGCATCGCCGTTGCCGTGCCGATACCGCCCGCGCCGCCGGTGACGATCGCCACGCGCCCCGCCAGCGCCTTGGGTGCGGGCAGGCGTTGCAGCTTTGCTTCCTCAAGCAGCCAGTATTCAATGTCGAAGGCCTCCTGTTCTGGCAGGCCCTGATAGGTGCTGACGGCATGGGCGCCGCGCATCACGTTGATCGCATTAACGTAAAACTCACCCGACACCCGCGCCGTCGGCTTGTTCGCCGCGAATGTGATCATGCCGACGCCGGGGATCAGATAGACCACGGCGTTGGGATCGCGCATTGCGGGGCTGCTCTCGCGCTTGCAACGGTCGTAATAGGCGGCGTAACCGGCGCGGTAGGCATCGATCATCTGCGCAAGCCCCGCAAGCGTGCCGTCCACGTCCGGATTTGCCGGGTCGAAATCGACGACGAGAGGCCGGATCTTGGTGCGCAGGAAATGGTCCGGGCAGGAGGTGCCGAGGGCGGCGAGAGGCGCCATATCGGCGGCGTTGACGAAGGTGAGCACCGCCGTGCTGTCGTCGAAATGCCCGACCTTGTGACTGTCGGCCGAGATCATGCCGCGAATAGCGGGCATGAGCGCCGCTGCGATCCCACGCCGCGCCTCCGCGTCGAGAGACTGATGAACCGGGCCGCCGAACGGCTCTTTCCCGGCGGTCTTGCCCTCCAGCCAGCCAACCGCCTGATTGATGATCTCGATGGTGGTGTCGTAGCATTCACGCGCCGTATCGCCCCAGGTGAACAACCCGTGCGAGCCGAGGATGACGCCGCGCGCCTCGGGGTTCTTGGCGCAAAAATCGCCGAGCCACAGACCAAGCTCGTATCCCGGACGTTTCCACGGCAGCCAGCCGATGTCGTCGCCGAAAATCTCTGTTGTCAGGGCGATGCCGTCGGCACTCGCCGCGATGGCGATGATCGCGTCGGAGTGGACGTGATCGACATGGGCGCGCGGCACATAGGCGTGCAGCGGCGTGTCGATGGACGCGGCCCTCGGGTTCAGGTTGAACGTGCAGTGCGGCAGATAGCCGACCATCTCGTCCTCGTGCTCGACACCGCGATACAGGCCCTTCAGGGCGCGCAACTTGTCCATGTACAGCGTCGAAAACCCGTCCATTTTTATGGATCCGATATCGCCGCCCGATCCCTTGACCCACAGCACCTCGACCTGTTCACCGGTCAGCGGGTCGGCCTGCATCACCTTGGCCGAGGTGTTGCCACCGCCATAGTTCGTCACCCGCTTGTCCGAGCCCAGAATGTTGGACCGGTAGAGAAGCAGTTCCGGCTCTGTCATGCCGCGCGCCGTCTCGTCGTTCCAAAGGTTTTCAAGGCGGGCATCTGCGCCCATCGTCGTGCTGTCGGTCACGGTATTCTCCCCCCGGACCATGCGCCGCGGCCCGTCTGGCCCGACATCATGGCATTTGCACTCAAAGATGGCGCAACACCGGGTGCAGGTCAATCATATTCAGTCATGAACGATCATAGATCGCCGTGATATGACTGAAATTTACGATATTCTGATTGACAATGGCAGGGGAATCGAAAGGATGGTGGCAGGGAGGACGTGCGATGATCGAAAATGAACGCCACCGGATCATCCTCTCCGCCGTCGAGGCAAAGCCCGTCGTGACGGTCGCCGACCTCCTCGAAATGACGTCGGCGTCCGAGGCGACCGTGCGCCGCGACATTGCCACGCTGCATGTCCAGAAAAAGCTGCGCCGGGTACGCGGCGGCGCGGAATCGCTGCGCCCGCCACAGTTCGTGGGCCTGTCGGGCAAGACGTTCGCGTTCAACCAGTCACGCAACATCGCCGCCAAACGCGCCATTGCCGCCGCCGCCGTGGAGATGTGCGAAGACGGCGATCCGATCATCATCAACGGTGGTACGACGACATTTCAGATGGTGCATCCGCTGGCGAACAAGCGGTGTCTGGTATTCACCAACTCGTTCCCCATCGCCGAACACCTGCTGCATCAGTCCAAGAACACCGTGATGCTGTCGGGCGGTACGATCTACCGCGAACAGAACATCATCCTGTCACCGTTCGAGAACGACGTGACCCGCAACTTTGCGGCCAAGCGGCTCTTCCTCGGCTGTCAGGGCATTTCGCGCCTTGGGATCAGCGAACAGGATCCGCTGATCATCCAGGCCGAAATCAAGCTGATCGGGCAGGCCGACGAGGTCGTCGTCATGGCCGACAGCACCAAATTCGATAGCGGATCGAGCCTGCTTTTGTGCGGGCTCGACCGGATCGCCACGATCATCACCGACGACCGCATCACCGACGCGCAGGCCGCCATGGTCGACGCCGCCGGTGTTGCCCTCGTCACCGTCACCCCCGCCCGTGTCGACGCCCGGGAGACTGGCTGACGCGGACGGACCAACTAAATCCATGGGAGGAATCAAAATGGGTATTTCGAGAAGACTGATGCTGGCCACCACCGCCGCCGCCACGATGTTCGGCGGGGCCGTTATGGCGCAGGACGACGTGCGGATCGCGCTGGTCGTCAAATCGCTGGGCAACGGGTTCTTCGAGGCCGCGGCCCGCGGCGCCGAAGAGGCCGCCGCAGAACTCGGCAACGTCGAGATCATCTATACCGGCCCGACCGATACCACCGCCGAGGGCCAGATCGAAGTGATCAACGCCCTCATCGCGCAGCGCGTCGATGCGATTGCGGTGTCGGCGAACGATCCCGACGCCCTCGTCCCCGCCCTGCAACGCGCGATGGAACGTGGCATCACCGTGATCTCGTGGGATTCCGGCGTTGCCCCCGAAGGCCGTCAGATGCACCTGTCGCCCTCGTCGAACGAGCTGATCGGCCAGACGATCATCAAGCTCGCCGCCGATCACCTGCCGGACGGCGGCCAGGTCGCGATCCTGTCGGCCACGTCGACCTCGACGAACCAGAACATCTGGATCGAGGAAATGAACGCGGTGATGGGCAACTATCCCGACATCGAGGTGGTCGCGACGGTTTACGGCGACGACCTTGCCGACAAATCCTACCGCGAGACGCAGGGCCTGTTGCAGACCTATCCCGACCTCGACGCGATCATTTCGCCCACCTCCGTCGGCATCGTCGCCGCCGCACAGGCCGTGGCGGATGCGGACATGATCGGTCAGGTGAACGTCACCGGCCTCGGCCTGCCGTCCGAAATGGCCGGCGCGATCGAAAGCGGCGCCTCGCAGAGCTTCGCGATCTGGAACCCGATCGACCTTGGCTATGCCACGACGATGCTCGCCTATGACATCGTGAACGGCGCCGAGGCCGTACCGGGCGCCGAGCTCGACATGGGCCGTCTTGGCACCACGGTTCTGGATGACAACTCCGAGGCCGCGATGTCCGAGCCGTTCACCTATGACGCGAGCAACATCGAAGAGTTCAAGAGCATCTTCTGATCTCGCCCGGCCCGGGGCGACAGGTTCCGGGCCACCCCAAATTCCCTAAAATTCAGTCAGGTGCCCGCATGTCCGAGGCCGCCCCAGCCACCGCCTTGTCCGACGCCTCCTTGTCAGACACCGCCTCGTCGAACGGGGCGCCGGTTCTCGAACTGCGCGGGATCACCAAATCTTTCCCCGGCGTTCGCGCGCTGGGCGGTGTGGATCTCGCGCTCTATCCCGGTCAGGTGACGGCCCTGGTGGGGGAGAACGGTGCGGGAAAATCGACGCTGGTCAAGGTTCTGACCGGCATCTACCGCGCCGACGCGGGACAGATCGTCGTCGACGGTACTCCGCGCGATTTTCGCACCGCCACCGATGCGGCGGAGGCGGGCGTCACCGCGATCCATCAGGAAACCGTCCTGTTCGATGACCTGACTGTCGCCGAGAACATCTTTCTGGGTCACACGCCGCGCACCGCATGGGGCCTGATCGACTGGGCGGCGACGCACGCGCAGGCGGACGACATCCTGAAAGGCATCGGTGCCGCCCTGCCGGTCGATGCGCCCCTGCGCGACCTTGGCATTGCGTCCAAACACCTCGTCGCCATCGCCCGCGCCCTGTCGATCAGCGCGCGCGTCGTTGTCATGGACGAGCCCACCGCCGCCCTCTCGCAGGCCGAGATCGAGGAGTTGTACGACCTCGTCGACCGTCTGAAAGAGCAGGGCCGCGCGATCCTGTTCATCAGCCACAAGTTCGACGAGATCTTCCGCATCGCCGACCGGTACACCGTGTTCCGCGACGGCGAGATGGTGGGCGCGGGGATGATCGCCGACACCACCGAAAACGCGCTCGTCGAGATGATGGTCGGCCGCGCCGTCGACACGATCTTTCCGCAGCGCACGCCGGACATCGGCCCGCCCGTCCTCGAGGTTGCGGGCCTCACGCATCCCACCGAATTTCATGACATCGGCTTCACCCTGCACCGGGGCGAGATCCTCGGGCTCTACGGTCTCGTCGGTGCCGGGCGGTCCGAGACGATGCAGGCGCTGTTCGGCATCACCCGCGCGTCCGGTTCCGTGCGGATCGGCGGGCAAGATGCCCACATACGCGCGCCCAGCGACGCCATCGCGCACGGCATCGTCTATGTCCCCGAGGACCGGGGTCGTCAGGGCACGATCACCGGCCTGCCGATTTTCCAGAACGTCACATTGCCGTCGCTGGGGCGGATTTCCGCGCGCGGGTTCCTGCAAATGGCCGAGGAATTCGCGCTGGCCCGCAAATATACCGAGCGGCTCGACCTGCGCGCCGCCGCGTTGGACCAGAACGTCGGCAATCTGTCGGGCGGCAACCAGCAAAAGGTGGTGATCGCCAAATGGCTGGCCACGCTGCCGCGCGTCATCATCCTCGATGAGCCGACGAAGGGCATCGACGTGGGCTCCAAGGCGGCGGTGCATGCGTTCATGGCGGAACTTGCCGCCGAGGGACTCTCGATCCTGATGGTAAGTTCCGAAATCCCCGAAATTCTGGGCATGTCCGACAGGGTGATCGTGATGCGCGAAGGCCTGATGGTCGGCACATGGGACCGTGCCGACATGTCGCCAGAGGCCCTCGTGCGCGCCGCCGCCGGATACGGAGAGGCGGCATGATGCGCCTGATCCGTTCGCGCGAGGCGGCGCTGCTCGGCGCGATAATCGCCCTGATCGCCCTGGTCGAAACCCGGTTCTCGGGCTTTGCGGCCCCGTCTAACCTCGCATCGATCCTGAACGATACATCGATCCTCATCATCCTGGCACTTGGGCAGATGGTGGTGATCCTGTCCAAATGCATCGACCTGTCGGTGGCCGCGAGCCTGGCGCTCACCGGCATGGCCGTGGCGACGCTGAACGCCGCCGCACCCGGCGTGCCGGTCGCCGCACTCATCGCGCTGGCGCTGTTCATCGGCGCCGGTCTGGGCGCGTTCAACGGCATCCTCGTGTGGAAACTCGGCCTGCCGTCCATCGTCGTGACGCTGGGCACACTGACGATCTATCGCGGCGCGGTGTTCCTCGTTTCGGGTGGCGCGTGGATCAACGCCCACGAGATGTCGGAGGCGTTCAAGGCGCTGCCGCGGATGTCGTTTCTCGGCCTGCCGGTACTGGGATGGACCGCGCTGATCGTCGTCGCGATATTCATTGTGCTGATCGGGCGCACGCCGCTGGGCCGCGCGTTCTATGCGGTCGGCGGCAACGAACACGCCGCCGTCTATACCGGCATCGACGTGGGCCGCACCCGGTTCACGGCGTTCACCATATCCGGTGCGCTGGCGGGGCTGTGCGGCTATCTGTGGGTGTCGCGCTATACCGTGGCCTCGGTCGACGTCGCGGGCGGGTTCGAACTCGACGTGGTCGCCGCCTGCGTCATCGGCGGCATTTCGATCATGGGCGGCATGGGCACTGTCGGGGGCGCCGTGCTGGGCGCCCTGTTCCTTGGCGTGATCAAGAACGCGCTGCCGGTCGCGGGAATTTCGCCGTTCTGGCAACTGGCGATTTCGGGGGCGGCGATCATCATCGCGGTCGCGTTCAACTCACGCTCCGAACGGTCCAGGGGCCGGATCATCCTGCGCAGCGCGGAGGCAAAGACATGAACGCGCCCGCCCCGAAAACGCCGGATCGCCACATTCCCGACCGTCTGCGCAGCCGGTCCGCGCGCCTGATCCGCTCGTGGGAGGTGCTGCTGCTCGGCGTGGCAATCCTCATCTTCTTCGCCAACACGCAGGCCAGCCCCTATTTCCTCGATCCGTGGAGCCTGTCGGACGCCACGTTCAACTTTACCGAAAAGGCGATGATCGCCTTCGCGATGGCGCTGCTGATCATCACCGGAGAGATCGACCTGAGCGTCGCGGGCATCGTCGCACTGGCGTCCACCGCGATGGGATTCGCGCTGCAATACGGGGCCGGAACGCCGGTTCTGGTCCTCATCGGGTTGACCACGGGCCTGTTGTGCGGGGCGTTCAACGGGGTGCTGGTCACGCGCCTCGGCCTGCCGTCCATCGTCGTGACCATCGGCACGATGAGCCTGTTTCGCGGCATCGCCTATATCGTCCTCGGCGATCAGGCGTTCAACGGATACCCCAACGATTTCGCCGTTTTCGGGCGCGGATACATCTGGTGGGTGATCACATACGAGGTCGTGATCTTCTGCGTCCTCGCCCTCGCGTTCGGCATCCTGTTGCATTTCACCACCTTCGGGCGGCGCCTGTACATCATCGGCAACAACCCGACGGCGGCACTGTTTTCGGGCGTGCGCGTCATGCGGACCAAGTTCGTGCTGTTTTGCCTGACCGGTCTCATGTCCGGGCTCGCCGCCGTCTGCCTGACGTCGCGCCTGGGCTCCACGCGTCCCTCCATCGCGCAGGGATGGGAGCTTGAGGTCGTGACGATGGTCGTCCTCGGCGGCGTGTCGATCCTTGGCGGGGCGGGCACGATCCCGGGCGTCGTGATCGCGGCGCTGGTGATGGGCATGGTGACATTCGGTCTGGGGCTGCTGAATGTGCCGGGCATCGTCATGTCGATATTCGTCGGCGGGCTGCTGATCGGCGTCATCGCGCTGCCGCGCCTGTTCGCCCTTATCGGACGGAAGGCCGCCGGATGACGGCCCGGCCTGAAAGATATGCCTTCCGGATGCAGCTGCACCCCGGCAAGCGCGCCGAATACATCGAACGCCACGACGAGATCTGGCCAGAGCTGTCGGACCTGCTGCGCAGCGCGGGCGTCAGCGATTATTCGATCTGGCTCGATCCCGAAACCCACACGCTTTTCGCCATCCTGACCCGGCCCCGGGATCACGGCATGGACGCGCTGCCCGACCATCCGGTCATGCGCCGCTGGTGGGCGCATATGGCCGATGTGATGGACACGCGGGCGTCGAACGAACCTGTCGCGGTAACGCTGGAACGTGTATTCCACATGCCATGACCACGCCCGATCCCGCATCCGCCCCGACGATCGCCGTCATCGACGTCGGAAAGACCAACGCCAAGCTGGCGCTCGTCGATGCGGGCACGCTGGGCGAGGTTGCCGTCGAAACCCGGCCCAATACCGTGCTGCCCGGCCCGCCGTGGCCGCATTTCGACCTTGACGGGCACTGGGCATTCTTTGTCGATGCGCTGAGGCGGTTGGGGGCCGTGCACCGGATCGACGGCATTTCCATTACGACGCACGGCGCCTCGGCGGTGCTGCTGGCGGCGGACGGCAGCCTCGCGGCGCCGATGCTCGACTACGAGCACGGCTTCGCCACTGAAAGTCATGCGGGCGGCGGCCCGGCGGATGTTGCCGCCGACTACGATGCGATCCGCCCGCCGTTCGCGCAGACCGGGTCGGCGCGCCTGCCCGGCGGCCTCAATGTGGGCGCGCAACTCTATTGGCAGTTCCGTGTCGATCCGGGGCTGGCGGACCGCACGGCGCACATCCTGACCTATCCGCAATACTGGGCCTGGCGGTTGACCGGCGTCATGGCGACCGAGGTGACGTCGCTGGGCTGCCATACCGATCTGTGGCAGCCGCAAACCCGCGAATTTTCATCCCTCGTGGACCGCCTCGGCATCGCGGGCAAACTGCCGCCCGCGCGGACCTCGGCCAGCGTGCTGGGCACGCTGACGCGGCAGGTCGCCACCGCGACCGGCCTGCCACTGGACACCCCCGTCGCCTGCGGCATCCACGACAGCAACGCTTCGCTCTTTCCGCATCTGTTGGGCCAGACAGGGCCGTTCGCCGTGGTATCGACCGGCACCTGGGTGATCTGCATGGCCGTCGGCGCGGCGCACGCCCGCCTCGATCCCGCGCGCGATTGTCTGATCAACACCGATGCGCGGGGCAATCCCGTCCCTTCGGCCCGGTTCATGGGCGGCCGCGAATACGAGCGGATCCGCGATGGCTGTGACGGCGCGCCCACCCGCGCCGACCGGGACGCGGTGCTGCGCGGCGTCATGCTGCTGCCGTCCGTCGAGGCCGGCTCGGGGCCGTTTCCGGGGTCTGCGCACCGGTGGCGTGCGATGCCCGAAAGCCCGGGCGCGCGGATGCTTGCGCTGGCATATTACCTCGCGCTGATGACCGATACCTGCCTGAATCTCATTGGCACCAAAGGTCCCGCCATCGTCGAGGGGCCCTTCGCGCGCAACGCCGACTACCTCGCCATGCTGGCCGCGATCCGCCCGGACGGGGTGATGGCCTCGGCGGCGTCGACGGGCACCAGCGCGGGCAGCGCCTGCCTGTTGCTGGACGATCCGCCCTATGCGGCACCTGCGCCCGTATCGGTCCCGGGCAACGGCGACGCTCTGCGCGAGTATGCCGCCCGGTGGCGCGCGGCAACCGCCTAACCGATGCGCTGCCCGGCGCGAAAGCGGTGCAGCCGTTCGGCCCGGGGCGTCAGGTGGACGCGCGCGCCGGGCCGTGCCCCAGTTTCGCCGTCCATCCGCACGACGACGCGGCCGACATCGTCGGTATCCACATGCAGAATCGCGTCGGCGCCAAGGTTTTCGACCAGTTTCACGGTCCCGGCCCAGGTGCCCGCGGCGTCGTCTACCGCGATATGCTCGGGCCGGATGCCCAGCACCTCGCAGCCCTCGGCCGCGGCCATTTCTCCCTTGAACAGGTTCATTTTCGGCGACCCGATAAAGCCTGCGACGAAGGGCGTCGCGGGGGTGCGGTACAGTTCCGACGGGGTGCCGACCTGTTCGATATGCCCGCCGTTGAGGACGACGATCCGGTCGGCCATCGTCATCGCCTCGACCTGATCGTGGGTCACATAGATCATCGTGGTGCCCAGGCGCTGGTGCAGTTCGCCAAGCTCCAGCCGCATCTGCGTGCGCAGGGCGGCGTCGAGGTTGCTCAGCGGTTCGTCGAAGAGAAACACCTGCGGATCGCGCACGATGGCCCGCCCGATGGCGACGCGCTGACGCTGGCCGCCGGACAGGTGTTTGGGTTTGCGGTCCAGCAGCGGGCCGAGTTGCAGGATATCCGCGGCGGCGCCGACCTTCTCGGCAATCTCGGCCCTGGATTTGCGCGCGAGGCTCAGCGAGAACCCGATGTTCTGCGCCACGGTCAGGTGCGGATACAGCGCGTAGGACTGAAAAACCATTGCCACGCCGCGCATCGACGGCTCGACGCCCGTCACGTCACGCCCGCCGATCTCGATGGTGCCGCCGCTCTCTTCCTCGAGGCCGGAAATCATCCGCAGCAGCGTCGATTTCCCGCAGCCCGAGGGGCCGACGAACACGACGAATTCGCCCGCCGCGATGTCGAGGTCGATATCCTCGATCACCTTGATGGCGCCGAACTGTTTCGACAGGTTGCGGATCGTGACGTTGGACATGAGGACCTATCCCTTGACCGCGCCGGCTGTCATGCCGGTTGGCCTTTTACAGCGCCGGCGGTCATGCCGGTCAGCCTTTTACAGCGCCGGCGGTCATGCCGGCGACGATCTGGCGGTTGAAGAAGACGAAAACGATCAGCGGCGGTATCGTCACCAGCAGCACGTTGGAAAACAGCAGGTTATAGGACGTCTGAAACTGGCTCTGGAAGTTGTACAGGGTCAGCTGCACGGTCACGTTGTCCTTGCCCGGCAGGTAATACAGCGGATTGACGAAATCGTTGAAGATGGCGATCGACTGGATGACGATATTGGTCACGGTGACCGGCTTGAGCAGGGGAAAGATCACCTTGAAATAAACCTGCCAGGGTTTCGCCCCGTCCATGATCGCCGCCTCGTCGAGGTCGCGCGGGATGGTGGCGACGAAGGCGCGGTACAGCAGGATCGAGAACGACAGGTTGTAGGCGATCTCGATCAGGACCATGCCGTGCAACGTCTTGAAGATACCGAGTTCCTGCATCAGCCAGATCGTCGGCACCACGGCGGGCGGGATCATCAGCCCCGCCAGCACGAGGAAATTGACCAGACCGGAGTACCGGCTTTGCCGCCGTTGCAGCACGAACCCGACCATCGAGGCAAAGATCACGAGGCCGGTGACGCCCGCCACGGTGATGATCGTCGAGTTCATGAACGCCAGCAGCAGCTGATAGTCGCGGATCTGGATGACGGTGATCAGGTTTTCGATCAGATGCCATTCGGTGGGCCATGAAAACGCCAGCCGCGCGGCCTCGGTTTCGGATTTCGCGGCCTGAAACAGCGCGAACAGGAACGGCATGATGAACACGACCGAGGTAAGGGCGATGGCGATACCGCCCCAGAAAAGACGCTTGCCCTGCGCGCTCACAGGTCGACCTCGCGCCGGTTGAACCACCAGGTGACCGGCAGCATGATGCCCGCGATGAACACGAACAGGACGACGTTTCCGGCGGTCGACAGACCCGTAGAACCCGGATTGATACTGCTTGAAGATGATCGAGGCCACCACGTCGGACGAAAACCCCGGCCCGCCGCCCGGTCATCGTCCAGATCAGATCGAAGGTGCGCAGCCCGCCGATCAGGCTCAGCGTCACGACGGTGATCGTCGCGGGGCGCGACAGCGGCAGGGTGATGCGCCAGAACATCTGGCTTTTGGTGGCGCCGTCGATGCGCGCGGCCTCGTAGAAATCCTGCGGGATCGACACGATGCCCGCGATGAAGATGACCGTGGCGATGCCGACGCCTTTCCAGACGTCCACCGCGATCACCGAATAGATCGCGAGCCAGGGTGTGACGAGCCATCCCGGCCCGTCGATGCCCACGGCCTCGAGTGCCACGTTGATCGCGCCGTCGGTCGGGTGCATCAATTCCTTGAAGATGATGCCGACGCCGACGAAACTGACCAGCACCGGAAAGAAGATCACCGCCCGCAGGTATCCGCGCGCCGCGATCCGGCTGGTCAGCAGCACGGCGAGGGCCATGCCGAGCACGACCTTCATCGCCGAGGTCGCGAACCCGAAGATCAGCGTGTTGACCATGCCCTGAACGAGGAACGGTTCGCGAAAGAACTGCGCGAAATTGTCGAGGCCGATGAACTGCGAGTTGAACAGCGACCAGCGGGTCAGCGCGAAATAGAACGAAAAGATCGTCGGCACGAGGAACAGGACGCCGTAGATCAGGCCCGCGGGAATATAGAACGTATAGGGATAGGCCGTGCGGCGGCGGCGCGGTGCGGATTTCGCGTCGGTGATGGTCATACCGCCCCCTTTCCCGTTAAAAAAACGCCGCCCCGTGACGGGACGGCGCCGGTTGTCGCGGTGCCGTCGCTTACCAGTTCGGCAGACCGAGTTGCTGGGCGGCCTTGCGCACGTCCTCGTCGTAGATCGCGGCGGCGTCGGCAGCGGAACGGATCCCCGAGCCCACCTCGACGGTCAGCTGCGGCAGGGCAGGGCCCTTGACCGGCGACAGGAATTCAAGAGCCGGCAGGTTGCGCGTATCGTCCGCGAAATAGGCCTCGAGGTCGCGCGTCGCCTGCGGCACATCGTCGGGCAGTTCGCAGCCGGCAACGAGATAAGGCCCGGATACCTGACCGGCATCCATCTGCGCCTGACAGCCCTCGACGCTTGCCACGAAGGCGAGAAAGTCTGTCGCCGCCTCGATGTTCTCGCTCGATTGCGGAATATACAGCGCATTGGGCAGCCAGATCGTCAGGCCGTTGGCGTCGGCACGGTCGCCGGGCTGGGCAAAGAAGCCGATCTGCGCGTCGGGGAACTGCTCGAGCAGGGGGGCGGTCGCCAGCGACAGGATCGGATAGTGCACGCCCTCGCCGGCACCGATCATCGCCACGCCGTCGTTATAGGTGGCGGCACCGAAATCGTCGTTGAAATACCCCGCCTCGAAGGCCTCCTGCAACCGCTCGAAACTGCGCAGGGCGGCCGGATCGTCGGCGAATTTCGCCTCGTTGTTTGTATAACGGTCGGCAAACCCCGGGCTGTCGGCCTCGACGTTGAAATAATCGCCCAGCACCAGGAGCTGCGCCGACCATGTGTCGCCGTAGGTCTGCACGATCGGGGTATAGTCGGTCTGTTCGGCGACAATGGCGTTGTTGGCCATGAAATCCGCCCAGGTCAGCGGAACCTCGAGGCCGAGTTCCTCGTAGATGCCGCTGTTGTACAGGATGCCGCCCGCGAAACCGGGGCCGATGGGCACGCCGTAGACACCGTCGCCCGCCGTCACCACGTCCTTGAACGACTGACTGATGTCGTCCATGAACGCCTCGCCAGACAGGTCGACGAGGGTTTGCGTCGGTGCCAGCGCCTGAAACAACGAGCCGGAGTTGTACAGGAACACGTCGGCCATTTCCTCGGTCGCGAGGCGGGTTTTCACCAGGTTGTCGCCGTCGATGGAGCCGACGCGCAGTTCGATGTCGAATGTCACCTCGGGGTGCAGCGCGGTGTACGCGGCGGCCAGCGCCTCGGCCTGCGCGATGGACGGCGGGCCGTTGTCGACGAGGAATGTCAGTTCGACGGCCTCCTGCGCGAATGCGGGCGCCGCGATGGCGCAGACCGTGCCCGCAAGGGCGGTGGTTCTGAGGTATCTCGTGAAGTTGGCTGTCATTGGGTCGTCCTCCCTGAAGATAACTGGCGAGTGGCAGGGCCGTCGCCGGCGGTGCCCGTTGTTCCTTCCGCTCAGGCCGCCTCGCCTCCCGCGAGGGTGCCGGGAAGGGGATGATCGGTCAAAGTAAATTTCAACTCGTGGTGCCCGGGCGCCAGTGTGAGCGGCCCGGTAACGGCGGCGCCGTCGTGTGTCAGATCGCGGCGCCCGGCGCTGTCGGGGACGATGCCTTCGCAGCCTTCGGGCAGGGTGATCGCATAGGTGACGCGGTCCCCCTCGCAGGACCACTCCGCCGCGATCTCGCCGTGGCGGCAGCGGTGGGTGGCGGCGACGGGCGACAGCTTCGGGGAGGATGAACGGATCGACGGTGATCCGGTCGAAACCGGGGGCGTCCGCGTCGGGCGCGATGCCCGCCACCGCCTCGAACAGCCATTGGCAGACGGCGCCGTAGGCATAGTGGTTATAGCTGTTCATTTCGGGGTCGTAGATCTCGCCGTCCGGGCCCATCGCGTCCCAGCGTTCCCAGATCGTCGTCGCCCCACGTTCCACCTGATAGAGCCAGCCGGGCGCATCGCGGTTGAGCAGCAGGCGGGCCGCAAGATCGCGCATCCCCACCTTGGTCAGCGCGGGCAGGATAGCGGGCGTGCCGATGAACCCGGTGCCGATGCGGCCGTTGGTGGCCTCGACGGCGCGTCGGAAATATTTCAGCGAGGCATCGCGCGAGGCGTCGGGCACCAGGTCGTGCAGGAACGCCAGTGCATAGGTCGTCTGGTCCGAGGTGCCGATGCGACCCGATGGGGTGATGAATTCGGCGGCGAAGGCGGCCTTGATCTCGTCGGCACGGGCGCGCCAGCGGGCGGCGTCGTCGGCGCGGCCAAGGGCGCTCGCGGTCCTGGCCGTCAGATCGGCGGAGATGTAATGGTACAGCGTCGCCGCGCAATCGTCGTGGCAGGTCGGCTGCGGTTTGCGGTTGTCGCCGATGGGCTGCAACCAGTCGCCGAAGGTGAACCCCCGGCCCGCCACGTTCGCGCCGTCGACGAAACCGGCGGGCGGCAGGATGATCGGCCCGTCCGAAATGCTCCACAGATAGTCCATCCATTTGACCATCGCGGGAAAGCTTCGTCCAGCGCGGCGCGGTCGGCGTAATGCGTCCACAGTGTCCACGGCAGGACGGTGATGACGTCGCCCCAGCCGGTCGATCCGGCGGGAATGCCGAACGCCTCGGGGTACAGGCGCGTCGGGTCCGGCGAGAAATTCGACACCGCGCCGTCGGGCCGCTGATCCACGATCAGTTCGCGCAGGTATTTGCGGAAGAAGGCGTTGCAGTCGTGCAGGAAACAGGCGGTGGCGGCGAAAACCTGCGCGTCGCCGGTCCAGCCGAGGCGCTCGTCGCGCTGCGGGCAATCGGTGGGGACGTCGATGAAATTGCCGCGCTGCGACCACAGGGTGTTCAGGACCAGCCGGTTTACCGATGCGTCGCCGCAGGTGAACGTGCCCGCCGGATCGGTCACTGAGGATATCGGCACCGCCTCGATATGTTCGATGGTGGCATCGCCTTCGATCCGGATCCGCGCATAGCGAAACCCCATGAAGGTGAACAGCGGACGGTATTCTTCGGTGTCCCCGCCCCGCAGGGTATAGTGCACCTGCGCGCGGGCCGAGCGGTAGTTGTCGTTGTCGATCCGGCCCGCCTGGTTCAAAACCTCGGCGTGTTCGACGACGACTTTCGCGCCCGCAGCACCGCGCACGGCAAAGGCTGCATAGCCGCCGATGTTCTGGCCGAAATCATAGGTCGTGCCAGTCTCGTCGCGCCATTCCTTGACCGGGGCGAGCGGTGCCAGTTCTTGCACCGGCGCACATTCCTGCGCGATCAGCAGGCCGGTATCGAGGTCCAATACCTCGACCGCCCCGGTCGCCGGATCGTCGCGGCGCGCATCGACGTCCTCGCCGTAATAGATGCCGTTCGCGCCGACAGGCGTCGTGCCGGACGTCCAGTTGGAACCGGTGGCAAGCAGCACCTCGTCGCCGCGCACAATCTCCGCCAGTGCGGCGACGCGGGTGCCGTAGCACTCGTGAATCAGGCTTTGCGGCCAGAGGAGCTGCCCGCGATACCAGCCGTCGCCAAGCCAGATTTCGATCCGGTTCGCGCCCGGTTTCAGACGATCGCGCAGGGCATAGCTCTCGATAGGCGATCCGCGCGTCATAGTTCGTCCAGCCGGGGGCCAGCAGATCGGGACCGAGGCGGGTGCCGTTCACGAACACCGCGTAGACGCCCAGTGCCGTCGCGTGCAGAACCTCGTCGCCGGTCACCTGCGCCAGATCGAAGTCGCGCACGACCTTTGTGGCCCCTCCGCCCTGTCCGGGATCGCCGGCGGGCGAGATGGCGCGGGCGTGCCAGGACCGGGTGACCGGTGCATGCGGGTCCTCGAACGTCTGGCAAACGGTCATTGTGCCTCCCCTCCGCGCCGCTCCCTCCCCGGGTTGGTACGGTGTGTCGTTGAGGATAAGGTGCGTCTGCCGACCGTCAAAGTCAATCAATTTTGATCGTAACCGGTCAAATTTCATACCTTACTGAAAAATAATGATTGGCAATGACCGGGAAACGCGGAATGATGCGGGCGTCGGGGGCCCGCCGACCCCGCGCGCCCCGGGGGCCGACCGTTTCCGCCGTCGCCGGGTTTGCCCGTGCCGGAACCGCGTCGACAGAACCGCGCCGAAAGGAACCGTCATGACCGATACCGCCACCTTCCCGGACCAGTCCCGCATCGACGCCTACAGGCGCGATGGCTTTGCCGTCGTCGAGGATGTGTTTACCGGCACCCAACTGGACGATCTGCGGCGGGCGGTGGAAGAGGCCGTAGCCGCCGAAAGCACCGGCAAGGCGCCCGGCGACCTGAGCCGGTACGAGAAGATTTTCGACCAGAAGGTGAACATCTGGCAGCGCCACGAGGATGTCGCGACGCACACCCTGGCGTCCCGCATCGGCGCGCTCGCCGCCGCGTTCGAGGGGGTGCCGATGCGCATCTGGCACGATCAGGCGCTGTTCAAGCAGCCCGGCCTCGCCGACAACCGCACGCCCTGGCACCAGGACGCCGTCTATTGGCCGCACCGCGATCGCTGGCGCGCCACGACGATCTGGATCGCCCTCGAGGACGCGACGCCCGAAAACGGCTGCATGAGTTTTCTGCCGGGCAGCCATGCCCTCGGTCCGCTGGAGCCTGTCCCGCTCGAGGATCCGACGGATCAGTTTGCCGCGCACCCCGGGTTCCGCGAGGTAGCGCCGGTGCGCTGTCCGCTGCGTGCGGGATCGGTGACGTTCCACAACGGGCTGACCTGGCATTGCGCCGGACCGAACGGGTCGGACGCGGTGCGCAAGGCCTATGCGATCATTTTCATGCCCGACGGCACGATCAACACCGGGGCCCCGCACGTCGTGACCGATGGTCTGGACCTGCCGGTGGATGCGCCGTTCGACAGCGACAGCTTTCCGCGGGTAGGCTGAACCCCGGCGATCACCGGCCCGGCAACACGGCCCGAAAGCGCCCTTGCCGCACAGGGCACTTGCGCTGCACGGCGACTCCGGAACCACGATTGGGCCTGATCCGGCAGAACCCCGCCATGAGCCTGTCATCGTGGAACACCACCGCGACGGGGCCACCGCGACGGGGCGATTTCGACGGTCGTTTGCGATGCCGCAATGGCAGGTACGGTCCCGCCGCCAAACTCAAGACAGAATTAATCAATTTAATAGTATTTACGCGACATCGCCGCGGCAGCACCCTAAATGAAGGACATGGGGGCATTGCCGGAGGGTGAGAACGTGACTGCTGGACGCAATGCCAAACTCGATCTGATGATCGAATTTGCAATGGAAGAACTGCTGTCGGGCTCGGGCAACCGCAAACGCTCGATGGTGCGGCGGATGGCCGAAACCTGGCCGGATCAGCCCGCGCTGGCGCTGGTCTACGCCGTGACATCGGCGACCGAGGCGATCGAGGACAGCTTTGGCGATGCCGGGGCGACCGATGCGGTGATCCCCCTGGGATACCGCCTGTCGGCGCTGATCTCGGCGGATGTGCATGCGGTGCAGTCGATGGGCCAGATCCCGTCGGTGGCCGAGGACCTGCTGCATTTCTGGCGCAGGGTCGATCCGCTGTTTTTGCGCCTGCAATAACCGGTCAGCCGAGATACACTTCGCCGGACGGATAGCGGACCCGAGGACGTGACCGCGTGGCGAGGAAGAACCCCAGCGTCAGAGGGCCGACACGGCCCAGGAACATCATCGCCATGATGAACATCTGGCCCAGCGTGTCCAGTTCGCCCGTCGCGCCGCGCGACAGGCCGACGGTGCCGAAGGCCGACACCACCTCGAACGCCAGATCGAGGAAATTGCCGTCGTGGCTGATCGAAATCGCGAACAGCGTGATCATGATCGTCAGAATGCAGACCGTCGTCAGGGCCAGCACCTTCATCAGCACCTCGAGGCCGAGACTGCGGCCGAAGACGTGCAGTTCCGTCCGGCGGCGAAAGAACGCGATCGTCGCCAGCAGCAGGACGATGAACGTCGTCACCTTGATGCCGCCCGCCGTCGACGTGCTGCCCGCGCCCACGAGCATCAGCGCGATGGTCATCAGCGTGGTCGCATCGTGCATCCCGCCGGTGTCGAGCGTGTTGAACCCCGCGGTGCGCGGTGTGACACCCTGAAACCACGCGGCCATGATCTTGTCCGGGGTCTGCGTCATGGCGCCCAGCGTCGCGGGGTTGCTCCACTCGAGAGCCGCAAATGTCGCCCAGCCCCATAAAATGAGGATGAGGCTGCCGACCAGCATAAGTTTGGTATGCACCAGCAACGGCCCCCAGGCGCGTTTCTGGAGCATGTCGCCGATCACCACAAAGCCGAGGCCGCCGATGATGAACAGCGCCGGGATCGTCAGGTTGATCAGCGGATCGGCGACATACCGGCTGAGCGAATCGCCATAGAGCGCAAAGCCCGCGTTGTTGAACGCGGAAATCACGTGGAACACCGACTGCCACAGACCCGGCCAGAAACCGTGGTCGGGGATGAAGACGAAACACAGGACGATCACGCCCACCGCCTCGCAGGTCAGCGCGATCTTCAGGATCGAGCGGACGAGGTACATCAGGTTTGCGGTCGATGTCTGGTTCAGGTTTTCGCGCAGGATATGTTTTTCGGGCATGCCCACCGGCATCCCCAGCGCCGAAAACAGCAGGACCGCGAATGTCATCAGGCCAAGGCCGCCGATCTGGATCAGGATCGCGATCACCATCTGGCCGAACACCGTAAACGCCAATCCGGTGTCGTACAGCACGAGGCCGGTGACCGTCACCGCCGAGGTTGCGGTGAACAGCACGTCCATCACCCCCATCGGGACCGTGCGGGCGAACGGCAATGCCAGCAGGGCAGATCCCGCGACGATGGCGCCCGCATAGATCAGCATCAGCATCACGGTGGGCGATTGCGCCCGGAACCGGCGCGCCAGTCTGCGCACCCGCGACGGAGGTGTTGTGCTGCGTCTGTTTGCCACAGGACGAGCCATGTCAGAGGTGCTCGCCAAAGTCGCGCAACGACGCGCGCGGGCCCATCAGCACCAGCAGATCGCCTTTGGCAAGGGCGCAGTCGCGCGCGTCGTTGCCGATATAGTCGGTGCCGCGCATGACACTCGCGCAGCGCAGACCGAATCGTTCAGGCAGATCGAGAGCGGCCAGCGATGTGCCGTCCGGATCCTCGGGGACGTGGAACGTCACGACGTGATGGCCGTTGCCGAGGGCCATGTAATCGCGCAACGCCGGGTTGTGCAGCATCTGTGCAACCCGCTGACCCACCTCTTCCTCGGGATGGATGACGCGGTCGACGCCGAGTTTGCTCAGGATGCGGTGGTGCGGTTTGGTATTGGCCTTGGCCCAGACGGTGCCGACGCCGATCATCCGGGCGTTCAGCGTGGCAAGCACGTTTGCCTCAAGGTCGGTGCCGATGGCGATCAGGGCGGTGTCGCATTCCGCCAGCCCCGCCTCGCGCAGGGCGCCATCGTCGCGCGCATCGAGGATGAGGGCCTGACTGAGGTGATCCGACAGCGACGCCACGAAACGTTCGTCGATATCGATGCCGATGACATGATTGCCGAAACGCGCAAGTTCACGCGCGGCGGTGGCGCCGAAGGTGCCGAGGCCGATGACGGCGATGGTGCGGGATTTTGCGGGCATCAGTACTCCGGTCGTTGGAGTGGGGGACGGGTGTCGAGGTTCGGGGCCGCTGGAACGGGCGGTTTGACATGTGGAGAGCGGCACCTTGCCATAGGTTTGTCACACCTGTCGTATCGGCGCCCCCAGCCAAAAGACCATCCGACGGTACATTTTTGGTTTCGGCTTTCCGCATCCCGAACAACGATCTGTCTTGAGCGAAGGTAACTAAGTCTTCGCCGAACGCCGTCAAGGCACGTTCGCACCCTCAGGACGGCACACCGGGCCGCTGCCTCACACCATCCGGATCACGTCCTTGTCGATGGCGAGCATATAGCCGCGCCGGGCGATATTCTTGACCAGCAGTTCGGAAATCATCTGGTTGCCGAGGGTATCGCGCAGCCGTTTGATCCGTGTCGCCCCCGCCGCCTCGTCGCAGTCGGATGCGTGCCGTCCCGACACCACGGCCTCGATTTCCGCGCCCGACAGAACCTCGTCGTCCATCCGCGCCTCGGCCAATACGCTCAGCGTTTCGATGGCGGCCTCGGTCAGCTTGAATTCGAAATTGTTGAGATAGACGGTGTTCTGATCGCGGCTGATCAGAAGCGAATTCACCTCGATCCCCTTGCGCTCGATCTGGCCCATCCGGCGGTTCATCGCGATCAGCATCACCAGGAACGCGATGGCGGCGATCAGCATCGCGCTGGCGAAGACCAGCAGCACGAAAATCACGAACCGGTAGCTGTCGAGCGTCTCGGAAAACGCGGTCCCCGACTGTGCGAGGATTTCGAGCAACGCGATTTCTGCGGGCGAGGTCAGCCCCTCGCTCTCGACAAATAACTGTTCGACCCGCGCGTTGAACGCGTTCGCGTCCGGCAGGTTCCAGAACAGGACGGCGGCGGCAATGGCAAGGATTGCCACGATGGCCGCGATACCGATGGTAACCGTGCGTGAGCCGGTCAGCCGCGCTTCAATAGCGGAGGTAGTAGTCTCCCGCACTGTCTCTCCTCTCCTCGAGCCCGCTTTCGTCGAACAGACCCGAGATTTCCAGGAGCTGCCAGCCGTCGGCTGCCAGCGATGAGGAGAGTTGTGCCCGAGCCTGCGCGACTGTGCAATCGCCACGCACCTCGGCGACGCCGTAATGCAGGCGCAGGGGGTTGTCCTGCTTGGCCTTGTAATCGGCAAAGCAGGCGGCCTGTGTGGCACCGGCGACAAGGAAAACGGCAAGGATTGCGCCTGCGAGGCGGAGAGAATTTATCATGATTGACCCTCGCGCGAAATCACGCAGATATTCAATAGCACAACCGCCGTCTCGGGACGGATAGGCGATCCGCGGGAGGATCGCGGCGGTGATAGGCGATAACCGCCCGCTGATATTGTCTCGCGCGATGACGGACGGCCATAAGGGCACATCGACGTCCTGTCTTCTGCTTCGCTGGCAAGGGCGTCGGGCCGCTGGTGCGGGGGGCCTTGAAACCCCCCACGTCAGCGGCCACCGAAGGGGTGGCCGATCCGCCCCCCCCGTGGGCCTTTCCGCGTCGGCCCCGACAAGGAGACTATGCATGAACCGGTCCACTATCCGCCGCACGACGACACGCGCCCTGGCGGTTGCCGTCATCGTGGCCCTTGGCGCGGGCCCTGCCGCCGCAGACCGCGACCGGGCGCTTGCCGGGGCGCTTATCCTCGGCGCCGTCGGGCTTGCGATTGCGAATGCGCAGCAGGCGCCCGTTCCCGGTGTGCAGCGTCAACGCACCGGTCTGGCGCAGGCCCCCGGCCCCGGCGTGCGAAGCACGGGACAGATTGCCGCACCGATCCACATCACGCCTGCACGGCCACTGTATACCGGACCCGGCGGCGTGCCCCCCGGCACCCGGTCCGATCCGCTCGCCGGTCTGGGCCCGCAGCAGTGGCGCCCGGAATCCGCGAATGCGGTTCGGGCGATACCGCCCACGGGTGCCGTCTCCGACGCGACGGTCCTGACCCCGCTGGCACGGCCTCGCGTGCCGGATATCTTGCCGCCCGACCCTATCTATCCGGTCACCGTGACGCCGTTGCCACCCGTGGGTCAGCCTGCTCCCGCGGTCGTCGCGGGCCGGGTGCTGCCCGCCCGCTGTCTGTCCACCTACGACCAGGAGGGCGACAACCTGTCGCTCTACGCCCCCGATTGTCTGGCGACGGCCACGAATTTCGCCGCCGACCTGCCGCTGTCCTGTGCGCGCACCCTGCGCACGCTGGGCCGGTTCGTCAGCGGCTATGAACCCGCCTGCCTCGTTTCCGCAGGCTACCGAGTTGCGGGCCAGCGGTCGCCCTAGCGCGCCCCGCCGGTTTCGCACGCGGCGCGACTGACGCCCCAGTTGTCGTGCCGTGAGGGGGGCGGAAGGTCCCAGATCCTTCCGCCTCTCTTCCCACGTTCGCCGGTTTTTCCGCAAGGACCGGCATCCGCCCCTTGTGCCCGCAGCGTGCCGCTGATGCGATGGGGCATGGCCAGACCGATTTCATCCAGCCCCGGCTCCTCTTTCGCCCCCGACGATTCCTTTGAACGCGCCGCCCTCGCGCGCGGCGCCGGCCCCGTGGCAGGCACCGACGAGGTCGGGCGCGGCCCCCTTGCCGGACCGGTCGTCGCCGCCGCCGTGATCCTCGATTTCGCGCGGCTGCCGCCGGGCCTGAACGACAGCAAGAAGCTGAGCGCCAAACGCCGCGATGCCCTCGCCGTGCTGATCGCCGAGACGGCCGCCGTCGGCATCGGCATGGCATCGGTCGAGGAAATCGACGCGATCAACATCCTGTGCGCCTCGCATCTGGCGATGGTGCGGGCCATCGCGGCGCTGCCGGTGCGGCCCGGCCACGTGCTGGTCGACGGCCACATGATTCCGCGCGATCTGAACCTGCCGGCGACCGGAATCATCGGTGGCGACGGCCGGTCTTTGTCCATCGCGGCGGCGTCGATTATGGCCAAAACAAGGCGCGACGCCCTCATGGTATCTCTGGCGCAACAGCATCCGGGTTATGGTTGGGAGACGAACATGGGATATCCGTCGAAAAGCCACAGGTTGGCGCTGCGCGAATTGGGCGTGACCGCACACCATAGACGCAGTTTTCGCCCCGTCCACCAGATGTTGTATCAAGAATAAATCGTAAGCGATTGAGTAACTTTACTTTTTGACTTGGAATCCCGGAACGGCCCATCCTGCATCCAACGGACCGGCGCCGACAGAGCACCGGCAGATTGAGGCAGACTTCGCGGCGATGAACGGGACAACCCGTCGGGTCCGAAGAGTGGCGCAAGCCGCGATACAGGCGGCAAAGCCGTCAGGGACGAGACAGTGATGACGACGATGACCAAGGGCATTCCCGGGGGCGCAACCGCGCTGCCCCTCAACACGATCCTCGCCGGGGACTGCATCGAGGCGATGCTGGCGCTGCCCGAGGCATCGGTGGATCTGATTTTCGCCGATCCGCCCTACAACCTGCAACTCAAGGGTGAATTGCTGCGGCCCAACAACTCCGTGGTCGACGCGGTCGACGACGACTGGGACCAGTTTTCAAGCTTTGCGGCATATGACGCCTTTACCAGGGCGTGGCTGTCCGCCGCCCGGCGGTTGTTGAAACCGAACGGGGCGATCTGGGTCATCGGCAGCTATCACAACGTGTTCCGGATGGGCGCGGAGCTGCAGAATCAGGGCTACTGGATCCTCAACGACGTGGTCTGGCGCAAATCGAACCCGATGCCGAATTTCAAGGGCAAGCGCCTGACGAATGCCCACGAGACGCTGATCTGGGCCAGCAAGTCCGAAAACAGCAAGTACACCTTCAACTACGAGGCGCTCAAGGCGCTGAACGAAGGCATCCAGATGCGCTCCGACTGGGTGCTGCCGATCTGCACCGGGCATGAACGGCTGAAAGGCGAGGACGGCCAAAAGGCGCATCCGACGCAAAAACCGATGAGCCTGCTGCACCGGGTGCTGGTCGGCACGACGAAACCGGGCGACGTGGTCCTCGACCCGTTCTTCGGCACCGGCACGACCGGGGCGGTGGCCAAGATGCTGGGCCGCGATTTCATCGGGATCGAGCGCGACGCAGGTTATCGCAAACACGCCGAAAAGCGCCTCGCCGACATCCGCCCCTTCGACCGCGACGCCCTTCAGACGACGGCGTCGAAACGCGCCGAACCGCGCGTCGCCTTCGGTGTGCTGGTCGAGCGTGGGATGCTGCGCCCCGGCGAGACGCTGACCAGCCCGCGCGGCAAAACCGCCCGCGTCCGAGCCGACGGATCGCTGATCGGTGAGGACATCAAGGGATCGATCCATCAGGTCGGCGCCAGCTACGAGGGCGCGCCCTCGTGCAACGGCTGGACATACTGGTCGTTCCGCCGCGACGGGCAATCGGTCCCGATAGACATTCTGCGCCAGCAGGTCCGTGCAGAGATGCAGGACGGCTAGGCCGCACCACCAGGTTACCGCCAGTGCCAAGGGACGCATCCGCGCCCGACGCACCACCTTTGCCCCGCCGCATCCCCAGGGATCGGCGGGGTTTTTTCATTGTTCACAGCGTGACGGCGCGCCCGGTACGGATGTGCGCCGTCTCCGGGTAATTTTCAGAACCGAGGTCGCGGAACTGCGCGACTGGGGCGCCGCCGGTTCGGAATCAGCCGGGTCCCTTCGGTCGAGAGTTCCCGCGCCCGGACGTTGCACAGGCGTAACGATAACCGGCGGTCGGGCAACGGCGACCGGCTAGACAGGCACCGGGTTGGTTGCGCGGTCATAGGGCCCCCATTCGACGATGTCGGGGTAATTGGCGGCCCGCCACGCCCGCACCCGGGGGTTCATGATCCGCCGCCACAGCGGCGGGATCAGCGCCGCCGTGGTCATCACGGAATAGCTGTAGGGAAGCTGCGGCGCCGCCGCGTCGTCATGCGCCTGCAACAGCGGAAACCGCCGGTCGGGCTTGTAATGATGGTCCGAATGGCGCTGCAGGTTGATCAGCAGCCAGTTCGATGCCTTGTGGTTGGCGTTCCAAGAATGCCGTGGCAGCACATGCTCGTATTTGCCGCCGCCCAGATGACGCCGTGTAAGACCGTAATGCTCGACGTAATTCACCAGTTCGAGTTGCCAGACAGCCCAGAATGCCTGCGTGCCGAACAGGAACAGCCCCCAGAATCCGCCGATGGCAGCGGCCAGCACCCCAAAGCCGATCTGCAACGCGCCGTAGCGCCAGACGGGATTGCTGCGGTGCGTCCAATGCCGTCCCTTGCGGGCCTGCATCGCGGCCTCCGCCCGAAAGGCGGAGGGCGGGCAGGTTGTCAGCACGCGCAGGAAGTAGCGGTGAAACCCTTCGGAAAACCGCGCCGTCACCGGGTCGCGCGGGGTGGCGACATGGCGGTGATGCACCAGCAGATGCTCGCTGCGGAAATGCGAATACAGAACCATCGCCAGCAGGATATCGGCCATCCAGCGTTCGGCCTTCGGCTTCTGGTGCATCAGTTCATGGGCATAGTTGATCCCGATGGTGCCCGACATGATGCCAAGGGCGGCGAACAGCGCCCATTCCTCGATGCGGGTCAGATGCGCCGTCGCGGTGACATACCACAGGATGCCAAACAGCGTTGCGGTCTGCACAGGCGCCCAGATCAGGGTGATCAGGCGATACCAGCGCAGGTCGGCGCCGGGGGTGGCGGGGTCGGCATTTGCGGTTTCGAGGCCGAGCGCCGCGTCCAGCAGCGCGAACAGAAACCATGTGCACAGCGGCAAAAGCGCGATGGTCCAGCCGCCGTAGGCCGCCGCAACCCACGCCAGCGGGACCAGCATCAGCGACGACCAGAACGGCAGCGCGCGCGCCACACGCGCGACGGCGCTGCGGGGCAGGAATGTCTGGTCGGTCATCGGGGCACCTCGAACGTTGCGGCTATCCTATATCGTCGGGCAGCGCGCCTGAAAGAGTGCGTAGCGTCGCAGAACGGCGGGAATGCGGCCCGCCTGGGGTTTTGCGAAGAACGCCCTGCGGCTCAGACGGCGCGGGCCGCGTCGTAAACCTTGCGCATGAGGGTTGGCAGGGCGGCGGGCGAGAAATCCTCTTTCGTGCGCCAATCGCCACGATCCGGCGGAATGGTTTCGGGAATGGAAACGACCAGCACCCGCAGGATCAGGTGAAAATGGGTAAAAGTATGGCGCGCCTCGCCCGCCTCGCGCCAGTCGGCACTCAATGGCGGCGCGGGGGCCGTGTCGGTTGTGACCCATTCCGTCGTGGGCCAGCCCAGCATTCCGCCGAGCAGCCCCCTAGGGGGGCGCGTTTCGAGCAGCCAGTGCCCCGCCTCGGTGCGCGCCACATAGGCGATACCGTGCCGCACCGGTTTCGCGGCCTTCGGCGTCTTGCGCGGCAGATCCGCCGCCGTGCCCGCCGCCCGCGCCCGGCAGGGCGTCCGCAGCGGGCAGATGCCGCAGGCGGGATTGCGCGGCGTGCAGATCGTCGCACCCAGGTCCATGACCGCCTGCGCATAATCCCCCGGACGCAGGGCAGGCGTTTGCGTGGCGGCCAGCGACGTCAGCGGCACCTTGGCGGCGGGCAGGGGCGTGTGAACGTCATACAGGCGCGCCATCACCCGCTCGACGTTGCCGTCCACGACCGTCGCGGCCGCGTCATAGGCAATCGCGGCGATGGCCGAGGCGGTATAGGGGCCGATGCCGGGCAGGGTCAGCAGGCCTTCGCGGGTATCCGGAAACCGCCCGCCGTGATCGTTCACCACGGCGCGGGCGCATTTCAGCAGGTTGCGGGCGCGGGCGTAATATCCAAGGCCCGCCCAAGCGGCCATGACGTCGGCGTCCGCCGCCGCCGCCAGATCGGCGACCGCAGGCCAACGGGCCGTGAATCGCTCGAAATAGGCACCCACCGTCGCCACCGTCGTCTGCTGAAGCATGACCTCGGACAGCCAGACGCGGTAGGGATCGGGGAGGACACCTTTGGCGCGGTCGGCGGGCGGGGTCCGCCAGGGCATCGCGCGGCAATGCACGTCGTACCAGGCCAGAAGATCGCCGGCGATCGGCGCGATGGGGTCGGTGTCGTCACGCATCTGTTATGGGTCCGGACAGGGCAGGTGCTGGAATGGTCGGTAGTGTTCAACCTGTCGGTTTGTATGATAGGCATGACGGATGAAACAGCCCCGCCGCACCACCACGACCTATGGGTTCAAACCCGCCACCGGCCTGTTGCAGGGCCGGATACGCGCCGCGTCCGAAACCCGCGGTTTCGCGGAAAGCCGTCTGCTGACCCATTGGTCGGACATCGTGGGCGACCGTGTCGCGGCCATCGCCCGCCCGGTCGAGGTGACCTACGCCAAGGGCGGATTGGGCGCGACGCTGACGATGCTGACGACCGGCGCGCAGGCGCCGATGCTCGAGATGGAAAAGCTGCGCATCCTGGAGCGGGTGAACGCCTGCTACGGCTATCGCGCCATCGCGCGCATCCGCATCACCCAGACCGCGCCGACCGGCTTTGCCGAGGGCCGCGTCGCCTTCGATCCCGCGCCAAAGGCCGCAGCCGCCCAGACCGCCGCCGTGATGCAGGCCGCAGCGCAGGTGGCGGAACCCGTTCACGACGAAGGCCTGCGTGCCGCCATACAGGCGCTGGCGGTCAACGTCCTTGCCAGAAAACGCGCGTGAGCCGTCGCCCCCTCGCTGCCCTCCCCTGAAACCGCTAACTTTCGCCCGAGACACCCAAGAGGACCGATATGACCAAGTTTCTTTCCGTCGCGGCCACCGCCGCCTTTTTCGCCGCCGGTGGTGGCTGGATCCTTATGCAGGGCGCATCCCCCCTCAGCCCGCTGCCCGGGGCCGCCGTCGCGCAGGAGGCCGGCGAGGTCGATATTTCGACCATCGTGGACATGGTGCAGGGCGACGCCGATGCCCCCGTCGAGGTGATCGAATACGCATCCTACACCTGCCCGCATTGCGCCAATTTCCACGCCAACCAGTACGAAGAACTGAAGGCGAACTATATCGACACCGGCAAGATCCGCTTCGTCTACCGCGAGATCTATTTCGACCGGTTCGGGTTGTGGGCGTCGATGATGGCGCGGTGCGGCGGCGAGACGCAATTCTTCGGCATCACCGGGCTGTTGTACGAACAGCAGCGCGAATGGCTCGCCGGCGGTCAGGATCCGGCGCTGATCGGCGAGAACCTGCGCAGGATCGGTCTGACGGCGGGAATCGACGCAGAGCAACTCGACGCCTGCATGGCCGATGCGACGATGGCGCAGACGCTGGTCGCCTGGTTCGAGGAGAATTCCACGCAGCACGGTGTCACATCCACACCGTCGTTCGTGATCGACGGGCAGCTGTATACCAACATGGGCTACGACGAATTCGCCGACGTGCTGGACGCGGCGCTGGGCGAATAGGCGATCTGCTGTCGGCGATTTGCGGCGGTCCTTCGGGGGCCGCCGTTTTCGCATCGGGAAGGCATTCTTAGTATTCGCGGCCTAGGGTAACGACTGTCGGTTGCCCGGCAACCGGTCGAGCGCGGCATCGACCGGGGACCAGTCGTCGATCTGCAGGCGGACCGGCAGTGTCAGAACCTTTGCCCGAAACGCGTCCGGCAGACGGACCGCGTCCTTTTCCGTCGTCACCAGCTGGGCGTTGCGGGTGCGGGCCTCGGCCTCGAGGCGGGTCATCAGGGCGCGGGTCAGCGGCTGGTGATCGCTCAGGCTCTCGGCGTGGATCACCTCTGCCCTCAGGGCGCGCAGCGTTGCAAAAAACTTTTCGGGATGGCCGATGCCCGCGAAGGCCAGCACCCGCATGCCGCCCCAGGGCATGCCCGTCAGCAGCGGCGCGAGGTGCCCGGTGAGGTGCGGTAGCGGCGCCATGGCCGATGCCCAGCGACCGGCGAACACCCCCTGCGCGCCGTGCCCGCCAATCGACAGGATCATGTCGGCGCGGGCCAGACCGGTGGCGACCGGTTCGCGCAGGGGGCCTGCGGGGATCACCCGGCCATTGCCGAAACCGGCGTGGGCATCGACCGTGATAATCGTCAGGTCCTTGATCACGCCCGGATTCTGGTGGCCATCGTCGAGGACGATATGGCTCGCCCCCGCCGCCTGCGCCGCGCGGACACCGGCGGCCCGGTCGCGCGCGATCCAGGTGGGGGCGAAGGCCGCAAGTAGCAGCGGCTCGTCCCCCACATCGGCGGCACCATGCGTGCCCTCGATCACCTGCAACGGCCCTGCAAGGCGGGCACCGTAGCCGCGCGAAACGACATGCGGCGTGGCACCGCGCGCCAGCAGACGCTGAACCAGGGCGATGACCGTCGGCGTCTTGCCGGTGCCGCCCGCATTGACGTTGCCGACGCAGATCACCGGCACATCTGCGCGCATCCCCGGGCGACGCAGGCGCCGCGCGGTCGCCGCGGCATAGAGCGCGCCGAGTGGCGCCAGCAGCCGCGCGGAAACGCCGGGGCCCGCACCCGGTGCGGGGTGCCAGAATCCGGGCGGGCGCATCAGGTGCTCTGGTCCGTCGCCGCGCGGATCAGCGTCAGCAACCGGCCTGTCGCAGCCGCACCCCGGGACGCCACATCCCATGCCGCATGGGCCAGCAGGGCGGCCCGGTCGGGCGACAACAGCCGTTCGAGCGTGGCACCAAGGTCATCGCCGCCCCGCACGGCACGCGCCGCCCCCGCCGCGTCCAGCCGGGCCGCGGCACCCGCGTGGGGCGACGTCGCGGGACCGTGCAGCAGCGCCGATCCCAGACCCGCGGCCTCGAACGGATTGCGGCGGATGCCTTCGGTCAGGCTTCCGCCCAGAAAGGTGACGGGGGCAAGGCGGTAGAACAGGCCAAGGTCGGCGATGTCGCCGATCAGAACCTCGGTGGCCTCCGTCGGCTCCTGTCCGGCGGCGCGGTCGGCTATGGCGAAACCCCGGTCGGCGAAATGCGTGGCCACCGACGTCGTCGCCTCCGTCGCGACGAGCATCAGCAGGCGGTGCGCGCGGTGGCTTGCGATGCGGTGGGCCGTGGCCAGCGCGGTAAGTTCCTCGTCCGCGCCCACCGTCACCGGATCGGCGGCAAGCCAGCGGGGCCGCGAGGCGAACGACGCGGCAAGCTCTGCGCGGTCCGCTTCGACGCAGCCCAGAACGCTGTGGCCCGCGTCGATCCGGCCGGTGTGTTCGGCAATCGGGCCGCCAAGGTCCGCTTTCGCCAGCCGCTCGGCGGTGGCCGCATCGGCGCACAGGATGTGCCCGAACTGCGACAGCGACGACCGCGGCACCCGCGTGCCCCACAACCGGCCCGGGCTGCGCAGCGTCTCGTGCGCGGCATCGGCAAGGATCAGCTGCGCGCCCGATCTGGCGCATTCCGTCACCATCCGGGGCACGAGCGTGCCGCCCAGCCAGACCGCCACGTCGGGCCGCCAGTGCCGCAAAAAGGCGCGGATGGCCCCGGTCTGATCGACAGGCGCTATGGTGCGGATCAACCCGCGCGGGTCGGTGCCGGGGGGCGGCGTGCCCGCGTCGTTTGCGTGGCCGTGAATCGGGGCCGCGCCGCCCGTGTCCTCGCCCGTGGTCAGCAACAGCGTGATCTGATCGCCCTCGGTGGCCAGATCCTGCGCCAGACCGACGACCGCGCTTTGCCGCGCGGGATCGGGCACATGGCACCAGACCAGCGCCCCGGCAGGGCGCGCGGTGGCGCGGGTCAGCCCCGGTGCCACGGGGCGCAGAGCCGGGGCATGCGCCGGACGCTCAGCTGCCCAGCTCTTCTGTCGGGGAGGCGGCGGTTTCCTCGTCCCGAAGGCGGTGGATATGTGCGATGAAGTACCGCATGTGCGCGTTGTCCACGGTCTTTTGCGCCTCGGATTTCCACGATGCAAAGGCGCTCGCGTAATCGGGGTACATGCCGACGATGTGGATGTCCCCGACATCGCGAAAGGCGTTGGTGGTCGGATCGACGAGTTCGCCGCCGAAGACGAGATGCAGACGTTGGGTCATGGATATGCTCCGGTTTGGTGGCCTTTGGTAGGCCGGATGCGGTGGCGGCGAAAGGGGGTAGGGCCGATCTAGGCCAGATGATCGAGCAGCGCCGCGTGCAGGGCGGGCGGGGCGGCGAGGATGCCGTCGGCCTGCGGCTGCGCCGCGTTCAGGCGCAGCGGCGCGCCGTGCCGGTCGGTCACGGTGCCGCCCGCCCGCGCCACCAGCAGGGCGCCCGCCGCGATGTCCCATTCCCAGACCGGCGCCAGCGTGATCATCGCGTCGAACCGCCCTTCGGCCACCAGCGCCAGACGCCAGGCCAGGGACGAGCGGAATTTGCGGGTGAACGGCGGCGGGGTGCGCCAGAACCCGGGCGCCATCGACGGGCGACCCGTCAGGACCGTCGCCTGCGCCAGATCGGTCTGCGCCGAGACGGCGATGGGCACGCCGTCTTTCGTGGCGCGCCCGCCGCGGGCCGCCAGATAGACCGACGGGTGCCGGGGCATCGTCACGCAGCCGGCGACGGGGATGCCCGCCTCGGTCACGGCCACCGAAATACCCCAGTCGGGCGAACCCGCGATGAAACTGCGGGTGCCGTCGATCGGATCGACGATGAAGACGCGGGACTGCGACAGGCGCGCGGCATCGTCCGGGGTTTCCTCGGACAGCCAGCCATATCCGGGCCGGGCCGAGCGCAGGCTGTGCGACAGCGCCTCGTTGACGGCGATGTCGGCGGCGGTGACCGGCCCCGCATCGCCCGGTTTGAACACCACATCGAGGGCGTCGCGCGCGTGGTTCAGGGCCAGCGGTGCGGCATCCGCACAGGCCCGTGCGATCAGGGCCGCATCGGCCGCGTCGTCAGGCGCCCGCAAGGGTCATCGCATCGACGAGCAGGGACGGCACCACCCGGGACAGATGCGTCCGCGCGTCGTTGGCGGGCACGATCTGGCGCAGCATCTCGCGCAGGTTGCCCGCCACCGTGCATTCGGCGACCGGATAGGTGATCACGCCGTCCTCGACCCAGAAACCCGACGCACCGCGCGAATAATCGCCCGTGTTGGGGTTGATCGTGGATCCGATCATCGAGGTGACGAGCAGGCCGGTGCCCATGTCGCGCAGCAGATCGGCCCGTGTTGCCGATCCTTGGGTCAGGGCGATGTTGCCGGGGCTGGGCGAGGGTGCGGACGATGGCCCGCGCGCGGCATTGCCGGTGCTGGGCAGGCCCAGTTTGCGCCCCGTCGCAAGGTCGAGGGTCCAGCTCCGAAGCACGCCGTCCGCGACGATGGTGCGCGGTGCGGTGGGCAGGCCCTCGGCGTCGAAAAGCTTTGACGAGCCGGTCCGCAGGCGGTGCGGATCCTCGGTCAGGGACAAACCGTCCGGAAGGACGGCGGTGTCCATCGCCTCCAGCAGCCACGACGACCCCCGCGCGATGGCGCCGCCCTGGATCGCCATGAGCAGATGGCCGATCAGCGACGATGAAATACGCTCGTCGAACAGGACAGGCCAGGTTCCGGTTTTGGGTTTGCGGGGTGCATGACGGGCCACGGCCCGTTCGCCCGCGATGCGTCCGATGTCGATGGCGCCGCGCAGATCGGCCTGAAAGATCCGGGTGTCGAAGTCATAGTCCCGCTCCATCCCCGTACCGGTTCCCGCGATGGCGACGCAGGCGCGGGTGCGGTCGGTGCGGGCATAACCGGCGGAAAACCCGTTGCTGGCGGCCAGATGCACCCGGCGTCTGCCATAGGCGGCAGAGGCGCTGTCGATGGCGGTCACGCCGTCGACGTCGCGGGCGGCGGCCTCGGCGATGCGCGCATCTTCCTCCAGGGCTGCCGCTTCCGGCTCTTCGGTGTCGTCGCATAATTCAAGGCGGGTGCTGTCGGTGTCGCGCGCCAGCTGGCCCGGATCGGCGATGCCGGAATACGGATCTTCGGGGGCCTCGCGGGCCATGGCGACGGCGCGTTCCGCCATCGTCGACAGGGTCGCGGCGCGCGCGTCCTGCGACGACACGATGGCCGACCGGCGCCCGACGAAAACCCGCAGGCCCAGATCGATCCCCTCGGCCCGTTCCGCCTGTTCGAGGGTGCCACCGCGCACGTCGATGGACACGGCGGTGCCTTCGACGGCGAGCGTATCGGCGCTGTCCGCACCGGCGGCGCGGGCCAGCGTCAGCAGACGGTCGGTCAGGGCGGCAAGATCGGTGGGGGTGGCGGTGTCTTTGGGCATGGGTGCTCCTCGGGGCACGCGGAACCCGCGCGGTCCCTGCGAGGTAGGGCCGCAGGGCCGCAAGGGCAAGGTGCCGGGCGTTTCGGTGGCCTCCGGTGCAAGAAGACCTGTGGCCATCGGCGCGACCGTCGCGGTGCGCCGATGGGCGACCGACAGGTCAGGACGCGATGGAGCAGGTCCGCCGCCGCCTGCGATCCGGCGTTATTGCAGCGGCAGACCGTTGGCGAGGATCTGGCCTTCCTCGGTCAGCTCGATCGTGCCTTCATAGGTGTCCTCGCCCACCGGGCGTCCGATCATGCCGATGCCGATCGTGACCGGCATCGTGTCCGCCGCCGTCAAAAGGCCCGCCTGAACGAGAGATCCCATCGCTGCCGTCAGCCCCTCTGTCCGGAAATCGAGGCTCCCGGAGGTCGGCATCGGCGACCCCATGAAAGGCATCGTCGACCAGTCGAGCGCCAGTGTTCCGTCCGCTGAAACCACCGCCCCCAACCCTTCGAGAAGCAGCGCGTCGAGCGTCAGCACCGGCAGGTCGCCGGGCATGCCGTCGTTGCCCAATGCGGTGAGGGCCGCGACGTCGAGCAGGTCGGTCGTCAGGACCGCATCGCCACTGATATCCACGCGGTAGGTCAGCGGCGCACGGTCGAGGGCGCCGTCCGGATCGAACAGGTTCCACAGGTCGTCGGCGAGTGTCACGCCGCCCAGCGTGGTATTGAGCACGACACTCTGCGGCTGATCCGAGGCCAGCAGCGGCACCTGAAAATCGAAGACGACGGAGTTGATCTCACCGCTGATGGGAAACGGGAGAAACTGGTCCCGGATGCCCGCGACGAAACCTTCGGCGGTGCCGGACATCGCCAGTCCCGCGCTGTCGAAGGACAACTCGAAACCGGTATCGCGCTGCCGGGTATTCTGCTGCGACAGGATCACGCTAAGCGAATCCTTGATGACCGAGGCGGTGACGGCCTCGTCCACGGCGTTCGAGGCATAAATTGCCATGCCGTCGCGCAGTGCGGCGGACAGGTTCAGGATGTCGGCGCCCCCGGCGGGCATCGCCAACTCGAAGGTCGAGCGTGTCGCGGTGGTGGTGCTGCTGGAGGTTCCCGTCTCGATACCGTCGACCGCATAGGCCAGATCGATGCTGCTGCTGTCGGCGGAGGTGACGAGGGTCATCGTCACCAGATCGCCCTGGGTGATCCGCATTTCGCTGGTGGCCCCGGCGGCCTCGGCGGTGAGAGCCATATTGAATCCCGCGAACGGCATGCCGTCGACAGTCATATCGGTGAGAACCAGGTCGAGGATGCCGGAATTGCTGAGATAGGTCACATCGCCGGGGGTGCCGCTGGCAAGGATGGTGGTGTCACCGACAGTTCCCTCGAGGACGGCCGAAAAGCTTGTCTCACCGGTGATCGTGCCCGCCACTGCAATGTCGTAGCCCTCGGGGAAGGACATGGTGACGGTGCCGTCGCCATTATCGGTCAGGGCCGATGTCGGCAGACCCAGCGTAACCGTGCCCGCGCCGAAGGGCAGGACGAAATTGGCGACATAGTCGCGGTAAACGGTGGTGGCGCCCTCTGTCGTGGGACTGGCCGTCACCTTGGCGCCCAGCGCCTCGAGCGGGGCGATGGAATTGGCCCAGACCTCGGCCGTGGTGACCTCGGCTGTCGCCGCCGTCGACAGCAGAAGGGCGGTTGCGGTCATCGGGACGATAAGGCGTGACATGATCTCTCCGGCAATCAGGAATGCAATGGTGCAAAGATGGGGTTTATGCCTGCGGGGAACAAGACCGCGCGTTGTCGCGGATACCGACAGCGGCGACACCTTGGCCTTTTGTCGGGACGTGAAACGATTGCGCCGGTCCGGATGCAGAAAGCGCGAGGCCCCGCGCCGTGCCCGGCGAAAATGCGGGTCGGACGTGGTGTGCAGGAACGCCAGACAGAAAAACGCCGCGCCTCCGGTGACAGAGGCGCGGCGTCTGGATGGTCGCCGTCCGGCCCCGAAAAACGGGGCCCGGCGTGGATCTACATGACCTGCTGACCGTTGACGAAGACGCTGCCGTCGGCGCGGATCTCGACGTTGGACGACAGCTGATCGTTGCCGGTCGCCGTGGCGAAGATGCCCATCATCATGCGCGGCGCCATCAGTTCTTCTTCGGCAATCAGGCCCATCGACACCAGCGTGTCCATAAGCTGATTTGCGCCGGTCACGACGACGCTGGCCTGACCTTCGGGACGGGGCACGCCGGGGATGGTGTTCAGGTCGTCATTGTCGAAGGTGAACGCGCCGTCGCCCGTCACCTGAACGCCGACCGCGTCGATATTCAGCGTTTCGATGTCGAGAGCATAGATTTCGGCGGGCATGTCGGTGCGCATCAGGTCCATCTGCTGCGCGGGATCGAGCAGGTCGAACAGCCATTTCATCTGACCGGTCAGGGCGATCTGGGCGGTCACCGGGTCACGGCTCAACTGTGCCGCGGGATCCACGAGGTTCCAGATATCGTCGTTGATCGTGAGACCGGTGACGTTGAGCGAGGTGCGCACATCGGCTGGCCCGTCCGTGCGCGACAGCGGCATTTCAAATCCGATGCCGTATTGCGCAAGGTTCACGTCGATCGGGAATGGAAAATCCGGGACGGTCGACGCCTGCAGGTTCAGGTCGTTCAGGACGGTATCGTAGCGCGCGCCCGCCTCGGAAAAGGCAAAGTCGAGCGCGCCGTTGCCCGCCTGCGCAAAGCCCACGAACTGGTCTCCGTCGATGTCGACATCGGCGGTATAGGCAAGGCCGCCAAAGACATAGCCACCCGAGATGTCGAAGCCGGAGAAATCCATGTCCTGGGGATCGCCGCCGAAATCGATGTCACCGGGGATCGCCATCGAGGCGGTCAGCGTCAGATCGGCAATCTGGCCCGCGACATTTGCGACGGCGCCTTCCTCGGGAAGGTTCAGATCCCACAGCGCGTCGACCGTCGCCGCGGCAAAGGAGTAGTCCAGACGGCGCACGTCGCCGGGCGTCGAGGTATAGGTGCCGGTCATGTTGTTGAGGGCGACGAAGGCGGTCATCGGGATCGTGTCGCCGTAATCGATGAAATCGGTAAGTTCGATGGCGTACCGCTGCACGGACATGTCATAGGTCAGCGCCGAGGCATCGCCCGACACGGTCATGTCGAGGCCGGTCTGGCGCAGGACCATGCCGATGGTCGAGGTCGGGTTGCCCTCCCAGTCGTCGAAGGTCAGCGTGATCGGATAATCTTCGGACATCTCGACCGTGACGGTGCCGTCGCCGTTTTCGGTGAACACGAGACGGGGCAGGACCGCGTCGACCGTCATGTCGCCGTCGTCCATCGCGATGGCGACGTCGGTGACGGTGACGGTGCCGCCGTCGGCAACCTCCGATCCGATGGTGATGCCGGCATCGCCGTACATATCCATGTTGGACTTCCAGTCGTCCCAGACCTGCTGCGCGGTCACTTCGGCCAGTGCTGTCGTGCCCATCAGGGCAGTGGCGAGGGCGATTGGGGCTGATAATGTGCGGATGAACATGATGGGACCTTTCCCTGTTGAAATACGCTTTATCTTTTCCTTGCGCCTGAGAAGGGTCAAGGTCTGGATTTCAAGGCCTGACAATAGATGCCTAAGGGCCAGAGGAAAAGACAAGGAGAGTCAGAAACATGGAAATGACCGGAAAAGTCATTCTCATTACCGGCGCAAGCCGCGGGATCGGCGCCGCGACGGCGCGCGGGTTTGCCGCCAAGGGCGCAAAGGTCGTGCTGCTGGCGCGCAATGCCGAAAGCCTCGGGGCGCTGGCGGGCGAGATCGGCCCGGACGCGCTCGCGGTCCCCTGCGATGTCAGCCGGTACTGGGAGGTCGAGGCGGCAGTGGGGGCGGCGGTGTCCGAGTTCGGACGGCTGGACGTGATGATCAACAATGCCGGTGTCATCGAGCCTATCGCGCATCTCGCCAGCGCCGATCCCGACGCCTGGAACCATGTGATCGACGTCAATCTGAAGGGTGTTTTCAACGGGATGCGGGCGGCGATTCCGGTGATGCGTGCGCAGGGCGGCGGCTCGATCCTCACGATTTCGTCGGGCGCCGCGTCCCACGCGATCGAGGCGTGGTCGAGCTATTGCGCCTCGAAGGCTGCGGTGAAGATGCTGACCGAATGCGCGGATCTGGAAAACCGCGCCGCCGGTATCCGCGCGATCGGTCTGTCGCCGGGCACCGTGGCGACGCAGATGCAACGCGAAATCAAGGCCAGCGGCATAAATCCCGTCAGCCGTCTGGACTGGGACGCGCATATTTCGCCCGAAACGGTGGCGCAGGCGCTGATCTGGCTGTGCGGCCGCGAGGCGGACGTGCATCTGGGCGGTGAGGTGTCGCTGCGCGACGAGGCAATCCGTGCAAAGATCGGCCTCGTGTGACAGGGTCCGCTCGCCGCTCCCGTGCGGGCGCGTCTCGCTGAGGGGCTGACGACATGGTATTCATCGATATGGTGCGCGACTACGCCGGGTGGAGCCGGGACCTGTCCAGAGGGTGGCTGCTGTCGCCCGCCGCCTGGACGCAGGTCGGGATGCTGGCGGGGGCGTGGTTTGTCGCCATTGCCTGCGCCCGCATCCTGCGCGCCAAACCGGCCCGGCTGATCGATCCCGGCGACGCCGTGGGCATCATCGCCCGGCTGCGCCGTTTCGTCCCGAGGGTCCTGCCGCTGCCGTTGCCGATCTTTGCATTCGGGTTCACCGCCATCGGCAAGCAGGCGACGCCGTCGGTGTTCGGCACCGGCACGGTCATCGCCTTCGGCAAGCGGGTGTTCCTGTTTCTGGCGCCCCGCATCCTCGTCAAACAAGTCATCACCGAACCGTTCCTGAACTTTCTCGGGCGGTTCGTCCTGATCCCCATCGCGTTCCTCTATGCGCTGGGCCTGATCGAGCCTGTCTCGCTATTCCTGACGGAAACCATGGTCGGCGTGGGCAACACATCGTTCAGCGCGATGGCCATCGCGCGCGGCCTGATCGCGGGCGCCATCCTGTTCTGGCTGGGCATGTGGCGCACTCAGAAATCGGCCTCCTGTCCGGGTCATCAGCAGATGCGCCCGGCGATCCGGCAGCTGACGATCAAGGCCGCTGCGTTCTTCATCGTCGCCATCGCGTTGATCGTGCCGATGAACGTCATGGGCATCAATCTGTCATCGCCGGCGGTGATCGGCGGCGCGGTGGGTGTCGGCCTTGGGTTCGGTCTGCGAAAGATCGCGTCGAATTTCATCTCGGGGGTGATCGCGCTGGTCGAAGGGCAGGCGACGGTCGACAACGACATCGGGCTGGATGGCGGCGAGGCGGGGCGGCTCCTCAGGATGATGGCGCGCGCGACGATCCTCGAAACCTGCGACGGCCGCCGGATCTTCGTGCCGAAAGAGGATTTCATCACCACGCGGGCGATAAATTACCCGGATGCCGGGGCCGCCAACCGCCATGAGGCGAAATTTTCGGCCAGCTCTGACACCGACATTAACCGCGTGCCCGATATCGTCGCCGCAGCGGTGGCGACGCATCCGGACGTGCTGTCCGTTCCCGAAGGTCCGGACGTCGCGCTGTGCGGATCCGGCGACAGCGGCATCGGTTCCGTCGTGGAAATCCGGGTCAACGGGGTCGACGACGGGCTCTATAAATATACCTCCGACGTGCTGTCCCTCGTCTGGAACGCGCTGCGCGACAATGGAATCAAAATTCCGTATCCGCAGCGGGTGATCCAGTTCAAGGGCGCCCTGCCGGAGGGCATGTAGGATGACGACGGCGCTGATCGTCGGGGCGGGCCCCGCGGGTCTGATGGCCGCCGACGTGTTGTCGGCTGCGGGCGTTGCCGTCACCATTGCCGAGCAGATGCCCTCGCCCGCGCGCAAATTCCTGATGGCCGGGAAATCGGGCCTCAACATCACCAGGGCCGGCCGGGATACGGACGCACCGTTCGCCGCCGGCTATGGCGAAATGCCCGCCGCCTTCGCGCACGCCATTGCGGCGTTCGGCCCGGCTGAGGTGATCGATTGGGCGCAGGAGCTGGGGCAAGAGGTGTTCACCGGCTCCACGGGCCGGGTTTTCCCCCGCACGATGAAGGCGTCGCCGCTGCTGCGCGCCTGGTTGTTGCGGCTGGGCACACAAGGCGTGACGTTGAACCGGCGGTGGACGTGGACCGGATGGGGCGAAGCCGGCGCGCAATTCGACACGCCGGACGGCGCCCGCGAGATTGCCGCCGACATCACCGTGCTGGCGATGGGCGGTGCGAGCTGGCGCAGGCTGGGGTCCGATGGCCTCTGGGCCGCGAGAGTGATGGAACAGGGGTTTGGCGCTGAGATACTGGCCCCGTTCGCGGCGTCGAATGTCGGGCTGCGCGTCGACTGGTCGGCGCATATGGCGCGCTGGTTCGGTGCGCCTGTCAAAGGCGTGTCCCTGAGGGTGGGCGATGACGTCAGCCGGGGGGAATGCGTCGTTTCGGCGCGCGGTCTCGAGGGCGGCGGGATCTATGCGCTGACGCCCGCGCTGCGCGGCGGCGCCGCCCTGACGGTGGATCTGTTGCCAGACATGGATGCCGCCACCGTTGCGGCGCGGATCGCGACGCAAAACTCCAAGGCGAGCCTTGCGACACAGATGCGCAAGGCACTGAAGCTCGACGGGGTGCGCGCGGCCCTGGCGCAGGAATGTGCCCGGCCGCTGGTGCGCGAGACCTTGCCGCAGGTAATGAAGGCGCTGCCGCTGACACACGCCGGGCTGCGGCCGATGGATGAGGCGATTTCCACCGCGGGCGGTCTGCGCTTTGCCGCACTCGACGGGTTTGCCCTGCGCGGCGGGCCCGACCGTTCGCAGGGCGCCCGTATCTATGCGGCGGGTGAAATGCTCGACTGGGAGGCACCGACCGGCGGCTGGCTGATCACCGCCTGCCTGGCGACGGGGCTTGCGGCGGCACGTCAGGCGCTGGCCGAGGCCGGGTAGGGCGACGGACCTGAAACAATGCGCAGGCAGGGCGGGGCACCGGCGGAATCATGCCGGGTTCGCGGCCGCGATCTGTGACATAAAATGCGCAAAAACCACGCCGGACGGGGTTCTCCCGCTTTCTTCCGGGCGTCGCACCGTCTAGGGTCCTGACAGGAACTGGGAGGGCGATCCGATGGCACACGCTGAGCGCAACCACCGCAGCACCGCGTCCGTTCTGGCGATGGGGGCGGCAGTCGGCCTTGCCCTGTCCGCCGCACCGGCAGCGGCGCAGGATCAGGGCGTCACCTACGGATTTTACGGCACGCCCGGCCTGCTGGAAATGCCCGCCTCGGTCACGCCGCCCTCCGGCGACATCGCGGCCTCCGTCGGCTATTTTTCAGGCACCCGGCGCACGACGCTGACCTTTCAGGTTTCGCAAAGCCTGTCGGGCAGTTTCCGGTATTCCTCGACCGAGGATTACACGCTGCCGGGTCAGCAGCCGTTCGAAGGCTCGTATTTCGACCGGTCGTTCGATGTGGCCTACCGGTTGTGGGGGCAGGACGGCTGGCGTCCGTCGGTTACCGTCGGCCTGCGCGATTTCCTCGGCACCGGGCAATACAGCGGCGAATACATCGTCGCCACCCGCACCCTGGGCGACAGCTTTCGCGTGTCGGCGGGTCTGGGATGGGGCCGTCTGGGAAGCTATAACGGCTTCGACAACCCGCTGGGTGTCCTTGACGACCGGTTCGAGGACCGTCCCGCCCTCGATTTCGGCGTCGGTGGCGAAGTCGAATACGACCAGTTCTTTCGCGGCGATGCAGCGGCGTTCGGCGGTGTCGAATATTATTATTCCGACACGCTGGTCGTGAAGGCCGAATATTCGTCGGACGCCTACGTTCAGGAAACCGCGCTGGGCCTGATCGACCGGTCGTCGCCGTTCAACTTTGGCGTGACCTATACGCCCAGCCCGGCGATCGAGGTGACCGGCGCTTTCCTGCACGGGTCGGAATTCGGCCTTGTCGGGACGATCAATTTCAACCCCGGTGACCGGCCCAGCACGGGCGGTTTCGACAGCCCGCCGGTGCCGGTGCTGGTCCGGCAGGGGCCGGACCGTGTCGCCACGACCTGGGACCGTATCACCCTCCCCGAAGAGACGATTCGCGACCAGTTGCGCCGCGCTCTGGGGCGTGAGGGGATCGAAATTCAGGCTCTCGAGATCACCGACCGGACAGCCCGCATCCGCTATCAGAACAACCGCTACCGTGCCGATGCGCAGGCCCAGGGGCGCGTGGCGCGCATCATGACCGACATCCTGCCCGCCTCGGTCGAGGTCTTCGTGCTCGAGCCGACGTCGCGCGGCCTGCCGATGTCGGCCACCACGCTGCGCCGCACCGATCTCGAGACCTATGAGCTTGTCGCCGGTGGCACGGCGGCCATCGAGCAGGCGCGCGTCCTGTCGGATGCGGGCGGAAACGCCGGTCTGGTGACGTTCCCCGAAGAGGATCCGTTCAGCTGGTATCTTGCGCCCTACGGTCGTTTCGTGGTGTTCAACGCCCAGCGGGATTTCAACATCGCCGCCGGTGTCGAGGTCGGGGCCGCCTATGAGATTTCGCCCAACCTGATCCTGTCGGGATCGGTGCGCCAACAGCTCATCTCGACAACGGGCGAGCAGGAACTGATCCCCGACGACGAAGTCCCCGGCGTGCACCCGGTGCGCCGCAACATCGGGTTCTACCTGCAAGAGGGGCCGACGGCGATTCAGGACCTGACGCTGGCCTATAACTTCCGCCCTGCGGCAAACACCTATGGCCGCGTCACCGTCGGCCTGCTCGAGTTGATGTACGCCGGGATCTCGACCGAGGTTCTGTACGCGCCCGTCGATACGCGCTGGGCCGCGGGCCTTGAAGTCAACTATGTGACGCAGCGCGATTTCGACGGCGGTTTCGGCCTGCGCGACTATGACAACGTGAACGGTCACGCCTCGCTCTATTACGATTTCGGATCGGATTTCGAGGCGCAGGTGGACGTGGGCCGCTATCTGGCGGGCGACTGGGGCACGACGCTGTCGCTGAACCGGACATTCGACAACGGCTGGCGCGTCGGGGCCTATGCCTCGTTCACCGACATCGCCTTCGAGGATTTCGGCGAAGGCTCCTTTGACAAGGGCATCTCCATCGAGGTGCCGCTCGACTGGGTTCTGGGTCAGCCGACGCAGCGCACGATTTCCAATACGCTGGCCTCGCTGACGCGGGACGGCGGTGCGCGTCTGAACGTCGAAGGGCGTCTGTACGAGACGGTCCGTGACGGGCATCTCGAAGATTTGTCCGACGGCTGGGGAAGGTTCTGGAGATGACCTCGATGCACACGAAACCCACAGTGTCGCAAAAGTTTCGGCGCGGATTTGGCGGTCTGGCGGCACTCGTGCTTGTGGCCGGATGCAGCAGCAGCGGCGATGTATCGCCCGTCGTGGCCATCGCGCGGTCGATTGTCCCCGCCATCGGTCAGGTGCCCGGTCTGGCGCCACCGCCCGAAACGGTGCCGGCCGGTTTCGCTGCCACGGACATCGCCGCCGACACGTCGGATTACCGTCTGATGTTCCTGCCGATCATCGGCGAGGCCGCTCCCGGCCGACTTATCGCCGACAACGGAAACGCGCAGACCTTTCTGTCGCAGTCCGGCTATTCGGCGGCCTATGTCGACGATATCCTCGTCGCGACCCGCGGCCTGGGCGAAGACCTTCTTGCCGCCGACGTCCGTGGCCTGCGCGCCGCGATCGCGCGGGGCAGCGGCACAATCCGGCGCACGCACGACATGCTCGGCGATCTAGACCAGATCGTGTCCGAGACCTTCGACTGCGAGGTCGTCACCGCCGGGCGCGAGATCGTCGATCTCGGCACCCGCCAGGTCGAGGCGACGAAGATCACCGAGACCTGCCGGGGCAGCCGCACGGGATTCGCGAATACCTATTGGCTGGAGGGCGGCGTCATCGTCTCGTCGTTGCAGTTCATTTCGGCATCGACGAATTATCTCCGGATTGCGCGCCTCTGAACCGTCACCGGTCTGGTATCGACGTGTCGTTTTCGGATCTCGGCTCCGGCACCGGGCCCGTCGACTTGTGATATAAAGACACCGCGAGCGTCCCGCCGCGCTTTCCGGCGCCCTGAAAAAGGGTCGCCGGGGGCAGAGGCATGGCCAGGCCCGCTTCGGTATCGAACCGGCTGCGCGACAGTCGTCCGAATACCGCGGGCAATTGCGCGGGCGATCCGCCGCCGAATAGAATCCCCCCGATCCCGCTTGCCGTAGGCCGATGCAATTTGAGTATCCGCGGCAATTGCGGCGGGCTCCGACGATATGGAAATGGTTAGAATCAACCTAACGGGCGCATATTCGCCGATGGAATCGAACTGCGCACTTTTTTAGCCACGGGGCCGCGCCGAACGATGACGGACCGCGTCAAATCATGCCCCGTCGCTGCCTGCAGGGCCAGATTTCCTATCCATTGTCGCATCTTAGGCAAAAGTGTATTGTTTATCACAGGGTTGTTCGCCGGTGGTCACAACCCGGAAAGTTCCTTTTCGGGGCCTCAGTAATGACTTGCTCATGGGCGCGGTTCCCGCCACTGTTGCAATATTGCCCGGCAGCGTGTTTGCCGTATCGACTTGGCGGACCTCCACGGGAGAACCGTCTTGAGTTCCAAATTCAAGTTCGCTATGCCTACCGCAACGCTTTGTTTAACACTGGAGTAATAACATGCGCTTGATCTCGACCATCGCCGCCGCTGCTGTCATGACGACTGTTGCCGGTTCCGCTTTCGCAGGCGGTTTCGCCACTGAAATCGTTGAGACGCCCGTCGTCGTCATCGATCCGGTTGTCGCACCCGCAGGCTCGCTGCCGGGCTGGGTTGTCCCCGCCGCCGTTGCAGTTGCCCTCATCGCAGTCGCAACCAGCGGCTCCGACGACGACTACAACGACTAAGTTCTCGATCACCAATTTTAGTGATTGGAAGTTTGAGAGGCGGTCCCGAAAGGGCCGTCTCCTTTCTTTTGGCGAGCCCGATATCTCGATGGTCCCGGTGCCGGCGATCGTTCGGCTCAGCGGCCCATCATCGCCAGCCGGATCAGTGCGCGTTCCATGATGGCGCGCTGAGGCCCGGGGTGGCTCGATCGCAGGGTCAGGTCGGTTTCGATCAACAGCGCCAGCGCCCGTTCGAGGCGATCACGCCCCCAGCGTCCCACCTGCTGCAGCATCGCGTCCCGACGCGGACCGAAAACCGGCGGACGCAGACGGCCGATCCCCGAGCCTGCACCGCCCGGATCGCATGCCACCGTATGCAGCGCCCGAAAATGTCGCATCGCACCGATGCACAGGCCCACCGGCAGCACACCCTGCGCGTACAGACGCTGCAGCACGCCTGCGATATCCGCCACCCGCGCCTCCGCCACGATGGCCAGAAGAGTGTCGAGACCCGCCTCTGCCGACCGCGGCGCACAGGCAGCGATATCCTCGGGGCCGACCGGCGTAGCGTCGTCGATCTTGTACAGCCCCAGCTTCTCGATGGTCTGCCGAAAATCGCCGGGATCGAGGGAGCGGGACAGCGCGGTCAGCTCGGCCCGCGCATCCGCCGCCACGTCGTGCAACCCGGCGGCGGCGATCATCGCCTCGATCTCCCGGGCGTCGGGCGGCGTGTCGTACAGGCCCGCGGCGCGCGCCGTTTTGTGACCCTCGAAGGATTTGCGCAGCGCCGACGTCGCCTTGAGCGATCCTGCCGTCACGATGATCTGTGCGTCTCCGGTTTCCCAGTCCGCCAGCGCGTCCTTGATGACGGGCGCGATCGTGTCGGTCGCCTCCTCGACAAAGGCCACACGCGGTCCGGGGAAAAAACTGACGGCGCGCATCGCGTCCGACAGCAGCGCCTTGTCGCGGCGCAGGTCGGCGGCGGAAATGCGGGTCAGGCGCATTTCGGCCTCTCCGTCCGGGCCGATCAGCGCGGCGATGATCTGTTGTCGTCCGTGCGCCACCTGCATCGGGTCGGCGCCAAAGATCAGCAGCCCGGCGGACGCGGTGTCGGGTTTGCGGAAATAGGCGCGGGCGTCGCGGGGGGAGAGTTTCACATGCACCCCAGCTCGTGGTTTGCGCCGAACGTCATAGCCGCGCGATGAGCCGGGTGACAATCAGGTCGGCAAGGATCACGGCGAGCCGTGCCCGGGCGTCCGTTTCGGCGGCGCGGGTGGCAACGGTGGTGCCGGTCGTCGAATAGCTGGCGAAGGCGTTGACGGTTCCGTCGGCAACCGTGACGCCCGCCGTGTCGCGCAGAACCCAGGTTGCCGCGCCGGGTAAGGTAAACCGGGTAATGCTGCCATCCTCGGCCACGGCCACGCGTTCGCGGGTGATGTCGAGGGCGACGTCGAGCGTAAGGTCGGCGGCCTCCGCGCGCCCCAGTCGCCGTTCGATCCGGGACCGCAGACGATAGCCTTCTACCGAGTCGGGAGCCGTCAGGGCGATCCTGCCAAACAGGTCATTCGCCGCAGCGCCGGGACCGTAGACCGGCTCCAGGCCGCAGCCGCTCAGGGCGGTCAGGGCGCCCAGCACCCAGCGACGTGAGAGGCGGTCAGACGACCACATTGACGATCCGGCCCGGCACCACGATGAGTTTTTTCGGCACGGCACCGTCGAGCGCGCGCAGGATCGCGGCGTCCGCCATGACAAGCGCCTCGATCTCGGCCTTTGGCATGTCGCGGGCGACGGTCACCTCGGCGCGCCGCTTGCCGTTGATCTGGATCGGCAGCGTGACGGTATCGTCGGTCAGCATCGCGGGGTCTGCCACGGGCCAGGGAGCCTGCGTCACGAGACCTGTGCCGCCAAGCATCGACCACAGCTCTTCGGCGATATGCGGCGTCATCGGCGCCATGAGTTGCGCCAGAACGCGCGCCGCCTGCGCCCGCGTCGCGGCAGCAGCCCCGGATTTGGCGAGAGCGGCGGTAAAGGCATAGAGTTTGGCGATGGCAGCGTTGAAACCGAACGAGTCGATGCCTTGTGTCACGTCGTGAATGGCGCGGTGCATCGCCTTGAGCAGGGCGGTATCGGCGGCCTCGTCGCTCCCGTGCGGGCGCGCCTCGGCAATGTCGCTGGCGATGTCGCTGGCGATGCGGAACACACGGGCGAGGTGCTTTGACGCGGCCTCGGCGCCCGAGGCGGTCCATTCCACATCGCGTTCGGGCGGACTGTCGGACAGCACGAACCAGCGGGCGGTATCGGCACCATACTGGGCGATGATCGCGTCGGGATCGACGACGTTCTTCTTCGATTTCGACATCTTCGCCGAGGGAATGATCTCGACAGGCGCGCCCGTCGCGATCAGCTTGCCGTTCGCGACATCCTGCGGAAAGTGGTACTTGGTGTAGCCAATTCCCTCTCCACGAGGGTCCAGTGGCCCAGTGCGCGCGATTGTCGAATAAATCTCGTGCGTGACCATGCCTTGGGTGAACAAGGCGGTGAACGGTTCCGCCGCACTGGGTGGCAGATGACCGGTACGGATCATCGCGCGGGCGAAGAACCGGCTGTACAGCAGGTGCAGGATCGCATGCTCGACGCCGCCGATGTACTGGTCCACGTTCAACCAGTAGGCGGCATCCCCCATCACCGTCGGTGTGTCGGCGTCGGCGTTGGTGAAGCGGGCGTAATACCAGCTGCTGTCCACGAAGGTGTCCATCGTGTCGGTTTCGCGCCGGGCGGCGGCACCGCATTTCGGACAGCCGGTATGGCGCCACGTCGGGTGCCGGTCGAGCGGATTGCCGGGGGTTGCGAAATCCACGTCCTCGGGCAGACGGACGGGCAGGTTCTCCTTGGCCTCGGGGACGACGCCGCAGTCCGGGCAATGCACGATCGGGATCGGCGCACCCCAATAGCGCTGGCGCGACAGGCCCCAGTCGCGCAGGCGGAATTTCGTCACACCGGTGCCGATGCCGGCGTCCTCGGCCCAGCCAATCGCCGCGTCGATCGCCTCTTGCGCGGTCGCCGGTTCAGCTTTGCCGGGCAGGGCGGCCATGCCGGGCAGTGCGTTGATATACCGCACCGCCTCGCCCTTGGGGGGAACGAAGGCAGCTGCGCCGTCCTCGGGCAGGGTGGGATCACCGTCGAGGGGAACAAAGGCAGAGATCACCGGCAGATCATACTTCCGAGCGAAATCGAGATCCCGCTGATCGTGCGCCGGACAGCCGAAAATCGCGCCGGTGCCATAATCCATCAGGATGAAATTCGCGATCCAGACCGGCAGGTCGGGCTGGCCCGCCACAGGATGCCTTGCCCGCAGGCCGGTGCCGAACCCGATCTTTTCCGCCGTCTCGATGGCCTCGGCGGTGGTTCCGCCCCGGCGCATTTCTGCACAGGCGGCACCGACACCGGGATTGTCCTGTTCCAGCGCCTTGGCCAGCGGGTGATCGGGCGAGATGCCGACGAAACTCGCGCCCATCAGGGTATCGGGCCGGGTGGTATAGACCTCGACAGCGTCGGTGCCGTGGGACGGTTCGGTCAGTGCGAACGAAAATTGCAATCCGCGCGACCTGCCGATCCAGTTTTCCTGCATCAGGCGCACCTTGGCGGGCCAGTCGTCGAGGGTGCCAAGCCCGTCCAGCAGTTCGTCCGCCATCGACGAGATCGCAAAGAACCATTGCGTCAGCTCGCGGCGTTCGACAGGCGCACCGGAGCGCCAGCCGCAACCGTCGATGACCTGCTCGTTGGCCAGAACCGTCATGTCGACGGGATCCCAGTTCACCACGGCGTTCTTTCGGTACACCAGCCCTTCCTCGAGCATGTCGAGGAACAGCGCCTGTTGCTGGCCATAGTATTCGGGATCGCAGGTGGCGAATTCGCGGGACCAGTCGAGCGACAGGCCCAGCGGTTTCATTTGGCCTTTCATGTGGGCGATGTTGCCGTAGGTATAGTCTTTCGGATGGATGCCGGTCGCCATGGCGGCGTTTTCCGCGGGCATGCCAAACGCGTCCCAGCCCATCGGATGCAACACGTTGAACCCCTGAGCCGCCTTATAGCGCGCAACGACGTCGCCCATCGTATAGTTGCGCACATGGCCCATGTGCAGGTTGCCCGACGGATAGGGAAACATCTCGAGAACGTAGTATTTGGGACGCGACGGATCGGGGCGCGCGGTGAAAACGCCCCCGTCCTCCCAGGCGCGCTGCCATTTCGGTTCGATCTCGGTGGGCGTATAGGCGGGCATTGCGGGGCTTTCGGTTGGCGGTCGGGCTGCCACGGGGACAGGCCGGGCGTGGCGGGGGCCCGGCGTGGTTTCAGGCGGCGCGGACGGGATCAGAATGCGCCGTCGCCGATCCGCAGCTGGCGCGCGCGTGCCAAGATCGCGTCTTCGACGGCGCGTTGCGTTTCGGCGGCGACAGGGCCGCTGCCGGTAGCAAGAGCGACGTTGAGGGACCGCGCGTCGAGCGCCGGGTCCGAGATGTGAATCGTCGCGCGATAGGCTGTGCCGCCGCCGGGCGGGCGACCAAAACCCGTGACGATGATGCCGGTAAACGGATCGACGCTTTCGACCGGCAAAAACGACAGCGTGTCGATCGCGGCGGCCCAAAGATAGCGGTTCACGGCAACATTTTCGGCACCGGCGGTGCGCGAGGCCTGACGGGTTGCGTCGGCCGCGGCACCACCGCCGAACAGACCGGACGACCCGCAGGCCGAGACCGCCAGCGTCAAGGTGCAGGCAAGTGCCGCTCTGGTCAGGGAAGGCCGGATGGGGCGGGGCAGATCGGGCACGACGTTTCCTTCGGGGTGGTGTCCATAATTGCTTGCAAAGGTGTAGCGAAGGGGCGCCGGGCTCACAAGTCCCATGGCGACCGGTCTGCCCGGGGAGGTGCCAATCGGGTGGATCGTCCGGGCCAGAACCTCAAACGGAAAGAGCCGCCCCGAAGGACGGCTCTGACCTGTCTCATGTTCCCCGAAGGGAGCGGTATCAGAACTCGAGGGTCAGCTCGGCGGTGATGCCGGGCTCGTACTCGGGGTTGCCAACTTCGTCGTCGTTGCCCTCGGCGTAGACGAGGGTGAAGTCTGCGCCGCCACCAAGTTCGGCGATACCGGCGACGTAGAACTCGTCGTCAGCACCGTCCTCGGTGTAGTAACCGGCCAGAACCGACAGGCCGTTGCCGATGTCGTAGGTCGCATTGAAGTCGATCTTCTCGACACCCTGGTCGTCCTGGTAGTCGAGGGTCGCGGAAAGCGGACCGGACGAGTAGGCGGCTGCGACGCCAAAGTTGTCATCGGGATCGGTGGCGCCGTCGGCGTCTTCCATGACGTAGTAGGCGGTCAGCGTGACCGGGCCGAGGGGATATGCAACGCGCACACCCGTCGACTGGATGCCCGAACCTTCGTTGCTGGCATAGCCGATCGCGATATCCGCACCGCTGAAGCTTGTGCTGGCGGAGATTGCGAAGATCTCGGAGTCGTTGAAGTCGTCGTTCCCGAGTGCGGCGCCGATGCCCGGTGCCGCTTCCTGGTAGGCCAGGGCGAAGCTGAAGTTTCCGACGGCGCCGTTGGCACCGACCGAAAGCTGCTCGAGCTCGACCAGACCTTCGTTGTCGGTGGAGACGATGTTGCCGTCGCCGTCAGCGACGACATAGGAAACACCTGCCGAGATGCCGCCGTAGATGACTTCGGCGCGCAGGATTGTTTCGCCGTCTGCCTCGGAGAAGCCGTCTGCTTCCATGTCGCCGATGCCCGACCAGTAGGTCTCGGCGGCGTATGCGGTGTCACCGAAGTAGAGGCCGCCCATGTCTGCGGTCAGCGACAGCACATAGTTGGACGAGCTGAGGTCGATGCCGTTGCCGGAGTTATCGACGAAGTCGAAGTCGAAGGTCACGCCGGCGGTCACGCCGTTGTCGAGTTCCTGGCTCAGCGTTACTGCGACATTGCCGTCCCAGTAAAAGCCGAAGTTGTCGTCGCCGTCGTAGTCGGTCGACCCGTCGTCGTTGAACGTTTCGGGCAGATCGTCATCGTTATAGCCCAGAGTGGCGGTGCCAGCGAAGGTCACTTCCGCGGCTGCGGCGCCCGCAAGGACAAAGGCCGAAACCGTGGCAAGGAGAAGAGTTTTCATGTTGGGGTATCCCTCGTATTTTGCATTCCAATGAATGCCAGTCCAACTAGCATTGAGTGGCTGTTTGCGCCTGTGGGCCTTCACACTCAAGTAATTTACAAAGTGGTAAGGGCTGTGCCCCCGAAATGATGCACGATGGCCACACAGTGGGCGGGTCTGTGTCGGGCAGGGGGTGCGACCCCCCTGGGCGGGGGGGCGAGACGGTCGTTCTGGCCCGGTAAACAAGGGGTATGCCTTGCCTTGAGTGCTCCCTTGGTTCACTGTTGCGGGGCAGGGCAACAGAGGCCGGATCATGACACTTCAGGCTATTTCGGACCGGATTTCGGCCGCCTGCGAGGCCGCGGGCCGTCCGCGCGATCAGGTCACTTTGATTGCGGTGTCCAAGGTGCAGCCCGACGCGCGGGTCGTGGCGATTCTCGATGCCGGACACCGGGTTTTCGGCGAGAACAGGGTGCAGGAGGCGCAGGGCAAATGGCCCGGTTTCAGGTCCCGCTTCGACGGTGTCGACCTGCATCTGATCGGGCCGCTGCAAACCAACAAGGCACGCGCCGCGGTCGAGCTCTTCGATGCGATCCACACCCTCGACCGGTCGAAGCTGGCGAAAACGCTTGCCCGGCTGGCGCAGGAACGTGGCGCCTCGCCGGACCTGTTCGTGCAGGTCAACACCGGGGCAGAGCCGCAGAAGGCAGGTGTCCTGCCGCAGGACGCCGATGCGCTGGTGGCGCAGGCGCGCGCGCTCGATCTGCCGGTGGTGGGGTGCATGTGCATTCCGCCCGACGGCGCGGACCCGGGCCCGCATTTCGCGCAGCTCGCCGGGATTGCGGCGCGCAACGACCTGACCGGCCTGTCGATGGGGATGAGCGGCGATTTCGAGGTGGCGATCGCGGCAGGGGCGACGCATGTGCGCGTCGGATCCGCGATTTTCGGGGACCGGGTGCCGGGCTAGCCCCGCCTCGTGGTTCGGGCCAGCCTTCAACCGCAACTGCCGTCAGCCGCAACTGCCGTCAGCCGCGACTATCGGTCGCGCGGTGCGGTCCCGTGGGTAGGGTGCTTTTCGGGCCCTAGTCGGGCGTGCAGCCGCGGATATCCACCGCCTGTCCGCCCGCCAGCACCGTGATCCGCACCGCTGAACGGTCGAGGACAAAGCCACCGCCCTCGACATGGATCATCTGCGCCGTCGCCTGCAACGTCCCGCCCTGGCGCACGATCTGCGGCTCCGACACCCAGACCTCGGCGTCACCGGCCTCGATCACCACCTCCTCGACCGCGCCAAGGGCGGGCATCTGCGCCTGGATGACGATCCCGATGCCCCGCTCGGTCGGGGTCACGACACAGTGCACGGACCCGACGCCGGCCTCGGCACTTGTCAGAGGCCTGTCGGCAAGGGCCGCGACGATCCGGTCGTCACGGGTGCCGCCGTCGGGCAGGGCCGCATCGAAGGTAAGCTGTGCCGGCATGCAGACGTCGGCGCAGACGCCGATATCGAGGGTGCCCGCCAGCCGCACGTCGCCCGCGCCCCGCGGCGTGATCTCGACCGGGACGACCACGCTGTCGTGATACCCGACAGACCGCATGCCCGCGGTGTCGAAAACCACGGGCACGGGCCAGTTCAGCGCGATTGCCGCGATGTTCGCCGACCCGGCAAGCCGCAGTCGTGGCGGGATGCCCGCGTCGCCCGGCGCGCGCCAATAGGTTTTCCAACCCGGCGCCAGCCGCAGGCGCAGGGCCGCGATCCGGGTGCCACGATCCGTCGTCCAGCCCGGCAGGACGTCGAGGATGACGACGGTGTCCTGACCGCCCGTCTGGGCGGAAACCGGTGCTGCGGAGAGCGCAAAGACGGTCATCAGGGCGCCCATCAGCACACGGGAAGCGCGCCGGACCGACGGGATTTGCGAGGCGATGTTCATGCGGTGGTCATCGGCGATCCGCCCTGCAATGAAAAGTCACGTCTGTGCGAGAGATCGCGGCTGCGCATATTTGTGACAGGACGGGTCTGGGTGGGTCTGTGCCTATTTACGGGGCTCTACCGGGCGACTGCATTTTCACCCGGAACCCGCGCTCTGATCCGGCAGGTGGCATTCGATCCGTACCCGCCTCTTGCGCGCAGGCCTGCAGAAAGTCATCCTTGGGTCCATGACCGATCCTTTCGACAAATTTCCGGTCGCGACCGGTTCCGGCCCGCACGGCGGCACCGATCCGCACAGCGGCACCGGCGACACGTCGTCAACCTCGCTTGCCGGCGCGTGCCTGATCGCGATGCCCGGCCTTGCCGATCTGCGATTCGCGTCGAGCGTCATCTATCTTTGTGCGCATTCCGCCGACGGGGCGATGGGCCTTATCGTCAACAAACCCGCGCCCGATGTCCGCTTTGCCGATCTGCTCGACCAGCTCGACATCGGCCACGGTCCCGATCTGCGCGACGTCCGCGTGCATCTGGGCGGCCCGGTCGAGCCGGGTCGCGGATTTATCCTGCACGGCGACGATTACACCGCAGGGATCGGCACGGCGGAGGTGAAATCCGGCATCCGGATGACCGCAACCCTCGAGATCCTGCGCGACATCGCCCGTGGAGAGGGCCCGCGCGCGTCGATGCTTGCCCTTGGCTATGCAGGCTGGGGGCCGGATCAGCTCGAAGGAGAAATCGCCTCCAACAGCTGGCTGACCTGCCCGGTCTCGCCCGACCTGATCTTCGGGCGGGCGCATGAATTCAAATGGTCTGCGGCGTTGAAGTCGATCAAGGTGGACCCGGTATTGCTCTCCTCGACCGGCGGGCGGGCCTGACGGAGAGCTGACCGCCGGCACGCCGGGTTTTGAAGGCGGCGGGCCCGTGTCCCGTCGTTCAGGGCGGTGCTGCCGTCGCCCGGACTGTTCCCGCGCCGGCCAGCGGTATCGCCCTCGATGCCGCGAGGCACGGCGACGTGGATCTCGCCGGGCCAGAACCCGTCGGCCTTCAACGCGCGGATTTCAGATGGCGCGCGGGCCCTACCCCTCGACCAGCGCCGCGAGCAGCGTCATCGCATCGTCGCCGGCCCAGTCCGCCTCGCCGATCATCCGCGCCAACTCGCGGCCCTGCGGGTCGAGAATCACGGTGAGGGGCAGGCCCAGAACGCCGAAACCGGCGGCGAGCGCCTGCTGCGGGTCGCGGTACAGCGGCAGGTTCGTCACGCCGATCTCGTCGAAGAAATTCGCCATCGCCATTTCCGAATTTCGGCCGGTCGCCACCGTCACGACGCGAAAAGCATCGCTGCCCATCGCGTCCTGCAAGGCCGCCAGATACGGCATCTCGACCCGGCAGGGCGCGCACCACGTCGCCCAGAAATTCAGCACCACGTATTGCCCGGCGAAATCGGCGACCGTCATCTCTTCGCCCGTCTCGTCGTAGAACACGGCCAGTGGCGCGGCCTCCGGGGAGGCCACGAATTCCATCCTGGCCATATCGCCGGTGCGCAGCCCGTCGAGGGCCGCCATATCCTGCGCCCCGCTAGCCTGCGACCCGACATCTTGTGCGACAGCGGCGTTTGCACCGAGGCAGAGGCCGGTATAGACAGCCGCGAGGGCGATTTTGCGTATCATCTTTCGTTCTTTCCTAACTGACCCTGCCACCCTGACCACAACGCCCGGGACCCGACAGATGACCAAGAGCGCCAACACCATGTGGGGTGGCCGTTTCGCCGCCGGACCGGACGCGATCATGGAGGCGATCAACGCCTCTATCGGCTATGACAAGCGACTGGCCCCGCAGGACATCGCGGGCAGCCGGGCACATGCGTCGATGCTCGCCGCCTGCGGCATCATCGAGACTGACGATGCCGAGGCGATAAGGGAAGGCCTGCTCACGGTGTTGTCAGAGATCGAGGGGGGAACGTTCGGGTTTTCGACGGCCCTCGAGGATATCCACATGAACGTCGAGGCGCGCCTGAAAGAGATCGTCGGCCCGGCGGCGGGCCGGTTGCACACCGCGCGCTCGCGCAACGATCAGGTGGCCGTCGATTTCCGGCTGTGGGTGCGCGATCAGTGCGACGCGGCGCAAGAGGCGCTGACCGGGCTGATGCAGGCGCTGCTGGCGCAGGCCGAGGCCACCGCGGGCATGGTGATGCCCGGTTTCACCCACCTTCAGGTGGCGCAGCCGGTGACGTTCGGCCATCACATGATGGCCTATGTCGAGATGTTCGCCCGCGACCGCTCGCGCATGGCCGACGCCCGCGCGCGGATGAACGTGTCGCCGCTGGGTGCCGCGGCGCTGGCAGGCACGTCGTTTCCCATCGACCGCGAGATGACGGCAAAGGCGCTGGGCTTCGACCGGCCCGGCCCCAATTCGCTCGATGCGGTTTCGGACCGGGATTTCGCGCTGGAATATCTGGCGGCGGCAAGCATCTGCGCGATGCATCTGTCGCGCCTGTCCGAGGAACTGGTGATCTGGTCGTCGGCGCAGTTCCGGTTCGTGAAAATGTCGGACCGCTGGTCGACGGGATCGTCGATCATGCCGCAAAAGCGCAATCCCGATGCCGCCGAGCTGATCCGTGCCAAGATCGGCCGGATATTCGGCGCCAACGTCGCCCTGATGACGGTGATGAAGGGTCTGCCGCTGACCTATTCCAAGGACATGCAGGAGGACAAGGAACAGGTGTTCGACGCCGCCGACACCCTGATGCTGGCGCTTGCCGCGATGACCGGCATGATCGCCGACATGACCCCGAACGAGATCAGCCTGCGCGCCGCCGCCGCCACCGGGTTTTCCACCGCGACGGATCTTGCCGACTGGCTGGTCCGCGAACTTGGCCTGCCGTTCCGCGAGGCGCACCACATCACCGGGTCGCTCGTCGCGCTGGCCGAGGACAAGGGCTGCGACCTGCCGGACCTGAGCCTTGCGGACATGCAGGGCGCGCACGCCGGGATCACGACGGCGGTTTTCGACGTCCTCGGGGTGGACAATTCGGTCGCCAGCCGCACCTCCTATGGCGGAACCGCACCGGTCGAGGTGCGCAAACGCATCGCCGACTGGAAGGAAGCCCTCGCATGACCCGGATCGTTTCCGCCATCCTTTCCGTCGGGGCTATTCTGGCGCTCGCTGCCTGCGGCGCGGACGGCCCGCCGGTCCGGCCCACCGGGTCCATCGGTATCGGCGCCGGCACGGGCGGGGCCACCACTGACGCGACGTTCGGCGCGACGAACGGCATCGCCACCGGGTCTGTCTCGATCGGTCTGCGCTCGTGATCCGCTATGTCTGGCTTGCGCTTGCGGTCTGGGGCGCGATCCATCCGATGTACTATTTCGTGACGTACATGCGCACCGAGGGCTCTGGCCTCGGCGGCCTGATCGACGCGTGGTACGTCAACGCATCGACCACCGGCCTCGTCTGGGACCTGACCATCGCCGCGATCGCCCTGACGATCTGGGTGGTTGTCGAGACGGTGCAGCGCCGCGACGGGCTGCGCCTGCTCGCGATCCCCGCAACGTTCGGCATCGGTGTGAGTTGCGGGCTGCCGCTATATCTGTTCTTGCGGTCACGCGCCGGACGCTAGGGTCGTGCGTGTTGCGCTGTCGGCGCCCGGACGACGAAACGCGTCGTTCCGCACCGGAGCGGGGATATTTTTGACCAGAAGAATTCGGGGCGTTTTCCGTGGACCATTTCCTGTACCGTGACGGCGTGCTTTTTGCGGAAGACGTGCCGCTGAGCGACATCGCCGAGGCCGTGGGCACGCCGGTCTATGTCTATTCGGCGGCGACCCTGCTGCGCCACTATGCCCTTTTCGATGAGGCGCTGGGCGATATGCCGCATCTGGTCTGCTATGCGATGAAGGCGCTGTCGAATGTCGCCGTGCTGAAGCTTTTGGGTGACGCGGGCGCGGGCATGGATGTGGTGTCGGTCGGGGAATATCTGCGCGCGAAAGCGGCGGGGGTGCCGGGTGAGCGCATCGTGTTTTCCGGCGTCGGCAAGACCGCGGATGAGATGCGCGTCGCGCTGCGCGGCGGCATCCGGCAGTTCAACATCGAGAGCGAGCCGGAGATGGTGGCGCTCGACGCCGTTGCGCGCGACCTGGGACGCGTGGCCCCCGTCACGATCCGGGTCAATCCGGATGTCGATGCGAAAACCCATGCCAAGATCGCGACGGGCAAGTCCGAGAACAAGTTCGGCATCCCCATCGCGCGGGCGCGTGAGGTGTACGCAATGGCCGCGCGGCTGCCCGGCCTCAAGGTCGTCGGGATCGACGTGCACATCGGCTCGCAGCTGACGGATCTTGCGCCTTTCGAGGCCGCGTTCCGCAAGGTCGCCGACCTGACGGAGGTGCTGCGCGCCGATGGACACGAGATCCTCCGCCTCGACCTTGGCGGCGGCCTTGGCATCCCCTACGCGCGCAGCAACGAAGCACCGCCGTTGCCGCGCGATTTCGGCACGATGATCGGCCGCGTTCTGGGCCATCTGGGCTGCGAGATCGAGATTGAGCCGGGGCGTCTGATCGCCGGTAACGCCGGGATATTGCTGTCGAAAGTGATCTATAACAAGTCCGGCGAAGGGCGCGATTTCCTGATATTGGATGCTGCGATGAACGATCTGATCCGCCCCGCCATGTATGACGCGCATCACGATATCCTGCCGGTGATCGAGGCGGCACCCGGCACCGAACAGGCCCTCATCGATATCGTCGGCCCGGTCTGCGAATCGGGCGACACGTTCGCGAAACAGCGGATGATGCCGCCCGTCGCCGATGGCGCGCTCGTCGCGTTCCGCTCGGCGGGGGCCTACGGCGCCGTGATGAGCAGCGAATACAACTCGCGCCCGATGATCCCCGAGGTTCTTGTGCAGGGGGATCAATTCGCGGTTATCCGCGCACGCCCCACCTATGAAGAGATGATTTCGCGCGATATCCTTCCATCGTGGCTGTAGGCCACTAGGTTGAACGCGGATGCCAATTCCGTCACGACGCCGGATCCGACAGGAGACCAAGCTGAAACCGCCCAAAAGACCGATGACGGCCCGCCCGAAACAGGAACTGCGCCATCTGGCGCGGCCCATCCGGCTGACCTGGCTGGGCATGATCGCCGAACAGGTGGCGCGCGCGTTCTGGCCGCTGTGGACCGTGACAGCGCTGGTCCTGGCGCCGTTGTTGATGGGCTGGCACGAGAGCGCGTCGGTCGAGGTGGTGTGGGGCGGCACCGTGATTGCCGCGATTGCAGTGCTTGCGAGCCTGTTCTGGGGGGTGCGCCGGTTCCGCCTGCCGTTCCGGACCGAGGCCATCGCCCGCGTCGACGCGAGCCTGCCGGGCCGTCCCATCGCCGCCGTCGCCGACACCATCGCCATCGGATCCGACGATCCCGCCGCCCAGGCGGTCTGGCGCGCGCACCTGTCCCGGATGGAGGACCGCACCCGTGCGGCCCGCGCCGTGCAGCCCGATCTGCGGGTGTCGCGGCACGACCCCTACGGCACACGGTTCGTGGCCCTTCTTTTCCTCATGACCGCCTTGATCTTCGGCTCGCTCTGGCGCGTCGCCGCCGTGGCCGAGGCGCCCGACAGCCCGCTGGGACTGGCCCTTGCCGCCGGCCCGGTCTGGGAAGGCTGGATCGAGCCGCCGGGCTATACCGGCAAGCCGTCGCTGTATCTCGCCGATGTGCCCGCAGGCACGCTCGACGTCCCCGAAGGCAGCCGCGTGACCCTGCGCCTGTACGGCGAGGTCGGCGCGCTGACCGTGGACGAAACCGTGTCGGGGCGGACCGACGATCTGGGCGCTGCCTCGGACGCCGAGCAATCGTTCGATATCGACCGGGCCGGACGCCTCGCCATCGTCGGTGAAGACCGGACAGAATGGCAGATCCGCGTCACCCCGGACGCCCCGCCGACCGTCGAGATCACCGGCGCGGCGGAATCCGACGCGCAGGGCGAATTCACGCTGCCCGTTCACCGCCACCGACGATTTTGCCGTTGCGTCGGGGCAGGCCACCATCGCGCTCGACGTCGATGCGGTGCGCCGCACCCACGGGCTATCGGTCGCACCCGACGCGCGCGCGCCGCTGATCGTCGATCTGCCGATGCCGTTTTCGGGCGACCGGGCCAGTATCGAGGACGTCATCGTCGACGATTTCTCGCGCCATCCGCTGGCCAATCTGCCGGTGACGATCACCCTGACGGTCAGCGACGCGATCGGCCAGACCGGCAGCACCGACCCGGTTGCGATGCGTCTGCCGGCGCGGCGGTTCTTTCAGCCGGTAGCGCGCGCGGTGATCGAACAGCGGCGCGATCTTTTGTGGTCGATGGATAACGGCGACCGCGTTCTGGGCATCCTGCGCGCAATCGCCCACCGCCCCGAGGACCTGTTCACCTCCGAGACCAGCTATCTGCGCCTGAACGTCACCCTGCGGACGCTGTCCGCGAGCTTGCGCAGCGACGCGGGCCTGACGCCGGAGGTGCGCGACGAGGTGGCGGAGGCGCTGTGGGATCTGGCGATCCAGCTCGAGGAAGGCTCGCTCGCCGATGCGCGCGCGCGGCTGGAGCGGGCGCAGGAACGGCTGGCCGAGGCGATGCGCAACGGCGCCACCGACGAGGAAATCGCCGAGCTGATGCAGGAACTGCGCGAGGCGACGGACGCCTATATGCAGATGCTCGCCGATGAGACCGAGTTCAGCGACAACATCGACGAGCCGAATTCGGGTGAGCAGGGCGACACCATCAGCCAGTCCGAGATCGACCAGCTGATGGACCGCATTCAGGAGTTGATGGAAGAAGGCCGGATGGCCGAGGCGGCCGAGTTGATGGACCAGCTCAACGAGATGATGGAAAACATGCAGATCGTGCAGGGCGAACCGGGCGAGGGCGGACCGCGCACGCCGGGGCAGCAAAGCATGGAAGACCTTCAGGATCAGCTGCGCGACCAGCAGGAGCTGTCAGACGATGCGTTTCGCGAGCTGAACGATCCGGGGCGCGAGCCGGGCCAGATGCCCGGACAGGAGCCGGGAGAACAGCCCGGACAGCAACCCGGTGCACAGCCGGGGCAAGAGCCGGGCGGGCAGGGCAGCGAACCGGGCGACAGTCTTGGCGAAGGCGCGCAGGAGGGCACCGACAGACGCCCGCAGGGCCAGAACGGTCAGGGGCAAAGCCCGGGCGATGAACCAGGCGGGCCGGGCCAGCAGGCCGATCTTGGCCCCGGTGGCGAAGGCGGCGATCAGTTTCCGCCCGGCGCGCAGGGCTCGCTTGCCGAACGGCAACAAGACCTGCGCCGCGAGCTCGACCGGCTGCGCGGCAACCTGCCCGCATTGTCGGGAGAGGCCGCAGAGGCCGCGCGGCGCGCCATCGAAAACGCCGAACGGGCGATGGACGGGGCCGAACAGGCATTGCGCGAAAACGATCTGGCAGAGGCGATCGACCGTCAGGCAGAGGCCCTCGAGGCGCTGCGTGAAAGCATGCGCAGCCTTGGCCGCGCCCTTGCCGAGAACGAGCAGGACCCCGACGATCCCGCCCGCGCGGATGGCGGACAGGCGCAGGGCCGCGTCGAGCCGGAACGCCGCGACCCGCTGGGACGCGATCTGGGCAGCACCGGGCAGTACGGCACCGACGAGAACATGCTTCAGGGCGGCGACGTCTATCGCCGGGCCGAAGAGTTGCTCGACGAAATTCGCCGACGCGCCGCCGAACAGGAACGCCAGTCGGATGAACGCGATTACCTGCGGCGGCTGCTGGACCGGTTCTGACGGGTCTTCATACCGGGACCAGCCCGTCGCGCGGCCCGGCCCGGCGTCGTCAGCGCGCCGGTGTTATCCGCCGGGGGGCGCATCGGCGGGGATATCCGCCCCGACGGGTGTCTCATCCGGCGTGACGGCCAGCCACGACTGCACCTGCGTGTCGAGCCACAGGCGCCCTGCATCAACCGTGTCGACATACCGCGACAGCGCCGGCTGGGTCTGCGGCAGGGCGTCGGCGATGCGGGGCGCATTGGCGTACACGAGCGCGAGCGTGCCGAAAATCAGCACCGCGATAAAGAACCCGAAGCGAAACCCGCGCCGATGACGCTCTTGGGCAATCTCGGGTTCATCCTGAGGCTCTTCGGGGTCGGCCCGGCGCGCGGTCGAGCGCAGCGATGAGTTTATCTCTTCGATGTCGGGCAAAAGCTCGCTTCTGGCGCCCGATGTCTGGGTGACGGTCGCCGATGTCGCGGGGGCTGCCTCGCCCTTGATGCGGGCCATGCGGCGGCGCGCTTCTTCGGCCAGCTGATCCTCTCGGTCGAGCGGCCGGTCGAGGCCCAGATCCGGCTGATCCTCGAAAGCGTCCGCCGTTGCGCCCTTGCGGTTGGCGGCCTCGCGGGCGGCCTCCTCGCGCAGGATTTCGGCGACTGTGGGAGACAGCGGCTGACGGACCGGCGTCCTGGCGTTCGCCGCCGCCTCGCGGGCGGTGCTGTCGGATCTGGCCGGGGCGTCGGCCACCGGACGTGCGTCTGTTTCGGTCTTGGCCAGTACCGGCGCGGGATCGCTGGGCGGGACGGTTTCGGGCACGGGCGCGGGGGGCGGCGCATCTTGTGGCGCTGCAGCACCGGTCATGATTGCTGCTACCGGATCGTCGGCGGGCGTTTCCGTCCCGGGAGCGACGTCATCGCCCGCCTCGTCATCGCCAAACTCGTCATCTACCGTATCGACAGCCGCAGGCCCGGCGGCAAGGCCCGCCTGCGCTGCCTCCGAGGCACCGGGCAGTTCGAGCCATGTGTGGGCGCAGTTGGAGCATTGCACGTCGCGGCCGTCCGCGGGTATCGCGTCGGCGGGCACCTCGTATTGCGCCCCGCAATTCGGACAGATCAGACGCATGTGATCGCTCTCACTCCCTCGCCCCCTTTCGGGGACCCGCCGGTCGCGGCCCCAAAAAAGGACGCTGCCGCGCATTTTTCCCACTCTTTGATGACAATGCGGGGATTTTAGCGCGATTTGCAACCTATCGCGCCGGGTCCGATTGAACAGCACCGCCGATTTGGGCAAAAGGGCCGCATCCGGCGCGCGGTTCGGTGCAGCCTGCGGCAGTCCCGGGGGGCGGCCGGCCTTTCGGGGCAGGCCGGGCGTGCGGTCGCGCCGCGGACCCATGGGAGGGTGACTTCGTGATCGAACTGCGCAACGTGGCCTATTCCTACAGCGGCGCCGAGTTGTTTTCCGACGTGTCGCTGGGCCTTGTGCCCGGATCGTTTCAGTTTCTGACGGGTCCGTCCGGGGCGGGCAAGACGACGTTGCTGAAACTGTGCTACGGCGCGCTGACGGCGACGGCGGGCGAGGTGACGATGTTCGGCGAGGATGCCCGCACGATGAGCCGGGATGCCGTCGCCTATACGCGCCGCCGGATCGGTGTGGTGCACCAGGATTGCCAGTTCCTCGATCATCTGCCGCTGGCCGAGAACGTGGCCCTGCCGCTGGCCGCCTCGGGGCGCGGGGCCGAAGCCGCCGAAAACCTGCCCGGGTTGCTGGGCTGGGTCGGTCTGACGCGCCAGGCCGGGCAGTTGCCACCGCAACTGTCGGGCGGCGAGCGGCAGCGTGCGGCGCTTGCGCGCGCGGTCATCATGTCGCCCGATGTGGTGATCGCCGACGAGCCGACGGGCAACGTCGACTGGGAAATGTCGCAACGCCTGCTGACCCTGTTGGTCGAGCTGAACAGGATGGGCAAGGCGGTGCTGGTGGCAACCCATGACCTCGGCCTGATCCGCGCCGCCAAAAGCCAGGTGCAGACCCGCGTGCTGCGCCTCAAGGACCGCAGACTGCAGGCCGCGGGGGCGGATTTGTGAAACCGCGCGCAAACCCATTGGCGGCGGTCCGCGATCTGGCCGGGCGTGCGCTGGCGATGGTGCGCGGCGATCCGCAGGCCGACCGGGTGGTGCCGCCGACCGGCTATACCGCGTGGCTCACCTTGTTCACTGCCGGGTCGATGGCGTTTCTGGCGGTTTTCGCGCTGGCGCTGTCGCTGGCCACGGGGCGCCTTGCCGAACGCTGGGGGAACGAGCTTGCGCGGACGTCGACCTTGCGGATTTCAGCCCCCGCGGACCAGATGTCGGCGCAGACCGCCGCCGCCATCCGCGTCCTTGAAACCACGCCGGGCGTGGCCGAGGCGCGCGCCCTGACCCCCGACGAACAGCGCGCTCTGCTCGAGCCGTGGTTCGGCCCCGATCTGCCGATCGAAAGCCTGTCGATCCCCAATCTGGTCGAGATCATCGAGGCGGGCGAGGGCTACGATCCGACCGGCCTGCGCGCGCGCCTCGCCGCCGAGGTGCCCGGCGCGGTCCTTGACGATCATACGCAATGGCGCGCGCCGCTGATCGAAGCGGCCTCCCGGTTGCGCGGCCTTGGCTTTGTCGCGATCGCGCTGATCCTCGCGTCGACAGGGGCGATGATCACGCTGGCGGCACAGGCAGCGCTGGCGGCAAACGCACAGGTGATCACGGTGCTGCGCCTCGTCGGGGCCCGTGACGTCTATATCGCGCGCGCCTTTGTGCGGCGGTTCACGCTGCGGGCGCTGGCGGGATCCGCCGTGGGCGCGCTGGCGGGAACGGCGGCCGTGGCCCTGCTGCCGGGGACCGATATCGCGGGCGGGTTTCTCACGGGCCTCGGTTTTCAGGGGGCGGGCTGGCTGTGGCCGCTGATCATCCCGCCGCTTGCCGGCCTGATCGCCTTTGTCGCCACGCGCGCCGCCGCTCTGCGCACCCTCAACGCCCTGTCCTGAAACCATAAAGGAGCCATCATGGCCTATGCAATTCAATGGGTTCGCTCGCTGGTGTTCAGCGGGTCGATCTATGTGGCGATGCTTGGCGTGGGGCTGTTCTATCTGCCCTGGGCGCTGTTTTCGGCCAACGGTGCTGTCGCCGCCTGCCACCGGTGGTGCCACATGGTCCGCTGGCTGGCGCATCATGTCGTCGGGCTGCGGACCGAGGTGCGCGGCATCCCCCCCACCGACGAGGTGCTGATCGCGTCCAAACACCAGTCGTTCCTCGATATCGTGATGATCTATGGCGCCGTGCCGCGCGGCAAGTTCATCATGAAACGCCTCCTGATGTATGCGCCGATCCTCGGCCTCTATGCGATGCGCGTCGGCTGCGTGCCGGTGAACCGTGGCAGGCGGGCGCAGGCGATCAAGAAGATGATCGCCGACGTCACGAGCGGTGCGGCACATCCCGGCCAGCTTATCATCTATCCGCAGGGAACGCGTGTGGCTCCCGGCGCGGACAGGCCCTACAAGGTCGGCTCCGGTGCGCTGTACCGCGAGCTGGGGCAGGAATGCGTGCCTGTCGCGGTCAACGTCGGCGTGTTCTGGCCCCGGCGCGGCATCTACCGCAAACCGGGCTTGGCCGTGGTCGAGTTTCTGCCGCGCATCCCGCGGGGCCTGACCACCGGCGCGTTCATGGCGCGGCTGGAAACCGAGGTCGAGGCGGCGTCGGATCTGTTGATGGCCGAGGCGGGATTTCCCGTGGCCGTGCGCAAGGCGGCACCGTGAGCGGGCCGGAGGGCCCCGGAAACGGCCCCCAAAATACTTCCGACGCCGGCCCCGACAGTGACCCCGTCTGGATCGGTGACATCGCCGCCCTCGAGGCCGAATACGGCACGCCGGGCGAGACGGCGATTGCAAAGGTCGCCGACCGTCTGACGCCGCTCTATCGCAAATGGATCATGGCCTCGCGGTTCTGCGTGCTGACGACCGTGGGCCCCGAGGGCACCGATGGCAGCCCGCGCGGCGACGACGGCCCGGTGGTACTCGAGGCGGATCCGCGTACCCTGCTGATGCCCGACTGGCGCGGCAACAACCGGATCGACAGCCTGCGCAATATCGTGCGCGACGGACGGATAAGTCTGATGTTCATGGTGCCGGGCTCGGCCAACGTCGTCCGGGTGAACGGCACCGCGCGGCTGACGGCGGATGCCGCGCTGCGTGCGCGTTTCAAACACGACGGCAAAGGCGAGGCGCTGCCCAGGACGGTGATCGCGATCCGCATCGCCGAGATCTACAGCCAGTGTGCCCGCGCCCTTCTGCGCTCGGAACTGTGGACGCACCGGGAACGACCAGACGGCCATCCGGACGATCTGCCGACGGTTGGCGAGATTCTGTCCGAGATGAAGAGCGGATTCGACGGCGAGGCCTATGATGCGGACTGGACGCACCGCGCGTCCCGGACGATGTGGTAGGGGCCGGTGCGCGTAAAGCCACCGATACGGCTGACGCGGGCCGGCGCCGCGTCCCATTGCAGGGCTTGTCGCATCGCGGGCGAGGCGCTATTTCAATCCAACCCGAACCCGAACCCGAACCCGACCCGGCCGACCCCGACCCGCCCGACCCGGCCGATCCGAACTCAGCCGACCCGAAATTTTACCGGAGAGCATCATGCAGGCGCGCATCTATCGACCGACGCGGACGGCCATGTCGTCAGGTCAGGCCAAGACCCACGAGTGGGTCCTTGAATACACCGCCGACAGCGCGCGCGCCGTCGATCCGCTGATGGGCTGGACGTCCTCGACCGATACCCAAAGCCAGATCCGGATGCAGTTCGCCACCAAAAAGGACGCGGTCGATTACGCCCGGGATCACGGCATCGAGACCGTCGTGCAAGACCCCAAAGAGCGCAAGCCAATGATCCGCGCAGGCGGCTATGGCGAAAACTTTGCCACCAACCGGCGCGGGTCCTGGACCCACTAGGGTGTTGTGCGGGGGCGCACTGTCCCGGCGGGAGCCAGACAACCGTTCAGGTCCGGCGCCGGTGTGCCGACAGGGCGAGCCGCCGCGACCGGCACGGCGCGAACCGCGCTGCCTGAAACAAGCCGCTGACCTGACAGGGCGAATGCCGTAAACCAAGGCTTTTGCCGGTATTTTCGGGGAAGTTCCGGGCACGGACCGGGCGGCCTGCGCCACATCACCGGCGCCCCGACAGCCTCAGAACCACTGCCCCGGTTCCATCAATCCAAGGTCGAGCAACTGCTGGCTGTGCCAGTCGAACGGCGCCGAATTGTGCCAGCGGAACGTATCGATATCGAAGGTGCTGCCGGGATTGCGCTTGAGGGCCTTGGCGGTGCGGAACGAACAGACCGTGGCCGTCACTGAATTGTGCCAGGGACAGGCATAGGTGTTGTATTCGGGATCGTTGAACGTGTGATCGGCCCGCAGCGTCAGGCCCGGTTTCGCCAGGAACAACGAGATCCGGTCGATCCGGCGGCGGGGCGCGGGGACGTGTTCTTCGAACCGCCAGCGCAGCCCGCCGTAGAAATTCAGCTGGCGCTCCTGAAAATTATTGTCGCGGTCGGTCCGCGCGAGCGCGTAATATCCCGACCGGTCGAGGTATGCGTCGTCCAGGTCGACGGCGGTGGGATGCGCCCACAGATCGCCTGCATACAAATCAATCACATAGCTCAGGACGGAATGACGCCGCTCTTCAATGCAAAAGGCGATCAACTCGCCGACGGTGCGATGTTCGCAGAACGGATAGAACAGGTATTCGGCGTTGTAACAGTAGTAAAACCATGTCCCCGGCGCTGCGCCGATCGTCGTGTTGACGATCTGGACGAACCTGTCCTGGCCCAGCGGATCACAGTCGACACGGGTGATGCGGGCCGTGATTTCGGGGGCGATCTCGATTTCGGGCAGCGCAAAGACCACGACGGCGGCAAACCCGGCGTCCAGATTGTGACGGATCGTCGAGGCCACCTCGACCGCGTCGTCGACAAGCACGAGCGCGACCGGCCCTTTTGCAAGGATCGGCTGACCGGCGGTCGCAAAGGCGGCGAGGCTGTCGAAACGCATGAATATCCTGACCGGGCGGCACGTCTGGCACCTGTCGATGCCGGCGCCCGTCTATGCTAGAACTGTCTAGATGCTGTGAAGCCGGTTGCATTGCAAGAAGCGGCGCACCGGCGTAGGACGCGACCGCCGCGGTGTGCGATGCCTTCGTCTGAGGGCCGCGACGGCGCGCCAAAGACGCAAAGGCCTTGTTGCAAAGGCCAGGATGCAAAGGAATACCCCGTGACCGCTCCGGATGACCTGAATGCCCCCGACGATACGCTGGCCCCCGGCGAGAGCGTGATTTCCGGCGATGCCGCGACCGGGCAGGGACCGGAGGCGGGTGGCGGTGACGGCGCACCGAAAAAACTCTTCATCAAGACCTACGGCTGCCAGATGAACGTCTACGACAGCGAGCGGATGGCCGAAACGCTGGGCGCGCAGGGATATGTGCCGACGGACCGGGCCGAGGACGCCGACATGGTCCTGCTCAACACCTGCCACATCCGTGAAAAGGCGGCGGAAAAGCTGTATTCCGATCTGGGGCGGCTGAAACCGCTGAAGGCCGCGAAGCCGGGGATGAAAATCGGCGTTGCGGGCTGTGTCGCGCAGGCCGAGGGTCAGGAAATCGTGCGGCGGATGCCGATCGTCGACCTGGTCGTCGGCCCGCAAAGCTATCACCGCCTGCCGCAGATGGAGGCCCGCGTCCGGGCCGGCAAGCGCGCGCTGGAAACCGATTTTCCCGCCGACGACAAGTTCGACGCGATGCCCGCGCGCAGCACGGCCGCCCGCGGGCCTTCGGCGTTCCTGACCGTGCAGGAGGGATGCGACAAATTCTGCGCGTTCTGCGTCGTGCCCTATACCCGCGGCTCCGAGGTCAGCCGCCCCGCCGACCGCATCGTGGCCGAGGCCCGCGCGCTCGTGGGCGCGGGCGTGCGTGAACTGACGCTGCTGGGTCAGAACGTGAACGCCTGGCACGGTCACGACGCGGGTCTTGCCGGTCTTGTCGGCGCGCTGGCGCGGATCGACGGGCTGGAACGCATCCGCTATACCACCAGCCACCCGAACGACATGGACGCGGCGCTGATCGCGGCACACGGGAACGAGCCGAAGCTGATGCCCTACCTGCATCTGCCGGTGCAGTCGGGCTCGGACCGGGTTCTCAAGGCGATGAACCGCAAACACACCGCCGCGCAGTATCTGGCGATTATCGAGCGGATCCGCGCGGCGCGGCCCGACATCCTTCTGACATCGGATTTCATCGTCGGGTTTCCGGGCGAGACCGAGGCGGAGTTTCAGCAGACCCTCGACCTGATCGGGGCGGTAAATTTCGGCATGGCCTATTCGTTCAAATACTCCGCGCGTCCCGGCACCCCCGCCGCCGAACGGGCGGGCGTCGACGAGGATGTGATGAGCGACCGCCTGCACCGGCTTCAGGCGCTGCTGGGCGCACAGCAACGCGCGGCACAACAGGCGATGGTGGGCCGCGAGACGAGCGTGCTGTTCGAAAAGCCCGGACGCGAGGCGGACCAGTGGGGCGGCAAATCCGAACATCTGCACGCCGTCCACGTCAGCATCCCCGGCGCCGTGAAAGAGGACATCGTCGGCCGGATCCGGCGCGTCCGGATCACCCGGGCAGAGCCCAATTCCCTCGGGGGCGAGCTGGTCTGACACGACCGTGCCGGAGGTGTCCCGTGACCCGCCGCACCGCAGTCCTGTCGCAACCCAGTGCCGGCGTCAGGCGGGGCCATGCGACGCGATCATGCCCGGATCGGCGACAATGATAGACGCAGTAGTACATTGTACCCCGAATTCCACTACATTTGGGCATTTTTACTTTTCTTGTGTATAAAATTGGATCAGAGTGCTAGGCGATTAACAGCACGTTTGCCGGCATGACCGGCACCTGCGGTAGACACTTGCGATTGATACCAACGATTGGCCGGCACCCGGTCAACACAACATGACTGAAAGGGGATGATCAGCCGTGGCCTCTAAAACCAAATCAAGAATTATGACAGCCTTGACCGGGCTTTCGGGCGTGGCGCTTGTTGCCGCCACGATCTCGGCGACTGCGTTCGCCACGCCTGCTGCCGCCCAGCAGGCCGTGACCGGCACCGTGACGCCATCGATCTGGATCGATCCGGACGGATGCCAGCACTGGGCCGCCGACGGTGGCGTCGAGGGCTATATGGAAGGCCGAGTGGATCCCGTAACCGGGATGCCGGTCTGCATGGAAGTGAACACCTGTGCGGTGATGAATTCCGACGTGCTGTTCGCAACCGACAGTTCGGCGCTCTCCAGTCAGGGCCGCGCCATGCTTGAGCAGTTCTTCGGCTCGGCGGGTGCATTCGCCTATGCGATCTATGGGCACACCGACAGCCGCGCCTCGGACGAGTACAACATCGCCCTGTCCGAACGCCGCGTGGCCTCGGTGGCACAGGTTGCCGCATCGGTGGGCGCCCCCGTCGCCCGCGCAATAGGCTTTGGCGAGCGTCGCCCCATTGCACCCAACGACACCCCTGCAAATCTTCAGCGCAACCGTCGCGTTGAAATCATCTGCTACAGATAAGGGACCGAGGCTCATGAAAACTCTTCATTACGTACTTGCCGGCACGGCGTTTCTCGCCGGTTGCGGCGAGGTACTCGAAGGCGTGGCCCCCCAGGCCTTCGTCGGGAACGGCCCCGGCGGCGTGCCGGTGCGCGCCATCGGCGTCGACCGTGGCATCGACGCATCGCCGCTCGCCGATCTGAACGCCGGTATCTTCATCGATCCCGATGGCTGCCAGATCTGGATGATCGACGATGGCCTCGAAGGCTATTGGTCGCGTCGGCGCGATCCGGCCTCCGGCCTGCCGGTCTGCGTGCCGATCGCGCCCCCGGGATCCATCGTCGGTGATCTGACCCCGGGTCAGGGCATCCAGGACTGGGTTCCGATCCGTCCGTGACGGACGCTCCGGGGGCAGGCCAGTGCAGTGCCCCCGACAGCGATTGCATAAAAAAGGCCGCGGTGCTCCGCGGCCTTTTGCGGTGCACGGCGGTGGTTGCACGGCGGTGGTTGCACGGCGGTGGTTGCACGGCGGTGGTTGCACGGCGGTGGTTGCACGGCGGTGGTTGCACGGGGCGTCCGGACCTTCGTGGCAGCGCAGGCGCCCGATCCTGCGCTACATATTGTCACCATTCCCCGCCGGTGGCGCGCAGCACCGCTTGCGCCCGCGCGCCAACCGCGCCAGTTTGGCACCATCGCCCGGCTTTGCGGCACCGCCCGGTCCTGCAAGGCCATGTTCCCCGCGTCCCTACCGGTTCCCGGACGCATCCGTCCCCAAGGGAGAGCTGATTGACCCTTACCGATCTGCCGCCGACCACCCCCGACGTGGCCGAAATCTCGGTCGAATTCCCCGACAACCGCCTGCTTGCCGATCTGTGTGGCGAGTATGACAAGAACCTGACCGCCCTCGAAAGCAGGCTTGGCGTGCAGGTTCTGCGGCGGGGCAATGTCCTGACCGTCGTCGGCCCGCAGGCGGCGCGCGACGATACCGTCCATGTCCTCGAGGCTCTGTACCAGCGCCTCGAGATGGGCCGCACCGTCGAGAGCGGCGATATCGACCGCGAGGTTCGCCTGACCGGCCCCGAAGCCCTCGCCACCGAACAGGCCGAGATGTTTGCGGGCGGCACCGAACGCGTCGAGATCAAGACCCGTCGCAAGCTCGTCGAGCCGCGCACCGAGGCGCAGAAATCCTATGTCAAAAGCCTGTTCGCCAACGAGCTTGCCTTTGGCATCGGCCCGGCGGGCACCGGCAAGACCTATCTGGCCGTCGCCGTCGGCGTGAACATGTTCATCACCGGGCAGGTCGACAAGATCATCCTGAGCCGTCCCGCCGTCGAGGCGGGCGAGCGTCTGGGATTTCTGCCGGGCGACATGAAGGAGAAGGTCGATCCCTACATGCAGCCGCTGTACGATGCGCTGAACGATTTTTTTCCGCCCAAGCAGGTGGCCAAGATGCTGGAGGAAAAGGTGATCGAAATCGCCCCGCTGGCCTTCATGCGGGGGCGGACACTGGCGAATGCGTTTTGCGTTCTGGACGAGGCGCAGAATGCGACGTCGATGCAGATGAAGATGTTCCTGACCCGTCTGGGCGAGGGCAGCCGAATGGTCATCACCGGCGACCGCACCCAGGTCGACCTGCCGCGGGGCGTGTCCTCGGGACTGTCGGACGCGGAACGGCTGTTGAAGCATATCCCCCGGATATCGTTCAATTACTTTACATCGAAGGACGTCGTTCGCCACCCGCTGGTAGCGGCGATCATCGAGGCCTACGAGGCGGAAGATGCCAAGGGCTGACCTGTGCGGAGGGGCCGCGCCGGCGCGGGTGGCGCGGTCGGTCGCGCGGCCCCCCTTCGTCGGCGGACCTGCGGTTGCAGCCGCGCTTGTCGCAGCGCCACCGGCCGCCGTCGTGGCGCTGGCCATTCCGGGCGTCATGGCGTGGCGCGATACCGACGCGCGGGTATCATGACCGTCGGGATCGACATCCTGACCGAGGACCGCCGCTGGGCCGCCCTCGATGTCGATGCGCTGGCCGAACGGGCGGTGGGTGCGGCGCTCGACCGCCTGCTCCCGAACCTGTCCGCCGAGGTCAGCCTGCTGGCCTGCAACGACGCCCGCATCGCCGTCCTCAACGCCGATTTCCGGGGCAAGCCGCAGCCGACCAACGTGCTGAGCTGGCCCGCCGAGGACCGCGCCGCGGAAATCGACGGCCACGCGCCGTTGATGCCCAAGGCGCCCCCCGGAGCACCTGTCGAGCTTGGCGATATCGCCATCGCCTTTGATACCTGCGCCGCCGAGGCCGCGGCGCAGGGCATTGCGTTCGCCGATCACACGGCTCATTTGATCGTGCACGGGGTCCTGCATCTGCTGGGATTCGATCACGTACGCGACGGTGACGCGGCGTTGATGGAGCGTCTGGAGAGCGAAATCCTTTGCACGCTGGGCATCGCGGACCCATATGCACCACAGGACGGCGCCCGCCAGCCGTGACGCCCCCGCCCGCAACCGGAAAGACAAGATGAGCCAGACGCCTTCCAGATCCGATGCCGCCCCGCAGGCCAAAGCGCCTGCAAGTGCGTCGGCATCGCCCTTAGCCGACGGTCCCGACGGCGCAGAGGCCGCCAGTCACGCCGCTGCCGGGGAAACGGCGCCCCGGTCACAGCCCACAGGCCCTGCGGGAGAATCGCCCGAGGCGGAAACGGCGCCCGACACCGGCGCCGACACCGGCGCCCGCGCAGGCAAAACGCCGCGAAGTGCGGATGACGCCGCGCGGAATGTCGCCTCTCACACCACGCCGGACACGGAGAACGACACATCGACCGCCGGACTCGGTTTCTTTGGACGCATCATCGCGGCGCTAAGCTCGAACGAGGCCGAAGCGGAGGCGACCCTGACCGGCAACGGCCGCTCTGTCGGGATCGCGGCGCCCGGTATGCTCAACCTGCGCAGGATGCGGGTCGAGGACGTGCTGATCCCCAAGGCCGACATCGTCGCCGTGCCGCTGACGCTCGACCGCGACGATCTGGTCGAGCTGTTCCGCTCGACCGGCATGTCCCGTATTCCGGTGTTCGACGGCACGCTCGACAATCCCACGGGGTTCGTGAACCTCAAGGATTTCGCGCTGCGGCACGGGTTCGGCGATGACGGTGCGTTCGATCTCGCGGCTCTCGTGCGGCCGCTGCTGTATGTGCCGCCGTCGATGCCGCTGGGCATCCTGTTGCAAAAGATGCAGTCGGAACGGACGCACATGGCCCTGGTGATCGACGAATACGGCGGCACCGACGGCCTTGTGACGATCGAGGATCTGATCGAACAGGTGGTGGGCGAAATCGAGGACGAGCACGACGTCGACGAGGTTGCGGGCATCGTCGTCGAAAAGCCGGGGGTGTGGCTGGCGCTTGCCAAGGCATCGCTCGAAGAGGTCGAAGAGGCGATGGGCGTCAATCTGACCGATGTCGAGGAGGTCGACGAGGAAGACGTCGATACGCTGGGCGGTCTGGTCATCATGCTGGCCGGTCACGTTCCCGCCCGTGGCGAGGTGATCCGCCACCCCAACGGCCCCGAATTCGAAGTGATGGAGGCCGATCCGCGCCGGATCAAACGGTTGCGTGTCCGGCTGGAACCTGCGGCAAAGGTGACCGCCAAGACTGTAGTGGGTGAGTGATATCGTATGGGCAGCGATAGGATGACGGGAACGGATCTGTTGCGCCATGGTCCCCGGCAGGCTCTGGCGAGGTTTGCGGCACTTGTGCTGCTGGGGGCTGTTGCCGCACTGGGGCAGGCGCCGGTCGGCCTTTGGCCGCTGACGATACTTGCCGTGGCGGTGGCGCTGCTCTGGCTGGCGCATGCGGTGTCGTCCGGCAAGGCGCGCGCCTTCGTGGCGGGCTGGGCGTTCGGTCTGGGCTATTTCGCGGCCTCGCTGCACTGGATCGTCGAGCCGTTCTTCGTCGATGCGCCCCGCGACGGGTGGATGGCGCCGTTTGCGCTGGTCTTCATGGCGGGTGGCATGGCGCTTTTCTGGGGGGCTGCGGTCCTCGCGGCGCGCGCCGTCGCGCCGCGCATTGAGCCTGTGGCGCGCGCCGTCGCGCCGCGCAACGATCCGGTGGCGCGCGCCGTTGCGCCGCGCAACGATCCGGTGGCGCGCGCCGTTGCGCCGCGCAGTGAACCGGTGGCGCGCGCCGTCTCGCCGCGCCGTCTCGTGGCGCTTGTCGCGGCATTCTCGGCGGCGGAAATTACCCGCTCGCTGATCCTCACCGGCTTTCCATGGGCGCTGCTGGGCCACATCTGGATCGACACGCGTGTCGCGGCACTGGCCGCGCTCGTCGGGCCGCATGGCCTGACCCTGCTGACGCTTGGCCTGTCGGCGGCGGTGGCGGCCCTCGTCGCGTGGGGGCGTGGCGGCGCCCTCGTCGGCGCGGCGGCGCTGCTGGGCGCGGGGTATCTGGCGCTGGTGCCGGGCCCGCCGCAGGTGCCGGATCCGGATGCCGACGATGCCCCGATCGTACGCCTGGTTCAGCCCAACGCCGAACAGAACCTGAAATGGGAGCCGGGCATGGCGGAGGAGTTCTTTGGCCGTCTGCTGCGCCTGACGGCGCAAGGCGATGTGCCCGATCTTGTCGTCTGGCCCGAAACCGCGATCCAGTATCTGCTCGAGACGTCGCAGGCGCAGGTCGAGGCCGCGTCCGAGGCGGCACGCGGCGCACCGCTGGTCACGGGGGTCGTGCGGCAGGGCGACGCGGGCTATTACAACAGCCTCGTCGTCATCGAACGCGGCGCGCGCATCACCGGCATCTACGACAAATGGCACCTCGTGCCGTTCGGTGAATATTTTCCCTTTGCCGATACGCTGAACGCCCTTGGCCTTGGGGCGCTGACCGGTCTGGTCGGCGGTGGCTATGCCGTTGGCCCCGGACCGGAGGCGGTGTCGCTGCCGGGCATCGGGCGGGCGCTCGCGCTGATCTGCTACGAAGGGATATTCGCCGAAGAGGTCAACGCTCTCGCGGAACGCCCGCGCCTGATCCTGCTGATTACCAATGACGCCTGGTTCGGCGACTGGGCCGGCCCGGCGCAGCATTTCGCGCAGGCGCGTCTGCGGGCCATCGAACAGGGGCTGCCGGTGGTGCGGGTCGCCAATACCGGCATTTCGGGGATGATCGATGCGCGCGGCCAGGTCACGGCGTCCCTGCCGCTGGGCGCCCTGGACGCCATCGACGCGGTCTTGCCCGCCGCCCTGGCGCCACCGCCCTACACCCGGTACGGCGATTGGCCGGCGATGTTCCTCACGCTGTTGCTGGCAATCGCCAGCGCGGTTGCGAACCGCCGCCCCGCCCGCGCTATCGGTTGACGTCGCACGCGCCCGCGCCTATGCGCGGCATCGGCTCTGTCACAACGGCTTCCTGACGTGGCGGATAAACCCCTACTGGAGCGTTTCATGTCCCGTCAGAACTATATCTTTACCTCGGAGTCCGTCTCCGAGGGCCACCCCGACAAGGTCTGCGACCAGATTTCGGATGCCATCCTCGACGCCTTTCTGGCGCAGGAGCCCGAGGCCCGCGTTGCCTGCGAGACGTTCGCCACGACCAACCGGGTCGTCGTCGGCGGCGAGGTCGGCCTGTCGGACCAGGCGAAACTGACGCAGTACATGGGGCGCGTCGAGGACATCGTGCGCAACTGCATCCGTGGCATCGGCTATGAGCAGGACAAGTTCCACCACGAGACCGTCGAGATCACCAATCTGCTGCACGAGCAGTCCGCGCATATCGCGCAGGGCGTGGATGCGTCCGGCAACAAGGACGAGGGTGCGGGCGATCAGGGCATCATGTTCGGCTATGCCACCACCGAGACCGCGGCGCTGATGCCCGCGCCGGTGCAATACGCCCATGCGATTCTGCGCAGGCTGGCCGAGGTGCGCAAGGACGGCACCGAGCCGACCCTGCGCCCCGACGCCAAGAGCCAGATTTCCCTGCGCTACGTGGACGGCAAACCGGTCGAGGTGGTGTCGATCGTGCTGTCGACGCAGCACCGCGACGAGACCCAGACCAGCGACGATATCCGGGCCATCGTCGAGCCCTATATCCTCGAAGTGCTGCCCTCGGGCTGGGTCACCCCGAAGACGAAGTGGCACGTCAATCCGACCGGCGTGTTCGTTATCGGCGGGCCGGACGGTGACGCCGGGCTGACCGGCCGCAAGATCATCGTCGACACCTACGGCGGGGCAGCACCCCACGGCGGTGGCGCGTTCTCGGGCAAGGACCCGACCAAGGTCGACCGGTCCGCCGCCTATGCCGCCCGCTATCTGGCGAAGAACGTGGTTGCCGCGGGCCTCGCCGAACGCTGCACGATCCAGCTGAGCTATGCCATCGGCGTCTCGCGTCCGTTGTCGATCTATGCCGACACCCACGGCACCGGCGACGCGGGCGCCGTCGAGATCGAGCGTGCGATCGACCGCGTCATGGACCTGACACCGCGCGGCATCCGCCAGCACCTTGGCCTGAACCGGCCGATCTATCAGCGCACCGCGGCCTATGGCCATTTTGGCCGCGAACCGCAGGACGACGGTGGATTCTCGTGGGAGCGGACGGATCTGGCCGAGGCCCTGCGCGCCGAGATCTGAGACGCGGCACATCGTTCGCGGTCGCCGGGACCGAGGCGGCAAAGCCCCCCCCCCCCGGCGGTGGCGGAACGGGGTGCCGGCCTCTCGTTCCCGGTCGGGACCGACCGCCGCATCCCGCCCGACTGGCACGCACGCCCCATTCCCCCGGACCCCCGAAGGTATCCGACATGACTGGCCCCAACCATCCCACCGGCACCCCCTGGCGCAATTTCTATGGCCGGATGCGCGGCAAGACGATGAACGCGGCCCAGATCCTGCGTCTGGAAAACGATCTCGATGCGCTGCTGCCCGGCCCCGTGGGCCGCGAGGACAACCCGGACCGTGTGCCGCTGGACCTTGCCGCGCGGTTCGGGCCGCGCGCCGTCTGGCTTGAAATCGGCTTTGGCGGCGGCGAGCATCTCGTGCACATGGCCGCGCTGCATCCGGACACCGTATTGCTCGGGGCCGAGGCCTTCGTGAACGGTGTCGCCATGGCGCTGGGCAAGATCGAGGGGGCGGGCGTCACCAACGTCAGCATCCATCCCGGCGACATCCGCGATCTGATGGACGTGCTGCCGGATGCCTGCATCGCCCGCGCCTTTCTGAATTATCCCGATCCCTGGCCCAAGGCGCGGCACAATCGCCGCCGTTTCGTTACCGCCGAACACCTGGTCCCGCTGCACCGTGTCCTTGAGCCCGGCGCCGAATTTCGCGTGGCGACCGATATTCCCACCTACGTCGACCAGACGCTGGAGGAGGTGCCGCAGGCGGGCTTTTCCCTCGTCTCCGGCCCCGACTTCACGCCGTGGCCCGACTGGACCCGGACCCGTTATGAGCAAAAGGCCCTGCGCGAGGGCCGCACGCCGCACTACATGACGTTCAGGGCGTAGCGGCGCGTTGCGCCCCGTCGGTGACGTCGGCGGAAGGCGTGAACCCCGTCCTGCGGCGCGACCGACCGGCTGGCCGTTTTTTGTATCGCGCTGTCCGCAATCAGGGGTCACCCCGCCCATCGACACCGGCGGATCGGGGCAAAGCCCGGCCTGTTGCACCGCCGACGGTTTACCCGCCGCCCCCACGGCTCTATCACCGCCGCAAAAGGAGCCCCGACATGTCCCACGGCACGCCCATTCCGATGACCGCCCGCAAGGCCGGCCCGCTGCGCGGCGTGGCCGAGGTGCCGGGAGACAAGTCGATCTCGCACCGCTCCCTGATCCTTGGCGCGCTCTGCGTCGGTGAAACCCGCATCACCGGCCTGCTGACGGGCGAAGACGTGCTCGACACCGCAAAGGCGATGCGCGCCTTCGGCGCAGAGGTGACGCGGGCGGGCGATGGCACATGGTCCGTTCACGGCGTCGGCGTCGGCGGCTTTGCCGAGCCGGAAAACGTCATCGACTGCGGCAATTCAGGCACCGGGGTGCGCCTGATAATGGGCGCCATGGCGACTACGCCGATCACCGCGACATTCACCGGCGACGCCTCGCTCAACGGGCGCCCGATGGCCCGGATCACCGATCCGCTGGCCCTGTTTGGCGCGCGCGCCTATGGCCACGAGGGTGGCCGCCTGCCGATGACGATTGTCGGCGCCCGCGATCCGGTACCCGTGCGCTACGCCACGCCGGTGCCGTCCGCGCAGGTGAAATCGGCTGTGCTGCTGGCCGGTCTGAACGCGCCGGGCGATACCGTGGTGATCGAGGCCGAGGCGACCCGCGACCATTCCGAACGGATGCTGGCCGGGTTCGGCGCGCAGATCTCGACCGAGCAAACCCCCGAAGGCCGCGTCATCACCCTGCGTGGCCAGCCCGAGCTGACGCCGCAGGACATCACCGTCCCGCGCGATCCGTCGTCCGCCGCCTTTCCGGTCTGCGCCGCGCTCATCACGCCGGGTTCCGACGTGCTGGTGCCCACCATCGGCCTGAACCCGACGCGCGCGGGCCTGTTCGCCACCTTGCAGGACATGGGCGCCGATCTGACGTTCGAGAACATGCGCGAGGAGGGCGGCGAGCCTGTCGCCGACCTGCGCGCCCGCTTTTCGCCCGATCTCGCGGGCATCGAGGTGCCGCCCGAACGTGCCGCCTCGATGATCGACGAATATCCGGTGCTGTCGGTCGTCGCGGCCTTTGCGCAGGGGCAGACCGTGATGCGCGGCGTCGCGGAACTGCGCGTCAAGGAATGCGACCGGATCGACGCGATGGCGCAGGGGCTGCGTGCCGCCGGGATAACCGTCGACGAGGGCCCTGACTGGTGGATCGTGCACGGTCGCGGCCATGGCGACGTGCCGGGGGGGGCGATCGTGGAATCCCGTCTCGACCACCGCATCGCGATGTCGTTCCTCGTCATGGGGCTGGCGACGAACGCGGCGATGACCGTCGACGATGCGGCCCCCGTGGCCACGTCCTTTCCCGTGTTCGAAACGCTGATGGCCGGTCTCGGCGCAAGCATCACCCGCGCCAATCGCTGAAACAGCGCTACGGAAGTGTCGAAATACGCGCGTCGCAGGCTTCCGGCCTCTCGGCGCACACCCCATCCGGAGGATCCGATGGCCTTTACAATAGCGATTGACGGACCCGCCGCGGCGGGCAAAGGCACGATATCCAAGGCCGTCGCGGCGCATTTCGGCTTTGCCCATCTCGATACCGGGCTGCTCTACCGCGCCGTCGGTGCGCGGGTGATCGACGGCGAAGACCCCGAGGCCGCGGCCCGTGCCCTCACCTCGACGGATCTGGCGCGCGACGATCTGCGCACGCAGGCGGTGGCGGATGCGGCCAGCAAGGTGGCGGTTCTGGGGCCGGTGCGCGCCGCATTGCTGGATTTTCAGCGCCGGTTCGCGCGCTCCGGCGCCGGTGCCGTCCTCGACGGGCGCGATATCGGCACGGTGATCTGCCCGGACGCCGAGGCAAAGCTCTACGTGCTGGCCAGTGCCGAGGTCCGCGCCGAGCGGCGGTATCTGGAACTGTCGGACAAGGGCCAGGACGTCACCCGCGAGGGTGTGCTGGCCGATGTCCACGCGCGTGACGCCCGCGATGCCGGGCGGGCGCAGTCGCCGATGCGCGCCGCCGACGACGCGCTGGTGATCGACACGTCGGACATGAGCGTCGCGGACGCGGTGGCGATGGCCATCGGCATCATCGAACGTGCGTTGGAACCCGGCAGCTAGGGCAGGCGCGGGGGCCGTCTACAACGCGATATCGTAGGTCACCCAGTCCGTCTTCTTCGATACCCTGTCGTACAGGCCCCGCGCGCGGGCGTTGTCCTGTGCCGTGATCCAGCGGATCACCGACCAACCCTGTTGCACGCCGTGATCCTTCACCCCGTCGACAAGTGCGGCGGCGGCCCCCGTGCCGCGCGCCTCGGGGGCCACGAAAAGATCGTCGAGGAACCCGCCGGTGGACGCCGAAAGCGGCCGTGCAAAGGCGCGGAAATGCGCCAGACCGACGAGGGTATCCTCGTTTTCGGCCACCAGACCGCAGGTGCCGTGATCGCCGTCATGCAACCAGTGCCAGACCGTGTCGCGCATCTGCGGCGTCTGGGCAGCGCCATAGAACCGGGCGTATCCGGCGTAGAGGGCGTCCCACGCGGCGCGGTCCGCGATGGCTGTGGGGCGGATGGTGAGGGGCATGGCGCTGTCCTTTCAGGGGGTGTGCGGCCCCGTGGCCGGCGGATGTGTCACCCGCTCACCTTTTGTTGGCTTGGTCTGCCGCCCACCCTGCCGCTAGGCTGGGGGCGTGTTCAACCCCACGGAGCCTCTCATGCCGACAGCGATCCTCCACCGCGTTCTGACAGCTGCCGTAACCCTGTTGCTCGCTCTGCCGGTCGCGGCACAGCAGGACGACCGGGGTGCCATGACGCTCGACCGGATGGCCCGGATCGTTCTGGCCCTCGATCCCGGCGCGCAGGCGGCGGGGCCGGGGTTTACCCTGACCATCGAGGACGTCCCGGTGATGATCGTCGCCGACCCGGCGGCCAACCGGATGCGGGCGATGGTGCCGATCCGGCTGGCGTCCGGGATGACGCCCGAAGAGCTGACCCGCGTCATGCAGGCCAATTTCGACAGCGCGCTCGATGCCCGCTATGCTATCGCGCAGGGGCGGTTGTGGGGCGTCTTTATCCATCCGCTGGCAGAGCTGACGCCCGGACAGTTGATATCGGGGATCGCGCAGACGGTGAACGTGGCGACGAGCTATGGCACCGCGTACCAGTCGGGCGGCATCCGGTTCGGCGGCGGCGACAGCGGCGATCTGCAACGGCGGCTGATCGAGGAACTTCTGGAGCGCGGGCAGGAGATCTGAAGGGGAGAGGCGACGACACGGAATCCCGCCGTCGGAGATCGCGACAGGGATGGTTTCGACCGGCGATGAGGCCGGCATCGGTTGAAACCGAACCGTGTCGCGATACGTGGATCTATCGAACCGGAGGACACCATGCGCATTTTTGCCCTGCTCGTCGCCATCGTGACCGCCACCGAAGGCGCCGCCGTGCCGTTGACCGGCATCTTCGCCGACATCGAATTCGACAGCATCGACGGCGGCACGCTGTCGCCGGGCGACTGGGCCGGTCGGCCGGTCCTCGTGGTCAACACGGCCTCGTTCTGCGCCTTTACCGGTCAGTACGAAGACCTTCAGGCCCTGTTCGACGCGCACCGCGATGCCGGTCTTGTCGTGCTTGCCGTGCCGTCGGACGATTTCAATCAGGAATTCGGCACCGACGCCGAGGTGGCTGAATTCTGCGATCTGACCTACGGCATCGACATGCCGATGACCGGGATCACCCCGGTGCGCGGCAGCGACGCGCATCCCTTCTACCGCGCCGTGCGGGCCGACACCGGCTGGGAACCGCAGTGGAATTTCAACAAGGTACTGATCGACGGCACAGGCGCGGTGGTGGGGACCTGGGGGTCTGGCACACGGTCGCGATCGCAGCAGATCGAGGGGCGTATCGCGGCGCTTCTGGCGGGCGGCCAGGCAGGCGTCCGGGTCCGCGCCGGGACGCGGGCGATGCCAACGGCCTTGCCTTGACGCGCTATCCGTTCTATAGGGCAGGCGTCTAAGTGCCGGGACAGGCACGGATGTGAGATATCTGAGCAGGGTCGGTGAAAGCCGACCCTGATTTTGTCGCACATACCGCACGCGCCCCTAATCAACCGACCAATCGCAATCCAAAGACCGGCGGAGACAACCGCCCGGCCCGCATAAACCAGATGAATAGGATATCTTACACTTGGCTAATTCAGCGACCATGGAGGACTTCGAAGCCCTTCTTAACGAAAGCTTCGAAATGGACACGCCCGCCGAGGGCTCTGTCGTCAAGGGCAAGGTCATCGCCATAGAGGCGGGACAGGCCATCATCGATGTCGGCTACAAGATGGAAGGCCGCATCGACATCAAGGAATTCGCAGAGCCCGGCGAAGAAGCCAAGCTCTCGGTCGGCGACACCGTCGAGGTGTTTCTGCGCCAGGTCGAAAACGCCCGTGGCGAGGCCGTCATCAGCCGTGAAATGGCCCGCCGCGAAGAAGCATGGGACCGTCTGGAAAAGGCATATGCCGACGAAGAGCGCGTCGATGGCGCCATCTTCGGACGTGTCAAAGGCGGCTTTACCGTCGATCTGGGCGGCGCCGTGGCGTTCCTGCCCGGCAGCCAGGTCGATGTGCGCCCGGTGCGCGATGCAGGCCCGCTCATGGGCCTCAAGCAGCCGTTCCAGATCCTCAAGATGGATCGTCGCCGGGGCAACATCGTGGTGTCGCGCCGTGCGATCCTCGAGGAATCCCGTGCCGAACAGCGCGCCGAGGTTATCGGCAACCTGACCGAAGGCCAGACGGTCGACGGCGTGGTCAAGAACATCACCGAATACGGGGCCTTCGTGGACCTTGGCGGTGTCGACGGCCTGCTGCACGTCACCGACATGGCCTGGCGCCGGGTCAACCACCCCTCCGAGATCCTCGCCATCGGCGAGACGATCAAGGTGCAGGTGATCAAGATCAACAAGGAGACGCACCGCATCTCGCTTGGCATGAAGCAGTTGCAGGACGATCCGTGGGACGTCGTCGAGGCGCGGTTCCCGATCGAATCGAGCCACACGGGCCGGGTCACGAACATCACCGACTACGGTGCGTTCGTCGAACTGGAGCCGGGCGTCGAGGGCCTCGTCCACGTCTCAGAAATGTCCTGGACCAAGAAGAACGTGCATCCCGGCAAGATCGTGTCCACGAGTCAGGAGGTCGAGGTCATGGTCCTTGAGATCGACTCCGCGAAACGTCGCGTGTCGCTCGGTCTCAAGCAGACGATGCGCAACCCGTGGGAAGTCTTCGCGGAAACGCATCCCGAGGGCACCGAGGTCGAAGGCGAGGTCAAGAACATCACCGAATTCGGTCTGTTCGTCGGCCTTTCGGGCGACATCGACGGCATGGTCCACCTGTCCGACATCACCTGGGAGGGCCGTGGCGAGGACGCCATCGCCGAGTTCCGCAAGGGTGACGTCGTCAAGGCCAAGGTCTCGGAAGTCGACGTCGAGAAAGAGCGGATTTCGCTCTCGATCAAGGCGATGGACGGCGATCCGTTCGCGGATGCCATCGGCGGCGTCAAGCGCGGCTCGATCATCACCGTGGCCGTCACCAAGATCGAGGACGGCGGCATCGAGGTGGAATACGAAGGCATGAAATCCTTCATCCGCCGCTCGGATCTGAGCCGTGACCGCGCCGAACAGCGCCCCGAGCGTTTCGGGGTCGGCGACAAGGTCGACGTGCGCGTGACCAATGTCGACAGCAAGACCCGCAAGCTGGGCCTGTCGATCAAGGCGCGCGAGATCGCCGAAGAGAAAGAGGCCGTCGAACAGTTCGGCTCCTCCGATTCGGGCGCTTCGCTGGGCGACATCCTCGGCGCGGCCCTCAAGGGCGACGACGACTGATAGCGACCCGTTCCGGCACCAACGCGCCCGGCCTTTTCGGAAAGGCCGGGCGTTTTGCGTTTCAGTGGCTGCGTGACGCGGGGGCACAGGCAGCGGGCCTGGTGCGAATCATACGGGCGTTAACCTGCGTGGGCGCCGATGCGACCTCTCAAATCAGGGCCGGCGCGCTGTGCTGGACGGCGTCAGGCTGGCGGGAATCCGCGATTGAGGCCAAATTGGCAGGGCGCGACGGTACCTTGGGTATTTCGCTGCGAAACTCTTGTGCCTATAGTCACCGGACAAGCGCCGCGGCCAAGTTGCCTTGAATATCATGCCTCTGGGGGGGCCTTCATGATCCGTTCCGAACTTATCCAGAAGATCGCGGACGAAAATCCGCACCTTTTCCAGCGCGACGTCGAGCGTATCGTCAGCACCATCTTCGAAGAGATCACCGGGGCGATGTCGCAGGGCAACCGGGTCGAGCTGCGCGGTTTCGGGGCGTTTTCGGTGAAGAAACGCGATCCCCGGATGGGCCGCAATCCCCGCACCGGCGAGGCCGTCGCCGTCGAGGAGAAACACGTCCCCTTTTTCAAGACCGGTAAGCTGTTGCGCGACCGCCTGAACGGCAAGTAGGATCACCGACATGATGAACATTCTCCGCTTCGCCTTCTGGGCCATCGTTGCCCTTTGCCTGATTACCGTCGGCATCGCCAACCGCGGGTTCGTCACCGTGCGCGCCATGCCCGAATTCTTTGCCAGCTGGTTCGGCCTCTCGCCCGACGTGTCGATCCCGCTGTTCATCGTCATCCTGCTCAGCGTGGCGGCGGGTTTGCTGATCGGATTCGTCTGGGAATGGCTGCGCGAGCACAAGCACCGCGCCGCCGCCCGCCACAACGCCCGTGAGGTTCGCAAGCTCGAAGGCGAGGTGGACCGGATGCGCACCGACAAGCACGGCGCGCGCGACGACGTGATGGCGATCCTCGATGGCGCGCGCGCGCGGTAGGCGCACATGGTCGTCCGGGTCAAGTTTTGCGGGTTGCGCTCGATCGAGGCGGTGCAGGCCGCAACGGATGCCGGTGCCGCCTATGTCGGCCTGAATTTCTTCGCCAGGTCGCCGCGCTCCGTCACCATCGAACAGGCCGCCCCGCTTGCCCTTGCGCTGCCGATCGGCGTGGCCAAGGTGGCGCTGGTGGTCGATGCAGACGACGCGATGCTGGACGCGATCACCGGTGCCGTTGCCATCGACATGATCCAGTTGCACGGCCATGAAACGGCCGCCCGGGTGGCAGAGATCAAGACGCGCTACGGCCTGCCGGTGATGAAGGTCGTCGGTGTCGCGGACGCGGATGACCTTGCGCAGATCGACATCTACGGTGCCGTCGCCGACCAGATCCTCGTCGATACCAAACCGCCCAAGGGCGCGGACCTGCCCGGCGGCAACGGTGCGGCATTCGACTGGACGTTGATTGCGGGCCGACGCTGGCCTGTGCCCTGGATGCTTGCCGGCGGTCTGACACCCGGCAACGTCGCCGGGGCCATCGCCGGCACGGGCGCGCAACAGGTCGACGTCTCCTCCGGCGTGGAAACCGCGCCGGGCGTCAAGGATGCGGCCCTGATGGCGGCCTTTGTCGCGGCGGCGCGGGCGGCGGCACCGGCATGACGCCCGCACACCAATTCGTGACGCAACCTATTGCGCCGGCGCTTCGTTATCTTTGGTAGTCAATCCCGAGGAGGATAAATGATGACGACGACACGTACCCTGATGACCGCAACTGCCATCGCCGCACTTGGCGCCGGCGCCGCCTTTGCCCAAGGCATGGATGCCGATGGCATGATGATGGACGGCTCGACCGTGGTGTTTCCGCAGATCAGCATGGAAAACCCGGGCTATATCGTAATCCACGAGACCGATGCCGACGGCAACCCGGTCGTGCCCGCGTCGCTCGCCCATACGGCCCTGACCGCCGGTCTGAATACCGACGTCTCGGTCCTGGTGCCCGGTGGCGTCATGGCAGGATCGACATATATGGCGATGCTGCACGACGAGACCAACGGCAACGACACGTACGATTTCGCCGAGGGCACGACCGATGTCGACACGCCGTCGATCGTCGATGGCGGTCCGGTCGTGCTGCCGTTCGGCAGCGAGACGATGATGGATGCCGTCACCGACGCGATGGGTGACATGATGGACGACATGATGATGTCGCCGATGATCGACGTCGCGGGTGCGACGTCCGACGGCAGCAGCGTCACCTTCCCGATGGTGAGCGCCGAGCAGGACGGCTATGTCGTCGTCCACGCGACGAATGCCGACGGCAGCCCGGTGGTGCCTGACGCAATCGGCCACGTCATGGTCACGGCCGGCGAGAATGCCGACGTGACGGTGGATGTGGACGGGACGCTGACGCCCGGCACCTACATCGCCATGCTGCACGTCGAAGACAACGGCAACACCACCTACGACTTTGCCGAGGGTATGACCGATGTCGACGGCCCCGCGACGGCCGACGGCGCTCCCGTGGCAGTTCCGTTCACCGTGAACTGAGCACAAAGCGGCCCGTTGCCGGAATGACAGTCGGGGCCGCTCCCATCCCGGGGGCGGCCCCATTGCATGTGCGGGCTCGCTTTACCCCGGCCGCCCGGCGCGCTAGATCGGACCAAGCCGTAAGGAGACCGCCATGCCCGACGACCGTCCCAACAGTTTCATGACCGGCCCCGACGAGCAGGGCCGCTTCGGCACCTTCGGCGGGCGGTTCGTGTCCGAAACGCTGATGCCGCTGATCCTGTCGCTCGAGGCCGAATACGAACGTGCCAAGACCGACGATGCGTTCTGGGCCGAGATGCACGACCTGTGGACCCACTACGTCGGCCGTCCCAGCCCGCTGTATTACGCCGAGCGGTTGACGCAGCATCTGGGCGGCGCGAAGATCTACATGAAGCGCGACGAGCTGAACCACACCGGCGCGCACAAGATCAACAATGTGCTGGGCCAGATCATCCTTGCCCGGCGCATGGGCAAGACGCGGATCATCGCCGAAACCGGTGCCGGTCAGCATGGCGTGGCGACGGCGACGGTCTGCGCCAAGTTCGGCCTGAAATGCGTCGTCTACATGGGCGCCCATGACGTCGAGCGGCAGGCGCCGAACGTGTTCCGGATGCGCCTTCTGGGCGCCGAGGTGATCCCGGTCACCTCCGGGCGCGGCACCCTCAAGGATGCGATGAACGACGCGCTGCGCGACTGGGTGACCAACGTGCGCGATACGTTCTATTGCATCGGCACGGTTGCGGGGCCGCATCCGTATCCGGCGATGGTGCGCGATTTTCAGTCGATCATCGGCAAGGAAACCCGTGAGCAGATGCAGGCCGCAGAGGGCCGACTGCCCGACACCCTGATCGCCGCCATCGGTGGCGGCAGCAACGCCATGGGCCTGTTCTTTCCGTTCCTCGATGACCCGTCGGTCAACATCATCGGCGTCGAGGCGGGCGGCAAAGGCGTGACGGCCAAGATGGAGCATTGCGCGAGCCTGACCGGCGGGCGTCCCGGCGTGCTGCACGGCAACCGGACCTACCTGTTGCAGGACGACGACGGCCAGATCCTCGAAGGATTCTCGATCTCCGCCGGTCTCGATTATCCCGGCATCGGCCCCGAACATTCCTGGCTGCACGAAATCGGGCGGGCGAAATACGTGGCGATCACCGATGTCGAGGCGCTGGAGGCGTTTCAGCTTTCCTGCGCCCTCGAAGGGATCATCCCGGCACTCGAGCCGAGCCACGCCCTTGCCCACGTCATGAAGATTGCGCCCGGGCTGCCGTCCGATCACCTGCTGGTGATGAATATGTGCGGGCGCGGCGACAAGGACATCTTTACGGTCGCCAAACACCTCGGGTTCGACATGACCGTTTGAGGCCATCCGCCAATACCGCGCCTTTGGAATCCGGCTGCCGGATCGCAGCCGATGGAACTGTTCGTCTCTCCGACCGTTAACCCGTCAACTGCCGCCCTGCATCGGGTCAACGGTCCCGGCGGCGCAACTGACGGGAACGACGACATGAAACGGACCATATTTACCGCCATCGCCCTTGCGGCAACCTTTGCTGCCCCGGCTATCGCGCAGTCGGTTCAGGACATAAACGGCGACGGCAAGCTTGACTACGCCGAGCTGTCGGCGTTTCTCGGCACAGACCGCGCCCTTGAAGTCTTGGGCGGCGATGAGACGGCATTGCTCGACAGCGCCGGGTATGACGGCGGAACCGCCGACATCGAAAGTCGGGCAGAGGCGAACGCGACGGAGGACGATCCCGCTTATCGCAGGGTTGACGATGTGTCAGAGTTTGCCGATGGCACCCTCGTCGAACAGTCACAAAGCGACGACGACTGATCGCGACTTGGGCCGTAAACCACAATTTTTCAAGGAGAAATCAGATGAATATCAAGAAATGGACAGCTTCTCGCGCTTGCCGGTTCCCTTTCCGCGTGCATGCCGGTCGCGGGCGGCGTACAGCCGATTGGTCCGGGAACGGGCGCGATCCAGACCGAAGACGACATTCCCGCAGGATTCGACAGTGACGATCCCAACTACCGCATCGCCGACGATCCGTCGCAGCTTGCCGACGGCACACTGCGCGACGACGACAGCTAAATCGGGCCAATGCCAATGGCCTTTCGGGGGCTGCGCCTAGACGGCGTGGCCCTTCAGCACGTCCAGCGGCACGATATCGAGCGCGCGTAGATGCGTTGCAGCGAGCGAGACGTCGGGTGCGCAGCCATCCTCGTGCGCCTGCAAGAAGCGCGAGGCGCACAGGCACCAATGGTCGCCGGGGGCCAGCCCGGCAAAGCCGAATTCGGGCCGGGGCGTCGACAGGTCGTTGCCGACATATTTCGAGAACGCCAGAAATTCTGCCGTCATGACCGCGCAGACGGTGTGGCTGCCGTTGTCGGCGGCGCAGGTATCGCAGGCGCCGTTGCGGAAAAACCCGGTCAGCGGATCGGTCGAGCAGGGGCTGAGCGGTTCGTTGAGCACGTTGAGCGAGGGGTCGGGGGTCACATCAGTGTCCTTTCAGCCGCGAAACCGGTCCGCAAGTCGTTGCAGGACCGAGCGCGGATCGGGTGTTTCGGGGGGCGGTGCGGGAGGCGTGGCGGGCCTGGCACTGCCGGGCACGGCGGATAACCTGGTCTCGGCGGGACCGGAGTTGTCGGGCGCAGTGGCGGTTTTCGCCTTTGCGACGGGGGCCGTGCCGCTGCCGGACCGGGCGGGTGTGAGCCGCAAGGCAACCGCATTGAGAAATTTCGGCACCTCGTTGGCCGCAAGATGCGCCGCCCCGTCGGAGATGCCGCGCATCAGATCGTCGAGCCAGTCCGCATCCGCCTTGGGGAAATCACGCAGCACATAGCCCGGCACCGCATCCTTGTGCCCCGGATGCCCGACCCCGAGCCGCACGCGACCGTAAGCGGGGCCGATATGCTGGTGGATCGACCGCAGGCCGTTGTGGCCCGCATGCCCCCCCCCCAGCTTTACCTTGATCTTCGCCGGGGCGAGGTCGATCTCGTCGTGAAAGACCGTCAGATCCGTACTGTCGAGCTTGTGAAACCGCAGCGCCTCGCCCACCGACTGCCCCGACAGGTTCATGAAGGTCTGCGGTTTGAGGAGCATCACCTTCTGGCCGCCCAGCGTGCCGTCGGTAACGAGGGCCTGAAACCGCGCGCGCCACGGCGCGAAACCGTGATCCGCGGCGATCCGGTCAAGCGCCATGAAGCCGATGTTGTGGCGGTTGTGCGCGTATTTTTCGCCCGGATTTCCGAGACCTGCAAAGATTATCATGGGCGCATTCTAGGCCGGGGTTCGGCGCGGGTCGAGAGGGAGTAGGATGCGTATTTCGGGTCTAGGGGAACGCCGCCCCCGCGTAAAAAATCGAGACGGCACCGAGGGCGGCGGCGAGAAGCGTGACGCCGATCCCCGCGCGCAGCCGCAAGAGCAGAATCGCCGACAAGGCGGCGAGGAAGACGGCGCGCAGATCGAGGGTGGTGACATCGGGCACCCACAACGACCACGGGCCGGGGGTGAGGTGATCGACGCGGGTAAACAGGACGTGCAGCGCAAACCACAGCGACAGGTTGAGAATGACGCCCACGACGCAGGCGGTGATCGCCGCCAGCGCCGATGCGAGGCGCGGCGTCGCCGAAATGCGCTCGATGTAGGGCGCGCCCGCGAAGATCCACAAAAAGCACGGCACGAAGGTGACCCACAGGGTCAGCAGACCGGCGGCAAATCCCAGCGCCAGCCCCCCCGCGCCATAGCCCGCCAGGAACCCCACGAACTGTGTCACGAGGATCAGGGGACCGGGCGTCGCTTCGGCCAGACCGAGACCGTCGAGCATCTGACCCGCCGTCAACCAGCCCGAGCTCGCGACCACGTCCTGCGCCATATACGCCAGCCCCGCATAGGCGCCGCCGAACGACACGACGGCGAGGCGCGAGAAGAACCAGCCGATGTCGGCGAGGATCTGCGGGCCGAGGGCACTGACAAGGCCGAGGGGGACCAGCCAGAGGCAAAGGCCCGCAGCGACCGTCCGGAATGTTCGCGGCAGCGCCGCAGGCGAGGGGACCGCCCGCGCGCCGGCGGTGGATGCCGTGGCAAAGCCCCACAGGGCGGCGGCGGCGACGATAACGGGGAACGGCACCGCGAAAAAGAAGATCGCGGCAAAAGCGATCCCGGCCGGCAGCCAGTGTGCCGTGCCTTTCAGGGCGCGGCGCGCGACCTTCATCAGCGCATCCAGCACGATGACCAGCACCGCCGCCTTCACCCCCGCGAACAGCACCTGCACCAGCGGCACCGCGCCGTAGACCACATAGACCAGGGCCAGCGCGAATATCACCAGCGCACCGGGGCCGACAAACAACAGCCCCGCCACCAGCCCGCCCCCGAGGCCGCGCAGACGCCAGCCTGCATAGGTTGCAAGCTGCATCGCCTCGGGCCCCGGCAGCAGCATGCAGAACCCCAGCGCGTCGAGGAACTGCCGCTCGGTCAGCCAGCGTTTCTCGTCGACCAGCGTCCGGTGCATCAGCGCGATCTGCGCCGCCGGGCCGCCAAAGGACAACAGGCCGATCCGCAGGAAGGTGCGGAACAGATCACCCGCAGACACGGTCATGCGCCGCCCCTGTCCTGGGCCCCGTCCGGTCAGGACGGAGCGTGGTCCGCGATCAATCGTCGGCGGCGTCCGCGTCGGTTGTCGGCACCTCGTCGGCGGCGGTCTCGTCGTCGTTCGCATCGCCGGCAGAGCGCAGGGCGGAGGGGGCCGAGATATTGGCGATCACGACATCGCGTTCGATCACCGGCTTGGCGCCCTTGGGCAGGGTGATCGCGCTCATGTGCACGGTATCGCCGACGTCGAGGCCGGTCAGATCGACCACCAGACGCTCGGGGATGTCGCTGGCGAGCACGTTCAGTTCGACTTCGTTGCGCACGACCGTCAGCACGCCGCCCAGCTTGATGCCGGGAGCCGCCGTGTGGTTCTCGAATTCGATGCCGATGAACAGGTTCACCCGGCTCGTCCGCTTGAGACGCATGAAATCGACGTGGCGCGGCAGGTCCTTGACCACGTCGCGCTGCACAGAGCGGCAGATGACGCGGACGTCGTCCATGCCGTCGACCTTCAGGTTGAACAGCGTCGACAGGAAACGGCCCTGTTTCAGACGCTTGAACAGCGCGTTGTATTCCAGGTTGATCGGTTGCGGGTCGACGCCGCCGCCATAGACGATGCCAGGTACGTCGCCGTCACGGCGAGCTTGGCGGGCGGCCCCCTTGCCTGTCCCCGCGCGCACCTTGGCGACAAGATCCGGGATCTCTCCAGCCATAGTGATATTCCTTATGTTGTGGCCATCCTCCAAGGGTGTACGGCCGTGAAGACCGCGCCATAGCCGCAAACGGGCCGTTTGGGAAGCCGGGAAACGCCCACGGGACGGGGTTTTGCTCCGCGTCGGCGCGAAATTTGCCCTAATCGGGCACCAGCCACATCGCGCCATAGGGCGGCACGACGATCTGTCCTTGAGTCAGGGCAAGGGCCGCCCCGGTCAGGCAATCGGTATAGGCCGGCACGGGGTCAAGTTTCAGCGCCCAGGGCGTTACCTTTTGCGCCAGTTCGGTAAAGTTGAACAGGCAGACCGCGCAGGTATCGTCGGCCTGCCGTTCCATCACGAAGAGTGCGGTGTTTGCCACGTCGCGGACCAGCGTCGGCACATGCCCGGCCAGTTGCGGCGTGGATTTGCGCGCCGCCATGATCGCGCGGGTGCCGTTCAGGATGCGTGCCGCCGGCCCGGTCGGCGCGCGCGCCGTTTCCCAGTCCATCATCGGCCGCTGCATCCAGCGTCCGTCGCCTGCCAATGCCGGATCGTCCAGATAGGCGGCGTCGTTCAGCATCCCGATCTCGTCGCCCATGTACAGCAGGGGGATGCCGCCATAGCTCGCCATCAGGGCGGTGCCCATCAGGATGCGCGCCACGGCAAGATCGGTCTGCGCGGTGTCGCCGCGTTCCATCGCGGCTTCGAGGCCCGCGAGCGAGGCGAAGGTGCCGTTGGTGCGCCGGTCGCCGGTTTCCGTGTTGACCTGAAAATCGGCGCCGCGCGCGAAACTCATGGCAAATCGCCCGGCATAGAAATCCGCGAGGAACCGGCGGTGCGGCGCGGCCTGCATCGGCGGGTGCCGGGCGGCATCCGCGTCGGTGATCGCCCAGCCGATGTCGTCGTGACAGCGGATATAGGTGGCCCAGCCCGCGCGCGGAAAGCGGGCGGGGAAGTGATCGCGCATCACCTGCGTCATCAGCGCGGTATCGCGCGACGCCAGCGCCGACCAGAACTGCACCATGAGCGAATTCTGATAGGCCAGATGGCTGACGCGCCCCGCCTTTGGCCCGACCCCCAGATAGGGCACAAGCTGGTCGGGTGCCACGATCGCCTCGGCCTTGTGGATCACTGCCGGGGCCGCCACCCGCATCGCGGCGGCCAGCGCCTGAAGGATATCGTGGACCTGCGGCAGGTTCTGACAGGTCGTGCCCATCCGTTTCCACATGAAGGCCACGGCATCCAGTCGCAGCACCTCGACGCCGCGATTGGCGAGGTACAGCATGGTGTCGAGCACGGCGAGGAACACCTCTTCGTTGGCCCAGTTCAGATCCCATTGAAAGGTGTTGAACGTGGTCCAGACCCATGTGTCGCTGGCGGGATCGTGGGTGAAATTGCCGGGCGCCTGATCGGGGAACACCTCGAGCAGGCTCTGCTCGTAGGCGTCGGGCACGGTGCGGTCCGGGTACATCAGGTAGAAATCGCGGTAGAACGGATCGCCCGCGCGCGCCTTTCGCGCCCAGTCGTGCTCGGCGGCGGTGTGGTTGAGGACCATGTCGATGCAGGGTGAAATGCCCGCCTCGCGCAGGGCCGTGGCCGTCTGCTCGAACGCGTCCATTGTGCCCAGCCGCGGATCGAGGGCGCGGTAATCGGTCACGGCATAGCCACCGTCGTTCGCGCCGTCGCGGGGTTTCAGACAGGGCATCATGTGGGCATAGGTGACGCCCAGCGACGTCAGCCAGTCGATGTGCCGCGGCACGTCCGCGACGCCCCCCGCAAACCGGTCGATGTAGAACACATAGGCGACCATCTCGTGACTCAGGAACCACTCGGGGTCGAGGTCGCGCCGCAGATCGAGGGCCCTGAGGGCGGCGGGCCGCACGCCCGATGCCTGCGCCAGCAGGTGTTTGAGGCGCGACAGCAGCGTCGTGGTATCGGGCCCGTACAGCCGCCGCAGCGGACCCTTGAGGTCTTTCAGCCCGCGCTGCCAGCGCAGCTCGAACAGGTCGGCGTCCGACAGCGCAGGTGCCGATGCGGCGGGGGTCTTGGCGGTCATATCAGGCCCTCAACGGCGTCACTCGGCCCAGCGGCCTTCGAAATCCGCCGGGACACGCAACACATCGCGGTCCAGTGTCTTCACGTCGCGGCGTCCGCACAATGCCATCGTGGTGTCGAGTTCCTTGGCGATGACCTCGAGGGCCTTCGTCACGCCCTTTTGCCCCATCGCACCGAGGCCATAGATATAGGCCCGTCCGATCATCGTGCCCTTTGCCCCTATGGCGAGGGCCTTGAGGACGTCCTGACCGGAGCGGATACCCGAATCGAGCCAGATTTCCGTCCTGTCGCCCACCGCCTCGACGATCGGACCGAGCATCCGGATCGACGACAGCGCCCCGTCGAGCTGCCGGCCGCCGTGGTTGCTCACGACGATCGCGTCGGCGCCGACCTCGACGGCCTTTTTCGCGTCTTCGACGTCGAGGATGCCCTTGAGGATCACCTGACCGTCCCACATCCGGCGCAGCTGCCGGATACGGTCCCAGTCGAGAGCATGATCGAAGGCCTCGGCGTTCCACGAGGTGAGCGACGACGGGTCGGTGACGCCTTTGGCGTGGCCGACGATATTGCCGAAGAACCGCCGTTTGGTCTGCAACATCTCGAGGCCCCAGGGCACCTTGGTGGCCATGTTGGCGATGGATCTGACGGTCAGTTTCGGCGGCGCGGACAGGCCGTTCTTGAGGTCCTTGTGCCGCTGGCCCAGCAATTGCAGATCGACGGTGATGACGATGGCAGAGCAGTTCGCGGCGCGGGCCCGGTCCATCAGGCGGCGCATGAAATCGTCGTCCTTCAGGGTATAGACCTGAAACCAGAACGGATGGTTCGTGGCCTCGGCCACATCCTCGATCGAACAGATCGACATCGTCGACAAGGTATAGGGCACGCCGAAATCGCGCGCGGCGCGGGCGGCCTTGATCTCGCCGTCGGCGGATTGCATCCCCGTCATGCCCACCGGCGCGAGGGCGACGGGCATCGCCACATCCTGACCGATCATCTGTGATTTCAGGGTGCGGTTGGTCATGTCGACGGCGATGCGCTGGCGCAGGCGGATCAGGTCGAAATCGGACGAATTCTCGCGAAACGTCTGTTCGGTCCACGAGCCGCTCTCGCAATAGTCGAAGAACATCTTCGGCACGCGGCGGCGATACAGACGGTAAAGATCGTCGATATTGGTGATCGTGGGCGTGAAAAACGACATGGCGGTCCTGTTCCGGCGATACGGCGCAATCGTACCAAGCGAGGGCCGGGGCAACAATAGCGGCCGTCGTTCGACATGGGGTGGGGCTGTGGCGGCGGCGTCAGGCCGAATGGGCGCCCCGGGCAAGGTCGGCGACGAAGGCCAGCACCTCGGCCACCGGCTTGCCCCTGGCGATTTCGGCGACGATGGCCGATCCCACGACGCAGCCGTCGGCAACCCCGGCGATGGCCCGTGCCGCATCGGGCGTCCGGATGCCGAAGCCGACGATCACCGGCAGATCGGTTGCAGCCTTGATCCGCGCGACCTCGGGGGCGACGTCATCCGCCACCGCCGCCGCCGCGCCGGTGATGCCGGTGACGGAAACGTAATAGACAAAGCCGCTGGTGTTGGTCAGCACGCGTGGCAGGCGCGCGTCGTCCGTCGTCGGCGTCGCCAGCCGGATAAAATTGATGCCCGCCGCCTGTGCGGGAAGGCACAGCTCGGCGTCCTCCTCGGGCGGCAGGTCGACGACGATCAACCCATCGACACCCGCCTCCCTGGCCTCGGCAAGGAAACGGTCCACGCCGCGCGCATGGATCGGATTGTAATAGCCCATGATGACGACCGGCGTGGTTTCGTCGCGCGCACGCAGTTCGCGCACGATGTCGAGGGTGCGGGTCAGGGTCATACCGCCGGCAAGGGCGCGCTGCCCGGCCAGCTGGATCGTCTCGCCGTCGGCCATCGGATCGGTGAACGGCAGACCCAGTTCGATGATGTCGACGCCCGCCCCCGGCAGGCCCAGAACGATGTCGCGCGCGGTGTCATAGTCGGGATCGCCCGCCATGACATAGGTGACGAAAGCCTTGCGGTTTTCGCGGCCAAGGCGGGCAAAGGTGTCGTCGATACGGGTTGTATGCCGGGTCATGGAGCCGCGCCTTTCGGTCAGTGTCGGCAAGGTGTGCCAAGGCGGCGCACAAAGATCAATGGGCGGGGGAACCGGGACGGGGCCTGCCCGGTTACGCCTGCATGAATTATATCCTCGCGCTCATCCTGCCGCCCATATCGGTCCTGCTTCTGGGCCGCCCGATCCTTGCGATCCTGATATTCCTGTTCTGGGTTCCGGCCATTATTTTCAGCGGTGGTCTGGGCCATCCGATGTTCGTGCTGCTGGCGTGGATTCTGATCTATCAGGACCACGCGGACGCCCGGCAAACCTGAGCGGCGCGGCCAGACGACGGGTCAGCCCGGCGGTTTCGGGGGAGTTCTGGGAAACGCCCGGGCGGGCCGGATGTTGCCGGGCCTGGTCTTTGACGCCGCACCCGTTCAGGGGGCTTCGTCGGTCGTGATCATCCAGTGAATGCCGAACCTGTCCGTCACTATTCCGAAACCTTTCGCCCAGAACGTCGGTCCATAGGGCATCTTTGTCTTGCCGCCGTCGGACAGCCGCGCGAACGCGGCGGCGGCCTCCTTGTCGGTCGGCAGGCTGACCATCACGTTGCAGCCATTCATCGGCTGGAAATTGCCCATGATGGCATCCGACATCAGGATCGTACCGCCCGCCACGGCCATCGTGGCGTGCATGATCTTGCTCGCGGAACCGGGCGGCAATTCCATTTCCTCCGGCGGCATGTCGGAAAAACGCGATACATCGGGGGCGGGGGCGCCGAAAACGTCGACATAGGTGGCCAGTGCCTCGGCACAATTGCCGTCGAAAAACAGATAGGCAGATGCGGACATGGTGATTCTCCTGTTTCGAGCTGCGTCATTCTGCCACAGGTGTCTGCTGCGCCAAAGCTCTCGTGTCCCGCGCCTTGCGGTGCCGCGCCGCCCGGCCTAACTAGTGCCACTGAAAACAGGAGTGTGCACATGGGCTTTCGCATGGGGATCGTCGGGCTGCCGAACGTCGGCAAATCGACGCTGTTCAACGCGCTGACGCGCACCGCCGCCGCACAGGCCGCGAATTTCCCGTTTTGCACTATCGAACCGAACGTGGGCGAGGTCGCCGTGCCCGACTCGCGCCTCGATACGCTGGCGCAGATCGGCAAATCGAAGTCGGTGATCCCGACGCGGATGACATTCGTCGACATCGCGGGTCTCGTGAAGGGCGCCAGCAAGGGCGAGGGCCTCGGCAACCAGTTCCTTGCCAACATCCGCGAAACCGACGCCATCGCCCACGTGCTGCGCTGTTTCGAGGACGGCGACGTGGTGCACGTCGACAACCGCGTCGATCCGGTCGCCGATGCCGCGACGATCGAGACCGAACTGATGCTGTCGGATCTGGAATCCATCGAGCGCAGGTTGCTCAACCTGTCGCGCAAGGTGCGCGGTGGCGACAAGGAGGCGGTGGATCAGGTGCGCCTGCTCGAGGCGGCGCAGGTGGCGCTGAACGACGGCCGGCCGGCCCGTACCGTCGAGGTTGCAGCCGACGACGCGCGTGCCTGGCGGATGCTGCAACTCATCACCGCCAAACCGGTCCTGTATGTCTGCAACGTCGGGGAAAGTGCCGCGGCGACGGGCAATGCATTCTCCGCGAAGGTCGCGGAAATGGCCGCCGCCGAAGGCAACGCGCATGTCGTCATTTCCGCGCAGATCGAGGAAGAGATCAGCCAGCTGGACGTCGACGAGGCGCAGATGTTCCTTGACGAAATGGGGCTTGAGGAGGCCGGTCTCGACCGCCTGATCCGCGCGGGCTACGAACTCTTGAACCTTGCGACCTATTTCACCGTCGGCCCGAAAGAGGCCCGCGCCTGGACGATCCCCGAAGGCGCGCTGGCGCCGCAGGCGGCGGGTGTGATCCACGGCGATTTCGAACGCGGGTTCATCCGCGCCGAGACCATCGCCTACGGCGATTTCGTGTCGCTGGGCGGCGAGGCACCGGCGAAAGAGGCGGGCAAGATGCGCGCCGAAGGGAAGACCTACCGGGTGAAGGACGGGGACGTGTTGCACTTTTTGTTCAACACCTGAGGTTGCGGCGATGGGGGGAGCGAGGGGCCGGCCCCGTCGCCATCGGGCTTGAACCGATGGCGCTCCGATGGCGACCTCCCCGGGATATTTTTTGCAGGATGAGAGGCAAGATTGGGGCCGGGCGGTCGTGGTGCCGATCCGGTCTTTACGGGGTCTGCGAGGCGCGGCTAGGGTGCGCGCGTCCGAAAAGGGGAACCGCATGAAACGCTCGACGATCAATGACATCATGGCCGAGGCCGACACGATGATCCGCCATCACGGGTTTTCCCTGCCGCCCTGGGCCTATTGGACGCCGGAAGAATTCGCCGCCAATGCCGACCGGGCGCGCCATGTCATCGACGCGCGCTGCGGCTGGGACATCACCGATTACGGCGCCGAACGCTATGACGAGATGGGCCTGTTCCTGTTCACCCTGCGCAACGGTCTGCAATCCGATCTGACGAAGGGCGGCGGCATGTGCTATGCCGAAAAGCTGTTGATTTCAAAGCAGGATCAGCTGTCGCCCATGCACACCCATGTCCTCAAGGCCGAGGATATCATCAACCGTGGCGGGGCCACGCTGGTGATCGAACTCTACGGGTCCGACGACGCGGGAAAATTTGCCGACGACGCGGGCGGCACCGTGTGGTGCGACGGTATCGTGCGCGACTATGTCCCCGGCGAAAAGCTGAAGCTCGCCCCCGGCGAGAGCGTCACCTTGCGGCCCGGCGACTGGCACGCATTCTGGGGCGAGGGCGGCGATGTTCTCATCGGCGAGGTCAGCACGGTCAACGACGACGAGACCGACAACATCTTTCGCGAGCCGATCGGGCGTTTCGCCGACATCGACGAGGACGTGGCCCCCAAACATCTGCTGGTGAGCGACTACCGCGCCCGCCTTGGCTGAGGTGCCCGCCTTGCCTGCGATGCCCGACCCCCGGGTCGTTCTGCGGGCCATGTTCGACGCCGCCGTGGCACAGGCGGACCCGATGCGCGTCGTGGCACCGCATCTGCCGGACCCGCCCGCGGGCCGCCTGATCGTGATCGGCGCGGGCAAGGCGTCGGCGCGGATGGCCGAGGCCGTTGCGGCGCATTACACAGCACTGGACGTGGCCTGCGAGGGCCTCGTCATCACCCGCTATGGCTATGAGCGCCCCGCAGGCCTCGTCGAGATCGCCAGCGCGGCGCATCCCGTCCCGGATGCGGCGGGTGTCGCGGCAACCGAACGGCTGCTGGCACTGGCGCGCGGCGTAACCGCCGACGATACGGTCGTGGCGCTGATCTCGGGCGGCGGATCGTCCCTGTTGTGCGCCCCCGCAACCGGCCTTACGCTCGCCGATAAACAGGCGCTGAACGCCGCCCTGCTGGCGTCGGGGGCCCGCATTTCCGAGATGAACGTGGTGCGCAAGCTGGTCAGCCGCGTCAAGGGCGGCAGGCTGGCCGCAGCCTTTGCCCCCGCGCGTCTGGTGACGCTGATGATCTCGGATGTGCCCGGCGACGACCCGTCCGAGATCGCCTCCGGCCCCACCGTCGGCGGGGCGGCGACACCGCAGGCGGCACTGGCGATCCTCGACGCCCACGGCATCGACCTGCCACGCATCCGTGCCGCCATCGCCGCCGCCCCGCCGCCCATAGGCCCCGGCGATCCGCGTCTGTCCCGCGCCGACACGCGGATCGTCGCGGCCCCGGCGCAATCGCTCGCCGCCGCCGCCACGCTGGCGCGGGAGGCGGGCTGGGCCGTGCGGATGCTGGGCGACGCGCTCGAGGGCGAGGCGCGGTTCCTCGGCGCGGCGCAGGCGCGGATGGCACTGGATATCTCGCGCGGGATGGTGCGGGGCGCGCAGCCCGTCGTGCTGCTGTCGGGCGGCGAATGCACGGTGACGCGGCGCGGCGATGGCATCGGCGGCCCGAACGCCGAATTCGTGCTGGCGGCAACCATCGCCCTGCGCGGCACGTCGAACATCCATGTCCTCGCCTGCGATACCGACGGTGTCGACGGTGCCGCCGAGGTCGCCGGTGCGCTGGCCAGCGGTGCCACTATCGCACGCGCCGACGCGCTGGGCCTGTCGCCCGACGCGGCCCTTGCCCGCAACGATGCGCACGGCTTCTTCGCCGCGACCGGCGACCGGATCGTCACCGGTCCGACCCTGACCAACGTCAACGATTTCCGCGCCATCCTGATCCTGCCGCCGGAGTGAAGAGGCGGAACCGCCCTTTCCATCGGGCGCGGAGCGGATACTGTCGGGCAGCACGGTCGCGGCACGCATTCCGGGAGACACCATGACACCGCACGGCATCAGACTGGGGGTCGACATCGGCGGCACCTTTACCGACGTGGTCCTCGAAGGGCCGGGGCTGTCGGCATCGGCCAAGGTGCTGACGACCTATGGCGCCCCCGAGGACGCCATCGTTCAGGGCCTGGCGCTCGTGTGCGAAAAGGCAGGCGTGGCACCCGGCGACATTACCCAGATCATCCACGGCACCACGTTGGCGACCAATGCGCTGATCGAGCGGCGCGGCGCGCGCACCGCCCTGATCACCACCCGCGGTTTCCGTGACGTGATCGAGATGCGGACCGAAAGCCGGTTCGAGCAATACGACCTCAACCTTGTGCTGCCGGAGCCGCTGCTGCCGCGCAACCGCCGCTATGTGGTGACCGAACGCCTCGATGCGGATGGCGGTGTGCTGATCCCGCTCGATCCGGGCGAGGTGGCGGAGCTGGCCCGCGAACTGGCCCATGCGGCATACGACAGCATCGCCATCGGCCTGCTACATTCCTATGCCAACGACGCCCACGAACGGGCGGTACGCGATATTCTGGCCGACCGTCTACCCGGTGTGATGATCTCGCTGTCGAGCGCGGTGTCGCCGCAGATGCGCGAATACGAACGGTTCAACACCACCATCGCCAACGCCTATATCCAGCCGCTGATGAAGAGCTATCTGGACCGGTTGCGCGCCCGCCTTGGCGACGAGGGGGCGGATTGTCCGGTGTTTTTGATGCATTCGGGCGGCGGGATCATGTCGCTCGAAAGTGCCGCCGCCTTTCCGGTGCGGCTCGTCGAGAGCGGCCCGGCGGGCGGGGCGATATTCGCCGCCGACATCGCCGCGCGGCACGGCCTGAACAAGGTGCTGAGTTTCGACATGGGCGGGACGACGGCCAAGATCTGCCTGATCAAGGACGGCGCGCCCCGGACGGCGCGGGTTTTCGAAGTGGCGCGGACCTACCGGTTCAAGAAAGGATCGGGGATGCCGATCTCGATCCCGGTGATCGACATGGTCGAGATCGGCGCGGGGGGCGGCAGCCTTGCCCACGTCGATGCGATGCGCCAGATCCGGGTCGGCCCCGAAAGTGCCGGATCCGAGCCGGGGCCTGCGTGTTACGGGCGCGGCGGTTTGCTGCCCGCCGTGACCGACGCCGATCTGGTGCTGGGAAAGCTGGATCCCGCGACCTTCGCGGGCGGGAGCATTCCGCTTTATCCCGACGCGGCGCGCGCGGCGCTGATGGGCACGCTTGGCGACGCGCTCGATATGGATGCCGCCGGGGCGGCGTGGGGGCTGGCCGAGGTGGTGGACGAGAACATGGCCAACGCGGCGCGCGTCCATGCCGTCGAGAACGGCGAGGATCTGGCCGACTACACGATGATCGCCTTTGGCGGCGCGGCGCCGCTGCACGCCGCGCGGTTGTGCGAAAAGCTCGGGGTGGCGCGGTGCCTGGTGCCGATGGGGGCGGGCGTCGGATCGGCGATCGGCTTCTTGCGCGCGCCGTTCAGTTTCGAGGCGAACCGGTCGGTGTTCATGCGTCTGGCGGATTTCGACGCCGGGCGCGTGACGGCGCTGTTCGCCGAGATGGAGGACGAGGCGCGCGGGTTCGTGCGCTCCTGCGATGCGGACGCGGACATCGCCTGTGCGCACAAGATCTACATGCGCTATGCCGGGCAGGGATGGGAGATTCCGGTCCCGCTGACGCCCGCGCAGGCGGCGGCACCGGACGGCGCGGTCTGTCTGGCGCTGTTCGAGGCGGAATACCGCAAGGTGTTCGGCCGGTCGGTTGAGGGCATGCAGGTGGAAATCACCGTCTGGTCGGTGAATGCAACCACGGTCGCCGATCTGTCGGCGACCGTGGTGCCCGCCGTTGCGGACCAACCGGGTCGTCTTGCGCCCGCTGCCGCGGGCCAACCGGGTCGTCTTGCGCCCGCTGCCGCGGGCCAACCGGATCATTTTGCGCCCGCTGCCGCGGGCCAGCCGGGTCATTTTGCGCCCGCTGTCGCGGGCGCGGGGGCAGCCGCTGACGCGGCTGAAGAAGGCGCCGCAGCGGTGGCCGCCCTTCCGGGTCGGCGGGCCCTTTTCGATCCGGCGCTTGGCCGCAACGTCGATGCGGTGGTCGTGTCGCGCGCAGACGTGCCGGTCGGCGGATCGCTCGACGGGCCTGCCGTCGTGACCGAGGACGAGACGACAATCATCGTGCCCACGTCTCGACGCCTGATCGCCCATGCCGACGGAACCCTCGATATGCGCCTGAAGGAGCCTGCCGATGTCTGATGCCTCCCACCCTCGGGGCGCCGATGTTCCCGGCTCCCGACAGCCCGGCCCTCACCAGCCCAGCCCCCAGGCGCCCGGTCCGCCACCGGGAAAACCCGGCGCGATTGCCTGCCAGGTCATGTGGAACCGCCTGATCGCCTGCGTCGAGGAGCAGGCGCAGGCCCTCGTCCGCACCGCCTTTTCCACCTCCGTCCGCGAGGCCGGCGATCTGTCGGCGGGCGTCTATGACGCCACCGGCGCGATGCTGGCGCAGGCCGTGACCGGCACGCCGGGGCACGTCAACGCGATGGCCGACGCGGTGCCGCATTTCATCCGCCGCATCGGCGCGGACACCATGGCCGAGGGCGACGTCTACATCACCAACGACCCCTGGGAGGGCACCGGGCATCTGCACGACATCACCGTCGTGACCCCGTCGTTCCATGCAGGCGCGCTCGTCGGGTTTTTCGCCTGCACCGCCCATGTCGTCGATATCGGCGGACGCGGTTTCGGCGCCGATGCGTCAAGCATATACGAAGAGGGGCTGTATATCCCGATCATGCGCCTGATGGACCGGGGCCACGTCGACGCGACGCTGATCGCGCTGATCCGCGGCAATGTCCGCGAACCCGATCAGCTTGTCGGCGACGTCTATGCACTGGCAACCTGCAACGGCATCGGCCAGCGGCGCCTGGGGGAGATGATGGCGGAGTTCGGCCTCGCCGATCTGACGGATATCGCCACGTTCATCCTCGACAATTCGCGCCGCGCGACCCTCGAGAAGATCGCGGCCCTGACGCCCGGCACGGCGCAGGGGCAGATGACCATCGACGGCTATTCCGCCCCCGTCGATCTGCGGGTCCGCGTCACCATCGAGACGGACCGCGTGCTGTGCGACTGGGCGGGCACCAGCGGGCTGGATGCCAAGGGCATCAACGTGCCGCTGGTCTATACCAAGGCCTATTCCTGCTATGCGCTGAAATGCGCCATCGCGCCCGACATTCCCAACAACGCGGCATCGCTCGCCCCGTTCGAGATCACGGCACCCGAAAACGCCATCGTCCACGCCCTGCACCCGGCCCCCGTGGCGCTGCGCCATGTCATCGGTCACATGGTGCCCGACACGGTCTATGCGGCGCTCGACCAGTTGCTGCCCGATACGGTCCCCGCCGAAGGCGCGGGCTGCCTGTGCAATTTCCAGATGTCGCTGCGGCCGCGCACCGACGCCCCGGCACCTCCGGGCGCGCGGCGGGCCGAGGTGCTGACGTTCAACTCCGGCGGATCCGGCGCGCGGCCGGGCGTCGACGGGATGAGTGCGACGGCATTCCCGTCGGGCGTGATGACGATGCCGGTGGAGGCGACCGAACAGACCGGCCCCGCGATCGTCTGGCGCAAGGAATTGCGCCCCGACAGCGGCGGCGCGGGGCGGCAGCGCGGCGGCCTTGGGCAATATATGGACGTTGGCGCGCGCGAAGGGCACGAATTCGACATGTCGGCGATGTTCGACCGGGTCGACCATCCGGCGCGGGGCCGTCAGGGCGGTGCCGCGGGCGCGCCGACCACGATTGCCCAGGACGACGGCACCGTTATGCGCGGCAAGGGCAAGCAGTTCGTCCCCCACGGCGTGCGTGTGCACATGGCGTTTCCGGGCGGTGCGGGCTATGGGCCTGCCGCCGAACGCGACCCCGCCGCCGTGCGCCGCGATCTGGCGCTGGGCTATATCACCGCGCAGGCCGCGGCACGGGACCATGGTCTGACCGAGGATGAAATCGCCCGGATCGGGGCGATTGCGCGCCGTGGCGATCTGCCCTGACCGGCGATACCTCCGGCCACGCTAGCGCAGGTTCAGCAAGACGACGCCACCGACGATAAGCCCGATCCCGGCGGTGGCCCGCAAGTCGAGCCTTTGGCCGAACACGACGAAACCCACGAGAGTGATCAGTACGATCCCGGCCCCGCTCCACACTGCATAGGTCACGCCCAGCGGCATCTCTTTCAGAACCAGCGACATGAAATAGAACATGATCACGTTGCACAGGAGCATCGCCGCAAGGGGAACCGGGCGGGTGAACTGCACCGAGGCCTCGAGAAAGGCGATGGCCGCGACCTCGAACCCGATGGCGACGAGGAGGTAAAGCCAGGTGATGGCCGGGATGGTCATGGGCAGACTCCAGAGATGGACCACTGCCTGAAACCGCACCCGGCGGACAATGCCAAGGGCGGCGCCCTAGATATCCTCCGACGCCAGGCCGAATTGCGCCTGTTTGCGGCGGGCGACGCCCCGGGTCATCCGGTCGGCGATCATCGCGATGATCGCCATGCCGATGCCCGCCGTCATGCCGACCCCGAAATCGCCGTCGCCCAGACCGATATAGATCTGCTGCCCCAACCCGTTGGTGCCCACCAGCGCGGTAATCACCAGCATCCCGATGCCGTAGATGATGGTCTGGTTCAGGCCCAGCATGATCGCGGGCAGCGCCAGGGGGAGTTTCACGCGGGCCAGCATTTGCCAGCGCGTGCAGCCGATGGTTTGCGCCGCCTCGATGACATGGCCGGGCAGGTTGCGCAGACCGTGTTCGGTATAGCGGATCGCGGGCACGATGGCATAGGCGATGATGGCAAGCAGGGCGGTGAATTCGCCGATCTTGAACACCATGACGAAGGGGATGAGGATCACGAACAGCGGCATCGTCTGGAGGGTGTCCATCACCGGGCGCACGATGGCGGAGACGATACGGCTTTCCGATGCGGCGATGCCAATGGCGGTGCCCAGACCGAAAGAGATCAGCACCGCGACACCGCACAGATAGATCGACAGCACCGACCGGGGCCAGATCCCCGCCACGATCAGGAACGCGATGCCGATGGCGGTGCCGATGGCAAGGCCGCGCCCGCCGGTGACATAGGCGGCATGGATCAGGATCGCCGCAAAGGCGGGCCACGGCAGGTTCGTCAGCCCGATGTACGAGATCAGGCCCCAGAGCAGCACCAATGCGGCCAGCGTCGCGTGGCCGCGCGAAAACGCCCAGGCCGCAAGTGCGACGACCACGGCGGCGTAACCGGTCACGAGGGTCGGCGTCAGCGCAAAGCCCCAGGTGAACGGGCTGACAGCACCGGACAGGCCGATCTTGATCGGCAGCATGACATAGAAGAACGCGGAGTTCTTGATCGTCTCGATCACCAGCCGCCCGTCCACGACGAGGGTTTCGAGCCATTGGTTCATCGCCGGCGCCGGGTTCCATACCAGCCGCGCGGGCCAGTCCTGCAAGGACGGCACCAGCGCCGACAGAACGGCAAAACCCGCCAGAACCGCGCCGCCGACGATCCAGGGCCGCCACCGCGACCCGGCGATCCGGCGCGGTTTGGTGGCAAAGGCATAGGTGATCCGGTCGAGGGCCATGGCGATGAGCGCGATAACGAAGCCGACCAGCAGGCTCTCGCCGAAGGCGGCCTTGCGGATCTGGCTCAGCACCTCCCAGCCGATGTCGTTGGTGCCGCCGATGACCGACGCGATGATGACCATCGACAGGGCTGCCATCGTCGTCTGGTTCACGCCCAGCAGCATCTGTTGCCGCGCCGCGGGCAGGCGCACTTTCCAGAACGACTGGGCGGGCGTGGTGCCCGACATCAGGCCCGCCTCGAGGGTTTCGGACGGCACCGCGCGCAGCCCGAGGATGGTGTTGCGCACCATCGGCGGGAAGGCGTAGACGATCGACGCCACGAGGCCGACGGTGGTGCCGAAGCCGAAAAGGATCAGGATCGGCAACAGGTAGGCAAAGGCCGGGACCGTCTGCGCCAGATCGAGGATCGGCACGATCACCCGGCGCGCGCGGACCGAATAGAACCCCCAGACGCCGATGGCGAAACCCGTCGCCACCGCCATCGGCACCGAAATGAGGACGATGGCGAGCGAGTTCATGCTCTCGTCCCAATAGCCGATCACGGCCATGTAGAGCAGCGCCGCGAGCGAAAACAGCGCCAGCCACCAGCCCGCGCCGATGAACCCCAGCAGGACGAAAAACGCCGTCGTCACCGACCACGGAAGCCATTGCAGCAGCGCCTGTGCCCAGCGGATCGGCCATTCGAGGAGCCAGCCCACCGCCTTGAACGCCGGCCCCGCCACATCGACGAAGCCGTCCATGCCGTCGTTCATCGCCTCTGTCGGCGACAGCACCCAGCTTGCGGGATAGGCCCCCAGGGATGGCACCCAGCGGGCCGCGACATAGAGGGCGAGGGTCAGGACGGCGAGGCCGAGCCAGATCGATGGTTGTGTGCCGAGGCGCCGGACGCGGCCATCGCCCGGCGTCGGGCGCCCGGCCACCTGTGCCGCGACGCGCGGATCCTGTGTCGCGGGATCGCCACCCGCAACGCTCATGGCTCTACCGACGCCGGGTCCGGCACGCCGCTGGCCAGCGCCTTGACCACGTCACGCGCCGTCAGGGCGCCGATATCGCGGCCATCGGCGCCGCGCACCATCACGCCCGCCTCGTGGTCGGCGAGGTAGGGCAGCAGTTTTTCCACCGTCGTGCCCGCCCCGATGCGCCCCATCCCGTCGCGCCAGGCGCGGTCCGGGTCGGCGATGTCACCGGCGGTCAGCACGACTTCCCAGGGGACGTCGTTGGTGAATTCGCGGACGTATTGGTCGACGGGCCGCAGGATCAGATCGACGGGCCGCCCGATCTGCACCACCTGACCGTCGCGCATGATCGCCATGCGGTCCGCGATGCGCAGCGCCTCGAGGAAATCGTGGGTGATGAACACGATTGATTTGTGCAGCTCGCGTTGCAGGCGCAGGAATTCGTCCTGCATCTGACGGCGGATGAGGGGATCGAGGGCGGAAAACGGCTCGTCGAGAAACCACAACTCAGGCTCCACGGCGAGGCTGCGGGCGATGCCGACCCGCTGCTGCTGGCCGCCCGACAGTTCCGAGGGAAACGCCGCCTCGCGGCCGTCGAGACCGACGAGGTCGATCATCTTGCGGGCGCGTGCGCGGCGTTCGGCGCGGGGCACCCCCTGCACCTCGAGCGGGAAGGCGACGTTGTCGAGCACCGACAGATGCGGCATCAGCCCGAAATTCTGGAACACCATTCCCATCTTGTGACGGCGATAGTCGATCAGTTCGCGGGGGCCGAGCGACAAGAGATCCGCACCGTCCATCAGGATCTCGCCCGCCGTCGGTTCGACGATGCGGCTCAGGCAGCGGACCATCGTGGATTTGCCGGACCCGGACAGGCCCATGATGACGAAAATCTCGCCTTCGTGAACGTCGAAGCTGACATTGGCCGAGGCGACGATGTGATCGCCCGCGCGCACTTTGTCGGCGTGTGCCGCGGTGGTCGCCGCATCGCCGGTGTCGCCGCCGTTTCCCGTGCCCGGGCGCGCGTCGAAAAACTGCGCCGGACGGTTTCCGTACACCTTCCAGATGTTGCGGCACGACAGTTTTACCGGCGCTGACGTGGACAACGGTTTCGGCGCGGATTTCGCCGGTTGGGGGGCGGCACCGGGGACCGGGAAGTCGGGCGTCATGGCCTGCGGCCCTCCGGAATGTGGGGGCAACCCCGATCGGGCCGCCCCATTGCGATCACTCGGTCCAGGCGCGCCAGGTGTCTTCGTTTGCGCCCATCCATTCGGCAACGGCGTCCTCGACGGACATGCCCTGCTCGTCGACCTTGGCGATCAGCGCGTTCTGCGTCGCGTTGTCGAGGGTGTAGGCCTCGACAAAGCCCACCGCATCCGGCCAGGTATCGGCGAAATTGCCGCTGACCAGCTTTACCACCTCGGCCTGGGCAAAGCCGCAGGCATCGCCGCGGGTCTGCGGCGTGCTTTCGCAGTCGGCGGATACCCGGTCCCATTCGACGAGGTTCAGGTCAACCTCGGCGTGGATCCAGTGCGGTTCCCAGAACATCATCAGCATCGGCTGTTCGGCGGCGATGGCCGATTTCATCTCGGCGATCATCGCCCCTTCCGAGCCGCCCGCGACAGGCTGAAACGGTACGCCGATCTGCGCGACCAGATCGTTCGACCGGGTGCCCCAGTCGGCGGGATAGGTGATCAGGCGGCCGTTGGGAAACGTGTCGGCCGCGGCGAACGCCTGCGCGCAATCGTACAGCGCGGCATAGGCGGGCAGGCCGGGGCACAGGTCCTCCATGTAGGGCGGATAGAACCAGCCTTCGCGCGGTTCGAGGCCGAGGTCGCCGACCACCACGATGTCGCCGTCCGCGACGGCATCGTCATAGATGTCGCCGACGTTGTTGGTCCAGAACTCGGGGTTGAAATTGATGCTGTCCTCGGCGATGCCCGCAAGCTGCGGCACGGCACCGGCGGTGACATATTCGACGTCCATGCCCATTTCCGTCAGGACAGAGCCTGCGATGGTCGCACTCAGGTGCTGCCCGGTCCATTCGTTGATCGCGATGCGGATCGTCTGGGCAGAGGCTGCGCCGGCGGAGCCCAGCGCGAGTGCCACGGTTGCGGCGGTAAGTCTGGTCAGCTTCGTCATTTCCGTCTCCCTGTCTGGATTGGTCCAGTTCTGCGTGAATATAGAACATCGGGGGTGTTTGGTGTCAAATCGCGGGTCATTGGCGGCCCCCGCAACACGATCCGCCCGGGCGCCCGGGACCAGCCCGAAAGGATGCCCGATCGCGCGCGCCGGTTGTCCTCGCGCGTGGCCCTTTGCGAACCGCAGGTTGCGCGGACGTCCGGGGACACCCGGGGCCTGACGCTGCGGGCGGTTGCCAAAATCTGCCTCAATTTTCTCTAAATTCCGCTACATTGTCTCCGTAGCCTCTATCCCAGGTCAACAGCCGGACTGGCGTTGCTGCACGGGGTCCGCTTTTCGATCCGCCGAAATATTTGAGGCTCAACATGCCGCTGTTTATTGCTCTCGCTTTCAGCTTTGGATTGATGACGCTTGCCGCGAGCGGGTACGGCATGCTGATGCGAAGTGGCCTCAACGACCTGCTCAAGCAGATCGGCATCGGCAGCTTTTTTGGCCTTGGCATCACCGCGTCGATGCTTGACCCGTTCGTATTGGCGCCCGGCATCATCGTCGATGGACGCAGCCTTTTCACCGGTCTTGCGGCTGCCTTCCTAGGCCCTGTCGGCGCCGTCGTGGCCCTGCTTTTCGGCGTGGTCACCCGCGTCGCGCTGGGCGGCGACGGCATGGTGATCGGTGTCGCCGGTCTTTGCACGGTTGCCGTACTGGGGTCGCTCTGGCGGATCTGGCGGCCCCGGTTCGGGCTGTCCCGGATCGCCGAGCTCGTGGTGCTGGGGGCGATGATCTCCGTGCCGCTGGCGCTGTTCGCATTCCTGCCCGCCGGTCCCCGGACCGCCGTCTTCGGCGTGCTTCCCTTTCTGGTGTTTTACCTGCTGGGCGGTTCCGTCGTCTTCGGCCTGTTCCTCGACCGGGAAAACAACGGCATCCTGCGCGAAAAAAACCTGCTCGCGGCGGTGGTGACCGATCCGCTGACCGGTTTGCTGAACCGCCGCAGGCTGGTGCCCGAATTCGACCGCGCGGTCGTCCGATCGGCAAGCTGCGGCATGACCCTGATGGCGATCGACGTGGATCATTTCAAGACGGTCAACGACACCTACGGTCACGATGTGGGCGATTGCGTTCTCAAACAGGTGGCACATACCCTGTCGCTGTCCGGCCCGCCGGACAGTACGGTGATCCGCGCCGGGGGCGAAGAGTTCATCATGATCCTGCCCGCCACGCAAAGCGCGGCGGTCGAATTTCTCGCCTGGCAAATCGTGCGCTCCCTGCGTCTGCCGGTACAGCTTGCGGATGGCAGGGTTTTCGATGTCACGTCCAGCGTCGGTGCCGTGCATTTTTCCGCCGGGAGCCTTTCGCTGGACGCGGCGATGCGCGCGGCGGACGAGGCCCTGTATTGCGCCAAGAAGACAGGGCGCAACCGGGCCGAGGTCAGGCACCGGGTGGAGGCCGCACCGTCCGGACAGGTGGTTTCCCTGCGGTCTGCGGCGCGCGACAGGGCGTTCAACGATCGCCCGATTGCCCGGGCCTAGGCGCGCGCAATCATGCCGAGACCGGTCCCGCAGTCCCGCGGCCCCGGCGCCGGTATTCCTGACCCGCCGGTATTGCTCTCTTGCGGCCGTGGTCAGGCAAAAGGGCATTCGCGCGAAATCCGAAACCGACAGCCTGTGCCGCACCGAAAAAAGGGCGCCCCACAGCCGGGACGCCCGTCCCATTGTCCGGGCCGCGTTCCGGCGTCAGCTGCGGCCTTTCCACGGCACCAGCTTGCGCTCGGCCAGCCGCATCAGGATGTCGATGCCAAAGCCGATGATGCCGATCAGGATGATCCCGAGGATCACGATATCGGTGTTGGTGAATTTATACGCCGTCATGATCATCATCCCCGCGCCTTCGGTCGCCGCCACGAGTTCGGCGGCGACGACGGTGCCCCAGCAGACACCCATCGCGACACGGGCGCCGGTAAAGATCTCGGGCAGGGAGTTGGGGATGATGACGTGGCGCATGATCTGCCATTTGCTCGCGCCCAGAGAATAGGCGGCGTGGACCTTGGTGATGTTGACGCCCGACACGCCCGCGCGGGCCGAGATCGCCATGATCCACAGCGCCGCGAGGAACAGCAGCACGATCTTGCCCGGCTCGCCGATGCCGAACCAGATGATGACCAGCGGGATCAGCGCGAGCGGCGGGATCGGGCGCATGAATTCGACGATCGGGTCGAACCAGCCCCGGAACCAGTTGCTCAGCCCCATCGCATAGCCCAGCGGGATGCCGACGGCGGCGCCGATGGCGAAACCGACGATCACCCGGTAGAGCGACATGCCCAGATGGACGGACAGGCTGGTGCCGCCGAAGCCGTATGTCGCGATCTCGATCAGGCGGCTCACGACGTCTTCGGGAGGCGGCAGCCAGATCGCCTGCATCTGCAACCCCTGCGTCGGGCGTGATGTTGATCGTGCCGCGGGTCGACATGGTGATGGCCCCGAACGGAAATTCGAGACGGGAACCGGACGAGATCGGCTGGCCGTTCACGGCGACGATTTCGGTGCCGTCCTCTCGGGTTTCGTCGTCGTTGCCCTGAAGGTTCGCAAGCGCGCTGCCGTAGGCCGCGATCACCAGGCTGTCGTTCTTGGCGAACCCGTCTCCGGGGTCGACGACCGGCGGTTCCGGCGGCACGGGGCGCGTCGGCGCGGGCTGGCCCTCGACGGCGACCGGCGTGTCGGGCAGTTCGTAGACGAGGAAGGTGACGGTGGAGGTGTCGGTCTCGCCGTGCCGCGTTACGGACGGTGACCTCGAAGGTGTTGTTGCCCAAGGGTGGCCCCGGCATGTGCAGGAACGACGGCACAAGGGCCGACCCGGTGAACGCGCACCACAAAATGAACAGACCGACGAGCGACAGGACAGAGGCCCGCCGGTCGGGGATGACGGCGCTTTCGTCGCCGAAGGTCACGGTTTTCAGCGACGAGAACCCGGTCCGCCGCATTCCCCCGGCGATCGCGCGGACAAGGACGACGCAGGCCACGAAAAAGCCCACGTACATCGCGAGGATAAGAAGATAGGTCATGACGCGGCCTCCGTTCTGCCCATGATTTCCTCTTCCATGTCCCAGATCATTTCGAGGATTTCCTCGCGCCGCGTGCCGAAATCGGGATGTTTCTTGATTGTGCGCAGGTCGGCATCGACGCCCATTTCGGCGAACGGCAGGTTGTATTCGCGGTGGATCCGCCCCGGTCGCGGCGCCATGACGATAAGGCGCTCGCCCAGCAGCAGCGCCTCTTCGACAGAGTGGGTGATCAGGATGATCGTCTTGCCGGTCTCTTTCCAGAGTTTCAGCACGAGCGACTGCATCTTTTCGCGGGTCAGCGCGTCGAGCGCGCCCAGCGGTTCGTCCATCAGGATCACGTCGGGATCGTTGGCCAGACAGCGGGCAAGGGCCACGCGCTGCTGCATCCCCCCGGACAATTCGTAGATCGCCTTGTCCTTGAAATCGTGCAGGCCGACGACGTCGAGCAGGTGGTCGACGTTCGCCCCGTAGTCGCTCTCGCGCTTGCCGTTCATCCGCGGCCCGAAACTGACGTTTTCGCGCACGTCCATCCATTCGAACAGCGCGCCTTGCTGAAACACCATGCCGCGGTCCTTGCTGGGGCCGTGCACGGCCTTGCCGTGCAGCAGGACCTGCCCGTCGGTCGGCGCCAGAAACCCCGCGACGATGTTCAACAGCGTGGTCTTGCCGCAGCCCGACGGGCCCAGCACGCTCATGATTTCGCCTTGGTTGATGTCGAGGGACACGTTCTGCAACGCCTGCACGGCAGAGCCGTTGGGCAGTTCGAACCGCATCGAGATATCGTCGATCTTCAGGCCGGCCCCGGCATCGGGTGCCTCGGCAGACGGCGCTTTGCTCAGGTCGGCCATGCGCGACACCCCTATATTTTGTCTGGCGTTGATCGAACGGGGCCCGCCATCTGCGGCGGACCCCGTCCTGCGGGCTCTGTCAGCCGCCTTGGGCGATCGTCATCGGCTGGGCGTTGACCGAATTGGTATAGTCGGGAAGGGCCGCGTCGATGGAGCCCGCCTCGACGAACACATCCGCGACGCCCGACATGAAGGTGGCGATGCCGCCGTCCATCCACTTGGCGCTCATCTGCTCGTCCATCGAGGGGAACGTCATGGTCGAGATCGACGCGCGCGCCGCCTCGAGGTCCATGCCGCCTTCGGTGGCGATCACCTGCAACATCTCTTCGCCGCCCTCGCCCGAGTTGTACATGTCGTTGTACTCGGCGGTGACGCCGATGAACGCGGCGACCAGATCGGGGTTCTCGGCGACGAAACCGGCGTCGACGGCAGTGACGTCGAACACGAGGATGCCCAGCTCCTCCTTCTCGGCGCCGGTCAGCAGGACGTTGCCGTATTCGAGCATCCGGGTCAGACCGCCGCCATAGCCGCAGGCGAAATCGACGGCGCCCTGGCTCATCGCGACAGCACCGTCGGGCGGCGACATGTCGACGATGTCGAGAGTGTCGACGTCGACGCCGAAGTGGGCCATCTGCACGAGAAACCCGTAGTGCGCGGCGGTGCCGAGCGGCACGGCGACGCGGCGGTTCTCGAGTTCGATGGCGTTGTCGCCCGCGATCTCGAGGTCGGAGCGCACGACGCAGTTGTCGTTGTCCGAGTAGCTGACGGCCACGTCGACGGTCTGCAGCGGCTGCCCGGCGGAGGCGGCAACGACGAAGGGCGGAACGCCCTGACTGACGGCGATCTGCACGTCGCCCGAGGCGATGGCCGCGGACATCGCGGTGCCGGTGTCGAAGCTGACCCAGTTCACGGTCAGGCCGAGCGCCTCGTCATAGGCGCCCGCCGCCTTGGCGGCGAGCATCGGCATCGGCCATTCGAGGAAATAGGCGACGGTGATCTCGTCGAGGTGGGCCTCGGCCGTGGCGGCCTGCGCGCTGAGCGCGAATGCCGTGCCGGCGAGCAGGGTGGCGATTGTCTTGGTCATATGTCTCTCCATGTCGGGGTCGTCTGTTGTTGTTGCGCCCCGGGGGGTGGTGGCGGCTCTTGCGTCGGCTGCCTTGGTCCGGGTCCGGGGATTGTATGTCGTGGCGACCGTCTGGACGCGTGCGGTGACTATTGGCCTCATGAAGACAGCGTCAACTCCTTTCTATCGGTCCAGATGCCCGTATGCCGTTGTCGCGGGGTTGCGGGTCCGGTCGTCGGGGCGCTGCCCGAATTCTCGGCGGCCCGGGGGCTCCGGGGGTGTCGGGCCGCCCGTGCCGCTGAGGATTTCACGACCATGTCAGGCGGTGCGCCGTTGCGGCGGGAGGCCATTCGGCGCCGCAGGCAGGCGCCTGCCTGCGGCGTCGATGCCCGACGTTGTGCGGGGGATGCGCCGGATACGCCATCCCGAATGCGGTAGCGGGTTGAGCCTGACCGCCGGATGCGGTCTGATCGTGCAAATCCTTGCGAAGGACACCGTCGATGACATTGGGGGACTGGCCATGAAAATCGTCCGTTGGGGCATCCTCGGCCCCGGGGCCATCGCCCAGAATTTCGCCGACGGTCTGGCGCAGTGCGACAGCGGCACGCTTGCCGCCATCGCCAGCCGGTCTGCGGAGCGTCGCGTCGCGTTCGGCACCCGCAACGACGTGCCTGAAAACGCGCGCTTCGACACCTGCGAGGGCCTGTGCGCCTCGGACGTCGACGCCGTCTATATCTCGACGCCGCATCCGTTTCACGCCGAACCCGCGCTGATGGCGATCCGTGCGGGCAAGGCCGTCGTCGTCGAAAAACCCGCCGGTCTGAACCTTGCGGAGGTGCAGGCCATCACCGACGCCGCCGGACAGGAACAGGTTTTCTTCATGGAAGCGTACATGTATCGCTGCCACCCGCAGATCGCGCGCACCCTCGCGCTGATCGCGCAGGGCGCCATCGGCACCGTCCGCCACATCACGGCGCGGTTCGGGTTTGCGGCCACACCGGACCCGGACCACCGGCTGTTCTCGCCCGCGCTGGCCGGGGGCGCGATCCTCGACGTGGGTGGCTATCCGATGTCGTTCGTGCGGCTGATCGCGGGATCCGAGCCGCTGACCCTGCGCGGCACCGGCATCATCGGCGACACCGGCGTGGATGAGCGTGCCCACGCCGTCCTGACATTCGCGGGCGGCATCACCGCAGAGATCGCCTGCGCCATTACCCGCGAGATGGACAATGCCGCCGTCATCGAAGGCACCACCGGCACCCTCACGCTGCCCGATCCGTGGACGCCGGGCCGCGATGCGGGGCCATCGGATGCGGTGATCCGCATCGCGTCGAATGGCGAGACCCGCGAAGAGCACCTGACCGACGCCCGGATGCTGTTCGCCCACGAGGCCGAGGCCGCCAGCCGCGCCATCGCCGCACAGCTGACGCAGGCCCCGGCACCGGCGATGACATGGGCCGACAGCCTCGGCAACAACGCCGCCCTCGACGCCTGGCGCCGCGAGGTGGGCCATGCCACTTTCGCCGAGGCGCCGGGTGTGCTGCGCGTGCTGCCCCGGACGTTGCCGGCGGGTCTGCCGCGCGTGCCCGACATGCGCATCGATGGCCTCGCGCGTCCGCTCAACACCCTGATAATGGGCTGCGACAACCGCGACACGCCCGCCGAGGGCGCCATCGTCTGGGACGCGTGGATGGAGGCGGGCGGGTACAGTTTCGACACCGCGTTCGTCTATGGCGGCGGCGCGCACGAGGCGGTTCTGGGCCAGTGGATCGCATCGCGCGGCGTCGCGGACGACATCACCGTCATCGCCAAGGGCGCGCATTCGCCCTATTGCCTGCCCGCCGCCATCGCCCCGCAGCTCGAGATCTCGCTCGACCGGCTCGGCCTTGCCCATGTCCCCGTCTATATCCTGCACCGCGACAACCCGGACGTGCCCGTGGGCGAGTTCGTCGACGCCATCGCCGCCCTGCGCGACGCGGGCCGTATCGGCATCTGGGGCGGGTCGAACTGGATGCCCGAACGGTTCGCCGCGGCCTGCGATTATGCCGCAGGGCATGGGCTGGAGCCGCCCCGCATCCTTAACAACAACCTGTCGCTGGCGGTGATGGAAAAACCGGTCTGGAGCGGTTGCGTCACCTCGAACACGCCCGCGTCGCTGGCGTTCCTGCGCACGTCCGGTGCGGTCCACCTGAGCTGGTCGTCACAGGCGCGCGGCTATTTCCTGCCCGCCGCCCTGCGCAACCGGCTGCCCCCGGATATCGGGCCCGAGACCTGTTTCGGGAGCCCCGCCAACGCCGAACGCCGCACCCGCGCCGAAACGCTGGCCGCCGAGCGCGGCGTATCGGCGCATAACGTCGCCACCGCCTGGGTGCTGGCGCAGGGCTTTCCCAGTGCCGCCCTTATCGGGCCGCGCAGCCCCGATGAAATCGCCTCGACACTGCCCGGGCTGACCCTCGCGCTGACCGCCGCCGAGGTTGCCTGGCTGAACCTCGAGCGCGACAGCCGCTGAGGGAGGCCGCCCGGTCGAGGATCGCGCGGGGCAGATAAAGGTGCTGGCAAACAACGTTAGATCCGCGTCCGCAACCGGTGCCCGGGGGGGAACACCAGCCGGACGCGGGTCACGGCGCGGGCGTGGTTCCACGTCAGCCGCTCGATCAGCAGGACGCCGCTGCCGGGCGACAGTTCCAGCGCGTCGGCCTCGACCCGATCCGCATGTGCTGTGGAAAACGCAATCTCGCCGTGGGTATAGGGCGCGTGCGCGAGCAGCCATTCGTTGCCGCTGACCGTCCCGAAGGAGATATCCCGGGCGTCCGGCACCTCGTCCAGACCGATCCAGCGGTCCTCGACGACATAGGGCCGTCCGTCGCCCGAATGCAGCGCCAGCAGGTGCAGCGCCTCGCTTCCGGGCGTCAGTGCCATCGCGGCGCGCACCGCGTCGTCCGGCACCGTAACGTGACGCGAGATCAGCCGGTAGCCGTAGGCCCGGCCACGTCCTTCGATCTCTTGCCGGATGACCGGAATATCGAACGTCGCCTTCGCCACCGGCTGCGCCGTTACACGGGTTCCGCCCTTGCGCCGCCGGTCGATCAGCCCCGCCTCGGCCACCACCCGCAGGGCGCGGTTCACCGTCGCCCGGGCACAGCCCAGCTCGGTGGCGAGGTCCGCCTCGTTCGGGATCTGCGCCCCGGGGGGCCAGGCGCGGGTATTGATGCGGCGCAGAACCTCGTCGTGGACGTGGCGCCAGCCGGTGCGTGTCAAAGGTCTGCCCGCAGGTTTTCCAGGGTGCGGGCGTAGCGCGCGGCGATCGCCGCGCGATTCGTGTGCGCGCCGCCGCGCACCATGTGGCGCCCCGCCGACCAGACATCGGACACCATCCGGTCGTCGCCCGCGAAGATCCACGCGTCCAGCACGGCATCGCCCTGCCGCCCCGCCAGATCGACGTGCCCGCCGTCGAGCATTGCCATATCGCCCCAGTCGCCGACCCGCAGCGCGCCCGACGCGCGCCCCGCCGCCTGCGCGCCGCCCGTCACCGCCGCCTCGAAGATCCGGCGCCCCGTCGACTGCGTGGCCGAGGCGAGGGCCGCGCGGCTGCCGTCGCGCAGCCGTTGCGAATATTCCAGCGTGCGCAGCTCTTCGGACAGCGAAATCCGCAGGTTGCTGTCCGATCCGATGGCGATACCGCCCCCGGCCTCCAGCCAGCGCACCCCGTCGAAGATCCCGTCGCCAAGGCTGGATTCGGTGATCGGGCAGAGCCCCGCCACCGCCCCGCTGTGCGCCAGAGCGACGGTCTCTTCGGGCAACATCTGGGTGCAGTGGATCAGGCACCAGCGCCCGTCCAGACCCATGGTGTCGATGGCCCAGCGGACGGGGCGCGCGCCCCATGCGGCCTGAACTTCGGCCACCTCGGCGGGCTGTTCGGCCAGGTGCATATGGATCGGGCCGGTCGGAAATGTCTGCGCCCAGGCCCGCAGATCGGCAGCACCAACGGCGCGCAGCGAATGCGGTGCCGCGCCGATGGCCGCATCGCCGGGCAGGGTGCGTAGGGCCGCCCCCGCCGCCGCGTGCAGACGCACAAACCGGTCAATATCATTGCCGAAACGGTCCTGACCCGGCGCCAGCGCACGCCCGTCGCAGCCGCCGAACCGATAGTGCACCGGCACAAGCGTCAGGCCGATCCCGCTATGCGCCGCCGCCGCCACGATCCGACCCGACATCTCGGCGATGTCCGCATAGGGCACGCCGCCCGGTGCGTGATGCAGATAGTGGAACTCGACCGATGCGGCATAGCCCGCCTCGAGCATTTCCATCTGCACGAAGGCGGCGATGGCCTCGACGTGGTCGGGCGTCAGACGGTCGAGAAACCGGTACATCAGCTGGCGCCACGTCCAGAAGGTATCGCGCGGATCGGGGCCGCGCCGCTCCGTCATGCCCGCCATGGCGCGTTGAAAGGCGTGGGAATGCACGTTCGCCGGGGCGGGGAGCAGCACGCCCGTGCCGCCGCCCGTGCCGCCGCCCGTGCCCCCGCCCGTGCCGCCGGCCGCCACGCCGGTGTCCACCGCGGCGATGCGCCCGTCCGCGTCCAGCGTGACACGGACATCGCGCGCCCACCCGTCCGGCAACAAGGCCTGTGACGCCCGGATCTGCATGATGCCCCCGCTTGACAGATAATATGTACATACATAATAACCGATCCATCGGAGCGCGCAAGCGATCCTTCCGACATCTGACCAGAGGCGCCCATGCTGCTTGCCGACGTCCGCATCGCGACCATGACGCCCGCCTGCGGGTTCGGCCTGATCGAGGATGGCGCCATCGCGATCGAAGGCGACCGTATCGCCTGGGTCGGCCCGGCATCCGACGTACCCGCAGCCTTTTCGGACCTGCCCCGCGTTCAGGGCGGCGGACGGCTCGTGACACCGGGCCTGATCGATTGCCACACCCATGTGGTCTTCGGCGGCAATCGCGCGGCGGAATTCGAGATGCGCCTCGAAGGCGCGGGATACGAGCAGATCGCGCGTGCCGGGGGCGGCATCGTGTCGACTGTCACGGCAACCCGCGCGGCGGATGCGGCGACGCTGCTGGCGCAGGCGCTGGTCCGCGTCGATGCACTGCTGGCCGAAGGTGTCACGACCCTCGAGGTGAAATCCGGCTACGGCCTCGACGTGGAAACGGAACTGCTGATGCTGCGGGTGGCGCGGGCCATCGGGCAGGAGCGGCCGGTGACGGTGCGCACGACGTTTCTCGGCGCGCACGCCGTACCTGCGGAGTATGCCGGCCGCGCCGACGCCTATCTCGACGACGTCTGTCTGCCCGCGTTGCGGCAGGCCCACGGCGAAGGTCTCGTCGATGTGGTCGACGGATTCTGCGAGGGGATCGCCTTTTCCACCGGGCAGATCGCGCGCGTTTTCGCCACTGCCGCCGACCTTGGCCTGCCGGTGAAGCTGCACGCCGAACAGCTGCTCGCATACCGGCGGAACGGCGCTTGCCGCGACGTACGGTGCGCTGTCGGCGGACCACGTCGAATACGCCACCGACGCCGATGCCGCCGCACTGGCCGCCGCCGGCACAACCGCCGTTCTGCTGCCCGGCGCCTATTACACGCTGCGCGAGACACAGGCCCCGCCCATTGCGGCGTTTCGCGCGCACGGCGTACCGATGGCGCTGGCGACCGATTGCAATCCCGGCTCGTCGCCGATGACGTCGTTGTTGCTGGCGATGAACATGGGCTGCACGCTGTTTCGCATGACGCCGGCCGAGGTGTTGCAGGGCACAACCGTCCACGCCGCCCGCGCGCTGGGCCTGACCGACAGGGGCCGCATCGCGGTGGGCCTGCGGGCGGATCTGTGCCTGTGGGATGTCGGCCATCCGGCGGAACTCGCCTATCGTATCGGTTTCAACCCGCTTTACCGCCGCATCGCCGGCGGCACCCCGATCGGAGAGCTGCGATGATCGAGCTGACACCCGGTGCCGCGACCCTGCCGCAGCTTCATGAGGTCTGGACCGGCGCGCCTGCGACGCTCGATCCTGCGGCGCGTCCGGGCGTCGAGGCGGCGGCGGCGCTTGTCGCGCGGGCGGCGGCCGGCGCGGCGGCGGTGTACGGCGTCAACACCGGTTTCGGCAAGCTGGCGAGCGTCAGGATCGCCGCGACGGACACTGAAACGCTGCAGCGCAACCTGATCCTGTCGCATTGCTGCGGCGTCGGCACGCCTCTCGATACCGGCACCGCCCGGCTGATGATGGCGCTGAAACTGCTGTCGCTGGGACGCGGCGCCTCGGGCGTCGTCTGGGGAACCGTGGCCCTGATCGAGGCGATGCTGGCCGCGGGCGTCACCCCGGTGATCCCCGATCAGGGATCGGTGGGTGCCTCGGGCGATCTGGCGCCGCTGGCGCATCTGGCCGCCGTCATGATCGGCGAAGGAGAGGCGACATACGCGGGCGCCCGCCTGCCCGGCGGTGCGGCGCTTGCCCGGGCGGGCCTCGCGCCCATCGTGCTGGGCGCGAAAGAGGGGCTGGCGCTGATCAACGGCACGCAGTTCTCGACGGCCTGCGCGCTGGCGGGCCTGTGGGGGGCCTGGGCGAACGCGAGTGCGGCGGTCGTCACCGGCGCGCTGTCCACCGACGCGATCATGGGATCGACGGCGCCGTTGCAGGACGCGATCCACACGCTGCGCGGCCACGCGGGCCAGATCGCCGTCGCCCGGGCGCAACGCGCGCTGATGGACGGATCGCAGATCCGCGAGAGCCACCGAGATGGCGATGCCCGGGTGCAGGACCCGTACTGCATCCGCTGTCAGCCGCAGGTGACGGGCGCCGCGATGGACCTGTTGTGGTTTGCCGCCCGCACGCTGGAAACAGAGGCGAACGCGGTGACGGACAACCCGCTGGTGCTGGTCGACGACGCGCACCCGGACGGTGGCATGATCGTGTCGGGCGGCAATTTTCACGCCGAGCCGGTGGGATTTGCCGCCGACCAGATCGCGATCGCGCTCGCCGAGATCGGCGCCATCGCGCAGCGGCGCGTGGCGGTGATGGTGGACCCGACGCTGAATTTCGACCTGCCGCCGTTCCTGACGCCCGATCCGGGGCTGAATTCCGGCCTGATGATCGCCGAGGTGACGACCGCCGCGCTGATGTCCGAGAACAAGCATCTGGCGAACCCCTGCACCACCGACAGCACGCCGACCTCCGCCAATCAGGAAGACCATGTGAGCATGGCGGCCCATGCGGCGCGCCGTCTGGTGCGGATGAACCGCAACCTGAACGTGATTCTCGGCGTCGAGGCGATCTGCGGCGCGCAGGGCATCGGGTTTCGCGCGCCGTTGAAAACCTCCGCGCCCCTGGCGGCGGTCATCGTGGCACTACGGCGCGAGGTGCCCGTCCTGACGACGGACCGCTATCTCGCCCCGTCCCTCGAGGCGGCGGCAGCGATGGTGGCGGACGGGCGGCTTGTCGGCGCGGTCGATCTGCCGGTCTTCGTGCGGGGACTGGAATAGTGCGGGACCGTCCGTCGAAACGCCGGTTGTCCGGCGACGACACGGATAACCGGCCGGTCGGCACCGACCGCCGCGCCGCCGCATCACCCTGAAAACCACCGGAGGCACCATGACGAACCCGCGCCACAACATCCGCGACATCTTTCCCGCCACCGGCACCGAGATCAGCGCCAAGAGCTGGCTCACCGAGGCGCCGTTGCGGATGCTGATGAACAACCTGCACCCCGACGTGGCCGAAAACCCGCACGAACTGGTCGTTTACGGCGGCATCGGGCGCGCGGCGCGGACGTGGGAGGATTTCGACGCGATCTGTGCCGCCTTGCGCGCGCTGGAGGCCGACGAGACGCTGCTGGTGCAATCGGGCAAGCCGGTGGGCGTGTTCCGGACGCACGCCGATGCGCCGCGCGTGCTGATCGCCAATTCCAACCTCGTGCCGCATTGGGCGACATGGGAGCATTTCAACGAACTCGATCGCAAGGGCCTGGCGATGTACGGCCAGATGACCGCCGGATCGTGGATCTATATCGGCACGCAGGGCATCGTGCAGGGCACCTACGAGACCTTCATGGAGGCGGGGCGTCAGCACTACGACGGATCGCTGAAGGGGCGCTGGATATTGACCGGCGGCCTCGGCGGCATGGGCGGCGCGCAGCCGCTGGCCGCGGTGATGGCGGGGGCCTGCTGTCTGGCCGTGGAATGCGACGAGACGCGCGCCGATTTCCGGTTGCGGACGCGCTATGTCGATGAAAAGACGCATGATCTGGATGAGGCGCTGGCCCTGATCGACGGCTGGACGCAGGCGGGTGAGGCAAAGAGCGTCGCCCTGATCGGTAACGCGGCAGAGGTGTTTCCCGAACTGGTCACGCGCGGCGTGCGCCCCGATATCGTCACGGATCAGACCAGCGCGCACGATCCGCTGCACGGCTATCTGCCCGCCGGATGGGGCGTGGCGGAATGGCGCGCCAGGCAGGAAACCGAGCCGCGCGAGGTCGAGGCGGCAGCACGGGCGAGCATGAAGGTTCAGGTCGCCGCGATGGTCGATTTCTGGAACGCGGGCGTGCCGACGCTGGATTACGGCAACAATATCCGGCAGGTGGCGCGCGACGAGGGGCTCGAGAACGCTTTCGCGTTTCCGGGGTTCGTGCCCGCCTATATCCGTCCGCTGTTCTGTCGCGGCATCGGGCCGTTCCGCTGGTGCGCGCTGTCGGGCGACCCGGAGGATATCTACAGGACCGACGCCAAGGTGAAGGAGCTGGTCGACGATCCGGCCCTGCACCGCTGGCTCGATATGGCGCGCGAGAGGATCGCGTTTCAGGGGCTGCCCGCGCGGATCTGCTGGGTCGGGCTGGGCGTGCGCGACAAGCTGGGCCTCGCGTTCAACGAGATGGTGCGGACCGGCGAATTGTCGGCGCCGGTGGTGATCGGGCGCGATCATCTGGACAGCGGCTCCGTCGCGTCCCCGAACCGCGAAACCGAGGCGATGAAGGACGGCAGCGACGCGGTATCGGACTGGCCGCTGCTCAACGCGATGCTGAACGTGGCAAGCGGCGCGACATGGGTGTCGCTGCATCACGGCGGCGGCGTCGGCATGGGATATTCACAGCATTCGGGCATGGTCATCTGCTGTGACGGCACCCAGGATGCGGACAGACGTATCGCAAACGTGCTCTGGAACGATCCGGCCACAGGCGTGATGCGCCACGCGGATGCGGGATATGACGTGGCCGTCGACTGTGCCCGCGAAAACGGGCTGAACCTGCCGGGCATCCTGCGCTGACCCGTTCGTGACCGACCTTTCGGGCGCGATAGGGTTTGACAGCACAGCCCCGAGCCGCGATTGATGTGGTATACCAAAACTGTTGCCCGGAGACGCCTCATGACCGCCACCCTCGCCATCGGACCCTATAACGACGCCGAACGACCGGGCCTGCGGGACCGGTTCGACGCGCATATCATCGACGGGCCGGACGCGATGGACGACCTCGAAGAGGGGCTGCGCGCGGGCATCCGGGCGGTGGCCTACAAGGGGCACCACGCGTTCGGCGCGGAGCAGATGGACGCCCTGCCGAACCTTGGGGTGATCGCGAATTACGGCGTGGGATACGATGCCATCGATGTGGCGGCGGCGGATGCGCGCGGCATCCGCGTGACCAATACACCCGGCGTGCTGAACGACGATGTCGCCGACCTCGCCATTGCGATGTGGATCATGCAGGGGCGCCGGATGCGCGCCGCCGAAACGCTGGTGCGCGACGGGCGCTGGGCCGCCGGAGAGAACCATCCGCTGAACCGCAAGCTGTCGGGCGGCATCGCCGGGATCATGGGTCTGGGCCGCATCGGACGTGATATCGCGGACCGGCTCGCGGCGTTCAAGATGGATATCCACTACCACGCGCGCGGCGAAAAGGAGACGCCGGGGTGGACCTATCACGCCGATCCGGTTGATCTGGCGCGGGCGGTCGATTTCATGTTCGTGGCGCTTGTCGGCGGGCCGGAAACCGAGAAATACGTGTCGGCAGAGGTGATCGCGGCACTGGGGCCGCGCGGCGTTCTGATCAACATCTCGCGCGGCAGTTGCGTGGATGAGGCGGCGCTTCTCGACGCGCTCGAAAGCGGGGCGATTGCCGGGGCCGGGCTCGACGTTTTCGTCGGCGAGCCCGACCTCGATCCGCGTTTCCTCGCGCTCGACACCGTGGTTCTGCAACCCCATCAGGGGTCCGGGACGGTGGAAACACGGGCAGCGATGGCGACGTTGCAATGCGATAATGTCGCGGCGCATCTGGCGGGCGAGGCGCTGCTGACGCCGGTGAACTAGGGTCGTCTGGTCGGCACGATGTTCGCGATCTGCCGTTGATCGCGTGATGACCCGGGACGCGGCTAAATCTCGACCGTTCCACGCGCGACAGCGTATGGACCTGTCGAGCCTCCCACCTTCGCGCCCGCGCGACCGGCACCTCGAGTGACCGGCAGATCCGTCCCAACCGGCCCCCGGGCACGCTCACGCAGCGGGTTGGTCGTCCTCAATATAATAGCGCACGTTATCCTCGAAGCTGTCGTCCGCCGTCAGTCCGAGCCGTTCGGCCTTGTCCGCGTGGATATCCCACTTCCACCCCGAAACGATGCGCTGCACCTCGGGCTGTGCCTCCCAGCGGATACGTTTCGCGGGCTCCGGCCCGGCCACCGCCGTCATGGCATCGACGAGTTGCGCGATGGTCCATGTCCGTCCCGGCATTTGCATGACGCGGTTCTGGCCGAGATCGTCCGCCGGAACTTCGCCGCCCAGAACGAGGTTTCCGACGCATTTGCGCGGCGAGATGTAATAGTGCCGGAAATCGGGATCGACCGGGCAGACGGCCTCCTGTCCGTTCAGCGGCTCGCGCAGGATCGACGACATGAAACTGCTGGCGGCGCGGTTCGGCGCCCCCGGGCGCACCGACACCGTCGGCAGCCGAAAGGCGCGGCCGTCGACGAATCCCTTGCGGGAATAGTCGTTGATCATCAACTCGCTCATCGCCTTTTGCCCGCCATAGGACGTCTGCGGATTGGTCTGGACGTGGTCGCCCAGCGGATCCGGCACCTCGCCGCCGTAGACCGCGATCGACGATGAAAAGACGACTACGGGCGCGTGGCCGAGGGTGCGGCAGCGTTCCAGCACGTTCCATGTGCCGAACAGGTTGATCCGCATGCCCGCCTCGAAATCCTCTTCCGCGTGGGCCGACACGATCGCGGCCAGCAGGTAGATCACATCCGTTTGCGCCGTGACCGTGGCCGCCACCGAGGCCGGGTCGGCGATATCGCAGGTGCGGCACTCGACCGGGAACGGTGCCGTGACCGGTACGGGGTCCGCGATGTCGGCGAGGGTCAGGCCGGTGATCGCAGTACCGCGGAACGTGCCGCGGCGGGCAAGGTCGGCGGCAAGTTTCTGACCGATGACGCCGCCGCCGCCGAGGATGAGGATGTTCATAGCCGTTTCCTTCGATGATGCCTCGCCCGTACTGCCGGGGTCGATCGTTTGGGCCGATTGTCACGGGGCGCGGCGGTCCGGATGATAATACCCGGATGCGTTGCACCGCCCGTTAAATGGTATACCATCCGATCAACGCTGTGCGGCTTTGGATTGTCAATGGCGCGGGCAAGAGGAGGCAGATCGCGATGGCAAAGTTGAAAGTGGGCTTTATCGGGCTCGGGTATATGGGCCACGGCATGGCCAAAAACCTGATGACCAAGGGATATCCGCTGTGGGTGAAGGGCAATCGCAACCGGACGCCGGTCGAAAACCTGGTGAAACTGGGTGCAACAGAGGCCGCAACCGCGCGCGAGATGGCGCAGGTTTGCGATGTCATTCACCTGTGTCTGTCGAATTCGCCGCAGGTCGAGGACGTGTTTCACGGGACCGACGGCATTCTGGCAGGCGCGCGCGAGGGCCTGATCGTCATCGACACAACCACCGCCGACCCGACATCGACCGCCACGCTGGCCGAAGCGTTGGCGGCGAAGGGCGGCACGCTGGTCGACGCGCCGCTGGGCCGGACCCCGAAAGAGGCCGAGGCCGGAACGCTGGACGCGATGGTCGGCTGCGATGCCGAGACGTTCGCGCAGGTGCTGCCGCTGATCGAATGCTGGGCCGGAACCATCACCCATGTCGGGCCGGTCGGCTCTGGTCACAAGATGAAGCTGCTGATGAATTTCATCTCGATGGGCTATGCGTCCCTTTACGCCGAGGCGACCGTGCTGGGGGCGGCTGTCGGCATTCCGCCCGTCAAGGTCCGCGAGGTCATCGGCGCAAGCCGGCTGTCGAACGGGTTCTTCGAGACGTTCATGAAATACGCGGTCGACCGCGATTGCGTGCATCAGTTCACCATTTCGAACGCGGCAAAAGACCTGCGGTACGTGAACGCGATGGCCGACAATGCCGGTCTGATGACGGTGATGGCCGCTGCCGCGAAACAGTATTTTTCGCATATGGAGGCGTCGGGCCACGGGAGCGATTTCCTGCCGCTGACGGTCGATCATGTGGGCCGCCTGAACGGGCTCGACATGGCGGCGGAGGCGGCCAAGGGGCGCGACTGAAGGCGCCGGGCCGAGGCGCGTATTTGCTTGCCTTTGGTATACCAAATTGCCAGCCTGAGGCGAGGACGGGACAGGGAGACCGACAATGCCATCCATCATCATCACCGGCGCGGGCAGCGGTATCGGCCGGGCCACGGCGGAACAGTTTTTCGAGGCGGGCTGGCAAGTCGGGCTGGTGGGACGCCGCGAGGCGCCGCTGATCGAGACGGCAGCAGGGCGCGACGCCCTCGTGTTGCCCTGCGATGTGACCGACGAAGGCTCGGTCGACGCGGCATTCGGCAAGGCCGCCGGCGAATGGGGCCGGATCGACGCGCTGTTCAACAACGCGGGCGTAAACCTGAAGGGTGCGCCGGTCGACGAACTGGACGTCGCGGAAATCCGGCATGTGATCGACGTCAACGTGATGGGCGCGCTGATCGCCGCGCGCGCCGCCTTTGCGCAGATGCGCCGGCAGGATCCGCAGGGCGGGCGGATCATCAACAACGGCTCGATTTCGGCCTATGTGCCGCGTTGGGGCTCTACCGCCTATGCGGTGTCGAAACACGCGATCACCGGGCTGACCCGGACCCTGTCGCTCGACGGGCGGGCATTCGGCATCGCCTGCGGCCAGATCGACATCGGCAATGCGCTGACCGATATGGCCTCGGCGATGACCAAGGGCGTGCCGCAGGCGGACGGGTCCAACGCGGTCGAGCCGGTGATGGACGTGGCCAACGTGGCGAAATCGGTTCTGCACATGGCGTCGCTGCCGCTGGACGCGAACGTACAGTTCATGACGGTGATGGCCACGAATATGCCGTATATCGGGAGGGGATAGGATGGACATGAAAGATCAGGTAGCGGTGGTCACGGGCGGCGCGCAGGGCATCGGACATGCCGTTTGCACCGCACTTGCGGCGCGCGGCGTGCGGGTCGTCAGCTGGGACGTGGATGCAACGAACGCCGAGGCGATGACCACGATCGGCGGCACGGCAATCTCCTGCGACATCACCGATCTGGCCTCGGTCACGAGCGCCTACGAGGCCACCGTCGCGCAGGTCGGCACGCCGGTTATCCTGGTGAATTCCGCAGGCATCGCAGGGCCGAATGCCACGGTCGAGGAGTATGACGTCGCCGCCTGGCATCAGGTGCTGGCGATCAACCTGACCGGCACATTTTATGTCAACAAGGTCTGCGTCGCGGGCATGAAGGCACAGGGCTATGGCCGGATCCTGAATATCGCATCCATCGCGGGCAAGGAGGGCAACCCCAATGCCAGCGCCTATTCCGCGTCCAAGGCGGGGGTGATCGGCCTGACGAAATCGCTGGGCAAAGAGCTTGCCGGGTTCGATATCGCGGTGAACTGCGTGACGCCGGCGGCGGCGCGGACGCGGATCTTCGACCAGATGAAGCAGGAACACATCGACTACATGCTGTCGAAAATTCCGCGCGGACGGTTCCTCGAGGTCGAGGAGGCGGCAAAGATGATCGTCTGGGCGGTGTCGCCGGAAAACAGCTTTACCACCGGTGCGGTGTTCGACCTGTCCGGCGGGCGGGCCACCTACTGAACCTGACGTCGTATTCAATCTGAACCAAAAGGAGCGGGCCGTGGGCAGCGTTGCGATATTTGGCCTTGGCGCGATGGGCGCGGGCATGGCGGGGGCGCTGTTGCGCGCGGGTCTGGACGTCCACGGCTATGATGTGAACGCGGACGCCGTGGCGCGGTTCGCGGCGGCGGGCGGCGCGTCGGGGGATATCGCCGAGGTTGCGGGCACCCTGGATGCGGTGATCGTCGTCGTGGTGAACGCGGCGCAGACCGAGGCGGTGCTGTTTGGCGAGCACGGCATCGCGGCAAAACTGGCGCCCGGAACGGCGGTCGTCGCCTGTGCCACGGTGCCGCCGGAGGCCGCGCGCGACATGGCGGCGCGCTGTGCCGGACTGGGCCTCGAATACCTCGATGCCCCGGTATCGGGCGGCACCATCCGCGCCGCGTCGGGCGATCTGTCGATCCTCGCGTCGGGGTCGGCAGCGGCATTTGCCAAGGCGCAACCGGCGCTAAAGGCGATGGCGTCCGAGGTGTTCGAGCTGGGCAGTTCGCCGGGCGCGGGCAGTTCGATGAAGGCGGTAAACCAGATGCTCGTCGGCATCCACATCGCCGCGATGGGCGAGGCGCTGACCTTCGGGATATCGCAAGGCGTCGAGCCCGAACAGTTCCTGAAGGTGATCTCGCAATGCGCGGGAACGAGCTGGGCGCTCGAGAGCCGGGCGCCGCATGTGATCGCGGGCGATTACACGCCGCTGTCGGCGGTGGATATCTGGCTCAAGGACCTCGGGATCGTCCTCGACATCGCCAGGGGAGCAAAGTTCGGCGCGCCGCTGACGGCGGCGGCGTTGCAGCAGTTTCTGGCGGCAAGCGGATCGGGTCTGGGCCGCGAGGACGACGCGGCGGTGGCCAAGGTTTATGCGCGCAACGCCGGTCTGACGCTGCCCGGCAAAGACGACGCCGGAGGCCCGGAGTGAGCGGTCTTTTCGGCGCCATTGCCGACGACTTCACCGGCGCGACGGACCTTGCCGGGGTGCTCGCGCGGTCCGGGGCGCGGGTGTCGTTGCGGATCGGCGTGCCGGAGGGCGACGGCGACAGTGCGCCGTTCGAAGTGATCGCGCTGAAGATCCGGACCCTTCCGGCAGAGGCGGCGGTGGCGCAGGCGAAAGACGCGGTGACGTGGTTGCGCGCGGCGGGGGCATCCCGGTTCTACTGGAAATATTGCTCGACGTTCGATTCGACACCCACGGGCAACATCGGCCCGGTGTCCGACATGCTGATGGCGGAACTTGAGACAGGCCAGACGATATATTGCCCTGCATTTCCCGAAAACGGGCGCTCGGTATTCATGGGCACCCTGTTCGTCGGGCAACAGCCGCTGGCCGAAAGCCCGATGCGCGACCACCCGCTGACGCCGATGCGCGACAGCAATCTGATGCGGTTGCTGGCACCGCAGGTGGCCGGGCGTGTGGGGCTGGTGGACCGGTTGTCCGTCGCGCGCGGCGTGGACGCGGTGCGGGTGGCACTCCGCGCGCTTGCGGCAGACGGCGTGGCGCATGTGGTCGTCGACGCGGTGGCCGATGCAGACCTCGCGGTGATCGCAGAGGCGTGCTGCGACATGCCGCTGATCACCGGCGGCAGCGCGCTGGCGATGACGTTGCCCGCGCTGTACGGGGCGGCGGGCGTTCTGGCGGACGGCGGTGCCGCGTGGACCGCGCCGTCCGGGCCGAGCCTCGTGCTGTCGGGGTCGTGCTCGGCGATGACGCAAAAACAGGTTGCCGCGTTTGCGGCGCAGGCACCGGGGTTCCGGCTCGATCCGGTGGCTCTGGCGGCCGACGGCGTCGGCCCCGTCCTCGACTGGCTGGGCGCCCAGGCGGGCGTCCCGATGATTTATGCCACGGCGGCGCCGGACGCGGTGACGGCCGCACAGGCCACCCTTGGCCGGGACCGGGCGGGGGCGCTGGTCGAAGAGGCGCTGGCCCAAATCGCCGTCGTCGCGCGCGATCGCGGCGTGCGGCGGATCGTGGTCGCGGGGGGCGAGACGTCGGGGGCGGTCACGCAGGCGCTGGGCATCGCGCGCCTCGATGTGGGCCCCGAAATCGCGCCGGGCGTGCCGTGGTGCCGGGCGCAAAGCGGCGGCGTCGACATGGCCCTTGCGTTGAAATCGGGGAACTTCGGCAACGAAGATTTCTTTGCCACGGCACTGGGCATGATATGAGCGATGCGGCCCTGCGCGAACTGATCTGCACGCTGGCGCGCTCGATGTATCAACGCGGGCTGACCGGCGGCTCGACGGGCAATATTTCGGCCCGGACGGCGGACGGCGGTCTGCTGGTGTCCCCCACGGGGTCGAGTTTCGGCAGGCTCGATCCGGCGCGATTGTCGCTGTTCGACACCGGGGGCCGCCACGTCGGGGGCGACCCGCCGACCAAGGAAATGCCGCTGCACACCGCGTTCTACGAGACGCGCGGATCGGCGGGGGCGGTGGTGCATCTGCATGCGTGCCATTCGGTGGCGCTGTCGATGTTGCCCGGTGCGGACCCGGAAAATTTCCTGCCGCCGCTGACGCCCTATGGCATCATGAAGCTGGGAAAGGTCCGGCTCTTGCCGTTCTTCATGCCCGGCGATCCGGCAATGGGACATGCGGTGCGCGGGCTGGCGGGCAAACGCGCCGCCGTGATGCTCGCCAACCACGGCCCCGTGGTGGCGGGCCGCGACGTCGAGGCCGCGTGCAATGCCATCGAAGAGCTGGAGGACACCGCCCGGCTGGCGCTGCTGACGCGGGGCATGGGCGTGCGCGGCCTGAGCGACGACCAGGTGCAGGCGGTGGTGGCGAAATTCGATGTGGAGTGGGAGGCATGAGGTTTTCAGCCAATCTGGGGTTTCTGTGGGCCGACAGGTCTTTGCCCGACGCGATTCGCGCGGCGAAGGCGGCGGGTTTCGACGCCGTCGAATGCCACTGGCCGTACGATCAGGACGCCGCGGCGGTGAAGGCGGCGCTGGCGCAAACCGGGCTGGCGATGCTCGGCCTGAACACGGCGCGCGGGAACCTCGGTGAAAACGGGCTGTGCGCCGTGCCGGGGCGCGAGGACGAGGCACGCGCGAGCATCGACGAGGCGGTCGCCTATGCGGTGGCGACCGGCACCCGGGCGATACATGTGATGGCGGGATTTGCGACCGGCGAGGCGGCGCAGGCGGCGTTCGTCGCGGCACTGCGCCATGCCTGCGATGCCTTCGACGGAACGATCCTGATCGAGCCGCTGAACGGCTATGACGCGCCGGGATATTTCCTGCGCGACGTCGAACAGGCCGCACGGATCATCGCCGTGGTGGACCGGCCCAACCTGCGGCTGATGTTCGATTGCTATCACGCGCAGCTGTCGGGCGGCGACGTCACCCACCGGCTCGAGCGGCTGTTGCCCCTTATCGGCCATATACAGATCGCCTCGGTCCCCGACCGGGGCACGCCGGACCACGGTGAATTGAGCTATGCCCATGTGTTCGCGACGCTGGACCGGCTGGGATGGGACAGACCCGTGGGGGCGGAATACAAGCCGGTCGGCGAGACGGATGCCACGGTCGCTTGGGTGACGGAAATGGCCGACGGCATGGATTTCGGGTGACCGTCGATGCCCGGTCGGACAGGAGGACGGGAATGGGTGACGACCGCTCGAACGTAAGTCTTGCGCGCCGCGCCTGGGCGATCCGGCGCAATGCGCTGCTCATGGGCGAGGTGCAGGGGCAGGGCTATATCGGTCAGGCGCTGGGCGTGGCCGACGTGCTCGCCGTGTCGTATTTCCACGCGCTGACCTATCGGCCCGGCGAGCCGGAGTGGGAGGGCCGCGACCGGTTTTTGCTGTCCATCGGCCATTACGCCATCGCCCTGTATGCCGCGATGATCGAGGCGGGGATCCTGCCCGAGGACGAGATCGGCACCTATGGCATGGACGACAGCCGAATGCCGATGAGCGGCATGGCGGCCTACACGCCGGGGATGGAGATTACCGGCGGATCGCTTGGGCATGGCCTTGGGATCGCGGTCGGCATGGCGCTCGGGCTGAAGCGAAAGCGCAACCCGGCGTTTGTTTACAACATGTTGTCGGATGGCGAACTCGGCGAGGGAAGCACCTGGGAGGCGGTGATGTCGGCGGTGCAGTGGCGGCTGGACAATCTGATCGCGGTCGTCGATTTCAACGATCAGCAGGCCGACGGGCCGACGACGCAGGCCCTCGCACAGCGCCCCGAGGCGGCGAAATGGGCGGCGTTCGGCTGGTTTGCGCAGGAGGTGGACGGCAACGATCTGGACGCGGTGGTCGCGGCCTTCGATGCGGCGCGCAGCCATCCGGCCGACGTGCCGCGGGTGATCATCTGCATGACGAAGATGTGCAAGGGCGTGCCGTTTCTGGAGGACCGCGAAATCACGCATTTCGTGCGGGTCGAGGCGGAGGAATGGGCGCGCGCGCTGGATATTCTGGATGCGGAGAAACCGACATGAGCGTGTCGCGGCGACAGGGCAAATACGTGGCGCGGACAGCGCCAAAAAGCGGGCTGAAAACCTCGGCGATGATCGCGTCGCTGGATGCCGAGGGGCGCCCGACGGTCGCCGCGCCCTTCGGTCACGCATTGGTGGCGCTGGCCAGGGAGCGCGGGGATATCGTCGGGCTGACCGCCGACCTCGCGAAATATACCGATCTGCATGTTTTTGCGGCGGCCTGCCCCGACCGGTTCTATCAGATGGGGATGGCCGAGGCGGTGATGATTTCCGCCGCCGCCGGCCTCGCGCGCGAGGGGTTCACGCCCTTCGCCACGACCTATGCGGTGTTCGCGTCGCGGCGGGCCTATGATTTCATCTGCATGGCCATCGCCGAGGAAAACCTGCCCGTCAAGATCGTCTGTGCGCTGCCGGGCCTGACCACCGGTTACGGGCCGAGCCATCAGGCGACCGATGACCTTGCGATCATGCGCGCGATGCCGAACCTGACGATCGTCGATCCCTGCGACGCAACCGAAATCGCCCAGGCGACAGCCGCCATCGCCGACCATCCGGGGCCGGTGTACATGCGCCTGCTGCGTGGACAGGTGCCCGATGTGCTGGGGGAATACGGCTACGAATTCGAGTTGGGCCGCGCAAAGTTGATCCGCGACGGGCGCGACATGCTGTTCGTGTCCTCGGGGCTGATGACGATGCGCGCGCTGGATGCGGCGACGGCGCTGCAGGCTGACGGCGTCGACTGCGGCGTGCTGCATGTACCGACGATCAAACCGCTGGATGTGGATACCATCGTGGCCGAGGCGGGCAAATCGGGGCGGCTTGTGGTGACGGCAGAAAACCATTCGGTGACCGGCGGGCTGGGCGAGGCGGTGGCGGCGTGCCTGATGCGCGCGGGCGTGCAGGTGCCGTTCCGGCAGATCGGGCTGCCCGATGCGTTCCTCGATGCGGGGGCGCTGCCGACGCTGCATGAGCAATACGGGATTTCGGTGGGGGCGATATGCGCCTCCGTAAAAGGGTGGTTGTGATGAAATTGCTGGACGGTAAGACCGCCGTGATCACCGGCGCCGCGAGTGTCCGGGGCCTTGGCAAGGCGACGGCGCTGCTCTTTGCACAGCATGGCGCGCGGGTGGTGATCCTCGATCTCGATGCCGACGCGGCGGCGGCGGCGGCGGCGGATTTGTCCGGTGACGGGCACCTGGGGCGGGCGTGCGATGTGACGGACACGGCGGCATGCAAGGCTTTGGCGGCGGAGTTGGCGGCAGACGGCGTCGATGTGCTGGTGAACAACGCCGGCATCACCCAGCCGTTGCGGGTGATGGATATCGCGCCCGAAGATTACGACGCCGTCCTCGACGTGAACCTGCGCGGCACCCTGTACATGAGCCAGGCGCTGATTCCGCACATGCGCGGCCGCGGCACGGGCAGTATCGTGAACATGTCGTCGGTGTCGGCGCAGCGCGGTGGCGGCATCTTCGGCGGGCCGCATTATTCCGCCGCCAAGGCCGGAATACTGGGCCTGACCAAAGCGATGGCGCGCGAGCTTGCGCCGGACGGCGTGCGGGTCAACGCGATCTGTCCGGGGTTCATCGACACCGACATCACGGCGGGCAAGCTGACGAACGCGCAGCGCGCCGACGTGCTGGCGGGCATTCCGATGGGCCGGGCGGGCACGGCGCGGGACGTCGCCGGGTGTTGCCTGTTTCTGGCCTCGGATCTCGCGGGTTATGTGACCGGCTCCGAGGTCGACGTGAACGGCGGTTCGCTCATCCACTGAGGTATCTGCGCCGGGTGTCCGGCACACCTCCGCCCGGACCCGCTGACATGCGCGGTCTATTTCGCCGCAACGCTCATCTGCCCGACCGGTGGTATCCTTGCATCCGCCCCCATCATCCCGGCGATATCGGGGCCCAGGCTGTCGAGGTGGGTGCCGATGGCGGCGCGCATTTCATCCGCGTTGCGGGCACGCAGGGCGGCGGCGATGCGGGTGTGGTGGCTGATGACGCGGCTGCGGTTGCGCCGCCGCATCGCCGCCAGATAGCGGGCGCGCCACAGCCGGGCCAGAAGCGTGCGGTGAATTTCCGCCAGCGTCACGTTGTGCGCCGCATCCGCAAGCGCCGTGTGGAACGTCATATCCGTCTCGAACATGTCGAGGGGGTCTGCGGTGTCGAACCGGGCGGCCATGTCGGCGACGATGCCGTCGATGCGCGCGATATCGGTGTGCGTCGCGCGGGCGCAGGCAAGATCGCCCGACAGTTTCTCGACCGCGAGCAGCACCTCGACGTCGTCGATGACCTGCCGAAGGTCGGGCACCGCCACGATCGGGCTGCGGGCAGGGCGCAGCTGCACAAGGCCCTCGGTCGCCAGAATGCGGATCGCCTCGCGCAGCGGCGTCCGGCTGACGCCCATATCGGCGGCGTTGTCGCGTTCCTTGATCGCGGCGCCGGGGGCAAGCTTGCCGCGCAGGATGTCGCGGCGCAACTGATGGGCGAGTTGCAGGGCAAGGTTCTCTTCGGTCATCGGGGAACCTCATGCAGGAACACGGGCGCGCCCGGACCGGACCAGGCGGTTGCAAATCTGGTATACCGAAATCTGTTGCGTGTCGAGTTTGCTCCGTCTAGCCTTGTGGTGGATGGTATGCCATCTGCCGGGGCCCCTTGGGAGGGAGACCCACTACACGGCGGTCGCGGGATCGCCAAGGGAGGAAGAACACCATGATGAAGACGACATTCCTTGCGTCGGCTGCTGCCGTCGCTGTACTCGCCGCACCTGTTGCGGCGCAGGAAGTGACGCTGCGGATGCAGACACATTACGCGTCCGAGCATCCGACGGGCATCCTTCTGGCGCAGTTCATCGACGACGTGCAGACGATGTCGGGCGACGATATCTCCATCGAGATGTTCTATTCCTCGTCCGTCGTGGCGACCGTGGAGACATGGGACGCCGCGATCAACGGCATCCTCGACTGCGATGCAACGGGCGGCGCCTATCAGACCGGCAAGAACGCCGCGTTTCAGTTCGTGGGTGATATCATGGGCGGCTATGAGACGCCGTGGCAGCAGTATTCGTGGCTGTACTACGGCGGCGGATACGAAGCAGCGCAAGAGCTGTACAACGGCCAGGGAATGCAGCTGATCGGCTGGTCGATCTATGGCCAGGAATCGTTGTCGTCGTCGTCGCCCATTGCCGGTCTTGCCGACCTTCAGGGCTGGAAATTCCGCTCGCCTCCGGGGATGGAGACCGAGATTTTCCAGGAACTCGGGGCCTCGCCCATCGTGATGGATTTCACCGAAATCTTCACCGCGCTGGAAACCGGCATCATCGACGGCGCCGATGCGTCGGGCCTTGCCAACAACGTCGGGCTGGGTCTGTACGATATCGTCGGCCACGCGACCTATCCGGGTTTCCATTCGATGCCGTCCGACCATCTTGCCTGCAATCAGGCCGTCTGGGAGGGGCTGAGCGAACAGCACCGCCGGATCATCGAGACCGCCTGGCAAAAGCTTTCGTTTCAGGTGGCGTTGTCGAACGAGCGCGAGAATGCCCGCGCCGCCGCCGAACTGACGGCGCAGGGTGTGACGCTGTACGACTGGTCGCCAGAGGATCGCGCGGCGTTCCGCGCCGGCGCGCAGACCGCCTGGGCAGACTGGGGCACACGCAGCCCCGAGGCCGCGGCGCTGCTGGAAAGCCATGTGTCCTACATGACCGAACTTGGTCTGATCGCGGAGTGACCCGCACGGGGTACGTGATCTGAGACGCGACAGAGGCGGGCCCGATGCAGGGTCCGCCTTTTTTGACCGGGCAACCGCCCGGATCGGGACGGGGCAACGGCTCTCCACGGGAGACATGACATGCAGGTAAAGTCCCTCTGGCTCGGGCAGGCGCGCGCGCCGGTCAAGACGCTGATGGTCGTCTTCGTGGCGCTGACGGTGGTGCTCTATGCGCTGCTGATCGGACAGCGGATGCTCTCGGCAGAATCCTATGGCATGTACGAGATGATCCGCCCCGGCGGACGGCCTCTGGTGCAGATCACCCTTGGCGCGCTGGTGCTGGCGCTGTTTTTCGCGTCGCTGTTCCTGTCCGATACCAAAGGCGCGATCGAAACGCCGCCCGATGGAATGTTCGATCTGGTGTCCGTTATTCTGGGCCGGTTCGCGATGATCATGACGGTCTTCGTCGTGCTCGTGATGTTCTACGAAGTGGTCTCGCGCTACGTCTTTTCGACGCCGACGCTGTGGGCGAACGAGCTGTCGCTCTGGCTTGCCGCCTTCGTGTTTCTGCTGGCGGGCCTGTATGCGATGCAGCAACGCACGCACATCCGCATCTATATCATCTACGACATGATGCCGCGCTGGGCACAGCGGGCCTCCGATACGCTGTCGGTGGCGCTGATCGTGTTCTTTGCGTTCTGCCTGGTCTGGGGCGGTTATACCGACGCCGAAACGCGGTTTTTGCGGATGGAGACGTTCGGCACCGCCTGGGATCCGCCGATACCGGGCATCATCAAACCGGCACTGTTGATCACCATCGTCCTGGTCGCGATTGCAGGCGGTATCGAACCTGATCGCCGACTGGAACAAGGTGCCCGAAGTGCACACGCCGGCAGACGAGATCGACGAGGTCGAGATCGCGAACATCCGCCGCACCCTCGATCTCGACGGCGGGCCTGCCGGTAGGTCCGCCGATCCACGCGTCGATTTGGGAAAGAAATCATAATGGATGTCGGAACCCTTCGCTGATCGTCCTGCTGGGCATGTTCGCTCTGCTTGCCATCGGTATGCCGCTTGGCTTTGCAAGCGCGTTTCTGGCGGTCGTCACCCTGATGCTGAAATTCGACCTGTCGCTGCTGTTCGGCGATTTCGGACGCGGGCCGATGTCGGTTCTGGCGCAGGCCGTGTACCGGCAGATGACGAACTATGTCCTGATTTCGGTGCCGCTGTTCATCTTTATGGCGGCGCTGCTCGAACGCTCCGGCATCGCGCGGGACATGTATTCATCGCTGAACGTCTGGATGAGCCGGACGCGCGGCGGCATCGCCATCGTGACGTCGATCATGGCGGTGATCATGGCCGCGATGTCGGGGATCATCGGTGGCGAGGTCGTGTTGCTGGGCCTGATCGCCCTGCCGCAGATGCTGCGCCTGGGCTATGACCGCAACCTTGCCATCGGCACGATCTGTGCCTCGGGCTCGCTCGGCACGATGATCCCGCCGTCCATCGTGCTGATCTTCTACGGCCTCGTCACCGAAACCTCGATCAAGGCGCTGTTCACCGCGTCGTTTCTGCCGGGCTTCATGCTCGCGTCGTTCTTCATCATCTATATCATCGTGCGGACCCGGATGAACCATTCGCTTGCGCCCCTGCCGGACCCGGTCCCCGGCGAAGCGGAGGGCAGCGACAAAAGCCTGATGTTCCTGGGGTTCTTGTCGCGGCTGTTCATGTGGGTGACGGGTGTTCTGCTGCTGCGGGCGCTGTTTTTCACCGCCACGGGTGAAAACGCGGTGCGCGAGGGGCAGGACCCGATCCTGCTTGGCATGGTCACGGACATTCCGTGGATTGTCGGCGCATTTGCCCTGTTTACCGCCGTCGTGTTCCTTGTCGTCGGCCGCGCGCGGACCGCCACCGGATGGGAGATGGGCAAGGGCCTCATCGCGCCGACCGTGGTGATCGGTGTCGTGCTCGGCTCTATCTATGGTGGCATCACCGGCATCACCGAGGCGGCGGGCATGGGTGTCATCGCGGTATTCGTGATCGGGCTGATCCGGCGGGAAATGACATTCGACATCGTCTGGGACAGCCTGATCCGCACGCTGCGGTCGACGGGGACGATCATCTGGGTCACCATCGGTGCGGCGGCCCTTGCGGCGTCGTACACCCTCGTCGGCGGGCCGACCTATGTGGCGAACCTGATCGTCGGGGCAGAACTGCCGACGATGGGGATCATCATGGTGATGATGCTCGTTTTCCTGATCATGGGCATGTTCATGGACTGGGTCGGGATCGTGTTGCTGATCATGCCGGTGTTCCTGCCGATCGTGGTGCGCCTTCCGGCGGAAGAGATCGGGTTTTTGTCCTCGATCGACGCGCGTTATATTCCGATCTGGTTCGGTGTCGTGTTCACCATGAACATGCAGGTCAGCTTCCTGTCGCCGCCCTTCGGGCCTGCGGCGTTTTATCTGAAATCGGTGGCACCGCCGGAGATTTCGCTGACCGATATCTTCAAAGGGTTTCTGCCGTTCATCGCGCTACAGCTGTGCGCGCTGTCGGTCCTGCTGATCTGGCCCCCTATCGTGACGATATTCCTGTAGCGTCATGAAACACGCCGTCGCACCGCGCGAGAACCGGATTCTTGCGGGATTGGTCGCGATGGCCGCGGCGGTGTCGTTCTTTACCGCCATCGACACCTCGGCAAAATGGCTGATGCTGGCGGGATATCCGGCGTTGCAGGTGGTTTTCGCGCGCTACGCGGGGCACTTTGCGCTGTCGCTGGTCGTGTTCGTGCCGCGCGAAGGACGGGATGCCGTCATTTCGAACGCGCCGTGGCGGCAGGCGTTGCGGGCATTGTTCCTGTTGGGCAGCACTGTCTTCAACTTTTGGTCGCTGAAATATCTGCCGATCACGGTGACCACGACGATTGCCTTTGCGATGCCCGTGCTCGTGACGCTGCTGGCCATCCCGATGCTGGGCGAGCGGGTGGGGGTGCACCGGATCGCGGCGGTCTGTGTCGGGTTCGTCGGTGTGCTGATCGTGATGCAGCCGTGGGGCGCGGGATTTCATCCGGCGATGTTGCTGAACATCGCGGCGCTGTGTTCGGCCTCGATGTATTTCGTGATGACACGGCTGCTGGCGGGGATCGAGAGCAATGCGACGAGCCAGATCTGGGCGTCCGGCATGGCGACCGTCGCGCTGGTTCCGTTCGCGGTGTGGGCGTGGGTCTGGCCGGCGGGAGCGCTGGACTGGGCGGTGCTGCTGGGGATCGGGTTGTTGGGCGGTGTCGGGCATACCCTGGCGACGGCAGCGCACCGGATGGCGGATGCCTCGGTGCTGGCACCGGTGATCTATGTGCAGATATTCACCGCGACGCTGTCAGGCGTGGTGGTGTTCGGCGCGTGGCCGACGGTGTGGACGCTGGCGGGCGGGGCGGTGATCGTGGCGGCGGGCGTGTATATCTGGCACCGGGAGCGGCGGGGGGCGGGATCGGTGACATCGACGCCGCTCTGATCCGCTCGTCGCTCCCGTGCGGGCGCGCCTCGCCTCAGGCCGGGACGGCGACCTTTTCGGCGGGCGGATCCTTGGCGCCGGTCATGAACGCCACCGCATCGGACATCGTGTAATCGCGCGGGTCGATGACGCAGTGGCGTTTGCCGAGGCGGTGGACGTGGATGCGGTCCGCCACCTCGAAGACATGCGGCATGTTGTGGCTGATCAGGATGATCGGCACGCCACGGGATTTGACGTCCTGAATGAGTTCGAGGACCTTTCGGCTTTCCTTCACCCCCAATGCCGCCGTCGGCTCGTCGAGGATGATCACCCGGCTGCCGAAGGCGGCGGCACGGGCGACGGCAACGCCCTGACGCTGACCGCCCGAGAGGGTTTCCACCGCCTGATTGATGTTCTGGATCGTCATCAGGCCCAGCTCGGTGAGCTTGTCGCGGGCGAAATCCTCCATCTTCTTGCGGTCGAGCTTGCGGAACAGCGATCCCATGATCCCCGGCTTGCGGATTTCGCGGCCCATGAACATATTGTCGGCGATGGAGAGCGCCGGGGACATGGCCAGCGTCTGATAGACGGTTTCGATGCCCGCATCGCGCGCGTCGGTCGGTGACGAAAAGCTGACTTTCTTGCCGTCGAGAAACACCTCGCCGCCGTCGGGGATCACCGCGCCCGACAGCGCCTTGATCAGCGTCGATTTGCCCGCGCCGTTGTCGCCGATCACGGCGATGATCTCGTCCGGGTACAGCTCGAAATCGCAATGATCGAGGGCGGTGACGCGGCCATAATGCTTGGTCAGGTTCTTGCCTGCGAGGATTGGCTGTTTCATGCCGACACCTTTCTGATCCATTGGTCGATAAGGACGGCGAGGATGATGAGGCCGCCGATGAACAATTCCTTGCCCTGCGGATCGAGGCCGGTCATCGGCAGCGCGAAATTGTAGACGCCGACGATCATCGCCCCGAACAGCGGTCCGAGGATCGAGCCGCGCCCGCCGAAGAGTGAAATACCCCCGATGACGACGGCGGTAATCGCGTCGATGTTGGCGGTATCGCCGACCTGCGGGGTGACCGCACCGGTCCGCGCGATCAGGACCCAGCCTGCCAGCGCGCAGATCAGGCCTGCGACGACATAGACCGAAATCAGCACCCGTTTGGTTTTGACGCCCGCGAGCTGTGCGGCCTCGATATCGTCGCCCACCGCGTAGACGTGCCGCCCCCAAGCCGTGTGATTGAGGATGTAGGCGAACAGAAACACCAGCGCGAACATGAAGATCACGCCCCAGGTGAGTTCCGCCGACCCGAATTCGAACCCGCCGTCGAAGATGTCGAGGAACGGGGCCTGCGCCTCGATGTCGGTGCCGCGGATCGTCTCGTTCTTGGAATAGATATAGGTGCCCGAGGCAACCATCAGCCACATGCCGAGCGTCACGATGAAGGGCGGCAGTTTCACGATTGCCACGAGGACGCCGTTGCAAAAGCCGATGGCCGCACCGGCGGCAAGGCCGCAGAGCACCGCGATTTCGGGTGGCAGGCCGTAGCGGAACGTGAACTGGCCCATGATGATCGACGAGAACACCATGATCGCGCCCACCGACAGGTCGATGCCGGCGGTCAGGATGATCAGGCTTTGCGCGACGGCGAGGATGCCGACGATCTGCACCTGTTCGAGGATCTTGGTCAGCGAGCGTGGGGCGATGAACCGGAACCGTTCAAGGACGCGGGCCGAGGTGTCGGGATCGATGATCCCCCAGCGCATCGCGCCTTCGGACATGCCCCAGCTGTGCAGGATCGCCGGGCCGTCGACATAGATCGTAAACCCGATCAGCGACATGACCAGAACGACCAGCGGCACCAGCGCCGGCGTTGCGTGCAAAACCGATTGCAGACGTGCCATCGTGCCGCGCCGGTTCGGGGCGAATTGCGCGACGCCTTCGGTCTTGTTGGCGGCAGATTCGTAGTTGTCGGAACTGGTCATCGGCAGGCTCCCTTGGTGCTCCGGGTCTCACGGGGTCGTCATGACGGTCGTCTCGGGGCGTCGCAAAGACATGCACGCAGGGCCCGCCAAGAGGCAAACCGTGCCACGAGGGGCACGTCCGGCGCAACGCATATGATTTGGGGTGGCAGGGTGCCCGCCCCCGGACGCATGGTCCGGAGACGGGGCGTTTCAGGCTGGAACGGGCAAGGGCATCAGCCCCAGCAAAGTTCCATGCCTTCTTCGACGGAGATGGACTCGACGCCGTCGACAGGAGCATCGGTGACAAGGGCCACGCCGGTGTCATAGAACTCCTTGCCTTCGGTATTTTCGGGCAGGGTGCCATCGGCGGCATAGGTGGCGATTGCCTGCATGCCCAGCGATGCCATCGACAGCGGATATTGCTGCGCCGTGGCACCGATCACACCGGCGGAGATGTTCTGCACGCCGGGGCAGCCGCCGTCGACGGAGACGATCAGGACGTCGTTTTCACGGCCTTCGTCCTTCAGTGCCTCGAAGGCACCGGCGGCGGCAGGCTCGTTGATGGTGTAGACGACGTTGATGTCGGGATCGATGGCAAGAAGGGTTTCCATCGCCGTACGGCCGCCCTCTTCGTTACCGGCGGTCACTTCGTGGCCGACGATGCGGTCGTCCGTCTCGTCGCCCCACAGCGACGGATCGCCGATGTCGATGCCGAAGCCGGACATGAAGCCCTGATCGCGCAGCACGCCGACGGTGGGCTGTGAAATCGCAAGATCGAGCATGCCGATGCGGGCGTTCGCGGCCTCGTCGCCCAGGGTCGCTGCGGCCCACTGACCGATCAGTTCACCGGCGAGGAAGTTGTCGGTGGCGAATGTCGCGTCGGCGGCATCGATGGGCGACAGCGGCGTGTCGAGCGCGATGACCAGCAGCCCCTCTTCACGGGCCTCGGTGACGGAATCGACGATCGCCGCCGTGTCGGAGGCGGTGATCAGGATGCCGCTGGCACCCTCGGCGATGCAGGTCTCGATGGCGGCAACCTGCGTCTCGTGGTCACCGTCGACAGCGCCCGCAAAGGTGAGCAGCGTCATGCCCAGTTCATCTGCGGTGGCCTGTGCGCCTTCGCGCATCTTCACAAAGAACGGGTTGGTGTCCGTCTTGGTAATCAGGCAGGCGGTGACGGGCGAATGCGCGTCGGCGAAGGCCGCGCCGGTCGAGGCGAGGACAGCAAGTGCGGTGCCGGTAAGTAGCTTGTTCATGAATTCCTCCCAGAATTTCAAAATTTCGGGACCCAGAAACGACGGGCCCTTTGATGGTGCCGGACCCTGCGGTCCGTTTCTCACCGCCCCTTAACAACATTGATTCGGGCCCTCTGTCAATTAATTAGTTAACTTTCTTTATTAACCCGGTTCGGCTATACCAAGGGCAAGGGAGACGCACGTGTCACGAAATGCCAGCGCGGGAACCGGTGCTGAAATCAGGGCAATCGGTGCGGGCCTCAGCCAGAAGGGCGTCCGCAACTACAACGAACGCCTGATCCTGTCGCTGTTGCAGCGACACGGCGAGGCGCCCGGCAGCGACCTTGCGCGGCGGTCCGGTCTGTCGGCGCCGACGATTTCGGCGATCCTGCGCAGCCTCGAGGGCGACGGGCTGCTGGAACGTGGCGATCCGGTGCGGGGACGGGTCGGCAAACCGTCGGTCCCGATGCGTCTGGCGCCGGAAGGCGTGCTGTCCATCGGGCTGAAGATCGGACGGCGTTCGGCGGATCTCTTGCTGCTGGATTTCGCGGGCGTCATCTGGGCGCAGACGCGAATCACCTACGATCATCCCTTGCCCGACGAGATTTTCGCCTTTGCCGCCAACGGTCTGGCAGAATTCGCGCGGGGCCTGCGCCCCGAACAGGCCGCGCGTATCTGCGGCATTGGTGTCGCGGCCCCGTTCGAGATGTGGAACCGCGTCTCCCTCGACGGTACGCGAGGCGCCCCGCGCGAGGCGGTGTTCAGGGTATGGCAAAAAGTAAGCATCGCCGAGCGTATCGCCGCGATGAGCCCGCTGCCCGTCATGGTGATGAACGACGCCACGGCGGCCTGTCAGGCGGAGCATGTCTATGGCCGTGGCCGAGGCTGGCGCGATTATGCGTATTTCTATGTCGGCGCCTTTGTCGGTGGCGGCGTCGTGCTGAACAATTCCGTCTACGAGGGCCGGTTTCACAACGCGGGCGCGCTCGGCTCTTTGCGCAGCATCGGGCCGAACGGTGCCGCGCTGCAACTTGCCGATACCGCGTCTCTGCACCTTCTTGAAGGGCGATTGGCCGAGGTCGGGATCGACCCGCGCCGGTTGTGGGATCTGCCGCAGGACTGGCGCGACTACACCCGCTATGTCGAGCCGTGGCTGGGCCAGACGGCGCAGGAACTGGCGCGGGCGTGCCTGTCGACCTGTTCGGTCATCGATTTCGAGGCGGTGATCATCGACGGCGCCTTTCCGGCGGATGTGCGCGACGACTTGGTAGAGCGGACGCGGCGTTATCTGGCGACGCAGGACGTGCGCGGGCTGATCGCGCCGCAGATCGAACCGGGCAGCATCGGCGGCAACGCGCGGGCCATCGGCGCGGCGTCGAGCCCGATTTTCTCGCAGTTCCTGCTTGACACCAATGCCGGTATGCATGTCGCCTGACGGCATGACAAAAACGCCTCCGCTTCTCGATGAGAACCGTCTTTTCCCCGCCGATCCGTCGCTGCGCCGCATCGCGCGCGACCTGTACGACGGTATCCGCGATCTGCCGATCCTGAGCCCGCACGGACATTGCGATCCGCGCTGGTTCGCGGAAAATGCCGCCTTTCCAGACCCCGCGCGCCTGTTCGTGACGCCCGATCACTATGTGTTTCGCATGTTGCACTCGCAGGGCATCCCGCTCGACGCGCTGGGGGTGCCGCGCGCCGATGGCGGCGCGGTGGAACGCGATCCGCGTGCGATCTGGCGGCTGTTTGCGCAGAACTTTCACCTGTTTCGCGGCACGCCCACCCGGCTGTGGATCGACCATGCGCTGAGCGATGTGTTCGGTGTCACCGAGCGGCTGTCGGCAGGGTCCGGCGACGCGATCTACGACCATGTCGCCGACTGCCTGTCGCAGCCGGAATTCCGCCCCCGTGCCCTGTTCGACCGTTTCCGGATCGAGGCGCTGGCCACGACGGAAAGTCCGCTCGACGATCTGGGCGCGCACCGCACCCTCGCCGCCAGCGGCTGGAACGGGCGGGTCATCACCACCTATCGCCCCGATGTGGTCACGGACCCGGACACGCCCGGATTTGCCGGCAACGTCGCGCGGCTCGGAGAGCTGACGGGCGAGGACGCTATGACATGGCCCGGATACCTTGCCGCGCACCGCACCCGGCGCGCGTTTTTCCGCGATCACGGCGCCACGGCGACAGATCACGGCCACCCCAGCGCGGTCACCGCCGATCTGCCGCAGCCCGAGGCCGCGGCGCTGTTTGGCCGCGCCTTGCAGGGCCGGTGCACGCCCCAGGATGCAGAGATGTTCCGCGGGCAGATGCTGACGGAAATGGCGCGGATGAGCGTCGGGGATGGCATGGTGATGCAGATCCATCCCGGATCGTGGCGCAATCATTCGTCCGATACGCTGACGCGGTTCGGGCGCGACAAGGGATACGATATCCCGATGCGCACCGATTTCGTTTCCGCTCTGCATCCGCTGCTGAATGCCGTGGGGGCCGAACCGGGCCTGGTGGTGATCGTGTTCACGCTGGACGAGGCCGCATATGCCCGCGAGCTTGCGCCGCTTGCGGGTGTCTGGCCCGCGCTGCGCCTTGGCCCGCCCTGGTGGTTTCACGACAGCGTCCAGGGGATGCGCCGGTTTCGCGCGCAAACCACGGAGACGGCGGGCTTTTACAACACCGTCGGCTTCAATGATGACACGCGGGCGTTCTGCTCGATACCGGCACGGCACGATGTCGCCCGGCGGGTCGATTGCGGGTTTCTGGCCGGGCTTGTCGGAACGGGCGTGCTCGACACGGAAGAGGCCGTCGAAATGGCGCGCGAACTGACCTATGGGCTGGCGAAAAAGGCATATAATCTATGACCGGCGAATATCCACGGCTGACCCGCACGGGGAGCAAGCCCGTCACCGGCATCGTGCATCTGGGGCCGGGTGCCTTTGCGCGGGCGTTTCTGGCGCCGGTCGTGGCCGAGGCCATGGCGGCCTCCGGCGGCGATTGGGGCATTCTGGGCATTTCGCTGCGCAGCGCGGGCACGATGCGCGATCTGGCGCCGCAGGACTGGGCCTATTCAGCCGTCGAAATGGGAGCCGACGGGGAGGAGGTGCGCCGGATCGAGGCGCTGACGGACATCCTTGTCGCCGCCGACGATCCGGGTGCCGCCGTCGCCGCGATGGCCGATCCGGCGGTGCGGATCGTGTCGCTGACGATCACCGAAAAGGGTTATTGTCATCTGCCGTCCAGCGGCACCCTCGACCCTGAAAACGCCGATATTCGCCATGATATCGACCGCCCGCTGCCGCGCACGGCACCCGGATTTATCGTACGGGCACTGGCGGCACGGCGGGCCGCCGGGTCGGCGCCCTTCACGGTGCTGAGTTGCGATAACCTGCCGGAAAACGGTGCGCTGACCCGGCGCGTCATCCTCGCCCTGGCCACGCGGATCGATCCCGGTCTTGCGGACTGGATCGCCGAAAATGCCCGGTTTCCGGCAACGATGGTCGATCGGATCACCCCCGCCACGACGCCTGCCGACATCGACCGTATCGCCACCCGGACGGGCGTCCATGACGCCGCCCCCGTCCTGCACGAGGCGTTCCGCCAGTTCGTGATCGAGGACGATTTCGTCCGGAGCGGGCCCGTCCGGCCCGATTTTGCGGCGGCGGGCGTTCAGATGGTCGACGACGTCGCCCCGTTCGAGCATATGAAACTGCGGATGCTGAACGGCGCGCATTCGGCCCTTGCCTATCTGGGGTTTCTGGCGGGTCACGAGACCATCGCCGACACCGTCGCCGACCCCGATTTTGCCGAATTCGTCGGGCAGTTGTGGGCCGAGATCATGCCGACGCTGATCGCCCCGCCCGGCACCTCGCTGCCCGGTTATGCCGACGCGCTGTTGCTGCGGTTCGCCAATCGCGGCATCCGCCACAAGACCGCGCAGATCGCCATGGACGGGAGCCAGAAGCTGCCCCAGCGTCTTGTCTCGACGCTGGTGGCGGCGACCCGGCAGGGCGGCGAGACGCGCTGCCTCGCGCTCGCGGTGGCGGGGTGGATGCGCTATGTCAGCGGCATCGACGAGGCGGGCCGGGACATCGACGTGGTCGATCCGATGGCCGCCAGACTGCGCGCGATCGCACGGCGTGCCGAGGGGGCCGACGGCATTGTGCAGGGGCTGTTTGGCGTCACGGACATTTTTCCCGCCGATTGTGTCGCGCAGATTTCCGGTCCGGTTACCGATGCGGCCCGGGCACTGTGGGAGCCCGGCGCCCAACATGCCGTGCGGTGCCGTGGCGCCCGAGATGTAGACCGTCGGCGCGGGAATGGGCCCGGACGACCGCATCCCCCGGGGCCTACATCGTTTCGGGCGTAGCCCCTTTTCGCCGTCCGGTTCTGGCGCTAGTCCACCATGATATCTCCGACGACGAACGAAGGCGCGCCCGATGATTTTGTCCCTCACCGCTCCGCAACGGGTTTTCGCCGGATTCGCGATTTATTCATTTGCGATGGGCAGTATTTTCCCCCGCCTCGGCGCGATCCAGACCCAGATGGGCGTCGGCGAGGGTGCGCTCGGCCTCGGCCTGATCGGCGCGCCGCTGGGGACGCTTGTGTCATTGTCGTTCGCGTCGCCGGTGATCGAGCGGATCGGGTTTCGCGGCGCGTTGCTGGGGGCGATTCCGCTGCTGTCGATCCTGTACGCGCTGGCCGTTCAGGCGCCGTCACCGGTCTGGCTGTTCGTCATGCTGTTACCCGTCGGCCTGTTGCTGGGCGTGATCGAGGTGATCCTGAACACCGAGGCTGACCGTGTCGAGGCCGTGGCAGGCTACCGGATCATGAACCGCGCCCATGCGTTCTGGTCCATCGGTTTCTTTGTCGCGGGCCTGTTCGGCGCAGGCATGGCGGGTCTTGGGGTGACGCCGCAGATGCATCTGGCGCTGGTGGTGCCCCTCGTCGTCGGTGGCACATGGGCGTTCCTGTCACCCTATGCGCCCGCCCCCGCCCGCGCACGCAGCCACGGTCGCATGGACGAGGCAGCCCCGCGATTTTCCATGCCCACCGGTCCGATCATGGTGCTCGTCTGCGTGACGCTGTCGGCGATGCTGATGGAGGGGGCGAGCATGGACTGGTCGGCGATCTATCTGCGCGACACCTTCGGCGCTACGCCTTTCGCGATGGGGTTCGGCGTTGTCACCTTTGCTTTCGCACAGGCCATCGCGCGGTTCTTTGCCGACAGCTTCGTGACGCGCCATTCGCCCGCGGGCGTGGCGCGGGTGCTGATCCTGCTGCTGCTTCTGGGCTGTCTGCTGGTCTCGTTCCCACCGACCTACGGGGTGTCGCTGATGGGTTTTGCGCTTATGGGCGTCGGTTCGTCGGCGCTGTTTCCGCTGGCAATGTCGGCCGCTGCACAGCGCGAGGACCGGTCGGCGGCGGCCAATGTCGCGTCGCTGGCGCAGATTTCCTTCGTGATGTTCCTGCTCGGGCCGCCGCTTCTGGGCTATGTGGCCGAACATTTCGGCATCCGCGCCGCTTTCGGCCTCGGCCTGCCGCTGATCGTGCTCAGCCTTGCGACGGCAGGGGCATTGGGGCGAAAAGTGGTGGCGCAACCGGCCTGAGGGTATCGCAGGCCGCCTGTCTCCACGGACCGATGCGGACGGACGCCGCGCAAATCGCCATTGCCCGGCTGGCGTGGCGATGAATGTCTGTCTGAGTTCACCCGGCCACCTGCACCGGGTATTTGGGGTGTTGCCGGTCTGTTTTGGATCACGGGACATGACGATCCAAGGATGGGCGTCGATCATGTCGCTCGATCTCGATGACCTCGAAGTCATCGTCGTCGCCGCTCCCATAGTCCGCACGGTCCGCAACCAGAGATTCGGTGTCATGTCGACGTGACGCGTGTGGACCCGCAGATTTTGGTTGCTGCGTCGAAAATTCCGGAATCAACCAGTGATGCGCATGTCCCGGCAATGGCGCATCGAATCTGCACATCAGCTTGCCATAGCTGAACCCCAGTTCCGACGCCTTGCAAATCCGCGCACCGCCGGGCCACGCGTGCAGGGCGAGTCCGCCACCCGCCTCGCGCAGCGCAAACCCCTGCGCGTTCAGCCGCGCCTGCAATTCCTCCCAACTGTTTGAAAACGCAAGGTCGCCCGCGAGGCGCGCCCGCAAGGGAGCGACGAGCGTCTCGTCCGCATAGACCGACGGGCGCGCTTTGGCCCGGCGCGACAGATCTCGGCGGATCAGCTCGCGCACATAATGGCCAAGCGTCACGTCCTGTTCGAGGGCCACGGCCACGGCCGAAGACAATAGCTCTGAAGAGAACCGGATGGGAATGTCACGATATGTCATGAACCGAGCCTATCAAAGGCATGGTTAACGACTGCTGAACGTAGCATGAACATCATTGACCGGCGCCGACCTGCACCAGGCCGCCTTGTGCATCGCGTCAGACCTGTTCGAACGCCCCGATATCCGGGTCATAGGCCTCGAGACCGCCATTGCCGATGTCGTTCCACAACCCGTGCATGGTCAGATCTTCGGCCTCCACGGCGTCCCGGACGAACGGAAACTGCATAAGATTGTCCATGCTTATCAGGACCGCCTCCTTTTCCAGCGCACGAATCCGCGTCGCCTCGTCTCCGGCCTCCAGACGGTCGAATCCCGGTCGCAGGATGTCCATCCAACGCCCGATGAAACTGGTACTTTCCATCAGTTCGGGCGCCCGGCCCGAACACATGTCATAGCACCCCTGCACCCCGCCGCAGCCCGAATGGCCCAGCACGATCAGGTGACTGACCTTGAGGGTGCGGACCGCGTATTCCACCGCGGCGCTGGTGCCGTGGTGGTCGCTGTCGGGCGCATAGGGCGGCACGAGGTTCGCAATATTGCGGTGAATGAAGAATTCGCCCTGATCTGCGCCGAATATGGATGTGACATGCACCCGGCTGTCGCAGCACGAAATCACCATCGCGCGCGGTCTCTGGCCGTCCTCGGCCAGGCGTTTGTACCAGGACCGGTTCTCGGCATAGGTCGTCGCCTTCCAGCCCGCATAGCGGCGCACGAGGTATTCCGGCAGGGGGCGGGCGTGCGTCATATCGATCCGATCTCACGAGGTTGCGGACAGGCGTGCGGCACCGTTCCCGGCGACTGCCGCGCCCGGTGTTGCGACGCACATAGAACGAAAGGTCCGCCATATCGAGCCAATTTTCCCTACATCGCTCAGGTGCCGCAAGTCTTCGTTCATCGCAGCCCCGGTACTGGAGGGCATGAGTGATGGACCGATCAGAATCCGCTACCCCCACAATGGTCAGGTTGCCCGGCTTGTACCGCGCGACCAGCTGGCGCGTGACGACGAGCAGCGCCTGCGTCTGTACGCCATCCAAAGCGGCGGAAGCCCGTCTGTCGTCATCGCCCAGTGGCGTGAGGAACTTGCCCACCGGCTGGCGCTCGCCACGAAGGCGGTCTCGACCTGCGATTTTGACGAGGTCGAAACCTCTGCACGCCGATTGCGCCGGATCGGCCTCGATCTGGGCTTTCCGACGCTGGCGGCGGCGGCGGACAACGTGCTCGATTCGTTGATCCAGGCAGATGGGGCGGCGATCGGGGCGACGGTCGCGCGGCTGCAACGGCTCGGTGTGCTCGCACTGGAGGATCTGTCGACCTGAGACGCGCGTCATTGGGAATGTGCAACGTGGGTACGCGGGGGGAATACCACTTTTCGGGGTCGTACGTAGGCGATTGGTCCGCTGCGGCCTGTATCCGCGGCGCCGTGCCAGCGCTGTGACATGGGGCGGTCCGCGCATACCATCGAGCTGCCCGTTCCGGAAAACGGCGCGTGGCTCTTGCGGTGTCGTGCCGGGTGGTTAGGTTTGCTGCATCCCGCGCCTGACGGCGCACCCCCCTATTCTTGCGGAATATCCATGACCTCAGGTTTCGCCGACCCCGCCGACCCCGCCATCCCGCTATATCTCGTCTCGCCCGACAGTTGCGCCAAAGTTCTCGACAGTCTGGATGCAACCGGCTGGGCGGAGACACACAAATTTTCCGGTGCTGCCGGGTCTGCCCTCGCGGTTCCCGGCGCGGACGGCGCGATCCGCGCGGCCCTCGTGGGGACGGGCTCTGCCGACGCTCGGGCGCGGGGGCGGTTTCTCGTGGCGGGTGCATCGGCCAAGTTGCCGGCGGGCGCCTATCGTCTGACGCAGACAGAAGGTGCCGCCGTGCCGACCGGCGACGCGCTGGACGAGGTCGCCCTGGGCTGGCTTCTCGACGCCTATCGGTTTGACCGTTACCACAAGCAGGACGAGCCGCGCGCGCGGCTGGTTGCGCCCGACGGCATCGACGCGGCGCGCATTGTGGCCATCGCCGAAGGCGAGGCGCTGACCCGTGATCTGATTAACACACCCGCCAACGACATGGGGCCAGCCGATCTCGAGGCGGCGGCGCGGGCTCTTGCCGACCGGCACGGCGCCGTCTGCACCTGCATTGTCGGCGACGACCTGTTGGAGCGGAATTTCCCGCTTATCCATACCGTCGGCCGCGCTGCCGCACAGCACCGCGCGCCGCGGTTGATCGACATGTCCTGGGGGCCAAAGGATGCGCCACTGCTGACCCTAGTCGGCAAAGGAGTGTGTTTCGATACTGGCGGGCTCAATCTGAAGCCCGGCGCCTCGATGGGGTCGATGAAAAAGGACATGGGCGGGGCGGCGGCGGTCCTCGGTCTGGCGCATATGATCATGGCGACGGCTGCGAACGTGCGTCTGCGGGTCCTGATCCCGGCGGTCGAGAATGCCGTGGGATCGGATGCTTTCCGCCCGCAGGATATCCTGACGTCGCGCAAGGGCCTGACGGTCGAGATCAACAACACCGACGCCGAAGGGCGGCTGGTGCTTGCCGATGCGCTGGCTTTGGCGGGCGAGGACGACGCGGGTCTGACCATTTCCGTAGCGACGCTGACGGGGGCGGCGCGGGTCGCCGTCGGGCCGGATCTGGCGCCGTTCTTCGCGCAAGACGACGACGATGCGGCCTCGCTGATCCGGGCCGGCACCGGGGTGTGCGATCCACTGTGGCGTTTGCCGTTCCATGCGCCCTACGAGGCGATGATCGAGCCGGGCATCGCCGACCTCGACAACGCGCCCAAGGGCGGACACGCGGGGGCGATCACCGCCGCGCTGTTCCTGCGCCGGTTTGCGCCGCCGCGCTATGTGCATTTCGACATCTTCGGGTCGGTAGACAAAGCGGCCCCCGGTCGGCCAAAGGGGGGCGCAGGGCAGGGAACACGGGCGATTTTCGCGGCGTTGCCGGCGCTGTTGTCATGACGCGTCCGGTTGCGGACCGATGACGCAGGCCGTTCCTCGTGACCGCCGGCTGACGCCAGCCAATGGCCGCGTCGCCGCGCGCGGACTGCAAGACAGCATCAGCGCGCCGCTCTATGTCGATGGCACGTCGGCGACGGTTATCGCCCCGGTCGCCGACCTGCTGCCCGCACCGGGAAAACGGCGCGACCGGCAGATGCTGTACGGCACGGCGGTCACGGTGTTCGAGCGGTACGAGGGCCATGCTTTCGTGCAATCCGCCCTCGATGGCTATGTCGGCTATGTCGCCGAAGCGGCCCTCGGTACGGCGGTGACGCCAACCCATGCCGTCGGCACGTCAGCGACCCATGTCTATGAGACGGAGAGCCTGAAATCCACGGATCTGATGCACCTGAGTTTCGGGTCCCGCGTTACGGTCACCGCCGAAAGGCGGTATTTCTTCGAGACTCCGCGAGGCTATATTCCGAAAAAACACCTGCGCCCGCTCGACCGTCCGTTTGCGGATCCGGCGACGGTCGCGCCGCTGTTTTTCGGAACGCCGTATCTCTGGGGCGGAAATTCCATGCTGGGGATCGATTGTTCCGGCCTGATACAGGCCGCGCTCACGGCCTGCGACATCGCCTGCCCCGGCGACAGCGACCTGCAAATGGTGGCACTGGGCGAAACGCTGGCCGATGGTGTGCCGCCCGCGCGCGGGGATTTGTATTTCTGGAAAGGGCATGTCGGCATGCTCGTCGATGCGGATACCTTGCTGCATTCCAATGGACACCACATGGCGACGGTCTATGAACCAATCGCCGCCGCTATCCTGCGCATCGGGGCGCAAGGTGACGGCAAGGTGTTACGACGGGCCCGGCTATAGGACGACCTCGGGGTCGAACTTTTTGAAAAAGTTCGACGTCGAATTCTTTGAAAGAATTCGTGTCCGGTGGGTGAAGGTGCTTTCTAGACAGTCGTTACGGCGGTCAGCCGCATAATCTCATCCAGCCGGGCGTTATGCGCGCCGTCTGCGTTCGCCGGATCGTCCTCGAATATCCACCCGCCTAGCTGGCGCCCACGGTCGTGGGCCGAGCGCGAGGCGGGAACGCGTTCGTCGGAATAGGCCGTCAGGGCCGCTGCGACGTCACCTGACCCCTCCGACAGGTGCCGCGCGAGTGCCAGCGCGTCCTCGGCGGCCTTGGTCACGCCCATGCCGACATGAGGGCGCGCAACGCAGGCGGCATCGCCGGACAAGGCGACGCGGCCCTGTGCCATCACGGGTGAATGATGGTCGTAGATCGGCGTGAAAAACGGCCGTTCCGACCGGTCGAGGATGCCGACGAAGGCGGCGGGCAGCATCGCGTCGGCCTGGGCCTGCATCTGCGTCAGCACGGCGTCGCGCACCAGCGGCGGCGGGATCGAGACGGCGTGCCGCAGTCCGGTCCCGTCGGTCAGCATATCGTCGAGTGCTGCGTCATCCGCCTTTGCGTACCAGACGAAATTGTAGCGCCGGTTGCCGGGTGTCAGGTCGTTGTCCGGCCCCGCGATGGGATAGCCGATGATCTGCGTCCCCGAAGGTGCGAAAAACCCGAAGGTCGGGAATATCCCGGCCCGGGCGGCGGGGTTCAGGTCGGCCTCGCGGGCGAGGGCACGCCAGACCACGTATCCGGCGTATTCGGGCTGCACATCGGGGAGCATCTGGCCCCGCACCGCCGACCGGAACCCGTCCGCGCCAACCAGAAGATCCGCCACTTCGGTGCTGCCGTCTGCGAACTGCGCAGTCACGCTGTCCCCGGTCTGGGCATAGCCTGCGACGTGCCGCCCCAGATGGTGATGCCCCTCGGGGATCAGACGGCGCAGACCTCGGTGGATGCGGTCCCAGGACGTGACGATCTGGCTGTAGGGCATCGTCGCGATCCGGGTGCCTGCCTTGTCGAACGCCACACGCTCGTCCACCTGAACCCCGAGATCGGTGAGGTCGGCGCCGACGGCCTCCAGCGCCTCGATCAGCACCCTGTGCGTGACGATGCCCGCGCCACGACCCGACAGCTCGACCTCCGTCCGCTCATACACATCGACCTGCCAACCGGCGCGCAACAGGGCCGTGGCCGCGAATAGCCCGCCGATAGAGCCGCCTGCAATGATTGCGCGTCTGGTCATCTGGTGCCTCACCATTATTTATCGACCTATAAATAACATGGACGCGCGCGGATCAACCGTTTAGGTGGCAATCTTTTCAGAAGTCCGGGCCCGCCATCTGCTCACAATACCAGTCACCGATCTGGCTTGCGGTCATCCAGGCGACGCCGTCGTGGCCCGCGATATGATCGAACAGCTCTTCGAGGTAGCGGATCCGGTGCGGCGCGCCGGTGATATAGGGATGGATCGAAATCGCCATGACGCGGGCGTTGTCGGCGCCTTCGGCATAGAGCCTGTCGAACTGGTCGCGCCCGCGTGTCAAAAACTCGACCGCTGGATGCCCTTGCAGGGCGTGGACGGCGATGTCGTTCGTCTCGACCGTGTAGGGCAGGGTGGTGATGACACCGTGGGGTGTGCCGATGGTCTGCGGCAGATCGTCGATCACCCAGTCGGCGACATATTCCACCCCCGCCTCGCGCAGCAGGTCAAGGGTCTCGTCGGTCTCGGTCAGGCCGGGGCTTTCCCAACTGCGGGGCCGGGTGCCTGTGAACGCCTCGATGGCATCCATCGCCTGATGTATCGCGGCGCGCTGATCGGGCAGCTTGTGCATCGGGCCTTGCAGGTGGCCGTGACCCATGAACTCCCACCCCGCATCCAGCGCCGCTTGCGCGACCCGTGGATACGAGGCGCAGACGTTGCCGTTGATCGCCAGCGTGGCGGGGATGCCGCGCCGCACCAGGGCGGCGTGCTGGCGCCAGAAGCCCGAGCGCATGCCGTATTCGTGCCACGACCAGTTCGGCACGTCGGGCAACAGCGGTTGCCCCCCGAACCAGACATCGGCGGCGGCAGGACGGTGCGTGGCATCGGCCGCTCGATCCCCCATTCCTCGACGTTGACGATCACCCAGACGGCAATGCGCGCCCCATCCGGCAGATGCAGGCGGGGACGGTCGACGATGGCCTGATAGGGAATACGGTCGGTCAGTTTCATAATAGCCTCATGTCAGAAAGCCGAGGACGGCGGCAGTGAACGCCTCGGGCCGGTTCAGGTTGGCAATGTGGGCGGCGCGCGCGATTTCGACATAGGTGGCGCCGGGCGTGGCGTCGGCCATCGCCTGCATCACGGTGGGTGCTGCGCCCATGTCCTTTTCCCCCGCAATATACAGGACCGGCGTTTCAATCCGTCCAAGACGGGAAAGGTAGTTCAGCCCCTTCAATGCCTCGGCGCAGCCCGTGTACCCCGCCTTCGTCGTGCGCAGGAACGTGGCGTGCAAGCCGGCCAGCAGGTCGGGCCGGTCCGAGTGAACATCGGGCGTCAGCCACGCCTTTTGCGTGCCCTCCCACAGCGCGCCGACGCCGTGCGCGTCGATCGTGGCGATCCGGTCGTCCCAGTTCTGCACGAAGGGGGCTGGGTTGTCGGCGCGGGCGCAGGCGCAGATCAGACGGGTCAGCCTGTCGGGTGCTGTCAATGCCACGCCAAGGCCGGTCATGCCGCCGATGGACAGGCCCATCATCGCGGCCCGTTCGACGCCGAAATGATCGAGGACGGCGAGGGCATCGGCCACCAGACCGTCGAAATCGTAGGCGCCGGGGGGCGTTTCGCTGTCGCCGTGACCCCGCGTGTCATAACCGATGACACGGTGCGTGGCGTCAAGGGCCGCGCGCTGCGGTGCCCACATCGCAAGGTCGGTGCCCAGCGAATTGGACAGCAGGATCGGCGGGCCATCGGGATTGCCGGTAACCTGCGCCGCCAGGGTGAACCCGTCGCGCTGAACCCGCTCCCGCGTCATGCGGACACCGGCGTCGGCGTTTGTGCCCCGATGGCGGCGTCGATCGCGGGCCGCACCTTTTCGGCCAGCAGCACCATCGACCGGCGGCCCAGATCGACGTCGGCCCAGTCCTTGCCCGCATAGAGCAGCGTGCCGAAATCGCCGACTTCGTCCCGCACCTTCAGAACTTCGTCGGCCACCTTGTCGGGCGTGCCCCAGATGACGCATTCATCCATCACCATGTCGAGGGTCAGGTCCTCGTCGGGCATGTTCTGGTCGTGCTTGAACAGGTTGGCACGACCGTGTTTCTTCATCTTGGTCAGCAGTTGGCTGAAATAATAGCGGTACGGGCTTTGCGGGCCGAGCGCGTATTCCTGTGCCGTCGCCATGTCGTCGGCGACGAAGATGCTGCGCGCCACGCGCCAGTTTGCAGGATCTGCGGTGCGGCCCACACGTTCGCAGCCCTCGACGTATTTCGGCCAGTGCGAGGCGACCCATTTGGTCAGCAGGAAGTTGGCCGAGATCGGATCCCATCCGCGCGCCGCGGCCTCTGTCACGCCTTTGGAAAAGGGCGCGACGGCGGTGACGACGATGGGCGGATGCGGGCGTTGCAGCGGCTTTGCCATGATGCCCTGACCGATTTCGGTCATCATCTGCGTCTCGGTCGTGATGTTCCAGAAGTCGCCCTTGATGTTGTAGGGCGCCTCGCTCTCCCAGATCTTCAGGATGTGGTTGATCCCTTCGAGGAACATCGCGGGCCGGTCGCCGTTCAGCGAGCCGAACGCCTCGGCGTCGGTGGCGAGACCCCCCGGCGAAATGCCGAAGATGAACCGCCCGTCCAGCATGTGGTCGAGCATCGCGACCTGACCCGCGACGGCGGCGGGGTGCGTGTTGGGAATGTTGACGGTGCCGGTGCCCAGCCTGATCTGCTTCGTCGCGGCGGCGATCCACGCGATAAAGCTGATGCAGTGGGTGATGTTTTCGGCGGCGTCCGTGGTGTGTTCGCCTACGTAGGCCTCGGTAAAGCCGAGCGTCGTCCGCCAGCAGGAACGCGGCGCGATCCTCGTGCAGGCATTGGCGCCAGTCCTTGCCGACCGGGTGGATCGGCATCGTGAAAAATCCAAGGTCCATCGTCTTCTCCGCGTGAATTGGGACCTTCAGGATAGGGCAGGACGGTCATCATGGAAAATCATAACATCCGCCTTCCGGTATCACGAAATCAGATAAGCGCGCCAGGCAGGGCCGTCGCCAGCCACGGCACCGACAACACGATGATCGCCGCGACGATCAACATGATAAAGTAGGGGAACGAGCCGCGAAAGATCTTGCCCAGCGTCGCCGTCGGATCGGGGACCGCCCCCTTTACGGTATAGACCAGCAGCCCGAAAGGCGGCGACAAGAGCCCTGCCTCGATGATCAGGATGCCGAAAATCGCAAAGGCGATGGGATCGTAGCCAAGGCCGATGGCCAGCGGCGCGAATATCGGCACGGTGATGAGGATGATCGACACGGAATCGATCAGCATCCCCAACAGCAGCCAGATCACCGTCATCAGCGCGATGATATGGAAGGGCGTCAGCCCGCTGTCCGTGAACAGTGCCTGAATGTAGTTCACCCCGCCGCCCAGGACGAGCAGACGCGAATACATCTGCGCGGTGATCAGCAGGAACATGATCGGCGCGGTGGTGCGGCCCGCCTGATACATGGATTCGAGGATATCGGCGGTGCGCATCCCCTTGACCACGCCGATCAGCAGCGCGGCCAGCACGCCGAAACCCGCCGCCTGCGTCGGGTTGAAAAACCCGAGCCAGATGCCGCCGATGACCATCAGGATCAGCAGCAGGATACCGATGCCGCCGATGGTTTCGGACCGGCGCTCCTCGGGCGTCGCCTCGACCAGCGGCTTGTCGTAGGGCGGGGCGATGGACGGGTCGCGCAGCACGGAGATGATGCAATAGGCGGTGAACAGGCCGGCGAGCAGCAGCCCCGGCAGGATGCCCGCGATGAACAGCGCGCCCACCGACATTTCCGTCAGGATCGCCCAGACGATGAGCAGGACCGACGGCGGGATCAACATGCCCAGACAGGCGGAACCGGCAACGGCGCCAAGCGCAAAGGACTGTTTGTACCCGAGTTTCATCATCTCGGGGTAGGCGATCCGGCTGAATGCCGCCGCCGAGGCGATGGACACGCCGGTGACGGCGGCGAAGACGGTGTTGCCCGCGATGGTGGCGATGGCCAGACGGCCGGGCAGGCGTCTCAGGGTGCGGTCGCAGATGCGGTACAGGTCCCCCGCCGCCCCGCTTCGCCAGATGAAATCGCCCATCAGCACGAACAGCGGGATCACCACGAACACGTCCTTGCGGATCGCCTCGTAGGCGGTGTTCGACATGATTGCCAGCGCCGCCTCGGTATTGCCTCGGAAAATGATGTAGACGCCGACGCCGGAACACAGCGCGAGCGCCACCCCGATGTGGACGCCCATGACGATCAGGACGACCAGCACGCCCAGCATGTACATGACGATATCTGCGCCCATGTCCCCGACCCCTTTTCGTTATGTATCGAGATTGGCGAGCGCGCCTGGCGCCTCGCGTTCGTCGACGAGCTGCCCCGTCCAGTCGAGCCAGATCATCCAGCCATAGGCAAGCACGGCGACCGCCGACATCACGCCGATGGCGCCGCGCACGGGCCATGTGGGCACACGCAACGAGCCCTCGCCTTCGTATTCGCCGATCCTGTAGGCGTCCCAGAACGACGGCCATGTGCCCCAGATGAGGGCGAAAAACAGCGCCAGTCCCAGCAGGGATGCAAAGGTGCGCAGCAGTCTGCGTGCAAGGGGCGGCACCGCGTCGATCAGCAGGGTCGTGCGCAGCATCGAGCCCGAATAGATCGCCAGCGGAATTTGCAGAAAGGTGATGGTGACGACGGAGTTTTGCAGGATTTCCTTGGTGCCCGGCACGCGCCGTGCTCAGAAATTTCAGCGCGATCACGTCCGCAAAGATCAGCACCGCCAGAAGCAGTGTCCAGAACGCGGATATGATGTGCAGAAGCCGCGCGGCCCCGATCTGCAGCCCTCCTGCCTTCGAACGCATAAAATTTCCCCGACCCCTGATCCCTTGTGACCCCCGACGCTAGCGACTGAGGCCAAGGCGGTCAATAGGCTATTTAGCAACCGATAAATTAACCGCCCCCTCGGGGTTTGTTTCGCCAGAGTTTCTTGACCCGTCCCCGCCGATGTGTACAGATTGCCTTGATTAGCGACCGATAAATAAGCCGGAGCGGGAGGCTGCGGCGGATGACAGACGCAATGACGGACGGCGCGGGTCGCCCCGATCCTGGGAGGAACGACATGACAACGACACTTACCCGGATCTGGGCACGGCGGCACCCGTCGCGGTACTCGTGGCACTTGCCGTGCCGGCGGCAGCCAAGGTCTTCACCCTGCGCATCGGCGCCGGGCATCCCAGCGGCCCGACGGTCTATGTGACCGATACGGCAGAGTTCTTCGTGCCCGAGGTCATGCGCCGCGTGGCCGAGGAAACCGAACACGAGATCGTCTTCGTCGAAGGCTACGGCGGTGCCATCGCCGGTGTCGCGGAAACCCTCGAGGCGGTGCAGAACGGCATCCTCGACGTCGGCGCCTACTGCATGTGCTTCGAGCCGGCGAAGCTGTTCCTGCACAATTTCCCCTATTACGCGCCGTTCGGCCCGACCGATAGTACCGAGGCGATGGCCGCCGTGCGCGCCGTCTACGACGAGGTGCCGTGGCTCGACCGAGCAGTTCGAGGTGCGAATACGATCAGGTCCTGCTCGGCCTGCACGGCTGGGACAACTATCACCTCGGCACCACCGACCCGTGGGAAACGGTCGCCGACCTGCAGGGCGTCAAGATCGGCGGCGCGGGCCCGAACCTGCCGTGGCTGGAATTCGCGGGCGCGGTGCCGGTGCAGTCGACGCTGCCGGACGGCTACCTGTCGATGCAGACGGGCGTCTACAACGGCTGGCTGATGTTCCCGTCTGCCTATCTCGGGTTCAAGTTCTACGAGCCGTGCGCCGTACTATACCCTCATCGGTTTTGGCGCGATGCCGGTCAACGCGCTGACGATGAACGCGCGCACGATGGCCTCGCCTGCCCGAGGACGTGCAGGCAGATCTTCCGCGAGGTGGGTGCTGCCTACGAGGCGCAGGCCGGGGAATCGCTGAACGCCGCACAAGCGGGCGGTCTCGCGGGGCTGCGACGAGGTCGGCGCGATTGTGACCGAACTTGCGCCGGAGGCGCGGGCTGAGTGGGCCTCGTCCCTGACCGGGTTCCCGCAGACGCAGGCGACGGACGCCGACGGGCGCGGGATGCCCGGCACCCGAGGTGATGCAGGCCTATCTGGCGGCGGTGACCGCCGGTGGATACGAGTGGCCGGTGGAATACACGGTCGAGTAACCGGGTCTTTCGTTCGAAGGGGGGCTGCAGTTTGTCTGCGGCCCCCTTTTTCGTTCCCTCCGTTTATCCCTGCGCCGCCCAGACATAGGCCGCCCAGACATAGGCCGCATAGGCGATGAGCATCGCGGCACCGGCGATGCGTCCGATGGTGGGGCGCAGAAGAAGTAGCGCCGTCAGGACCATCGACGCACCGATCATCACAGGCAGGTCAAAGACCAGGAACCGTCCGGCCACCGGAACGGGCGAAATCACAGCCGTGATACCCAGAATGCCCAGCACGTTGAAGATGTTCGAGCCGACGATGTTGCCGATGGCGATTTCCGGTTGCCGCCTGATCGCGGCGACCACCGACGTCGCGAGTTCGGGCAGGGATGTGCCGACGGCGACGATCGTCAGGCCGATGAACGCCTCGGAAACCTCGAAACTGCGGGCGATGTTGACAGAACCGTCGATCAGGAACCGTGCGCCGAACAGCAGCGCAACGAGACCGCCGAAAACCCAGAGCGACGAGACGAAGACCTGTGGGGGCGCCTCGTCCGGGTCCCCCTCCGGCGTGTCGTCCGGTGCGAGGTAGGCCCAGATGAGGTAGGCCGCGAGGCCCGCCATCATCAGAAGGCCGGGCAGGCGCGCGACGGTGCCCGTGGCGAATATCGGAACCAGCGCGACGGTGGCCAGCATCATCACGCCGGTGTCCCGGCGCAACGTGCCGCCCGGTACGCGGATCGGCCAGACGAGGGCGGTGACACCGACGATCAGCAAGATATTCGCGATGTTCGAGCCGACGATGTTGCCAACGGCGATATCGGGCACGCCGCGAAAGGCGGCCTGCACCGAGACGAGCAGTTCGGGTGTCGATGTCCCAAAGCCTACGACCGTCAGGCCAATGAGCAAGGGCGATATCGCGAGGCGGCGGGCAATGCCGACGCTGCCGCGCACGAGTGCCTCACCGCCGAGGAACAGCCCCAGCAGCCCGGCCACGACGACGATGTAATCCAATTTCAGGAAACCCCGGGGGCGGAGGATCCGCCCGACAGATTAAATGTGGACGCGGCAGAACGGCGACAAGTGGGCCTGCAAAATTATGTCGGTACGGTTGCCGCATGTGACGCGCCGCAAGTGTATCTGCACCTGCCGGGTGCCGACGACTTTTCAAAGCCGTCGGCCGCAGGGTGGCGCAAGGCCGACGGATCAGGCATCGGCACGGTTCAGCGCCGCCAGCACCCGCTCCGGCGTCATCGGCATCTGCCACATCGACGCGCCCAAAGGCGCAAGCGCATCGTTGACCGCATTGAGGATCGCCGCAGGCGCGCCGCCCGTGCCCGCCTCGCCGGCACCCTTGGCGCCCAGAACGCTGGTCTTGGTCGGCGTTTCGATGTGCGCCACGGTGATGTCGGGCATCTCGGCGGCCATCGGCACCATGTAGTCGGCCATCGTCGCGTTCAGAAGCTGGCCTTCGTCGGAATAGATCACCTCCTCGTACAGCGCGCCGCCGATGCCCTGCACCACGCCGCCGCGCACCTGTTCGTCGACCAGCATCGGGTTGATGACACGGCCGCAATCCTCGATTGCCCAGAAATGCAGCACTTTCGTAAAGCCGGTCTCGATGTCGACCTCGACGTGCGCAGCCATCGCGCCGTTGGTGAACACGAACGGAAAATCGGTGACGCGGTAGTGCCGCGTGGCGATCAGTTCGGGGTTCAGGTCGTTGGGCAGTTCGTTGCCGCGATAATAGACGGTGCGGGCGAGGTCCTCGAGCTTCAACCGCTCGGTGCCGTCGGGGTCGGTCACGGCGCCGGCGCGAATATCGAGTTTATCCGCCTCGGTCTGCAACATCACCGCCGCCACCTCGAGCACCTGATCCTTGAGGGCCTGCGCCGCGAGCAACATCGCCTCGCCGCCGATGCCCGCGCCGCGCGACGCCCATGTGCCGCCGCCGTAGGGCGTGGTCTTGGTGTCGCCGGTCGTGACCTTGACCCGCCCGATATCGACGCCGAACACGCCCGCCGCGATCTGTGCGAGGATGGCGTTGGTGCCCTGTCCCTGCTCGGTGATCGACGACGCCACATGCAGCGCCCCGCCCGCGTCGAGGCGCACGGTGGCACCGTCCTGGCTCGCGATGGGGGCGCCGCCGATGCCGTAGAACATCGGTGAGGGGTTCGTTACCTCGACCATCGAGACGAACCCGATGCCGCGGTACACGCCCCGTTTGCGGGCCTCGATCTGGTCGGCGCGCAGCGCGTCGTAGTCCATGATCTCGACCAGCTTTTCGAGGGCCTTCTGATGGCTCAGATCGTCGAGTTTCATTCCGCTCGTGCTGCTGCGCGGATAGCTGTCGTCGGCCATCAGGTTGCGGCGGCGCATCTCGACCGGGTCCATCCCGATCTGACGCGCCGCCTCTTCGAGCAGGCCGTCCGCCACCGCCATCGCGATGGGGTGGCCCACGGCGCGGTACTGGCACATCAGCACCTTGTTCTGGAACACGACACGGCCCCGCGCGCGGTAATGGGCCATCGCATAGGGCGCGCCGGTCAGGTTCAGCACCTGGTTGCATTCGATGGCGCTGGTGCGCGGATACATCGAAAACGGGCCGATGCCGGTGATATCGTCGAAATCGATGCCGACGATGGTGCCGTCCTGCGTCACGCCCATCCGCGCCTTCACGATGTGATCGCGGGCGTGAATGTCGGTCATGAAACTTTCCATCCGGTCGGCGATGAATTTCACCGGTCGTTTCAGGAGCTTGGCGGCGGCGGCGCAGGCGATCTCGTCGCCGTAGGTGTGGATTTTTATGCCGAAACTAGCCGCCGACGTCGTTGGAAATGACGCGGATGTTTTCCTCGGGCAGGCCGAGGTGCTCTGGAGAAGATCACCTGCATCATGTGCGGCGCCTGACCGGAGTAATAGACCGTCAGCGACTCTTCCGCCGGTTCGAAATCGCAGACGGTGCCGCGGGTTTCCAGCGTGACGCCGGTGTGGCGGCCGAAGCGGAATTCGCGCTCGACGATTTTCACGCCGTCTGCGGCGAAACCGGCGTCGATGTCGCCCGCCGTCACCTCACGCTCCCAGGCGACGTTGGATTTGTAATCGGGGTGCAGCAGGGTCGCATCGCCTTCAAGGGCGGCCTCGGTGCCGATCACGGCGGGGATGTCCTCGAGGTCCGCCATGATGAGTTCGCAGGCATCCTCGGCCTGCGCGCGGGTTTGCGCCACGACCATCACCAGCGGCTCACCCTGCCAGCGGGCAACGTCCACCGCGAGGGGGTGCTGCGGCGGCGAGCGCAACCCGGCGAGGTGGGTGAGCGTGCCGACATAGGGTGTCACGTGTTCGGCAAGGTCGGCGCCGGTATAGACGGCGACGACGCCCGGCGATGCCTTTGCCGCGTCGACGTCGATACTCAGGATCTTTGCGTGCGCGTTGGGCGAGCGCAGAAAGGCCGCGTGCAGCATGCGCGGCAGCTGGATATCGTCGACGTAGCGGCCACGGCCCTGTGTCAGGCGGCGGGCATCGGCGCGGGGTTCGGGCTGGCCGATATAGCGATTCGGCCGGTCGAAGATATGGGCGGGGCCGGTCATGAGTTTCTCCCCTCGATGGTCTCGGCAATGGCGGTGACGATGGACTGATATCCCGTGCAGCGGCAGTAATTGCCCGAGATATGCGCCCGGATCGCCTCGCGGTCGGCGGTGCCGCCGCGTTCGATATAGTCCACGGCGCTGGCCATCATGCCCGGCGTGCAGAACCCGCATTGCGCGGCGTTGTGGTTGGCGAAGGCGTGTTGCAGCGCGGTGGAGCGGCCAGAGTCGGCCAGCCCCTCGACGGTGGCGATGTCGGTGCCGTCGGCCTGTGCGGCCAGCATCAGGCAGCCGCGCACCGGTGCGCTGTCGACCATTACGGTGCAGGCGCCGCAGACGCCGTGTTCGCAGCCGACATGACTGCCGGTCAGCCCAAGGGTGTGGCGCAGGAAATCCACGAGGTTCAGGCGCGCGGGCACGGTCATGCGCACGGCCTCGCCGTTCACCGTGCAGGCGATATCGATGTCCTTGCTCATGCGGTTTCTCCCTGTGTCATGGCCGCAAGGGCGCGCTTCAGGGCAACCCCCGCGAAACGCTGGCGGGTTTCGGCGCTTGCCTTCAGGTCGCCTTCGAATTCGATGTCCGCCAGGTGCGGCAGGGCGGCGTCGATGCCGTCCTCGTCCAGCGCCGCATCCAGGGCGGGCACCCGCAGCGCCCTGTCCGCAACGCCGAAGAACGCCGCGCGGTGGCCGGGCGTGGCGGAAACGGCGACACCGGCCAGCGCGTAGTCTCCGTGTCGTTGCGTGACCTCGTAGAACCCGAACCGGTCGTCCGGGCGGGCGACGGGAATGTGCACCGCGGTGATCAGCGCGCCCTCGGGCAGCGCCGTTTCGTAATAGCCGAGAAAGAAGTCGTCGGCGGCAATCCGGTGTGTCCCTTCCGCCTCCGCAACCTCGATCTCGGCATGCAAGGCGATCATCACGGCGGGCAGTTCGGCGGCAGCATCGGCAAGCGCCAGCGATCCGCCGATGGTGCCGCGATTGCGCACCGCGTCATGCGCGATATGGGGCAGGGCCATCGCAATCAGCGGCGCCTCGGTGCACAGCGCAGCGTAGCGTCCGATATCGACATAGCGGGTCATCGCGCCGATGCGCAGCGTGTCCGCCTCATGCGAAATGCCGCGCAATTCGGCGATCCGTCCCAGATCGACGAGCGCCACCGGGGCCGCGATGCGGAAATTCATCATCGGCATCAGGCTTTGCCCGCCTGCCAGCGCCTGCGCCTCGCCATCGTGATCGGCCAGCATCGCAAGGGCCTGCGCCAGTGTGTCCGGGCGCAGATAGTCGAAATCCGGTGCCTTCATCGTGATCCTCCCTCGGGTCATCGCGGTGAACGGCCTCTCCCCTTGCCGGCCGCCTGCCGCTAAGTTATCGCTTAATAAATAAGGATCAAGCGGGGAGTCGTCGAAATGGGCCAGATCAGGCAAAAGACCACAATTGTCGCACGTCAGTCGGGGGTCGGTCAGACCCATTCGCGCAGCCACAACCGCATCCGCGACGTGTACAACATCATCGACGAGCCGCTGGAGCGGGGCGGATCGAACCTTGGCCCGTCGCCGACCGAAACCATGATGTCGGCGCTGATCGGCTGTACCAACGTCATTTCGAAAAAGATCGCCAAGAAGATGGGCGTGATCTTCGGCGAGATGAAAATCGACATGTCGTACAAATTCAACCGCCTCGGCACGCTGCTGCAGGAAGAGATCGAGGTGCCGTTCGACGAGGTGGTCCTCGACATCGACGTGCAGACGAACGCGACGCCCGAACAGATGGACGAGATCAAGCACGAGCTGGAAAAGTTCTGCCCCGTCGCCAAGGTGTTCCGCGCCGCGGGCATGACGATCACGGAAAACTGGACGGCCAGCGCATTGCCCGACGCAGCACACTGAATCAGCCGATTTGAGCATCGGGGGGACACCGTACCGCCCGGGTCAGACAATAGCACGCGGGACCGGGTATGACGCCCGGCCTGTCGTGCCCCATCACCCCACTCATCAGGAGACATCCATGTCGATGAAACTTATGCCCGACGTTGCAGCCCCCGCCCTGTCGTTCCCCCTCGTGGGCGGCGGCACCTGGACGCTGGCCGACCAGAAACCCGGCACCTTCACCCAGATCATCGTCTATCGCGGCCTGCACTGCCCGGTCTGCAAGGCCTACATGAGCAAGTTCATGGCGATGAAGGCCGACGCCGAAGGCTATGGCCTGAACACCGTGCTGGTGTCGATGGACGGCGAAGATCGCGCGACGCAGGCGCAGGCAGACTGGGGCCTCGGCGATACGCCGCTGGGCTATGGCCTGACGACCGATGACGTGAAGAACTGGGGACTGTACCTGTCGACCTCGATCAAGGAGGCCGAGCCGGGCCAGTTCGCCGAACCCGGTCTGTTCTGGGTGCGGCCCGACGGGCGCCTGTACCTCGTCGATATCTCGAACATGCCGTTCTCGCGGCCCGATCTCGAGATCCTGCTGCCCAAGGCAAAGATGGCGACGGACAACAACTATCCGGCGCGCGGCACGACTGCTGTTTGAGCGCGCCTGCGGCACGACTGCTGTTTGAGCGCGCCTGCGGCACGACTGCTGTTTGAGCGCGCCTGCGGCACGACTGCTGTTTGAGCGCGCCTGCGGCACGACTGCTGTTTGAGCGCGCCTGCGGCACGACTGCTGTTTGAGCGCGCCTGCGGCACGACTGCTGTTTGAGCGCGCCTGCGGTACGACTGCCGTCTGAAACGATGGTCGGCGGAGTGTCTCGTCCGGCATTGCGTGTCCGCAAGTCTGACGAAATGATGATGGGGCGCGCTGTGATGGCGCGCTCCTTGTTTATTGGGGTTGAGGGATGCGGCGCCATCTGATGCGATGCCGCGAAGTGGGGCCGAATTGGGCGCTGATGTAAGGATCATCTCATGACGGAATGGAAAACGCTGACCTGCACCGGTGGGCCGCATTGCCGCCACGAGAACGGTTTTGCCGCCTTGGACGGTAAATTCTATCTGTTCGGCGGGCGGCGGATACAGCCGGTCGATGTGTTCGACCCCAACACGCGTACCTGGACCCACGCCGCCGCGCCGCCGATGGAAATCCATCATTTCCAGCCGGTGAAGGTGGGCGATGCGCTGTGGATGCTGGGCACGATGACCGGCGTGTTCCCGCGTGAAACGCCGCTTCGGTGCGTCTATATCTACACCCCCGGCACCGATACCTGGTCCGAGGGGCCGGTGATCCCGGAAGGGCGCCGTCGCGGTGCCTCCGGGTGCGTGATGGGGGCCGATGGCTGGATCTATATCGTCGGCGGCATCGTCGACGGCCACTGGTCGGGCACACAGGCGTGGTTCGACCGGCTGAACCCGGAGACCGGTGAATGGCAGGTGTTGCCCGACGCGCCCAACAAGCGGGACCACGCACCGGCGGCGATCGTGGGTGACAAACTGTACTTTTTCGGTGGACGCGAGACGGGGCGCAGGAACGGCACCGATCTCGACGGGTTCTTTTACGATACCATCGGCGATGTCGATGTGTTCGATTTCACCGCGCAGACCTGGTCGGTGCATCCCGCTCCCTTGCCGGTCGAGACGGCGGCGGGCGGGACCGGCGTCCTGCGGGGCCGCATCCACTACGTCGGGGGCGAGGCCGGGCGGGCGGAGGCATTTACCGAAATGCAGATCTTCGATCCCGAAACCGGCGTCTGGACGATGGGGCCGCCGCTGAACCGGGCGCGGCACGGCACCAATGCGGTGGTCCACGACGGCAAGTTGTGGATTGCCGCGGGCAGCGGCGCGCGGGGCGGTGAGCCGGAGTTGACGAGCATCGAGATGATCGGGATCGACTGAGCGCGGCCTGAGCCGGTTCCCGGTCGTCTCCGGGTGCCGGTTGCGGAGCCATATCCCGCACCCGTCGCGGTCGTTTCGTCGCGGGCCGGTCCGCCGATCCACGTCCGAAAGAACCGCGACGGGTGCGTCCGCCGAACGCAGGTCCACGGAACGCCTGCCTGTCAGGCGCCGCCGTTCCGGTGCAGTTTGATCCGAAGACCGGCCATGAACGCCTCGATGGCGTCGGCGATGACGCGGGTCTTGTCGGTGGAAATGGCGCTTTCGTAGATCAGATCGCGGACGCCGTAATAAAAGATGCCGCCGTGCATGACCCAGGCAAATTCCACCTCGCAGTCGCGGGCGGGGCGGTCCTTCAGGCCGAATTCGGCGCGCGCCTCGGTCAGGATCGGTTCCAGCATCCGGTCGCGCACCAGCTGAATGTAGCGCCGGTTGATATCCACGCCCTTGAGGCCCGAAAACAGATAGATCCGCATCCATTCGCGGTTGAAGATCGCGTCGGTATAGGCCTGATAGAACCGGTTCAGCCGGTCCTGCAGCGGATAGGCCCGGTCGCGCAGCAGGACCTCCCATTCGGGGCGCCAGCGGTTGACGTAGACGGCGTCGTAGACCTCGGAGATCAGGTCGTCCTTGGAGGGAAAATAGCGGTAGAGCAGCGGCTGGGTGACGCCGAGGCGGCGGGCAAGGCCGCGTGTGGAGGATTCAAAGCCTTCTTCGGCGAAGAACTGCACCGCCTTCTCGATGAAATCCTGCCGCCGCTCGGCAGAGGACAGCCGCTTGCGCGGGGTCTTGTGATCCCCTTTGGCATCCACGTCGGTCATCAATGCCCTCCGGGCAGTGTCCGGGGCCACGGCTCCGGTCGGGTATCCGGGACCGCGGGCTCGGTGTCAGGCGTCCTGCCAGCCACCGTCGACCTTGATACGGTGCCCTACGTTCAGTCCTTGCATCAGGGTCGTCTCGATAAAGCAACCCTTCTTGGCCGCCTGGATCAGGCGTTGCTGGTCGGAGGCGCTGGCGGAACTGTCCAGATCGACGTCGAGATCGAAACCGACGGGGGCGGTCGTATAGGGCGCGTTGCCCTCCTGCTCGCCCTTCCAGTGGAGTTTCGCGTTCACCGTGACGGTGCCGATGTCGATCTTCAGTCGTTTCGCAAAGGCGCGGATCTGCGTCATCAGGCAGCCCGTCAGAGCGGCGGTGAACAGCGCGAGCGGCGGCGGTGCCGTGCCGTCGCCGCCGTGGAACGGCCCTTCGTCGGTCGCCAGATCGAAGCTTTCCTTCATCATCGGCCAGTCGACGCGGATGTCGTTGCGCATCTTGCCGCTCGATGTGCCGGTGCCCTCGAAGATGACCTCGAAGGTCTTGATCGTATCTGCCATGGCAGCCTCCCCATTTATGTTATCGATTGATAACATCATCCGCCCCCAAGGGCGCAAGTCCCTTGATCGGCCCATTGACAGGGCGGAAGATTTAATTTGTCATTCGATAAATAAGCGGGGCCTGTCCGACGTAGTCGGCGGGTCCGAATGAAATTCCGGGGAGGGACGAACCGTGGCCAAGCTGACACGTCAGGACATCTACGATACCGCCAAAGAGCTGTCGAACTGGGGCCGCTGGGGCGACGACGACCAGATCGGCACGCTCAACAACGTGACGCCACAGGACGTGGTCGCGGCGGCGGGCCTGATCAAAAAAGGCAAGACATTCGCGCTGGGTCTCGACCTTAAGGAGAAGATCCAGTCGGGGCTGTTCGGCGGGCGGTGGAACATGATCCACCAGATGCTCGCGACGGGCACGGATGCCGTCACCGGCGAGCAGGACGGCGACGGCTCCGCCTATCTGCGCTATGCCGACGACGCGATCAACCTGCCCTGTCAGGTCGGCACGCAATGGGACGCGCTGTGTCATATTTTCCTCGATGACAAGATGTACAACGGCTATCCGGCGACGGATGTCACGGTGAACGGCGCCAAGAAACTGGGCATCGAACATGTGCGCGACAAGATGGTCGGGCGCGGCGTGCTGCTCGATATCGCCCGCTGGAAAGGCGTCGGCAGTCTGGACGATGGCTATGGCATCACCGGGGCCGATCTGGATGGCTGTGCCGCGGCGCAGGGCGTCGAGGTCCGCAAGGGCGATTTCGTGATCGTGCGGACCGGGCATCAGGAACGCTGCCTCGGGCGGGGCGACTGGACCGGCTATGCCGGCGGCGATGCGCCGGGTCTGGCGTTCGAGACCGCGCGGTGGATCAAGGCGCACGACATCGCCGCCATCTGTGCCGACACCTGGGGCTGCGAGGTGCGCCCCAACGAGACCGACGAGGCCAATCAGCCCTGGCACTGGGTCGTGATCCCGGCGATCGGGATTTCGATGGGCGAGATCTTTTACCTCAAGGATCTGGCCGAGGACTGCGCGGATGACGGCGTCTACGAGTTCTTTTTCACCGCGCCGCCACTGCATATTCCGGGGGCGGCGGGTTCTCCGATCAATCCGCAGGCGATAAAGTGAGGCGGCCGATATGGGACTGACAGTATGGGGACGCGCGACGTCGGTGAACGTTCAGAAGGTGCTTTGGGCGCTCGATGAACTGGGCCTGGGGTATGAGCACAGGGTCGTCGGCGGCAAACACGGCGGTCTCGACGGTGCCGCGTTCCGCGCGGTGTCGATGGTGCCGATGGTGCCCGTGCTGGTCGACGGCGACCTGAATATCCGCGAAAGCAATACCATCCTGCGCCACCTGGCACGCCGCGAGGGGCGGCTGGGCGCGCCCGAAACCCCGGTCGATATGTGGATGGAATACGGCACCGCGACGCTGCAACCCGCGTTCATCGGGCTGTTCTATCAGCGGGTGCGGATGCGGCCCGAAGAGCGTGACGCAGGCGCCGAGGCCGCAAGTCTGGCGAAGCTGACCGGGGCGCTGGACGTGATCGGGCAGGAGCTGGCGGATGGGCGCGACCACCTTGTGGGCGAATTCAGCATCGCCGATATCGCCCTTGGCACGCCGATGTACCGCGCCTGCGATATCGCGCCGGGACTGCTGGCGGATCTGCCCCAGGTTGCCGCGTGGGTGGACAGGCTTGCCGCGCGTCCCGGCTGGGGGCGCTGGATCGCCACGAGCTATGACGATCTGAGGCCCGCGCCATGAGCATCGCCGCGCCGACAGGTGCCGCATGATCCCCGCCCGTTTCGCCCCGATCCTCTTCGGGTTCTTCGTGTCGATGATCATGTCGTTCATCATTTCGAGTGTCGCATTGTTCGTCACGCACGGGGTCGGCGGACCGGGATTCGCGGGGCTGTGGCTGCGCGGCTGGCTGACCGGCTGGGCCACCGCGTTTCCCTGCATCCTCGTGGTGGCCCCCCTGGCACGCCGGATCGTCGCGCGCCTGACGGCATCCGGCGCGTAGGACGGCTATGCCCGCAGATCGTCCCAATCGGCCAGCACCCTGGTTGTATGTCCCGTCAGCCGTTCCGCCAGCAGCGCGGCGGCGCGGGGCAGTGGCGTTTCGGTTTTCACGACGCAGACGTAATCGAAATTCATCGGCGGATCGGTGATCACGTTGAGTTTGCGGCGTGTCCCCGACGTGTCGCCGTGGCACAGCGCCGATGGCAGGATCGCATGCCATCCCTCGCCCGCGATCATTTCCAGCGTCGCAAGCATCCCGTCCATCTCGAGCATTTCGGCCGGCCAGACGCCATGCGCGCCAAGTACCCGGTCGATCAGCCCGCGACGGACGTTGGCGCGGGTCGGCACGATCAGCCGCTTGCCCGTCAATGCGGCCAATGGCGCCGGGGCAAGATGCGGGAAATCGTGCAGGGTGCCGGGATGGCCCACGATCATCTCGCGGTCCCGGCCCACGAACCGGGCGGTCAGCCCGGCGGGAATATCACCTGCGGGCACGAAGGCAAAATCGAGGTCGCCGTCCAGCACCCGCCGCATCAGCGAAAAACTGTATTCCTCGAGCAGCGACAGCTCCGCCTGCGGACACTCGGCGCGGAACGCCGCCAGCGCGGGGGCAAGGACGGCACGGGTCAGCGCCGGGATCAGGCCGAACCGCACCGGCCCGGCGATGTCGTCCTCAAGATCGCGCACTGCCGCCTGCGTCGTCATCAGCGCACGCAGCACCGCCTGTCCGTCCCGGTAGACGATCTGGCCTGCCGGGGTGAGGGCGTATTGCTTGCGCTCGCGGATCAGCAGCGGCGTGCCGAGTTTCAGCTCGAGGTTCTTGACCTGCGTCGAAATCCCCGACTGGGTGGCGTTTTCACGCGTTGCGGCCCGGCTGAACGACTGCTCTTCATAAACGGCCACAAAGGCCTGAAGACCGCGAATGGAAATCTTGGGGATGGGCATGCAGTATCCGATATTGTGATAGCGATTATAGAAGACTATCGTTTTACCTGATTTGTCCAGTGCGGTAGGTTTGTGGCAAGCCCCCTACCAAAGGACTCCGACATGCTGGACGACACCATGAAAGATACCGACAAGGCCCCCCAAATAGATGCCCCCGAGATAGATGCCCGCGCGCTGCGCGACGCTTTCGGCTGTTTCGCCACCGGCGTCACGGTGATCTCGATGCTGAGCGATGACGGCGCGCCCACGGGCGTGACGGTCAGTTCGTTCTCGTCGCTCAGTCTGACGCCGCCGCTGTGTCTGTTCTCGCTCGATCGCAAACAGGTCAGCTGCCGCTGGATCGAGGCAGGGCGCGGGTTCAACGTCAACGTTCTGGGCCATGATCAGCAGGACGCGGCATGGCAGTTCGCCAAACCGGCGCAGGACAAATTCGATGGCATCGACTGGTATCCGGGCGACAACGGTCTGCCGCTTCTGACCGGCAGCCACGCGCATTTCGAATGCGACACATACGATGTGCACGACGGCGGCGACCATATCATCGTCGTGGGCCGGATCACCCGGCTGGCGCTCATGGATGCGGCCCCGCTGGTGTTTCATCGCGGCAAAATGGCGGCCCTTGTGCCATGACGGCGCGCTATCCGGGGCCTGCGCCCGATGCGCTGACGCCCGCGCAGGCAGAACAGGCCGCCGTAATCGCCGCAGGCCCGCGCGGCGAGGTCGTCGGGCCGTTGCGCGTCTGGCTGACGCATCCGGCACTGGCGGCATCGGCGCAGCGGCTTGGGCAATACGCCCGCTATGACAGCAGCTTGCCACCGGTTCTGTCCGAACTTGCGATCCTCGTCACCGCCCGGATCTGGTCGTCCGGGTTCGAATGGGCGCAGCACGCGCCGATTGCGGCGGCGGCCGGTCACGGGGCGACGGTGATCGCCGCGATTGCCGCGGGCCGCGTTCCGGATCTGGTGGACGAGGCGGCTCGCGCGGTGTTCGATTTCGCGGTCGAACTGCACCGGGACAAGCGCGTGTCGGATGCGACCTACGCCCGCACGGAGGCGGCGCTGGGCATTGCGGGATGCGTCGATCTGGTGGCAATCTGCGGTTACTATACCCTTATTTCCATGACGATAAATGCGTTCACGCTGGCGGACGGCGACGGCCCCTCGCTGCCCGCGACGGACCTTGCGCCGCACGAGATGTTCCGCGATTAGGTCCGCGTTTGGGGCGACGTCGCCTTGGGTCTCAGGGCATCGGCACGTCGGTCACGAATTTCGGCACCTGATAGCCCTTTTGCACGGCGGGCCGCTCGGCGATTCGCGCGTACCAGTCACGCACATGCGGATATTCGGCAAGGTCGATCTCCTGCCATTCGAACCGCGACACCCAGGGCCAGCAGGCCATATCGGCGATCGAATAGGTGCCGCGCCCGTCACCGGCGATGAAATCCCGGCCCGCCAGCCGCCGGTCGAGAACGCCGTACAGCCGCCGCGCCTCACCTGCGTAGCGTTCTTCGGCGTAGGGCGCCTTGCCCTTGTTGTATTTCACGAAATGATGCGTCTGGCCGAGCATCGGCCCCAAACCGCCCATCTGCCACATCAGCCATTCGACCATGCGCCAGTATTCCGCCCCCTCGCACTGGAATTTCTTATGTTTATCCGCAAGATACAGCATGATCGCCCCGGTCTCCATCATCGTGATGCCGGTGTCACGGTCGACGATGGCGGGGATGCGGTTGTTGGGCGCGATCTTCAGGAATTCGGGCGCGAATTGTTCGTCTTTGCCGATGTCGATGGCATGGGCGGTATAGGGCACGTCCAGCTCCTCGAGCAGGATCGAGACTTTGCGGCCGTTCGGCGTGGTCCATGTGTACAGGTCGATCATCGGGGGCCCTCCGGTGTTGTTTCGGCGCCCGCAAATGGGGTGCTGTCGCGCATCAGGCTATCGCAAACCGCGACACGTGTCATAGATATAGATCCATAAAAGAGCAGCGATGTCGGCGCGAACACCGCCTCTGTCGATGCCTCAACCATGAAGAAAAGGAGCCCGCCCATGTCCCCCGAAAATTCAATCGCGCCGGATCATATCGCCACAAACCCCGATCCGGCCGCCTTCGCCGCCTGGCCTGCCGAAATCTATGCCGAAATGCAGGGCGCGCATGACAACGGCTGCGTCGGATCGAGCCTGGTGTCCGAAACCGACCGGGTCCGCGTCTGGCACCTGAGCCTTGCGCCCGGCGCCCGTTGCGGGTTTCACCGGCACGTTAATCCCTATTTCTGGACCGCGCTGACTGCCGGAACCGCGCGGGCCTATGTCTCTGACGGCAAGATCGTCGAGACCGGATATTATGCGGGCCAGACCCAGCATTACCACTACGGGCCCGGCGATTACATGTTGCATTCGCTGGAAAATATCGGCGAGACCGAACTTGCGTTCACCACGGTCGAGTTTCTGGACGGCACCAACCCGCCGCTGGCGATCCCCGACGAGATGCGGTTGCAGGCGCCCGTTTCGACGGCCTGAGGCGGTGCAGACGGCGGCATCGTCGGCGCATACCAACGGGACTTGCCGGAACTGAACCGCGTGGTTTAGTGTTGACCTTTCGGATCGCAGGTGCCGCCTGCAAGAGAGACGAGGCCAGATGCCCGACGGATCGACACCGCATGCGGAAACCGGACAGCCGGGCGCGGGACAGGTGCGTCGTGGACGCAAGTTCGATCAGGTTCTGGCCGGGGCGCGCGAGGTCTTTCTGGGTGCGGGATTCGAGGGCGCGAACGTCGACGATATCGCCCGCGCCGCCGGCGTCTCGAAGGCAACGCTGTACAGCTATTTCCCCGACAAACGTCTGTTGTTTCTCGAGGTCGCGAAATCGGAATGTGCCCGGCAGGCCGATCAGGCCATGTCCGCCATCGACATGACCGCCCCGGTGGCGGTGGTGCTGCGCGCGGTGGCGGAACACATGTTCGGGTTCATCAGTTCGAATTTCGGCCAGCGCATCTACCGGATCTGCGTCGCCGAGGCGGAGCGATTTCCCGACGTGGCGCGGGATTTCTATCACAGCGGGCCGGGTCTTGCACGGATGCGGATCGCGGCCTTTCTGTCGGACGCGACGGAACGGGGTGAGGTGGCGATCGCGGATGCAAACCTCGCTGCCGACCAGTTTCAGGGATTGTGCAAGGCAGGCGTCTTCGACCGGATGATATTCGACGTGACGCCGGCGCCCGAACCGGGTGTCTGCGCGCAGATGCTCGACGAGGCGGTGGCGATGTTCATGGCGCGTTACGGGGTGTCCGACGCCAGTTCGGCGAACCGGGCAAACAGCGCGGTCTCGTCCGGTGACAGTGCGTCGCTCTCGTCGCCACCCGGCAGGCCGTTGAGCGCATAGGCAAAGGCCGACCGAGCCTGTGCGTCCCACCAGATCCCGCCGTTGAAACCATAGGCATTGGCGAAATGTCCGGTCAGCGGACGCGGATAGAACGGGGCGGCGTCAAGGAACTGCACGCCCGCGCCGTAATCCTGAAACAGCCCGGCGAGATAGTCGCCGGGGCCGTCGGTACGGTGCCACAGGCGCGGGCCGGGATCGGTGGCAAGGGTTTCGGCAAGATGAAGCATACCTGACAGCGACAGCCGGAGCCCGCCCTGCGGCGAGAAGGCGGCGGTATTGCCCGGATGCGGTGTGACCGCGCGGTCGGCGAGGATCAGGCCGGTGGCCGGGATCGCGCTGTCGATCTGCGGGACGAATGTATCGCCGATGCGGCGGTAGGTGGGCAGGGCCGTTGCGCGCGCCCGCGCATCCACGCCCGACCAGTTGAACCCGCCGTGCAGGCCCGGCGGCGCCAGAACGAGATCGCGCGCCAGACCATCGAAGGGTGCCGCCCCCCAGACCTGCGCCACCGCCGCGAGCAGGATGTAACCGAGGTTGGCGTAGCTGAACCGGCTGCCGGGGCGGGTGTCCGTGCGGAACGGGCCGGGCGCCGTCGCGATCCAATCGGCCAGCGGCACGTCCGGCGGGACGCCGTATCCCGCGCCTTCGTCGAGGGCCGCGCTGTGGCTGGCGAGCATCCGGACCGTGACGGGAACTTGCCGAAACTGCGGGTGGCGCAGAGGAAAGCCGAGGATGTCCTGCACGTCGGCGTGCCAGGGGTCGGCAACGCCCGCCCGTTCGGCGGCACGCAGGGCGGTGCGGGCGGTGACCAACTTGGATATCGAGGCGCTGCGGAACAGCGTCGCCTCGGTCGCCGGACCGATGCCCGGCGCGCACGACACGTCGAACCGGCGCGCGCCGTCCCGCGAAATGCCGATGCCCGCAAAGGCGTAAGGTGACCTGAGCAGGGGCAGCATCAGTCGCCGACGCCGAAACCGTCGCCCATCGACGTCATATCCTTCAGGTGCTGCGCAAGGTTCACACGCGCGCTCCGGGCCACCGCGATCGGTGCATCGGGATCGGTGCATCGGGATCGGGCGGGGTGTCCCGATAGTCGAGCGCCCGATGCGTTTCGGGGGTGTAGCCCAGCGTCGTCGTGACGACGTCGTCGCCGACGCGGGTATAGATCTCGGGCGGGGTGTCGGACTGCAAAAGCATCACCGCCAGATGCCCCTGACCGGCGGCGAACTGAAACAGCCACCAGATCAGGTACATGCCGCCGTTCCAGAATTCGTCGTCGTGGAACCGCCGCTCATAGTGCAGGCGCCAGACGGGATCGTGCGGCGCCGGAGCGCGAAAGGGCATGCCGGTCCCGGCGATCCGGGGGACCGGTCCGGTCCCGGGGCCCGTGTCCTCGCCCGTGAAATCGCCCCGGCGCAGATACCGCTGCACCAGCGGCGGCAAATCCGCCATCTCTCCGGGCGATGCGGTGCGCCCCCCGGGGACAGCGCCGTCAGGGCGACGATCAGGCTTGCCGGTGTGTCGCGCCGTAGATCGAAGGTCAGCGTGCAGTGATAGGGGTCCGACAGGGATCAGAACTCCACGACGGCGCGGATACTCTTGCCTTCGTGCATCAGTTTGAAACCTTCGTTGATGTCCTCGAGCTTGAGCTTGTGGGTGATCATCGGGTCGATCTCGATCTTGCCGTCCATGTACCAGTCGACGATTTTCGGCACGTCCGTGCGGCCCCGCGCGCCGCCGAATGCGGTGCCGCGCCAGGAGCGCCCGGTGACGAGCTGAAACGGACGGGTGCTGATTTCGGCGCCGGCGGGTGCGACGCCGATGATGATGCTTTCGCCCCAGCCCTTGTGCGCGGATTCGAGCGCCGTGCGCATGACGCCGACGTTGCCGGTGGCGTCGAAGGTATAGTCGCCGCCGCCCTTGGTCAGCGCCACCAGATGCGCCACGAGGTCGCCGTCGACATCCGTCGGGTTGACGAAATCGGTCATGCCGAACCGTGTCGCCATCTCGACGCGGGCGGGGTTCAGGTCGACGCCGACGATCTGGTCGGCACCGGCAAGACGCAGGCCCTGCACGACGTTCAGCCCGATGCCCCCAAGGCCGAAGACGATTGCGCGCGACCCGATCTCGACTTTGGCGGTGTTGATCACGGCGCCGATGCCCGTGGTGACGCCGCAGCCGATATAGCAGATCGATGCGAAGGGCGCGTCGGGGCGTACCTTTGCAAGGGCGATTTCCGGCAGGACGGTGTGGTTGGCGAACGTGGAACAGCCCATGTAATGCAGGATCGGCGTGCCATCGAGCATGGAAAAGCGCGAGGTGCCGTCGGGCATCACGCCCGCGCCCTGGGTGCTGCGGATCGCCTGACACAGGTTGGTTTTCGGGTTCAGGCAGTACTCGCAGGTGCGGCATTCGGGGGTGTACAGCGGGATGACGTGATCGCCGACCGCGAGCGAAGTGACGCCCGCGCCGATCTCGACCACCACGCCCGCACCTTCGTGCCCGAGGATCGCGGGAAACATGCCTTCGGGGTCGGCGCCGGACAGGGTGAATTCGTCCGTGTGGCAGATGCCCGTGGCCTTGATTTCAACGAGAACCTCGCCCGCCTTCGGCCCCTCGAGGTTCACGTCCATGATCTCGAGGGGTTTTCCGGCGGCGATGGCAACGGCGGCTTTGGTACGCATGATGGTCTCCGTGAGTGTTCTGGGATGGCGTTGGATTGCGCCTTTTCCGACAGGCTGGGGGAACGCGCGGCGGAATTCAACGGGGCTGATAGGGTGGCGCCGCAAATCGGGTCGCCCGTGCGGCGAACGGATCGCACCGTTCCGGTGACGACGGTCTGGCGAACCTTTCGTTTCATGTCGGTTGCGGGGCTTCGGCCGAACTTCGGCACCGGCGGGCACGATAGCGCCCTTGCAAGAGGCACGGCCCGTGCGGCACACTGCACGACATGAAATCTACCTCTATCACGTCGCTTTTCGGTGGTCTGCTTCTGGCGGGGTGCGCGACCGTGGCGGGACAGGGCCCAACGGCCCCCGTCCCGGCAGCTCCCGTCCCGGCCAGCATCGCCCCCGCCCCGGGTGCCGCACCCGGTTCTGCCGATACCTGCGGACGCGCTGCGTTCGACGGTCTGATCGGTCAGCCGGTCGGCGATGCCGCCGCCTTTCGGGGCGCTGGCGTGACGTTCCGGGTGATCTATCCGGGCGACACGGTGCCCGACGATCTCGTGGCGGACCGTATCAACATCTATGCCGACACCGTCGGCACCATCACATCGCTGGATTGTTTCTGATGACACGACTGATCTTCTTGAGTACCACCTTTGCGGCGGTCTTCGTCGCGGCCTGCACCAGCACCGAGGCCCGCCGCTCGGGCGATGCCTGCGGCGTCGCGTCGAGCCAGTCCGCGCTGGGCATCGATCGCGCCGGGGCCGACGCCTTTGCCGCGCAGCGCAATGCCGGCGGACGGCCCGCCCGCGTGGCCGGGCCGACCGACGTGGTGACGACGGGCGTAGATCCCGCGCGGCTGAACCTGATCGTCGATGGCGACGGCACGGTCCGCAGTCTGGCCTGCGGGTAGACCGGGATGCCAACCGTCTCCCCTGCGCTGAACGGCGTTGCGGCATGCCTGCGATGCCGTTGATGCAGCACGGCTTCACAGCCGTCCTGTGCCTCGGTCTCGCGGCCTGCGGTGGCGCCCCCTCGACGGTGGTGTCGCCCGCGCCGCCGCAGATCGCCCAGGCCGCACCCGAGGATCTCGCCGTGTGCGGCGGCGCGCCCTATGTGCGGCTGGTAGGACAGGACGCCACCGCGCTGGAGCGCGAACTTATCCTGCGGCAGGTACGCATCGTCCGGCCGGGCAGCGCCGTCACCGCCGATTTCCGCGCCGAGCGGCTGAATTTCACCATCGACACCGCCGGACGGATTGCGCGTGTTTCGTGCGGATAGGGCGCGGCCCCAGTCCGGCGCGGTCAGCTGACGCCCGTCGCTTGAAAGATCCCGGCCCCGGGATAAGTGTGGCGCCATGACAGTCCACCCCCTGCCGCGCGGCGGCGCACCTTCGTCCAGCCCGAAATCCGCCTCGCAGGCGTCCTTCAAGGCACCGGAACAAGTGGCGTTCCACCGCACCGAACTGGCCCCGATCCTGGCGATCTATGGCCGGATGGTCGCGGCGGGCGAGTGGCGCGACTACGGTATTTCCTGCCTGCGCGAGGTGGCGGTGTTCTCGATCTTTCGCCGCACGGCGGAAAACCCGGTCTATCGCATCGAAAAGCGTCCCAGACTGCGCGCGAAACAGCAGGAATTTGCGGTGATCGGGATGGAAGGACAGGTCCTGCGGCGCGGGCCGGACCTGCGGTCCGTGCTGCGCATCCTTGAAAAGGCCGCGATCCGCGCGGTCGACTAGGCCGCCCGGACGCCTCTCATGCTCGACGTTCTCCTTCAGGTTCTGCCGTTCTTTGCCATCATCGGCCTTGGATACGGCGCCGGACGCACCGGGTTCTTTCCGCCAGAGGCGACCGCCTGGCTGACGAAATTCGTGTTCTATTTCGCGTTGTCGGCGATGTTGTTCCGGTTTTCCGCCAATCTGCCCTTGGCGCAGGTCTTCGATGCGGGCTTCGTGGTCGCCTATCTGGCGGGCACGGCGGCGATCTATCTGCTGGCCACCGCCGTCGCCATGGTGCGCCGGTTGCCCATTGCCGAGGCGGCGATCGAGGCGCAATGCGCGGTGATCGGCAACGTCGGGTTCCTGGGTATCCCGATGCTCGTGCTGCTCCTGGGGGAGGCGGCCATCGGCCCGGTCATGCTGGTGCTGGCCGTCGATCTGATCGTGTTCGGCTCGCTCGTGGTGATCCTGATCACCGGATCGCGCGACGGACGGGTGTCGTTGCGTGTTTCGGGGCGGGTGCTGCGCACGGTGGGGCGCGGCCTGATCGGCAACCCGATGATCGTGTCCATCGTGCTCGGGCTTGCCTGGTCGTCGTCGGGCGTGGCCCTGCCGGGTGTCGCGGACAGCTTTCTGACCACACTGGGGGCCGCTGCCACGCCCGGCGCGCTGTTTGCCATCGGCGCGTCGCTGGCGGGCAAATCGGCGGAACGGCTTGCCGTCGCGGGCTGGCTGTCGTTTGCCAAACTGGTGCTGCACCCCGCCGCCGTCGCCTTTTCCGCGTTCTGGCTGTTCGAGGTCGACGCCTATGCCGCCGGCGTCATGGTGACCTGCGCGGCCCTTCCGGTGGCGGGCAACGTGTTCATCATCGCCAGCCATTACCGCTGCGCACCGGCCCGCGTTTCGGCGGCGATCCTCGTGTCGACGGCGTTTTCGATTGTCACGGTGACGGCGGTCATCGCCATGGTCGGGGGCTAGAATCCGGCCCGGTTTGGTCCTATTGCGGGGACGCAATCACAGGAGAACCCCATGCGCACGATCTCGGAAAACAGGTGTTTTGGCGGCGTTCAGGGCGTGTACGCCCATGACAGCGAGGCCACGGGAACCGAGATGACGTTCGGCCTTTTCCTGCCCGAGGTGGCCGAGGACGCCGCCGTGCCGGTGCTGTGGTACCTGTCGGGCCTGACCTGCACCCACGCCAATGCGATGGACAAGGCGGGCATTCAGGGCTGGGCCGCCAAAGAGGGCATCGCCGTCGTGTTTCCCGACACCAGCCCGCGCGGCGAGGGCGTGGCCGACGACGAGGCCTACGATCTGGGGCAGGGGGCCGGGTTCTACGTCAACGCGACGCAAGAGCCCTGGGCGCCGCATTTCCAGATGTGGGATTATGTGGGCGAGGAATTGCCGGACCTGCTGGCGCAGAGTTTCGCCATCGACCCGATGCGTCAGGCAATCACCGGCCATTCGATGGGCGGGCACGGCGCGCTCGTGCTGGCGATGGGCCTGCCGGGGCGCTTTCGCAGCGTTTCGGCCTTTGCGCCGATCTGCAATCCGGTGCAAAGCGACTGGGGCCGCAAACAGCTTACCGCCTATCTGGGCGCCGACGAGGCCGCCTGGGCGCGCTATGACGCGACCGAGATGATGAAACTGCGCGGTTTCGACGGGCCGATGCTGATCGACACCGGCACGGCGGATCAGTTCGGCGATCTGCTGGGCACCGCCGCCCTTGCCGGTGCCATCGCCGATCGGCGGCAATCGGCGTCCCTGCGGATGCAGAAGGGCTACGACCATTCGTATTTCTTCGTCTCCACCTTCATGGAAGACCACGTCGCCTTCCACGCCGAGGCGCTGTGGGCATGACGCACTGTCGACGTACCGTCCGGGGAGCCTCGCGATGATCTATGTCGACGCCGATGCCTGCCCGGTCAAGGCCGAGGCCGAGCGCGTCGCCCTGCGCCACGGCATGCGGATGTTCGTGGTGTCGAACGGCGGGATCAGGCCATCGGCCTCGCCTCTGGTCGAAAGCGTGATCGTTCCCGACGGGCCGGACGTCGCCGACATGTGGATCGCGGACCGGGCAGTGCGCGGCGATGTAGTGATCACCTCCGACATCCCGCTGGCCGCGAAATGCGTCGGGGCGGGGGCGCGCGTGCTGAAACCCAACGGCGAGAAACTGACGGCGGCCAACATCGGCAACGTGCTGGCCACCCGCGATCTGATGACGGACCTGCGCGCCGCCGATCCGTTCCGTCAGGGCGGCGGGCGTCCGTTTTCCAAGGCGGATCGCGCCAGGTTCCTCGATGCGTTGGAACAAGAGATCCGGGCGGCGGCAAAAGACCTGTAGGACAGGGGTTTACCCTATCGTTTTCACGCTCCGGGTCCCCATCATCCGCCGCGGGGCGACGGGATGAAATCGCCGCCATCTTGGCGCGGTTCCCGCACTCGTCTACGGTGCGCACAAATTTAAAGGGGCAGGATATGAGCAAGATCGACGCAGTGGTTTTCGACATCGGCAACGTCCTGATCGGCTGGCAGCCCGAGACGTTTTATGACCGCACTGTCGGGCAGGCCCGGCGCAAGGCGATGTTTGCCGCCGTCGATCTGCACGCCATGAACGAGCTGGTGGACCGGGGCGAGAACTTTGCCGAACAGGTCGCCCTTGCCGTCGCGGCCAATCCCGATTTCGCCCCGGAAATTCAGATGTGGCACGACCGCTGGCTCGACATGGCATCTCCCGCCATCGACCATTCGGTGCGCCTGTTGCGGGCATTGCGCCGCGCGGGTGTGCCGGTGTTCGCACTGTCGAACTTCGGGATCGAAACCTTTGCGCTGGCCGAAAAGCACTATCCCTTCCTCGAGGAATTCGACCGGCGGTTCATTTCGGGGCACATGGGGATCACCAAACCGGACGCCGAAATCTATGCCCGGGTCGAGGACGAAGGCGGCATGGCGCCCGCAGCGATGTTGTTTGCCGACGACCGCGCCGACAACATCGCCGCCGCCGGGGCGCGGGGCTGGCAGACACATCTGTTCACAACGCCCGAAGGCTGGGCCGCGCGGCTGGTGGACGCAGGATTGCTGACGCCCGAGACCGCCGCATGACCGAGATCGTCCCTTTTGCGGCGGATGCGCTGCTCGACTGGATCGGCGTCTCGGATGCGATCGCGGCGGGCCACACACGGCCCCGCGCGCAGGTCGAGGATGTGGTGTTGCGCCGGGGCGGCGACACGCTTTTGAACCGGTCGGCGTGGATCGACGGGCTGGGCCTCGCGGTCAAGGCCGCGACGGTATTTCCGGGCAACCGCGAACATTCCCGCGATCCACGGCGGGGTGATGCTGTTCGACGACGCGACCGGCGGCCTCGACGCGGTGGTGGATTTTCACCTCGTGACGAAATGGAAAACCGCCGCCGACAGCCTGCTTGCCGCGCGGCGGTTGGCGCGCCCCGATGCGCGCAATATCCTGATCGTGGGGGCCGGAACCGTCGGGCGCGCGCTCGTCGCGGCCTATGCGTCGGCGTTTCCGCAAGCATCCTTCACGATCTGGAACCGCACGCCCGCCGGGGCGGATCTTTTCGCCGCCGAGACCGGTGCCACGGTGGCCACCGACCTTGAGGCAGCCATAGCGCAGGCGGACATCATCGGTTGTGCCACGATGTCGACGGAACCGGTGATCCGGGGCAGTTGGCTGCGGCCCGGCCAGCATATCGATCTGATCGGTGCCTACCGTGCCGACATGCGCGAGGTGGATGACGCGGCCCTGAAGCGCGCGCGCCTTTTCGTCGACGCCCGCGCCACGACGCTGCACCACATCGGCGAACTGGCAATTCCGCTCGCCTCCGGCGCCATCGCCGAGACCGACATCATCGCCGATTTCTATGAGCCTGCGTTGTTCAGACGCGCCGACGCGGACGAGATCACGCTGTGCAAGAACGGCGGCGGCGCGCATCTCGATCTGATGGTGGCGCGGCATATCCTCGATACATGGCGGGCGCGTTGAGCGCGGTCGGCTGGGCCATCGTCGCTGTTCTGGCGGCGATCCTCGGGGCCCCTTTCGTGGCCGAGCGGAGGCGGCCCGGCCCGGTGCGCGGGACGGCGGACCGGCGCGCGGCACTGCCGTCGGGGACGACCCGCTACCGGTGGCACGGTCCGTCGCGCGGGCCCGTCGCCGTGCTGATCCACGGCATCGCCACGCCATTGCAGATCTGGGAGACCTTGGCCGACGGCCTCGTCGCGACCTCGTTTCGCGTCCTGTCCTATGACCTGTACGGGCGCGGCCTGTCGGATGCGCCGGGCGGGCCGCAGGATGCCGCGTTTTTCGTGCGCCAGCTCGAAGAGTTGTTGGCACACGAGGGCATCGAGGGCGATCTGACCGTGATCGGGTTTTCCATGGGCGGGGCCATCGCCACGGCATTCGCCGACCGGCATCCCGACCGGATGACCCGCCTTGTCCTGATCGCGCCAGCGGGGATCGAGGGCAACAAGGGCGGCGAGCGCACCCTGAACGGGGTCATGCGGCGGGTGCCGGTGCTGGGCGACTGGCTGCACGGCATCGTCGGGCCGCTGCGTGCGCGGGCCGGTGCGCGCGGCACGGCGGCAGTGGCCGATGCCAGACGCGCGCAGGCGGCCCGGCGCGGATATTTCCCGTCGCTGCTGGCAAGCCGCCGGGGCATCCTCGCGGCACGCCAGAAAGACACGCACCGACGGATCGGCGCGCAGGATGTGCCGGTGCTGGCGATCTGGGGCAATCTCGACACGTCGGTGCCGATCAGCGCGCTGGGCACCCTTGCACAGTGGAACCGCAACGCCCGCCACGAGGTGATCGAGGCGGCGGGACACGAGCTGTTGACGACGCATCCGGACGCGGTTGCCGCAGCACTGCGGCGGCTTTTGCGGGACTGACACCCCTCGATGGCACCCAACCCTTCAAAGCCGGAGCAAGCCGCGCTATGCCGGTGGCCATGACGACAGTAATCGAAGCCTTCGAGGCGCGCATCGCATCGGGAACGCTGCAGGACGATCCGGTGCAGCGCGCGGTGCTGGACGATCTCGAATCCGTGCGCGCCGACCTTGCCGTGCCGGTCAAACGCGGCGGTCTGTTCCGGCGCGGACCGGCCCCTGCCGTCAAGGGGCTGTATCTGTGGGGCGGCGTCGGGCGCGGCAAATCCATGCTGATGGATTTGCTGTACGGAGCGGTCGATGTGCCCAAGGAACGGCGGCATTTCCACGCGTTCATGCAAGAGGTTCACAAAGGCATCGCGGCGGCCCGCACCCGCGGTGTCGACGACGCGATTGCGCCCGTGGCCGATGCGCTGGCCGACCGGGTGCGGTTTCTGGCCTTCGACGAGATGCAGATCACCGATATCACCGACGCGATGATCGTGGGGCGGCTGTTCCAGCGGCTTTTCCAGGCAGGTGTGACCGTTGTCGTCACGTCGAACAGGGTGCCGGACGATCTGTACAAGGACGGGCTGAACCGGGCGCTGTTCTTGCCGTTCATCGACATGCTCAAGGACCGGATGCGCGTCGTCGAGATGGGTGGCAGTCTCGATCACCGGCAGGGGCGGTTGCAGGGCACGCAGCGGTATTTCACCCCCGCCGATGCTGCCGCACGCGCCGCGATGGAAGAGATCTGGGCCGATCTGTCGGATGGGCAGGGGCATCCGGAAATCCTGCGGGTGCTGGGCCGCGACGTGGAAATACCGCATTTTTACAACGGGGTGGCCCGTGCGACATTCTATGATCTGTGCGGACGCCCGCTTGGCCCCGCCGATTATCTGGCGCTGGCCGAAGCGGCGCGGGTTCTGCTGATCGACGATATCCCGCAGCTGAGCGCCGAGAATTTCAATCAGGCGAAACGGTTCGTGACGCTGATCGACGCAGTATACGAAGGCCGGGTCCGGCTGATCTGCTCGGCCGCCGCGCGGCCCGACATGCTGTATGTCGAAGGCGAAGGCGCGTTCGAATTCGGGCGTACCGCCAGCCGCCTCGAAGAGATGCAAAGCGACGGTTGGGCGGCATGACGGACCGGGGCGGACCCGAAACCGGAGCGATGAGGGACAGCCGGCTGCCTTGCGTCCACCGCCTCTGCCCGCCATGTTGCGTGCGACATCCCGTCCGAAAGGCGCCGACATGACCGACACCCCTCCCATCCCGACGGCGGATGACGCCGACCGCCACGCGACGAAAATGGCCAGGAAAAAAGCCGCGCGGGACAAGATCATGGCGACCAAGACCGACAAGCGCGGCCTTGTGATCGTGCATACCGGCAAGGGCAAGGGCAAGTCGTCGGCGGCCTTCGGGATGATTTTCCGCTGTATCGCGCACGATATGCGCTGCGCCGTGGTGCAGTTCATCAAGGGCGGCATGTCCACCGGCGAGCGCGATCTGATCCTGGCGAAGTTTACCGACATATGCGCCTTTCACACCATGGGCGAAGGCTTTACCTGGGAAACCCAGGACAAGAGCCGCGATATTGAAATGGCGCAGGCAGCATGGACAAAGGCCAAAGAGCTGATCCGCGATCCGGCCAATACGATGGTTCTGCTCGACGAGATCAACATCGCCATCCGCTATGATTATGTCAGCATCGGCGAAGTGACGGCGTTCCTGCGCGAGGAGAAGCCTGAAATGACGCATGTCGTCCTGACAGGCCGGAATGCGCATGCTGATTTGATCGAGGCAGCCGATCTCGTGACCGAGATGGAGCTTGTGAAACATCCGTTCCGGTCGGGCATCAAGGCGCAGATCGGTGTCGAATTCTAGACCGTGACGGTGCCGGGCGGGGCGGGCTGCATCGCACCCTGACTGGCGGGATCGGGCCTGTTGCGTCCGGGCCATAAGGTACACCGTTGAACGAACAAGAAATCGTGATATGCTCCGATCAGAGGCTATGTTTGCGCTGCCACGCAACGCCGTCCTCTTACCCGCAGGCGGGAGGGCCTGTGCATCATCGGATGGGAGTGTTTCGTGTGATCGACGAGGGGAACCGTCGCATCAAAGGGCCAAGTCACCTGCTTGATGCAGCTACCGTGGCGCAGCGCGTATTGCCCAAAATTGCGTTGCAATCACTGGCTGACGAAGTTGTCGTACGCCTTGCGGGGCGCCTTCAGGGTGCCGCCGAGGCGCCGCGAATGGACGTCAGCATCGACGCATTTGTCGATGCCCTGCTGGGCGACAGCCCGGCTGCGGCGGGCCGCATCGTGGCACAGCAGCGCCGCGATGGTGCCTCGCTCGAATCCGTCTATCTCAAGATGCTCGCGCAGTCGGTGCAGCGTCTTGGCGCGATGTGGGAGGACGACAGCCTGTCGTTCATCGGTCTGACCGTCGCCGCCGGACGGGTATTCGAAATCATGCGAAATCTGCGTTATGAAATCGCCCCGGTGATTCGCGACGATGCCGGCCGTCGGTCGATTTTGCTCGCCTCGGTGCCCGGCGATCAGCACACCGTCGGGGTGACGATCGCGGCGGATCTGTTGCGGGCGGCAGGCTGGGGCGTGTGCCTCGAAACCGGCCTCGACCACGACGCGTTGATGGCGCGGATTGCCGGCGGAAACGAGCGGGTCGTCGGTCTGTCGGCGAGCAATATCGACCATGCGGTGCCGCTGACGCGCGCCATCCTCGCGCTGCGGATCGAACGTCCCGATGCCCTTCTTGTGGTCGGTGGCGGGATTATCGATCAGGAACCGGATCTGAATGCGCTGCTGCACGCAGATTTTCTGGCACGCCCCGGTGAAAATCCGGTCGCGTCTCTCGAGGCGCTTATCACAGATACGCAGGCTCGTCCGATCCTGTAGGATACCGGTCGGAAACGACGCTCAGGCGCCGATTTCCGTCTGCCGGTCGAGGGCCGTTTGCCGGGCGCCGCTCAGCGTCTGCCCGGTGCTGAGCGCCTCTGCGTCCACCTGCACCTCGATCACCGAGACACATCCCGCCGCGCGGGCCCGCGCGAAGGCGTCCGGAAAATCATGCGTGCGGGTTACGACCTCTCCGTGGCCGCCGTAGGCGCGGGCGAGGGCGGCGAAATCGGGGTTCGTCAGGGCCGTGCCGGACACCCGCCCCGGATAGGTCTTCTCCTGATGCATCCGGATCGTGCCGTAGCGACCGTTGTTGACGACGATAACGATCGGCGCGGCACCGTGCTGCACCGCCGTGGACATCTCGTTGAGTGTCATCTGGAAACAGCCGTCACCGGCAAGGCAGACGACGCATCTGTCCGGATAGGCGATTGCCGCCGAAATCGCCGCCGGAAATCCATAGCCCATCGAACCGGAGGTGGGGGCAATCTGTGTGCGGAACCCCTTGAAGCAGAAATACCGGTGCAGCCAGGCGGCGTAGTTTCCCGCGCCGTTGGTCAGGATCGCGTCCTCGGGCAGGTTGGCCGACAGCCAGCCGACGATCTCCTCCAGGCGTGCCGCCCCGGGCGAGGGCTGCGGCGTGACCCAGGCGTCGTAATCGGCCCGCGCCGCCGCCGTCCAATCCGCCCAATCGGCACCGCAGGGTGGCAGTTTCGCCAGTTCCGTCACCAGATCGGGGGCCGTCGCCGTGGCGCGAAACGCGGTTGGATAGACCGCCCCGGGCGTGTCGGGATCGGCGTGGATATGCAGGATCTCGCAGGTGAGGGCGGCGGGATCCGGCACCGTATACCCCTGGGTTTCGATATCCCCAAGGCGTGAGCCGATGACCAGCAGCCGGTCCACCGCGCGCATCCGCGCCGTCAGACGCGGATTGGCGCCGACATTCAGATCGCCCGCATAGCTGGCGTGCCGGTTGTCGAAGTAGTCCTGCCGCCGAAATCCCAGCGCCACGGGAAAGCGCTGCACCGTCGCGGCCTGTGCCAGCGCCTGCGCCGCCGCCGCCGACCAGTGCGATCCGCCGACGACGACCATCGGCCGCGATGCCGCCGACAGCCATTTCAACGCGTCCTTTGCGATGCCCGTCGCGGGTGCGGCAAACCTGCGGGAGGGGGCCACATCGGCCACCTCCGCCTGCGCGCTGAGCATGTTTTCCGGCAAGGCGATGACCACGGGACCCGGACGCCCGCTTGTTGCCACCGCAAAGGCGCGGGCGATGTATTCGGGCAGACGCGCGGTCTGATCGACCTCGGCCACCCATTTGGCCAGACCGCCGAAAGTGCCGCGATAATCGACCTCCTGAAACGCCTCACGGTCGCGGTGGCCCGTGTCGATCTGCCCCACGAAAAGGATCATCGGCGTCGAATCCTGCCGCGCCACATGCACGCCCGCCGCCGCATTGCACGCCCCCGGACCGCGGGTGACGAAGGCGACGCCGGGCCGTCCGGTCAGCTTGCCCGCCGCCTCCGCCATCATCGCGGCGGCGCCTTCGTGGCGGCAGACGACGTTCTGAATACCGCTGTCGTACAATCCGTCGAGGGCGGCGAGAAAGCTCTCGCCGGGGACCGAAAATACGCGGTCGACGCCGTGAAGCGCCAGTTGGTCTGCGAGGATCTTGCCGCCGTGGCGCATCTGTCCGCTCCGATTTTCGGGTCTGTTCAACCATGCCGTGACGCCGTGACGGGGACAAGGCGGCGCGATCGCTCCGCGCGCCCGAAAACCGCATCACCCCGCGTTTGCAGCCGTCCTGAACCCTGCGGGCACCCGGTCGACGCCGTTCAGGATCAGGTCGGCCATGACCTCGCCCACCCTCGGGGCCATGCCGAACCCGATCTTGAACCCGCCATTGGCAATGAAATGACCCGGACGATCTGGCCACGGGCCGAGCAAGGGCGCGCGGCTTGGGGCGCGGGGGCGCAACCCGGCCCACCGCTCGAAGACGCGGGCCTTCGCCAATGCCGGCAGGACCGCGCGGGCCCGGTCCAGCAACCCTTCGGTCTGGGCGTCGGTGTCGGTGTCGAACACATCCGGTTCCGATGTCGATCCGATGGCCGTGGTCCCGTCGGCGTGGGGGATGATGTGCAATCCGTCGGCAAATACCTGCGGTTGGCCCCGTACTGCGTGGTCCCGTACTGCGTGGCCCCGTGCTGCGTGGTCAAGTGCGGCGTGGTCCAGCAGGACGGCCTGGCCCTTGACCGAGGGCCGTGCCACGCCCAGATCGCGCAAGCCCTGTACGCCGGTGGCCCACAGGACCGGAACGTCGGACGGGGCCATTTCCCGCACGATTTCAGCGCCCTGCGCGGCAAGGGCCGCGACCAGTGCCGCGACGGCCCGACGCGGATGCACCAGCGCCGAGAGCGTGTCGTGGATGTACAGACCGGTGGGGCTGTGTGGCAGCCAGCCGGGCGATATACCCGCCAGGTCCACAGCACTGACGATCCGCCACGTGGCGCGTCCTTGCCACAGCGTCGCGGCGGTTTGCCCCCGCGCGCGGGCGCGCGCCACCGCTGCGGTATCGGCGATCGGCTGAAGCCGGCCGCTGGGCACATAGCCCGCGCGCACGCCGCCCGCTGTCTCGACCCCGGCCCAGAATGCGGGCGCCATCAGCAGGCTGTGGAGCTGAAACGCCTTTTTCGGGTTCCAGTTTTCGGGAACATGCGGCGCCAGCGCACCGACGATCCCGCCCGAGGCGCCCGCCCCCGGCCCGTTCGGGTCGACGACACAGACCCGCGCGCCGCGCTGCACCATGGCCCAGGCGCAGCTCAGGCCGAAAATCCCGGCGCCCCGGACGATGACCTGCGGCTGCATGCTGCGTTCCTCGCTTGCGCATCTCCCGCCTGCCGGGCGATGGTCAGCGGCGACACTAGGGCGGAGACCGATGAACGACCAGAGCACGCCGCCCCTTGCCATACTCGACTGGCGTTCCGGCGATGTACCGGTGTCGCGTCAGTTCGACGATCCGTATTTTTCGCTGGACGACGGGCTGGCGGAGACGCGGCATGTGTTTCTGGCGGGCAGCGACCTTCCGGGCCGGTTCACGGGCGGTTTTCGCATTGCGGAACTGGGGTTCGGAACGGGGCTGAATTTTCTGGCGACGCTGGCGGCATTTCGCGCGGTGGCCGCGCCCGGCTGGCGGCTGCACTATACCGCGTTCGAGGCGTTTCCGATGTCGGGGGGCGATCTGGCCCGGGCGTTGGCATCTTTCGGCGATCTGCCGGTAGAGGTGCTGATCGGCGGGGATGAACCTAGGGCACCGCCGCCTGTCACCTCGGGCCACGATTTCGATCTGACGTTGGTTGCCGGCGATGCGAACGAGACACTGCCCGGATGGACCGGCAGGGCGGATGCATGGTATCTTGACGGGTTTTCTCCGGCCAAGAACCCCGAACTCTGGAATGCGGCACTGTTGGGCGAAGTCGGTCGACACACCGTACCGGACGGAACCTTTGCCACCTATACGGCTGCGGGGCATGTGCGCCGCGCGCTGACGGAGGCGGGGTTCGACGTGGCGCGTGTGCCGGGGTACGGGCGCAAGCGCCACATGTCGCGCGGTGTTCTGACCCGCCGGGTGCCGTAGTGGCGGCGGGCGCGGATACACGCCGGGGCATCGCGATCATGGTGCTCGCGATGGTGGTCTTCGCGCTGCAGGACGGTCTGTCGCGCTATCTGGCGGACCGGCACTCGGTCATCATGATCGTGATGATACGATATTGGTTCTTCGCGGCATTCGTGATCGCCATCGCGCGCCGTCAGGTAGGCTCTGTCCGGGCGGCGGCAGCGACGGCGCAGCCCGGGTTACAGATCTTTCGTGGCGTTCTGCTGGCCGCTGAAATCTGCGTCATGGTCGCGGCCTTTGTCTACCTCGGACTGGTCGAGGCGCATGCGATATTCGCGATCTATCCGCTGCTCATCGCGGCCCTCGCGGGGCCGGTTCTGGGCGAGACGATGGGCTGGCGCCGCTGGTGCGCGGTGGGCGCGGGGTTCGTCGGCATCCTCATCATCCTGCGCCCCGGAGCGGCACTTTTCACCCCCGCGGCGGGCCTGGCACTGCTGTCGGCGTTCATGTTCGCGCTCTATGGTCTTTTGACGCGCTACGCGGCGCGTCTGGATTCCGCGGCAACATCGTTCTTCTGGACCGGGACGGTCGGGGCGGTGGCGATGACCGCCGTCGGCGTCTGGTTCTGGGAGCCGATGACAGGCCCTGACTGGGCGATCATGGCGGTGCTGTGCGTCAGCGGTGCGACCGGGCATTTCCTGCTGATCAAGGTTTACGAGGTCGCAGAGGCGAGCGCCGTGCAGCCCTTTGCCTATCTGCAACTGGTATTCGCCTCGGCCATCGGGAACACCTTTTTCGACGATGCGGTGCGGCTGACCACCGCCATCGGTGCGGCAATCGTCGTCGGGGCGGGGCTGTTCACGCTGTGGCGGGCACGGCAGGTGCCGGGCTAGCCCCCGGACCTGGCTTCCGGACGCGACAGCGGGCGGATGCCGACCGGGCCTGCGGGGGGCTGCGGCGTAGCGGGCGCAGCGACGGTTGGGGGCACGGCTGCGGCCTCGTCGCGCGATACCGGCCGCACGAAGGGCGGCGCGCCGTTCAGCAATTGGGTGAACGCGATGGGCCCGGTTTCGCCGGTCAGACGGGCGCGGTACACGGGGATCGATTCCGTCACCCGCATGACGTAGTTGCGGGTCTCGGTGAACGGGATCTGCTCGATCCAGTCGATCACGTCGACCTCGCCCCGTCTGGGATCGCCGCGCTGCGTCATCCAGGTGCGCGGTCGCGACGGCCCGGCGTTGTACGCGGCGGCGATCATCACCGGACTGTCGCCGAACCGCTCTGCCAGGGTTGCAAGGTACGCCGACCCGAGGATGGCGTTGTATTCCCACTCCGAGGTCAGGCGCGCGCGGGTATACGGCAGGCCGAGTCCGCGCGACACCTCCTGCGCCGTCGCGGGCATCAGCTGCATCAGGCCGAGCGCGCCCACGGGCGAGCCGATGGTATGGTTGAACTCGCTCTCGCGCCGGGCGATGGACAGGGCCAGTTCGGGGGCCACGGGCAGATCGGTGTCGGCCAGAGGGTGCAGCGGGAAATAGATCGCGGGCAGAACCATGTCGCGCGCCGCCGCGGTTTTGCCGACCAGCACGGCAAACCACGGCTCGTCCCGGTCGGCCATCATCAGCCCGAGCTGCGCGGTGCCCGTCCGGTCGAGGGTTTGCGCCAGTTGCGCGGCAAAGCGCACGGCATCGCCGCGCCGCCCGCCCGCAAGCAACAGATCGAGGGCCTGTGCCGTGTCCATGTCGCGCCACGCGGCGGTGCGCCAGTCGGGGAACGCCTCGGTGCCGGTCAGGGCCGGGTCGAGGGGGCGGCCCAGCCGTTCCGCCGCCAGCAGGCCATAGAACGCCGTCTGATGCCGTGCGGCGCGGTCGAAAGCGGCCTGTGCGGCACCCGCGTTGCCAAGCGCCTCCTGCGCGCGGCCGATCCAGTATCCGGCGCGGCTGAGTGAGATCGGCCCCGAAGACGCGGCCTCGACGGCCTGAAAATGCCGCAGCGCCCGGTCCGGCGCGTCGAGGTTGGTGAGCGACAGATACCCCGCGAGCCATTCGAGATCGGCAAAGACGGCGGCCTCGTCACCGGCGCCGCCAAGCTGGTGCTGGCTGGCGAGGGCGTAGGCCTGTTCCGGGCGCCCCTCGCGCATCGTCCAGCGCGCCAGTGCGGCGCGCCACGACGCCCACCGCCACGGCTGACCGAGTGTTTCGGCACTGCCGGACCGCTCGCTCAACAGTGTGATGGCATCTGAATAATCGCCCGCACCGGCAAGCCGGTTGAACCGGGCATAGGCAAGTCCCGGATCGTCGGCGACGGCCGGTGGCACCGCGGCGACGCGATCATTAAGGTCGGGGGCATTGGAAATCAGGGCAATTCGGGCGGCGACGAGGGCGGCGGTGTCCTCGTCCAGCAACGGCAGCATCCGCGCCGCGTCGTCGGTCCGCCAGCGCCACAGCATCGCGTCGGCCCGGGCGGCATGAAGCGGCGCCAGATCGGCGCCATGTGCGTCGAGCAGCAGCGCAAGCTCGTCTTCCTCCAGCGCCAGCGTCAGCCAGGCGTTCGCCAGCATCACCTGCGCCTCGTCCGGGCGGTCGAGGGCCGGTGAGAGCGGCGGCAAGCCGAATGACCCCCTCGGCCGTCTGCGGGGCAGCGCCGTCGAAATAGGCGAGTACCTCGGCGGGCGCGCCGTCGGCCGGTAAACGCTGTTCCCCGGCGGCGCGGATCTGATCGGTGGCGGGCCAGTCGGGATAATCCGTCAGGAACGCGCGATATTCCGGATAGGATCCGGCGCCGTCGCGCAGGCGCGTCCAGGCGACGAGGGTTGCGGCGACATCCGCCTGGGCAAGATCGGTGGCGAGCAGATAGGCGACGTCCCAGTCGCCGGCGTCCATCGCATCCGCGACAGAGGCAAAGGCATCTGGGGCGAGAGGCGCGCGGGCGGGGGACTGTGCGGCGGTCAGGCTGGGCATCAGGACCGACACGGCCAGACACAGGGCCGCAATGCGGCGCGGGGCCATCGGGCCGGAAAAGAAGGCGGGAGGGCGCATGGGCGGCACAACGATACTGACTGGAAAAGGGTGTTGAGAAAGTAACGCACAGGTGCGGCGATGCAACTCACAAACTTGGCAAGGGCGGCAGGGCGGGCTAGGACGAGCCCAATCGCCCTGCGGCCGTGGCCGTGCTCGCGAAACACCTTGGAAGGATCCGTGCCATGTCAGAGCCTGTCATGTCCGAAACCCGGCCCGGCCCGATGCTGGCGGGAAGTCTGCCCGCCCTCGTCACGCCGTTCGCGGACGGCAAGGTCGACGTCGAGACGCTGCGCAAACTGGTGGACTGGCACATCGCCGAGGGCAGCAACGGTCTGGTGCCCGTCGGCACCACGGGCGAGAGCCCGACGCTGAGCCATGCGGAACACGATCTGGTCGTCGAGACGGTGGTGCGGCAGGTGGCGGGCCGGGTGCCCGTGGTCGCCGGCGCCGGATCGAACAACACCATCGAGACGGTGCGGCTGGTCGAGGCGGCGAAGCGGGCGGGCGCGGATGCGGCCCTCGTCGTCACACCCTATTACAACAAGCCGACACAGGCGGGGCTGACCGGCCATTACAGCGCGGCTGCCGCCTGTGGCCTGCCGATCGTGATCTATAACATCCCCGGCCGGTCGATCGTCGACATGTCGCCTGCCACGATGGGCGCGCTGTCGCGGCATCCGATGATCGTGGGCGTCAAGGACAGCACCGGCGACGTCGCCCGCGTCTCCGCCCAGCGGATCACCTGCGGGACGGATTTCATCCAGCTGTCGGGCGAGGACGCGCAGGCGCTCGGCCATCATGCGATGGGCGGGATGGGCTGCATTTCGGTGACGGCGAACGTGGCGCCACGGCTGATTTCCGAATTTCAGGCGGCGATGGCGGCGGGCGAGTACGGCCGCGCACGGGCGTATCAGGACCGGCTCATGCCGCTGCACCAGGCGATTTTCATGGAGCCGGGGCTGGTGGGCGTGAAATACGCGATGTCGCTGCTGGGGCTGTGTTCCGACGGCGTGCGTCTGCCCCTCGTGGGGTTGAGCGACGGGGCGAAGGATGCGGTGCGTGCGGGCATGGTGCATGCGGGTCTGCTGACCTGACGGCAGCGCGCGTTCCGGGCCGGGGAGGGGGCGCTGCCCCCGCACCTGCGGCGCCCCCCGGAGTATTTGGGGCAAGAAAAATGCGGGCGCCCGATCGGGGCCACGGCGCGTTTTACGTCAGGCGGCGGTCAGATGCGCGTCAGTCCGGGCACCAGCCGGGGCCGAAGGTGACGGTTTCGCAGTTCGCCAGACCGCGCAGCCGCGTCAGTTCGGCCACGATCCGGGCCCGGCGCCCCGCTCCCATCCGCACGCCATCTTCGGGCCAGAACCGGGTGACGTGCAGACACCCGGTTGCCCGGTCGGCGCGGGCGTCGATGCGGCCGATCAGGCGGTCGCCCTGCAGGACCGGAAAGACGTAATACCCGTAGGTGCGTTGCGCGGCAGGCACGAAAATCTCGATCCGGTAGTGAAAGCCGAACAGGCGCATCGCGCGCTTTCGGTCGCGCAGTGCCGGATCGAAAGGCGACAGGATGCGCACGCGGGCGCCCGGATCCGGCAGGGCGGCGGCGGTATCGCGCAGGCCCGGAAAGGCGAACGCGGTGCGGGAGGTGCCGTCGTGGCCCTGAACGGCGATTTCCCCGATTTCGCGCGAGGCGAGGTGGCGGGCGCACCAGTCCTTTGCCTCCTGCGGGGTGATCAGGGCCCAGAACGCGGCGATTTCGCCGGAGGTGGCGAACCCGAGGCGGGCAAGCGCGGCACGGCAGGCCCAGTCGATGGTCTCATCGAGGCCGAAGCGCGCGTTCAGATATTCGGGCGGGATCACCCGTTCGGTCAGGTCATAGACCTTGCGGAAGGCGTCGCGGCGCACGACCGAGATTTCGCCGGTGTGCCACAGGAATTCGAGCGCGGTCTTCGATGGGTGCCAGTCCCACCAGCCGCCGGAGCCCTTTGGCTCGTCGCCCCCCAGATCGCTGCTCGAGCATTGGCCGTGATCGGTGATGTGGCGGCGGACCGTGTCGATCTCGTCCATGTGGCCCGCCCGGCGTCCTTCGTTCCAGCGACCGACCAGACGGTCGTGGGCGCGCACGAACCGGTGCCGCCAGTGCGGAAAATGCGCAATCGGCAGGATCGAGGCATCGTGGGTCCAGTGTTCGAACAGCGCCCGGTCGCGCGCCAGCAGATGCCCCAGCGCGCGGGGGCGGTAGGTGTTCGCGCGCGACCACAGGATCAGATCGTGGGCGCGTGCGAGAGTGTTGACGCTGTCGAGCTGCACGAACCCGAGGCGGTCGATGAGGGCCGCAAGGTCGGCGCCCCTGCCGCTGCCCGCGGGGGCCTCGAGCAGCCCGTGGGTGTGCAGGAAATGCCGCCGCGCAAGGGCGTTGGGCAGCACGGTCATCGCGCGTTCTCGGCGAAGGCGAGGACATCGTGGAACAGGCGTTCCTGCGTCAGGAACGGCATGTGTCCGTCGGTGTCGTAGGCGACGATCTCGCGCAGGCCGAGGCGGCGGGCGAGTGCTGTGGATTGCGTCCATGAAAATACCGGGTCGGCGCGCCCGAGGAACAGGCCGACGGGGATGTCGCCCAACGTGAAGTCGGACGGCAGGCGCCAGCGCGACAGCGCGCGGGTGTGCAGCGCGGCGATGGCGCGGGTGGGCGGGGTGAGCAGGGCGTGTTCCTCCTCGACCAGTTCGGCGATGCGGTCGGCAAAGGCCGGGTCATCCACGTTGTCGCGGCCGAACAGCAGCACCTGCCAATAGGCCCGCCAGACATCGTCGGCGCGCAGCGAGCGCGCGCGCAATGCAGCGGCGACCACGTCAGAAAACCCGCGCAGCCGGGTCTCGATACCGCCCGCCCGGTCCACCGCCGGAGAAATCAGCGCCACGGCCAACGCGCCACGCCGCGGCGTATCGACGAACGCGCGCGCCGCCGTCAGCACGATGGGGCCGCCGGTGGAATAGCCGACGAGCACCGCATCGTGGGCGGGGTGCGCACGCAGGAACCCGGCGACGATGCCGCCCGCGACGTCGATGTCCAGCGCATGATCCTCGGCCAGACCGTCGCGGCCCGGAAAGCGGTAGTAGGCCAGCGCGTAGCCTTCGTTTGCCCAGAAGGCAGCCGCCTCGAAAATATCCACCGACGCGAAGGCGCCGGGCACGAAAACCGCCACCTTGTCGCGCTGTGCCAGCACCGCCGCGTCATACAGCAGCGGCGAAACGGGGGGCTGCGTCGTCACCGGCGCGACCAGTGCGGCACAGCCCGCCGCAACCGACGCGATGCCACCCGTCATCGCCGCCCGGAATGATCCAGCCCAAGTCATGGCCACCTTATCGCCGGTTGCCGCGCGCGATGGCAAGGCGCCAGTCCTCTTCCATCGCCCCGGACGCGGCCGGTGCCGACTGGACAGCGGGCCTGTGGATGCCTATCTGCAACCCATGGCAAAGAAGGACGAAAACCCGAACTACAAGGTCGTCGCCGAGAACCGGCGCGCGCGTTATGACTATGCGATCGAGGACGATCTCGAATGCGGCATCATCCTTCAGGGATCCGAGGTGAAATCGTTGCGGATCGGGCAGTCGACGATCACCGAAAGCTACGCGAGCGTCGAGGACGGCGAGTTGTGGCTGACCAACGCCTACATCGCGAAATACGAGCCTGCGCGCACCTGGGGCCACACCGAAGAGCGGCGCAAGCGCAAGCTTTTGTGCAGCCGCAAGGAACTTTCCCGGTTGTGGAACGCGACGCAGCGCGAAGGCATGACGCTCGTGCCGCTGGTCATGTATTTCAACCACAAGGGCCTGGTGAAGGTGAAGATCGCGACCGCCAAGGGCAAGAAACTGCACGACAAGCGGGCGAGCGAGGCGCAGCGCGACTGGGGCCGCCAGAAGCAGCGGCTGCTGAAAGACAACGCCTGACGGTTGAGGCGCGGATTTGATTCGTCCCGTTGGCCAGTGGGCCGGAGGTATTCGTGGCGAACCGGGCGTACGATTCCTATGTCATCTGCACGAGCCCGCGCAGCGGCAGCACACTATTGTGCGGGTTATTGTCGGCGACAGGATGTGCCGGGGATCCGGATTCCCATTTTCATACGCCGTCCTTGCAGGCGTGGCTCGACAGCTATGATCTGAACCGCGCCGGTTACGCCACGGACCGCGACGCGACCGGCGCGGTGTTCGCCGCGGCCCTTCGGCGCGGGACGAACGACACCGGAATTTTCGGCCTCCGGCTGCAACACGCCAGCCTTGGGTTCTTTCTGCAACAGGCCACGCTCTTGTATCCCGACGAGACCGGCGACATGTGCCTCATTCGCCGGGCGTTCGGCACGACGCTGTTCATCCACCTGGTCCGGGCGGACAAGCTCGCTCAGGCGGTGTCGCTGGTGACGGCGCAGCAAAGCGGGTTATGGCACCGGGCGGCGGACGGCACCGAGTTGGAGCGTTTGGCGCCATGGCGCGTGCCGGTCTTTGACCGGAGCGCGATTTCGCGGGCAATGCAGACGGCAGTGGCCGCCGATGCGGCGTGGCGGGACTGGTTTACGGCGCAGAACGTGCAGCCGCTGGAGGTGACCTACGACGATCTTTCAACAGACCCGACCGGCGTGCTGGGGCGCATTCTGGCCCGGCTGGGACGCGACCCGACCATGGCGCAGGGCACACCGATACCGACACGCAGGCTCGCCGGCGCCACAAGCGCGGAATGGATCCGGCGATACCGCGCCGCGCCGCCTGACCGCCCCTGACCGCGGTACGTTGAACCTGCATCCCCATACCTCTTGCCACAATCCGTTCATCGCACTAGCAATGCGCGGCACGTCCCGCTCCGCGAATTGTCATGCCAGAGGTGTTTTCATGTCCGATACCGCAAACGACTTGCGCACCCTCGTCACGACGGGCTGGCTGGCCGACAACCTGAACGCGCCCGATCTGCGGGTTTTGGACGCGTCGTGGTATCTGCCGGACATGGGGCGCGATGCGCAGGCCGAATACGCGGCCGGGCACATCCCCGGCGCGCGGTTTTTCGACATCGACGAAATCGCCGACCTGCGCTCGGGCCTGCCGCACACCGTGCCGACTGTCGAAAAATTCATGTCGCGGACGCGCGCGATGGGCGTGGGCGACGGCCACCGGATCGTCGTCTACGACGGCATGGGCATCTTTTCCGCCGCGCGGGTCTGGTGGATGTTTCGCCTGATGGGGCAGATGGACATCGCCGTCCTCGACGGCGGCCTGCCGAAATGGCGCGCCGAAGGGCGCAAGGTGACCTCCGCCGCCCCGACGATCCGCGATCGCCACATGGTCGTCAGCAAACAGCTTTCGATGATCCGCGACGTTACCCAGGTCGCACGCGCCGCCAAACTCGGCGATCACACCATTATCGACGCGCGTCCCGCCGTGCGGTTTCGCGGCGAGGCGCCGGAACCGCGCGAGGGCCTGCGGGCGGGGCACATCCCCGGATCGCGCAACGTGCCGTTCGCGACGCTGCTGAACGCGGACGGCACGATGAAGGACGCGGACGGCCTGCGTGCCGTTTTCGCCGGTGCCGGTGTCGATCTCGACAAACCCGCCATCGCCACCTGCGGATCCGGCGTGACGGCGGGCATGATCGCCCTCGCCCTCGAACGCATCGGCAAGCACGATACATCCGTCTATGACGGATCGTGGGCCGAATGGGGCATGTACCCCGACCTTCCCATCGCCACCGGAGACGCCTGAATGTTCGAGACCCTCAAAGACCAGCCCGCCGACAAGATCCTCGCCCTTATGGCGGCCTATGCGGGCGACGACCGCGAGGCCAAGGTCGATCTCGGCGTCGGCGTCTACAAGGACGCGACGGGCAATACGCCGGTCATGCGCGCGGTCAAAGAGGCCGAGCGGCGGCTCGTCGCGCAGCAGACGACCAAGGTTTACACCAAGCCCGCGGGCGATCCGGCCTATGCCGATGCGATGATCGACCTGATCCTTGGCGATGTCGACAAAAGCCGCATTGCCGCCGCCGCCACGCCCGGCGGCACCGGTGCGATCCGTCAGTGTTTCGAGCTGATCAAATTGGCCTCTCCGGGCGCGAAACTGTGGATGAGCGCGCCGACATGGCCGAACCATCCGGCGATTGCGAAATACGTCGGGCTGGACCGGCACGATTACCGCTATTTCGATGCGGATACCCGGGCCGTGGACATGGACGGGATGCTCGCCGATCTGGGCGCCGTGCAGCCGGGCGATGTCGTGCTGTTGCACGGCTGCTGCCACAACCCGACGGGCGCGAACCTGACACAGGCGCAGTGGCACGAGGTCGTTTCACTGCTCAAATCCAAGGGCGCCGTGCCGCTGGTGGACATCGCCTATCAGGGGTTCGGCGACGGGCTGGACGCGGACGTCTGGGGCACGCGTCTCGTGGCGGGGGCGTTCGACGAATGGATGATCGCCGCCTCCTGTTCCAAGAATTTCGGCCTGTACCGCGAGCGGACCGGCCTTTTGATGGTGCAGACCGCCGATGCGGGCGGCGCGAAAACGGCGCAGGGCACGCTCGCGTTTCTGAATCGCCAGAACTTCAGCTTTCCGCCAGACCATGGGGCGCGGGTGGTGACGACGATCCTGAACGATCCCGACCTGCGCGCCGACTGGCAGTCCGAGCTCGAAGAGGTGCGCCTGTCGATGCTCGATCTGCGCAAGGCCCTGGCAGATGAACTGCGACGGCTGACCAACTCCGACAGGTTCGATTTTCTTGGTCAGCACCGTGGCATGTTTTCTCTGCTCGGCACGACGCCCGAGCTGGTGGAAAAGATGCGTGCCGAGCATGGCATCTACATGGTCAGCGACAGCCGGATGAATATCGCGGGACTGAACAGCGACACTGTGCCGGTTCTGGCGCGCGCGATTGTCGACGCCGGTATCTGAACGGCGGATTGCGGCCGGTATGGCGCGTCGAGCCGGGTTTCGGATCCGGAGCGGACGCTCCTCAGTCTGTGGGCAAGTGATTCGCGCACCGATTTGACGGTAGCTGCGATCCGACCTGCCGGGGCAGCACGGCGAAACGATCACCGGCTGAATTTTTCAGGAAGCCAGTATCCTGTTTTAAAAGAGATTTCTTGAAAAATTTACCGGGTGCGACGAATTGTTACAGGCGCAGGCATGTCATGTTACATACGCCGGAGTGCCGGACCGGAAATTGACCTTCGTTTGTTACAGAACGTGAGGTGGTGGATCCGGCCCGCGCGCGCAACGATATGTTTGCGCGCGCCATGCCGAAATAATCGGTTTTACTGACCTTCACGCCCACAACACGCGAAATTGTCACAGTGAAACCGACCGGTAAGCTGTGCGTGAGAAGCGTCCGGCCAGCGTTGTCACAAAGGGCGCGGTCTGGTGTCTGGAGGGTGAGCGGCGCAAGTCGTTCATCCCTTCAAACAGTCAGGATCCTGAAAATGAAAACCTTTCTTACAGCCGCCGCTCTCGCTCTCACGCTTGCCGGTACCGCACAGGCCCAGAACATGTTCGCCACGATGGAGGGCACGCAAAGCGACAACGCGAGTGTCATCACCATCGATCCGCTGACCGCCACCGCCGACGGATTCGTCGCCATCTACGACTATCACGCCGCCACGGTCGGCAAATTGCTCGGCGTGGCGTCGGTGCGTGAGGGTGCGAACTTCGAGACGCGGGTGACACTCGGTTTCCCGGTCCAGAACGACGTCATCGCGTTCCTGTTCGTCGGCGACGATTTCACCGATCCGTCCACCGCCGTCGACAGCGTCGAGATCGAAATCGAAGACTAGACCAAAGCTGTCATCGAAAGATCCCAGTCCGGCCGACACCGGACAAGGACCCCCGGCAAGCCGGGGGTCCTTATCGTTTCAGCCGTCGATGGCAGGGTCAGGCCATCGTCTCGGTAAAGGTCAGCGAGGCGCCGTTGATGCAGTGCAGGACGTTGTCGTCCACCAGCAGGATATGGCCCATGTGGCTGCCGCAGCGGCGGCAATGCACCTCGATCGAGATGTCGAAGGCCGATGTGGCGTCGCTCATCTCTGCCGGGCCGTCCTGCGACATCAGCTGGGAATTGGCCTCTGACGCGGTAAAGAACACCCAGCCCTTGAGCAGGTTGACCTTGGTCGGCGCGGTGTATTGCAACAGATCGCAACCGCGGCAGGCGTAGGTGCCTTGCCGGGCCTCGGCCCACAGCGGGCTGGACCGCTGCGCCTCCGTGCGGCCCTCGCGCAGGATGGGATAGGCATCGCCCAGCATCTCGCGCCATTCGGCGTCGGTGCGCACGATCTCATAGTCGAACGGGTCGCGTCCGGCGGGGACGTTGGCCCGTGCGGCGGGCGCGAGAACCGAAATCGCCGCAAGGGCCGTCGTGCCGGTCAGCAGGTGGCGTCTGTCGATCTGTGTCATCTGTCGGTTTCCTTGGCTGAGGGCGCGCCGGCCGGGGCGACAGACGCGCGGTACAGATCCAAGGGTACAGGCAAAGTGTCGCACCCGACGCTCACGACACGGTGCATCACCGGTTGTTGAGCGGCAGATGCGTCAGTGAAACATGCGCCGCGACGACATACGGGCGAACGGCGGGCGGGCACACGCCGCGCGACGCTGTGCGCGATGGACAGGTCGCACCCCGGGTTTGCAAACGCCGTGGCGTCAGCGCAGAAAGCCGACGATCTCTTGCGTCCGTGCCAGGATCGGTGCCGCAATCGCGCGCGCGCGTTCGGCGCCGCGTGCCAGGGTGCGGTCGATTTCGGCGGGGTCGGCCATCAGGCGGCGCATCTCGTCCGATATCGGGCCCAGTTTGGCCACGGCGAGATCGGCGAGCGCGGGTTTGAACCTGCCCCAGCCGGCGCCCGCATAGTCCGCGATGACCGCTTCGGGGGGCGTATCCGACAGGGCGGCATAGATATCGACGAGGTTGCGCGCCTCGGGCCGCGATTTCAGGCCGTCGAGGCTCTCGGGCAACGGCTCGGCGTCCGTCTTCGACTTTTTGAACTTTTTCGCAATGACGTCGGCGGTGTCGAGCATGTTGATCCGCTCCATGTCGCTGACCCCCGATTTGCTCATCTTTCTGGTGCCGTCGCGCAGGTTCATCACCCGGGTGGCAGGGCCGTCGATCACCGCCTCGGCGATGGGAAAGAAATCGGACCCGAAATCGTGGTTGAATTTCGTGGCAATGTCGCGCGTCAGCTCGACGTGTTGTTTCTGATCCTCGCCGACGGGCACATGGGTCGCGTGGTACACCAGGATGTCCGCCGCCATCAGCGACGGATAGGCATAAAGGCCAAGCGATTGCTGTTCGGCATTCTTGCCCGCCTTCTCCTTGAACTGGGTCATCCGGTTCATCCAGCCAAGGCGGGCCACGCAATTGAAGATCCACGCAAGTTCGGCGTGCTCGGGGACGCGGCTCTGGTTGAACAGCACCGATTTTTCGGGATCGATCCCGGCGGCGAGCAAACCGGCGGCAACCTCGCGGGTGCCCGCGCGCAGCTCGGCGGGGTCTTGCCAGACGGTGATCGCGTGCAGGTCGACGACGCAATAGATCGTCTCGAATGCCGGGCCCTGCATGTCCACCCAGCGCTTGATCGCGCCAAGGTAATTGCCAAGCTGAAGGCCGCCGGACGGTTTGACTCCGGAAAAGACACGGGGGGTGAACGGGGCGGACATGTGCGGAACCTCTTGGCAACCGGGGCTTCGCTGGCTTAGCGAGGGGGCAACGAATGGTCAACGGGAGCGGTGCGGTGAGCGACGACGACGGACATGCGATGATAAGCCCGGTGAACGCCGTGGCCCCGGTGATCTGGCTGCTGGCGGGCCTCGTCTTCGGGATAGAATGCGTGCTGACACTGGGCGAGGCGGGCATCGTCGGCGGGCCGCGCGCGGTGGGCTGGCGGCTTGGTCTGTTGTCCGACTACGGCTTTTCGCCAGCGGTATGGGACTACACGGTGCAAGGCCGCTGGGCGCCGGAAATCTCGCGCCGCTATGTCGGCTATCTGTTCGTGCACGGCAGTTTCACCGATGCGCTGTTCGGGGCCGTGCTGCTGCTCGCGCTGGGCAAATTCGTGGCCGAGGTGTTTCACTGGGCCGCCGTGCTGGCGGTATTCTTCGGCGCCGGGATCGTGGGCGCCGTGGCCTTTGGCGTCGTCCTTGACGGCACCGTGCCGCTGATCGGTGTCTGGCCCGCCGTGTACGGGCTGATCGGCGCGTTCACCTATATCACCTGGCGGCAGCTTGGCGCGCGGGGCGGCAGTCAGCTGAGTGCATTCCGGCTGATCGCCTTCCTGCTTGCGCTGCAACTGGTGTTTGCGGTGATCTTTTCGGGCGGCGGCAATTTCTGGTTCCGCTTGTCGCTTGCCGTACCGGAGATGGCCGGGTTCTTCGCGGGGCTTGCGGTTTCGCCGTTCCTCGCGCCGGGCGGATGGGCCGCGTTCGTCGCCCGCGCCCGTCAGCCGCGGAACTGACCGGAATTATCGGCCCCGGCGCAAGGCGCGGCGAAATTCCGACAGGTGGAACGCGCCCAGCAGCTGTCCGACGGCGAAATAGGTGATCATGCCAAGGATCACCAGAATGGCGAGCGCGGGATAGCGGACGCCCGGCGACATCAGGAACGGCAGCATCGATGCCTGCGCCGTCCACAGCACAAATCCCATCACGGCCGAGGCCAGCACGATCCGCCAGATCCGGCGGCGGAACCGGTCGTCGAACCGCGCCGCTTCGCCCATGCTGCGCGAGCCTGCGTAGAGCGCGAAAAACATCGCCCAGCCCGCCAGAGTCGTGGCAAGGGCGGCGGCGATATAGCCGATGACGGGCGCCAGACCGATGGCGACCACGGCGTTCACCACCATCGCCAGCAGCGCGTATTTGAACGGCCGCCGGGTATCCTCGCGTGCGAAGTACAGCGGTTGCAGCGCCTTTTGCAGCACGAAGGCCGGCAGCCCCGCGCCGTAGACCATGACGGCAAGTGCTGTGAATGCGGTATCGTCGCTGGTGAACGCACCGCGTTCGAACAGCACCGAGACCAGCGGCACCGCGATGCACATCAGCGCCACGGCGGACGGCACGGTCAGCGCCAGCGACAGTTCTGCCGCGCGGTTGAACGCATCGCGGCCGCCTTTGGTATCGCCCGCGCCGATGCGGCGCGACAGATCCGGCAACAGCACCACGCCGATGGCGATGCCGACGACGCCCAGCGGCAGTTGATAAAGACGGTCGGCATAGTTCAGCCAGGCGACGGCGCCTTCGTAAAAGCTCGCGACCTGCCGCCCCACCAGCAGGTTGATCTGCACGACACCGCCCGCAAGCGCTGCCGGGGCGGCGATGATCGCGAGGCGTTTGAGTTCGGGCGTCATCCGCGGCCTGCGCAGCCGCATCGTGAATCCGGCCCGGTGTGCCGCCCACCAGACCAGCGCAAGCTGCGCCGCCCCCGCGATCGGCACCGACAGCGCCAGCGTATCGCCCACCCGCAGGCCAAGGGCATCGTCGAGGCCCACACCCAGCGCATCGGACCCGGGCCGCCCCAGGGCCGCCCCGATCAGGACGGCGGCGACGAAGACGAGGTTGAGCAGCACGGGCGCGGCGGCGGCGGCCATGAACCGGCCCGTCGCGTTCAGCACGCCCGACACGAGCGCGGCAAGCGAGATGAACAGGATATAGGGAAACGCCAGCCGTCCGTATTCGACCGCCAGACCGAACCGTGCGTCGCCCGCAAATCCCGACGCCATCAGGTACACGAGGCCGGGCATCGCCACGACGCCGATCACGGTGAACACCGTCAGGATGAACGCCATGCCGACGAAGGCATCCTGCGCAAACTCCTGCGGGCCATCGCCGCGTTCCAGCTTTTTCGAGAACAGCGGCACGAACGCCATGTTGAACGCGCCTTCGGCAAAGAACCGGCGGAACATGTTGGGCAGCGAAAACGCCACCAGGAACGCCTCGGCGATGATGCCGGACCCGAGATAGCCCGCGATCATGATGTCGCGCACGAACCCCATGACGCGGGACAAAAGCGTCCAGACGCCCACGGTCAGAAAGCCGCCGATGAGAGAGATGGGTTTCATGGGGGTCCGGGCCTGTTTGGCTTTCGTGTAGCGGATGGTGCGGGAGGGGGGAAGAGTAACGCGCGCGCCGTCTCACGGGACCCCGCGCATCCCCGCCCACAGGGCTGCCGCGCCGCGATGGCGCAACGATGGGTTCCGTCGGCGGTGGCTGCTGCCGGAGCGTCCGGTCAGCGATCCGCGCCGTTCAGCACAACCAGTTCTTCGAAATGGGTCATGTCGGCAAAGCGGCAGAAGGCGGGTGGGCGCAGCGGGATGATCGGTGCCGCCGCGCGCAGATCGGCAAGGATCGACGCATAGGCCACCTCCAGGTCCGGCACGAGATCTTCGGGAAGCCATTCGACCGGATAGGCGAACGTCATGTGGAAATGATAGGCGTCGTGGGCCGCGTGGCGATAGCCGAACGGTGCGGTCAGCGCGTCGCGCCATGTCTGCAGGTGCGCGGCATCCTGCGCCGTCGCCCCTTCGAGGACGAGGCCCGTCGGCCGCAGACCCGCGACCCGTACGGCAAATGCCGGTGGCGGCACGAAGGATGCCAGACGTGCGCGCAATATCTCAGTCACCTCGGATACGGGGGCGTCGCGGTCGATGTCGGCGGGCCATGCGTCGGCGGTGCGGCGGGTTTCGATGACGCCTTCGAAGACGGTCATGTGCAGGCTCTCGACCGGGGTTTCGAGGAAGTTTCCGGCACCGGGCAGGGCCGGCATCCGGCGCCGCGCGTCGATCACGGCGCGGTGGGCCGGCGCGTCGGTATCTAGATGGCAGACCACGGTATTGCCCGCCTCGGGCAGAAACCGCGTCGCGGTCAGCCGCTGGCCCAGCCGCGGCGGCGGGCCGTCGTTGGCGGCTTCGGTAAATCCGGCGATGTCGACCTCGGTCGTCATATCGTTCTCTCCTGTTTGAGCGTCCGGCCTGTTGCCGATACCGCTCAGCCCTTGGCCCGCTCCGCGCCCTCGGCGATGGCGTCGCGCAACTTGCGCTCCAGCAGCTTTTGCTTGCCCTCGCTGAAATATTTCAGCCCGAACATATCCTTTACATAGAAGGTGTCGACCACCTGCTCGCCATAGGTCGCGATCATCGCGCTGGCGATATAGACATGCGCCTCGGACAGGGTGCGCGTCAGATCGTACAGCAGGCCCGCGCGGTCGCGGGTGTCGACCTCGATGATGGTGTAGATGTCGGACCCGTCGTTGTCGAAGGCGACGGATGTGGGCACCCGGAACGCGCGTTCGCGGCGCGGGGTGCGGTCGCGGTCGCGCAGGGCCTCGCGGGGCATGACCTCGCCGTGCAGGGTGCGTTCGATCATCCTGGTCAGGCGCGGCAGGCGCGAAACGTCATAGGCGGAGTTGTCGCCGTCCTGGATCCAGAAGATCGCCGTGGCGAACCCGTCCTTGGAGGTATAGGTCCGTGCGTCCACCACATTCGCCCCGACGAGGGCGAGCGCGCCCGCCATGCGGGCGAAAAGACCGGGATGGTCGGCCATGGCGAAACACGCGCCGGTCGCGTCGCGCGCCTCGTCCGGCGTCAGATCAACGGCGATGGCGGTGTCGGACAGCCCGCGCAGCAGGTGCGCAAATGTGACATGCGCGGCAGGCGGCAGGCCCTGCCAATAGGGGCCGTAGTGGCGCTGCGTCTCGGCGCGGGTCTCCTTGGTGTCCCACCCGGTCAGGGCCTCGCGCAGGGCGCGTTTGGCCTGCGTCTCGCGGGTGGCGCGGTTCAGGTCCTCAAGGCCGTTCTCGAGGGCCGATGCCGTGGCACTGTGCAGCCCGCGCAGCAGCATCGCCTTCCAGTTGTTCCAGGTGCCCGGTCCGACGCCGCGGATGTCGCAGACGGTCAGCACCAGCAACAGATCGAGGCGTTCGCGCGTCTTCACCGCCTTGGCGAAATCGCGCACGGTGCGCGGATCGGAAATGTCGCGTTTTTGCGCCATGTCGGACATCAAAAGATGATACCGGATCAGCCATTCGACCGTGTCCACGTCCTTTTTCGCCAGCCCCAGACGCGGCGCCACCCGGCGGGCGATCCGCGCGCCGAGGACCGAATGGTCCTCCGTCCGCCCCTTGCCGATATCGTGCAGCAGCAGGGCGACATACAGAACCCGCCGGCTGATCCCCTTTTTCAGGATTTCGCTGACCACGGGCAGATCGTCCGCCAGCTCGCCCCGCTCCATCTGCGCAAGCTGGCTGATACACTGGATGATGTGTTCGTCCACCGTATAGTGATGGTACATGTTGTATTGCACCATCGCCACGATGGGGGCGAATTCGGGGATGAAGGCGGCGATCACGCCCAGTTCGTTCATCCGCCGCAGCGCCCGTTCGGGATTGCCGTGTTTCAGCAACAGATCGAGGAACATCCGGTTCGCCGCCGGATCCTCGCGCATGGCGGGCCCGATCCGGTCGAGGTTCGCGGCCATCAGGCGCATCGCGTCCGGGTGCAGCAATGTGGCCGTGCGCAGCGCCTCCTCGAAAATGCGCAGCATGTTCAGCGGCTCGTCGAGGAATGCCGCCTCGTCGGCGACGGTAATGCGGTTTTGCTTGATCGCATAGGGCGGTTTGGTGGCCTTCTTGCGGGCGAACAGGCGTTGCAGGATCGGCTCTGCCTTCAGCAGGTTCGCCTCCTGCGCCGTCAGGAAAATCCGTGTCAGTTCGCCGACCCGCGTCGCTTCGCGGAAATAGGCCTGCATGAAATGCTCGACGCCGCGCCGCCCGTCGTGGTCGGAATATCCCATCGCCGCCGCCACATCGACCTGCATGTCGAAAGACAGCACATCGGTGGCGCGCCCGGTCAGGAAATGCAGATGGCAGCGCACGGCCCAGAGGAAATCCTCGGCCCGGATGAAGGTATGGTACTCGTCGCGGCTGAATACGCCCGCGTCGATCAGATCACCCGCCGTCTGGACGTTGTAGACGTATTTTCCGATCCAGAAGAGCGATTGCAGATCGCGCAGACCGCCTTTGCCCTCCTTGACGTTGGGCTCTACCACATAGCGCTGTCCGCCCTGTTTGCGGTGCCGCTCGCCCCGCTCGGCCAGCTTGGCTTCGATAAAGGCGGGGGCGGTGGTCGAGAACAGCTCTTTCCACAGGCGGGCGCGCAGTTCGTCCGTAAGACTCGCGTCGCCGGACAGGTGCCGGTTCTCGACGAGACTGGTGCGGATCGTGAAATCGTCTGCGGCAAGACGCAGGCAATCGGGGATCGTCCGGGTGGCGTGGCCGACCTTCAGCTTGAGGTCCCACAGCATGTAGAGGATCGATTCGATCAGGCTCTCGGCCCAGGGCGTGATCTTGTAGGGCGTCAGAAACAGCAGGTCGATGTCCGAAAACGGGGCCATCTCGCCCCGGCCATAGCCACCGACCGCCACGAGGGCCAGACGCTCGCCCTGCGTCGGGTTGGGCAGGGGGTGCAGGTGCGTCACCGCGACGTCCAGAACGGCGTCGACGATCCGGTCCATCAGCCACGAAATGGCATATTTCGCAGGGCGGGACCGCAAGGGCTCCGCCTCGAACGCGGTGCGGATGACCGCCATCCCAGCTTTGCGGGCGGCGCCAAGGACACGGACCGTCGCGGCCCGAATCTCACGGTCGTCGGCACAATTGGCAGCGGCGCGACGCACGTCGGCATGCACGGTGGCAGGGTCGAAAATCGCATCGGGCGGGGCGATCAGATCGTCCGTCGGATCGCGCCGTTCGGGGTGGACCGGTGCATCCGCCGCATCATCGACATCCGGTGCGCCGACCCCCGGCAGCATCGGCGCGAAAGGGCCGACCGGGGGGCGGGCCAGTGCCCGTCCCGGTCCCCCCGATCCAGAATCCCCCGGCTCGGGAGCCGCCAACCCGGGCACACCAGACTCAGGACCACCCCTTTCAGGACCACCCGACTCAGGACCGGCCGTTTCAGGACCACCCTGCTCAGGAACCTTGACCACCGAAGCTCCGTGGTGCTGCCTCGAGGACCGTAAAGCTGCCCGAGCGGACCGTCGCGACCGACAGGCCGCGCTCGTTGGTGCCGTCGCTCAGCAGGCGAAAGATCCCGGCAGTGCCCTGAAAACCCTGTGGCTGGGTCAGGGCGCGGCGGGTGAGGGCATCGGTGCGTCCCGCGGCCACAAGCGCGCCGACCGCCGCGATTCCGTCATAGGCCAGACCCGACAGCGGATGCGGCTGATCGCCATAGGCCTGCGCGTACCGGCTCTCGAAGATCGAGATGGTGTTTTGATCGGGGATGGCGAAGAGGCCGTTTTGCAGACCGGGGATCGACGCGGCCTCGGGGGCGGCGTCCCAGCGGGTCAGGCCAAGGGTGCGGATCTGGCCGGGGTTCACGCCGTTGGCGGGCAGTTCGGTGGCGATGAGCGGCAGGTCGGCATTGACGCCGCCGGTGAGGAAAATCGCATCCGTGCCGGAACCGAGGATCGCCTGGGCGATGCCAGGTGCGGCGGCGGCGATCCCCTGCTGCGACAGCGGATACCGCTGAACGCCCAACAGGGTGCCGCCGTTGGCGCGCACGGCGTTGGAAATCTCGTCGCGCCCGATGGTGCCCTGAAGATCGTCGGCATGGACGATCACATAGCTTTCGATGCCGGTGCGCGCACCGTAGCGGACGATGCGTTCGGCGGTGTTGCGGAACGTCGCCCCAAGGATAAAGACGTTGCCGCCGGCGATGGTCGGGTTGTTGGAAAACGCCAGCAGGTTCACGCCGGTGCCCGCGATGGCGACGCCCGCGGCATTCGCCTGTTCGCCACGGACCGGCCCGAGGATGATCTTTGCGCCATCGTTGACGGCCGAAACGGCGGCGGCTGCGGCCTGACTTGGCCCCGCACCCGTGGCATAGACCCGCAGGTCGATATTCGCGCCTGTCAGGTCTGAAATCGCCAGCCGGGCCGCGTTTTCAAGGTCGCGCGCAAGCAGCGCGTCACCCGGATCGGACGAACCGCGCGGCAGCAGCAGGGCCACCTGAACCCGGGCACCCGGATCGATCTGCGGGCCGCCATTGCCGCCCGTCCCGGTGGTGGCGATGGCGCCGCACGAGGCGACCCACAACAAGGAACAAAAGGCAAAAAGTCGGGCTACGGCCTTGCGGCGGCCTTGCGCTCGGGCAAACATCAGATCACTCCCTTGGATCGGTGTACGCGGGCGGTGCAGGCGGGCCACGGGGCACACCAAGTCACCGATCCGTCATTTGGCCGCGATCATAGGGCATGGAGGTTTCGGGTCTAGGGATGAATTCAGACGATATTTCCCCCAAAGGGCCCGCATCGCCGGACGGTATTTCCGCCGAGGGTCCTGCACTGCCGGACGATATCCCTGTCGACAGCGCGGCGGTGCCGGAGGGGATCCGACCGCTCGTTGCCGCCCTTTATTTCGTGGCGACCCCCATCGGGGCAGCACGGGATATCACGTTGCGCGGCCTCGATATTCTGGCCCGGACGGACCTGATCGCCGCCGAAGATACCCGCACCGCGCGCAAGCTGATGGACATCCACGGTGTAGCGTTGCGGGGCCGGCAGGTGATTGCCTATCACGACCACTCGGGGCCGGGCGTGCGGGCGCGCCTCGTGGCGGCGGTAACGGCAGGGCAATCGGTGGCCTACGTTTCGGAGGCGGGAACGCCGCTGCTTGCCGACCCGGGATTCGCGCTGGGCCGCGAGATGATTGCTCACGGTCTGGAATTGCGCGCCGCTCCTGGGGCGTCGGCCCTTCTGGCCGCCCTTGCCGTGGCCGGTCAACCGACGGACCGGTTTGTTTTCGCCGGGTTTTTGCCAACAGCGAAGGCGGCCCGGCGGGCCGAGATCATGGCCCTGAAAGATTTGCCGATGACGGTGATTTTCTATGAAAGCCCCAAGCGGATTAGAGATTTATTAGCTATTTTGGCGGAACGTTGGGGAGAAGCGCGGGAGGCGGCGGTGTGCCGTGAACTGACGAAAAGGTTCGAAGAGGTGCAGCGCGGCACGCTTGGCGCGCTTGCAGACAGTTTCGCGGACCGGACGCTTAAAGGGGAATGCGTCGTCGTCGTCGGCAAGCCGGTGACCGGCGAGGTATCGGAGGCGCAGATTACCGCGGCTCTGGCCGAGGCACTGAAAGGTGCACGGCTGAAAGAGGCGGCGGCCATGGTGGCCGAAGCGCTGGGGCAACCACGCAGGCGCGTCTATCAGATCGGGCTGGGGCTGGGACGGATACCTGCCGGTCCCGAAGTTACGGCAGCGGAGGGGCCTGAATTGCAGAAACCCGATCCGCCGGAGAAGGAGAGTTGAATGCAGGCGACATGCCAGAACCGTGCGCGACGCAGCCAGACGTCGCATTACGCCGGTGCCGCTGCCGAAGATATCGTGGCGCGCGACTATGTGCGCCGGGCGGGCCAGATCGCGCACCGCCGGTGGCGGGGGCAATCGGGTGAAGTCGACCTGATCGCCCGTGAAGGCGCCCGAGTGGTGTTTATCGAAGTCAAGAAAAGCAGCAGTTTCGCGCGCGCTTCGGAACGTTTGTCGCCGCGACAGAGAACGCGGATCTGTCGGGCTGCCGAGGAATTCGTTGCAAACGAACCGCACGGCCAGCTGACGGAAATGCGGTTCGATCTCGCGCTTGTCGACAGTGTCGGGGCGGTCCACATCATCGAGAATGCCTTCGGCGAAGCGTGAGCGCCATTGCGCGCTGCCGAACCTTCAGACATCTAGAACACCGGTGTCTCCGCTGCGGGGACAGGTGACGAAAGGATGTTTCAGGTGTCAGAAAAATCGACGGAGCACACGGGCAGATCCCTGAAGATCGCGTTTCAAATGGACCCGATCGGGGCCGTGAACATCGACGCGGACAGCAGCTTCCGCCTTGCGGAAGAGGCGCAGAACCGCGGCCACGAGGTCTCTGTCTATACGCCCGACAAACTCGCTTACGTCGAGGGGCGTGTCGTTGCACAGGCACAGCGGGTAACGCTGCGGCGGGTTCAGGGCGACCACGCGAAACTGGACGCGGCAACTCAGATCGATCTGGCCGATATCGACGTGATCTGGCTCCGTCAGGACCCGCCGTTCGACATGGGCTATATCACAACGACGCATCTTCTGGACATGGTGCATCCCGGTACGCTCGTGGTGAACGATCCGTTCTGGGTCCGGAACCAGCCCGAAAAACTTCTGGTGCTCAGCTTTCCCGATCTGACGCCACCCACCGCCATCGCCCGCGACCTTGATACCCTGCGTGCCTTTCGGGCCCGGCACGGCGACGTCATCGTCAAACCGCTGTATGGCAACGGCGGCGCGGGCGTTTTCCGCCTGTCGCCCGAGGACAGCAACCTGTCCTCGCTCCATGAATTGTTCGCGGGCATCAACCGCGAGCCTCTGATCATTCAGAAATATGTCCCCGCCGTCACCAAGGGCGACAAGCGGATCATCCTCGTCGACGGCGAGCCCGTCGGTGCCATCAACCGTGTGCCGGCCGCGGGCGAGGTGCGGTCGAACATGCACGTGGGCGGCAGGCCCGAAAAAGTTGCGCTGACCGACCGGGACCGTGAGATTTGCACCGCGATCGGCCCGATCCTGAAAGAGCGCGGCCAAATTTTCGTTGGTATCGATGTCATCGGCGATTACCTGACCGAGATCAACGTCACGTCGCCCACCGGCATTCAGGAACTCGAACGGTTCGATGGCATAAACGTGGCGGGCAAGATATGGGACGCGATCGAGGCCAGATTGCAGTGAAAACCGTACCGTTTTCGGCAGGCTAAATCGCACCTGGCAGCCGTCCGTGTCCGGACGAACCCGTGATGCGCGGCGGAGATGTCGCTTCCTTCGCGAGCCTTTGCCTTTGCGCAGGCGGGCGCTAGTTACCCCAAACCGACCATTAAGGCGCTCCCATGACCTCTATCGTTTCCGTCAAAGCCCTGACCAAGTCCTACAAGGGCGGTTTTCAGGCGCTGAAATCCATCGATCTCGACATCGCTGAAGGCGAGATCATCGCGTTGCTGGGCCCCAACGGCGCCGGAAAGACCACGCTGATATCGGCGATCTGCGGCATCGTCACGCCGACGTCCGGCACCGTGACCGTCGGCGGTCACGACACGCGCACCGAGTACCGCGCCGCCCGCGCGCTGATCGGGCTGGTGCCGCAGGAGATCAGCCTCGAGCCGTTTACCAAGGTGATCGATGCGGTGCGGTTTTCGCGTGGGTTGTTCGGCAAGGGCAAAAACGAGGCGCATATCGAAAAATTGTTGCGCCAGCTGTCGCTGTGGGACAAGCGCGATGCACGCACACGCGAGTTGTCGGGCGGCATGAAACGCCGGGTTCTGATTGCCAAGGCGCTTGCGCATGAGCCTCGGGTGTTGTTTCTCGACGAGCCGACGGCAGGCGTCGACGTGGAACTGCGCAAGGATATGTGGAATATCGTCCGCGAGCTGCGCGACGATGGCGTTACCGTGATCCTGACGACGCACTACATCGAAGAGGCCGAGGCCATCGCCGACCGTATCGGCATCATCGCCAAAGGCGAGATCCTGCTGGTTCAGGACAAGGCCGACCTGATGGCGCAGATGGGACAAAAGGAATTGCGGATCGATCTGGCCAAGCCGGTCGATGCCGTGCCCAAAAGCCTCGAGGGGCGCAGCCTGACCCTCGCGGAGGGTGGCAAGAGCATGACCTATCGCTATGACACCCGCGCCGAACGGACCGGCATCACCACACTGCTGGCAGACCTTGCCAAGGCCGGTCTGGTGATGACGGACCTGTCCACGCATCAATCCTCGCTCGAGGACATCTTCGTCGATCTCGTGAAGGAAACGGCATGAACATGACCGCCGTCGGCGCTATCTATTCCTCTGAAATGCTGCGGTTTTTCCGCACTCTGACGCAGAGCTTCGTCTCGCCCGTCATATCCACATCGCTGTACTTCGTGGTGTTTGGCGCGGCCATCGGCAGCCGGATCGACACGGTCGAGGGCGTCAGCTACGGCGCGTTCATCGTGCCGGGCCTGATCATGCTGTCGGTGATGACGCAGGCCACCACGAATGCCTCGTTCGGGATATATTTCCCGAAGTTCATCGGCACGATCTATGAGTTGTTGTCGGCGCCGATGTCGTTCCTGGAGATCGTGATCGGCTATGTCGGGGCGGCGGCGACCAAGGCGTTGTTCATCGGGCTGGTGATCCTGGCGACCGCGTATTTCTTCGTCGACATGGACATACAGCACCCGCTGGCGATGATCGCCTTCCTGGTGATGACCTGCGTGTCGTTCTCGCTTCTGGGGTTCATCATCGGGATCTGGGCCGGAAATTTCGAGCAATTGCAGCTTATTCCGCTGCTCATCATCACGCCGCTCGTGTTCCTCGGGGGCTCGTTCTATTCGATCACGATGTTGCCGCCGGTCTGGCAGACGATCACGCATTTCAACCCGGTGATGTACCTGATTTCGGGGTTTCGCTGGTCGTTCTTCGGTGAGGCGGACGTGCCGATCGGCATTTCCCTCATGGCGATCGCGCTGTTCATGGGCCTGTGCCTCGCGGCGATCTGGGCGATCTTCCGGACCGGCTGGCGGCTGCGGCAATAGCGGCACCTTGCCGGGCGGGGCCGGGCGGCTTACATCGCGGAGATGATGAAAAATCCCTTTGCCAAGAAACACCCCCTCGTTGCCGTCGTCCGCCTGCAAGGCGTGATCGCGGCGGGCGGACGCGGCCTGTCGGATGCCGCCATCGGTGCCGTGATCGAGCGGGCCGTGTCCAAGGGCAAACCCGCGGCCCTCGCCCTCGAGATCAATTCTCCGGGCGGCTCGCCGGTGCAATCCTCGCTGATCGCGGCACGGATCCGGCGGCTTGCCGATGACAAGAAGATCCCCGTGTTCGCCTTCGTCGAGGATGTGGCGGCGTCGGGCGGCTACTGGCTCGCCTGTGCGGCGGATGATATCTACCTTGACGCAACGTCGATGACGGGATCGATCGGCGTGATCTCTGCGGGGTTCGGCCTGCAGGACCTGATCGCGCAGTACGGCGTCGAGCGGCGGGTGCACACATCGGGCACGTCGAAAAGCATGCTGGACCCGTTCCGCGCCGAAAAACCCGAGGATGTGGCGCGTCTGACCGGCTGGCTCGAGGATATTCACGCCACTTTCGTCGCCCATGTGAAAAAGACCCGCGGCGACCGGCTGACGGACGATCCGCGGCTGTATACCGGCGAGGTCTGGATCGGCCAAAGGGCCATCGACGCGGGCCTTGCCGACCACATCGGCCATCTCGTGCCGACGATGAAGACGCGTTTCGGCGACAAGGTGCGGTTTCGGCGCTATGGTCCGAAACGATCGTTTCTGTCGCGTTTCGGCCTGAGCCTGACCCGAGACATCATCGACGGCACACAGGCGCATCTGACCGAAAGGGCCGCTTTTGCCCGATTCGGTCTTTGAGGGGGCACCATGCTGATCAAGATCGTCGTCCTGTTCCTCGTCGGCATGGCCGTCCTTGCAATGTTCGGCCGATTGCGGTTTCCGGGGCAGGCGCGGTTACGGTCTGCCAAGTGCGGCCGCTGCGGTCGGTTTCGCCTTGGCAAATCCGCCTGTCCCTGTGGCAAGGCCCGCTGAGATGGCCGCCGCGGGGCGCGCCCTCGTCACCGGCGCGGGCGCGCGTCTGGGCCGGGCGATGGCGGTGTATCTGGGCAGCCGCGGATTCGACGTCGCCGTACATTACGCAAGCAGCGAGGCCGGCGCCCAAGAGACCGCCGGTCTGATCCGCGAAAGGGGCCGCAACGCCGTCACGCTTCACGCCGATCTGCTGGACGAGGCGGCGACCGCAGCCCTTGTGCCGCGCGCGGCAGAGGCGCTGGGCGGGCCGGTGACGTGCCTTGTCAACAACGCCTCGATTTTCGAATACGACACCATCGACAGCGCGACCCGCGAAACCTGGGACCGGCACATCGGATCGAACCTGCGCGCGCCCTTTGTTCTGACGCAACATCTGGCAGGCGCCGCGCCCGAACCTGTCCTCGACCCACGCGGAGAGCCGGTGGCACAGGCCCTTGTCGTCAACATGCTCGACCAGAAAATCCGCAAGCTGACGCCCGAACACATGACCTATACGATTGCCAAGATGGGTCTCTGGACGCTGACCCGTACCGCCGCCCAGGGCCTCGCGCCGCGTGTCCGGGTTAACGCGATTGCGCCGGGGCCGACGTTGAAGGGCGCGCGTCAGCCCCCCGAGAAATTCGCGGCTCAGCGCAAGGCGACCGTCCTGCACCGTGGATCCAATCCATCGGATATCACGGCGGCGCTGGGTTATTTCCTCGACGCGCCCGGCGTCACGGGGCAGTGCCTGTGTGTCGATGGCGGTCAGCATCTGGGCTGGCAGACGCCCGATGAGTTGGGCGCCGGCTGATCCCGTCCGCAGGGATATTCGGCCTCGGCGGGGTGTCGCGCAGCAAAGTTGTGCACGGAACCGAATCGGATTTACGAGCATTAAGATTTTCCTAACGTTTTCAGATCCTTCACAATCCGTAAGAATAATTTCGCGCATTTGCAGTGACTTACCGAAATGCCCAAAAATGTATCAGAGTTGTGAACCCTGCCGGATACATGAGGAATTTCCCGGTTTCGGGGGACGATCCACCGGGTTATCCACATAAATGGGGGACAGCTTTGCTCTTGATCCCCGCGCTCCTATGTTACAGCGATGCCGCCGAATCCAGCTGAATTCAAAACGCCCGCCAGAGCCAAGGACCGCCCGACCCGATGACCGAAACCGCCCCCCTGACCGGCTACGATTGCATCAAGGCCTATCTGCGCACGCTGGATACCTCGCCGGGGGTGTACCGGATGCTGGATGCCGAAAGCCGGGTGTTGTACGTCGGCAAGGCGCGCAATCTGAAGGCGCGGGTAACGAATTATTCCCGCCCGGGGCCACATTCGGGCCGCATCGCCCGGATGATCCGCGAGACGGCGTCGATGATGTTCCTGACGACGCGCACGGAGACCGAGGCGTTGCTGCTTGAACAGAACCTGATCAAACAGCTCAAACCGCGCTACAACGTGCTGTTGCGGGACGACAAGTCGTTCCCCAATATCCTCGTGTCGAAAACCCACGATTATCCGCAGATCAAGAAACATCGCGGCGCGAAAAAGGAAAAGGGCACCTATTTTGGCCCCTTTGCCAGTGCCGGCGCCGTGAACCGGACGCTGAACCAGTTGCAGCGCGTGTTCTTGCTGCGCAATTGTACCGACAGCGATTTCGAGACGCGCACCCGGCCGTGCCTGCAATACCAGATAAAACGCTGTTCCGGTCCCTGCGTCGGCCTCGTGTCGCCGCAGGACTATCAGCAGTCGGTTTCGGACGCCGAGAAATTCCTTCAAGGCCGGACCAGGGGCATTCAGGAGGCGCTGGCCGCGCAGATGAACGACGCCGCGGGCAACATGGAATATGAGCGCGCCGCCGCCCTGCGCGACCGGATCAAGGCGCTGACGCAGGTGCAGACGGCGCAGGGCATCAATCCGCGCGGCGTGTCGGACGCCGACGTGATCGCCCTGCACATCGACGGCGGTCAGGCCTGCGTGCAGGTGTTCTTCATCCGCGCCAATCAAAACTGGGGCAACCACGATTACTACCCCCGCATTTCGGGCGAGGAGGACACCGCAGAGGTAATGCAGGCCTTCGTCGGGCAGTTCTATGCCGACCGCGATCCACCGCCGCAATTGTTGTTGAGCCACGGTCTCGACGACACCGACCTGATGGCAGAGGCGCTGGCGCAGAAGATCAACCGCAAGGTCGAGATCCTCGTGCCGCAGCGTGGCGAAAAGTCCGAGCTGATCCAGGGCGCCGCCCGCAACGCCCGAGAGAGCCTCGCGCGGCGCATGTCGGAAACCGCGACGCAGGGGCGTCTGTTGCGCGGGCTGGCCGAGGCCTTCGATCTGCCGCGGCCTCCGAGGCGGATCGAGGTGTACGACAACAGCCATATCAGCGGCACCGATGCGGTCGGCGGCATGATCGTCGCGGGGCCCGAAGGTTTTGAAAAGGGTCAGTACCGCAAATTCAACATTAAGGGGACCGAGATCACGCCGGGCGACGATTTCGGCATGATGAAAGAGGTGCTGACGCGCCGCTTTACCCGCTTGCTGAAAGAGGACCCCGGGCGCAACAGCCCGTCGTGGCCCGATCTGCTGCTGATCGACGGCGGCGCGGGGCAGGTATCGGCGGTGCGCGGCATCATGACCGACCTCGGCGTGGGCGAGGTGCCGATGGTGGGCGTCGCCAAGGGCGAGGACCGGGACGCGGGAAAAGAGGAATTCCACCGCACCGGTCAGCGTCCCATGGCCCTGCGCCACAACGACCCGGTCCTGTATTTCGTCCAGCGTCTGCGCGACGAGGCGCACCGTTTCGCCATCGGGACCCATCGCGCCAAACGCGCCAAACACATCGGTGCGACGCCGCTGGACGAGGTCGCGGGCGTCGGTGCCGCCCGCAAGCGCGCGCTTCTGGCGCATTTCGGGTCTGCCAAGGCGGTTGCCCGCGCCAATCTTGCGGATCTAACCGCCGTGGAAGGTATCTCGGAAAATATGGCGAAAAAGATCTACGATTATTTTCATGAAAAGGGCTGAAACGCCGGGAACGCCGGGCGTACGGGCGGGATGCCGCCACGCCGGGCCGCAAGGAGCCATCGCGGCATGAAACGGGCCACACCACGCCGCGTTCCTGACACCGGGGGCCGTGCGACTTGCCCGCGTGTATGGTCACCGTCGGACACTGCGCCTATATCTCCCTCATGAAATGGACCCTGCCGAACATCCTCACTGTCCTGCGCCTTGCCGCCGCCCCCGGCGTCGTGGTGATGTTCCTGTATTTCGCGCGCCCCTACGCCGACTGGTATGCGCTGGCCCTGTTCGTGGTCGCCGCCCTGACGGATTTCGCCGACGGATACCTCGCGCGCGCCTGGAAACAGGAAAGCCGCTTCGGCGCCATGCTCGATCCGATTGCCGACAAGGCGATGGTCATCATCGCGCTGCTGGTGATCACCGGATTTTCCGGCATGAACCCGTGGATTTTGCTGCCCGCGACGATGATCCTGTTCCGCGAGGTGTTCGTTTCGGGCCTGCGCGAATTCCTCGGGGCGACGGCGGGCCTTCTGGCGGTGACCCGGCTGGCGAAATGGAAAACCACGTTGCAGATGGTCGCCATCGCCGTGCTGTTCGCCACCGGCATCGTGGAACACGAATTCCTCGAACGGGTACAGGGGATGGACGCGGCAACCGTCGATGGTATCCTGTCCGGCGGGATCGAGGACGTCCTCGGTCTGAACCTGTTGTCCACGCTCGGCTTCGTCATCTGGTATTCCGGTGTCGCACTCCTGTGGGCCGCCGCCGCGCTGACGTTGCTGACGGGGTGGGACTATTTCTCGAAATCGCTGCCGTACCTCAGGGAGGTAAAATGATCGACGTGCTGTATTTCGCCTGGGTCCGCGAGCGGATTGGCCTGCCGTCCGAACGGATCGAAACAGATGCCGCAACCGTGCAGGATCTGGTCGCCGAACTGTCCGCGCGCGAAGACCGCTACGCCGCGGCCTTTGCCGACGTTTCGGCCCTGCGGGTGGCGGTGGACAAGCGCCTCGCCACCTTCGATGCCAGCCTTGCTGACGCCCGCGAGGTCGCGTTCTTTCCGCCGATGACGGGGGGATAACATGGACGTTCGCGTGCAGGCCGACGCCTTCGACGCAGGCGCGGAACTGAACCGCTTCACGGCCCGCGCGCCCGGCGCCGGGGCGATCGTGACCTTCACGGGCATCGTCCGCAACACCGCGCCGGGCGATATGATCGCGATGGAGATCGAGCATTACCCCGGCATGACCGAGGCGGCGCTGACCGAGATCGCACGAGACGCGCAGCGCCGCTGGTCGCTGGGCGATGCGCTGATCATCCACCGCTACGGATCGCTGCCGCCGGGCGCGCCGATCATGATGGTCGCAACCGCCGCTCCGCACCGCGCCGCCGCCTTCGAGGCCGCGGAATACCTGATGGACTATCTCAAATCCCGCGCGCCGTTCTGGAAACGCGAGATCACCGCCACAGGTGCCACATGGGTCGATGCCAAAAACACCGACGAGGCCGCGCTGGGCCGCTGGTAGTCCGCTCTTTTCCCGGTCCGCCCTTCTTCTGGTTGAAAATATCCCGGGGAGCGCGAGGGGCTGGCCCCTCGCTTCTGCCATCTCAATCCACGCGTGACTGCCGGTGAAATCCCCGTTCAGCCATTCGCCAGCGCGGCACAGGGCGCGTGGCGCGGGCAGCTCACCAGATGGTCGTTCACAAGTCCCGTCGCCTCCAGGAAAGCGTAGACGATCGTCGGCCCGCAAAACTGAAAGCCCGCGGTCTTCAGATCCTTGGATATCTGCGTCGACAGCGGCGTGAAGGCAGGCACCTCGGCCATGCTTTGCCAGCGGTTCTGCAACGGGACACCGTCGAAATACCCCCACAGAAAATCGGCGAACTCCTGCGTCTCGGACATCCTCAGATAGGCCCGCGCATTGCCGATCGTGGCCTCGATCTTGCCCCGGTGCCGGACGATGCCCGCATCACCGAGCAGGCGCGCGACGTCCGCCTCGCCCCAGCGGGCGATCGTCTCGGGCTCGAATCCGGCGAAGGCGGCGCGGAACGCCTCGCGTTTGCGCAGGATCGTGATCCAGCTGAGCCCCGCCTGAAACCCGTCGAGGATCAGCTTTTCCCACAGCGTCCGGCTGTCCCGTTCCGGAACGCCCCATTCGGTATCGTGATAGTCGAGGTAGATCGGCTGATCCCCGACCCAGCCGCACCGTCCGTCCGCCCGCATTCCTGCCTCCGCTTCTTGGCGAAAATAGGATCAATTTTGCAGATCCCACACGCCTTTACCCGACATTAGCCTTGTTGCGGCACAACGACCACCAATGGTTCAGGCAATCGGGGGATGCGCGGATGCTCGGCGTGAAACGGTCGGTACACGGCAACGATGAAATCGGCCCGCTCGATCCGTTTCAGGCGGCAAGCCAGAGCCGGGACCGCGATATCCCCGCGCTGGTGCGGCATGCCTTGGCCGCAGGTCATACGCAACTGGCGTTTCAGCCGATCGTGAAGGCGGACGGCAGCGGTGCCGTCACCTTCTACGAGGGGCTGATCCGGGTGCTCGACGACGGCGGCCGCATCCTGCCGGCGGCAAAATTCATGCCCGACGTCGAGGATACGGAAATGGGCCGCGAGATCGACTGCGCGGCCCTGCGCCTCGGCCTTGCCAAGCTTCAGCAGCACCCCAAACTGCGCCTGTCGATCAACATGTCCGCCCGGTCCATCGGTGACGGCAAATGGCGGCGCACCCTGTATCAGGGGATTCGCGCCACCGAAGGCATCGGACATCGTCTCATCCTCGAGATATCGGAGGAAAGCGCGATGGCCATGCCGGAGGTCGTCATCCGCTTCATGGCAGAGCTGCAGCCCAAGGGCGTGACCTTCGCGCTCGACGATTTCGGGGCCGGGATGACCGCGTTTCGCTATCTCAAGGATTTTTTCTTCGATCTGGTCAAGATCGACCGGCATTTCATCCGCGAAATCCAGCATTCTCCCGACAATCAGATCCTGTCCGAGGCGCTGATCATGGTCGCCCACCAGTTCGAGATGTTCGCCGTCGCCGAAGGCGTCGAAACCGCCGAAGAGGCGGAGCTTCTCGCCGATCTGGGGGTCGATTGCCTGCAAGGCTATCTGTTCGGTGTGCCCAAGCCGACGCTTTAGCCGTCAGGCCGATACAGGCTCTTCGATGGGAGGCCCCGTCCCGTTGGCCCCGTCCCGTTGGCCCCGTCCCGTTGGCCCCGTCCCGTTGGCCCCGTCCCGTTGGCCCCGTCCCGTTGGCCCCGGTCCGGCCCTTGCCCGCACATCGGGCGATCAATCGCGTTGCCCTTGGCGGGCAGGGGGCATAGAATCGCGGGGCATCAAGCCAGGGCGCTGACCTCGCGCTCCGGCCCCGCACGCGCCCTGATTTCGGGTCGTGCCTCATCAATCGGGAGCTACAGATGACCAACGTCGTGATCGCCTCCGCCGCCCGGACTGCCGTCGGCAGCTTCGGTGGCGCATTCGCCAATACCCCCGCCCATGATCTCGGAGCCGCCGTCATCCAGGAGGTCGTCGCCCGCGCCGGTATCGACAAGGCAGAGGTCTCCGAAACCATCCTCGGTCAGGTGCTGACCGCCGCACAGGGCCAGAACCCGGCCCGTCAGGCGCATATCAATGCGGGCCTGCCGCAGGAAAGTGCCGCGTGGAGCATCAATCAGGTCTGCGGTTCCGGCCTGCGGGCCGTGGCGCTTGGTGCACAGCACATCATGCTGGGCGATGCCTCCATCGTCGTGGCGGGCGGTCAGGAAAACATGTCGATGTCGCCCCATGCCCAGTGCATCCGGCAGGGCCAGAAGATGGGCGACCTGACGCTGATCGATACGATGATCAAGGACGGGTTGTGGGACGCGTTCAACGGCTATCACATGGGTCAGACGGCCGAAAACGTCGCCGAAAAATGGCAGATCAGCCGCGAAATGCAGGACGAATTCGCCGTCGCCAGCCAGAACAAGGCCGAGGCCGCGCAAAAAGCCGGCCGGTTCGCGGATGAAATCCTCGCCTACATCATCAAGGGCCGCAAGGGCGACACCACCGTCGATCAGGACGAGTATATCCGTCACGGCGCCACCATGGAGGCGATGGCGAAACTGCGTCCCGCGTTCGCCAAGGACGGCTCTGTCACCGCCGCCAATGCGTCCGGCCTGAACGACGGCGCCGCCGCGACCCTGCTGATGAGTGTCGAAGAGGCGCAAAAGCGCGGGATCGAGCCACTGGCCCGCATCGCAAGCTATGCGACCGCCGGTCTGGACCCAAAGATCATGGGCGCCGGTCCGATCTATGCCTCGCGCAAGGCGCTGGAGAAGGCAGGCTGGAAGGTTGGGGATCTCGACCTTGTCGAGGCGAACGAGGCCTTCGCGGCACAGGCCTGCGCGGTCAACAAGGACATGGGCTGGGACCCGGCAATCGTGAACGTGAACGGTGGCGCCATCGCCATCGGTCACCCGATCGGTGCCTCCGGTGCGCGCGTCCTCAACACGCTGTTGTTCGAGATGAAGCGGCGTGGTGTCAAAAAGGGCCTTGCGACTCTGTGTATCGGCGGCGGCATGGGCGTCGCCCTCTGCGTCGAACGGGATTGATCGCACTACGGGCGCAATAATATTGCGTCCGTACGACACAACAATAGCATCGTTACCAAGATCTGAATTTTAAGGGAGGAAACACCATGCCGCGCGTAGCAATCGTGACCGGAGGCAGCCGCGGTATCGGCGCCGCCATTTCAATGGCACTCAAGGACGAGGGCTATGCCGTCGCCGCCACCTATGCGGGCAATGACGAGGCAGCGGCGAAGTTTACCGACAAAACGGGCATCAAAACCTACAAATGGGATGTGTCGCATTTCGACAGCTGCGCCAAAGGTGTGGCGCAGATCGAGACCGACCTTGGCCCTGTCGATGTGTTGGTGAACAACGCCGGCATCACCCGCGATGCGCCGTTCCACAAGATGACGCCGGAGCATTGGAACGAAGTAATCTCGACCAACCTGAACGGCGTGTTCAACATGACCCGCAACGTCTGGGAGGGCATGCGGAGCCGCAAGTTCGGGCGGATCGTGACGATTTCGTCGATCAACGGGCAAAAGGGGCAATTCGCACAAGCAAACTATGCCGCGTCCAAGGCGGGCGACATCGGATTCACCAAGGCGCTGGCGCAAGAGGGCGCGCGTGCGGGCATCACCGTCAACGTCATCGCGCCGGGGTATATCAACACCGAGATGATGGCGACGATCCCTGAAAAGGTGATGAACGACGTGATCCTGCCGCAGATTCCCGTGGGCCGGTTGGGCGAGGCAGACGAAATCGCGCGCTGCGTGACGTTCCTCGCCTCGGATCAGGCCGGGTTCATCACCGGATCGACGATTTCGGCGAACGGCGGTCAATATCTGACCTGACGCAGCCGAAGTTTCGAAAGACTTGGGGTCGAACTTTCTGGAAAAGCTCGGCTAGTGCAGGCGGTACCGCGAAAGGGCCGGGTCAGATGCCCGGTCCTCGTCGTATGGAAAGGTCGCCATGTCCCGCGCATTTGCCACGGCTGTCGGTTTTGTCGCGGTGGCGCTCTGGTCACTGCTGGCGTTGCTGACCGTCTGGACATCGCCGGTGCCGCCCCTTCTGCTCAATACGCTGACGTTTGCCATCGGTGGCGTCGTCGGGATCGTCTGGGTTGTGACGACGACCGGTTTACGGGCTCTTACCCGCGTACCGCTGGTCGTCTACGCCTTCGGAACGCTCGGTCTGTTTGGCTATCATCTGCTGTACTTCACGGCTCTGCGCGCGGCACCTCCCGCCGAGGCGGGGCTGATTGCCTATCTTTGGCCGCTGCTGATCGTGCTGTTCTCGGGGCTTTTGCCGGGCGAAAGACTGCGCGCAGGTCATGTCGCCGGGGCGCTGATCGGCTTTGCCGGGGCGGCCCTGCTGATCGCCCGCAATGGCGCCGGTTTCGATCCAGGCGCCGTGCCGGGGTATCTGGCGGCGCTGGGCTGCGCCTTTACCTGGTCCGGATATTCAGTGATTTCGCGCCGCTTCGGCCGGGTCCCCACGAGCAGCGTCGCGGTGTTCTGTCTGGCGAGCGCCGCACTTTCGGGCGTGGCGCATCTTGCGCTCGAGGTGCCGGCATGGCCAGAGGACAGACTTGGCTGGTTCGCCATCGTCGGCCTGGGTCTTGGCCCGGTCGGTCTGGCATTCTTTGTCTGGGATGTCGGCGTGAAACGGGGCGATATTCAGGTGCTGGGCGTCGCGTCCTATGCCGCGCCGCTGTTGTCGACCCTGATCCTCATTGCGGCGGGCGTCACCGCCGCGTCGGGCGTTCTGCTCGTGTCGGCCGCTCTTATCACCGCTGGTGCGGGCCTGGCCGCCTTGGCCAGCACCCGACGTTAATGGGTCGGCCCCGCAAGGGGCCGGAGGCATTCAGGCGCTCAGGCGGCTGATCTCTTCCTTGAGGTGGAGTTTCTGCTTTTTCATTTGGGAAATTTCGATCTGGTCGGCGCCGGGGCTGCGGTTTGCGGCGTCTACTGCTTCTGAGAGATTCCGGTGCTTCTTGCGAAGTTCTTCCAGGTGGGAATTCAGGCTCATTATCGTCCTCCATTGATGGAAACCACGTACCGCAGACCACCACAGATCGCCCTGGCTGTCACGCCGCAGAGCAGCATCGGCGGTATACGAATATCGTGACGCCGAATTGTTGACGTCAGGTTAAGAGGGGATGCACAGCTTTGCGCCACCGCGCAAAATCGCTGCCGCCGCCGGTGCATGGTCGTCGCCCGCGCCCGAATGCACCGGCCCGCTGTGCATCACCATCGGGTCGGCAAGACGGAACGCGGCGCGCCCGCCCTTGATGCCCCACAGAACGAACCGCTCCGGCGCGCGGCCTTCGCGCGACACCAGCGGCAGCACCACGACAGAGCCCACGGATGGCGGCAACCCCTGTAAAACCTGCGGCAAACGGTCAATCCGTTGAATGAGCGCCAGCCGCCCACGCGGCGCCAGACGGCGCGATGCGACATCGAGCCAGACGGCCAGCGGGGTCTCTCCCGCGCGCGCGATGTCACGGCCCGCATCGGCGGCGTGCCTGCCGGCACCCGGTGGATGATAGGGCGGGTTGGCGATGACATGATCGAAGCGGCGCGACCGGACGCCGGGCGGCATGGCGCGCAGATCGGCGCATATCACCTCCGCCGAGATCGCATTTGCCGCGGCGTTGTGTCGCGCAAGGGCAACATAATCCGTCTGAACCTCGACGCCGGTCGGGATCAGCCCCGGGACGCGGAATGCCGCACAGAGCATCGCAACACCGGCCCCGCATCCCAGATCGAGCAGCGTCTGTCCGGCGGTCGCGTCCACCGCCGCGCCCAGAAACACCGCATCGGCACCCGCCAGATAGCCGCCCACGGGCTGCGAGATCGTCAGTCGCCCGCCCAGAAAGGCGTCGTGGCGCAACGGGCCACAACCGGATTCAGTATCCGAGGTCGACGTCATTGTCGCGCATCGCGCGCAGGGCGGCGGCGTGGTCGGCCTCGCGCACCATCAGACGGCGCGGCAATATGCCGATGCTCCCCTCGAGGATGCTTATATTTACGTCCAACTCAAAGCAGGCTATGTCTTCGCCCTGCAACAGAGCGGTCGCAAAGGCGATGATCGTCGGATCGTTGGTACGCAAAAGCTCTTTCATATTTCATCGCTAAGACGTCGCGCCGTCGTTGTCGAGCAGAGGCCCGGGGTTATCCATGACGAGCGCCATTTCCACCGCACAGACATCCGCCCCCGAAGTCGCCAGGCCGCACGACCGGCTCGCCGCCGCGCTCGCCCCCGATCTGGTCGCGGTGAACGAGATGATCCGCGCGCGCATGGCGTCGGAGCATGCGCCCCGCATCCCGCAGGTGACGGCGCATCTGATCGAGGCGGGGGGCAAGCGGTTGCGCCCGATGCTGACGCTCGCGGCGGCGCGATTGTGCGGCTATGACGGGCCGTTTCACGTGCATCTGGCCGCGACGGTCGAATTCATTCACACCGCCACGTTGCTGCACGACGATGTGGTCGACGAAAGCGACCGGCGGCGCGGGCGGCCCACGGCGAACCTGTTGTGGGACAACACCTCGTCGGTACTGGTCGGCGATTACCTGTTCGCGCGGTCGTTTCAGCTGATGATCGAAACCGGCTCCATGCGGGTTCTCGATATCCTCGCGAATGCGGCGGCGACCATCGCCGAGGGCGAGGTCCTGCAACTGACCGCCGCGCGCAATCTCGCCACGACCGAGGACATCTATTTCAAAGTCGTGCGGGGCAAGACCGCGGCACTGTTTTCCGCCGCCACGCAGGTGGGCGGCGTGATCGCGCAGGCGGACGAGGCGGTGGTTCAGGCGCTGTACGACTATGGCGACGCGCTGGGGATTGCCTTTCAGATCGTCGACGATTTGTTGGACTGGGAGGGATCGGACGCCATCGGCAAGGATACCGGCGACGATTTCCGCGAAGGCAAGATGACCCTGCCGGTGATCCGCGCCGTGGCGGCGGCCAACGCCGAAGAGCGCGGCTTCTGGGAGCGAACTATCGGCAAAGGCCGGATCGACGAGGGCGACGAGGCGCAGGCACGCGCCTGTTTTGCCGCCCACGGGACGCTGGAGGCGACGCGACGCGATGCGCAGGACTGGGCGGCACGCGCCAGGGCGGCGCTGGATGCCGTGCCCGACGGAGAGCTGCGCGGGATGCTGGCGGACCTTGCCGATTACGTGGTGGCCCGGATCAGCTAGGCCGGCGCCCGGCGACTTATCCCTGCGCGCCGATCAGCGTCGCCGGAGCGACCCACCACCCCTGCTGCGAAATCTGCAACACCCGAGCTGCCGCACGCGCCGCACCGATATCGCGCACGATCCCGAAACAGGTCGCCCCCGATCCCGACATGCCCGCGTGCAGGACCTGCGGCAGGCTGCGCAACCGGCCCAGAACCACGCCGATTTCGGGGGCGATGGTGCAGGCCGCGGCGGTCAGGTCGTTGCGCTGTTCGCCGAGCCAGGTGCAGAATGCGGGCAGGGACAGACCAGGCGGCAGCGGTTGCATCGTGTCGCCGTCGTGCTTGTCCAGGGCCGCGAAAACGTCGCGCGTCGGCACCTGAGCGCCGGGGTTCACCAGGACGAGTGCCATCGGCGGCAATGCCGGCACCGGAGCCAGCAAGTGACCGATCCCGCCCATCCGGCGCGGCAGCGGACCGGCGAGGCATACGGGGACGTCGCCGCCGAGGGCCGCAACTTCTGCGTCGGTCGGGCGCAGCGGCGGCACCTGCCACAGGTCCGCCAGCAGGCGGATCGTGGCGGCGGCGTCCGACGAGGCGCTGCCGATGCCCGCCGCATGAGGCAACGCCTTTGTCAGGCGGATCGCGGCCCCGGCCGTGACATTGCGCGCCGTCTGCAGGGTTTGCGCCGCCTTCAGGATCAGGTTGCTGTCGTCGACCGGCACGCCTTGTTTGAATGGCCCGTCGACGGTCAGGGTCAGCTTGACAGCAGACTGGGCCGTAATCTCGTCGACGAGTCCGGCAAACGCCACCAGACTGTCGAGCAGATGATAGCCGTCGTCGCGCCGTCCGGTGATGTGCAATGTCAGATTGATCTTGGCCGGGGCGTGCCCCGCAGGGAGAAAGCCGGGGGGCAGAGGCATTGGGCACTTTCGGTGTCAGAGGGTGTGACCCGCACTTTCGACCGGGACGGCCCCGGTCGCCAGACCCGTGTCGGTCATTGCGCGGATCGCCGCCGTTGCCGCAGCCTGCTGTGCGCAGGACAGCGGGCGCCGTTCGCACCGGGACGGTATTCTCAGTGCGGAACGATCGCGCAAGGGCCGTCGCAGCCGTACCGCCGGCGATGTGGCCGCGTCGGCTCTCGGCAGGCACGGTCCTACATATTCGGATAATTCGGCCCGTCGCCGCCCTGTGGCACCGTCCAGACGATGTTCTGCGCCGGATCCTTGATGTCGCAGGTCTTGCAGTGAACGCAGTTCTGGAAATTGATCTGGAATTTCGTGTCCGCGCCGGTCCCGACGAATTCGTACACGCCCGCCGGGCAATAGCGCGCCGACGGCCCCGCATAGGTCGGCAGGTTATGCGTGACCGGGATGCTGGCGTCGGTCAGGTGCAGATGCGGTGGCTGGCTTTCCTCGTGGTTGGTAAAGCTGAAGGCAACGTTCGTCAGTCGGTCGAACGACAGTTTGCCGTCCGGTTTCGGATAGTCGATCACCTTGTGCGCGGCGGCCGGTTCCGTCGCCTCGGCGTCGGATTTGCCATGCTTCATCGTGCCGAGAAACGTGAGACCGAGCAGATTGTTGAGCCACATGTCCGCCCCGCCAAGGGTCAGCGACGCCATCAGGCCATAGCGCGACCAGAGCGGTTTGACGTTGCGCACCCGTTTCAGATCGGTGCCGATCGCGCCGGTCCGAACCTCGGTGTCGTAGGCATCGAGCGTATCGCCCGCCCGGCCCGCGCCGATGGCGATAAATGCCGCCTCTGCCGCGGCCTTGCCCGACAGCATCGCGTTATGATTGCCCTTGATCCGCGGCACGTTGACCATGCCCGCCGAACAGCCCAGCAGCGCACCGCCCGGAAAAGCGGTCTTCGGCATCGACTGAAACCCGCCTTCGGTGATCGCGCGCGCGCCGTAGGCGATGCGTTTGCCGCCCTCCAGCAGGTCGGCGACCATCGGGTGATGCTTGAACCGCTGAAATTCCATGTACGGAAAGGTGTGCGGATTCTTGTAGCCCAGATGCACGACGAAACCGACATAGACCTGATTGTTGTCCAGGTGATAGATGAACGATCCGCCGCCCGCCTTGCTCTCGCTCAGCGGCCAGCCCATCGTGTGGGTGACGGTGCCCTCGCGGTGCTTTTCGGGATCGATCTCCCACAGCTCTTTCATGCCGAGGCCGTATTTCTGCGGCTCGCGGCCGTCGTCGAGCCCGAATTTTGCAATCACCTGCTTGCTGAGGCTGCCGCGCACGCCCTCGCCCAGAAAGACGTATTTGCCGTGAAGTTCCATGCCCGGCTCATAGGACGGCCCTTCGCTGCCGTCGGCGTTTCGCCCGAATTCACCGGCGACGACGCCTTTCACGGCGCCATCCTCGCCCCAGACGATTTCGGAACACGACATGCCGGGGAAAACCTCGACGCCCAGCTCTTCGGCCTGCTCGGCCAGCCAGCGGCAGACATTGCCCATCGAGACGATGTAATTGCCGTGATTGTTCATCAGCGGCGGCATCACGACGTTCGGGATGCGCACCTTGCCGGCAGCCCCCAGCATATAGAAATTATCGCGGGTGACGGGCACGTTCACCGGCGCACCGCGCGACTTCCAGTCGGGCAGCAGCGCGTCGAGACCACCAGGATCCAGCACCGCACCCGACAGGATATGCGCCCCCACCTCGGAGCCTTTTTCGAGGACCACGACCTCGAGATCGGCGTCGAGCTGTTTCAGACGGATCGCCGCCGAAAGACCCGCAGGCCCCGCGCCCACGATCACCACATCGTATTCCATTGTCTCGCGGTCGGCCATTGCCTCGATCTCCTGAACGTCGGTTCAACCGGATTACCCCAAGGGCGGGCGCGGAGCAATCGGCGCCGTCGCGGCACGGAATGGCGACCGGCCCGCCGGTAAGGCGAAATCGCCTCTGGCGGTCGGCCTCACCGAAACAAATGCCGCTCGGCCCCGACGATCTCATCGAGGTAATCCGCTACCACCCGCAAGGCACGTCCGGCATTCAGGCTTTCGTGCCAGACGGTCCAGTAGCTGCGCCGGATCACGAGGTCCGGCACGATTTGCACGAGAGCGCTGTCCTGTGCCGCCATGAAACGGTGCAGGATTCCGATGCCCGCCCCGGATCTTACAGCCTCGTACTGGCCCACGGCACCCGAAATCTCGATCCGCGAGGCCCAGGGGATTTTCAGATCCGACGCAAATGCGAGCTGCGGCGCATAGATCAGATCGTCGACAGAGCCGATCAGATCGTGATCGCGCAGATCGGCGACAGCGTTCACGCGCGGATGCCGCGCGAGGTAGTCAGCGGTGGCGTAGAGGCCCAGCGTGTACTCGGTCAGCTTGCGCGCCCGAAGGCGTCCCTTGACTGGACGGCCGACGGTGACGGCAATATCCGCCTCGCGGCGCGACAGTGAAAAACTGCGCGGCACGGGGACAAGCTGCACCGTCAGTCCGGGATGCCGCTGTGTCAGCGCGCCCAGACGCCCGGCAAGGTAGGCCACGCCGAAACCGTCCGGCGCGCCGACCCGCACGGTTCCCACGATGCCGTCGTCGTCGGCAGGCGCCAGGCTGGCCTGCACCCGGGCGGCCTCGGCCTCGATCCGTTCGGCGCGGGCCAGCAACGACCGCCCCGCGCCGGTCAGCGTGCATCCGGTCGGCGACCGGTTGAACAGGTTGCACCCCAACGCGGATTCGAGCGCCCCAAGCCTGCGGTTCAGCGTTGCCTGACCGATCCCGAGGCGGCGCGAGGCGGCGAGGATCTGGCCGTCGCGGGCCACGGCGAGGAAATACTTCAGATCGTCCCAGTTCACCGTGTCCTCCCTCTTCTGGCAAGGCATCCATTTTTGGATAATAGATATCCGATATATCCTATATTTATGGATATCTGGAAAGGCTAGTCATGGGCAACCTAAAGGAGATAGCGATGACACAGCTGACCCATTATATATCGGGACGTCGGACGACCGGCGCGTCCACCGACACACGGCCCGTCTTCGATCCGGCCACCGGAACCTCCGACAAATCCGTCGCGATGGCGACGCCCGCCGACGTGGACACCGCCGTTGCCGCAGCGCGGGCCGCATGGCCCGCGTGGTCGAAAACGCCGCCACTGCGCCGGGCGCGGGTCCTCGACCGGTTCAAGGCGATCCTGTGGGACCGTGCGGATGAACTGGCCCGGATCCTTGCCGCCGAACACGGCAAGACCCAGGACGACGCCCTTGGCGAGGTGACCCGTGGCATCGAAGTGGTCGAATTCGCCATCGGCGCGCCGACTTTCCTCAAAGGCGAGTTCTCCGAAAACGTCGGATCCACCGTCGACAGCCACGCCATCCGCCAGTCGCTCGGCGTCTGCGTCGGCATCACGCCGTTCAATTTTCCGGCGATGGTGCCGCTGTGGATGTTTCCGGTGGCGCTGGCCTGCGGCAACACGTTTATCCTGAAACCCTCCGAACGGGTGCCGTCGGCGGCGCTGAAACTCGCGGAATGGCTGACCGAGGCAGGCCTGCCGGACGGCGTTTTCAATGTCGTGCAGGGCGACAAGGTGGCGGTGGACGCGCTGCTGCACCACGCCGATGTGCGTGCCGTCAGCTTTGTCGGATCGACGCCGGTGGCCGAATACATCCACCGCACCGGCACGGCGCACGGCAAGCGGGTGCAGGCGCTTGGCGGTGCCAAGAACCACGCGATCATCATGCCCGATGCCGACCTCGACATGACGGCAAATGCCCTGATGGGGGCCGCCTTCGGATCGGCGGGCGAGCGGTGCATGGCGATTTCGGTGGCGGTGCCCGTCACCGATGCCGTGGCCGACGCGCTGATCGAGCGGCTGGTGCCGATGATCGCGGCGCTGAACATCGGGCCGACGACGGATGCCGACGCCGACATGGGGCCGCTGATCACGCAGGCGCACCGGGAAAAGGTGCTCGGCTATGTCGATGCGGGTGAGGCGGCGGGAGCCGGCGTCGTCGTCGATGGCCGGACGTTCACGCAGCAAAAGCAGGGCTATGAGGACGGCTTTTACGTCGGTGCCACGCTGCTCGATCATGTGACGCCCGACATGTCTGTCTGGGCGGATGAGATTTTCGGGCCGGTTCTGTCGATCGTGCGCCGCGGGTCCTATGCGGAGGCCGTCGATCTGGTCCATGCGCACCCCTGCGCCAACGGCACGGCCATCTTTACCCGTGACGGCGATACGGCGCGACAGTTCGGTCAGGACATCGAGGTTGGCATGGTCGGCATCAACGTGCCCATCCCGGTGCCGATGGCGTTCCATTCGTTCGGCGGCTGGAAGGCGTCGATTTTCGGCGACCATGCGATGCACGGCATGGAGGGCGTCCGGTTCTATACCCGGATCAAGACGGTGACGTCGCGGTGGCCCACCGGCCAGCGCACCGATCCCGAGTTCGTCATGCCGGTCCTGGGGTAGAGGCGGGCGCGGTCCGGCAGGCGCAGCAGCGTCGCGCCTGCCGGGTTTTCTGAAACGGATTGCCGGGCCAGGCAGCCCCCCCCCTCGGTGGCCTCGCTGGTCGGACGCTTGATCGCGCCGGGCGTCAGATTGTGGCGATTCGATCCGTCAGACCGGCGCTGCCGCCCTGTTCGACGGAACACAGGATGCCGCGCAGCCGCAGGCCCTCGTGCGCGGGTGCCGAGACCCAGTCGAACGCAGCGCGGCCATAACGCGCCTTCCATTTGACGCAGCCGTCGTTCCACAGGTCCGAGACGCGCAGCACCGCGGTGCCGACCCGGATCAGGGTGCCCGGTGGCAGGGTGCCGGTCGACACGTTCAGATCGGCGATGATCGTATCGCCGGGATGCGGCTGCGCGTCACGGTCGCGCCAGACAAGGTCGAGGACACGCAGCGGCAGGATCGACACCTGAATGCGCGGATCGGGGCTGCCGTCCGGCAGCGCCAGCCAGGGCGTCGACATCTCGAAATCGCCCGCGACGCCGCCTGCCGAGGTCATCTCCAGCCGGTCCGGGTGGGTCCGCTGGTTATAGCCCGCGCGCGTGCAGAACATGTACATCGGGGCGTCTGTCGCGGGGGCCGCCAGAACATGCGCCAGGCCACGGTCGAGGTCTTCGCGCGCGACAAGGGCGGCGGGCGGTATCGGCGGCGCGCGATTCATCGGCGCACCGGCGCGGCGCTCTGGCGCTGATACCGCGACGTGCAGGTGGCGCAGACCGGCGGGTCGGTCGTGATCGCCGTGTCCGGCAAAACCCCGCGCGCCGTGCAGAACGGGGCGACAGCGACGGTAGCGCCGACCGGCACCGCGACGGCGATCGCCGCCGTCATTCCGCCGCCGCCCGCATCCGCGCCTCGGGCGGGCCGACGTCGATTTTTTCGTGGCGCATCGGCAGGTCGATGTCGACCGCCATGTCGAGTTCCTGCGCATAGCGGTGTCCGGCATAGGTTGCCGCGGCGACGATTGCGGGCACCTCGCAGTCGCCGATCCGGCTGAGACCGAACGGCAGGGAGGCAGTTTCCGCCCGCGCCCGCAGATCGGTCCAGAGGCCATCGACCGGTTTGCGCTGGCCCACGACGACAAGGCCCGAGGCAGGCAGACTGCGCGGCCTTTCGGAATGTTCGCAGGCGAGCGACGCGGTTGTGCCGTCGAACGCGGTCAGGCTGTGCGCGGTCACCAGCTCGATCCCCAGCGACATCAGATGTCCCGGCACGCGCCAGCCCTCGCCGGTGTTGAGGGTCCACGGCGACACCCGGTCGGACGGCGTCACGAGGGTGACGTGGCACCCTTTGGCGCGCAGCCGCTCGGCCACGACGCCGCCCATGTAATAGCCGTCGGTGTCGAAGACGACGACCGTTCCCTCGGGCAAATCGCCGTCCATGATATCGTCGGGAGTATGAACGCGGGCGCCGCCTGTCGCCACGTCCACGAACCGCGCGCCGTCGAACACATCCCCACGCCAGCGCGCGCCGGTGGCGATGGCGACATGGGCGGCGCCGAAATCCACGACGTCCTGCGCGGTCAGTTCGCTTTCGAAATAGATCTCGACGTTGGGCATCTGGTGCAGCTGTTGTTCGCGGTAATCGCGGACGCGGATGTATTCGGACATTCCCGGCAGGGTCGCCTCGCGGGTGACGCGTCCGCCAAGGGTGCGCGTCGCCTCGGCCAGAACGACGTCATAGCCGCGCCGCCCCAGCGCGCGCGCCGCCTCGAGGCCCGCGGGCCCCGCGCCCACGATCAGGACCTGCCCGTCGGAGCCGCGTTTCCGGATGGTCTCGGGGTGCCAGCCCCGGCGCCATTCCTCGCCCATCGTCGGGTTCTGAGTGCAGCGGATCGGCACGGCGAGGCTGTCGCCCGAATAGCAGACGTTGCAGCCGATACATTCGCGGATGTCCTCGATCCGGCCCTCTTCGATCTTCTTGGGCAAGAACGGATCGGCGATCGACGGGCGCGCCGCGCCGATCAGGTCGGTGACGCCGGATCGCACCATCCGCACCATCGTATCGGGCGAAGTAAAGCGCCCCACGGTGACCACAGGTTTGGTCGTCACGGACCGCACGAACGACATATACGGTTCGAGCGCGCCCTCCTGGGTGAACCGCGATGCGCCCATCTCGAGGGAATAATCCGCGACGTTGATGTCCCACAGGTCCGGCATTTCGGCCATCATCCCGAGCATTTCACGACGCTCACCGACGATCGGCTGGCCGTCCTCGCCGATTTCCTCATCGGCGGCGAACCGCACGGCCACGGCGCAGCGGTCGCCCACGGCCTCTTTGGTTTCCTCGATCAGCTCGCGGATCAGGCGGGTGCGGTTTGTCAGGCTGCCGCCGTATTCGTCGGAGCGGGTGTTGGTCTCGGGGTTGAGGAAATTCGCCAGCAGATAGCCGTGGGTTGCATAGACATAGACGATGTCGAATTCCGCCTCGCGGGCGCGTAGCGCGGCATTGCGGTGCCAGCGGCGCAGCGTGCGGATATCCTCCTTGTCCATCGCGCGGCTCTGGAACGGGTGGCCCACCTGATTGGGCATGTCGGCCACGTCCATCGACGGCAGGCGGGTGGCAAGGTTGGCACTGCGCACGCCGCCGTACCACAGCTCGCACCCCGCAAGGCTGCCGTGTTCGTGAGCCTTGTCGGTCATCAGCCGGTGCGCGCGAATATCCGTGTCGTCCCAGAGCGTCGCGGAAATGTGCAGTTGATCGTCGGACGTCGGGTGGATCGAGCAATATTCGGTGTTCACAACACCCCAGCCCCCTCGGCCTTGACGCCGCGCATCCCGGCCACCGTCCGCGGCCGCGCCCATCCCATGCCGGTGCAATGGGGCACCTGATAGAACCGGTTGCGCGTCGTGACGGGCCCGATCTTCACCGGCTCGAATAGGATGTCGTAGCGGGGATCACGGGCCATGGGATCGTCCTTTGGAGGGGCTTGGGGCGGGGCGATTCGGGGCGGGGGGGATCGGGAGCGGAGCGGCTTGGGGCGGGGCGGATCGGAGGTCGGGCGGATCGGAGGTCGGGCGGATCGGGGTGGTAGGGCATCGGAGTGGAGCAGTCTGGGGGCGGAGAAAATTGGGACGGGACAGGCGGGCGTGGCGCGGCTGGGGGCAGGGCAGGTTGAGAAAGTCAGCTCCCGGGCCGGGTGAAATGGTGCGGAAAAACGGTGGCGAGGACGGTCAGCATCCGGTCGCGGCAGGCGGCGCGGCGGTACTCATCCGGGTACAGCAACATGTTGAGCCACAGCCCGTCGCCCAATGCCTCGTGGGTCAGTGCCGCGTCCAGTGCGTCGATGCCGGGATAGTTGCCGTCCGCCAAAAGCTCGGCAAACAGCGCCTGAACGAGGTCGATGCGCTCGTCGTCGATCGGCTCGACGACGCGCCGATAGATCGATCGCGCCGTCGCATCGCCCCAGAACGCGAACCAGACGGCGAGGGTCGCGGGTTCGCAGGTCTGCACGTGGAACCGGGCATCGACGAGGGCGACGATCCGGTCCGCGGCGGTCGGCGATCCGTCGAGGCTGCGGCTGTGCCACAGCACCCGCTCACGGTCGGCAAGCGTCATCAGGACCGCTTCGAACAGCAGTTCCTTGGTCTCGAAATGAAAATTCGCCAGCCCGATGGAGGTGCCCGCGATCTCGGTCACGCGCGCGATGGTGGTGCCGCTGAGACCGTGCTTTGCGACGCAAACGATGGTCGCGTTGATCAGATCGTCGCGGCGCTGTGCCTTGGCCAGTTCGCGTTTGCCAGGCGGTGCAGGCGATGGGGGTATTGCGGTCATTGCTGTCTCTTGGCTCTGGTTTCTGGGGGTCGGCGTCACGCAGGGCGCGACCGGTTGCGCGATATCAGCCATCCTCCAGCAGAATGATGGCATCGGGGTTGCAGCTCAACCAGACGGGGGTGCCCGGCTCGATATCCCAATCCTCGCCGCCGACGACGCGGGGACAGGCGATGGCGACAGGGGAGTCGCGATCCGGCAGGCGGACATAGATCATCAGACGACCGCCAAGGTATTGCCGGTCGAGCATGACGACCGCAACCGCAGGGATCCCGGCCGCAGGATCGGTGCGGTGCAGCGAGAAGGTTTCGGGCCGGACGGCGACCTGCGCTGTCCCGTCGCCCCGCCCGTCGCCCTGCCCGTTCAGGGGCATCCGGCCAAGGCCCCGCACGTCGATCCGGGGGGCGCCGCCGCTTTTGTCCACCACGGCATCGAAAAAGTTCATGTTGCCGATGAAACGCGCGATTTCGCGGTTGCGGGGCCGGTCGTACAGTCCCGTGGGCGTGTCGATCTGCAGGATCCGGCCTTTTGCCATCACGGCGATCCGGTCCGACAGGGTCAGCGCCTCTTCCTGGTCGTGGGTGACGAGGACGAAGGTGATGCCGAGTTTGCGTTGCAGGCTGCGCAGCTCCAGCTGCATCTGTTCGCGCAACTGCTTGTCCAGCGCCCCCAGCGGCTCGTCCAGCAGCAACACCTTGGGCTCCAGGATCAGGGCGCGCGCAAGGGCGACCCGCTGCATCTGGCCGCCCGAAAGCTGCGTCGCACGCCGGTCGCCAAAGCCGGGCAGGGCGATGAGGTCAAGCATCTCGTCCACCCGCGCGGCCCTTTGCGCGCGGCTGAGGCCCGAGCGGCGCAGACCGTAGGCGATGTTGTCGCGCACGTTGAAATGCGGGAAAATCGCGTAGTTCTGAAACACCATGTTGATCGGGCGGCGGTGCGGCGGCACGTCCGACATCGACACGCCGTCGATGGAAATCTCGCCCCGCGAGACGTTCTCGAACCCGGCGATCATCCGCAGCAGCGTCGTCTTGCCCGACCCGGACGCACCCAGCAGCGAAAAGAACTCGCCACGCCCGATCGTCAGGGACAGGTCGCCGATCGCCTCGACGGTGCCGAAATGTTTGCTGACGCCTATGATGTCGATCATCTTTTCACTGCCTTTCTGTCCGCCAGCCCGAAGGCGGAAATGCGCAGGGCGGCGAACACCATCAGGAACGTGAACCCGAGGATGATCGTCGCCAATGCCAGCAGCGACGGGAAATCGCGCGGGAAGCGCAGCTGCGTCCAGATGTACATCGGCAGGGTCTGTTCGGTGCCGCTGAGAAAGAACGACATGAAGAACTCGTCGAATGAAATCGTGAACGACATCAGCAGGCTGGCCAGCACGCCGGGCAGGATCGTCGGAAAGGTGATGCGCCAGAACGTACCCCAGGCGTTCTCGCCCAGATCGGCGGAGGCCTCTTCCATCGTGCGGTCATAGCCGTCGAACCGCGCCAGCAGCACCGCGATGGCATAGGGCAGGCAGAACACGATGTGCCCGATGGTGACTGTCACCAGCGACAGCGGGATGCCGAGCCGGTTCACCAGCGACAGCAATGCCACGCCGAAGATGATCCCCGGCACCACCAACGGCAGCATGATGAACCCGACGAGGGGCGCCTTGCCCGGCATCCGGTAGCGCGAGATCGCCTTGGCGGCAGGCACCGCGAGGATCGTCGACAGGATCGACACGATCACGCCGACCTTGACGCTGTTCCAGAATGCCGCGTGCAGGGAAGAGCGGCTGGCAAGATCGACGTACCACTGGAGGGTGAACCCCTCGAACGGGAATTTCACGAAAGTGCCGCTGTTGAACGAAAACACCGGGATCAGCAGGATCGGCAGGTACAGGAACACCGCAAAGATCACGGCATAGACCGCCAGCGGCCGGTTCGGACGGTTGAAGGTGTCGCGGCTTGCCATCTGCTACCTCTGGATCAGTCGGGTGAGGGCCATGAACACGAGGCCCGCGACGCCGATGGCGAGGATCATCACGATGGACAGCGCCGCGCCGGCGGGCCAGTTGTTCATCGGCCCGAAGTTTGTCTGAATGAGGTTGCCGACCGTCATCCCGTCCGGGCCGCCCAGCATCGCGGGGGTGATGTAGTCGCCCACCGTGGGGATGAACATCATGAAGAACGCGGCAATCACGCCCGGCAGCGACAGCGGAAAGGTAATCCGCCAGAACCGGCGCGCCGCACCGTCGCCAAGGTCGGCGGCGGCCTCGAGATAGGTCTTGTCGATCTTTTCGAGGCTGACATAGATCGGCAGGATCGCGAAGGCGGCCCAGGAATGCGCGAGGACCAGCGTCACCGCCGTCTGGCTGTACAGGAACACGGTCAGCGGCGCGTCGATCAGGCCAAGGCCGAGCAGCGCGGTGTTGATCACGCCCTCATAGCCCAGAACCACCTTCCACGCGAAGACGCGCAGCAGATAGCTGGTCCAGAACGGCAGCGTCATGATGATAAGCCAGAGCGCCTTGTGACGGTGGACGTGAAAGGCGACGTAATAGGCCATCGGATAGCACAGGACGACGGTGACGCCGGTCGCGAAGGCGGAAATCGCCAGCGACCGGGTGATAAGAACCCGGTACATCGGCTGTTGTGTCATCGCGACGTAATTGCCCAGAGTCGCCGTCGTATCCATCGTATAACCGGTGACGGACCAGAAACTCATCGCGATCATGGTGATCAGCGGCACGATGATCGCAGCCCCCATCACCACGAGGGCGGGCGTCAGCAGAAGATACCCGCGCAGCCATTCGCGCCGGTATAGCAGCCGCGACCAGACACCGGCCCCGGAGGCTGCGGGGGTCGCGAGGGCGCCGTCGGGCGCGCTCATGCGCGGGGCCCCGAGGCTGCGGCGGACAAGCCTAAAATCCCAGCTTGATCTGTTCCCAGGTCTGCGTCATCCGCTGATCCCACTCCGCCGATTGCGGTATGCCGAAATGCCCGGCCCGAAGGACACCGCTGACGTCCTTGGACAGGCCCAGCGACTGCAGCTCCTCTTCGGTGAAGGCGTCGTAGGCCTTCTTGTTGGCACCGCCATAACCGTAGTCGCCCATGTTGAAGATCGCCGAACTTTCTGAAATCAGCGAATCGAGCACGTCATAGGCGCTGTCGAGACGCGGCGCATCGGCGTGCAGCATCATCCCGCAGACCCAGGTCAGCGCGCCCTCTTTCGGTTTGGCAAAGGCGATGGGCACCTCCTGCGACTGCAGTTCGACGACAGAGGAATTCCACGCCATGCTCGCGACGATCTCTCCGGCGGCAAGGGCGGTGTCGGACGACGTGGTGTCGTCGGTGTACATGCGGATCAGGGGCCGCTGTTCGCGCAGCACTGCGGAGATGCGCTCGAACGCCTCGTCGGTATGGATCTGGTCGAACGGCACGCCCGCCTTGATCGCGGCACACCACCACACGTCGCCGCCGCCGCCGAGCATCCCCAGACGGCCCGCGTAGCGCGGATCCCACAGCATGTCCCAGCTTTCTTCGCCCTCGAGTTCGAACATGTCGGTGCGATAGGCGATGGACGTCTGCCCCCATTCGAACGGCACCAGCCACGGCTTGCCATCGACCATGTTGTAATCGACGTCGTACAACTCCGGCAGCACGTCGGGCCAGTTCGACAGCCGCGACGTATCGACTGGCTGAAACAGACCCGTGTTCGACCAGCGCGGCACATCCGACAGGCAGGGGTGAGAGATGTCGGCGACGAAACCCGAGGACAGCTTTTGCAGCGCCTCTTCGGCAGACCCGAAGGTCACGAAATTCGGCAATTCACCGCGTTTTGCCACGTATTCCTCGAAGTACTCGGGGATATCGAAGCCGCCCCAGGTGAAATAGGTCGCGTGATCGTCGGGTGCGGCCAGTGCGCGACGCGCCGTCAGCGGCATCGCCACCGCCGTCAGGCCCACGGAAAACAGCGAACGGTTGAACGCCCGGCGGCTCAGGCTGCCGTCGCGCAACGATCCAAGCTGGTCGAGAATATCCACGGCAATCTCCTTGCGGTTCGCAGGGCTGGTGCCGCTGTCCGGGTAAAATTGCGGGAGGCTCCTGTCCGGAGTGCCACAATTTGCTAATTGAATATTCAATCATTGAAATATAGAGGAAGGCATGTCAACGATTTACTGACCGATCCGGCGAATGAACCAACCCCGCAGGGTCAGGTGCCTATGAAAGAGACATGTACGTTTTTGCACCGGTCCGCTTGCGCGGCGCCTCCGGCCGTCGGTTCGGCACCACAATCACGGCCCGGGCATGCTTGAATCGGCGTTTTCCGAACCCGGCGCCGTGGCCATGACCGGCGCCGTGGACCTGTATCCGCTTTCGCGCCGTCGCCGTCCGTGCCGGACACAGGTTCACGATCGAGGTGGGCGATACCCGCCAGAATGCCCGCGCATCCCTGCGCCCAATTCCTGATCCGAGGTCCGATAATGCCGAGCAACAAGTCAACCGACACTGAAATCGTCGTCATCGGTGCCGGGGCCGCGGGCCTTGGTGCCGCGCGCGCCCTTGCCGATGCGGGGCGCGCCGTCACCGTGCTCGAGGCAAAGGACCGGATCGGCGGGCGCGCCGCGACGAGCGATCTGTGGGACGATCTGCCGGTCGCCATGGGGGCCAGCTGGATTCACGGCATCGACGGCAACCCGCTGACCGAACTGGCGCAAAGCGTGGGCGCGAAATGGTCGTTGACCAGCTATGACAAAGTACTGGCGCGCGATCCCGACGGCACTGCCGTGGATTATGACGCGGCCGCCGACGACGCGCTCGGCCTTGTCGAGCGGGCCCGCGACGCGGTGGACGACGAAGACGAGGACATGTCGCTGCAGCAGGCCGTCGAGGCGTTGCCGGAGTGGCGCGCCCTGACGCCCGGGCGCCGCAGTCTGCTGCGACTTGCGATCCACACCCGGATCGAACACGAATATTCCGGCGACTGGTCGCGCCTGTCGGCGTGGTATTTCGACGATGGCGAGGATCACGGCGGCGGCGAGGCCGTCATGGCATATGGATTCGCGCCGCTGCTCGCCGAGCTGGCGCGCGACATCGACATCCGCCTGAACGAACAGGTTTTATCCATCGCGCCGACCGATGACGGCGTCGAGGTTGCCACGGCAAACGGCGTTCATCGCGCCGCGCAGGCCGTGGTCACATTGCCGATCGGTGTCCTGAAATCCGGCGACGTGCGGTTTCTCGCACCGTTGAAGAAGGCACGCGTGAAATCCATCGCCCGCCTCGAGACGGGCCTGCTGAACAAATGCTGGCTCCGGTTCGAGCGGGCATTCTGGCCGCCCGAGATGTACTGGCTCAATTTCGTGGCGCCCGGCGAGGACCCGTCCGCCTGGCCGGAATTCACCAGTTTCCTGCGGCCCACCGGCATCCCGCTGCTTGTCGGGTTCAACGCGGCCGCCCCTGCCGAGGCAGTCGAGGCGCTGGACGACCGTGCCACGGTCGACGGCGCGATGGTGGCGCTGCGCGCGATGTTCGGCGCGCAGGCTCCGGATCCCGTGGCGTTTCAGATAAGCCGCTGGCGGCAGGATCCGTTTGCGCGCGGTGCCTATTCCTTTCTGCCGGTCGGCAGCAAAACAAAAACCCGCGCCAAATTCGGCGGCAGCGATTGGGACGGCCGGCTCTTGTTCGCCGGTGAGGCGGCATCGGTCGACCACCCCGGAACGATGCACGGCGCGCTGTCGACCGGGCGCTACGCGGCATCCGACATTCTGGGCCGAAACCGTTAACAGGTTCGCGAAGACGTCGTCTCGGTCCCCGGACGACGCGCGGCATCACCGGCGGTCTTTCGTGCGTCGGCGCGGCGCTGGGCGTGGAATCCCGGCAGATCACGGCAACGCGAACCGCGTCGTCGCGATATCGGGCACGCGAGGCGACCGGGAGTCATGCCAGTGCCTTGACCGGTCTCTGATTTCCCGGGGTGTGATTGCGAGAGTGTCGCATGACAGGTCGTGGGGCCGAATCTCTGCGTGGCAGCGGCAACTAATTTCAGACCGGCGATTCGAAGAAAATCCAGAAATTTTTATTATCTAATGATATTAAACAAAAAAGTTCTTTCAGCGCCAATCCGGTGACAGGATTTTACCGCAAAAGACCGCCCTGAGACTTGTCATAGTTTAAAGACAGACTTTCTGGCGCATGTTAAAAAAGACAATGAACTGTACAACACAACATGCAAAAACCGACGCCAGCGACGACCACTACCTGATCTATAACCCATCCCCGCTTGTTCGAAAGGATATTGCCGAGGCCGTGGCTGCCGCGCGTCCGGGGGCTGCGGCACGGATCCATTGTGCCGCAAGCGAAGCCGCGTTGCTGCGACTTCTCGATGGCTGGGGTGGGCAGGGAAGGTTCGCCGTGTCGATCATTTCCGCGACAGACCGCGCCCTCGTCGACGCGGTGATGCAGCGGGGCGGTGCGGTGATGGACCGGGTGGTTCTGATGGGGGATGCCGTCGAGGAACACGAGATCGGTACGCGCGGATACGAGGTTTTGCATCGGCCGTTCAGCGATGCGGAGGTGCAGGCCCTCGTCATGAGACCCGCCTGACGGGTATCGGGCGGCGTCGGGCTGCAGTCCGGCACGAAGTTTAGTGCAATGGGACATTGAACCGGGCAGGGCCTCCTGCGCCGGGCAAAAACTTGTTTGTTTTCCGAATATTTGGAACCTTTACGGTCGTCAGGTATTGACCCCTCGAACACCGCACGGGGCCTTTCGGGGCGCGCACCGGTGTTTCGTATCGGTGGGCGTCTGGAGACGGGTAATGACAAGACTGGGCACGCTCAGAAAGCGGGTCTTGGACGGCATCGGGACGCGCATGGCGCTGGTCTTGGCCGTTGCCCTGCTGCCATTGGCAATCGTGTCCACGATCCGGTCGCAGACCATCATCGAACAATCGCAATCGCGCTCCGGCGCCGCCCTTGAGGGCGAGACGCTGCGGGCCATCTCGGGTGAGCTGGGTCACATCGAAACCACACGCGGTGCGGCGTTCGCACTTGCCGGTGTCATGCCGCAGCTGTTGGAAGACCCCGCCGTCTGTGCCGCTGCGATGGCGAAAATCGTGGCCGGATCCGAGTTCAGCTTTGCCGGTTTCTATACCACGGAACGGGTCATCACCTGTTCGAACACCGGCGAAGTCGTCGCCCTCGCCGTCGACGACGCCTTTCTCGCGCGTGTCGCCAACCCGGCCCCCTTCGTTCAGGTCAACCGCAACGCGCCAGTCTCGGAGGTCTCGGTCATTTACGCGTCCCATCCGGTCGTGAATGCCGACGGAACGCTGCGGGGATTCGCGGCGGTTTCCCTGCCACACAGCGCCATCGGGGTGCGCGATATCGTCCGCCCCATTCCCATGCGGGGTGACGTCGTGCCGGACGTCGCATTTTTCACCCTCAGCCCCGAAGGCGACGTCCTGACCGCCACGGGCGGAGACCTTGCGGACGCGGGCCGCCTGATGCCGGAGGGTCTGAACGGACCGGCGCTTGTCGATCGGACCGGGTCGTTTTCGGCAGTGTCGGTCGAAGGCGAAAACCGGACCTATTCGGTCGTCCCGGTTCTGGGCGGCGCCATGTTCGCCATGGGAACATGGCCGCTGGACGACGTCGTCGAGGACACGATGTTTTACCGGTTTCCGGCGCTGTTTCCGTTTTTCATGTGGGCGGCAAGCCTCGTCGTGGCCTATTTTGCGGCCGAGCACCTCGTCACCCGGCATGTCCGCCGCCTGCGTGCGACGATCCGTTCCTTTTCGGAAACGCGCCGCGGCTTTCAGGTGGGTGCGTTCGATTCAGCCCCGGTCGAATTGCGTGACATGGCGGTAAGTTATACCGACATGACCGACACGATCCTGCGCGAGGAGGCCGAGCTTGAGGACAATGTGCGCCAGAAGGATGTGCTGCTGCGCGAGGTCCATCACCGGGTCAAAAACAACCTGCAACTGATCGCGTCGATCATGAACATGCAGATGCGCAAATCGCGGTCCGAGGAATCCCGCTCGCTGATGCGGGGCCTGCACGACCGCGTGATGAGCCTCGCGACGGTTCACAAGGGCCTGTACCAGACCTCGGGGATGGCCGACGTCCGCGCCGACGAGCTTTTGGGCGATATCCTGCGCCAGGTCACCCATATCGGAACATTCAACGACGAGGATATTGTCGTCGATCAGAAATTCGATCCGCTGCATCTGTCACCGGAGCAGGCGGTGCCGCTGACCCTGCTGGTCACCGAGGCGCTGACCAACGCCGTCAAATACATCGGCAATGCACCGGGCGAAAAGCCGCGACTGAAGATACGGCTGCGCGCGACCGCTGACCGCAAGGTGCGGGTGCAGATCTCGAACACGCTGGCGCCCGCGGCGTCGCGCCCTCAGGCAGGGCCGGTTGGGCTGGGCACACAGCTGTTGACCGCGTTCTCACAGCAACTGCACGCATCGCTAGAAAAAGAGGTGCAGGGCGACTGGTTCATCGTGACCGTCAACTTCGAGGCCGATGCTCTGGATACCAACGGTACTTCCGGCGCCGTGTTCTAGGCAACGCGTCTCAGACCATTTCCTGCGGCGCGCCGGGGATCGGCTGCGCCAGGGCGCTGGCGTTTTGCAGATCGTAGGGCAGCAAAAATCCGTGACGCTCCCCGGGCTCTAGCGCCGCATTATCCATCGCCCGCGTGTGCCATGCATCGAATATCGCCCGACCCGTCGTCGGCGCCTCGGCGTTCATCCAGTGGCTGACGATCCGCGACCGCAGGCGGTTGACGACATCGGCGTCACTGAGGATCACCCCGGCCTCGGCATCCCACGACAGGCTGCGTCCGTTGAGGTTTGCCGAGGACACGATGGCGCGGTGGCCGTCGAATATCGAGACCTTGGAATGCACATAAATGATCGGCGCACCCAGAAGCCGGGCGCGCTCGCTTGCGTCATCGCGCGCGTCCGGCAGGCGCGGTTGCGCCGGACTTGCGGCGAAAAACCGGGGCCCAAAGGCACGCCGAACCGTTCGGATGGCCCGAACCTGAAGGTTTTCGCCGAACCGCACATCAAGACCGGGATCGTCGTCAAACGCGACGTCCTCGGGGGCGGCGGGGATCATGACGATACACCGCAGATCGGCGTGCGCGCGGCCTGCGTCGGCAAGGGCGCGGGCGATGCGCGGGTCGCGAAAATACTGGCTTTCAAGATAGATCAGGGCACGCGCCGAGGAGATGCCGTCGAGATGCGCGTCGAAAAGGCCGGTCGCGTGCCGCCGGGGCCGCAGGGCGACGAGTGGCGCCTGCCGTGCCCGCGACAATGTCGCCCGAAACGCCGACGTGGGCGCGGGCAATGTGGTCTCGCCCCGCGTCACCGGCCGCAACAGCGTCAGGAACTGTCGCGCATCCTGCGCCACCGCCGCGTTCCGCACGATAAGCTGCAGGTCATGCCAGGTGTCCTGTGCCGGCTGCTCGTGGTCCGGCGTGTCGATCCGCCGGGCATTCACATCGAGACCGCCGATATAGGTTGTCGCCTCGTCGAAAACCGCCATTTTGTGGTGCAGCGTTACGGGAAACAGACGCGGCCACGCCGCTGCCCTCATCCGGGGGGTCTCTGCCGGACCGGTGAGCAGGGGGGCCAGACGCGGCGATGCCGCAATCTCCCGCCGTCGGGCGCCGTGATCGGCCGGAAGATCCTCCAGAGCCTTGCGCAGGGATTGGCGCGTCCGGAACGCAAACGTCGCGCGGGGCAGGGTGCCGCCTTGCGCAGGGTGGCCGTAGACCGACACATCGAATGTGCCTGCGCCCTCGCGCGTCAGTTCTCGCGCGCCAAGCCAAGTCCGCAGATGGGTCCACGATGTCCTGTGCATACCATGCGCCATCACCGGATCGAAATCGGACAACGTCAGACTCGATGTCGACGCCCCGGTCGAGCGTGTCGACAACCAGATCGATCCACCGGTCGCCGACATCGCGGCCCGCACCGGACAGCAGAGGCGTCAAAGGGTCGAAAAGACGAAATCCCGCCGTGATGCGGGATTTTGCATTTAGAAACAGATGTTCGAGAGCCGGATAGGCCTCGGCAGCAGTCATCAGAATGTCTACGTCGTCAGTATCCACCTTGGCGGAGTCGGGTATCGCGTCGTCGCGCATCGTCAGCGCATCACCGGAAGGTCGGCGGTCAGGATCGCCATGGTCGCCTTGTCTGTCATCTCCATCGACCCTTCGTCCATTTGCAACAGCTCGGCCAGCCGTGCGCGGCCGCGATTGACCCTGCTTTTGATCGTTCCGACGGCGGTACCGCACATTTCTGCGGCCTCGTGATAGGCGAAACCCGAGGCACCGACAAGGATCAGGGCCTCGCGCTGCTCGACCGGCAGCTGCTCGAACGCCGCGAGAAAATCGGTCATGGCGAGGCGACCGTCGTGCTCCGGCTTGACCGAGAGGGTGGCGGCGAGGAGCCCGTCCGTGTCAGACACCTCACGCTTCGACTTCCGATGAACGGTGTAATAGGTGTTGCGCAGAATCGTGAAGAGCCATGCCCGCATGTTGGTCCCACGCTGGAACGACGCGAGCGACCGCCACGCCCGCACCACCGTGTCCTGCACCAGATCGTCGGCCAGCGTCGGGTTGCGGCACAGGCTGATCGCGAATGCACGAAGCGCACCCAGATGCGTCACCAGCTCGTCGCGCGGTTCCATGCTGTCGTCTGCCTTGGCGGGTTTCGCGGTGTCATCGCCGCTCACGGGTACGACCCTATTCATACGATCCATCCTGTTTTTTCAGACGCTCGAGAAGTTGTGTAAGCTGCGACGGCAAAGGCTCACGCTCGATTGCGCCAAAGGCTTGCCGCAGATTACGTTGAATAAGAATGGCAGTTTCGCTGTCTTGCTGATGGTGGGTCATTGGGGCTCTTCGCACGCAAAAAGGGCGTTGCGCCTTTCAAATTAAAGGGATTGCGGTGTGACTTGGCCGTGCCGTATCTGCGGTTGACCATCCGTCTTGGGGTTGCCGGATCAACTCGTCGGCATCGGCAATAGTTCCGTCCAATAGTTCCGTCGATGTCCGGCAAAGCGGACTGTGGCGCGAGAATGCCGCCCGGACCGGGTGCGATGCCCGCGCGAACACCAATCGGGGGTACGCAGGCTCGCACGTCGCTCAACGTGCCCCACGCCTCTTGTCGTGGCGGTTGTGACATCGTTTGCGTCGGCGGGGTGGTCCCGAAATCCCTTGCAAGCCCTGCCCCTTGCGGATGAACCTGTAGCGATCACCTCACGTCATGTTGCGAGGGCCCCACCGTGCGGGGGGAACCGAAAGGCGTTCCGGTCGGTTCAGTCTACAACCCGCGCTGACCACAGGACTTAGTCTTATGCCGCAAGCATCGCTTAAAGTACCGAAGCGAGATGCCGCGCAAACCATGCATCGTCAAAGTTCGACGGACTGCGGGCACTGTCCGTTGCGAACCAAACGCCTGTTCAAACCGTTCAGCCGTGACACGGTCGAATTCATGCGGAATTTCAAACGCGGTGAAATGAACGTCGCGGCGGGAACGCCGTTGTTGTCCGAAGGATCGAGCACACCGCAGCTTTTCACCGCGCTGAGCGGCATGGGTCTGCGGTACAAAACGCTCCCCGGCGGGGAACGGCAGGTCATCAGCTTTGTCATGCCAGGCGATTTTATCGGCCTTCAGGCCGGCATCATGGGCGAAATGCAGCACTCGGTCGAGGCCACGACGGCCATGACATTGTGCGTATTCGACCGGTCTGCCCTGTACGATATTTTCCGCCAGGAACCCGAACGCGCCTTTGACCTGACCTGGGTGGCCGCCATCGAGGAGCATTTACTGGGCGAAACGCTGGCATCTCTGGGCCAGCGGTCCGGTCTGGAGCGGGTAAGTTGGGCGCTGCTGCGGTTGTACAAGCATATTCTCGCGCTTGATCTTGGGACGCCCGGATCGGTGCCGTTACCGTACCGGCAACAGGACCTCGCCGACGCCCTTGGTCTGTCGCTTGTCCATACCAACAAGACACTCTCGACCCTCAAGCAGCGGGACATCGTGACGTGGAAGGACGGCATCCTGACGATGCGCTCCGTCCCCGCGCTTGCGAAAACCGCAGGCGTAAGCGCCTCTGACGAACCGATCCGACCGTTGATGTAGCGTCAGGAGGCGACCTGTTCGATCAACGCCAGATCGACCGTGGTCATGCCGCGCAGATAGGCGACCGGTGCGCCATCTGCGAGGATCGTGACACCGTCCTTTCCGGTTTCCTGCGTCAGCACCGGCACGGCTCCCTCGCCGTTGTACAACAGCACGAGCGTGTCCTCGTCTGCGTCATAGTCATGGATCGTCGCGCGGTCGGTTTCCGCATTGTGGTTCATCCGGCTTTCGCCGACAAAGAACGTATCGGCGCCGTCGCCGCCGCTGAGCGTGTCGAAGACATCGCCCCAGAGGCTGTCATTGCCCAGCCCGCCGTTGAGGTAATCCGCATCGGGGCCGCCGTCTCCATCGCGCCCGTCGATCAGATCGTCGCCTTCGCCGCCCATGATGACATCTGCACCGGCCCCGCCAGACAGGGTATCGTCGCCGAAGGATCCGGTCATCGCGTCGTTTCCGGCACCTCCGTCGAGGATATCCGCCCCGTCGCCGCCATTGAGACTGTCGTCGCCTGCGCCGCCCGCGATGCTGTCGTCGCCGATGTGGCCGTACAGGTCGTCATTGCCGTCGCCGCCCTCCAGCGCGTCGTTTCCGGCGCCGCCATGTACCATGTCGTTTCCGCCAGCGCCGGACAGGCTGTCGTTGCCCGCGCCGCCATCCAGACGGTCCGCACCTTCGGTGCCGATCAGGACATCGTCTTCCGGGCCGCCTTCGACGTTGGTCTCCAGGCGCGCGCCCGGCTCGGGCAGAATGCCCGCATCGCTTGTCTCGACGCCCAGCATGCCAAAGGGGCCGGCTGCGTTCCCGAAACCGGTGGCATCCGGCCCGGCATCGCCGACAACGGGGCCGGGCGCCGTCAGGGTCTCCGGGCCGGTCGGGGTCGCAGGCCGGTCGGCAATATCGGTCTGGCCCGCATGATCGAGATCACCGGGGTCCTCGACCCGATCAGAATAGCCGGCGTCCTCATCCTCGCCAAAGCTGTCGCCGGTGGCGGCAATACCCGCGGGCAGAACGCCCGGATCGTTGTTCTCGACGCCCATCATGCCGACACTCTCGACGGTCTCGGCCGCAAAGCCGGTTTCCGCCACCAGATCGAGCTGGTCGAGGGGGATCCTCGGCAGCAGGGCCTCTTCGGTCAGGGCGTCATCCGGGTCGTTGTCTGTGTCATTGCCGCCGTCGTCGGCGTCGGCACGCGTTACCGGAACCATCATCATCCCGGCAACGGCGACGCCCAGCAGACCCAGAATTCCCAGCATCACTTTACCTCACCAGACCGGGTGCGTCGCGCGGGTCGCGACGTTCACCCGATTTCAGGATCGGGTGATAGCATCTTTTATCGCCGCAGCGTCGGGAAAAATGACAAGAGGGTTAACGCAAGGTGCGCCGTCGTCAGGACATCCGTCAGGGCATCCGTCAGGCCCGGGGCCAGGGGGCGGGCTGCGTGTCGTATCCGATGTAGAGCGGGTGTTTGGGATGTCCGCCCTGCGTCAACCCGAGGATCCAGAGGTCACGTCCGGTGTCGCGCAACAGTGCCTCCATCGCCGCCCCCCGGCCCAGATGCGCGCCGTGGGTGCCCCAGGCGCACAGCACCATATCGTCCGGCCCGCGCAGCCAGTCGGTCACGCTGTGCACGATGGCCGCGTCGTTGCCCGGACCGACAGGATCGGGCGCCGCCTTCATCGCGGCGGGGGCGGTATCGCGCCACGCGAATATGTTGGTCACGCGAAACCCGCCGAACCCCAGCGTGCGCGACCGCCGTTCGCACCGCTCCACGGTGGGGTCGTTCTGCACCTCGGTGGCGGTCGACGGGTTCAGCATCACGAACAGCGCGCGGGGCGCCGCATCGTTCCAGACGCGCGTCAGCAGATAACGGTAGCGTTCGCACGGCGAATAGACGGCGACCGAGGCCGCGTCGCCCTTGAGGTGACCGCGGGTGATCATTCGGGCTGCACGAAAACGCGGCTTGGCTTTACCTCCGCGCCGAATATCTGCCCCACGGCAATTGCCGCGCCGTCGCAGCTGACCCAGCATTCGGCGCCATAGTCGAGGCCCGCCGTGCGGACCATCGCGGCGTTGCCATGGCCGAGCCGCGCGGCGGCGGCGGCGTCGCAGGTCACCTCGGGCAGATCGTGCAGCCCCGCCTCGATCGGCAGCAGCAGCGCGTCGATCTCGGGCGTCCGGGCGAGGCGTTCGATGGTTTCCATCACCACGCCGTTGCCTGCGTCGAACGGCCCCGACCACACCCGCCGCAGCCAGCCGACATGGCCAAGGCAGCCCAGCGCGATCCCGAGATCGCGGGCAATGGCGCGCACGTAGCCGCCCTTGCCGCAGGTCATTTCCAGAATTGCGGTGTCGCTGCCCGCCTCGATCAACGTCAGGTCCCCGACCCACAGAGGCCGCGCCGCGATCTCGAATGCCTCGCCGTTCCGGGCACGGGTATAGGCGCGCTCTCCGTCGATCTTGACGGCGGAAAACGCGGGCGGCACTTGGCTGATCTCGCCGCGAAAGGCGGGCAGGGCGGCGGCGATGGCCTCGGCATCGGGCCGTGTGGCGCTACTCTGCGTCACCTCGCCTTCGGCGTCGTCGGTGTTGGTCTGCGCGCCCCAGCGCACTTCGAACCGGTAGCATTTCAGCGCGTCGGTAATGTAGGGCACCGTCTTTGTCGCCTCGCCCAGTGCGACGGCCAGCACGCCGGTCGCTTCGGGGTCGAGGGTGCCCGCGTGGCCCGCCTTTTTCGCCTCGAAGGCCCAGCGCACCTTGCCGACGACGGCAGTGGACGTGATGCCCGCCGGTTTGTCGACGATCAGCCAGCCGGAAATCTCGCGGCCCTTTTTTCTGCGCGCCATGTCATGGCCCCCTTTACGTCAGAACGCCCGCTTATGAGGCGCCCGGCACCGCGTCAAGACAGGTCCCTGAGGGCGGCGTACCCGTCGCGGTAGCGTGCGTGCGCCTCGGCGAAGGCCGGGGTGAGGGCGCGCACGGGCGCGACCGTGCGGGCAATCGGCGGCGTGGTTGCAAGGCCGGTGTCGCCGCCCGCCGCCATCATCCCGAGACGCGCGGCGCCGAACGCGCCGCCGAAATCGCCCGCCACTGGCAGTTCCACGGGCATGTCGAGGGCGGTGGCTATGGCCTGCACCCAATAGTCGGACCGGGTGCCGCCGCCGACGCCGATCAGCCGGTCGATCCGGGTGCCGGTGCCGGTCAGCGCATCGAAACTGTCGCGGAAGGCGTGTGTCGTGCCTTCGAGGACCGCGCGGGTCAGGGCGGCCTGGTCCGTCGCATGATCGAGATGCAGGAACGCACCCCGGATGTCGGCATCGTTATGCGGCGTCCGCTCGCCGCCCAGATAGGGCAGGAACAGCGTCCGCCCCGGCGCCTCGAGCGGCCCCAGCGCGCCGGTCAGCGTCGCGGCGTCCGTACCAACCGTGCGCGCGAACCAGTTCACCGCGTCGGCGGCGGCGAGGATCACGCCCATCTGGTGCCAGGTGTCGGGCAAGGCGTGACAGAACGTGTGCACCGCCGATGCGGCGTCCGGCTGATAGGCGGCGCTGGCGGCGAACAGCACGCCCGATGTGCCCAGCGACACGAACGCCTGCCCCGGCGTCACCACGCCGACACCCACCGCACTGGCCGCATTGTCGCCGCCACCCCCCGCCACGACGACGCCTGCGGGCAGGCCCCAGTCCTGCGCCAGCGCCGCGCGGACGCTGCCCGACACCGCGTTGCCCTCGACGAGCGCGGGCATATGATCGCGCGTCAGCCCGGTCTTGCCCAGCAAGTCGTCGGACCAGTCGCGGGCGCCGACGTCCAGCCAGCTGGTGCCCGCCGCATCCGACGGCTCGGACACGGCCTCGCCGGTCAGCCACAGGCGCAGGTAATCCTTGGGCAGCAGAACGCGCCGGATCGCGGCGAAGACGTCCGGCTCATGCTCGGCCACCCACATCACCTTGGGCGCGGTGAAGCCGGGAAAGACGATATTGCCGGTCAGCGCGCGGAATGCCGGGTCCGCATCGAGGGCCGCGGCCTGCACGGCGGAGCGGGTGTCGTTCCACAACATGCAGGGCCGCAGGGGTGCGTCGTCGTCTCCCAGCAGCGTGGCGCCGTGCATGTGCCCCGACAGTCCGATGGCGCGCACACCGTCCAGCGACGTCCTGGCGCCAAGCGCGCGCATCGCGGCGTCGCAGGCGGTCAGCCAGTCGGCGGGGTCCTGCTCGGACCAGCCGGTGTGCGGGCGCGTGCCGTCGAGCGGGGCCTGCGCCTCGGCGACGATGGCCTGATCCTCGTCGATCAGGAGCGCCTTGAGGCCGGATGTGCCCAGATCCAGACCGATGTACATATGCGTCTCCTGTTTTGCGGCAGCCTAGCAGGCGCCGCAGCGGTCTCAACCCTTCTTGGGGTGCCGCACGATCAGCCGGAACACCGGCCCCGCGCCGAACAGGACCATCGACAGGCGCACCAGATGCAGGACCGTGACGAAGGCCACGTCCTGCCCCATGGCCAGCGCCAGAAGGCTCATTTCCGTGATGCCGCCGGGGCGAATAGGCCAGGAAGAGCTGGCTCAGGTCGATCTGTACGATCGTGGCGGCGATGACGGCGAACCCCAGCGCGCAGCCCATCATCAGGACCGAAGAGACGGTGCCAAGGGCCATGTCGCGCCCGACCTCGCGGGCGGAGGTGCCCAGAAAGCGGCAGCCGACCGTGGTGCCGATGACGATCTGTGCGGCGATGACGATCAGGGACGGTGGCGGCACGTCCACCAGATGCACGACGTGCACCGCGCCCGACAACAGCATGGGCCCCAGGATCACCCCTGCCGGAAGGCGCAGCAGCCGCCCCATCGGCACGCCCACGACCGCGCAGGCCAGCAGGATGCCCGCGTCCAGCGCCGTGATCGCGCCGATCCCCGTCCAGGTGGTCGACCGTGCGGCGGTGACGCCCATGAACGTGCCGAAGAAGACGACGATGGTGCTGATCACCACGAGGATCCGGGTCGCATGGGCGAGCGCTATGTGCCGCTCGTCCCCGCCCGCCTCGCCGCCCGCCTGGATCATGTCGGACAGCCCGCCCGGCATCGCCGCGAAATAGGCGGTGACCGGATCGAACCCCCCGATCCGGCGATAGAACTGATAGCTGATTCCCGCCGTCACCAGCAGGAACGGCACCAGCAGCGCCACGACCGCCCACCAGTCAGCGACGCCGGCCAGCACCTCGGCGGTGATCCGGCTGCCCAGCAGAACCCCGATCACCGGCATCATGAACGGCCGCAACCGGTCGGGCGAGGCCAGCGGCGCGCCCGCGACCGACAGCATCGTCGTGCCGATCATCGGTCCGAGCATCCACGGCAAGGGCAGGCCCACGGCCCAGGCCACCGCCCCGGCCATGATACCGATCCCGAGGGTGCCCGTCTGACGCACCGCCGCATTCATGGGCATCCGCCCGGGCGATGCGGCCCCACGGGCGCGGCGGGTCACGATCCAAGATGCGTCTCCCCCCGGTCGCGCGCGCGCGCGATCTGGCGTTGCCGCTCGCGGAACCGTTCCTTGTCCGCCGGGGTGGTCTCGTGTGTGCAGGCTGCACAGGCGACGCCCGCTTCATAGGGCGCATCCCGCGTCTGTTCGGGCGTCAGGGGGCGACGGCAGGCGTGGCACAACACATGATCGCCGGGTTTCAGGCCGTGGCCGACCGAGACCCGCCCGTCGAACACGAAACAGGCCCCGTCCCACCGGCTTTCCGCCTGCGGCACCTCTTCGAGGTATTTCAGGATCCCGCCTTGCAGGTGGGACACGTCCGCGACGCCCTGTCCGATCAGATAGTTCGTCGATTTCTCGCAGCGGATGCCGCCGGTACAGAACATCGCGATACGCTTGCCCTTCAGCCGCTCCGCGTTTTCGGCCCACCACGCGGGAAATTCGCCGAAACTGGCGGTGTTCGGCAGGGTGGCACCCGCAAAGGTGCCGATGGCGCTCTCATACCCGTTGCGGGTGTCGATGACGACGACATCGGGTGCCGCGATCAGGGCGTTCCAGTCGGCGGGCGCCACATAGCGCCCGGTGCCGGCGCGCGGATCGACGTCCGGCTGTCCCATGGTCACGATCTCGCGCTTCAGGCGCACTTTCAGGCGGTGAAACGGCTGTGCCTCGGCGGTGCTCTCTTTCCACCGCAGACCGGCACAGCCGGGCAGCGATTGCAGATGCGCCAGCAGCTGCGCCGATGCCCGCAGATGGCCCGGCCAGCGTGCCGTTCAGCCCCTCGGGCGCCAACAGCAGCGTGCCCTTCACACCGCCCGCCTCGGCCACGGCGAGGATGCCGGGCCGCAAGGACGCGGGATCGTCGAACGGCGTGAACCGGTAAAAGGCGGCGATGGTGAACATGGCCCCGGTTTAGGCCCGCTGTGGGGGCGGGCGCAAGATGCGGCTGGCCGTCGGGAAAAGCGCAAGATGCGGCTAGGCGTTGAGCAGGGCGATGAACCGGTCGATTTCGGCCTCGGGCAGGGACCAGTCGGTGACAAAGCGCGCCTGCAGCATCTCGTCCGGGTCGCCGCCGCCCATGTTGCCGGTCACGTAATATCGCGCGCCGGCCGCGTGCAGCCGGGCGTGGGTTGTGCGCGGCATGTGGGCAAAGAACAGGTTCGCGCGCGGATCGCCCTGAACGCGCGTGCCCCGCCGCCGCGATCGCCTCCCGCAGACGTGCGGATTTCGCATTCGCCGCCCGGGCGGACCGGCGCCACAGATCATCGGTGAGGTAGGCCGCGAACTGCGCCGACAGGTAGCGATGCTTGGAAAACAGATGGGCGCCGCGTTTGCGCCGGTATTGCAGTTCCGTGCCCTCGGTCATGCGGGGGCCGGTCTTGGGGGCAAAGATCACCATCGCCTCGACGCCCATCAGCCCGTTCTTGGTGCCGCCGAAACTGAGCGCGTCGACCCCGGCCTTCCAGGTCAGCTCGGCGGGGGTGCAGCCAGACGCTTTCGAGCGCGTTCGCGAACCGGGCGCCGTCCATGTGCACCGGCAGGCCGTGCTCTCGGGCGATGCCGGTGAGGGCCGCGATTTCCGCGACGGTGTAGACACTGCCCGCCTCTGTCACCTGCGTCAGGGCAAGGGGGCCGCGCCGGGCGTTGTGGATATCCTTGCGGCCGATTCTGGCGATGGCGGCGCGCAGGGCATCTGGCATGATCTTGCCGTCGACCGTGGGGATCAGGGTCAGCTTTGCGCCGCCGGTGTAGAACTCCGGCGCGTTGCATTCGCTGTCCACGATATGCGCGGCCTCGGCGCAGAATATCGTCTCGAACGGCTGCGTCATCGTGCCGAGGAGCAGCACGTTCGCCGCCGTGCCAGTCGCCACGAGGTGCACCTCGGCGTCCGGCGCCCCGAAGATCTCGCGGACCCGGGCGCGGACGTCGTCCATCGCGGTCTCGGCGCCGTAGGGCATGGCGTAGCCTTCGTTGGCGCGCATCAGGGCGGCCATGACCTCGGGGTGGACGGGTCCGGTGTTGTCGGAGGCGAAAAACATGATGTGCTTTGGTTCGGTGAGGGCCGTCAGGTCGGCTCGTCGATGATGTGGTCTTCCCAGTCCTCGTCCGCGATTTCGATTTCCGACACGGTCTGGCCGATGACGGTGACGCCGGCGGCATGCGGGGACGCCGGGTCGCCGGTCAGCAGGGGGTGCCACGCGGGCAGGCCGCGACGCTCGAACAGCCGTTTGTAGGCGCATGTGGTGGGCAGCCAGTAGAGGTTTTTCTTCAACGTCGCGGGCGTCAGCACGATGCATTCGGGGACATAGTCATGCCGTGTTGCATATTTCGAACACAGGCAGGTTTGGTTGTCCAGAAGACGGCAGGCGACCCGGGTGAGTTCGACCGCGCCCGTTTCCTCGTCCTCGAGCTTGTTGAGGCAGCATTTGCCGCAGCCGTCGCACAGCGCCTCCCACTCGGGGCGGGTAAGGTCGGTCAGGGGGCGTTCCCAGAAACGGGGCCGCAGGGGCGGGGCGCTCATACCAGATCCTCGAAACTCTCGAGTGTCAGGATCCGGCGTGCCCGGTCGCAATCGGCGGACATCTGGGTGATGAGGGCCTCGAGGCTGCCGAATTTCTCTTCGCCGCGCAGATAGTCGATCAGGGCGACAGAGACGGTGGAGCCGTAAAGATCACCTTTGAAATCAAACAGGTACGTTTCGCAGTTCGGCACGTTCTCGCCAAACATCGGGCGGGTGCCGATGGAGGCGGCGCCAAGGTATGTGCCCTTGTGCGGCCCGTCGAGGACATCGGCGAAAACCGCGTAGACGCCGAACCGGGGCGGGTGCAGACCCGCGATGGACATGTTCGCGGTGGGAAACCCGAGGTCGCGGCCCCGCTGATCGCCACGGATCACCTCGCCTTCGATGACATGGGCATGGCCGAGCATGGCGGCGGCGTCGCGCGGGCGTCCGTCGGTCAGGGCGGTGCGGATCGCGGTCGAGGACACGGCCTGCGGCCCGGCATTCACCAGCGGCACGAGGGTGGTGCCAAAGCCGAGGTCGGCGCCGAACTCCGCCAGATCGAGAGCTGTGCCCGCGCGGTTGTGTCCGAAACGGAAATCCTCGCCGACAACCACATGGGTCAGACCGAGACGTTCGTGCAGGATCGAAGTTGCAAATTCCTGCGCGGAGAGGGCGGAAAGAGCGGCATTGAAGGGTATTTCATACAGTTTTCGAACATCGAGGCTTGCAAGCCGGTGCGCCCGCGCGCCTGCGTTCATCAGCCGGAAAGGGGCAGCGTCAGGGGCGAAATACTGTCGCGGGTGCGGCTCGAACGTGAGGACACCCAGCGGTGCGCCGGTCCTGTCGGCGGCGGCGCGCGCGATGTCGATGACGACCCGGTGGCCCAGATGCACGCCGTCGAAATTGCCGATGGCCACGGCGGCACCGCGATCTTCGGGCGCGATATACAGGCTGTCTCGGACGATGCGCATGGCGGCTGCGTAGCGTGGCTTCGGGGGCCGTGCAAGCGGGGTGCGCGTCGCTCCCGCGCGGGCGCGTCTCGCCGGCGGCGGAAGGTGCCGTCAGTCGAACCTGGCGGATGGCGCAAGGACCACGGCCTCGCCGGTCAGAACCATTTTCAGGCTGCCATCGGATCGGACCCGGTGCGCCTGGGTCATCAGCGTCACGCGCCGTTTGCCATGATCCATCGCCGTCACGACCACCCGCGCCTCGACCGTGTCGCCGGGCCTGACGGGGGCGAGGAATTTCAACGACTGGCCCAGATAGACGGTGCCGTGACCGGGCAACTGCTCGCCTATGACGGCCGAGATCAGGCCCGCCGTCAGCATGCCATGCGCGATCCGCCCGCCGAATATGGTGTTCCGGGCATAGGCGTCGTCGAGGTGAACGGGGTTATGATCGGTCGAGATTTCGGCGAACAGCGCGATATCCCTGTCGGTCACCTGTTTTGTCAGGCTGCGGGTCATGCCGATTTCGATATCTTCGATGCAGATCGTGCCGCGCGGCAGAGTGTGGGATCGGTCCAGCATGGCGTTCTCGCAATAAAGATCCGATAAGTATTCCTTATGCGAAACTTAATTGCGCGATGGCGTCAGAATGTCAAGCGCCGTGGCCGGCCCGATGGGTCAGCGCAGATACCCGATCGTCAGGAGAGGCGAGAGCGCGTTGTCCGACAGATATCGTGCCAGAAGACCGGGATCGGGCTGATCGCTTTCGTCTGGTCCGGTGCCGGTCTCAACCGCGGCGAGGCCGCCCGAAATGAACAGGGCATCCAGATCCTCGCCCATGGCGCCGCGAATATCGGTCAGGATTCCGTCGCCGATGCACAGGATCCGCGGGTCGGCCGGGACACCGTCCAGCGCCATCAGGCGCCGCCGTGCCAGATCGTAGATCGGCGGGTGCGGCTTGCCGAAATAGAGGCTCTCTCCGCCCATGTCGTCATAGAGTGCGGCGATGGCCCCCGCGCACCACTCGCGGTTTTCGCCCCGGTCGACGACGATATCGGGGTTGGCGCAGAGCAGTTTCAGGCCCTTGTGTTTGGCATACAGAAGCTGCGGGCGGACAGCCGACGGATCGGCGACCGGATCGAACGGCCCGCAGCAGACGATGCCCGTCGCCTCTTCGAGCGCGACGGTGGTGATCGTCAGCGGATCGGTGTCGAGCGCGAGCGGCTGAAAGAACGCCTGATCGCGGTCCTCGCCCATGAACCAGACCCGCTCACCGACGGCACCCTGATACATCGCCGCACGCGCCGCATCGCCGGAGGTCGCGACCGCGTCATAGGCCGATGCGGGGATGCCGAACCCCGCAATCTGAGTTTCGACGGCGGCGCGGTGCCGGGGTGAATTGGTGACCAGCACCACCTTGCCGCCCGTGGCGCGGTAGGCCTGCATCGCCGCGGTGGCCTGTGCAAAAGCCGTGATGCCGTTGTGCAGGCAGCCCCACAGATCGACGAACAGCGCGTCGTAATTGCCGCCGATGTCGGCAAGCCGCTGGATGATCTGCGTCATGGGGTGCCTTTCGCTGGAGCGGCGGACCTCTTTGTAAAAGTCCGGACCGATTTTTCGTGAACGGTCGTCTGCGGTTCCTTTGCAGAGACCGCCCGGGATCAGAGTTTCAAGGCGGGGATGATCTGTTTCTTGCGGCTCATCACGCCCGGCAGCACAACCGTGTCGCCCGTGACGGTGACGCCGAAACTGGCCTCGGCCACGCGTCTGGACAGGTCGTTGGGGATCAGCATCGTCGCCTCTTCGCGCAGGATGTCGACGACGAAGAGGAGGACCTCGTTCACCTTGTCCTCGCCCGCGACAGCCGGCATCGCCGCCATCAGGGCCGCCTTGCGGTCGAGGATCGCCTGCGGCGAAACGGTTTCGAGGACGGAAACCCGGAACGCGATGCCGTCCACGGTGTATTCCTTGCTGTCCATGCGCAGAAGCTCCGCCTCGGAGAAGGTCGAGACGTCGGATTTGGCCGCAAACATGTCTGCCGCAAAGGCCGGAATGTCGACGCTCAGATCGGCGGCGAGCGTTTCCGCAAGGGCGCGGTCGGTGTCCGTGGTGGTGGGCGAGCGGAATTCGAGGGTGTCCGACAGGATGCACGACAGCATCAGCCCCTTGATACCATCGGGCATGTCGCTGGCATGGGCGCCCATCAGCTGGTGCATGATCGTCGCCGTGCAGGCCAGCGGACGGATGGTGATGTCGATGGGGCCACTGGTCTGCAGGCCGCCGACCAGTTTGTGGTGGTCGATGATCGCGATGACATTGGCGTCATCGATACCCTCGGGCAATTCAGCGGGGTTGTTGGTGTCGACGATGACGCACGCCTGTCCTGCGGGCAGAACGTCGAGCACAGGTGGCAGATCGAAGCCCCAGTGGGCGGCGACGAAAACCGCCTCGGTGTTTGGCTGTCCCAACAGCTGCGCCCGCGCATCGCCGCCGGTATGATTGACGAACCATTCCCAGATCAGCGCGGAACCGGTGGAATCGGTATCGGGAGATTTATGGCCGAAGATGAGGGTCGTCATGCTGTTAACCTTGTGGTTGCTGGTACGGCGCGGGCCCGAGGCGGGCAGCGCACGGACGCGGGGTGATTTGGCGCCCTTATAGAAGCCGTCCCGCGGGGTGTCACCCTCGCTGCGATGCAGCACGGGGACTCTCGCGCGAACGGTGGCCTGCGCATCGATGTGTATTCGGGCGGGGCGCGCGATGGTCGTGTCGGTGCTGCACACAGCGCCGGTCGTCGTCAGACTGGCTCTTGTCAGACCGGTCGCCTGGTTGTCTGGCCTGTCGTTGTCTGGCCGGTTGCCGTCTGGCCGGTTGCGGTGCGGCAGTCTCCGGGGCAGACATGACTGATGAAAGAGCGCGATCTTTACGCCCCGGTGAAAGCCTTCCTCGAAGGGCAGGGATACACCGTGAAAGGCGAAGTCGGCGCCGCGGACGTGGTGGCGATGCGCGGTGACGACCCGCCGGTGATCGTCGAGTTGAAGCTGGGATTTTCGTTGCGATTGTTTCAGCAGGGCGCCGCGCGGCTGGCGCTGTCGCCATCGGTCTATCTGGCGGTGGCCCGGCCGGGTGCAAAGGCGATTGGCGACAATCTGATCCTGGCGCGGGCCGCGGGCCTCGGTGTGATGACGATACGGCCCGCCGACCGGCTGCTGGAGGTGCATTGCGACCCCGGCGGCGCCGGACCGCGCAGATCCAAAAAGAAGGTCGCGCGTCTGAAAAAGGTATTCGGGCGGCTGCGCGGCGATCCGAACGACGGCGGAGCCACGCGGCACGGCCTCGTCACCGGGTACCGGCAGGACGCGCTGGCCTGCGCGCGGTTTCTGGCGGTTCATGGTGTCAGCAAAGGCGCCAGGGTCGCGGGCTGGACCGAGGTAAAGGAGGCGACCCGGCTGATGCGCGACAACCATTACGGCTGGTTCGAACGTGTCGGTCCGGGCACCTACGGGCTGACCGGTGCGGGTGTGCGGGGGCTGGCGGACTGGGGCGATGTGGAGTGACGTTTATGTTGGGTGACGGGGCACGGCGCTCGCGCAGGGGCCACGGCCCCTGACGCAACGCCCCGCCCGCCGTCCCGATTTCAGCAACCCTTTCGCCAGACGGAGATATGGGCGGCACTTTGTGCCGTGAACGGTGCGTGCGACCAGTTGGCGACACGGTCGACGCGGGTGAGACCTGCCAGGCGTGCCATCAGGTCAAGTTCGGACGGCCAGACATAGCGGAACGGCACCGCGTTGCGCACCAGCGCGCCGTCGCGGCGCTGCAGGTGGTGCGACCACATCTCCTGGGTGGCGGTTTCGTATTCGTCGATGCCCCAATTGTCCGGCGTCACCGCAAAGGGCACGAACCGCTCGCCGGGGGGCAGGCGGCGCAGTTGCGGCACGCCGACCTCGATCACGAAATGCCCGCCAGGCGACAGATGGGCGGCGGCGTTTTCAAAGCAGGCGATCTGCGCCTCCTGCGTCGTCAGATTGTTGATCGTGTCGAATACGAGGAACACCAGATCGAAGCGGTCCGGCAGCCGTGTCGTCGTCATATCGCCGATGGTGACGGGCAGGTCGCCGCCCGGCTTGGCGCGTAAGGCCGCGACCATGGCGCGCGACATTTCGATGCCGCTGGACCTCGATACCGCGCGCGGCGAGCGGCAGGGCGAGGCGCCCCGTGCCGATTGCGAACTCAAGCGCCGGACCCCGCGTGAGACCGGCGAGAAAATTCGCGGTAGCCGCCAGCAAGCCCGGATCGTGTGGAGACGGGGTCGTCGTCGTAGGTAGCGGCAATTCTCGCATCGAAATAGCCGTCGGGATCGGCGATCATCGGCGCGGCGCAATGACGGCTCTGGCGACCGATCCGCCAGAGCCGATGCAGGGAAGGTCCCCGGTTCTATGTCGGGACATGGCGCAGCCCGCGGAACAGACGGGCAAGCCAGCCCGCCCGGTCGCCCGTGCCGACCCCGGGGGCGGGGGCGCGCGCGGCGTTGACCTGCAATAGCGGCAGATCGCTCTCGGTCGGCATGATATTCAGCACTTCCGGAGCGCCGCGCCGAAGGATGCGTTTTTCCTCGATGGGAAGAGATGGACGTGCGTCGGCCTTGTGGTCGACGAAGTGGAACGGGGTGCTCATGACAGAGATCCTGATGCGAGCGGACGCCGCCGCCAACATGCGGCAGGTCCGGCCTGAAAATCGGCCGACGACAAAGGTCGGCAACACGACAAGAGGTCAGGGGGCGGCGGTCCGGACGTTCGGAGGGCCGCAGGGTGGACTGCTACGGGCGCGTCAGCAGGTGCGCCGGGGGGTTCCTTTTGTCATAGCGGTCTCCACATATCGGACCCTGTCGGGCCGGACTGTCATGCGGCAAGGGTCAGGGTTGCATCCCCATTGCGCAAGTGTTTTGGCGGGTGTCGGTCGTGCTGAGGCGCTCTGTTGCGCAAGTGTCACGTTCTGGCGGCCTATTTTTGGCAAAGTGCCCGAATTTCCGTCATTGGTCCGTGTTGACACCGGCCTCCGGCTTGCCTACCTAAGCGTTCGTTAGCACTCACCGGTGGTGAGTGCCAATCGCCCCCGTCCCACGAGGCCGGTTTGGGCGCAAAGGTAACTAACTTTGAGCCGAGGAGCTGCAAAGATGGCATTTACACCGCTGCACGACCGCGTTCTGGTCCGTCGCGTCGAAGGCGACGAAAAGACCAAGGGTGGTCTGATCATCCCCGATTCCGCCAAGGAAAAGCCCGCCGAGGGCGAAATCGTCTCCTGCGGCGAAGGCGCGCGCAAGGATTCCGGCGAACTGATCGAAATGGGCGTGAAGCCCGGTCAGAAAGTCCTGTTCGGCAAATGGTCGGGCACCGAGGTCAAGATCGACGATGAAGACCTGCTGATCATGAAAGAGAGCGACATCCTCGGGATCATTTCCTGAGCCGCGGGCGGGATTACCGGACCGGGTCGGCTTTTCGTCCAACCGGTCGCCTCGCCGCCGTCCCTCTTTCCAACTGAAATCAATCTAAGGAGCACATGAAAATGGCTGCCAAGGACGTCAAATTCGATACCGATGCGCGCAATCGCATGCTCAAAGGTGTCAACATCCTCGCCAACGCGGTGAAGGTAACGCTCGGCCCCAAAGGCCGTAACGTCGTGATCGACAAGAGCTTTGGCTCGCCGCGCATCACGAAGGACGGTGTGACTGTCGCCAAAGAGATCGAGCTTGAGGACAAGTTCGAGAACATGGGCGCGCAGATGGTCAAAGAAGTGGCCAACCGCACCAACGACGAGGCCGGTGACGGCACCACGACCGCCACGATCCTCGCCGCTGCGATCATCCGCGGAGGCATGAAATCGGTCGCCGCCGGCATGAACCCGATGGACCTCAAGCGCGGCATCGATATGGCCGTGACGAAAGTCATCGAGTTCGATCAAGGCCGCGTCGCGCCCCGTCAACGACAGTGCAGAAGTCGCCCAGGTCGGCACCATCTCGGCCAACGGCGAGTCCGAAATCGGCCGCCAGATCGCCGATGCGATGCAGAAGGTCGGCAACGAGGGTGTCATCACCGTCGAAGAGAACAAGGGCCTCGAGACCGAGACCGAAGTCGTCGAAGGCATGCAGTTCGACCGTGGCTATCTCTCGCCCTACTTCGTCACCAACCCCGAGAAGATGACGACCGAGCTCGAGGATGTCATCATCCTGCTGCACGAGAAAAAGCTCTCGTCGCTCCAGCCGATGGTGCCCCTGCTCGAGTTCGTGATCCAGTCGGGCAAGCCGCTGCTGATCATCGCCGAGGACGTCGAGGGCGAAGCCCTTGCAACCCTCGTCGTGAACAAGCTGCGTGGCGGCCTGAAGATCGCCGCCGTCAAGGCCCCCGGTTTCGGGGATCGTCGCAAGGCCATGCTGCAGGACATCGCGATCCTGTCGGGCGGTCAGGTGATTTCCGAAGACCTCGGCATGAAACTCGAGAACGTGACGATCGACATGCTCGGCTCTGCCAAGCGCGTCACGATCACCAAGGACGAGACCACGATCATCGACGGTCAGGGTGAAAAGGCCGAGATCGAGGCCCGCGTCACCCAGATCCGCGGCCAGATCGAAGAGACGACCAGCGACTACGACAAGGAAAAGCTGCAGGAGCGGGTTGCCAAGCTGGCAGGCGGCGTTGCCGTGATCCGCGTCGGCGGCATGTCCGAAGTCGAAGTGAAAGAGCGCAAGGACCGCGTCGACGACGCGCTCAACGCGACCCGCGCTGCCGTGCAGGAGGGTATCGTCGTCGGTGGCGGCGTCGCTCTCGTGCAGGCCGGCAAGAAGCTCGACGGTCTCAAGGGTGCGAACTCGGATCAGGACGCCGGCATCGCCATCGTCCGCAAGGCCCTCGAGGCACCACTGCGTCAGATCGCGGACAACGCGGGCGTCGACGGGTCCGTCGTGGCCGGCAAGATCCGCGAAAGCGACGACCCGACGTTCGGCTTCAACGCGCAGACCGAGGAATATGGCGACATGTTCAAGTTCGGCGTGATCGATCCGGCCAAGGTCGTGCGTACGGCGTTGCAGGACGCGGCCTCCGTGGCCTCGCTGCTGATCACGACCGAGGCGATGATTGCCGATAAGCCTGCCAAGGAAGGCGCCGGTGGCGGCGCTGGCGGCGGCATGGGCGACATGGGCGGCATGGGCGGCATGGGCGGCATGATGTAACTTTTCGCTTTTGCGAAAAGTTACGGGGTGACAGGCTCTTTCGCTCTTGGGCGAAAGATGCCGAGAACCCCACCGCTCGATTGGGGCGCTCCGGGAAACCGGGGCGCCCTCTTTCACGTCGTCTGCCCTCGCTTATCGAATACCTGTCAGCAACATGGCCACGTCCGGGCGCTGCCGATGCCGCCTGTCAAGCGAGAGGGCAGCACCCGGCAGCCGTGCGTTGCGCACCCGCCCCACCTGTCGCGTGGTGCCGATACCTGCGATACCCGCCGCAAAACCCTGTCCGATGGAACATCGTCATGTCGACCACGCGCTCTCTCTTCGTCACCCGCCTGTACCGCGCCGCCTTGTCGGACATGGGCAAGCCGGTCGACCCCGCCGACCTCGAGGCCGCGTGTCTGTCCGTCGCCGAGGACGATGCGGCGGGGCAGGCGTGGTGCGACGAGCACGATTTCCCGGGCTACACCTCCTATGCGTCCCTGACCGACCTGCCGTGGCGGATGCCGGTGTTCAAGGGGCTCAAGAAGGCACTGGACAAGCATGTGGCGGCCTTCGCGAAGGATCTTTGCTTCGATCTCGCCGACAAGAAACTGCGTCTCGACAGCCTGTGGATCAACATCCTGCCAGCCGGCGGCATCCACACCGGCCACCTGCACACCCATTCGGTGATTTCGGGCACGACCTATGTGGCGATGCCCGAGGGGACGAGCGCGATCCGGTTCGAGGACCCGCGCCTGCCGATGATGATGGCGGCGCCGGGGCGCGCGGCCGATGCGCCGGAGAAGCTGCGGCACGTTCGTCTATGTGGCGCCAAAGGTCGGCGAGGTGCTGCTATGGGAAAGCTGGCTGCGCCACGAGGTGCCGATGAACATGACGGACGAGGACCGAATCTCGGTGAGTTTCAATTACGGGTGGTCTGCCTGAAGCAGACCAGCCGACTGCGGTACAGGCAGTTACCGCAGGAAACTGTCCGGGTCGCACCCGGTGCCGGTAAGGTGCAAATCGTGCCGGATCGGCAGACGGGGTTTTACCCCGCCGGTCGAGGGCAAATGGTCGGGTGACCCCCAACCGACGGCAGACTTGACGGTCAGATCGGATGCGCCTATATATACAGATGGATATACGAAAAGGGGCCGGTTCCGATGACGATGCAATCCAAGATCCGCAAGGTCGGCAATTCCAACGTGATGACCCTGACCGCCGAGATGCTGGCGCTTCTCGACGCCAAGGAGGGCGATATCCTGACCGTCGTACGCACCGACGATGGCGGACTGCGGATCATGCCCTATGACGAGGTGACGGCCCGGTTCCTCGAGATCGGTGAGCGCGTCATGGACGAGAACCGCGAGGCCCTTCAGGCACTGGCATGATGCCGGTCTGGGTGCCGCTCGACGTCGTGGTGATCTATCACGACCGGCAGATTTCCCGGCACGGCGGTGCCGCCGGTATCCGCGATCTGGCACTTCTGGCGAACGCCCTCATGCGACCGCAGAACAAGGCGGCCTATGGCGAGGACGACCTGCATCGCCTGTCGGCAGCCTATGCCTACGGGATCGCGAAGGCACACGCCTTCGTCGACGGCAACAAGCGCACGGCCTTCGTGACGGCAATCGCGTTTCTGGGCGCGAACGGTCTGCGCTTTGCCGCTCCACAGGCGGATATCGTCCGGATGATGGAAGACCTCGCGCGCGACGCGGTGGGTGAGGGGGAGTTTGGGGAGTGATTGAGGCGGTCTGTCACCCCTTAAGATGGGGCTTCACCCCAATAATCGAAGGTGGATGTTAGGGTGAAACCCCATCCTACTCTCGCTTAGGCTCAGGACCCATAAATCGGCTTGAGGCTGCGAGGCCTGCATGATTCACGGTCCCCCGAACCAAGGGGGACTTGATGAGCAATCTGTATTGGCTGAGCGAGGCTCAGATGAAGCGGCTTCGGCCCTATTTCCCGAAGAGCCGTGGTGTTTCGCGCGTTGATGACCGGCGCGTCCTGAGCGGTATTATATTCATTAATCGTAATGGCTTGCGCTGGCGTGACGCGCCGCGTGAGTATGGTCCTCACAAGACGCTCTACAACCGATGGAAAAGGTGGAGTGATATGGGCGTGTTCGCCCGGATCATGACGGGACTGGCGGCACAGGGCCCCGCCAACAAGACGATCTCCATCGATGCGACTTACCTCAAAGCACATCGGACGGCCTCAAGCCTTGGGGCAAAAAAAGGGGGCGTGGCCGGCTGATCGGGCGAACAAAGGGCGGTATGAACACCAAGCTGCACGCCGTGACCGACGCACATGGGCGACCCATCCGGTTATTTGTGACGGCCGGGCAGGTCAGCGACTACACTGGAGCGAGGGCATTGCTGGACAGCCTTCCAAACGCTGACTGGCTCTTGGGCGACCGGGGCTATGACGCGGACTGGTTCCGCGAAGCCCTTGTCGACAAGAAGATAACGCCCTGCATCCCTGGTCGAAAGTCACGCGACAAGCCCGTCAAATACGACAAACGCCGCTATCGGAAGCGCAACCGGATCGAGATCATGTTCGGACGATTGAAAGACTGGCGGCGCGTTGCCACGCGCTATGACCGAAGTCCCAAGGTCTTCCTCTCTGCCATCGCTCTCGCCGCAACCGTGATCTTTTGGTTATGAGTCCAGAGCCTAGTCTATCGCTCGCAATAGAGATTTCGTAGAGCCTGAAGGTCGTCCATAGCCGAGAATGCTTCGACCAGATCAGTAAAAAGCGGGATGTTCGATCTATTATTTCTTGAAAGAGTGAATTGGCCGTAGTATCCCCCGCTAGGATCGACAACTCTAAGTCCTTGGCCATAACGATTCCATGGGCTATATTCTTCGTAGACACAGCCAAAATCGCCGTATTGGTTCCAAATGCTGGAATCACTGTAACGGGAACCGTAATCACCATATTGATTACAAACCGAAGCATCGTCATACTCATTGCAGTTAAGACATCCGGCGAATTGACTCCCACTATCGCCTCCAAACAATAGAAGCGCGACGTTCTGTGCCGATGTCATTGAAGGCGTCATAAGAAATACCAGCGCGAGTATTTTGTGCATCAGTGGTCACTTTTTTGCGTCGGAAATATTGGGCTATCCTCGGATTTTGGCGGTTGTATGGCAAGACGAAAATCACCCCCCTTGCCAACCCCACCCCCTCCCTCTATACGCCGCCACTCTACCACCCCTCCACCGGGAATCAGGGTGACCTTCGCACGTCGCGCAGGGCCCTCCGGTGATGTTGAAAGGAAACGACCCCATGGCAGACACTGCCAAGGAACTGCACGACAAGACGCCCGACCAGCTCCGTGACGAGCTTGTGGCGTTGAAGAAATCCAGCTTCAACCTTCGTTTTCAGCAGGCCACCGGTCAGCTGGAGAACACCGCCGAGATCCGCAAGGCGCGGCGGTCGGCAGCGCGGGTGAAGACGATTCTCAACCAGAAGGCGGCTGCTGCTGCCGGATCCAACGAAACGCGCGCCGCTGGCGCGACGGGAGACCAGTAAGATGCCAAAACGTATCCTCACCGGCACCGTGACCAGCAACCAGAACGCGCAGACCGTCACGGTCAGCGTCGAGCGTCGTTTCAAGCACCCGCTGCTGCAAAAGACGATCCGGAAGTCGAAGAAGTACCGCGCCCACGACGAGAACAACACGTATGTCGTCGGCGACAACGTCCGCATTCAGGAATGCGCGCCGAAATCGAAAACCAAACGCTGGGAGGTTCTGGGCACCGAAATCTGAGGCCTTGCGGCCTCGGGCAACGCCCGGATACCACCCTCCACGAAACCGTGGGGCCTGACGCAAGACGCGCGGGTCCCCAAAGGTCGGGAGACTGATCAATGATCCAGATGCAGACCAACCTCGAGGTTGCTGACAACTCCGGCGCGCGCCGGGTGCAGTGCATCAAGGTGCTCGGCGGCTCGCATCGCCGCTATGCCAGCGTCGGCGACATCATCGTCGTCAGCGTCAAGGAGGCGATCCCCCGCGGTCGCGTCAAGAAGGGCGATGTCCGCAAGGCCGTCGTCGTGCGCACCGCCAAGCAGGTGCGCCGCGAAGACGGCACCGCGATCCGTTTCGACAGCAACGCCGCCGTCATCCTCAACAACGCAAACGAGCCCGTCGGCACCCGTATCTTCGGGCCGGTCGTGCGCGAGCTGCGTGGCAAGAACTTCATGAAAATCATCTCGCTCGCTCCGGAGGTGCTCTGAATGGCTGCGAAACTCAAAAAGGGTGACAGCGTCATCGTGCTCACCGGCAAGGACCGTGGATCCAAGGGCGAGATCTCGTCCATCGATCCCAAGGCCGGCAAGGCCGTGGTCGAAGGCGTGAACATCGCCATCCGCCACGTCAAGCAAAGCCAGAACGATCAGGGTGGCCGCGTGCCCAAGGCAATGCCGATTGCCCTGTCGAACCTGTCGCTGATGGATGCCAACGGCAAGGCCACGCGCGTCGGGTTCCGGATGGACGGCGAGACCAAGGTGCGTTTCGCCAAGACCACGGGAGATGCACTCTGATGCTCGATCAAGCGACATATACGCCGCGCCTCAAGGCGATGTACGGCGAGACGATCAAGGCGGCTCTGAAAGAAGAGTTCGGCTATAAGAACGACATGCAGGTGCCGCAGCTTGACAAGATCGTGCTGAACATCGGCTGCGGTGCCGAGGCGGTGCGCGACAGCAAGAAGGCCAAGTCGGCCCAGGAAGACCTGAGCACGATTGCCGGACAAAAGGCGCTGGTGACCAAGGCGAAGAATTCCATCGCCGGTTTCCGTGTCCGCGAGGACATGCCGCTGGGCACGAAAGTGACCCTGCGCGGCGACAAGATGTACGAATTCCTCGACCGTCTGATCACCGTGGCAATGCCCCGTATCCGCGACTTTCGCGGCGTGTCGGGCAAAAGCTTTGACGGCCGTGGCAACTATGCCACCGGCCTGAAAGAGCACATCGTGTTCCCCGAGATCAACTTCGACAAGGTCGATGAGGTCTGGGGCATGGACATCGTGATCTGCACCACCGCGAAGACCGACGCGGAAGCCAAGGCGCTGTTGAAAGCCTTCAACATGCCCTTCAACTCGTGACGCGCGGAAGGAACTGAGTATATGGCCAAGAAATCCATGATCGAGCGCGAGAAAAAGCGCGAACGCCTTGTCAAGCAGTACGCCTCGCAGCGTGCCGCGTTGAAGGCAATCATCAACGACAAGGAAAAGCCGGTCGAGGAACGCTTCAAGGCGACCCTCAAGCTCGCAGAGCTGCCGCGCAATTCTTCCGCCGTCCGGCTGCACAACCGCTGTCAGCTGACGGGTCGTCCGCACGCCTTTTATCGCAAAATGAAGATCAGCCGGATTGCGCTGCGCGACCTTGGGTCGAACGGCGAAATCCCCGGTCTCGTGAAATCCAGCTGGTAAGGGAGGGAAACGCACATGAACGATCCTATCGGCGATATGCTGACCCGCATCCGCAACAGCCAGATGCGCGGTAAATCCACCGCGATAACGCCCGCCTCGAAGATCCGCGGCTGGGTCCTCGATGTCCTTGCGGACGAGGGCTATATCCGCGGCTATGAGGCGATGACCGGCAAAGACGGTCATCCCGCCTTCGAGATCAGCCTGAAATACTACGAGGGCGAGCCCGTGATCCGCGAAATCGCCCGCGTGTCCAAGCCCGGTCGCCGCGTCTACTCGTCGTCCAAGGACCTGCCGCAGGTTCGTGGCGGTCTGGGCGTGTCGATCGTATCGACGCCGCAGGGCGTGATGTCGGATGCCAAGGCCCGTTCGGCCAACGCAGGCGGCGAAGTGCTCTGCACCGTATTCTAAGGAGGGAAAGATGTCTCGTATTGGTAAAAGACCGGTTGAGATGCCCTCGGGTGTCGAGGCCAAACTGTCCGGTCAGACGATCGAAGTGAAGGGGCCGAAAGGCACCCGCAGCTTTACCGCGACCGACGACGTTACGATCAAGGTCGAGGACGGGGCGATCACCGTCACGCCGCGCGGCACGTCCAAACGGGCGCGTCAGCAGTGGGGCATGTCCCGCTCGATGGTGGAAAACCTTGTCACCGGTGTCACCACCGGTTTCCGCAAAGAGCTCGAGATTTCGGGCGTCGGCTATCGCGCGCAGATGCAGGGCAATGACCTGAAGCTGGCGCTCGGCTACTCTCACGACGTGATCTTTTCCGTGCCGGAGGGCGTCACCGTGACGGCCCCCAAGCAGACAGAGATCACCGTCGAGGGGATCGATCAGCAGCTCGTCGGCCAGGTTGCGGCCAACATCCGCGAATGGCGCGCGCCAGAGCCCTACAAGGGCAAGGGCATCCGCTATAAGGGCGAGTATATCTTCCGTAAGGAAGGCAAGAAGAAGTAAGGACGCACATCATGGCTACCAGCAAGAGATCGCTGTTCCTCAAGCGCCGCATGCGCGTCCGGAGCAAGCTTCGCAAGGTGAACGCGGGCCGCATGCGGCTCTCGGTGCACCGGTCGAACAAGAACATCAGCGTGCAGCTGATCGACGACACCAACGGCGTGACGCTGGCCTCGGCCTCGTCGCTCGAGAAAGATCTGGGCGTCGTCGGCAGCAACAACGTCGAGGCCGCCGGAAAGGTGGGCGCTGCAATCGCGGAGCGCGCAAAGAAGGCGGGCGTCGAAGAAGCGTACTTTGACCGGGGCGGTTTTCTGTTCCACGGCAAGGTTAAGGCACTGGCCGATGCAGCCCGCGAAGGCGGTCTGAAGATCTGAACGTGGCGGTGGGGTCGAACCCCACCCTACGGTCACTCCGCAGGATGGGGCGCGACCCGATCCTGCACCCTCTGCAGGCGATCCTCGCCTCGATGATCCGGGGCCGTTCCGGCCACCGCGATTGACCAACCCCGGCGCATCCGCGTCGATCCCAGGAGGCCCCATGGCCAGAGACAGCAATCAACGCGGCGGACGCCGTGACGAAAACCCCGAATTTCAGGACCGTCTGGTCGCGATCAACCGGGTCTCCAAGACCGTCAAGGGCGGCAAGCGCTTCGGTTTCGCAGCGCTCGTCGTCGTCGGCGACCAGAAGGGCCGCGTCGGTTTCGGCAAGGGCAAGGCCAAAGAGGTTCCCGAGGCGATCCGCAAGGCCACCGAGGCCGCCAAGCGCGGCATGATCCGCGTGCAGCTGCGCGAAGGCCGCACCCTGCATCATGACATGGAGGGCCGCCACGGTGCGGGCCGCGTCGTCATGCGCAGCGCCTCCCCGGGTACGGGCATCATCGCTGGTGGTCCGATGCGCGCCGTGTTCGAGATGCTGGGCCTGCAGGACGTGGTGTCCAAGTCGATCGGCTCGTCCAACCCGTACAACATGATCCGTGCGACGATGAACGGCCTCACCAAAGAGCAAAGCCCGCGTGGTGTTGCCCAGCGTCGCGGCAAGAAGGTCGCCGATATCCTGCCGCCCCGCGGTGCCGTCGACGAACAGTCCGACGTTGCCCATAACGCACCGGTGGCCGACGCCACCGTCGACGCGTAGGAGACCTGAGAAATGCCAAAAACCATCGTTGTCAAACAGGTCGGTTCGCCGATCCGCCGTCCCGCCAAACAGCGCGCTACGCTGATTGGCCTTGGCCTGAACAAGATGCACCGTACCCGGGAGCTGGAGGACACGCCTTCGGTTCGCGGCATGGTTAACTCGATCTCGCACATGGTCGAGATCATCGAGGAAAAGGGCTAAGGTTCTGTCGGATCGGCGCTTAAACTTTCGACGCCCCGGCATTTCACCGGGGCGTTTTGCGTTTTAACGACGGTTCACTACCTCATCTGAGTGCGGCGACGCGGACCGTTCTGCGCTGTGACGCACGCGCGACGGATGCACTGTGCGTTGCCTCACCCATGTGGCGACATAGCTTACCGGATGAACAGCAGTGGAGATCGACATGACACAGACACGACGCACCTTTCTTGCCACCGCCGCCGCGACCGGCGCGGTGACGGTTCTGCCCTTCGCCGCGCGCGCCGAGGCACATGCCTCCGACAGTTTCGAGACCGCGAACGGCACGATCACCGTCCATCCCGTCGCACATGCGTCCTTCGTGATGGAGACACCGGCGGGTGTGATCTATGTCGACGTGGTCGGTGACGCGGCGCAATACGCCGATTTTCCGGCGCCCGATCTGATCCTCATCACCCACGAGCACGGCGATCATTATAACGAAAATACCCTTGCGGCGGTCATGACCGGCGGTACGCATCTTATCGTGAACCCCGCTGTGGCGGCGATGCTGCCCGAGGGGATGAGCGCTGAAACGCTCGCCAATGGCGACAGCACGACCTGGGAAGGCGTCGAAATCGGTGCAATCGCGGCGCACAACACGACCGAAGAGCGGATGAATTTCCATCCGGTCGGCCGCGACAACGGCTATGTCGTGACCGTCGACGGGTTCCGTACCTATATCTCGGGCGACACCGAGCCGACGGACGACATGCTGGCCCTTACCGACATCGATCTGGCCTTTTTGTGCATGAACCTGCCCTTCACCATGACGGCGGGACAGGCGGCCGACGCGGTGGGCACGTTCCGGCCGACCTATGTCTATCCCTATCATTATCGCGGACGCGACGGCGGCACCCAGGACCCGCAGGAGTTTGCGACGCTCGTCGGCGATGCCGCGCAGGTGAAGTTCGGCGAATGGTATGCGCCCGGCGAGCTCGGCTGAACCAGCTCCCGGAAGATTACCTGCGGGGTCGAGAGGTTTCTTGACCCCGCAGTGCTGTCCGACTATGAGACGACGTCGGTCGCAGGTTATGCGCCGATACTTCCGAAATGCCGTGTGCTGCGGTCCCGTCGCTGGGTGCAGTTTTCCGGCCCCAGATATGGGATCTAGCGACATGAAACTGAACGAACTTTCCGACAACGAAGGTGCAACGCACCGTCGCAAACGCGTTGCCCGTGGCCCCGGTTCGGGCAAGGGCAAGATGGGTGGCCGCGGTATCAAGGGCCAGAAATCGCGTTCCGGCGTGGCGATCAAAGGCTATGAAGGCGGCCAGATGCCGCTCTATCAGCGACTGCCCAAGCGTGGTTTCAACAACATCAACGCCAAGACTTTCTCGGTCGTGAACCTTGGCCTGATCCAGAAATTCATCGACGCCGGCAAGATCGACATCAAGAACGACGTCGACGAAGACGCGCTGATCGCGTCTGGCCTGATCCGTCGCCGCAAGGATGGCATCCGCGTGCTGGCCAAAGGCGAGATCACGTCGAAGGTCACGCTGATTGTCACGGGCGCGTCGAAAGGCGCCGTCGAGGCCGTGGAAAAAGCCGGTGGCAGCCTGACCGTTGCAACGCCGAAAGCGGCAGTCGCAGAGTAGGCGGCTGCCCGCAGTCTGTCCTGGCGGCGATCCATCTGACAGGCTGTCGGGGCGCGGGCCGGATAAATGGGTTGTGGCGCTGAACATGCGCGCCTACATTCCTTTCGTCATGACAGCGCCGCCGCGCCCGGACATCCGGCCCGGCGGCGCAACCATATAAAGGCCGCGGCGTCACCGCTCCGCACCCATCAGAAGTGGCGGCATGATCGCGCCGCATCCATATGAAAGAGCGCCCGTAATGGCATCAGCAGCAGAACAGATGGCCGCGAACATGAGTTGGGGCGCCTTCGGCAAGGCGACCGAACTGCGCAGTCGGATCCTTTTCACCATCGGTTTGCTGATCGTCTACCGCGTCGGCACCTATATTCCCGTCCCGGGCATCGACACCGGCGCCCTGCGCCAGTTCATGGACGATGCGGCGGCGGGTATCGGCGGCATCCTGTCGATGTTCACCGGCGGCGCGCTCGCCCGGATGGGCATCTTCGCGCTGGGGATCATGCCCTACATCTCGGCGTCGATCATCGTGCAGCTTCTGGGCGCGATGTGGGAGCCGCTGAAAAACCTGAAGAAAGAAGGCGAGGCGGGGCGCAAGAAGCTCAACCAGTATACCCGATACTTCACGGTCGTCCTCGCGACGTTCCAGTCCTACGGACTGGCCGCATCGCTTCAGGCGGGTAATCTCGCGGCGGATCCGGGGGCGTTCTTTTACGCATCGACGATCATCACGCTGGTCGGTGGCACGATGTTCCTGATGTGGCTGGGCGAGCAGATCACCGCCCGCGGCATCGGCAACGGCATCTCCCTCATCATCTTCGTCGGCATCATCGCGGAAATCCCGGCGGCCCTGGCGCAGTTCTTTGCCTCTGGCCGGTCCGGCGCCATCGGTGCGGGCACCATCGTCGCCGTTATTGCGATGGTGATCATCACCCTGACCTTCGTCGTGTTCATGGAGCGGTCACTGCGCAAGATCCACATTCAGTACCCGCGCCGTCAGGTGGGGATGAAGGTATACGACGGCGGCTCGTCGCATCTGCCGATCAAGGTGAACCCGGCGGGCGTCATTCCCGCGATTTTCGCGTCGGCGCTCCTGTTGCTGCCAACGACCATCAGCACGTTCAGCCAGGGCGCCACGGGCGGCGTCATGTCGTTCGTGCTGGCTTATTTCGGCCCGGGTCAGCCGCTCAACCTGCTCTTCATGGTCGCGATGGTTGTGTTCTTTACTTATTTCTACACCCGCGAGGTGGCGTTCAAGACCGAGGACGTCGCCGACAATCTCAAGAACCAGAACGGATTCGTGCCCGGCATCCGTCCGGGCAAGCGGACGGCCGAATACCTCGATTATGTCGTGAACCGCGTCCTCGTCCTCGGCTCGGCCTACCTGGCGCTGGTCGTCCTGCTGCCCGAGATCCTGCGGGCCCAGCTTGCAATACCGTTCTACTTTGGCGGTACGTCGGTGCTGATCATCGTCAGTGTCGGCATGGATACGATCCAGCAGGTGCAAAGCCATCTTCTGGCGCATCAGTACGAGGGTCTGATCGAAAAGAGCCAGCTGCGCGGGCGGCGTGGCGGGCCGAAGGGCGGCAAGCCCAAGGCGCCCGCACGACGTTAGACCATAAGGTCGGCGTATCGACCAAATAATCGAGGGGAGGGGACCCATGAACATTATTCTTCTGGGGCCACCGGGTGCCGGCAAAGGCACGCAGGCACACCGTCTGGTGGCCGGGCGCGACATGGTTCAGCTTCTCGACCGGGGACATGCTGCGCGCGGCGCGGACGTCCGGCACCGAAATGGGCAGGACCGTTGCGGCCGTCATGGACCGGGGCGACCTCGTCACCGACGAGATCGTGATCGGCCTGATCCGCGAGCAACTCGAGGCGGGCGGCGATCACGGCGGGTTCATCTTCGACGGTTTCCCCCGGACGCTGGCGCAGGCGGATGCGCTGCAAACGCTGTTGTCCGATATGGGACAAGACCTTGCGCATGTGATCGAAATGCAGGTCGACGACGCGGCCCTTGTGGCGCGGATTACCGCCCGGTCGACCTGTGCCGACTGCGGTGCCGTCTATAACGATCTGACGGCGCCGATCCCGGCGGATGGCAAATGCACGACCTGCGGCGGAACCGACTTCAAGCGGCGCGCCGACGACAACGAAGAAAGCCTGCGGACACGCCTTCTGGCCTATTACAAACAGACCTCGCCGCTGATCGGCTATTATCATGCCAAGGGCCTTTTGCGCGGTGTCGACGGGATGGGCGAAATGGACGCGGTGACCGATGAGATCATGGGCGTTCTGACCTGACCCGGATATGCGCAGATTGTCGCCCGTACCCACCGTCGGGACTTGACCATGCCCGGGCAGCCCCCTAATTAGCACCGTCCCCCACGGGGGAATCAGCCGTGGACCGGGGTCGCCCCCCGTGCCCACAGATCACCTCGACGCGAAGCCCGTGGGTTTTTGACCTATCGGGCTTTAGTTGTGAAAAAAGGGCCCGGGAATACGGGCCCGCAACGAAAGGACATGGCCTTGGCACGTATCGCCGGCGTTAACATCCCCACGGGCAAACGGGTTCCGATTGCTCTTACCTACATCACCGGAATCGGCAACACGACCGCCGAGGCCATCTGCGAAGCTGTCGGCATCGACCGCAGCCGCCGCGTCAACGAGCTTTCGGATGCCGAGGTTCTCTCGATCCGCGAGCACATCGACGCCAACCTGACCGTCGAGGGCGACCTGCGTCGCGAAACGACGATGAACATCAAGCGTCTGATGGACCTTGGCTGCTATCGCGGTCTGCGTCATCGCCGGAACCTGCCTGTCCGCGGTCAGCGTACCCACACCAATGCCCGTACCCGCAAGGGCCCCGCGCGGGCCATTGCCGGCAAGAAGAAATAGGAGGGCACAGAGTATGGCACGCGATACCCGCACCCGTGGCAAGAAGAAGGTTTCCAAGAACATCGCCGCCGGCGTTGCGCATGTGAACTCGTCTTTCAACAATACCAAGATCCTGATTTCCGACGTTCAGGGCAACGCGATCGCGTGGTCCTCGGCCGGTACGATGGGCTTCAAGGGCTCGCGTAAATCGACGCCCTATGCCGCCCAGATGGCCGCCGAAGACGTGGGCAAGAAGGCGCAGGAGCATGGCGTAAAGACCCTCGAAGTCGAAGTGCAGGGCCCCGGTTCGGGCCGTGAGAGCGCCTTGCGCGCCCTTGCTGCCGCAGGGTTCAACATCACCTCGATCCGCGACGTGACGCCGATGGCGCACAACGGCTGCCGTCCGCCGAAACGCCGCCGGGTCTGATCCGACATCAACACTGCGGGATCGCCCCTGTCACCGGGGCGATCCTGTCGCCGTTTTCCGCCCCCAATACGCCGCCCAACTACCCTGTCACCTCGAGCGTCAGCCTTCGCCGATCATCCCGGCTGACGAGAATGGAGGACCCCGATGATCCATAAAAATTGGGCCGAACTGATCAAGCCAGCGCAGCTGGACGTCAAACTCGGCAACGATCCCGCCCGTCAGGCCACCCTGACCGCAGAGCCGCTCGAGCGCGGTTTCGGCCTGACCCTCGGCAACGCACTGCGCCGCGTGCTGATGTCGTCGCTGCAGGGCGCCGCGATCACCTCCGTGCAGATCGACAACGTCCTGCACGAATTCTCGTCCGTTTCGGGCGTCCGGGAGGATGTTACCGACATCGTCCTCAACCTCAAGGGCGTGTCGATCAAGATGGACGTCGAGGGCCCGAAGCGTCTGACGGTTCAGGCCAAGGGGCCGGGCGTCGTCACCGCTGCCGATATCTCGGAGACCGCGGGTATCGAGGTTCTGAACAAGGACCACGTCATCTGCCACCTCGACGATGGCGCCTCGCTCTACATGGAACTGACGGTGTCGCAAGGCAAAGGCTATGTCGCCGCCGACAAGAACAAGCCCGAAGATGCGCCGATCGGCATGATCGCCATCGACGCGATCTATTCGCCGGTCAAGAAGGTGTCCTATGACGTGCAGCCGACCCGCGAGGGACAGGTGCTCGACTATGACAAGCTGACAATGAAGATCGAGACGGACGGGTCGCTGACGCCCGACGACGCCGTGGCCTATGCCGCGCGCATCCTGCAGGACCAGTTGCAGGTGTTCGTCAACTTCGACGAGCCGGAATCGGCCACCGCCGGTGGCGACGACGACGGCCTCGAATTCAACCCGCTGCTTCTCAAGAAAGTCGACGAACTGGAGCTTTCGGTCCGGTCCGCCAACTGCCTCAAGAACGATAATATCGTCTACATCGGTGATCTTATTCAGAAAACCGAGGCAGAGATGCTGCGCACGCCGAACTTTGGCCGCAAGTCGCTCAACGAGATCAAGGAAGTGCTGTCGGGCATGGGCCTGCACCTCGGCATGGACGTCGAGGACTGGCCGCCTGACAATATCGAAGACCTGGCCAAGAAGTTCGAAGACCAGTTCTAGGCTTTCCCGGGTCTCCCGGCACAAGTGTCAGGCGACCTGGATGAGACACCCGAGGAATGATCCTCCAATAACGGACCCGGCGTCATCGCAGCGCATGGGCCACTCATAAAAACGTAACGGAGACCATCATGCGCCACGCCAGAGGCTATCGCCGCCTGAACCGCACCCACGAGCACCGCAAGGCTCTGCTCGCCAACATGTCCGGATCGCTCATCGAACACGAGCAGATAAAGACGACGCTGCCCAAGGCCAAAGAGCTGAAACGGGCGATCGACAAGCTGATCACGCTGGGCAAGCGCGGCGATCTGCACGCGCGCCGTCAGGCATCCGCGCAGCTGAAGCAGGAAATGCACGTCGCCAAACTGTTCGAAACGCTCGGGCCGCGTTATGCCGAGCGTTCGGGCGGGTATTGCCGCGTGCTGAAGGCCGGTTTCCGCTATGGCGACATGGCGCCGATGGCGATCATCGAGCTGATGGACCGTGACGAAAGTGCCAAGGGCTCCGCCGACCACGCCCGCATGGAGGCCGAAGGCGGCATGGACGACGACGCATAAAACGACGCCCTGTTTCGCAAATTTGAACGCCCTGCCGGACCCGGTGGGGCGTTTTGCGTTTGCAGGGCGCGCGCGCTGTCCCTACCACTCATGCACATGGCAGACCTCTTCGATCAGACGCCCGAACCGCAACGGGACCCGGGCGGCAGTGCCCCGCGGCCTCTGGCCGACCGGTTGCGGCCCAAAACGCTGTCCGAGGTGATCGGTCAGGCGCAGGTCCTCGGTGCCGAGGCGCCGCTGGGGGCGATGCTGGCGTCAGGTTCCCTCTCCTCCCTTGTTTTCTGGGGTCCGCCCGGGGTGGGCAAGACGACCATCGCCCGCCTTCTGGCCGCAGAAACCGACCTGCATTTCGTTCAGATCAGCGCGATCTTCACCGGCGTTCCGGATCTGCGAAAGGTCTTCGAGGCGGCGCGGATCCGGCGTCAGAACGGGCGCGGCACCTTGTTGTTCGTCGACGAGATCCACCGTTTCAACAAGGCGCAGCAGGACGGTTTCCTGCCCTATATGGAGGACGGGACGATCCTGCTGGTCGGCGCGACCACGGAAAACCCCAGTTTCGAGTTGAATGCCGCCCTTCTGAGCCGCGCGCAGGTGCTGATCCTGACGCGGCTGACCGACGGTGATCTGGCGCTGCTCTATGCGCGCGCCGAACATGAGTTGAATATCAACCTTCCCTTAACCAAAGACGCGCAGACTGCGATGATGGCGATGGCGGACGGCGATGGGCGGTCGCTGCTGAACCTGATCGAACAGGTATCCGCATGGAAGGGCGGGCCCTATGACCGCGACGCGCTGACGAAGCGTCTGATGAAGCGGGCTGCGAAATACGACAAGACGGGGGATGAACATTACAATCTGATTTCCGCACTGCACAAATCCGTGCGCGGCTCCGATCCGGACGCGGCCCTGTACTGGTTTGCCCGCATGATCGAGGGGGGCGAGGACCCGCGCTATCTCGCGCGGCGCATCACCCGTATGGCGGTCGAGGATATCGGTCTGGCCGATCCACAGGCGCAGGCACATTGCCTGCAGGCTTGGGAAACATACGAGCGGCTGGGCAGCCCCGAGGGGGAGCTGGCGCTCGCGCAGGCGCTGACCTACATCGCGCTCGCGCCCAAATCGAACGCGGCCTACGTCGCCTACAAGGCGGCGCGCAATGCCGCAAAGGAAACCGGGTCCGAACCGCCGCCCGCGCATATCATGAACGCGCCGACGAAACTGATGAAGGAACAGGGGTTCGGGGCAGGGTACGCCTATGACCACGATGCCGAGGACGGGTTTTCGGGCCAGAACTATTTCCCCGACAGCATGAAACGCGGCGTCTACTATGTGCCCGTCGACCGGGGATACGAGCGCGAGTTGAAGAAAAGGGTCGAATTCTTCGTGGGTCTCCGCGCCAAGCGCGCGCAGGGACCAAAGGGACACTGAGGCGCCGTTGACACGCGGGCCGCAGGCGTAGACAGACGGCCCATGATAACGGCATTCCTACAGGTCGGCCTTGGCGGGGCCATTGGCGCGATGGCGCGTTTCGGCGTTGGCATCCTTGCATTCCGGATCACCGGGCCGGGGTTTCCCCTTGGCGTGCTGGCGGTGAATGTTGCGGGATCGTTCCTGATGGGCGCGCTTGTCGTCTGGCTCGGGCAACGCGGTCTGGCGCATCTCAATCCGCTGTTGCTGACCGGCCTGCTGGGTGGGTTCACCACGTTTTCGGCGTTTACGCTCGAGGCGTTCACGCTGTTCGAGCGGGGGCTTGGCGGACAGGCGGCCCTTTATGTGGCTCTCTCGGTAGCCGGGTCGATCGGGGCACTGGTGCTGGGCATCCAACTGATGCGGGGATTTTTGACATGAGCGGTGTTCAGACGCGGGTCGTCGGCCCCGACGAAGGCGACCAGCGGCTCGACCGCTACTTGCGGCGGCTGTTCCCGCATCTGTCGCAGGGGCGCATCGAAAAGCTGTGTCGAAAAGGCGAGATCCGGGTCAATTCGGGCCGCGTCAAATCCTCGACCCGGGTGGAGATTGGCCAGAACGTCCGCATTCCGCCCTTGCCGGACGAGGACGAGGTGCACGCTCAGGCCGTCAATCGTGCGCTGACGCCGGCGGATGCCAAGATGATCCAGGGCTGTGTCATCTACAAGGACGACCACCTCATCGCCATCGACAAACCGGCGGGTCTGCCGACGCAGGGCGGATCTGGCGTGTCGCTGCATGTGGATGGATTGGCCGAAGCGTTGCGGTTTGGCTATGACGACAAGCCAAGGCTGGTTCATCGCCTCGACAAGGACACCTCCGGCGTCCTGCTGCTGGCGCGGACCCGGACGATGGCGCGGGCGTTGACCGAAAACCTCAAACACCACGCCACGCGCAAGATCTACTGGGCTGCCGTCGCCGGTGTGCCGTTTCCGCGCGCGGGGACGGTGAAATTCGGGCTGGTCAAGGCCGCGGGCCATGGCAAGGGCGGCGAAGGCGAAAAGATGCACTGCATCCATCCCCGCGACGTCGACAAGACGCCGGGCGCCAAGCGCGCGACGACGGATTATGCCGTCCTGACGCACCTTGCGAAACGCGCGGCGTGGGTTGCCCTTGTTCCGATCACCGGACGCACGCACCAGCTGCGGGCGCATATGGCCGAAATGGGGCATCCGATCATCGGCGATGGCAAATACGGCGGGTCGGGTCAGGAAAACATGGGCGACGGCTGGGGTGCCGGGGCAGGCTCCGATCTGGGCCGCAAGCTGCATCTGCACGCGCGCACCCTGATCATCGAGCATCCCGAGAGCGGTGCGATCCTGAACCTGACAGCCCCGCTGCCGGACCATATGGCCGCCACCTGGGACTTCGTCGGATGGGAGGTGGGGCACGCCCCCGTCGACCCGTTCAACATGCCCGGTTAGGCCGCGATGCGCGACCTGCGGCTGTTGATCTTCGATGTCGACGGCACTCTTGTCGACAGCGCGGACTGTATTGTCCGTGCTGTCACCGCGGCCTTTGACGAACTCGGGCGCACGCCACCGGATGTGCCGCGGGTCAGGTCCGGAATCGGCCTGTCGGTGCCGGACTTTTTCGACCATCTTGGGGCCGGTCCCGAGGCCGGGCCGGTTATCGCCCGGTTCCGCTATCATTACCGCCGGATCCGCGAAATCGAGGGAACTGCGGCAAGCAGCCCGCTCTTTGCCGGTGCGCGCGCCGCTCTTGACCGGTTGGCCGCAGATCCGCACGTCAGGCTTGCGGTGGCCACGGGAAAATCGCGGCGTGGTCTGGACGCCCTCATCGCCGATCACGGCCTCGAGGGTCGTTTCACAAGCCTGCAGACCGCCGATACCCACCCGTCAAAGCCGCATCCGTCGATGATCGAGGCGATCTTGCGCGACACCGGCATGGCGGCCGCGCGAACCGCGATGCTGGGGGATACGAGTTTCGACATGGCGATGGCGCGGGCAGCGGGGGTGGCGGCAATCGGTGTCACATGGGGCTATCACCCGGGCGCTACCCTTGACGCCGACCGTCTGATCGCCGATTTCGACGGGCTGGAGGCGGCATTCGATGCTGTCACCGCACAAAGGAGTGCGACATGAGCGATTGGGCGCCCAAGGTTTTCTGGACCGACGTCACCGTGACCGAGGTGCCGGGCGGGTTTGGCGTCGCGCTGGACGGGCGGTCCGTGAAAACCCCCGGCAAGATGCCGCTGGCGATGCCGACGCGGGCGGCGGCGCATCTTGTGGCTGCTGAATGGGCGGCGCAGACGGGCCGTGTCGATCCCGCCACGATGCCATTCACCCGCACTGCAAATTCCGCGATCGACAAGGTGGCGTTCCGCGCTGTCGAGGTTGCCGGGCTGTTGTCCGATTATGGTGGCACGGATCTTTTGTGTTATCGCGCGCCCGGTCCGGAGGCGTTGACGGACCGGCAGACGGCGGCCTGGGATCCGCTGCTCGACTGGTCCGAGGCGACCTATGGCGCGCGTCTGGCGGTGACCACGGGCGTGATGCCGACCGCGCAGGATCCGACCGCTCTGGATGCACTGCGCGCGCAGGTCGAGTGTCTCGACCCGTTCCGGTTGTCGGCATTTCACGATCTGGTCAGCCTGTCGGGATCGTTGGTCGTGGCACTTGCCGTGACGCGCGGTCATCTGACGCCGCAGGACGCATGGACGGTCTCGCGCATCGACGAGGATTTTCAGATCGAGGCCTGGGGAGCGGACGAGGAGGCAGCCGCAAAGGCGGCTCTGAAACAGGCGGCATTCGTACAGGCTGCGCAATTTTATGGCGCACTACAGGACAATACCTGACCCGCGCGTCAGCCAAACCGCTTTGGATTGGCCTTTCCCTACGTAAATCGAAAACACTCGGGTCATGTTGTCCTTGACCTCGCGGCATGATTCCGCCCATCTTTCTGACACTGCCCTGGACCACCCGGGGCCGATATTGTTGGCTGCCCATGTCTCTTGGGGGAGGGGCGGCCGGTAAAGAACGCCCTTCGGGAGACAATCGAGGGCGTCAACTCAGGAAGAGGTAATCCATGAACAAATCCGTATTTCTCGGTACCGTGGCCGCTGCGACCATCGCTGCCGGCGCTGCCGCTGCCGCAACCCTTGACGATGTCGTGGCTCGCGGCACATTGAACTGTGGCGTCGTGACCGGCCTCGTCGGTTTCGGTGCGCCGAACGCCGAAGGTGTCTGGGAAGGCTTCGACGTCGATTTCTGCCGTGCTGTTGCCGCCGCCGTTCTCGGCGACGCCCAGGCCGTGAATTTTGTGCCGACCACCGGTCAGACCCGCTTTACCGCGCTCGCCTCCGGCGAGATCGACCTGCTGGCACGCAACACCACCTGGACGTTCAGCCGCGACACCGACCTGAAGTTCGATTTCATCGGCATCAACTATTACGACGGTCAGGGTTTCATTATCCCGCGCGAACTGGGCGTGTCGTCGGCCAAGGATCTCGACGGGGCCACCATCTGCGTGCAGACCGGCACCACCACCGAGCTGAACCTTGCGGACTTCTTCCGCATCAACAGCATCAGCTATGAGCCGGTGCCGATCGAAACCAACGCCGAAGGCCAGCAGCAGTACCTTGCCGGTGCCTGCGATGCCTATACCACCGATGCCTCCGGCCTGGCCGCCACGCGCGCCTCGTTCGAGAACCCGCAGGACCACGTCCTGCTTCCCGAGATCATCTCGAAAGAGCCGCTCGGACCGCTCGTCCGTCATGGCGACAGCGAGTGGGCCGACATCGCCCGCTGGACGCTCAACGCGCTGATTTCGGCCGAGGAACTGGGCGTCACCTCCGATAACGTCATGGACATGGCGGCAAACGCCGGTGAAAATCCCGAGATCAACCGCCTGCTCGGCACCGAAGGCGATCTGGGTATGATGATCGGCCTCGACGCCAATTGGGCCGCCCGCGCGATTGCCGCTGTCGGCAACTATGGCGAGGTGTTCGAGAACAACATCGGCGAGAGCACCGCGATCGGTCTCGCCCGTGGTCTGAACGCACAGTGGACCGACGGCGGGCTGCTCTACTCGCCGCCCTTCCGCTAGAATCGACATCGGGGCGCGGGTCATACCGCGCCCCGATGCGTTACCGGGGTGGCGCGTGCGTTTGGGCGCCCCGCCATCCCGCACCGATGCAATTTGCGCACCGCCATCAGGGCATAGCCGGGCAAACCGGCATGTTACCGCAAGGCCGGTCCGCGCGGGGGAGAGACCATGACCACGATTTCGGACCCGCCCAGCGGGGGTTTCCGGCTCAGCCAGCTGTTGTACGACTCGCGCTACAGGTCGCTGACCATTCAGGCCGTGGCGATGATCCTGCTGATGGCGCTGTTTGCGTCCATCGTCTCCAATACGCTGGAAAATCTGGCCGCAAGCGGCAAGACGTTCGATTTCGCATTCATCAACCGCACCGCCGGTTACGATATCAGCCAGACGCTGATCCCCTACAGCAGCGTCACGTCGACCCACGCCGAGGCCGCGCTCGTCGGGATCCTGAATACCCTGCTCGTCGCCGCCATCGGCTGCGTCCTTGCCACCGTCATCGGCGTTGTCGCGGGCGTTCTGCGCCTGTCGCGCAACTGGCTCGTCGCCCGTATCATGGCAGTCTACGTCGAGGGTTTCCGGAACGTCCCGTTGCTGCTCTGGATCATCGCGATCTATGCCGTCGTCTCGGAAAGCCTGCCGCAGCCGAGCGATTTCCGCAGTGGCGACGCCACCATGATATTCGGCGACAGCGTCGCGATCACCAATCGCTACCTGACGTTCCCGGCGCCTGTCTGGGGCGAGGGATCGATGGCGGTCCTGATCGTGCTGGCCCTGTCGATTGTCGGTATCTTCTTTTTCCGCCGCTGGGCCCGCGCCCGTCAGGAGGCCACCGGCGAGATCCTGCCGGTGCTGTGGATCAGTCTGGCCCTGTTCATCCTGCCCGCGGTTGTCGCGTTCTTCATCCTCGGTCGGCCCATCGGCCTCGAGTACCCCGCCCTGGGCGGTTTCAACTTTCGCGGTGGCGTGCAGGTCAGCGCGGCGCTGATGTCGCTGGCCCTCGCGCTGTCGCTCTATACCGGCGCGTTCATCGCCGAAATCGTGCGCGCGGGCATCCTGTCCGTGTCCAAGGGACAGTCCGAGGCGGCCTTCGCCCTTGGCCTGCAACCGGGCCGCACGATGAGCCTCGTTGTTTTGCCGCAGGCGATGCGCGTCATCATCCCGCCGCTGATCTCGCAGTTCCTGAACCTGACGAAGAACTCGTCGCTCGCCCTCGCCGTGGGCTATGCGGACGTCCGCGCCACCCTGGGCGGCACCACGATCAACCTGACGGGCAAGGAACTCGAAGGGACGATCCTGCTGGGCGCGTTCTATCTGCTGCTCAGTCTGACGATCTCGGGTGTGTTCAACGTCGTCAACAACCGCATGAAACTGCAGGAGCGCTGAAATGAGCGAAATTCACGCACAAACAGCGATTTATGTACGCGAGACGATGATCGACCAGAAGGCGCCGCCGCTTTCCGAGGTCGGCATCGTCGGCTGGGCGCGTCAAAATCTTTTGTCGGGGTGGACCAATATCATCCTGACGATCCTGGCGGTCGCGACGGTCTATGTCGTCGTGTCGACGCTGGCGCCGTGGTTCCTGAATTCGGTCTGGAATGCCCGGTCGCTGTCCGAATGCCGCGAGATCCTGTCGGCCTATGCAAGCCATCCGGGCACCGAAGGCGCCTGCTGGGCCGTGATCCGCGACCGCTGGTTCCAGCTGTTGTTCGGCTTTTACCCGCCCGCCTATATCTGGCGGTCTATCCTGGCGCTCGTGTTGCTGTTCGTGGCGCTGTCACCGATCCTTTTTCCCGGCAAGGTCTCGCGCAAGGTACTGATCGTCACGGCACTGTATCCGTTCGTGATGCCGTGGCTGTTGTGGGGCGGGGCATTCTGGACGCCGATTCTTGTGATGGCGGGCTTTGGCGTCGGGTATCTGGCCTATCGGATCGCCGTACAGGTTGCGGGCCCGGTGTCGGCCACGGTTGCGGCGATACTGCTGCCGGTGCTGTGGTGGATATTTGCCGTGCCGCCGATCAGCGCCACGATCTATCGCGTGGTTGCCGAGTCGCGGATGGAAACCGCGCGGATGGAATACACCGAACGCGCGGCCGACCTGCGCGCCGAAGTCGCCCTCATGGAAGATGCACGAGACGTCGTCGAGGCGAACATCGCCGCACTCGAGGCTGAAAAGAACATCCTGATCGCCGACATTCAGGCAGAGCGGATTCGCCGCCATCTGATGCCCGTCCTGCCGGAGGTTCAAGAGACGCTTGCCGATGCGGGCACCGATGTCGGTACGGCGCGAGATGCGTTCAACGCGGTCCGCAACGAGCTGCGTGAATTCACGATGAGCCACGGCGCCGGCGCCCTCGGCGTCGCGATGACGGATCTGAACGCGCTTGTGCGGACCGGACTTCCGGGGGCCGACGATGCCGCCCGCGACGATGCCCTGCCCGAAGAGGCGCAGGAGGCGCTGGTGCAGGCGCGCGATCTCGCGCAAACCGCGATATCGCTGCTGGATGAAGACGCGATGTCCGACGCCCAACTCGACGCCGCGGTGGACACCTTCATGGACCAGATGCGGGCGCTGACCGATCTGTCGGAGCAATCGTCGCAACTGGGATCGGACATCTTCCGAACCGGCGCCGTGCGGCGCGATGCCACGACGCTGGTGCGCAACATCGACCGTCTCGAGGTCAATCAGGCGCGCCTGCCGGAGTTGCGCGAAACCGCCGCCACGCTGCGCGAGACCTTGCCTGCAATCGTCGCTGCATTGCAGACCGTGCCGGTGGACCGAGAGGTCCTCGCCACCATCCCCGACGAGGACATCGACCTGCTGGGTGCCGCCCTCGACGCGGAAGAGGACGTGAAATCCGATGAAGAGGCCATCGTGCGGACCTATACCGACGTGGGGCTGATCGGCCTGCCGCCGGTGGCGAGTTCCGAATTCGGTGGCTTCCAGCTTCTCGCTGGTGATCGGCATCTGCGGCATCATGATTTCACTGCCACTGGGTATTCTTCTGGCGCTGGGTCGGCAATCGGACCTGCTTATCATCAACAAGAGTTGCGTGGCCTTCATCGAGGTGATCCGGGGTGTGCCGCTGATCGTCTGGTTGCTGACGGCACAGTTTCTCCTGAACTATTTCCTGCCACCCAATTCGAATTTCGATCTGGTGCTGCGGGTCATCATCATGGTGACGCTGTTCGCCTCGGCCTATATCGCCGAGGTCGTGCGGGGCGGACTTGCCGCGCTGCCCAAGGGCCAGTACGAGGCGGCGGACAGCCTCGGCCTCGATTACTGGAAATCGATGCAGCTGATCGTGCTGCCGCAGGCCCTCAAGATCTCGATCCCCGGCATCGTCAATACGTTCATCGGGTTGTTCAAGGATACCACGCTGGTGCTGTTCATCGGGTTGTTCGACCCCCTGGGACTTGCGGGCACGACGCGCGCGAGCACGGAATGGAACGGTATCTATTGGGAACTCTTCGTCTTTATCGGTCTGCTGTTCTTTGTCGTATGCTTCAGCATGGGCCGCTATTCCCTCTATCTCGAGCGCAAGCTCGAACGTGAAAACCGCTAAGGAGACCGATATGGCAGACCTTGCCAAGACGCGTAACGAGACCGACCGCAGCGCCATGCAGGTCTCCGACGAGATTGCGATCCAGATCACCGACATGAACAAGTGGTTTGGACAGTTCCATGTGCTGCGCGACATCAACCTGACGGTGAACCGTGGAGAACGGATCGTTGTTTGCGGCCCGTCGGGGTCGGGTAAATCGACGCTGATCCGCTGCATCAACCGCCTCGAGGAACATCAGGCGGGCACGATCCTCGTGGATGGCACGGAACTGTCGAGCGATCTCAAGAACATCGACAAGATCCGGTCGGAGGTTGGCATGTGCTTTCAGCATTTCAACCTGTTCCCGCACCTGACGATCCTTGAGAATTGCACGCTGGCGCCAATCTGGGTCCGCAAGACGCCCAAGCGCGAAGCAGAGGAAACGGCGATGCATTTCCTCGAGAAGGTGAAAATCCCCGAGCAGGCCAACAAATATCCCGGCCAGTTGTCGGGTGGCCAGCAGCAGCGCGTCGCCATCGCGCGCAGCCTGTGCATGAAGCCGCGGATCATGCTGTTCGATGAGCCGACGAGCGCGCTGGACCCCGAGATGATCAAGGAGGTCCTCGACACGATGATCGACCTTGCCGAAGAGGGCATGACGATGATCTGCGTGACGCACGAGATGGGCTTTGCCCGTCAGGTGGCGAACCGGGTGATCTTCATGGATCAGGGGCAGATCGTCGAACAGAACGAGCCGGAGGAGTTCTTCAATCATCCGAAGTCGGATCGTACGAAGCTGTTCCTCAGCCAGATCCTCGGTCACTGAAACCGGGCGTTACGTCGATTTGGCGCGTCGTCGAAAGGCGATGCGCCTTGTGCGTTTCGGCAGCGGGTAAAAAGTGAGGACTGTGCGGGGCGCGTCGAGAGGCGGCGGCGTCAGTCAGGCAGGTCGTGCGGCGTGGTGAATGCCGTCAACACCGGACGCCGACCGCCAAGATCGAAAACGGCGACGGCGCCGGTCGGAAAGTCGGCAAAGCGCGGATGCATCGAGGTGCCATAGCGGTTCGCCAGATCGCCGATGCCCGGATTATGGGCCACGATGGCGAGGGTGTCGACGGTGGCCGCAGCAATCGCCCGGTCGAGCCGTTGGGCCGACGCAAGGTACAGATCGGCGCGGTAATCGACCGTCGTCAGCGGCAGCGCATCGGCGATATGATTCCACGTTTCGCGTGTTCGCCGCGCGTCCGAGCACAGCACCAGATCGGGTTTCGCCAGCTGCGCGATCCAGTGCCCGATCTTCGGTGCATCACGGTTGCCCCTGTCGTTGAGCCGGCGGTCGTGATCGTCCAGCAGCGGGTCGTCCCAGCTCGATTTGGCGTGGCGGATCAGCACAAGCGTTCGGGGCACCTCAGGCGCCGCGGGTCTTTACCCGTGCCTCGGTCGAGCGGATGATCGATCCGGCGCCATGTTCGGTGAACAGTTCAAGCAGGGTCGCGTTTGGCAGACGTCCGTCAAGGATCACGACCGCGCGCACCCCCTGTTCCAGAGCGGCAAGTGCGGTTTCGGTCTTCGGGATCATGCCGCCCGCGATCTGGCCGTCCGCAATCATGGCGCGGACCTGCTCGGGCGACAGTTGCGTCACGACCTCGCCCGAGGCATCCTTGACGCCGGACACATCGGTCAAAAGCAGCAGGCGATCCGCCTTGAGCGCGCCCGCAATCGCCCCGGCGGCCGTATCGCCGTTCACGTTATAGGTTTCATTCTGGTTCATTCCGGTCGCGACAGGGGCGACGACGGGGATGATACCGGCGGTGAACAAATCGCGCAGCACCTGCACGTTCATTTCGCAGGGCCGCCCGACAAAGCCCAGTTCAGGGTCGTCGGGTTCGGCGACCATCATGTCGTCGTCCTTGCCCGACAGGCCCACGGCGCGCCCGCCCTCGTCCATGATCGCCTGCACGATGCGCTTGTTCACAAGGCCGGTGAGGACCATTTCCACGACTTCGACGGTGGCCTTGTCGGTCACCCGCTTGCCGCGCACGAACCTGGATTCGATCCCCAGCTTTGCCAGCATTTCGTTGATCATCGGTCCGCCGCCATGCACCACGACGGGGTTCATGCCGACCTGCCGCATCAACACGATGTCACGGGCGAATTCGGCCATCGCGGCCTCGTCGCCCATGGCATTGCCGCCGAATTTCACGACCACGATCGCACCGGAATAGCGTTGCAGATAGGGCAGAGCCTCGGACAGCGTCTTTGCGGTGGCGATCCAGTCGCGGTTCATGTCCTGGGTCCTCAATTATGCCTCCCTTGGGCGGTCAGTCTATGGCGGCGATGATGGCGCGCAAGCTCTCTATTCCGGTGCCCTTTTCGGACGACGTCAGCACGATCTCGGGGAAGGCGGCGGGGTGTCGGCGCAATGCGGCGCGGGTGGTCTCGATGCTCGCCTCAAGGTCGTCGGCCTTGGGTTTGTCGGTCTTGGTCATCACCACCTGAAACGTAACGGCGGCCTTGTCGAGCAGGGCCATGATCTCGTCGTCCACGGCCTTGGCGCCATGCCGCCCATCTATCAGAACGAAGGCCCGGCGCAGCGTCTGGCGGCCCGCCAGATAGGATTTCAACAATCGTTGCCATTTCTCGACCACCGGCAGCGGAGCGTTGGCATAGCCGTACCCGGGCAGGTCGACGAGATAATGCGCATCGGCGAGCGCGAAGAAGTTGATCTCTTGCGTCCGGCCCGGCGTATTCGATGCGCGCGCAAGTGCCTTGCGCCCCGTAATCGCATTGATCAGCGTCGATTTCCCGACATTCGAGCGGCCGGCAAAGCAAACCTCGGCGCGGTCGGCGTCCGGCAGGCCGGACATCGCCACGACCCCTTTGACAAAGGTCGTTTCACCGGCAAAAAGCCTGCGGCCCGTCTCGCGGGCTTCGGCGTCCGGTTCTTCGGCGATGGGAAAGGGCAGCATCAAAGCACCTCAGCTGTATCGCCGCGCATGACGACGCCGGGTTCGGTCACGACGGCATAGACCCCAAAGTCGCGGTGGCCCCAGCCTGCGGTCAGACCGGCAAGCGGGTCGGCAGACCGCCTGCCCGTGGCCGTATCGACCTGCGTGGCGACGCACCGGGTGATCTGTTCGCGAATGTCGAAAGTGGCGGTTCCGATGCGGATGGTCTTGCCGATCCAGTCCCATTCTGCCCAGGATGCGCCGCCATCGAGCCAGATGTTGCCGCGAAAACGTTCTTGCTCCAACGGCGCGCCAACCTGATCCGACAGCGCGCTCAAACTGCTGGTCGACAGGATCGAGATCGAGGGGAAAGAACTGTCCGTCCAGCCCTCACCCTCAGCGCGCAAAATGCGGACAGGCGCCGCGCGGGCCGGATCGACGAGCGGTGAAATCCAGTCGAAGAAGGCGGAGGTGTCCTCGTCGGGACGAAATGTAAGCGGGGGCAAATCGGGATGACTGAGTGTGAGTTGGGCCATATCGTCCGACAAATGGGCCCGCATCGCCATCAATGCGCCGGTTTTGGCGCCGCGGGAGAAGTTCGCGCAGGGCGCCCAGGCGCTGCCATCGACCTTTGCACCTTCGACAGCGACAGCCCAGCGCCGGTCGCCTGCAACCGTTTCGCCAGCCGTCAGTGACATCTGCTTCAGCGCCTCGAATCCGTGTCCCTTGATCGGATGGCGCCAGAGGGCGCCGACCGTGATCATTTCTTGCCGCCGGGCTTTCCGCCCGAATTGGCGGGCTTGTCGCCCGGTTTTGCAAGCGATGGCTTCTTGTTCGTGTTTCCGGCCGCGATCTTGGCGGATTTGCCGGTAATGTTGCCGAACAGATCCGGCTTGGCACCATGGCTGCGCATGATCAGGTACTGCTGGATGAAGGTAATCGTGTTGTTCGCAATCCAGTAGACGACCAGGCCGCTCGCAAAGCTGCCGAGCATGAACATGAACACCCAGGGCATCCATGCAAAGATCATCTTTTGTGTCGGGTCGGTGGGGGCCGGGTTCAGTTTTTGTTGCAGGAACATCGAGATGCCCAGCAAGATCGGCAGCACGCCAAGCGAGACGAGCGCGAACAGCGAGGTGGGATCGGGGACTCCCCATGGGAGCAGGCCAAACAGGTTCAGGATCGACGATGGATCGGGTGCCGACAGATCGCGGATCCAGCCAAAGAACGGCGCGTGGCGCAATTCGATGGTGACGAAGATTACCTTGTAGAGCGAGAAGAAGATCGGGATCTGCAACAGGATCGGCACGCAGCCAGAGGCCGGGTTGACCTTGTTGTCCTTGTAGAGCTTCATCATGCCTTGTTGCATTGCCTGCCGGTCATCGCCGGTTTTTTCCTTGAGCTTTTCCATCTCGGGCTGAAGCTCTTTCATCCGTGCCATCGAGACATAGGATTTATAGGCCAGCGGCAGCAGGATCGATTTGATCGTCAGCGTCAGCAGGATGATGGCCCAGCCCATGTTGCCGATAAAGCCGTTGTAGAGGTGCAGCAGCCAGAAAATCGGCTTGGTCAGGAAAAAGAACCAGCCCCAGTCGATGCTGTCGAGAAAGCCTGTGATTCCGGAATCCTCGTAATCGCGGATCGCCTCCCACTCCTTTGCGCCTGCGAAAAGCTGGCTTTCGCTCGTGGCGGTCTGTCCCGGCGCGACGGTCTGTATCGGGTACACGGCCTCGGTCTGAAAGATGTTGAGCGACGCGACGTAGCGCGCCGTCGACGTAAACCCGTTTCCGGGCATCGGGATGAGAGTGGTCATCCAGTATTTGTCGGTAAACCCAATCCAGCCATTGTCGGCGACCTCGAGACGGTCGAGCAGAGCGCCGTTTGCGGCGGGGTCGAAATCCGGCATATCGCCGTAGTCGATCTCCTGCAATTCGCCGTCAGACATGCGAACGACGCCTTCGTGCAGGATGAAAAACCCCTGGCCGTCGGGTTCGCCATGCCGCGCGATGATGCCATAAGGTGCCAGAGAGACAACTGCGTCACCGGTGTTTTCGACGGTCTGGACAATGGTGAACATGAACAATTCGTCGACCGACATGATCCGACGGAAAATCAGTCCAGAGCCATTGTCCCAGACGAGCGTCACCGGCGTCTCGGCGGTCAGGATCTCACCGCTTTCGACTTCCCAGACAGTGTTCGGTCCGGGGACGGCGGCGGCATCGAGCCCGGTGCTCGGCGCCCAGCCATACAGCGCGTAATAGGCGTTCTGTCCGCCTTCGGGGTCGAGCAGACGCACAAGATCCGAGGCGGGATCGAGGGTCTCTCGGTACGTCGCCAAGGCCAGATCGTCGATGCGACCACCGCGCAGCGAGATCGTTCCCGTCAGGTGCGATGTTTCCACAGGGACGCGCGCTGCCTCGGGTTGATCGCTGGCAAGAGGCGCTGTCTCTGGCAGGGCGGCGGTGCCGGGTGCTGCGGGCGTCGTCGGCTCGCCTGTCGCGGAGGCCGTGCTTTCGGCGACGGGGCTGTCCGGGGTCAGCGCGGGTGACGTCTCTTCGGGTGGAAACAGCAGGAACCACACCAATATGACGACGAAGCTTAGCGCCGTCGCGAGGATGAGGTTCTTGTTTTGGTCGTCCATGCCAGCCGCCGTCTCGATGCTTTGAAAGGATCAGGCAGGTTCAACAGGGGCAGGGCCTAAAGGTCAAGGGGTTTTGCCCGGTACCGAGGGGGCAGGTTGCCGGACCTGCAGCGCCTTGGCGTCGATTCGCGCAGGGATCGCCTGTTTGCCCTCTACCACTGGGTTGGTGATTGCCTGTTCCGCGCTCCGGGGACGTCACCTGTTCATTAATCACACAACGCCGCAAGCGTGATAGCCGGGCGCGCAAACCCGTCACGCCGAGCGCGCACGCAAGAGGACAGGTTCAGACAGTCGACCGGCATGAGTGCCGATCCAGCGATCCGTATCTTCGAACGGCATCGGGCGCGCGATACCGAATCCCTGGACATAGGCGCACCCCAGTTGACGCAGCATGGCAAGTTCAGCATCCGTTTCGACGCCTTCCGCCAACGCCTCGAGCCCCAGCCGTTCGGCCATCGTCAGGATTGCGGCGACCATATCCTGCTGTTCTGCGTCTTCGTCGATCCGGGTCACGAATGTGCGGTCGATCTTGATCCGCGCGATGCAAAAGCGCCGGATCGATGTGATCGAGGCATGTCCGGTGCCGAAATCGTCAAGATCGAGACGGCATCCCATCGTGGCAAGTCTGGACAGGTTGCGCGCGATCACGTCGTCATGCTGCCCCGCGACAACGGTTTCAAGTACCTCGATGGTGAGACGGTCAGGGGTTAAGCCAAATTCTTCGAGCGCGCCGGCGATATGTTCGGACAGATTGGGGTCCGACAGTTCGTGGGTTGAAAAGTTGACGCCAACCTGTGGCACGGTCAGTCCCGCGTCCTCCCACCAGCGCATTGCGGCAAGTGCCTCACGCGTCATCAGGTGTCCCAGACGGTCCATCAGACCGGCCTCTTCGATGGCAGGCAGAAATTCACTCGGGGGGATCATCCCGCGCTCGGGATGGTCCCAGCGCGCCAGCGTTTCGAAACCGGTCAGAATGCCGGTCCCGGTTTCCGTCTGCGGCTGAAAGAAGGGCCGAATTTCACCGTTCGTCAGCGCATTGCGCACTTCCCGGCTCAGTTTTCTGCGCCCATCGATCCGCTGGTGCATCGCGCGGCTGAAACTGCGGATGGCGCCCGGCCCGCTGCGCTGCGCCTCGATCATGGCACTCATGGCGGCCTGCACCAGCGCTTCGCCCGACGCGATCCAGACATGTCCATTTTCATCCAGACGTTCTGATATCGCAAAACCTACGGAAAACGAGGGGTAAATATTGCTGCCCCGCACATGCGCCGGGGCGCCCAGCACCGCCTGCAACCGCCCGGCAAAACGGATCGCGTCTTCCAGTCCGGGCACGCGGTCGCCGGCGGACGTCACGATGAAACAGGGGCCTTCCAGGCGAACGGCGCGGTCTCCCGGTTCCAGCGCGCTGTTCAGCCGGTCGCGGCACAGGTCGAGAAATGCGGAGCGGGCGTCGTACGACTGGCGTTCCTCAAGCTGTTTGGAATGGTCGAGTTCGAGGGCGAAGACCGCAGGTGTCGGTCCCGGTTGCCGAACATCGCCAAGCGCCGCGTCCAGCGCCTCGATAAGGCCCGCGCGGCCGGTGGCAGGTTCTTGCCGCGCGCGGGCGAAAATGATTGCCGCAACTGTGCCGGACAGGGCGAAACCGGCGACCACTGTGCCGATCGCCAACCAGGGAAAGCTCCAGAAGGCCGCGGTAACACTGACCAGAACGGTGACAGCGATCAGCACTGCGATCGCGACCCCACGCGCCGAGGGCGAAAGGCTGCGCCAGCCATGTCGCACCGATGCATCGCCCGCATCGGGGCAGTTCGATGCGCCTGAAGAGCCATTGAAGAAATCCGACACCGAAAAGATCCATTTCTGCGCTGTCCCTGTGCGATTCGGGCGGAACAGGCGCTTTGCGGGACCAATTTACCGGCTCAATCGTGAGCCTCGGGTTAATTCCTGTGACGCACATTGGACACCAAGGCACGCTCAGGCGGATGCCTCCGCCGTCGTTTCCGGCGTCTGCCGCATCAGTGCGGCGAAATCGAACAGGTCAGGATCGAGAAGGTGCGACGGTTGCGTGCGGGTAAGCGCGCGGAACATGACCTGCCTGCGGCCGGGCGACCGGCGCTCCCATTCGTCGAGGATCGCCTTTACCTGCTGGCGTTGCAGGCCGTCCTGACTGCCGCACAGATCGCATGGGATGATCGGATACCGCATCGCGGCGGCGAAGGCCGCGCAGTCGGCTTCGGCCACATGGGCCAGCGGGCGCAGGACAAACAGATCGCCTGCGTCGTTCAATAATTTGGGCGGCATCGCCGCCAACCGGCCACCGTGAAACAAGTTCATGAAAAATGTCTCGAGAATATCGTCCCGGTGATGGCCCAGAACGACCGCCGAGCACCCTTCTTCGCGTGCGATCCGATACAGATTGCCCCGCCGCAGACGCGAACACAGCGCGCACATGGTCTGTCCCGCAGGCACCTTGTCCATGACGATGGAATAGGTGTCGCGATAGTCGATCCGGTGAGCGACGCCCATCCGGACCAGAAATTCGGGAAGCACCGATGCCGGGAACCCCGGCTGTCCCTGATCGAGATTGCAGGCCAGCAGATCGACGGCAAGCAGACCGCGCCATTGCAATTCGATAAGGGCGGCCAGCAGCGTATAGCTGTCCTTGCCGCCTGACATGCAGACCAGCCATTTATGGCGCGGCATGTTTGTGGCGTCCGCGACAGGCGCGACCATCCCGTAGCGGTCGATGGCGTCGCGGCAATCGCGTATGATGCGCTTGCGCAGCTTTCTGAAGGACGCCGATTTCGGCGCGCCGTGAAAGAGCGGGTGGATGTCGTCGCGGTCATCGAGCATGCGCAATGCGTAGCCCGTCGCCAGCACCGCGGCAAGCACGCTGGACACAGCGGCGATGGGGGCTATCTCGCGGCATGCCGCTGCAAAAGGACGTGACGTATGAGAAAACTGATCGCCATCTACGTCCTCGGTGTGCTTGCCGCCTGCACCGGCAAGCCATCGTTCGACGACGAAAGCCTGAGCGACAGGCGCCTCAACCTCGAAGAGTTCTTCGACGGCGATCTGGTGGCCTACGGTCAGTTTCAGGACGTGCTTGGCACGGTACGGCGCAGTTTTGTGGTCAACATCACCGGCGATTGGAACGGCGAGCGGCTCTTGCTCGACGAGAACTTCGTCTACGAAGACGGATCGACCGAGCGACGGGTCTGGACCCTGGTGAAGACGGGCGAAGACAGCTGGCGCGGCACCGCACCCGGCGTCATCGGCGCGGCAATCGGCGAGGAACGCGACAACCGGTTCAACTGGCGGTACGAGATCGACCTGCCGGTCCCGAGCGCGGATGGCAGCATGGAAACGCTGCGGGTGACCTTCGACGACTGGATGTGGCTGTTGACCGACGACCGGTTGTTCAACCGCGCCTATATGCAGCGGTTCGGCGTGGATATCGGCGACGTTTCCATCAGTTTCGAGCGATTGGACTAAGGCTCAGGCGAACTTTTTCAAAAGTTCGGAGCTATCTTTTGCTTAAAAGATCGCATTTCTTGCCGGGCGCGCACCTGGATCAGATCGCGTTGCGATGTTCATCCGACCGTGCCACCGGCCAACGTGACGCGCAGCCAGCTGACCTGCGCGCCGTTGTCGAGCAGGTCCTGATCGGCATGCAGACGCCCGGTAATCGCATGTCCTGTCCCCGGTGCCGTCTGCTGGTTCAGAGAGCCGTCGCTGGTGCGCGCCGCATCATAGGGGCGCCGCTGATAAAATTGTTGCGCCAGAAAGGTGCCCGATGCCCAGCCCGACCGGCCGTCCGGCAAGGCCACGCGCCGCCACGCACCACTTGCGCCGATGCCGTCGACCTCGGTGCCGCCATACAGGTGCTGCACGATCCGAAAGGTCGTGCCCGGTCCTTCGCACGGACTCAGATGACCGTCGTTGGTATCGGTAACAAGGAGTGTTCGGCCTGCGCGGCGCCGGGCAGGGTAACGGTGGCGATGCAGAGGAGTGTCAGGATGGCAAAAACGCGGCGAAACATCCTGCGACCTGTCCCCTGGCAACATGGGGAATGATGATCCGGGGACGCCTTTCCGGTCAGGGCCGGCGCGTCTCGTCAGGCACGTTGTCGATACCGTGGCCGCCCCAGGGGTGGCATCGTCCCAGCCGCCGCAGCATCAGCCAGCCGCCACGAAACCCGCCGTGACGGGTCAGCGCCTCGAGAGCGTAGGCCGAACATGTCGGTGTAAACCGGCAGCCGTGACCGACCCATGCGCTGAACAGCAGCCGATAGGCACGTACCGGCAGCGCCACGATATGCGCCAGCGGCGTCATCGGACGCTGCGGTCGGCGGGCGCTGCATGAATGCGGTCGAGGGCCACGCGAAGGTCCTCTTGCAGATCCGCAAAGGGGCGCGCGGCGGTCGCCGCATTCTTGCCGATCAGCACATAATCGAACCCCGGTCGGCCATGACGCGCAAGGACCAGCCGCGCGACTTCGCGCAGACGACGTTTTGCCCGGTTGCGCGCGACGGCGTTGCCAACCTTTTTGGAGCAGGTGAACCCGACTCTGATGCCGCTCGCGAGGGCATCCGAGGGCACGCGGCCCGGCTCCCGCGCGCGGGCCTGCAAATTCAAACCCTTGGTACTATGGCGCAGCGCGTTGCTGGCCCGTACGAAATCGGCCCGTTTGTTCAGGACCACAAGACGTGCAGAAACCGCCGCCGGAGGGGTGTCCGGGGCGGTCGCGTCGGTATCGTCGCTCGGCAGGGTGCCGGTCATGTCGCACTGCGGGGCGCCGGTCATGACGACAGGCGCGGCACTCTAGGCGCTGAGCTTTTTGCGGCCCTGTGCGCGGCGCGAATTCAGGATCTTGCGACCTGCCTTCGTGGCCATGCGCGCGCGAAAGCCGTGACGTGCCTTGCGGACACGGTTACTTGGTTGGAACGTGCGTTTCATCGCGCTGTCTCCGGCGTTGGGTCTTCCCGCATGTGACGCAAGGCGACACGGATTCGGGGACCGCAGTAAAATATGGTCAGTCTCTGAGCAGCCAATAAGCGGCGTCCGATTTGGTGTCAACGGTTCATGCGGGCGTTTCGCGGTCGGAAAAGGCTTTGCAGCCGGTCGGGGGGCAAGGTTTAAGGTGTAACATATGCCGGGCCGATCTTGCGGATTGTTACAGTTTGCGAGGGTGCGCGAGCCGGGGCAGTCCCGCGACAGGCCGATGCGGCGCGGTGTATCAAGCCGTCGTGATGGCGGGTGCACCCGGCTGGCGGCACCCACACGTTACCTTCTAACCACGGGATGATACCGATTGCGATGTCGCGCTGCGCGGTGGATCGCCGACCAGACCGACACGAAAGCCCGACAGGATGCCCGATATGAACGACACGACAACGCCGACGACGACCCCGGCGACGGAGGCCCCCGCGAGCACGCAGGCAAAGATCCTGAAACGCCTGCCGATCCTCGCCATTTTTCTGGTCGCGGCGACAGGCGCGTTTTTCCTGCGCGACACCCTCAGCTTTGACACGCTGCGCGAACGGCGCGAGACGCTGATCGGGTTTCGCGATGCGAACTACCTCCTTGCCGTGCTGGTTTTCGTCGGTGCCTATATCCTGATCGTCGGATTCTCGCTGCCCGGCGCCTCGATCGCGACGCTGACGGGGGGCTTTATGTTCAGCACGTTTCCGGGCGTGTTGTACAACGTCACCGGCGCGACGCTGGGCGCCATCGCGATCTTTATCGCCGCGCGGGCGGGGCTGGGGGAACGTCTGGCCGCGCGTATGGAAAGCGGGCAGGGCGTGGTGAAAAAGATCAAGGACGGCATCGACGAAAACCAATGGTCGATGCTGTTCCTGATCCGTCTGGTGCCCGCGGTGCCGTTCTTCGTCGCCAATCTTGTGCCCGCCCTCGTCGGTGTGCCGCTGTTCCGGTTTGCGATTTCGACGTTTGTGGGCATCATTCCGGGGGCTTTGGTCTATACCTCGGTCGGCGCCGGTCTGGGCGAGGTGTTCGCCAACGGTGATACACCGAACCTTGGCATTATCTTTCAGCCGCATATCCTGTTTCCGATCCTCGGGCTTTGCGCGCTTGCCGCTTTGCCCATTGCCCTCAAGGCCGTGCGCGGCAAGAAAGGTCTTTGACATGCCCATTCACGGATCCCGCATAGATACCGACATCTGCATTATCGGCGGCGGGTCCGCCGGGCTTTCCCTTGCCGCGGGGGCCGTTCAGATGGGCGCCCGTGTCGTCCTGATCGAGGGCCACAAGATGGGCGGCGATTGCCTGAACTATGGCTGCGTGCCGTCCAAGGCGCTGATCGCGGCCGCAAAACAGGCCTACGGAGTGGCGCACGGCGCCAAACTGGGGATCGCGAACGAGGACCCCAGGATCGATTTCGCCGCGACCAAGGACCACGTCGATGCCGTGATCGCCACCATCGCCCCGGTCGACAGTGTCGAACGGTTCGAGGGGCTGGGCGTCACCGTCCTTCAGGACTGGGCCAGGTTCATCTCGAAGACCGAGGTGCAGGCGGGCGACACCGTGATCAAGGCGCGGCGCATCGTCATCGCTACCGGTTCGGGGCCGTTCGTGCCGCCCATCCCCGGCCTCGACGATGTAAAGGTATACACCAACGAGACGATCTTCGATCTGCGGACCCGGCCCGACCATCTGATCATCATCGGCGGCGGGCCCATCGGCATGGAAATGGCGCAGGCGCACAAGCGTCTGGGGAGCGCTGTGACGGTGATCGAGGGCGATACCGCCTTTGGCAAGGACGACCCAGAGATGGCCGCCTTCGTGCTGGACAAGCTGCGCGCCGAGGGTGTCGACATCGTCGAAGGCGCGCAGGCCGAGAAGGTGTCGGGGCAGGGGGACGCCATCACCGTCCACACCCCCAAGGGCGATTTCACCGGCTCGCACCTGCTGGTCGCGGTGGGGCGCAAGGTCAACCTCGACACGCTCGATCTGGACACCGGGGGGGTCGCGCATACCCGTGGCGGCGTCAAGGTCGGCGCCGATCTGCGGTCGGTCACCAACAAGCACGTCTATGCCATCGGCGACGCCGCGGGGGGGATGCAGTTTACCCATGTCGCGGGCTATCACGCAGGCGTCATCATCCGACCCATCTTGTTCGCGCTGCCCTTCGTGCGGGCGAAGACGGCGCATATTCCCTGGGCCACCTACACCGATCCCGAACTGGCGCAGGTTGGCCTGACCGAGGCGCAGGCGCGCAAGAAACACGGCAGTGCCGTCGAGGTCGTGCGGGCCGAATTCGATCACAACGACCGCGCCATCGCCGAAGGCAAGGCCACGGGGCTGATCAAGGTCATGGTCGTCAAGGGCCGCCCCGTCGGCGCGTCGATCGCGGGACCGATGGCCGGAGAGCTTATTTCGATCTGGGCCATGGCCATTGCCAACAACCTGAAAATGTCGGCCATCGCCAATACCGTGCTGCCCTACCCCACGATCTCCGAGGTCAGCAAACGCGCGGCAAGCGCCTATTTCAGCCCGAAACTGTTCGACAGTCCGCTGGTGAAACGCGTCGTCGGCCTCGTTCAGAGATGGCTGCCCTGATGCGCCGGATCCGGCGCGCCCTCAACACGCTGTCGGGCCGGTTCCTGATCCTGACGACCGTCTTCGTGATGCTGGCCAAGGTGCTGATCTTCGTGCCGTCGGTGGCGCGCTTTCGCGAAAATTACCTGATACAACGGCTCGAGCGGGCGCAGATCGCCTCTCTGGCACTGCTCGCGGCCGATATGATCGACCCGGAACTCGAGGCCGAACTTCTCGTCAATGCCGAGGTGTTCAACGTGGTTTTGCGGCGCGACGAGGTGCGGCGTCTGGCACTGTCGTCCGAAATTCCGGCGCCGATATCGGCGACCTACGATCTGCGCGACCCGGCGGCCTTGCAGCTGATCGGGGATGCGGCGATGACGATCTGGGACACCGAGCCGCGCGTGATCCGGGTTATCGGCAACCCGGTGCGCGACGGTGGCATGCTTATCGAGATCACCCTTTTATCCGCGCCGCTGCGCATGGCGATGGTCGATTACGGCATCCGTATTCTGATCCTGTCGGCGGTGATATCGGTCGTGACCGCGGCGTTGCTGTTCCTTGCCGTGCGGGTGCTGCTGGTGCGCCCCATCGCGGGCGTCGTCGGCCATATGCAACGCTATGCCACGGCCCCCGAAGACGCGCGCGGCATCATCACGCCCTCGGCCAGCGTGACCGAATTGCGCGACGCCGAAGAGGCGCTGCGCTCGATGCAGACCCAGTTGACCTCGGCGTTGAAGCAAAAGGATCGGCTGGCGCTTTTGGGTGGGGCCGTGGCGAAGGTAAGCCATGATTTGCGCAATATCCTGACCTCGGCGCAGTTGTTCGTGGACCGCATCGAAGGCTCGGACGATCCTCTGGTGCGGCGGATGGCGCCAAAGCTGGTGAATTCCATCCGCCGCGCGGTGCATCTGTGCGAAAGCACGCTGGCCTTCGGCAGCGTCAACGAGCCGCCCCCGACGCTGGCCCGCGTCGATGTGTCCGACATCATCGCCGACGTCGTCGACAGCGAGAACCTCGCGGCGGAAGGCGCGGGCATCGACATCATCGCAGACGTCGCCCCCGGCCTGACGGTGCGCGCGGACGGCGAACAGCTGTACCGGGTGCTGTCAAACCTGGTACGCAACGCCCGTCAGGCGATGCTCGGCGCGCGCAAACAAGGCGCTGTCGTCGTCGCCGCGTCCGAGACCGACGACGCCTGGGAAATCAGGGTGAGCGACGAGGGCCCCGGCCTGCCACCAAAGGCACGCGAGCACCTGTTCCAGCCATTTCAGGGCGGCTCCACGAAAGGCGGCTCCGGCCTCGGCCTTGCCATCGCGTCAGACCTCGTGCGCGGTCACGGGGGCCGTATCGACCTGATAAAAAGCGACGCTGAAGGCACCGAATTCCTGCTGCGCCTGCCCAAAGCGGACCTGTTCCTGAGCCAGTCCGCCGATGTTTCCGCGCCGCACGACTGACGCGTACAGATTAGCGGACCGAAGGCCCAAAGACCGCGTTTCCCCTTGCAATGCGCTGTATGTCCGGCTATTCGGCCACCAGTGCGGATTGGTAGCTCAGTTGGATAGAGTACTTGACTACGAATTAAGGGGTCGGGGGTTCGAATCCTCCCCAGTCCGCCATTAAGGCCCTCTAAGTCACTGATTTCGCTGAATAAGTGAAAACCGCGTCCCCCAGCCTATCCCCCACCTTGACGGCGACTGACCCGGATTTACCCGGAATATGCCGGACGTCTGCGTTCTAGTCCGCGAACAGCGTCGCGGCCTCTTCCCGTGCCACGCGGGCAAGACCGTTTACGAGCGCGCGAAGCGCAACGGCGTCCTGACTGCGCCTGCCGTGCCTGAAATTCGGATGCGCCGCACCGGGACGTGCGCCGCCGTGCGCGCCGTGCATCCGGCACACGGCCCAGCCCCGGACCGCCGGGCTTTTGCAGGGCTGGCCGGTGCGTTTTGATTTCGCGGTGCAGCGCGGGGCACAGTGCATGGGGTAAGCGGCGTCTTTCGTCATGCCCCCACCCCCCCGTGCGTCACGTTGCCGACCACGGCCCGCGCGCCGGGTTCCACCGTCACCCGCTCCACCCGCACCGTCTGTTGCCCTTTCGAGCGATAGCGTTTGAGCGTATCCATCTGCCCCGTGAAGGTGCGCGCCAGCTTGTTCAGCGCCTTTTCCGCCGCGTCCTGTTGCGGGATGGTGTCGACGTGGTTCAACCGCCGCGCCAGCATCATCGTGGCGTTGTGGATTGCGCCCATCTGGGTCAGCAACAGTACCTCGGCAGGATCGCGGGGGTTCATCGCCGCGACAAAGCCCACGACGGCGTTGGACGCGGCCTCGTCAATCCTGCGCGCGTTCGACCCCAGACAGGCGACCTGCGCGGTCACATGGGCGGTCAGGTGCTGTGATCGGGCCTTTCTGGTCAGGTCTGCCCACGGACCTGCCAGTTCGATGGTCATGGACCGCTCGGACGTCTCGGATACGAACATCGTGGGTTCATCCGGGGTTTTGCTCAGTTTCCTGTCGGTCATGTCTTGCCTTTCGGGGTCTTGCTCTTCGGGGGCTTGCCTTGCGGTTTCTGGGCCGCCGCGCGGTCTTGATTGAGGTGGAACAGCCGCGACAGGATTTCGTCGCTCGTCAGGGTGCCGTTGCGAAAATCGTCGCCCCAGCCATAGGCGTCGGCCACCGCCGCGTCCAAGGCGCGGTGCGCGTGGTCGAGCCATGCGGGCCGGGCGTTGTAGAGGTTCGTCAGGGTGCGTTTCTTCAGCTCCTTTGCCGCCGCCTCGTCCTTTGGCAACAGGCGGTCGGGATAGCCCGGCACCACCTCGGGCACGCGGTCGACCAGATCGGCGGGGTTGAGCCAGTTTTCCCGCAATTCGTTCAGGCGCGCGGCGGGGGCGGCGATGGCCTGTGCGCGCGGGTCGTCGGCATAGTCGGCGGCGGAAATGTCGGGCGTCAGGCCCTCAGGGAAGGGGAAGGTTTCGAAACAACTTTGAGCATTGTAGGTCGGGTCGTTGCCCACTCCATGCCATGAACACATCGATAATGTCCAAATCTCGTGGAACCTTGATGAAATTATGCCAAAGATATGGTCAGTCTCTATCGCGATGACGACCAACCGACTGTCAGCCAGCGTCGTTGGGCTTGTCCAGGTGAAGAACCTGTGCTTGCTGACCCGTGGTGTTACGATATAGCGTTTTAAGTTTGAAATTGCATGACGCATTCCTGGCCTTGCCTCACCATGTATCCACCAACGTTCTCGATGGTTGTCTCGCCGCAATCCATCACGTCTGGGCTTTACCCGTTCCGCCACAATGCGGAATGGAGCTTCAAACAGTGCAGCTTCTTCGATCGGCATTGATGCTCCAAAATCAATGATCCACTTATCAGAGGGACGGCGCGAAACATCCATGCCGTTCAACCACGGTCGCATAACGTCAGCATTGAGCAGACCATTCGGATTAATTGGTAATAAGAGAAGTTGGCGAGCCTCATCATAGGAAACTTCAAACGGGCCGCTTTTTTGATCTCCGATAAAGGCACATCTACGATTTTCCTCTTGAGCCTTGGCATTGGTCGGATCGAGTCCATGACTCCAAGATAGATCCGACGTAATGTCCGAAACTTCAGCCCCATTTAGCAGCATCGGCCTGCCCTTTATTCCGTCAAAGCACACTAGCGACACCCGCACCGCCGCGCCATCAACGGTCCATTCCTCATCCGACCAAGCGTCGAAAATGCGGCCTCCATTCACGATGGGTTTCAGAGTTTCCCGATTGGATCCACCACGAATGGAATTGGTTGCGACCAACCCAGCACGCATTAGTTTGCCATTATCAATCTGACGCCAACCCTTTGCGAACCAATAACACACAAGGTCTACCCCGCCGGGCACGTCGCTCCACGCCTTGCGCAGCGCCATAGTATATTCCTCACCCAGCGCCGATATCATCCGCTTATTGCCCAGAAACGGCGGGTTCCCCACCACCGCATCCGCCACCGGCCATTCCGCCCGTGTCCCGTCCGGCGCCAGTATCGCATCGCGGCATTCGATGGTCCCCAGACTCCGCAGGATCGGATTGCGCGCCGCCTCGAATCCATTCCGCCGCATCCACTGGATTTCCCCGATCCAGACCGATACCCGCGCCAGTTCCGCCGCATAGGGGTTCAGCTCGATCCCCATCACGCATTCCGGCCCCACGCGGGGAAATTCGCGGGCGATGCCCAGCGCCTCGGATTCGAGGTTTACCCGGTGTTCGAGGTCCTTGAGCGCCAGCAAGGCGAGGTTCAAAAAATTCCCCGAACCGCAGGCAGGGTCGAGCACGCGAAAGCCCACCAGCCGGTCGAGAAAGCCATTGCGCAACGCCTGCGCCGCCTTGGCCGACTTCGTGCGCGCAGGCTTGGTGCGGCTGGCCTCTGCCTTGGCGAGCGCGGCGACGATGCCCGCCTTTACCTCTGCCCATTCCGCCATCAACGGGTCGACCACCACGGGGCCAATAATCTGCATGATCTTGTCGCGGTCGGTATAATGCGCGCCAAGCTGGCTGCGCTTGTCCGGGTCAAGCCCGCGTTCGAACAGGGTGCCCAGAATGGACGGGTCGATATCGGACCAGTCGAGTTTTGCGGCCACCAGCAGGTCGGCTAGGTCGGCCTTGTCCAATGGCAAGGCGTCGCCGTCGTCGAACAGCCCGCCGTTGAACCATTCCACACGCTCGAACCCGACCATGCCGCCCGCCTTCATCGCGCCGAACAGCATCCGGGCGTTCGGCTCGAAATCGGCGGGGTCGCGGCGGCACTGTTCCAGCATCCGTTCGAACATCTTGCCCGGCAACAGGTCGACGTCCTCGGCAAACATGCAGAACACCAGCCGGTTGACGAAATGCGCGACACGTTCCGCATCGTGGCCGCGCATCCGCAGGCGCTGGGCCAGCCGGGCAAAGCGGTCGGCGGCCTGTTCGGTCAGCAGTTGCCGCGTCTTGGCCGGGCGCAGGCGTGCGGGATCGGTGAAGGCATGGCGCAGCAGGTCGCGCGTGGCGGCGTCGCGCAGGTCGTCGATGGTGAAGGCGTGGACGTTCTGGACGGTATTCGTCCAGTTGGTATGGATGCGGAATTGCGCCATGTCGGACACGATCAGCAGGGGCGGGTTTTCCAGCGCGATGGCGTATTGCTGAAGCTGGGTAAAGGCGCGGTCCAGATCCTTTTTCGGCCCTTTGTATTCCCACGCGAAACAGCCCTTGCGCCAGACGTCGGCCCAGCCCTCGCCCCCGGCGGTCTTGGATGCGCCTTTCTCGAACGTGAACCAGTCGCCCTTGGGATCGGCGGTTATCGGGTCGTCTATGCCCAGCAGCGCGCAAAGGTCGTTGAAATGGGATTGCGACGCGCTGCGTTCCTTGAGTTCCGCCGCCTGCCATTTTTCGATGAATGCCTGTGGTGTCATTGCGTCCCTGCCTGCCTTGTCGTGCCGATTGAACAGTGCGCGGAGGACCGGGGCAACAGCGCATGGCGTGTCCGCAGGTGTGATTGTGGCACCTCCCATCGCTGCGTTCGCCCGTCCCAAAGGCGCCCATCCGGCCCGTCGCGTTCCCAGTGCGATAGGTCGTGCCAATCGGACGGCGATACCATTCGCCCGACCCATGTCAGGGGATAGCCGTTGCACGCGGTGCCATGCCGAAATGGGTCGCGGGTCGTCTTGTTCGGTTCTGCAATTTTTGGCTTTTGGGCAGGGGAGCCTGCTAAACTTGCTAAACCTGCTAAATGGGGGCCGGGTCCGGGCGGCCCTTTCGGTCCGGGGTTCGGGATGGAAAGGGGCGTGTCGCCCCCGTCCAGTTTCGCCAGCGCCTGTTGCACGTCAAACCACATGGCCCCCGCCTTTCACGATACGCCACGCTTCCTTGCGTGCGGCCCCGCGCACCACCGCGCCGGGGTCGAGCTTCACCAGCCAGCCGTGCCGCTCCAGCAGCGACAGCGCGGTCCGCGCCTTCGGGCTTTCGCGCAAGGGGTTCGGCCCGCGCTGCATAACGTCACCCATCAGCACTTCGGGTTTGTCCCAAACCTCCAAGAGCCATTTGCGCAGGGCTTCAGCCCGGTCGATTTCCACCGATACCGTCGCCGCGTCGGCAAGACGCACCGCTTCGGACAAATAGTATTGCGCCAGTTCGATGGCTTTACCCATATCGCCCGGTGTCACCTCCGGCGCGTCCAGATCGCGCCAGAGCGTCAAAACGCCCCCGATGCGGGCCGCCTGTTCCGCCGATTTGCTGGCATAGGCGGCGACGCCCGCAAGACCGCTACCGGGGGCCTGCGCCGCCTCGATTACATCTGCAAAGCCCACCAGAAGCGCTCGCGCCGCATTCGAAAGTGGCAGGACGCGCGGATGCAACGCGCGGGTGTCCTCGTCTGTCGGCATTGGCGTTTCGAGGATGCACCGCAGCCGCGCGCCGAACGCTGCCAGCGCACCATCATCGGGCCGCGTGTTGGCGTGCAGGCGGGTGCCGATTGTGCTGGGTGGCTCGCATATCAGGAACCGGGGCAGAAAGCCGGTATCGCCCGCCATTGGATCCGCCATGAAGCTGCGCGCAACGCCCGGCTGCACCATCAGGTGCACCGCGAGCCGCCTCCCGAATAAGGTCGAGTGCCCATCGCCAGCCCGCGTGCGGCGGATCGGGTTGCCCATCCAGAGGTCATTGAAGGCGGCCAACGTCTTTTGTCGGTTTTCACTGTTCATGGCGTGCCCGCCCAGAAACTGCGCGCCTTCGTCGCTGAATACGCCCAGCGACGGTTGACCGGTTGCAAAGAGCCGGATCAGCCCCTCGAACGTCGGTTCGGTCTCGGTCCGGTCGGCGCTGGGCGGTGCCGCCGGTTCGCCGCCCAGCGCCGTCAGATCGGCCTGCGCCGCTGTCCGCTTTTCGCCATTGCCCTTCTTTGCATCCAGAAGGATCCGGTCCCGCTCGCCTTTCCAGAGCGCCTGCGCGTTGAGCCAGGATTGCATCGCGTCACGCTGCATCGTTCCCTGTTCCTGTTCCACGGCCCGCAGTTCCGCCATCAACGGCGCATCGCAGGACGATTTGCGTTCGCCGCTGCGCGCGATAGTCAGGCAATAAAGGGACAGGGGACGCGTGCCGCCCAGCGTCTCGACGTCGGCAAAGCCCTGCACGGCCAGCGATGCCACGGCCAGCGCCGATGCCGCCGGTATGGCGACTGGTGCCTGCGTCATGCCGCGCACGGCCTCTACGGGGGCGCGTAACGGTCCGAGCGCCTGCACCGGATAGGCTGCGCCGGGGGCGATTTCCCGCAACAGCGGTTGCGGCCCTTCGGGCGCAAAGGGGATTGCTTGCGGTTGTACGTTCATGCCTACGCCGCCTTTCCAGTCAAAACATCGTTCCAGTCGCGGCCATCGGGCGCAGGCAAAAGCGATACCTGCCAGCCCAGCGCGTGCGCGCGGGTCGCCAGCGCCTGCGCCGCCGCCTGTCCCGCCGTGTCGCCATCTGGCGCAATGGTCAGGCGGTGCGGACGCGCGGGCAGGCGCAGCCCGCGCATCCCCGATGTGGACAACGCCGCCCAGATCGTCGCAGGGGCACGTCTCAGGCCAGAGGCGAGCGATAGGGCTGTCTCGATACCCTCGGCCACCACCAGCGGCCCCGGTGCCTCTGTGATCTGGACGGCACCACCCTGCACCGCTCCCAGCATCGCCTTTGCGGGGTTCGCATCCGCCTTGCCGCTGCCATCGTGACGCAGATAGGTCCGGTGCACCGCGAAGCTTTCGCAGCCCTCCACCAGCGCCACCAGCGCCGGAAACCGCATGGCGGTCGGATGCCAGCAGGCTGGGGCATGGCGCAGCGTGTCGGGAAGGGGGCAGGTGATGCCCCTTCCCCTCAGATAGCGTCCGGCCACCGTCCCGCCGACAGGCTGCGCGCCAAGCCAGAGCCGCTGTGCCTGCGCCGCCCTCTTTGCCGCGTCCCGGCGCTGTTCCGCATCGCGCTGGGCAGACTTTGCCGGGTCCGGAGGCGCGTAATCGCGGGGGGCGATGCCCGCCGCTGCCGATATGTCGCCAAAGGCGCAGCCCGATTTCTTGCAATGCAGCAACAGCCGCCCGTCGTTTCCGTCCGCGACGGTCAGGGCGGTCTGCCCCTTGCGGCCCTCCCCTTGGCAAACGGGACAGGGTGCCGCGCCGTAGCTGCGATACCATTTGCCGCGAAGGTGCCCGGTCAGGTGTTGTGCATCCATCATTGCGCAGCCCCCCAGATCAGGGCGGCCAGCGCATTCGCCTGCGCTTCGGTCAGACCGTGCGCGCGCATCAGAAAGGCGATTTGCAGACGCATCATGCTGCACCGCCGTTCCCGTCGAGTGCGATACGAAATGCCTCGCCCGCGCTGGGCGCATTGCGGTATGGCACGACGCGGTTATGGCGTGCCCTTTCGGTCTGTGCTACTTTCTGGATGCCCGCCGCAATCGCATAGCGGTATTCCAGCCCCGGTTGCAGTTCGCGCTGCACCGGGGGTTTCTCTTGCCCGCCGCCCATTCTAGGCGGCCTTCGTTTCGCGGGTTTCGAGCCATTCGGCCACGTCGCGTTCCCGCCACGCCACAAGGCGCGCGCCCAGCTTCACGGGTTGCGGGAAGTCGCCCGCCTTCATCCAAGCGTAAAGTGTCGAGCGGGAAAGCCCGGTGATGCGTTCCACATCAGGGCGGCGATAGAGAATGTCGGACATGGTAGGTTCCTTTCAGGACTTTATGGGCCTACCTCCGATTTGCCCTATCCTGACAGCCATTTAACTTGCAAAAAAATCACTCCTATTTAATCGCAAGTTTTCCGATGCTTCGCAGGAAGCCGCCATATGCATTCATTCCGCGGCTGACCGATTGCTCCACATCGTTGGTAAGAAATAATTTTCCCGTTCGAGGTCAGCATCTCCCGCAAATCGGGATCTATCGCGGCGTCGTCAGGTAGTTCAGCAATGCTTCGCTGAATCCGGCACAATGCTTGCAGATAACTTATAACCTCACGCCTTCGCTTAAAGCGGCCTGGGTTTACTTGGATGCACTTGATTACTAAAAATGCGCGTCGAAAGTCCAAACCTCGAAAGGGTTCCTTGCGTGGCCTGCCTCGCGGCCTCTTTTTTTTGGCTGTGAGTGCGGCGACAATTCTTTGAATGTTGATCTGACTATTGCTCATGTTGCCGCTCGCTGCGTACTAATTACGGCAGACTGACTACTGGAAAGTTTCAGGAAACTGCCCCAATCCCCCATCATCGCCCGCCGCCGTTCAAGCATGTCGCTGCGCTGATACGCCCGCTCCACGTCCGATCCGATAAAATGCGCCAGCGCCATTTCGGCCATGTCGCGGGGATAGCCGCCCTCTGCCGCCCACTGCCGGAAGGTCGAGCGCAGCCCGTGCGGCACGGCGGGGCGTTTGCTGCGCGGGTCGAGATAGCCTGTGCCGCCCGCCTTCACCTCGCTGTCCTGCATTCGGCGCATCACGGCGGAAATGGACATATCAGACAGCATCCCGCCGCGCGGTGCGAAAAATACGAAGGGGCTGCCCGCCATCCGGGGCAGATCGCGCAACAGCGACGCCGCGTCCGGGGTCAGGGGCACGCGATGGTCACGGCCCCCCTTCATCCGCGACGCCGGTATCGTCCAATTAGCAGATTTAGCAATTTTAGCAGGGGGGGCTTCGCCAATCTCGCTTTTCGCCCCGAAGTCGATTTCCTCCCATGTCATGCCCCGCACCTCGCCAGAGCGCGCCGCCGTCATGGTCAGGAATTGCAAAGCCTTTGCCGCCATCCCGTCGCGCTGGGCAAGTGCCGCCCACCACCGTGCCATGTCGCCCAGCGCCAATGCGGGGTGATTGCTGGCCTTCGATACCTTGGCTGGCTTGGGCAATATCTCGGACAGGTTCCCTGCCCAGCGGGCCGGATTGTCGCCCGTCCGGTGCCCCGCAACGGTCGCCCAAGACAACAGCCCCTCGATACGCCCGCGCAGGCGTTTGGCCGTTACCGTCTTTTGCAGCCAGATCGGTTCGAGAACGCGCAACACGTCCTGCACAGTGATTTCCGATACGAGTTTCGGCCCCAGCATAGGCTTGGCATAGGTGTCCAATGACGCGCGCCATTGCTTGCCGTGTTTGTCGTTGCTAAATTCATGCAGTTTTGCAGCCAGATATTTGTCCATCGCCGCTGCAAAGGTCATGCCGCCGCGTTCCTTGCGCCGGTCGGCCAGTGGATCGCCGCCCAGCATCGCCTTGCCCCGGTTTTCGAGCGCCAGCTTGCGCGCCGTCGCCAGCGGTATGGCCGGGGGGCTGCCCAGCCCGATTTCCGTCCGCTTGCCGCGAATGGTGATGCGCTGCACCCACTGTCGCGCGCCGTTCCTGCCGACGCGCAGGATCAATCCATGTCCGTCGAAATATTTGCCGGGGTCAACGACGGTCTCGACAAACCGCGCCGAAAGGCAACGCTCCGGTTTTCTGCAATTCTCGACTGGCATCAACGCATCCCCCGCAATGTCCCCCACGTCGCGGGCATATTCGTATCCCCCACAACATCCCCCACCTTGACGGGGATTGCCCCGGAATATGGCGGAACGTGGCGGAAATGAAAAGTAAAAAGTTGCGTTATTATAATGGCATGCGAGGACGGTCCCGGAAAATGTCGGAAATGCCTATGGCTGTTCCCCAGTCCGCCATTTATCCTCTTTGCCAGATTTCACAGTAGTCTTCCTTTCCAGTCACAAAACCTCCTTTTAGGTCAAAGGAGCTGTTCTATACTGCCGGGGCGTGAGATCTATGATCTTCTGAACGGTAGGTGAAGTGACCGGTTTGAACTGGACATCGACCGAGCCACGCGTCGACCCGCCGCGAGGTCTCTGAAGCGGACATTGATTGGTTGCTCATCATATGGAGACGTAGAGGTCCGCTGCGCGAACAAAGTTGCCGTCAGTCGACCAGCCCGGACCAATCTGCGAGGAAAGCATCGCGCGTCAGATTGCCGGGTGACATCTCTGTCGGCCTGCTCGCTTGGGTCAACCAGACAAAGATCAACGTCCTGTCTTCGTCTTGCGCCCATCCCACGAACCAGCCCCACCCGCGCGCGTAATCGAAACTCCGATCCGCGCGTCGGGGATAGGCTGCGCCGGTCTTGCCATAGATCGTCCAGTTGCCGCTCTGCCAACTCTGCATGATCCCGCGCGCATTCCGCATGGCCCGAGATGACACGGGCAATCCATCCAAGACCAGCCCGCGCAGGAACGCAGCCTGCTCAAGAGGAGAGACCTGGAGGGACGACGCTATCCACGCGCGTTCAAGTCCGTTGTCGAACCCCGGATCACCGGAAAAATCAGCATTTCCATACCCGAAGGCCCGCGCATAGTGCGTCAGGGCCTCTTGTCCCATCGCCTCGGTGATCCGCTGGGAATACCAAAGGACCGAAAAGCGCATCCAGTCCGCGGGATCGGTATCTCGTGTCCAATCGACTCCACCCCAATCGGGATCCCCTGCCTGAAACGCCATGACAGGGTCATGTGCATCCGTCAGCATACCGGCATCATAGGCCATGACCGCCAACGGCACCTTGAAGGTCGATGCGGGCGGGACGCGGGACCGGCAATCGCCTTCTTCCACCAACACATCCGCCGCTGAAGCATCAAGAATTAGGGTGCAGACCGTGTCCGCTCTGGCGGGCAAAGACAGGAGTGTCGCAGCAATCAAGGCTATCAATATGCGCAAATCAACTAACCACCACGTCATAATTTTGCTCTCGATTTATCGGCGTTACCGATCATCGTGACATGGTACGTTTTGGGCTTATCTTCTTGAAAAAGTCGAAACCTTAGTAAGGTTTGGAAATATCCTGACCACAGGCCGATGCTAGCAAATTTCGTCTAGGTGGTCGGCCAATTCAGCACGCCAGCTATGATATAGCGCGTCAGCAACTTACACGATAGTTTTGATCTGGCTTTGAGCATGCAGCCGTTTCCGCACGAAGAATTGGATCGCAAGATTTTCGACTTTTTCAACAAAATCGGCTCCGAGCAGCCTTGCGCTGCGCCGTACATGAAGGTCTGTTCTCCGTAATTTACAACCCCAAACGTGTGGGCTCTTGGCCTTTATGCGCGTCGAAAGCAGACGGAGCCCAGCCGCGCCGAAAAGGACGCCGAAGGCACTTTTGATCCACCGACCAGCCCGCAAGTAGCCGCGCCGGATGGGGGCAGCGGCGAATAGCGCGCCATAGCCGAGAAAAACAACGGCAGAGACTGAAGAGAGTGCAGCGAAGACGCGCCAGTCCACCGGGGACGGACGCGCGCACCGCGGTTGACCGCGCCGGTCGCCGGAAGGACCGGCAGGTCAGCATGCGGTTCCTTGCGATGGCGAACCACCATGTATTCGAGCCGGCGTTCTGCAATCCCGCTGCCGGCTGGGGTGCGCCATTGTTCGCTGCCGAAGGACAGATGCTGTGTGAGCATCTGCGGGTGATCTGGCGCAGCAACCACCTCACACCACGCACGATTTACGATTGGCGTCACTACCTGGCCGTCCTTCGGCGCAAGCCCGGCGCATTGGGGAACGGTGCGCCCTTTGCCGAGTTCCCTCCGGCCTTCAGGCCGCCGCAAGACCTGATGTTGCGCAAGCCCGGTGGTGATCGGGAGATGGCCGACATCCTGGCGCTGGTTCTGCATCACGTCATGCCGGAGGCATGCTTTCAGCATGATGAACAAGCCGTGCTGGTCGCCGTGGAAATGGCGCTGGCTGGGGGGTCGCGACCAAAACTCACGTGCTGAACCTTCTGCATCGACGGAAAGACGGAAAGACGAAAATCGGCGCGCCCGACATCGATACGCCGCAGGCCTTGCTCTGCGCCGTGAGCCAAAGACGAATGTCGAACGCCGTGATGGCCCGCGAGCCCGGACTGCCGGCGGCCGTCATGCGTCATGATCTCGCCAGAGGCGCCATTATCATCCTGGCTCGCGAAGTCTGAAGGTGCATGGGATGGCCCAGGCCGTCACCGACCTGGTGGAACAAGGCGCGCCGGCCTTTGATGCCGCGGTGCCGGTGCTCGCTCGATTGCCGAAGGCCGAAGTGGCCGGGCGGGAGGTCCGGTCCATTGCCTACCGCATGAAGGCGGCACGCTTCCCGGCCTACAAGGACCTCTCAGGCTTCGACTTCGCGGCCGGTGGGATCAACGAGGCCACGGTGCGCCAGCTGCATCGCGGCGCGTTCATGGACGGCGCGCAGAACGTCGTGCCGATCGGCGGCCCGGGGACCGGCAAAACGCATGTCGCGACAGCCCTTGGCGTGCAGGCTGTCGAACATCACCGTCGCAAGGTCCGCTTCTTCTCGACCATCGAGCTGGTCAACACTCTTGAACAGGAGAAGGCCAAGGCGAAGGCCGGGCAGCTTGCCGAAAGCCTCACCAAGCTCGATCTCGTGATCCTGGACGAACTGGGCTACCTGCCGTTCTCCGCCTCGGGCGGCGCGCTGCTCTTCCACCTGCTAAGCAAGCTCTCGAGCGCACCAGCGTCGTCATCACCACGAACCTCGAGCTTCAGCGAATGGGCCACGGTCTTCGGTGATCCGAAGATGACAACCGCGCTGCTCGATCGGCTGACTCATCGCTGCCACATCCTGGAGACCGGAAACGACAGCTTCCGCTTCAAGGCCAGTTCGGCCGCAGCTGCGCGGAAAACCAAGGAGGATACTCATGCCTTGACCAAAGCCTGACCCCCGAAACATAACCTAAAGGTGGGTCAGTTCTCGATGGAAAACCCGGGTCACTTCTGGGTGGAAATCAACAGGCTGGTGTCAAGTTTCGCGGCGAGGGGACGTGGCGGGTTCGCAAACACGGGCCCTTCAGGCCGCGGGCAATGGCGCAAGGCGCATATCGCCAGGGATGCGGGAACGGGCGATATCCGGATGGTCGAACTCACGTCCAGCCGTCAGGGCGGCAGTCCGCCCCTGCCGGAACTGCTATCGCAAATTGCCGAGGTTGAGGATGAAGCACCGGCACCGCGGCAGCAGATCGGGTCTGTGACACGCACCGCTGCCATCGCGCGATCGCCGTTGCCATCGCGCGATCATCGATTGCGGAGCGGGCGCCATCGTTCCGACCCGTCGCAACGGCCGGACCGGGCAGGAAGACGGCCCGGCAACCGCGTCCGGAAACGAAATACTTCGCGCCACGGGCAGGCCGGATCGTGCGCTTTGCAAAGAAGTGCGCAGGCGATCATGTCCGACGTCAGGTCGCGGCGAAAATGAACCACCTGAAAGCCCGGGGTTCAGACGATCGTGTCCCGGGACCCCGACCGACAAACCGCCGAAATCCCGATCCGCATCGCCCTCAAGAACCGGTTCAACGCCCTGCGCACCGCCGAGATCGACGGCGTCGTCTGAACTATCCGGAAAAGGACGAATTTCGCCCCAAACCGGGTCAGCGCAACGACGCCGTGCCGATACGAAAGTTTGCAATAAACAGGCGAGGTATGCCTTCGTTGTTTCGCTCAAGACCGATGATCAGGATGTGACCTTCCATACCGATATTTTGGCCACTATCGACGGCACGACAGAAGTCGGGACCGATCTAGGTGTTCAGTCCCGGCATCTGGTGGGTCGGATTTCAGGATGAATCTCTCCGGCTCGGATGTCCAGATCTTGCAGATGTATTCGTAGGGCGTGAGGCCGCCGAGGGTCTTGAGCCTTCGCGCGTAGTTGTAGGCCGCCATGAAGTCACCAAGGTGGGTGTGCAGCTGATCGTGGCTGTCGTAATGGTAACGCTTCACGGTCGCCTCCTTGATCGTTCGGTTCATTCGCTCGACCTGGCCATTGGTCCACGGATGGTTTGGCTTTGTCAGGCGGTGCTCGATCCCGTTGGCCTCGCAGATCATGTCGAAGCGCATCTGCCGCGAGTATGCCGTGTTCCTGTTCCGCGGCTGCTCGGCGAACTGGATGCCGTTGTCCGTCAGGATGGTGTGGACGTGATACGGCACGGCCTCGAGCATGTGCTGGAGGAACTCCCACGCCGTCTTCCGGTCGGCTTTCTCAACAAGCTGGGTCACGGCAAACTTGCTGGTCCGGTCAATGCCCACGAAGAGGTAGAGCTTTCCTTCCGCGGTCTGCACCTCCGCAATGTCGATATGAAAGAAGCCGATCGGATAGCGCTTGAATTTCTGTCGCTTCGGTTTGTCCCCCTCGACGTCCGGCAGGCGGGATATGCCGTGCCGCTGCAAGCACCGGTGCAGGGCCAACCGCGTCAGGTGCGGGATCGTCGGTTGCAGGGCATAAAGGCAATCGTCCAGCGGCAGCAGCGTATGGCGTCGAAAGGCGACGATCATCGCCTCCTCTGTCTCGGTCAGAACCGTCGAGCGCGGCTCTCTCGGCCCCGTCTTCATATCCTCAACCGTCGCCCGCCTGCGCCACTTTGCGACCGTCTTGGGATTGATCCCAAGCTCTTGGCTCAACTGCGAGAGCGAAGCTTGCGATCGCTGTATTGCTGCTCTGACGGCGTGCGTGGTCGTGGCGCTCCCGTGACGAACTTGTCCCATAATGCTTCCTTCCATTCCAACGAAAGGATCACACCATCAAACCGTGGGATCAAACACCCTAGATATCGATATCGGTATTTAGGGTTGAAGTTTTCGAAGGCTTTAATGGTGCAGCCGCCCTCCGGCGGTATCGATGTGCTAAGATGGGTCTGCAATGATACACAGAGGAGAGCGGTCAGTCGGTAATCCCCCATTTTCAATGGGGTCCGGCCGTAGAATTCACGCGGCTGTTTTCAGTTTCATGGCGGGTGTGATGCCACCGAGACCCCTGTTGGGTCGCTCGTTGTTGTCAGCCCAGAGCCGTTCGGTTGCCAGGTCTTGTGCGTCCTCGTTGGTTTCAAGGATGCATTGGCTCGGCCATTCGCCGCGAACGGTGCGGTTGTACCGCTCAATCCAGGCGTTCTGTTGCGGCTTTCCGGGCTGAATGTATTCAAGACGTACGCGCTGTTTCTCGGCCCATGCCATCAGTTCACCGCCGATACATTCGGGACCGTTATCAACGTGAATGGTGTTCCGGGCGCCCGCGCCGAACCTGTTGCGGTAGCATCCGTGAAACTGGTGTAAATTCGGTGACGGCGCTTTGCGGGCATCGATCGGGCGGCCCGTGGTGATATGCCGAGTGGCGGGTGGGTCTGTGCGGTGTCGATGAGGCCGAACGCGTCGACCTGCAAGTCGCGATGCCGGCTCTGCCAGTCGTCATTCCGCTCGAACGGGACAGCGCGGATCAGGCGGATGATACGGCCCTCGATCGGGAAGATCCCGACGACATCGGCGCGGCGCTTCGCCCGATTGTTCAGGCATTCCAAGGAGTTCGCGCCGTGCAACGTCGGGCGGTGCCGGGCCGGGAACGCCATGCAGGCCAGCGCGACGGTCTCGCTGTCATCCATCGGCGTTGCCAGCTTCGGCCTTCGCGGACGCCGCTGATCGGCGACGTGTCGCCAGACCTCTTGCGTGCCTTTCTGATCGGGCTGCGTGAACGCCTGACCGATCGCAGCGGCAACGACGGTGTGCTGACCCTTCGGCCCGTGCGCGAGCGCGTTGCGCATCCAGTGAACGCGGCGACGCTGCCAGGTCGCATCGAACACCCGCCTGTAAATCCCGGAGGCAAACTGGGCCACGGAAACGGTGGGATTACCTGACCGTCGCGGAGTAAAATTCTGCCATTCTGAGACCCGGGGCGGAAGCTGAGGGTCGGGAGATGTATTCTGTGGAACTGTATACCCGGGTGCGCAGAGCGTGCCATGTCGAGGGCATGAGTGAGCGCGAGGCGGGGCGGAAGTTCGGGATCGACCGCAAGACAGTGTCGAAGATCCTGAAGCATTCGGTTCCGCCGGGATATCGGCGCCAAGCGATGCCGCAGCGTCCCAAGCTTGATCCCTTTGTGCCGGTGATCGACCAGATCCTCGAAGAGGATAAGAGCAAACTCAAGAAACAGCGGCACACTGCCAAGCGAATTCATGCGCGGCTGCGCGACGAGCATGGCTTTACGGGCGGGATCACCATCGTCACTGATTATGTGCGTGAGAAGAAGCGGCGGACGCGGGAAGTGTTCGTGCCGCTGTCGCATGCGCCGGGCCATGTTCAGGTCGATTTCGGCGAAACGCTGGGCGTGATTGCCGGTGTTGAGTGTAAGCTGCACTACTTTGCGATGGCGCTTCCGCATTCGGATGCGTTCTTCATCAAGACCTACCCCGCCGAGACGACCGAGGCGTTTTGTGATGGCCACAACGCCGCTTTTGCATTCTTCGGCGGCGTGCCCTTGTCGATCCTCTACGACAATACAACGATCGCAGTGGCGAAAATCCTGGGCGATGGCCTCCGGTTGCGCACCCGCGTCTTTTCGGAATTGCAGTCGCATTACCTGTTCGACGACAAGTTCGGCCGACCGGGCAAAGGCAATGACAAAGGCAACGTCGAGGGGGTGATCGGATATGGGCGGCGCAACTTCCTCGTTCCCGCGCCGCGGTCCGACAGCTTCGATGCGTTGAACACCTGGCTGGAAGATCAGTGCCTGACGCGACAGGGCGACATTGTGCGTGGTCATACCGAGACTGTCGGTGAACGTCTGATGCGGGATCTCAATGCGCTGATGGCGCTGCCGACCACCCCTTACGATGCTTGCGACAGGGTCAGCACCCGGGCGACATCGATCTCCATGGTCCGTTATCGCAACAATGACTACTCGGTGCCTGTCGCTCATGCCCATCACGAGGTTCAGGTTCGTGGGTATGTCCATGAGGTTGTGATCGGCTGCGGGGCCGAGGTGATTGCCCACCACCGCCGGTCCTACGACAAGGCGGACATGGTATTTGATCCGATGCATTACCTGCCGCTGTTGGAGCAAAAGGTTGGGGCGCTGGATCAAGCCGCACCGCTGCAAGGCTGGGATCTGCCGGATGAGTTCGCCACCCTGCGCCGACTGTTGGAGGCGCGGATGGGGAAGAAGGGCAAGCGCGAATATGTTCAGGTTTTACGTCTGCTGGAAACGTTCGAACTGACCCATCTGCATGGTGCGATCCGGCAGGCGCTCGATCTCGGGGCCATCGGCTATGATGCTGTGAAGCATCTTGTCCTGTGCCGGATCGAGAGGCGTCCGCCACGGCTGGATCTCGATATTTATCCCTATCTGCCCAGAGCACAGGTCGGGACGACAGACCCGGCCAGCTACATGAGCCTGATGTCGGGGGTGCCGACATGAGCGACACTCCGCAGGTCTTATTGCAGCATCACCTCAAGGCGCTCCGACTGCCGACCTTCAAGAGCGAATATGGCAAGCTGGCCCGTCAGTGTGCGGCAGAGGGCAAGGATCATGTTCAATATCTGCTGCGGCTTTGCGAACTGGAGCTGATCGAACGCGAACGCCGGATGGTTGAGCGGCGGATCAAAGCCGCGAAGTTCCCGGCCACCAAGAGCCTCGACAGTTTCGACTTCAAGGCGATCCCGTCGCTCAACAAGGTCTTGACCATGGAGCTGGCACGTTGCGAATACGCTGATCGCCGCGAGAACATTATTGCTCTGGGTCCATCGGGAACCGGCAAGACCCACATTGCCTTGGGGCTTGGTCTCGCCGCTTGCCAGAAGGGCCTGAAGGTCCGCTTCACGACGGCCGCCGCGCTGGTGCATGAGTTGATCGAGGCAGCCGATGATCGGCGTCTGCAGCGCCTGCAAAAGCTGATTGTCAGTCAGGATCTGTTGATCATTGACGAACTTGGCTTCGTTCCCCTGAGCAAATCCGGCGCGGAGTTGCTGTTCGAAGTCATCTCGCAGCGCTATGAGCGAGGATCAATCGTCATCACGTCCAATCTGCCGTTTGATGAATGGACCGAAGTCTTCGGATCCGAGCGCCTTACCGGCGCCATCCTCGACCGCCTGACCCACCATGTTCACATCCTGGAAATGAACGGCGACAGCTACCGGCTGCGACAGAGCCGCAAACTCCAAGACTGAAACCGCAAAAACAGCAGCAATGCTGGCCTGCGGCCAGCGCACTCTGGCGCGCGTCAGCTACTTGGCGAGCACACGCGCCAGAGCGCCGCGAACATCCAGGCCGTGGCCCCATTTTGCGCCGGTAAATGGTCCCTTTTGTCGCCGAGATTGACACCCGCCCTTTCGCGGCCTTCAGCCCGGTTTGCGCATCCGAAATGACCAGCTTGAGACCATCGAGCCCACGGCCCTTCAGACGGCGCAGGAGCCCGGTCCGGAAGGTCTCGGCTAGGGCCCCACGGTGGTGCCGATGATCTCACGGCGGCCGTCCGTATTCACGGCCACGACGATTATGGTAGCCCCGAGATGATCCGCCCACCCTCGCGCACCTTCAGGCAGGTGGCGTCCGGCCACGGACACGGCCATTCACCATGAGGGGCCGGCTCAGGAACTCGCCGACGCGTTCGTCGATGTCCGTGCACAGCCTGAACACCGTGCCCTTTGAAATGCCGCTCAGCCCAAAAGCCTGGACAAGGCCGTCCACCCTGCGTGTCGAGACGCCGCCGATCCAGGCCTCCTGGATCACAACGACCGGCGCCTTCTCCGAGGGGCGGCGCGGCTCGAGGACGCGGGGAAAATAGCTGCCTTGCCGCAGCTTCGGCACCTTCAGGTTCAATGTGCCGAGGCGGGTGTCGACGCAACGGTCGCGGTGCCTATGGCGCCCGGTCGTGCGACCGTCAGCCCGTTCGTGCCGCCCGGTATCGGCCCGGCCGTCGACATCCGCCTCCATCGTCAGCTGAAGGACAACCTGGGCGACGCTGCGAGATAACCCCCCCCGACCGTGCTTTGCCGGGGGGCTCGGACAGGTCCCTGCCGGTCCCGGTCATCCACTGCCGGGCGGGGCATTGCAAAGCAATGTCCCGAGAGCGGGGGCGCCATGCGATGCGTGGTCGAAACGTCGAAACGCCACCTCGATCATACGCCTCCTCTCTTGTCTTATGAATGAGGTGGCTTCTGTGTGATTGTGGAGCCACTTCCGTGCACGTCATTTATGACGGGCAGTGGCGGGGGTCGGACCGTTCCCCTCTTGGTCTTTGAGGACCGTTGCCGAGTATGGTCGCCCCCGTCTTTTCTGATGACCTGAACGGATACCTGGGCTTCGGGCCCGCATGACAAGACAAGGTAGGGAAAAGACACGTGGACAATACCATTGGCATCGACATTTCCAAAGACACACTTGATGTTCACTGCCTGAGCGACGGCGAACACACGCAGTTTCTCAATAGCAGAACTGGGCATGTGCAACTGACAAAATGGATTGGATTGCAGCCGGCGTCGGTGATCATTTTCGAGGCTACCGGTGCGTATCATCGGCAGCTGGAGCAAGCGCTTGGTTCAACTGCCATACCGTTTGTCAAAGTGAACCCAAAACAGGCGCGCCGGTTTGCGCAAGCCAGTGGCAAGCTGGCGAAGACAGATCGTGTGGATTGCGAGATGCTGGCGAAGATGGGTGCGGCCTTGCAGCTGGTCCCAAAGCCCATCTGCGCAGCAAATCTGTATGATCTGAGAGAGTTATTATCTGCACGGCGGGCACTCATTAAAGATCGTATAGCCGCCAAAGCACGTAGGGGTACGGCTTCTAACGCTCTCATAAAGCAGCAATTGGAAAGGCGTCTACGCCAGATCGAAAGCGATACTGCAAAAATTGATGCGTCGATGCTGAACCTGGCAAGTCAGGATCAGCACATGAGCGAACGGCTGGAAATTCTGTCCAGCATCCCCGGAATTGGGAAGACAACAGCGCTCCTCATTCTCGTGGATATGCCGGAGATCGGTGCCTTGGACAGCAAACAAGTTGCCAGCCTTGCCGGGCTCGCGCCCATGTCACAGAAGCTCTGGGAAATGGCAGGGAAAGGCGCGGATACAAGGTGGCCGCCCAAGTCTGCGACACGCTATCTTCATGCCTGCTCTGGTCGCGATCCGGTTTAATCCGGATCTGAAAGCCAAATATGATCAACTCATCGCCACAGGGAAAGAGAAAAAAGTTGCGATCACAGCGGTCATGCGGAAGCTGCTGGTCCTTGCAAACGCTCTGCTGCGCGATCATCGGAAATGGGCAGAAAAGGCGACTTGACCAAGACGGATACTCGGCAGATCTGGTCTTGCCAAATCGCCTGCCGGGCAACGCATGGCCACCTCGCCCGACACCGGCAGCGCCGATGAAACTGCAACACGCCCTCGGACGCTACTGTCGGTTGGCGGTACCGGGGGCCTCGACCGCTGGGTTTGGAACGATCCTCACGCAGGACGCGTGGCTGAGCGTGCTGCGGACGCCGGGCACGCGGCCGTGCTGCGAGGGGCGTCTGACCGTGGCGCGGGCGGGCGGTGTTTTCGATGACGCGGCGTGGATTGCGGATGAGAAAATACGCGCGCGGCTGAAAATTCTCCTGGCCGGCTTCTCGGCGTTTGCGGGCCAAAAGCCGACTGATCGTCCCGCGCGTCGATGTGCCGTACCTGCGGCAAGCACGGACCAGAACAGAAGGTACCTGGCGCAGGGGAACGCGGCACGGTTCCAAGCGACCTTGGGTGGTGGAGAGCCGCTGGATCATCGCAGGCATGCCTCGAAACGATGCGGTTTTGCGAAGGGCGGGGCTTGTCGGCAGCCAAGGTCCGGCGACTCATGGAATGTCCGGTGATCCGACCTGGAAGGATGCGATGGCTAACCCCAAGTCAGGCACTCACAGCGCGCATGTTTCCGTCACGTGGGATTCGAAGAAATCCGAAAACGTCGCCACCCGCAGCGGAAGCCGGTCATAGGGGGGATAATAGAGCGTCAGCCAGATCTCCGGGGCGGACCAGTCTGGCAGGACCTCGACCAGCCTGCCCGCGACGAGATCGTCGGCAACGATAAAGCGCGGCAGCAGGGCGATGCCCTCGCCCGCCAGGACCAGTTGCGCGAGGATGTCGCCATTGTTGGCACTGAGGTTGCCATTCGCCTTGTGGCTGCGGCGGCTGGCCCCCCTTGAGAGTTCCCAGACTTCCTGATGCGCGTCTGCCTGATAACTGAGACAGGCAAAACCCGCGAGCCCGTCCGGTGTCTTCAGCGCACCCTTTGCCGCGATGAAATGAGAGGCCGCGACCAGAACGCGTGGGACCGGGCAGATCTTGCGCCAGATCGTGGACTTGTCGGTGGGTGGCCCGGAAATTCGGATGGCGAGGTCGTAGTCGTCCTCGACGATATCGACGAAGCTGTCGGACAGGGTGACGGCGACATGAACCTGAGGGTGCAGCCGCGCGAATTGTGACAACACGGCGGGAAGCACCTTCAGGCCCAGCGACAGGGGCGCGCTGATGCGGATCCGCCCGGCGGTCAGGCCTTGCGCCTCGCGCGTTTCCTCGCCTGCCTGCGCAAGGCCCCGGGCCAGCGGTGCGACACGTGCCGCGTATACCGCGCCCGCCGAGGTCAGCGAGACCTGCCGTGTGGTCCGCACCAGTAGCTGCACCCCGAGAGCCTTCTCGAGCGCCGCGATGGATCGCGTGACCGAAGCCGCGGTCAGCCCAAGCTGCCGGGCCGCGCCGGAGAAGCTTTCCTGCTCCGCGACAGCGAGAAAAACGCGAATGGATTCCAGCTCTCCCATCCTGCGATTATTGCGCGAAGCGCAACAATAAATGCAAGACTATAAGTATTCCACAAAGGGCCGGTGAGTCCTATCTTCACCGTCAAGCAGGCTTAGTCGGGAAGCAGACCACGGCAATTCAGCCTTGGATAAACCGCATGTACCCCGTCGCGCCGGCCCCAAACCGTCACCAACCTGGGTCGATCCAACCGACAGGAGACAGAAATGACCGTCAAACTCGCCATTATCTATTATTCCAGCTACGGCACCAATCACCAGATGGCCACCATCGCGGCCGAGGCGGCAAAGGCCGCAGGGGCCGAAGTGCGGCTGCTCAAGGCCCCCGAAACCGCGCCAGATGCCGTCGTCGCCGGTGTCGACGCATGGAAGGCCCATCTCGAGGCGACCGCCGACATTCCCGAGGCGACGGCCGACGACATGGAATGGGCGAATGCCTATCTCCTCTCCTCGGGCACCCGGTTCGGCGTGATGGCCAGCCAGATGCGCGCCTTCATCGATACGCTCGGCGGTGTCTGGGGCAAGGGCGGGCTGGCGAACAAGCCGGTCTCGGCGATGACATCGGCCCAGAACACCCACGGCGGGCAGGAATCGACGCTGCTGTCGCTGTATACCTCCGTCATGCACTGGGGCGGGTTCGTCGTGGCGCCGGGCTATACCGACGAGGTCATATTCAAGACCGGCGGCAATCCCTACGGCTACAGCCACACGCAGGGCGACGATTTTACCGACGAGGTGAAATCCGCGATCGGCCACCAGGCACGCCGTCTCGTCGAGGTTGCGGCAAAGCTGAGCTGACCCGGCATCGCGCCGCTCTGTCGCCGCCGGTTCGCGTCCAACGGAGCGGTCGCAACGGGCAAGGCAAACACCGCGCTTCGGCATTTGCGGTCGCGCGGACCACCCCTTCGCCCGGATCATCCGATGCGTCGGGGGCGCCGATCCCCCGGGCACACTACGAAATCAAGAAGGATCCGGACCATGAGCTATTCCCCTTGCCCCGACCCCAGGCTGGGTGACGCAGACGGCGCGCGCGCCATCGAAACCCTGATCGTGCCGCGTGCCGTCGATCTGGGCGAGATGACGGTGCGGCGCGCCCTGCCGTCGACCAAGCGCCAGATGGTCGGGCCGTTCATCTTCTTCGACCAGATGGGCCCGGCGGAGTTCCTGACCGATCAGGGCATCGACGTGCGCCCGCATCCGCATATCAACCTCGCCACCCTGACCTATCTGTTCGAGGGCGAGATCCTGCACCGCGATTCTCTCGGGACCGAACTCGCGATCCGTCCCGGCGCCGTGAACTGGATGAAGGCGGGCAAGGGCATCGTCCACTCCGAGCGTACGTCGGCGGAGCGCAGACAGAACGGCCAGCGGCTGTTCGGATTGCAAACGTGGATGGCGCTGCCCGAAGCCGATGAGGAATCCGCGCCCGAGTTCATCCATCATGGCAAGGACGACCTGCCGATGGTCGACGCAGACGGCATCAAGGCGCGCCTCATCGCAGGCGCGGCATTCGGCAAGAAATCCGCCCTCAGGACCAACTCCGAAACGCTCTACGGCGATATCGAGTTGCAGGCCGGGCGCAGCATGCCGATCGACGCCACCTATGAGGAACGCGCGCTCTACACGATTTCCGGCGAGATCGAGATTGCGGGCGACAGGTTCGACAAGGGGGAGCTTCTGATCCTGCGCCCGGGTGACGCGATCACCGTCAGGGCCAACGCGACGGCCCGCTTCATGCTGTTCGGCGGCGCGCCGATGGAGGGGCCGCGCTATATCTGGTGGAACTTCGTCTCCTCGCGCCCCGAACGGATCGAGGCCGCGAAAGAGGAATGGGCGCGCGGCCGGTTCGACACCGTGCCGGGCGACGAGGAAGACTTCATCCCGCTGCCCGAGGACGCCGGCAAGCCTCGCCGTGCTGTCGGCGGCGTCGCCTATACCTGAACCGACGAACACCCTTATGGAAAGGACGCTGTCATGACACAGGCGATCCCCGGCCTTCACCACGTCACCGCAATCTCCGGCCCGCCGCAGGGCAACGTCGATTTCTACGTCGGCACCCTGTTGCAGCGGCTGGTCAAAAAAACCGTCAACTTCGACGATCCCGGCACCTATCACCTTTATTACGGCAACGAGGCGGCCGAGCCCGGCAGCATCCTGACGTTCTTTCCCTTCGTCGATGCCGGTCCCGGTCGTACGGGGCCCGGCATGGCCAGTGCTGTTGCCTACGCCGTGCCGAAGGGTGGTCTGACTGCCTGGATGCTGGCGCTGGCCGGGGCCGCCGTCGATTTCGACGGCCCAACCGAGCGGTTCGGCGAGCAGATGATCGCGCTGAGCGATCCCGACGGATTGCGGATCGAGCTGATCGAGACGGACCGTGGCACGGCGGATCTCGCGGTCGCGGACGATGCACCCGTCGACGCCGGGTTCCATTCCGTCACCCTGTGGCTGAAAAACCCGGACCGCACCGCCCGGCTGCTGACCGACGTGTTCGGGTACGACAGCGCGGGCGAGGCGTCGGCTGGCGGTGAGACCCGCTACCGCTTTCTGGCCGACGGTCAGGGACGCGGGTCGGCGATCGACCTGATTGCCTCGGACGCGCCCTCCATCGGGCGGCAGGGCGCGGGATCGATTCACCACGTCGCCTTCCGTGCAGAGACCGACGATGTGCAGATGGGCTGGCAGGAAACGCTGAAAGGCAAAGGCTTCGACGTGACGCCGCAGATCGACCGGCAGTATTTCAACGCGATCTATTTCCGCGAGCCCGGCGGTGTGCTGTTCGAGATCGCGACCGACCCGCCCGGCTTTGCCACGGACGAGCCGATGGAGACGCTGGGGCAGGAGCTGAAACTGCCCGCGCAGCACGCGCCGCTGCGGGACCGGATCGAACGCATCCTGCCGCCGATCACCGTGCCGTCGCGAGCCGCACGATGACCCGCGATCCGCACGGAAACGGGCGCGTGGCGACGGGCGGCGCGCCGCTGTCCCGCGCCCGGCTGGCGATGATCATGGCGCACGGACGCGGTGGCACGCCCGAGGATATGATGAGTCTGGCGGACCACCTCGGCCTGCCAGACATCGCCGTTCGTGCGCCCGAGGCCGGGGGAAACTCGTGGTGGCCGGACAGCTTCCTGGCGCCTCTGGCGCGGAATGAGCCGGGGCTTTCCTCGGCGTTGGGTGTCGTCGGCAAGATCGCCGACGACCTGAAGCGAGAGGGGTTCGGACCGGAGCGCATCGTCGTGCTCGGGTTCAGTCAGGGTGCGTGCCTCGCGCTCGAATACGCCGCCCGCGCCGGAACGCCGTTTGCCTGTGTGGCAGGTCTGTCGGGCGGGCTGGTCGGCACGCAGGATGGCAGCGGCAGGCCCGAGCGGGCGCTGTACGATCAAATCGACAAACGTTTCGACTATGAGGGTCGGCTGGACGGCACGCCGGTCTTTCTGGGATGCCATGAACGCGATCCCCACATCCCGCTCGCCCGCGTCCGGACGAGCGAGGAAGTGCTGGGCGATCTGGGCGCAAGCCTTACGACGCGGATCTTCCCCGGGGCGGGTCATGGTATTGTCGCAGAGGAAATCAGCGCACTGCGCACCATCCTCAACACGCGATGACCGCAGGTCCGGTGCCGTCCGGCAGCAGGCGGCGCTGTCAGATCACGACCGTCCCGGCGGACAGGTGTCCCCGCGCCATCAGATGCCCCAGAGCGCGCGCCAATGAGCGCGCGTCGTCCAGTGCATCGTGTTCGGCCAACGATGCGGAGCCGACACCGAAATAGGCCGCGATCCGTCCGCTGTTGGTGGATTTTATATCGGCCTCGGGCATTCCGGCCCGGTGAAAGACGCCCTTGAGGTTACCGAACCGTCGTGGGCCGATCGGCGGGGCGATGCCGCGCAGAAAACAACTGATCCCCAGAGCGAACAGCTCGTCCTTGCCCCAGGACCAGAACCCGGCACCTTGCGAGAAGTCGTCGAGGCGCCGCAGGGCCGTGCCGAGATCGACGGCGTTTCTGGCAAGGTCCTCGGTCGAGATGCCGGTCAGGTCGGTGAAATACGGATCGAGCCGACAGGGCGCGCCGCTGCGATCCTCGGGTGTCACATAAATCTTCGTCTCGTCGACGATCCGCGCGCCATCGTCGAGGTCGAGGAGGACGGCACCGATCTGGACCACGATAGGGTCCGGGTCGTCGTGGGCCGACCACAGGCGTCCCATGGCGCCCTCTTTCGTCAGATATTCGCAGTCGAAGACGACAATTCGGGACACTCGCAATCACTCCTTGTTACCGGGGGGCATTTCTCACACTTCGGGCGGCGATGTCGGCGGCGCGCTGCGTGGCGGCCGCCGCATCGGCAAGGATCAGGACCAGCATGAAGGTTCCTGTCGAAGATGGGCGGCAAGCGCGCCGATCAGCGGGCCGTCGTGACCGAGTTGTGCGGCGGTGATGCGCGGGCGGAACAATTCGGGCTCGTCGCCGAGGGCGGTGCGCGTGCGGTCGATATATCCCGGTGCCAGGCCGATACTGCCGCCGATGGCCACGGTATCGAGGCCGAGGATCGTCGTGAGATCGCCGATGAGGGCCGCGACAGCACTGGCCGATGTGGCGACGATCCGTGTCGCCCAGGTCTGGCCTTCGGATGCGGCGGCGAACACGGCGCGGGCGTCACAGCCCGGGTGACCGGCGGCAGCGGCGGCAGCGGCGATACCGCGCCCGCCCGCGATGCTCTCGACCGTCGCCAAGCGGCCGCTGCCGCACGGGCCGCTGGCATACCGGCTCGATACGAAGCCGACGTGCCCGGCGAGGCCGCTGGCGCTGGCAAGCAGCCGTTTGCCGATCACGAGGCCGCCGCCGACGCCGGTAGACACGGTAAGGTAGGCGAAGCTGTCGCTGCCGCTGCCCGCGCCGAACAGTCCTTCGGCATAGGCGGCGGCGGCGGCGTCGTTCAGGCAGGTCGCGACCCCGAGTCGGCGGGTCAGCCCCCGATCCAGTGGAAAGTCCCGGATCGCCGACAGGGTGCCGCGGTTGACGGCGTGCCAGACGCCCGCGCCGTCCACACGTCCCGCAACGGCGACACCCAGCGGCGCCCCGTCGGTGTGGCCAAGACGGTCCAGCAGGTCGGAAATGGCCCGGATCTGCGCCTCGGGGTCGGCGGCCGGATCGGTGGGGGCCAGAAGTCGACGGGCAACCGCGCCACCTTCGATGCGGGCGGCGGCGATCTTCGTGCCCCCCAGATCGGCGGCAAAGCCGGTGAGGGCGCTGCGCGACAGGTCGGTCATCAGCGGGCCCGGACGGCCCGCGCGACGGCGCTCTGGAACCAGCCGGTGACATGTTCCAGCCGCGTCAGTGCGGTGCCGACGGTGACCGCGTCCGCCCCTGCCGCCATTGCCGCCGCCGCAAGTTCGGGCGTGTTCACCCGGCCTTCCGCCATGACGAATTCCGCCCAGAGCGTGGAATGCGCGGATCAGATCAAGGTCCATGCCATCGCTCCGGCCCGCCGTCTCGTCGGTATATCCCGACAGGGTTGTCCCGAGAATTCCGGCGCCCTCGGCCAGGGCCCGTTGCCCGTCCGCGAGTGACGAACAATCGGCCATCGCGCATTTGCCCGCCGCGCGGATCGCGGCAAGGATCGCCGCGGTGGTTTCCGGGCGAGGCCGGTCGGTGGCGTCATAGGCGATGATGTCGGCCCCCGCCTCGGCCAGCGCCGCAACGTCGGCCAGATATGGCGTGATGCGCACCGGGCTGTCGGTCAGATCGCGCTTGAGGATGCCGATGATCGGCACAGTCACGTCGGCCCGCGTGGCCGCCAGATTGGCGGCCCCCTCGATCCGCAGACCGGCGGCACCGCCCGCCACCGCGGCGGCGGCCATCGCGGCGACGATGTCGGGACGGTCCATCGGGCCGTCGTCGACCGGCTGACAGGACACGACGAGACCGCCGCGCAGTGTATCGAGAACAGACATGACCATCAGTCCATCAGGCTTGGCAGGCCGGTCGACAGGACCGGAAAGGTGCAGACCAGGATCAGCACGACGATGGGCGGGATCAGCCACGGCAGGATCGCGCGAGCCAGCTTTTGATAGGGGATGCCCCCCACCTGCGCCACGACAAACAGAGCCATGCCCATCGGCGGTGTCAGGATCGAGATCATCAGGTTGAGCACGGTGATGATGCCGAACTGCACCGGATCGATGCCGAAACCTGCCGCGACGGGCACCAGGATCGGCACGACGACCAGCAAGATCACCAGCGCCTCGATGAAACAGCCCAGAAGGAAGATCATCACGTTGACCGCGATCAGAAAGGTCAGCGGGCTGTCGGCGATGGACAGAAAGAACGACGCGATCTGTTGCGGTGCCTGTTCGCGCGCCATGATGAAGCTGAGCAGGCCGACGCCGGCGACGATGGTGGCGATGGAGGCGGAGGTGACGGTGGTCTCGTAGATCGAGTCCCAGAGTTTGCGCAACGTCAGCTCACGGTAAAATATCAGGTCGATCAGGATGGCGTACAGAACGGTGATCGCCGCCGCCTCGGTCGGTGAGAACAGGCCCGAAAAAATGCCGCCGACGATCACCACCGGGGTCAGCAGCGCCGGCAGGGATTTCACGAACAGCGTGCCGATCTGGCCCGGCGTGCTGCGGACGTCGCGCGGATAGTCGCGCTTGCGGGCGATGAACCACACCATCACCATCAGCGCCACGGCACAGAGGAATCCCGGAATGATCCCGCCCAGAAACAGCTTGCCGATGGAGACGTTGGCGATGACGCCGTACAGCACCATGGTGATCGACGGCGGCACCAGCGGGCCGATCATCGACGAGGCGGCGGTGACGGCACCGGCGAACTCGTCGTCATAGCCAGCCTCGCGCATCGCCTCGATCTCCATCTTACCCAGACCGCCTGCGTCGGCCAGCGCCGAGCCGGACATGCCGGAAAAGAACAGCGAGGCCAGCACGTTCACATGGCCAAGGCCGCCGGTGACGTGCCCCACGAGGCTGCGGGCAAAGCCGAAGAGGTGGTTGGTGATACCGGCGGAGTTGAGCACGCCCGCGGCGAGGATGAACAGCGGCACCGCCAGCAGCGGAAAGCTGTTCAGGCCGTCGACCATCCGCTGCGTGGCAAAGCTCAGCCCCATGCCGGTGTAGTAGAAATAGCCCATCGAGACGAAGATCATGGCGATGCCGATGGGCACGCCGATCAGCACGAAGACGAGCCAGAGGATACCAACGGTTGCAAGGATCATAGCGACGGCTCCCGCGAGACGGACACGTCCCGGCGGCTGAACAGGCGGCGCACGATACGTTGGAAGATGAGAATGAAGCCGACCAGCGCCGATGCATAAAGCAGCGCGTCGGTGGTGGGCAGGGTGACGGTGATGTTGTTCCACGTCCGCAGAACGGTGTTGTACCCGATCCAGATCAGGTGGCCCACGATACCGAGGAACACGATGTCGATGAGGGTATACAGGAGCCGCCGCGCGCCTTCGGGCAGCATCTCGGCCAGGAATGCCATCTTGAGCTGACCGTCCTGACGTTCGACCTCGGCGATGCCGATGAACGCCATCCAGACCCAGAGCCAGCGCGCCAACTCTTCGGTCCAGACGGGGCCGCGAAATATCGGCGTGCGGCCGAAGACCTGGATCAGCACGACCCCGATCAGCGCGATGAAGAAAACCGACGCGATGATCCCCTCGATGCTGTATCTTCCCGAAAATTTCATGTTCGCCCCTCCCGACACACGGTTTCGACCTGCGGACACGAATGCCCGCAGGTCCGTCTGTTAATCGCCGCGCACGCGGGCGATGGCGCCTTCCCCGAACTCTTCCTCGAGCGTGTCGTAGTAGGGCTGCATCGCTGCGCGGAACGGCGCGAGGTCGGGCCGGGTGATCACCAGCCCACGGCCTTCGAAGGTGGCGATCAGATCTGCCTCGGCCTGAACCGTCGCGGCGTCGTTCAACTCGCCACCGGCCTGTACGGCCTCGTCGATCCAGCCTTTTTCCTCGTCGCTGAGGCTCGTCCACAGATCGTTCGAGATCTGCACCGCCGACGAGGCGACGAAGTGGTTGGTGATGGCGACATGGCTCTGCACTTCGTAGAATTTCATCGCCTCGATGGTCGGCAGCGGGTTTTCTTGTGCATCGACCTGATTGGTTTGCAGCGCGAGATAGACCTCTGCGAAGGCAACAGGTGCGGCCGTGGCACCGACGTTTTCGGCGTAGGCGATCAGGAACGGCACATTCGGGGTGCGCACGCGCAGGCCGGCCATATCGTCTATGGACTGAATGGCTTGGTTCGCGGTTGTCTGGCGGGTGCCGTAATACCACACGTCGAGCAGGTGAACGCCGTTTTCCTCGAACTTCACCGACATCTCCTGGCCCCAGTCGCCCGCGATGACCTCTTCGAGGTGGGCGAAATCGTCGACAACATAGGGCGCGCCGATCAGGTTCAGTTCGGGAATGATATAGCTCATGTCCGGATAGCCGGTGATGACCATGTCCAGCTCGCCCGCCTGAAGCTGGGCGACCATCGCCTTGAAATCACCCAAGGTCGAGGAGGGGAACAGGTTCACGGTCAGCTCGCCGCCCGATATTTCCTCGAGACGCGCCGCGAATTCCTGAGCGCCCGCATAGACGTTCGAGCTTTTCGTTGTCCTGAAGACCGAATGTCAGTTCACGTTGGGCCATGGCCGGGGCGGCCAATGCCATGGACGCCGCACAGGCGAGAAATGTGGTCGTGAGTTTCATCGTATCCTCCTTGATTTTCGATGAGTGGCGGACGGGTCCGCCGGTTGTCTGTCTGGCGGACGGGTCCGCCGGGTGTCAGTGTGTGGTGCGCCCATCGTTTTTGGGCGCAAGGCGCGGCGCCGCGAGCCGCGCGCGATAGGACCGGGTCAGGTGACGATCCATGACATCGGTTGCCGTCGCGACGTTGCCATCCAGGATCGCCTGATAGATCTCGCGGTGTTCGTCATAGGCGACCCGGTCGTAATGCAACGCATCGGGCGTCGGTGGCCGATGCGCGATCATCGTGCTGACGAACATGTCGTGGAGCGTCAGGATGACCTGGTTGCCGACGACCGTGACCAGCACCCGGTGAAAGGCGATGTCGGTCGATGCGAATTCGGCGGTGCCGACGGCGGCAAGGTTCGCCTCGAGGGCCGATTGCAGTTTCGCCAGCTGGACGTTGTCGGCGCGCTTTGCCGCCTCGCGGGCAGCCCCCATTTCGATGAACTGGCGCATCTGCTCCAGCTGCGCGCCGCTTTCGGCGTGGCCGAAAATGTCGCGGATATGATCGCCGGTGCCTCTGAGGACGCTCTGAATAGAGGGGAGCGCCGCACGGGGCCGTTTGCCCGCACCGGCGGTGGCATAGCCACGCATCTGCATCTGGGCCAGCGCCTCGCGCACCGTTGGCCGCGAGGCGGTGAAGCGCTCGCACAGGTCGCGCTCCGTCGGAAGCGGCTGCTCGGGCCGGAACTCACCCTGCCGGACATCGGCGATCAGGGCATCGGCAATCACGTCCGCCGCGCCTCGAAGGGATGTTTCACTCGCGGTTTTTTCAGGCATCCAGTCTGTCTCCTTGATGTTTGGTAAGTCTGTATTGATATATTGTCAAACCAAAATATTATTTTAGGTTGACAATCCTTGGTTGCTGTCGTTTTTGTAAGGCTAGAAATACGGTTTAGCCTATCAATATGCCATATCAAAGCAAAGGGTACAGACGCCGATGACCGAACGACTTAACGGTATGTATGCCGCGCTTATGACTGGCCTCGACGATACCGGCGAGTTCGACGAAGCCCGGCAAAGCGTCCTGACTGCGCATGTGCTGAAACAGGGGCTGGCCGGGCTCTATGTCGGCGGCAGCAGCGGCGAGTTCGGACTTTTGGGTGTGGACGAACTTGCGGCACAGCAGGGTGTGGTCGCGGAGTGCGCCAAAGGCAGCGGTGCGACGCTGATCGCTCATGTCGGCGTGCCGAACCTGCGCGACTCGATCCGTCTGGCGCAGAGCGCGTCGGATCTGGGGTATCACGCCCTCTCCGCCTTGCCGCCGCATTCCTATCCGTTCGGCGACGATGAGATCGTAGCCTATTACCGCGATCTGGCCGGGGCCACCGATCTGCCGATGATCGTCTACGAGGTGCCGGTGCGCACCGGTCGCCCGATCCCGCTGGAAGCGCTGGAACGGATCCTCGATCTGCCGAACGTCGCGGGCATCAAATTCTCGTCGATCGACCTGTTCAAGTTCTCGATGCTGCGCCGCCGCCGTCCCGACAGCAGCTATTTCTTCGGCTTCGACGAGATCTATCTGTCTGCCGGTGTTCTCGGTGCGGATGGCGGCATCGGCTCGACCTACAACATCCTCGGCAAACTTTACGTTGCACTCGACGCGGCCGTGCGCGCCGGCGATCTGGCCCGCGCACGGGAATTGCAGGATGCCAGCCAGATTTTCGTCGAGGCGCTGCTGGAAACCGGCGTGCTGCCCGGCCTGAAGGCCGCGTTCCGCATCGGTGGCGTCGATGTCGGCCCCACGCGGGAACCGATGGCCCTGAAAATGACGGAACAGAATGCCGAGGCCCATATGCGCGCGGTACTGACACGACCCGAGATCGCCCTCTGGCTTGTCTAGACCGGGCCGCGCGCCTTCGTAAATTCCCGGCATTTTTCGTCGGAAAAAACCCCGCCGGAAGAGACATCACGATGTGACGACGCGCTTACATACGCGGCGGAGCGCGCCCTTATCGCAACCGCAGGCGCCGCCATGGCGTAACCTGTCGACGGGCGTCATGAACGGTATCGCCGGGCGCATCGGCGACACGCTGATCGTCGGTCTCGGCAGCGCCGGAACCGACGTCTTCGCCCTCGATCCGAACGACGTCACCGCCGGATGGCAGACGCTCGCTGCCCGCGACGGTCCGGCCTCTTCGCAGCCCGCACCTGCGGTCTTGGGCGGCGTGCACTATGTCTTCGGCGGCTCGGGAAACGTCACGCCCGATGCGGCCTCGCCGATCGTCTTCGACACGGTAAGCCGCTGCGACGCGCAGGCCGGCGCCTTGGAAACGCTCGACACCACAGCACCGTCGGGCCTGCCCGGCACCCGTGCCGTGACGCTGGAGGATAGCAGCATCGTCATCTTTGGCGGGGACACGACCGAGAGCGGGTCGACATCTGTCTGGCCGCTATCACGGCCCTCGGCCGCGAGATGGACCCGGACGTCTGGGACAAGGTCGCCGACACGTTCATGGGCATGGCGCCCGAAGCCGACAACCGGAACGACGACGTCCGCGTCCATGATGCCGCCGCGAATACCCGGGGCGATCTTGGCGGGGACCCGGCGCTTCCGAATACCGGATCGACCGTCGTCGAACCCGAACCGGGAACTTACCTGATCGTGATCGGAGAGATCGAGCCGGGCCCGCGCACGGATGCCGTCCGCACCGTGACGATCGGCCCCGACGCGACAGAGCGGTGCTGTGCCGGCACCGGAAGGCGACGTGCAAGAGGACCTTGCAGGCGCCTGTTCGGCCCTGACGGACAACGGCGTCCTCGTCGCCGGTGGCTCCAATTTCCCCGGCGCCCGTGGCGCTGCCGATGCGGGCAACCGGTATGTCCATGAATGTCTCGACAGGCACTGGACCGCAGAAACCTTTGCGCTGCAGGATGGCGCAAGGACACAGGCAGGCGCACTGCCAGCAGGGCCGGCGTATCCGGGTCCTTCGCGGTCGATGGCGGATATCCCGTCGTCGGCGGCGAGGGCGCTGAAAGGGCCGCGCGCACGGGCGTCTTCCGCGTTCAGCGGAATGGCGAAGTATTTGCGATCGCCGGCTGACACCGACCGGCAGACGGCGCATCCTTCCGCGCCGGCTGCCCTTGATATCGCTACCGGCCGTCGCGCATGATCCGGATCATGGTGTCGCTGACGAGACGCCGAAAGACAATTCGTCGGCCGAATGCCTGCACGACCGCCTTCATCCAAAAAGGACCGATCCATGCAGTACGCCCCCGGCAGTGAAAGATGCCCGTTACCATTCAATCCCTTCAAGTCATGCACCGTGCCGCGGCCGATCGGCTGGCTCTCGACCGTGTCGAAGGAGGGCGCGGCCAACCTCGCGCCCTACAGCCAGTGGCAGAACCTGAGCTTCGATCCACCGATGGTGATGTTCGCGGCCAACCAGTATTCGGATGGCAGCCGCAAGCATTCGGTCGTCAACGCCGAGGAAACCGGGTGGTTCGTCTGGAACATGGCGACCTATGCCCTGCGCGAAGCCGTCAGCATCAGCGCCATGGAATGGCCCGCGGGCACCGACGAATTCGAAAAGGCCGGTGTGACGAAAGACACCTGTGTCGACGCGCCCGGACCGCGGGTCGCCGAGTCTCCGGCTCATTTCGAATGCCGGTATATGTCCACGCACCGCCTGCGCGGCAATTCGAACCATGGCTGGGTCGAGGTCGTTTACGGCGAAGTCATGCGCATTCACGTACGGGACGACGTGCTTACCGCCGAGGGAAAGCTGGACATTCCGGCGATCCGGCCCCTCGCACGGCTGGGCTATCACGATTACACGAGTGTGACCGAGGTTTTCGAGATGCCGACGCCCGGCGCGACAGGTGCCGCAGCGGATGGGTTGGCCGGCAGATCCTGAAAGTCAGGTAGGGTTTTCGTTCCGCACAACTGAATATCTTGCGCGGCTTTCTGTTTCGGCCGGGTCCGTCCTTTGACGACCGGATGCAGGGCGGTTCGAAGCCAGGCATGGTCTGTCGATATGCCGTCTTCTTCAGGCTCCCGGTTTCCGCGGATGCGCTTTCAACGCCGAGATCCGGATACGCCGGTTTCGCTCGCCTCGTTCTGATGCTTGCGGGTGGCTTCGGGGCGGCCTTTGCCGTGGCTCTGCCCGATACTCCGACCCACCGGTACGATCCGGCACGCGCATCGCCGCCGAAGAAGGCGGTGAAAGGGTCATCGCCCTGGAACATGAACGGCAGGCTGACGAAGCCGCATTCCGGGCGCCGGTGTGCCAGCGTGCCGAAATCGCTCCATACGACATCCACGGTGCCGGGCCGGGCCGCCTCGGACCCCTGCCGCAAACCGGCGATCCAACCCTACGAAAACACCGCTGCCGTGTCGCTGCCGCCCGTCGTCCCGGCCACGAGATCGGCAAACCGGCGCAACGTCACGTCGACGAGGTGACACTTGGCAAGGGGGTGCGACAGACGCAGCGTTCTGGCCCCGCGCGCGTGCCGGTCGGGCCAGTGCGGTCGCGGCGGCGGCGGCGATCCTGCCAAGGGCGCGTTTTGTCCACGCCATCGTCTTTCATGGATTCGGGTTAGTGACGGCAGTTGCAACGCACGCGCGGGTGCGACGCGGATCGGCAATGGCAGGCGTCAGTCCAGCAAGGCCGACTGCACGAGATCCTCGTTGATTTCGATCCCGAGGCCCGGGCCTTCGGGCATGTCGACATAGCCTTCGGTGTGCCAGACAGGGCGGTCCACGAGGTCTTTTTGTGCGGGGCCGTAGACCGGCTGCAGTTCCAGCAGGTAGCACGCGGGGCACGCCCAGCTGAGCGCCTGACTGGCGGCACCGACGATAGCGGTTGAAAAATTGTGGGCGTTGGCCTGACGGCGCGACAGGGCACAAATCTCCGCGGCCTTGAGAAACCCGGTGATGCCCTCGACGCGACCGGGATCCAGACCGATCACGTCGACGGTTCCGGTGTCCACGATCCGCTTCACGTCGCGCGCGGTCGAACTGCGTTCGCCATAGCCGATGCGGATGCCGGTGGCGGCGCGCAGGGCGGCATAGCCTTCGGGGTCGTCGTGGCCCAGCGGCTCTTCCAGCCAGCCGACGCCCATTTCCTCGAACGCTTTCGCGCGGGTAATCGCCGTCGGCACGTCCCAGAAATTCTTGACGCCCATGTCGATCATCAGCGATTTGCCCGGCCCCATCGCGTCCATCGTGCGGCGCACAAACTCCAGGTCGCGGTCGCGGTCAAACCCGAGATTGGCGTTGCCCGCCTTGCCGAAACCAACCTTGGCACCGTGCAGGCCGGTCGCCGTATGCGCCGCGATCTCCTCGGCCTGTTGCGCAAGATCCGCCCTGGTGCCGTGCATACTGGCGATTGCGGGGAGCGTCTTGCGGACGGGTCCACCCAGCAGATCGACGAGGCGCGTGTCGAGGATCTTGCCCTTGAGATCCCAAAGGGCGATGTCGATGCCCGAGATCGCCATGGAGCACAGCCCCTGACCTGTCCCGTACCACCAGCTATGCTCACGCATCGAGCGCCATATATCGCCGGTGTGCAACGGGTTGCGCCCGACCACCAACGGGGTCAGACCCTTGACCAGTTGCGCCGCCGCAAGGGACGCCTCGGGGAAATAGGTGCAGCATTCGCCCCAGCCGACCTGGCCGTCCTCGGCCACGATCTTCACCAGACAGACCGAGCGGAACCGGTTGTGGTCGGTGGGTTCCTGGTAGGAGACGGGGAACGCCTCGACGCTGCGTACCTTTGGATCAGACATCTGCGATGCACTCCTGTCGTTGCTGGCCAAGGCCGTCGATACCGAGTTCGACCACGTCGCCCGGTCTGAGGTAGCGCGGCGGTTTCATCCCCATCCCGACGCCCGGCGGGGTGCCGGTCGAGATGACGTCGCCGGGGTGCAGCGTCATGAACTGCGACAGATAGCTGACGAGACGGGCGACGCCGTAAACCATCGTCCGGGTCGAGCCGTCCTGCATTTTCTCGCCGTTGACGCTCAGCCACATCGACAGGTCCTGCGGATCGGCCACCTCGTCCGGTGTCACCAGCCACGGCCCGATCTGGCCGAAATTGTCGCAGGATTTACCCTTGGTCCACTGACCCTGCCGCTCGGTCTGAAAGGCGCGCTCGGACTCGTCGTCGATGACGCAATAGCCCGCGACGTGGCTGGGCGCGTCGGCCTCGGACACATATTTGGCGCGTTTGCCGATCACGACGCCAAGCTCGACCTCCCAGTCGGTCTTCTCCGAGCCGCGCGGAATGACGATGGGGTCGTTCGGGCCGCAGATGGCACTCGTCGCCTTCATGAACAGGATCGGCTCGGACGGGACCGTCATGCCGGTCTCGGCGGCGTGATCGGAATAGTTGAGGCCGATGCACATGAACTTGCCGGTGCCGCCGACACATGGGCCGAGCCTAGGATTACCGCTCACCAGCGGCAGGTTGGCGATTTCGATGGCGGTCAGACGCCCGAGATCGGTCAGCACGTCGCCTGCCAGATCGTCGATGTGGCCCGACAGGTCGCGGATCGCGCCTGTCGCGTCGACGATCCCCGGCTTTTCCGCCCCGGCGGGTCCATATCTCAACAGTTTCATCGTCCAGGCCTCATCAGTTTGTTTCGGTAAGGTAGTCGTGAAGGATCTCACCGGGCACCAGCGTGAACTCCGCCGCCCAGAAGAACCCGTCGAGCATTTCGCGCACCGGCAGACGGTGGACAGGGGCCTGCGCGTTGGGCCGCAACTCGACGGTGCAGGGATCGCGCCAGCATTCCTTGACCGTCAGGTCCGCAAGTTTGCGCGAGGTGAGTTGCCGGATCGCGGGCGTGCCGTCGATATGGTCCACCGCCTTGAGGTTCAGGTTGGTGGCGAAAGGAAAGATGTCCGCCAATTCAGACACGTCCGCGCGGGTCTGCTTGTAGGGCATGGTGCCCGTCACGCAATCGATGCCGTTGCGCTCCAGACCGGCGACGATGAGGTCGCCGCGAAATTCGACCTTCGGATTGCCCAGCTTCTTGGGCTGTCCGTGGATCTCGCGCCCGTGTGTGACGCCCACGTCCGACGACAGGAACAGATAGGGCGAATAGGCGCCCACCGCCTTGCCCGGCAGTTCGGCACCGACCATGACGTTCGTCTCGGTATAGGGGCCGAGCCAGTCGGTATCGTTCATCTGGTAAAAGTGGATCATCACCTCGTCGCCGGTGGACACCAGCGGTTCGGGCAACAGCGCACGGATCGCCTCCGGGTCCGTGCGGTAAACCAGCGTGCAGATCCGCATGTCGCGGAACTGGAACGGAAACGACGGGATCATCGGCGCGTCGAGGGGGGTGGAAAATCCTCCCTTGACGATATCGGCGCGACTGGTTTTCCAGGCCATTCAGATCACCTCTGACTTGCCGGATCCGATCGACCGGTACATCGCGTCGAGCACGTCGATGGCCCGCGCGCCCACCGTGCCGTCGGCTTCGATGTCCACGTCCTTGCCCTCACAGACCTCGATCAATCGGTTGATCGGTTCCAGTGCCGCGTATTGCCCCGCGTCCGGTTTCAGATCGAGGACCACGTCGTCGCCGTCCATCCGGCGAAGTTCCATCCGCGTGCGCTCCATGTCGATGGCGAGCATCCCTTCGGTGCCGAACACCGTCACCTCTAGCTGATAGGAACAGTGCTTGGGCAGCAGCGCCGAACCCGAGATCGACGCCCGCGCGCCGTTTTCGAACGTCAGGATCGCGGCGTCGATAAGATCGACGCCGACATCGGACTTGACGTCGACGGCATAGACCTCCTTTGGGGCCAGATCGACGAGCCGGAACATCAGGCCGAGCGAATGGCTGAGTTGCCCCCAGCCATAGCCGCCCGCCTTGTCCGGGTCGGCCCAGGTCGAGGTTTCGGGCTTGAACATCGCGTCCTTCGCCTCGGCCAGGCCCTTGCCACCGAACAGGTCGTAGGTGAACGTCGCCATGTTGCACGAGACGTGGCGGATGGTGCCGACACGGCCCTGCGCGATCAGTTCGGACGCCCGCGTGACAAAGGGTTTGTAGTTCCAGCCGTAGGGAATGAGGATCTGCTTGCCGGCCTTGGCGGCCAGCGCCACCAGCGCATGCGCGTCTGCCGCACGCGTCGTCATCGGCTTGTCGATCAGGACGTGGCAGCCCGCCTCGAGCGCCGCCTTGGCATGGTCGAAATGCACGGTGTGAGGCGAGGTGATGACGACCGCGTCGAGCCGCTCGTGGGCCAGCATCTCGCGGAAATCGGTATAGCCCTTCGGGATGCCGAACTTTTCGGTGATCCGGTCGAGGGCAGACCGGTCGCGACGGTTTACTGCCACGAGGTCGGCGCCCTCATGGGCCACGAGGGCGGGCACATAGACCTCGACGCCCCACCATCCGGCACCGATCAGGCCGATCCTTGCTTTTGTCATTTGCGTTTCCTTTGGTAGGGACGGGACCGATCCGCATCGGCGCGGACCGGTCCGGTACAGGTCATTGAACGGGCGGCACAGGCGGCAGCAGCATTTCGAAGCCGTCGTAGTAGGGGTCGTCGTGCAGGCTCTGGACGAATTCGGCATAGGCGGCCTCGTCGATCACCGCGTCCTCGGCCATCCAGTCTGGCAGGTCCGAGCAGGCCAGATCGGTGTTCACCTCGCAGACGTTCGCAGACGTCACGAGATCGGTGTAGGCGAATACGGATGTCGGCACGTCGTGCCCGGCCAGCGTCATCAGCGCCATGGGGATCGCGGCGTTGGCATAGCGTTCGGGAAAGAACGACATCGAGGCGACGAATACCGGGTCGGTGGCGACCAGTTCCAGCATCTCTCCGCCCATGCCCACGGCGATGGCCTTGTCGGCAAGGCCGCCGATGGTGACGGCGCGGACGACACCGCTCAGGACCTCGTCGCTGAACGAGGCAATGAGCAGCGGCGCGTCGGGATCCAGCCGGGTCAGGATATTGTTCATCTGGGCGAAACCGCCCTCCTGCGTCGCGTCCGTCTCCAGCCAGATGATGCGGTCTTCTGGCAGATCGAGGACCGAGGCCACGCCTGCCTCCTGCGAACCGTTGCGCAACTGGCCGTTCGGACCGACAAGCGGGAACGACACGATGACCAGCGTGGCGTCGTTTGCCGCATCGCCCCAGCGCGAGACCGCCGATTGTGCCAGATAGGTTCCGGCGCGAAATCCGGCGCGGGCATTGTCGACGCCCATCCACTGCGCCCCCGGCACCGGGATATCCAGCGCGACCAGCGGAATGCCCTCCGCCTCGAGCGGCGCCAGGACCGCGGGCGCGAACTGCACATCGAGCAGGCTGTTGATGACGTAATCCACGTCGCGGGTGGCAAAGGTCTGGACGTTGGCGACGTTGCGGTTGGGATCCCACTCGTTGTCGGCCGTCAGGATCTCGACCCCGGCGGCATCTCCCAGCGCCTCGAGCCCTTGTTTGTTGTACAGGCTGAACGGCGAATTGCCGCCCCACATCGTGTAGCCAAAGACGTAAGCGTCGCCATTGCGCGGCGGCGTAACCGTCATCGCCTCGGCGACCATTGCCTGCAGCGCCTCGGCACCCGGCGTCTCGGGGCCAACCGCCCGAGGATCAAAGCCATGAAAATCCTCGGCGAGAGCGGGCATCGCGAGGCCGGTTGCCGCGAGGCCGATCATCGTCCGGCATATCGTCATCCTGGTCATTGTCTTCCTCCCAGAGTTCGGTTGAATTCAAAGCATCAGCTGACCGCCGTTGACGTGCAGCGTGGTGCCCGTCACATATCCGGCCCAGGCGCTCAGCAGGAACGCGGTGGGGCCGGCCATCTCGGCGGGCTCCGCGATACGGTTCATCGGGATCATCGCGGCGAATTCGGCGACGTCCCCGGCGCTCAGCCCGCCGCGGAACATCGCGGTATCGACGGCTCCGGGGGCGACGGAGTTGACCGTGATCCCGTCCGGCGCACCGATACGCGCAAGCGATTTTACCAGCGCCGTCACCGCCGCCTTGTTCATCGCGTAGGGGATGGAGCCATGGAAACCGCCGGTGAACGCGCCCTGACTGGTATACAGGACGATGCGGCCGCCCTGTCCCTGACGTTGCAGGATCGCCAGCGTGGCACGGGCCAGATTGAACACGCCGGACTGGTTTACCGCCGTCTGGCGTTCGATTTCCTGCGCCGTCGTCGCATCGAGGGGCCGGCGCAGCAGCAGCCCGGCGCAGTTGACCACGCCCCACAGCGGACCGGCGGCAGTGGCCTCGGCGAGCGTCGCGTCGATGCTGCCGGGGTCCGTCAGATCGAGTGGCACCGCCCGGGCGCCGTTCCCGGCCTCGGCGGCCGCCTCCGCGCAGTCCTGCACGTCGGCCAGCACCACCCGCGCGCCCAGACCGGCCAGCCAGACGGCCACGGCACGTCCGATGCCCTGCGCCGCACCGGTCACGACGATGGTCCGGTCCGTCAGTCCCAGATCGGCGGCTACCACTGGTCGCGCTCCTCAAGGCCCACCATCGCGCGCAGGCCGGCGTCGCGGATGGTCTGTTCCACACCCTGCGCGCGGCCCTCGCCTTCGTCGACCAGCCAGGCGAGACAGCGGGCCGGGATGTCGGGGGTCAGCTTGCGGCCCTCGTCCAGCCGCGCGATGGCGTTGTCGAACTTTTTCTGCGCACCGTTCAGCATGTCGGTGCCGACGACGCCGGGGATGAAATCGTGCACCCGGATACCGCGAGGGCCGTATTCGACGTCGAGGCAGCGGGTGAACATGTGCACCGCCGCTTTCGAGGTGCAGTAGGCACTCCATCCGTCGGTCGGATTGTGCGCGGCCCCCGACGACAGGTTGACGATGACGCCCTTGCCCGTCGTCAGCATTCCCGGGATCACCGCCCGCGCCGCGTTCATCACCCCGCCGATGTTGATCTGCTGCAGGCGCATCCAGTCGTCGCCGTCGGTCTCGTCGAAATGTCCGATGGGATCGATGACGCCTGCGTTGCTGACCAGCGCCGTCACCGGACCGAAGTGCCCGGTCAGGTCATCGACCGCGGCCTTCACCGAGGCTGCATCCGATACGTCGCAGACCAGCGGCAGAACGGCGTCCGCGTCCATCGACGCGGCCGCCTTGCGCAGGGTCGCCTCACCGCGCGCGGCCATCCCGACCTTCCAGCCGCGCGCCACCAGCTGCCGCGCGGTTTCGAGGCCGATGCCTTTCGACGCGCCCGTGACGAAGGCTGTCCTGTTGCTCATGGGGTAACTCCTGATGGGATTGTTGTGAGGGGCCAGTCGCAAAGCCGCGCCAGCCAGCGGGCGGCCTCGGCCAGATGGCCCCGGGAAAGTGCGCCGTGATGGGTGGCCCCGGCATTGGCCCAGGCCTCGAAATCGGTGATCGGGTCCTGTCCGGCGGTGCGGAACCAGCCTTGGGTAACTTTCAGGGCGGTGCGCGCCGGCTGCAGGGTCTCGCCCTCCAGCGCAATCATGCTCAGCCGTTCTGACTGCGTGCGATCCAGCGTCAGGCCCAGCATCGTCGCGGGCCCCCTGGTCAGGTCGTGTGACAGGACCACGCCGGGCAGATCACGGCCCGACAGGTTGCCGGATGCGCGGATCGCGGCCCGCCCGTCGTCGGGGCACCAATCGAAATCCGCCTCGCCGGTGTTGGCGACCAGAAAGGCGCCGCTGTCGCGGTCGACTGCGTCGAGTTCGCAGTAAAGCGTCGCCCCGCCCAGCTCCTTGCCCGCGAACATGGCGACCGCCGTGACGAGATCTCCGGTGGCGCTGAACGGCCTGCCTGTGCCGGTCATCAGGCTTGTGGCGAGACAGCCGATGGTCCCGTCGTCCAGACCCACGCCAAATGCGCCGCGACAGGCGAGCGATCCGCAGTCGAGCGCGAGATCGGTTGCCAGAGTGTCCAGCGCCAGCGCCAGCCTTGCGGCCCGGTTTAGCTGCGTGCCCGTCTCGATCCGTGTCTGCGGCGGGACGAGCCGGGGCAGACGGGCGACAACGAAATCCCGCAGGTCCGTGTCCGAAACCGATGCGACCCGGGCGGCCCAGTCCGCAACGGAGACGTCCACGACGGTGAGGTCGGAAACGGCGCCTTCGGCCCCGGTGAGACCGACGTGGTCGTATCCCGGCATCGGCGCGCCAAGGCGCCCAACCCGAAGGGCCCGCATCCGCCGGGAGAGCGCCGCCGACCGCACGGCCAGAGCCAGACGTGTATGGAATGCCGGATCGTCGAGAAAACCGCTGACGAGGATCGGCGCCGGGCCGGTGCCGCGCCGCAGCATGGACCCCAGCATCGACGCGCCGACGTTGACCGAATGGCGGCACAGCGCGCGCATGTCATAATCTGCCCCGACGCGGGTCAGGTCATGGGCCCCGGCGATCACCACCGGCAGGCCCGACTTTTCGGCCATCGCCGCCAGAGCGGCGGGCGGAGTGCACATCGCCGGCACGAGCAACAGGACGTCCGCACCCGAAGCCGCGAGGGCGCGGGCCAGTCCATCGGTGTCGGCGTCCCCGGCCCATCGTCCAAGGTTCGCCAGATCGAACGAGCCCGACAGCCGCGCGGTGGTGTCCTCGACATGCCGCGCCATGACCGATTGAAATTCCGGTCCGATGATCGGCGCGTAATAGGCCATCATCGTGCCGATCACCGCGACTTTCGGCAGCGCCCTGCGATGGGAATACGCCTCAGACATCGCGCATGATCCTGTCGCGTTCATCCTTGCCCGCAGATCCCATCGGCGCGTCGGCCGGCGGCTTGCGCGCGCCGACGCGGGCATAGGCCTCTTCGGGAATCGCGCGGATGTCCTTGTAGACGGTCCAGGTGCAGCGGCTGTCGCCCGTCAGCGGTGCCCTGGGCGGGTCGGTTACGCGCACCGGATAGCCGAAAGCGGCGATGGGCAGGTTTTCGTGCAGTATGCAGCAATGCGCGCAATAGGCGCAGATACCGGTCTCGTTCCATGTAAAATCGTGCGCCTCGCGCAACTCTGGCCAGCCGATATCGCGCAGCGGCGGCAGGCCGTCGCGCGCTTCGCCCTGCATCGAGCGCCCGCCAGAGCCGCAGGGCGCAAAAGCGATGGTCACTTTCTCGTCGTCCTCGGTGAAATCGACGGTACCGTCGCGCCCGGGTCCGCTCAGGTGCCCGTGCATTCCTTCGAAGCCAAGGTAGGTCAGCAGCCAGGATGCCTCGTTCCAGTCGATCTTCGACACGTCGAACCGCCGATAGCGTTTGGCGAACCATGACCCGATCACCCAGCCCTCGTACATTTCGCGCAGGGCGGCCTCGCCGTGGCGACGGATGAGAAGGTCGAACAGGCCCGAGAAGCTGATCCACCTCGCCGTCGTGCAGGTCGCGCCACAGATCTACGGCGGCGACAAGGGCGGCAGGGCGGTCGTCCGTTCCGTCCGCCGTGATCCGGGCGACGGCGGCGGCCACATCTTTCCAGACCGCATCCCGGGGGCGCAGGACGTTTCTATGCCAGGGCAAGAGTTCTTGTCTGATGGCATCATGCGCGGCCGTCACCTCGGCCCGCGGCATGCCCTTGTCGGCGAGACATTCGAGCGTATCGGGAAACCACATCGAATAGATGCCGAAGACCGTATGCATCTCGTCGCGCATGAAATCGGCAAGCGCGCGCGCGGTCCGCAGGTTGTCCTCCGCCAGCGCCCGTTCCACGAGGCGGGGGGTGCCTTCGGCCAGTGCCTCCCAGCCGCCCGTGCGGATCAGCCGGCCCAGCGTGGCGTTGTGTTCCAGCGGGACGCCCATCGCCCTAGTCCATCCGCCATTGCAGCGGCAGCAGATACGGAAACCCCGTCGCCGGATCGGCCTCGACCTTCATGATCCCGGCCATGTGCGCGCCCCAGCGACGGTTCGCGTCGCTCTTGCCCAGGGCCTCGATGGCGGCGGGCAGGTCGTCGCATTCGAAATAGCCGAACAATGTCAGGCCGTGGCGGAAGATGTTGTAATTTCGCAGACCGGCTGCCGAAATATCCTCGACCAGATCCGGCCAGATTTCATCGTGGCGCTTCTTGTATTCATCCTCGTATCCGGGCCGGACCTCCAGAACCCAAGCGAAATGTCCCATGTCTTTCCTCCCGATGTGAATCAGCTGGCCCAGGTGCGAAAACAGTCGCGCATCTTGACGGTTTCGCTCAGTACGTCGTCGAAGAGCGTGTTCATGTAGGCCTGATGGACATATTCGATCGACATCCAGCCATCGTAGCCCGTGTCGCGCAGCGCGCCGAAAAGACCGGGGAAGTTGATTGTCCCGTCCTCCAGCTTCGTCTGCAGCGCCCCCGGCTTTGCCTGTCGCAGGTGGACGTGGGCCGCGTGGGGGCACAGCGTCTCGATCTCTTCCTGGCGAAAACCCATCGCAACGTAGTGCGCCGGATCGAGCGTGATCTTCAGCCCCGGGACCCGGTTCACGATCTCGTGGGTCATGTCGACGGATTCCAGCAGGCCGTGCACATGCGGCTCGATGGTCAGGCCGATGCCTGCGTCCTGTCCCGCAGCGACGAGAGGCCTGAGGTTCTCGACCGATTGCTCAAACGCCGCCGCGCGTCCTTGACCGGGATTGATCATACCGGGCAACACAAAGATCGTCGGTGCCCCTGCGGCCTTTGCAAAGGCGAGTGCGGCCTTGGCGTCTTTCAGGGTATCGGGATCGGAGGGCAGCGCGAGATTGCGCCCTGTCAGGCCGTCTCCGAACAGGTGATAATAGTGCGACACCGCAACGGGCAGGCTGGCGCGTACTTGCTCGCCATAGCCCTGCGGGTCCGACAGGACGCGGGCCTTGTCGAGGGCCGAGGCATAGAACAGGCCGACGTCGATGCCGGAAATGCCCAGCACCCCGGCAAGCCCCGCTGACTCCTCGAGCGTCAGATGCGGAAAGGACCACGACGACAGACAGAGTTTCATTTTCTTCTCCCGGTTTCAGGCGAGCGGACCTGCAGGGTCCGCAGCATCACGCCGCAACGCTGCGCGTGGCGGTCTCCATAAGGGTGGTGGCATCGGTGGGCGCGTCGAAGGCAACAGCGACGCGACCGTCGATCAGGATGCTGGAGGTGTCGGCCAGCCCGCCGATCTCCTCGGCATCGGAAGAGATCAGGACGATGGCGAGCCCCGCATCCGACAGCCGCCGCAGGTGCATGTAGATGTCCTTGCGCGCGCCCAGATCGACGCCCCGCGTCGGCTCCTCGAGGATCAGCAGGCGCACGTCGTCGACAAGCCAGCGCCCGATGCAGATCTTTTGCTGATTGCCGCCCGACAGACCGCCGATCTTTTGCTCTGCGCCATCCGTCCGGACGCCGAGTGCATCGATCCATTTGCGCGCGAAATCCGTCTGCGACGGCACGGACATCGCGACACCCGAGGTATGACGTCCCAGGAAGGGCAGGGTCACGTTGTCGCGCACGGTCATGTCCGGCACGATCCCTTCCGACTTGCGCTCGCCCGAGACGAAGCCCACGCCCGCGGCGATGGCCTCGGGAACGGAACGCGGCGCGAAGGGCTTGCCGAACAGGGTCAGGTTGCCCGCGGCAGGGGTGTGGATGCCGAACAGCACCTTGCCCAGATCCTCGATCCCCGAGCCGATGAGGCCGAAGATGCCGTGGATCTCGCCCTTGCGCACACCAAATCTCACGTCTGCGATGCGGGGCGGCGCGCTCAGACCGTCGGCGGCAAAGACCACGTCGCCGATGGACGCCGCAGGGGCCGGAAACAGATCGCTCAACTCGCGGCCGAGCATTGCGGTCAGCACGTCGTGATGCGAACTGGAAGCGGCGTCGAAACTGCCCGCATTGCGGCCGTCGCGCAGCACCTCGATCCGGTCGCAGATCTCGAACACCTGATCGAGGAAATGCGAGATGAAGACGATCGACACGCCGCGCGATTTCAGCCGTCGCATGATCGTGAACAGCCGCTCGCATTCGGGCGCAGACAGCGACGCCGTGGGTTCGTCCATCACCAGCAGGCGCGCATCCCCCGCGAGGGCGCGGGCGATCTCGACCAGCCGCTGTTCTGAAATGGAAAACCGGGACAGCGGGGCCGTCACGTCCATGCCGCCAATGCCGAGGTCGTCGAGGATTTCGGTGGCGCGGGACCGTAGCTGCGCCTTGCGGACGCGGGCAAACGGGCCGCTCCCGCTCACCGGCAAAGCGCCGAGAAAGATGTTCTCGGCGACGCTGAGGTCGGGCAGCACCTGTAATTCCTGCGGCACGAGACGGATGCCGTGGGCCATTGCGTCGGTCGGTTCGCGGATATCCACAGTTGTTCCATCGATCCCGATCTTGCCGGCATCCTTGCTGTAGATGCCTGTCATGATCTTCATCAGGGTCGATTTGCCGGCACCGTTGGCGCCGAGCAAAGCGACAATCTCGCCCTGATCCACGTCGAGGTGCACATCGTCGAGCACGACGTTTGCCCCAAAGGTCTTGGTCACTCCGCTCATCGACATCGACATGATCGGCACTCCCTTGGGTGTGGTGCGACCGGCCCCGCGATGGGGCCGATCGACAGGATCCGGATTATTCGCCCTGGATCAGAGCCTGATAGTCGGCGAGTTCCGGGTTCTGGCGCTGTTCCTCGACGTGTGCGGCAAAAGCATCGGCGTCGAAGGCGAACGCGATCTCGTCGCCGTCCGCGCAGGGCACGTCGGGGTAGAAATCGCAGACCGTGCCGGACGTCACCATTTCGTGCGTCACCAGCAGGGCAGGCGGCGTGTCCATGCCCGCCAGTTCCATCAGTGCAAGCGGGACGAGATAGTTGCCGTAGTTTTCGGGAAAATAGCCGACCGAGGCGAGGAACGCGGGCGATGCGGCCATGGATGCGCCTTCGTCGGCGCCCATGCCCACGAAGATCGCGTCATCGATGCGGCCTGCCTGTTCGACCGCGCGCAACATGCCCAGGATCGACTGGTCGTTGATCGCGACACCCATGATCGGCACGTCGGCGGGGATCCGTCCGATGGCGTCGCTCATGATGCGGAAACCCTCTTCGAGAGTGCCCTTGGTGTCGATGCGGACGATCTGGTCTTCGGGAAAGTCGGGATATTCCGACAGAAACCCGGCGACCTGACCTTCGGTCCGCATGAACGGGATCGCACCCGATTGCGGCAATTCACCGACGACGAGATAGCCCGAGGCAACCTCTTCGTCGCTCCACCGCGCGGCAGCGGCCTGACCCAGATACTGTCCGCCCATGAAACCCGACCGCGAGTTGTTGGCGCCCATGAACGTCGCGCCGGGCATCGGTATGTCGATGGCAGTGACGGGAATGCCTTCGGCGTCCAGCTTTTGCATGATGACCGGCCCAAAGTTGGCGTCGGTCTGGAATTCGATGACGTAATCGACCTCGCGCCGCAGATAGCTTCTCGGCGTTGGCCAGCGCCGTCGCACCGTCATAGGCGTTGTCGGTCACGAGGACCTCGATCCCCGCCGCCTCGGCGTTGGCAAGAATGCCGTTTTCGACCAGCAGAAAGAACGGTGCATCGCGGCCGAGATTTGCATAGCCGAACACATAGCCTTCGCCGTTCCGGGGTGGCGTATTCGCCTGGGCCGCAGCGACGAGATCCGCATAGTCTTCGGCGCTCGGCATCTGGCCCTGCAGTTCGTCCGGCTCGATGGCGAGGGCGCTCGTGGCCAACAGGCTGGCCGCGATGGAAAGTGTAAATCTTGCTGTCATTTTGTAGTTCCTCCCTTTGGTGGTCCGTAAATGATCCGGGCGTCGCCGTTCAGCGGTGCGATCCCGGCACCGGTTTGCGCAGAGCGCGACCGGCAAGGTGATTGGCGATGTCGTCGGCGACGAGACCCTGAAGGCGTCCGATGGCCGCCTCGGAATACCAGGCGGCGTGCGGCGACAGCAGCAGGCCGGGCGCGGTGCGCAGCGGCGATGTGCCGGGCAGCGGCTCTGTCTCGAATACGTCGAGGGCGGCGCCCGCGATCTGTCCGTCGGTCAGGGCTGCGGCCAACGCGATCTCGTCGATCAGCGCACCGCGCGATGTATTCACGAGGACGGCGGTGTCTTTCATCGTCGCCAGCAGGGCCGCGTTCACGAACTGCCGCGTCTCCTGCGTCGTCGGCGCATGCAGCGAAATTGCGTCGGCGCTGCGGAACAGGTTTTCGGGGGTCATCTTGCGCAGTCCGAGCGCCCGGGCTTCGTTTTCGTCGAGAGCCGGATCGGCCACCGCGAACCTGAACCCGAAAGCCTTCAGGCGGTCGTGGACGTTTCGCCCGATCTGACCGAAGCCGAAGAATCCGATGAGCGTGTCGGCAAACGGCTTCATCGGTTTTGCAACGGCCACGGCCTTCCAGTCGCCCGCTTTCACCGAGGCATCGAGAGGCGCCAACTTGCGCAACAGCGCCAGCACCATCGCGCAGGTGTGCTCGGCGACCTCGTCGGGACAATAGTCCGGGACATATCCGACCGGAAAACCACGGTCTTTGGCGGCGGCGACGTCGATGTTGTCATAGCCGATACCGTAGCGGATCAATGCCGCACGGTCGGCCATCTGCGCAATCGCGGCGGCGTCCGCGGTCGCGAACTGCACGACCGCGACGCTGGCACCCCTGACCGCCTCGGCGACGTCGGCGGCGGTTTTGCACTGGCAGGCGACGAATTCGGCGCCTGCATTCTCGGCTGCGGCTTTTTCCCTGTCGAGATCGGGAAAGGTATAGTCGGTGACGACGACACGCGGCGTGCTCATGGATTCAGCTCCAGTTCGGAACGGGTTGTCTCGTAAACCTGGTTCATGTGCGCGACCATTGCGGCACGGGCCCCCTCGACATCGCCGTTTTGCACGGCGTCGAGAATGGTGCGGTGATCGGTGATCGACCGAGTCGGCGCCGCCTTGGTGCTCGCGATCAGTTTGCGGAACTCGATCCCCAGAGTGTTCAGGCTGGTCTGGGCGCGCGCCAGGAACGGGTTGTCGCCGATGACCGCCAACCGCTCGTGGAACTCGGAATCGAGCGCCAGATACCGGGTCGCGTCCTGGCGCGCACCCTCTTGGTCGTCGATGAGATCGGCAAGATCGGACAATTCGTCCGCCGTCACGCGGGTGGCGGCCAGGGCGCAGATTTCGCCCTCGATCAGGCAGCGCGCCTGATAGAGTTTTTCGACCGAGACATCCGAAAGCGACAGGAAGAAGTTCAGCGGACCCAGCAGTTCGGTCGCGTTCAGCGCGCTGACGAAGGCACCGCCGCCGTGCCGGATCTCGATGACACCGAGCACGGACAGGGCCCGCAGCGCCTCGCGCACCGTGGGACGGCTCACACCGAAACGTTCGGCCAGATCGCGCTCTGACGGCAGTTTGTCGCCCGCCTTGAGGCGGCCGGCGGTGACAAAGCCCAGCAGACGCTCGACCAGCATCTCGGACATACCTGTCTTGGCAAGTCGCGAAATATCGTTGTCTCCCAGAATGGCGTGTCCTCCCTGTCGGCGAGCTTCGGCGTATTGGCTAAGTGGTCTTACCACTTGTTGACTAGACCTCTTTGGGGTGTTAGTCAACAGGTGTCGCGACGACAGGGCGACGTCAGTTCAGGGGATGGTGGAATGGCGGATACGACGGTTGCGAAGGCCGCGGGACGGTCTGGCGGATTTTCGCACTTTCTGCGACAGGACTGGGCGGGCGTCGCGGTGCTTGCGGTGTTCTATCTGCTGATCTTCGTGGCCTTCAGTCTTCTGTCGCCGTATTTTCTGCAAACCCGGAACCTGATGTCGATCGGTTCGAACATGTCGGTGATCGGGCTGATGGCCATCGCGGGAACGCCGCTGATCGTCGCCGGAGGCCTTGATCTGTCCGTTGCGGCCATTGCCGGTCTGTCGGGCGTCATGGTCTCGCTTTTGAACGCGATGGGCGTGAACATCTGGCTCGCCTGCCTCGTCGCGATGTCCATTGCCGGCTGCCTCGGCGGGTTCAACGGCCTGCTGACGACGCGCCTGCGCCTCAACCCTCTGATTGTCACCCTCGGCACGATGAGCATCTATGGCGGTGCCGCACTGGTCCTGACCGGCGGGCTGAGCAAGCCGCTGCTTCTGGGGTCATTCAACTGGCTCGGGTCTGGCCGGGTGCTCGGCGTGCCGGTTCCACTCATCATCATGCTGGCGCTGGGCGTCGCGGTCTGGTGGGTGATGACGCGGACCAGGTTCGGCCGCGAGATCTATGCCACCGGCGGCAACCCCGACGCGAGCCGGATCATGGGCATCCGCACCGACCGGGTGCAGGTGGTTCTCTACGTCTTTTCGGGCGTCATCGGCGCTGTCGCGGGCATCATCCTGGCCGCGATGCTGGGCGCAGCCGCCCCGAACGCCGCCGCATCGAATTTGCTGACGGTCATCGCCGCGATCATTCTCGGCGGCACCAGCCTTTATGGAGGCAGGGGGTCCGTCTGGGGAACCGTGCTGGCGGTGTTGATCCTTGGCACCCTGAACAACGGGCTGACACTCATGGATGTATCGAGCTTCTGGCAGGAAATCACGCGCGGCATCGTCCTTATCGCCGCCGTGGCCTTCGATCAGATCAGGGTCCGTTCCGGGGTCTGAGTTTTCCGTGTGGTACGGGGCGATGGCCTGCATGTCCGGAGAACTGAAAATCATCGACGGTGCAGGAATGCCGATGCGTGACGGCACCGCTTTAATGGCCGACTTTAATGGCGGACGTCCGGATTCCTGCTGACCCGCCCCCCTGAAATCCCGCATTTTTGACGTAGTATCTGCCCCACCCGCAAAGGAGCAGACAGACGGGACAGGGCCGCTTCATCGGGGCGCAGACGATCGGGATGATACAACAGCAGGACGCCGGCATTCCAACGGCCGGGCTATGCCGACGGCATGGGCTCGGTTCTGCGAGGTTCTGCAAACTCAAGGCCTGATATGGCGGCGTCGACGTGTCTGACCCGACCGGGCAACGGTTCTGCATGGGATTACTGCCCATTGACCGGATCGCTGTCTGGCAGGCGCGCCGCGCAGGGTGGTGTCGTCGATCGTGACGTCAGATCCGAGGGAAAACCGGCCTTCGATCCGAGTTAGGTCTTGCAAACGTCTCTATGACATCCATATACCATCCACATGGATGGAGAAGTCATCATGAGTAACGTCAGACAACTGCGCGAAAAGACACCGGACAGCGAAAAGATCACCATCAACCTTGGCTATGTCGACCTCGGTCGCATCGACCTGCTGGTACAGGAAGGGTTCTTCTCGAACCGCAGCGATTTCATCCGTACCGCGATCCGCAATCAGCTTGGGGGCCATGAAGAGGCTGTCGCAAGTTCGATCGAGCGGCATACCATGGAGCTGGGATTGCGCGATTACAGTCGTGCCGACCTTGAGGCGCTGCGCCGCGCCGGCGAGATCCTGCACGTCAAGGTCGTGGGCCTTGCGCGTATCGCCACCGACGTGACGCCTGATCTGGCGCTCGCGACGATCGGCTCGATCACGGTGCTGGGCGCGTTGCAGGCCGGCGCCGACATCAAAAAGGCGCTCGCCGACCGCATCAGATAACCTGACCCTCCTTCGAAGGAAACGACATGTTCAATTTCAACGTCGGCGCCCTGCGCCCGGCGACCGATGCCGCACGGCCAGACCGTCTGCGGGCCGCGACCGACCTGGTTGGGCGCACACTTGCACAGCATGGGCTGACGTCCGGCCCGGTGACAGACGGCGCACCGTTTGCGCCGCTGCCATCCCTGTCCCTGCCGAAAGCCGGCGGCCTGTTCGCCGGATTGCAACGGCAGACGCAACACCCTCGTCCCGAACCGACCCTTCCGACCGGTGCCGTCTTTCGCAACGACGTCCACACCGGCCCCGAGGGGAGCCGCGCCTTCAGGACATATGTCCCCGCCTCGGCTGCCCGGGGCGTTTCCGGTGTCCCCGCCTCGGCCGCCCGGGGCGTTTCCGGTGTCGTCGTCATGCTGCACGGCTGTACCCAGGGGCCCGAGGATTTCGCATCCGGGACCGGCATGAACGCGCTGGCCGAACGGCACCGCCTCGTCGTCGTCTATCCGCATCAGTCGCGGGGCGAGAACGCGCAATCGTGCTGGAACTGGTTTCGTCGCGGCGATCAGCGGCGCGACAGGGGTGAACCTGCGATCATCGCGGGGATCGCGCGCGCCCTGTGCGCCGAGTTCGGCGTACCACGGGACCGGACATTCATCGCGGGCCTCTCGGCGGGTGCCGCAATGGCCGTGATCCTGGGCGAGACCTATGGCGATGTCTTTGCCGCCGTCGGCGCCCATTCCGGCCTGCCATTCGGCGCGGCGGTGGATGTGCCGTCCGCGTTTGCCGCGATGGCCGGGCGTGGCGGGGTTGCGCAGGCTCCCCCGGGCGCGGGCGGCGCCGTGCGCACGATCGTCTTTCACGGAACGGCCGACACCACGGTGCATCCGTCCAACGGCAGCCGCATCGCAACGGATGCCGCGCGGCACGGGCCGGATCAGACCGTCGAAGACGAGACGCAGGAGCGGCATGCCGGCAGAACCGTGCAGCGCCGCGTGTCGAGCGGCACGGATGGCCAGCCGCACCTCGAGACCTGGACCGTCGAGGGCCTTGGCCATGCGTGGTCTGGCGGGCAGCCGGAGGGGTCCTATACCGATCCCGCCGGTCCTGACGCGAGCGCCGAAATGATCCGGTTTTTCCTCTCGACACCTGAAAAGAGTAGCTGAAATGATCAACATGACCCTCACCTTCGATGCTGTCGCCGAGGCGACCCCCGGCCCCGGATGGGCTGCCCGCTGGCAGCGGTCCTGGCCCGCCTATGAAGCGTGGTTTACGGCCCGTGGCGGCGATGCGGGCCCGTCGGCAGAGGCGTGCCGCGCCGCGATGGTGCGCCATATGCCGGAGCTGGTTCCCGTCTACGACCGCCTCGGGGACCTTGCGGGCGGCTCGGACCGTGCGCGGCGGTTCTTGTCGACATGGTGCCCGCCGGCCTACCTCGGTGGCTGCTCGCTCGCCGCGATTGCCGACGGGGCGGACGTGCGCCTCGTGCGCAATTACGATCTGTCCCCCGACCTCAACGAGGGCCTTTTACTGCGCACCGAATGGACGGGCCGCGCGGTCATGGGCATGGTCGAGTTTCTGTGGGGCCTGTCGGACGGCATCAACGACGCCGGTCTCAGCGTGGCGCTCGCCTATGGCGGACGGTCGCAGACCGGTCCCGGGTTCGGCATCACGACAATCCTGCGCAATGTTCTGGAAACCTGCGACACGGTGGCTCAGGGCGTTGCCGTCCTTGGCCGGGTGCCGTCGCACATGGCCTATAACATCGTGCTGGCCGATGCGGCGGGCAATACCGCGAGTGTCGAGATGCTGCCCGGCGGCGGTGCCCGGAGGATGCCGCGCGCCATCGCCACCAACCACCAGAGCGGACCGGAACAGGCGGATCGCGCGGCGTTCACCCGCAGCTTCGAGCGGCACGATCACCTGTCGCGGATGCAATCGGCACCTGCCGCGCTGAACGCCCGTTTCCTCGAGGCGCCGCTGATACAGGACCGTTACGCGGAAGGGTTCGGCACGCTGTTCACCGCCGAATACGATCCTGTCGCGCGGACGCTGGGCCTCACGATCTGCGGGGCGCGGTGGGAACAGGCGCTGAGCGCCTTCGAGGAAGGGCAACGGGTTGCCGATTACCGCCGCACAGCGGACGGGCGCGCCGATGCAGCCACCCCGGCGTGGGGCACAGGCGGTGGTCAGCAGGCAGCTTGGGGACTTGCCGCGCGCATCGACTGGGCCATGGTTGCCGCCGATTATGCACAAGGCCGGGGACGGTCCATCGCGGCCTACCTCGCGGATGTCTCACGCGACGCTGCCTGACGCGGGTGCCCGAGGGGGAAGTCTGACGGGCGATGGTTTCGCAGAAAAAGCCCCGGCTACCACCTCTCGGCGACCGGGGGTTGAGGATGCCGATCCGCCGCGCCGCGACGCATGGGAGCGGTCCGCCGTGCCGGGCCTTAGCCCCGCGCGGCGGCCAGGCCGATGCGGGTCTGATCCGTCGCAAGTTCGTCGTGCAGGCGCTGGAACTCGCGGCGGGCGGTCTCGCGGTCACCACTGTTGAGGTAGGCATAGGCGCGCAGGATCGACAGATCGCGGCGCAGCGTGCCGTCGAGCGTCTCGAGACCGTTGAAATAGATGATCGCCTGCGCGAAATCCTCTTGCTGATAGGATCGCACGCCCCGCTGATCGAGGATGATGCCTTCGACCGTACGCCGCTGTTCGATGTCAAAATCGGTTGCAGCGGCGATGCGCGATGCCGCGTCCGTCATGTCGCGCGCCAGAAGCGACAGCGCCATGCCATAGCGGGCGTCACGCGGGATCGTGCCGCCGAGGTTTGCCCCGGCAGCGGCGGTGAACAACGCAAGTGCCTCGAGCGGACGGTCGAGATTATAGACGCACCACGCCCGCTCGTAGGCCACGTCGAGCGACCGGGGCGCCACCGACCGGGCTGCACAGGTTCTGAAATCGGCGGCCCGCGCGGCGGCCCTTACCTGCCCGATGCGCCCGTCGCCGGTGCGCCGCAGGCTGGCCAGCGGGCTGACTGCCGGTGTCGTCGATACGACGGCGCCTGTTGCAGGGGCGGCGGCGGGTGGGCTGACGCGGGGGGGGGGCGCGGACGGGACGGTCGCGAGGGTTCTGGGTGGTGTTGCGGGCAGTGTGGCCGGTGCGGGCGTCGCGGTAGGCCGCGTGGCGGGCGCCGCGGATGGTGCGGTGCCGACGCCCCCCGCCAAAAGCCGTGTCAGAAGGTCGTCGAAAGTGCTGATCGACGCGGGCAGGCGGCGACGTGCCACGGCGACGAGGGCGCGCAGCTGATCCTCGGTCGCGACGCTGGCGGCCTTTTCGATGGTGGCGACCACGTCCGACACGCTGTTACAGGCGCCGACGATCTGCTGATAGGCCCCCAGGGCCGCCGTGCGGTCTCCCGATGCCTCTTCCAGTTCGGCGAGACGCCAGGCGTTGTTGACCCTGTTGCAGCGCAGCAGTTCCGGCGCATCCAGTGCGATGCGCAAGGCGGCGGTGGGATCGGATCCGGCGATCGCGGCGTCGAAATTGCGCTGCGCCTCGCCGGTTTCCAGCAGGCCGATCATGTCCGCAGGCGGCGTCCAGTCGGGAAATGTCGTGCGCGTGGCGGCAAGGACGCGGCGCGCGCCGGTCAGGTCGCCTCGGGCGATGCGGGCAAAGATGTCGTCGATCTCGGTGGTGGGGGCCACGGCTTCGAGGATCGTCAGATCCTCGGGCGGGGTCCATCCGGGGAATTCGATCCCCAGACGCCGTATTTCGGCAGCGATGGCTGCGGTTTCGTCCTGCTGGATATAGTATCGCAAGGCGCGCAGGTCGTCGGCCTCGGGCGCGTCCTGTGCCCATGCCGCCTGCGCGAACGAGGCGAAGGCCACTCCGAGCAGGCTGCGACGCAGGAATGGAGCGAGCATCGGGATCATAGGGGTACACATTGTGGCAACGTCTCGATCTGGGCCAGAAGCGTCATCAGATGCAACGTGGCCGGGTAATAGGGCTGTTCCGCGTCGAACTGCGGGATCAGCGCGCCCGCCTGTGGGCGCACCGCGCAATCGACGAAGCTCGCGATGGCATTATAACCGGGATCGGGGCTCAGTTCCATAACCCTGCCGGTGCCGCGTTCCATGATCGTCGGGGTGCCGCCCCTGGCGATGGTGGCCTCGCGGTAGGCGCTGGCCTGTCGCTGTACCGCCGGATGGCCGGTATTGCCCGACCAGATCAGGAAAAGCGGAGCCCGCAGCGCCTCATAGCCGTTGTCGACGGACATGTCGGCGACGGGTACGGCACCGTCGGCGCGCAGTTCGATCCAGTCGGGGAGGAGGCCCGCGACGACGAGATCGGTCTGGATTGTCATGCCGTCCGTCGCACAGGTGCGCAGCTGGGTCAGGCCGGTGGCGCGCGCCACCTCCTGCATCGCCAGCGGCATCAGGTAGGACGGATTGACGATCAGGCCCTGCTCGCGCTGAAATCCGGCGGCGGCGGGGGTTAACACCAGACGTCCGCTGCCGTCGGGATGCGCCCGGATGCAGGCGGCGATCAGGTCGCGGCCGATCCGGGCGGCGCGTCGGATCAGATCGGGACGGCCCAGTGTCTGCGCCGCGCGGACCAGCGCCCAGGCATAGAACAGATCGCCGTCGCTGGCGTTGTTGCGGTCCGGCACCGCCTCGCTGCGGCCGGGCAACCAGCGCCATGCCAGAAGCGCGTCGGAGCGCAGGGCAAGATGCGACATCGTCCAGTCGTCGATGGCATCGAACGCCGCCGCATCGCCCAGTGTGGCCGCCAGCAGCAGGCCATAGCCCTGGCTTTCGGAATGGCTTGCCCCCTGCTGCAACCGGTCGACGACGCGCCCGTCCGCCGCCATGTAGGCGGCCTTCCAGGCCTCCCACGCAGCGGTAAGCGGATGGGCTGCGTCCTGCGCCTGCGCTGCCGTGCCGGATAGCCCGCCAAGCGGCACACCCGTCGCGGCCAGCGTGGACAGGATCATTTCGCGTCTATTCATCTCTTGCGCGCTCCTCGTGTACGAACGACAAAACTGAGGCCCAGAAGGACCGAAACCGACATCAGAACCGCCAAAAGACCCACGAAATATACCGGAGACCATGACGCAAAATTACCGGCGACGGTGCGGACGTTTTCGATCGTCAGCGGCTCGAGGAGCTGCGGCGGGCTTTTGGCGGGCTGCCAGTTCTGCCAGACGCCCCCGGCGGTCAGCAGGGCGGCCTGTCCGTCCGGGCCGAACGGGCTTAACCGGCCGGCGGCGAGGGCGGCGGTAACCATGGCGGGGTTGGCGTCTGGACCGACGACCAGCCAGATGTCCTGCGGTGCGGCCACGTCGGGCATGAACAGCATCGCGATGCCGTGGCGTCCGGCGATCCAGTCGGCCAGCGACTGATCGCCGGGCCGCGCCATCTGACGCAACGCCTCCCATGTCGATGTCGCGATGATCCGGGGCCGCTGGGCGAGGGGCACGACGGGCGGGACCGGTTCGGCAAAGCTGTCGTTCGACGCGATGGGCACGATGTCGGTCACGGGTGCCGGCATCAATGCCCGCTCGAAGGCCGACCGGTTGATGCCGAGGGCGGCCAGCGGCACGCGGTCGAGGGACTGGATCGTTCCGACGGTCAGCGTCGGAGGCTCTGTCGCGGCAGAGGCGTTGGCCACGGCGGGCAGACCCGCCAGCAGGGCCGTCAGCATCTCTTCGCCGCGCGGGTTCCCGACCTGATCGGGTGCCAGCGACATGCCGCCGGGCGCCAGCGCGAACAGCGCCCGCGTCAGCCGCTCGAAACGCATGCTCGGAGAGGCGGGCACGTCGAGTGTGCTTTCGCCCGAAACCTCGAGCAGCGGCTCGTCGAACCGGGGGCAGGGCAGGTCCGGCGGATCGCCCGGAATGATCGCCTCGAGGGCGATGGCGTTGGCACCGGGCCGCAGCATCCGGGCGGGAAACCCGATCGGCAGTTCCGGCAGAGCCACGCCGCCTTCGCCGAACAGCGGCAACAGGCGGACCGTGGTGCCGTTGACCTTGACGAGCAGCAGCGCGCCCTCCGGCAGGCCCTCGGGATAGCGGTATTGCAGGTTCAGGTGCGCCTGCTGCGACGACAAGAGCATCCAGTCGTCGGGCAGCAGGAACGCGATGTCGCGCCGGCCATAGCGGGTGCGCAGCACGATCTCGTCCGCGATCAGATCGTCGACACGGATCGGCGTGCCGGGCCTCAACCGTTCAGGGCCCGCAACGGCCTGCCGCACGGGCAGGATGCCGTCGAGGACAAAGGCGGGCGTATCTTCTGCCAGAACGAGGATCTGCGCGCCGTCCGCGCCGATGCGGACGGTCGGCAGCGTTATGTCCGCCGCCACGTCCGCCGCGCTGACCACCGCGATCCGCGCAAGCGCGGCAGGCGCGTCCTGAACGTCGTAGGGGCTCAGGATCCTGAGGCTGACGGGCGTGCCGCTGCCAAGAGCCGCGAGGCGCCGCTCAAAGTCACGGGTCGTATCGAGGCCGAGGGGCAGGGTCGTGACGACCGGAATGGCGCCCCCCGTGTCGACCTGCGCGCCCGCGGCCCGGCGGAACGTCGCAAAACCGGCGGCGCCGGCATCGCCGCGTATCTCGATGCCGCTCTGGACAAGGTCGATGTCGGTCCAGATCGCGAAACTCGCCTCGGGACCGCAAAAGATCCGGTGGCTTTGCTCGGCGCGGACGACGAGCCGGTTGGCACCGGTCGACAGGGCATCCACCGGCACCTCGACGGAGACGAATTCGCCCGGCGCATCGGGCATCCACGATGCGATCTCGGTGCCGTCGCGCAGAACGGTGAGGCGCGCGGTTTCATCCAGGATGTTGATGCTGTTGCGATAGGTAATGACGAACCGGTCGACGGTGACGTCGACGGGCACCATCACCGACAGCCCGATCTCGGCGTATTCACCGGTAAGCCTGCGGATGCCGCCGCCGACCGGATAGAACACCGGACGCACGACGGCGGGCGATGCCCTGTCCGCGTCCTGTGCGGCGCGCAGATACAAGGGCAGGCGGTCGTCCGCCGCGTCGCTTTGCACGTCGTCTTGCGCCGCATCGTCCGCAGTTTCGTCTGCGGTATCGTCCGGAACGACCGCTGGCGCATCGGTCGCGTCAAAGGGCGGCGTCCGCTCTCCCAGCAAGGGGGACAGGTCGATCTGGCCGTCATCGATCTGGCCCTCGTCGGTTTGTGCAAGAGGCTGTGCGGTCGCCTGCGACGACCACGCCGCCAGCACAAGGCACAGGGCGGGCAATGCGCGGCGCATCATGTCGACACCGTCTGGATCTTTGCATCCGGTTGCGTGGCCCAGTCGGCCTCTCCGGAACGGGAGCGGTCCTCGGGATCGACGCCGAACGCGAGCAGGTGCGCCGGTTTTGCCACCGCTGGCGTGCCGGTCTTGCGTTTTGCCTGGCGTCCGGGCTCGCGGGCAAGGTCGGCGATCAGCTGCGGTGTGCCGCGCAGGAAAATGCCGATCACATGGGCCAGCCCCATCAGCAGGCCCTTGGGCTTGCGTGTCGCGTGACGCATCCGGCGCCAGTTTTCGCTGTCGCCGAAAATCAGGAACGCCACGGTTTCGCGTGCGCGCATCGGCTGGTCCGGCTCGAACAACAGCCCCAGAAGCTGGCCTTCGGGGGTCTGCTTGACCGACCGGACCGTACAGACGATTTCCAATTCCAGATGCGGACTTTCCTCGAGGCTGGGGCGCAGCAGGATCTGCTCTCCGACGAGGCCCGACATGCTGCGGCCACCGGGCAGACTTTCTCCGCCCTCGAGCAGCAGCCGGGTGCCGCTGGTCGAGGTATTGACGATGCGGACACCCGCGCCCTCGTCCCGGTGCGACGGCCAGCCAGATCCGGCCCGGCACGTCCATTTCGACGCGGGGGCTGGCGCGGCGCTGTTGCTTTTCGGACACCGCGCGATAGGCGATGCTGATCAGGATGAAGTTGAAGACCGCCCAGCCGCCGACGACGACCAGAACCGTGTGGTCGCCCGGAAAGGCGTACCAGCGGATGCCGAGGGCGACGATCCCGGCGAGCATGAAGATGAAGATGATCGTCAGCGGCCAGTGGATCGGCGAGATGTAATCCTCGTCCAGCGTCTCGTCCTTGGCCGTCACGTTGAACGTCGCACCGCGCGGTTTGAAGATCGTGCGCAGGACCGCGCGCGCCAGATAGGGGGCCTGCGCCACCTCGTAGACCTCCGAGATAAGTGGCCACCTGAACCGGGCGTAGAGCGCATTCTGCACCATGAACGACACCGCAAGATAGCCGAGCATGTAGGCCAGCACCTCGTCGAAGGTCGCCACGAAGATCTCGATCCCGAAGAACAGGTAGACCAGCGGCACGAACAGATAGAACAGCCGCATCAGCGGAAACAGCCAGAAGCTCATGGAATTGATGTAGCAGACCCGCTGCGACAGGCGCAGGCCGGGGCGGAACAGGGGGTTTTTCAGCATCAGCATCTGCATCATGCCCGCCGCCCAGCGTCCGCGCTGTTCGATGAACGTGGCGAACGTCTCGGGTTGCAGGCCCGCGATCATCGCCCGGTCGATGTACAGGCTCTTCCAGCCGCCCGAATGGATCTCGAGGGCGGTTTCGGCGTCCTCGGTGATCGTCTCGCCGGCAAAACCGCCGACGGAATCAAGAGCCTTGCGCCGCAGCAGCGCCGCCGAGCCGCAGAAAAACGCGCCGTCCCAGCGGTCGAGGCCGCGGTGGATCAGGCTGTAGAACATCTCGTTCTCGGGCGGGCATTCCTCGACCAGTTCGAGGTTACGCTGGATCGGGTCCTTGTTGATGAAAAAGTGCGGCGTCTGCACCAGGAAAAGTTCGGGATCGTCGACGAAATGGTTCACGGTCCAGGCGAGGAAATCGCGGCTGGGCACGTGATCGGCGTCGAACACCACGACCAGATCGCCCGACAGGTTCTCGAGGGCGGAGGACATGTTCCCGGCCTTGGCGTTCTCGTTCTTGGCGCGGGTCACATAGGTCACGCCCAGTTCGGCGCACAGCGCCTGCAACTCGGCCCGCCGCGCCTTCGAGCGTTCCGCCAGGTCCGCGTCCGACGAATTGCATCGCTGATCCGTGCCGCCGTCGTCGCACAAGACCACCGTCCGCTTGTCGTTCGGATAGATCATGTTCTTGGCCGCGGCGAGCGTGACGCTCAGCATTTCGGACGGCTCGTTGTAGGACGGCACGAGGATGTCGACCGTCGGCAGATCCTCGGGCGCGACCATTTCGGGGAATTTGCGGCGTGTCGGGTCGGCGCCGATGAAGGCATTCAGAAAGAACACCATGATCGAATAGCTCTCGACGATGAGCAGCATGACCGCGACAACGAACGAGATGGTCAGACCCGGATCGGGCATCGTTTCGAGGACGCGCCAGAGATAGTAGCGCAGGACCACGAGGCTTGCCGTCGCCAGCAGGAAGAACCGCGCCACGAGGAGGCGGGCGTAGGGTTTCAGCAACGCCACGACGGCGACGGCGACGATACTGAGGAAGGCCTGGCCGCTGGTGGAAATCGGCACGCTGACCATCGCTGCGATGACGATGGAAAACAGCAGCCAGAGCACCATTTCCGGCCAGGCCTGCGTGCGCGATGGTGTGCTGGCCGCGCTCATGACGCGGATCCGGTGGCTGAAATATTCATGATCATTACTCTACCGGCGGTGCTGCGAGGGGCGAGATCATGCGGTTGCCGCCGCCCGCGGGTTCTGTTCCCGCGACGGCGGCGACGCCGATCTGGCGGTCCTGAATGGGCAACAGCGCCTCTTCGATGCTGCCAAGAACGCAATTGCGCAACATCACCTCGAGCACGTTGGTGCCACGCGGCAATATCCGCTCGGCGCCCGCAATACGGCGAAAGGCAAGAACGCAATTCGTCGATCCGCCGCTGCGCCATTCAAGATAGAAATAGGTGCCCAGCGTGTCGCTGCCCCGGCGCAGGTTTTCGTCGGAAACGCGGGCGAAAGGCACCGGGACGCCCTCGGTGCGCGACATGAAATCGGCAAGCGAGAACCGTCCGGGATTGCGTCCGTCGGGGACCCGGGCGCGCAGCCACAGAAAATTGTCGCCCTCGATCGTGGTCTCGTTGACCAGCCCGATGATCTGTTCGGCCTCGGACCCGAGGCTGCGTTGTATCGCGACCATCGCGCCCTGCGGGGCCGCCCATCCATGATCGAGGCGTTGTCGCGCAAACTGCTGCGACATCTGCAACGCCTCGACGTTGAGATTGCCGGGAAATGGCGACACCACGCAGGATGCCAGCAACGGCACAATCGCCAGCGCCGCGAGACGCAGTGCGGCCCGCTTCGTCAGTATTTTCGGAAGTTTCATTACCGTGTCGTCCTCATGCCCTGCTCGTCTTTTTTTCTTTTCACTACATTAGGTCAAAGACGACGTCCAACCCATCAGAAATTTTTTTTGCGAGTGTAGCGGCAGGAATACGATCCGTGACGAAGGATCGGGCTTATGGCGGCGGGTTACCGCGTCGATATCCGGCGCGCATCAGCGATAAAAATGCATCGCCGCCGCGGAGGATCTGGAACCCGGGCGAGAAAGCCGTATGTCGCGCGCCGTGCCGCGGGAAATCGCGGTCACGCGCAATTCCGGCATTCTACGATTGCCGGAACACGATAGATACGTCTGTGCGACCGAGCCCAAGCCGAAGCGTACAGATGTATTTCCCGGTGTCGGAAGGCGACCGTCGCAATCAACGGCGGGATCGCTCGCGAAACAGACGGCGCCTGCGTAGTTTGCGATAACGGTCGCTGTGCGGTCAATCACGGTATTGAAGGGCGAAAGGGGGTAAAAACGGCCTTGTTGCATTAATTTTGTGGGGCTGGGTTCTTGCAGATCCGGTGTGGTGGTCGGGCGGCAAAAGGTGCCGCAAAGTGCCGCCCCGTCGGATCACCAATTTGCGGTCCTCAGCGGGCCGTCCGGTGGGCGGGGCGCGCTGCCGGTATGGAGCGATGCCGAGATGACTGGAGGTATTGCGTCATCCGGTCGGCCGGGCGTCACGACTTGCGACCGATGCCGCAAAGAAGAACACGATCTGCGTCACGCGGGTATTGGACGTCAGCAAGCGGGTGGCGCCCGGCGACCGGCATCGACAGGGGCCACAAAGCATGGCTTTCACCCGTCGCGCGTCGCAACCGCGATTATCCGATCGTGAGCCCCGAGCCTCGATCCAAGTAATGAACCCGCTCGGCCGATCCGCGCGACACCGCGGACCCTACTCATCTTGCGAATTGCACACATGATTTACAAAGTCAGATACAACTTGTAAGACACTCTTACTGGTTGACACTTTGGCTCCGTAGATATGCATCGGTGAAAGATGGCGGGATACCGGTGGCGACGGACCGGTTGCCAGATCGTTCTGTAGCGACCGACCGGGGTGAAGCCTGGCGACGAGCAACGATCCGAGGGTGCCATTCATCACCGCCGACGATGCGATTTTAGGGCATATTTACAGTGAGGCAGGCGAACTCTTGAGTAATTTTCAACAGTTGGAGCGCGCGACGCTCTCCGAGCAGATAAGCCGGAATCTTTTGGAAATTATCGAGGGCGAAGGCCTGAAGCCCGGTGATGCGCTGCCATCCGAGACGGCGCTCGCCAAGAGTTTCAAGGTCAGCCGTCCTGTCATAAGGGAGGCGCTCGCGCAGCTGAAATCCCTGGGCCTCGTGCGGATAGCCAGCGGTCGACCGCCGGTCATCCGTGAGGTCGACAGCTCTCTGCCACGCGCATTCTTCCAGAGTTCGGTCAGCCTGCGCGGTACGGATGCGGATGAACTCTTTGAAGTGCGCCGATGCCTCGAGGTTGAAAGTGCAACTCTCGCCGCGCGTCGCGCCAGTGCGGCCGACATTGCGGACCTCCATGCAATTGCAACAGAGATGGCGGAAAGCCTGAAGTCCAATCGTCTGGAGCAATTTGTACGTCTCGATCTTCATTTGCATCTGAGGATTTCAAGCGCCTCGGGAAACATGATCCTGCATCACCTGATCGAAGGCATAGAAGAGCCGGTAAGGGACAGTATTCGATTGGGTATCGCCAGCCGCCCGTCCAAACGGGAGCTCGAGGTGTTGAGCGGCGTGCACGAAGATATCGTTTCGGCCATCAGCGCGCATGACGAGGGTGCCGCAGCGGCGGCAATGGCGTCGCATTTCGACAAAGCGATCGCATCGATCAGGAAGGCGCAACAATGACCGGAGCCGGAATATTTGAAGACCAGCATGCGCTGATCACGGGTGGCGGAACGGGCCTCGGGCTGGGTATCGCCACGGCGATGGCCGAGGCGGGCGCAAGGGTGACGATCCTCGGTCGGCGCGAGCCCGTGTTGAAGGATGCAGTTTCACGCATTGGGCACAATGCAGAATACGTCGTCGGCGATATCGGCGATATTGCCTCCGTCCCGGAAATCGTCAAATCGGTCGAAGCGCGCGCGCCCGTCGATATCCTGATCAACAACGCCGGAACGCATCACAAGGCGCCGACGCTTGAAACAACGGATGATGACATGGCGCGCGTCATCGGAACCAACCTTTTCGGTTCGTTCGCAATGACCCGGGAGGTCGCCCGCGCGATGGCCGGGCGGAAACGCGGCAGCGTGGTGATGATCACGTCGATGACGGCGATCCTTGGCCTGCCGCAGGTTGCCTCCTACAGCGCGTCGAAATCTGCGTTGCAGGGTCTGACCCGACAGCTGGCGGTGGAATTCGGCGCTATGGGCATTCGGGTAAATGCCGTTGCACCGGGGTTCATCGAAACCGACATGAACCGGGATATTTTCGAAAAAGACCCCGATCGTCTCGAGCGTATTCTTGCACAAACCCCGCTCGGTGGTCTTGGTGAGCCTTCGGATGTTGCCGGCGCGGTCGTTTATCTGTCTTCCCCCGCCGCCCGTTTTGTCACTGGCATTTGCCTGCCGGTCGATGGCGGGCTTTCAATCGGATTCTAGGGAGTAGCGGAATGTCAGGACCAAAACTCGGATTCGGTTTTTACCGACACATGCTCGATGAAACCCATTACAGGTTCGCGCGGCAGTGTGGCGCAACCCATGCAGTCGTGCATCTTGTCGATTATTTCCGCTCCGGCGAAGAAGGGCGGACAAATCAACCGGTCGGAAAGGACCGCTGGGGAATTGCGGGCGGCTCGGATGAGTATTGGACCGTTGCGTCGCTGACCGGGCTGAAACAGGATTTCGCGCGCCACGGCCTGACGCTCGCCGCGATTGAAAACTTCGATCCCGCGCATTGGCACGACATTTTGCTCGACGGGCCGAAAAAGGCCGCGCAACTGGAATATCTCAAGCAGATCATTCGAAATGTCGGCGAGGCCGGAATCCCGGCCATCGGATATAATTTCTCACTCGCAGGGGTCTCGAGCCGGGTCGAAGGACGCTTTGCCCGGGGCGGGGCGCGTTCCGTCGGCATGGAAGAGATCGACGACAGGCCGATCCCGAACGGCATGGTCTGGAACATGGTCTATGAGGAAAACGCACCCGAGGGGAATTTGCCAACCATCAGGCATGAGGTTCTCTGGAGCCGTCTGGGCGAATTTCTCGACGCCCTTGTGCCGGTTGCCGAGGCGGCGGGCGTCCGTCTCGCCGCGCACCCGGACGATCCGCCCGCTCCGTTCGTGCGGCGGCAGCCCCGACTGGTGTACCAGCAGTCGATGTACAAACGTCTGATCAATATGAAACCGAGCCGGTCCAATGCGCTAGAATTCTGTCTTGGCAGCCTGGCCGAAATGACGGAAGGCGACATATACGAAACCACCCGGCATCATGCCGAGGAAGGCGATATCGCCTATATCCATTTTCGCAATGTGACGGGCAAGGTTCCACAGTACCGGGAAACTTTTGTCGACGAAGGCGATATCGATATGGCGCGGATCGTCGATATCCTCAAAGACGCAGGATTTGATGGGGTCCTTATCCCCGATCACACGCCTCTGATGGATTGTGATGCGCCCTGGCATGCCGGAATGGCATATGCAGCCGGATATATGCGCGCGCTGCTGAACCGATCGTGACGTCCTGTCGAACGGAAAAAAGAGGCCATCCCGTTTTGGAGCAACATGGGGAACGAAATTAGGAGAGGTCATCGAATTTGGGGGTGGACCAGGGTGACTGCGCAACAGGCAATCCACGGCATTTCTGCGCCTGATCGTCATAATGCAAAACTGCGGAACAATGACTGCGAAGAGATTTCGAAAACCCTTTAAGAACCGGGTTTCCAAAGATCAACCCTAGGAAGATGAGTGCGGATATGGACGATAAGAAACTGTTCGACATCATGAAGCGTGATCTGTTCACGGCCGTCGTGGGAGATATTCTGGATACGCACGGATATCGCGATCAATTCCTGCCTCAAAATATCAAACCTCTGGTGTCGGGAACAAAGCTTGTTGGCCGGGCCATGCCCGTGCTCGAGGCCGCGTATCCAGAGGTTGACGGCGTTGGTCCGCTGTCGCGCAAACCTTTCGGATTGATGTTCGAGGCGCTTGATAGCCTGACCGAAGGTGAAATCTATATCGCGTCGGGAGCATCGCTAGATTTTGCATTGTGGGGCGGGCTTATGTCGATCCGCGCGATGCACTTGCAGGCCGCTGGAACCATTGTGAACGGGTTCATTCGGGATACGGATGAGATCCGCAAACTCGGATTTACGGTCTTTTCCTGTGGCAGTTATGCTCAGGACCAGGGTGTGCGGGGGAAGGTTTTGGAGTACCGTGTGCCAATCCGCATCGGCCGGACCGTTGTTTCACCCGGCGATTTGATATTTGCAGATGATGAGGGCGTTCTTGTCATTCCGCACGACGTCGAAGCAAAGATCATCGCTCAGGCGCTTGCGAAAGTCGCTACCGAGAATAAGGTCGCCGAGGCGATCCGGGCAGGAATGAGCACCGTTGATGCTTTCGACAAATTCGGCGTTATGTAACGGTCAATTGTGGCGAAAACTTAGTTCGGAGCTTCCGAATTATATGTAAGCTGTCATGCCGCAAGTAAATTCAACTGTACGTCGATGATCTGGCCGAGAACTATTCGGTTTCGGCCGCGTACATCCGACCAGAGCTCGACCAAGACAGATCCATCAAGCGCCCCGTGATTGTTCCCACGTCGGGTCTCGTTGGGAACTGTAGTATCATTAATTGTGCTGAACAAATCTGCTTAAACGAGAACAGGACAGCGAAATTAATCGTTGAAAAAATACAACTCATGCGCTAATACCGATATATCGATATATGCAATCAGGAGATTACCATGGTTAGTCGTCGTGTACTGCTTGGAAGTGTCATGGCCAGCGTTGCCGTTTCATCGGTCGGAGGATTCGTGCTGCCTGCGATGGCGCAAGAAGAACCTGTCAGGGGCGGCACGTTGAATGTCGGATTGCACGTGCCCTTGCCAACGCTCGACTGGCAGTCGACCGTGGGACATCCGCTGCCGCATGTGATGGGTCACGTCTTCGAGGGGTTGTTCGGTCTCGGCGATGATCTGAACGCCGAGCCGGAACTCGCCGAGAGCGCAGAGGCCTCTGACGATGGCAAAACCTGGACGATTAAACTGCGACCCGGCGTAATATTTCATAATGGCCAGACGTTGACGTCCGAAGACGTGAAGGCTTCGCTGGAACGATGGCGCACCGTCGGGCCGAAGGGGGCGGGTCTGTCGAGCATGACTTCCATCGATCTGCCGGATGACCTGACAGTCGTGCTCAACTTTGGTGAGCCAATGGGGCGGTTTTTGCTCTTGTTGCTCGGTTCGGATGAAAACAAGGCCGTCATCATGCCGCGTTCGATCGCCGAGGCATCGACCGATCCGGGGCAATTGACAGAAGTGATTGGAACAGGCCCCTATCGTTTCGTCGAATACCGCGAAGACCAATATGCGCGACTGGCCCGTTTTGAAGACTACGTGGCCCGCACGGATGCGCCGAATTACCAGACCGGCCAAAAGGTTGCCAATCTTGATGAGATCATCTTCTGGATTGTAACGGAATCGACCACACGGGTCGCCGGCCTCGAAACAGGTGAATACGATGTTATTACAGAGGTGCCGGACGGCGAGGCAATCCGACTTCAGGAAAACGCCGACCTCGACCCGATCAGGAACGGTCCCGGCGTTCTGCTTTACATGATGTTCAATCATCAGACCGGGCCGACCAGCGATCTGAATATCAGAAAAGCCATCCAATCCATGATCGACTCCGCCGAGATTTCGGCCGTGGCCGTTTCCAATTCCGATTTCGCATTGACCAATACCAGTATCTATGCGCCCGAAAGCGCCTACAACACCGATGCGGGGTCGGATCTTTTCACCCCCGGCGACGTCGAGAGCGCGAGAGAATATCTTGCTGCGAATTACGATGGTGAACTTATCACCGTTCAGGTTATTTCGACGAATTCTCTGCAGGTTCGTCTTGCCGTCGCGATTGTCGAACAGGCAAAACGTGCAGGACTGAACTTTGAAATTGCCAGTTACGATCTGAGCACCTGGGTCGCAAACCGCCGGGACCCGACCAAGCTCAACACTTACACCTCCGGCGGATACTGGGTGGATCCATCGCTGTGGCACGGTGAATTCAACGGCAGGTTCCCGTCGCCCGAGGTCGGGTTTGTCAGTGAGGAAACCGAGGCAATCTTCGCACAGCTTGCTTCTGCCACCGACTTTGAGACCCGCAAATCGCTTGGCGAGGATTTGCAGCGCGAGTTCTATTCTCAGGTTGCAATGGTAAATCTCGGCTATGTCTATCGACTGGTCGCCAAACAGAACAGGGTGGTGGATCCGAATAACAATCTCGCGCTCGGCAACCTGACCCTTCACGGCGTATACCTGTCGGAATAGACGAAACCTGCTGCTGAAAGTGTTTCAGGTTTTCCTGAAACGCCAGGTATCGGAATGCACATTCGATCCGTCGAGAGAGGCAGTGCATTCCGATTCAGATTCAACCCGAAATGCCAAAGCATTGTAAAGCGTTTTTTTCGCTTCGCCTCAGGTAAAAGAGACAGAAATGCTCAGATACGCCTTACGCCGAGTGCTCGAGTCCATTCCAACACTGTTTATTTCCATAACGCTTATTTTTGTGATCACCCGACTGGTTCCAGGCAGTCCGATTACGGCCCTCATTGGAAACCAGTCTGTCGATGCCGCACGGATCGAAGAACTCACCCGCCAGCTCGGACTCGATCGGCCGGTTTGGGAACAATATATCGAATGGCTTCCAAACGTGATGATGGGCGATTTCGGGCAGTCGATGTTTTTTTCGGCGCCGGTCCTCGACGTCATCATCGAACGGTTTTCCGTTACGTTCGGTTTGACATTTCTCGCTCTGATCGTCACCATTCTGATCGGCATACCAATTGGCATTCTGTCGGCCATGGGGCGCGGGGGCGTATTCGATTATATCGGAAATGTGCTTTCCAGCATCGGAATGGCGTTACCGTCATTCTGGCTTGGGTTTATGCTGATCATGCTGTTCGCCATCGAGCTGCAATGGGTCCCTGCATCCGGGTACCGACCCTTGGAATTCGGCCTCTGGCCGTGGCTTAGCAGAATGATCCTGCCCGTGCTGGCGCTCAGTGCTTCGCAAATCGGGCTGGTGGTCCGCATGACCCGATCAACCATGATCGAGGTTCTGGATGCGGAATATGTGGTCATGGCCCGAACCAAGGGGCTGCCCGAGCGCACCGTCATCCTAAAGCACGCCCTGCGTAATGCGATGATCCAGATCGTGACGATCATCGGTCTCGTTTTTGCTTTGGGTCTCGGAGGCTCTGTTATCATCGAAAATGTATTTGCATTGCCGGGGCTGGGTCAGCTTATTACCACGGCCGCCGTACGGCGCGATTATCCAACCCTTGAAGGCGGGATATTCTATCTGACCATCGTGGCATTATTCATCAATCTGCTTGTCGACCTTGCCTACGCCTACTTCAATCCAAGGATCAGGTACTCATGATGAAGACCGTCACCACACCACAGGTACGGCGCCACTCCCTTATCCGGATTGCGTGCGACCGCGCTCTTTCCGAGCCGATGTTATTTTCCGGCGGCATTGTGCTGGCATTGTTGGTGCTCGCGGCGCTGCTTTTGCCGCTACTGATGAACATCGACCCGCTCACCATTAACGTCGAGAATAAGCTTTTGCCGCCAAGCGCCAAACATTGGCTCGGTACGGACGAATTCGGGCGTGAAGTGCTGGACCGGCTGATTATCGGCGCGCATATTTCTCTGCGTGTCGCTTTTGGGGCAACGATATTGACGGCCATTTTCGGCATCATCCTGGGTGCCCTTTCTGGGCAATATCCGCTTGCCGATTCCATTATCGGACGATTTTCCGATGCGCTTATGATTTTCCCGGGTTTTGTGCTCGCGATTATGATCCTCGCTGCAATCGGCCCGTCAGAATTCAATGTTATCATTGCCGTTGTCGTTCTTTATGTGCCGCGTGTTATCCGTACGGTGCGCGCGTCATTCATTGAATATCGTTCTGCCGATTTCGTCCAGGCGGCCCGGGCCTTGGGTGTTGGCGATATGCGATTGATGATCATGCATATTTTGCCGAAATCAATCGGTCCGGTCATGGTCCAGCTGACCTTCGGTTTCGCCTGGGCCATTCTAGTCGAGGCAGGCCTCAGTTTTCTCGGCCTCGGCCCGCCGCCCCCGAACCCAAGCTGGGGCAATATGGTCAGCACGGCGCGTGAATTCATCCGAAGCGCACCTTGGCTGATGATTGCCCCCGGCGTAATGATTACGATCACTGTGCTTAGTCTCAACTTAATCGGCGATGGGCTGCGCGATCTCGTTGATCCGCGATTGCGGAGCAAGGTTAGTCAATGAATACCCATTCAACTCAAGCGGAAGAATCAGAGACTGCCAATCCTGTGCTGCAATTGATGCAGGTGGAGGTCACCTTTCCGTCGCCGCAGGGGCGCTTTGCCGTTGTGAACCGTGTCGACCTGACGGTCAACCAAGGCGAAGTGCTGGGCCTTGTGGGCGAATCCGGTTGTGGCAAATCGATGTTGGCCCGCACGATTATGGGCCTCGTACCGGCGCCGGGTAAATTCGTCGGGGGAAAGATACATTTTGACGGTGTCGAACTCGAAGCCCTATCGCCCGAGGCGCGTCGCCGCATACGCGGCGACAGTATCGCCGTCGTCCCGCAGGAGCCGATGTCGGCACTCAACCCGACACTGAAAATCGGCGATCAACTGACCGAGGTTCTTCGGGCGCACAGGCCACAGCTGACATCCACCGAGCGGCGGGCGCGGGCGCTTGCCGCAATGGAACGGGTAGGCGTTCAGTTTGCCGGGCAACGGCTGGGGCAATATCCCCACGAGCTATCGGGGGGCATTCGGCAGCGTGTCATGGTTGCGATGGCTCTTATTTGCGATAACGTCAGGCTTCTTATCGCGGATGAACCGACCACGGCATTGGATGTCACCATTCAGGCGCAGATCCTGGAATTGTTCATTCGTCTTCAGTCCGAGCAAAACATGGCCATAATACTTATCACGCACGATCTGGCCGTGGTGGCGCAGACGGCGCACCGCGTTGCCGTTATGTACGCCGGAAGCATCGTCGAATTATCGCCGGTGACGGATCTTTTTGACACTCCCCTCCATCCCTATTCGCGCGGACTTCTTGCATCGCTGCCCCGGCGCGGGGCCTCGAAGCCTAAGTCGAAATTGCCAACCATTCCGGGAACGGTGCCCAACCTGGCCAATGCGCCCGCCGGTTGCAGATTTATCGACCGCTGTCCTTTTGCCGAGACGGGGGTCTGCGATACAGAATTGCCCGCCCTTGAACAGGCAGGTAATGGACGCTGGGTCCGGTGTTTTCGCTGGCGTGAATTGCCGGAGTTTGCAATTGCGGCGGGGGGTGTCGGGACATGACAATATCCGCAACCGAAGATGACATTGTCCTGTCTGCCCGAAATTTGGTGAAACACTATTCTCTCGGGGGACGACTTCTGGGTCAGAAGGAAATCCGGGTGCCTGCGGTGGATGGCGTGTCGTTCGAGATTGCGGCAGGCAGCACCATGGCCCTTGTTGGCGAGTCCGGCTGCGGCAAATCGACCGCTGCCAGCTCGTTCTGCAACTCGAGCGTCCGGACAATGGCGAAGTCTGGCTGGATGGTGAGCGTGTCGATCCGGCATCGCGCGACAGTGTGCGTCGCCTGAGGCGGCGTGCGCAGATGGTATTTCAGGATCCATACGCCTCGCTGACATCGCATCTGCGGATCAACACGATCCTGCGCGAACCGTTCCTCGTCCATAGACGGGGCCCGAAAAGCGAGATCGACGACAAGGTTGCCGCTTTGCTGTCACTCGTCGGTCTGCCCCCGGGAATCGGCCGTCGTTTTCCCTATGAGCTTTCGGGCGGACAGCGACAGAGGATCTGTATTGCCCGCGCAATTGCTGTTGAGCCGGGGCTGTTGATATGCGACGAACCCGTCTCCGCCCTCGACGTCTCTATCAGATCGCAGATCGTCAACTTGCTCCTCGATCTGCAGCGCAGCAAGGGGCTTGCCTACCTGTTCATTTCGCATGACCTTTCGCTGGTCGAGCATATCAGCGACACCGTTTCGGTCATGTATTTGGGCCAGATTGTCGAACGCGCGCCGACTGAATTGTTTTTCTCCGCTCCGCGGCATCCCTACTCGGCGTTGCTGCAGGCCTCATCGCCGAACCTCGATCCACACCGGCGAAGGCGCCCTGCGACGCTTAAAGGGGAGGTTGCCAGCCTCACGAACCTGCCCCGTGGATGCCGGTTTCAACCGCGTTGTCCCCTGGCGATCCCGAAATGCTCCGAAACGGTACCCACGCTCCGGTCATTCGGCGATCAGCGTGAGGCGGCCTGTCATCGGAGCGAGGAGATGGCTGAACTTGGACCGCAACTCGGCGTGTGAGATGTGCATCGGCAGGATGTTCGAATGCTGACTAAAACTTTACTGGATCGAAAAAGAGTGAACTGAACAGTTAATTGCTGCAGAGGATATTTTATTTCTGAATTGCAAATTGCAATGAAGAGTAGATTCTCTCGCCGGGCGGGAATATTGAACGCGAAATCCGACCGATTTCCAGTCTTTGAGGTAATAATGAAATGGCAACCGAGAGAATTGATTCCCATCAACATTTTATTGCAATCGATCGCGGTGTTCATGACTGGATCACGGATGAAATGTCCAAGCTTCCGGCGAAACAACGAAGCGCGGCATCTTGGGCCGCAAATGGCTGCAAGCGGCGTTAGCGGTAGTATTCTTGTGCAGGCCAGTACGACGCGGGCTGAGAATGATTATATGCTGCGCGAGGCAGAGGAGGCGGGTTTCGTTCGCGGTGTTGTCGGCTGGATTGACCTCGAAGCACCGGATGCGGTCGAGCAGATCGAGGAACTTGCGGGCAATCCGCTGATGTGCGGTATCCGTCCGATCCTGCAGGAAATGCCTGATGATGAATGGGTGCTTCGGGAACCGGTGGTTATCGCGTTGTCACATCTGCCCCGGCTTGGCCTGTGTTTCGATGCCCTGATCCAGCCTCGGCATTTGCCGGTTATCGAGCGGTTGGCCCGTCGCCTGCCGGAAATGCCGATGGTCATAGACCATGCGGCGAACCCGGAAATCGCGGGCGGAGTTTTGCCCGACAAGGCGTGGCGGCGCGGCATTGCATCCTGCGCGGCCCATAATCAGGTTTTCTGCAAATTCTCCGGCCTTGCGACGCATGATGTCGCAGGTTGGCAAACGTCCAACGCCGTTGTCGATGTGCTTTCAACGCTTATGACGGAATTCGGGCCGGGTAGACTCATGTGGGGGAGTGATTGGCCTGTCCTCAACCTTGCCGCGGACTATGGCGACTGGGTCACACTGTGCGATAGTCTGGTTTCAAACTTTAGCGATGCTGAGCGCGCCGCGTTTTTCGGTGGCACTGCATTGCGATTCTATGGTGTTCCTTTTCAAGGCTAGGAAATCTGGATAAAGAATCCACTGATGATTTAGTATGAAAGCATCCTGTGTGTTTGCTCTCACAATGTGATCCTTTCGTAAAAGAGAAGCCGGTAATGCGGCAGACGTTCGTCACGGTCCAGTCGGCGATTCTCGTTTCAACCGTTACGTCGCAATTGTCACCGTTCGATATCAGCCAACGAAAAAGGGGCCTGAACCGCCAGAAACATGACGTCTGCAAAAGAAGTGATGAATGACCGGATTAAGTTATCCTTTTAAAATGCTTGCGTTTTTCTCCCGGGCCATTCCGTCGCGTGCGCAATAACATCCCAGATCGACGACTTAGGTGTTTGATCCCACGGTTTGATGGTGTGATCCTTTCGTTGGAATGGAAGGAAGCATTATGGGACAAGTTAGTCACGGGAGCGCCACGACCACGCACGCCGTCAGAGCAGCAATACAGCGATCGCAAGCTTCGCTCTCGCAGTTGAGCCAAGAGCTTGGGATCAATCCCAAGACGGTCGCAAAGTGGCGCAGGCGGGCGACGGTTGAGGATATGAAGACGGGGCCGAGAGAGCCGCGCTCGACGGTTCTGACCGAGACAGAGGAGGCGATGATCGTCGCCTTTCGACGCCATACGCTGCTGCCGCTGGACGATTGCCTTTATGCCCTGCAACCGACGATCCCGCACCTGACGCGGTCACCTGTCAATCTCGGCGACAAAAGGGACCATTTACCGGCGCAAAATGGGGCCACGGCCTGGATGTTCGCGGCGCTCTGGCGCGTGTGCTCGCCAAGTAGCTGACGCGCGCCAGAGTGCGCTGGCCGCAGGCCAGCATTGCTGCTGTTTTTGCGGTTTCAGTCTTGGAGTTTGCGGCTCTGTCGCAGCCGGTAGCTGTCGCCGTTCATTTCCAGGATGTGAACATGGTGGGTCAGGCGGTCGAGGATGGCGCCGGTAAGGCGCTCGGATCCGAAGACTTCGGTCCATTCATCAAACGGCAGATTGGACGTGATGACGATTGATCCTCGCTCATAGCGCTGCGAGATGACTTCGAACAGCAACTCCGCGCCGGATTTGCTCAGGGGAACGAAGCCAAGTTCGTCAATGATCAACAGATCCTGACTGACAATCAGCTTTTGCAGGCGCTGCAGACGCCGATCATCGGCTGCCTCGATCAACTCATGCACCAGCGCGGCGGCCGTCGTGAAGCGGACCTTCAGGCCCTTCTGGCAAGCGGCGAGACCAAGCCCCAAGGCAATGTGGGTCTTGCCGGTTCCCGATGGACCCAGAGCAATAATGTTCTCGCGGCGATCAGCGTATTCGCAACGTGCCAGCTCCATGGTCAAGACCTTGTTGAGCGACGGGATCGCCTTGAAGTCGAAACTGTCGAGGCTCTTGGTGGCCGGGAACTTCGCGGCTTTGATCCGCCGCTCAACCATCCGGCGTTCGCGTTCGATCAGCTCCAGTTCGCAAAGCCGCAGCAGATATTGAACATGATCCTTGCCCTCTGCCGCACACTGACGGGCCAGCTTGCCATATTCGCTCTTGAAGGTCGGCAGTCGGAGCGCCTTGAGGTGATGCTGCAATAAGACCTGCGGAGTGTCGCTCATGTCGGCACCCCCGACATCAGGCTCATGTAGCTGGCCGGGTCTGTCGTCCCGACCTGTGCTCTGGGCAGATAGGGATAAATATCGAGATCCAGCCGTGGCGGACGCCTCTCGATCCGGCACAGGACAAGATGCTTCACAGCATCATAGCCGATGGCCCCGAGATCGAGCGCCTGCCGGATCGCACCATGCAGATGGGTCAGTTCGAACGTTTCCAGCAGACGTAAAACCTGAACATATTCGCGCTTGCCCTTCTTCCCCATCCGCGCCTCCAACAGTCGGCGCAGGGTGGCGAACTCATCCGGCAGATCCCAGCCTTGCAGCGGTGCGGCTTGATCCAGCGCCCCAACCTTTTGCTCCAACAGCGGCAGGTAATGCATCGGATCAAATACCATGTCCGCCTTGTCGTAGGACCGGCGGTGGTGGGCAATCACCTCGGCCCCGCAGCCGATCACAACCTCATGGACATACCCACGAACCTGAACCTCGTGATGGGCATGAGCGACAGGCACCGAGTAGTCATTGTTGCGATAACGGACCATGGAGATCGATGTCGCCCGGGTGCTGACCCTGTCGCAAGCATCGTAAGGGGTGGTCGGCAGCGCCATCAGCGCATTGAGATCCCGCATCAGACGTTCACCGACAGTCTCGGTATGACCACGCACAATGTCGCCCTGTCGCGTCAGGCACTGATCTTCCAGCCAGGTGTTCAACGCATCGAAGCTGTCGGACCGCGGCGCGGGAACGAGGAAGTTGCGCCGCCCATATCCGATCACCCCCTCGACGTTGCCTTTGTCATTGCCTTTGCCCGGTCGGCCGAACTTGTCGTCGAACAGGTAATGCGACTGCAATTCCGAAAAGACGCGGGTGCGCAACCGGAGGCCATCGCCCAGGATTTTCGCCACTGCGATCGTTGTATTGTCGTAGAGGATCGACAAGAGCACGCCGCCGAAGAATGCAAAAGCGGCGTTGTGGCCATCACAAAACGCCTCGGTCGTCTCGGCGGGGTAGGTCTTGATGAAGAACGCATCCGAATGCGGAAGCGCCATCGCAAAGTAGTGCAGCTTACACTCAACACCGGCAATCACGCCCAGCGTTTCGCCGAAATCGACCTGAACATGGCCCGGCGCATGCGACAGCGGCACGAACACTTCCCGCGTCCGCCGCTTCTTCTCACGCACATAATCAGTGACGATGGTGATCCCGCCCGTAAAGCCATGCTCGTCGCGCAGCCGCGCATGAATTCGCTTGGCAGTGTGCCGCTGTTTCTTGAGTTTGCTCTTATCCTCTTCGAGGATCTGGTCGATCACCGGCACAAAGGGATCAAGCTTGGGACGCTGCGGCATCGCTTGGCGCCGATATCCCGGCGGAACCGAATGCTTCAGGATCTTCGACACTGTCTTGCGGTCGATCCCGAACTTCCGCCCCGCCTCGCGCTCACTCATGCCCTCGACATGGCACGCTCTGCGCACCCGGGTATACAGTTCCACAGAATACATCTCCCGACCCTCAGCTTCCGCCCCGGGTCTCAGAATGGCAGAATTTTACTCCGCGACGGTCAGGTAATCCCACCGTTTCCGTGGCCCAGTTTGCCTCCGGGATTCACAGTCGGCCCTGCACCGGTGCTTGCAGCGGCACGGCATATCCCGCCTGCCGGACGTCGAGGGGGACAAACCGAAGCGACAGAAATTCAAGCGCTATCCGATCGGCTTCTTTCATATCGACATTGCGGAGGTGCAGACCGCGGAAGGAAAGCTCTACCTCTTCGTGGGCATTGACCGGACCAGCAAGTTTGCCGTGACCCAGCTCGTTGAGAAAGCCGACCGGAAGACGGCGTGGGAGTTCCTCCAGCACATGCTCGAGGCCGTGCCGTATCACGTCCACACCATCCTGACGGACAACGGCATCCAGTTCGCCGAGCAGCCGCGGAACAGGAACACGGCATACTCGCGGCAGATGCGCTTCGACATGATCTGCGAGGCCAACGGGATCGAGCACCGCCTGACAAAGCCAAACCATCCGTGGACCAATGGCCAGGTCGAGCGAATGAACCGAACGATCAAGGAGGCGACCGTGAAGCGTTACCATTACGACAGCCACGATCAGCTGCGCACCCACCTTGGTGACTTCATGGCAGCCTACAACTACGCGCGAAGGCTCAAGACCCTCGGCGGCCTCACGCCCTACGAATACATCTGCAAGATCTGGACATCCGAGCCGGACAGATTCATCCTAAATCCGACCCACCAGATGCCGGGACTGAACACCTAGGGGAATGGCAAAGTCATTTGACGCAGGCAGTCCTCGTCGATCTCGACACCAAAACCGGGGGCGTCCGATATATTGACACGTCCGCCGTCAATTTTAACGCCGCCGCGAAACGGCGACTTTCGGTAGAAGGTGTGGCCCTCGGCGTCCAAAGGATAGTGCTGGCGGATCGTGGCCCCCAGATGGCAAAGCATCGTGTCGCCCAGAACGGTAAATGGCATCGTATCAAGGCTGACGCCGATCCCATTGGCTTCGCAAATGTCGATGATCTTCATCGCCGGCCAAAGTCCGCCAACGCGATTGGGTTTCAGAACGATCCGATCGGCGGCGTCCATTTTTACGATCTGGTTCATCGCTGTCGGTGATGTAACCGCCTCGTCGAGGATAACGGGATAGGGAAGTGCGCGCCGGATAAAGGCGTGACCCGCCAGATCGAGATGATGGAGAGGTTGCTCGATCGCCATTCGCGGATGTGGCGCCACTTGCCGAATGTACTCGAACAAACCGATTGCGTCTTTTGCGTTCATCAACCCCTGATTGGCGTCGACGTCGATCTGAACGGTTGATGGAAGCCTTGCAATCACGTCTGCAATTTTGTCCGCTTCTTCGTCGAGCAGAGCTTGGGAATAGCCGGAACGGCGCAATTTTCCGGCGATTTTAAGTTTCAGACCTGTAAATCCCTGTTCCAGATAAAACGTGCAGACTCCGAGTAATTGTTCGGTGGAAAAGCCGTGCATCTGGGTCTGCAATTCGAGTTTAGTGCGATAGGCCCCCCCGAGCAATTCGTAAACCGGCACTCCGTGCGCCTTCCCGGCAAGGTCATGGATGGCCATATCGATGGCTGCCTGGGCAGGTCTGCACCCCGGAACGCCGATGCTTGACACGTCCTCCATTCGCCGATGAACTTCCGCAAAGTTGAGGGGGTTGCAGCCGTACAACACCCTCCGAAAACGCGCCAACCAATCCATCATACTGCCGAGACCGTGCCCGAGATAATGGGGCAGGGTTGCACCGTCACCGAGGCCCTCAATGCCGGCGTCGGTCTTAATGCGGACCAGTACCGTTTCGGGCGGCGCATAACGCCGCATTGCCATCTCTTCCGGCGCCAAATTCATCTGATCTTCCGGGTTGACATTCACCCCTGTCGCTATCGAGTCGCCAAGCATTTCAAGGTGCAACGGCGTCAGTTCAATTCCGGTAATTTTCATTTTCTAACCATTCGAAATCGGAACATGTGTTATTGAATCACCTCAGCCGTTGACATCGGCTGAGTATGATCTGACTATAGAATTTCATGTCGGCATGCAACCTTTTGAAGATTGCGGGCGGCGAGGCAAAGTGTTGAATGTCGTGGCATAATTATCGACGTAGAATCTTATTTGGTATCTGTCATTCATTTTTTGGGACAGGCGTCATATTGTTGGTCAGAGTCTCGATTTTCGTCGAGTTGTGCAGGTCTGGGGGAACGTGAAGCGGATCGTTCTGCGTATTTTGGTGCAATACGCTGTGCGATTGGCTGTGTGGGGGGGTGAAGTGGTTTGTCGGAGCTTTTGCCGGGGCGGATGGCGTAGCGATGTTGAGCATATAAAATTGGAGTTCTGTTTGGTCGGGCTATTTTCGGGTTAAATACGTTTTTGCGTTGGACAGGTGGCATTTGATGGTCTGATTTCGGGCGCCTTGGGCGGTCCTGCCTCGTCGGTTCCGATGAGAAGTTCGGCGCAGGTCCGGAAACAGCGGATGAAGGGGTGGCATATGGGCGAAGATAAGGATCAATTTCGTGAAAATTAGTCAAATCGACTTGATCAGCTGTCCCGACGGGGGAGCCGATGCGTCCGGAGATATCCTTGTTCGGATTCATGCCTCGGGGGGACTGACCGGCCTTGGTGAGGCAGTAACCGACACGTCCAGTAAAAATACGTCGCCGTCAAATGTATTGGCCTGGTTGAAGCTGTATTGCGCACAAATCGTTCAGGCATCGTGTTTAAATATCAACGACCTGAACCGGCGTCTCGATATTGCTGACGCAGGTGCCACGCCGGGCTGTCCATCTGCCCGTGCGGCCATCGAAATGGCGGCGTTCGATGTGGTGGGAAATGCGAGATCCCGTCCGCTTCATGAGGCATTGGGCGGTGGATACCGCACCCAGTTCGATATGTTTTTCGGTATCAATGTCCAGGAACGGGATCTGGCCGAAAAAGCCGCCGCAGCGGTCCGGCAGGGGTATGCCGGGATTAGGCTGGAAATTTTGCAGTCCCCGCAGCGGAATGAAAATGCGCGTCAGCACGATTATGTCGCGGCCATCCGTGAGGTTCTGGAAACCTGCGGCCCGTCGGTCGCTGTTCAGATCGTCTGCCATCGGGCCCTCGTCAACGAGCGAACGGCCAGCATGTTGCTGGAAGGCGTCCACGAGGGCGGCTTTCGTCGGAATGTTTCATTGGTTCAGCCACTTGATGAAATCAACCTTGTAGGACATGGTCGCCTTCGCGAGAAACATGCCAGCCCCCTCGTACTTGAGGAGTCGGTGAGTTCGGTGGCGATGATGGCGCAGATCCTGCGCCATTCCGCCGCCGATTGCGTGGTTCTGGATCCTTGGCGCGTCGGGGGGCTGCACAGTGCCAGAAAGGTCGCCAGCCTGTGCGAGGCTGCTGCAATAGCGTGATCGTTTCGGGCAATTGCCGCACCGCCGTCGGGCGTTCTGCGGTCGGTCATCTCGCGGCAATTCTGCACGGCTCCTATCCGATAATTCTGGCGCCGGATGCCGGGGCGGGAAAAGATCTGGTTCACGGCGGGCCGGCGTTTGCCGAAGGAAAATTCCGTCTCGGCGCCGGACCGGGCCTCGATGTAGCCCTCGACGAAAAGGCTCTCGGTGACACCATGATCGTCGAAAGGGTGGAGACATAGCTGCCGAACATTGTCGAAATATGGCTGCTGAGCGGGTTCGGGAGGTTCACCCGGTATGTATCGCGGTTGAAGCGAAACTTTGATACCCCTTTATGCAATCTTACCGAGTGCGCCCGCTGTGCTCGCCGAAACCTCGACGGGCCGAATATTCGTTGGCCCGGACAATAATACATATCCGTCGTTCGAGCGGGTAACAGAGCGCCAGATAGCCTTCGGCCCAGTCGACCCGCTCCGCAGTTTCGACCCATCTGTATTATTTGCATCAACCGCAGGGACAGGCTCGACCCGGGCGATCAATACACCCTCATCAGCCTGAAAGGTGCCGGGCATTTCGCGCCGCAAAGGCTCTGGACATAGTACGTCGACCGCCCGAACAATGCACATTGGCAGTACCCCCCTCGATGAAACTGAGATTGACTGCGCATATCCTGCAACCATGTTCCGATGAAACCGGCGGACTAGTCATACTGCGCATCCGCCATCATCTATGACGGTTTGAGCTCAGAGGCAGGCCCGCGATACGTGCCAAACGCATCTTTTCCCCAGACATTGAAAGACCAGCATATGACCAGAACTCTTCGTGGCGAGCACCTGATCGCAGGCACCTGGACAGCGTCCGACAAGACCTTTTTGTCCGAACCGGCACAGGGCGAGGCGCACCGATTTTGTGCGGGAACGACAGATCTCGTCGATGCGGCCTGCGATGCGGCGGAAGAGGCGTTCTGGGTCTACGCTCAGGTTGGTCGCAAGGACCGCGCTGCATTTCTGAACGCCATCGCCGACGAAATCGAGGCGCGGGCCGAGGACATCACCCGTATCGGCAGCGCCGAAACCGGCCTCCCGACGGCCCGCCTGAACGGTGAGCGGGGGCGAACGACCGGTCAACTGCGTCTGTTCGCCGCGCATATCCTGAAAGGCGATCATATCGACTTTCGTCACGATCCGGCGATGCCCGACCGGGCGCCGTTGCCACGACCGGACCTGCGGATGGTTCAGCGCCCGATCGGGCCGGTGGCCGTCTTCGGCGCCTCGAACTTTCCGCTGGCCTTCTCGACCGCGGGCGGCGACACCGCCGCGGCGCTGGCCGCGGGCTGTCCGGTCGTCGTCAAGGGGCACTCGGCGCATCCCGGCACCGCCGAGATCGTCGCCGATGCCATCCACGCCGCCACCCTGTCCTGCAAGATGCATCCCGGCGTGTTCTCCCTGATCCAGGGTGGCAACCGCGCGGTGGGGCAGGCCCTGGTCCGGCATCCGAATATCAAGGCGGTCGGTTTCACCGGCTCTCTGGCCGGCGGTCGTGCGCTGTTCGACCTGTGCGCACAACGTCCCGAGCCGATCCCGTTCTTTGGTGAACTGGGGTCGGTCAATCCGATGTTCGTGCTGCCCGAGGCCGCCAAGGCGCGCGGATCGCAGATCGGCTCCGGCTGGGCCGGGTCGCTGACGATGGGCGCGGGGCAGTTCTGTACCAACCCCGGCATTGCCGTGATCCCGCGCGGCCCCAAAGGCGATGCCGTCGTGGCCGCAGCGCGCGCGGCATTGTCGGACGTGGGCCCGCAGGTGATGCTGACGGACGGTATCGCCGCGGCCTATCGTTCCGGCAAGGCGCGGTTCGACAACAGCAACGCGGTACACCCGGTGCTGACCACCCAGGACGCAGGCCGCCATGCCGCGCCCAACCTCTACGAGACCGCCGCTGCCGACTACCTGCGCGACGCGGATCTTGGCGAAGAGGTTTTCGGGCCGCTCGGTTTGGTTATCCGCGTCACGGATGCCGCCGAAATGCAGACCCTCGCCAAGGGATTTGCGGGACAGTTGACGGCGACACTGCACATGGACGACGCGGACACGGACGCCGCGCGCGCGTTGATGCCGATCCTCGAGCGCAAGGCGGGCAGGGTGCTGGTGAACGGCTTTCCCACGGGCGTCGAGGTCGCCGACAGCATGGTTCACGGCGGCCCCTATCCGGCATCGACGAATTTCGGCGCCACCTCGGTCGGCACCTTGTCGATTCGCCGCTTCCTGCGCCCGGTCTGCTACCAGGATGTGCCGATGGCGCTCTTGCCGGCGGACGCCCGGCGGGACGGGCATCAACCGCCGGGCGCGCTGTGCCATCGCCGCCGGGGCGGCCGTTTCGGCGGCGTCCGGGCCGGTCGGGGAAATCGCAAACTTAGCGGTACGAACGTGTATCCTCATCAAGCCGCCGGTCGCATCGGCGGCGCGCGCAGCGTGACGCCGCGAACCGCTGACCGATCGTGTATCGTCGACAGGGCAGCCGGGTTCCGGCGCAAGACCGGCATTGCGGTCGCGCCGCACATCGCAGGCATGCCAGACGCCAAGATCCCGCCCTTGGTCCGGCCTTGCGGCGCGTTCGCAACCGGTCGTCGGCGGCTGTGCGGATCGTCTGTCCGGACAACTCGACGGGCCCTGCCAGCCCCGCGCGCGCGACCGTTCAAATTCCGTCGACAAATAATATGCAAAGATGTAGAGGAAAATGAGAAGCTTGACGACTGGCCGCACCGGTCGCCGCAACTGACACTCGGGGAGACATCGATGACCGGCGAAACCAACACCATTTTCTCAGGCACGGTTCCGGCGCTCATGACGCCATGCAAGGCTGACCGCACGCCCGATTTCGACGCGCTCGTCGCCAAGGGGCGCGAGCTGGTCGACGCCGGAATGTCGGCGGTAGTCTACTGCGGATCAATGGGGGACTGGCCGCTGCTGACCGATGCGCAGCGGATGGAAGGTGTGGATCGACTGGTGGGCGCGGGCCTGCGGGTAATCGTGGGGACCGGGGCGGTCAATTCGGCCAGCGCGGTCGCGCATGCGGCGCACGCCGGAAAAGTTGGCGCGCACGGGCTGATGGTGATCCCGCGCGTGCTGTCGCGCGGCACGTCCGTTCCGGCACAACGGGCGCATTTCAAGGCAATCCTCGCCGCCGCGCCGGATCTGCCGGCGGTCATCTACAACAGCCCCTATTACGGGTTCGCCACCCGTGCCGATCTGTTCTTCGATCTGCGGCGCGAGCATCCGAACCTGATCGGGTTCAAGGAGTTCGGCGGGCCTGCCGACATGTCCTATGCCGCCGAGTATATCACCAGCAAGGATGAAAACGTCAGCCTGATGGTGGGCGTCGATACGGCTGTGGTGCACGGCTATGTCAACTGCGGCGCGACCGGCGCCATCACCGGGATCGGCAACGTCCTGCCCGCCGAGGTTCTCAATCTCGTGCGGCTGAGCCGGGAGGCGGCGCAAGGCAATGCGCTTGCGCGCCAACGCGCCCAGGAGCTGGAGTCCGCGCTTGCGGTGCTGTCCAGGTTCGACGAAGGCGCGGATCTCGTGCTGTTTTTCAAGTATATGATGGTTCTGAACGGTGACGCGGCATACAAACTGCATTTCAACGAAACCGACGCGCTTTCCGACAGTCAGGCAGGCTTCGCCAAGGCGCAACTCGGCCTGTTCCGCACCTGGTACGCAGACTGGTCGCACCTGCCCGGGGCGACAGCCTAGGGTTGTGGCGCGCGGCGGTGGCAGGGCGGTCCCGTTCAGGACACCTCCGACAGACCGCCGTCCCGCAACCGGTTCAACATCGCGACATCACCGGCGCTCAGCGTGATGCCCTGCGCGTCCGACGCCGCCCGGGCGGCATAGCGGCGTTGCGACGGCAGGCGGGCGCCCTGGCCGATCACGGCGTCGAACAGCACCTCGGCCCGCGCCCCGTCGACGCCGCCCCGTCCATCGGCGAAACGCTCGGGGCAAAAGGCGAGGATCAGCTCGCCGTGACGCGGCGCGATGTCGGTGGCGCCCAGAAATGCCAGCGCCTCGGGGCTGGTCATGTCGCCGATCATCACGCCCGCCAACAGTTCTATCATCAGCGATATCGCCGATCCCTTGTGCCCGCCGAACGGCAGCATTGCCCCGGACAGGGCGGCAGCGGCGTCGGTGGTGGGCACGCCGTCCGCATCCACGGCCCAGCCTTCGGGGATGGGTGTGCCTGCGATCCGGTGCAGCTCTACCTCGCCCCGCGCCGCGACGCTGGTGGCAAAATCGAAGACGAAAGGATCACGTCCCGCGCGCGGCCAGCCAAAGGCGAACGGATTGGTTCCCATCAGCGGTTCGGTGCCCCCGGCAGGGGCCACGGTCGCATAGCTGGGGCACATCGCGATGGCGGCGAGGCCCCGGGCCGTCAGCGCCTCAACCTCGGGCCAGAGGGCCGAAAAATGCGTGCAGTCGGTGATCACCAGCGCCGCGAGGCCCAGGTCTTTCGCGCGGTCGGCCAGGGCAGGGGCGCCCAGTTCGAACGCCGCATTGGCAAAGCCGCACCCGGCATCGACGCGGACAATGGCGCTGTCGTCCTGCGACAGGACAGGTACCGCGTCCGGCGTCACCTTGCCGCGCTTCAACGAGCGCAGACAGCCTTCGATCCGGTAGATGCCGTGCGATGTGCAGGCGTCCCGCTCCCCCGCGACGATGACACGGGCCACCGGCCCGGCCTGCGTGGGCGAAAGACCCGCGCCGATGAATATTTCCTCGACCCTGAGGGTCAGATCGGCGGGCGTCATGGGGGGCGGTCTGGTCAAAAGGTGGCTCCTCTTTGCTGCTAGGGCGGGGGCCCGGCGCCTGCACGCCGGACACCTGCCTGAAAACTGCCCGAACGCGACACCGACGCCAAGGCCGCACGTCCGATGTCCGTCGCCGCCCGTCCCATCGTATCGGCACGACGGCGCGGGTGATCCGGTTCTGCCTCGTGTCCGCGTCGCCGGACACAGCATCCATAACTGGATACTAATTGTATACTGTCAATATTCCAGCTTGCAGGGTCAGGGGAGCGGTCACATAGTCATCGCAGTGAGCGAATCGAAAACGATCGAAAAAATAGGGAGAGACGCATGAAAAGATCCATCCTGATCGCCAGTCTGTTGGCCGCGACCGGCCTCGGCACGGCGGCCGCTGCGGACAAGCTCGACGACATCATATCGTCCGGCGTGCTGCGTTGCGCCGTCGTCCTCGACTTTCCGCCCATGGGGTCGCGGGATGCCGACAACAATCCCATCGGCTTTGACGTCGATTACTGCAACGACCTCGCCGTCGCGCTGGGCGTCGAGGCGGAAATTATCGAAACCCCGTTCCCGGACCGTATTCCGGCGCTCGTTTCCGGACGCGTCGACGTCGGTGTCGCGTCAACCTCGGACACTCTCGAGCGGGCACGGACGGCCGGTTTCACGATCCCCTATTTCGCCTTCACCAACGTCGTGCTGACCCGCGAAGATGCCGGGATCGAGGATTTCGCGGGCCTTGAAGGCATGACCGTCGGTTCGGTCGGCGGCACCTTCGAGGGCATCCAGCTGGAGGCCAACGTCGACGAGTGGGGCTCGGGCGAGTTCCGTCCCTATCAGACGCAGGCCGACGTGTTCCTTGCTCTGGCGCAAGGGCAGATCGACGCAACCGTCGTCACCTCGACCGTGGCCTCGGCCATCGTGCAGTCGGGCAACTACGAGGGTCTGACGATCCGGGGCGAAGCGCCCTATCTGACCGACTATGTCGGCCTGATCGCGCTGCGCGAGGAATATGGCCTGCTGAACTATCTCGACCTGTTCATCAACCAGCAGGTCCGCACGGGCCGCTACCAGGAACTGTACGACACATGGGTCGGCGGCGAGGCCCCCGATCTGACGGTGTCCAACGTCTATCGCTAGGGCGCATACTGTGCCGATCGGAAAGGGGGGCGCTCAGCCTCCCTTTCCTGCTTGCGGACCCAGCAGATAAAGGGCCGAGATGTTCAATTATACCTTCCGGTGGCGTCAGGCCTTCCAGAGACTGCCCGAACTGTTCGACGGTGCGCTGGTGACGTTGCAGATCGCGCTGCTGTCGATGGCGATGGGCATTGCCTTTGCGGTGCTGCTGGCCGTCGCGCGGAACGCGAAATCGCGCTGGGTGTCGGCGCCCGCGACCGTCTGGGTCGAAGTGGCGCGCAACACGCCCGCGCTGTTCCAGATCTATATGGCGCATTTCGGCCTCGGGACGTTCGGCATCTACCTCAGCCCCTATGTCGCCCTGCTGGCCGGGATCACCTTCAACAATGCGGGCTATCTGGCCGAAACATTTCGTGGTGCCCTGCGCGCGATTCCGGGCACGCAGCTGCGCGCGGGCCGGTCGCTGGGGATGCCGCCGGTGCAGGCATTCCGGCTGATCATCATGCCGCAGATGTTTCGCATCTCGTTCCTGCCGACGACGAACCAGATGGTCTGGGCGATCCTGATGACCTCGCTTGGCGTCACGGTCGGCATGAACAGCGATCTGGCCGGGGTGACGCAGGACATCAACCTGCGCAGCTTCCGCACGTTCGAGATCTTCGCCCTCGCGGCGGTGATGTACTATCTCATCGCCAAATTCGTGACCATCGGTGCCCGGCTTCTGGCTTGGCGCATGTTCCGGTATTAATGGGGGGCGACATGTTCGACACGGCTGTTACGCTCAACGATCTGATGTTCCTGCTCAAGGGCGCGGGGATGACACTGGCGGTCACATTCTTTGCCGTGACCGGCGGCACGCTGCTGGGCCTTGTGTTCGGCGTGATCCGGGCGCAGATCAATCCTTGGCTCGCCCTGCCGCTGACCTTCGTGCTGGACGTCTTCCGCTCTGTCCCGCTGCTGATCCAGCTGGTGCTGGCGAACGCTTTTCAGGCGATTGCCGGGCTGAACATGCCGCCCTTCACGACCTCGTGCATCGTCCTGGCGCTCTATACCTCGTCCTATTGCACCGAAATCGTGCGCGGCGCCATCGACGCCGTGCCGGTCGTGACGCGCCGAGCCGCGCGGTCGCTGGGGCTGACCTGGGGCCAGGATATGACCTATGTGGTGTTTCCCATGGCGTTGCGGGTGGCACTGCCCTCGTGGATCGGCCTCACGCTGGGCGTGATGAAGGATTCCGCGCTGGTGCTGTGGCTCGGCCTGATCGAGCTGTTGCGCTCCGGCCAGATTCTCGTGACCCGGCTGCAGGAGCCGATGTTCATCCTGCTGATCGTCGGGGCCATCTATTTCATGATGAGTTTCCCGATTGCACGGCTTGGCGGCCAACTCGAAAAAAGGTGGCGCGACAATGATTGAGATCCGAAACGTCCATAAATCCTTCGGCACGCTCGAGGTGCTGAAAGGGGTCGACCTGACCGTCAAGAAGGGCGAGGTCGTCTCGGTGATCGGCGGGTCCGGGTCCGGCAAATCGACGCTGCTTACCTGCATCAACGGGCTGGAGCCGATCAACTCGGGCAAGGTCGTCGTGGATGGCACCGAAGTGCATGCCAAGTCGACAGACCTGAACAAGCTGCGCCGCAAGATCGGCATCGTGTTTCAGCAGTTCAACGCCTTTCCGCATCTGACGGTATTGGAAAACGTCACGCTGGCGCCGCGCAAGGTGCTGGGGATGGGCAAGGCCGAGGCCCGCGAGATCGCGGTAAAGCAACTGACCCATGTGGGCCTCGCCGAAAAGCTCGACGTCTATCCCGGCCGTCTGTCGGGCGGCCAGCAGCAACGGATGGCCATCGCGCGTGCGCTGGCGATGTCGCCCGCCTATGTCCTGTTCGACGAGGTGACATCGGCGCTCGATCCGCAGCTGGTGGGCGAGGTGCTCGATACGCTGAAATTGCTGGCCGACGACGGCATGACGATGATCTGCGTGACGCACGAGATGACCTTTGCGCGCGACGTGTCGAACCGCGTCGCGTTTTTCCACAAAGGCGTGCTGGCCGAAATCGCACCCCCGGCAGAGTTCTTCGGGGCGCCGAAACACCCCGAGACACAGGCCTTTCTGTCGAACATCAGATAGGGCCTGCACCAATGAATTCGGGTCAGGTCGTTGTGATCGGTGCAGGGGTCGTCGGCCTGTCTGTCGCCCTTGCGGCACAGGCGCGCGGGCATTGTGTCTGCGTGATCGACCGGACCGGCCCGGCGGCGGGCGCCTCGGCGGGCAACGCCGGGGCCTTTGCCTTCAGCGATATCCTGCCGCTCGCCTCGCCGCGGATCATCCGGCAGGCGCCGAAATGGCTGCTCGATCCGCTGGGGCCGCTGTCGGTGCGCCCCGGCCATGCGCTGCGGGTCGCCCCGTGGCTGTTCCGGTTCTGGCGGGCCAGTCGGACCTCGCAGGTGCGCGCGTCGACCGCCGCGCAGGCCGCGCTGATGGCCCTGTCCGCGGCGGCGCTCGACCCGTTTCTGGCGGCGACCGGGCTGACGCCGATGCTGCGCCGCGAGGGGCAGTTGCAGGTCTACGAAGGGCAGCGGGAGTTCGACGCCTCGGTGCCCGGCTGGGCGGCGCGGGAGCAGGCCGGCATCCGGTTCACCCACCTCGCGGGCACCGAGATCGCCGACCGGCAACCGGGCCTCGACCCTCGGTTCACCCACGCGACGTTCACGCCAGACTGGTGCTCGATCTCCGACCCGAAAGACTACACCCTCGCGCTGGCCGACCGGTTTCGCGCGAACGGCGGCGAGATCGTCATCGCGGAGGCACGGCGGCTTTTGCCGGACGGGGTGGACACCTCGGACGGCGTCAGAAAAGGCCGCGTCGTACTGGCGGCGGGGGCGTTTTCGCATCATCTGGCGCGCACGGTCGGCGTGCGCATCCCGCTGGAAACCGAGCGGGGGTACAACACGACGCTGCCGCCGGATGCGGTCGATCTGCGCTGTCAGATCACCTTCGGCGGGCACGGCTTTGTCATTTCGCGTCTCGACAGCGGCATCCGCGTCGGCGGTGCCGTGGAACTGGGCGGGTTGAAATTACCGCCGAACTTTGCCCGCGCCGATGCGATGCTGGCCAAGGCCCGGCGATTCCTGCCCGCGCTGAAAACCAGCGGCGGCACCCGGTGGATGGGGTTTCGCCCGTCGCTGCCCGACAGTCTGCCCGCCATCGGGCCACTGCCGGGGATACCCAATACGATCTGCGCCTTTGGGCACGGGCATCTGGGCCTGACGCAATCGGCCGGCACCGCACAGATCGTCGCCGACATCCTGTCCGGCGCACCGCCCGCCATCGACCTTGCCCCCTTCGCCCCGTCGCGATTTTGAAAGACCGATTTATGACCTGCCCGGCCTCCGTCGACACCATTGCCAGCGGCCCCGTCGCCCACGGGCGTTTGCCGACATGAGCGGTCAGGCGATCCTGCCCGGCAGCGTTTGCGCCCCGGTTCTGGCGACCGACGAGGGGCTGTCGTTCTGGGGCGGGGTCGATCCACTCACCGGTCTGGTGATCGACGTGCACCATCCGCTGTGCGGGCACTCGATTGCGGGCAAGGTGCTGGTGATGCCGACGACGCGCGGATCGTGCAGCGGCAGCGGCGTCATCCTCGATCTGGCGCTGAACGGCCTCGCCCCCGCAGCCTTCGTCTTTCGCGAGGCGGAGGACATCGTCACCCTTGGCGCGATGATCGCGGGGCGGATGTTCGACCGGCCCGTACCGGTGGTGCGGCTGGGGGCCGAGGCGTTTGCGCGGGCGGCGTCGGCGCAGGTGGCGGACCTGACCGATACGGCGCTGACCGTCGATGGCGCTACGCTGCCGCTGGCGCCGCTGCCCGTCGCCGATCTCGACCTGACCGCACAGGACCGCGCGATGCTGGCGGGCGAGGACGGCGCCGCGCGTCGGATCGCGATGGAGGTGATCTGTGCGATGGCCGCCCTGCAGGGCGCCGGCACGCTGCTCGATGTGACGCAGGGCCATATCGACGGCTGCATCCTCGCCAATGCCGCCAACCTGCGGTTTGCCGAAAAGATGGCCGGGATGGGCGCGCGGGTCGGCATTCCCACGACGATAAATGCCATATCGGTCGACCACGGCAATTGGCGCACCCAGGGCGTCGCGCCCGATTTCGGCCTGCGCGCCGCCCGGCTGGCCGATGCCTATGTGCACATGGGCGCACGCCCGACCTTTACCTGCGCGCCCTACCTGCTCGACACCGCGCCGCAGGCGGGAGAGCGTATCGGCTGGTCGGAATCCAATGCGGTGATCTATGCCAATACCGTGCTCGCCGCGCGGACGGTGAAGCATCCGGACTACCTCGATCTGTTCATCGCGATGACCGGGCGCGCGCCGTTGTCGGGCGTCTATCTCGACGGCAACCGCGCACCGCGTCGTGCGATCACACGTCGACCTGTCGGAGCGGGCCGCTCTGCCGGGGCAGCACGACGACGCGCTGTGGCCGATGCTGGGCTATATCGCCGGTCAGCTTGCGCCGGACCGGATCCCGATCCTGACCGGGCTGGAAGATGCCGCGCCGTCGTCCGACGATCTCAAGGCGATGTGCGCGGCCTTCGGGACAACCTCGGCCGCGCCGATGTTGCATGTTGCGGGTATCACGCCCGAGGCGGGCGATTTCTCCCCCGGTCGCCGACCGCGTCACCCTCACACGCGGCGATCTTGCCCGTGTCTGGCGCGAACTGAACCCCGGGCCCGAGCGGATCGACCTCGTGGCCTTCGGCAGTCCGCATTCTTCACTCAGCGAGTGCCGGGCCCTGGCCGATCTGGCCACGGGCCATCGCGCAAAGACCACCGCCGTGGTCGTTACCGTCGGGCGGGACGTGCTGGCCCGCGCCCGGGCCGACGGCACTCTCGCGCGACTGGAGGCGTTCGGCGCCACCGTGTTTCCGGACATCTGCTGGTGCTCGATCACCGAACCGATATTTCCGCCCGACGCGCGCAGCCTGATGACCAATTCCGGCAAATATGCCCATTACGCTCCCGGCCTCAGCGGCCGCGAGGTGCGGTTCGGGTCGCTTGCCGACTGTGTGCGGGCGGCCCGGGACGGACGCCTGGAAAAAACCCTTCCCGATTGGCTGAACGAGGTCTGAGATGCGCAGCAGCAAAGTGATCCACGTGATTTCGGCCCATGCCGAAGGTGAAGTCGGCGACGTCATCGTCGGCGGGCGTCCGCCCGCCGCCGGGCGAGACGATCTGGGAACAGTCGCGCTGGATCGCGCGTGACGAAACCCTGCGCAATTTCGTGCTGAACGAACCGCGCGGCGGTGTCTTTCGGCACGTGAACCTGCTGGTGCCGCCAAAGGACCCGAGCGCCGACGCGGCCTTCATCATCATGGAGCCGGAAGACACGCCGCCGATGTCCGGCTCGAATTCCATCTGCGTCGCCACCGTGCTGCTGGACGCGGGCATCGTGCCGATGACCGAGCCCGAGACGCGCCTCGTGCTGGAGGCGCCCGGCGGCCTTGTCCACGTCCGCGCCGAATGCCGGGCTGGCAAGGCGGAACGCATCTTCGTACAGAACCTGCCGAGTTTTGCCACCGATCTCGGCGTCGAACTCGACGTGCCGGGACTGGGCACGCTGACCGTCGATATCGCCTATGGCGGCGACAGTTTCGTCGTCGTCGACGCCGAGGCCCTCGGGCTGAAACTGGTGGCCGACGAGGCGCATTTCATTGCCCGGACCGGTGTGCAGATCACCAGGGCGGCCAACGAAAGCCTGCGGTTTCATCATCCCGGAAACCCGGAGTGGACGCATTTCTCATTCTGCCTGTTCGCCGGGCCAATCGAACGGCAGGGCCACGAACTGCGCGCCGGATCTGCGGTCGCGGTGCGGCCCGGCAAGGTTGACCGCTCGCCCACCGGCACTGCCCTGTCCGCGCGCATGGCCATTCTTCATGCGAAAGACGAGATGGGGCCACAAGACCGCCTGACCATCGTCTCGGTCATCGGCTCTACCTTCGTGGGTCGGATCGTAGGTGAAACACAGGTCGGCGATTACCGGGCCATCGTGCCGGAACTCTCGGGGCGGGGCTGGATCACCGGCGTCCACCAGCACATGCTCGACCCCGGCGATCCGTGGCCCGAGGGCTATCGCTTGTCCGATACATGGGGCGCGAAATAGAGGATATTTTTTTCAGCGATCCCGGACGGTACGGATGTCCTGTGAGCGCTGGTCCTCCTGACATAACATGGAGGCGAGTACCGGAATCGAACCGGTCTAGACGGATTTGCAATCCACCCGGTCAGGCTGTTTTCATTAGATAATTTCGTAAAGCGGGCATTTGTCCGCCCCCACATTATCAGTGAGTTACAAGTATCTTGTAAAGCGGATACGCGCCTTCGGCGAGGTGTCGGCATCGCCCGCGCCCCCATTCACGTCACCGCTGCCCTGCCCGGTCTAACCCGCCGTCTGGTCTTATCAGGTGAGGCTGGAGGTGATCCACTCTCGGGGCGCGGGGGTGTGGGGGTGCGGGGGGCCGCATCAAGAGCGCCGCGATTTATCGCTGGCGGTAGTCGTAAGCGCGCGTTGATGCGTGCTGACCTTACCCTCGCCCCTTCCCCTCATTCCTCGCTGGCGCAGCACGTTTATGGCCGCCATGGCATCGCCGCCCCGGTTACCCCCCAAGGGCGCGACCCAACCCCAGCCAAATTGCAGCCGCAGCGCCTCACCGCCGCAACATTGTCGCCCCCCACATCGCCCCGCGCCCCGGGTGAGGTGGGGGACCTTCTACCTCACCCGGGGCAGGGTTTCAGGGCATGGGAAGGACACTGCCTGACGGCAGTGAATGCCTTACGGGGGCAGAATAAAGCAGGGTTTCGATATACCACTTCACCCCTTCACCTCCTACCTCACCTCTTTTCTCTCTCTAACTGTTTGAAAAGAAGGAGTGGGGTGAGGAGGGTGAAGGAGGTGAGGTGCTATACACATATGAGAAAAATCATATGTAGTCAGAAAGTAGGATACAATGGAATCCGCTTCACCCACCTCACCTCGCCTCACCTGCGACCGGTCGCGTTAGCGGTTGACGCACCAACTTCCCGGGTCTGGGCGCGGCCTGCTACTCCCAGAAGGGGGTTAGGTTCTTTCCAGACCAACGCCACACGGGTAATTCGCGCTGACGTATCGTGTAGGTTTCAGGCCGCGCGCCGCAACATCTGTTTGGGTTGTGGTTGTTGGCCCCTTTCGCCCCGGCTCTCGCTGAACCTGTCGGCCCCGTCGAATGACGAGCCATGGGCCGGATGCCGCGCGCCTGTCGGCGAGGCAAGCGCGCTTTCCCAACCTCGAGGAGAAATGCAATGACACAACCCCCGTCGCCGGGGCTGCCCTCTGCCGCCCGCCTGCGCGCCGATGTGGTGACCGCCAGCCTGGCCGTGCTGGTGCGCGCCATGAAGGACAACAACGTAGGGGACGAGGCCGCCATGGCCTGCCTGCGCGATGCCCCCGACAAGATCGAGGCCGCCCTGACCCGGGGGTGTGGGGCCTTGGTGATCTATCGCCTCGACCCCGACGCCCCGCGTGGCATCGTCAGCACCGCCGACGTCCGGCTGTCTGCCTTCGTGGACGAGGCACGGGGCGCGGGAGTTCCTGTCATCGGCCTCAACCCCGACCTCGTTGCGCAACTCGCCCTGGCGATGGGCGGTGGCGCCGCTGCGTTCACGGAAAATCAACCGAAAGGATCCAACAATGCAACCTGTCATTGACGGCGTGGAACTGGTCCGCGCCGCTTTCGATATCGAGGTGAAACCAGACGGCTCGGAAGGCCAGACGGTCATCCTCTCATTTTCTTCGGAGGAACCCTACCTCCGAGACAACGGCTGGGAAATTCTCGGCCATCAACCTGGCGAAGTGGACCTGACCCGATTGGTCTCGGGGACGGCCCCGCTTCTAAAGGACCACCGGCGCGATCTGGACTCGATGATCGGGCATGTGGAATCGGCCCATATTTCGGGGGCGCGAGGGTATGCGGTGGTTCGCTTATCCTCGACCCCCGAGGGTAAGAACATGCTGGCGCGCGTGCGTGCTGGCGAAGTCAAGTCTGTGTCTGTGGGATACCAGATACGAGACTATGTCCGCTCTGGCGAGCGTGACGGCGTGCCTGTCAACCGGGTGACCCGGTGGCAGCCTTTCGAGATTTCCCTAGTCGCAGTCGCTGCGGATGCAACCGTTGGTATCGGTCGCTCTGTCGGCGGGACCGGGAACCCATATCCCAACTCCAAGGTGAAAAACATGACTACCGAAACCACCGCCGCCCCCACGGGTGGCGCCAATCGCGCGGTTGCCGAAGAGCGCCGCCGCTGCGCCGAAATCCGCGCCATCGCCCGCCGTTTCAATGTGCCGGATGCGGACGTCGATGACGCTATCGAGAACGGCACGTCCGAGGATAAGTTCCGCGGCATCGTGATGGACCACTTGTCGGCAGAGGAGGCACCCGCAACCCGCTCGGGCGAAACCCGCATCGGCGGCGGCTTCAACCGCACGCAGGAGCGCACCTATTCGCTTTCGCGCGCCATCAATGCGCACCTGACCCGGGACTTTTCCGACGCCGGTTTCGAGCGCGAGGTCGCCTCGGAAATGCAACGAGCGATGGGCCGGGCGCCGCAAGGCTTCTTCGTTCCTGACGTGGTCCTCTCGGGGCAGCGCGACCTCCTGACCACGACCAATGCGGCGGCGATGATCGGCACTCATCACGCGGGCAATGCCTTCATCGACGCCCTTCTGCCCGAGGTGAAGGTCATGTCGCTCGGCGCGACCGTGTTGCAGGGTCTGCGCGAGAACGTGACGATCCCGCGGATGCCCTCGGGCACCTCTGCTGAATGGATCGCGGAAAATGCCAGCGCGACCGAGTCGACGCCGACATTCGATTCGGTCTCGCTGACGCTGCACCAGTTGAGCGCCAATACCCGCATGTCGCGGCGCCAGCTTAAGCAGGCATTGCCGGGCCTCGATGTGATCCTCCAGAACGACCTGCGCCGACAGATTGCCGTGGCTCTCGACTCGGCGGCGATCAACGGGGCCGGTTCGGCGACCGAACCGCGCGGAATCCTGAACACCACCGGCGTCAGCCTCGTGGATCGGGATCCGGCCACCGGCGGCACCCCCGCCGGAAGCCTCACCTGGCGTTCGGTCACGCGCCTCATGGCCGCCGTCGAAATGGCGAATGCGCCGATGGCCAGCATGGGCTTTCTGACGAACTACAACGTCAAGGCCGCGATGCTGCGCACTGGCAAGCTGCTGGGCGACCATACCGACGCAATTCTGAACTCGCCGGGAGACGGCAAGTCGGTCGCCGGTCTGCCCATCGCGTTCACGTCGCTGGTGCCTTCCGACCTCACCGAAGGCGCGGAAACCGACCTTTCGGCCCTCATCTTCGGATCGTGGTCGGACCTGCTCATCGGAAGCTGGGGTGGCATCGACATCATCGTCGATGAACTGACAGAGGCCAGGCAGGGCAACGTGCGCATCGTCGCGCACAGCGAATGGGATATCGCCATCCGCAACCCCGAGTCCTTCGCGATCATGACGGATATCGTCACCGCCGACTGACCCGCAACCCGGGCGCGGCGATGACCGCCGCGCCCCTCACCGCCGAAAGGAGTCGAAAATGAAAAAGTGCATCGAGGTAAAAGGCGCATGGAGGTCGCGCGGCGAAATGGTTGCGTTCGCCATCTACTGCGCGTGGAGCCATAAGGGTTTCGCCCAAATCGGCCTTGGCGAGGTCAAGGATATGCTGACGGTCGACGCTGACGAGGTCTTGGATGGCCTCACCAGCTTGGCAAAGCGCCAAATTCTCTGTGTTGGCCGCGACCTTCAATCGTCAGATACCTACTACTGTCGGATTTCCGACACCGAACTTGCGAACCTGACGTTGCGGCCCGAGGATTACTACTATGCCGTGACGGCCCTGGCTGCGGTGTCGTTGCCCGGTTGGGAGGTCATTTGACCATGGCGGGCCAAGAAATAGACACGGTGCGGCTGGATGAGGCGCTTTTCATCGCTGCGAAACTCGTCTCGCAATTCGGCCCGCGGTTCGCCCCGGTGTTCGAGCGCCTCGAGCAAGAGGTCGAAAAGCTGAAACTGGAATGCGTGGCCGCCGACCGGGCGCGGGAACTCATTCGGGCGCGGGAGTACGGGTAGATGGCACTCCGCGATCTTTTTTTCGCAATCAATGCGACCGATAATTCCGGCACGGCATTTCAGTCTGTCAACCGCAATCTGCGGCAGGCCGATGGGCTTGCGACGACACTGAATGAGCGTGTTGGACGCCTTGGCCAATCGATGCAGCGGATGGGCGCGATGGGGTCTATCGCATCCCTTGGTATCGCGTCCCTGTTCCGGGGTGCCCAAGACGCCTATGATCTGCAAGCCCGTGCCGAGGCAAAGGTCGCGACCGCAATCCGTGCCACCGGCGGCGCCGCCGGATTTACCGCTACCGCACTTTTCGATCAGGCGTCAGCCCTGCAAGAACTGACCCGGTTCGGCGACGAGGACATCCTAAACAACGTCACCGCCCAACTGCTGACATTCCAGCGAATTGCGGGTGACGTGTTTCTCGATGCCCAGATGGCTGCGCTCGATTTGTCGACCACCATGGATGGCGACGTGCAAAGCGCCGCGATCATGCTCGGCAAGGCGCTAGATGACCCGATTGCCGGAATCTCTGCACTGTCCCGCGCGGGTGTCACCTTTACCCAAGGCCAGAAGGATGTAATCGCCGAATTGGCGCGCACAGGCGATATCGCGCAGGCCCAGTACCTCATTCTGGACGGCATTGCGTCGGCGTATGGTGGACAGGCCGCTGCCGCGCGGCAAGCTGGAGCAGGGATTCAAGACGCATGGGAAGGTAGCTGGGGCGACATCAAGGAGGTGGTCGGCGGTGTCATCGTGGACCTGAAAGAGAATATCTTTCCGGTTCTCAAAAGTGTCGCCGATGCGTTCAAGGCGATGACGCCCGAGGGGCAAAAGGCGGTAGTGATGTTCGATCTGATGGCCGTTGCCCTGCCGCCGCTCATCGCCGCCCTTGGCCTTGTGGTCGCCGGTATTGCGGCCATTGGCGCACCGATTGCACTGGCCGTCGCGGGCATCGCTGGCGTCACCGCCGCCGTTGCGCTCCTCTGGCCGGAAACTGACAAGCTGACGCAATCCATCGACACGCTGGTCGGGTCGCTGGAGGCGGAGGCCAGCCAATTCCGGGAAAATTCGGATGCCCTCGCTACAGAAGCCGCAGGCTCCGCCACTATCACCGCGCAGAAATACCTCGAAGCGCGGTCGCGGTTTGAGAATGCCCGCGCCGCCATCGCGGAATATCGCGCGACAGTGATGGGCGGTCAGGCGTATCGCGACCTGCGCGCGGATATCGAAACCGAACGGGATATGAATACCGCGACATTCTATGATCCCGGGGGCGGCATGACCGCCGCCATTGAGGCGGGTGCGATTCCGCGGCGCAATACGGAACGCATGGACGACCTGTTGCAGGCTCACGGAGACATGCTTTCCGGTGTTCTGGATCTCGAGCAACGCAACGCCGAAACCGCAGCGGCCCTCGACCGCCTCGCCGGTGCGCCGACGCAAGCCCCCATCGTCGCCCCCAGCCTCCCCTCGGTGGTCGGTGCCACGGCGGGCGCGGCCCCCAGCGTGCCCGCCGGTTTCGTGCTGGGGTCTGATGGGGGTGACGGTTCTTTCGGTATCGACCCGACCGCCACCGGCACCCTCGGCGACTTTGCCGAGGCGGCGGGCGGGGTGGAAACCGCCGCGGGCGGCGCCGCCTCTGCCATCGGGGGCAGCGGCGGCCTAAGCGATGCGGTCGATGAAGCGGCGGGCATATTCGATGAGGCTGGGGACTCGGTCACCGCGTTCGGGAACTCGCCCGGCTGGCAGGACGCGAAAGACAACATGAAGGCCCTCGTCTTCGAGGGGCAGTCCTGGGGCGACACATGGCGGGGCATCTTCGCTGATGCCACCGACCGCATTTTCGACCTCGCGTTCTCGCCCGCCTGGGATGCGCTTTGGAACAACCTCGAGCAATCGTTCAACTTTGGCGGAGGCGGGGTCGGCGCGGCTGGAGCGGCGGGTGGCGGCGGTTTCGGCGGCCTCATGACAGGGCTGACCGGCTTTGTCGGTAGCATCCTCGGCCTCGATACCGGTGGCAGTTTTCAGGTGAGCGGCAAGGCCGGGGTCGACCGCAACCTGACCGTCCTGCGCACGTCTGACAGCGAGACGGTCGATGTGCGGCGCAACGGCGACAGCGGGGGCGGCAACGTGAACGTCTATATCCAGACGCCAAGTCCGCAGGCATTTCAGGCCAGTCGGGCGCAAATCGGCGGGCAAATCGGTCGCGCGGTCGCCGCAGGGCAGAGGGCAGCCTAGGGCGCAAGGCAAAGTTGGTGCGCGTTCCGTTAACGCGCACCATACCCCGGCGGACGGTAAAACTATCTGCCGCAACGCCCCCGAAAACGCTGGTAAGAAAAGGGTGCAACTGCTACACCCCTTTTAGGAGCCAGCCATCATGAGCCTCAACCAGACGTTTCCCTCCGATATCGCGTATGACGCCATGGGCACCGGCGGCCACCGTTATGAGCAACATCGGAAACAGAAAAAGACGTTCACCGGCGACCTTGGGCTGGCGCATTCACCGAATCCCTTCGGTGACATCAAGTCCTACGGACGGGGCGTCAAACTTCAATTCCGCTGCGATGCCATCGCTCACGGCGCGATTTCCCTACGCCTGATCGACTGTGGAATCGAGGTGGTCGACGCCTATACCGCCGCTGCATTCTTCGCCTTCACCGCCGGGAACGGCGATGCCACAACGCATTTCGATCCGTCTGCGGGCCAGCGATTCGAGGACCGGGCGCCGGGTTGTCTGTTCGGCGTGGGCGAGACGTGGCTCGTTTACTATCGCGGCGAGCATGATGGCCCGAACCTGCCGTTTTCCATCATCAGCGATGCGAATCCAGCCTACGGCGCAAGCGAGGCGTCGGCACTGAATTTCGCGATCTGGTCGACTGGCGGCGACGATTCAGCACCCCGCGCGCTCATCAACCTCACCCGCCTCTGCGACTCGATTGCCGAAAAACTCGGCGTCGACCGGCAGAAGGCATTCGGGGGAGGCCGCCGCGGTGCTTGATATCATCTCGACCGACGCGCTGGCGACCAAGATGGGCTATTCGAGCGCAAATACCGCGTTCCGCCAATGGTGTGCAGACCTGCGCATTTCGCCCCTGCCTGGGCGTCGGGGGTTCTACGACACCGCACTCGTGCGGCGGCGCCTCGATGAGGCGCAGGGCCTCGTGCCGCGTGCTGACGGCTCGCCCGGTGCCCTCACCGCCGATTGGGTGGCAGGCCGTGCAGCGAGGTAGTTTGCCTCCAGAGGTCCACCGGGTGCGAGCGCGTCTCGCCGGTGGGGCCGTGCTATACTATTTCTCGCTGCGCGGGCGGAAAGGGTCGGGCTTCTGGAAGGACGCCCGCCCGATGCCCAAGGAAGCTGCATTCTTCGCGGCCTATGCCGCCGCTGTCGCCGCGGCCCGGCCCAAGGTCGACCGTGTCAAAATGGGGCCGCTGGTCGACGCCTATATCGGGTCCGCTGAATTTCTCTCGCTCAAGCCACGGACCCGTCAGGGCTACCGAAGGTGGACCGATCGCTTTGCGGCAGAGTTTTCGCAGGCCCCGATTGGCATGTTCGAGGAGGTGGAATCGCGCATCGTCGTCAATGAATGGCGGTCGCAGTGGGTGCATTCGCCCAAGCAGTATGACTACGCCGGAACGGTGGTCACGCGCCTGTTGAATTGGGCGATGGAGGCTGGGCGCCTCAAGGAGCATCATTGCAGCTTCAAAAAGGTCTATCGGTCTGATCGGTCGGACGTCGTCTGGTCGCCTGCGCAGGTGGCGATGGTGACGGGCGCGGCACCCCCTTGGGTGGGTCGGATTTTGACTGCTGCCTGCGAAACCGGAATGCGACCCGGCGACCTCATCCGGCTGTCGCGCGCTCACATCGAGCCGACCCCCGGCGGGCGGCGCATTCGCATCAAGACGAACAAGCGCGGCCAGTCGGCATTCGTACCTGTCAGTCAGGCTATGGCCGCGGTCCTCGATGACACACCGTCAGACCGCCTGCTGATCCTCGCCAACGCGAGCGGTGCGCCGCTGACCGAGAGCCGCGCCTCGCAGGTCGTGCGCCTCTGGCGCGACCGTGTTGGCCTCACCCCCGATGTTATCGGCTATGACCTGCGCCTCTATGATGCCCGCGGCACGGCAGCCACGCGGCTGTTGCGCGCCGGTCTGTCACTGTCGCAGATCGCCGGGTGCATGGGGTGGTCGCTGCGCACTGCCGCCGCGATGATCGAGCGGTATGCGCAGGTTTCAGCGGCGGAAACCGACGAGGTTCTGACCCTGCTCAACCGGTCGCGAGAGGGCAGAGCGTGAACGGAATTGTAAAACGCCCTGTAAAATGGACGCCGCCACTCTTGCAGTATGACGCTAAGTGTTTGATTGTAAATGGAGGCGAGTACCGGAATCGAACCGGTCTAGACGGATTTGCAATCCGCTGCATAACCTACCTGCCCACTCGCCTCTGAGGATTTCCTAAGCGGGCGCGCCCTTGCGGTCAAGTGGTCCGGAACGGCAGGATGGCACAGCGCAACAGGAGAGAGAGCGATGCGGACACATGGGTTGAAGAAACGGCTGGCGGCGGGCGACTTTCTGTCGAGCACCTTCGTCAAGACGCCCGACGTCGCCGTGATCGAGGTTCTGGCGCAATCGGGTCTCGATTTCGTCATCCTCGACGCCGAACACGCACCGTTCGGGCGGCGTGAACTCGACGCCTGCCTTGCCGTCGGTCGCGCGCTCGACTTTCCGATCCTGGTGCGCGTCGGCGCGGCGCGGCCGGACCTTATCCTTCAGGCGCTCGACGCCGGGGCGGTGGGCGTCGTCGTGCCACATGTGGCCAGCGTCATGGACGCCGAAGCCGTTGCAAAAGCTGCGCATTTCGGGCGCGGTGGGCGTGGCTATGCCGGATCGACGCGCTGGGCCGGTTTCGCGACGCGGGCGATGACCGATGTGCTGGCGCAGGATGCCGAGACCATCGTGATCGCCCAGATCGAAGAGCCGGAGGGTGTCGATGCCGCCTTCGACATCGCCGCCGTGCCGGGAATCGATGCGCTGTTCGCGGGGCCTGCCGATCTCAGCGTCGGCTACGGCCAGAGCGCGATGGGCACGCCGGAACTCGACGCGGCACTGGTGCGGATCGGCGTGGCGGCACGCGCGGCGGGCGTGGCCTATGTCAGCTGGGTTCCGGGGGCCGAGGCGGCGGCGGCGTGGACGAAATTCGGGATGACCGTTTTCGTCGTGGCCTCCGAACATGCGTGGATGCGCGCGGGTGCCGCAGCGGCGGCAAAGGGTATCGAGGCGCTGTAGAGGATGCCCGCGCCTTATCCGCGCGCCTGCGCGTAAACCGTTGCCAGCCGGTCGAAAAACCCGTTTCGGGTTGCGGTCTTTTCCATCATGATCTCGTGGGCGGCTCCTTCGACCAGCCACAATTCGCCGTGCCGCCATGCCGCCATGCGGCTGTGGATGCGCGCGGGATCGACGATCGTCTCGGCGGTGCCCAATGCGGTCAGGCACGGAAGATCGGGCGAGGGCAGGCGCGACAATGCCCGCATCTCGCGCAGCGCCTCGTTCAGCCACCCCAGCGATGCCCCGCCAAGGGCGAGATCGGGCTGCGCGCGCAACTGGTCCTGCATCCACGCCCACATGTCGGCGTCGGTCGTCAGGGCATTGCCGGCAAACGGGGCGCGCAGCACATAGGTTTCGTCCTGCTGCCCCGGCGATTGCCGCCCCGATTGGCCGATATGGCGCGACAGCGATGACAGGGCCCAGGCCACGGGCCGCATCCGCGGCGCCATCGTGATGCCCCACATCGGGGCGGTGAACCCGGCGGCCACGACCGGCAGCCCCGCACAGAGCGATCGCAGACCGATGCAGCCGCCCATCGAATGCGCCAGCAGGTAATACGGCTCTGGCAGGCCCCGGTCGCGTACATGGGCGACAAGGGCGTCGACGTCGTGCTGATAGTCGAGAAACCGGCCGACATGGCCGATCGCACGATTGTCGAGCAACCGGGCCGCGAGCCCCTGTCCGCGCCAGTCGACAGCCACGGTCGCATAGCCGCGCGCATACATCTGCGTTGCGGCACGTCCGTATTTTTCGGCGTATTCGGTGCGTCCGGGGAACAGCAGGATCGTACCGCCCGGCGCATCGGCGCCCCAGGTCACGGCCCGGATCCGGACGCCGTCGCGCGTCTCCAGCCAGTGGGCAGACCCGCCGGCGGGGCCATCGGCCATCGCCTCGAAATAGGGCGCGGACAGCCGGGCGTCGCCGTGCAACGTGTTTCCGTCGGCAGCCACGAGCCGATCTACGCCAGGACGCCGGACAGGCGCATCGCGGAGCCCATGTCACCGTCCACCGACAATTTGCCGGTCATAAAGGCAGACGTCGGGTTCAGCGAGCCGTCGAGGATCGATCTGAACGTCTCGGTGTCCGCGGTCAGCGTCACGTCGGCCGCATCGTCGCCTTTGCGCACCTGCGTGCCTTCGATCATCAGCGCGCCTTCGCCCTCGATCACGAATTTCGCCGTGCCGTCAAAGCCATCGCCCGCCATCTTTGCGCTGAGGGCGGTGACCGCCTCGTCCAGAATATCGCTCATGTCGTTCCTTTCGGTGTGTACTGTGCTCGGGGCCGATGGCGAGCCGTTCGATTTGACCGGTTCTGTCCGACGGACAGGCCAGTTTTCGACGGCACCTCTGGTATCGCCCTCAAGATAGGTTACATTCCAGAACATGCGAGCAACGTCACACCCCTTTTTGCGTATCGTCACGGCACTTGTCCTTGCAGTAGGGTTTTCCCTACCCGGCGGGATGTCGCAGGCACAGCAGGCAACCGACGCGGCACGGGTCGACGATCTGATGCGGCAGCTGGCGCAGGCCGAAGGGCCGATGGCGGCGCGGATCGCCGACCGAAATCATGACGGAATGGTCCAAAAGCGGCTCACCGGCGATGGATTTGCTGCTGCGCCGGGGCGAGGACGCCCTCGAAGCGGGCGATGCGGTTGCCGCGATCGAGCATTTTACCGCCGCGATCGACTGGGATCCTGCCTATACCGAGGCCTGGCACGGGCGCGCCACCGCCTATTACCTGAACGGCGACATCGGGCCCGCTCTGGAGGACCTGCGCGAGGTACTCAACCGAAATCCACGGCATTTCAATGCGATGCAGGGCCTTGCCCTGATCCTCGCGGAACTGGACATGCCGGATGCGGCCCTCAAGGTGTTCCGCGATCTGCTTGCAATCTATCCCGGCGATGCCGAAAGCGCCGCCTTTGCCGAACGTCTGTCGATAGAGCTTAACGGCCGCGCGCTCTGACGCGGCGGCACTGGCAGAATCCTTTGGCATCAGACAGGCCCTTCGCAAATGCAGTTGCCCGCCCGCATCACCGCCGTCCTCGGTCCGACCAATACCGGCAAGACGCATTACGCGATCGAACGGATGCTGGCGCATCGCACCGGCATCATCGGTCTGCCGCTGCGCCTTCTGGCACGCGAGGTCTATGAGCGGATCGTCGCCCTGCGCGGGCCGTCCGTCGTGGCCCTTGTGACCGGCGAAGAGCGGATCGTGCCGCCGCGCACCGCCTATTGGGTCTGCACCGTCGAGGCGATGCCGGAAGGCATGGGCGCCGATTTCATCGGGATCGACGAGATACAGCTCTGTGGCGATCCCGACCGTGGCCACGTCTTTACCGACCGGCTGCTGAACGCGCGCGGCCTGCACGAGACATTGTTCATGGGATCGAACACGATGCGGCCCGCCATCGCCGCCCTCGTCCCCGAGGCGCAGTTCATGGGACGCGAGCGGTTTTCCACTCTGACCTACACAGGTTCGAAAAAGATAAGCCGGATGTCCGAAAGGGCCGCAATCGTCGGGTTTTCGGTTGAAAATGTCTATGCCATCGCCGAATTACTGCGCCGCACCAAAGGCGGCGCGGCCGTCGTCATGGGCGCGCTGAGCCCCCGGACGCGCAATGCCCAGGTCGAGATGTATCAAAACGGCGACGTCGATTACCTGGTGGCGACCGACGCCATCGGCATGGGTCTGAACCTCGATATCGACCATGTGGCGTTTTCCAGCCTGATCAAATTCGACGGTGTGCGGATGCGCCACCTTGCCGCCGACGAGCTGGCGCAGATTGCGGGCCGTGCAGGGCGCCACATGAACAACGGTACTTTCGGCGTCACCGGCGAGGCGCCGCCCCTCGACGATGCTACGGCGCAGGCGATTGAAAATCATCAGTTCCGACCGGTGCAAAAGCTGCACTGGCGCAATGCGCGCCTGCAATTCGGCTCTGTGAAACGCCTGATCCAGACCCTGGAGGAGCGCACATTTGAGCCCTGGCTGACACGCGTGCGCGAAAGTGACGACCTCGCCGCCCTCAAGGCGATGGCCGCCGACGCCGAGGTGATGGCCCGCGCCACCGACGGCGTTTCCGTGAAACTGCTGTGGGACGTGGCCCGGGTGCCCGATTTTCGCGGCATTTCGCGGGCCGAGCACGCCGCCATGCTGACCACGATCTTCGACTATCTGCACCAGAAAGGTGTCGTCCCGGACGACTACCTCGACCGGCAGATGGCCCGCATCGACCGTACCGACGGCGACATCGACACACTGTCCAAACGCCTTGCCTATGTCCGCACTTGGACCTACGTGGCCCAGCGAAAGGGCTGGACCCGGGACGAAAGCCATTGGCGCGACGCGACGCGGGCTGTAGAAGATCGCCTGTCGGACGCGCTGCACGGGGCGCTGACCCAAAGATTTGTGGACCGGCGGACGAGTGTCCTCGCCCGGCGGCTCAAACAGAAGGACGTACTGGTGGCAGATGTAAGCGAAAACGGCGACGTGAAGGTCGAAGGCGAGTTTGTCGGACGGCTGGAGGGATTTCGGTTCCGGATGGACAAGACCGGCACGCCCGACGAGGCGAAAACCCTGCGGCAGGCAACGGCGCAGGCCCTTGCGCCGCAGTTTCACCTGCGCGCGGATCGGTTTTACAACGCCCCCGACACCGAGCTCGATTTTACCGAACAGGGTGGGCTCATGTGGGGCCAGCATGCTGTGGGCAAGCTTGTCGCCGGACCGGATGCACTGAAACCGCAAGTGCAGCCCTTCGTCGACGAAGAGGCGGGCGCCGACGTCTCGGCCAAGGTTCAGCGCCGGTTGCAGCATTTCATCGACCGCAAGATCGCCGCCGCGATGGAGCCGCTGTTGACGCTTGCCGCGGATGAGGCGCTCACCGGCCTCGCCAAGGGGTTTGCGTTCCGGCTGGTCGAGGGCTTTGGCATCCTGCCACGCGGCGAGGTGGCCGATGAAGTCAAGGCGCTGGATCAGGACGCGCGCGGATCCCTGCGCAAACACGCGATCCGGTTTGGCCAGTTCACGATTTTTCAGCCCGCCCTGCTGAAACCCGCGCCGACGCGCCTGCGGCTCGTGCTGTGGTCGCTGTCGCGCGGCCTTGCCGAATTTCCCGAAAGCCCGCCCCCGGGCGTGGTGACCGTGGCCGCCGCCAAGGGCGTTCCGCCGGGCTATTTCGCCATGGCGGGCTACCGTGCGGCGGGTGAACGGGCGATCCGGATCGACATGCTTGAACGCCTTGCCGACATGTTGCGCGACCGCGACAGTCGCGCGGGATTCGAGGCGGTCCCCGATATGCTGTCGATCACCGGCATGACCCTCGAGGCATTCGCCGGGTTGATGGAAGGCCTTGGCTACAAGGCCGAAAAGGGGGAGCGCGACAAGGTAAAGGCAGCGCCGCCCCCTGCGGCACCGGTCGATGTTCCGGACAGGACGCTTGTCGGGGCGCAAGCCGACAAGCCCGGCGAAAATCCTGACGAAAAACCCGATGACAAACCCGGTGAGGCGCCTGACGAAGGCCCCGACGAGGTGCCGCCCTCTGTCCCGACACCGCCGGAGGTGCCCGGAGACGCACCGGGAGAAATCACGGCGCCCCCCGAAGTGCCGGACCCCGGTCCCGCAGAAGTTCCTGTCGACGTTCCGGCCGACATCCCGACGGATGCGCCGACGGAAACGCCGCCCGCGCCGCCCACCGAAATCCCCGGTGATCTGCCGGCTGAAATGCCGCCTGCGCCACCACCGCGGATGTCGGCGGCGCCGCCCGATACTGCCGTCGCCGAGGGTGCCGCCGTCCCGGTGCCCGAGCGCGAGGTGTTCTATACGTTCACCTGGGCCGGGCGTGGCCAGCGGCGCCAGCATGGCGGCGGTCGTCGGGCCGACGAACAGGGCGGGGCGCGCGCACAGCGTTCCGAAGGCGGCAAGTCCGACGCGCGTGCCCCGCGCAGCGACGAGGCCCGCAAGGGACGTGGGAAAGGCAAACCGGGAGGTAATGCCGACGCCAAACCGCGTCGGGGCGCGGGTGGCAAACCGCAAAAGGACGAGCAGCGCCAGAAGTTCGAGGCAAAGCCGCGCCATGACAAACCCGTCGATCCCGACAACCCGTTCGCCGCCGCCCTGTCCGGTTTCAAGACGAAGTGACGCGAGGCAGACCGTGACCGTCACCGAACCGCGCGAAACGATCCGGCTCGATAAATGGCTTTGGCACGCGCGGTTCTTCAAATCGCGCAGCCTTGCCGCCGCGGCGGTGTCTGGTGGTAAAGTTCGTGTGAACGGCGATGTCGCGACCAAGCCTTCGCGCGCCGTGGGAAAGGCCGATCTGCTGACGTTCACGCAGGGCGACCGGGCCCGTGTCGCGCGCCTCATCGCCTGCGGCACGCGCCGTGGCCCCGCCCCAGAAGCTCAGGCGTTGTATGACGATCTGTCCCCGCCGGCGCCCGAACGACAGGTCGTCGCCGCCACGCCCGGCAGTGGCGAAGGCCGCCCCAGTTCCCGCGATCGACGCACCCGTGCCGCCTTTGCCGCCCGGGCGTTCCGGTCCGATCCCTCCCGGGATGGCCTTGAATGATCGGGGCGGTGCCGCTAGCTAGACGCCGATACGCCAAACCGGACCGACCATGACCTATATCGTCAACGACAGCTGCATTGCCTGCAAATACACCGACTGCGTCGAGGTGTGCCCCGTGGATTGTTTCTACGAAGGCGAAAACATGCTCGTCATCCACCCCGACGAGTGCATCGACTGCGGCGTGTGCGAACCGGAATGTCCGGCAGATGCGATCCGCCCGGATACCGAGCCGGACATGGAAAAGTGGGTCGAGTTCAACCGCAAGTATTCCGAGTTGTGGCCGGTCATCGTCACCAAGAAAGACCCGCTGCCGACCGCCGAAGAGATGGACGGCAAGCCCGGCAAGATGGCGCTGTTTTCCGAGGCGGCGGGCGAAGGCGGCTGACCCACCGATTCGCGGCCTTTACAGGTCGTGACGGGCCCACCGGCCCTGATTTTGTTGCACTGCGGCAGATCCGTGCGCAGTGCTTTGAGGTGGGGCACTTTTGTGGTATCCTTTACCCAATGTCGCCTCGAATACTCTGAACACATATGACAAGACGTCGCCCGCCCGGAATATCCGCCGGCGGGCACATGCTTGTGCGGGGTCGCCCCGAAAGGACCATCATGACCAAGAAAAAGAACGACTTCAGCCCGAATGATTTCGTCGTCTACCCGGCGCACGGCGTCGGCAAGATCGTGTCGATCGAAGAGAGCGAAGTGGCGGGCATGAAGCTCGAACTTTTCGTGATCGCGTTCGAAAAGGACAAGATGACGTTGCGCGTGCCGACGCACAAGGCAACCGATGTCGGCATGCGCTCGTTGTCGTCGCCCGATATCGTGGCCCACGCGATGAAGACCTTGCGCGGCAAGGCCAAGGTAAAGAAGGCAATGTGGTCGCGCCGGGCGCAGGAATACGAGCAAAAGATCAACTCTGGCGACCTGATTGCCATTGCCGAGGTCGTCCGCGATCTGCACCGCGCCGACGACCAGCGCGAGCAGAGCTATTCGGAAAGGCAACTCTACGAGGCCGCCCTCGAGCGGCTGACGCGCGAAATCGCGGCAGTGGCCGGCAACGACGAGACCGCCGCCGCGAGCGAGATCAACGAGGTTCTGGTCGGCCGCGCCGCCTGACCCCGCCGACAATACCGTCGAAAGGCCGTGCCGTCAGGGTGCGGCCTTTTGCGTTTGCGCATGGTGTGGCGCGGCAAGGTGAGTTTTTCAGGACGAGGGTCGCGAAAGCGCCCTGTGGCCGATGTCGCGGCGGCAAAATCCCTCCGGCCAGTCGATGGCGTCAATCATCGCATAGGCGCGGGCGTGGGCCTCGGCGAGTGTCGCACCGCGGGCCGTGGCGGCCAGAACGCGCCCGCCGCTGGCCGTGATCGCGCCATCGCGCCGGGTGGTGCCCGCATGAAAGACCATGTGGTGCGCGTTCTGGGGCAGGGCATCCAGACCGGCGATGACGCTGCCCTTCTCGTAGGCTCCGGGATATCCGCGGGCGGCGAGCACCACGGTCAGCGCATGATCGTCTGCCCAGACGGGCGCCACATCGGCCAGGCGCCCCTCGGCGCAGGCCTGGATAAGGTCGAGCGCCTGAGCCCCCAGCCGCATCATCAGGACCTGACATTCGGGGTCGCCGAAGCGGGCGTTGTATTCGATCAGGCGGGCGCGCCCGTCCTCGATCATCACCCCGGCGAACAGGAGACCGGCGTAGGGCGTGCCGCTGTCCGCGAGGACCTGCATCGTCGGTCGGATAATCTCGTCCTCGATCTGTTGCGCAATGGCGGGCGTGACGCAGGGGGCGGGCGAATAGGCGCCCATTCCGCCGGTATTGGGGCCCGTGTCGCCGTCATGGGCGCGTTTATGGTCCTGTGCCGTGCCCAGTGCGACAACCGTCGTGCCATCGACGAGGGCAAAGACGCTGGCCTCCTCGCCGGTCATGCACTCTTCGATCACCACGGACATGTCGCCCGCACCGAAAGCGCCATCGAAAATCGCGGCAAGCGCCGCCTCGGCTTCGGCAATCGTGGCCGCGACCGTGACGCCTTTTCCCGCAGCGAGGCCGTCCGCCTTGACGACGATCGGCGCGCCCTGTTCGCGAACATGCAGTAGCGCCGGGGTGAGCGCGTCGAAACGCCGCCAACGCGCTGTCGGGGCACCCGCCGCGTCGCATATCGTTTTTGTGAAAGTTTTCGAGCCCTCGATCCGTGCCGCAGCCGCCGAAGGTCCGAAAACTGCAAATCCTTGCGCCCGCAGAACATCGGCCACGCCCGCGACGAGGGGCGCCTCGGGTCCGATGATCACAAGATCGATGGCGTGATCGGTGGCAAATCCGGCGACCGCATCGCCATCGACGATGTCGATGTCCGCGCATTCCGCAAGGGCGGCGAGCCCTGCGTTGCCCGGTGCAACGATCAGTTTGTCGCATTTCGGATTTTGCAGGATCGCCCATGCGAGGGCATGTTCGCGCCCGCCACTGCCGAGAATCAGGATGTTCATGGGCGCGCTCCCTTGGCCTTGGATGCCCCGCGTTCTAGGGTCGCGTCGGGTGCGACACAACCGGGGCCGTTCGATGGACATGTTCGAGGACGAGAACGATGCGCCGGGCAACGCGCCCGAATTTTCGGTATCCGAACTGTCGGGGGCGATCAAACGCAGCATCGAAGGCGAGTTCGGGTTCGTCCGGGTGCGCGGCGAGGTCGGGCGGGTGTCGCGGCCCGCGTCGGGGCATCTGTACCTCGACCTCAAGGATGACCGCGCCGTGCTGGCGGGCATCATCTGGAAAGGACAGGCCGCAAAACTCGCCCACCGGCCCGAAGAGGGGATGGAGGTGGTTGCGAACGGCAAGCTGACCACCTTCCCCGGTCAGTCACGCTATCAGATGGTGATCGAGGATATCCGGCCCGCAGGCGCCGGCGCGTTGATGGCGATGCTTGAAAAGCGGCGCGCCGCGCTGACGGCCGAAGGGCTGTTTTCAGCCGATCGCAAACGTCCGCTGCCCTATCTGCCGGGAGTGATCGGCGTCATCACCTCGCCGTCGGGCGCCGTCATCCGCGATATCCTGCACCGCCTGCGCGACCGGTTTCCCTGCCGTGTTCTGGTCTGGCCCGTCGCCGTTCAGGGGCAAAAATGCGCCGCCGAGGTGGCCGCTGCCATCGCCGGTTTCAATGCGCTCGAACCGGGCGGTGCGCTGCCGCGTCCCGATCTGCTGATCGTGGCGCGCGGCGGCGGCAGCCTTGAGGATCTGTGGGGGTTCAATGAGGAAATCGTGGTGCGTGCCGCCGCCGCCAGCGATATTCCGCTGATCTCGGCCGTGGGCCATGAGACCGATACGACGCTGATCGATCATGCCGCCGATGTGCGCGCGCCGACGCCGACGGCGGCTGCGGAAATCGCCGTGCCGGTGCGCCTCGATCTGGTTGCCACGGTCGATGCACTGGGCGGCCGGCTGCGGCAATCGCTCGTGCAGGGCGTCGCGCAGCGGCGCCAGCGGCTCCGCGATCTGGGCCGCGCCCTGCCGCAGGGCGACGCGCTGCTGGCGCCGGCTCGTCAACGGCTCGATTATCTGGCAGCCCGGATGCCGCAGGCCCTGCGTGCCGCCACGTCGCGGCAAAAGGAGCGGCTGGCCGCGCTTGCCCTGCGGCCCGGTCTGATCGCGCGCCGTGTCGCCGAAGAACGGCGCGGCTTCGATATCGTTGCCAGACGTCTGGGCCCGCAGATCATGGCCGACAGGTTTGCCGGGTTGCGCGACAAGGTGGCAGCGCTAGACCGGCTGCGTCAGACACTGGGCTATGAGGCGACGTTGCGGCGCGGATTTGCGGTGGTGCGCGGTGACGGGGCCGTGGTGACGGGCGTGAAAGGCGCGCGTGCGGCGGCGCGCCTCGAGGTGCAGTTTGCCGATGGCACGGTCGAGATCGGCACGCGAAAGGTGCGGGCCTCCCGCAAAAAGGGGGTGCCGCCAATGGATGCGCCGCCCGAGCAGGGGACGCTGATCTAGTGCGTGTTGCGCACAATCGTATTCAGACCGCGACCGGAACGCGTTTTGCTGCGCAAACGCTGCCTCGGGTCGTGGTCTGAAAAGTCGAATCCTACCGAGCGCAACACGCGCTAGACCCCGACGTCAGGTCCGAAACAGGTCATTTTCTGCGTCGCGGGGGTCGCGGTATAGGGAATTTTCGTGCCGTCGTCGTTGACGAAATCGGCCCGCAAGCCGTCGCCGTCCTTGAAAAAGTTCCAGCACTGGACGCCGTCGAGGAACGCGTAGGTAAAGCAGATCAGGCCCGGCTCGGGCTCCGTCCAGCGCCCGTCCTCGCAGGTGTCGTCGAGAAACGCCCATGTGACCCGGCGGTCGGCGCGATAAAACTCGATCCCGTAGGCCTGCCCGAGTGAGTTGTAAAACAGCGTCTTGCCGGTGGTGAACGCTTCGAACTCGGCGCCGCTCAGCGGTGTTTCGGAGTGCAGCGCACCGGACAGGGAGGCGGCGAGAACGGTGGCGAAGATCGTGGATGTCGTGTGTGTCATGACGCAATGCTTGCAAATCGAGACGGTTTTGGCCAGAGGCGGCAAAGGGCGTGACGTGCAGCGTGTCCGAATGGCCGCCCGGTTCGCCACGCGTCCGGACGGACGCTATTCCAGCCACGCGTCCGGACGGACGCTATTCCAGCCGCGTGCGGGGACGGACGCTACTCCCGCCGCGCGCGGGGACGGACGCTGCGTTAGCCGCGCGCCCGGATGGACGCGACCCGGCTGTCCATCACCCGGCGCCACAACCGCGGATGCAGTGCCAGCACCGACATCGCAGGCAGGCTGCGCGGTAGCAGCGGCGCACCTTCGGGCAGGGAGAGCGTGGGATAGGCGCGTGCAGGATGGCTGTGATGGTCCGAATGGCGCGGCGCGTTGAGCATCATCGCCGACGACAGGCGGTGCGGACTGTTCCAGCTGTGGCGCGGACCGACAGGTTCGGGTTTTCCCTGTGGCCCCGTCGCCCGCAGAAGACCGTAATGCTGAACGTAATCAGACATCAGCAGCTGGCTTTGCGCGGAGGCGGCAAGGCCGAGGTACAGCGCCAGTCCGGCGGGGCCGCCGATCAGGACGGCGGCAAGGCAGAACCCGGCGGCGCCAATCGCATAGAGGCGGTAGGGATGGCGCGCGCGGGGCAGGCGGGCGCGGTTCAGGCGGGCGGCCTCGGCGGCGTGGCCCTGGCGAAACCCGTCGCGCCATGACCGGAGCACAAACCGGTAATAGCTCTCGCCCAGCCGGGCGGTGGCGGGATCGGCGCGGGTGGCGACGTGGACGTGATGCACGAGCGGATGCGCCGAGGTGTGATGGCCGAACAGATGGCTGATGAACACCCACATCCCCAGACGGTGCAGCATACGTTTGGGCCGGTGGATCAGCTCGTGCGCATTGGCGTTTGACACTTGCCCCATGAACAGGCTGGCCGCACAGAACGTGGCGATTTTTTCGCCGGTGTCGAGGGCAACGGGCAGTGCGCCGGACAGGCCCGCGACCACGAGGAACAACAGTGCGAAATGCGAAATCGCGAGCGTGACCGACAGGCCGGTCGCCGCGGGAAAATCCTCGCCCCCCGTGGCGGGCGCCACATGGGCCACCGCCTCATCGAGGACGAATACGATGATCGTCATGTAAAGCAGGGCCATGAGGCCCCATGGCCCGCCCCAAAGGGCCGAGGCCGCGATCAGCGGAACCGGCACCATCGTCGCCAGTGCGAAGAAGGCGATGGGTGCGACAGCAACCGGAGAGAAGGCGCGAACGGTCATTAACCTTTTGTTAACCTTTAATGGTGCAGCCGGGAAGTGGCTTATGCGCGGCGATGATCTTTCAAACGGGTGAAGCAACCGTTAGGTGAAAGACGTCGGGCGCACCGCGAGGGGCGAAAAGTCAGTACAAGGCAACGCAATGTCCTTCTTCAAAAAGATGAAAGACCGGCTGTTCAGGTCGTCCGCGAAGATCGACGAAGGCCTCGATGCCATCGTCGACGCGGGCGATGACGCCACCTTGGACGCGGTCGAGGCGCCCGAAACGGGATCGCCTGTCGACGAGACATCGCGCGCAAAGGCCGTCGGGGCGCCGAAAGAGGCCCCGCCCGCAGCGGGCGCCGCACAGCCTTTTGCGCCGGTCCCCGGTGTCGCCCGCGAAGTTCTGCCGAACACGGCGCCAGTGCCGGCGCCTGCCGCACCGCCCCTCGGCCCGATCGGTACGCCGCGCGAAAAAACCGCACCCTCAATGGAACCGGCGCCCGTTGCGCGTCCTGTGCCCGCACCGGCAGCCCCCGAACTCCCGGACGCCGCCCCACCCCAAGCCGAGGCGCGGGTGGTTCTGGCGCGCCCGCTCCCCGTCGCGGGCCTCGGGGCCGCTGAGCCCGGTGCCGACAAACCGCGCGGCCTGATGGGCCGGATGTTCGGACGCGGTGACGCCGTGCCGCGCCGGACCCTTGACGACGACATGCTCGAACAGCTCGAGGAACTGCTGATCGGCGCCGACATGGGCGTCGACACCGCGCTGCGCGTGACGGCCAACATGGCCGAAGGCCGGTTCGGGACGAAACTGTCCGTGCCGGAAATCAAGGCGCTGATGGCAACCGAAATCACCCGCATCATGGCGCCCGTCGCCCGCCCGATGCCGCTCTATGCCAAGAAGCCGCAGGTGGTTCTGGTGGTCGGCGTCAACGGTTCGGGCAAGACGACGACCATCGGCAAACTGGCGAGCCAGTTCCGGGCCGCCGGAAAATCGGTGGTGATCGCCGCCGGGGACACTTTTCGCGCCGCCGCCGTCGAGCAGTTGCAGGTCTGGGGCGACCGCGCGGGCGTGCCGGTGATGACAGCGCCCGAAGGCTCCGACCCCGCGAGCCTTGCCTATGACGCGATGACCCGCGCGCAAGCCGAGGGCGCGGACCTGCTGATGATCGACACCGCGGGCCGGTTGCAGAACCGCGCCGACCTGATGGAGGAACTGGCCAAGATCGTCCGCGTGATCCGCAAGAAAGATGCGCAGGCACCGCACAACACGCTGCTGGTTCTCGATGCGACGACGGGCCAGAACGCGCTTTTGCAGGTCGAGATTTTCCGACAGGTAGCCGATGTGTCCGGTCTGGTGATGACGAAACTCGACGGAACGGCCCGAGGTGGCGTCCTGGTCGCTCTGGCCGACAAGTTCGGCCTGCCGATCCATGCGATCGGTGTGGGCGAGCAGATCGATGACCTTGCCCCGTTCGACGCGCAGGATTTTGCCGATGCCCTCGTCGGAGTGGACAGCTGATATGAAAGTCGCAACGATTGACATGACGCTCGGGCGTGCCCTTGTGCCCGCGGTGGCCACCGCCGACATGACGCAGCGCGACTGCGAGGCCGCCCTCGATCTTGCCCGCGCCGGGTTTTCCGCAGATATCGGCGCGTCGGTCGAATTGGATGGAACGACCTGCGTGATCGGGGATGAGCGCGTGGCGGCTATGGCGAACGTCGCCGGCACCGTCCGGATCGAACGGCTGCGTTTTTTCGTCGACGATCCGGCGGCCCTGCCGGGCGGGACTGCCCCTCCCCGCGTTCTGGATATCGACGTCGAGAGCCTGCGGTATGCGCCGCAAATCGACCAGCCGCTGTACGGTTCTGCATTCGGGGCGATGGCCTGTCGGGACACCTGCGACGGACGGCTGAGGATCGATGCCTCGGGCGCGGGGGCGACGTCCGTCCCGACCGTGGCCGCCGTCGATCTGCCCGTCACACTTGTCGACGTGCCATCGCGCACCGCCCTGCACCACATGCCGGGCGATCTGCCGAACCCCGGCGGAACCCTTACGGTGTCGGCGGTTGCCGATCCCGGCCTCGGGTTTCCGCGGCTCGCGACGTTTGCGCAGGGCGCACCGCTGAACGGGCCGCAGGATCCGTTTGCCGCGCTCGGCGGTGTGACGCTGGACGTCACCTGCGACCGGGCGCGCGCCGAGTGAGCGGCCCGATACCCTTGCACAGCCGGCTGCGGCATTCGCCCCGATGAGCGACTGGCTGATCTCTATCGCGGGAACGCCTGCGGGTGCGTTCTGGGCGACGGTGCTGGCGCTTGTTTCCGCGGTCGCGCATGCGGCGTTCGGGGCACTGCAAAAGGGGGCGCACGATCCCTGGCTGACGCGCGGCGCCATCGACGGCTGGCTTGCCGTGCTGTCGGCGCCCATCGCCCTGTTCCTCGTGCCGTGGCCGTCCGCACAGACGGCAATGATCCTCGCGGGCGCGCTGGTGATCCATTTCGGGTACAAGCTGACGATGGCGCTGGCCTATGAACGCGCGGCCTACACGGTGGTGTACCCGGTTGTGCGCGGCACCGGCCCGGTCCTTGTCGTGGGCGCGGCGGCGATCCTTTTTCAAGAGCATTTCAGCCCGGTGCAATGGCTGGGCGTGGGCCTCGTTTCGGGGTCGATCCTGCTCTTGGCGCTGCGCAACCTGAGCGAAGAGAAGATCGACCCGAGGGCGATGAAGATCGGGCTGGCATGGGCCGCGACCGGCGGATTGCTCGTCGCGGTCTATACCACCTACGACGCCTGGGGCATCCGGCAGTCGGCCAATCCGTTCACCTTTCTGGCGTGGTTCTTTTTCATCACCGCGCTGGATTTTCCGATCATCGGCTGGCGCAGGTATCGCCGCATGGCGGCCCCGCCAACGCTTGTCCCGCTGATGATTCGCGGCTTTGCGGGCGCGATCATCGCGTGGATCAGTTTCGGGGGCGTCATGGTCGCCACCTTCCTCGACAAGGTGGGCGAGGCGGCGGTTTTGCGCGAAACCTCGACGGTGTTCGCGGCCCTTATCGGCTGGTTCGTTCTGGGTGAAACCGTCGGCCCCCGTCGCCTGATCCTGATGAGCGGGATCGCTTTGGGGGCTGTCACCGTGGAATTTGGCGGATAGGAAGTGATCATGACAGCAAAACGCATCAACCCGATCCTGCGGCAGGTCCTCGAACTGGGTCCGACGCTGGTGTTCTTCGTCCTGTACCTGCGGATGAAAGACGAGGTCTATACCGTTGGTGGCACGGACTATTCCGGGTTCATCGCGGCGACGCTCGTGTTTATTCCCGTGCTGCTGGCGGCGATGGGCGTGTTGTGGTGGCTGACCGGTGCACTCAGCCGGATGCAGCTTTTTACCGCATTCATGGTGCTCTTCTTCGGGGGCCTGACCTGGTATTTCAACGACGGCGATTTCTTCAAGATGAAGACATCCATCGTCTACGGCTGCTTCACGGTCATCCTCGGGATCGGCCTGCTGCGCGGCACCAGTTATCTGGAATGGGTTCTGGGAGAGGCACTGATGATGGAGCATGAGGGCTGGATGATCCTCACGCGGCGTCTGACGATGTTCTTTCTGGCGCTCGCGGTCGCCAATGAGGTGCTCTGGCGGACGCAGTCGGAAACCACCTGGGTCTGGGTCGAAACCTTCGTGTTCCCCGGTCTGACGTTCCTGTTCATCTGGAGTCAGTTCGCGATGCTGTACAAGTACCTGATCGACCCGGATGCGGATCCCGAAACCTGACCAGTCTCCGACACCCCGGCTGACGTCCTCTTGCGGCCAGAGTGATGGCGCACGACCGCGCCTTTATGAAAGGCGCTCGTCGCACGGCCCGCCAGCTGAAGGTCCGACGATCCGCTCACACCCTTAGGTCGATCCGCGCGCCACGGCCCTGTCTGGCCCCCTTCAAGGCAGGTCGGCTATCGGCCATGACCTAGCGTATCTCGGTAAAGCGACCGGGCCCGCCGGCTGTTCCGTCCTGCAATTTCGCAACTTCACCCCGGGCAAGCCGCCGGTCGAACCGCATACCGCAGCCGCTGCTGTCGCTGCGCATGATCCGGGCCGTTACGGGGGGTATGCAGTAAAGTAGCGCCACGGTTTCATCCTTGGGCCACGGCCCGGCGCCGGCAATGCTGCAGCCGGTCTCGCTGATCGAAGTGATGGTCACCGCGCGGATCTCGTTTCCGATCCGCCCCCTGGTGCGCATCCAGCACGGCATCCGCCATTCGCGATAGGCCGACATCTGAACCTCCATCACAGATGCCGTTCACACTATCGCCGCGCCGTTACCGACCGGTTAAGGGCACAGCCCCGTGCCGAGAAATTTCAGCCTGCCTCCGTCCTGCGTGACGACGCAAGCGCGCCGCCCGGCTCTTCGTGTCGCACCACGCTTGCGGACTGGACCGCGAGGCTCGGGAACGCCTGAGCGATCTTGCGCGCCATATCGGCCGAGATCATCGCATCCATCGCCAGCCGCAACCGCGGGTCGCGTGCCATCCGCCGCGACAGCCGTCCAAGATCCCAGGACAGAACCTCGGCGCCCGGTGCGGCGACGACGGTCGCAACGCTCGGCTTGCCTGTCAGATAGGCGACCTCGCCGGTAAACAGCAGCGGCGGCAGTGCAAAAGTCTCACCCTGTTTGGTGACCTGCGTCTCCCCGCTCAGGACGAACCACAGCGCGTCGGGCCGCGCGCCTTCGCGGGTCATGACCGTGGCGGTGGTGATCCGGCGCCGCTCGGCCAGCCGCATCACCTTGCGAAAATCGCCCGGGCTGAGACGGGTGAAATGCGAGAAGATATCGCGGTGCGCGCGGGGAATGAGCCGTTGGCTGCGCCGCGACAACAAGATCCCCAGGCCGATGAGATTGGCGCTTGCGGTTGCCGAACTGGTGGCGACGGCAGCCCAGAGCGGCGTATCGGCCGCGATCATGTAATACCAGATATAGAGGAGCGTTCCGGCGAACAGCCCAAGCCGCAACCATATCTGGTTGGTGATCAGGTAGCCGACGAAAAACGTCGCACCGGCGGTGAAAACCAGAATGGTGTCCAAAGACATGTCCACGCGAAAATCTCGTTTGAAAAGAACGGCGCTGAAAACGGATTGGCGGCACGGCGTTTGCGCGCCGGTGCGCCTGACGTCGCGGAGCGGCCTAGCACAGCGTGCCCGACCTGTCCCGGTCCATGTGACGTCGCCGTGCCGCGTCGATACAGCCTGATCCGATACCGCTTGATCCACTGCCGCGCACGGGCTATGGCGAAACCGTGGTGCTTTGTTCCGGATTGCGGGCCACGTTAAACATTCCGCTAAAGAGGTGATCGCGGGTCTGGCCCCGATACCTGTCCGGTGTCGGGGTTTTTCTTTGCGGGTGTCCCGGGACGCCCCGCACGATCAGGAGCGGATATGACCAAGTGGAACAAGCAGACCCGTGCGGTGCATACCGGCACACGGCGCAGCCAGTACGGCGAGGTTTCCGAGGCGATATTCCTGACCCAGGGGTTCGTCTACGACACCGCCGAGGCCGCCGAGTCGCGGTTCATCGAGGCGGATGACGACGAATTCATCTACGGGCGGTACGGCAATCCGACCGTGCGGATGTTCGAGGACCGGATCGCGTCCCTCGAAGGGTGCGAAGACGCCTTTGCCACGGCCAGCGGCATGGCGGCGGTGAACGGTGCGCTGACTTCGATGCTGCGGGCGGGCGACCATGTCGTTTCGTCGCGCGCCCTGTTCGGATCGTGCCTGTATATCCTCGAGGAGGTGCTGACGCGCTACGGCGTCGAGGTAACCTTTGTCGACGGGACCAATCCGGACCAGTGGCGCACCGCGATCCGGTCCGACACCAAGGCGATATTTTTCGAAAGCGTCTCGAACCCGACCCTTGAGGTCATCGACATCCGCGCGGTCGCGGACATGGCCCATGCCGTCGGTGCCATCGTCATCATCGACAACGTCTTTGCGACGCCGGTCTGGTCCGATGCCGTGGCGCAGGGCGCCGATGTCGTCGTCTACTCGGCCACGAAACACATCGACGGCCAGGGCCGCGCGCTTGGCGGCGTGATCCTTGGCACCAAGGATTTCATCCGCAAGACCGTAGAACCCTATATGAAACATACCGGTGCCGCGATGTCGCCGTTTACCGCCTGGGTGATGCTCAAGGGGATCGAGACGATGACATTGCGCGTCCGGGCGCAGACGGAAACGGCGCTGGCGCTGGCACGCGGTCTCGAGGGCCATCCGGGGCTGACGTCCGTGCTGTATCCCGGCCTTGCGGCACATCCGCAGCACGCCCTCGCCATGGCGCAGATGGGCGGGCAGGGGGGCACGGTTCTTGCCATCGATGCAGGCACGCAGGAGGCGGCCTTCAAGGTTCTCAACGCGCTGGAAATCTTCGTGATTTCCAACAATCTCGGCGACGCCAAGAGCATCGTGACCCATCCCGCCACGACGACGCACCAGCGCCTGTCGGACGAGACCAAGCGCGTTCTGGGGATCACGCCGGGGCTGATCCGCATCTCGGCGGGGCTCGAGGACTGCGGCGATCTGCTGGCCGATCTGACGGCGGCGCTCGACAGCCTTTGACCCTGCGGCCCACCGACGCGGGTGCACCGTTTCGGCGGGGCCGGTCACGCGGACGTCACCGGTGTTGGTAAACTGCGTCATTCGTCCCATATTACCGGCCTGGGGCGGCGTTTGTCGTCCGATCATTCGAGGGGAATATCCCATGAACCTGCACACCCGCGGCATCGCCGGCAATTCAGATTGCGAACCGACCCGCGCCGAGGCCGAAGCGGCACTGGCCGTTTTGCGGCGCTGGGCAGGCGAGGTCACGCCGCAGGAGGCATCGACCCTCGATCCGCTTGTCGCGCGTCTGGTGCCGGGCGCAGAGGTAGCGGCGTACCCGGCGCTGTCGCGCACCTATGCGGCTGATTTCAGGGCAACCGAGGCCTACACGGCGACCTTGCCCGATCTTCAGAACGGCCCCGCAAGCCTCATTCGGGGCACGCAGCAGCAGATCCAGCATGTCGGCATTTCGAATTTCCGCCTGCCGATCCATTTTCGCACGCGCCTTGGCGATACGGGGCGGTCAGGCGATCTGACGCTTGAAACCTCCGTCACCGGCACGGTCAGCCTCGAGGCGGAGAAAAAGGGCATCAACATGAGCCGCATCATGCGGACATTCTACAAACATGCCGAAGAGCGGTTTTCGTTCGAGGTGATCGAGCGCGCGCTGGCCGATTACAAAACCGACCTCGACAGTTTCGACGCCCGCATCCAGATGCGGTTTTCCTTCCCCGTGAAGGTGGTCTCCCTGCGGTCCGGTCTTGCGGGTTATCAGTACTACGATATCGCCCTCGAGCTTGTCGAACGGCACGGAATCGCCAAGAAGATCATTCACCTCGACTATGTCTATTCGTCGACCTGCCCCTGCTCGCTCGAACTGTCGGAACACGCCCGCCAGTTTCGCGGACAGCTTGCCACGCCGCATTCGCAGCGGTCGGTGGCGCGGATTTCGGTGGTCGTCGAACCCGGATCCGACATCCTGTGGTTCGAGGACCTGATCGAACACGCCCGCGTCGCGGTGCCGACCGAAACGCAGGTGATGGTGAAACGCGAGGACGAACAGGCATTCGCCGAGCTGAACGGGGCCAATCCGATATTCGTAGAGGATGCCGCCCGTCTGTTCTGCGAGCAATTGCATGGCGATCCGCGGATTGGCGATTTTCGCGTCATCGCCAGCCATCAGGAAAGCCTGCACAGCCACGACGCCGTCAGCATCCTGACCGAAGGGCCGACGTTCGCCGCCGAAAGCCTCGATCCCAAGCTGTTCAACACACTTTTTCACGTCGGTTAGGGCGTGCGCCGACGACGCGACTGAACACACGGTCACTGCGGCCGCATTTCGGCGACCGGACCGCCGCTGGCAACGGCGGATGTCGTCCGCTGGCAAAGACGACCGCACAGGGCGGCCAGACCGAGCCGGCGCCCGATGTGGCCTGTGGTTAAACCCGGGTGCGGCAAAGGGACGAGGCGGCGGGCCCGCGCGGCTGCTTGACTTGGGCACGCCAGCGGGCCAAGCCTTGCCGATGATCGACGTGCGGCCTGTGGGATATGTGATCGGCCTGTTGGTCGCGGCGCTCGGGCTTACCATGCTGGGCCCGCTGGTGGCCGATATCGCGGCGGGCAACGGCCACTGGCCCGCCTTTGCGCAAAGTGCGGCGATTTCCATCGTCGTCGGCTCGCTGACGTCCATCGCCTGTGCCAACGGCGTGCGCGACGGCGCGATGAGCCTGCGGCAGACGTTTCTGCTCACCTCTGTCGTCTGGATCGCGATGCCGACGTTCGGCGCCCTGCCGTTCATCCTCGGTGCGACCGACGAGTCCCTGACCAACGCCTTCTTCGAGGCGATGTCGGGCATCACCACCACCGGGTCCACGGTGCTGACCGGTCTCGATAGCCTGCCGCGGGGCCTGCTGTTGTGGCGCGGCATCCTGCAATGGCTCGGCGGGATCGGGATCATCGTCATGGCGATGGTGTTCCTGCCCGAACTGAAGGTCGGCGGCATGCAGGTGTTCCGCTCCGAGGCGTTCGAGACGATGGGCAAGATCCTGCCCCGCGCGGCGGAAATCGCAAGCTCGATTTCGGTGATCTATGTCGGAATGACGGTGGCCTGCGCGATCGCCTATATGGCGACCGGCATGGTGCCGTTCGATGCGATGGTGCACGCGATGACGACGATTTCCACGGGCGGTTTCGCCAATTCCGACCAGTCCTTCGCCGCCTATGGCGGTGCCGCGCACTATGTCGGCACGTTGTTCATGTTCCTCGCCGCGCTGCCGTTCATCCGCTACGTGCAGATGCTGGGCGGCTCGGCGCAGCCGCTGTGGCGCGACAGCCAGGTGCGCGTATTTCTGGTACTGATCGGCATCAGCACCGTCGCCATCGCCCTGACCCTTGCCGAACGGTCGCACGGGCTGACCGAGGTGGCGTTCCGCGAAGCGATCTTCAACGTGGTTTCGATCATGTCGGGCACGGGCTATGCGAGCGCCAACTACATGCTGTGGGGGCCGTTTTGCGTGATGATGTTCTTTTTCATCGGGCTGATCGGCGGTTGCGCCGGGTCGACGGCCTGTTCGGTCAAGATTTTCCGCTATCAGATCCTGTTTTCGGCGCTGGGCGCGCAAATCCGCCAGCTGCACAGCCCGCACGGCGTGTTCAAACCGCACTACGACGGTCGCCCGATCACCGAAGGCGTGCTGAACTCGGTGATGGCGTTCTTTGGCGTCTTCATCGTATCGGTCGGGATCGTGTCGGTGCTGCTGTCGCTCACCGGTCTCGATTTCATCACCTCGGTGTCGGGGGCGGCGACGGCGCTGGCCAATGTTGGCCCCGGTCTTGGCAACGATATCGGGCCCGCGGGCAATTTCGCGGGGCTGAACGATGTCGCAAAATGGATCCTGTCGGTGTCGATGTTCGTGGGCCGCCTTGAAATGATGGTGGTCCTCGTCCTGATCAGCCGTAATTTCTGGAGAGACTGATGCCCGATCCGACATCCGCGCCCGACCGCCCCCTCGGCGCGCAGATCTCGCACATGCTTCACCAGCGTGGCGTGCGGGTGATTTTCGGCATCCCCGGCGTGCATAATCAGGAAATGTACCGGGGCATCGAAGAGGCGGGGATGACCCACGTCCTCGCCCGTCACGAACAGGGGGCCGGGTTCATGGCCGACGGCTATGCCCGCGCCCACGGCATCCCCGGCACGCCGGGCGTGTGTTACGTCATTACAGGGCCGGGCCTGTGCAACATCATGACGCCGATGGGACAGGCGTATTCGGATTCGGTGCCGATGCTGGTGATCTCGTCCTGCCTCGAGGATACCACGGCACAGCAGGGCCAGTTACACCAGATGCGCGATCAGGAAGGGGCGGCGGCCACCGTCACCGACTGGTCGCACACCGCGCGCGATGCCGAGGGCGCCTACCGGCTGATCGACCGGGCGTTCTCGGAATTTCGGATCGAGCGTGCGCGTCCCAAACACATTCAGGTGACGATCCCCGCCCTGGAGGCGCTGGCCCCGCCGCCACCGCCCGCGCCGGTGACGCTGCCCCGACATGCCGCCGTTCATCGCGACGATACCCACGAGGTCGCGCGGATGCTCGACCGGGCGCGCAAACCGCTGATCATCCTTGGCGGCGGGCATAAGGGGATCGGCGCGATGGCGGTGCGCGTGGCCGACGACACCGGTGCGGCCCTGTTCACCACCTATGCCGGACGCGGCCTTGTGCCCGACGACCACCCGCGGCATTTCGGTGCCATGCTGGCGCGGCCCTCCTCGGCAGAGATCATCGGGCAGGCGGATTTCGTGCTCGCCGTGGGCACCGCGCTGGACGAAGTCGACCTGTGGCGCCGCGATCTTGGCCACAGGTGTCCGATGGCGCGCGTCGACCTCGATCACCGGACACTGGCGGATCATCACGGCGCGCAGTACCGATACCGGTACGAAGCCTCCAAATTCATGGCCGTCCTGACCGGTGAGACCAAGGGGATGACGCCCGCCGTGCGCTGGCGGACGGAAGAGGTCGCGGCACAGCGGGCGATCTGGCGTGCAGAGATCGACGCCGAACGCCCCGGCATCCGCCGCGTTGCGGACGCCCTGCGCGCGGCACTGCCACCGCACACGATGATCTTTTCCGACATGACCCAGTTCGCCTACGCGGCCAAGGAATTCTGGCCGATGGACGCGGCGGGGCACTGGCACCACCCCTACGGTTTCGGCACGCTGGGCTATGCGCTGCCGGCGGCAGTCGGCGGGGCTGTGGCGCGCCGCTGGCGCGTGGTGCAGAAACCGACGATGGCCATCGCGGGCGATCACGGGTTTCAGTACACGGTGCAGGAGCTTGCCACCGCCGTCGAACTTGGCCTGAGCCTGCCGATATTTCTGTGGGATAACGGAAAGTTGGGCGAGATCGAGGCGGGGATGATCCGCGCACAGATCGCCCCCAACGCCGTGGTGCAGCGCAACCCCGATTTCGGGAAACTGGCCGGGGCCTATGGCGCGCTGTCAGCCGCGCCGCAGACGCTGGCGGAAATGCAGGATGCTGTCCGCGCGGCCTTCGATGCCCCGGTGCCGACGCTGATCCGGGTCACGCCGGAGATCCGCTGAGATCGAGCACCGCCGGGCACGGAAATTTTCAAAATTTCCGACGTCGAATTCTTTGAAAGAATTCGTTTCCCGGCGTCATTCCCAGCAGCTGACCAGTACTGTCACGTCCGCTGCCCGGCGCGTCAGCAACGCGCGGCTGGCCTCTGCGACCGATACCGTCGTCTCGTATCCGATCCCGGCCCCGTCGAGCGAGGCCATGACCGCCGCCGCGTTCACCGAAAAGCTGACGTCGCCGGGCAGGATCTGCCCGGCGTCGCCATTGCGCGGCAGCAACATCCCCAACACGGCCCCGGCAGCGTCGAACACCGGCCCGCCGGCATCGCCATCGCGCGCGGCGATGGCCAGACGCCTGACCTCTGGCTCGCCATTCAGGCCACGCACATCGGCCAGCGTGCCGAAGGTCATTGACGGTGCCGAAAGCAGGCCGCCGTAGGGATATCCGGCGACGGCGACCTGCGCCTGCAGACGCGGCACGCCGGATTGAAACGCGGCCACGCCGATCGGCGCGATGGCGGTATCGGGCCGTAGAACCGCGATGCCAAGAGCGTCGTCCAAATGCACGATCTGCGCCGTGTGGGCGTTATCGAGGATGATTTCCCCGCAGCCCGTCACCGCCTCGGTCGAGGTCAGAACGGTCCCGCTGCCATCGAGGTAAAACCCCGAGCGCGACCGGAGCGGCTGGCGGATCGCCAGACCCGACACCAGATCGACGGCCTGTTCTTCGCCCGCGCTGGTCAGACCCGCATCAAGGACGCCGTCCGTCCGCGCGAAGCTCGCTTGCATCAGTTGCAGGATACGGGTTCGCCGCTCTTCGTCATTCGCGGGCCAGACCAGCATAAAGCCTTTGATTTCGTCATTTTCGAGCGTGGTATAGGTGTGGGACACGATATTCCGGTCGGCGCCCTGAATGGTGAAGCGGGTGTCGGTGCGGCTGCGCTCGCCCTCGGGGGGCACCACTTCGAGGGTTTGCAGGATCTCGTACAGACCGGCCAGACGGCTGGCGTCGCCGGGCTGCGAGATCAGCAGGACCGTGGCGGACACATCGCCGGTGGCCTCGAACCGCGCAAAGGGCGGCGCATAGGCGGCAAAAGCGACGACACCGGTTGGGATCTGCATTTCGATGCCCGTCGCGTCGTCGCGCACAAGCGTCATGCCCATCCCGTCGAGGACCGCGTTATAGGCGCCCAGCAGCACGCCGCGCTGACGCGTGGTGAGCACGCCCGTCGCCTCGAACCCGTTCGCTCCCTGCCAGGCGGCCATGGCATTGCGGGTGCCACGGCCAAAGGCGCCGTCGATGGCGGAGGTATAAAAACCAGACCATTGCAGGGCGATCTGCAACAGCTCTTTTCGGGACGGCTGAGGGCCGCTTCGGAGGCTTGCGCCTCTCGGATCGTCTCTTCGGGCTCCGGTTCGGCTGCCACGGCAATCTCTCGCGGTGCGGCGGTCGGTTCCGCATGCGCGGGGGCCCGGTCCGCGACGTCAGGCTCTGGGGTTGCGGGCTCCGGTATCACGACCGCCGGCGGTGCCGCGGCACCGGCGACCGGAAAGTATCTTTCGCGAAACTGACTGCCATTGACGATGAAACTATCCAGCGGGATCGCGGCAGTCGAGCGCAGCTGCGACAGCACGCTTTGCGCATCACTGGCCGAATACGGACCAAGGGCGATGCCCCACCAGCCCGCGCCCAGAAAAAAGCCGTTCACATCCGGCAGACGGTCCGCATAAATACTGGCCCGCGCGAGGCCCTGTACCTCGGAGGGCAGCGCCTCGATCTGGACCCATGAGGTGCCTTGCGCCGTGGCCGCCGTGCCGAGAACCGCGGCAAAAACCACGCCGGTCACCGCGTTGCGCATCGCGCCGTGTACCCGATTGCCTGTCATCACCATGCCGACCCCGCCGTCCAGAACCCGAATCCTGACGCGTTGCGCGCCGTTTGCGCGCGTGCCTAGCACGGTGCCGTCGTTCAGACAGCCGCGAACGCACGGCCCGGTCCGCAAATTCGCGGGCCGTGGCGCAATTGACCCGCCTGTCCGCGCGGCCTATGCAACGGCGAAACATACCGCTTCGGTCCCTGTCACGGAAACGCCCCCATGACACAGCCTCCCCGCAGCTTTCAGGAGATTATTCTCGCGCTTCAGTCCTATTGGGCCGCGCGCGGCTGCGCGATCCTGCAACCCTATGACATGGAGGTCGGCGCAGGCACGTTTCATCCCGCCACGACGCTGCGGTCGCTGGGAACGAACGCCTGGGCCGCCGCCTACGTTCAGCCGTCGCGCCGGCCAACCGACGGAAGATACGGCGAAAATCCGAACCGGTTGCAGCATTACTATCAGTTTCAGGTGATCATCAAACCATCCCCACCCGATCTGCAGGATCTCTATCTCGGCTCACTCGCGGCCATCGGCATCGACGCGGCTGCACATGATATCCGCTTCGTCGAGGACGACTGGGAAAGTCCGACGCTGGGCGCTTCCGGCCTTGGCTGGGAGGTCTGGTGCGACGGCATGGAAGTGTCGCAGTTCACCTATTTCCAGCAGGTTGGCGGGCATGACTGCCATCCTGTCTCGGGCGAGTTGACCTACGGCCTCGAGCGTCTGGCGATGTACGTCCTTGAGGCGAAACATGTCATGGACATGCCTTTCAACGCCCCGCAATCCCCCATCCCGTTGAAATACGGCGATATATTTCGCCAGACGGAAGAGGAATACTCGCGCCACAATTTCGACGTGGCGGATACCGACATGCTGTTCCGCCATTTTCAGGACGCCGAGGCCGAATGCGCCAGCATCCTTGACGCGCCCGCCATCGACCCGCGCACGGGCAAACGCATCGTCATGGCACATCCCGCCTATGACCAGTGCATCAAGGCGTCGCACCTGTTCAACCTGCTCGACGCGCGTGGCGTGATTTCGGTGACCGAACGTCAGGCCTATATCGGTCGGGTCCGGGCGCTGGCCAAGGCCTGCGCCGACGCCTTCGTGCAGACGCAGGCAGGCGGGTTTGCGGCATGATGGGCCGGATCGTCATCCTCGCGATTCTGCTGTGCGGCCTGATTGCGGGCGCCGGCATATATTACCTGCAGATCTATGCCTATTACGACGAGATTGCGCCCGAGGTTGCAGAGGTGCAATTTACTGCCGCCCAAACGGGCGAGCCGACTCCCGTAATGTTCGAAAACTACAAGGGTATCAACAGCAACAGCTCTCCGATCCGGTATCGGGCCTGCTATGAGGTGGATGTTTCGTCCCTCGACGGCTTTGCCCTTTACGACAGTCCCAACGATGTCGCGGAACCGCTGGTCGCGCCCGGCTGGTTCGACTGTTTCGATGCCGAAACGATCGGTCTCGCCCTCGCCGCCGGCACCGCCACGGCCTACCTTGGCGAGGCGAATTTCCGCTATGGCTTCGACCGCGTGATCGCCGTGTTTCCCGACGGCCGCGCCTTTTCCTGGCAACAGCTCAACGCCTGCGGACGCGCGACATTTGCCGGAAATGTCGCTCCCGATGGCTGCCCCCCCGCCCCTGAAAGCTTCTGATATGCCCGATCTGCTGATCGAACTCCTTTCCGAGGAAATTCCCGCCCGGATGCAGGCCCGCGCGGCCGACGATCTGCGCCGTCTGATGACCGACGGTCTCGTCGAGGCGGGGCTGACCTATGCCGGCGCCGCAGGTTTCGCCACGCCGCGCCGCCTTGCGCTCTCGGTCGAGGGGCTCACGGGCGAGAGCAAACCGGTGCGCGAAGAGCGCAAGGGGCCCAGTGCCGACGCGCCGGACAAGGCCATCGAAGGTTTCCTGCGCGCGACGGGCCTGACCCGCGATCAACTCGAAAAGCGCGGCGACAAGAAGGGCACGGTTCTGTTTGCCGTCATCGAGCGACCGGGCCGTTCGGCCGTGGATATCGTGGCCGAGGTTCTCGAAAACGCGATCCGCAATTTTCCCTGGCCGAAATCCATGCGTTGGGGCTCCGGCTCCCTGCGCTGGGTCCGTCCGCTGCAATCGATCCTGTGCATCCTGAGCGACGAGGCTGGCGCGCAGATCGTGCCGCTGGACGTCGATGGCATCGTGTCTGGTGCGACCACGCAGGGCCACCGCTTCATGGCGCCAAAGGCATTTTCCGTCACGAATTTCGACGATTACGAGGCAAAGCTCAAGCGGGCGAAGGTCATCCTGCGCGCCGACGAGCGGGCGGAAGCGATCTGGCACGACGCTACCACGCAGGCCTTTGCCAGCGGCCTCGAGGTCGTGGAGGATGCCGGTCTGCTGGCCGAAGTCGCGGGCCTCGTCGAGTGGCCTGTCGTCCTCATGGGGCCGATCGGGGCGGATTTTCTGGACCTGCCGCCAGAGGTGTTGCAGACCAGCATGCGCGAGCACCAAAAGTTCTTTTCGGTCCGCAACGGCAAGACCGAGCGGATCGAGCGTTTCGTCACCGTTGCCAATATCGAAACCGCTGACGAGGGGGCCACGATCCTTGCGGGCAACGGCAAGGTTCTGACCGCGCGTCTGTCGGACGCGAAATTCTTTTATGAAAACGATCTGGAAGTCGCGCGGGCGGGCATGGACGCGTGGACAGACGGCCTCGCCTCGGTGACGTTCCACAACAAACTCGGCAGCCAGAAGGACCGGGTGGCGCGGATCGCCGCCCTCGCCCGTGAAATCGCCCCCAGCGTCGGCGCGGACCCCGATCTGGCCGAAGAGGCCGCGCGCATCTGCAAGGCGGATCTGCGCAGCGAAATGGTCGGGGAATTCCCGGAATTGCAGGGCCTCATGGGGCGGTATTACGCGCTGGCGGCGGGCAGGGCACCCGAGGTCGCCGAGGCCTGCGAGATGCACTGGAAGCCGATGGGGCCGTCCGACGCGGTGCCCACATCGCCGGTCTCGGTCGCCGTGGCGCTGGCCGACAAGATCGACACGCTGTGCGGGTTCTGGGTCATCGACGAAAAGCCGACGGGGTCGAAGGATCCGTTTGCTTTGCGGCGGGCGGCGTTGGGTGTGGTGCGGATTGTGATGGAGGATAAACTTCGTTTTTCATTTTTACACGATGTTATGTATTCCGCTAGCATTCCATTCATTCGATTGGCGAAATTGCAAGTTGCAGAGGTCGCCGCTAATTATCTTGATAGACTTTATGATGCTGGCGTTGATTTCGAGAGCCTAAAGCAGATTTACCAAAAATCCATTGGCGACAAACTGGAAAACGTCACGGATGACGAAGTAGCGGCAGCTGTTTCGACGTCATTTGACCTCCTCGCCTTCCTCCACGACCGTCTGAAACAATACCTCCGCGACCAAAACGTCCCGCACGACGTTATCGACGCCTGCATCGCCATGCCCCAAAACGACGACCTCACCCTTCTCGTCAAACGCGCCACGGCGCTTGCCGCGACGCTGAAGACCGACGACGGCAAGAACCTCATTCAGGGCTTCAAGCGCGCCAACAACATCCTCACCCAGGCCGAGGCAAAGGACGGTGTGGAATACTCCTACGGGGCGAACCTCAAGTATGCGGATGCGCCCGAGGAGATCGCCCTTTTCGCCGCACTGGATGCGGCGCAGGAGGTGATAACCCCGGCGATGGCGGCCGAGGATTTCGGCACGGCGATGGCCGCGATGGCCGCCCTGCGCGGGCCGATCGACGCCTTCTTCGAGGCTGTGCAGATCAACGACGACCGGTCGGTGGTGCGCCGCAACCGCCTCAATCTGCTCAACCGTATTCGCACGCTGTGCCTGTCGGTGGCGGATCTGACGCGGATCGACGGATAGTTCCGCGCCCGGATCCGGCCCTGTCACATTTTTCGGACAGCGCGACACAGCCTCGCTATGCTGCGCGCGAGAGGACAATGCCGCAATGCAGCAATTTACAGATTTTCAACAGGTTACGCTGATTTCGCCCGATGCGGCCATCGCGGCGGACATCCACGGCGGACGCGCGAAATGCCTGCAACGGCTGACCCGTCTCGACATGCCGGTGCCCGTGACGATGGCGCTGTCGTTCGACGCAGTGCAGGGGATTGCGGCGGGGCGCGGCCCCGATATGGCGGTGGTGATGGCCCCGTTCGAGGCGGCACCGTTGCTGTCCGTGCGTCCGTCCAGCCTCGATCCCGATTGGGGCGGGCCGGGCGCGATCCTGAACGTCGGCATGACCGACGCGAAACACGCTGAACTGAGTGAAACGCTGGGCGAGGAAATCGCCACGGCCCTGTACCTGCGGTTCGTGCAATCCTATGCGGTCGATGTCGCGCGCCTCGACCCGGACGTATTCGAAACCCCCGACGCGCCGACCCGCGCCACCCTGAACGCGGCCCTCGCCGCCTATGAGGACGAGACGGACGCGGCCTTTCCACAGGACATCGCCGTGCAGCTGGCCGAGGTGTTGCGCAGCCGGGCGCGCGCCTGGCAGGGCACGACGGCGCGGCTTCTGCGCCAGTCGCGCGGGGCACCGGCGGATGCGGGCCTCGGCCTTGTGGTGCAGGCGATGGCGCTGGGCGTGGGCGCCGGCCAGTGCGGGTCCGGTGTGATCCAGTTCATCGATGCCGCGACCGGCGACGCACAGGTGACGGGCCGGTGGCTTGGACAAAGTCAGGGGCGTGAGGCGCTGAACGAGGATGCGGCGCTGTATCTGACCCACGACCCGCGCGGGCCGTCGTTTCAGGATGCCTGCCCGGATGCCTTTGCCCTGCTGGTCGACTATGGCACCCGGATCAGGACCCGCCTGCGTGACGAAATGCAGATCGAATTCACGGTTCAGGACGGCGCGCTGCATATCCTCGACGCCGTGCGGGTGCCGCGGGCGCACCGTGCCGCCGTCGCCGTCGCCGTGGCCCTGGCCGAGGACGGCATCATCAGCCACGACGCGGCGGTGATGCGCGTCAGCCCGACCGCGATGTCGGAGGTGCTGCACCCGCAGATCGCGCCTGGTGCGCTGCGCGACCGACTGGTGTCCGGAATCGCGGCCAGCCCCGGGGCGGCGTCGGGCCGGATCGTGCTCACGGCGCAGGACGCACAGGCGAGTGCCGCGCGCGGCGAGCCGTGCGTTTTGGTCCGTCGCGAAACCTCGCCCGAGGATATCCGCGGCATGCACGTCAGCGAGGCCGTCGTCACCGTGCGCGGCGGCGTCACCAGCCACGCCGCCGTCATCGGGCGCGGCATCGGATTGCCCTGCGTGGTGGGCGCATCGGGCCTGATCATCGACCGCAAGCGCGGGTTGATTTCCGGCATCGGCGGGCGGTCCCTGTCGGTGGGCGACATGATCACCGTCGACGGAACCACCGGTGAGGTCCTCGTGGGGGCGGCGCAAACGGTGGCCGCGGCCATCGACGGGCCGATCACCACGTTGCTCGGCTGGGCGGATGCCGCCCGCGACATCGGCGTGCGCGCCAATGCCGACACGCCCGCCGACGCGCAGATGGCGCGGACGTTCGCGGCCGAGGGCATCGGGCTGTGCCGCACGGAGCACATGTTCTTCGACGGGGAACGCGTCGGTCTGATGCGCGAAATGATCTTTGCCGACACCGCCGAGGGGCGGCGCACGGTCCTTGACCGGTTGTTGCCGATGCAGCGGGCGGATTTTGCCGCCCTGTTCGACATCATGATCGATCTGCCGGTCTGCATCCGTCTTTTCGATCCGCCGTTGCACGAGTTTCTGCCCTCGGACAGGGCCGGGCTGCGCGAGGTCGCAGAGGCGCTGTCGCTGCCGATCGCCGCCGTGACGGCCCGGATCGAGGCCCTGACGGAATACAATCCGATGCTGGGTCTGCGCGGCGTGCGCCTTGGGATCACCGTGCCCGAAATCTATGAAATGCAGGCCCGCGCGATGTTCGAGGCCGCGGCACAGGTGACATCGCGTGGCAAGACCGTGGTCCCCGAGATCATGATTCCGCTGGTCAGTGCGATGCGCGAAGTCGAGATCGTGAAGGCGCAGATCGACGGTGTCGCCGCCGCCGTCATGGCCGAAACCGGGACTGACCTGAGTTATCGCCTGGGCGTTATGGTAGAGACGCCGCGCGCTGCGCTGCGGGCGGGCGATATTGCCCAGCACGCGGCGTTTTTATCGTTCGGTACCAACGACCTTACCCAGATGACCTATGGGTTGTCGCGCGACGATGCGGGCCGATTCATGCAGGAATATGTCCGCCAGGGGGCCTTTGCCGAAGACCCGTTCCACATCATGGATATCGAAGGTGTGGGAGAGTTGGTGAAGATCGGCGCCGAGCGGGGCCGCGCGCAGCGCCCCGACGTCACCTTGTCGATCTGTGGCGAACATGGGGCCAGTCGCGCCGCGATCGCCTTTGCACGCGAACAGGGCTTCGATTACGTCTCGTGCTCGCCCTACCGGGTGCCGGTTGCGCGGCTTTCCGCCGCCCAGCTCGCCATCGCCGACCGGGTGGACGCCGTACGGATGGCATGAACACCCCCACTAAACACCATGTTTCGTTGGATTTATCGCGCGTCGCGGCGTCCGGGGCCGATCGGCAGGTTCCTGCCCATGGGGGGACTCGACTCGTGTGCTGTGGGTGACGTACCCACTGGACCGATGGGTGGTTAATTGACCCAAGGGTAATGTGTGGAGGATCTATGTTTGATTTTTTCGGGCGGGGATGCACCAGGTTCGGTATTGCCATAGTTCTGGGTCTGTCTATCGCACTGCCGCCGCCTGCCATCGCGCTGGGCGATCTCGCCACGACGCTCGACGATCTTCTGACTGCCGAACGTGCCTCCCTTCAGGCCGTATCCGAACGTCGGCTGACGGCCCTTGCAGCGGCCCTCCCCCCCGAGCTGGCCAGTGCGCGCAGCCCGATTTCCGCCGTCGCCTACACGGATGCCTTTCTTGCGGGCCAGCCGCGCGCCAGCGGCAACGCCCAGTGGGAATGCCTGACGCAGGCCCTGTACCACGAAGCGCGTGGCGAGACGGCGCCCGGAGTTTTCGCCGTCGCCGAGGTGATCCTCAACCGTGTCGACAACCGTCAATACCCCGGATCGGTCTGCGGCGTGATCAATCAGGGCACCGGCGCGCGCTTTCAGTGCCAGTTCACCTATACCTGCGACGGCATCACCGACCGCGTGCGCGACCCCGCCGCCTGGGCGCGCGTCGGGGTCGTGGCGCGCCTGATGCTGGATGGGGCGCCGCGACAGCTCACCCAAGGGGCGACGCACTATCACACCCGCGCCGTCAGCCCCTCATGGTCGCGGCGTCTGCCGCAGACGGCGGCCATCGGTTCGCACCTGTTCTATCGGGCCGGCTGACGCCATCGGGGCGGCGGGACCTGACCGCCCGTCCCTTGCCCCGGCGCCGATGCGCGCGTACCCCGAACGCGCAACTCCGCAGGGACGGCACCGATGAGCAACGATATCGATCTGGCCTTTGAACATCCCGAAGCGCGGGCGCGCGAAACGGCGACAACGCCGCTGGACCGCATTTCTGTCCGCGATCATGTCATCACCGTCGAAATCGGTGCCTTTCAGGCCGAACGCGGCACGACCCAGCGGATCAGTTTCAATGTCGTGGTCGAGGTCGTGCCCCTGACCGGCCCTGCCTGCGACGACGTAGACCGCATCCTGAGCTATGACCGCGTCACCGAGGCGATTGCCGCCGCCCTCGCCGTCGAGCGCCTCAACCTGCTGGAAACGCTGGCGGAACGTGTCGCAACGCTGATCCTCGTCGCCCCTCAGGCCGCGCGGGTCTTTGTCCGCATCGAAAAACTGGACCGGGGGCCGGCGGCCCTTGGCGTCGAGATTGTGCGCAGCCGCACCGACGCGCCTGCCGCCGCGATGCCCGGCGATACACCGCATCCGCGCGTCGTTTACGTTGCCAATGCGGCGATGGGGCGGGGCCTTGCCGCGCGGCTTGACGGATGGGCGGCGGATGGCGCGCCGCTGATCCTGTGTGTCGGTCTGCCGGACGGTGGCGCACCGCAGGCCGCGGCGCGGCTGGTGCAGCGGCGGATCGACCTTTTGGCACAAGAGCAAAACGCGTGGATGCTCGCCGGACAGGATGCGCGCTGCATCGTGACGGCGACGCGTACGGAACTCGACTGGGCGATGCGCGCGGGCCAGATTTCGGTCTGGGCACCGTCGAAGATCATTCTGGACGCGCCGGGGGGGGCAGGTCCCGACACCGTCGACCCGCTGAGCCAGATCGTCTGGTTTGCCGGTCAGATGCAGGCCCGCGAGCTGGTCGTCGCGGGGGGCGTCGCCCCCGATGTCGCGGGGCTGTCGGTGCGGGCCGAGGGGCTGGAATGATCCGCGCAGACCTGTGGCGCCCTCTCGTCGGCCCGATCGGCGTGCCGCTCGCGGCGGGCTGGGCACGGGCGTCTGCGGCGCGACACATGGCGACGGGCGCGCAGACCGGCATGAACGAGGTGCCGTCCCCGGCCATTGAAGCGCTGACCTGCATCCGCCCACCCGTACTGGGCTTCGACTGGACCCGTCCGCTTCTCATGGCGATCCTCAATGTCACGCCTGACAGTTTTTCGGACGGCGGACAGCACGTTACCACCGACACGGCGGTGCGCCACGCGCGGCAGCTGCTGGCCGAGGGGGCCGACATCCTCGATATCGGTGGAGAAAGTACCCGGCCCGGTGCCACGACGGTCCCCGACGACATCGAGATCGGGCGCGTCGTGCCGGTGATCGCCGCGCTGCGAGATGCAGGTATCACGGCGCCGATCTCGATCGACACGCGAAAGGCGTCTGTCGCGGCAGCAGCGGTCGCGGCGGGGGCGAGCATGGTGAACGACGTCTCCGCGCTGACCCATGATCCGGCGATGGCGGGCGTCGTCGCGCAGGCGGCTGTGCCGGTCTGTCTGATGCACGCGCAGGGCCCCCCCGAGACGATGCAAACCGACCCGCGTTACAGCGATGTAACGTGCGACGTGATCACAGCGACTTGCCGCGCGCATCGCAACTGCCACGCAGGCGGGTATCCCACCTGTCAACATCATCGCCGATCCAGGCATTGGCTTTGGCAAGACCATCGCGCATAACCTGTTAATTTTGAATGAACTTGCCGCGTTCCACGCGCTCGGCGTACCGCTTTTGCTCGGCGCGTCGCGCAAACGGTTCATCGGGGCGCTGTCGGGCGTCGACGGTGCCGAGGTGCCCCCCGGCGAGAGGTTGCCGGGCAGTGTCGCCGTGGCCCTGCACGGCGCGGCGCAGGGTATGCAAATCCTGCGGGTGCATGATATTCTCGCGACCAGACAGGCGTTGAACCTGCAACAGGCGATCACGGGGGTGGACAGGCATGACAGGTAAGTTGTTCGGGACAGACGGCGTGCGCGGGTGCGCCAACCAGTGGCCGATGACCGCCGATATGGCTCTGAGAATTGGCGCGGCGGCGGGTCGGTATTTTCGCAACGACGGCAGCAACGGCCACCGTGTCGTCATCGGCAAGGACACCCGGCTGTCCGGCTACATGTTCGAAAGCGCGTTGACCGCGGGCCTGACATCCACCGGCATGAACGTGTTGCTGCTTGGTCCGATCCCGACCCCGGCGGTCGGTCTGCTGACAACCTCGATGCGTGCCGATCTGGGCATCATGATTTCGGCAAGCCACAATCCGCACCACGACAACGGTATCAAATTCTTCGGACCGGATGGCTTCAAACTGTCCGACGAGGCCGAGGCCGAGATCGAGGCGCTGGTCGCCGCGCCGATCGACCCGGCGCAGGCGGTGAACATCGGGCGGGCCAAACGGATCGACGACGGGCGTTTCCGCTACGCAGAACGCCTCAAAGGCACGTTCCGTTCGGGGATGAGCCTCAACGGCCTGAAGGTTGTGATCGATTGTGCCAATGGTGCGGCCTACCGGGTTGCCCCCGAGGTCCTGTGGGAACTTGGCGCCGAGGTGATCCCGGTCGGCGCCACGCCCAACGGCTATAACATCAACGACGGCTGCGGATCGACTGCGCCGCGCACCGCCGCCGAAACCGTCGTCAGCCACGGCGCGGACATCGGGATTTGCCTCGATGGCGACGCGGACCGCGTGATGATCATTGACGAACATGGCCGGGTTGCCGACGGCGATCAGCTTATGGCACTGATGGCCGCGCGCTGGGCCGACGCCGACCTTTTGCGCGGCGGTACGCTGGTGGCGACGGTCATGTCGAACCTCGGTCTCGAAGGGTTCCTGACCGATCGCGGTTTGCGCCTCGAGCGGACGGCGGTGGGCGACAGATATGTCGTCGAGGCGATGCGGCGCGGGGGCTGGAACCTGGGTGGCGAGCAATCGGGCCACATCGTGATGACCGACTACGCCACCACCGGCGACGGCCTGCTGGCCGGGCTACAGGTTCTGGTGGCGATGATCGAGACGGGCCTGAAAGCCAGCGAGTTGACACAGCAATTCGAGACGGTGCCGCAAATCCTGAAGAATGTGCGGTATACGGCGGGAAATGCGCCCCTCGAGATTGCAAAAGTGCAGGATGCGATTGCCGCCGGTGAGGCGCGCCTTGCCGCCTCCGGTCGTCTGCTGATCCGTCGGTCGGGCACCGAACCGCTGATCCGGGTGATGGCCGAAAGCCGGGACCCCGACCTGATGCGCGTCGTCGTCGACGATATCGTGGCGGCTGTCGAGGCGGCAGCCTAGCGCCCGAGAAACCTGACGTCCGAACGGCGGCACGTTCACATGCCCTACGCCTGAAAAGCATGACGTCCGAAAAGCCTGACGCCCGAAAAGCCTAACGACCGAAAAGACTGCGTGACTGGCTTATCAGGATACCGCCAAGGATCAGTCCGAGACCGGAATAGAGCGTCGGTGGCAGCATCTCGGCACCGAAAGCGATGCCGAAAAACACCGACCAGACCGGCACCATATAGCTGGTCAGAGACATGAACAGCGATCCCGCGGTGGTGATGACACGTACCCGGATTACCGCCGCCAGCGCCGTGGGCAGCAAGGCCGCATAGATCAGCGCCCAGCCGGGACGGGCGGGCAGCGCGTCCGGCACGCCGTCGACGATGAGGGCCGCAGGAACGAGGATCACCGCCGCCGTCAACAATGTCACTGAGGCGAAGGCCAGCGGTGGCATTGCCGGGGCCCGCCGGGTCGCCACCGATCCCACCGCATAGCACAGTGCCGCGCCGATGCAGGCCAGCCGCCCGAACAGAACCGCGCTGCCGTCGCCGTCCGCCGCACCCGGGCCGGTCAGCACGACTAGGCCCACGAATCCCAAAACGATCCCGATCAGCCGCCGTGGTCCGATCCCCTCGTCAGGTGAAAATGCCCAGACAAGCGGCAGCACCAGCAACGGCACCGCCCCCATCGCCACGCCCGCAAAGGCCGACGGCACGAATTGCTGTCCGTACGCCAGCAGGGTGAACGGCAGTGCAACCGTTCCCGCCCCGATCGCCGCCGCGTATTTCCAGGCAAGCCCCGAGGGCAGCGTTGCCGGTCCCTGTCCCGCGATCCGGGCGATCGCCCACAAGGCAAGCGCCCCGATCAGCGTCCGTCCCGCCGCGACCTGCAACGGGGTGAACCCTTCGAGGGCGATACGGACCGACAGGAAGGCAGCCCCCCAGACCACGCCAAGGCCGATCACCAACGCCCAGTTCAGGCCGCCCGGACGCAGAGGTGAGACGGCTGTGGCGGACGGCGTCATGGCGGAACCTTTGCGTGTCTCGGGAGGTTCGTCTGGCGATATCACAAAACCCGGACCAAAGGAGACACCCCATGCTTTCCGGATTTCTTCTGCCAGCCCTCACCTTTGTGACGATGGGCCTGGTGCTTTTCTTTGTGTTGTGGAGCAAATCGCGCACCGAAGACGATCTGGACGACCCGTACACCCGCAAATCGGGTCTGGCGCGTGTCGAGGCCGATCCCCACTTCTTGCCGTCCCGCGAGATCACAGACCCGCACCGCGTCGCAGGCTGACGCGCGAAGGGCCGGAGCATTGCTTCGGCCCTCCATGTCTGTCCTACGGGTCGGTCTCGCCCGGTAATCAGTTCTTCGATTTGTCGACCATCTTGCCTTTGGAAATCCACGGCATCATGCCACGCAGAGTCTCGCCCACACGTTCGATCTGATGCTCGTCGTTCAGGCGCCGCGTCGCCTTGAAGCTGGGCTGACCGACCGCGTTTTCCTGCATGAAGTCGCGCACGAATTTGCCGGTCTGGATGTCGGTCAGAACCTCTTTCATCCGCGCTTTGGTTTCGGCGTAAGGCAGGATGCGCGGACCGCTGACGTACTCGCCGTATTCCGCGGTGTTCGAGATCGAATAGTTCATATTGGCGATGCCGCCTTCGTAGATCAGATCCACGATCAGCTTCACTTCGTGCAGGCATTCGAAATAGGCCATTTCGGGCTCGTATCCCGCCTCGACCAGCGTCTCGAATCCCATGCGGATCAGCTCGACGAGGCCGCCGCAGAGCACGGCCTGCTCGCCGAACAGATCGGTTTCGCACTCTTCGCGGAAATCGGTCTCGATGATGCCGGACCGGCCGCCGCCGATGGCGGAGCAATAGGACAGACCGATCTCGAGGGCGCGACCGCTCGCGTCCTTGTCGACGGCAACAAGGCAGGGCACGCCGCCGCCCTTGACGTATTCGCCGCGCACGGTGTGACCGGGCCCCTTGGGCGCCATCATGATGACGTCGATGCCTTCTTTCGGCTCGATCAGGCCGAAATGCACGTTCAGACCGTGGGCAAAGGCAATGGCGGCACCCTCGCGGATGTTGTCGCGCACGTATTTTTTGTAGGTTTCGGCCTGCAATTCATCGGGCATAGTGAACATGATCAGGTCGGCCCAGGCGGCGGCCTCGGCGATCCCCATGGTCTTCAGGCCTTCGCCCTCCGCCTTGGCGATGGAGGGCGAGCCTTCGCGCAAGGCGACGACGACGTTCTTGGCACCTGAATCGCGCAGGTTGAGGGCATGGGCGTGGCCCTGGCTGCCATAGCCGAGGATGGCGACCTTCATGTCCTTGATCAGGTTAACGTCACAGTCACGATCGTAATAAACGCGCATCAGGCTTTCTCCCTCGGGGTGCAGATCCGTCGCCGCCCACACCTGTCGGGCGCGACATTTCCGGGCGTTTTAGCGGTTTTTACGTCAGGCGCAATGCAAAGAGGCTCTGCGGGCGCCGCTAAGGTTGCGCTTTCATCGTGCGCGCGCTGCGGCTAGCCTGTCGAGGCACCCAAAGCCAGAGGATACGATGCCTGACACCGCCGCCACCCCGCCTGTCGATCCCGATGGTCTGATGGAGTTTTCCGTCGTGTTCACCGACCGTTCGCTGAACCACATGTCCGCTGCCTTTCAGGAGGTGATGCGCGACATATCGGGGATGCTCAAGGAGGTGTATTGCGCCGCCCACGTTGCCGTCGTCCCCGGCGGCGGCACCTTCGCGATGGAGGCCGTGGCCCGGCAGTTCGGGCAGGGCGCGCGCTGTCTCGTCGTTCGCAACGGCTGGTTTTCCTACCGGTGGAGCCAGATTTTCGAGGCGGGCGGTTTCGCGGACGAGACGCAGGTGATCAAGGCCCGCCGTGCCGGCAATGCCGCCGATACGCCCTTCGCGCCGCCCCCCATCGACGAGGTTGTCACCGCGATCCGCGAGGGGCGCCCCGACATCGTCTTTGCCCCGCACGTCGAAACGAGCGCGGGGATCATCCTGCCCGACGATTATATTACCGCAATGGCGGAGGCGGCCCACGCGGTCGGCGCGCTGCTGGTTCTCGATTGTATCGCCAGCGGCTGCATCTGGGTCGACATGGCCGCGACAGGCGTCGACGTGGTAATTTCGGCGCCGCAAAAGGGCTGGTCCTCGACGCCCTGCGCGGGCCTTGTGATGCTGTCCGAGGCGGCGACGGCCCGGGTGTCAGAGACGAAGGCCGACAGTTTCGCCGTCGATCTTGGCAAATGGTTGTCGATCATGAAGGCCTATGAGGGTGGCGGACATGCCTATCACGCCACGATGCCGACCGATGGGTTGCGCGAATTTCGCGATGCGATGGTCGAAACGCGCGGTGCGGGTTTTGCGGCGTTGAAACAGGCGCAGACCGATCTTGGCGCGCAGGTGCGGGCCTTGCTCGTCGCCAAAGGCGCGCGGTCCGTGGCGGCGGCGGGGTTCGAGGCGCCGTCGGTCGTGGTCAGCTATACCGCCGATCCGGAGGTGCAGTCTGGCGCAAAGTTCAAGGCGCAGGGCATGCAGATCGCCTCGGGCGTGCCCCTTCAGGTCGACGAAGGCCCCGATTTCCGCACCTTTCGCGTCGGTCTGTTCGGTCTCGACAAGCTGGCCGATCCGGATGCCACGGCGGCCCGGTTTGGCGCGGTCCTCGAAAAAGTGCTTTAGGCGCGGCTATTGCGGCGACCCGCCCGTGTCGCCGCGCCCGCCGACGCCAAGCCGCATGAGCCCGCGCCGCAACGGGGCCACATCGTGCATCGCCCGAAGCCCCAGCGCGCGCAGCGCCTGCAACGGTGCCGCACCAGCCTGACTGGCGCGGTTGAGCGCGTCGATGCCGGCCAGCCGCACCGCAAGTTCGGGCGCCCGTTTACGCCGGTAGGCGTCGAGCATGCGTGGCCCGCCCAGTCCGGCAGGGTCCGCGCGCGCCAGTGACGCGAGCGTCGCGATATCGGCGAGCGACATGTTGAGGCCCTGCGCCCCGATCGGCGGCACCGCATGGGCGGCCTCGGCGATCAGGGCGACGCGCTCTGCCGTGAGGGCCGTCGCCCGTTGCATGGTGATCGGCCAGACCTGACGCGGTGTGACGCAGGCCAGATCGCCCAGAACGCCGCCCGACCGCGCCGTCGCCTCGGCATCGAAAGCTGTGGTGTCAAGACCGGCCAGCCGCGTCACCTCGGCGCCGTCCGCCATCCAGACGACGGCGGAACAGGGCCGCCCGTCGCGGTCCGGCAACGGCACGAGGGTGAAGGGGCCGCCCTCGCGATGCACCTCGGTCGAGATATTGTCGTGCGGTGCGGCATGACATACCGAGAAACTGAGCGCCTTTTGCCCATAGCGCCGCACCGACACACCGATGCCCGCCGCCTCGCGGACCGGGCTGTTGCGTCCATCCGCGCCGATCAGCAGGCGCGCCGACACCTTGTCGCCATTCGCCGAGCGTCACCCGGATCTCGCCGCTGCGCGACAGATGGCGCAGATGGCCGGTTCCCATCCGCAGGGTCACGCCGGGCGCCGCCGCAAGCCGTGCCATCAGGACGCGGCGCAGGGCCCAGTTGCGAACGTTATACCCGAATGCCTCGGCACCGATGTCGGCGGCGATGAAATCGCGGGTCACATCGGCGGTGCTGTCGACGATGCGCATCACCCGCAGCGCTGTCGCCTCATCGGTCAGATCGTCCCACAGACCCAGATCCCTCAGCATTGCCTGCGCGGGCGCGAGGAATGCCGTCGTGCGCATATCGGCACCGGCGGCTTCGCCATCGGTCACGGGCGCCGTCGGATCGACGCACAGAACCGAAAACCCGGCCCGGTCGAACGCTGCGGCGGCGATCAGCCCTGCGAGCCCCGCGCCGGAAATGATGATGTCGACGTCATGTTTCATAGCCCAGACCTATGCCGCGCCAGCCATAAGTCAGCCCAGTGCGACAAGAAAACCCGACAGGTCGTCGGTATGAAATTCGATGTGCGGCGCGGGCGCTGCGATCGGCGCGATGTGGACCGTCCGGACACCTCGGGCGTGGGGCACGGCCAAATTACGCGCCTCGTCCTCGAACATCGCGGCGCGTGCCGGGTCCAGTCCGTCGAGGGCAAAGACGGCGTCGAATGCCTCTGCGTTCGGTTTGGCGTGAAACCCCGCCTGTTCCACGCCGTAGACCGCATCGAAGACCCCGCCAAGACCGCGCGCGGCAAGGACCTTTTCGGCATAGGGCTTGCTGCCGTTGGTGAATACGATCCGCCGACCGGGCAGGGCGGCGATGCGTTGCGCCAGAACCGGGTCGGGCTGCATATGGGTCAGGTCGATGTCGTGTACCTCGGTGAGATAATCGTCGGGGCGGATTCCATGCCGCGCCATCAGTCCGGCAAGCGTCGTGCCATAGTCGCGCCAGTATTCGGCACGCAGATTGTTCGCGCGGTTTTCATCCACGCCCAGCGTGCGGACGATGAAATCCCGCATCTTGACGTCGATCTGCGCGAACAACCTGTCCGTCGGCGGATACAGCGTATGGTCGAGATCGAAGATCCAGGTGCGGACGGGTGCAAAACGTTTCATGCAGCGAACTTACTGCACACGGACGCCTTGTGAAACGCCAAACCGCAAGGCGCGCCGCGCGGGCGCCACAGAGCGGACGGCGCCACTCCGCGGCAGGAAAATGCCATGCAGCGTCTTGTCCCAAAAGAACGGCTTGGTGCACATTTCGGTCAGGGCGCGCCAGGCGGCAATCGTCGCCAGCGGGAAATAGACCTGCAGCGTCGGCGACCATAGCGCAAGCCATGGCCGTCCGGCCCGGCGCGCCGCAAGGCTCGCGACCGCGATATTGATGAGTTCCGTCAGCAAGAACAGACCGCCCAGACCGAACAGCACGGTCCCCGGCACCATCGCGTTCAGCGGATGCGGCAGCCCGAACAGGATAAGCCAGAAAGACCACAGCACCGGCGCCAGCAGAAACTGGCTCAGGGTGCCGAGAAACAGCACCTGAACGCCCGCGAAACGCCACCACCCAAGGTCCCGCAATAGCTTTCGCGGGTTGGCCATGTGCACGGCATAGGTCATCGCGTACCCCTTGAGCCAGCGGGTCCGCTGCCGGACCCAGGGCCACATCCGGGCGTTTGCCTCTTCATATGTTACCGTGTCGATAAGTTCGGTGCGAAACCCGGCCCGCACAAGGCGCAGACCAAGGTCCGCGTCTTCGGTGACATTGTGCGCATCCCAGCCACCGACAGCCTCGATCGCGCCGCGCCGCAGGAACAGTGTCGTCCCGCCCAGCGGCACGACCAGTCCAAGACGCGACAGTCCCGGCAGGACCAGCCGAAACCAGACCGCATATTCGAGGGTGAAACACCGGGCGAGCCAGTTGCTCGAGGTGTTGTAATAATCGAGCACGCCCTGCAGGCAGGCCACATCGGGCCGGGCCTGCGCGAACCGACGCACCACACGGCGCAGCTGATCGGGTTCGGGGGCGTCCTCGGCGTCGTAGATCCCCACGATGTCGCCCCGGGCAACGCACAGGGCATGGTTGAGGGCGCGGGGTTTCGTGCGCAACGTCCCTTCCGGCACCTCGACCATGCGCACCCAGCCGGGTAAATCCATCGCGGTGAGCGTCCCACGGGTCAACGTGTCGTCGTCCTCGAGGATCAAGAGCACGTCCAGCCGGTCGCGGGGATAATCGAGTGCGGCAAGGCGGGCCATCAGATGCGAGGCGATTTCGCGCTCGTGATACAGCGGCACCAGCAGCGTCACGACGGGTTCGGCACTCACCCGACGGTCGCAAGGGTGCAGCGGTATCACGGAACTTTGGTTTTCGGGTTTGGCAGGACCGGCGTGTCCACCATGCCCGTGTCGCAGGGTGCTGATGACGGCCGCGACCTTGAGCGCGGTGTTCAGCAGCAGCGTCAGACAGGACCAGACCAGCAGCACGGCGATGAGCGGTCCGGGTATGAGGAGAGCCATCAGCACTGTGGCCAGCAGCGTCGCGATACCGACGACACGCGCCCGCCGGAAATTCCACGCCCGGCAGCTCTGCGCCGCGGGGCAGCGCGTTTCGGCCCTTGTCGCAAGCGCCGGACCCGCAGTCTGCATAAGCGACGTCGCCACCCCACCGGATGCACATCGTGCCATCCGCACCGCACCGAACGCCGACGTCAGGGCCGCGCGGACAGGGGCAGGAACGGGCCAGGTTCCGGTCAGGACGATTGTCTGATCCTGCATGCGACGCCATGGAAGGACGTCGTCCCGCAAACAATCGCTGGCTGGATAACCGTCGAGCAATGAGGGATCGGGGGGCGCGGTCGCCGGATCCGTCAGGGCAGGTGCGGGGACCGCGGACGTCCGCAACCGCACAGTAAGTGCGCCGGAATGAAGCTCGACGGTCGCATCGTTGGCGGCTTCACGTGCGGCAACGGTATAGATGTGCGGCCCGGACGCCGGAACGAACGCGCCCGCCGCCCGCTGAGTTTGCAAAAGCATCGTACCGATGCCCGTCGGCTGAGCGAGGCGTTGCGCACCCTTCATCGCGCGCTGGCGACCTGCACTCTGACCCATTCCAAACCCCTGCGGACGGGTCGTCCGGAATATCCGGTCGTGCCCTGTGGATTACCGTCGCCGAGCAAGGTTAACGAGTCGTAAAGATCGGGCGCGTCAGGGGCCGGGACGGGCCGCCCGACGCCGTGTTACCCAACGTCAGAAATGCACCGTCCCGGATCACCGGGTGCTTCAGGCGGCGACGGCAACGGCGTCGGGCCGGGTCAGGAAACCACGCGCGCCGCCACCATGGCCGCCGTGAACCTGTCGAACAGATAGGCGCTGTCCTGCGGACCGGGGCTCGCCTCGGGGTGGTATTGCACCGAAAACACCGGGCGGCCGACCATGCGGATGCCACAGTTCGATCCGTCGAACAGGCTGACGTGGGTTTCCGCCACACCTTTCGGCAGGGTCTGGCTGTCGACGGTAAAGCCATGGTTCATCGACGTAATCTCGACCTTGCCGGTTTCGAGATCCTTGACCGGATGGTTCGCGCCGTGGTGTCCGTGGTTCATCTTGATCGTACGGGCGCCGAGTGCAAGCGCGAGCATCTGATGCCCCAGACAGATCCCGAAGACCGGCATCTGCGACGCCGCCAGCACGCCTTTGATCATCGGCACGGCATAGGCGCCCGTCGCCGCCGGATCGCCCGGACCGTTGGACAGGAACAATCCATCAGGCTTCAGGGCAAGGACATCCTCGGACGTGGCCCCCGCGGGCAAGACCGTGACATCGCAGCCGACCGAGGCGAGGCTGCGCAGGATGTTGCGCTTGGCGCCGTAATCCACCGCCACGACCCGGAAGGTCGGGTTTTGCTGCCGGGCATAGCCTTCGGGCCAGGCCCAACGCTTTTCGTCCCAGCGATAGCTTTGCGCGCAGGTCACCTCGCGGGCGAGATCGAGACCCTCGAGACCCCGGAACGCCCGGGCGGCGGCGACCAGTGCGGCGACGTCGAAATTTCCCTCGGGATCGTGGGCGAGCGCCACATGCGGCGCGCCCTGCTGCCGGATCGCGCGGGTCAGCCGGCGGGTATCGACGCCGCCGATGGCAATGCGACCGCGCGCGGCGAGCCACGCCGGCAGATCGCCCATCGCGCGCCAGTTCGACGGCTCTGTCGGATCCCATTTGACGACCATGCCGGCGGCCACGGGATCGGCGGCCTCATCGTCCTCGGGGGTGACACCGGTGTTGCCGATGTGCGGAAAGGTAAAGGTGACGACCTGACCCGCATAGGACGGATCGGTCATGATTTCCTGATATCCGGTCATCGCGGTGTTGAAACACAACTCGGCGGTGGTCTGGCCCGTGGCGCCGAAACCGCGCCCGTAGAACACCGTGCCATCGGCCAGCGCCAGACAGGCGGTTGGCCGCGCCGTGGCCGCGTCAGGCATGCTCGTCGCCATGATGGTTCGCTCCGGATTGCTGTGATTGGGCGGTGTCTAGGCGGCACGGCGGTGGCGGTCAAGACGGCAGCCCGCGCGTCACCCTGCGGGGCGGTTGTCACCGCACCGATCCGGGGCTATGTGACGCGCCTTGGGCGGGGCGCCGCCGCGGGACAGTGCCCGTGCCGTTCGCGCCCCGGCACATCTGACAAGGATACCTGCGATGCACCTTCGGGATCGGGTCAATACCGCGATGAAAGACGCCATGAGGGCCAGAGAGGCGGACCGCCTGTCGACCCTGCGTCTGATCAATGCCGCCATCAAGGACCGCGATATCGCGCTGCGCGGATCCGGCGGCGACAGTGCCGAGGCGGGCGTCGGTGACGATGTCGTGCTGTCGATCCTTGGCAAGATGGTCAAGCAGCGGCAGGAAAGCGCGCGCGCCTACGAAGAGGGCGGCAGGCTCGAGCTTGCGGAAAAGGAGCTGTCCGAGGTCAAGGTGATCGAGGAGTTCCTGCCTCGCCAGCTCGATGCGGACGAGACCGCCGACGCGGTGGCCGCGGCCATCGCCGAAACGGGTGCCACGAGCATCCGCGACATGGGCAAGGTGATGGGGGCGCTGAAAGCGCGCTACACCGGGCAGATGGATTTCGGCGCGGTCGGGCCGATGGTGCGCGACCGGCTCGGATAGGGCGCACCCGGCGGCAGACATGTTTCGGCCCGACGCCGCGATCCGGGAGCCACAGGCTCCGCCCGGGGGTGCGCGCGGTCAGGTTGACCGAAGGTCGTCGGCCGCCTCAGGTACCGATGAGGAAATACCGGGCGATGCCGTAGATGTAGAGCGCCGAAAAGACGATATTGATATCCTTGAGCTGCGGTTCCGTGCGCAACCAGCCGCAGAATACCCATATCATGCAGAACGGCAGGCCGAACATCATCGCCGCGAGTTGCCATCCTTGAACGATGGCGACGGTACTGCAAAGGCCAAGCATGAACGCAATCCATTTGAGAGGCTGCTCGTAGGCAGCCATCTTCCAAAGCGTCATTTGGGGGTTCTTTCAGATATACAGCGCCGTCGACCCGGCGATCTGCACCGACACCGTATCATTGCGACCACGTTGCGGCAATATCGGGTGCGCGGGACAAGGGGCACGCCCCGGTTGGGGTGGTCCGGGCGATCTACGCCCGGGAGCCGGCGCCGGTCCTGTCGTCGCCCGATCCAACAAACATCCCGACGATCAGGGCGACCTGAGTGCCGACCGTAACTCGTCGTAAAGCGCCAGCCGTTCCGTCGCATCGAGAAATGCCCCGATTTCCACCTCCCGGTCGCTGCCGCGCAGTGTCACGTAGTTTTCGACGGGGCCTTCACTGGGATAGAGGTGCACCGAAACCCAGTGGCGGTTCGCCTCCCAGTCCTGCCGCGAACGGCCGGGTGTGTGGCGGGCGAGGTGGGCGGTTGTGTCGTCCAGCGTCAATTCCTCGAGAACCTCGCCGCGGCGATAGCTGACGCCGATGGCGGCCCAGAGGCCCCAGAGCATCAGCCCCAGCGGCACCAGTATGGCCCAGAGCACCGGCGTGCCGAGCATGGCGATCAGCGGCAAGGCCATGATCGCGACCGTCGCCGTCATGAAGGTGACGAAATCGCGCCGCAACAGCGAGCGGTAGGGCCACAGGCTCAGCTGGCGGGGCGCATCCTCGGCGTGGGGAGGGGACCATTCGTAGGGCATTTTTCAGTGGTAGATCGTCCGGCACAACGAGCCAATGCGGGGCGTTGTCGCGGGGCCCGGATGGACGGATCCCGAAACGGAACAGGGCCCCGGCATTTCTGCCGGGGCCCTTTCGTCGGTCATGTATCGGTTCAGGTGTTGTGAACGATCGGCTCGTGGGCATGGCCCGGTTGCTTGTCCCACTCCGACTGCTTGGGAAGCGTCTCGAACGTATGTTCGGGCGGCGGGCAGGGCAGGGTCCATTCGAGGGTGTCCGCATACTCGTTCCACGGGTTGTTCACGGTCACGCGGCGCCCGGCGAACAGGGTGTAGAACAGCACGCCGATGAAGAAGATGAACGAAGCGAACGACAGGAAAGCGCCCATCGAGGAGACGTAGTTCCAGTAGGCGAAGGCATCGGGGTAGTCGACGATCCGGCGGGGCATGCCCTGGCGGCCAAGGAAGTGCTGCGGGAAGAACGTGATGTTGGCACCGACGAACATGGTGTAGAAGTGCACCTTGCCCGCCCACTCGGGATACATCCGGCCCGACATCTTCGGCAGGTAGAAGTAGATGCCGGCGAAGATGGCGAAGACGGCGCCGAGCGACATCACGTAGTGGAAGTGCGCGACCACATAGTAGGTGTCGTGATAGACCCGGTCGACGCCGGCCTGGGACAGGACGATGCCGGTGACGCCGCCTACGGTGAACAGGAAGATGAACCCGATCGCCCAGAGCATCGGCGTCTTGAACTCGATCGAGCCCATCCACATCGTCGCGATCCAGGAGAAGATCTTGACCCCCGTCGGCACCGCGATGACCATCGTCGCGAGCATGAAATAGCTCTGTTGCGTCAGCGACATGCCAACCGTGTACATGTGGTGCGCCCACACGACGAAGCCGAGCGCGCCGATGGCGACCATCGCGTAGACCATCGGAAGGTAGCCGAAGATCGGCTTGCGCGAGAACGTCGCGATCACATGGCTGATGATGCCGAAGCCGGGGACGATGACGATGTAGACCTCGGGGTGGCCGAAGAACCACAGGATGTGCTGGTAGAGCACCGGGTCGCCGCCGCAGGTGGGATCGAAGAAGCAGGTGGAGAAGTTGCGGTCCATCAGCAGCATCGTGATCGCACCCGCGAGGACGGGCAGCGCCAGCAGGATCAGCCAGGCAGTGACGAAGATCGACCAGGCGAACAGCGGCACCTTGTGCATGGTCATGCCGGGGGCGCGCATGTTCAGGAACGTCGTGATCATGTTGATCGCGCCGAGGATCGACGACGCACCCGACATGTGGACCGCAAAGATAGCGAGATCCATCGAGAACCCGCCTTCGTTCGTCGACAGCGGCGCATACATGACCCAGCCGACGCCGGACCCCGCCTGACCGTTACCGCCGGGCGCCAGCATCGAGGCGATGCCGAGTGCGAGGGCCGAACAGTACATCCAGAACGACAGGTTGTTCATCCGCGGGAACGCCATGTCCGGCGCGCCGATCTGCAACGGCATGAAATAGTTGCCGAATCCGCCGAACATCGCCGGGATGACCACGAGGAACATCATCAGGACGCCGTGGTAGGTGATGAGCACGTTCCACAGGTGGCCGTTGGGCGAGCAGGGCGTGGACGGATCCGCGAACAGCCGCGCGCCCTCGAGGCACATGTGCTGCACCCCCGGATACATCAGCTCGATCCGCATGAAGACGGTGAACGCCACCGCCAGGAACCCGGCAAAGCCGGACACCCAAAGATAGAGGATGCCGATGTCCTTGTGGTTGGTGGACATGAACCAGCGGGTGAAGAAACTGCGGGTGTCTTCGTGCTGGTCGTTGCCGTGGATGGCGGCGTCTGCCATGTGGCTCTCCCGGATTGTGTCATGAGGCGCGGGACCGGAATCCGATGCGCGGGCTTGCTCCGGTCTAGTCGCTGGTGCGGACGGGGGCAATACGCAAGGGGCCCCGACGCATGGGGTAAATTGGCGCAGGGCGACGGCAGGGGGCAGGAACGTCTGCCGTGAAAGTGTCGCGCGCGGGCCGACCGCCGGGCATCGGCATCCCCGACACCCGAATCCCGCGCGATACTAAGTCGCCGGGAGGGGGCGATTGTCCCGGTGCGCGGTCATCGACCCCACGAATGTCTGGACCAGCGCTGCATCGAGATCGTCCATCGTCACCGGCAGGCCGAGGTCCACCAGCGACGTGACGCCGTGGCCGGTGATGCCGCAGGGAACGATGCCGTCGAAATGGCTCAGGTCCGGTTCGACGTTGATCGACAGACCGTGGAACGACACCCATTTGCGCAACCGGATGCCGATGGCGGCGATCTTGTCGTCGCGCGGGGTGCCGCACGCCAGGGGCGCCTTGTCGGGGCGGGCGACCCAGACGCCCACACGGCCCGCCCTAATCGCGCCGGTAATCCCGAATTCGGCCAGAGCGGCGATCACCCAGGTCTCGAGGTCTCGCACGAAGCAGCGCACGTCACGCCCCCGGGCGGCCACGTCGAGCATCGTATAGACAACGCGCTGACCCGGCCCATGATAGGTGTATTGTCCGCCGCGCCGCGCCGCATGAACCGGAAAGCGATGCGGATCGGTCAGGTCCTGCGGTCGCGCCGACGTGCCGGAGGTATAGAGTGGCGGATGCTCGACGAACCACAACGCCTCGGGCGCCGTGCCTGCGCGGATCTGGGCGGCACGGTCTTCCATCAGGGTCAGCGCACCGGCATAACCGGTCGGCCCGACCGAGGTGATCCAGTCGATGCCGTCGCGGTGGCGCAGGGTGGTCGTGGTGCTCATCCCCGCGATATAGCCTGTCGCGGGCCGTGGCGTAAGATCCGGCGGACACCGCCGGTGCATCGACGCCCGGCAGCCTGCACGCACGGCATGTCGCAGCGGTGCCGGGCAGCCCGCAATTTGCCCCTTGGCAAGCCCACCCCGCCCGGCTAGAACGCGCCCGAGCTACCAGCTTATGACGTGCGGTCGTGGCGGAATTGGTAGACGCGCAGCGTTGAGGTCGCTGTTCCTTAACCGGAGTGGAGGTTCGAGCCCTCTCGACCGCACCAGACCAATTTTCCGATCGAGGCACCTGACGGTCGCCGCGTCGATGCGCGGGTATCGCCACAAATTTCGGCCATGCGAAAGTGCCGCCGCGCTGCCGAACCGGTTGCGGATCCGCGGCACACCGGGATCGGCACGCCTTTCCGGCGGCTTCGCTGACGATGATCTTTCAGAGGTGTTTGCGATCCGTGCGGGTCCGCCTCGTTCAGACCCGGCCGTCACTGCTGTACCCTGAACGCTGTCTTCACAGGCAATCGGCCTCGTGGGCGTCAGTGCGTCGGGTTGTCTGCCTTTGATCGCACCCATATCCGGCACAACCCGTGCTTTGCGGTTGCACGCCTCGAAAGCGCTTGTTTAACTGCGTCCACCAACGAGGGCGGGCCAACCGTCGTGACGATCCGGGGAGATTGGTTTGACCAACGCTGCTGCCGCGACTGCTCAGGACTCTGCGCAGAACACTGCTTTCGTCGAATTTGAACGGGTGCAGAAAAGTTACGACGGCGAAACGCTGGTCGTGAAGGATCTCAACCTGTCGATGCCGAAGGGAGAGTTTCTGACGATGCTCGGGCCCTCGGGGTCTGGCAAGACGACCTGCCTGATGATGCTTGCAGGGTTCGAGACCGCCACCAACGGCGACATCCGGCTGGACGGCAAGCCGATCAACAACATTCCGCCGCACAAGCGCGGCATCGGCATGGTCTTTCAGAACTACGCCCTGTTCCCGCACATGACCGTGGCCGAGAACCTGAGTTTTCCGCTCGAGGTGCGTGGCATGGGCAAGTCCGAGCGTGAGGAAAAGGTGAACCGCGCGCTGGGCATGGTGCAGATGGGCGATTTCGGCGGGCGCCGTCCCGCGCAGCTTTCTGGGGGGCAGCAACAACGTGTCGCCCTGTCACGCGCCCTGGTGTTCGAGCCGGAGCTGGTCCTGATGGACGAACCGCTCGGCGCGCTCGACAAGCAGCTGCGCGAAACCCTGCAGTTCGAGATCACGCGGATCGCCCACGAGCTGGGCATCACTACCGTTTATGTGACCCACGACCAGACCGAGGCCCTGACCATGTCGGACCGGGTTGCCGTATTCGAGGCCGGGCGCATTCAGCAGCTGGCCCCGCCGGATCAGTTGTACGAGCGGCCCGAAAATTCCTTCGTCGCGCAGTTCATCGGTGAAAACAACACGATGGACGGCGTGATCGAAACGATCGCGGGCGACCAGTGCACCGTGCGCCTCGACAGTGGCGACGTCATTGACGCGCAGCCGGTGAACGTGACCAAGGTCGGCGAAAAGACCAAGGTGTCGATCCGCCCCGAGCGGGTGGAATTCAAGACCGAGCGGCTGCGCGACGACGCGCACACCCTCAAGGCCGAGGTGCTCGAGTTCATTTACATGGGCGACATTTTCCGCACGCGCCTTCGGGTTGCGGGCAACGAGAATTTTGTCGTCAAGACACGCAATGCCCCCGATCAGGTACGTCTCACCCCCGGTGAGACCGTCGAGATCGGCTGGCAGGCAGAGGATTGTCGCGCGCTGGACGCCTGAACGCGTAACCGCGCGCAGACAAGGTCCGGCAGTTCCGTCCGCTACCCGACCATGAGACCCAAAGGACGTACAACGGGAGAAACGATATTATGACTTTCACGAAAATCGCACTTACCACCACGGCACTTGGCGCGATCGCCACCGTCGCCGTCTCCGAGGCGCACATGGCCGACAGCATGACCATCGTCAGCTGGGGCGGTGCCTATCAGGCCAGCCAGGTCGGCGCCTATTCCGATCCCTACATGGCCGACACCGGCATCAACATCGTCTATGACGAAAGCTCGCCGGATGCGGTCGCCAAGCTGCGCGCGCAGTCCGAGGCCGGCAACGTCACCTGGGATCTCGTCGACGTCGAGGCCGCAGACGGCATCCGCCTGTGTGACGAAGGCCTCGCGATGGAAGTGGACATCGACGCGATGCTCGCCCCCGGCGACGACGGCTCTACCGCGACCGAAGATTTCGGCGACAGCCTTGTCTCCGAGTGCTTCATCCCGCAGATCGTGTTCTCGACCACCGTCGGCTACCGCACGGACATGGTCGGCGACACGCCACCGACGGACATCTGCGCGCTCTTCGATCTCGAAGGGTATCCGGGCATGCGCGCCCTGAACCAGAACCCGCTCGCCAACCTCGAGTGGGCCCTGCTGTGCGACGGCGTTCCCAAGGACGAGATCTATGACGTGCTGGCCACCGACGAAGGCCAGGATCAGGCGTTCGCGAAGATGGAAACCATCCGTGACAACGTGATCTGGTGGACCGCCGGCGCCGAGACCCCGCAGCTGCTCGCCGATGGCGAAGTCATCATGGGTTCGACCTACAACGGTCGTCTGTTCGCCGCGATCGCCGAGCAGGACCAGCCCATCGGCATGCTCTGGGACGCACAGATGCTGGACTTCGACGGATGGATCATCCCCGAAGGCCTGCCCGAGGACCGTCTCGCCCGCGTGATGGACTTCCTCTACTTTGCCACCGATACGCAGCGTCTGGCGGATCAGGCCGCCTACATCTCCTACGGTCCGGCCCGCGCCTCCTCCGCGCCGCTCGTCGGCGATCACGGCACGCTGGGTATCCCGATGGCCGAGCACATGCCGACGGATCCCGCGAACGCGACCAACGTGTTCGTCACGAACTACGAGTTCTGGGCCGACTACCGCGACGATCTCGACGCCCGCTTCCAGTCGTGGCTGTCCGAGTAATCGCACTCTGGGGGCGGGCCGATCGGTCCGCCCCGACCTTTTTAAGCGTTCGATTTACCGGCCTGCTCGCCGGACACCGCCACATTGCCCGACACGAAGGTGCGACCCATGCCCAAAGGCTATATCATCGCCCACATCACCGTGAACGACCCCGAAAACTACAAGGAATACGTGCGTCTCGATACGCCGGTCCTTGAAGCTCTGGGTGGCCGGTTCGTGGTGCGCGGCGGCCGGTCCGAACCCGTCGAAGGCACGCTGAACGAACGGCATGTCGTGATCGAATTCGACAGCTTCGATGCCGCGATGACGGCATACAACGATCCCGAATATCAACGCATCGCGCAGATACGGCGCGATACCGCCACCAGCCAGATCATTGTCGTGGAAGGCACCTGAATGACCGCCAGCGTGAATCTCGGCAAGGATGCCGCCCCGACCGACTCCGCGAAAGCCGCGAAATCAGGCCCGATGCTGGCCGCGGACGGCACGCCCCTCAAGACAAGCCTGAACCGGGCCCTGCGGCGCGAAAAGCTGCGGGCACTGGCGCTGATCTCGCCGCTTTTGGTCTTTATCGTGCTGAGTTTCGTGGCGCCCATCGTCGACATGCTGTTCCGCTCTGTCGAGAACGAGATCGTCGTCGAAACCCTGCCTCGCACCGTCCCCGCCCTTGCCGACTGGGATGCCACCGTCGAGCCGATGCCCGGTGAAGAAGTCTTTGCCGAGCTGTATGCCGACCTGGTTGTGGCTGTCGCCTTCAAGAATCAAAGCCGTCTGGGCACCCGTCTAAACTATGAGGAAGTCGGTGTCTCGTCGCTGTTCCGGTCCATCGGACGCCGGATGGAGCGTTTCCCGACCGAAGACCTCGTTGCCGGGTATGTCGCCGTCGATCCCGCCTATGGCGACCCGGCCAGCTGGGCGGCGTGGATGGCGGACGACGCCGTGCGCGAGGCGCTGCCCCTGACGACACGCGACTGGGATGACTGGGTCCGGATCGTCGTCGAGGAAGAAGAAGAGGATCCGGCGGCCTACGAGGTCCACCCGTTCATCTACACCGCCCTGACGCGCGACCTGAAAGCCGGTGCTGTGCCGCCGGTGATGCCCGCAGTCGATGTCTCCGAGCTGCCGACGTTTTCGGTACGCGATGCCTTCCTTGCGGCGGATGAGGACTGGGGCGACGAGGGGCTGTGGCGCGTCATCCTCACCTATTCGCCACGCTACACCGACGGTTATTTCCTCAACGCCATCGACATGCAGAACGGTGTCGAGGGGGCCGAGTGGCGCGACGAAAACCAGCAGATTTACCTGACGCTTTTCGTCCGCACCATGTGGATGTCGATCGCGATCACCGTTTCCTGCATCCTTCTGGGCTATCCGATCGCCTGGCTGATCGCGAGCCTGCCCGCGCGGCGTGCGAACATGTTGCTGATCCTCGTGCTGCTGCCGTTCTGGACGTCTCTGCTGGTGCGGACATCCGCGTGGAAAGTGCTGTTGCAGACGCAGGGCGTGATCAACGACACGCTTGTCTGGTGGCATTCGACGTGGCTCGGCTGGGCCCTCGATCCGTTGTTCACCGGCATCTGCAACATCGTGATCGCGGTCCTGAAACTGCTCGCCTTCGTCTATAACCTGATCTTTACCAATATCTTCGGAGCCGAAACGATGATGGTTCTGGACTGGGCGGGTCTCGGCTTCGAGCGTTTGCAACTTATCAACAACGTTACCGGCACGATCATCTCGATGACGCATATCCTGCTGCCGTTCATGATCCTGCCGCTGTACTCGGTCCTCAAAACGATCCCGCCCAGCTATCTGCGGGCCGCCAAATCACTTGGAGCAACGGACTGGACGGCGTTTTGGCGGGTGTATTTTCCGCAATCGATCCCCGGCATCGGCGCGGGCTCGATCCTCGTGTTCATCCTTGCCATCGGTTATTACATCACGCCCGAGATCGTCGGCGGCACCAAGGGTGTCTTCATCTCGAACCGGATCGCCTACCACATCTCCGAAAGCCTCAACTGGGGCCTGGCGGCGGCACTGGGCGCGATATTGCTGGTGATGGTGATGGGACTCTACTGGGCCTACGACCGGATCGTCGGCATCGACAACGTGAAACTGGGGGGCTGAACGATGGGCCGGGACACGATTTCTTTCAAAGAAATCGGCGTCGAATTCTTTCAAAGAATTCGTTTTGCCGATGGAGACCTGACATGAGCCTCCCGATCTACGCCTCGACCGGCCAGCGGGTCTGGTACTACTCCTTCCGCGTCATCTGCGGGTTGATCTTCTTCTTTCTGATCGCCCCGATCCTGGTGATCATCCCGCTGTCGTTCAACGCGCAGGATTTCTTCACCTTCACCGCGGAAATGCTCGCTTTCGACCCTGCCGGCTATTCGATAAAGCACTACGTGGATTTCTTTACCAACCCGGACTGGCAGCAGCCGCTGATGAACTCGCTCAAGATCGCACCCGTTGCGACGGCGATCTCCGTGGTTCTCGGTGTGGTGGCGGCCATTGGGCTGTCGCAATCCCATGTCCCGGCGCGCCGGGCGATCATGGCGATCCTTATTTCGCCGATGATCGTTCCGCTGATTATTTCGGCGACCGGGATGTATTTCTTCTACGCCCGCATCGGGCTTCAGGGCACCTATTGGGGCGTCGTGCTCGCACATGCGGCCCTAGGTGTGCCCTTCGTGATCATCACGGTAACGGCGACGATGGTCGGTTTCGACAAGAGCCTGACCCGTGCTGCGGCCAGCATGGGCGCCGGGCCGTTACGCACGTTCTTCAAGGTGCAGATGCCGCTGATCCTGCCGGGCGTCGTATCGGGTGCCCTGTTCGCATTCATCACCTCTTTCGATGAGGTGGTGGTCGTGATTTTCGTCGGATCGGTCAACCAGCAGACGCTGCCTTGGCAGATGTTCACCGGCCTGCGCGAGCAGATCAGCCCGACGATCCTCGCCGCCGCGACTGTCCTTATCAGCATCTCGGTCCTGCTGCTGATCACGCTGGAATACCTGCGCCGCCGGTCCGAGCGTTTGCGGGGCATGTCTCCGGGCTAGGCCGGTCAGGGGAGCAGGGTGAGCCAGAAGGCCGCCGTGAAGATCGACAGCACGGTCCCGATCAGGACTGACGATGCGGCGACCCGACGGGCGGCACCGTACATGTTGGAAAACAGATAGGCGTTGATCCCTGGCGCCATGGCCGCCGTAATCACCGCCGAACGCATCCCGTCGCGCGACAATCCGGTCAGCCCGCCCATCGCCCAGACGACCGTCGGGTGTACCAGCAACGAGACCGCGACGATGAACAGGATTGTGCGTATGTCCCCCTCGGGGCGGTAGCGGAACAGGATCCCGCCCAGCCCGAACAGGGCGGCGGGAAGGGCCGCGCGGATCATCAGGTCAAGTGCCTCTGTCAGTACGCCGGGCAAGGGCAGACCGGTCAGGTTGACGGCAAATCCCAGCATGATCCCGATGATGAGGGCATTGCGAAAGATCGCGCCCAGCACCTTGCCCGGCAGATACGCAAGATTGGTGCCACGGGCGCGCACCACCTCCATCGTGGTGATACCGACCGCGTAGCAGAATGGTGCATGGACCGCGATGATCGCGTAGTTCGCGGTAAGGGCCTGCACGCCGTAGGCGCGTTCGGTGATCGGCAGGCCGAGCAACAGCGAGTTCGAGAACAACCCGCAAAATCCGATCGCAACGGAGTCTTCCCACGGGCGGCCGAAAATGAACCGGGCGCCGGTGGTGCCGATGACGAAACCCGCGGTCGCCCCGACGTAAAAGCTCGACAGCAGACGCAGATCGAAGTCCTGACCCAGATCGAGCGTCGAGATCGCGCGAAACAGCAGGCACGGAATCGCGAACCCCTGCGCGAATTTCATCAATCCATCCATGTGGTCGTCGGTCATCAGGCCGCGCCAGCGGGCGGCATAGCCGAATCCAAGGACGAGAAAGACCGGAATGATGATTTCGGCGAGGTCGGTCATCGGGGGCCTTTCGACAGGCTTGGACGCGGTAGGATGATGTGAGTGCGTATCTCTGGACGATGTAACGGCAAGATGCCGTCAGGCGGTGACGCGCAGGGTCAGACCGTCGTGGGCCGGGGTCACATGATCGGGTGTCTGCGCGCCCAGCGTCGCGTAATCGAGGTCATTGTGCATGTTCGTCAGGATCGCGCGCACCGGCGCCGCCCGGTCGATCCAGGAAAGCGTCCTGTCGAGATGCGCATGACTCGGGTGGGGCGCATAGCGCAGCGAGTCGATGACGAATGTCCCGAGACCGTCGAGCAGCGGCCAGGATGGCGTCGGGGATGTCGGAGACATCGGGGATATAGGCCAGGTCGCCGATCCGGAACCCGAGGGCGGGGATGTCGCCATGTTCGACCGGGATCGGCGTCAGGGCGATATCGCCGCCCGCACCACCGATGCTTACGGGGCCGGTAATCTCGTTGAGATCGAGGATCGGCGGATAGGATGAGCCTGCCGGCGTGGCAAAGACATAGCCGAACCGCGCGCGCAGATTGGCGGAGGTGGGCGCATCGGCCCAGACGGGCAGGCGGTCGTGGCGGTTGAAGGCGATCATCCGCAGGTCGTCGATGCCGTGGGTATGGTCCGCGTGGGCGTGGGTATAGACGACGGCGTCGAGGTGGCCGGTATCGGTGGCCAGCAACTGCGCCCGCATGTCTGGCGAGGTGTCGATCAGCACCCGGGTCCGGCCTGCGGTACCGGTCCGGGTCAAAAGGACCGAACACCGCTGCCGCCGGTTGCGCGGATTACCGGGATCGCACGCCCCCCAGCTTCCGCCCGGTGCGTCCGAAAGCCTCGGCACCCCGCCGGACGAGCCACAGCCGAGAATCGTGAGGGTCAGGTCAGCCATGGAAGGGCAGATATGTGCGGGACGGGCGTTTCATGCAGAGCTTTCGGAATGGTGCAATACTGGCGGACCGGGTGTGCCGGGACAAGCACGGTCAGGTCAGCGCCGCCTTGGTGAACAGGCGATTGAAATTGGCGGTGGTCCGGGCGGCGAAATCGCTGGCCGAGAGGCCCAGATGTCCGGCCATGCGGGCGGCGGTGTGGGCGGTATTGGCGGGCTCGTTGCGTTTGCCCCGGTTGGGCGGCGGCGCAAGGTAGGGGCTGTCGGTCTCGACGAGCAGCCGGTCGGGGGGGGCTGCGGCGAAGATATCGCGCAATGCGCCCGATTTGGGAAAGGCGGCGATGCCCGAGACCGAAAGGTAGAACCCCAGATCGAGAGCCGCGCGCGCCAGTTCCGGCGAGGACGAAAAGCAATGCATGACGCAGGCATAGGCGCCGTTCTCGTGCTCTTGCGTCAGGATGCGGGCCATGTCGTCGTCGGCGTCGCGGCTGTGGATGATCAGCGGCAGGCCGGTCCGGCGCGCGGCCTCGATATGGATGCGCAGCGAGGCCTGCTGCACCTGCGCCGTCTCGGCGGTATAGTGATAATCGAGGCCGGTCTCGCCGATGCCGACCATCTTGGGATGCTGCGCCAGTGCCACAAGTTCGTCGACCGTCGCCATCGGCTCGTCGGCGACGCTCATCGGATGGGTGCCGGCGGCAAAGTACACCGGACCGTGCGCCTCGGCGATCGCCCGGACCTGGTCCGCCTGACGCAGTCGGGTGCAGATCGTGACCATGCGGCCGACCCCGGCGGCGGCGGCGCGGGCGAGGATCTCGGGCAATTCACCGTCGAAATCCGGGAAATCGAGGTGGCAGTGGCTGTCGACGAGCATCGGGGCCTCGGGCGGTTGGGATGGATATCGTGAAGCACGCGGACGGGGGCGGCGCAAGGGTCAGAGGATGCGGCGCGCGGTCTCTTCCAGCGCGAATCCCGCGTCGAGGATCAACGCCGCGGGATCGAGGTTGACGGCGCGGGCACGGCGCAACCGCGCCGAAAGGGCCTGCTGACAGGTGGCCCAGGCGCGGGCGGCACGGTCGTGCGGGGCGATCCGGGTCAGCAACAGCGCCTCGCCGGGCGCGCCCTGCGTATCGGGTGCGCCGTGCAGGCCGGCGCGCGCGGCGCGGGCCAGAAACAGGTCGATCAGGTCGATCGTCAGGGCAAAGCGGTCCTCGGCGCCGCGCCCCGCACAGGCGGTGGCCATCGACAACAGCTGCGTCCGGTCGAGGACCGGCAACCCCCCGAGCAGCCTGACCAGATCGGCATAGAGCGCGAGACCCCCGGCGCGGGACAGGCGGATCGCATCGCCGACGGACCCCTGCGCAAGGGCCGCGAGCGCCTCGGGGGCGTCGGTGTGCAGATCCTGTTGTGCCAGCGCCAGCGCGAGGTCGCCCGGTACCAGCCGGTCGAGCCGCAGCGTCCGGCAGCGCGAGCGGATCGTCGGCAGCAGCCGCGACGGCTGATGGGCGATCAGCAGCAGGATCGTGCGGACGGGGGGTTCTTCGAGTTCCTTGAGCAAGGCATTGGCCGCCGAGGCGTTCATCTCGTCGGCGGCATCGACGATCACCACGCGCCAGCCGCCGTCCGCCGCCGACATGTGGAAAAACCCCTTGAGCTTGCGGACGGGTGCGACGGTAATATCGGCCTGCACCCTATCGCCCTTGTCGTTCGGCCCGCGGCGCAGGACGTGCAGTCGCGGATGGCTGCCCGCGCGGATCAGCGCGAGGTCGGGACCGTCAGCGGGGGCAAGCGTGCCCGGCAGCGGCCCGGTATCCGCATCGCCCGGCGGCTGCGACAGCAGATGGGCCGCGATGCGATACGCAAGGGTCGCCTTGCCGATGCCGGCAGGGCCGGTCAGCAGCCAGCCGGAATGCAGCCGTCCGCAGGACACCGCATCTAGAAACGCCGTCTCGGCAGCGGCCTGACCGTACAGCACAGGCGTATCGCGCGGGTGAAGCGCGCCGTCGCGCCGGGTCGGGTCGGGCAGATCGTCGGGTTCGATGCGGGCCATGAGACAGAGGAGTAGCGGTTGGCGATGGGCGAGGGAAGGGGCAGGGGGGGCGGTCCCTTACGTCGATGCCAAGACAGGCGCCTGCCCGAGAGCACCGACCAATCCGGATCGAAGCTGCGGTTCTCCCTAACCGCGCCCCGCGAGGGCCATAGCGACGATGTCAATGATGTCGGTTGCCACGATTTCCCGGCTACGGGCGCCATCGATGACATGGCAACGCTGCGGATTGTTTTGGGCGATCCGGAGAAAACCTGCACGAACCTTGGTTTGCAGATCGATGCCGAAGGTTTCGAACCGGCTCTCTATCAGATGCGCGGGAACGCCTCTTGCGGGCAGATTGCCCAGGACGCCGGCTGCTGACGGTCGATACAACGCGCGCCGTGGTCTCGCCTCCGCATTGTCGCTGTCGTGCCGGTCTGTATCGGAAAAGGCATCCCTGTCTGGGCGCAACCGATCGAGACTGCGTTCGAGTCCAACATCGGGGTCCATGTCGATGATGAAGGTAAGATCCGGTTCGGTGCCGATCATCAGGTCGTGCAGCGCATCGACACGGGCCCGCAGGTCGCCGCGTGTCGCCCCCTGGTACACGCGGGTGCTGTCGGCGAAACGGTCGGTGATGACGGTGCGGCCCTGCGCGAGGGCGGGCCGGATCGTCCGCTCGAGATGGTCGCGGCGCGCGGCGGTGAACAGCAGCAGTTCCGTCTCTGCCGACCACCGACCGGGATCGCCGGTCAGAACAAGAGTGCGGATCTCCTCGGCCCCCGGACTGCCGCCCGGTTCGCGGGTCAACAGCGCGTCCTGGCCCAGATGGTCCGCCAGCAGCCGCGCCTGCGTCGATTTACCGGAGCCGTCGATGCCTTCGAAACTGATGAACAACCCGGGATGGGGTGTGCCCGGCAGGGTCACCGGACTCAGGTGCCTTCCGGGTCGGCGTTCGGTCGCGGTGCGGAAAGGCCTGCGTCCAGACCGACGGACGGCCCCCAGCGGTCCATCAGGACGTCGGCAGTGGTGCGCATGCGCACCTGAAATCCGCCGCGCGGCACGGCATTTTCGGCCAACAGGGGGACACGGACCTCGGGTAGCCCGTCGCCACGGGTAATCACCAGTTCGCCCATCGGATCGCCCGATGCGATCGGCGCCTCGACCGGGCTGAGATAGCGGACCTCGGCCTCGAAGGCCGCCTCGGTCGTGACCGGCATCAAAAGCGAAATGTCGCGGCCCAGCACGAGGCCGACACTCGGCGCCTCGCCCATCCAGACGTCGGCCTCGGCCATGCGGGTGCCCGCCGTCCCCAGATCGCTCTGCGCAAACTGACGGAACGCCCAGTTGACGATGCGTTCGGCCTCGTCGCGGCGTCCCTCCGCAGTTTCGAGGCCCGTGATGACGAAGATGATCCGCCGGCCGCCCTGTTTGGCCGATCCGACGAGGCCAAATCCCGCCTCGTCCGTGTGTCCGGTCTTCAATCCATCGGCGCCGATTCCCATGCCGAGGATCGGATTGCGGTTTTGCGTATTGGACGGCACACGCCCGTCGAACAGGAATTCCTGTTCGGCGAAAAGCGGATAATAGGTGGGGTAGTCGCGGATCAGGATGTCGGCGAGGATGCCCAGATCTTCCATCGACATCAGGTGCCCGGCGGCGGGCCATCCATTGGCATTGACAAAAGTCGAGTTCATCATCCCGAGCTCGCGGGCGCGGGCCGTCATCTGGGTGGCGAACCCGGCTTCGGTGCCGTCCGGTGACATCGCCTCGGCCAGCACGGTCGACGCGTCGTTGCCCGACAGTACGATCACGCCGCGCAGCAGGTCCTCGACGGAGACGCGTTCGCCCGCGCGCAGGAACATGCTCGATCCGCCGTAATCCATCGCCTGTTGCGACACGGTGATCTCGTCGTCGATCCGCAACCTGCCGTCGGCAATCGCCTCGAACGCCATGAGCAGGGTCATGAGTTTCGACATCGATGCGGGCGGCAGCGGTTCTTGCGCGTTTTGCGACAACAAGACGGTGCCGCTGTTCTGATCGAACACCCAGGCGGCGGTGGCGCGGGTTTCAAATCCTTGCGCGGCAAGGGCGAAGGGCAGCACCGCCAGCGCCAGCGTGACCGCCGCGAGACGGGTAAATCGCCGGAAAACGGCAGCGGTGAACGTGACAGCGGTGAACATGACAACGGTCCTTATGCGGTAATGGTGGCCAGTCGCGAACTGGTGGGTCACGGGCTGCTCCGTCGGGTTCGGATCGGCCGCCCTTAATCAGTCGCTGACAAAGTAGGCGTCGGTATATCCCAGTGCCTTGACCTGATCGAGAGCGGTCGCGCGCGCGGCCTCGCCCGAGGCGGGGCCGACGACGACGCGCCAGAAATCGCGCCCCTGCGATTGCGACGGAATGACCCGCGCGCTCAACCCGGCGTCGGTCATCTGGCGGCCGGCGCGGTCCGCGTTTGCCTCGACACTGAAAATGCCGATCTGGATGAACGGACGGTTCAGCGCGGAGGCTGTCGGTGCGGTGGCGGGGGGCGGCGTCGCGGCCGCGAGCGCTTCGGCGGCATTGGCGATTGGATCACCTGCGGTGCCCGCCGGTGTCGCGGGTCCGCCATCGAGCGACGTGGCGGTGACGGTATCGGGCGCTGACGGTGCTACGGTATCGGCGGTGGCAAAGTCCGAGATCGGTGCCGTATCGGCGGGCACGGCGGCCTCTTCGCGGCGCAGCGCCGTGACGTTGAGGGTGGCGGGTGCCCCCGCGAGCATCCCGAGGGCCTCGGCCGCATCGGACGAAGCCTGCAATTCGGGGCCGGGATTGTCACGTTCGCGCCGGAACAGGGCGCCGATGACGAACTGACCGTTTGCCGGATTTCGGATAATCACCCGTTCGGGGTCGGCGACATCGGGATGCGCCACCCAGACACCGCCGAGCGACGGCCTGCCGTCCCACAACCCCTCCCCGGTCACCTGAAAGATCTCCGGCGCCTCGACGTCGCGCTCTACCAGTTCGGTCGCGGCGGAGGACTGCGTGGCGCTGTCGGCGGTCGTGGCGGCAAACGGCATCTGAAAACCGTCCACGCAGGCGGTCAGCGCAAGCGTTGCGGCGCCGCACAGCAAAATGGTGCGGGCGCGGATGACGCCGTTGGGTAGGATGCGCGACATGTCAGTCCCCTTGCCTGCGCGCCCCCCAAACCGCGCACGAACGGCGGATTTTTGGAGGGCGGACCGTTTGCCGGCCATTTGTTGTGCCTCGTTTGCTGGAAAATAGCCAAAAAACGGTCTACGGGCAAGAGCGCTCGGGCGCTGCTTTCCCGCTGCGCTTCAGGCGCGTTCTGGGGCCGGAACATTGGCCACGACACGGATGCCCGTTGGTGTCGATGATCCCGCACCGCTGATCTGCCCGGCGCATGAGATCGGCCCCTTCACCTACCGCATTCCAGCAGGTAGACAGCAGCTGTTCGCCGGAGGAGTGGCAGAGTGGTCGATTGCAACGGTCTTGAAAACCGTCGTGCGTGAAAGCGTACCGTGGGTTCGAATCCCACCTCCTCCGCCACCCAGACCTGTTGGTTTCTGGTCTCTGTCCAAATCCCATAAATAGTGCCGTCTTTCCGGCGGTTATGTAGCGCGAAAGAAATGTTGGCAGAAAAACGAAGCTTATTTGTCAGCGGCGCGCCGGACCCGAAACTACAGGATGAGCACTAGGACGCCGATGATCGCCACGACGATGAGCACGCCCGTCGTGATCGAGGAGCCCGAAGCCGACGGAACTGGCGGCGGCTGTTGTCGAGAGCTCGGCTGACGGGCACCGGCAATCTTCGTCCTGTTTGAAAGACCAGTGCCCGGAATGCCAGTATTGGCATGCACCCCCTTCTTGCCGATGTTGACGGATGCGCCTCTGCCTCCGACCGTGGTGCTGATGCCTGACTTGCTGAAATTCAGCCGCACACCGGGCGCGATCTTCACCCGCTTATTGAACCTGAATGCCATGTTAAACCTCGCTACAACTGGAAAACGAATGATGGCGACCATGCCACGATTCGCGTTCCCGTCGATGAGAAAAAAGGGTCACCAGATCAACTGCTGATCACCAGTTCCCGCCGTCCGCCCTGCGCCGTCCCCTTCGCCACAGTGTACGTTGTCTCGACCTCCTGCATCGCGAACCCGGCGAAGGTGTCCCTGATCTCCGGCACATCGTTGATCGACAGGATGAAGCGCCTTTCAATGCCCCTTAAACACCCCGCTAAACGGTCGAAGTCCGCCCGCTCGAACACCAGCTTGCCGTAGTCGCCCTCGCAGCCCCAGTAGGGCGGATCGAGGTAGAACAGGGTGCCGGGGCTGTCGTAGCGGCGGATGAAGTCGGCGTAGGGCAGGCACTCGATGACGACGCCGGACAGACGGCTGTGCAGATCCTCGAGCATCGGTTCCAGCGTGGTGAGGTTGAACCGCGCGGGCCGCTCTTTTGCCACGCCGAAGTTCCGGCCCGAGACCTTGCCGCCGAAAGCCGTGCGCTGGAGGTACAGGAACCGCGCGGCGCGCTCGAGGTCGGTGAGGGTGTCGGGGTTGGTATCGACCAGGCGGTTGAACTCCACCCGGGTGGTGAGCTGGTACTTCAGGACATCGAGAAACTGCGGATAGTGACGCTGCAGGATCCTGAACAGGGTGGCGATGTCGTGGTTGATGTCGTTGATCGCCTCGGCCCGTGGGCGACGGGTGCGCTTTAGGAATACACCGCCCATGCCGACGAAGGGCTCGGCATAGGTCGTGTGACCGATAGCATCGATCATCGCCGTCAGACGCTTTGCCAGATTGCGCTTGCCGCCCAGCCAGGGGGCGACAGGCGAAACAGGAGAACAGGATGTGAACTTTTCGCTGGTGGACATGTGCAGAATTGCCTCAAGGTGGCCGTCTCTCGCGAGAGAGGGGGCGGCCGTAATCTTGATGAGGTCGGCGGGACTGGCTGCAAACTGGCCCCGTGTCGGTGGGTGGTGAGACACCCGTCGGCCCCCCGTTATCCGGGCGGCGCCGTTGCTTCAGGGGCCTCGCCTGCCGAGCGCTCTCCCTCGACACTGGTCAGCAGCGATCCTTCCAGGCGGTGCTCGACGCGGCGGATCAGGAACAATCCGTCGATCCCCTGCCGCAGGCCAGCGAGCGCAACACGTCCTCCCGCGAACAGACCGGGGTGGAACCCCGCCATGTCTGCCTTGACGGTCAGAGCCGCGCGGCCCGACATTGCCAGCTCCGAGGTCGCGGCGTCGCGCGCCTCATCCTGCGTCGGGAGCGGGTGGCGCAGGCGGCGCACGGGCTCCCCCGTCCCCACGGTCACCTCGTTGAGGGTCGCGGCGTCGGTATCGCCCCACTCGGCCGTCACGCTTTTATAGACCTCGCGCTCGGTCAGCTCCCACGTCCAGCCACTGAGCTGCGACGCGAACAGGACCACCGGCTCTACAGGATCGCCGGAGGCGTTCACGCCTTCGTCGCGGCGCACCACGACCAGCTTTCCGGCGGCGGGCTTTGCCGTGGCATCGACGCGCCGGGAAAGGCGGCTGAGAAAGTGCAGGTCGCTCTCCTCGGTCTGCGCCTCGTAGGGGAACGCGACGTCGGCCACCGAGGCACCCGTCATCGGCTCGAGGCCTGCCTCGCCCGCGATCGTCCCGACAATCTCGCCCAGCGTGACGTTCTCCCAGGCGCGGGTCTTCGGCGCCCGGATCGGGCCGACCATGTTCGCGGCAGTGGCCTCGATCGTCATCTGGCGCGGCATGCCGCTGCCGCTGACCCGGTCGACGGCGAAGCGGCCCAGAAAGGTCAGCGGCAACCCTTCGAACCCGACCGACACGTCGAGGGCGACGTCCGTTTCGGGAAAAGTGACAACGCCGCCACGATCGTCGATCTCAAGGGTCAGGCGGTCCGACCGGCGCCCGTCCTCGTCAGTCACGCTGAGAGATATCAGCCGGTCGCGGATCGCCGCGGTGACGTCCCCCTCGGGCGACACTATCCTATAGTCAGGTTTCATCGCGCTTTGCCCCACAGGCGGATTGTCGGCACTGCCGCCACCGGCACGGGGGCGGGCAATGAGATGACGATCCCGGCGGGCAGGACTGCCGGTCCATCGGCGATATGCGGGTTCGCCTCGATCAGGCGCACCACCTGCGCGGCACTGCCCAGCATCCGCAGCGCCACGTCATCGAGCACGTCGCCGTCCAGGGTCACATAATCGGTCAAAACCCGTCCACCCCGTAGGTTTGAAGGCCAACGGTAAAGTCGATCCGACGCGCTGCGCCATCGGCCATAAGGTAGGTCTGCTCTTCTTCGATGCTGGTGATTACCCAGCGGTTCCAGACAAAGCCGATGCCGTCGACGAGGATCAGCGGCGTGCCGCGCTGCGCGATTGAACGCATGGTGTCGATCTGCCGCAAACCGCCCCTGAAAGCCGGATAGATGACCCCTTCAAGAGATACATCCTGGACGCCCGGTCCGGCAAACTGAGCCGCTGGCGCGCGGCCGATACGGTCTACCTGCTCCCAGCGGTAGGCGGCGGTGCGGCGGAATGTCTGATAGTTTGCCTGACGCACGCCGAACCGCAGCGAACCGAGTGCCATCATCACGAGATCAATCATACTGCCCCCCGTCATGCAGAGCGTCGTCCGACCGCAATGCCTGCTTCATTTCGCGGCGCACCGCCCGGGCGATGGCGCCTGCGTCCTGTCCGGGCGCGGCATGAACGTGGATGTCGCCAATCGTTACCGTTCCGGCCCGGGCGGTGGGCGCGCGCACCGGTGCCGCGACCGGTGCCGGACGTGGCGTCACATTGGCACGAATGGCCTGCGCCGCTTCGATCATGCCGCGCACTCCGGACGGGGTCGCGTCGTCACTCCCGTCAAGGGCGCGCAGGCCGTCCGATCCCGCAACACCCGCCGGAGCCCGCGCCAGAAGCGGTGCCACGGCCTCGACGACAGGGCGCAGCTGCGCCGCCGCCGCGACCGCAGCGGGCAGCGGTGCCTGCCTGCCGCGTCGGCCCTCGACGTCGCGCCGGACCTGTTCGCGCGCCCCCGCAACGCGATCGGCCAGAGGGCGGAGACGGTCGGCCCGGTCGATCGTCGCAGCGGCGGCGGCGGGGCCGTCCGATCCCGTAACACCCGCCGGAGCCCGCGCCAGAAGCGGTGCCACGGCCTCGACGACAGGGCGCAGCTGCGCCGCCGCCGCGACCGCAGCGGGCAGCGGTGCCTGCCTGCCGCGCCGGACCTGCTCGCGTGCCCCCGCAACGCGATCGGCCAGAGGGCGGAGACGGTCGGCCCGGTCGATCGTCGCAGCGGCGGCGGCGGGGCCGTCCGATCCCGTAACACCCGCCGGAGCCCGCGCCAGAAGCGGTGCCACGGCCTCGACGACAGGGCGCAGCCGCGCCGCCGCCGCAACCGCAGCGGGCAGCGGATCGGGCCGGTTTGCCCGGTCGATCGTCCTGGCTGTCTCCTGCGACGCCTGCTGCCCAACCAAAGGGAAGGTCGATGGGGCGGAAAACGCCTCCCGACGCCCGGGGATTTGCGATGCGATCCCGTTGGCGATCCCGGCATCGGTCCTGGCCATCCGGCGGATATCCGGGCGTCGGGACGGACGTGTCGCCGCAGCGATCGGCGGGGTGGCCGCGCGGACACGGTCCGACATGTCGGCCATCCTGCGCAGCTGGCCATGGTGGGCGATAAATCCGGACCGGGTGCGGTACTCCAGCTCCGGACCCTCTTCGCCGGTCAGCAGCCAGCCCGGGCCGAATGCACCGCCTCCCGCGCGTGCCTGGACCGCAGGGTCCGCCGCAGCCACCGCGCCCGCCGTCGCCGTGAGCCGGACCGCCGGAGAGGTCGGCAGAGCGGCGGAAACCTGCACGGCCATGGCGCGCACGGCATCGACCACGGCAGCGGTGCCGCTGCGGATGCCGGTCGCCATCGTTTCCATCATCGCGACGCCAGCGGCGGTCAGATCGAGGGTCGCGGCCAGCTCGGCCGCGCGGACCGCATCGGCGACGGCCGCAGGCAGCGCCCCGGCGGCACCGAGCGTCTCGACGATCTTGCGCTGCAGTTCCTCGACATCGCCGGTGTCGGCACGGACGGCGGCAACGGTGGGCATTTCATCAATCGCGGAACCGACGACTTCAAGGTCATCGAGCAATTTCAGCATCTCGAACGCCATGTTTGCATCGAGCAGACCGAAACCCGCCCCTTCTGCCTTTGCAGCGATGGTGTCGTAAAGCGTTTGGATATTGATCAGCCCGGCCTCGTAGTCGGCGATCAGCTGCGTTCCCTCTTCCCACTCCGCAATCGGGGTTTCAGCCCGCGACCGGAGACGGTCTGCCAGTGTCTTGTCGGCGTCAGAGAACAGCGCACCAATATCAGGCACGTTTGGAATGATCCCGCCCCAGTCCCAGTCCGGAAGGACATCCGCCCACTGGAAATCGAACAGCCCCGCAAGGAACGCTCTTACCCCGTCGAGCGACACGTCGGGCAGAAAGTCCGCCACCGCGAACCCGTCGAGCCAGTCGGGCCGCACATCCGCCCAGCTGAAATCGAACCAGCCTTTCACGGCAGCGATCGCGCCGTTGAGCGAGACGCCCTCGAACATCGACGCAAAGCTGAATTCACTCAGCCATTCGGGAAAAATCAGATCCGCCAGCCACGTCAGAAAAGACCGTATTTCCTCGGCTGCAGCTCCCCAGTCGCCTTCGAGCGCCGATGCAACGGCACCTGTTATCGTGGCGATTGCGCGGGCGATCACCTCGATGGCGGTCGCCACACCTTCGACGGCGACACCGGCGACGATGCCGACGAACCGTCCGATCTCGCCGATCACGTTCATCAGCCCGTCGTTGTCGCCCGCCGCGCTGAACGACTGGCCGATCGCGTCGAAGATCCGACGCAGGTTCGTGAGGACCGGCTCGATCTGGTCGTAGGCGGAAGACAGACGCGCCGCGACCGGTTCGAAGGATGCGGCGATCCCGTCGATAAATCCGGTCTCGAAGCTGACATAGGCGTCCTTGAAAAACTTCAGGCCGCGGCCTATCCCGTTGATCAGGGCGTCGAACGCCTCGACGAAACCCCGTATCGGATCGATGGCCGCGAGGCTATCGGGGAGGATCCCCGTCAAATCGAGCGAAGGGATTTCCAGCCCGCCGAGCCAGTCCAGAAAGCCGTTCAGCCGGTCTCGGTAGGCGCTGAAATCGCCGGTGACGAGCGAGGCCCCGGCCCCGGCAAGTTGCCCGATACCTTCGGTGACCAGGGCAATGCCGCTGGCGATGCCTGCGATACCCTTGGCCAGCCCTTCGGCAGCGAAACCGGCGACCGCCCCGACGAACCGACCGATGCCGTCGATCAGCGACATCAGACCGGCGGTGTCGCCCGCCGAACCGACAGCCTCGCCGATTGCCGAGAAGATGCCGCGGAAATTAGCGAGGATCGGTGCGATCTGGTCGTAGGCGGCCGACAGGCTGGCCGCGACCGGATCGAACGCGGCCGAGATCCCGTCGATAAACCCTTTCTGGAAGCTGACGTAGCTATCCTTGAAAAACTGCAATGTGCTGCCGACGCCGTTCAGCAGACTCTCCAGCGTCCCGACAAAGGCGCGCACGGGGCCGGTCGCATCGTCTGGCAACAGGCCGGACAGATCCAGCGTCGGGATCTGCAATGCGCCGATCTCTTCCCAGAAGCTGCGCATATGCTCGACATAGCCGTCGAAATCGCCCGAGAACAGTGTTGCTGCCGCCCTTCTGAGATCCCGCAAACCGTCGACGATCGGGGCGACCGCCGCGAGGACGGTATCACGCACAGAACCCAGCCCTTCGCCCAGTTCCTGCGCCCGGTAGAAGACGCCGGCCAGCACCTCGCCCGCATCCTCGTCCGTTGTTCCGAACAAGAAGCGCCCGATCGCGTCGGTGAAACCGTCGATCTGCGCGGCAATGGCGCCGCCCTCGCCGTCGAACCCGTCGGTGAACCCCTGCCATCCAGCGCCGATCCGGTCGAACACCGTCGCCCGCTCGTCGAGGCTGGTCAGCAGGCCGAGCAGCGATTTGAGGCCTTCGTTGATCGGCCCCAGCATTCCGTTGCCAAAAGATTGGCTGCGGATCGACAGGGCGTTGCGTACCCGCGCCCAGTTGTCGAGGACGTCGTCGCTCAGCGCGAGATACTCGGCGTTCATCGAACCGGCGGCAGCGGCGATGTCCGGGATGCGATCAAGGACCTCTCTCAGTCGATCTGCATTCGACAACAGATCCCCGAGCGAGGCGTTGGCCTCTTCACCGAACAAATCAGATGCCGCTGCGGCCTGTTGTGCTTCGGGAAGTCGCTCGATTGCCTCTACGACACGAAGGATGGCACCCTCGCTGTCGGTATACATCTGGTTCTGGATGTCGTCCCACTGGCCGGCAAGGCCGATACTTTCGACGATATCTTTTTGCGCCTGAGACAACTGGCCGGAACCTGCCGCCATCGTCCGGAACAAGGCGCGCATACCGGTTGCAGCCACCTCCGGCGCACGGCCGGACGCGATCATCGCAGAGCCAAGCGCAAGCAGCGCCTCCTCGCTCATTCCGGCTGTCTTCGCGACCCCCAGGACGCGCGTGGCGAACTCTGCAATTGACGCGCTGTCGGCGGCAGTGGTGTTCCCGAGGTAGTTGATCTGGTCGGCGAGCAGACGAACTTCGTCCTGAGTGTACGCCATTTGCTCGCGCCAAGATCCCATGAAGCCCGCCCCGGCGGCCTCGGCGATGTCAAAGGTTGCCGACATCTTGGCCGCGTCTTCGGTGAAGGCAAGGATATCGGCACGTCCCCGGATGCCGAGCTGACCGGCAGTCGCGACGATATCGACCAGGCCCTGGCGGGTCACAGGGATCTCGGTCGATAACCGGTCCACCTCCGCCGTCAGGGCAGCCAGGGCGACCGGCGTCAGTTCCAGTGTCCTGTTGGCTTCGGACCACGCATCCTGCTGCGTGATCGCTTGCCGTGCAGAGTTCCCGCCCGCGGCGACCGCTGCCCCGCCCGCGATGGCGACACCGCGCATCGCCAGCCGCCCCGCCACGAACGCAGCGCCCTGCACCCTGGCAAGCCTGCCCGACCGGCGCTCGATTTCCTGCGTCTGGTCGGCAATGCCGCGCAGGTCGGCCCGGGCCTCGCGTGCGGGGCCGCGCATCCGGTTTACCAGACGCATGATGACGGCGATGTTCAGATCGCTCATTCGCTGTCGCCTCCACCTGGTGACCGGTTGCGCGCGTGGCCGTGCCAGCGCATGAGTTCGTCGAGCGGCATCGGATCCATGTCGGCCGGGCGCCACCCGAACACGACGGCGAGGTCGGCCATCACCTCCTCGACATCGTCGGGCAGGCTCAGCCTTTGGCCTTGCCCGCTTCCGGAGAAGGGAGCACGACCGCGTCCTCCACCTCGTCCTGCCAGGCTTTCGTTTCGGCCTCGATCTGGTCGCGGGTGAAGAAGAAGCCCGAGACATGCGAGGCGAGCTGCATCAGATCGACCGGATCGAGATCCTTGATCGCGGTCGGGCTGAGGGCAGGCCGGGTAATGCGCGGCAACAGCGTGGTGAGCTGCGTGACGTCCATCTGCGCCAATTCGAGGATCTTGAGGCCGCGCAGGTGTCCGCTTTTGGGGCGGGTCAGCGACAGGGTCGTGATCGTCTCGCCATTGTCCTCGACGGGGTATTTCAGGGTAATCCTGTTCATGTCTTCAACGGCCATTTAACGGCTCCTTTAACGAGGGGTTTCTGTCGCCGCGCCGGAGGCACGGCATGATCGTATTCGCGATGCCGGCACACCGAGCCTGCATCGACAAGCTTCGCCATGACACGTCGCGGATTGCGGGGCGGATTGCGGGGCGGATTGCGGGGCGGTTTGCGGGGCGGCCGTTCAATTCCGGGAATCTGAGGCAGCATGGACATGACCAATCGTGAGAATGGATCGACCGCCCGATTGCCGGGCGGCCGTGCGGGATCAGAAGCCCATGGCCCGGCGCATATCGGCCATCTGGTCAACACCGCCGACGGTGCGCTTGCCGTTCCGGACGTCGATCTCGAACAGAACGTCGCCGTCCTTTTCGAGGCGATAGTAATCGACCTCCATCATCACCTTCATCGGCGCGTCCTCGCCCGGCTTGAGCGCGTTGCCCACGTCGTTCGACGTGATGCGCCCGCCCATCGTCGCGATGTAGGTATTGGCGACGAAGTCGTCTTCGCCCATGGCCGCGGGCCGCATGACGAAACGCTGCCGGGTGCCGATCATCTTGAGGATCTCGGGCTTCCATTCGGCGAACGTGAGCGACGACTGGAGCGCCTCGGTGCCCATGTCCTGGGCGACGGGGCCGTCCATACCGGCGCCGCGGTGCGCTTCGGTCTTGAGCTTCACCTCGGGCAGGCTGCCTTCGGTCACGATGCCGAAATAGCCGATGCCGTCGACGAAGGCGTTGTAGTTCCGGATCTTGCGTGGATAGGCCATGGCCATCTCCTCCTTAGCTGCTGGCGGTTGTCACGCCCGCGACCAGCTCTTCGTAGTAGGAGCCGTTGCGGTGCGCGCGGAAAGTGAGGTGCTCGAGCGGAGCGGCGGGCTCGATGTCGAAATCGAGATAGAGTTTGCCCGCCTTGAGGTTCGCTTCGGTGTTCAGCTCGGGATCGAGCCAGACGCGACCGCCAAGGATTGCCCCCAGAGCCGTCAGCGTGGCGAGATAGGTCTGCACGCTGTCGCGCAGATCGAGCAGCAACTGCGCGCTGAAAGGCCGGTCGATGGCCCACAGATGCGCCCGCTCGATGCTGTCGTAGATGATGTCCGCCGTGCGACGTACCGACAAGAACGCCCAGTTGTCATCGGCGGCGGTGGAACGGTTGCCCCAGAGGCGGAACCCTTCCTCGCGCACGATCGTCGCGACCTTGCCCTCGTTCAGACGGTTGGCCTCGGTATCGGGATCCGACAGTCCGAAACCGACCGGCCGCGCAACACCGGTGATGCCCTTGACGGGACGGTTCGACGGCGACCACCAGAACCCGCGGTCGGCGTCCGTCGCCGACACGACGCCCGCGATAAATGCCGAGGCGGGCCGGGTGACGATGGCGGCGGTAAGGGGATCGAAAACCCGCACCGAGGGATCCACGATATAGGCACGGTCCGATCCCCACAGACCGGCATAGGTCAGGGCGTCGGCTTCGGTGGTGTTCGGCCCGTCGAGGATGGACACGGCGCGCAGACGCGGGGCAATGGCGTCGAGGTTCACGGCAACCGAGTTTTTGATTGCCGGATCGGACGGGGCGGTCCAGCCGGGCGCCGCAAGGATGCGCGGCTGCTGGCCAGTGACGCTGCCTGCGAGCAACAGGGCAAAGACACCGGTTTGCTGGGCCGTATCGCCCGCTACATTGGCAAGGGTGGCGGCGTTGTCGATGCCCTCTGCCACCCGGACCACGACGGCGACGGAAACGCCCTGGGCGTAGATCGCCGAATAGGCATCCTGCAATGTGCCGCCGACGCCGAGAAGTGCGGCCATGCGGGGGCCGGTGACCAGCACCGGCACATCGACCGGAAAGGCGGTGTCGTCTGCATCGGGCGCAGTGCCGACCAACCCGACGATCGAGCTTTTGAGGGTGCGGATGGGGCGCAGGCCGTCGTCGATCTGGACGACTTCGACGCCATGGAGAAACTGTTCGGGCATGTTATTTGGCTCCCTTGAGGATTGTGAGTGCGTCGGAATAGGCGGTGTCCGCCTGCTCTCTCGCCGTGATCAGGACCGTCGCGATCAGGTCCTCGACATTTGCGGCATCGTCGGGGACCGCGTCGATTGCGGCGGATGCCTCCGCTTCAAGCGCCCCGACGAGGAGCGCGATCTGGCGATAGGCCACGGCCTCGGCGCTGATCTGTGTGATAAGGCCCGTGCGGTTGGTGCCGCGTGCTTTTGCCTCGCGTGACAGCAGATCGAAGCTCGACCTGCGATGCCGCCGACGGATCGCGCGCGATTTCTTCCTTGATCCGGTATTCCGCGAGCTTGCCAGCGGACCTGGTTGCCAACCGGGCGCGATAGTTCTCTGCGAACTCTGCGATTTTACGAACCGCATCGGCCTTCAGCGCTGCGTTGATGACCTGTGTCGGAACGCCCTTTTCCGTCAGGGTGGCTGGCGACATATCGACATAAACGCGCGCATTGTGAGTGATGGTCAGCATTGATGGGATCCTCTGTTACAGACTTGTCAGGTTGGAGAAGATGACCTCGCGGGCCGTCTCGGGATCCGTACCCGCGGCCACGCCTTCAACCCACCGCCCGGCCATCGCCGTCGGGAAGGTCGCCCCACCGACGAGGATACTGCACGGTTGGCCGATGAGCTGGCCCGGCGCGCGCGTCCCGTCAGCAGGCGCCGCAGCCACCTGCAGATCGACGTTGCGCAGATAGAGTTGCACGGCGTTTCCGCGACCCCGAAGAAAGGTGCGCCCCGGAACGCTGGCCGCCGACGTCGCGTTGCCGACGAGCAGGTCACCGTCCTCGATCGCGAGATATCCGAGGCCACCCAGTATTTGGGCAAACCGCCAGCTGCCGCAGGCAGCGGGGCCGACCTCCTCGGCGAACGACAGCGTATTTCCCTGCAGGCGAACCTGCAGTGTCGACATACGAAAGTCGCCGATGCTTACGCGCTCTTCGTAATCGCCCTGCATGACAGCGGTCGTGACGCCGCCATGTACACTGCGGGCATTCACTGCTGACATCGAGGCGAGCGGATCCTCGAGTGTTCCGGCGGCGGCATCGCTTCCGTTCGCCTGATCGACGTAGAACGTGCGGTAGGTGCTGGCGACCTGCGTCGCCGCAAAATTGAGGCGCGTGTCCGTTTCATCCCGGATGCTCTCGAAGTAGGCCTTGAGATCGGTCCATCCGCGCATGTCTTCGATCACTTGCTCGGTGCTCAGGTTTGGCATTGAAGGTCCTCTTTAATAGGCGCCGGAAGCGGCACGGATCGCATCGCCCTGGCGCATCTGTTCGAGTTGAAGAAGGGCGGTCGAATGGGCCGTCTGAAGCGCGAGATCGAAGATGAGATCGCTCGGCGCATTCACGATGACGAGCCCGGTCTTCACGCGGCTCAGAGACAGAATGTGTTCGATCAGATAGTCGATGGCACCGGTCTGGCGCGTCTGGATGTCGGTGCCCGCCCAGATCGCGATAAGATCGCCTTCGGCGTCGAAAAACCCGATCTCCCGGACGTAAAAGGAGGGCGTATCGGTGCCGAACTCGGCCGTGATCCGCCAGGCGTTCGTGCCTACGATGTGCTGGCGGTCGATGGCCCGCCGTGCGCGCTCGCGGACAAGGGCTGTCTGACCGGCGCCGGGATTGTACAACGCGCCATTCCCGTCGCCGAGGGCGACATGGGTGATCTGGACGGCAACGCCGGTCCCGAGTGCCAGGTTCAGCTTGCGCTCTCCTGTATCGGTGATCAGTTCCGTTCCTTCAGACGGCATAAGCCGCGCCCTCCCGTGGCTGGAAATCGTGTGTCATCCGGCTCGCGAGGCGCTGCCGCAGTCCTGCCCGGATAAAGGTTGCGCCGGACGGCGTGTCCGCCCGCGGAGCAGGAAAATGGACGTGCCGGTGGCGGTTCGTCATCCTGTGACCGGACCGCGCGGACAGATCCGTATCCGTCTCGTGGGTTCGTGGCTGCGGCACCTGATCGAGGCGCTGGCGCCGGGACGGACGCACGTCGTTGCGCAGAACGGCCTCGACCTCGAAGCTTCTCGCCGATGCGCAGATTGAAATGCGACCGGACCGGTTTTACGGTCTCGATAACGCGGCTGATCCGCGCGAAGAGCCGGTCGTCGATCGCAAAGCCCGTGGCGAAGACATCCGCGCCATAGGCATCGAGCCGGAACCGGTGCGGATCGCCGCCGTCTTCCCAGCCCTCGACGATGTCGATCCGGAAACCGAGGGCGGCCAGCGCAATTTCGACGGCCTTGCGGGTTCCTTTCAGACGGTGAACGCGCACGGCGTCGCGGATGACGCTGCGCTTCACCGCGACCGGCCATGCGGCGTTCCACACCTCGACCGAAAACGCCCATGCCAGCCACGGGAGCAGGTCCGCGGGACAGGTATCGGGCGACCACAGATCCGCACCGGGTGTCGGTACGTCGAGGATCCGCTGCGTCGTCTCATCGATGGCGGTCTCGGTGCGGGTGCGGCTTGCGGGCAAAAGTGTCATGGCGCGACCCCGATCGTGACGGAGGTGCAGAACCCGACTTCGCCGGGACCGATCGGGACCGAGCCTGCGGGCTGGGCGAGAGTGACGATCTCGACGCCCGGACGATGAAGGGCGGCGTAAAGAACCGATACAGGAACCGGGGCGCCGATACGCCGCGCCCCGACCAGCGCGAGGTCGAGGGCCGACCGGGCTGCGGCAAGAACCAGTTCGGGTGCCGGACCGTCGCTCAGGGTGAGGGCAGCCTCGACCGCGAAGGGGACGACGACGGCCGGAGCGACCACGACCTCGTCGGTCAGAGGGCGGATGTCGTCCGCCGTCAGGATCGCCGTGATCGCAGCGGCGGGCGCGGCGGTTGGTTGCCCATCGTCGCCGATCGCCAGAAACGAGACATCGACACGGCCCGGCAGGGGGCTCGAGACGTCCACATCGACGATCCGGGCATCGGCCCGGCGCGCATGGAACAGATACCCGCCGATGGTTCCGGCAGTCGAGAACCCTTCGGGTGCGAAGCTGGATCCGCGCGCGCAGGGCCGTGTCGGCTTCGAACACCGCCTCGATCGGCGGAACCGCAGAGGCATTGCCGGGCGACACGATCAGACGCGCGACGCCGAACAGTGCGCCCAGATTGTCGAGGTCGGCGCCCGTGGCATGGGCCAGCAGGACCGCGCGGGCGGCATCGTTGACCCGGGCGCGGAGCAGAAACTCGCGGTAGGCGAAAGCTTCGAGCAGCTTCACGACCGGCTCGCTTTCCAGCGCGATGACGTCCGCAAGGTACGGCGCGCGCATCAGCAGGTCCGCCTTCATCTCGGCGAGAATGCTCTCGAAGTCGAGCGGTTCGACGACTTGCGGCGGTGGCAGGCGGGACAGGTCGATCGCGGTGAAGATACTCATTGCGGTGCCCCGATCGTAGTTTCGATAACGGTCGCCTCGCCCGCGACGTCGCCGGTCAGGATCAGGGTGATCCGGCCCGGCACCGGACCGGCGAGCGCGACCCGTGTCAGCGCAAACCTCGGCTCCCAGCGGTCAAGTGCATCGGCCGTCGCCACAAACAGATCGACGGTCGTTTCCCCATTCATCGGCGCGTCGATCAGGCGCGGCAGATCCGAGCCATAGTCGCGGCGCATCACGCGGCTCCCGACCGGCGTCGACAGGATATCGCCGATCGATTGCGCAAGATGCGCGTCGGGCGTCAGCGTCCTGACGGTATGTCGGTCGAGACCCGGCATCAGCTTTTGGCGCCTTTGCCTGCGAAGGCATCGGGTGTCTTGACTGCGGCCTTGGGGGCCTCCGCAGGCGTTGCCGCGGCGGCGGGCGTGACCGGATCGACCGGCTCGTAGCGGGCCTGAGCCTCCGTCATCTCCAGATGCTTGCCGCGTCCGACGCGCGCGCCGCCGACCCAGCCCGCTCTGCGGGCGGCATAGGTCTGTGTCTTGGGTGCTTGGGATTGGGTGGTCATGATGGTTTTCCTGTTTGCGCGCCGCCCGGTTGGACGCCGCCGTGGGTGTGATTGACGAGGCTGATGCCCGCCGCGACGACATCGACGGCCGCGGTGATCGTACCGGTGCACTCGATGTTGCCATCGACGAAGAGGTCGCCGACGATCGCAAGCCTGCCGCCCGGCAGCGAAATCATCGGGGTTTCCGCATCCTCCGACGGCGCATTGCCCGCGAAAACCGAGCAAAGGATGATGGCTCTTGCCATGTCGCCACCCGGTGCGGTCACCACGACCTGCTCGCCCGGCGCGGGCATCCACCAGAACGACAGCGGACCGGCGCGCAGCTGACCCACCGGGATCGGCGGGGTCGGCAGGGTGCCGATCTGCACGATGGCCCGTGCGGTCTGGGCATCGACACTGGTAACGGTGCCGATCTGGATCAGGTTCGAGAGGCGGCGGTCGGCCTCGGCGGCGGCAAGTGTCATGGGGCGTCTCCGATGCGGACGTAATCGGCCTCGTGATCGGCTCCGATTTCCGGTGCAAAGCCGAGATAAAGCGGACGGGAACGGCGTCGCAGGATCGGGGGCCGCCAGAACGAAAGGCTGGATCCAGCTGACCGCGTGGATTGCGACACCGGCGTTCTTGTCGCCGGTGGTGACGACGGCCTGCTCGACTGCCTGATCGGCCTCGCCGCAGTCCTCGAAGCCCCACCGGCGCCCGGGCACGATTGCCAGCAACGCCTGCGAGATGTTCTGCGCCGCGGTATGACGGTCGAGGCCGAGCCGGTCCCTGGTCACGACGAACGCGGCCATCTGTGCCTCGAACTCACGTTGCGGTCCGCTGCGCGTGGCCTTCTGGCGCGCGCCGACACGGCTGACCAGAATGCCGGGCGTCCGGATCGAGATTTTCTTCAGCTCCTCGAGCGTCAGGCGCCCGGCCATGGCGCGGCAATCGCCCATGTCTGGCAGAAGAGTGCCGATCACATCGGCAATGGCTCCCGGCAAGGTGGACAGAAGATCGGTGCGGACGTCGCTCACTGTGTCAGCCTTCACCAGATCGCGGGCCAGATCGCCGATGTCGTCGATGTCGCGGGCGGACAGCCCCAGATACGGCCGCGCGGGCAGACCGGGCTTACCTGCATCCGCGCCGCCGAATTGGTGGATCGCGCCGTAAACCAGATTGGTGCCGACCTCGATCACATCGCCCTGGACAAGGAATTGGATGCTGTCGCGCAGGTCGCCTTCGGAGACGAGGATCGACTGATTGGTCGTGCGCGTCAGACCATAGTCCGCGCTCCAGCCTGCCCAGGGCTCGCCCTCTGGGCTGGTGCGTTCGTCGGACAGGCGCCGCCTCGTCGAACCTTCGATCAGTGCGCCGATGCCTTCGGCAAACAGGTTGCGCGCAAACGGTTCCGACAACGCGTCGATGGCGGCGGTGGCCTCGGGATATCCCCGCAGATCGATCTGGATGGAAACATCCGACATCAGACGCCCCGCATCTTTTCGCGGGAGAAAAGACGCGGCGGGCCTGCCGAGACGATCGGTTGCGGTCCGCCGTAATCGTCGCCGTCCTCGTCGCCGCCGGGATCGGCGCTGACCGGCAGGTTCAGCGAAGCCTTGCCCTCGGAGATCCGCTTGAGACTGCCGAGGGCATCCTCGTACCTCACACGGTGCTCGTCGGTCAGGACGTTGCGGGACAGGGCAAGCCGGTACACCGCGATATCGACCGCATGCTGGCGCAGGATCCCCGGCACGACCGGCAGTGGCAGAACATGTCGCACGCCGACAAAACTGTCGATCTCGTCGCTGGCCTGATCGAGCGCCCGGGCGACTGCCGCTACATCGGCAACGCCGTCGCCGTCACGGTCCGCGACGTAAAGGACGTCGGGGCCGTAAAGCTCGGTGATGTCGGAGAGAACGGCGTAAGGCATCAGAAAATCCAGACCAGCACGGCGCCGACGGCACTGCCGGCGAGCGCCGCGGAAGCGACGCATGCCCAAAAGAAGAAGGCGATGTCTTTGGGGTCGATCATGGCGCGCTCCTGTGAACTGGCGCGGGATTTCACCGCATGCGGGGCCTGACCCTCTGAAGCCGCCGTATAGCCGGGCTTCCCACGCGTCCCGGTGCGCCCCGGGCTGGCCGACCGCACAACTCCCCGCGCGCCCTCTGTCGGCACCTCCCGGATCATCGCTCGGCGGTCGCATGGCATTCGTGCGGGCTGATCATCAGGGCAAAGGGACACCCGCGATCCCTGGCACCTCTTGCGGACCGCCCCGCGCTGCCACACGGAACGGTCCTTGTCCGGCGATCCGCCCGCCACCTGGGGGATGTCTGCTTGAAAGAGGCGGTCGCCGGTTCTCGGGATCAGGCCGGTGTGGGGATTGCGTAACCGGCCGTCAGCATTTCGGCCCAAACCTCGTCGCGCAGGGCGGCGGTAACGGTCTCGCCATCCTCCTCGAGCAACAGGCGCAGGGCGGGGATCTTCGGTTTTCCGTCCTTGCCGAAGTCGGCGTGACCCAGCGACTGAATCGCTTCGTCCATGCGCAGCTTGAGCCCTTCGAGGGCATCACCGCGCGGGATCAGCACGTTCGATCCGGTCCGCCATGCCTCGATCTCTTCGGGCTTTGCCTCGCGGATGTGCAGCATCGGCTCGCCGGAGATACGGGTACGCACCGTCTCGCTCCAGTCGGCGGCGTCGTAGACCGCGCCGGTGGCGGTGAAGGTGTGACCCGCCCGGCAGAACCGGCCTTTGGGCGACGTCGTCTTGATGTAGATCAGATCCATGGGTCAGCCTCCTCAGACCAGCCAGTCAGGGTCGAGGACCTCGACGGCTTTGTAGTGCGGGTTGGATGCGCCGTTCACGTCGACCATCGACTTGAACAGCCGGTCGGCACCGGACTGCAGCGAGGGCGGTACGAGGATCGTGGTCGGCTTAATGCCCAGAGGGCGCCCACCGTCCGCCGTGACCGACCGCATTGCCAGACGCGCGGCCTCGAAGTTGGCGGCGTTCAGCGGCGCGTTCGACTTGTAGGCCATCTGCCAGAAGCCGTAGCCGACCGCATGCCGGGCGCGGGCGCCGTAGAGGAACTGGTCGAGCATGAAGACGGTGTCGTTGTCCTTCGCCGCCGTCAGCGCGTCGAACTCCGCCTTCACCCGCTCCTGAAAGATGAACGGTTTGAACGTCCGGCGGGTGTCGAGCAGATACCAGCCCGGGCCAGCCTCGACGCCGCCGTCGTCGTAGTTCGATACCGTCGCGGCCACGCCGGTGCCGTCGTGGTTCGGGAATACGGGATGATCGGTGTCGAAGAAGTACTGGCCATCGTAGCAGGTCTGGGTATGACCGGCCATGATCAGCGCCGCGATCAGTTCGTCGGGATGGCGCGCGGCCGCCTCGGCGAGGCCCTGCACCATGCCGGTGTACATGCCGAGGTTGTCGTCCTCGATATCCGTGCGGTTGACCGAGACCGTATCCTCCCAGAGGCGGTTCATGATCTCGTAGCTGTCTTCCTTGAGGTCCTTCACGACCCGGGTACCGATCCACTCGCGCATGCCGGGGAACTCGCCCAGCCATCCGTAGGTGTTGGATTTCGATCCCGACGGCGCGATGAAGGAAACCTTCTGGAAGAAACTTTCGGCCCGGAACGTCTTCCATGTGTCGGCGAAAGACGTCCGGAAGCTGGTGAGCAGGGCGTCGAGGGCGGCGTTGGTGACGATCATTGCGACTTCTCCTGTGCGGCTTTGCCTTTGGCGAAGACCTCGGGGTCCATGCCGGTGGCGGTGCAGATTGCCATCTCATCAGCCGACAGGGTTCCGGCGCCGGGTACGGGCACGTCCTTCGGCTTGGGTCTGTTGGCCGCGATCTCGGGCAATTCCCTGACCATGGCCTGGAACCGGACGAGCCCGCCCTCGGCCCTGCAGGACGCGAGGTGATACTCCCGGCTGGCGGGCGCGATCTTGCCTGCTTCGGTGGCGAGGTCGATCGCGGCCTCGATATCGGCGTCGGCGCGGGTGGTGGCGTCCTTTTCGAACTCCTTAACCCTGTTCAGCGCCAGTTCGTGATCCGCCTTGGGCACGAACTTGTCGGGGTCCGGCGTTTTGGCGGAGTTCAGCGCGGTGTCGCGCGCCCCTTTCAGTTTCGTGATCGCGACGACGGCATCTGCCGTGCTCGCATCGGTATTGAGGCCGAGAGCCTCCAGTACCGCCTTGTCCATATCCGGGGTCTCCTTGGTTGGATCGGTCGCCATGGCGCGGTTCAGGGCCACGAGGTCGAGATTGGGGTTGTTGGTGAGTGCGGCGGACACCATCCGTTTCACGGACATGTCCGGGCGCGAGAAGGTAAAGACAGGGCTGATGTGGGCGTAGGACCCGGTTTCGAGCAGGGCACGACCGGCGGCATTCCATGCCACCTGACCCCACAGGCCGGTATCCCGGGTTTCCATCGCGGTGATGAACCCCATGGCCGGTGCCGCTTCGCCCGCCGCACCCTTGATCTGGGTCGCATGCTCGACGTCGACGGGCAACTTGTTGCCGCGCCGCTCGAAGGTGTCCTTGATTTCGCCTGCGTCGGCGATCGACCACGACCGCCCGTCGATGCCCGTGATCTGGCGACCCTCAGGCAACAGCTGGATCCACTCGGGTACTGCACCCTGATCGAAATTCAGGGCGAGCATCGGTGCAAAGGCGAGGTTGGGCAGCGTCATGCCCCGGTTCTAGCGCGCGCCGGATCCGCGATCTCCGCCGACACCTGTCGGCGGGGTGCGACAGGGTGAGGCGCTGTGCGGCCCGTGGAGCGCGATCAGGCTCGATAGGGGCCAGTGGGTCGTAAAAACCCGCCCCGGCAACACAGACCTTTTCAATACCCCTTTAACGGACGGATTGCCGGGGCCGGTCAACCTGCATGTGCGGGAGACATTGCAATCCGCAGCGCAGGAGGCTAATTCGTGCCTTGTGCCCGAGCCATCGGTCCGCCGACCTTCGGGTCGCGAGGGAGTGCGCTGACCCTCCGGGCACATCATTCATCCAGCACCTCGAAGCCACCGGATGCGCTATGGCGCCGGAGCCATTTGCCGCGGTCCGTCCGGTGCAATGTCGCCAGCGTCACACCACCAACGCCCAGATGAAAGATCGCCCGCAACGGATGCATGCTGGCGGACCCCGGGTCAAAGGTGTTCGCCGCTCCCTCGATCAGGACGTGAAGCGACCGCCTTCCGGCTGCGTTGGTCTGCAGTCGAAACCGGTTGGCCCCGGTCACGGCCTCCAGAGATGCAAGATCGCCCATGGCACGGTCGGTTTTATCCCTGAACAGATGCTGTGCGACCAGCGGTGTCAAAAGAATGTGGCCCGGGACGCCAAGCCGCCGTGCGATACGGTCCGGCAGGAACGCAATCGGTGCCGCCAGGGGGGAGGCGCTGCGATCAGGCGACTGGAACGCCCAGCTGGCGGCAATATCGCGCACCGCCGCTTGCCGCATCACGGGATCCAGCGCGCGCATCCGCCCCGCCAGAACGTCTTGCAGGTTCTCGCGACGCAGCTTGCCCGGATTGCGCCGCCAGCTGGGATCGAGACCGCGCGGCACCTCTACAACTTCGCCGGTGCGCGGGTTTTGAAACGGGCGCCGCTCGATGACCGGAGCCTGACGAACACCGCCCAGTTGCCCGGCCTCCCGTGCAGTGATCTGCCGCACCCAGCATTTGCATCCCCAGCCGTTCGGCGGCATCCACTCGTCCCAGAACGGATCGTCGACCGCAATGACGAGGCCCGCCTTTGCAACGTGCTCGGGCCGGTGCCGCTCCGAGGGGCCCAGCTGATAGAGCAGATAGGGCAACGCCAGCTTGGTCCGCTCGATCCGCTCCCATTGTCCCGCTGCACGCGCCGAGCGCATGTTCGAGCGATAGATCGTGCGCAACCGGCGCGGTGCTGTAATCACCTGACCCGACGGATCGGTCCCGGTCTGGCTGCCCAGCCAGTCGGTGAGCCCTTCCCGTCCGGCCCAGGCACGTTGAAACTGGGCCAGCGTCTGACCATCGTCTATCGCCCGCTGGACAAGGTTTTTCGCGTCCTGCAACAAATCGAGCTGGGTCATCCGCGCGACGGTGAACGATACAGCATGTTCTTCGGGCTCGACGTCCCAGAACGAAAATGCCGGACGCAGGTTCTTGTTGCGGAAAAACCGTGAGACCTCGACGGGCACGATGGTGCCGAAACTGTAGCCCGGCCGGTCCCGCTCGCCTGCCATTCTCAGGCCGCGCCGTCGGACACGTCGCCCATGGCACGCGCCTTGATCATCGCCATGACCAGCTGCTCGACCATCGGACCGGTCTGCTGACCGGTGAACAGCGACGGCAGCCGGTCGCGGATCTCCCCAAGCGATCCCGCATTCGCAATCAGATCGTCGATCGGCCCGATCAGCGGATCCATGACCTCGCGCCAGTCTTCGCCAAGTTCGGCCTCCAGCGCGTCGAGATCGCCCGAGGGTCCGGGCTCGCCCGCCCGGTTCTGCGCAACCTCGGCCGGTGCAGCGGCACTGCCAGTGACCGCGTCGCCCGCTTCGGGATCCGAGAACCCCAGGCGCGAGCGCACTTCGCTCTGTTTGAACTGCACGCCCTGCGATGACAGCCGGAACACGTTGCGCATCAGCATGTCCGTGTCTTCGGGTTCTTCGATATCGATGCGGACGTCCGGCAGCTCGAACGTCGGCGCCGAAATTGAAATTGACGAACGGGCGGATCAGATCGCGCCGGATCGTGGCCGTCACGGCCCGGGCGTCGGCGGCGGCGATGTCGTAGCGGACGTCATTGTGGACCTTGGCCTGCGCCTGGCTTGATCCGTTGTCGCTGGTCATCGTCTGGCCCAGAACTGCCTTCGACACCTGTTCGTCGAGATAGCGGGCGAGGTTCTCGAAGACCATCTCGCCGCCGCGCGACGCGGCCTCCTGGAACTCGATCTCCATCGACTTGGGCAGCACGGCCGCAGCATCGGTGCCGATGTTGGCTACAGCCGTGAACAGCTTGCGCACGTCGGCCTTTGTGGCGTTCGCGTCATAGCGTCCGATCCGCAGTGGCAGGCCGTAGGTTTCGACAAATGCCATCCAGTCCTTCAGCGCATAGGCCTTGCACATCCAGCTGAAGGCCACAACGCGGGCGATACCGCCGCGAAACGTCAGACCGCTCTTGAGACGGGCGCGGTGGATCATGACCTGTCCGTCGTTGAACCCGATGCCGTTCACGGGATCCGCTTCATCCAGCAGACGGACCTGCTGGCCGGTCTCCCGATCAAACATCAGGAACCGCGGATCGATCTGCTCGAACGATTTGGGAGACCACAGACGTGCGCCACGCGCCCATGCAATCTCGACGACCGACACACCTTTGCCGACTGCGTCCATCAGGTCCTCGATCAGGTTCGGAAACCCGTCATGCTTCAGGACATACCGCTCGACCGCATCGGCGACTTCCTTGTCCCGCGCAGACGTCGACGCCGCCTCGATCGCCGGTCGAACGCCAGAAACCGCGCGTTTGCGCGACCCCATGACGGCGTTGTAATGCGGATCGCGCTCTTCCATCTCCTCGGCCAGCGTTGCGAAATCCGCAAACCGGCCCGCGTCCGCACCGCGCAAAAGTGACGACAGGCGCGACGGCGTCAGGCCCGATGCCATGGTCTCGGCAAATGCCTGACGGATGCTCGTGATGCCCGGTTCCGCGATGCGTTCGAGGAGCGCTTTTTCGCGAACCGGATTTCCGTACTGGTCGATCAGCTGGCCGCTCATATGTCCGCTCCATTTATTGTCCCGCCCGTCACCAGATGCCCTCGCGGGTCGCGAAACCGGCTGTGACGTTGATCGGCCGGTCCACATCGCGGCCGGGTTTCACGGCCCGGTAGTCCTCGAACGGCTGATAGCCGGTTTCCGAAACGGACACGGCGAGGGCCGCAGCCCAGAAGCGGTCGGCGTGACCGTCCGTATCGGTGTCGGCGACCAGCGTCCGCATGCCGGTCGCGCTGATCCGGCTCTTGATGGCATGCAGATCCGAGCGCAGGACCGGGTCGCCCTGCGGCAACAGCAGGCGGCGGTCTTCCATCGCCTCTTTCAGCGTCTGGGCCATCGCGTAGCGGTTGCTGACGTTGAACAGCACGCCCTCGACGCGGCTCTCGCCATACCTGCGCTTTGCGTCCTCGACGGGCTTTTCACCCATGCCGGTCTGGTCGATGCCGATCCGCAGGACGCGGTAACGCTGCACTACCCCGTCGAGTAACGCGTCCTGTTCGGAGAACTTGATGCGGCGTTTCGCGATGATCTCGCGCGTCACCAGCCGGTCGCCGACAAGCTCCAGCACCCAGATGACGAACAGGTCCTGACGGGCGGCGATGTCGACGCCCACGAAGCACGGACCGCCTAGGTATCTTCCGGGAACTCCGACGCCGCCACGCTCGCAGGCGGAAATCAGATCGTAACCCAGCCAACTGGACGCCTCGTCCAGCCACTTCAACTCGAACTCCTGACCCCAGGCATCCTCGTCGGACAGACCGGCGCGCAGCTCCTCGATATCGACATCGAGGCCCTGACGGACCGCCTCGTAGATATCGACGTGATGCTTCGACCAACCGCCCTCGTCGGAGGTCATCAGCTCATAGAACTTGTTGCCCTTGCCGTTCGGCGTCGAGATCACCCGGATCTTGTGACCGCCCCGTGCCGCCACCGGAAACGCCGACCCCCAGATCCGGCGGCTGTCGTTGTGAAACGCGAACTCGTCGAGCAGGAGATTGCCCCCAAAGCCACGCGCGGCATCCGGGCTTGCCGACAGGGCCACGACACGAGAGCCTTTGGGGAAGTGGACCTCGTGGGTCTTGTAGGTCGCTTCGGGAACCTCGACGCGGAACGGCTCGCCCTGCGTCACCTGCCTGTAATGAGCCGGCACATGGAAACCGTCCTCGACGAAGGCGGGCTCGCCATGACGGGCAAGCTTTGCCATCGCCCCGTAATAGGCCCGCGTGAGTGGCTTAAGGGCGTCCTCAAGAGCCTCTTTAGCGGTCCGTTCAGAGCGGGACAGGATCGTCCAGCGCGTCTTGCCACCGGCCATTTCATGGGACGAACAGTCGTCGAGGACTTCACCGGTCGCACCAAATGTCTTGCCGCCGCGCCGGGTGAACATGCCGATCTTGAACCGGGTCTTATCGTTCAGCCAGGCCTTCTGATACGGCAGCCAGTTGATGACCGGGGCGGTCATCGCTGGGGCCTCGCGGCGCGCGGCGTCCCCGATGCGGAAGCAATAGGGTGCCCGTCATTGCCGCGCTTGCTATTCAACATCCCGGTCAGATCGTCGTTCCGGTGTTGCAGTTCACGGATGGTCTCGGCACCGCGGCGCAGCGATGCCCTGGCCGCAACGATATCAAAACCCCGCTTGTCCATAAGGTTAGCCCAGGCGACGAGGTCGTTTGCAATCGACAGGGCCGACGCCATCACTCGAACCCCATGATTTCGCGGGCCTTGCGCGCCGCGGTTGCCTCAATATCGCCTGACGCCACGGCTGCGTCGAGCTTGGCCCCGTCTGCTTTTCGCTGCTCGGCCGCGATCTTGTCTCGCAGCTCTGTCGAGCGCGTCAGGTTGTTCAGTGCCGTGGTCAGATCCTTCAGGCCCTTGGGGTCTGGCAGACCGCCCTCGGACGCCATCGCCATTTGCATGCGAAACGCGATGGTGGTCAGCTGCTGAAACAGGGCACTGGTCACGTCCACTTCGTCCGAGGTGGTGGCGTCGGTCAGGAACGCGCGCATTTCGTCCTGGGCGTCGGACTGCCAGCGGGCGTAATCCTTGAACTCCTGTCCGTAGGCATGCAGCGCCGATTTGCCGATGCGCAGCTCGACACCCGCCTCCTCGAGCTTGAAATTCAGATCCTCGGCCAACCCCTCGTAGCCCGCAAAGCCGCGCGCCTTCAGCGCCTCCTGAAGCCAGCCGCGCAGCTGCTCTGGTAGCAGGTCGATCTTGCGCGGCGGCGGCATCTCAGCGCCGCGCCGTCGGACGTTTGACGCCGGGGTGAACGACACGGCCTTCGGCCACCTCGACGCCGCGGGTCGTGGCCGTTGCGATGACGACATGTCCGTGGTCGGTCATATCGATCAGCTCCTGCTCGCCCAGCCATGCAAGCGCACCGCGCATCTGATCGTCAGACGTAGCGATGCCGACCCCGCGCACGACATCGATCAGGATCGAGGCGTTCGAGGTGTATTCCGACGAGCGTGCCAGATGCTTGAGGATGGCAAGGCGGCGGTGTTCGGCTTCGGTATTGGTCGCGGGCATTGGACTGCCTTTCGGAGTGAGGGGTCAGGGATCGGGGCGCATCACGCCCGGTGTCATGCGTTCGCCCAGGGCGGTTTCGCGACCGGAGACGGTCAGGCGGGCAATCGGCTCGGGTCCGCCATCACGGACGGCGATCAGCTCCTGCTCGACCAGCCAGGCCACGGCAGCCAGCACCTGATCCGCGGTCGACGGAATACCGACCCTCTTGCAATGCAGGTGCAGCAAAGATGCCGCGACCTCATAACCCGGCGTCGAGGCGAGATAGATCAGCAGCGCGAGGCGGCGTTTCTCGGTCTCGATCCGGTAGACGGAGTTGGCCCATTCGGAGATCGTGCTCATCGGCCTTTCTCCGCCCGGTCGAGAACGCCGCGGTACAGCGTATCGACCATGTTGCTGGTGCGGTCGTTCGTCGTTTCGATCCGTGCGAGCTTGACGTTTACCTCGTGGATATCCTGCGACATCCGGCGATCGAGGTTCGTCACGCGCTCCTTGACCAGTGTGAGGTCATCCTTGATCTGACCGACATCGACCTCGACGTCGTTGAGCCGCCGCAGGACGTCGCCGTGGCCGACCTTCAGATCGGAAACGCCATCGTCCACCTGTCGCGACACCCGCTTCCAGAACGTGCGGACGATCATACCAATCAGAGCGATCAGACCGAGGATGACGCCAAGGAATTTTTGCCCGGTCGTAAGAAAATCAAGGAACTCCACTACCAAAGCCCCCAGCCAATGACGACATAGACCAGCACAATCGCGGCACCCTGCAAACGAACGACGCCGCGCGCGATGCCGCCCTCGCCGTTGTCCAGTCGACGGATCGAGGCCGCCATCCAGAACAGGGACATCGCCACGAATGCCGACAGGGCCTCGGGCGCCGGGTGCGCCTGCCAGAGGTTCAGGCCTTCACGTTGCAGAAACCGCGCACCGACGTAGTAAAGCCGCTCGACGCAGAGGCAGGTGAGAAAGAAGATCACCGGCTCGATCATCGGATCGAACCGGCGTGGATTGGCGTCCGGCACCCACGCGCGACGCACCATCAGGGCATTCCAGAAAGCGCAGCCTGCCGACAGGATCAGGGCGACGTGGCTGGCGAGGGTGAGGGCGTTCCATTGCAGGTCCATTTCAGAAGGCTCCGATCAGTCGCCGAGAACGGGGCCGATGGCCTTGGTTGCGCGGATGCGGCCGACGATGTGTGAATCCCGGAGGCAAACTGGGCCACGGAAACGGTGGGATTACCTGACCGTCGCGGAGTAAAATTCTGCCATTCTGAGACCCGGGGCGGAAGCTGAGGGTCGGGAGATGTATTCTGTGGAACTGTATACCCGGGTGCGCAGAGCGTGCCATGTCGAGGGCATGAGTGAGCGCGAGGCGGGGCGGAAGTTCGGGATCGACCGCAAGACAGTGTCGAAGATCCTGAAGCATTCGGTTCCGCCGGGATATCGGCGCCAAGCGATGCCGCAGCGTCCCAAGCTTGATCCCTTTGTGCCGGTGATCGACCAGATCCTCGAAGAGGATAAGAGCAAACTCAAGAAACAGCGGCACACTGCCAAGCGAATTCATGCGCGGCTGCGCGACGAGCATGGCTTTACGGGCGGGATCACCATCGTCACTGATTATGTGCGTGAGAAGAAGCGGCGGACGCGGGAAGTGTTCGTGCCGCTGTCGCATGCGCCGGGCCATGTTCAGGTCGATTTCGGCGAAACGCTGGGCGTGATTGCCGGTGTTGAGTGTAAGCTGCACTACTTTGCGATGGCGCTTCCGCATTCGGATGCGTTCTTCATCAAGACCTACCCCGCCGAGACGACCGAGGCGTTTTGTGATGGCCACAACGCCGCTTTTGCATTCTTCGGCGGCGTGCTCTTGTCGATCCTCTACGACAATACAACGATCGCAGTGGCGAAAATCCTGGGCGATGGCCTCCGGTTGCGCACCCGCGTCTTTTCGGAATTGCAGTCGCATTACCTGTTCGACGACAAGTTCGGCCGACCGGGCAAAGGCAATGACAAAGGCAACGTCGAGGGGGTGATCGGATATGGGCGGCGCAACTTCCTCGTTCCCGCGCCGCGGTCCGACAGCTTCGATGCGTTGAACACCTGGCTGGAAGATCAGTGCCTGACGCGACAGGGCGACATTGTGCGTGGTCATACCGAGACTGTCGGTGAACGTCTGATGCGGGATCTCAATGCGCTGATGGCGCTGCCGACCACCCCTTACGATGCTTGCGACAGGGTCAGCACCCGGGCGACATCGATCTCCATGGTCCGTTATCGCAACAATGACTACTCGGTGCCTGTCGCTCATGCCCATCACGAGGTTCAGGTTCGTGGGTATGTCCATGAGGTTGTGATCGGCTGCGGGGCCGAGGTGATTGCCCACCACCGCCGGTCCTACGACAAGGCGGACATGGTATTTGATCCGATGCATTACCTGCCGCTGTTGGAGCAAAAGGTTGGGGCGCTGGATCAAGCCGCACCGCTGCAAGGCTGGGATCTGCCGGATGAGTTCGCCACCCTGCGCCGACTGTTGGAGGCGCGGATGGGGAAGAAGGGCAAGCGCGAATATGTTCAGGTTTTACGTCTGCTGGAAACGTTCGAACTGACCCATCTGCATGGTGCGATCCGGCAGGCGCTCGATCTCGGGGCCATCGGCTATGATGCTGTGAAGCATCTTGTCCTGTGCCGGATCGAGAGGCGTCCGCCACGGCTGGATCTCGATATTTATCCCTATCTGCCCAGAGCACAGGTCGGGACGACAGACCCGGCCAGCTACATGAGCCTGATGTCGGGGGTGCCGACATGAGCGACACTCCGCAGGTCTTATTGCAGCATCACCTCAAGGCGCTCCGACTGCCGACCTTCAAGAGCGAATATGGCAAGCTGGCCCGTCAGTGTGCGGCAGAGGGCAAGGATCATGTTCAATATCTGCTGCGGCTTTGCGAACTGGAGCTGATCGAACGCGAACGCCGGATGGTTGAGCGGCGGATCAAAGCCGCGAAGTTCCCGGCCACCAAGAGCCTCGACAGTTTCGACTTCAAGGCGATCCCGTCGCTCAACAAGGTCTTGACCATGGAGCTGGCACGTTGCGAATACGCTGATCGCCGCGAGAACATTATTGCTCTGGGTCCATCGGGAACCGGCAAGACCCACATTGCCTTGGGGCTTGGTCTCGCCGCTTGCCAGAAGGGCCTGAAGGTCCGCTTCACGACGGCCGCCGCGCTGGTGCATGAGTTGATCGAGGCAGCCGATGATCGGCGTCTGCAGCGCCTGCAAAAGCTGATTGTCAGTCAGGATCTGTTGATCATTGACGAACTTGGCTTCGTTCCCCTGAGCAAATCCGGCGCGGAGTTGCTGTTCGAAGTCATCTCGCAGCGCTATGAGCGAGGATCAATCGTCATCACGTCCAATCTGCCGTTTGATGAATGGACCGAAGTCTTCGGATCCGAGCGCCTTACCGGCGCCATCCTCGACCGCCTGACCCACCATGTTCACATCCTGGAAATGAACGGCGACAGCTACCGGCTGCGACAGAGCCGCAAACTCCAAGACTGAAACCGCAAAAACAGCAGCAATGCTGGCCTGCGGCCAGCGCACTCTGGCGCGCGTCAGCTACTTGGCGAGCACACGCGCCAGAGCGCCGCGAACATCCAGGCCGTGGCCCCATTTTGCGCCGGTAAATGGTCCCTTTTGTCGCCGAGATTGACAGTCCCCGCGCTTGTCGGGTCCGGGTCCCCATCAGATCTGGCAGTTTTGGCTATTCCGTCTCTGGCGGCAGGGTCGAGGCCATATCTGTGATCGCTTGAAATTCTGTCAAAAACTCTGGCCGATGTTGTATCAGGTACCGGACGACCCGGGCGTTCCCGAGCAGCTTTCCCAGATACGCTTTGATAACGGTGAGCTGCAGATGGTCCTGGCCGTAGGAGTCCTGAATTGAGGTGATCCCTTCCTGCAACCGGGCCAGTTCGCGCTCCATGCGGGCCATGGCCTCCGGGGTGATGCCCTTCATCTTCTTGGGTTTCCTGGTGTCCAACAGCTGCGCCTGAGGCGTTCCTGCAAGGATCGCGGAGATGTACGCTGGCGAGTAATTGTTTGCGTTTATCATCAGCTTTGCCGCCTCGATCTGGCGCATGGCTTTCATCTTGCGCAGGATTTCGAACACGGCGGTCGCGCAGTGTTTGTCCTTCAGGATGCCCACAGCCTCTTCGCAGATCCCGTCGAGGAGCTTGGCATTTCGCACAATGCTGCGCGGATTGAGGTCCAGCGCCAAGGCGATCTTTTCTTCGGAGACCCCGCGCTCAATGGCCTTGCGGATCATCTTGTGCTCCTGGATAGGCGCAAGGCGGCTGATCCGCTTGTTGTAGGTGAAGGCCTCGTCGTCCGTGGAAATCAGACATTCGACCCGTTCGACGCCGAGATCCTTCAGCACCTCGATCCGGATATGCCCGTCCAGCAGCATATAGGTGTCTTCCTCACCTGGGGATCGCGTGACGACCGGCGGTTCGACCAGGCCAACTTCTTTGATGGATGCGGTGATCTGACGGTACTTGCGGCTGGATTTGACCGATGCGCTGAGCGCGCGCACAGGCAGGACGGCCTCTACCGGCACCGTGACGCAATCGCTCTCGAAGCCAAGCGTGACCGCGTCCGGGGTTTTGCGCTTGCCCCGGCTCATTCTGCCGCTCCCGCATCCAGTGATTGCCCGAGATAGGTAGGCAGGGTATCCAGCCCCTCCGCGCGCAAGAGCGTCAGGAAGTGGTCATCGTCGCGCAGCGAGCGAAACGCCTCCACGACGAACATCAGGCGGCCTTGTGTCAGTTCGGCTTTCTTGATCAGTAACTTCTGTCGCTCTGCTTCCTGTTGATAGGCTCTCACAAGCGCGTCGCTGGTCAGGGGCCGCTTGGTGCCGTCGCTTCTGCCATAGCGGTTGCGATGAAGGTGCGGACCCTGTGCATCGCGCTGCTGGATGAGACGGCGCACGGCGGCCAGTTTCTTGCCGCGCAGCTTTTTCTGGGTGTAGGCGTCCATCAGAGCGCGCTGCCCGCCCTCGGCATCTGTCTTTGAAATGTCGATGGCGAGGTTCAGCGGCAGAAGGCCGGTTTCGACGGCCGAGACCAGCCGCTCTTCGCCGCGCTCAAGCAAGCCCGCGATCATGCCGACGTAGTCTGGTGTGACGCCGATCTTATTTGCGATCTGGCGGTCGTTGTAGCCGCGTTTGCGCAGGTTGCCGATCTCGCGCATCAGGTCGATCGGGCTGTGCTGGCGGCGCGCGCAGTTCTCGACGAGGCTCATGACCAGGCAGTCGCTCTCGTCGGCGTCGATGATGATGGCCGGTATGGCATGCTGCTGAAGCTCGATGAACGCCTCAAGCCGCCCCTGGCCACAGACGAGATCATATTCCGCAGGGTCTGTTCCGGCGCGCTGCGCTACAGTGATGGGTCGCTTCAGACCGATTTTCGCGATGTTCTCAACCATTTCCTCAAAAGTGCGCCGGTTGCGCACACGGGGGTTGAGGATGCGAATTCGGTCGGTGGGGATGAGAGTAACCTGTTTCTGGGTGATGTCTTGGGCGTCGTCGGGCATCAGGCGGCCTCCGTGATCCGGGCCCGGCCAGCGAGCGCATAAAAATAGTCGAGCGTGTCGAAGCGGTAGGCGTCCAGCGACAGCCCGTTCTGCTCGGCCAACCTCAACTTGGCCATGGTCATGTCGATGCTCGGCAGCAGGTAGTAATCCCGCGGGACTTCGTTCAATTCGTCCATTCGCACGGCAATCGTGATGTCGGGCACCAGGCCAGTATCGAGACGGATGCGCCATCGCAGGGAACCGCCCTGCGTCTCGAAACATCGTGCCAACACCACCGACGCCGTGAACTCGTCGTTGATGCGGATTAGGTCCGTTTCCGGATCTTGGACAGCCTGTCCGCCGCGTTCGCCGATACCGTCAAGGATCCGGGCTACGATGCCGGGGTGGGCCTGCCGCAAGGCCCGGTTGATCTCGATGTAGCGATAATCGCGCTCCGGCTCGTAGCCGATCATCTGGTAGGCGCGCAGCAAGCTGCCGAAGCGGTTACGGAAGGCGCTGGACGACGGCACGTTGTCCTGTTCATCGATGATCAGTCCCGACAGCACGCCTTTCTGTTTCAGCACGGCGCGCAGGGCTTCGAGCAGTTCCGCGTCCGTGAAATGCTGGCTGCGTGCGTCGACGATTTCGCGCGCGCGCAGGAACAGCACCTCGTCCACAATGGCGGGGTAGGCGCCCTCTGCCCGGATCCACATTTCGCGTGGGTTCACCACTCGCTTGTGCTTCAGCTTGAAGGACACCTTGTTGTAAACGTTGTTGCCGATGTATTTTTCGTTGGTCAGGACCTGGTGCACCGATGCTCTGGACCATGGTCGCTCCAGATCCGTCAGATGCCCGTCGGCATTCAGGGTTTCCGCAATCTCACGCTCCGAGCAGCCATCCTCAACGAACATTCGGTACATGCGGCGCACGACATCCTGTTCCTGCTCAGGGCCCGGAACGAGGACGACCCGGTCGGTCTGAAAACTCTTCTGCTGGCCGCGGGACAAGGTACCCTTCGGGTTGCCGTGTTCGTCGATCAGTACTCGGCGCAACCCATATCCAGCCGCACCGCCTTGGCGGTATCCAAGCTCCACCAGACGGCATTGCCCCGCGAAGACCTTCACCGAAAGCTCGCGGCTGTATTCGCCCGCCATCACCCGCTTGACGGTTTTCAGAAGGTTGGAGCCGATGCTGCCGTCGTTTTCGAACTGCTCGCCGCAATAGTGGACCCGGATCCCGGCACGGGAGCAGACATGCTCGTGGTAGGCACCTTCATCTGCATCCTGAAACCGGCCCCAGCGGCTGACGTCATAGACCAGAATGGCCTTGAAATCCGCTTGGCCGGTTCTGACCTCTGCCATCAGGTTCTGCAGCGCCTCGCGACCGTCCAGCCGCAACCCGGACCGACCGGAGTCCTCGAAGACGCGCAGGATCTGCAGGCCCCGGGCGGTGGCGTAATCCCGAATGATGTCGAGTTGGTTCTCAGTCGAGTACTTCTGGTGATCGGTCGACATCCGCACATAGGCGACGGCTGGGATATCCTGTCCGGCCTCGTCACCTTTGTCCTCGCTGTTGTATCGACCGTTATTCAAATCGGGTTTTCCTTTTCAGCCTTGTTTGGTTTCTATTTTTCCATCTGACACAAGCGCGTCTGGAAAGTCGTTTCCTGAAACGGGCAAGGACTTTCCGTTTGCCCGGCAGTCATTTTTCAAATTCCAATTCATTACTGCGCTCCTAAAATCAGTAGTGTCCGACAAGCGCGGTCCAATGACCCGCACCGGACAAAATCGACTCCCGGGCGTTTTCATGGTTCTTCAATTGTTTAACGAAGAAGGACGTGAAAATGCGCGTGAAGATAGGCACAGTTGTGCCAAAAATGGGCACATTTGTGCACCTGGTCGAAGAACCAACCGATTATCGAACCGCCATAGCGCTGGCACTGCACGAAGAGTTGGATGACACACACAGGGCAATCAAAATGGCCATGCGCTGGACGGGTGCCAGCGAACGCACCGTGAAGTATTGGTTCTCGGGCGAGCGGGGGCCGAGCGGCGATCATCTGATCTCCCTCGCGCGGCATTCGGATGCCGTGCTTTATGTTGTTCTTGCACTTGCGGGCCGCCACGTTGTCGATGAGGCAGGTGATTGAGGGGCGAACGATGATCGGCAGGAGTAGGGCGCAGCCCACTCTTGTTTTGTGTGCGTTTTTGGTTATATTGAATACACGCGAGATGAGAGGTGCTGCGCCATGTCCCGAACGACCACGATGACCGTCCGCCTTGGTGGGGCCCTGAGTGACTTCGTGTCGGCCAACGTAGGCGATGACGGGTCCTATGAGAACGTCAGCGAGTACATCCGCGACCTGATCCGGCGTGACAAGGAGAGGGCGGAGCAGGAGGCTTTCAACCGGCTGAAGGGCGAGCTGACCCAAGCATTCGCAGCCCCGGAGGAGACGTATCAGGCGCTGACGGCAGCCGAGGTGATTGCGCGGAACAAGGCCTGATCCGATGCCTGCCATTCGAATCCAGGAAGGAGCGTCCCATCGCCTCGATGACATCTACCGCTACACCCGTGACAGGTGGGGAGATGATCAGGCCGAGAAATACATCACCGGCCTGTTCGCCGCCTTCGAAAAGATTGCAGCTCACGGTGTCGCATCAAAGCCCATCCCGGCCGGGTTCGGCGTCGAAGGGTTCTTCTTTCGATACGAGCGCCATTTCGTCTACTGGCGACATCTCTCGAATGGCGACATCGGGATTGTGACGATCCTGCACGAGCGCATGCATCAGATCGACCGGTTTGGGGATGATTTCGGGCTCGGATAATCGGACGCTTTTTCACGGCGCATCAGATTTGCGCAGCGTGGAATCGTCAATGTTTGCACGGTCCAGCGGTAACAGTAGACACCTGCTTGCTGGAGTTGGGGAGGATGCTGCTCTCGCCAGACGGCATCGCCACGTGAGGCGCTTGCAGTGCAGGAAGCGCTCGTGGAGTGCATTGCGCGAAAAATAACAATTTAAAATCAATGCCTTGATGTGGAGAAGGTTCGACGCCAGTCCCGTTCCCTCCGCCACTTGCCCTAGAGAAACGTTTCTCCCGGTCATCCTCAGGCAAGAAATTCCCGTTTATTTAAAGGGTTATGTGCCCAATGCTGAACACTGCCTTGGTGTGAAGATGCCAGACGGCGTTCTCTCCGGCCCTGTATTCTCTGAAGCTGATGACTGCGTTGATGTGGTGCAGAGTTTGTAAGGATTTGATCCCTATGGGGTTTTCTGCATGTCGAAATTTCACTCCGACGTCAGTCTCGTTCGGTCAGGTGGTCCTGAAATCGGAAAGACCAACAGCAACTTGAACGTGGGGCTCCACCTGGATTCTGCAACGCAGCGATTGTCATCCAAGGCGGGGAGCGGACATTCGCTGCGACGACCAAATTTCTGTCAGGGGCAAGCGAAGCTGACATTCGGGCAATGGCCAAAACGCTTGCTGCTGTACCGGACGGACACACCCTTCGCAAACCCTAACGGCGCTGCGGCACTCAGGCGGGCCGGTCAGGGCTGTGTCGCGCTCAGACGAACCGTCACGGCGAACGCCGACCGATTTGCCGCCGATTTGGCGCCCGTCGTGGCGGCCATCCGGGCAGGCGGCGCGACCAGCCTAAGGGAAATTGCCGACGGCCTGACGGCGCGCGGCATCCAGACCCGTCGCGGCGGAAACTGGCAGGTGTCCAATGTGCGCAACTTGATTGGCAGAGTGGACATGGTCGCTTCAAAACGGTCGTGACGCACCGCCTTCGGTCATACGGAACTGCATTGAAGGCCCTCGGCCGCGAGGATGATCGAGAGAGAGGCCGTTGGCTGAAAAACCGGGCTGAGAATACCCACCAGCCGTTCCGAAGACGAGAACGGGTGATGCTGCGCTTTCGGAAGATGCGATGTCTGCAAAAGTTCGCTTCGATCCATGCCTGCGTCCACAACCACTTCAACCGCGAACGCACCCTGACGAGCCGACAGCATTTCAAGGAAGCCCGTGCCGACGCTCTTGCCGAATGGCGTCAACTCGGTGCAGCCTGAAGGCCGATGCTCTTGGCAAACAGAGACGAGTTCGCATTGGTCTGACAGCACCTTCTTGAGGGCTGCGGCTCGATGGGCGGCACCCAACTCTCTCACCGGTGGAATGCGGCCCGCGCTTCTTCGGATACGATATCACCCAAGAGGGCCATCGTCTTGCTGCGTCTGGCGCTTACATGCCAGAACAGCGGCTCCTGTAGGCAGGATTGTGGCATCAGTTCGATCAGATCACCGTTCTCGATCAGCCCCCTGACCGAGATCAGCGGCATCATCCCCCAGCCCGACCCGGCGAGGCAGCACGTCAGATAACCACCGTAGGACGGGACGCAGTGACCGCGAAGAACGCAGTTCTCGCCAAAAGCCTCGAGTGCCCAACGGTCAGGGAGCCGGTCGCTGCGGTCATAATGTAGGGAAGGGGCCCGGCGCATGCTGGCGGGCGCCACCCCGTTTACGAAATACGCGCCGACAAAAGCAGGTGCCGCCACCGCGACATAGGGCATCGATCCCAGTGGGGTCAGCGTGCTTCCGGGGATCGAGAGTGTCTCGGTTGTGATCGCACCCACAACTTCGCCGGACGCAAGTAATTTGGCCGTCAGCGTCTGATCCTCCGAAAGGATGTCCAGAAAAACGCCCAGTTCTGCCCGTGCCCGGTGAACGACCGCTGAGAACCACGTTGCGATGCTGTCGGCATTCACGGCAATCCGCAGAACAGCCGGTGACACCCCTGTTGCCACGCCGAGTGCGTCAAGCGATTGCTTGGCGTCGAATTCCAGAAAGTTGATCTGGTCGGCGAGTTTTGAGAGGATCTGGCCATATTGCGTGGCAACGCAAGGTCGCCCCCGCACGATGAGTTGCGCCCCCACCCGTTCCTCGAGCGCCTTAATCCGCTGGCTGACGGCCGGTTGGGTCATGCTCAACGTGTTGGCAGCGGCCTCGAACGATCCCTCACGGACGATGGCCGACAGCGCTCTCAGGCTGAGCTGGTCAAACATCATGCGGTCCCCTGCATTGCATCAGCTTATGAATACTCAGCGCTGCGGCTGGCCCGTTAAGGCGTTTACTGGAAAACCCTGATATTCACTGTCGCATCATTAATCAAGCATAGCCATCATGAATGTTACTATTCTTCAGACTTATGCCGAATTATGACTAACGATTTTCGTTCTAAACTCGGCGTCCCTATGCCCGGATGATCAACGTTATAGAGGTGACAAGATGTCGGCACGCGATCTTCGAACTGTCTACTCCCGGTCCTTTCGCAATCTTCCACGCAGTTCCGCGGTCGTCGCCAGACTTGTCGTGGCGTCGGTCCTGCTGCAGCTTGTCCTGTCTGCCGCCGGCGTGGTAGTCGCAGTGCATCTGGCGTCGACCATGTGGGGCTACGGACTTGCCGCCATCCTAGCCGTCTTTGTCGGCACCAGACTGCGCGCGCTGAACAACATTGTTCACGAGTGCAGCCACAACACCTTCGCCGCGACCCGCGACGTCAACGTGGCATTGGGCCGGGTCTGCGCAAGCGTTCTGCTTGGATCCTTCGAGGCCTACCGCGAAGAGCACCTCACTCATCACATGCATTTGGGGGACTATGCCCATGACCTCGATCTTCAGGGGATCGAGGCCCTCCGCCTGCATGATCCGCTGACGCCGGTGACGATCCTGCGCCATGTGCTGACCCCGCTCGTAGGTCGCCACCTTCCCTATTACCTGAGCGCGGACCTGTCGGCGCGGGATGGCCGATGGACCCGGATAGTCAAGGTTTCGATGCTCGCCGCGACGGTTACCGGCCTCATCTTCTTTCCCATCCCGACGCTCGTGGCGGTCGTTGTGCCCCGTGCGCTCGTCTATACCACGCTGAACTATTGGACCGACTGCCTTGACCATGCGGGCCTTCTCGAAAACGACGACGAACTGAGGGCATCGCGCAACGTCCTTGCCCCGCTCGTGGTGCGCAAGCTGTTCTTTCCCCGCAATGACTGCTTTCACCTTGTTCATCACCTTTTTCCGCAGGTTCCCTCTCATCATCTTGAGGAATGCCATCGCACTCTCATGGCGTCCGACAGCTACGCTCGTGCGACAAATGCCTCGAGCAGGGCACCCGAGGGGCCAAATTCGACGGAGCAGCCCGAGCGCGCATAAGGACCGCTACAAGCGCGCCAGAATCGTAAATTTATCCTTGCGATGTAGCCCAGCTTATCTAAGATAAGCGATGATGATAAATGCTTCGTTCCAGCTGAACCAACCCTCTGAAGACCCACGACTTGACCGTCTAAATGACGCTCTGGCAACGGGCGAACCTGTGAAGATCGTGGTTGCGCTCTTCGATCTGGATGCGAGCGGTGCGGCGAGGGACAAACTGCAACGGCTGGGAACCAATCCGGGGCTCTGGGATGTCTTGGCTATCCTGAACAGCGCGGGTATCCGCCTCCGAGCCGAATGATCCAAGATAAATTCAGTTTTTTGGACAACCGGTTAGGCAAGACCGACCTGTAGCTATCGGTTGATACAATCATGACTACGATTTCTGTCTGACGGGCCAAATAAGATCCGGATAGCGAGCGTTGCTCAAGATGGAGTCGCGATACCGGGGGGGTGTCATGGAACTCTGTCTATTTGGCCCGACTTATGGGGGTTTCAGCTACGGTTATGCATTGAAAGGCACTGTCAGACAAAACTAGCTTGAGACGGGCAGGGCAGTTTCGTATCCTCGTCGGCTGACAAAACGCAGCCCATTTCGCTACTTCAAAGCCAGCCCGGAGGTGATCCGCCTGGCGGTGATGATGTACATCCGGTTTCCTCTTTCGCCGCGGAATGTCGAAGATCTTTTGCATGAGCGCGGGATTGATGTCAGCCACGAAACCGTGCGGTTTTGGTGGAACCGGTTTGGCCCGATGTTCGCGGCCGAGATCCGCAAATGGCGTGTCGATCTGTTGCGCACATGCCGCCACTGGCGTTGGCATCTCGATGAGGTTTTCGTCAGGATAAATGGAAAGCAACATTACCTTTGGCGTGCCGTCGACCACGAAGGTGAAGTCCTCGAAAGCTACGTGACCAAGACACGCGATCGTAAAGCGGCATTGAAATTTAAAAGGAAATCAATGCGCCGTCATGGTCGGCCCGAGACAATTTTCACGGATCGACTACGGTCCCACGGGGCAGCGCTGAAAGTCCTCGGCCGTGGCGATGATCGTGAGATGGGACGGTGGCTCAATAACCGATCCGAGAATTCCCATCAGCCGTTTCGGCGGCGCGAAAGGGCGATGCTACGTTTTCGGCAGATGTGATGTTTGCAGAATTTCGCCTCGGTTAACGCCTCCGTCCACAATCATTTCAACCACGAACGCACCCTCACGAGCCGACCACACTTCAAGGAAGCACGAACCGTCGCTCTTGCCGAGTGGCGTCAGCTCGGTGCGACCTGAAGGCTCGTGACCCTGCCAAACCGAAACGAGTTCGCATTCGTCTGACAGCACCAGCTTGAGAGTTCGCCGAGGGCCGCGAGTTGTTGCTACATCCGCGCGACCGGGCAGTAAACGGCGACTAGGAAAGTCCTAAATCACCGATATTTGGATGCAGTCTGCGCAGGTACCACAGAACCAACAACGGTACAAAAATCCATTGCAGGATCGGAGCCAGACCTGTGCCAATGACCGGTAGGAGCGGCATTGCCCCGTCGTATGTCCAGCGACATTCGGATCTGGCCCTAGGGCGACATGAAGAACTGGCCCACCTTCAGGTTGATGCAGTGATGGTTTCGGTCGTCGCAGCGGGCTTTTGCAAAAGCCCGCTGCGACGCTTTTCGCGGAGGCGATAGCTGTCGCCCCGGATCGTGACGACGTGACTGTGGTGCAGCAGCCGATCAAGGATCGCGGTGGCGACGACCGCGTCACCGAAGACGGTGCCCCATTCGCCGACCGCGCGGTTCGATGTGACGAGCAGGGCGCCGCGCTCGTAGCGTCGTGAGACGAGCTGGAAGAACAGATGCGCGGCATCGGGCTCCAGCGGCAGGTAACCGAGTTCGTCCACGATCAGCAGCTTCGGCTTGGCGTAGTGTGTCAGCCTCTCTTCAAGGCGGTTCTCGGATTGCGCCTTGGCCAGGTTCGCCACCAGTTCCATCGCGCCGGTGAAGAGCACCGTGTAGCCGGCGACGATTGCCTCGCGACCAAGCGCCACGGCCAGATGCGACTTGCCGACGCCGGGAGGGCCCAGCAACAGGAGCGCGTCGCCGTTGGCGATGAAGCGCCCCGTGGCAAGGTCGCGGATCTGCGAACGGTCGATCGAGGGCTGAGCGGCGAAGTCGAAGCCGCCAAGGTCCCGCACGAACGGGAACTTCGCCAGCCCAAAACTCATGTCGATGCGGCGCTGGTCTTTGCGGGCGATCTCGCGCTCGCACAGAAAGGCCAGCGCATCGCGCAGCGTCATCTCCCCCCGAACGGCTTCGTCCAGCAGACTGTCGAGCTGATCCCTCATCGCCGTCAACTTCAGTCGCGTGAGCATCCGGTCAAGGTCGTCCTGCGTATGCACGCCCATCACCAGGCCCCTCCGGCGACAGCCTCATACTCGGCGAGGGGGCGCAGCAGTGCCGACACCCCGATCAGCGCCTCAACCCCGTCAGCAGGTGTCCTGGCGCGGCCCGCTGAACCTGCCACCCCGGCAAAGTGGACAGGGTCGATGATCCGACCGCGGCGGCCGGCGCTGCGCCGGTGGCAGGCGACCTCGACGCCGGCATGGGTAACCCGCACCGTCTCAGCCGTGACCAGCACGCGGACCCGCTCGCCGATCAAGCGCCATGGGACCGAGTAGGCATTCGTGTCCATCTCCACTGCACAGTCAGGTGCGACGCGTCGGCTCAGTTCGCGCGTCGCCATGAACGAGCCGCAGTGCTGGAGGGGCTTCAGGTGACCGGCTTCGTCACGCGCGAAGCGCAGGCCCGGGGCTTCGCCTGTGGTGCCATGGACCCGCAGGTCGGCGATCTGGCGGGTCCATTGCACCAGATGAGCTTCCAGCGCGGCAAAGCTTCTCGAAGGCACGCCCCGCGATCGCGTTGCCCTTCACGTAGCCGACGCCGCGCTCGTCCTTGCCCTTCGTCCGGGGTCGATACGGCGCGCAGGCCTTTACCTGAAAGCCCCAGTGCCGGGCAAAGGCATGCAGCTTCGGGTTCACCACGACCTCGCGGCTGGCAATGTCGTGGCTCAGGATCAGTGCGCGGGCATTGTCGAGCAGCACCTCTTCCGGCACGCCGCCGAACGACGCGAAGGCGCTCTCCATGCCTTCAAACCAGTTCTCCTGCCGCTCGCCCGCGAAGGCCCGCACGTGGATGCGGCGGGAATAACCCAGCGTCGCCACGAAGAACGACACCTGCCGCGACACGCCGCCGATCTCGACCCGCCGCTGCCCGAAGTCGATCTGCAACTGCTGGCCCGGCCGCGTCTCAAAGCGCACCGTTGCCCGCGCCTCGGCCCGCAGCTCCTGACGCAGATGCGCCACCGCCCGTTCGACCGTGCGAAGGCTTACCTCGATGCCCTTCTCGGCGACAAGCTCCTGACGGACCACATCTGCGTTGCCCGCATGGCGGCGAAACCGCTCCTCGACCCAACCCTCCAGGCCATCCAACGCCTTCGATCGCGGTGGCGGTGACGCCCTGCGCCACGTCCCCTCCTTCAACCATCGCCGTGCAGTCGTCCTCGAGCACCCAAGCTCCGCAGAAATCCGGCGGGCTCCCCATCCGAGAAACTTCAGCCTCAGCATGGCCGAAACATCATCCGGCTCCTTCATCTCATCCCTCCGCAGACCCTCGGTCTGCGGCAGCGTCTCAACTGTTCGATTGGTCATCCAGACTTCCCTCTCAGCTTATCGAGGGGGCCAGTTCCTCATGTCGCCAGAGGGCCAGTTTGTCGTGTCGCCTGACAGTCGTAGGCCCAGCGTCCCGTGATCTCGGTGTGCAGGTACTCCAAACCGATAGTCAGCAGTAGCCCTACCGAAAAAAATACGGCCGGAGCACGCCTGCCTGGGAGAACGAACCACCTGCGACTTCGGCCCAAGACGGCCGCAGTCCAGAACGCCGCAAGTGCGATTGCCAGATCGCCCAACGTTGCCCGCAGACAAATGAATATCCCGGAAAAGTGATCGACCTGACTCAGGCTTGAGAACAGGGGCGCCTGCAGTATCTCCCATGCAAAATGCCCTACAAACGTAACCGTACGGTCTCCCTGCACTGCCGCGCATAGGGAGTGAGGGATAGTGTCCGCTTAGGATAGCGGACACTAAGGGGCGATCGATGGCGCGTCGTGCGAGACGGCTCTGGAGCGACGAGGAGAAGCGCTCGATCTGCTTTCAGACGGCAGCGCCGGATGTGTCGGTGGCGCAGGTTGCGCGTCGATATGCGATGAACGCCAACATGATCTTCAAATGGCTGCGGGATCCTCGATACGCCCCCACCGCCGAACCGGTGGTCGAGATATGCGCTGCGGATGTCGCTGGCTTCCTGCCGGTTGAGATCGTCGATCAGCCGGAGTGGAGGGATCATGACGCGGTGTCTGATCCGACCGCTGATCCTGGCACAATCGAGATCGATGTCGCAGGTGGTCACCGACTGCGGATTGTGGGCACCTACGATCCCGAGGCGCTGGCCCGGCTGATCCGGGGCCTGTCGCCATGATCCCGGTCCCGTCGAACACGCGGGTCTGGCTGGCGGCCGGTGTCACAGACATGCGACGGGGGTTCACGACGCTGGCGGCTCAAGCTGAGACGGCGCTGAAGCAGGACCCGTTCGCTGGCCACCTGTTTGTGTTCCGCGGGCGGCGTGGCGATCTGATCAAGATCATCTGGTGGGATGGCCAGGGCGCGTGCTTGTTCTCGAAGCGCCTTGAGAAGGGCCGGTTCGTCTGGCCGTCGGCGAAGGAGGGTAAGATCTCCCTGACGGCGGCGCAGTTGGCGATGCTCCTGGAGGGCATCGACTGGCGGGCCCCGCAGCGTAGCTGGAAGCCGCTCAAGGCAGGATAAATTACCCTGTCGAGGGCATTCAGGATTCCCGCCGCAGCCATGTTTTGCTATAGTTTGGCATGCTTGACGTGGCCCAATCCCTGCCGGAAGATCCCGATGAACTACGCCGCTTCACGGCCCTTTTGCTGGCCGAAGTGAAGTCGCAGGCGATGCTCATCGAGAAGCTGCGCCATCAGCTGGCCGGGCACCGCAACTCTCGGTTCGGCGCCTCATCGGAGATTATCGAGCAGCTTCAGCTGGCACTGGAAGCCAGCGAGATCTCGATCGCCAAGATGACGGCCAAGCTGCGGCTTCCCGATGAGGAGCCGAAGGACAAGCCGAAGCGCCGTCCGATCCCGGATCACATCCCGCGGATGGAAGTCGAGTTGACGACCGGCGGCGATGATTGCGCCAAGTGCGGCGGTCGACTGCGCCGTCTGGGCGAGGATGTGACCGAGGAGCTGGAGTATGTGCCCGGCCGGTTCATCGTGAACCGCATCGTGCGGCCGCGCTTTGCGTGTTCCGGCTGCGAGGCCTTCACGCAAGCGCCCATGCCGTCGCGCCCCATCGAGCGCGGGCGCCCCGGGCCAGGTCTGCTGGCGCATGTACTGGTCTCCAAATACGCCGACCACTTGCCGCTCTATCGTCAAAGCCAGATCTTCGAGCGCGACGGGCTGGACCTGGACCGCTCGACGTTGGCCGACTGGGTCGGCAAGTCGACGGCGCTGCTTGAACCGCTGGCCGACGCCATCGGACGACATGTGCTGTCGGGCGAAGCCATCTTCGCAGACGACACGCCGGTGAAGATGCTGGCGCCCGGCATGGGAAAAACCGCGACAGCGCGGCTCTGGGCCTATGGGCGAGACGAACGGCCCTGGGGCGGGGATGCCGCGCCCGCCAGCTGGTATCGCTTCTCGCCCGACCGGAAGGGCCAGCACCCAAAGGATCACCTGTCAGGATATCGCGGCTGGATGCATGCGGATGGATACGCCGGGTTCGAGGACCTCTACCGGTCCGGCGACATCCGCGAGGTCGCTTGCATGGCCCATGTCAGGCGCAAGTTCGTCGATGTCCATCGGGCGCAGGGCTCGGCCATCGCCGACGAAGCCGTCCTGCGCATCGCCCACCTCTACGCAGTCGAGAAAGAGGCGCGGGGATCACCGCCGGACAGGCGGGTCGAGATCAGGCAGGCGAAAGCGAAGCCCGTCTTCGACGATCTCGAGGCATGGCTGCACCTCCAGCTGCCATCCATTTCCGGCAAGTCGCCATTGGCCGCGGCGATCCGCTATGCCCTGACCCGCATGAAGCGGCTCCAGCCGTATCTCGATCACGGTGTCCTGGAACTGGATAACAACACGGCCGAGCGTGCGATGCGATCCGTCGCGATCGGCAGGAAGAATTATCTCTTCGTCGGATCACTGACCGGCGGCCGCGCCGCCGCCATCGCCTACACCCTGATCGAAACCGCCAAGCTGAACGGCGTCGACCCGCAGGCCTGGCTCGCAGACACGCTCGCTCGCATCCCGGACTACAAGATCACCCGCGTCGATGACTTCCTACCGTGGAAAATGGCGGAGTAGAGCGGTCAGGCCGGACGCTTACCTACAAACGACAATGTAAGAAGATCAACCTCCGGAGGCAGGTGGCGGATGTGTGTGATTGGCAGGGACATGTCTATCCTCGTTTATCTTTTGTATTCAGATTGTTATGCTGATTTTTAGAGTCCCCGGTAGGGGATTTGTAAACCCCATGGCTTTAGCCGGCCGGGATCGCGGCATTTGCGGTATAATGCCTGATTATGGATTCTTACAAACGTGGCAGCCATACGGTTTGGGACTGCAAATACCACTTGGTGTGGGTGACGAAGTATCGCTATCAGGTATTGGGCGGTGATGTCGGCAACCGATGCCGAGAGTTGCTGCGGGAGACGGCGCGCGCGCATGAGATGACAGTGCATGCGGGGTCGATCAACCGTGACCACGTGCATATGCTGGTGTCGATCCCGCCGAACTTGTCAGTAAGTCGGGCGGTGCAATATCTGAAAGGGCGCAGTTCCCACAAGTTACTGAGTGAGTTCGGGATATTGCGCAAAAGGTATTGGGGTCAACACCTGTGGGCGCGAGGCTATTGGGTTGCGAGCAGCGGCAATGTGACGGACGAGGTATGGGCTGAGTATATCAAGAACCAGACGCCACCAGAGCCCGACGATGATTTTAACGTGACGTGAGTCCGCCATATGGCGGACCGATCCGGCTTTAAGCCGTAACCTGAAGCCACCGGCTTTCAGCCGGTGGAGTATTCACTAACCTTGGATCGACAGCATCGGCAAGAACAGCAAGAACGTCGACCCCGATGTCGCAAACCCCGCCCAGAGCGATCTCAGAAGCTTGATCCAAGTCAAGGCAAGCAGGTCCAGGCCGCTATAGAAGGAGAACATGGAATCCGAAAAAATTGGTCGTATGTTACGATCGAAGCTAACAAAGTGGTCAGTTCGGTTCCACGTGGTGACAGTCACCGCGGCTATCTTGGCATTTATCTTTTCTGCACTAGCGGTGGACTCTGAGATTGACCACCGCATTCTTTCGGCGCAGTCCGCCAACGAACTGGTCATTGACACATGGGTCGCTGGCGCTGCTGTGGAACAAGCAGCGCCGGATGTGAATTGTCAAGTCGGACATAGCTGTTTCAGTGTGATTGCACCCATCAGCAACGTGGCGTCCGAGCGCTTTGGGAATTCACCAGAAAGCCTGACCGATCCGCACTTCAATCCCTATGAAGTCAGGTACCTGCTCTTTCATCCGCCACGACGCCTTTCACGGGTCTGACTGCCAGCATCGGTTGCCGATGCTGCACAATACCATGTGAAGGGAGCAAAAAATGTTTGCTGAACAGAATAATCATGTAACCGAGGTCTCCCGTCGGGACGTTGAGGCAAGACTCGTCGAATCCCGCAATCGGTTCATTGGCTTCGTTCGTCGGCGATTGAGCAGGCCGCAGGATCCCGAGGATGTCTTTCAAGACTTCTGCGTCAAGGTGCTGCGCCACCATTCACAGATCCAGAATCATGAGCGCCTTGATGCCTGGCTCGGCATCACTTTGAGGCACGCTTTGACAGATCACTACCGGCGGCAAGCGACGCGAAATCGCGGTGCGGAAGCCTATGCCATTGAGACGAAAGTAATCCAGCAAGAGGGCACAGACGTTGATGAACCCGCCTGCACGTGCGTCGTTGCTGCAATGAAGATGTTAGCACCTTCTCAGGCCAAATTACTGACACGGATCGATCTGAAAGATGAGCCACGCAAGTCGGTCGCCGCTGATCTTGGGCTGAGCTTGAACTCTTTGGGAGTTCGAATTCATCGTTCCAGAACCGCGTTGAAAGGAAAAATAGCGGAGTTCTGCCCGGTCTGTGGGGAAGGCGACTTCATGATTTGTGACTGCGACCATTCTCGTGACAAGCCACCATTGTCGACTGTCCGCCAGTCGAAAATGGCGGCGACGGTGTAATGGCCACGCCTGTAGCACGTCTTCTGATTTGGAAGGTTGGAAAAAATGGGAAGTGCCAGGGACAGATCAAAGTCAAAGACCTCTGAAAACGCCGCCGGGAAATCGGCGGAACTCAATTTGTGCTGTCACCATGCGCAACAAATCGATGCCCGCCAAGGAATGAGGTTGTGAAACGTCCGACTGGCTCTGATACGGTAAGTGACCCTGAACTCGACGCGTTGATATGCGATTGTATCGACATGTTCCTGTCCACGCTTCCGCCTGAACAGGCCGAGATTGTTCAACGCGTCGATGTCGACGGAGAACAGCCGGAGGACGTTGCACACAGCTTGGGGCTCAGCGCGAGCACGATGGCTGATCAACTTGGATGTGGACGTCAGGCTCTGAAGGAGCAGTTCGCAGAGATGTCCCGGATCTGTCCAGAACATGGTTTGGCAGGATGTGATTGCGATCTGGCGAACCGGCCAAATCCCTAAAGGTATCTGTGCCTGCGTAATGTCGGGACGTCTCGGGCGTCTATATCTTACAGGAGACACTTACTGATGGAGAAAACGAAAATGCCGTCAAATATCAACCCGCTCAGGGCAACGCCTGATCAAGGGTCAAAAGGCTGCTGTTGCGGATCTTCTTCCAAGAAGCAAGAGGCCGTTGCCGCAGAACCGCTCAGTCGAGACGTGTCTGTCGCAACCAGTGTTGAAAGTGACAATGCCGTGGACACCCAGATCGGCGGGTGCTGTGGTGCCTGCTGATCCGTCACATCCCGGCGCATGTCGCCGGTTTTCATCTTATGAGGAGAAACAAGAATGACACTCATCCTGATCGCCCTTGCATCCGGCCTGCTGTTCATATTTGCGGCCCGCATGCACCAACGGCGCTGCGAAATCGTCGCGTTGACAGTTGCTGAAAGCGGTGTCCGCAATTCGCCAGGCACTCCAGAAGGAATTTCCCGATGTTCAAACTAAATATCGCCGCAACAGCTGCGCTGTTGCTTTCAACTGCAATCGCAGCAGCGGAGCCTGTCGTTTTTGTGCCCGAAGGCAGCGCCAATACCGTGCTCATGGTCAATGCGGAAACAGGTGAAACGGTGCAGACGATCACGGGAATTGAAGCGGTGCATGGGCTGTCGGGCGCGCCGGGTGTGCCGTTTTTGGTCGCGGGCAGCTATGCCGAAACCGATCGGGCGGCGATTGTGGAACTGACCCAACCCGAAGGTGTTTCGGAGGATGAGCATGTCGCGCATCATTCAACTGCCGTGGATGAACCGATCGGGCCCTCGGATGCTGGCATCAGCATTGTCAGCGTTTTGGATGCGACGTCTGGTGAGATCATGCGGCGGATCGAAGTCCCCGGTGCCGTGCATCACACTGCGGTTTCCCCCGACGGGCGCTATGCTGTCGCGACCCACCCCACGGGCGATGGGATATCGGTGATTGACCTTACCAGTTTCACGCTGACGGCGTATATTCCGACCGGCAGCATGCCAAATTACGCGGCCTTCGGGTCCGAGCCTGATGTTGTCTATGTGTCGAACACAGGCAACGGAACGATCAGCGAAGTTGACCTCGGACGAGGGATTGTGCGACGCAATATGGTCGTCGGCACAGGGCCGGAACATATCGTCATCGACCCCGCCACAGCGGTGCTCTATGCGGCGGACGCAGACGCTGGCGACGTGATCGAACTGTCGCTGTCCGACGGAACTGTCTTGCGGAGCTTTGCCGTTGGTGGCGAGTTGCACGCGATAGATCTATCGGATGATCGCGCAACGCTTTTTGTTGCCGGTCGCGGTGAGGACAAGATCGCGGCCATCACCCTTGCCGACGGCGAAATACGATATGCAGAACTATCCCCGGAACCTTACCATTTGACGAATATACCGGGCACCGGCACGCTCTTTGTTTCGTCACGTGCCGAGCCAACGATCTGGATTATAGATCAGGCGACGATGACGGCCCGAGGGGAATTCCAGATCGAAGGTGAGGGACACCAAATGGTGGCACTGCCCTGAACCGGTTCCCCGACATTATAAAAGAGAGATGCCATTGAAACATGCACATGATGGCGAAACCCTGAAAAAGGGCTCGATCAGTTTGGCCGGTGCCGTCGGGATGGGGACCGGCGTGATGATCGGCGCGGGTATTTTCGCGCTGACGGGACAAATTGCGCAATTGGTCGGCCCCTATTTTGCCCTGTCTTTCGTATTCGGCGCCGTCGTGACTTCTTTCAGCGCGTACAGTTACATCAAGATGTCGAATGCCTGGCCTGGCACTGTCAGACAAAACTAGCTTGAGACGGGCAGGGCAGTTTCGTATCCTCGTCGGATGACAAAACGCAGCCCATTTCGCTACTTCAAAACCGGCCCAGAGGTGATCCGCCTGGCGGTGATGATGTACATCCGGTTTCCTCTTTCGCTGCGGAATGTCGAAGATCTTTTGCATGAGCGCGGGATTGATGTCAGCCACGAGACCGTGCGGTTTTGGTGGAACCGGTTTGGCCCGATGTTCGCGGCCAAGATCCGCAAACGGCGTGTCGATCGGATGCGTACATGTCGCCACTGGCGTTGGCATCTCGATAAGGTTTTCGTCAGGATAAATGGAATGCGACATTACCTTTGGCGTGCCGTCGACCACGAAGGTGAAGTCCTCGAAAGCTACGTGACCAAGACACGCGATCGTAAAGCGGCGTTGAAATTTCCAAGGAAATCAATGCGCCGTCATGGTCGGCCCGAGACAATTTTGGCGGATCGACTGCGGTCCCACGGGGCAGCGCTGAAAGTCCTCGGCCGTGGCGATGATCGTGAGATGGGACGGTGGCTCAATAACCGATCCGAGAATTCCCATCAGCCGTTTCGGCGGCGCGAAAGGGCGATGCTACGTTTTCGGCAGATGTGATGTTTGCAGAATTTCGCCTCGGTTAACGCCTCCGTCCACAATCATTTCAACCACGAACGCACCCTCACGAGCCGACCGCACTTCAAGGAAGCACGAACCGTCGCTCTTGCCGAGTGGCGTCAGCTTGGTGCGACCTGAAGGCTCGTGACCCTGCCAAACCGAGACGAGTTCGCATTCGTCTGACAGCACCCCGGAGACCTATCGCTTTATTTCACGCGACCACATGAGACAGTTCTCCGATCGACACAATTAAAGGACGGCACCATGTCCTTTGTGGATAATTGGTTTCCGATGCTTAGCCGCAGAAAACGGACGCAACGTGGGTTTCAGGGGCGGAGTATTTTTTACGGTCCTGTCAGAACAAATCTACTTGAGGCGGGCAGGGCGGTGCCGTGGCGTCAGATCATGACAAAAAACTCCCCTTTCCGCTATTTCAAGACTTCACCAGATATCATCCGTATAGCCGTGATGTTGTACGTGCGTTTCCCATTGTCGCTGCGGAATGTGGAAGACCCGTTGCAGGAACGGGGGATCGAAATCAGTCATGAAACGGTGCGGTTTTAGGACGTTGCCGCGCTGATCCGGCTTAGGGCGAAATTCGCTCTTTCCCGGATGGTTCAGACGACGCCGTCGATCTCGGCGGTGCGCAGGGCGTTGAACCGGTTCTTGAGGGCGATGCGGATCGGGATTTCGGCGGTTTGTCGGTCGGGGTCCCGGGACGCGATCGTCTCACCGCAGGTTTTCAGGCGATTCATTTTCGCCGCGAGCCGACGTCGGACATGTCGGACACGATGGCCTGCCCGCTTCTTTGCAAAGCGCACGACCCGGCCTGCGCGTGGCCCGAAGTATCTCGTTTCCGGACGCGGCTGCCGGGCCGTCTTCCTGCCAGGTCCGGCCGTTGCGACGGATCGGAACGATGGCGCCGGCTCCGCGTTCGATGATCGCGCGATGGCAGCAGCGCGTGTCACAGGCCCGATCTGCTGCCGCGGTGCCGATGCTTCATCCTCGGCGATTTGAGCAGTTCCGGCAGCGGCGGACTGCCGCCCTGACGGCTGGATGTGAGTTCGACCGTCCGGATATCGCCCGTCCCCGCATCCCTGGCGATATGCGCCTTGAGCCATTGCCCGCGGCGTGAAGGCCCGTGTTTGCGAACCCGCCACTCGCCGCGAAACCTGACACCAGTGCTATCCACCCGCAACCGCAGGGTCCGCCGGAACCGCGAAAGGGGATCTGAACCGCAATCCTCGCCTGGCGTCGACACAGTGTCGGGAAGTCCGGCACGGGCCGGTCGAGGCCGGCCATCTTCAACAGGCTTTCGACCAGCCCTGCTGTCTGTCTCCGCGGCCAACCGAACCGGACCTGCATGGTGCGACAGACCGGCACGGCGCCATCGTAAAAGGTTTCGGGATGGCCGCTTTGCGGTCTTCCCGGCGTGCCAGACCGTGTCCGGATCGAACCGGCCCGAAAGCGCACCACGCGGCCCCGGCGACGCGGTGTCATCGGACCGGTCGGTTGCGCGGCAGCGGGCAGAACGCTTTGGCATGCGCCTCGGCTGACACTCGGGATCCGCAAAGCGAATCCTCACAACGATGAGGGCAACGACGCCGTTTGGTTGGAACAAGTCGAACGCGGCCTGGATATGCAACCATCTTTTGGAAGAAGGAAACGGACGGCGAAAAGCTCTTGTCCGACCGCGTGCAGATTCAACCGCAGATCATTGACCCTATAGATTGGAGCGTGCCGTTCACGATCTGTACATTCGGCGAACGTTGCGACGTTCCGATACCGGACGAACTGCCAATAGAATGGCTTGAACGTTTGAAGCATTGGCGCGCTTTGGATGAAAAGCCGGGCATCGTGCATCCGTGCCCCAATCGGCATCGTTGCGCAACTGCGGGCTGGGGCGTGAGCTTCTCCTTTCGCGGTTGGTCTCAGGTGAGGCGGCCGATCTCGGCGGTGCCGAGCGCGTTGAAGCGGTTCGAGAGGGCGACACGGACCTGAATTTCGGCGATCAGCGTGTTTCGCGGCGATGCGTTCGCCGAAGGCCGTGAGGCACCGCATCCTGGCCTCGATCCTGCCGCGGGGGGTGGTATCCGGTCCGGCGTTTCCGGAACGCCCTGCCATGGTGGCGCGCGGGGTTTCGGTCCGTGCCCGTGCCGCAGGGCGATCCTATTTTCAGTATCGGCCGTTCTTGCGGATCGGAATGATCGCGTTGGCGTGACGGCCGATGATGGCGGCATGGCCGCGGCGGGGTCAAGGGCGTCCCCGAATCGGTCCAGTGGATCAATTCAGCCCTGAACGGGCGGCGCACCGGGTCATCCGCGCCGTCCATTGCCCGGCAAGCGATTTGCATGGCAAATCTGCCGAGTATCCGTCTTGGTCAAGTCGCCTTTTCTGCCCATTTCCGATGATCGCGCAGCAGAGCGTTTGCAAGGACCAGCAGCTTCCGCATGACCGCTGTGATCGCAACTTTTTTCTCTTTCCCTGTGGCGATGAGTTGATCATATTTGGCTTTCAGATCCGGATTAAACCGGATCGCGACCAGAGCAGGCATGAAGATAGCGTGTCGCAGACTTGGGCGGCCACCTTGTATCCGCGCCTTTCCCTGCCATTTCCCAGAGCTCTGTGACATGGGCGCGAGCCCGGCAAGGCTGGCAACTTGTTTGCTGTCCAAGGCACCGATCTCCGGCATATCCACGAGAATGAGGAGCGCTGTTGTCTTCCCAATTCCGGGGATGCTGGACAGAATTTCCAGCCGTTCGCTCATGTGCTGATCCTGACTTGCCAGGTTCAGCATCGACGCATCAATTTTTGCAGTATCGCTTTCGATCTGGCGTAGACGCCTTTCCAATTGCTGCTTTATGAGAGCGTTAGAAGCCGTACCCCTACGTGCTTTGGCGGCTATACGATCTTTAATGAGTGCCCGCCGTGCAGATAATAACTCTCTCAGATCATACAGATTTGCTGCGCAGATGGGCTTTGGGACCAGCTGCAAGGCCGCACCCATCTTCGCCAGCATCTCGCAATCCACACGATCTGTCTTCGCCAGCTTGCCACTGGCTTGCGCAAACCGGCGCGCCTGTTTTGGGTTCACTTTGACAAACGGTATGGCAGTTGAACCAAGCGCTTGCTCCAGCTGCCGATGATACGCACCGGTAGCCTCGAAAATGATCACCGACGCCGGCTGCAATCCAATCCATTTTGTCAGTTGCACATGCCCAGTTCTGCTATTGAGAAACTGCGTGTGTTCGCCGTCGCTCAGGCAGTGAACATCAAGTGTGTCTTTGGAAATGTCGATGCCAATGGTATTGTCCACGTGTCTTTTCCCTACCTTGTCTTGTCATGCGGGCCCGAAGCCCAGGTATCCGTTCAGGTCATCAGAAAAGACGGGGGCGACCATACTCGGCAACGGTCCTCAAAGACCAAGAGGGGAACGGTCCGACCCCCGCCACTGCCCGTCATAAATGACGTGCACGGAAGTGGCTCCACAATCACACAGAAGCCACCTCATTCATAAGACAAGTGGGGCGCTCACGGTGCCGAATTGTCGCCGTCGGGGATCCGGTCGCGCACCTCCGGCAGCACGGGGCTGCCGCCGCTGGAGGTGAACGCTACCGCCCGGATGTCCGACGTGGCGGTGCCCATGGCCAGATGGACCTTGCGCCATTGGCGCCGGCCTTGACACCGTGCCTGCCCTTCGCCGGCATCATTTGCCATTTGCCATTTGCCATTTGCCATTTGCCATTAGTCATTAGTCATTAGTCATTAGTCATTAGTCATTAGTCATTAGTCATTAGTCATTAGTCATTAGTCATTAGTCATTAGTCATTAGTCATTAGTCATTAGTCATTAGTCATTAGTCATTAGTCATTAGTCATTAGTCATTTGCCGTTGCCCGGAAACCCGATGCCGGTGCTGTCAACGCGCAGGTTCAGCGGACCGTCGGCACGCCGCTATCTGATCCGGATGGCGAGCGTCTTTTGTCGTCGGCACAGAGTTGTGCAGCCCGGCACGGCCCGTTCCAGACCGGCTATCCGACGCAGGCTGGCCACCGTTCCGGTCGATTGTCGCAACGGCAGCCTGAACAGAACCCTGATCGCCAGACACAACCGGATCGCCGCATCGCAAAACACCGCAGGACGACCGGGGCGGCCGTCATGCGGCGCAAGCCGGATCAACGCCTTGTCCAGTCAGACCGACAACGCGCCCCGCCTGCGCACCGCCCCGCCTGCGCACCGCCCCGCCTGCGCACCGCCGCGTCGCAGCAGGGCCGGTTCGCGGTGCGGCAACGGGCGGCGGATGGCATGCTCATGCGCCCGCTCTGACCGCATGGATCCGCGCCGTGGATTCTCTTCAGTAAGAGGTGTGCAGCAGCGTCTTTCTACGAGCTGGCCCAAAACAATGTGGCCCCCACCGTCGAGGAAGGCCCCAAGCATATCGCTGCGCTCTATCAGATTGAAGCGAACGCACGGGGAAAAACTGCGACGGAGCGGCTGGCCATTCGCCAGATCAAAAGCGCGCCCAGGATCGCAGCCTTCAAGACATGGATGGATCATGCCCGCACACAGGTCTCCACCAAGTCACCAACCGGCAAGGCACTCAAATAGATCGCGAAATACTGGGATGGCCTGATCTTGTTTCTGACCGACGGGCGCATCGAGATGGATAGTACTGCTGTGAAACGCACGATCCGTCCCATCGCCTTGCAAAGAAAGTACGCACTCTTCGCCGGTCACGATGCCGGGGCGCAAAACCGGGCGATGCCGGCGTCACTCATTAAGACCTGCGAAATGAACGTGATTGAACCACTCAAATATTTGAATGGCATCCTCACAGCTGTTGTCAACGGTCATACGCAAAAAAGATATCGAACAGATGATGCCGTGGAAATACGCCGCATTGGTGGGGTCGAACCAACGCTTATGGTGGAAAGCCGATAAAAGGGCGGCGAACTAGGTGTTTGATCCCACGGTTTGATGGTGTGATCCTTTCGTTGGAATGGAAGGAAGCATTATGGGACAAGTTCGTCACGGGAGCGCCACGACCACGCACGCCGTCAGAGCAGCAATACAGCGATCGCAAGCTTCGCTCTCGCAGTTGAGCCAAGAGCTTGGGATCAATCCCAAGACGGTCGCAAAGTGGCGCAGGCGGGCGACGGTTGAGGATATGAAGACGGGGCCGAGAGAGCCGCGCTCGACGGTTCTGACCGAGACAGAGGAGGCGATGATCGTCGCCTTTCGACGCCATACGCTGCTGCCGCTGGACGATTGCCTTTATGCCCTGCAACCGACGATCCCGCACCTGACGCGGTCGGCCCTGCACCGGTGCTTGCAGCGGCACGGCATATCCCGCCTGCCGGACGTCGAGGGGGACAAACCGAAGCGACAGAAATTCAAGCGCTATCCGATCGGCTTCTTTCATATCGACATTGCGGAGGTGCAGACCGCGGAAGGAAAGCTCTACCTCTTCGTGGGCATTGACCGGACCAGCAAGTTTGCCGTGACCCAGCTCGTTGAGAAAGCCGACCGGAAGACGGCGTGGGAGTTCCTCCAGCACATGCTCGAGGCCGTGCCGTATCACGTCCACACCATCCTGACGGACAACGGCATCCAGTTCGCCGAGCAGCCGCGGAACAGGAACACGGCATACTCGCGGCAGATGCGCTTCGACATGATCTGCGAGGCCAACGGGATCGAGCACCGCCTGACAAAGCCAAACCATCCGTGGACCAATGGCCAGGTCGAGCGAATGAACCGAACGATCAAGGAGGCGACCGTGAAGCGTTACCATTACGACAGCCACGATCAGCTGCGCACCCACCTTGGTGACTTCATGGCAGCCTACAACTACGCGCGAAGGCTCAAGACCCTCGGCGGCCTCACGCCCTACGAATACATCTGCAAGATCTGGACATCCGAGCCGGACAAATTCATCCTAAATCCGACCCACCAGATGCCGGGACTGAACACCTAAACATCCTGGAGCCGAAACTGCCGCGGCAAATTCGACTGTCACGCCACATTTCCCCTGTTTGGACGTTCCGGGCTGTTTGTTCATCGCGGGCGGATGGATGGTGTGACGGCGTGTCGTCGGCGTCACGGCTGTGCTGCGTGGTTCGGCGTCCGTCATTTTCGGGAGCAAACACTCACCTCGCGGGCGCACCGCAAACGTCTGCCACGACAAACATCCACAACAGGTTTTGCTGCAACAGGTCTGCCGCGCAGGATGCGGGTCATTGCCCAACCCCTGCGACCGTCAATCGCCTCATAGGTTCTGGCGATCCCCGGCATTTTGAGTTAACTGTGACATACGCACCGGCTCCGGAGTTCGCTTGTCCCTTTTTCTGATCGTCGCCCTGCCGTTTTTCGGTGCCTTGCTTCCGGGTTTCATGAATGCCGCGGGGCGCTCTGCCTGTGCGGGGGTGACGTTCACCGTCACGCTGGCCGCGTTCATCGGGTTGCTGACCAACCTGCCGACGGTGCTGGCCGGCGAGGTCGTCATGGCGCGCGTCGACTGGATGCCGCTGCTGGGCCTGAACTTCACCCTGATGCTCGACGGGCTGGGATTTTTCTTCGCGCTGCTGATCCTCGGGATCGGCCTGCTGATCATCGCCTACGCCCGCCACTACCTCGCGCGCGACGACAACATGGGCGAGTTCTTTACCTATCTTCTGCTCTTTCAGGGGGCGATGGTGGGGATCGTACTGTCAGACAACGTCCTGCTTTTGCTGGTCTTCTGGGAACTGACGTCGCTGTCGTCGTTCCTGCTGATCGGGTATTGGAAACACCTGCCCGAAGGGCGGCAGGGCGCGCGCATGGCGCTGACCGTGACGGGCTTGGGCGGGCTGGCGATGATCGGCGGCATGCTGATCCTGGGGCAGATCGTAGGCTCGTACGATCTGTCGGTCATCCTGCAAAACCGCGAGCTGATCCAGGCCGATCCGCTCTACGTGCCCGCGCTGGTCCTGATCCTGCTGGGCTGTTTCACCAAATCGGCGCAGTTCCCGTTCCACTTCTGGCTGCCGCACGCGATGGCGGCGCCGACGCCGGTCTCGGCCTATCTGCACTCGGCGACGATGGTAAAGGCGGGCATCTTCCTGATGGCGCGGATGTGGCCGGTGCTGTCGGGGACGCCGGAATGGTTCTGGCTGGTCGGTGGGGCGGGCCTGATCACCATGATTCTGGGCGCCGTGATCGCGCTTTTCAAACATGATCTGAAGGCGCTGCTCGCGTTCTCGACCGTCTCGCAACTGGGCCTGATCACCATGCTGCTGGGCACCGGGACAGCGTTCGGCGCGATGGCGGCGGTGTTTCACATCCTGAACCACGCGACGTTCAAGGCGGCGCTGTTCATGTCGGCGGGCATCATCGACCATGAGGCGCACACCCGCGACATCCGCCGTCTGGGCGGGCTGCGGCGCCTGATGCCGATCACCTTCGGCGTGGCCTCGCTGGCCGCGCTGTCGATGGCGGGGATACCGTTGCTGAACGGTTTCCTGTCGAAGGAAATGATGCTCGAAGAGGCCTATCGCACCGTCGTGTTCGACATCCCGTGGCTCGTGCCCGCCCTCGCGACCTTTGGGTCCCTGTTCTCGGCGGCCTATTGCTTCCGCCTGATCGGGCATGTGTTCCTCGGTCCGGTGCGCGACGATTACCCGGCCAGACCGCACGATCCGGGTCCCGGGTTGTGGCTGCCGCCCGCGCTGCTGGTTGTGCTCGTCGTCGTGATCGGCGTGGCGCCGTTCCTGGCCGAGCCCTTCGTGAAACTGGTCACCGCATCGGTCCTTGGCGAGGCGGCCGAGGTGCCGAGCGACTATATCAAGATCTGGCACGGCCTCGTGCCCCCGCTGTACATGTCCATCGTCGCGATTCTCGGCGGTCTGCTGATGCTGGCGGTATTCAATCCCGCGCTGCGGTTGTGGGACGCAACCCCGCGCCCCGAGGCAAAGGTGATCTTCGACGCCACGATCTCTGCCGCCGCTGGGTCTGGCGCGCCGTATCATCGGGCCGCTGCACGACGGCGCGTTTTCGCGCTATGCGTTCATCGGCACGGTCGCCATCGTCGGCGCGGGCCTGCACGGCTGGTTCACCGGCAGCGTCGGCGATCCGACGCGGGATGCGCAGGCGGCGGGGCCGGTGGCGCTGGGGGGCTGGGCGATGCTCGTCACGGCAAGCGTCGGTCTCGTGTTCCTGCACCGCAACCGCCTGCTGTCGCTGATCCTGATCGGGATCGTCGGGCTCATGGTCTCGGTCGGGTTCGTGTTTTTCAGTGCCCCTGACCTTGCGATGACGCAGTTCACCGTCGAGGTGGTGACGATCACGCTGCTGCTGCTGGCGCTGAACTTTCTGCCCAAACGCACGCCGGTCGAGAGCCCCGTCTGGCTGCGCGCGCGCGACGGTATCGTGGCGCTCGCGGGCGGTCTTGCGACCTTCGCACTGGCCTATCATTATCTGTTGCGCGATGCGGTGGACGTGCCGATCTCGGCCTTCCATCTGGCCAATTCGTACAAGGGCGGCGGCGGCAACAATGTCGTCAACGTGATCCTCGTGGATTTCCGGGGTTTTGACACCTACGGCGAAATCATCGTGCTCGGGATCGCCGCCCTGCTGATCTATGCACTCACCGAGACGCTGCTCGACGGGCCGGTCCGTGCCCGCCTGCTGAACCGCAAACACGAAATGCGGCGCGCGGGCGATGCGCATCCGATGATGATGGTCGTCCTGACCCGCGTGCTGATGCCGGTGGTAATGATGGTGGGTTTCTACATCTTCCTGCGCGGCCACAACGAACCGGGCGGCGGTTTCATCGCCGGTCTGGTCGTGTCGATCGGCGTGGTGATGCAGTATATGGCAAGCGGGTTCGGCTGGGCCTCGGCGCGGTTGCGCTATCCCTATCACGGGGTGATCGGCGCGGGCGTCCTCGTGGCGGGGGCGACCGGTATCGGCTCGTGGTTCGTCGGCAAGCCGTTCCTGACGTCGGATTTCACCTATGTCCGCATCCCGCCGTTCCAGGAGTTCGAGCTGGCGACAGCCGCCCTGTTCGACGTCGGCGTGTTCCTCGCCGTGGTCGGCGCGGTGATGCTGTCGCTCGAGAGTTTCTCGCGCCTCGCCCGCCGCGCCCACGCCGCCCGACACCGATCACGCGATGGACATCGACCCGTCGCGCGACGACCCGGCGGCGGCCTCCCCCGGCGCGGGGAGCCACTGACATGTTCTTTCCCGATCTTGAATTCCTCGTGGCATCGGCCATCGGCATCATGACCGCGGGCGGCATCTATCTGATGCTGCGGTTGCGGACCTTCCCGGTGATTTTGGGCATTTCCCTGCTGACCTATGCGGTGAACGTATTCCTGTTCGCGTCGGGCCGCCTGTCGGTCGGCGCGCCGCCGATCCTGCGCGACGGCATCGACGTCTATGCCGATCCGTTGCCGCAGGCCCTTGTCCTGACGGCCATCGTCATCTCGTTCGGGATGACGGCCGTGGTGGTGATGATCGGCCTTGGCGCCTATCTGGGGTCCGACGACGACCGGGTGAACGACACCGTGTCGGATGCGGACAACAAGGCGGATGGGGCATGAACCACTGGCTCGTAGCTCCCGTCGTTCTGCCCGCGCTGCTGGCGCCGTTCATCGTGCTGGCCGCGCGCTATCATATCGGCATCCAGCGGATCGTGTCGGTGGCGGGCATCGTGGCGCTCATCGCGATCTGCGCCGGTCTGGCGTGGCAGGCGGCGGACGGCACCATCTCGATCTACCGGCTGGGCGACTGGGCGGCCCCCTTCGGGATCGTGCTGGTCGCGGACCGGTTGTCGACGGGGATGGCGCTGCTCACGGCGGTGCTGGCATTTTTCGTGCTGCTCTATGCCATCGGCTCGCGGTGGGACGACCGGGGGCGGCATTTCCACGCGCTGTTCCAGTTTCAGATCATGGGGATCATGGGCGCGTTCCTGACGGGCGACCTGTTCAACCTTTTCGTGTTCTTCGAGGTGCTGCTGATCGCCTCCTACGGGTTGATGATCCACGCGGGCGGTACGGCGCGGCTGCGGGCGGGCGTGCAATACGTGCTGTTCAACCTGATCGGCTCGACGCTTTTCCTGTTTGCCCTGGGCTCGATCTATGCCGAAACCGGGACGCTCAACATGGCCGACCTCGCGCAGCGGGTGACGCTGATCGATGCGGGCGCCACGGTCGGCATCCGGATTGCCGCTGTCCTGCTGCTGCTGGTCTTCGCGATCAAGGCCGCCGTCGTGCCGCTGCATTTCTGGCTGCCGGCAAGCTATGCCGAGGCGCCCGCGCCGGTCGCCGCCCTTTTCGCGATCATGACCAAGGTCGGCGCCTATGCCATCATCCGGGTCTATACGCTGATCTTTCCGCCCGATCTGGCCGTGACGCAGGGGCTGCACGACGTCTGGCTGCTGCCTGCCGCACTTGTCTCGCTCGCCATCGGGATGATCGGGGTGCTGGCCGCGAAGCGTCTCGACAGGCTGGTGGCCTTCGCCGTCATCGGCTCGATGGGCATGGTGATGGTGTCGATCTCGCTGTTCACGCCCGCCGGGATCGCGGCGGCACTGTACTACATCGTTCATTCGACGCTGGCGGGGGCCGCGCTGTTCCTGATCTCGGACCTTGTGCGCACCGGCAGGGCGAACCTGACGCTGACGCCGCAACCGCCGGTGATGGGCACGGCGCTGACGGCGGCGCTGTTCTTTACCGGGGCCATCGCCATGGCGGGTCTGCCGCCGCTGTCGGGGTTCCTGGGCAAATTGCTGGTGCTGGACGCGGCCTATACCTCGGACCTCATGGTCTGGATCTGGGTGATCGTCCTGGGATCGAGCCTGATCAGCATCATCGGTTTTTCGCGTGCGGGCAGCATCCTGTTCTGGAAGGCACACGGGACCGAACCGACCGGAGGCCCCGTGGTCGACATGCGCCGTCCCGCGGCGCTGTCCTATGTCGCCGTGGGCGGGCTGATCGCCCTGCTGGCTGCCCACACGGTGTTCGCCGGGCCCGTGCACCGTTATACCACGGTGATGGCAGAGCAATTGTTCGCCCCCGCGCCCTATATCGCGACGGTGCTGGATACGCCGGGCAAACTGTCGGGCGGGTACGCCGGAGCGGAACCCGACGAAACCGACGAGACCGACGACGCGGCCGCGCCGGAACCGGCGGAGCCCGCCGCGACGCAGGAGGATCCCTGACATGACCCGCGCCTTTCACTGGCTGCTGCCGCACCCGCTGCTGACCCTGCTGCTGGCCGTTGTCTGGACGCTGTTGCAGAACGAGTTTTCCGCCGGGATGGTGGTTTTCGGTCTGATCCTGGGCGTCATCATCCCGCGCGGCACCGCGATCTGGTGGCCCGATACCCCGCGCGGGTTCCGCCCGGGCAAGATGCTGTCGTACAGCGCGATGGTGATGTGGGATATCCTCGTCGCGAACGTTCAGGTTGCATGGATCGTCCTCAGCGTTCCCAATGCGAAACTGAAACCGGCGTGGATCGTCATCCCTCTCGATCTGCGGCAACCCGAGGCGATCACCATGCTGGCGGGCACGATCACCCTGACGCCGGGCACGGTATCGGCGGATCTGTCGGACGAGGGACACAGCCTGCTGGTGCATGTGTTGCACACCGACGATCCGGACGCGGTGCGCGACGACATCAAGACCCGCTACGAGCGCCGCCTGAAGGAGATATTCGCATGACCGCCGCAACCGCCTTCATGGATTTCGCTCTTGCCCTCGCGTTCGTCGTGCTGGTGGTCGGACAGATCCTGTCGATGGTCCGCCTCGTGCTCGGGCCGACGACGGGCGACCGTATCCTCGCCCTTGACACGATGGTCATCAACGCCCTTGGCCTTGTCGTGGTGATGGGCGTCCGACAAGGCGTGCAGATCTATTTCGAGGTCTCGTTGCTGCTTGCCATGCTCGGGTTCGTGTCGACCGTGGCACTGGCGCGGTTCGTGCTGCGGGGGGACATCATCGAATGACCGCCCAGATCGTCGCGACATATGCCACCGCCGTTTTCCTGCTGATCGGGTCCGTTTTCGTGACCGTCGGCGCCGTCGGCCTGCTGAAATTCAACGATCCGATGACCCGGCTGCACGCACCGACCAAGGTCGGCACCGTGGGGATCGGCATGCTTCTGCTGGCGTCGATGGCGCATTCCTTCGCCTTGGGCGAAAGTTCGGTGCACGAGTTGCTGATCATGGCGTTCCTGTTCGTCACGGCCCCGATTTCGGCGAATTTCATCGCCAAGGTAAACATCCACGGCGGGGCCTGCGACACGCCGCCGCCGCCGTCCCGCGATGGCACATGGGCAACCCTCGAAGAGCCCGAGCCGATCGGGCAGGCGGAGGCGCAACCGGCGTCGCAGCCGTCCCCGTGATACCCGGATAATCGCGAAGGCACCGGGACGCCGGATCTTCGATCTGACACCGCGCCGGTGAAGATGGCGGGCAGGCTGTCCCGGCGTCATGTTTCGATCCGGCGCGGGTGACAAGATTGGAGCTGCCACCACAACCTGCTGAAAATGCAAACATAAATCCGGTCAGAAGTGTATTCGCCGTCCTCGCACAGGCCGGTACGGCCCGTCTGAAATCATCCTTTGGCGAAAGTTTATGTGACAGCCGCGAGGTTTCATCGTACCGTCACACAAGGCGCATAGGCGGTTGTCGTGCACGTGCGACGAAGCGGGAGGCATTCCGTGGCATTGTTTGCAGTGCGCCCAAAGGGGGGGTCCAGCCGGAGCCCAACATTCATGGGCATGCCATCCCGGTACGGGGGCGGCATGGCCTCTATCCGTGTGCCCGTTCGGGCATCCAATATGACCGGAGTTAACATATGATCCGTCTTTCACTTGGCGCCGCAGCCCTGTCGATGATGACAACCGCTGCCGTCGCCCAGACCGAAATCAGCTGGTGGCATGCCATGGGTGGCGACCTTGGCGAAACCGTCAACGAGATCGCCACTGCCTTTAACGAAAGCCAGTCGGACTACGTCATCACGCCCTATTTCAAGGGCACCTACGAAGAGACGCTGACCGCCGGCATCGCCGCGTTCCGCGCGGGCGAGCAGCCCAACATCATGCAGGTGTTCGACGCCGGCGCCGCCACCGTCATCGGTGCGGTCGGTGCGACGATCCCCGTGCAGGACCTGCTCGAGGACAACGGTGTCGCCTTCGACATCGAGGATTACATTTCCGGCGTCCGCTACTTCTTTGCCGATGCAGACGGCAAGATGATCGGCATGCCGTTCAATTCGTCCTCGCCGATCATGTATTACAACGAGACGGCCCTTGCCGAGGCCGGTGTCACACCGCCCGTCACCTGGGAAGAGTTCGAGGCGACGACCGCCCCCGCGCTGGTCGAGGCGGGCTATATCCCGCTCGCGCAGTCGCACTCGCCCTGGATCTTTACCGAGAACTTCTTTTCGCGTCACAACCTGCCGTTCGCCACGAACGACAACGGCTATGACGGCACCGACACCCAGATCCTGATCAACACCCCCGAGATCAAGATGCACTGGACCCATGTCGCAGACTGGGTCGAGCAGGGCTATTACAAGTGGTATGGTGCCGCGTGGGGCGACAACCAGACCCCGTTCGAGCAGGGCGACGTCGCCATCTGGCTCGGCTCGTCGGGCTCGTTCGGCGGCCTCAGCCAGCTCGATCTGCCGTTCGAATTCTCGGCCACGTATCTGCCGTACTGGGAAAGCATCACGACCGAGCCGACGCAGACCTTCATCGGCGGTGCGGCCCTGTTCGCCATGTCGGGCAAGCCGGCCGAAGAGAACGCCGCATCGGCCGCCTTCTTCGAATTCCTGACCTCGCCCGAGGTGCAGTACATGTGGCACCGCGAGACCGGCTATGTGCCGATCACGACCGCCGCCTACGAACTGGCGCAGGCCGACGGATACTATGACGAGGCGCCCGCCGCCGAAGTCGGCATCCTGCAGTTGTCGCTGCCCGCAGGCGAGAACACCCGCGGTTACCGCATGGGCTTTTACGTGCAGATCCGGGACGTGATGAACCGCGAGTATGGCCGCATCCTGACCGGTGAGACCAGCGTCGACGACGCCTTCGCCACGATCGAAAGCGAAGCCAACGACCTGCTGGCCCGTTTCGCGCAGACGCAAGGCTAAACCGGACGGAAACGCACGACCGGCGGCCGCAGGACGCGGCCGCCGTTTTCGGTGTCGGCCCCGGGCAATCCGGTGCTAGGCTTTGCGCAGACGGGTACGACGGCGCCAGATCCGACGACGCCAGATGCGACGACACCGGATACGCTGGTGGCAGATGCGACGACACCAGATACGATGGTGCGTAATACAGAAAACGACGATGCGGGGGACGCGATGAAACGCGCGGGATTTACGACCAGATGGCTGCCCTTTCTGCTGCTTTTGCCGCAGCTGGCGATCATCGGGGTGTTCTTTTACTGGCCCGCATGGGAGGCGGTCCGCGGATCGTTCTATGCCGTCGACGGGTTCGGCTTTTCCGAAACATTCGTCGGCTGGTCGAATTATACCTCGCTGTTCAACAATTCCGCCTACACCCGTGCCGCCTGGTTCACCGTCACCTTCACCCTGCTGGTGACGTTCTTTTCGCTCGCCATCGCCCTGCTGCTCGCCGTGAAGGCCGACAAGGTGATCCGCGGCGCCAAGACCTATCGCACGCTGCTGATGTGGGTCTATGCCGTGGCACCCCCCGTTGCGGGCGTCATGGGCATCATCCTGTTCAACCAGTCCTGGGGGCCGCTGACCGATTTCTTCGCCCTGCTGGGGTGGGAGTTCACGCTGGGCGTCGATTACTCCGACACCGCCACGGCGATGGTCATGATCTCGGTCTGGAAACAGATCCCCGTCAACTTCATCTTCTTTCTGTCCGGTCTGCAATCCATCCCGCGCTCGGTGCGCGAGGCGGCGCTGATCGACAACCGCTCCGCCTCGGGCCGGTTCTGGGACGTGACGTTCCCGCTGCTCGCCCCCACGGGGTTCTTTTTGCTGATCACCAACATCACCTATTCGCTCTTCGACACCTTCGGCATCATCGACACGGTGGTGAAGGGTGAGCCGTCGAACAACCCGATGACCCTTGTCTACAAGGTCTATGTCGACGGTTTCCGGGGTCTCGACATGGGCGGATCGTCGGCCCAGTCGGTGATCTTGATGGTTCTCGTGCTTGCCATGACGGTGTTTCAGTTCCGGCTGATCGAACGCCGCATTCATTATACCTGAGGTGACGCCATGACCGACGCCCCCGCCGACCTCGCCGGTGCCCAGACGGGCGCCAGGTTCACGCCAAAGGCCGACACCAGCAGCAAACCACCGCGCCGCCGGTTGCGCATGGCGACCGTGGTGGATCACGGCATCCTGATCGCGGGATCGCTGCTGATGATCCTGCCCGTGGTGATGCTGTTGCAGATGACGTCGATGCCCGACGTGGTGAACATGCGCGAGGGCCCGCAACTGGCCATCGGCGGCCAGCTGATCGAGAATTTCAATAAGGCGATGTTCGAGGCCGACGGATTCGCGGGCGACAACACCGGCATCCGGATGCTGTGGAATTCGATGATCCTCGGGTTGGGATTCGCCCTGGGCAAGATCGTGCTGGGGATGATGGCGGCCTATGCCATCGTCTATTTCCGCATGCGGTTTGCCTCGCTGGCGTTCTGGGTGATCTTCACCACGCTGCTCCTGCCGCTCGAGGTTCGGATCCTGCCGTCCTACGAGATCGTGCAGCAGCTTGGGATGCTCAACACCTATCAGGGCCTGATCGTGCCGCTGATCGCGTCGGCCACGGCGACGTTCTTTTTCCGGCAATACTTCCGCTCGATCCCCGAAGAGCTGGTCGAGGCGGCGCGGATCGACGGGGCAGGGCCGGTGAAATTCTTCATCGACATCCTCGTGCCGCTGTCGAAGACGATGATCGCCGCGATGTTCATCATCATGTTCGTGTTCGGCTGGAATCAGTATCTGTGGCCGACGATGATCACCACGGACGAGGACATGTTCACCCTCGTGCGCGGGATCAAACAGATCACCCAAAGCCTCGAAGGCTCGACGATCCCCGAATACGGGCGTGCCAACATGCTGGCCCTGATCGCCATCATCCCGCCGGTGATGATCGTCATCTTCTTTCAGAGCTGGTTCGTCAAAGGCCTGACCGAATCCGATAAATAACGTCCGCGGGCGGCGTCCCGCGGACCAGAATTGGCGGGTGCGAGCCTGCCGGAAGAGGAATGAAAACCGATGGCTCAGGTCTCCCTGAACAAGATCCGCAAGACCTATCCCAACGGATTCGAGGCGGTGCATCCCGCCAGCTTCGACATTCCGGACGGCGAATTCGTCGTGCTCGTCGGCCCGTCGGGCTGCGGCAAATCGACGATGCTGCGGATGATCGCGGGCCTCGAGGAGATCTCGGACGGGGTGCTGCACATCGGCGACCGGGTGGTGAACGACATCGACCCGGCGGACCGCGACATCGCGATGGTGTTTCAGAACTACGCGCTCTATCCGCATATGACAGTGCGCAAAAACATCGGATACGGACTGAAAAACCGCAAGATCGCCAGGGAAGCCATCGACGCCAAGGTGGCCGAGGCAAGCGCGATGCTCAACCTCGACGCCTACCTCGAAAGCAAGCCAAGCCAGCTTTCGGGTGGCCAGCGTCAGCGCGTCGCCATGGGCCGTGCCATCGTGCGCGACCCCGCACTGTTCCTCTTCGATGAGCCGCTGAGCAACCTCGACGCGAAACTGCGCAACCAGATGCGGATCGAGATCAAGGCATTGCAGCGCCGTCTCGGCGTCACCTCTGTCTATGTCACCCACGATCAGGTCGAGGCGATGACGATGGCCGACCGGATCATCGTGATGAACGGCGGCCGGATCGAACAGATCGGCACTCCGGACGAGGTCTACCGCACGCCTGCCACCACCTTTGTCGCGTCGTTCATGGGCGCGCCGCCGATGAACCTGCTGGATTGCGTTGCCAAGGCCGGGATGGTCCGCTTCGGCGAGGCGCAGATTGCGCTGCCCCGGCCCGTCGAAGGCCCCGTTACCGTCGGCATCCGCCCCGAGGATCTGGTTCCCGATCCAGAAGGAACGCTCGGGGTCAATGTCGAACTGATCGAGGAACTGGGTGCTCACCGCCTGCTGCACGCCCGCCTCGGGACCGAAGAGGTGACGGTTCATGTCGCCAAAGACCACGTTGTCACGACCGGTCCGTTGCGGCTGAGCATCAAGGACGGCGGCGTATCGCTTTTCGATGCCGAAACCGGCCGGCGCCTTTGACGGCGGTGGCCATCCGATATCTGCACGCCGCAGCCCGCTGACAGGGCCTTTCGGCCCCGCTGCCCACAGGTGAGGCGCGGGTCGCACGGCGACGGAAGGCTTGTTCGGTGACTGACCGGGGTCCGTCCCGACGCGCGGCATTTTCGCGGCAAACCGCTCGATTGCTGTGCGCCGGGACGTCGCAGGGCGCGCCCGCCGCCGCAAACGCCTTATTCGGCACATCCGGCATTGACCGCGACGTCATGTGACACATGTTGCGGTCAATGAAATCGCGATGACCGACACTCGCTGCGATCGAGATCGAGACGCATCCTGACCCTTCTTCGACACCAGAGGCCCGCATGACCCATTCAGGCACGTCCGCCGCGCCCTATCTGCATCAGGCGCAAAAGTACGACACCGTCGCGGTTGTCGGTGCCGGTGCCTGGGGCACGGCGCTGGCGACGACGCTGGCGCACGCGGGCGTCGCCACGCGGATCTGGGGGCGCGACCGCGCCATCGTGACGGAGATCAACGCGTCGTCCACCAATGCGGCCCATCTGCCGGATGTGCCCCTCGCGGCGTCGCTGCGCGGCGTGCACGACATGGGTGCTGCGCTTGACGGCGCGGACGCCATCCTGATCGTGGTCCCGTCGCGGTCTGTCCGCGCCGTCGCGCGGCAGGTTGCGAAATTCGCGCCTGCGGGCATCCCCGTGGCGATCTGCGCCAAGGGGATCGAGGCCGAAACCGGCCTGCTGATGACGCAGGTCGCCGAAGAGGAATTGCCCGGTCGTCCGGTCGGCTGCGTGTCGGGCCCGACGTTTGCGCGCGAAACCGCGCTTGGGCATCCCACCGCCGCCACCGTGGCCTTTCCGTTCACCTACGCCAACCGCCTGAAACCGGACGAAAGCCCGGCGGTGCGCCTGGCGATATCCCTCACAACGGGCAGTTTCCGCGCCTATGTGTCGGACGATCTGGTCGGCGTCGAAATCGGCGGTGCGGTCAAGAACGTGATCGCGATCGCCTGCGGCATGATGACCGGCGCCGGATTTGCCGAAAACACCCGCGCCGCCCTGATCACCCGCGGGCTGGACGAGATGAAGGCGCTGGCCGAGGCCCTTGGCGGGCGCCGCGAGACCGTGACCGGCCTGTCGGGCATCGGCGATCTGGCGCTGACCTGTTCCTCGCCCACCTCGCGCAACATGTCGCTGGGCCAGCAACTGGGTCGGGGAACGCCGCGCGCCGACTGTTTCGACGGCTCTGCCATCGTCGTCGAAGGCGAGGTCAATGCCCGCTCCGTCACCGATCTTGCACGACGTCTTGGCGTTTCGATGCCGATATGCGAGACGGTACGTAATATCCTGCACGACGACGCCGATCTCGGCACCGCGTTCGCCGCACTGTGGTCCCGCCCGATAGAGGCGGAACCGCGCGCGATGGATGTGTCGTTCAGTCATCCCGCAACCGATAAAGACATAGCAACACTTGCAGAAAGGATCTCATGACCCGTCACGAAACCGTCACCCCTCCCGGATCTTCCCCAAGGGGCATCGCCGACAAGGAAATCGTCCTCGCCACCGATCTGGATGGCACCCTTCTTGGTGGCACCGAAGAGGAATGCGCGCGATTCTATAAATGGATCCAAGGCAACCGTGCCCGCGTCGGCCTCATTTTCGTGACCGGACGGGATCCGGGCTTTATCAACGATCTGGTCGCCAAAAAAGGCGTCCCCCGACCCGATTTCATCGTCGGTGACGTCGGCACGACCGTTGCGACCATGGGATACGACAATATCGTCGCCCCGATGGCCGCCCTCGAAGAGCAGATTGCCACCGCCTGGAACGATGCCGGTGGCCGGGTTCAGGCCGCGATGCACGGCAATCCGGGGCTGACGCTGCAATCGAACGCGTTCCGCTACCGCGTCAGTTTCGACATGGACCCCGAAACGTTCGACGATGCCGCCTTCGAGACCATCGCGGGCATGGGCCTCGATTACCTGATGTCGGACAACAAATTCCTCGACATTCTGCCCAAAGGCGTCAGCAAAGGGCCAACGCTGGAGCGGCTGATCGCGCACCTCGGCATCGAGAACCGCAAGGTCCTCGTGGCGGGCGATACCCTGAACGATCTGTCGATGCTGGCCCTTGGTCTGCCGGCGGTCGCCGTCGGCAATTCCGAGCCTGCGCTGATCGAAAAGCTGCAGGGGATGGATCACGTCCATTTTGCCAAGGGACATGGGGTTTCCGGCATCGCCGAGGCGATCATCGCCGGAGGGCTGCTTGCAGCGCAAAAGGAAGCGACCTGATGGTGCCGGACCGGGGGGGCGACCCGACCTCCGACCTCGTCATCGTCTACCACCGGCAACCCTACGAAGAGGTTGAGGAAGACGGCAAGACGGTCCTGCGCGAGAACAAGAGCCCGAACGGGATCGTCCCGACGCTGAAGAGTTTTTTCGGCGGCGTCGACAAGGGCGCATGGATCGCGTGGAAGCTGGCCGAAGACCCGGAAAATCCGGGCTTCGAGCAGCGGATCGAGATCGACGACGCCTACGGCAGCTATACTGTATCGCGTCTGCCGCTGACGGCGGCTGAGGTGCGCGAATTCTATCAGGTCACCTCGAAAGAGGTGTTCTGGCCAATCCTGCACGGGTTCAAGGAGCGCTATAACTACGATCCCGTCGACTGGAGCAATTTTCAGGAGGTGAACCGCCGTTTCGCCGAGGCGGCGGCGGCGGAGGCAGCCCCCGGTGCGCTTGTCTGGGTCCACGATTACAACCTGTGGCTGGTGCCCGGATACCTGCGCGCCCTGCGCCCCGACGTGCGGATCGCGTTCTTTCACCACACGCCGTTCCCCTCGGCGGACATGTTCAACGTGTTGCCATGGCGCAAGGAAATCGTGCGCAGCCTGTTGTGTTGCGACGATATCGGCTTTCACATTCCGCGCTATGCGGCCAATTTCGTCTCGGTCGCGCGCAGCCTGTTCGGCGTCGACGTGCAGTCCTGGGGCGATGTGCCCGAAAAGTGGCTGCTGGCCGACGTGGCGCTAACCGAACGCCGCCTGCCCAGCCATGTCCGCCACGAGGACCGCGAAATCGCGATCAGCGTCACGCCGGTCGGCGTGGACGTGAACTTTATCGACGCCCGCGCCCGGTCCGCTGAAACCGACGCAAAGACAGCCGCAATCCGCACGGAACTGCGCGACACGCGCCTGATCCTGTCGGTGGGTCGTACCGATTACACCAAGGGCGGCGCCGAACAACTCGCGAGCTTCGAGCGCCTGCTCGAGGCGCATGCCGACCTGCGCGGCAAGGTGCGGCTGATGCACGTTTCGGTTTCGGCAAACCGCGACATGCGCGCCTACGAGGAAATCCAGAACGAGATCGAGCAGGCGGCGGGCCGCATCAACGGCCGTTTCGGCACGCTGGAATGGCAACCCGTGGCGCTGATCTCCCGCGCCGTGCCGTTCGCGCAGCTCGTGTCCTATTACCGCGCCGCCGATGTCGCCTGGATCACGCCGCTGGCGGATGGCATGAACCTTGTCTGCAAGGAATTCGTCGCCAGCCGCATCGACGGCGACGGTGTCCTCGTGTTGTCGGAATTCGCGGGTGCCGCGGTCGAGCTCAAGGACGCGATCTTCGTCAATCCGTTCTCGCACCGGGCGATGGACCAGATCATCCTCGAAGCCCTCGAAATGCCCGAGGCCGAGCGCCGGCGGCGCATGGTGGGTCTGCGCGCGGCGGTACAGGATACCGACGTCCGCACCTGGGCGCCCGGCAGCCTCAAGGTCGTGTCGGCACCTTAGGCCACTGCCGGGGCAGGCGGTGCCTCCGCCGGAATTCTAGGCCGCGGCACCGCCACCCGCAGGGTCCGAACGCCGCCCGCCCAGCCCGCCGACCCAGCTGACAGCCTTTTCGCCCATCTTCTTGAATTTTGCCGATGTCCGGTCGAGTTTCGCTTCCCACTCCGGGTTCGGTTGCTGGCCTTCCGTCACCTTGAAATAGGCCTGCAACAGGCAGGCGATGGCAAAGGGCTCGATCAGCGCGGCCTTTGCGGCCCAGGCGAAGATCAGCGCAAACACCATGCCGCCCGCCGACCATGCGCCCGGCAGCAGGTACACGAGGGCGGCGGCAGGGGCGAGCATCACGAGGAACACGACGATGGTCAGGCCCCAGACGATCAGCGTCAGCCACGCCGCCGACACCATCATCGGTTTGGCGTTTTGCGCATACAGAATCAGCGCCTCCCGGCTTGCCGCGTAGGGATTGTCGGATTTCGTGTCGATGGCATGCGCCAGCATCACCTCGTCCAGCAGACCGACGGCAAGGCGCAGGTAGGCGCGCACGACGCCCATGATCTGGCTGAGCCCCGGGATCGGCAGGAACGCGGCGATCCCCTGGATCAGCCCGGTGACGGTGCCGAGCACGCCCTTGATCAGCCGGTCGAGCACGAACAGCGCCGAGGCCTGACCGAAGCGTTCCGTCACGACCTCGCGGGCCCAGTCGATCTGACCGCGCCCGCCGGGGATCTCGCCGCCGCGCAGCAGTTCCACCATGACGGCGATGTGCCCCGCCTTGACGACATACAGCAGATAGTCGCGCAGAAAGAAGATCACGCCCGCGGTTGCGCCGAACCCGATCAGGCCGCCCCACATGGTCGTCGAGGCCTGAAATCCGTCGTCGCCGAACCCGCCGACGCCGTAGCCCACCCCCGCCCCGGTGCCTGTCACAAGGACAAAGGCAACGGCGATACCGAAATAGACGGCCATCCGGAAAATCACGAAAGGCGCTGTCCGGCGCATCAGGCCAAGGGCGGTTCCCGCGCTGAAGTTCATCATCCGACATCTCCTGTTAATGGTCCGGGGCCGCCGCCATCGCCGCGCGCTCCGCTACCGGCCTATCTCTGTTAGATCCGGCATATGAATCTCGCGCATCGCATCCGGCCTGCAAAATCGGGAGGCGATCAATGCGTCCGACCAAAGGGCACGGCGCCATATTGTGCAATCCCCCGTGCCGTGGGGGTCGGGTAAACCCGACCTTTGCGGGGCAATTCCCGTCGGGTGATCTGTCCGGGACACGCCGCAGGCGCGATTATGCACGCCGCGTGCGTTCCATCTTGGGTTCGGGCGTCCGACTTGCTACATATCGGGTCACTCCAGCGCCATGAGGGCCGACATAATGGAAAAGATACCGCTGACGCGCGCCGGCTATGACGCGCTCAATGCCGAGCTGAAAAAGCTCAAGTCCGTCGAACGGCCCGCGATCATCGCGGCGATCGCCGAGGCGCGCGCGCACGGCGACCTGTCCGAGAACGCCGAATACCATTCGGCCAAGGAAAAGCAGTCGTTCATCGAAGGCCGGGTGAAAGAGCTCGAAGGGGCAATTTCGCTGGCGGATGTGATCGACACGTCGAAGCTGTCGGGATCGGTCAAGTTCGGCGCGCATGTGACGCTGGTCGACGAGGATACCGAGGAAGAGCGGACCTATGTCCTCGTCGGCGAATATGAGGCCGACATCGAGGCGGGGCGTCTGAACATCAAATCCCCCCTCGCGCGGGCGCTGATCGGCAAGGCCGAGGGGGACAGCGTCGAAGTGCGCACACCCGGCGGCCAGCGGTCCTATGAAATCCTGAAGATCGTCTTCATCTGACGCGCAACAGCGCCCAAACGCAACTGAGTCCCATGGCCGAGCCTGCGTTCCCCCCCAAGACCGCCAAACCTGCGGTGCACGCCGCATCGGTCGGCGCCGCGCCAGATCTTTTTGCCCCCGATCCGCTCGCAAGGGGCGAGATGGTCGCGGCGGCTCTGGCCGTGCTGTGGCTGGTCGTGGCGGGCCTGTTCTTTGCCTTTGCACCCGCCGCCCCGCAGGACCAGCCGTTCGACAGCCTGCGCTTCGTGATGACGCTGATGGCGATATTCCTGCCCGTCGCGGTGATCTGGATCGTTGCGGCCACATCGCGCGCCAGCCGCACCCTGCGCGCGGAAAGCAGGCGGTTGCAAATCGCCGTCGATGCCCTGCGCGAAACCTATGTGGCCGACCGCGCGGCAGGCGGCGGTGCGGCGGCGGTTTCGGTGGAAAAGCGCCTGACCGAGATCGCGCAGGCGACCCGCCAGACCGAAAGCGCCATCGCCACATTCGCCACCACGCGCCAGATCACGCGCAAGCCGCCCCTGCGTCCCGTCAAGACGCCGGGCGATGACCAGCCCGCGCTGGCACTCGGCACCTCGGCCGAGGATATGGCCCCGCCGTTAAGCCGGGTCGACACCGTGCGGGCCCTGAACTTTCCCGACAACGACAAGGACGAGATCGGTTTCGCGGCATTGCGGCGCGCCCTCAAGGACCGGGTGCTGCGCCAGCTAATTCAGGCGGCACAGGACATACTGACCCTGTTGTCACAGGACGGCATCTACATGGACGACCTGCGGCCCGACCGTGCAAAGCCCGAGCTGTGGCGCCGGTTCGCCACGGGCGAGCGGGGCCGCGCCATCGCGCAGCTTGGCGGTATTCGCGACCGGTCGTCACTGGCGCTGGCCACGGCGCGGATGCGCGAAGACACGATTTTCCGCGATACGGCGCATCATTTCCTGCGGCTCTTCGACCGCCAGCTCATCGCCTTCGAAGTGGATGCCAGCGACGGGGACCTTGCCGATTTCTCGGAAACCCGCACCGCGCGTGCCTTCATGCTGCTGGGCCGCGTCACCGGGGCGTTCGACTAGGGCACCGCTTTCCTGGTCCTGAAAGGACTCGTTTTTCCCGTTCGCCCGTCAGATCCGCCGCACCATTGTCGTCGCCGCGCGAAACCCGAACAGATGGCTGAAAACGCCCAGCCGCCGCGTATCCACCGCCGCAAACCCGCGCCGTTCATACAGCGCCCGGGCGCGTGGATTACTATCGATCACGTCGAGGCGCATCGCGCGGTACCCCCGGTCGCGTGCCTCGACGGCCAGCGCCTCGATCAGGCGCGACCCCACGCCTTGGCCCCGGGCGTGCGCGCTGACGCATATCCCGTCGAGCAGGAACCGCGCGTTTTCCACGTCCCGGTCCAGCAACGACAATGCCAGCACCCGCCACGCGGCCCCCGCCACCCCGTAGTGGCGCCGCATGTCGCCCCACCCGGCATCGACGAGGGCGCCGTCGGCCGATTTGAACCCCGCCACCCCCAGCAGATCGCCGCCCGGCGTGCGGGCGCAATAGGCGTGGTCGGGTGACAGCACCTCGGCCACGAACGGCAGGGCGATGCGGGCGGGCCCAAGGACACGGCCCAGTTTGCTGCCGAACGCCTCCCAATACAGGGCCGCGATAGCGGCACGTTCCGGGTTGGCAAATCCCTTTTCAATGATCATGGCACCGCGCCTGTGGGCACGGATGCAAACGCCGACGCCAGTTCCGCCTCGTGGCCCAGCCCGAGGATCCATCCCTCCGCGCCCGCGTCGCGCCCCTCGATCAGCATCGCGGCCAGTTGAGCGCAGGGCAGGGCCGCAACCGCGCGGGCCAGCACCCGCACCTGTGCGGCATCGCGGATCTCGCCCGGTCGCCGCGCCTGCGCCACCGTGTGGGAGATCAGCGAGGGCCAGATTTCGGCCAGCATCACCGCTGCCGTCGCCGCCTCGAACGGTGCCACGGCAAGATCCGCGCCAAAGCGTGCCCGCAAGCGCGCGAGCACCGGCAGGCCCATCATCGCCTGACCACCCACCGATCCCGCCCCGGACATCTGCCAGCATTCGAACGCGCCCGGTGCGCGCCGTTCGACGGCGCGGCGGGCCGGGTTCCAGCGAAAGGTGCGCGCAGTGCCCTTGCGGGGCAGGCCCGGCACGTCGCGTTTCAGCCCGTTGCCCCAGAACGGCCCGACCCCGCGTCCTTGATCGAGCCCGAGTTCGATGTTGATCGCCCCCGCAACGTCGAAGCGGTTGTTGTGCCCCATCGGCCCCGCGCGCGCAGGCACCGCCGCATCGCGGATGCGTGTGGCGAACCAGTCCCACAGGGCAAGGACATCCTCCTGGCCGGTCAGCGCCCGCGCAAATCCCGCCGGATAGCCGAACGGAAAATCGAACCCCACGAGCAGCCGCTCGTTCGCCGCGAGGCCCGCCCCGATGCGCGCGATCAGCCACGCCTCGGCCACCGCGCGGTTGCGCAGGTAAACGGGCACCTCGTCCGCATCCCGCCCCGCCACGGCGGCAAAGATCGCGTCCGGTTTTGGCCGCGGCCCCCGGTCCCGCCCGCCGGACCAGTCGACCATGATCACCCGGTCGAACGCCTCAGCCACGCAGCCAGCCCTCGGCCCGCGCGAGATCCGCCGGCGTGTTGATGTTGAAAAACCCGTCCGGCGTCGTCGCGGGAAACACGGCACGGCCCGGCGCTTGGCGCGCGGTCCAGTCGCGAACCTTGCGGGTGCCCGTGGCAAGGGCCGCGGCGAGATCGGCGCGCAGGGCCGTTGGCCACAGCGCGCACAGCGGATGCAGATGACCGCCGGATTCCGCCAGCGCCAGCCCCTGCGGTGCACCCTCGGCGGCCATCATCAGATGCGGCACGAGATCACCGGGCAGGAACGGCGTGTCGCCGGGCACGGTGATGACCGACGCCGCACCGCGCGCAATTGCCCAGTCCATTGCCGCCAGCACGCCGCCCAGAGGCCCAAGATCCGCGCCCGCGTCCTCCAGCACCGGCAGGCCGAACCGGGCGAACCGCGCCGGATCGCCGTTGGCATTCAGGGCGAGGGCGGCCACCTGCGGTTCTGTCCGGTCGATCACCGCGCCCAGGACGGTGCCCCGGCCCAGCGTCAGCAGCCCCTTGTCCCTGCCACCGGGCGCGCCCCCCATGCGCTGTGCCGTGCCCCCGGCAAGGATCACCGCGACGGGGCCACCCGCGCTCATCCCGCGGCGACCGGCACAGCGGGTCGTGCACCGGCCCGGTGCCGGTCATTGTCTTTGCCGGTCATGCCCGATACGCCGCTCATGGATGCAAGACTAGGCGAGTGCGATGCAGGCCACCACCGCAAACAACGATACGAAACCGGCCTTTCTGCGGGGCGTTCTCGACAGCGTTCCGTTCATCTTCATGGTCGCCCCTTTTGCGTTCCTGTTCGGCGTGGTGGCGCGCGATGCCGGTCTCGATCTGCTGGTGGTGATGGGGTTCTCGATCACGGTTTTCGCCGGGGCATCGCAGTTCACGGCATTGCAGCTGATGTCCGAGAACGCGCCGACCGTGATCGTCATCGCCACGGCACTGGCCGTCAACCTGCGCACCGCGATGTATTCGGCCTCGCTCACGCCCTATCTCGGGGCGGCCCCGTTCTGGCAGCGGATCTTCATCGCCTATTTCCTTGTCGATCAGACCTACGCCCTGTCGCTGAACCGGTTCGAGGAGCACGGCGACTGGGGCCAGCCGCAGCGCGTCGCCTATTACTTCGGCGTCGTTGCCGCACTCTATCCTGTCTGGATCGCGATGACCTGTGCCGGCGCGCTGCTCGGGACGACGATCCCGGGATGGCTGGCCCTCGATTTCGCGGTGCCGATCTGCTTTCTGGCCCTCGTCGGGCCGATGCTGCGCACCCCGGCGCATGTCGCTGCGGCGCTCGTGTCCATCGTGGCGACGCTGGCGCTTGCCTTCGTTCGCTACGGCCTTGGCCTGCTGATTGCCGCCTCCGCCGCGATGGCCGTCGGCGCCCGGATCGAGCTGTGGCAGGTGGCGCAGGCGACGCGGTTGCGGGCGGGGTCGGTGCCGTGACGGGCGCGTATTCCGCCCTGCAGGTCTGGACGGTGATTGTCGTTCTGGGTGCCGGAACCTATCTGATCCGGATCTCGTTTCTGGGTTTGATCGGGGCGCGGCAGCTGCCCGAATGGGTGCTGCGGCACCTGCGCTATGCCGCCGTCGCGGTGATCCCGGGCCTTATGGCGCCGCTCGTCTTGTGGCCCGCCGCCACCGGCGGCACCCCGGATCTGGCGCGGGCGCTGGCCGCGATAGCGACGCTTGTCGTCGGGCTTTGGCGTCGCCAAGTGGTCTGGGCGATGGTTGCGGGGTTGTGCACGCTCTATGGCGTCGCCGCCGTGCGGGCGGTACTGGGCGTATAATTTTCAAGCGCCTGATTTCCGGGCGCCTGATTTTCAAGCGCCGCTGCGATCGTCGCGGCAGTGGCGCTGCGATCGTCGGCATCGTCTTCGCGGTACTCGATCCGGGTAGCGCCGGGGATGGTGCCGAAATACCCCTCGAGGGTCTCGGGAAACCAGGTGCTGCCGATATAGGCGCCGATGCCCGGCAGGTCGCGCAATATGGCGCTCGTGGCCCGGCTGCACTGCGCCTTGGGCACGGCACCGTAAGCGCGGGCCGCACGCATCGCGGCAAATGCCACGGCGGGCGGCACGATAACCTCCTGCTCGATCACGTAATAGGTTTCGCGGGCGTGATAGCTGACATAGGCGCCGACGGCCTGCGGGCTCATCCCGAAGATGACGTCGTTCTGCTCTGGCAGGACACTGGCCACGAAGGTGCCCGCCGGGTCGAACATCACCCGTTGATCGGCGTTGATCAACAGGCCGGTGTGTGCCCCGTTGCCGGACCCTACGTTGCGAACGGTGAACAGGGTAAGGGCTGCGGGCCCGTCGTGGACATAGACCGCGCGCGCCACCGCTTCCTGCGGCGCCCAGACCGGTTCGGCAGCGCATCCGCCCAAAAGGGCGGGGGCCGCCAACGGTCCGGCCAGTACAAAAAATCGTCGGTTCATTCGCAAGGCACCTGATGTCGGGCGGCGGTCCGGGTCAGCCGTTGACCAGCGCGAGAAAGATGAGCGCCAGGATAATCACGATCGCAACCCGGCTGGTGATCGTCATAAAGGTTGCAAAGGTCTTTTCGTGCTCGCTGGTATCCATGCTGCCGTGTTGGTGATGCTCTGCCATGGGGGCCTCCGTTTGTCGCGGTGTCAGGTGCCGGGGCGCGCGCAGACGTCCCGCCGGTTACAGGGGATCTAGCCGATCGGTCACACACTGTCACGCCTCACCGGTGGTCTCTCCGGCGGGATCTTCGATTTCCGCGCCAAGTCGGAACCCGATGCGCCGCGCCTCCGGCTGATCGGTCTTTTTCGGCAAGGCGCGCAGCATGACGTTCAGTTGGGTGACATGCTGGATCAGCTGGGTTTTCGCACCATTGGTATCCGCGCCGTAAAAGGTGACGATGTCGGGATCGAAATATCCCATCCCCTCGATCCGGATCACGCCGGCGTCGCCGCCGGTGAATCCCATCGCAACCTCGTGCTGCGCATCGAGCTGCTTTTCGAAATTCTGGATGTACAGGATCAGCCGCTCGTAGGCCCAGCGTGCCGCACTCTTGTCCTGGCTGGGTTTTTTCAGGGCCTGCGGCAATGTGGCTTCGCTGGGCGCGCTGCGGTCGGGGTCGGTATGAACCTCGCGGACGCGGGGCAGCGCACTGGCCTCATGTGCCTCTGCAGTGGTGTCGATACCGTCCATCGTGCGTTTCCTCATGATCGCCCGTAGCATGCCCGATATCGGCGGCAGGCACCACTCACACCCCCGTCAGTTGCGCCCCTGTGCCTGAAAGGCCCCGGGCAGGCCCGCCGCCAGCCTCAGCGCATCCGCCAGCGATACGCGCCATCCTCGTCCAGCCAGCGCAGGGTCTCGCCGCGCGCGTGCAGATGGTTCAGATGGCCCACCGCCTCGACCAGCGCCAACCCGTATTCGCCGGCACCGATCTCGCGTCGGTACAGCGGGGCGAAACAGGCGCCGCCGGTGCGCGGCTCGGCCAGAAACGCCCGCAGCCGGTCGAGCGCGCCGTGGTGGTTGTCGACGAACTGCCGCATCCGCAGCGGCAGGCCGGTGAACGGCAGCTTGTGTCCGGGCAGCACCAGTTGCGCATCCGTCGCATGCGGCGCGAGGCGGCCGCAGGCCTCGAACCAGTCGCCCACCGGATCCGCCTCGGGTTCTGTCGGATAGACGCCCAGATTGGGCGAGATCGACGGGATGAGCTGGTCGCCGCCGATCACCAGATCGCCCGCGTCGCTCCAGAACGTTGCGTGTTCGGGGGCGTGGCCGTCGCCCATCCGCACCGTCCAGCCGCGCCCGCCCATCGTGATGCGGCCCCCCTCGGTCAGACGATTGTACCCCGGCGGCAGCGGCAGAAGGCAATCGGCGAAATTGAAGGGGCGCTCATCCTGCCGCTTGCGTAAAACCTCTGCGTCCATGCCCGAGCGTCGGTAGAATGCGATGGTTTCCGCCGGATAGCTGTCCTGCACATCGAGGGTCAGCATCCGCGCCATGAGCCAGCCGGTGCGCGGCATCCACAGATCGGCGCCGCGCGCCATATGCCAGGCGGCCATGCCGACATGATCGGGATGATGGTGCGTCACCACGACGCGGCCCACGGGTTTGCCCCGCATCGGCCCGTCGAGCAGCGCCTGCCACAGGGCCACGCCGCGCCGCGAATGGAACCCGGTGTCGATCACGGTCCACGCGTCGCCCTCTTCGAAGGCATAGACATTCACATGATCGAGCTTCATCGGCAGCGGCAGACGCATCCACAGGATGCCGGAAGCGACTTCGACGGCGCGCCCTTCGGTGGGCGGGTCGGGGAACGGATAGCGCAGGACGCTCCCGAATTTGTCGTCGGTGCCGCCGACGGCCACCCTGTCCGATCCGCCGAAATCCGCCCCGTCAGACCCGCCACGAGGCGGCTTTGGGCCATCGCTCATGCGCAGAGATCGGCGGCGGTCACGGCCATCAGGCTGTCGGGCCCGGCGTTGACCTGCCGCAGCAGTGCGGCGTGCTCTGGCAACAGCGCGTCCATGTAGAATGCCGCGAGACGCGCGCGCGCGGCGTCGCCCGAGGCAGCGGCGACCAGATGCGCCGACCCGCCAAGAACCCTGGCAAACGCCCGCAGGTACGCCGCGGCCACGGCACCCCGGTCCGCCACGGGGCGCGCAACGAGGGCGTCGGTCGCCTCACGCAGGCTCTCGGTGGCGTCCCAGACGGCATCGGCAAGCGCGGGGTGGTCCGCGCGGGCGGCCTCGGCCCGGTCGCAGACCTCGTCGAGGATCGCCTGCGCCGCGGCGCCGCCGTCCATCAACTTGCGGCCCACGAGGTCCATCGCCTGGATGCCGTTCGTGCCTTCGTAGATCGCCGTGACCCGCACGTCGCGCAGATATTGCGCGGCACCGGTTTCCTCGACGAACCCCATGCCGCCGTGCACCTGAACGCCCATTGAGGCCATGTCGATGCCGGTATCGGTGCCGAATGCCTTGGCGATGGGCGTCAGGAACGCGGCCCGCGCGGTCCAGCTTTCCTCACCCGTCGCGCGGGCCATGTCGATGGCCACGGCACAGTGCATGGCAATGGCGCGGGACGCGAAAACCTTGGCCCGCATCGTCGCCAGCATCCGGCGCACATCGGCGTGTTCGATGATTCCGCCGGTCCCCTCCGCGCGGCCCTGCTTGCGGTCCGCCGCGTACTGCGTAGCCGCCTGCGTGGCGGCCTCTGCCACGCCGATCCCCTGCAGGCCGACGCCCAGTCGCGCGTTGTTCATCATCGTGAACATCGCCGCCAGCCCGCCATGTTCCGCACCGATCAGCCAGCCAGTCGCGTCCTCATAGCTTATGACGGCGGTCGGCGATCCGTGCAGGCCCAGCTTGTGCTCGAGGCTGACGACGCGCAGCGCATTGGCCTCGCCCGGCGTGCCGTCGTCCCCGGGCAGCCATTTGGGCACCATGAACAGCGAGATGCCTTTGACGCCACGCGGTGCATCCGGCAGGCGGGCAAGCACCAGATGGCAGACGTTGCCGGAAAAATCGTTGTCGGCCCAGCTGATATAGATCTTTTGCCCGGTGACGGCCCAGGTGCCGTCGTCCCGCGGCACGGCCTTCGTCGTCAGCGCGCCCACATCCGATCCGGCCTGCGGTTCGGTCAGGTTCATCGTGCCGCACCATTCGCCGGAAATCAGTTTCGGCAGGTACAGCGCCTTGATCGCGTCGCTCGCGTGGTGTTCCAGCGCCTCGATCTGGCCTTGCGTCATCAGCGGGTTCAGCTGCAACGACAGGCAGGCCCCCGACATCATGTCGTTCACCGCCATGGCGACGGACACCGGCAGACCCATGCCGCCGAATTCGGGATCGGCACCGATGCCGATCCAGCCACCGTCGGCAATCGCCGCATAGCCGTCGGCAAACCCCGGCGAGGTCCGAACGACACCGTTTTCAAGGACCGCGGGGTGCAGGTCGCCCGCGCGCTGCAGCGGGGCGAGGACGTCGTCGCACAGGCGCGCGGCCTCGGTCAGGATGGCGGTGACGGTCTCGTCCGTGGCCTCGGCAAAACGGTCCGTCGCGGCGACGCGGCCAAGGCCCGCGACCTCGTTCAGCACAAAAACGATGTCTTCGACGGGGGAACGATAAACCATTACAAAAACCTCTTTAACGTGATGTCGCCTGCCGCGCGCGTCGGGGCATTCCCTTGGCAGCGCGCGGTGACCGGGCTATGACGCCCACCAACCTGCACCACTGGCCAACCTGCACCATAGGTACTGGTCAGGGCCAGTGGCCCGCCATCGAAACGCAACGTCAGAATGGATCGCGCCTGTGACCGCCGCCGCCCCGCGTCCCGCCCCGTACCGCCGCGCTCTGCAGAACGGTCGCTGTTCTTGTGCATTGCAGAATGCAAATGCACGATGAACGACTGGATTGAAAGCGGCGACCCTGAAAAGGACACCGCTGGCCCGCGCGTTCTGGCGGGCGACGCCGCAGGTGCGTTGACCAGCGAAGCCGCTGGCGTCCTGCCCTGCGAAGCCGCTGGCATATTACCGGGCAATGCCACCGGCGTATTACCTGGCGATGCCACCGGCATATTGCCCGGCGATGCCACCGGCGTATTACCCGGCGATGCCACCGGCATCGACACCGCCGCGCGCGTGATCGCGTCCGGGGGCCTCGTGGCCTTTCCGACCGAGACGGTCTACGGCCTTGGCGCCGACGCCCGCAACGGCGCCGCCATCGCGCGCCTCTTTGCCGCCAAGAACCGGCCCTCGTTCAATCCGCTCATCGCCCACGTCAGCGACCTTGCCGGGGCCAGCGCGCTCTGTCGCGTGTCGGACCGGGCGCGGGCGCTGGCGCGTGCGTTCTGGCCGGGACCGCTGACGCTCGTTTTGCCGCTGCGCCCCGACAGCGGCGTGTCGCCATTGGTGACGGCGGGCCTCGAAACGCTGGCGGTCCGGGTTCCGGCCCATGCCGTGGCGCGCGCCTTGCTGCTGGCGGTGGGCGGGCCTGTCGCGGCCCCGTCGGCAAACCCCTCGGGGCGGATCTCGCCGACAACGGCAGCGCATGTCATCGCCGGGTTGGCCGGGCGGATCGACGCGGTGCTGGACGGCGGCGCCTGTGCCGTCGGCGTCGAATCGACGATTGTCGATCCACGCGGGCCGGTCTTGCTGCGGGCGGGCGGTATTGCGGCCGAGGCTATCGAGGCGGTGCTCGGCTTGTCGCTGGTGCGGCCGGACGCCGGATTGGGTGCACAGGATGCACCGCGTGTCTCGCCGGGTCAGCTGGTATCGCATTACGCGCCGCGGGGCCGGGTGCGGCTCGATGCCGAGGCGGCCCGCCCGGGCGAGGTGCTGCTGGGGTTCGGTCCGGTGGATTGTACGCTGAACCTGTCGGTGACGGGAGATCTGACCGAGGCGGCCGCGAACCTGTTTGCGCATTTCCACCGTCTCGACGCGATGGGCGCGCCGGAAATTGCCGTCTCGCCGGTTCCGGGCCACGGGCTGGGGCGTGCGATCAACGACCGGTTGCGTCGCGCGGCGGCTCCGCGCGCTTAAGAGGTTGCGGCGGCTCCGCGCGCTTAAGAGGTCGCGGCGGCTCCCGCGTGCGCAGGTGTCGCGCGGCGGCATCTCGGTTGAATCTGCGGCCCGGGCGGCTGCTGCGGATAGGTACAAGGCGTCGAGACCCGACGTGCGCGCAGACCGATCGTCAGCCCGCATCAGGCCTGCTGGTTCGTGCGCTCGATATAGGTGCGCAGTTCTTCGGCCTCACGCCGCGCATCGCGCAACCCGCCCATCGTGGCGCGCAGTTCCGCCTCGGTCTGGGCCAGCTGATTGGAAATCTCCGCCTCGCGCTGTTGCAGATAGGTGATCGCCTGATCGCGGGTCTCTTCGGCCTCGTGCAGGGCCTGTGCCATGCGGTCCAGCTCGCCCACATCGGCCTTGGTCACGCGGGTAAACCGGTTGACGAGCCAGCTGGCGAACCAGCCGAGCGCGAAGGCCACGAACAGGATGACTGCCGTGGCGATGATGAACTCGGTTCTGTTCACGTCGGTTTTCCGTTCCTCGCCCCGCCGGGCACCTGAGGGGCGCCTGCGCGTATTTTTCGTGTCGTCGGTGCGCCGTCACGGGCAGACTGCGCTGTCCTGTGCGACTGCCCGTGACGGGCAGACTTGCGCTGTCATGTGCGACTGCCCGTGACGGGCAGACTTGCGCTGTCATGTGCGACTGCCCGTGACGGGCAGACTGCGCTGTTATGTGCGACTGCCCGTGACGGGCAGACTTGCGCTGTTATGTGCGACTGCCCGTGACGGGCAGACTTGCGCTGTCATGTGCGACTGCCCGTGACGGGCAGACGACGGATCTGCCGCCGTTCTAGCAGCAGGCGCTGCGCGGGACCATGACGCAATGACACCCGGCTCCGATTTAATCCGCACTGCCGGGGTGGGGCGAAAGGTGCCTCATTCTGCGTCGGCAGCGGCCTCGGCTGCCTCGGCCATGGCCGCAAGGGCCGCGTCGCTGATCTCGTCCGGCCGTGCCCGGGGGCCGTTGTCGGGGCCGTCGCCGGGGCCAAAGGCGCCGCCGACCTCCGGGTCGAAGGCATAGGTCTCGCCGTTCACCGTCACCAGGATGCCGGTATCCTCGCTGGCATCGACGAGGGCACCGGGCAGCAGCCGAAACTCGATCCGCCGGTTCGCCTCGCGCCCCTCGGCGGTGGCGTTGTCGGCGATGGGATCGGCCTCGCCGTAGCCTGTGGCCTCGAACGCGCCGGTGGGGATGCGCTGCGCGCGCAGCCCTTCGACGACGGCGTCGGCGCGCTGCTGGCTCAGGCGTTCGTTGCCGTCCTCGCCGCCCTGACTGTCGGTATAGCCCGCGATCTCCAGCGGCAGGCCGGGACACAGCCGCAGGATTTCGGCGATGTCGTCGACGATGGGACGCGCCTCCGCGCTCAGCGAGGCAGAGCCCGCGTCGAAGGTGATCTTGCGGCTGGTGCCGATCCGCTGGATCTGGGCGACGCATTCCTGCGGCGTCGGCTGGGCCGCGATCGGGTCGAGGGCCTCGTCATAGGTGACGTCGACGGTGAAATCGGCGTCCGCCCCCAGCTTGTCGATCATCAGGGCCGCGATCTCGTCGCTCGCGGCGCGATTGCCGGTGACGCCCTGAACCGAGATGCGGTCGGGCTCGACCGTGACGGCCCCGTTGTGCAGCCGCGCCAGCGCGTCGAGGGCGGCGAGCACGCGCACCGACCAGCCGCGCGGCAGGCCCTCGACGATGCGGGTGCCCATGACGACGTTGGCGGTGCCGAACCGGGCGTTGGCGAAATTGCGGGCGGTGTCGTTCATCAGCGCGTCGGGCACGCGGCCGCGCAGTTGCACGACACCTTCGGGGCTGCGGGTGGCGGAAAAGCGGGGCGGGCCCTCGGGCTGCGCCTCCTGTGGCGCGGTCAGCACCGCATCGAGGGAAAACACGTCCGGCAGGGCATTCGCCAGCTCTCCCGCAACCTGGTCGAATACCTCGGAACTGACGGTTTCGGGTGCCACAAGGGCAATGTCGGCATCGGTGATCGTCAGGGTGCCGGCGCCCAGATCGCCGACCGCGCGGATGCCCATTTCAACGGCGGTGGCCCAGGTCGACGTCGGCACGCCAAGGCCGAGACGGCAAGTCACGCGGCCTTCGGCACCTGCGTCGATGGCCGCCGAGATGATGCGGACCTGCGCCTCCGGCGTATCGGCAGAGCAGGCGGCAAAGCGGGCGCCGTCGTCGTCGAGGGTGAACCGTACGGTGAACGGCGTGATGACGGGCCGGGGCGCGGACACCGACAGCGCAAGGCGGACGCCGGTGGGCGTCAGGCGCGAAATCTCGGTCTCGAGCTGGCGCTGCTGCGTCTCGTTTTGCGAAATTGCGGTAATCGCGACATAGCCCGCCTCGATCGACACCTTGGATTGCGGCAACCGTTCCAGAACGCTCAGCGCGAAATCGACGGAACGGTCCCACGTCGGCGGCACCGGGTAGTCGGCCACTTCGAGGAAGTCCGCGACCGACGCGTCGCCCGCAATCGCGGCAAGCCGTTCGGCAAGCGCGTCATGGTCGGTGGCGGCGGGGATCAGGCCGATGATGGAAATCCCCGCCTCGTTGCGCAGGATCTCGAGGGCGAAGTCGGGGGGGGAGATCGCGTCGGATTCGGGGACGCGCATGTTGTCGATGACGCGGCTGGCATCGACGACGGTGCCCGCGCTCGAAATCGCGCGAAAGCGGCGCGCCTCGGTCGGGGCCTCGCCTTCGATGACGATCTGCAACCCGTCGCCCAGCACCGAGGCCCAGGCGTCGCCCTGATCGGCCAGCGCCTCGCGAACGGCAAGGACAGAACGGTCCTCGACGATCATGACGGCGGCGCGCGCGGCAAACACCGAGGCTGCGGCGGCAAAGACGAAGACGGCGAGGGGGATGAGAATCGCTTTGAGGCGCATGGTGGCCCTTTTGGTCTGGTCGGGCCTGTCTAGGCCTCGCTGCGGCGGTGTTCAATCACACCAGCAGGGCGGTGGCGAAAAACAGCGCGGGCAGCAGGCCCGCGACGCGGTTCGAGCGGAAAAGGCGCAGCAGGCCCGGCCCGTTGGCGGGATCGAAGCGGGCAAGCTGGATGGCGAGGTGCCAGCCGAGCGCCCAGGGACCTGCAAGGGCCACGAGGATGACGAGGATCGACCGTTCCGGCGTGGCGGGCAGAACCGCGAGCAGAACCGCAAGACCCATGAGAAGCACGGTCAGCACGAGGAATACGCGCAACGCCAGCGGCGTGCGGTCGCCGAACAGCCGGGCGGTGGATTTCACGCCGATCAGCGCGTCGTCCTGCGTGTCCTGATGGGCATAGATTGTATCGTAGAACAGCGTCCACGCGATGCCGGACAGATAGAGCACGACGGCCGGCCAGCCGAGCGCACTGGTATGCGCCGTCCACGCCAGCAGCGCGCCCCAGTTGAACGCAAGGCCGAGAAACACCTGCGGCCACCAGGTGAACCGCTTGGCAAAGGGATAGATCGCCACGGGAACGAGGGCGGCAATGCCCAGAAGGATCGCGGCGCCATTGAAGGTCAGCAGGATCAGAAGCGCCAGAAGGCTCTGCAGCATCGCCCAGAACAGCGCGCCGCGTATCGTGACCTGACGCGCCGGGATCGGGCGCAGCCGCGTGCGCGCGACGCTCGCGTCGATGTCGCGGTCGGTGATGTCGTTCCACGTACAGCCCGCGCCGCGCATCAGGAAGGCGCCGATGGCACAGCCCACCGCGATCCACGCATCGCCCCAGCCCGCGCGCCCGTCCGACAGAATCGCCAGCGCGAGGCCCCACCAGCACGGCAGCAACAACAGCCACGTCCCGATCGGCCGGTCCGCGCGGCTGAGTTTCAGCCAGGGGCGCGACCACGCGGGCGCGCGGGTATCGACCCAGTTGTCCGTGTCGGCGTCGGCGATGACTCCGCCCGAAATGCCCTCGTCGGCCATCATGTCCGCCCCGCGGGCCGGGCGGCATCGGTGCGTTTTTCGTGGTCGGCCATCGGCGGTTCGGTCATCGGGGGTGTCGTGCGCTCTGGCATGTCGGAGGTGCCGGTCATATGTTCCGCCCATGGCGTCCAAGGTTCGGCTCTTCGTAGAACATCCGCTGGGGGAAGGGCAAACCGTTCCGCTGTCGCAGCCTCATGCGCATTACCTTTTCGGGGTGATGCGGTTGGGGCAGGGGGCGGTGATCTCCGTGTTCGACGGCGCGTCGGGCGAATGGGACGCCGAAATCGTCGAGGCGGGAAAAAGGCGCGGGACGCTGATCTGCCGCGCGCAGACGAAGGCGTTGCAGATGCCGCCCGACCTGTGGCTGCTGTTTGCCCCGATCAAGAAGGCGCGCACCGATTTCATCGTCGAAAAGGCCGCCGAGATGGGCGCCGCGCGCATCGTGCCGGTGTTGACGCAGTTTACCAACGCCGAACGGGTGCGGGTCGACCGCTTGCAGGCCCATGCCGTCGAGGCGGCGGAGCAATGCGGCGGGACCTGGGTGCCGCAGGTGACCGAGGTGGCGAAACTGGGCGCGATGCTCGACGGCTGGCCCGAGGAACGACGGCTCATGTTCTGCGACGAGGGTCTGGTGGGCGGCGCGGCCCCCCTCCGGGCGGATCCGGCGCAGGACGGCGCCCCCTGGGCGATCCTGATCGGGCCCGAAGGCGGGTTTTCGCCCGACGAGCGGGCACGGCTCACGTCGCTGCCGTTCGCGCACCCGGTGTCGCTGGGGCCGCGCATCCTGCGGGCGGACACGGCGGCGGTGGCGGCACTTGCGCTGTGGCAGACGACATTCGGAGACTGGCGATGACATATTCTGGTTCGGCACCGATCTGGCGGCGCAGCACGGCCCCGGTGAAACCTGACCGGGCCGCAGGGCGCCCATCGCGCACCGGTCGAACGCCATGAGCTTTCTGCGTCCCGATGCGCGCGCCCTGTTGTTGCGCTGGCGCGAGGTTGGTGCCGCCCTTGCCTTTGTCGCCTTCGCGCTGTGGTGGGCGGTCACCGGGCTGGGGATCACGGCCTGGGTTGGCGGGGCGGGCGTACTCGCCGGTCTGGCCCTCGTGTTCGGCGCTGTGCAGCGCAAGCGCTTTGCCCGGGGCGGCGGCGGGGCCGGTGTGGTGCAGATCGACGAACGCCGGATCAGCTATTTCGGACCGCTGACCGGCGGCGTCGTCGATCTGGACGAGCTGGCATCCCTCGCCCTCGACGGCGACGCCCGGCCGGCCCACTGGCGCCTCAGGGCCCGCGACGGCACGGAACTGGCGATCCCGGTGGATGCCGAACGGGCCGATGCGCTGTTCGACGCCTTTGCCGCCCTGCCGGGCCTGCGCACCGAACCGCTGCTGGGCGCCCTTGCCAACCCGGCGCCGCAGATCGTGACATTGTGGATCCGCGATCCGGGCACCGTGGTGCGCCTGCCGCGACGGTGATACCGCCGTCGATCCGGGCCGCGCCGCACGATCCATACGACACCGCGCCGCCCCGGGCGGTTGACACCCCCCGCCGTTTCGGGACAGGTCAGACGATCCGGGGCCGTGGCCCTCCATCATCCGATCATCCCTGTTGCGAGGCCTCCTTACATGTCCATTCCCCAATCCGGCGGCGGCCCGATCGAGCATATCGGCCAGCTTGCCGAATATATGGCCGAGGGCTGCAAGCCGAAGGCCGACTGGCGGATCGGCACCGAGCACGAGAAATTCGGCTATTGTCAGGACACGCTGAAACCGCTGCCCTACGAAGGCGACCGGTCGATCCACGCGGTTCTGGCGGGCCTGCGGGACCGGTTCGGCTGGAACCCGGTCGAAGAGCAGGGCAAGCTGATCGGGCTGGTCAAGGACGGCGCGAACGTGAGCCTCGAGCCGGGCGGGCAGCTTGAACTGTCGGGGGCGCCGCTCGAGACGATCCACCAGACCTGCGACGAGGTGAACACCCATCTGGCCGAGGTGCAGTCGGTTTCCGACGAGATCGGCGTGCGCTGGATCGGCCTTGGGGCCGCCCCGACGTGGACGCACGACGAGATGCCGCTGATGCCCAAGGGGCGCTATAAACTGATGGACGCCTATATGGACACCGTCGGCACCCACGGCACCCAGATGATGCGCCGGACCTGCACGGTGCAGGTAAACCTCGATTTCGCCACCGAGGCGGACATGGTGCAGAAGATGCGCGTCGCCGTCGCCTTGCAGCCGGTGGCGACCGCCCTGTTCGCCAACTCGCCGTTCTTCGAAGGCCGCGTCAACGGCCATAAATCCTGGCGCAGCCGGGTCTGGCGGGGCCTCGACGATGCGCGCACCGGCACGGTGCCGTTCATTTTCGACGAAGGATTCGGCTTTCAGGCATGGGTCGACTGGGTCCTCGATGTGCCGATGTATTTCGTCTATCGCGACGGCAAGTACATCGATGCGCTGGGCATGTCGTTCCGCGATTTTCTCGATGGCAAGTTGCCCGCGCTGCCCGGCGAAAAGCCGACCCTGTCGGACTGGGCCGATCACATGACGACCGTGTTCCCCGAGGCCCGGGTGAAGAAATACATCGAGATGCGCGGTGCCGACGGTGGCCCGTGGCGCAGGCTGTGCGCGCTGCCCGCGTTCTGGGTGGGGATGATGTACGACCAGTCGTCGCTGGATGCCGCGTGGGATCTGGCCCGGGACTGGGACACGGAAACCCGCGAGGCGCTGCGCGTTGCGGCCTCCGAAGACGGTCTGGCGGCGCAGACCCACGGCGTGAAGATGATCGATCTGGCGCGTGAATGCACCGCCATTGCCGAAGCGGGCCTGAAGGCGCGGGCGATGCCCGGCGCCGCCGGCATGGTGCCGGACGAGACGCATTTCCTGAGTGCGATCAAAGAGACGCTGGAAACCGGCAAGACGCCGGCGGACGAGCTGTTGGATCATTACAACGGCGACTGGAACGGCGATCTGAGCCGGGTGTTCGCCGACTTCAGCTATTGACGCAAACCCTGCGGGTCCTGTTGACACGCAGGGCGCACCTGTGCCGAAACTGGGCGTGACGGCGGCACCACTCGACCGTGCGGCACCACACATTCAGGGAAACGTGAACATGCGTGATTTTTTCATCCGCGGGTTCGAGATGATCGTCAACGTGCTGGTCGTTTCGATGTTGGCGGGTGTCGTGGGCCTTGCGGGGTATGCGGCGTTCAGCGGGCAGACCGTGATCAACGGCATGGAAGGCTGGCTTGCCGCGCTGATCATCCTTGCCGGGGGGGGCGTCTACGTCGTGATCGTCGCGGGGCTGCTGTACCTCGGTCTGGGGATTTATCAAAACACCAAACGCACCGCCGATCTGCTGGAACGGGGCTAGACTCCCGGCCCGTCCGGCGGCCCTTCTGGCGGCGGGTCCGGCACCAGCGAGGTTATCACCGCGGCGACCTGTGCCAGCGGCATTTCGCAGGGGAACACGCGGGTGCCGCCGCTCAGGGCGTAAAAATTTGCGCTGATGTAGCCGCCGCCAGCCTTCCAGCCCTCGATCTTCCAGCCGCGTCCGCCGACTATCCTGCGACGGACGATCCGCCAGCGGTGGCCCCGCGCGGTGCCGGTGAACGCGCCTTCGGGCAGGGCGTGAAACGCCGCGACGAGGGCCGGAGCGGCCAGCGTCTCAGGTCTTCTTGAGGCCAATCTTCGGCTCCGTTCCGGCGCGCAGACGCGCGATGTTCGCCCCGTGCCGCCAATAGACGAGCAGCGCGAACGCGATACATAAGAGCACCACCTGCCCCTCTTGCAACAACGCCGCCCAGATCGGCGTGAATCCTGCCGCCATCAGCGCGGCCAGCGAGGAATAGCGCGACAGGACCGCGACCACGAGCCATGTTGCGCAGGCGGCGGCCCCCACGACAAAGTTCAGCGCCAGCAGAATGCCCAGCAACGTCGCCACGCCCTTGCCACCGTGAAACCCGAGCCAGACCGGCAGGCAATGGCCGACGAATGCCGCCAGCGCCGCAATCTGCACCGCGTCCTCGGCCGCCATCGCGCGCACCGCCAGCACGACGACCGCCCCCTTGCCGCTGTCGAGCAGCAGCGTCGCAAGGGCCGCGCCCTTGTTGCCGGTGCGCAGCACGTTCGTGGCCCCGATGTTGCCTGAGCCGATCTTGCGCAGATCGCCAAGGCCCATGGCGCGGGTGACGATGATGCCGAACGGCACCGACCCCACGAGGTATCCGAATACCGCCCAGACGATCAGCATCGGCCAGAGTGTCACGATCTCAGGCATGGGGTGCCTCCTTGTGGGCAAGCGTGAAAACATCGCGTCCCGCGACCCATGTGCCGCGCACACGGCCCTGCATCCGCGCGCCGTCGAACGGCGTATTGCGCGATTTCGACGCAAGTGTGGCACGGTTCAGCACAAAAGGCGCGTGCGCGTCGAACAGCACCAGATCGGCGGGCGCGCCCGCTGCCAGACGCCCGGCATCAAGACCCAGCCTGCGGGCCGGATTGAGGGACCACGCCCGCCACAGCACCGCAAGGTCGATCATCCCCGCATGCACGAGGCGCATCCCCGCGGGCAACAGAGTCTCGAGGCCGACGGCCCCCGACGCGGCCTCCTCGAAAGGCAGCCGTTTGCTCTCTTCGTCCTGCGGCGTGTGCATTGAACAGACCACGTCGATCAGCCCGCTGGCGACGGCATCGACCACGGCAATCCGGTCGTCCTCGCTCCGCAGGGGCGGTTTGAGTTTGAAGAAGGTCCGGTAATCGGCCACGTCCAGCTCGTTCAGCGTCAGATGGTGGATGCCGGTGCCTGCGGTGATGTCCACGCCGTTGGCCTTGGCACGTTCCAGCGCGGGCAGGGCGCGGGCCGTGGTGATCTGATCGGCGTGATAGCGCGCGCCGGTCATCTCGAGCAGGGCGATGTCGCGGTCGAGGCCCATGCGTTCGGCCATCGGAGACACATCGGGCAGGCCGTAGAGCGAGGCGAACTTGCCCTTGGTGGCGACCGCCCCCTCGGACAGCACAGGTTCCTGGCAATGACCGATGACCAGCGCGCCGAGCGAGCGGGCGTAGGTCAGCGCGCGGACCAGCACCTTGGTGTCGGTCACGACGCGGTCGCCGTCGCTGAACGCCACGGCACCGGCATCCAGCAGCAGGCCGATCTCGGTCATCTCGCGGCCCGCGCGCCCCTTGGTCAGCGCGGCGATGGGGGCCACGTTCACCAGCGCATCGGCGGCGCCTCTGCGGGCGACGAATTCCAGAACCTCGGGGGTGTCGATGGCCGGCGCGGTATCGGCGCGGGTGACGATGGTGGTGACGCCGCCACGCGCCGCGGCGCGCCCGGCAGAGCGAAAGCTCTCCTTGTGACGCTCGCCCGGCTCGGACACCTTGACGCCCAGATCGACGATGCCGGGGGCAAGGTGCAGGCCGGCGCAGTCGATGATCCGGGCATCCTTCGGGGCCGCGTCCGCGATCCGCCCGTCGACGACGCAGATCTCCCCGTCGCGGACCACGGCGGCCTCGGGATCGACGAGACGGGCGTTGATAAAGCGGAGTGCGGTCACGACGGCCCCTCATTGCTGCCGCGCGGCAGTGGCGATGACTTACCTTGTGCGCAGCACATCAGGCAAGCGCGGACCGGCGGGCGCAGCGGATGTCGACTGCCCGGGTCCGGCGAATTTCGTGCAAGATACGCGTTTGGCGGAGGTTTGATCCATTCGATCTGTTGGTCTTGCGTCTGCCTTCGGTCCCGGCGAATTTCGTGCGAAATCCGCGTTCGGCGCCGAGGGGTGTCCGCTGGACGCTCCTCCGGGTGCGTTTACCTTTCCTCCGGGTGTGCTTGTCTTTGGTCCCGGCGAATTTCTTGCGAAATCCGCGTTCGGCGGGGATTTGGTCCACTGGACGCTCCTCCGGGTGCGTTTGCCTTTCCTCCGGGTGTGCTTGTCTTTGGTCCCGGCGAATTTCTTGCGAAACCCGCGTTCTGCGCCGAGGGCTGTCCGCTGGACGCTCCTCCGGGTGCGTTTGTCTTTCCTCCGGGTGTGCTTGTCTTTGGTCCCGGCGAATTTCTTGCGAAATCCGCGTTCGGCGCCGAGGGGTGTCCGCTGGACGCTCCTCCGGGTGCGTTTGTCTTTCCTCCGGGTGTGCTTGTCTTTGGTCCCGGCGAATTTCTTGCGAAATCCGCGTTCGGCGGGGATTTGGTCCACTGGACCAAATCCTGGTCCGCCTCACCCCCTTTTAAGACACTTCTGTCCCAGAACCTCGGCAATCTGCACCGCGTTCAGCGCCGCACCCTTGCGCAGGTTGTCGGACACGCACCACAGGTTGATGCCGTTGTCGATCGTCGGGTCCTGACGGATCCGGCTGATAAAGGTCGCGTAGTCGCCGACGCATTCGATCGGCGTGACGTAGCCGCCGGGTTCACGCTTGTCGATCACCATCACGCCGGGGGCCTCGCGCAGGATCTCGCGGGCCTCGTCCTCGTCGAGGAAATCCTCGAACTCGATGTTGATCGCCTCGGAGTGGCCGACGAACACGGGCACGCGCACGCAGGTCGCCGTGACCTTGATCGCGCGGTCGAGGATCTTCTTGGTCTCGGCGACCATCTTCCATTCTTCCCTGGTCTGCCCGTCTTCCATGAAATCGTCGATCTGCGGAATGACGTTGAAGGCGATCTGCTTTTGAAACGCCTTCGGCGGCACGCTGGACGTGGGATTATAGATGCTCTTGGTCTGGTCCCACAGCTCGTCGAGGCCCTCTTTGCCGGCCCCCGAAACCGACTGATAGGTCGACACGACCACCCGCTTGATCCGCGCCCGGTCGTGCAGCGGCTTCAGGGCTACGACCATCTGCGCGGTCGAGCAATTGGGGTTGGCGATGATGTTCTTCTTGGCATAGCCCAGCACCGCGTCGGCGTTCACCTCGGGCACCACCAGCGGCACGTCGGGGTCCATCCGGTACAGCGACGAGTTGTCGATGACGACGCAGCCCGCCCTGGCGGCGAGGGGCGCGTATTTCTTCGTCGCCTCGGACCCCACGGCAAACAGCGCGATGTCCCAGCCGGTGAAATCGAAGGTGTCGAGGTCTTTGGTTTTCAGGTTGCGGTCGCCAAAGCTCACTTCGGTGCCCATCGATTTGCGCGATGCGACAACGGCGATCTCATCGACCGGAAACCGGCGCTCGTCGAGGATGGTGAGCATTTCACGCCCGACATTCCCAGTGGCACCGACGACAACGACTTTATAGCCCATGAAACTGGCTCCCTGATTACCGCTTGCGCAGTAGCGCATGGCGCGGCGCTGCGAAAGGGGCAGTGGTCGTCCGTTCAGTCGGTACGGTCCGGCGCGGCAAGATAAAGGATGAGGCCGAACGCGATCAGCAGCGCAAGGGCCGCGAAAAGGCCCGCGTAGGCGGTGGCCGGATTGGTGGCGCCAAGGCCCAGGGACCGGTGCAGCGGGCCGGAGGCGAATTGCACGATGCCCGCGCCGCCGATGCCGAACAGATTGATCAGGGTCATGCCGCGCCCGGCCAGATGCGCCGGGAAAAACGCCCGCGCATGGGCCACGACGATGGGAAACGAGGCGCCCGCCGCTCCCAGCACGGCAAGCAGCGCGCCCGACAGCCACAGCGACTGCGCGGGCAGGGCCCACAGAGCCGCCAGCGCCAGAGCCGCCAGGAAATTACCTCCGATGATCAGCCACTTGCGCGTGCCGAGCAATCGCTCGAGCGGCCCGTAGGCAAAGGTGCCGGCAATCATCGCCACGCTCATCACGAGGGTGACACGCCCGATCACCAGCGCATCGGCGCCGAAAACATCCTGTGCATAGGGGCCGACCCACAGCCCGCGGATGCCCGCGGCGGGCGCATAGGCCACGAACATCACGGCAAATACCGGCCACAGCGCCGGTTGGCGCAGCAGATCGAAGACGGACCCCCGGGTTTGCGTTTCGGCCTGCTTCGGGTCCTGCACCGTGATCCAGATCGTCGCGGCGGTGATCAGCCCGGTTGCCGACAGACCCACAAGGACACCGCGCCAGCCCAGCGCCTCTGCCGCCCATGCCAGCGGCGTTGCGGAGGCGATGCTGCCCAACAGGCCCCAGACGATCACGAGGCCCGCAAGTTTGCCGAACCGCGCGGCGCAATAGCTGCGCGCAAAGATATAATAGCTTGCCATCAGCACCGGCGCGCAGCCGATCCCGATCAGGGCCACTGCGATCCAGATGTGCAGCGGCGTCGTGGCCACAGCGAACAGCAGCGCCCCGCCGCCGCCGCCAAGGGCGAGCAATATCGCGCTCGTGCGTCGGGGGCCGAACCGGTCGAGAGCCGCGCCGACGGGGATCTGCATTGCCGCGAAACTTGCGAACCACAGGGCCGAGGCGCGGGCCAGATCGTCGGGGGTGGCGCCAAGGTCTGCCGCAAGGGCAGGGGACAGCACGGCCAGAAACGCACGGTAGAACTGCGACAGCATATAGGCCACCACGAGGGCGGCGATACCGGGATTGATGCGGGTCATTCGGGGTGGTCCTGTGGCGGGCAATTGCGCGCCACACAATGGCAAAGTGCTGCCCGGCGCAAGGCGTGCTGCACCGTTTGCCGGCCGCCCCGTCGGCAACACCGCGGCGCTTGCCGGCTCAGCCCCGCAAGCGGGTCAGCCGCGCACGGCATCCTTGCGGCGTGTCCGGCCCAGACCGATGATCAGCCCCGCGAGCATATAGAGCATCACGAGCAGCACCGCCGTGCCCGCCGCAAACACCGCGAGCGCCATCGGCAGGGTTGCGGGCAACGGCGAAAGCACCGCCAGCGCGGCCCACGGCGCGCCGGTCACGAGGACCGGCACCACCAGCGCCGCAAACAGGGCCAGCGTGCCGGCGGCCGCGATGGCGACCGTCGCCGTCACGGGCCGCGCCGTGCCGCTTGCGTTGCCGCCGATGCGCGACAGGGCACGCCGTGCCGCCCGGGTCTGGCGCGAGACATCCGATTGCATCGCCATGATCGCGGGCACGACGCACAGCACCAGAACCATGCCGAACGCAAGGCCGTAGACCAGCGTGATCACCGTGGGTTTCAGGAACTGCGCCTGCGTGCTGCCCTCGTACAGCAGCGGCGCGAGACCCAGCACCGTCGTTGCGGTCGTCAGGAACACGGGGCGCAACCGGTCGCAGGTGCCGTCGACGATCGCCGGAAACAGCCCCCGCTTTTCGGCGTATTCGTCGATGGTGGTGACCAGCACGATGAAGTCGTTGATGATGATGCCGATCATCCCGATCATCCCGACGACCGAAAACATCGACAGCGGCACGTCCCAGTAATTGTGCCCCCAGATCGTGCCCACGAGGCCGAAGGGAATGATCGCCATGACCACCAGGGGCCGCGTCCAGGACGAAAAAATCCACGCCAGCGTCAGATAGATCCCCACCAGACACAGGATCAGGCCGGTGAGCGCGTCGGACAGGAATTCGCGCTCCTGTTCCGACAGGCCCGAAATATCGGTGCCGACCCCGTAGTCCTCGGCCAGACGGGGCAGAATGTCGTCCGCCAGGATCGTCAGGATCGCCGCCGCGCGGTCGGGGTCGCCGTCGTCCATGTCGGCGGTGACGGTGATCAGGGCCACGCCGTTTTCGCGCCGCACGGTGGAAAACCCGGTGCGCCGCTCGACGGTGACGATGTCGGCCAGCGGCAGGTAATCGCCATTCGCGGTGCGCAGCAGCGTCCGGTCGAGGAAATCGGCGGTCAGCTCACCTTCCGGGATCTCGACCCTTATCGTCGCGGACCGCGCGCCGTCGGGATAGCTCGCGGCCTCGATCCCGTTCAGACGGTCGCGCAACTGCCGCCCCAGCGTATCGATGGTAAAGCCAAGCGCCTGCCCCTGCGGTGTCAGGTTGAGGATCAGCTCTTCCTTGTCATAGGCCAGCGTGTCCTCGGCCCCCGTGACTTCGGGAAATTGCGACAACGCCTGTTTCAGGGCCTCCGCCGCGTCTTTCAGCACGGTCGGCGCCGCCCCGAAGATCTGCACCGAGATATCGTCGCTGCCCGGACCCGACCCCCAGGAGCGAAAGCTGACCGTCTCGGTCAGGGGCGACTGGACGACGCGGTCCTGCAGCGCGGTGGTGAATTCGCCGCTGGTATAGGGGCGGCTGTCGGCGTCCACGAGGCTGATGGAAATCGCGCCAAGCTGGTCGGCGTCCTTGGTGTCGGTGCCCGCGATCGGGCGGCCCGCGTTGGCGCCCACCTGCGCCGTCGCGTGGGTCACCGGATTGACGCCGTATTCGGCCTCGTATTCGGCGGAAAGTTCGGTCACGGCGCGCTGCATTTCGCGCATCATCTCGATCGTGTCGTCGCGGTCCGCGCCGGGCAGCATGGCGAAATTGCCGGTCACGGTGCCCTGTTCGGGCGCGGAAAAGAACCGCCATTGAACATCGCCGCGCACGAACAGCGCGATCTGACTGGCAAGGATCACGATAACGAAGGCCACCACCGGATAGCGCAGGGCGATGACACCGGCGATGAACGGGCGGAAAAGCGTCTCGCGGATCCAGCCAAACGCCCGGTTCACGACGCGCGACGGCAGATCGTACCACCGCGCGCGGGCGTTGGATTTCAACGCGTGGCTGAGGTGATTGGGCAGGATCAGGAAACATTCGAACAGACTTGCGATCAGCACCGCGATCACGGTGAACGGGATGTCGGAGATCAGGTCGCCAAAGCGCCCGCCGATCACCACGAGACCGAAGAAGGCGATGACGGTGGTCAGCGTGGCCGAAAACACCGGTGAGAACATGCGCACGGCGGCGGCCTCGGCGGCGTCGACCGGATCGTCGCCAAACCTGCGCGCGCGGTCGTCGGCGTATTCGCCGACCACGATGGCATCGTCGACCACGATCCCGAGGGTCAGGATCAGCGCAAACAGCGAGATCATGTTGAGCGTCAGGCCAAAGGCGTACATCAGCGCCAGACCGCCGCACAGGGCCACCGGGATGCCAAGGGCCACCCAAAACGCGGTGCGCGCCGACAGGAACAGGAACAGCAGCACCACGACAAGGGCAAGACCGGTCAGCGCGTTGTCGAGCAACAGGTTCAGACGCCCCGAAATGATCTCGGCCCGGCTGTCGACCAGTTTCAGCGTGACGCCCGAGGGCAGTGTCGCCTCCATTTCGGCGATGACGCCGCGCACCTGCGTCTCGAGGGCGATGGCGTCGCCCTGCGCGGACCGGTCGACCCGTACCTCGATTGCCGGGTCGTCGCCGACGAAATAGGCGGTGTTGCGGTCGATCGCCTCGATGCGGATCGTCGCCAGGTCGCCGACCGTCAGGGTCGATCCGTCGGCGTTCTGACGCAGCACGATATCGGCGATTTCCTCGGCAGAGCGGCGCGCTGTGCCGGTGCGGATCCGCTGGGTGCCCGCCACGTCGCCTGCGGGATCGGCCCTCACCTCGCGCCCGATGGCGGTGGAAATGTCGGACAGGGCGATGTCGTGGCGGATCAGCGACAGGGACGGCACCTCGATCACCGTCGAGGGGGCGGCGACGCCGCGAATCGTGGTGCGGGTGACGCCCGCGTCGAACAGACGGCCCACGAATTCGTCGGCAAACCGGCCCAGCTGATCGACGGAAACCGGCCCCGAAACGATGACGTCCGCAACCCTGTCGGACCACGCCCCGCGCCGGACCACCGGGTCCCCGGCGTCCTCGGGGAACGTGGAAATCGCATCCAGCGTGGTCTGGATGTCCTCGGCGGCACGGTCGATGTCCTGACCCGGCTCGAATTCGAGGCTGACGGAACCGCGTCCTTCGATCGACGTGGCGAAGGAGGCGGTCACGCCTTCGATGCCGAGCAGCGCGGGTTCCAGCGTCTGGATGATCGCGGCGTCCACGTCCTCGGCACCGGCGCCGGGCCAGGCGACACTCACGCCGACGCTGTCGACGATGACATCGGGAAAGAACTGCGCGCGCATTTTCGGGATGGTGACGAACCCGGCGGCAAGCATCAGGACCAGCAGCAGGTTCGCCGCCGTGCGGTGCCGGGTGAAGTAAGACAAGAGGCCGCCCATCGGCGAGAATACTCCGGGGCCGAGCGTCTGCGGCGGGGCGGTGCGCAGCGTGGCGGGCGTGGCGCGCGGCGCATCGACGGCGGCGTCGCTCATTCCGGTGCCGGCTGTTTCGGCAGTCCGGTCGTCGGGGCCATTGTCGTCGCCGCCACCGCCATCCCCGGCCATCAGCTGTCCATCCCTTCTTCGAGGCGGGCAACGGTTGCCGACGGCACCTCGGGTTCGTTCAGCTGCGCCACGAGACGCGCGCGGGCCTCGGCGGGCATGCGGGTATTCGCCTCGACATAGGCGATCAGGCGGGCGCGCCGGTCGGGATCGAGGGCGAGCATTTCATCGGGTGTGCCGGGTGCCGCGCTCACGTCTTCTGTATCGCCCAGCGGGCGCACCTTGATCCCCGCCCCCAAAAGCGGCGTGCGCTCGGCGACGATACGGTCGCCCGCAATATTGCCTGCGCGGACGATGACATCGTTGCCCTGACGGCGCAGCACCTCGACGGTGGCGGTGACAAGGCGGTCGTCGTCGCCGACCACCAGCACCGTGCCTTCGGCGGCGACGGCGGTGGCCGGGACGAGCGAGACGCCGTCCACCTCGGGTTCGGTGATCCGGACGGTGACGAAATCGCCTGCCCGCAAACCGGCTGTCGCATCGATTTCGGCAAAGATCAGACGGCCCGTCTGACCGGCACCCACGGTGGCGCTTTCGCGGGTGATGCGGCCTTCGGCCCGGATGGCGAACCCGCCCGCGTCGAGAGTGACCGTCAGCGGCGCGCCGATCAGCGCGCCTTCGGACAGCAGCGTCGCGTATTGCGCGGTCGAGACGCGGAACGTGGCCTCCAGCGCCGTGGGATCGATCAGTTCGGCGACCTGTTCGTTGGACGTCACCCGCCCGCCTTCGCTGACGGTCACGCCGCTCAGCGTGCCGTCGAAGGCGGCGCGGATCGTGGTTTCCGACAATGTGCGTTCCGCCTCCTCGAGGGCGATGGCCTGGCGCGCCAGCGTCGTGACGGCGCCGTCGATCCGGGCCCCGGCGTCGGCAATGGCCTGACGGCGGGCCAGCACCGCCTGATTGGCGGAGGACACGGCAAGTTCCGCGGATTCGAGTTCCGGCGCCGTGCCGATGCCGCGAGACTGCAGATCGCGCTGCCGGGCAAGGGCCTGTGTGCGCAGCGCCGCCTGCGCCTGGGCGGCGGCAAGCTCGTCACGCGCCAGCGCCAGCGAGGCCTCGGCCTCGCGCGCGGCGGCGCGGGCATCCGACAGGTCCGCCTCGACCCGGGCCACGGCACTTGTCGCCTCGAACGGGTCGAGGGTCAGCAGGACTTCGCCGCGGGCAACGCTGCCGCCTTCGACAAAAGCCTGTGAGACCTGCGTCACGATACCGCCGGTTCCGGCCCGCACGGCGAGTGTCCGGGTCGGGCGCAATTCGCCGAACACGGTAAGCTCGGGCACCAGCCGCCCCGGTTCGATCGTCACGACGTTGACGGACACGACCCGCTCGCGCGCGGGAAAGCTGCGCTGTTCGGCGTTCATCCGGGCCGAAACAGCCCCCTGCACCAGGGATCCCGCATAGGCCAGCAGGCCAAGCGTGACCGCCAGCAGGAACAATCCGGTCAGGGAACGGCGAAGGAAGCGCATCGATTTTCCTTTGGATAGTGTCGGTATACGGACGCCAACTCCCGCCTACCTGAACTTAGACCGGGTTGCGGCCGAATCAATCCACTGAAATTCATCGTGAAAATTGTAACGGGTTGTGTCCACGCCGGGCGCATGACCGGGCGTTCCTGCCGCAATCTGTCGCGGGATGTGTCAGCGCGCAGGGCGGCGCCCGACAGGCCGCGTCATTTTCGGCGCAGATGTTCGTCGAGCCGGGGCATGATCTCGACGAAATTACACGGTTTGTGCCGGTAATCGAGCTGATGGACGAGAATGTCATCCCAGGCGTCGCGACAGGCCGAAGGGCTGCCCGGCAGCGCGAACAGATAGGTGCCCATTGCGACGCCGCCCGTCGCCCGGCTCTGCACCGCGGATGTGCCGATCTTGTCCATCGAGACGAGGGTAAAGACGGTTGCGAAGGCCTCGATCTCTTTTTCATAGACGTCGCGGTGCGCCTCGATCGTCACATCGCGGCCCGTCAGCCCAGTGCCACCCGTCGTCAGGATCACGTCGATGTCGTCGTCGGCGCACCAGGCGCGCAACTGGGCCGCGATCATCGGGCGGTCGTCCGGCAGGATATGGCGCGCGGCGAGGATATGCCCGGCCTGCGTCAGACGCGCCGTCAGCGTGTCGCCGGAGCGGTCGTCCTCGGTCGTGCGGCTGTCCGAAACCGTGAGGACGGCGATGCGGGTGGGCAGAAAGGCTCGGTCGGTCATCGGGCGGCTCTTTTCGGTGAGGTCGGAGGGGGCGCTGCCCCCGCGCGTGCCGCGCCCCCCGGAGGTATTTGAGGCAAGAAAAAGCGCGGGGACAGTGTGATGCAGTAGCGCAGGCGTTCAGTTTGGACGTTGATATGGAGGGCTCAGGTTGCGGCGTTCAGGCGGGCGCGCAGCGACAGAAGATCGGCCCATGCCTCGCGTTTGGCGGCGGGAGTGCGCAGCAGGTATGCGGGGTGAAACATCGGCAGGGCGGGCAGGTTTTCCGCGTGGGTCCAGGTGCCGCGCAGACGCGTGATGCCGCTGCGGCCCAGCAATGCCTGACAGGGCGTATTGCCCATGACGACGAGGACATCGGGTGCGGCAAGCGCGATGTGGCGCGCGAGAAAGGGCAGCATCATCGCGATTTCGGCGGCGTCCGGTGTCCGGTTCGAGGGCGGGCGCCAGGGCAGGACGTTGGTGATATAGACCGCCGAGGCGGGATCGTGCGCCTGGCGGGAAAGGTCGATGGCGGCGAGCATCCGGTCCAGAAGCTGGCCCGCGCGCCCGACGAAAGGCCGCCCGTCGCGGTCCTCGTCCCGGCCCGGCGCCTCGCCCACGATCATCACCCGCGCGCCCGCCATGCCATCGGCAAAGACGAAATTGCGCGCGCCCTTGCGCAGGTCGCAATAGGGAAATGCGGCCTGTGCGGTGGCGAGATCCTCGAGGCTCTGCGCCTCGGCGGCGATGGCCGTGGCCGCCTGCACCGGATCGGGGGCGGTGGCGAGAGCGGCGGCGGCGGGCGGTGCCGGTTTCGTCTCGATCCTCGGCGGGGCCGCGTCGAGGGCGTAGCGGTCGATGGGCGCATCGCAGATGGCCTCGTCGACGCCGGCCTCGATCTGCCATTCGAGGAGCGCGCGGGCGGTGGTATGATCGAGAGGGTGGGCCGATTCCATTCCCGAAGAATAGGGCAGGACCGGCGCGAGGTGTAGCGCGCATTGCCGCCCGCCCGCGCGCATCCTATACCGCACCGGTCCAGCCTGCGGAGAGCGCCGATGTCCTTTCGACAGAACCATCTTCTGGGGATTGCCCCGCTGGCCCCCGACGAGATCACGACGCTGCTCGACCTTGCCGATCGATACGCCGACATGGGCCGGGCCGGGCGCAACCCGCGCGACGTCCTTGCGGGGTTGAGCCAGATCAACATGTTCTTCGAGAATTCGACCCGGACGCAGGCCTCGTTCGAACTGGCGGGCAAAAGACTGGGCGCCGACGTGATGAACATGGGGGTCGCCACGTCGAGCGTGAAAAAGGGCGAGACGCTGATCGATACCGCGCTGACGCTGAATGCGATGCGGCCCGACCTGCTGGTGGTGCGGCATCCGCAATCGGGGGCCGTGGATCTGCTGGCGCAGAAGGTGAACTGCGCGGTGCTGAACGCGGGCGACGGGCGGCACGAGCATCCGACGCAGGCTCTGCTCGATGCGCTGACGATCCGGCGCAGCAAGGGGCGGTTGCACCGGCTGTCGATCGCGATTTGCGGCGATGTCCTGCACAGCCGGGTGGCGCGGTCCAACATCCTGCTGCTGGGCAAGATGGAAAACCGCATCCGGCTGATCGGGCCGCCGACCCTGATGCCCTCGGGTATCGCGGAATTCGGCTGCGAGGTGTTCGACAACATGGCGGAGGGCCTTCGGGGCGCCGACGTGGTGATGATGCTGCGCCTGCAACGCGAGCGGATGGACGGCGGGTTCATCCCGTCGGAGCGGGAATATTACCACCGCTACGGCCTCGACGCCGCCAAGCTGGCGCACGCGAAGGACGACGCCATCGTCATGCATCCCGGCCCGATGAACCGGGGCGTCGAGATCGACGGCGAGATCGCCGACGACATCAACCGGTCCGTCATTCAGACGCAGGTGGAAATGGGTGTCGCGGTGCGCATGGCGGCGATGGATCTGCTGGCGCGCAACCTTGCCACGCGCCGGGCGAACGCGGGCCCGGGCGTTTACGCCTGACGCCGCGGGCGGTCTGTGCGGCATTGATCCGGAGGCGTTTACCGGGCACTGTCCAAGTATTGACCGAACGCGATTGCACGATCCCGCTGACGCCACTGAAGCCGACCAATTTGCCGTGTTGTGTTCAAACCGGCCGCCTTACCGGGGCATTTCCCGTGAAAGAAATTTTATGACCGAAAATGATCCGCTGTCGCCGCACCAGTTTGTCCCCAAGACCGAAACGCTGCTGTGGGAAGGACGGCCCTCTGCCGACCTGCCCCGCACCGGCACCGAAAAGTTGCTGCGTTTCGCGGGGTTCGCGATGGTGGCGTGTTTCGTTTTCTTTGCGCTGATCGGTTGGGCCAATCGCGATGAAATGGACGGCGCGGGCGGCATCCTTGTTGCCTTTCTGGTGCTGGCGGGAGGGGCGGCGGCGCTGTTTCTCTGGGGGATTCCCGTAATCGGACGCGCTGCCCGGGCCAAGACGCGATACGGCGTTACCGACAGCCGGGCGATAATCGTGCATGGCTTGGGCGGGCGGCGGATCACCTCGATCCGCGTGGCCGACGGGTATGACGTTCGCAGGCATGATGTCTCTGCCGACCTTACCAACGTGATCTTTGGCGACTATTCGCAACGGACCCAGGTGCGCACGCCGGACCCCGCAACCCAGACGCTGCGTGGCAACATCCGGCGGATGCTGCAGTTCGAGGGGCTGTCACCCGCCGAGGCCCACGCCGCCGAGGCCGCCCTTTTGCGGATCAGGGGCCTGGGCAGCGGCGCGATGCTGTCGCAGGTCAAAGCATGATGGACGCGGATAGCATGCAGTCGCCGACGCCCGGTCAGACCGATCACGAGACCCCCGAAGGCTGGGCCGGCATCCTCGAACGTGGTGAGCGCATCCTGTGGCAAGGCGGGTCCGACGGGCGCATCAACTGGGCGGATCTGATCGGCGTTCAGACCGTCTTCGGCATCTTCTTCACCGGCTTTTCCGTGTTCTGGGTGACGATGGCCGCGTCGATGATGGGCGATGGCCGGTCTGCGCCGCCTTTCCCGTTCACGCTGTTTCCGCTGTTCGGGATACCGTTTATCCTCGTTGGTCTGCAGATGGTGATTGGCCGGCTGTTCACCGACGCCTGGAAACGCCGCCATACCCATAACACGCTGACGACAAGGGCCGCCTACGTCGCGACGAACACCTTCGGCAAACGCAAGCTGGAGCGGACGGGCGTGGACGAGATGACGACGCTGGAGCTGGAAGACGGCACGCCGGGGACCGTCTGGTTCGGCGAGAAGATCACCCATTCGACGTCGTATAACAAAGGACGCCAACGCAGCCGCACCCACCGCCGGCGGTTGGGATTTCGCCAGATCGAAAGCCCGCGCGAGGTTTTCGGTCTGCTGCGCGATGCCATTGCGGCGAATGAGGACACCGCGCCCTAGACGGCGAATGGACCCCGTCCCCGCCGCGCAGGACACCACGCGCCGTGGCATCCCGCGCGGACGCCCCTAGCGATAGTAGAGCGACTTGCCGTTGTGAAAGATTTGCACCTTTTCGGGCACGGCGGTCATGCGAACGGTCTTTCCACGCAGGCCGGTGTGGATGCCGGGCAGTTTGCCGACGACCGGTTCCGCGCCGTTCTGCGCATCGAAATACAGCACCGTCAGCTCGCCAAGCGCCTCGGTGAAATTCACCTTGCCCTCGAAGAGCGGGGTGCCCTCGGTCTCGGTCAGATCCTCGGGGCGCACGCCAACCTTCACCTTCTTGCCCTTGTCGGCCTCTTGCGTCGGCAGCGACGAGACGGCGGTGCCGCCCGCGTCGAGTTTGATCGTGGTCTGGGCACCGGTCGACACGATTTCGCCGGTCAGCAGGTTCATGGCCGGGCTGCCGATGAACTGGGCGACGAATTCGTTCTCGGGATGCTCGTACAGATCGAGCGGGCTGCCGACCTGCGCGATGCCCTTGTTGGCAAGCACGACGATGCGCGTGGCCAGTGTCATCGCCTCGACCTGATCGTGGGTCACGTAGATCATCGTCGATTCGGGCATCGTCTCTTTAAGTTGCGCAATCTCGATCCGGGTCTTGACGCGCAGGGCGGCGTCGAGGTTCGACAGCGGCTCGTCGAAGAGATACACCTTGGGGTCGCGCACGATCGACCGTCCGATGGCGACACGCTGGCGCTGCCCGCCCGACAGCGCCTTTGGCAGGCGGTCGAGGTAATCGTCGAGTTGCAGGATGCGCGCGGCCTTGGCGACAGCCTCGTTGATCTCGTCGGGGGTTTTCTTCGCCAGTTTCAGCGCAAAGGTCATGTTGTCGCGCACCGTCATGTGCGGATACAGCGCGTAGGACTGAAACACCATTGCGATGCCGCGCTGGGCGGGCGGGATGTCGTTGACGATCTGCCCGTCGATCTGCAATTCACCCTCGGTGATGTTTTCCAGTCCCGCGATCATCCGCAGCAGGGTGGATTTACCGCAGCCCGACGGGCCGACGAACACCACAAGCTCGCCCTGTTCGATATCGAGGTTGATATTGTTGAGGACGTTGACGGTGCCGCCATAGGTCTTGCCTACTTTGGTGAGTTTGAGATTGGCCATTGCGGTGCCCCCTATTTAACGGACCCGGCCAACAGGCCGCGCACCAGATAGCGTTGCAGAGTGAAGAAGACGAGAAGCGGGACGGCGATCGACACGAAGGCCGCCGAGGCAAGGATGCCCCAGTCGCCGCCGCGCGAGCCCAGAAGGTCGTCGGCGATCTTGACGGTCATCACCTTGGCCTCGTCGTTGGACGGCAGGAACACCTTTGCCACGAGCAGGTCGTTCCAGGTCCACAGGAACTGAAAGATTGCAAAGGCGGCAAGCGCCGGGAACGACAGGGGCAGGACGATCTTGGTAAAGATCTGAAAGTCGGTGGCGCCGTCGACCTTGCAGCTCTCGATGATGTCGCGCGGCAGGCCGATCATGTAATTTCGCAAAAGATACACGGCGAGCGGTAGTCCGAAGGCGGTATGCGCCAGCCAGATGCCAAGGAACGACTGCCCCACGCCGATCATGTTGTGAAACCGCAGCATCGGCACCAGCGCCAGTTGCAGCGGCACGACCAGCAGCCCGACGATGCAGGCGATCAACACGCCGCGTCCGGTGAATTCCATCCACGCCAGCGCATAGGCGGCGAAGGCCGCGATCAGGATCGGGATGATGGTCGCCGGGATCGTGACGGTCAGCGTGTTGATAAACGCGCGGTCCATGCCCGAGGCCGACAGCACCGTGCGATAGTTGTCGAGGCTGAAACTCGGCGCGGTGGAGGCGATGAAATAGATCCGCGGGCCGCGGTTTCCGGGCTCTTCGGTGACGGTATAGCGATAGGTGCCGTCGGCGTTGACGATCAGGCTTTCACCGTCGCCGAGATCTGCCACCTCACCGGCGGCATAGGCGCCGGGCTCCCGGCCGCTGTCGCCGAAATCGGCGACCGTGCCGGTGCCGTCCTGAAAATTTTCGGCGATGTCGGCGTCGTCGAACACCGTGCCGGTCATCACCCAGAGGTCGCCGTCGCGTTCCACCGCGTCGGTGGCCGCGCTGCTGCGGAACGATTGCTCGACCGCAAAGGGCGCCTGCCACCAGCCTGTCGCCGAGATCGCGTCATCGTCGCGGAACGACGAGATCAGCAGCCCCAGCGTGGGGATCAGCCAGATCATGACGAGCGTCAGAACGGTGATGCGGATGACCCAGATCAGGCCCGATTTCTTGCCGGCTATGTTGTCCATCGCCCGTCCTCCCTCAGCGCAGTTCTTTGCGCGCTTGTCTGATGTTCGAAATCATCACAGGCGACACGATGAGCATGATCAGGATTGCGACCGCAGTCGCCCTGCCGTCGTCGCGGAACATGTACTGCATCATATAGCTGGGCATGATCTGCGTGCCGAAATTGCCGCCCGTCATCGCATAGACGATGTCGAAGATCTTCAGCGTGCCGATGGTGATCGTGGTCCAGACCACGATGATCGTCGAGGTGATCTGCGGCACCTGGATGCGGGTAAAGATCTGCAACGGGTTGGCACCGTCGATAGTGGCGGCCTCGATGGTGTCCTCGGGGACGCCGCGCAGTGCGGCGGACAGGATCACCATGGCAAATCCGGTCTGCACCCAGATCAGCAGGACCATCAGGAAAAAGTTGTTCCAGAACGGCACCTGCAGCGGATCGAAGGGGGCCAGCGGACGGTTGGCGGTGAACGTGCTCCACAGGCTGTCCAGCATGCTCCACCCCAGCGCCAGAAGAACGAGGAGGGTCAAGAGCGCCAGCAGCGCCTGCCACAGCACGACCGGCGTGCGCATCGTGCTGAGCACGTAGATGCCGTAGGCGATGATGGCGACGATGGCCGCAAGGATCAGCACCGGAATCGCCCAGGCGAACACGATGCTCTGCCAGCTCGTTTCGGGGGATGTCACGATGGCGTTGACGACGCCGATGTTGGGATCGTTGTAATAGACGAATTTCCAGATCAGCGAGGCACCCACGAACGAGATCGCCATCGGCATGAAGATGATGGATTTCGCGATATTGCCCCATTTCAGCTTATCGGTCATCTGCGCGATGACGAGGCCCAGGAACGTCGACGCGGCGGGTACGAACAGCGCCCAGAGCACGTTGTTGAAGAACGCGACGCGGAATTCGCTGTCGCCGATCAGGGTGGTGTAATTTCCAAGCCCGACAAAGTCGTTTTCATTGCGCCCGTACAGCGAGCGGATGAACGAGCCGACGACCGGGTAGGCCAGATAGAGGCCCAGCGCCAGAATGGTCGGAAACAGGAACAGCCAGGGCCGGATCGTCGACGCGCGGTTGATGTTGCGCGAGATGTTTGGTCCCTTGGCCGGGAAAATAACCTTGTCGATCAACATGTTAGACAGGAAGAAGTAGGCAAAGCACCCCCCCACGCCAACGACGATCGTGATCAGGCCTTGAATGATCGGGCTCATCGCTTCCTCCCTGCGATATCGTCTTTCCCGCCCGGCCCTCACCTGCCTGTCGGAAATGGTCCCGCGCGACCGTTGCCCTTTCCCGGGTCCGGTCGCGCGGTGTCGTATCGTCTACTGGATGCTGTTCCAGCGCTCTTCGATGGTGTCGGCAACCGACTGGGCATCGGCGCCGGTGGTGTAATCCACCATGCCGGTCCAGAATGCCGCCGTCCCGATCTCGCCCGGCATCAGGTCCGATCCGTCGAACCGGAACGACGTCGCCGTCGTCAGGATCTCGCCCAGATTGCGTTGCAGGTCACTGGTGTACAGATCGAGGTTTGCCGACAGGTGCGGCGTCAGGAACTGGCCCTGCGTCATCATCAGTTCGTGGGCGATGGGTGTCTTGAGAAAGTCGATAAAGCCCAGCGTCACGTCGTTGGTGTTGGTGATCGTGGCGATACCGCCCGAGCCGAGCACCGGACGCCCCAGATCGCTGTCCGCGAAGGCCGGGAAGTAGAAGAACTCGTAGTCGATGCCCGCCTCGACGTCTTCGGGGAAGAAGATCGGGATGAACGACGCCTGCTTGTGCATGTAGCAGGCGGGCGGAAAGTCGAACAGACCGTCGGGGGCGTCGCGGAAATCGGTCGTGGCGACGACGTTCGGGCCGCCGGGGGTGTAATCCGGGTTCAGCGCGAACTGGCCGTAAAGTTCGATGGCGGCGACGACGCGCGGGTCGTTGAACGGCATCTCGTGGTCGACCCACTGGTCATATTCCTCGACCGTCACGGTCCGCAGCATCATGTCCTCGACCCAGTCGGTCGCGGGCCAGCCGGTTGCCGCGCCCGATCCCAGACCGATGCACCAGGGCGTGCCGCCGTCGGCGACGATCTGGTCGGTGAGGGCGATGATCTCTTCCATCGTCTCGGGGATGTCATAGCCGGCCTCTTCGAAGGCCTCGGGCGAATACCAGACGAGGGATTTGACGTCCGTGCCGAAGAACAGGCCGTACATGCCGTCCTCGCCATCGGCGCCGGTGTATGTCGCAAGATCGGCCCAGGAGGAACCGGCTGCGTAGTTCGCCTCGACCCATGTGCGCAGCTCATCGTCGAACGGCTGAAGGACGCCTTGCGCGGCAAGATCCTTGGCCAGACCGGGCTGCGGGAACAGCGCCACGTCGGGCAGGCCGCCGGCGCGCGATGCGATGACGATGTCCTGCTCGAAGCTCTCGGAGCCGGAATAGTTGACCGTCGCCCCCGTCGCTTCGAGGAAGTAGGCGTAAAGGTTGTTGAAACGCTGCGCGTCGTCGCCGGTGGTCGCACCGGTCACGTTGATCGACTGGCCTGCGTAATCGTGGGTGTCGGCAAATTCCTGATAGCTGTCCCAGCTGAAGTCGCCTTCGCCGATCGGCACGATCAGGTCCTGTGCAAAGCTTGCTGTTGCCGAAAACGCGAGCAGAGCCGCGACGCTGACGCCGGATGTAATCCTGGTCACTCAATATCCTCCCAATGAGCGCGCTTCTGGTGTCCGAAGCGTTTTGGACTATGGGAGTGCCAACAAGTTCGAAGTCAACAGCGAATAGCCGGGGAGCGGCAACTTGGCCCCTTGCGGCGGCGACACCGGCGACGCCGTCAGCCGCGCCAACAGCGCCGGTGCGAAGACAACCGATCCGCCCTGCGACTGCCACGCCGTCATCGGGCGGCGCTGGCCCGATCGCCGCCAAACATCGCGATTTTTGGCGTGCGGCGGCGATCTGGCAGCACCGACACGGCCAGCCCCGACACGGCCGGCCCCGACGCGGCCACCACTGACACGGCCAGCGCCGACGCGGCCACCACTGACGCGGCCGCCACTGACACGGCCAGCCCCGACACCGCCAGCGCCGAAACCCCGGATCACCCCGGTGTCGCCGTCAGGCGTCTGGCAAGGACACTCATCGCCTCCGCCGTCAGGCTCTGCGCGGCCTGCGCGCTGTCCGCCTCGACATAAATGCGAAACTCCGGCGCATTGCCCGATGGGCGCAGATGCAACACCGTTCCCACGGCGTCGGTCATGCGCAACCCGTCGGTCGTATCCACGGTGTGCGCCGCGGCAAGCCCGACAGAGGCCAGAAGCGCCGCCCTTTCCGACGGGTCGCCCGTCAGCACCGACAGCAGGGCGCCCGACGCCTCGACCGGCACGCCCTCCAGGCGGTCCGCCGCGGTAAATCGCGCGGGTTCTGCCGCGATGCGGGCCGCCACATCGAAGGCCCCGGAGGCCTGACGCGCGGCCACCAGCGTCGCGAGGATCGGCAGAACGCAGTCGCGGGTCGCCAGTGCGGGCAGGGTTTGCGCGTGCGCCTGGCCAGAACCCGCCGGGACCGAGCCGATCCGCGCATCGAAGCCCAGAAGATAGCCGCCGTTCGCCTCGTAGCCCACGACGCGGCGCCCGGCGGCGGCCTGCATCGCCGCGATGACATAGGGCGATCCGATACGGCTGCGCACGACATCGAACAGGCCGAGCCGGTCGATGCCGCTGTTGGACGAGACCGGTGTCACGACGACTTCTGCCGCCAGAAACGCCGATGTGATCTGACCCAGAACGTCGCCCGCGACGACCTCGCCGGCCGCGTCCGTCAGCAGCGGGCGGTCCGCGTCGCCGTCGGTCGAGACGATGGCATCGAGCGGCGCGCCGCGCGTGGCGGCATCCGTGGCCCAGTCGCGCAGCTGCGCGCGAACGCCCGCGTCGACCGCTTCGGTATCGACGGGAATGAAGCTGTCCGAACGCCCCAGTTCGACGACCTCGGCCCCCAGATCGGCCAGAAGCGACAGCAACAGGTCCCGTCCGACCGAAGAATGCGAATAGACGCCAATCCGCGCGCCCGACAGCGGATCTGCGCCAAAGGCATCGCGGTAGCGCGCGTGAAATCGGTGCGTGGCCTCCTTGTCGTGGGTGAGGTCCGCCGAAAGGCCGCGCGGCGCGCGCCCCAATGCCGCAAGGATCTCGGCCTCGATGGTTTTGGTGATCTCCCCCGCGACGGTATAGAATTTCAGGCCGTTGCGGTCCGCCGGGATATGGCTGCCGGTGACCATCACTGCCGCCGCCCCGCCCGCGAGGGCCGCCAGTGCCAGCGCCGGTGTCGGCAGCGCGCCGCAATCCACCACGGGCACGCCCGCATCGCGCGCGGTCTGTGCCACGACCGTCGCCAGATGCGGCGAACTGTCGCGCAGATCGCGCCCGACATAGAGCGCGGGGCCGGTATCGCAGGCCGCAAGGAAGGCGCGCACATGATCGGCGACCAGCGTATCGGTCAGCTCGACGACAAGGCCGCGCAGGCCGCTCGTGCCGAATTTCGGTGCCATTCGGATCGTCTCCTCAACAACGGGATCGTGGTCGCAAGGCCCTGACCGGTCCTGCAAGGCCGCAGGATACCGGCGGGACAGGGCCGTGTCCGGGATATGGCGGAGCCCGCGAAGGCCCCGCCACGGACCGCCTATTTCACCAGATCGGTCCAGATCGCGGTGTACAGCTCGGTGGCACTCGGCGGGCAGGTCGGCAGGAACTGACCGGCGGCGACGAATTCTTCTGGTACGTTGATCTCGGGCGCGGTCAGCATCTCTTCGGGCATGAATGCATCCGAGCCGTCGATGCCGTTGGCATAGCGCGCAAACTCCGAGATCATCGCCGCGTTTTCGGGCCGCATGATGAAATCGAGGAACTGGTATGCCTCGTCCACGTTCGTGGCGTCCGACAACAGCCCGACCGAATCCATCCACAGCGGATAGCCCTCGACGGGATAGCCATAGACCACATCGGGGTTGTTCAGCCGCGCCCGCATGGTCGAGCCGTTCCAGTTGACGCTTGCCGCATAATCGCCCGTCTACAGCTTGTCCGTGGCGCCGTAATCCATCGACAGCCAGCTGTCCTTGGCCGCGTCGAGCAGGTCGCGGACCTCGCGCAGCACGTCCAGATCCTCGGTGCAGGCCGCGCCGCCGACATTGAAGATCGCCAGTGCCATGACGTCGTTCATCTCGGGCACGACGTTGACCTGACCGACCAGCGCCTCGGGCGGCCGCAGGAAAATGTCGGAGGTGTTGACGTCGCCGTCGTAGATGCTCGTGTTGACGGCGACGCCGGTGGTGCCCCACTGCCACGGCACGGTGTGGACGCGGCCCGGATCCCAGTCGACGTCGATCCAGCGGTCGGCGATATTGCCGAAATTGCTCAGCCGCGACTGGTCGAGTTCTGCCAGCAGGCCCTTTTCGACATAGATCGGCACATAGTTGGCCGACGGCACGACCAGGTCGAAGCCGGATCCGCCCGCCTCGATTTTCGCCAGCGCCGTGGTGTTGCTGTCGTAATCGGTGACGGTGACGTCGATGCCGGTCTCGGCGGTGAACGCCTCGATCATCTCGGGCGAGGTATAGTTGCCCCAGTTGTACAGGTTCAGCGTGCCTTCGGCGTGGGCCGCGACGGCGCCGCCGATCAGGGCCGTGGTGGCGAACAACAGGTTTTTCATCGGGTTTCTCCGTTGGTTTGGTGCGGGGGTCAGCCCCGCTTGCGGGTGACGAGGGAAAACAGGATCAGGATCGCGATGCTGAGCGCCAGCAGCACCGTCGAGATCGCGTTGACCTCGGGGGTAAGGGCGCGGCGCAACTGGCCCAGCATATACGTCGGCAGGGTATCCTGACCGGCGGATTTCACGAATTCGGTGATGATGACATCGTCGAGCGAGATGATGAACGCGAGCATCGCGCCCGCGATCACGCCCGGCGCCAGCAGCGGCAGCGTGACGTGGCGAAACGCCTGCCAGGGCGTGGCGTACAGGTCGGCGGCGGCGGTTTCCATGTTGGCGTCCATGCCTTCGAGGCGGGCCTTGATCGGCAGATAGGCAAAGGGCACGCAGAACGCGGAATGGGCGATTATCAGATACCCCAGACCGGTATAGCCGGTGGCGATCCTGATCGACGAAAAGAAGATCAGCAGGGCGACGGCGGTGACGATTTCGGGCACCATCAGCGGCTGATTGATGATGATATAGATCAGCGACTGGCCTGTGTAGCGGCCGCGCCGCGTCGTCCCCAGGGCAGCCATCGTGGCGACGGTGGTGGCAATGACGCTCGCCCATGTAGCGATGATGAACGAGCGGACGGCGGCGCCCTGTACCGCCTCGTTCTGCGCCGCCAGCGCGTACCATTTAAGCGAGAATCCGCCCCAGAGGTTGACGGATTCGCCCGCGTTGAAACTGTAGAGCACGAGCGTCACGATCGGCGCATAGAGCAGCACGAACGCCACCATCGCGATGAATGTAAAGCCGGGCAGGGTGGTGATGTCGAAGGCGCGGGGTCTAGCCATTGCGCTCCTCCCGCGCGGAGACCCGCATATAGACGACGAGCGAGCCCAGCACGATGATCAGCAGCATGGTCGACAGCGCGGCGCCAAGCGGCCAGTTCTGACCCTGTCCGAACTGCAATTCGATGAAATTGCCGATCATCATGTTCTTGCCGCCGCCCAACACCCGGGGCGTCACATAGGCGCCGAGGCTGGGGATGAACACGAGGATGCAGCCCGCGACGATCCCCGGTTTGATGATCGGCACGATCACCCGGCGCAGCACCTGCCAGCGCGAGGCGTACAGATCGTATCCCGCCTCGATCAGCCTGAAATCGAACCGGTCGATGGCGGCATAGAGCGGCAGGACCATCAGCGGCAGATAGACATAGGCCATGCCGATCAGCACGGCGGTGTCGGTATACAGGATCTGGATCGGCTCGACGACGACGCCCCAATTGATCAGGAAGGTGTTCAAAAGGCCCTGATTGCGGATCACCTCCATGATCGCGAAGGTGCGGATCAGCAGGTTGGTCCAGAACGGAATGGTGATCAGAAACAGCCAGAACGCGCGCTGTCGTGCGGGCCGCGTCGCGATGAACCAGGCGGTCGGCAGGCCGAGGGCAAAGGCGATGAGCGTCGTCGACAGCGACAGTTTCACCGAGCGCCAGATGATCGACAGGTTCGCGTCCGCGAGGCTGACCGTGCCGTCGAAGATGTCCCGTTCGAGGAAGACACGAAACCACGCATCGCCCGAGAGTATCCAGCGGACGCCGGAATAGTCGCCCTTTTCGAGGACAGAATAGAGGATGACGATCAGCAGCGGACCAGAGGCGGCAAAGGCCAGCAGGATCAGCGCGGGCGTCGAGAGGAGCCAGCCGTTCGCCCCCTTGGAGCGACCTCTGGAGTGCGCGCCTTTGGCGGGACTTCCACCCTGCGCGCCTTTGGCGGGACTTCCACCCTGCGCGCCATTGGCGCGACTTCCGCCTTGCGCGCCTTTGGCGCGACCTTTGCCATCCGCGCGCGCGCTCATCCGGTCAGCACCTGAACGGCGGAGGCGTCGATCACGACGCCGACCTCGTCGCCAAGGGCGAGCGGGTCGCCCGTGCGGCTCTGCACCCGTGCGACCAGCGTGCTGCCGTCCGCGAGGGTGAGGGTATAATGTGTGTCGGTGCCCAGATAGGTCGCGTCGGTGATCCGTGCCGCAAGGTCGCCTGCCGTCTTGCCGATCGTGATCTGTTCGGGGCGGATCGCGAGGGTCACGGTGCCGCTCTGCCCGTTCAGCGGCACATCGACGCGTTCGCCGGAGGCGATGCGCACGACGGCCCCCTCGACCGTGCCCGCCAGAAAATTCGTATCGCCGATGAAATCGGCGACGAACCGGTCGACGGGGTGGTCGTAGATGTCGCGCGGCGTGCCGACCTGCAAGAGTTGCCCCGCCGACATCACGCCGATCCGGTTCGACATCACCAGCGCCTCTTCCTGATCGTGGGTGACGAAGACGAAGGTGATGCCGGTCTCGGTCTGCAACCGCTTCAGCTCGCTCTGCATTTCCTTGCGCAGTTTCAGGTCGAGGGCAGACAGCGGCTCGTCCAGCAACAGCACCTCGGGGGCGGGGGCGAGCGCGCGGGCAAGGGCCACCCGCTGCTGCTGTCCGCCCGACAACTGCGCCGGCAACCGGTCGGCGAAGGCATCGAGTTTCACCAGATCGAGGACACGGCCGACGGTCCTGGTGATTTCCGCGCGGGGTTTGCCCTGCATCTTCAATCCGAATCCGACGTTTTCGGCGACGGTCAGATGCGGGAACAGCGCGTAGGACTGAAAGACCGTGTTGACGGGGCGCGCGTAAGGCGGCGTGTGCGTGATGTCGCGGCCCGACAGTTCGATGGTGCCAGAGGTCGGCGTCTCGAATCCGGCGATGCAGCGCAAGAGCGTGGTCTTGCCACAGCCGGAGGGGCCGAGGAGGGTGAAAAACTCGCCCTGCCCGATGTCGATGGACACGTCGCCAAGGGCGGTGACGGCCTCCGCACCCGTCCCATAGATCTTGCCGACATTGCGTGCGGCGACTGCGACGTGGGTGGTCAATTCATATCTCCCAAGGCAACAGTCTGCGCGGCGCCGGGGCGTTAGGCAAGGTTTTGCGCCGTTATTTCAGGTCGGCATTTCGGGCCGGCGGTGCGCCCATGGCTGCGCCTGCTCGAGTTCTGCGCACAGCGCGATCAGGGTGGCGTCGTCGCCGAAGGCGGCGGCCAGGTGAATGCCGATCGGCAGGCCCGCGTCGTTCCAGTGCAGCGGAACCGAGGCGGCAGGCTGACCGCTGGCATTGAAGGTGGCGCAGAACGGCGAATATTCGAATACGCCGCCAGGACCGGTGCGGTAATTCTCGAAATCGTCGCGGTCGTGGGTGAACCGACCGATTTCGGCGGGCGGCTCGGCCATCGTCGGCGACAGCAGGATGTCGCACCCGTCGAAAACCTGCGCCATCTGTCGACCGTAGGCATGGATTTCACCGATCGCCGCGAGGTAATCGGCGCCGCTGAACCCGGCGGCAAAGGCCATGGCACTGCGCGACACGCCCTGCACGTCACCGTCCCGCAGGGAGCGGCCTTTCAACGTGTGGCTGATGCTCAGCGCGGTGCCGCAGGCGACGATCCGGGTCCAGGCGCGCATCATCGACATGTGATCCGCCTGCGGGACGAGGGGGGCGACGGTATGCCCCAGCCCCTCGAGCAGGCGCGCCGCGTCCTGCACCGCCGTCCGGCAATCGGCGTGCACCGGCGCGCCGGTAAAGGTGGTATCGCACAGACCGATCCTCAGACGCATCGGCGGGCGGGCGATGGCGCGGGCGTAGGTCACCGGCATCGGCGGAGCCACATAGGGCGCGCCCCGGTCGGCGCCGGCGCAGGCATCCATCATCGTGGCGGAATCCCGGACCGAGCGGGTCAGGAACCCGTCCGTCGCCATCCCGGCCCAGCCCTCGCCCGCTGCGGGGCCATCGGGAAACCGCGCCCGCGTCGGTTTGAACCCGAACAACCCGCAATTCGACGCGGGGATCCGCACGGAGCCGCCGCCGTCGGAGCCATGCGCCATCGGCACGATGCCCGACGCCACCGCCGCCGCCGCTCCGCCCGACGACCCGCCGGGGGTGCGGCCCGTGTCCCAGGGGTTGCGCGTGGGCCCGCCGTAGACGGCTGCCTCCGTCACCGGCCCGACGCCGCCCTCGGGGGACGTGGTGCGCCCGAAGGTGACGACGCCTGTGGCGCGCATCCGCACGAAAATCTCGCTGTCGTAGCCGTAGGTCGTGTCGCGCAGCAGGACCGATCCGTTGTGCGAGGGGAAATCCACCGCCTCGGCGCCGAGATCCTTGAGCAGGAACGGCACACCCCGGAACGGCCCTTCGGGCAGGCCGTCGCGGATCGCCCGCCGGGCCGCCGCCTCGCGCAGGTTCACCACGGCGTTCAGGCCCGGGTTCAGCGCCGCCACCCGCGCCAGCGCCGCGTCGAGCAATTCGTCCGGCGATGCGGCGCCGCTGGCGACGAGGTGGGCAAGATCGGTGGCGTCGCCCGTGATTTCGGTCGGCAAATCGGTGGACATGTGACCTGACTTTTTGTGCGGGATCGGTGCACTCTTTGGCCCCGGCGCGGCCCAAGTCAACGTCAAAGGGCGGGGCGGTTGGTGCGCGGTGCGATCGGGTGTGCGGCCCGGTTCGCCGCCGCGTTCGCAGCGCCGCACAAGGTGCGGTTATCCGGGGTATCCATACAGGCGCGGCAGCCAGAGGATCAGGTCCGGAAACAGGATCATCGCCATGAGGGCGACGATGAGGACCGCGAGGAAAAGCCAGATCTCGGCGATGATCTCGCGCAGGGGGATGCCCGTCACCGCGTTGATAACGAAAAGTAATATCCCGTATGGCGGGGTTATCAGGCCGATCATCGAATTGACGACGACCAGCACCCCGAAATGCACCAGATCAATCCCCAGTTCGCGGCACGTCGGGATGAACAACGGCACGATCACGAGGATGATCGTCGTCGCGTCGAGCACGCAGCCCAGCAGCAGGATCAGCACGTTGACGCCCAGCAGAAACACCAGCGGCGGCACGTCGAGACCGACGAGCATGGCCGAAACCGTCTGCGGGATATTCTCTGACAGCACGATATAGTTGAGGATGAACGCCCCGCCGATCACGAGACCGACGGCGGCGGACGACCGCGCGCTGTCGACGAAGATGTCGTAGAGCGCGCGCAGCGACATCGCCCGGTAGAAAACACCCGCGAGGATCAGCGCGTAGAGTGCGGCGACGGCGGCGGCCTCGGTCGGCGTGGTGACGCCGCCATAGATGCCATAGAGCAGGATTGCGGGCATCAGCAGCGCGGGAAACGCGCGCACGGTGTGGCGGGGCAGGGCCGACAGCGGCACGGCCTCTTCCTCGGCAAAGCCGCGCCGGTGGCTGATGATTGCGTTCATCGCCATCAGGACCGCGCCCATCATCAGCCCCGGCACGATCCCCGCAAGAAACAGCGCGCCGATGCTGGCGCCAGACACCAGCGAATAGAGGACCATCGGGATCGACGGCGGGATGATCGGGCCGATGGTGGCGGACGCGGCGGTGATCGCGGCGGCATAGCCGCGCGAATACCGCCCGTCTTCGGTCATCATCTTGATGATGATCTTGCCGATGCCCGCCGCATCCGCCACGGCGGAGCCCGACATGCCGGAAAAAATCAGGCTGGCGACGACGTTGACATGCCCCAGCCCGCCCTTGAACCGGCCCACGGCGGCGACGCAGAACGCCAGCAGCCGTTCGGAAATACTGCCTGCGTTCATGATGTTGGCAGCCACGATGAACAGCGGCACGGCCAGCAGCACGAAGGAGTTGAACAATCCCTGAATGATCTGCTCGCCGGCCAGCGCCACATCCGCGCCCGACGCCGTCAGGTACGCGATGGCCGCCAGCAGGATGGCATAGCCGATCGGCGTGCCGATCCCGGCCAGCACGAACAAGACGACAAGGCAAATCGCCAGCGCCAGGCTCACGGGGCATCGGCCTTTGCCAGCCGGGCGGCGCGCGCCTCGGCCTCGGCCCGGTCGAGCGCCTCATAGGCGGGGGGCGGCGGTCCGTTGCGCAAGATATCGGTGATGCGCCACAGATAGCGCGCGGCGACGGCCACCAGAAAGACCATGTAGATGAAGAATATCGTGCGCAGCGGGATCTTGTCGCCAGACCACGGCACCTCGACGGTGGACGTGCGCCGCATTGCCATGAAATCGACGTAGTCCCATGTCGGCACGACCGACCAGAGCATGCCGATAACGATTGCCGCCGCGGCGACGAGCGCGAGGATGCGCCGCATCGGCGACCCGGCGGCGTTATAGAAGATGTCGAACGTCACATGATCGCTGTCCCGCACCACAAAGGCATTGCCCCAGAACACGATCCACAGCCACAGGATCAGGCACAGTTCCAGCGTCCAGCCGAACGGCGCGTGCAGGATGTAGCGTGACCCCACCTGCAACAGGAAGGTCACGAACATCGCGGCGAGCAGTGCCGCCGCGATGCCGTCGGCCCCGTGTCTGAACCCTTGTCGAAACAGGCGGGTCAGTCTGCGCAACCCTAGTTGCCGAGCGCGTTGATCTGCTCGAGGACACCCTCGGGCCAGGTTTCCGCGAACTCGCTGTCCAGATAGGCTGCCTGAACCGCCTCGCGGAACGCGGCGATGTCGGGCTCGTAGATCGCCATGCCTTCGCCTTCGAGGAACGCCACCAGCTCGTCCTCGAGCTCCAGCTGACGGACCCGCGCCGATTCGGCGGCATCGTCGGCGGCGGTCTGCACGATCTCCTGTTGTTCGGGCGTCATCGCGTTCCATGCCTCGAGGGACAGGGCGATGTAGTTCAGGTCCACCAGATGCGAGGTCAGCACGATCTGGTTCGTTACCTCGTAGAATTTCGCGTCCACGACGGTCGGCAGCGGATTGTCCTGACCGTCGACGGCGCCGGTCGACAGGGCGGTATAGACCTCGTTGAACGCCATCGGCGTCGGGCTCGCACCAAGGGCCGCACCCAGGAACTGCCACGCATCGGTGCCCGGCATCCGCAGGTTGACACCCGCCAGATCGTCCGGCGTCATCACCTCGAGTTCCTCACGCGTCTGGCGCAGGTTCACCTGACGGCGGCCAAGATACATGACCGACAGGAGTTTCACGCCAAGTTCGTCCTCGACGCGGGCGGTGAACTGATCCATCAGCGGATCGTTGAAAACGGCAACCTGATGGGCGGCGTCCTGATGCACGTAGCCTGCGGTAAAGATCGAGAATTCGGGGAAGAACTGCGCCAGCTCCTGCGCCGACGTGATCGACATCTCGAGGTTGCCCCGGCTGATCGCCTCGAGCTCGGTGCCTTGTGCAAAGAGCGCGCCGTTGTACGTCGGCTCATAGCTGGCGAAATCGGCGACGGCGGGGCCAAAAACCTCCGCCATGGCGACGGAGCGCTGATCGGTCTCGGATCCGGCCATCGACAGGCGCAGCTGCATCTGGTGGGCATCGGCCAGCGCGGGTCCGGCAAGGACGGTGGCGCAGGTCAGCGCGAGTGCGGCGCGGCGGGTCAGTTTCAGTGTCATGTCGTTCTCCCAAATGCGGATCGCCCTCCCGGCGACCGCGGCCAGATGCAACTATGACGCGGGGTTCCGCCCGGTGTAAACCCGTTGTCTGACGTCATTATCGCCCGTCCGTCACCGGGACCTGCGCGGTGCCCGTGGATGCGGCCTGCGCGATAGCCTCGATCACGGCAAGCGTGGCAAGGCCCTCGGCGCCGGAAACCAGCGGCGCCGTCTCGCCCCGGATCACGGCGCCGAAATGCGTCATTTGCGTCACCAGCGGATCGGCGCGGGCATCGACGGGCGCGCGTGTCGCGGACATTGGCGACCACCAGCTTTGCGGGCCCTCGTGCCGCCACAACGTCAGGTCGGGCAGCGACAGCGACCCTTCGCTGCCGCCGATGGTCATGAAGTTTTCGCCGGTCGGGGGATAGGCCGGGTTCTCGCGCGCCGTCATTTCCCAGCTCCACGGGGCGGCGATGGCATCCGAGACGGTGAGGGTGCCGATGGCGCCGTTTGCAAAGGTCAGAACGGCGGCGGCGACGTCCTCGTTGGCATAGCCGCGCCGGGCGGCGGCGGCGGTGGCCTGCACGCGAATGACCTCGCCGCACAGATGGCGCATCAGGTCGACGTCATGCACCAGATTGACCGAAATCGGCCCCGCGCCGGGCTCCGTGCGCCAGGGCGCGGCATCGAAATAGGCGTCGGGCTTGTAGAACCAGCAGGTGCCGTGGACCGCGCGCACCGATCCGATGGCCCCGCCGTCGATCATCTCTTTGGCGCGCGCGACGAGGCCGTTGTGCCGCCGGTGATGCCCGACGAGCAGCGGCACGCCCGCCAGATCCGCCGCCGACACCAGTCGCTGCGCCTGCGCCGTGGTCACGCAGACCGGTTTCTCGATCAGCACCGGCACGCCCGCCGCGACGCAGGCCAGCCCCTGCTCTTCGTGCAGCGCGGTTGGCGTGGCGAGCACGATGCCGTCCGGACCGCGGCCGCCCAGCACGGCGTCAAGCGCGGCGAAACAGGGCACACCCGCCGCATCCGCGCAGGCGGCGCCACCGGTGCCCGGCTCGACGATGCAATCGAGGGTGACGCCCGCTGCCTGCAAGAGTGCGGCCGCATGCCGCTGGCCGATCAGCCCTGCGCCGACCACGGCGATGCGGATATCCACTGTCATCGGATCCCTCCCCGCCGAAACGCAAAAGGCCACCCGCAGGTGGCCTTTCGATAGATGTGCCGCGCCGGAACCGGATCAGCTCCTGGCGCAGAGTTCCACGACATCAATTTTTGGCGTAGAATGTCCACGATATTAGTTTTTCGCGTAGAATTCCACGACCAGGTTCGGTTCCATCTGCACGGCGAACGGCACGTCGCCGAGGGTCGGCGTGCGGGTGAACGTCGCCGTCATCTTGGAATGGTCGACTTCCATGTAATCGGGCACGTCACGCTCGGGCAGGCCCACGGCCTCGAGGACCACGGCGAGCTGTTTGGACTTGTCGCGCACGGCGATCACGTCGCCTTCGGTGACGCGGTAGGACGCGATGTTGACGCGCTTGCCGTTCACCGTGACGTGGCCGTGGTTTACGAACTGGCGGGCGGCAAAAACGGTCGGCACGAATTTCGCGCGATAGACGACGGCGTCCAGACGACGCTCCAGCAGACCGATGAGGTTCTCACCGGTGTCGCCCTTCACCCGCTCGGCCTCGGCGTAGATGCGGCGGAACTGTTTCTCGGTCAGGTCGCCGTAATGGCCCTTCAGCTTTTGCTTGGCGCGCAACTGGGTGCCGAAATCGGACAGTTTGCCCTTGCGGCGCTGACCGTGCTGGCCGGGGCCGTATTCGCGGCGGTTCACCGGGGATTTCGGACGGCCCCAGATGTTCTCGCCCATGCGACGATCGAGCTTGTACTTGGCAGACGTGCGTTTGGTCACGGCTGATCTCCTTTTGCTTGTATCAAAAGGGCGTTGTCCTTTGGAAACCGGCGATACCGGCACCCCGACAGGCATCCCCTCGCGGGGGCCACCAACACCATCGAAAGGCGGCGTATAAACGAGGTGCGGGCGGTGTCAACCGTGCGCGCCCGCTGCACCGGTTGGCTGCACTGAAAACAGTTAGGCAAATACCTAGGTTTTTTCTTGACGTACCCGCCCGGCATCTGATTACTTAGGAATATGGCTAAGTCAGAACCCGCCCTCGACCGTCACTTCGCCGCTCTTGGCGATCCGACGCGCCGCACGATCCTCGCCCGCCTCGCCAGAGGCGACGCAAGCGTCAGCGAACTTGCCGCCGCGCACGATATGGCGCTGCCGTCGTTCATGGGCCACCTGAAACGGCTCGAGAACGCGGGGCTTATCACCTCGGCCAAAACGGGGCGGGTTCGGATGTGCAGCCTGGCACCGGATGCCTTCGTACCGGCACAGGGCTGGCTCGATGCGCAACGGGCCGTCTGGACCGCAAGGCTGGACCGGTTCGACGATTATGTCACAAATCTTGCAAAGGACAGAAACCGATGACCCTCGATCCCGAAACCGACCTGTCGTTCACCCGCACCCTCGACGCGCCGCGGGCGCTGTTGTGGGAATGCTGGACGACGCCCGTCCATATCCGGCATTTCTATGTGCCCAGACCGCACAGGATCGACGCCTGCGACATCGATCTGCGCGTCGGCGGGCGGTTCGACACCACATTCATCGTCGACGGCAACGAGATGAAGAACACCGGCGTCTACCTCGAGATCGTCGACGGCCGCCGCCTCGTCTTTACGGATGCCTACAGCGAAGGCTGGAAGCCCGCGGCAGATCCGTTCATGACGGCGATCATCGATTTCGAAGACGGTGAAGACGGCGGCACGATATATACGGCGACGGCGCGGCACCGCTCGAAAGAGGCGTGCAAAAGCCACGCCGACATGGGCTTTTTCGACGGCTGGGGAACGGTTGCCACGCAGCTCGAGGCCTACGCGAAGTCACTTTGACAGATGGCAGCGGCCGCCCCGTTCCGCTTTCGGCGGCGTTCCGGCGGCGGCGGAACACGGCGCCGGCAACACGGCCCGGCAACACGGCCCGGTCACGCGCTCCGGCCTTTTTGCCCGGCCAGTTGGCAAGCCGTTTGGCGCAGCTTAGCGCCCGGTCCACTCTCCCGGTCGCCCGCGCGTCGCTTCGCCCGCGATGTCAGTCCGTTGCGCCTTCGCGCGTCACCCGCCCGTCGGCATCCTCGATCCACCAGCGCGGCGGCACATGGTGCAGCGTCAGGCCGTCATCCGGATAATGCACATGATCCGCCGCCGCCGCCGCCCCGGCGCTCATCACCAGATAGCGCACGGGGGCGTCCGACCGGTTCAGGACGTGGTGCGCATTCGCCACGCCCGCGGGCCAGCAACAGGCATCGCCGGGGCCGATCTCGTGTTCGCCGTCATCCTCGACGACGATCGCGCGGCCGTCGAGCATATAGAGGAACTCGTCCTCCGCCTCGTGCCAGTGCCGCATCGCCGATTTCTCGCCCGGCAACAGTGTCGCGATATTCGCGCCCAACCGCGTCAGCCCGCCCGCGTCCGCCAGCCGCTCTTCCATCCTCGGCGCCGATCCTTCGACCCGCTCTCCGGCAACCTCTCCTGCCTTGATGATCATCGCATCACTCCCGTCTCTGCCCTGGTCTGCGCAATATCTGGCCCGATTACCGGGCCGGGCGCCAGCACTACTTCGTGCCGAAAATATTGCCCCCGAAGGGATCCCGCGTTGCTTTCCCGATCCGGCCACCCGATGTGAGGCGGCGGCATGGCGGGTGCGACACGGGCGGTTCGCGGCGCGCATGTCTGCCGAAGGGCGCATCCGCCCGGCGTCGTGAATGCCCCCCGGAACCGGTTGGATTCGCGTCGATCTTGCCACTGCCGCCGACACAGGTCAGGAGGGGCCACTGTCCGACCCCAGGAAACGATCCTCCCCGATGACATCGCCCGAGACCCCGTCCACCGCGCCGCAATTGCCGCCGCAGCGCAGCAGGCCGGACACTGCGCATCTCGTGGCACTGGTGGCCGCTTTCGGCACCGGCGGCCTGCTGGCGTTCATGGTGCTGCTGAACGGCACCCTGTCGCGCAGCCACGGCCCGCTGTTCGCGTCCTGGACGGCGCATGCCACGGGCACCGTCGCGGCAAGCCTGTTCTTGTTGCCCTTTGCCGTCGGCGTGCTGCGCAATCGTCATCTGCCGGGCGCGCATTTGCGGGCACCGCTCTGGGCCTATCTCGGCGGGGTGTGCGGTGCCGTGACGGTGATGCTGTCGGCGGTGACGATGAATACGGCGCTGGCGCTGTCGGGCACGCTGGCACTGGGGCTGCTGGGACAGGTGGCGTTCGGCCTGCTGGCCGACCGGTTCGGCCTGCTCGGGTTGCCGCGGCGCGCGATGACCGCGCGCGACGCTGCCGCACTCGTTCTGATCCTGACGGGCAGCGCGCTGATCATCTTTTCGGGCCGGATCGGTGCCGCGCTGGACGCTGGTTTCGCATGATCGCCTTTGTCGGCATGGCGCTGGGCGCGGGTCTGCTGATCGGGGTCAGCCGCCAGATCAACGGGCGGCTGGCGCTGTCGACCTCGGCCTTGCGCACCTCCTGGTGGAACCATGTCGTGGGCCTCGTGGCGCTGACCGTCGCGGCACTGTTCACCGGCGGGCTGTGGCCTGTGGATGCACTGGCGGCACCGTGGTGGGCATGGTTCGGCGGCCCGCTCGGGGTGGTCTTCGTGGCGGCGGGCAGCTGGCTTGTGGCGCGGATCGGCGCCGTGGCGACGGCGCTGCTGATCATCGCGGGGCAGATGATCGTGGGCGTGGCCCTCGATGCCGCGATGGCGGCGGGGGCAGGAGGGGCAATGGCCGGTTCCGGCGCCATCGCCGCGCGTCTGGCCGGCGCCGCGCTGATCTTTGCCGGCATGGCGGTTCTGATCCGGCGGTCCTGACGTGTTCCGCGCGGGCCGGTCGGTGTTACGGGCGCGCGCGGCCGGCGATCCGGCTATGCGGCGGTTAACCGACCCAATTATCCAGCGACCCGGCGATCCAACGGCCCGGCGATCCGGCGGCCCGGCGATCCGGCGTTGCCGAGGGGCACGCTATGTGGCATCACCTCTGCAATTGCAGATCTTCTGAACGAGGCCCGATACCGTGGCAGATTACGCGATGCGCCGGACGATGATGGTCGACACCCAGGTGCGCCCGTCGGATGTGACCAAATTTCCGATTATCGAGGCGATGCTGGCCGTGCCGCGCGAACTTTACGTGCCGAACGCCGCCCGCGAGGCCGCTTACGTCGGCGAGAACCTGAGCCTCGGCGACGGGCGTGTGCTGCTCGAGCCTCGGACATTCGCCAAGATGCTGGACGCGGCCTCCGTCCAGCCGGACGAAGTGGTCCTCGATCTGGGATGCGGTCTGGGCTATTCCACCGCCGTTCTGGCGCGTCTGGCGGAATTCGTCGTCGGCGTCGACGACGACCCGGCCCGCACCGGCGAGGCGCAGACGACGTTGTCCGAGAACGGCGTCGACAATGCCGCCGTTCTGACCGGACCGCTGGCCGAGGGGGCGGCGAAATCGGGCCCCTACGACGTCATCATCGTTCAGGGCGCCGTCGAAGAGGTGCCGCAGGCCCTGATCGACCAGCTCCGCGACGGGGGCCGGATGATCTGTATCTTTGCCGAAGGGGCGCTGGGCTCGGTCCGTATCGGCCGGATGACCGCGCCCGAGGACGGCGTGCGGCGAGTGGGCTGGCGGTTTTGTTTCAACGCCGGTGCGCCGGTGCTGCCGGGTTTTGCCAAAGTGGCCGCGTTTGAATTCTGACCGGCGCGCGCGCCGGGACGTGCGGTGGCAAACGCCCGCCGCCGGTGCCGCGACACCGGGCTGTCTTGTCAAACCGGGCGGACGGCCCCATCAACGGTAAACACATGTGAGTGGTCGTAGGGGGAGCAGTGGTTTGGGAATTGTGAACGTCGTCAGGCGCCTTTGCGGGGCCAGCCTGATCGCCCTCGCCGTGGCCAGCCCTTTGCCGGCCGAAACGCTCGCCGATGCGATGGCCTTCGGATACGAAAGCTCGGGCCTGCTGGATCAGAACCGCGCCTTGCTGCGCGCCGCCGACGAGGATGTGGCGCAGGCCGTGTCGTCGCTGTTGCCGGTGGTGCGATGGGTCGCGCAGGCGCAGGTGTCGGATCAGCCGCAATTCGTCGACGACAGCGCATTGTCGGCGTCGCTGTCGCTGACCGCGGAAATGACGCTGTACGACGGCGGTCGCAACCAGCTTGCCATCGAAGTGCAGAAGGAAATCGTGCTGAGCACGCGCGCCAGCCTTCTGGACGTCGAACAGCAGATCATGCTGCGGATCGTCACCGCCTATCTGAACGTGCAGCGCAACGGCGCCTTCGTGCAGTTGCGGCAAAACAACGTCCGCCTGATCACGCAGGAATTGCGCGCCGCGCGCGACCGGTTCGAGGTGGGCGAAGTGACCCGCACCGATGTCAGCCTCGCCGAGGCCCGTCTTGCCGCCGCGCGCAGCCTTCTGGCCGGGGCGGAGGGCGATCTGGCGCAGGCACAGGCGGAATACGTGGTCGCCGTGGGCCGCCGCCCGCAAAGCCTGTCCGCCGTGCCCGCCGCCGGGATCACCCGGTCCATCCCCGAGGCGCGCGCCATCGCCCTGCGCACCCATCCGGCGCTGATCGCGCAGCAGCACAACGTCTCCGCCGCCGAGCTGAACATCGCGCGGGCCGAACTGTCGGCGCAACCGACCGTGACGCTGCAGGGCACGATCCGCCTCGACGACGAATTCAACAACGTCAATTCGCTGGGCGTCACCGCCTCGGGGCCGATCTATCAGGGCGGACTTCTGGCGAGCCAGACGCGCCAGTTCATCGCGCGGCGCGATGCGGCCCGGTCCGACCTGATCGTGACCAGCCAGCAGATCGAGCAGAACCTCGCCAACGCCTATACGGTCATTGAGGTCAGCCGTGCCAGCCGCGATGCCTTCGAGCGGCAGGTCCGGGCGGCTTCCGTCGCTTTCGACGGGATCCGCGAAGAGGCGACACTGGGCGCGCGCACGACGCTCGACGTTCTCAACGCCGAGCAGGAACTGCTCGATGCCCGTGCCAACCTGATTTCCGCCGAGATCGACGAGACACTGGCAACCTACCGGGCGCTGTCGGCGATGGGCCTGTTGACGGCAGAGCATCTGCGCCTGCGCGTGCAGATCTATGATCCGAATGCCTATTATAATCTGGTGCGCGATGCGCCCGGCGCCCTGTCCGATCAGGGCCGTGCCCTTGACCGGGTCCTCGAGGCGCTGGGCGAGAACTGACGCCCGGCCGTCGGGTGTAGCGGCTGTTTGCGGCGCCCATCGCCGTCAAACCCGTGGTGTCGGCAGGCAGGTGTCGGCGGCCCGTCGCACGACAATCTCTCGACAATCGGGCCTATCTGTTGTCCGGACCGGGCTTTGCGGTTAGGGTTCGATCGAGGCGAAGCAGGATCGAAGATGTCCGACCCGGTGACCAATATCGAGATCGAGGATGTGCTGTCCTCCATCCGCAGGCTTGTTTCCGAAGGGGACAGGCCGCGCCCGGAATCTCGTGCCGGGGCCGCGGCTGCGCCCGAATTGGCCCGTACTGTGCGGCGGGTCCCGTCCGAAAACCCGTCGGGGTCAGAAAAGCTGTCCGGCGATAGGCGCGGGACCGCGCCCGTTGACGCCGATGCGCCTGTGGATGATGCGACTGTGGATGCGGGCCGTTTCGTGCTGACGCCGTCGTTGCGGATCGACGATCCGGCAAGTGTGCAGGCGCGGGACACTGCACCGCCTCCCCGTGGGACCAGTGGCCCTCTCGTTTTGACGCAGCCCGCGAACATTCCGCCTGCCAACAGTCCCAAACTGCCGCCTGCGGGTGCCGACACCGTCAACGGAACACACCCCACAAACATCTTTGCCGGACGGCTTTTCGACAAAGATCTCGCGCGCAAGGCTGCCGCCGTGCAGCATGCCGTAACGGCGCACCTGCAAAGTGCGCCGGAAGATCCGGCGACCACCGCCGTTTTGCACGACGATGCGATGGACAGCGCAGACGACCGGTTGACGGATCATCTGCAACCCGAGGTCGACACAACAAATTCCGCCGACCGGATGGCGGATGCCGCTGCGGTGCGCCCCAGCGGTGCGACACCTGTTCTGGTCACGGATACCGACAATGACACCGACAATGATACCGACGCCGGCCCGAATGGGGACACCGACGGTCCCGAATCACCAAAGACTGCCCGCAATGAGGCGCCAATCGACCCGGCCGCCCTTGCCCGTGCCGCCGGGCGAGCCTCGCTCGAGGGCAAGATCGCCGAACTCGAAGCCGCGATAACCCATCAGACCGACGATTGGGAACCCGATGGCAGCGAAGGAACGCCAGTCGTCGATTGGGCCAGTTCCGCCGCGCAGGCCGGTGTCTTTGCATCGCGCATGCGCAGATCGGCGACGGTCGAGGATGCCGAGGAACTGCCGCCGCATACGACAGCCACTGACCCTGCCGATGAAGCCGGCGCCGCATCTCAGTCGCTCGGCGAAGGCACCCCCGACGATGCTGCCGCGACATTCGATGCGGACAGTATCGCGGCGAGCATTTTCGGCGATGACGCGGTTATCGACGAGGCGGTGTTGCGCGAACTGGTTGCCGACATCGTTCGTCAGGAACTGCAGGGAAAACTGGGCGAACGGATCACCCGCAACGTCCGCAAACTCGTTCGGCGCGAAATCTATCGCGTGATTTCGAGCGAAAGTTTCGACTGAATCCGCCTAATGCGCCTCTGTCGCCAGCCCGAGGATCGCATCCACATCCAGATGTCGTTCAAGGTGGGCCGCGAGCGCATCGAGCGTGACCTCTACCCCCCGCGCATAGCCTCCGCCCGCGTCAACTGACCCGATCCGCGCAAGCCACGCCGCGCGAAACGCGTCTGCGGCGAAAAGGCCGTGCAGATAGCATCCCTGTATCCTGCCGTCTGGCGAAGCCGCACCTTCGGGGCGGCCCGCGATGTCCAGCCAGGCCTGCGCGCAATCCGGGCCGGTCGTGGCGCCGATATGGATCTCGTATCCCTCGACGGTGGTGCCGCTGGCCGGGTGCTGTGCCTGCGTGCGGGTCAGGCGCTTGTGCGGCGACATCACGGTTTCAACGTCGAGCAGGCCAAGGCCCTCGACCGAGCCGGGGGCGCCTTCGATGCCGTCCGGGTCGGAAATGCGCCGCCCAAGCATCTGATAGCCGCCGCAAATCCCCAGAACATGCCCGCCACGCCGAATATGCGCGGCAAGATCGACGTCCCAGCCCTGCGCGCGAAAATCCGCAAGATCGGCGATCGTCGCCTTCGATCCGGGGATCAGCACGAGGTCTGCGTTGCCGGGCAGCGCACGGCCCGGCGTCACGATGTCGACCGTGACACCGGGCGTTGCCGACAGCGGATCCAGATCGTCGAAATTGGCGATCCGGTTCAGCCGCGGCACCGCGATCCGGAACGCGCCCGACGTCGCGGGCCCCCGCCCCAGATCGAGGATATCTTCGGCGGGCAGGCGCCATGCGTCGGCGAACCACGGCACGATCCCGAGGGGCGACCAGCCGGTACGGTCGGCGATGATGTTCATCCCACCGGCGAACAGCGTCGGATCGCCGCGAAACTTGTTGATCGCAAAGGCGCGGATCAGGGCGCGGTCGGTCGGGTCCAGCACCGCGTGCGTGCCGACCAGCTGGGCGATGACGCCGCCTCTGTCGATGTCGCCGATCAGCACGACAGGCACCTGCGCCGCCGTCGCGAACCCCATGTTGGCGATGTCGCCCGCGCGCAGGTTCACCTCGGCCGGACTGCCCGCACCCTCGACGATGACAAGGTCATGACCGGTGGCAAGACGGTGAAAGCTCTCGAGAACACGGGGCAGCAGCGTCGCCTTCAGCGCGCCGTAATCGCGCGCCCGCAGCGTCGCGACACGAACGCCCTGCACGATGACCTGCGCGCCGGTGTCGGTCTCGGGCTTCAGCAGGACCGGGTTCATGTCGGTATGCGGCTCTAACCCGCAGGCAAGTGCCTGCAAGGCCTGTGCGCGCCCGATCTCACCGCCGTCGACGGTGACGGCGGCGTTGTTTGACATGTTCTGCGGTTTGAACGGCGCGACGGACAGTCCCCGGATCCGCGCGGCCCGCGCCAGTCCCGCGACCAGCATCGATTTGCCGACGTTGGACCCCGCACCCTGTATCATCACCGCGCGTGCCATCGCCGCCCCTTGCCGCCTGCCTGAACGTCATCGGTAAACCCACTGGCCCAAAACCACTGGCCCAAAATATGGACCCGACAGCAAAACGGCCCCCGAAACCGGAGGCCGTTTTGCAGTTCTACGGAACGAAATCAGGCAGCCTTGGCTTCCTGCTCGGCTGCGTGACGACGCTCGCTTTCCTCGCGGCTCAGTGCCACGGAGGTACGCACGCCTTTGCCGACAAAGTCCATCAGGCCCGCAACGACACGTTCGTTGGGGTCGATACCGGCGCAGGACAGAACTTCGCGGCCGTCGCGCGACCGTGCCCAGCGGGCGATCTGCTCGGGGCCGTTGCCATATTTCTTGTCGTCGGCGATGGCATCGTCGAGGGCAGCGAGCACAACAGCGGCGAACAACTTGCGCGCGCGGTTTCCCTGCTCGTTATTATAGGCAGTGCCGTCAACGAAATCTCTCATCGTGCATCCTTCATTTTGCTCTTGCAGCATTCGCGTGTCTGCGGAATATGCCCAAACCCGCTTGATTCGGGGGCCCTCATTTGGAATGGCTGCTATGCGTTTGTCGCATAGCTACCTGTCTATAAATCGTCCATTTCGTTGTCTTGTCGGCAACCGCAACGCGATATATAGGGTGTGACTATCGACCATCAACCTTTTGACACTTCTTTGACGTAAAGCGGATCATGCCGAAAATCAACGGAAACGAAATCAGACCGGGGAATATCCTCGATCACGACGGCGGTTTGTGGGCGGCGGTCAAGGTGGATCACGTCAAACCGGGCAAGGGCGGCGCTTTTGCACAGGTCGAGTTGCGCAACCTGCGCTCGGGATCCAAACTCAACGAGCGGTTCCGCTCTGCCGACAAGGTCGAGAGGGTGCGGCTGGACCAGAAGGACCAGCAGTTCCTGTTCGAAACCGACGGCATGCTGACATTCATGGACACCGAAACTTTCGACCAGATGGCGCTGCCCGCCGAGCTTCTGGGAGAGCGACGCCCGTTTCTGCAGGACGGGATGACTGTACACATCGAATATTACGGTGAAGAGGCGCTCAACGTGACGCTTCCTCAGAAGGTTGTGTGCAAGATCCTCGAGACGGAGCCCGTGGTAAAGGGCCAGACCGCGGCCAACAGCTTCAAGCCGGCGATCCTCGACAACGGCGTAAAGGTGATGGTGCCGCCGTTCGTGGGCACCGACGAGGACATCGTCGTGAATACCGAGACGATGGAATATTCCGAACGGGCGTAACCTCTGGCCGTCCCGCCGGGGCGGCCTTGCGCATGTGTCGCACGGTACCGGTCAGATCGGCTCCGCCACCATCCGCACCGTTGCGTTCCCCGCCGACATTTCTCCCTGCGCGCGGTCGAACCGCAGATAGGCAATCGCCGCATCACCCGACCGGGTGTGCAGCACCCCGACCGGTTTGCCGTCCGTCATGATCTGCGCGCCCGGTTCGGCCGGGCCGGATACGACCACCCGCGCGAGGCCTTTGCGCAGCACCGTCTTGTGCTTCATCCGGGCCGTCACCTCCTGGCCGACATAGCATCCCTTGCGGAAATCGACGCCGTTCAGGCGCCCGAACCCGGCCTCGAGGATAAAGGTGTCGGGGCCAAGCTCGACGCCGGTTTTCGGGATCAGATGTGCGACGCGCAGCGCGTCCCAGTCGACCGCCTCGCCGTCACCCGCCCCGTAAGAGCGCCAGCCGAGGGCCGGGTGGCGCGGATCGGCATGGGCGCCCGGTGGCGGAATCCCTGTGCCACGGGTCACGGCGATGTCAGTCTCGCCGATCTGCACATCGGCGCGCAGCTTGTACATCGACAGACGCTGCGCCAGCGGTGCCGCATGGCTATGGGCGACATCGACAAGCAAGGCGTCGTCCTGCGCCAACACAAAGAAATCGGCCAGATATTTGCCCTGCGGCGTCAGCAGGGCGGCATAGACCGGCCCGCCCTGCGCGCGGGTGACGTCATTGGTGACGAGGTCCTGCAGAAACGTCTGCGCATCGCTGCCGGTAATCTTCAGGACGGTGCGGGTCATGGATGGCCTTTGGTGCTGGGTGTATTGGATATAGGCACGCGCGGCGCGGGTGTCAGCCCCGATGCGGCGGGATCGCCTCTTCGCGCCCGAATTGCAGAGCGTGCAGATCGGCATAGATCCCGCCGTCGGCAAGCAACGTGTCGTGCGTGCCGATCTGGACCGCGCGCCCCCGGTCCAGAACGACGATCCGGTCGGCATTGCGCACGGTCGACAACCGGTGCGCGATGACGATGGTGGTGCGGCCGCGGCTCAGCCGGTCGAGGGCCTGCTGCACGATGGCCTCGGAGCGGGTGTCGAGCGCGCTCGTCGCCTCGTCGAGCAGCAACACCGGCGTGTCGCGCAACAGGGCGCGCGCGATGGCCACCCGCTGGCGTTGGCCTCCCGACAGCGCAGAACCGCGCGGGCCCGCCGGGCTGTCGAGGCCGCGGGGCAGGTGCGGCAGGAAATCGGACACATGTGCGGCGTCGAGGGCGGTGGTCAGCGCCGCCTCCGATACGTCCGTGCGTCCCAGCAGGATGTTGTCGCGCAGGCTTTCGTCGAACAGCAGCGCATCCTGCGTCACGGTCGAGATCAGGCCGCGCAGGTCCGCGAGGTCCATTTCGGTGGTCGCCGCGTCGCCGATGCGGATCGAGCCCGAGGCGGGGTCGACCAGGCGCGTCAGCAGGCCGAAAACCGTACTTTTGCCCGCCCCCGACGCGCCGACGAGGGCCGTCGTCTGGCCCGCTTCCGCGCGAAAGCTCAGGCCGCGCAGAACCGGCAGATCGGCGTAGGCGAGCGTCACGTCGTCGACCTCGATGGCCGGAGCGCCGGCGGGGGCAGGGCGGGGGGCGGCGGGCGATACCAGCGTCGGGCGGGTGTCGAAGATCGCGCGCATCCGCTCGAGCGAGGCCGTCGCGGCCTGCAACAGGCCCGAGATGTTTCCCAGCCTGCGCAGCGGTTCGAACGTCAGGGCCATCGCGGTGAAAAACGCCATGAACTGGCCCACCGTCTTGTCGCCGGCGACGATTTCGGCGCCGCCATACAACAGCACGCACAAAAATCCGATGCCTGTCATGATGTCGATCAGCGCCGGGATCGCCGCCTGACCGGTCGCCGTGCGCACCTCGGCGCGGATCCGGGTGCCGGCAAGCGTGTCATAGCGCAGCGACTGATACCGCTCCAGCGCGTTGAGTTTGATCGCGGCGATACCGTGAAAGATCTCGTCCAGCCGGGTCGACATGTCGGCGGCCACCTCGCGCGAGGCGCGGGCGCGGCGGCGCACATAGCCCTGCAACAGCAGCGACGGCAGGATGATGACCGGCACCCCCGCAAGGGCCACCGCCGTCCAGCGCCAGTCGATCGTCAGCGCCACGGCGAACAACCCGATCACCGATACAAGATCGCGCCCGAGGCCGGTGACGAGGCCGGCCCAGACGTTGTTGATGGCCGCGACATCGCCCTGCACCCGTTCGATCAGGGTGCCGGGCGGATGGCCCTGATGAAAGCTCAGGTCGAGGCGCATCAGATGCGCCAGCAGATCGCCGCGAATGTGGGCGGCCGACATTTCCTTGATCCGGGTCAGAATGACGCGCTGGCCCATCGAGGTCAGCGACCGGGCCACGAAAATCGCCATGATCGTCAGGCCGACAGTCCACAGCGCCCCATCCTCGCGCTGCACGAAGGCGCGGTCGAACATCGGTTCGGTCGAGGCGGCAAACAGCGCAAGGCTGCCGCCTTCGATGGCCATGAACACCGCCGCCACGGCAAGCAAGCGCCAGTGCGGGCTCAGATAATGTCGCCAGAGCCAACGCAGATGCGGCCCGGCGGCGCCTTCGCGTCGGGTCGGGCGCTTCATTCGGGGGTCTTGCGGCGCGTGCGCGCAAAGCTCTCGGTCACGGCGTCGCGGTCGTATTCCTTGCGGACCCATGTGCGGACGGGCATCGCCGCGTGAGGGGCGTACCGGTCGAGGACCGCATCGAGGATGCCTGTTTCGCTGCGCCGGAAATGCAGGAACCGGGCCGACAATTGCGTCCGCGCGGCGTCGAGACCGGCGCCCTCCTGATCCATAAGATAGAGTGCGGCGGCGAGGCCGGTCCGGTCTGCGCCGGATTTGCAGTGCATCAGAAAGGGGCGGGGCAATTCGTCGAAAAATTCGAAAAGTGAAAGAAGCGTCGCCGTGTGAGGCGCCCGGCGGGCGTTCAGGCCAAGAATGTGCAAGTCGATGCCAAGCCGCGCACAGGCCGCCGCCTCGACCCGCTGCGCTGCCCCCCCCGGATCGCCGCGCAGAGACAGAACGGTCGTGATCCCGCGCGCGGCATATTCCGCCAACCGTCGGGGACCGGGATGGTTCGACCGCCAGACACCGGGGGCGACCAGCGCCTCGTTGCGCCACAGGTGCCGCAAGAACCCGACGTCGCGCCATTGCGCCGCGGCACGGGTTGCGCGGTCTGGCGGCATCGTCGGAGGCGGGGCGTCGGTCATGGGTGTCCTCATGCGCGTGTCAGCCGTTTATGCGGGCACGCCGGGCCGTGCAAGCCGCCCCCGTGCCGCACAGGGGCCGCAGCACGCGGTACACGCCCTCCGCCGCACGCCCTTGACGGCACGCGGCGCCCGCATAGTGTCGCGCAACACCAGCCCGTTTTTCCGGAGACCGCCATGCTTGCCAACGGCCGCCCCTACCTTGCCATTCCCGGCCCGTCGGTCATGCCCGACGAAGTGCTGCGCGCCATGCACCGCGCGGCACCGAACATCTACGAAGGAGAATTGCACGACGTCACCAAAAGCCTGTTCCCTGACCTTAAACGTCTTGCACGGACCACGGGCGGCGCGGCGATCTATATCGGCAACGGCCATGCGGCGTGGGAGGCGGCACTCGCCAACGTCGTGGCCCCCGGCGAGACGGTGCTGGTGCTGGCGACGGGCCGCTTCTGTCTCGGCTGGGGCGAGATGGCCAAGGCGATGGGGATCGGTGTCGAAGTCGTCGATTTCGGGATGCAGAGCGACATCGACGCCGACCGCGCGGAGACAGCGTTGCGCGCCGACAAAGAGCACCGGATCAAGGCGGTGCTGGCGGTGCATGTCGACACATCGACGAGCGTGCTCAACGATATAGCAGGCGTGCGGGCGGCGATGGATGCGGCGGGGCACCCTGCGTTGCTGATGGCCGACTGCATCGCCTCGTTCGGCTGTGACCGGTTCGAAATGGACGCCTGGGGCGTCGATGTAATGGTCACCGCCTGCCAGAAGGGGCTGATGACGCCACCGGGCCTTGGCCTTGTTTTCGCCAACGACCGTGCGCGTGCGGTGCGCGACACGATGGCGCGGGTGTCGATGTACTGGGACTGGCGTCGGCGGATGGATCCTGCCGAATACTATCAGTATTTCGCAGGCACGGCGCCCACGCACCACATCTACGGCCTGCGCGCCGCCCTCGACATGATCCACGCCGAAGGCGTCGAGGCTGTCTGGGCGCGCCATGCCCAACTGGCGCGGGCGATCTGGGTTGCCGTCGAAACCTGGGGCGCCGGTGGTGCCATGCGCCTGAACATCGGGGACGCGGCGAAACGGGCGACCGGCGTGACCGCGATCGAACTGGGCGGCAACGACGGCGCGCGCCTGCGATCCTGGGTCGAACACAACGCAGGCGTCACCCTTGGCATCGGCCTTGGCCGCACACCGACCGAGGCGTTTTTCCGCATCGGCCATATGGGACATGTCAATGCGCAGATGGTCATGGGCTCGCTGGGGGCAATCGACAGTGGGTTGAAGGCCGAGGGCATCGCCCACGGTCACGGTGCCCTCGACGCGGCGAGTGCGGTGATCGCGGGACGCTGACCGGGGGGGGGGAGGCGGAGCCCGGGACCGGCAGGCTACGGCAGGATGCGTTCCAGCGGGTCGTACAGCAGGCCTCCGGCGTTGCCCCATGCGACGTCGGGCAGAGCCTGGGGACGGATCCGCAGCGCATCCGCCTCGGCCCGCGTCACCCATGTGCGGTGGGTCACGATGCCTTCGGGATCGGTCCATTCGCCGGCACGGGCCGGACCGATCAGGGTGCAGCGAAAGAACAGGTCGACCTGATGATAATCGCCGTCGGGATCGTGAAATTCATTGACCAGACAGGGCCCGCCGACGGCAATCCGCAGCCCGGTTTCCTCATGCACCTCGCGGCTCAGATTGTCGGGAAGGCTTGCGTGCGCCTGCGCGCCGCCGCCCGGCGCGCACCACAGATCCGTGCGACCCGGATAGGCATTGACCAGCAGCAACCGGTCCTCGTGCACCAGGACGGCGCGGGTGGCGAGACGGATCGGACGGGGGGAGAGGGGGACGGGCGGCATCGACCGATCATGCCGCGCCCCTGCGGGCATGTCACGCGAATGCGGCACCCGGCCGCGATATCGGCCCGTCATCACGCAAATGTTGCTTCGTCACGCAGGGTTACGGGGAACCTGACCTGACGTGGCGGCGTTTCGATCCTATGATACTGTCATGCTGAGATATTACCGCCGCCTGACTGCCCTGCTGGCCCTGGTGCCTGTTGCCTGCTCGACCGCGCCCAATCCGGTCGCGGCGGAGGAGTGCGTCGTCATGCTGCACGGCCTTGCCCGCAGCGAATATTCTTTTTTCGCGCTGCAAGAGGTGCTCGAGGCCGAGGGCTATCTGGTCGTCAACACCGGCTATCCGTCGACGCAAGCCACGGTTCAGGCGCTTGTCGCCGAAACGCTGCCGCGCGATGTCGCGGCCTGCGGCGACAGACGGGTGAATTTCGTGACCCATTCGATGGGCGGTATCCTGTTGCGGGCGTGGCTGTCCTATGACCGGCCCGACGAGATGGGGCGCGTCGTGATGCTGGCGCCGCCCAACGGCGGATCGGAACTGGTCGATGTATTCGGCGATTTCGAGCCGTTCGAATGGGTGAACGGGCCCGCGGGCATGCAACTCGGGACCGAGCCGAACAGCCTGCCGAACGTGCTGCCGCCGCCCGACTATGAGTTGGGGATCATCGCCGGCACCGCCTCGCTGAACCCGGTGTATTCCGCCTTGATCGAAGGGCAGGACGACGGCAAGGTTTCCGTCGCCTCGACCCGCGTCGAGGGGATGACCGACCATATCGTCCTGCCGGTCAGCCACACGTTCATGATGAACAATCCGCTTGTCATGGCAGAGGTTCTGTCGTTCCTGCGCGACGGTGCCTTCGATCCCGACCTGTCGCTGGGCGGCGTGATCTTCGGTTTCGATTAATCCTTCGGGATCAATCGGTTGACATGGCCCATCTTGCGGCCCGGACGGATCTCGGCTTTGCCGTACAGGTGGATCGCGGCGTCCGAGGTGGCAATGTCGGGCAGGCGGTTCATGTCGTCGCCGATCAGATTTTCCATCTCGATGTCGCTGTGGCGTGTCGCGTCGGCCAATGGCCAACCGGCGACGGCGCGGATGTGCTGCTCGAACTGGCACACCAGACAGCCGTTCTGCGTCCAGTGACCGGAATTATGCACCCGCGGCGCGATTTCGTTGACGACGAGGCCGCCGGGCGTCACGAAAAGCTCGACGCCCAGGACACCGACATAGTCGAGCGCAGTCAGGATCCGTGCCGCGATCAGCACCGCGTCGGCGGCGCGCGCGGCGGGCAGGGCGGCGGGCACGCGCGTGGTGCGCAGGATGCCGTCCCGGTGCACGTTTTCGCCCGGATCGTAGCACGCCACGGCGCCGTCATGGGACCGCGCGCCGATCACCGACACTTCGCTGGTGAACGCGACGAACCCCTCGAGGACGCAGGCGGCGCCGTTCATCGCGGCCAGCGCCGGGGTGGCATCGGCGGCGGTTTCCAGACGGGCCTGACCTTTACCGTCATAGCCCAGACGCCGTGTTTTCAGGATCGCGGGCGTTCCGATCTCGGCGATGGCGGCGTCCATACCCGCAGCATCGTCGACGGCGGCAAAGGGCGCCGTGGCGAGGCCAAGGCCCTGCAGAAACGTTTTCTCAGCCATCCTGTCCTGCGACGTCGCAAGGGCGCGGCGGTTCGGGTGGACGGGCCGGAGGCCTTCGAGGATGTCGAGGGCGGCGGTGGGGATATTCTCGAATTCATAGGTGATGACATCGACGGTATTGGCAAAGGCAGTGAGTGCCGCCGCATCACCGTAGGACGCCGTGGTGGTACGACCGGCAACCTGCGCGGCGGGGCAATCTGCGACAGGCTCGAATACATGAACCCGCAGGCCGAGGCGCGCGGCGGCAAGCGCCAGCATCCGGCCAAGCTGACCGCCGCCAAGGATGCCAAGGGTTTGACCCGGGCGCAGCGGTATCATTCCGGCACCTCTGGGATCGACGCCGACAGGGTTGTGCGCCAGTCGTTCAGGCGCACGGCAAGGGCGGGATCGTTCAGCGCGAGGATGCCGGCGGCCATCAGCCCCGCATTCGCGCCGCCGCCGATCGCCATGGTTGCCACGGGAAAACCGCGCGGCATCTGCACGATGGAATAGAGCGAATCGACGCCCCCCAGCGCCTTTGTCTCAATGGGCACGCCGATCACCGGCAGGATCGTCTTTGACGCCAGCATGCCCGGCAGATGCGCCGCCCCGCCGGCACCGGCCACGATGACCTGCACGCCGCGCGCCGCCGCGTCGCGCGGATAGCGCCACAACCGCTCGGGCGTGCGGTGCGCCGAGACGATGCGCGCCTCGTGTGCGATGCCCAGCTCACGCAGGATATCGGCTGCGGCCTGCATCGTGGGCCAGTCGGACTGGCTGCCCATGACGATGCCGACGCGCGGTCCGGGTGCTGTGCCGGAAGGGTGCACAAAGTCAGGGTCGGACATCGGCGAACCTTGGGTCAGGGGATCGGAGGATCAGGCGCGCAACTATACCGGGGCGACGTCGAAGGGCAATGCAGCACGGTTCCGGGCGGATTTCTTCATCGAATACGATGCAAATATCTGAAAGAGATGCGCCACGATAAAAGTCCGTCAGGCCGCACGTCGGCGATGCCGAACCTAGGCGATGATATCGGGCAAGATCCGGTCCTCGAGGGCCACGATCCGGTCCTTGAGGCCCAGTTTCTGTTTTTTCAGGCGTTTCAGCGTCAGCATATCCATACTGCCGCGCGCGTGCAGCGCCTCGATGGCGAGATCGAGGTCGCGATGCTCGGATTTGAGAACCGCGAGTTTGACCCGCAACACATCGAGCTGCTCCATCCGTGCCGATGTGTTCATCTGTTCGCGTCCCGGAATCATGCCTGCGTTGCGGGCAACATAGGGATGCGCGTGCCCTGCGACTAGTCTGCACACTTGTGCTGCGGCCTTTGCCTGCCCATATTTCGGATACGGGGTTGCCGACACGTTAACACCGGGGCCCCGGACCGGACTGTCGCTTTGGATAAGGACATGCACCCCGTGACGAAACTGACCCTTGGGACACACCCGTTCCTGCTTGGCTTCGAACAGCTTGAACGGCTGGTCGAACGGACGGCGAAAACCGGAAATGACGGTTATCCGCCCTATAATATCGAACAAACCTCGGAGTCCGCCTATCGCATCACCCTTGCCGTGGCGGGATTTGCCGATGCCGACCTGGCGATCACCCTCGAAGAGCAGAGCCTGGTGATCCGCGGACGTCAGCGGGACGACGCGGAAGGGCGGGTGTTCCTGCACCGTGGCATCGCCGCACGCCAGTTTCAGCGCAGTTTCGTGCTGGCCGAGGGCGTCGAGGTCGGCGAGGCCGCGATGGAAAACGGACTGCTGCACGTCGATCTCAACCGCAAGGTGCCAGACAGCGTCGTCCAGACCATCGAGATCAAATCGAAGGCCGCCGCATCGACGGCGGCACCAAAAGGAGTCGCACGAAATGGATCATAAAGTGGATTTCGATCAACTGTCGGGACGCATCGTCTACGTCAAACCGGTCGCCGTCGCCGATCTGTCCGATGACCTGAAAGAGCAGGCCGGATCGCTCGAGACGATATTTTCGGTGCATGACGCAGAGGGTCAGCAACTGGCCCTCGTCGCGGACCGCGCAATGGCATTCGAGCTTGCCCGCAAGCACGACATGCGGCCCCTGACGGTCCACTAGCCGTTCCGCGGACCATCGGGTCGGTGCCGGGGGCCGCAGGGGCCCCGGCACGCACGACATCAGGCCTTGATCAGGCCCATCGATTCAAGTTTCAGGATCACCTGGTGGGCGCAATTGTCGACATCGGCGCCCTGCGTTTCGACGCGCAGTTCGGGATCCTGCGGAACATCGTAGGGATCCGAGATCCCGGTGAATTCCTTGATCTTTCCCTCACGCGCCAGTTTGTACAGCCCCTTGCGGTCACGCCGTTCGCATTCCTCGATCGAGGTGGCGACGTGCACTTCGATGAAGGCGCCGAAATCCTCGACGTCCTCGCGCACCGCGCGCCGCGTCGTCGCATAGGGCGCGATCGGTGCGCAGATGGCGATGCCGCCGTTCTTAGTGATTTCCGACGCGACATAGCCGATCCGGCGGATGTTCAGGTCGCGGTGTTCCTTGGAGAATCCCAACTCCGACGACAGGTTCTTGCGCACGATATCGCCGTCGAGTAGCGTCACGGGGCGCCCGCCCATTTCCATCAGCTTGACCATCAGCGCATTGGCGATGGTTGATTTTCCGGACCCTGAAAAGCCGGTGAAGAACACCGTGAAGCCCTGCTTGCTGCGCGCGGGACGGGTGCGGCGCAGTTCGGTCACCACGTCGGGGAACGAGAACCATTCGGGGATCTCGAGGCCCTCTTGCAGGCGGCGGCGCAATTCGGTGCCGGAAATGTTCAGGATCGTGACCTCGTCCTTGTCGGTGATCTCGTCCATCGGCTCGTACTGCGCGCGTTCCTGCACCCAGACCATATGTTTGAAATCGACCATTTCGACGCCGATTTCGTCCTGATATTCGCGGAACAGATCCTGCGCGTCGTAGGGGCCATAGAAATCGTCGCCAGCCGAATTCTTGCCCGGACCCGCATGATCGCGCCCGACGATAAAGTGGGTGCAGCCGTGGTTGGCGCGGATCAGGCCGTGCCAGACCGCTTCGCGCGGACCGGCCATCCGCATCGCAAGGTTCAGCAGGCTCATCGTGGTGGTGGCGGCGGGGTATTGCCCCAGCACCGCCTCGTAGCAGCGCACGCGGGTAAAGTGATCGACATCGCCCGGTTTCGTCATGCCGACGACCGGGTGGATCAGCAGGTTTGCCTGCGCCTCGCGGGCGGCGCGGAACGTCAGTTCCTGATGCGCGCGGTGCAGCGGGTTGCGGGTCTGAAAGGCCACGATCTTGCGCCAGCCAAGTTTGCGGAAATAGGCGCGCAACTCGTTGGGGGTGTCGCGGCGTGCCTTGAAATCATAGTGCACGGGCGTTTGCAGGCCGGTAACCGGACCGCCAAGATACACGGCCCCCGCGGTGTTGTGCAGATAGTTGACCGCCGGATGCGCCGAATCGTCGGCACCGAAAACCTTCTCGGCCTCATGCGCCTTGTCGGGAGACCATTTGTCGGTGACGGTCATCGTCGCCAGGATGACGCCCTCCTGATCGCGCAGCGCGATATCCTGACCGATCTCGATGCCTTCGGCCGCCTTTTCGCTCACGTCGAGGGTGATCGGCATCGGCCACAGCGCGCCGCCCACCAGCCGCATGTCGTTGACCACGCCGTCATAATCGGCCTCGCTCATGAACCCCTTGAGCGGGTTGAAACCGCCGTTCATCAGCAGTTCCAGATCGCAGATCTGACGCGATGTCAGGTCATGGCTGGTCAGGTTCGCGGCCTCGACCTTGAGTTTCTGGGCGCTTTCATAGCTCACATAGAGTTCGGGGACAGGGGCAAAGGACTGGGCCATGGGAAATACTTTCGGTTCGGAAAAACGGTGACGTCCCGCGCGCCCTAGACCACCTTTGCGCCAGAACGCAAGGGGGCGCGCGCGACCCCGGCGATTGTCCGCACCTCGTCGCGGGGCGGTGCGCGCAGCCTACGCGTCCGCGGGCGCGCCGTGGCCGAGCGGTTCGGTGGTGTCGATGCCATCGTTTTGCCCATGCTCGGCCAGAAACTTTTCCGCATCCAAGGCCGCCATACAACCCATTCCCGCACTTGTGACGGCTTGCCGATAGATATGATCGGTAAGGTCCCCGGCGGCGAAGACGCCCGGGATCGATGTGCGGGTGGTGCCCGGTTCGGTCCTGACATAGCCGCCGTGGTGGGTTTCAAGCACGTCCTTGACCAGTTCCGACGCCGGCGCGTGACCGATCGCGATGAACACGCCTTTGACCGGTAGTTCCGTGAGCGCGCCGGTTTTCACATGTCTGACCACGATGCTTTCAACACCCGGCGGATTTTGCGTGCCTTTCACTTCTTCAACCTGATGAAACCAGAGCGTTTCGATTTTAGGATGTTTCAGCAGCCGGTCTTGCAGAATGCGCTCCGCGCGCAACTCGTCGCGCCGGTGCACCAGCGTCACCTTCGAGGCAAAGTTGGTCAGGAACAGCGCCTCTTCGACGGCCGTGTTGCCGCCGCCGACCACGACGATCTCTTGTCCGCGATAGAAAAATCCGTCGCAGGTCGCGCAGGCGGACACGCCGAATCCCTTGAACTTTTCCTCGCTCGGCAGGCCCAGCCATTTGGCCCGCGCCCCGGTGCACAGCACGATCGCATCCGCCGTCCAGACGGTGCCGCTGTCGGTCCGTGCCGTGAAGGGGCGCTGCGACAGATCGAGTGCCGTGACGATATCGCCGACGATCTCGCAGCCCATCTCGCGGGCGTGCGCCTCCATCCGGATCATCAGATCGGGGCCCTGCACGGTGGTGTCGCCGGGCCAGTTCTCGACCTCGGTGGTCGTGGTCAACTGGCCGCCCGGCTCGATCCCCTGGATCAGCACCGGCGCCAGCATCGCCCGCGCCCCATAGACGCCCGCCGTGTATCCCGCGGGGCCCGATCCCACGATCAGCAATCTGGTGTGTCGCGTTGGTGCCATGATAAATTTCCCCCGGTGCGCGTTGCCGCCCCTATAGTCCGGCGGGCCTGTCAGGGAAAGGCAACCTGTAATGAAGGTCAGTTATAAAACGCCGTCATAATCTTGAAATAATGTTGCGCAAGTCGTAACTCCGGCGTAATCAAGCGACAGCAATACAAAGGAATCCGGCTCATGCCGTCACATAGGCTCGACGAGATCGATCGCAAGATCCTGTCGGAATTACAGACAGATGGCCGAATGACCAATGTCGAGCTGGCCAGCCGCGTCGGCATTTCGGCGCCCCCCTGTCTGCGCCGCGTCCGCTCGCTCGAGGAACAGGGGTACATCACGGGCTATCACGCCGTCGTCGATCCCCGGATGCTGAATTTCGACGTCGAGGTTTTCGCCATGGTCGGCCTTGTCAGCCAGGCCGAGGCAGACCTTTCGGCTTTCGAGGCGCTCTGTGGCGGCTGGTCGCTTGTGCGCGAGTGTCACATGCTGAACGGCGAGGTCGATTTCATCCTGAAATGTGTGGCCCCCGACCTGCGGTCGTTCCAATCCTTCCTGACAGAGCATCTGACGGCGGCGCCGAATGTGGCGAGCGTCAAGACCAGCCTGGTGATCCGCGGCGCCAAGGACGAACCGGGCGTACCCTTCGACGTGGTCGAGGCGCGGCTGGCGCAGAAGGCCTGAACGGGCGCGCCGGGAAGGCAACTTTGCTGTAAAATTCGATCCGAATTTTTGTTTGAGTCGTCGACGCGCCCCGTGTCGTGCCTGCGTTGCCCTCGTCCGTCGGCGCTGCCGTCAGGTTCCAAAGCCGGCGTTGGCCTGCTCAGGCGGCATCGAACAGTCCGAGATCGGCAAGGCGCAGACGCGGTTGTGCCGGGGCCCCGAAATCCTCGATGCTGCGCATATGCGGAAAACACGACAGATACAGGGTGAGCATCTCGCCGCGCAGTGCAAAGCGATGCGCCGGTCCTGGATGCATGGACCCGACTTCGACGCCGTTGGCGATAAGCTTGTGCTGCCGCATGAATCCCAGATGATAGACCTGCACGGCTGTCGGCGGCGTCAGCTCGACGATATTGACGCCATCGAGAAAGTCCCGCGCCGGAATGAACGCCGCCTCCGATCCGGTCAGCTTTTGGATGCCCGCCGACCGATGCGACAGCTGCGCCCGGGGACCCAGTATCAGATCCGGCAGCGGCCGCGCGATGCCAAGCGCGTCGGCGGAAATCCGGGTCAGGGTTCCCATGCCGGCCTCCTGCGCCCCCGCACGGTCGGTGATGACGGTCGTGCCGCGCCACATGAGCGTCTGAAACCCGGCGTTGGCTGTCCGGACGGCGTCACCCGGCCACAGATCCTCGATCGCGACAACGCCGCGCGTGGTGGGCATCAGCGTGCCGCGGGCAAAGGCGGTGAATGCCTCGTCGAACGCATCGATGGCGGGGACGATGCAGGAAAATTCTGCCACGTCGCCATAGGCCGCACCTGACAGGTCCGCGATGCCGGACGCCGGACCCGGGGGTGTGTCTGCACGATGCCCGGGGGAGAGATGGGCGATCTCGACCTTGCGCATGAGAGGCATCACACGCTGAGATCGCCCGGTCTGCGCAACCAGCCCACCCGAAGGCGGGGCTGAGGGTGTACCGCCAAAGTGGGCGGCACGGGAAACAGGCTCCGTCGCAGGTATCGCGAGGCCAGAGGGACCTGCGACGGCGTTGGGGTTCGTCATATTCATGTGCGTTACCTTGCGGCTTGTCACATCATCTGTCGGCCCCCACCGACAACATCTGAGGAGATGATTGCTGTTGATCGAATGTGTCAACACCGCGTCGCCAAGTCAAAACGCAGGCGTGTTTCCGCCGGGACACGTGACCAATGCGGGGTGCCTTGCCATCACTGTTGACGGGCGAGCGGGTGATGGCGCCACAATTCACATCTTTGGGCCACATCTTTGGACCGATTCTCCGGGCCGTTTCAGGCACGCCCGATCTGACCGTGCGCCGCATCGGCAAACCTCGCGCCCTTTTCGCGATGTGGACGTACCTGCGCGGGTCAGAGGATCCGCCGACTTTGTGCCCGTGCTGCACGCGCGCCGCCGTGCCCCCGGCTGAACCGCCCGTTTACAGCCGGATCGACGAGATCAGCCGACCGTAGTCCGCCGCCCTGGCATGCGTCGCGCGGCGATAGCTGAAAAACCGCGCCGGATCCGAAAAGGTGCAGTGGCCGGTCCAGTCGGCCTCGGCGATGCCCGTCGCCCGCAGCGCCGCGACGCCGTATCCCGGCAAATTGAAATGCAGCCTGTCGCCTTGCCCCTGGGTGAAAAATCGCGCGGTATCGGGCGCGTCACCGGCGATCGTGTCAAAGAATTCGGGGCCCACTTCGTAGGCGCCGAACGAGATGCACGGCCCGATGACGGCGCAGATCCGGTCGCGGGCGGCACCCAGTTTTTCCATTCCGGCGACCGTCGCCTCGAGAATGCCCGCCTTGGCGCCGCGCCATCCGGCATGTGCCGCGCCGATGACGCCTGCGTGCGCGTCGGCAAAAAGCACCGGCTGGCAATCGGCGGTCAGCACCGACAGCGCGATCCCGGGAACATCCGTCACCATTGCATCGGCGCGCGGGCGGGCGGCATCTGCGGCGACCGGCCCGTCAATCACCACCACTTCCGCCGAATGCACCTGATGCACAGAGACAAGGTGGTCGGGCGCCACCTCCATCGCCTGCGCCACACGGGCACGGTTGATCGCGACGGCCTGCCGTTGATCCGAACTGCCGGTGCCGCAGTTCAGGCCCTTGAACACACCCGACGAGGCCCCGCCCGCGCGCCCGAAAAACCCGTGGCGGTACGGCAAAAGACTGTCGGAGGTGATGATATCTAGGGTCATCGCGGGCGCGGTCGCTTCTGCTACGGGGCAAATCCGGGGGGCGGGGGGCCGGTCGCGGGAAAGATGGCCATCGCCTTGAAAAGGTGGCCCATCCGGGCAGGGTGGGTCAACCGGGTAAGTGCGGCAAGATGGCTGTCGCGCGCCGCCCCGCTCAGATTACGGGCAAGTGCCTCGGCGCGCGCGACGATGCCGAGCCGTTCGAGGAACGTGCCCTGCGGCGTCAGATCGCCGTGGGCGGCACCGGCGGCGGTGGCGGCGCGGGCGAGCGCCTCGAAATCGACGTGGGCGGTGATGTCGGCGGTGCCGGGGGTGTCCAGCACCTGCACCGGCGCATGGCCGCGCAGCGCCTGCAGGGTGTCGCCAAGGCTGCGCCAGTCGCCATAGTCGACGATCAGCGCCGTCCCGCCGAATGCGGCGATCCGTGCGGCGATCTTGTCCGCAATTCCTGCCGCCGGCGCGCCGAATTCCACCAGATCGCCGTCGCCGGTATCGTCCAGACGGTGCACAAGGGCCGCGACAGGAGCGGTCTCGGTCAGACCGAATGCGAGCGCGCCCCCGCTGAGGCCTACGACACGCTCGCGCCAGCCAACGCCTTCGCGGACGAACTGACGCACGGGCAGGGCATCGAAGAATTCGTTGGCGATCAGCAACAGCGGGCCGTCGGGCAGCGTGTCGACGCTGTCGTGCCACTGCGCGCCCGGAACGGCGCGCGATTGAAGAGCGCGCAGCGCAGGCGAGGTTTCGACCAGATGCACCTGCGCGGCTGCGGCAAATCCGGGGACACGGCGGGTGGCGCGCAGCACATCGGCCATGCAGGTGCCGCGGCCGGGGCCGAGTTCGGCCAGCACGAACTGCGCAGGCGCGCCCTGATCCTGCCACGCCTGTGCGAGACACAGGCCCAGCAGCTCGCCGAACATCTGGCTTATTTCCGGTGCTGTCGTGAAATCCCCGGCGGCCCCGAACGGATCGCGGGTGATGTAATATCCGTCCTGCGGGTCGGACAGCGCCGCCTGCATATAGTCGGCGATGGTGATCGGCCCGGTCTGCCGGATCCGTCTGGCAATCCGGACGCCGAGGTCGCTCACGCGGGTGTCGGGGATGTCCGCCGCGCCCGCACGATCAGCCACAGGCCGACGGCGATCATCGGCAGCGTCAGCAGCTGCCCCATCGTAAGGCCCACGCCATTCAGATGCACCGCGAGACCCAGCGGATTGCCGGGGCCCTGAAACTGCTGATCCGGCTGACGCACGAATTCCACCGCGAACCGCGACAGGCCATAGCCCGCGATGAAGACGCCAGAGACGAGCCACGGCGTCCGCAACGCGCCACGCCGAAACGCCAGCCAGCACAGCACGACGAGCAGCATGAGCCCCTCGAGAGCGGCCTCGTAGAGCTGCGACGGGTGGCGCGCGCACAGCGTCGTGGCGGTGGCGCAGGCCTGCGCTGCCTGGCCTGGAAAGATCACGCCCCAAGGCAGATCCGTCGGCCGGCCCCACAATTCCGCATTCACGAAATTCGCAAGCCGCCCGAGCATGATCGCCACCGGCGAGGCCAGCGCGATGCTGTCCGCCGCCGACCCCAGCGGGATGCCATGGCGACGCGCAAAGAAGAAGATTGCCAGAACGACACCGAGAAAGCCGCCGTGAAACGACATTCCGCCTTCCCAGATGATCGGGATTTCCAGCGGGTTGGACAGGTAATAGGCGGGTTTGTAGAACAGGACATAGCCCAGTCGCCCGCCGCCGATGATGCCCAGCACGATCCATGTCAGCAGGCTCTCGAGCTGCTCGGTTGTCATCGGAGCGGTGTCTTTTGCCCACAGGTGCCCGCGCTGCAGGGCGGCATGGGCGATCCGCCAGCCGATAAGAATGCCGACGATATAGGCCAGCGCGTACCAGCGCAGCGCAAAGCTGAACCCGCCGATCCCGATCCGGAAGATTTCGGGGCTTATGTCTGGAAAGAGGATACCTGTCTGCATGACGACACGATCTGCCGCCGCCCCACGACGAAGTCAACAGGTCCCGCGCCCTTGTGACCGGACCGTGATGCGCCCATATTACGGAGGTAGTGTAAAAACGAGGCCACCATGCAAAGCCGCAACCGTATTTTCGACGATCTCAGCCAGCTGATGACCAATGCGATGGGCGTGGCCCAGGGCGCAAAGGACGAAGCGAACACCGCGATGAAGAGCCTGATGGACCGCTGGCTCGCCGATCGCGATTTCGTCACCCGCGAAGAATTCGACGCCGTGCGCGCCATGGCGCAAAAGGCGCGCGAAGAGAATGAGGCGCTGAAGGCGCGGCTCGACGCGGTGGACGGACCGGTCGACATCAAGAAAGGCTGACGTCCGCCTACTTCAGCATGCTGTCCTTTGAGGCGCGACGGTTCATGCCGCCGCGTGCCGGGGCATTGGCGTCGCGCTCGCGCTGACAGTCGATGCAGATCTTGACGCCGGGGATCGCGGCACGCCGGGCTTGCGGGATCGGTTCCTCGCATTCCGCGCAGGTCTCGCGGCTTGTCCCCGTCGGTCCGCGCCGCGCCTGCATCCGTTTCAGTTCGTCGGCGATCGACGCTTCGATCTGTTCCTCGACCGCGCCGTCCCGTGCCCATCCGCCTGCCATATCGTGTTTCCTCCAATCCTTTTCGATATAACTCCGCAAGTCCGGAAGAGGTTGCCAAGTTGCGGCTGCGCGGATGCCCCGTCACACTCATCCTGCCGCAAATATCCCGGGGAGCGCGAGGGGCTGGCCCCTCGCTCCCACGCTGGCCCGTCGCGCCGACCTCAGAATTCCGCCAGATAGGCCACGAGCAGATCGCGCGCTGCCTCAAGGTCGCCCGCGTCGACCATCTCGGTGACGGTATGGATATACCGCGTGCCGACGACGATGCCGATGGCGCGGGCGCCTGCCGCCGCCTGCTGTGCGGCCGCCCCGTCCTGACCGCCGGACGCCAGCATCGTGCGCTGGTGCCTGATCTTTTTCTTCACGGCGAGCGCCTCGATCTCGGCGACCAGCGCCTTGTCGGCGATGAACGACCCGTCGCGCAGGTGCAGGCCGACGCCGTCGCCCTGTTTCGTGGTGCGGTCCTTGTCGGGGATGCCCGGCGTGTCGCAGGCCAGCGTCACGTCGATGCCCAGCCCGATGTCGGGTTTGATCGCAAAGGCCGCCGTGCGCGCGCCGCGCAGGCCCACCTCTTCCTGGCTGGTGAAGGCCACGTGGATTTCCGCGCCACGGCCCTTTTTGCCGCCCAGTTTATCGAGGCCCCGGATCGCCTCGATCCCCAGCCAGCAGGCGATGCGGTTGTCCATCGCCTTTGATACCAGCTTGTCGCCCATCTTGCGGAACGGCTCGTCCATGACGACGAAATCGCCTACCTTGATATGATCGGCGGTCTTTTCGCCCATCCCGGTGTCAATAAAGAATTCGCCCACCTCGGGCACCTTCTTGCGGTCTTCGGGCGAGGAAATATGGATCGGCTTGCCGCCGGGGTTCATCACGCCGGGGAAATCGCCATCCGCCGTGCAGATCGTGACGCGCCGCGAAAACAGGTTGCGCGGATCGAACCCACCAACCGGCAGCACATGCACGAACCCCTTGTCGGTGATGTGGCTGACCAGAAATCCGATCTCGTCCATATGGCACAAGAGCATGATTTTCAGCGGGTTCTTCACCTTTGGCCCGGCATCGCGACGGCACAGCAGCGATCCCATCGGATCGGTGCGCACCTCGTCGAACAGGCCCTTGATCTCCTTTTCGATCAGGGCGCGTACGCGGTCCTCATGGCCCGGCACACCGGGGGTTTCGCACAGGCGCTGCAGCAGGTCGATGTTCATGGACACGAGGTACGGTTCCTTCGGGAGGGGACAGGTTGCCCGGCAGTGTGCGAGCGCAAAGGGCCGGACGCAAGCCCGGCGACGGGCGCCACAGGTGCGCAGATCCCTGTGATCTATGGCTTATCCCCAGAAAATCGCTTTACAGGCTGCGGCGTTTCGCCCACAATATACGGTAGGAACGGATCGAAAACGCCACCGTTTCTTGCGCCCGGCCCGACAGGACAGAGGATCGAAACGATCCTTTCGACGGCCCCGCGACATAACAAGGCGATAAAAACAAGAGGGCGAGCAGATGGCACTCTCACACCGGTCCCCGCAGGGGGATTACACGTCGGATGATCTTCATCCGATCGACATCGTCGAAGGTCTGGCCGAACACCACGACTGGGCGTTCGACAGGATCGGCGACGATCAGATCGCCATGGCCGTCGTCGGCCAGTGGCGCACCTATTCGATCACGCTTGCCTGGTCCGCCTATGACGAGACACTGCGCCTGATCTGCACCTTCGAGATGGAACCGCCCGCCGCCCGGATGGATGCGCTGTTCGAGATGCTGAACTCCGTCAACGATCTGTGCTGGTCCGGCAATTTCACCTGGTGGGAAGAGCAGCGCCTGATGGTGTTCCGCTACGGCCTTGTCGTGTCGGGCGACCAGATGGTCGGCGCCGATCAGCTCGACACTATGATCGGGAATGCCGTCGCCAACTGCGAGCGGTTCTATCCGGCGTTCCAGCTCGTCACCTGGGCCGAACGGCGCCCCGAGGACGCGTTGCAGGTGGCGATGGCAGAGGCCTACGGGCGCGCCTGATCGCGCGCGGCGGATGCCGTGTTTGCGGACTGACGTACCGCAGTGCGCGCGCTCCGGGTGCGTGCCTCTTTGCGTGCGTGGCTTTGCGTGCGCGGCCTGTCGTGTCGCCATGGTCGGCGGCGACGCTGCCCGTGTTGCGCATGGCCGAGGCGCGTCCTATGATCGCGACGGAATGTACAGGAGAGCGTCGGATGGCGGATGACGGATTGGCGGCGGGCGATCTCGCCGCACGCGGCCTGGTGTTGCTGGGATGCGGCAAGATGGGGTCCGCGATGCTGGCGGGCTGGCTGTCGCGCGGGTTGCCCACCCGTTTGGTCTGGGTGCTCGATCCGGCGCCCTCGGACTGGGTGCGCGCGCAGGGCGTTCATGTAAACGAGGGCCTGCCCGAGGCCCCCGCCGTCGCCCTGATCGCCGTGAAACCGCAGATGATGGGCGCGGCGCTGCCGGGCCTGCAGGCGCTGGGGGCCGGCACCCTGTTCGTGTCGGTTGCCGCCGGCACGCCGATCGCGGCCTTCGAAGTCGGCGTTCGGCGCCGTGCCGATCGTGCGCGCCATGCCCAACACGCCCGCCGCGGTCGGTCGCGGCATCACGGCCATCATCGGTAAAGCCATGTCGGCAATGACGGTCTGGCGCTTGCGGAGGTCCTGCTTGCCGCTGTCGGACAGGTCGTACGCCTTGATGACGAGGCGCAGATGGACGCGGTGACCGGCCTTTCCGGCTCGGGCCCGGCCTATGTCTTCCACATGATCGAGTGCATGGCCGCCGCCGGCGAGGCGCAGGGGCTGCCCCCGTCGCTTGCGATGCAACTGGCGCAGGCGACGGTCGCAGGCGCCGGGGCGCTGGCAGAGGCGGCGGATGAGACACCGTCGCAACTGCGCGTGAACGTGACATCGCCGAACGGCACGACGCAGGCGGGCCTCGATGTGCTGATGGATGCGCAGTCGGGTCTTGCACCCTTGATCGCGCGCACCGTCGCCGCTGCCGCCGACAGATCGCGGGCACTGTCGCATGGCTGATATCCTGCCGCAGATCACATACGAGGACTTTGCCCGCGTCGATATCCGCGCCGGGCGGGTCGTGCGGGCAGAGCCCTATCCGGAGGCGCGCAAACCCGCGATCAAGCTCTGGATCGATTTCGGTGGCGACATCGGGACACGCCGGTCCTCGGCCCAGATCGCTGTACACTATACGCCCGAGGGGCTGGTGGGACGGCAGGTCATGGCGGTGGTGAATTTCGCGCCGCGCCAGATCGGCAAGTTCATTTCCGAGGTTCTGGTGCTGGGCGTGGCCGATGCCGACGGGGCCATCGTACTGGTGGGACCGGATGCCGGATCCGGCGCGGTCGACGGCGGGCAGATGCATTGACGCGCCTGCTTCTGACCCGCCGCTTTCCGGATGCAACCATTGCCGCCGCCACGGCACGGTTCGACGTCACCCTGCGCGATGTGCCCGAAGGGTTGAGTGAAAAAGAGGCCGCGGCGGCACTCGGCACCTATGACGCGATCCTCGCGACGCTGGGCGACAGGTTTTCGGCGGCGGCATTCGCACAGGCGGCGCCGCGCACAAAGATCGTCGCGAATTTTGGCGTCGGGTACAATCATATCGACACCGATGCGGCCCGGGCGGCGGGCGTTGCGGTCAGCAACACGCCCGACGTCGTCACCGACGCCACCGCCGATATCGCGCTGACGCTGATCCTTGCGACCTGCCGCCGGGCGGGCGAGGGCGAGCGGTTGCTGCGGGCGGGCCGCTGGACCGGCTGGCAACCGGTGCAGATGCTGGGCGGCCATGTGACCGGCAAGACGGTGGGCATCGTCGGGTACGGGCGCATCGGCCAGGCCGTCGCGGCGCGCTGCCACGGCGGGTTCGGCATGCCGGTTCTGTATTACAACCGGTCTGCCAAAGAGGGAACGGTGCCTGCGGTGCGGATCGACGATCTGAACGATCTGATGGCCGCCGCCGATATCGTCGTTGTCTGCGTGCCCGGTGGCGGGGCCGCGGTGGGCCTGATCGACGCAGGCGCCCTTGCGGCGATGAAACCGACCGGCGTTCTGGTCAATGTCGCGCGCGGCGACGTGGTGGACGAGGCGGCATTGATCGCCGCCCTGACCGACCGGCGGATCGCGGGCGCGGGCCTTGATGTCTATGCCGCCGAACCGGTGGTGCCCGACGCATTGCGCGCCCTGGAAAACGCGGTGCTGCTGCCGCATCTGGGGACCGCGGCCCTCGAGGTGCGCGCGGCGATGGGGCAGATGGCCCTCGACAATATCATCGCCTGGTCCGAAGGGCGCGCGTTGCCGCAGGCGGTGTAGCGGAGCCGGGCGTGGGACGCCTCCGGCGGGGGAGTATTTTCGGCAAGAAAAATCGGGAGCCGTTGCGACGGCGTGGGTGTCAGAAATTTTCAACCGTGTGGACTGCGTGCGGATCGGCGGCGCCGCAGTATCGCCGGCCGCACCGGAACGGGGGTCTTTCGGGCCGCCGGTGGCCCCGGTTTTGCGGTTTCGCCGGGCCGGGGATGGCACTATCCCGAGGATTGGGCCGGGATGAGGAATTTATGGCGAAATTATTCTTTCACTGGGGGTCGATGGATGCCGGTAAATCGACGCTGCTTTTGCAGACCGAGTATAATTACCGGGTGAAAGGCATGGAATGTCTGCTGGTTACCGCCGCCATCGACACCCGGTCCGGACAGGGCCTTATCGCCAGCCGTCTCGGACTTCAGTCCGCTGCCGAAACCTTTTCGGGCGGCGAAGACCTGTTCGAGAAGATCATGGTGCCCGCACACGAACGCCAGGTCGCGGCGGTGCTGTGCGACGAGGCGCATTTTCTGACACGCGCGCAGGTCATGCAACTGGCGCGCGGCGTCGACGAGTTGAACGTGCCGGTACTGGCCTACGGTCTGCGCACCGATTTCCGGCTTGAGCCCTTCGAGGGGGCGGCGGCACTTCTGGCCATTGCCGATGTCATCCGCGAGATGCGCTCGGTGTGCGATTGCGGACGCGCCGCGACGGCGGTCCTGCGGTTCGAGACCGACGGCTCGAATACGTTCACCGGTCCGCAAGTTCAGATCGGGGGCGACGCGACCTATAAGTCGGTGTGCCGCAAGCACTGGTTCGAGGCCTTTCAGCGGCATGGGGCTCAACGCCCGCTGTAGGCCCGGTCGACGACTGTTCGGGGTCCTGGATCTGCCTGGCCGACACGGCTTTCGGCGCTGCGGATTGCGCGACATTTTCCCGGCAATGCCGACCGAACGGACGTGCCGCCGCGATCGCCCCTGCGCGGCGTCGAGGGCGCCGGGCCGGGGCTGCCCCAAGTGCAACATTGCCACCGGGCGTGGTAGCAGGCACCACAGAATGGCTGGCAGAATTGCCGGATTCCGGGCAAAGTCGGCAGGCAAATATCGGCTTGGAATATCGATGAATTACCTCACAGCCTGCGGGACACTCGCCAGCATCCTCCTCACAGCGGCCTGTTCGGGCGGCGGCAGTGGCCCGGGCGTGCCGGTCATCGCCGATCCCGGCGTTTTCGTGCCCGACGATCCGGCATTCGACACCTATGCCCGGAACGACACCGGGGACAACCGGGTGCTGTCGAACGTCTCGTTGCCCGGCGATGCGGCCGTTCTGGCGCAATTCGACGATGCAAATCCGAACTCGCCAGCGGGGTATCGCAGCCTCATCGCCCTCAATCAGGCGTATTATCGTGGCGATGTGCGGATCGAGGTTATCGCGCAGGTGACGGGGGCGGCGCCGGCGACCCGGCTGTTGCGTCTTACCGCCGATCAGGCGCCTCTCGAACAGGTGCCGGGTGTCGCGGGCCGCTATTTCCTGCGGGGCGACAATTTCGCCTGGGTCACGATCGACGACGGCCCCCTTCTGACGGGCAGCGACAGTCGCGGTCTCGTCGGTCTCGTCCTCGATTTCGATACGGGAAGGGCCGATATAGATCTGCGCACAGGGGTTGCAGGTGCGTCGGTCGTGCGCACGGAAATCAATGTGACCGGCCTGCCGTTCAACATCCGCAGCGGTGCCTTTGGCGGGCCGATAGCCGTGTCGGTCAACGATCCGGACAGCCCGGCGATATATCAGATCGGCGGCACCCTGCGCGGCACCGTCGGCGGTACACCGGACTATGACGACAGCATCCACGGGTTGACGGCCTCGGGCCTGTATACCGCGAGGGCGACCGATCAGGGTGCGGTCGTCCGGATCGACGGCGCCTTTGCCGGTACCGATCCGAATGTATTGCCCTGACGGGGGGCGGGCTGTCGGGGCGGCCCTGCTTGCCTGTGTCCTGTTTGCCCCGGCGCCAAATGCGGCAGGCGCCGACCCCGCGCGGACCGCAACGCGCGGGCAAACCGCTGTGATGTCCGGCTCGGACCGGCTGCGGATATTTGCCTGGGGTAAATGGCTCGAGACCGGGCAGGCCCCGCGTGAAATCGTCGATGCGATGCAGGGCGCGCTCGTCCGTCAGGGGTTTTACCACGATGGCCCGGAGGCCGGTGTCGTCTGGACCGATGTTCGCGCGGCACCGCTGCTGGGGTTCGATACCAACATCAACGGCGGCGTGGCGCAGGACAGTTTTACCTTTGCCGGGTTCACATTCGAGGCGGCCCCCGAGGTTCGCGCGGTCTCCGGCATCGTCGCGGGCCTGGAGGGCGGCGGTACGGCCCGGCTGGCCTGGGACACCGGGCGCACCGTGGAAATCTCGGCGAACGGCACCTACGGCTGGGCGCCGGGCCGCGATCTGTCGTATTATCGCGGCACCCTGCAGCTGTGTTCGCGCAATACTGTCGTGGGCTGGATCTTTGCGGATGGCTGCGTGGCACATGCGGTCAGCGAGCGTGACCTTGCCTCACAGCGTCTCGATCGTGCCAGCCTGACGCTTTCGACCCTGTTCGAGACGCCGGCGGCCTGGCATGAGCTGAGCGGCGAGCTGGCCGTGACCCGCACCGATACCGTCGAGCAGACGACGGCCACGGTCACCCTCGGGTCGGTCTGGGATCTTGCCGTGACGGAGGCATCGCTGACGGTTGGCGATCCGGTGGCCGGGATCACCGGCCTCGATCACCGGGTTGCCGTCGACATCCGGTGGCAGGCGGGCGGGTATCCGACGGGCATCGGGCTGTGGCAGTCAGCGTCGTCGGGGGGGCGTTTTCTGGGGGTGCCAAGGGCCGACACGGCGACGGGCATCACGGCATTCTGGCAGGCACGGCCCGGTCTGTCGGTCGAGGTTGGATATTCTGTCGTGAACTCCACCGCCGATCTGTTCGACGACGAGAGTGTGACCTTTCAGGTGCGGCTCGACGATCCGGGGTTTTGAAACCGTCTCTTCGCCGGGGTCCAATGTGCCTGCCGGGTCCTTGCGCTGCGCTATCCGGTCAGGGCATATCGGTGGATATGATGAAACATGCCGTCCGCGTCTTGCCCCAGCAAGGTCAGATCCTCGATCCGGCAGGGTCGCGGCAGGATCGGCGCCACGACGGGCCCGAGAGCGGCGATCACCTCGGCGCGGGCTTGCGGGGCGAGCGGGCCGGTCAGCGTCATGTGAAACCGGAAATCGTCGAAGACATAGGGGTATCCCCATGCGGCGAGATGGCCCTTTTGGCGCGGCGTCAGCCCGGCGTCGGACCTGCGCGTCAGCTCGGCCCCGGTCGGGGCGGCGCGAAAGGCATCGAGCGTCGTCACCGTCGCCGCCGCCAGATCCGCCAGCGCGCGGGTGTCTCCCTGCGGTATCAGGGCCACGAAGCCGCCGGCACCGTCCAGATGCAAACCGTCGATGCAGACCGGGGCCTGCGTTGCGGCCAGCGCCGCAACGGCATCGGCCAGTGCCTGAGGGGTGGCGCCCGGGGCGAGTCGGAACGGTGGTTTCAGCGTGGCGTGAAACCCGTATTTGCGCGGCGCGGATGTGATTGTGCCAGCGTCGATGCCCGCAATCCGCGGATGGTCCACCGCACGCCCCGGCGCGGCGTCCCACCCCAGCCACGCGGCGCCAAAATCGGCGAACCTGCCCGGCGGCGGGGTGTGGAATATCGCGTAGCGCCCGAACATTCCGCCCCTCTTCCATCCCATCCGCCCGGGGTCCGATGACATGCCCACTGACGTGAACCTACCAGCCGACACGGTCCTCGCCAATGCCACTCTGGTGCTGGCGGACGAGACAATCACCGGCAGCATCCGCCTGTCGGCCGGTCTGATCGCCGACATTGACCACGGCGCACAGGTGCCGCCCGGTGCCATCGATTGCGGCGGCGATCACGTCGCCCCGGGCCTGATCGAGCTGCATACAGACAACCTCGAGCGGCACCTGACACCGCGTCCCGGTGTCGACTGGCCGCGCCGCGCGGCGATCATCGCGCATGACCGCGAGATGGGCGGGGCGGGCATCACCACCGTCTTCGACGCGATCCGTGTCGGCTCGATCGTGTCGGGCAGTTCCAAGAGGCGGCTTGCAAGATACGCGCGCAAGATGGCCGACGAGATTTCGGCGATGCGGGCGGCGGGCGCGCTGGGCGTCAGCCACCACATCCACCTGCGGGCCGAAATCTGTTCGGAGACCCTGATCGAGGAGCTGGGCGAGTTTGGCGCCGACGACCGGATCGGCATCCTGTCGCTGATGGATCACACGCCGGGACAACGACAATTCCGCGATATCGGCAAATTCGAGGATTACGTCTGTGGCAAGAATGGCCTGTCGCGCGAGGGGTTTGGCGCCTACGTCGATTTCCTGACCGGGTTGCACGCCCGCCTCGGGGCGCCGCACGAGGCCGCCGCGGTTGCCGCCGCCCACCGGTATGGCGCAACGCTGGCGAGCCACGACGACACCACGCCCCGGCAGGTGCGGACATCGCGGGCGCACGGCGTCAGCGTCGCCGAGTTTCCGACCACGACCGAGGCCGCCACGGCCTGCCGCGACGCGGATATAGCGGTGATAATGGGGGCGCCGAACCTGATGCGGGGCGGCTCGCATTCGGGCAATGTGGCGGCAGCGGATCTTGCGGCGGCGGATCTCGTCGATATCCTGTCGTCCGACTATGTGCCCGCCGCCTTGCTGGGCGGCGCGCTGATCCTTGCGGATCTGTGGGACGACCTGCCGCGCGCCATCGCCACCGTCACCGCGACGCCCGCGCGCTCCGTCGGACTGACCGACCGTGGCACCCTTCGGCCCGGCAAGCGGGCGGATGTGCTGCGGTTCGGCACCGTCGGAGGCGTCCCGGTCGTGCGGGGCGTCTGGGCGGGTGGCTGTCAGATCGGCTGAGGCAACTGCTACAGCGCGTACGCCCGCCGCCCGCCTGCAGCCTGAAGCCCCGGGGCGCACCGGATGTATCCCGACCGATACCGGCAACCCGTCGGACACGGTCTGTCCAGACACGGGCGGCGAGGCCGTTTGGCTGGCAAGGATCCTTGGCTGACGCGCGCAAAATCCGGGCGCACCAGTTCGCACCGGCCCTGTTTGACCGAGGCAACCCCGTCCGATTCAGGGCCTCCTCCCCAGCCCCGGACCGCAGCCAGGAACGTCTCCCACGACTGCACCCGATCGGTCGCTTCGGGAAATGAGCAGGCAAGTCGTCGCCCGGCACGGTATTTGTCGCGGGGTCCCCGTATCTTCAGGAAAATAGTCATTTGGCAAAGACCTTTCCGGAGCTTCTTCATCGGGTTCATGCCGCCACCAACCCTGTTATCGCGGGATGTTTGGCGATGCCCGAAAAGGTGCAGCCCGAGATTGTCGGGATCATCTCAGAACTTGCTCAAATGCACCGTGAGCATGCCCGGGCCCTGAATGCGCGCATCTCTGCGCCGGGCGGCAGCGGTGAGCACGACACCTCCATTCGGGTTACGGCCAACGCCGCGGTCGTCACGATGCGGGATCGGACGACCGGCCGCGACGAAGGAACGGCTCGATACCGTCGAGCGGGGGGGAAGGCGCTGCCTAATATCGATGACGGTGCCTGGATGGGGTGTGGCCCCAGGACGATCCGGTGACCGGCGCGCTGTCGGACAGGCAACACAAGGAGATCGATCTCCGGAGCCGGAACCTTGCGGACCGTTGACCTTCGGACGGGTGCTGCGCCGGTAACTTGAGGCACTCCGCCCTCGGCCCGGATCGGACTTCTGGCCGCAGCGCCGTTGCCGCATCCGGACTGCGGTTTGCCCAGGGTGCCGAAGCCCGGGATCGTCGCGGGGTTGGCAATTATTGGCCGACGCGCATAGACAGGGGCAGACTGCCACCGCGGTCGGGCAGGGAGGCGCGATGCAACCGGACAGACCGTCGGCCAGCCGGGTGTTTCAGAACCTTGTTCTGACGACGCTGTTCGTGGTGCTGCTGGGGCATCTCCTTATCATCGGCAAATCGCTGCTGTTGCCGATCTTCGTGGCGGTGATCTCGGTTTACGTGCTGGTCTCGGCCAGTGCCTGGCTTGGCCGCCAGCCCGGAACGCGGCATCTGCCGACATGGGCGCGGCGGGTGATCGTGCTGGCCGCCTTCATCCTTGCCATCGCGGTGCTGAGCGGCGTGATCATCCGCACCGCCGGGCAGGTCGTGGTTGAAATCCCGACCTATCAGCAAAACCTGAAGGTGTTGCTCGGCACCGTTCTGAACGTCGTCGGCGTCGAAATGCCGACCGACTGGAACGTCGTCTGGGAAAGCACCATCGGCCAGATCAACCTGCAAAGCGTGGCGGCGTCGGCCCTGGGATCGGCGGGCGCGCTGGGCGGCGTGGTGTTCCTCGTGGTGATCTATGCGGCGTTCCTGATGGGCGAACGCGGCGGTTTCGCCCACAAGATCGCCGTCGCCCTGCCGGGACAAAGCGGCGAGCACACGCAGGAGATCATCGCCAGCGTCAACGACCGCATCGGGGACTATCTGGCGGTGAAGACGCTGATCAATGTGATCCTCGCCACGATTTCCTTTGCCGCCATGTGGCTGTTCGATGTGGATTTCGCCCTGTTCTGGGCGATCCTGATCGGGCTTTTGAACTATATCCCCTTCGTCGGCTCGCTGATCGGGGTGCTGTTTCCCGTGGCCCTGACGACTGCGCAGTTCGGCTCGGTCCGGATCACGCTGTCGGTGCTGGTGCTGCTGGCGTCGGCGCAGATCTGGGTCGGCAACGTTCTCGAGCCGAAGATGATCGGCAAGCGCGTCAACCTGTCGCCTTTCGTGGTGCTGGTGTCGCTGTCGTTGTGGACCTCGCTGTGGGGTGTGGCGGGCAGCATCCTCGCGATCCCGCTGACCTCGATCCTGGCCATCGTCGCCAGCCATTTCGATGCAACGCGGCCCATGGCCGTCCTTTTGGCCGACGATCCCGACCAGATTGCAAAGGTCCGGCACTGAGGACAGCACGGCCTGACAGGGGACGGCGAAACGGCTCGGACCGGGCGCCCCGCCGGCGACGTGTGCCGATGCCAGCATCGCCGGCCCTCAACCCCGCGAACCGGGCGGCGCAGCCACAGAAGCGACGGCACCTGTCGATAAAGGACGACGTGATCGCCATCAACGAGGCCAAACGCCTGTTGCGCGAAACCCTCGATCTGCAGAACGTGCTGGTCGAGATGAAGATCCACCTCGGGAACCCAAACCGCCAGTCATGGCTGTCGACGGCTCGGACCTGCCCGACATCGCGCAGGCAGGTGCACGCGCCCGATCCGAAAGGCGGGGCCTTCCGGTCATCGCGCCTTGGCTGTGATCCGCGGCAATCGCCGTCGTTATCCCGCCTTTGCGGCGACGTGCGGCTTGCGGACGACGACGTACAGGATCAGGCCCACGACCGGCGCGATAAAGGTGATCACGCCCCATCCCAGACCGTTCATCCCGCGTGCGCGGGCGTCATGGGAGATGACATAGCCGATGACGGCGAAGATGATGTAGAACGGCAGGAAAACGAGCATGTGATTGATCCTTGGGTTGTTGTTTCCCCGAGTCTAGCGCGCAAACATGACCTCGATATGGCGCGGATCAGGCCTGCAGTGCCCGCACGCCCACGTCACCTTCGGTGCGCGCGTGGATCGCCAGTGCCGCTGCATGCGCCGCCGCGGCGGTGGTGAAATACGGGATCTTGTCATAGAGCGCCACGGCCCGGATCGAGCGTGAATCCTCGACCGCCTGCGCGCCTTCGGTGGTGTTCATCACCAGATCGACGTGGCCGTCCTTCATCCGGTCGGCGATGGTCAGGCCGCCTTCGTAGACCTTGTTCACCGTTTCGCAGGCGATGTCGTGCCCGGCGAGCCATTTTGCCGTGCCGCGGGTTGCGAGGATGGTAAATCCCTGTGCCGTCAGGATTTGCGCCGCCTCGACCATGGCTGTCGTCTTGTCGGCGTCACGGATCGACAGGAACACGGTGCCAGTGCGCGGCAGATCGACGCCCGCGCCCATCTGTGCCTTCAGGAAAGCGCGCGGGAACGACCGGTCCCAGCCCATGACCTCGCCGGTCGAGCGCATTTCGGGCCCGAGGATCGTGTCGACGCCGGGGAAGCGGGCGAAGGGCAGCACCGCCTCCTTGACCGAAAACCACGGCATGTCCGGGTCGGCCAGCGTCATCGGATCGGCATAGGGCAGGGGCGTGTCGTAGTCGACGTTTTCGTACGGCGCGCGCATCGGAAAGGCCGACAGCTTTTCCCCCGCCATGATCCGCGCGGCGATGCTGGCGATGGCCGAATCGGTGGCCTTGGCGACGAACGGCACGGTGCGCGAGGCGCGCGGGTTGACCTCGATGAGATAGACGACCTCGGCGCCGTCCTCGGTCTTGACCGCGAACTGCACGTTCATCAGGCCGACGACGTTCAGGGCCAGTGCCAGCGCGCGGGTCTGGGTGCGGATCTCGTCCTGCACCGCCCGGCTGAGGGTGTGGGGCGGCAGGCAGCACGCCGAATCGCCGGAATGCACGCCCGCCTCCTCGATATGCTGCATGATGCCCGCGACATGGGTGTCGGTGCCGTCGCACAGGCAATCGACGTCGACCTCGACGGCACCCGACAGATAGCTGTCGAGCAAAACCGGGCTTGTGCCCGACACCACCACCGCCTCGGAGATATAACGCCGCAACTGCGCGTCGTCGCGCACGATTTCCATCGCGCGGCCGCCCAGCACGTAGGACGGGCGGATCACCAGCGGAAAGCCGATGTCGGCGGCGATGGCGAAGGCCTCTTCGTCGGTCGAGGCGATGCCGTTGACGGGCTGTTTCAGGCCCAGCCGCTGCACGAGGTGCGCAAACCGCTCGCGGTCCTCGGCAAGGTCGATGGCATCGGGCGAGGTGCCGAGGATGGGGATGCCCGCGGCGTGCAGGCCCTCGGCCAGCTTCAGCGGCGTCTGCCCGCCGAACTGCACGATGACGCCGTGCAGGGTGCCGTTGTCCTGCTCGACGCGCAGGATTTCCATCACATGCTCGAAAGTCAGCGGTTCGAAATACAACCGGTCCGAGGTGTCGTAATCGGTCGAGACCGTTTCGGGATTGCAGTTGATCATGATCGTCTCATAGCCCGCCGCCGTCAGGGCATAGCAGGCGTGGACACAGCAGTAATCGAACTCGATCCCCTGGCCGATCCGGTTCGGCCCGCCGCCCAGGATCACCACCTTCTTGCGGTCGCTGGGCCGCGCCTCGCATTCGACCTCTCCCATCATCGGGGCCTCGTAGGTGGAATACATATAGGGCGTTTGCGCCTCGAATTCGGCGGCACAGGTGTCGATCCGCTTGAACACCGCCACGACGCCAAGGTTCTGGCGCGCGCGCCGCACCTGCCCCTCGTCGCGGCCCGTCAGGGTGGCAAGGCGCGCATCGGTGAACCCCATCATCTTGAGGGCGCGCAGGCCCCTTTCGGTGACCGGCAGGCCGGTGCGGCGGACGTCTTCCTCGACCTCGACGATCTCGCGGATACGGGCGAGGAACCACGGATCGAACATGGTGACGGCGTTGATGTCAGCGTCCGAGAGGCCATGGCGCATCGCCTGGGCGATGACGCGAATGCGGTCCGGGGTCTGTCGGGCCAGTTCCTTGGTGATCGCGGCCTTTTCCGTCGGGGACATCACGGATGTCTTCGTCCCGTCCGGCCCCGGAGTTTCAACGTTGCGACCGACCGTTTTTGCCGTGCCGTCCGGTGCGTATGCCAAGGGCTTTGTCGACGTGCCGACGCCGGGTATCTCGATCTCGTCGAACCCGGTCAGGCCGGTTTCCAAGCTCGCCAGCGCCTTTTGCAGCGATTCGTGGATCGTCCGGCCGATGGCCATCGCCTCGCCCACCGATTTCATCGCCGTGCTCAGCAGCGGCGGGCTGCCCGCGAATTTTTCGAAGGCGAAGCGCGGGATCTTGGTGACGACGTAGTCAATCGTCGGCTCGAACGACGCGGGCGTCGATCCGGTGATGTCGTTGTCCAGTTCGTCCAGCGTGTATCCCACCGCCAGCTTTGCCGCGATCTTGGCGATGGGAAATCCCGTCGCCTTTGACGCCAGCGCGGACGACCGCGACACGCGCGGGTTCATCTCGATCACCACCATCCGCCCGTCCGCCGGGTTCACCGCCCATTGCACGTTCGATCCGCCGGTTTCGACGCCGATCTCGCGCAGCACGGCGATGCTCGCCGACCGCATCATCTGGTATTCCTTGTCGGTCAGCGTCAGCGCCGGGGCCACGGTGATGCTGTCGCCGGTATGCACGCCCATCGGATCGACGTTTTCGATGGCGCAGACGATGATGGCGTTGTCGGCGCTGTCGCGCACCACCTCCATCTCGAATTCCTTCCACCCCAGCAGGCTTTCATCGACGAGGATCTGACCCACCGGCGAGGCATCCATCCCCGAGCGGCAGAAATATTCGTATTGCTCGCGGTTATAGGCGACGCCGCCGCCGGTGCCGCCAAGGGTGAACGCGGGCCGGATGATCGCCGGAAGGCCGACGTATTCCAGCGCGCCCACGGCCTCTGCCAGACCTGCCTTCAGGTCGCGCTTGCCGTTCGGCAACTTGGGCGCCGTCACGATGGTCGCCTTGGGATTTTCCAGACCGATGCGGGTCATCGCCTCGCGGAACAGGGCGCGGTCCTCGGCCATTTCGATTGCGGCGCGCTTGGCGCCGATCATCTCGACGCCGAATTTCTCGAGCACCCCCATTTCCTCGAGCGCGAGAGCGGTATTCAGCCCGGTCTGCCCGCCCATCGTCGGCAACAGCGCGTCGGGGCGTTCCTTTTCGATGATCCTGGCGACGATTTCCGGCGTGATCGGCTCGATATAGGTGGCATCGGCCAGCCCGGGGTCCGTCATGATTGTCGCGGGGTTCGAGTTCACCAGGATCACCCGGTACCCTTCCTCGCGCAGCGCCTTGCACGCCTGCGCGCCGGAATAGTCGAACTCGCACGCCTGTCCGATGACGATGGGGCCTGCGCCGATGATCATGATCGACGAAATATCGGTACGCTTCGGCATCGGGGCCCCCGGAGATGTGCAAAGTGTCTGCGTTATAGGGATGGCCCGCGCGGCGGCAACCCCCGCCGATTGCCGCGCCGGTGCATCGCCGGGCGCGACATCTGCGCGCGGGGCGGAACGGACGGCAGGCGGGCGGGTTTTGCCCTCGAACGTTCAAACCCACGATCCTGCACTAGGAGACATTCCATGCCCGCCCAAGCCCTGCTTTTCGGCTCGATCGGCACGCTGGCCGAAACCCATGACATGCAGCGCCGCGCCTTCAATGCCGCTTTCGCCGACGCCGGTCTCGACTGGCACTGGGAGGGCGAGGCGTATCGCGACATGCTGCGCACCTCCGGCGGCAAGGCGCGGATCGCGTCCTATGCCGGGGCGCGGGGCGAAACGGTGGACGCAGGCGCGCTGCACGCCGCCAAGGTGCGTCATTTCGGGCGGATCATGGCGGACGAGGGGCTGACGCTGCGCCCCGGCGTGCGTGACCTGATCGACGATTTCAAAAGCCGCGGCCTGCCCGTTGCGTTCGTGACCGGCACGGGCCGGGACCAGAGCACCGCGATGCTCGACAACCTCGGCGATGCGCTGAGGGCCGACGAATTCGCCCTCGTCACCGACGTCACGAGCGTCGATGCCCCGAAACCCGCGGCGGATATCTGGCAGGTCGCCCTCACGGCCCTCCAGGTTGCGCCGCAGGACGCGCTTGCGATCGAGGACACGCCGATCTGCGCGCAAAGCTTGGTCGCGGCAGGCATCCCGACGGTCGGCTTTCCGGGCGAGGCCGCACGGGGACAGGCGTTTCCGGAAGGCGTGAGGGTGGTCGAGGCGCTGTCGCCCGAGATCCTCGATCAGGACGGACGCGCCGCCTGAACGGGCACCGCACCTGCGGCCCTCATAGCGCCCGGTTCACGTCGGGACGCGCCCGAAGAGGGACTGCATGCAATCCGCGTGCGGTCCCTTCGGCTTGCGTTCGGCGGCGCCACAGGTGTAACGCTGCGGGACCCCGAAAGACCGCCCCGCAAGACTGCCCCGAAGGACGCCCCACATGCACGCCTACCGCTCTCATACCTGCGCCACCCTGACATCCGCCGACGTCGGCGACACGGTCCGTCTTTCGGGCTGGGTGCACCGGGTGCGCGATCACGGCGGCGTGCTGTTCATCGACCTGCGCGACCACTACGGCATCACGCAGGTGATCTGCGACCCCGACAGCCCGGTGTTTTCGGCCGTTGAAAAGGTGCGCGCCGAATGGTGCATCCGCATCGACGGCACGGTCAAGGCCCGCGACGCGGCCCTCGTGAATGCCAAACTGCCGACCGGCGAAATCGAGGTCTACGCCCGCGACCTCGAGGTGCTGGGGGCTGCCGCCGAATTGCCATTGCAGGTGTTCGGCGAGCAGGAATACCCCGAGGAAACCCGCCTGAAATACCGCTATCTCGATCTGCGGCGCGAGGCGATGCAGGACAACATGAAACTGCGCTCGGACGTGGTCCGCTCCATGCGCCAGCGCATGTGGGACATGGATTTCCGCGAGTTCCAGACGCCGATCATCACCGCCAGCAGCCCCGAAGGCGCGCGCGATTTCCTCGTGCCCTCACGCCTGCATCCCGGCAAATTCTACGCCCTGCCGCAGGCGCCGCAGCAGTTCAAGCAGTTGCTGATGGTGTCCGGCTTCGACAAGTATTTCCAGATAGCGCCGTGTTTCCGCGACGAGGATCCCCGCGCCGACCGTTCGCCCACGGATTTCTACCAGCTCGATCTGGAGATGAGCTTCGTTACGCAGCAGGACGTGTTCGACACGATCCAGCCGGTCATTCAGGGCATCTTCGAGGAGTTTGGCGGCGGCAAGACCGTCGACACGACGTGGGAGCAGATCTCTTTTGCGGACTCTGCCCTGTGGTACGGCACCGACAAGCCCGACCTGCGCAACCCGATCAGGATGCAGGTGGTGAGCGAGCATTTCGCCGGGTCAGGCTTCGCCATTTTTGCCTCGCTCCTCGAGCAGGACGGCACCGAAATCCGCGCCATCCCCGCGCCCGGCGGCGGTTCGCGCAAGTTCTGCGACCGGATGAATGCGTTTGCGCAGAAGGAAGGTCTGCCGGGGATGGGGTATATTTTCTGGCGGGAGAGAAATAAATATCGAGAAGATGAAGTAGCATTCTATGAAATGCTCCTAGCCGAAATACCACATATGAATCGGCTTGGTTCCGATTACGCATTGTCTGAAAATTTCAACACTATTTGGGACCAGTCTCAAAGGATAAAGGGCGAGTGCTTCTCACCTGAGTGGTTGAAGAACGGTCTAAGCATGGTCATGGGCTATGGGACCGCTAGCGATGCCGAGAAGGCGAAAAAGTATGTTGCCATGTTCTTCGGCGACCACGAAGCCGCAGGCCCCCTCGCCAAGAATATCGGCCCCGAACGCACCGAGGAGATCCGCCAGCAACTCGGGCTGAACGTCGGCGACGCCGCCTTTTTCCTCGGCGGCCATCCCGCGAAATTCGAGGCCGTCGCAGGCCGCGCCCGCACCGAGATCGGCCGCGAGCTGAACCTCACCGACGAGAACCGCTTTGCCTTCGCTTGGATCGTCGATTTCCCGATGTACGAGCGCGACGACGACGGAAAAATCGACTTCTCCCACAACCCGTTCTCGATGCCGCAGGGCGGCATGGATGCCCTTACCGGCGATCCCGAAAACATTCTCGGCTACCAATACGACCTCGCCTGCAATGGCTATGAGCTCATCTCGGGCGCGATCCGAAACCACCGCCCCGAAATCATGTTCAAGGCCTTCGAAATCGCGGGCTATGGCGCGGACGAGGTGCGCAAACGGTTCGGCGGCATGGTCAACGCCGTTCAATACGGCGCCCCGCCCCACGGCGGTTGTGCGGCGGGCATCGACCGCATCGTCATGCTGCTGGCCAACGTCAGCAACATCCGTGAGGTCATCGCGTTCCCGATGAACCAGCGCGCCGAAGACCTGATGATGGGCGCGCCGTCAGAGCCGATCAACGAGCAGATGCGGGAACTGCGGCTGCGGGTTGTGCCGCCGGAAAGCTGAGCCGTTCCGGGGAGTGCCGTCTGACGTCACACTCGGGTCGGCTCTTGGCGTAGCCGCCGTCGTGCCCGCAACGATACGGGCGGCTTGGGCGTCGCTCTTTTAGGGATGGCGCGGTGTCGATTGATGTGCGGGATTGATTTCGGGGCTGTCTGAACACCGACGAAACCTAAGGTCGCAGATTGGCGAGTGTCCGTCTGCTGTAATTCCCGTGTGGGTACGCGCCTGTTCTGCGAAAAGGTGCTGTCACCCACTGGCTCTGAAAATGGACAGCCTAGCTGTCCATTTTCAGAGCCGAAATAAACGCTTCTTGCGGGATCGTCACACTTCCGAACTGCCGCATCTTTTTCTTGCCCGCCTTCTGCTTGTCCAGCAGCTTGCGCTTGCGCGACGCGTCGCCGCCATAGCATTTCGCCGTCACGTCCTTGCGTAGGGCCGACAGGGTTTCCGCGCGATCACCTTGCCGCCGATCGCCGCCTGTATCGGGATCTTGAACATATGGCGCGGGATCAGGTCCTTGAGCTTTTCGACCATCGCCCGCCCGCGCATTTCCGCGCGGTCCCGGTGCACCATCATCGACAGGGCGTCCACCGGTTCGTCGTTCACCAGCACCGACATCTTGACCAGCGCGTCCTCCTGATACCCCGTCAGCGCGTAGTCGAACGACGCATACCCTTTGGTAACGCTTTTCAGCCTATCGTAGAAATCGAAGACAACCTCGTTCAACGGAAGGTCATAGACAACCATCGCCCGCGATCCCGCGTAGGTCAGGTCAAGCTGCACACCGCGCCGGTCCTGACACAGCTTCAGCACGTCGCCCAGATATTCGTCTGGCACCAGAATGGTCGCCTTGATGCGCGGCTCCTGGATGTGGTCGACATAGGTCAGGTCCGGCATGTCGGCGGGGTTGTGCAACTCTTGCATCGTGCCGTCCTTCATGTGGACGTGATAGACGACCGACGGTGCCGTGGTGATCAGGTCGATGTCGTACTCGCGCTCAAGCCGGTCGCGGATCACCTCGAGGTGCAGCAGCCCCAGAAACCCGCAGCGAAAGCCGAAGCCGAGGGCGGCAGACGTCTCCATCTCGAACGAAAACGAGGCGTCGTTCAGCGCCAGCTTTTCGATGGCATCGCGCAGATCCTCGAACTCGTTGCTGTCCACCGGGAACAGCCCGCAGAACACCACCGGCTGGGCGGGCTTGAAACCGGGCAGCGGCTTGTCGATGCCCTTGCGTTCCGAGGTGATCGTGTCACCGACGCGCGTATCGCGCACCTGTTTGATTGACGCGGTGATGAACCCGATTTCGCCGGGGCCGAGCGAGCCCACATCCATCATCTGCGGCCGAAACACGCCGATCTTGTCGATCTGGTGCAGCGTCCCGTTGGACATGAATTTGACGCGGTCGTTGCGCTTCATCCGCCCGTCGATGACCCGCACCAGCACGATCACGCCCAGATAGCTGTCGTACCACGAATCCACCAGCATCGCCTTGAGCGGCGCCTCCGGATCTCCCTTGGGCGCGGGCAGGCGGTGGATGATCGCCTCGAGCGTCTCAACGATGCCGACGCCTGTTTTGGCCGACACGCGGATTGCCTGGCTCGCGTCGATGCCGATCACATCCTCGATCTGGGCGGCAACGGCATCGCAATCCGAGGCGGGCAGGTCGATCTTGTTGAGCACCGGGACGATCTCGTGGTCGGCGTCCAGCGCGTGATAGACGTTGGCCAGCGTCTGCGCCTCGACGCCCTGTGATGCTGTCCACCACCAGCAGCGACCCCTCGACGGCGCGCATCGACCGCGACACCTCGTAGGCGAAATCGACGTGGCCGGGGGTGTCGATCAGGTTCAGCACATAGGTTTCGCCGTTCTGGGCGGTATAATCGATCCGAACGGTCTGCGCCTTGATGGTGATGCCGCGCTCGCGCTCGATGTCCATGCTGTCCAGCATCTGCGCCTTCATGTCGCGCAGGGCGACGGTGTTCGTCTCCTGGATCAGGCGGTCGGCGAGCGTGGATTTCCCGTGGTCGATATGCGCGACGATGGAGAAATTACGGATGTGTGCAAGGTCTGTCATGCCCCGGATATGCAGGGGTTTGCGCAGGCTGGCAAGAGCGGCGTGGAACCGATCTGCGGCACGCGGTTTGTCCCTTGAGAGGTACGTTTCGCAAGGAGGCAAGGATGTCGGAGAAATCGCGCGATCAGATCTGGGACGAGTGGGACGACTGCGTCAACATGGCGCCGCAGGAACTCGAGGATTGGTTACGGACCGAGGAGAGCAAGTCGGTCGGCGACAGCGACAGTGGCGAGAGCACGGGGCATCGGTCGGGTCGGCGGATCGTCGATATCAAGCGGACCGACAAGGCCGACCTGTCGGACGCGGACTGGGAGCATATGGCAAAGGTCGTGGGGTACGTGAAGCGGCATCTGGCGCAGGGCGGGCCGAAAAGCGGGATCGTGGAGAGCGACTGGCGGTATTCGCTGATGAACTGGGGACACGATCCTTGTAAATGAGACCGACGTAGGCGCGGCAGCAACCACGTGTTATTTGCGACCAACGGGATTACGAGAACCACGTGCGGTATTGTTGGGGTGAGCGGCGTCCCGGAAACCGTCCATTGGACGGTTTTCAGCCGCGAACGCGCGAAGCGCCCGGTGAAGCACGGGCTGGTCGCGCGGGCCGCCGACTGGCCGCATTCGTCGATCTACCGGGATATCCGGGCGGGACGGGTGGAGGCGGAAAGGGTGGGGGTGGAGTGCGAGGGGACGTTCGGGGAGTAGGCTGAGTTTTACCTTTCATTTTGCGGGTCATGATGGCGTGAAACCCCATCCAACGGATTACTAGCCGAAGAATTTTCCGAGGGTGTACCCTACAGCAGTAGATACCGCTGAAATCGTAATGTCGCGGTTCCTTCGGGTAAGTGTCCTAATACGATCAAGGGGCCGCCGTGCAAATAACTTTATATCTACCTCTAATTTCTTTAGATCTTCATCTGATACAGGTGACATTTTTATCAAGGCTCGCGCGCGATCACCTATAATTGGATAGTTGATCTTATTTAGCCCGTCAGCTTTGTTTTCACAAAACCCAAATACCGAATCTTCTTCTGCCGGTATCCAAAGATCAAAGTAATTTCCACCTAGGCGGACAAATTTTGAGGTGAAATGCGAAAGAATTGCGGTGGCAGCGATACCTCGGGATAAAGGAATTCCACCTTCAGAACAGATATCTTCCATTTCGAACGTTGTAGATACCGTAACGATAACACCCTCATGGTCAGGATTGAAATGCGCAATATTACTGCGTGTATAGTAGTTATCTTTGATCGGAAGTTTTGTGACAATGACAACTGCGCTTGCGGTATCGACAATTGATGGGTGTAGGAACGCCGTTCGATCATCAAGCACGGCATATGACGGGAAGCTTAACGACTCGAGGCTGCAAACGCTGATTTTGTTCGGGAACGCTTTAGATTTTCGCAAACAACGTTCCAAGAGACGTTTGTTCAGACGTACTGACTGTTTACCCATATAAATGATTTGAAGGTGGCTCACCTCACAAACTTCTTGAACTTCACCCGCGTCGGCTGCGCTGCATCCACCCCCAGCCGCTTCTTCTTGTCTTCCTCATAGTCCTCGAAATTCCCCTCGAACCATTCCACATGCCCCTCGCCCTCGAATGCGAGGATATGCGTGCAGATGCGGTCGAGGAAAAACCGGTCGTGCGAGATCACCACGGCGCAGCCGGCGAAATCGACCAGCGCGTCTTCGAGGGCGCGCAGGGTCTCCACGTCGAGGTCGTTCGTGGGCTCGTCGAGCAGCAGCACGTTGCCGCCGGATTTCAGCAGTTTCGCCATATGGACGCGGTTGCGTTCGCCGCCCGACAACAACCCCACCTTCTTCTGCTGGTCGCCGCCCTTGAAATTGAACGCCGAGCAATAGGCGCGGGAGTTCATTTCGGCGTCCCCGAGCGTGATCAGCTCCGCACCGCCCGTGATCTCTTCCCAGACGGTCGCGTCCGCCGACAGCGCATCGCGCGACTGGTCGACGTAGGACAGCTGCACGGTATCGCCATATTCGACGGTCCCCGTGTCGGGCTGCGCCTGACCGGTCAGCATCGAGAACAGCGTCGATTTACCCGCGCCGTTCGGGCCGATGACGCCGACGATGCCGCCGGGCGGCAGCGAGAACGTCAGATCCTCGATCAACAGCTTGTCGCCCATCGCCTTCTTCAGGTTCTCGACCTCGATCACCTTCGATCCCAGGCGCTGACCGTTCGGGATGATGATCTGCGCGCGGCCCAGCTTTTCACGCTCGGACTGGCCCGCCATCTGCTCGTAGGCATTGATCCGGGCCTTCGATTTGGCCTGCCGCGCCTTGGCGCCCTGCCGCATCCATTCCAGCTCGCGCTCGAGGGTTTTTTGCTTGGACTTGTCGTCCTTGGCCTCGCGCTCCAACCGCTTGGCCTTCTGCTCCAGCCAGGCGGAATAATTGCCCTCGTAGGGGATGCCCTTGCCGCGATCCAGTTCGAGGATCCAGCCGGTGATATCGTCGAGGAAATAACGGTCGTGGGTGACGACGAGGATGGTGCCCGCATAGGCGATCAGATGGTTTTGCAGCCAGGCGATGGTTTCGGCGTCGAGGTGGTTGGTCGGCTCGTCGAGGAGCAGCATGTCCGGCGCGTCGAGCAGCAGTTTGCACAGCGCGACACGGCGACGCTCACCGCCCGAAAGGGTGGACACGTCGGCGTCGTCCGCGGGGCAGCGCAGCGCCTCCATCGAGACGTCGACCTGCGCGTCGAGGTCCCACAGGTTGGCGGCGTCGATCTCGTCCTGCAGCTTCGCCATCTCGTCGGCGGTCTCGTCGGAATAGTTCATCGCCAGTTCGTTGTAGCGGTCGAGGATCGCCTGTTTGCCAGCCACGCCCTCCATCACGTTCTCGCGGACCGTCTTGGTCTCGTCGAGGTGCGGTTCCTGCGGAAGATAGCCGACGGTCGCGCCTTCCGCGTGCCAGGCCTCGCCGGTGAAATCCTTGTCGAGACCCGCCATGATCCGCATCAGCGACGATTTACCCGACCCGTTGACGCCGACGACGCCGATCTTGACGCCGGGCAGAAAATTCAGGCGGATGTTCTCGAACACCTTCTTGCCACCGGCGTAGGCCTTGGTGACCCCATCCATGAAATAGACGTATTGATAGGCGGCCATGTCGGTTCCTTCGGAGCTGCGATCGCTCACCTGATAGTGCGCGACCGGGTTCGGGGCAACAGGGCCCGGTGTGTGGCAAGGCGGCAGGGGAAGGACGTGCACCGGGCGGTCATCGACCGCGCGCGATCCGATCGAGCAGCACGCGGGTTTATCCGACCGAGCGCAGGGGTCCGGGTTCACCGGCGCGGTCCGGCAGCGGGTCTGGTGAACCGGAGTGGCGTCCCGCGCCGCCGAAACGCGCCAGCACCGGATGATGCATCGGTCCGTCGTGCGTTTGCAGCCATTCGGCCAGCGCGTCGAGCGACATCGGTTGCGCAAATATACTGCCCTGCATCACATAGGCGCCCATGTCGCGCAGGCAGGCCACCTGTGCCTCGGTCTCGACGCCTTTGACGATCACGAAGATGTCGAGCGAAATGCACAGGTCGATCATCGTCTTTACGATCCGCGCGCTGTTGGCGTCGGTCACGATATCGTCGATCATCGTGCGGTGGATCTTCACCCCCCCGATGTCGAGGCCGGCGAGGCTGGCAAGCCCGGCGTATCCGGTGCCGAAATTGTCCATCACGGTTTTGATACCGGCGGCGCCGAGACCGTTGAATACCGCGGCCGCCTCTGTCGCGCCGGGGCCGACGATGACGGTTTCGGTGACCTGCACCGGGAGATCCTGACGGTGCAGTCCCGCACGTCCGATCGCGTCGATCAGCCGCTGCTTGAAATCGCCGCAGGTTATCAGCTCGGGCGAGGCGGTAAAGGCGACCCGGGTCGTCTTGTGGCCGAACCCGTTGATCAGGCATTTACAGGCGATGGCGGCCTCCATCGCGCCGTACCCGATCCGTGACAACAGCCCCAGCCGTGCCGCCAGAGGCATGAAAACGGTCGCCGGAACCTCGCCCAGCACCGGGTCGGACCAGGCGACGGATACGTCGATGCCGATGGTTCTGCTGCGGCTGAGACCGGCAATGGGCTGATAAAGATAGGTCAGGCTGCCGTCCGCCACCGCGCGGGTCAATCTCGACGCCAGATGCTGTTGATCGATGTATTTGCGGTGCATCGCGGTGTCGAACACGGCAACGCCGCCGCGGCCCGCCTCTTTCACGGCGTAAAGTGCAAAGTCCGACCGGACGAGCAATTCATCGGTCCCTGCGGCATCGTCGTCCGACAGGACGGCGCCGATGCTGGCGCCGATCGACACGTCGCGGCCATCCCAGACGAAACGCCCCTCGACGGCGGTCGAAATCGTGTTGGCGATGATGTCGAGGTCGGCGACCGAGGCGACACCGGGACAGGCCACCACGAACTCATCGCCACCGATCCGGGCTGCCATGTCGCCGCCCCGGATCGCGCCGGTCATGCGCGCCGCAACCTCGACGAGAACCGCATCGCCTGCGGCATGGCCGTGGGTATCGTTGATGGATTTGAACCGGTCGAGATCGACCCGCAACAGCCCCAGGGCCGCATCGCCGCGCCGGTGCCGGCGCAGGGCCCCGTCGGCAAAGGCCATCAGCGTCCTACGGTTGGGCAAGTCGGTCAGGCCGTCATGCGCCGCCACATGTTCCAGCGAGGAGCGGGCCTGCTCGATCTCGGTCTGGCGGCGCATCTGTTCGGTCGCATCGCGACAGATGAGGACCGCGAAACGCTGGCCGCTGACGGCCGAATGAAACGTCGCCCCGATCTCGTTCCAGAAAATCTCGCCGTTGGCGCGCTGGTTCTGACACATCGCCAGCTTGCCGGTATCGGGATCGTCGGGATCGTAGCGGAACCGGCGGATTTCCGCGTCCGACGGACGCAGGGCGTCCGGCATGCAATATTCGAGGGGATTGCGGCCGATGATGCGGCTGCGCGGCAGACCCAGCATCCGGCAATAGGCCTCGTTGGTCCACATCACCTTACCATCGAGGGTCTGGACGAGCAGACCGTCATAGGTCGATTCGGCAACGATATGCGAAAAGAAGGCATCGTCGAATCGTTCCGCAGACGTGTCGGCAAGGATGCCCGAGGGCCCGTCGACCGGTGGGGCCTGCGGGATATCCGCCGTCTGCGCCGTGCCGCGACGGCGGCTGGCGACAAACGGGCGGGCCACGAACGGGCGGGCCAGGAACGGGCGGACGACCCACACGAGGATCACCCCGGCCACGAGGCCCGCCAGCAGCAGCGACACGCCGCCGACACCCGTTTGCGTGAGATCCGTGACCCCGATCATTCCGGTCCTGATACCCCTCGTGTGACGGCCCGTCCTGACGTCGGGTGCTTGTGCAACCGGCCTCGGCGACCGGTGTTGATGCGCGGTGCACGTGCCGTCGTGCGCTCATCGCCTTGGCATACGCTAACACCGGACCCGTAAGCTTGGGTTAACATGGTTGGCGCCATCGGTCACCGATCGGATCAACAGCCGGTTGAATTCACCTACACCCTACAGGCGATCGTGGAGCCGGTTCGGGCCCCGGAGCAACGGCGAAACCATTCCGCAGCACCGAGCTGTTGCGTGCGTATACGCACAGAGCATTTTGCGTCATCCCACACTTCCCGTCAGGCGGCCGGTCTGCCAGACATAACAGGCTGAAACCCCACGCGGGCAACCGTGCTTTCTGCGCGATGCTGGCCCCTCTCATCCCCGGAGATCCGCGATGACGCCCTATGTTCCCAATCCCGCCCGTTACGACGACATGGTCTATCGCCGTTGCGGTGCCTCTGGACTGAAACTGCCCGCGATAAGCCTTGGCTTGTGGCACAACTTTGGCCACGATCTGCCGCACGAGACCAAGCGCGAGATCTGCCGCACCGCCTTCGATCACGGCATCACGCATTTCGACCTTGCCAACAACTACGGCCCCCCCGCGGGCAGCGCCGAATATGCCTTCGGATCGATCCTGACCGAGGATTTCGGCGGCGCAAAGGGCCAGTTGCGCGACGAGATGATCATCTCGTCCAAGGCGGGCTATCACATGTGGGACGGCCCCTACGGCGAATGGGGCAGCCGCAAGTACCTTATCGCGTCCTGCGATCAGAGTTTGCGCCGGATGGGCCTCGACTACGTCGATATCTTTTATTCGCACCGGTTCGATCCCGACACCCCGCTCGAAGAGACGATGGGCGCGCTCGATACCATCGTGCGCTCGGGGCGCGCGCTCTACGCCGGGATCTCATCCTATTCGGCGGAAAAAACCCGCGAGGCGGCGGCGATCCTCAAGGACCTCGGCACGCCCTGCCTGATCCATCAGCCCAGCTACAACATGCTCAACCGCTGGGTCGAACGCGACGGGCTGAAGGAAACGCTGACCGATCGTGGCATCGGTTCCATCGCCTTCACGCCGTTGGCGCAGGGCATGCTGACAAAGAAATATCTGGGCGGTATCCCCGAAGACAGCCGTGCGGCGCAGGGCAAGAGCCTGAAGAAGGATTTCCTGTCCGACGGTGCCATCGAAAACATCCGCAAACTCAACGAGATCGCCGAAGGGCGCGGGCAGACGCTGGCGCAGATGGCCATCGCCTGGGTGTTGCGCGACGACGGCACCCCGATCACCACGGCGCTGATCGGTGCGTCGAAGGCAAGTCAGGTCGTGGATTGCGCGGGTGCGGTGAAGAACCTCGAATTCACCGCCGATGAGCTCGCGCAGATCGACCGTTACGCCGACGAGGAACAGATCAACCTCTGGGCAAAATCCTCGGGCAGCGACTGACGTCCGCGCGCTGTCGCCGGCAAAGAAGGAGGCGGTCGGTGATCAGCGAGTTGTGCGTCTGGGATATGGCGGCGTCGGCGGCGACGGTGGTCTTGCGTCACGAAAGCGACGTGGCCGACCGGATCGAGGCGCCGAACTGGCTTGGCAGCGCGGCGGCGGGATCTGCGGGTGACGCGGTATCCGGTGCGGCAGCCACGCCGACGGGCGGCGCCGGATTCCTCGTCAATGGCGGCGGGCACCTGTTCCGGGCGGTTTCGGGGCAGCCGCCGGTGCGGCTCGATCTTGGGCACCACACGGGCTGCAACAACGATCACGGGGTCAGCCCCGACGGAAAGTGGATCGCCTTTTCCGACAAGGTCGAAACCGGCGAAAGCTGTATCTATGTCGTGGCATGGGACGGCACGCAGACCACCGGGATGCCGCGGCGAATCACCGACAACGTCCCGTCGTGGTTCCACGGCTGGCGGCCCGACGGCGGGGCCATCGTCTATGTCGGGGCGCGCGCCGACCGGGTCGTCGTGCCGTTTGTCTGCGATCTGGCGACCGGGGCGGAAACCTGCCTCGCGCGCGGTTTCGATCACGTCGACGGCCCCGACATGACGCCGCGGGGCGATTACGTCTGGTTCAACGGCGAACGGGATGGCGCCGTGGACCTGTGGCGTGTGCCGGTGGACACCGCAGGCGCCCGTGGCGCGCCCGAGCGGATGACGCGGGGCAGATCGGTCGACTGGTTTCCGCATCCGTCGCCCTGCGGCCGTCACGTCGCGTTCATCGCCTATCCGGCGGGCACGACCGGCCACCCGTTCGGCGTCGAGGTCGGGCTGTGCCTCATGCCGCAGGCAGGTGGCCCGGTGCGCGAGGTGGCGCGAATCCTTGGCGGTCAGGGTTGTCTGAACGTGCCGTCCTGGGCGCCGGACGGCCATGCGTTTGCGTTCATGCGGTACGAGGCATGACGGTGCGGCGGACCTCGTTCCGGGCAATCTACGGCTGGCCGGAGCCGGTGCGATGAGACCCGCCGTCCGTCCTCCCCAACATCGCATCGACACCCGCGCACCGCTGTGGCGCGTGGCATGAGGGCCGGATTTCCGGTGGCGGCCCCCGGTCAGGTCGTGGGCTTGCTGGGCGGATCCTTCGATCCCGCGCACGAGGGGCATGTGCACATCACGCGCCATGCGATAACCCGGTTCCGTCTCGACCGGGTCTGGTGGCTGGTCTCGCCGTGCAATCCGCTCAAATCGCGGGGGCCCGCGCCGATGGCGCGCCGCCTGGCGCAGGCGCGCCGTGTCATGCACCACCCCAGGGTCACGGTCACGGACCTCGAGAGCCGTCTTGGCACGCGTTACACCGCGCAGACCGTCACGGCCCTCGTGGCGATGTACCCCGGCGTCCGGTTCGTCTGGCTGATGGGCGCGGACAATCTGGTGCAGTTCGACGCGTGGCAGGACTGGCGCCAGATCATGGACACGGTGCCCGTGGGGGTGCTGGCGCGTCCGGGCGACAGGCTGGCCGCGCGCTCGGCACTGGCCGCGCGCGTCTACCGGCGCGACCGGATCGCGGCACCGGCGTCCGGCGTGCTGGGGCGGCGCGCGGCACCGGCGTGGTGTTTCGTGAACCTGCCGCTCAACGCCGTGTCATCGAGCGCGATCCGCGCGCGGGGTGATTGGGCGGCATAGCCCGCGCACCGCCAGTGCGTGAACAGTCGCGCGGGGATCTTTTCGGGCCAAAGGAGCTGGCGGTCAGGTGGCGTCACCGGAGCGGCGCGGGCAACCGTTGTGGTTGCAAAGGTGCGCGGGTAGACATGGCCCATGATGAAGAAAAACGAGAAGCTGACGCGCAGAGGCGTCCTGTCGGGCGCGATGGCCTCGGTCGGTACGGCACTGGCCGCGCAGGCGCCGCTGATCTCCCTGCGTCCTGTCGCGCGCGCCGGCGACGTCCCGGCCGGTGACGGCGGCCCGGCCCGTCCGCAGGACCGGATCCGGGCACGCACCACCCTTGATACCATCATCGCCGATGCGGGTCTCGGCGGTGTCACGGCGGTGGTGATTGCGGACGCGGATACCGGCGTCATCCTCGAGCAACGCGAGGGGGCCACGCCGATGCTGCCCGCGAGCACGACGAAATCGATGACGGCGCTCTACGCCCTCGACGCGCTGGGCGCCGATCACCGTTTCGCCACCGTGCTGACCGGCACCGGGACGCTGACGGGCGGTGTGCTGTCCGGCGATCTGGTGCTGGTGGGCGGCGACGACCCGACGCTGGATACGGACGGCCTGGCCGATCTGGCAGAGCGGCTGTCTGCTGCCGGTGTGCGCGAGGTGCGCGGCGATTTCCGGGTCTGGGGCGGGACGGAAATCTTCGAGATCGATCCCGCGCAGCTGCCGCATATCGGCTATAACCCCGCCGTCTCGTCGCTGAACCTGAACTATAACCGCGTCCATTTCGAATGGAAGCGCGAGGCGGGGCGCTACAGCGTCGGCATGGACGCGCGCACCGAGACGCAGCGTCCCGCCGTCGGCACCTCGACGATGCGCGTCGCGGACCGGTCGCAGCCCGTCTATACCTATGAGGACCAGACCGATGGTGCCGGTGGCGGCATCGATGCCTGGACGGTGGCGCGCGAGGCCCTCGGGACCGGCGGAACACGCTGGCTGCCGGTGCGGCGTCCGGCGCTCTATGCGGGCGACGTCTTCCGCACCGTTGCCCGGGCGCGTGGCATCGTCCTCAAGGCGCCGCGGATGGCCGCGCGTCTGCCCGGGGGCATCGAGCTGGCCCGCGTCGAGAGCGCGCCGCTGTCGCGGATTATCCGCGACATGCTGCTGTATTCCACGAACCTGACGGCAGAGGTGATCGGTCGCGCGGCAACGCGCGCCCGGGTGGGAGGAGCCGTGACACGCGTGCCGGAAGAGGAAGTGGCGACGCGGGCCCAGGGCGCGTCGGTGACGACACTGGCCGCCTCGGCGCAGGCGATGAACGGCTGGCTGGCGGCGCGCTATGGCGTGCGCTGTGCTTTCGTCGATCATTCGGGTCTGGGCGAGGCAAGCCGTATTTCGGCAGGCGATATGGCCCGTGTCCTGATTGCCGCGCGCAACGAGGGGCAGCTGCGGCCGCTGATGCGAACCATTCCAATGGTCGACGCCGACCGCGCGGCTCTGCCCAACCCGCCGGGGGCCGTGGTCGCCAAGACCGGCACCCTGAACTTCGTGAGCGCTCTCGCGGGATATCTGCGCACGACGCAGGGGGCCGATCTTGTATTCGTTATCCTGAGCGCCGAGGAAAGCCGTCGCGCGGCGGCGCGCGGCAGCCCCGACGAGGCCCCCGCCGGCACATGGGAGTGGAACGCGGACGCCAAACGAATGCAGCAGCGCCTGCTGCAACGCTGGGCGCGGGTGTTCTCCGGTTAGGCACCGGACCTTGCGGAAAGCGAATTCTTTCAAAGAATTCGACGTCGGATTTTTCGAAAAAATCCGGATACTCCGGGCGGGACGGAGCGCTACAGCGTCAGACGGAGCGCTACAGCGTCATATGACGCGCGCGCGCACCGCGTTCGATGGCTGCTGCCGCCAGCCGGTCGATGTGCAACTCGTCGCGTATTTCCTCGAGCATCCGGGCCTCCTCCTGCGTCAGATGTCCGTCGGCGGCAGCCACGTCGCACGACAGCGCATAGGCGGTTTCCCACAGCCGTTCGGGCAGCGCGTCGCGGATCAGACCGAACAGCGCATCCAGCCCCTCCTCCTGTTCCAGAAGGTCGAAGACGGTCTGCGACACCCGCGGCAGATGGCTGGCGTCATAGCCTGCAAAGACCGGCAGGTTGTTGACGATGTTCGAAATCTGCACGAGCTCGGCGGTATGGATATCGGCGTCCGAGGCCGACACCGCGATCATCAGCGCGCACAGCGCGTCCTGCGCCGTCAGCGGTCCCGTCTCTGAGGGGGTGTCGGACATGGGGTCTGCTCCTGAAGGCTGCGGTCCGTCCCGCCCGCGCAATTTATTGACCCGGCGCGTGGGTCGCAATAGGGATGCGGCCTGTCCGGGGCGGATCGGGGGCGACGCCGCCGCCGCGCGCGGGCAGGCGTATGGGCGCATGAATGGACAAGGGGGCGGCATGGGCGATCTTCGGACGCTGGCGATGACCAGCAAGGCATGGCCCTTCGAGGAGGCGCGCGCGCTACTCAAGCGGTTCGACAAGGCGCCGCCGGTCAGCGGTTCCGCGCTCTTCGAGACCGGCTACGGCCCTTCGGGTCTGCCGCATCTGGGCACCTTTGGCGAAGTCCTGCGCACCACGATGATCCTGCGTGCATTCGAGGTCATTTCGGACATTCCCACACGCCTGATCTGTTTTTCCGACGATCTGGACGGGATGCGCAAGGTGCCCGGCAACGTGCCCCATCCCGAGCGACTGGAACAGCACCTTCAGCGGCCCCTGACGCAGGTGCCGGACCCGTTCGGCACCCACGAAAGCTTCGGGCATCACAACAATGCGATGCTGCGCCGGTTCCTCGACACCTTCGGGTTCGACTACGAATTCTATTCGGCGACCGACTTTTATGCCTCGGGGCAATTCGACCCGGTGCTGATGCGCGCCGCCGAACGATATGACGATATCATGGCCGTGATGCTGAAATCGCTGCGCGACGAACGGCGCGAGACCTATTCGATCTTTTTGCCGATCCACCCCGACAGCGGACGCGTGATGTACGTGCCGATGAAAGAGGTGAACGCAGCCGACGGCACCATCACCTTCGACACCGAGGACGGGCAGGAAATGACGCTGCCGATCACCGGCGGAAACGTCAAACTGCAATGGAAGCCGGATTTCGGTGCGCGCTGGGCCGCCCTTGGCGTTGATTTCGAGATGTACGGCAAGGATCACAGCACAAACACACCGATCTACGACCGCATCTGCGAGATTCTCGGCGGGCGCAAACCGAACCATTTCAGCTACGAACTGTTTCTGGACGCCGAGGGCCACAAGATATCCAAGACCAGCGGCAACGGTCTGAGCATCGACGAATGGCTGACCTATGCCGCCGCCGACAGCCTGTCGTATTTCATGTACCTGAAGCCGAAGACGGCCAAGCGGATGCATTTCGACGTGATCCCGAAGATGGTGGACGAGTACCACCAGCAGTTGCGCGCCTATGCCGGACAGGATGCGGCGCAGCGGCTTGCCAATCCGGTGTTTCATATCCACGGCGCGGACGTGCCCGCCGACGATATGGTGGTGCCGTTCGCGATGCTGCTCAACCTTGCAGCCGTCTCGGGCGCGCAGGACAAGGAAACGCTCTGGGGCTTCATCCGCCGCTATGCGCCGGGCGCCGCGGCGCAGACCCATCCGGGTCTCGACGCCGCCGCCGGATTTGCCGTGCGCTACTTTCGCGATTTCGTGAAACCGGGCCGGACGTTCCGCGCGCCCGACGCTGTCGAACGCGCGGCGATGGAGGATCTGGCCGCGCGCCTGACCGCGTGGGGCGACGATCCGGCGTGCGACGATACCGACGCCGAAGGACTTCAATCCGTGGTGTTCGCCGTCGGCAAGGAGCACGGGTTCGAGCCGCTGCGGGGGTGGTTCAAGGCGCTGTACGAAGTGCTGCTGGGCGCCAGCGACGGGCCGCGGTTCGGCGGGTTCGTGGCGCTGTACGGCATCGACGGGTCCATCGCGCTCATCGAGGACGGGCTTGCCGGGCGGCTGGCGGGGATGCAGGCGTAGCCGTTGGCCAAGCCGGGAATGGCGCCATCCTATGAGATTTGGGGGGCGGCTCGTCGGTTGGTGGCGGCGCTCGTCGCGCCTGCGGACCCTCCGGGGGGAGTTATTGAGGCAAGAAAAAGGGCGGCGGCGCTCAGGCGGTGACGCGCGACAGGATGTAGCGGGCGAAATCGTAGTTGGGGCGTTCGAGATGGGACAGGGGCCCCGGTTCGGACAGGCCCGCGCGGATGCCCTGATAGACCCGTTCGGTGCAGCCCTTGTCCTCGGTGTTCACGGCGTCGAGCAGCGTGCGCAGGCGGGAGAAATGGGCCTCTGCCTTCGGATCGGCGGCCCAGTCGGGTGCCAGACCGCCGCCGTACAGCACGTTGACGTGGCCCGGATCGCCGTTTTGCGACGCGTCCGGCGTCAGCGACAGATACCAGAAATAGCCGGGCGTCAGCGTGATCAGCAGCGACGGATAGATCGAGATCAGCCAGGTCGTGCGCCGCGCATCGCCGGTCAGCGCCACATTCGTCGGATGCGCGAGCGTCAGGTCGAGGGCGTCGTTTTTCAGGATCCAGTGATAATTGTAGGCGGGCGCTCCGTCGGGGCAGGTCATCTCATTCAGATCGACCGTGCCGCCGATGGTGCCGGAATGACACACCGGCAGGTGATAGCTTTCCATGAAATTCTCGGCCAGCACCTTCCAGTTGGTGTGCCAGCGAAATTCCTCGCGGAAGGATTCTACATAGTCTTCCATCCCGAGGTCGCCGATCAGCGTATCGAGACCCGACAGCGCATCGTGCGGATCGGCGGCCGCAGGGTCGAGCGACACGAGAATCCAGCCTTTCCAGTCGATGCAGCGGATCTGCGGCAAGGCGATGTCGGATTTCACGAAGCAGGCGTTGTGCGCCATGGCGGGCGCGCCGCGCAGGGCACCGTCGAGGCCATAGGTCCACGCGTGGTAGGGGCACACGATCGCGCGCACATTGCCGCGTCCCTCCAGCAGGGTCGACATGCGGTGACGGCAGACATTCGACATCGCGCGCAGGGTGCCGGCGCCGTCGCGCAGCACGATAATCGGCTCGTCCCCGACGTGCATCGTCAGGTAATCGCCGGGGGCGGGCAGGGACGCGGCCCGCCCGGCGCAGATCCAGTCGCGGGCAAAGATCGCGCGGCGCTCCAGGGCCGCGAAGTCGGGCGAGGCGTAGACGGATTTGGGCATGGCGCGGGCACGGTCGAAGGGTACGTCGCAGGCGGCGCGCAATTCATCGACGGGGCTGCGGGGCGGCTGGTGACGGGTCATGACGGTCCTTTCTCGGTGATCCCGGGCGTCGGCACGGCGGTCTGTCACTGCAATTGTGACGCATGGGGCGGCGGGGCACAACGCGCGCCGTGGGTCACGAGGACGTGACGCGGCGGGCGGTCAGGGCCATTGCGTGGCGTGCCGCACCTGTCATCTTCGGGCTGAACCGGGACGAAGGGATGCGGGATGCGATGGCTGACGACGCTTGCGGCGATCATGACACTCTGGGCGGGTACGGCAGGTGCCTGCGGGGCCGACACCGATTGCATGATCGGGGACCGCAGCTACCGGATCGCGCTGCCGGACGGCTATGACGGCGGCCCGGTCGGCGCCATCGTCTTTGCCCACGGGTATGGCGGATCGGCGGCGGGGACGATGCGGAACGGCAGTTTCCGCAGGCTGGCGAACGACCTGGGCGTTGCCCTCATCGCGGCACAGGGCGTCGATGGCGATTGGCGCATTCCGGGCACGCCGCATGATGGCGCGATGTCGGGCGAGGCCGAGTACGCCTATTTCGACGCGCTCATGGACGATGCGGGGGCCCGGTTCGGGGTCGATCCCGACCGCACACTGATGATCGGGTTTTCCGCGGGCGGAATGATGACATGGGAGCTTGCCTGCCGCCGCAGCACGCTTTTTGCCGCGTTCATGCCGATGTCGGGCACATTCTGGGATCCGGTCCCCGAAACCTGCGACGGCCCGCCGGCGTCGATCATCCACACCCACGGCACCGCCGATACCACGGTGCCGATGTCGGGCCGTGCGATCGGTTCCGCGCGGCAGGGCGACCTGGCGGCCGCGTTCGAAATGTACGGCGCGTTCGGCGGTTTCGAAACCGAGCCGACGATGCAGACCGTTCAGGACATGGATTGCCGGATGCGGACGAACGACGCGGGGCAGATCCTCGATCTGTGCCTGTTCGACGGCGGGCATTCGTTTCGTCTGGCCTCCGTCGCATGGGCGTGGGAGCGGTTCACCGAACTGGGCATTCTCGCGCCCGCCTGATGCCTAGGCGCGCCAACAGGGCAGCAGATCGCCCGGCGCCGGGGTTGCCGAAAACACCGCGCGGGCGATGGCGCGGGCAAGGCACAGGGCGGCGGCGTGGCCGATGTCCGACAGGGCGACGTCGCTGACGGTGCCGGTTCCCAGCAGACCTGCCGAAGGCGTCGTCTCCCGGCCCGCCGTGGCGAGCGCGAACACCAGATCGCCGTCGTGCGGCGTGTGCGACGGCACGATGGCGCGGGCCAGCCCGTCGTGTGCGGCCACGGCCATGCGGTGACATTGCGCCTTGGTCAGGGGCGCGTCGGTGGCGACGATGGCGATGGTGGTGCTGGTGCCGTCGGGGCCCGCAAGCATCGCGGCCATCTTGTGGCTCTCACGCGGGCTGCCAAGACCGGTGGCCCGGTCGGGGCCGAGGCCGCCGAACTCGTCCTCCCGCTCGAAGGGTGCGGCCCAGAAATGCCGCTCGCCCGGCGTCGTGACGCAGCCCACCGGGTTGGCCGCGACCAGCGCGCCGACGGTGGTGCCGGTGTCGAGCACAAAGGACGCCGATCCCAGCCCGCCCTTGAGCATCGCCGTCATCGCGCCCGTGCCCGCGCCGGTGCTGCCAAGCGCGAAACCGGCGGCGGCGGCGGCAAGGGCGGCCGCGCCGAGTGCGGCGTAGGGATTAACGTCCCAGTCCTTGGTGCCGCCGTTCAGCAGATCGAACAGGATCGCGCCCGGCACGATGGGCACCGTCGCGGCACCGACGCGCAGCCCGCGACCGGCCCGGCGCAGGCCCTGCATGACGCCGCCGCAGGCATCGAGACCGAAGGCAGAACCGCCCGACAGCACCAGTGCATCCACCGCCGCCACCGATTTGTCCGGGGCCAGCAGGTCGGTTTCGCGCGTCCCCGGCGCGCCGCCCATGACATGGACCGAGGCCACGAACGGCGCATCGGCGACAAGGACCGTCACCCCCGATTTCAGCGCGGCGTCCTGCGCATTGCCGACCCGCAGGCCCGCGACGTCGGTGATCAGATTGCGGGGGCCGGGGACCATGGACGCGCCTTTCGGATGTGCCCGGACACCAGAGGCGGGCGGAGGCGTGCGGTCAAGGGCCGGGCGGTTCCGTTCAGGAACGGCGGCACGGTCGAGGTCCGACCATTCGGGTCAGAGCCCGGGCCGCGCGGTGGCGCGGGCCAGCCCGTCGACGATGGCGGTAAATGCCTTGCCGTGGTGCATCTCGGCGTGCGGCAGGGCACCTGCAAGGGCCTCGGTCACGCTGGCCAGCAGGCTCGAACCGCCGACGAAGACGACGCGGTCGACGTCGTCGGGCGCCACCCCGGCACGGTCGAGCGTTTCCATCGCGGCCTGCGCGATTTCGGCCGCGGCGGGGGCGAGGGCCCGCGTCAGGGCGGGCCGGGGCAGGTCGGCGCCCAGTCCCCTTTCGATCAGGGCGAGGTCGATCCGCGCGGCCGCGTCGGCATTTGCGCCGATCTTGGCCCGCTCGACGGCAAAGGCGATGTCGTGACCGAGTTCCATGTCGAGGACGGTCTGAAGGCGGGCGAATTTCTCCGGCTCGACGGCGGACCGCTGCATCCGTCCCACGTCGCGGCGCGCGGCACCGGTGTACAGGAACGGGATCTTGGCCCAGGTCGCCAGATCGTTGAACAGGGCGGCAGGCGCGGCGGTGACCTGATCGCCGAATTCCGCCTTCAGGCCCGAACCGCGCCCCAGCAGCGGCATGACGTGGGCCAGCGAGAGCGTGCGGTCGAAATCGGTGCCGCCAAGGCGGATGCCGTGGCTCGCCACGATCTGCGTCTCGCGCGCGCCTGCCGAACCGGTCTTGCGGAACAGGGTAAAATCCGAGGTGCCGCCGCCGATGTCGACGATAAGGCCGGTAAGCTGCGCAGTGGCCTGCGCGCCATCGCCCTGTGCGCTGTCCTCGCTGGCAAGGGCCGCCGCCTCGGGTTCGGGCATGAAGCGCACGGAGGTGAACCCGGCGGCGAGGTAGACATCGCGCAGGTCGCGTTCCGCCTGCGCGTCGCGTGCCGCACTTTTGGAATGGAACCGCACCGGGCGGCCCGAGAGGGCGCGATGAAACGTGGTGCCGCACTGCGCCTGCGCGCTGGCGCGGACAGAGGCGAGGAAGCGGGCGGTAATCTCGATCAGGGTCAGGCGTTCGTTCAGGAACTGGCGTTTTTCGCGCATCAGCGGCGTGCCCAGCACCGATTTCAACGCCCGCATGAAGCGCCCCTCGCGCCCGTCGATCAGGGCGCGGACGGCGGCATTGCCGACGAGGGTGCGGCGGGCCGAAAAATCGAGGAAGATCGCGGTGGGCAGCGTCTCGTCCGCGCCTTCGAGCGGAATGATCTGCGCACGGCCGTCCGTCAGCACCGCGGCGGCGGTGTTGGAGGTGCCGAAGTCGATGGCGAGTTCCGGCACGGCGGCCTCCTGCAAAGGGGAGGCGGGGAGGTAGGCGATGCGGCGCACGGCGTCAAGCGGCGGCGTCCGGTTGCGCCGGCGGATGCCTCCGGCGGGAGTATTTATGGCAAGAAAAATGCCATGGGCGGGTGCGATTTGGGGGGTTGCGGTGGTGGGGTGAGAGCATAGGGTTTTGCGCAGGCAAGACCGGAGAGATGGCATGGCAACCGCGCTGATCGTGATCGATGTGCAGAATGATTTTTGCCCCGGCGGCGCGCTGGCCGTGGCGGAAGGCGACACCATCGTGGCCGGTGTGAATGCGGCGATGGACGGTGCCGATGCGGTAATCCTGACGCAGGACTGGCACCCGGCGGGACATTCGTCGTTCGCGTCGTCGCACCCCGGTGCGGCGCCGATGTCGGTGATGCAGATGCCCTACGGGCGCGCAGGTGTTGTGGCCGGAACATTGCATCCAGGGCAGTGCGGGGGCGCTGTTTCACCCGGGCCTGGACACGGGCCGCGCCGACCTGATCCTGCGCAAGGGCTATAATCCGGCCATCGACAGCTATTCCGCCTTCTTCGAGAACGATCACCTGACCGCGACCGGCCTTGACGGGTATCTGCGGAGCCGGGGGATCGACAGGCTGGTGACGGTGGGCCTCGCGCTCGACTTTTGCGTCGCCTATTCGGCGGTCGACGCGGCAAAGCTGGGCTATGCCGTCTCCGTCCGCACCGACCTGTGCCGGGCCATCGATTTCGACGGCAGCCGGGCGGCGGCGATGGCGTCGATGGCGGCGGCGGGCGTCATTCTGGACTGAGGGCGGGGACAACTGGACAGGGCCGGTCGCGGCTGGTCTAAGGTCGGTCGCAGCGCCGCACCGAAGGGGTCCGCACCAATGGCCGATATCGCCACACGCACCTGGAACCACCGCTGGAAGATCGACCCGATCGTCCGCTCGCTGATCGACACCGATTTCTACAAGCTGTTGATGTGCCAGTCTGTTTTCCGCAACCGGCCCGATGCGACGGTGACGTTCTCGCTGATCAACCGCACACACCGCATCCGTCTGGCCGACCTGGTCGACGAAGGGGAATTGCGCGAACAGCTCGATCATGTGCGCACCCTGTCGCTGTCGCGCGGCGAGAGTACCTGGATGCGCGGCAACACGTTCTACGGCAAGCGCAGCATCTTTTCGCCGGTCTTCATGGACTGGTTCGAAAACCTGCGTCTGCCGCCCTATCATCTTGAGAAACGCGACGGGCAATACGAACTGACGTTCGAGGGATCCTGGCCCGAGGTGATGCTGTGGGAGATCCCGGCGCTGGCGATCCTGATGGAACTGCGCGGGCGGGCCGTTCTGGGCACGATGGGGCGGTTCGAACTTCAGGTGCTGTATGCCCGCGCGATGACGAAACTGTGGGAAAAGATCGAGCGGTTGCGCCCGCATCCGGACCTGCGGATCGCGGATTTCGGCACCCGGCGGCGACACAGTTTTCTGTGGCAGGACTGGTGTGTGCAGGCGATGCAGGAGGGGCTGGGGGCCTCGTTCACCGGCACCTCGAACTGCCTGATCGCCAAGAGCCGCGACATGGAGGCCATCGGCACCAACGCCCACGAACTGCCGATGGTCTATGCCGCTCTTGCCGACGGCGACGCAGCGCTGGCGCAGGCCCCCTACGAGGTGCTGTCGGACTGGCACGCCGAGCACGAGGGCAACCTGCGCATCATCCTGCCAGATACTTACGGCAGTGCGGGGTTTCTGGATCGCGCGCCAGACTGGCTTGCGGGCTGGACCGGGATCCGGATCGACAGCGGAGATCCCGCGACGGGCGCGGAGCTTGCGATCCGCTGGTGGCAGGAGCGCGGCGAGGACCCGAGGCAGAAGCTGGTGATCTTTTCCGACGGTCTGGACGAGGACAAGATCCTCGCCTTGCACGCGCAATTCGCGGGGCGGGTGAAAGTATCGTTCGGCTGGGGCACGATGTTGACCAACGATTTCAAGGGGCTGGTGGCAGATGATGCGCTGGCGCCGTTCAGCCTTGTGTGCAAGGCGGTGCGCGCGAACGGGCGTCCGACGGTGAAGCTGTCGGACAATCCACGCAAGGCGATGGGACCAGCGTCGGAACTCGCGCGCTATAAGCGGGTGTTCGATGTGGGCGCGCAGGAGGAATTCGACGTCGTGGTTTGAGGCGCACCCTATTCGGGATTGCGTTGCGGTCGCGGGTGCGGAGCCTCCGGGGGGAGTTTTTTTCGCAAGAAAAAGACGGAGCCTAGAATGGCAGGCCGATGCCGTTGGTATCGGCGATCCACACGACGATCGGGACCGGGGCGACGGCGATGGCAAGTGTCAGAAGCGTCGGCACCGGACGGTACAGCCGCGTCAGGCCCGCCATAAGGCACAGCCCGCCGCCGCCGCCGATCAGGCTGCTGCCGGGCAGGTTGATGAGCAGGCCGAGCAGGATATATCGCTGACCGCGCGCGAGCGGCAATAGCCAGCGCGGCAGACGGTCAGCCAGAAGGGCCAGACGGTGCGCTGGCGGCAGGGGAGCGATCCGGTCGATCCACGCCGCGAGCCGCTGCAACCGCAGATCGGACGCCAGCCGGTGCAGCGTAGCGTAGGGCAGCAGCCAGCCTGCGAGGAAAGCAATGGACAGACCGCCGAGGGTGGCGGCAAAGACCAGCGGGGCGACCTCTGCGCCTTCGACCATCAACAGGACGACGCCGATTTCGACGCCCGGCACGAAGGGAATGGCGATCAGCAGCGCATAGGCCACGAGGATTGCAAACAGCAGCGGCCACGACGGGCTGACGAGGGCATCGGGCGCGTTCGTCTGGATCGAGATCCAGCCCAGCAGGGCGCGGGCCGCCCAGACCATCGCCACGATGAACGCAATCCGCAGCGCATGACGCGCAAGAATACGGCTGCGCCGGGGTGATGGCGGGGTGTCGGTGTGCTGATCCATATGTCCCGCCTGATGATGGCGCACCCAATCATGGATCGGTGAGCGCGTCACGCGGCGACTTTGCCTCTGATCTGTGGCGGCAGCGCATCGTAACCGTACGGTCTCCCTGCACTGCCGCGCATAGGGAGTGAGGGATAGTGTCCGCTTAGGATAGCGGACACTAAGGGGCGATCGATGGCGCGTCGTGCGAGACGGCTCTGGAGCGACGAGGAGAAGCGCTCGATCTGCTTTCAGACGGCAGCGCCGGATGTGTCGGTGGCGCAGGTTGCGCGTCGATATGCGATGAACGCCAACATGATCTTCAAATGGCTGCGGGATCCTCGATACGCCCCCACCGCCGAACCGGTGGTCGAGATATGCGCTGCGGATGTCGCTGGCTTCCTGCCGGTTGAGATCGTCGATCAGCCGGAGTGGAGGGATCATGACGCGGTGTCTGATCCGACCGCTGATCCTGGCACAATCGAGATCGATGTCGCAGGTGGTCACCGACTGCGGATTGTGGGCACCTACGATCCCGAGGCGCTGGCCCGGCTGATCCGGGGCCTGTCGCCATGATCCCGGTCCCGTCGAACACGCGGGTCTGGCTGGCGGCCGGTGTCACAGACATGCGACGGGGGTTCACGACGCTGGCGGCTCAAGCTGAGACGGCGCTGAAGCAGGACCCGTTCGCTGGCCACCTGTTTGTGTTCCGCGGGCGGCGTGGCGATCTGATCAAGATCATCTGGTGGGATGGCCAGGGCGCGTGCTTGTTCTCGAAGCGCCTTGAGAAGGGCCGGTTCGTCTGGCCGTCGGCGAAGGAGGGTAAGATCTCCCTGACGGCGGCGCAGTTGGCGATGCTCCTGGAGGGCATCGACTGGCGGGCCCCGCAGCGTAGCTGGAAGCCGCTCAAGGCAGGATAAATTGCCCTGTCGAGGGCATTCAGGATTCCCGCCGCAGCCATGTTTTGCTATAGTTTGGCATGCTTGACGTGGCCCAATCCCTGCCGGAAGATCCCGATGAACTACGCCGCTTCACGGCCCTTTTGCTGGCCGAAGTGAAGTCGCAGGCGATGCTCATCGAGAAGCTGCGCCATCAGCTGGCCGGGCACCGCAACTCTCGGTTCGGCGCCTCATCGGAGATTATCGAGCAGCTTCAGCTGGCACTGGAAGCCAGCGAGATCTCGATCGCCAAGATGACGGCCAAGCTGCGGCTTCCCGATGAGGAGCCGAAGGACAAGCCGAAGCGCCGTCCGATCCCGGATCACATCCCGCGGATGGAAGTCGAGTTGACGACCGGCGGCGATGATTGCGCCAAGTGCGGCGGTCGACTGCGCCGTCTGGGCGAGGATGTGACCGAGGAGCTGGAGTATGTGCCCGGCCGGTTCATCGTGAACCGCATCGTGCGGCCGCGCTTTGCGTGTTCCGGCTGCGAGGCCTTCACGCAAGCGCCCATGCCGTCGCGCCCCATCGAGCGCGGGCGCCCCGGGCCAGGTCTGCTGGCGCATGTACTGGTCTCCAAATACGCCGACCACTTGCCGCTCTATCGTCAAAGCCAGATCTTCGAGCGCGACGGGCTGGACCTGGACCGCTCGACGTTGGCCAACTGGGTCGGCAAGTCGACGGCGCTGCTTGAACCGCTGGCCGACGCCATCGGACGACATGTGCTGTCGGGCGAAGCCATCTTCGCAGACGACACGCCGGTGAAGATGCTGGCGCCCGGCATGGGAAAAACCGCGACAGCGCGGCTCTGGGCCTATGGGCGAGACGAACGGCCCTGGGGCGGGGATGCCGCGCCCGCCAGCTGGTATCGCTTCTCGCCCGACCGGAAGGGCCAGCACCCAAAGGATCACCTGTCAGGATATCGCGGCTGGATGCATGCGGATGGATACGCCGGGTTCGAGGACCTCTACGGGTCCGGCGACATCCGCGAGGTCGCCTGCATGGCTCATGTCAGACGAAAGTTTGTCGACATCCATAGAGCGCAGGGCTCGGCCATCGCCGACGAAGCCGTCCTGCGCATCGCCCAACTCTACGCAGTCGAGAAAGAAGCGAGAGGGTCACCGCCAGACCTTCGCGTCGAGATCCGGCAAGCGAAGGCGAAGCCCGTCTTCGACGATCTCGAGGCATGGCTGCACCTCCAGCTGCCATCCATTTCCGGCAAGTCGCCATTGGCCGCGGCGATCCGCTATGCCCTGACCCGCATGAAGCGGCTCCAGCCGTATCTCGATCACGGTGTCCTGGAACTGGATAACAACACGGCCGAGCGTGCGATGCGATCCGTCGCGATCGGCAGGAAGAATTATCTCTTCGTCGGATCACTGACCGGCGGCCGCGCCGCCGCCATCGCCTACACCCTGATCGAAACCGCCAAGCTGAACGGCGTCGACCCGCAGGCCTGGCTCGCAGACACGCTCGCTCGCATCCCGGACTACAAGATCACCCGCGTCGATGACTTCCTACCGTGGAAAATGGCGGAGTAGAGCGGTCAGGCCGGACGCTTACGGCCTTTCTTCCTAACCGCCCAGACGTTCGGCGGCGGCGCGGGCGAGGGGTGAAAGGCCGGTACCGCCTTCGGCCAGATGCCGTGCCAACTGCGCGCGCATCGCAGGATCCCAGAAGGCGCGGATATGGTCCGCGACCTCGGTCACCTGCGTCGCCTCTGCCTGCGTGGCGAAAAATCCGGCGATCTGGTTGGCCATGCGGACGATCTTTTCGCGGGTCTTGTCGGTCAGGACGACGTCTGGCGCATGGCTCATCTTGGGACCTCGAGGATGCGGTGGGCGTGGGTATAGATGTGCGTCTCACCCCGCCCGTGGGTGGCAAGCGTCAGGCCCGCGGCCTCCGCGACACGGACGGCGTGGGCGGTGGGCGCAGAGACAGACAGCACGATGCCTGCGCCCATCTGCACGGCCTTCTGCACCATATCGAGAGACAGTCGCGAGGTCAGTACGATGGCGCCGCTGCCGATATCGGTGGCTGTGGAACGGTGAGGTGTGTCGTGCGGAAGCGTGCCGGCAGAACCGTCTGGCCGCGACCCGGCGGCGGGCGTGCCGCGCAACAGCGCGCCGGCGAGTTTGTCGAGCGCGTTGTGGCGCCCCACGTCCTCACGCGCGCAGGTGATGGACCCCGACTGCCAGAACCCGGCGGCATGGACCGCATGGGTTTCGTCGTGCAGCGGCTGGCGGTTGCGCAGTGCCGCGAGCGCTCGGGGTATGTCGTTCATGTCCAGCGTCGCGGCAACCTGCGCGACGTTCGGCAGGGCGCGGGCTGCGGCGGCGAGGCTGTCGATGCCGCACAGTCCGCAGCCGACAGGGCCGACGCTGGCCCGGCGGCGGGCGCGCAGGGCCTCGGCGCGGGTCTCGGGCAACCACAGGCGCGCCTCGATACCGTCGGCGCCGTGCACCACCTCGACATCGCAGGCTTCGGGTGAAACCTCGGCAGCGGGAGCGATCCCCTCGGTCAGCACGAAACCGCGGGCGAAATCCTCGAGATCAGATGGCGTGGCCATCATCACCGCCAGCGTGGCACCGTTGACCACGAGTGCCACGGGCACCTCCTCGGGGAGGACACGGTGCGTGCGCGTGGCCCCCAGCGTCGCCACGACCCGGCGGGTGGCGGTCATATCCTGCGGCGCGGCTGTCATGTCATTCGGCGGCGGGCAGGATGCGCCGCGCGCCTTGCGCCTGTTCGGCATAGTCGCGCTGCCAGTCGGTCGGGCCGTTCGACAGCGCCACCTGCACGGCCGTCACCTTGTATTCCGGGCAATTGGTGGCCCAGTCGGAATAGTCGGTGGTGATGACATTGGCCTGCGTATCGGGATGGTGGAACGTCGTATAGACGACGCCGGGCGACACCCGGTCGGTGACGTCGGCGCGCAGCGACGTCTCGCCCTGACGCGAGGCCAGCCGGACCCAATCACCGTGGTTCACGCCGCGGTTCTCGGCGTCCTGCGGATGGATCTCCAACACGTCCTGATCGTGCCAGATCACGTTTTCGGTCCGTCGCGTCTGTGCGCCGACGTTGTACTGCGACAGGATCCGGCCGGTGGTGAGCAGCAGGGGAAAGCGTGCGCCCGTCCGCTCTTCGGTGGCGATATACTCGGTGACGATGAACCGCCCCTTGCCGCGCACGAAACCGTCGACATGCATGATCGGTGTGCCTTCGGGGGCCGCATCGGTGCAGGGCCACTGGACGGAGCCGCGCTCTTCGAGCACCTCATAGCTGACGCGGGCGAAGGACGGCGTGGTTGCCGCGACTTCATCCATGATCTGAGAGGGATGGGTATAGGTCCAGCCGGCACCCATCGCATTGGCGAGCAGCATCGTCACCTGCCAGTCGGCGTGGCCATTCTTTGGCTGCATCACCTTGCGGACCCGGTTTATCCGGCGTTCGGCGTTGGTGAAGGTGCCGTCCTTTTCGAGGAAGGTGGAGCCGGGCAGGAAGATGTGCGCGTAGTTCGCGGTTTCGTTCAGGAACAGGTCCTGCACGATGACACAGTCCATCGCGGCAAGGCCTGCGGCGACGTGGTGCGTGTCGGGATCCGATTGCAGGATATCCTCGCCCTGGATGTAGATCCCCTTGAATGTGCCATCGACGGCGGCGTCGAGCATGTTGGGAATGCGCAGACCGGGTTCGGGATCGATCCTGGTGCCCCAGAGCTTGTCGAATATCTCGCGGGTGGCATCGTCGGAGACATGGCGATAGCCCGGCAACTCGTGTGGAAAAGAGCCCATGTCGCAGGCGCCCTGCACGTTGTTCTGGCCGCGCAGCGGGTTTACGCCCACCCCCGGGCGCCCCAGATTGCCGGTCATCATCGCGAGGTTGGCGATGGCCATGACGGTGGTGGAGCCTTGCGAATGTTCTGTGACACCGAGACCGTAGTAGATCGCACCGTTGCCGCCGGTGGCGAACAGGCGCGCGGCCTCGCGCACCGATGCGGCGGGGACGCCGGTGAGGAGCTCCGTCGCCTCGGGGGAGTGGCGATCATCGGAAATGAAGGCGGCGTATTCCGAAAATTCGTCCCAATCGCAACGGGTTTTGATGAACTCTTCATCCATCAGCCCCTCGGTCACGATGGTATGGCCGATCGCCGACAGGACGGCGACGTTGGTGCCGGGCCGTAGTGGCAGGTGGTGTGCCGCCGCAACATGGGGCGTTTTCACCAGGTCGATGCGGCGGGGATCGATGACGATGAGTTTCGCACCGGCCCGCAGGCGTTTTTTCAGGCGCGAGGCAAAGACCGGGTGCCCATCGGTCGGGTTCGCGCCGATGACGATGACGACGTCGGTATGCTCGACGCTATCGAAATCCTGGGTTCCCGCAGAGGTGCCGAAGGTGTTGCGCAAGCCGTATCCGGTGGGCGAATGGCAGACCCGGGCGCAAGTGTCCGTGTTGTTGTTGCCGAAGGTCGCGCGGATCATCTTCTGGACCAGATAGGTTTCCTCGTTGGTGCAGCGCGACGAGGTGATGCCGCCGATGGCGCGGGTTCCGTGGGCCTTCTGGATGGCGCGCAGGCGGGTGGCTGCGGCGTCGATCGCCTCGTCCCAGGACACCTCGCGCCAGGGATCGGTGATCTTGTCGCGGATCATCGGGTTCAGGATCCGGTCGGAATGGCTGGCATAGCCCCAGGCAAAGCGGCCCTTGACGCAGGAATGGCCGCGGTTGGCCTTGCCGTGTTTCCAAGGCGTCATGCGCACGACCTCGTCACCGCGCATCTCGGCTTTGAAGGAGCAGCCCACGCCGCAATAGGCGCAGGTTGTGATGACGGAGCGTTCGGGGGTGCCGATTTCGATCACCGACTTTTCCTGCAGTGTCGCTGTCGGGCAGGCCTGAACGCAGGCACCGCAGGATACGCAGTCCGAGGCCAGTGCGGTATCGGATTTCGCGCCGAAGGAGACGCGGCTGTCGAAACCGCGGCCCTCGATGGTCAGCGCGAATGTGCCCTGCACCTCTTCGCAGGCGCGGACGCAGCGCGAGCAGACGATGCATTTGGCGGGGTCGTAGGCGAAATAGGGGTTGCTGTCGTCTTTCGCGATGTAGCGCGGGTTGCTCTCGCCGCTCCCTTTCGGGCGCGTCTCGAAATGGTTGTCGCCCGGCGTATAGCGCACGTCGCGCAGGCCGACGGCGCCCGCCATGTCCTGCAATTCGCAGTCGCCATTTGCCGCACAGGTCAGGCAATCGAGCGGATGATCGGAAATGTACAATTCCATCACGCCTTTGCGGATCTTCTTGACCTTCGGCGATTGGGTTTTGACACTCATGCCGTCGGTCGCCGGTGTCGTACAGGAGGCTGGCGTGCCGCGTCGTCCTTCGATCTCGACGACGCAGAGACGGCACGAACCGAAGGCGTCGAGGCTGTCGGAGGCGCAGAGTTTCGGCACCATGATCCCGGCCTCGGCACAGGCGCGCATGACGGAGGTGCCTGAGGGGACCGTGACCGGAAAGCCGTCGATGGTCAGCGTCACCGGTGCACCGGTGCCGATTTTCGTGCCCATGTCACGGTCATCGTGGGTCGGGAGGATGAAATCTTTCATGCGGGGCACTCCGTGGATCGCGGGGGACGAACTTTTTCAAAAAGTTCGACGTCGAATTCTTCGAAAGAATTCGGTGTCATTCGGCAGCTTTGCGGACGGCGGCGAAATCGTCCGGAAAATGGGTCAGCGCGGACATGACCGGAAACGGGGTAAATCCGCCAAGGGCGCAGAGCGAGCCGTCCTTCATCGTTTCGCACAGGTCGGTCAGCAGGTCGATGGCGTCGGCGTCGCCCGCGACGATACGGTCCACGGTTTCGACGCCGCGCACAGCGCCGATCCGGCACGGCGTGCATTTGCCGCAGGACTCAACGGCGCAGAATTCGAAGGCGAACCGGGCCATCTGCGCCATGTCGGCGGCGTCATCGAACACCACCACGCCCGCATGACCGATGAGCCCGCCCTGTCCGTCGAAATCCTCATAACCGAACGGCGTGTCGAACTTCGACGGTGGGAAATAGGCGCCCAGCGGGCCGCCGACCTGAACTGCCTTGACGGGGCGTCCCGTGACGGTTCCGCCAGCGATGGAATTGACAATTTCACCCAATGGCAGGCCAAATGCGGTCTCGAACAGCCCGCCGAACTGCACATTTCCGGCAATTTGCAGGGGTATCGTGCCGCGCGACCGGCCGAGGCCAAAGTCTGCGTAATAGGCGGCACCCTTTTCCAGGATCACCGGCACCGTGGCCAGCGAGATGACGTTGTTGACGACCGTGGGGCGGCCCAGAAACCCTTCGAGCGCGGGCAGGGGCGGCTTGGCACGCACGACACCGCGTTTGCCTTCGAGGGAGTTGAGCAGCGACGTTTCCTCGCCGCAGACATAGGCACCCGCACCGACGCGGATTTCGATGTCGAACGCGGGACCGGTGCCAAGGATCGCGGCGCCGAGCAGACCTGCGCCGCGCGCCCGGCGCACCGCCTCGGTCATGATGGCGATGGCGTCGGGGTATTCGGAGCGCAGGTAGACATAGCCTTTGGTGGCGCCGACCGCGAGGCCCGCGATGGCCATGCCTTCGATCAGGCAGAACGGGTCGCCTTCCATCAGCATCCGGTCTGCAAAGGTACCTGAATCGCCTTCGTCGGCATTGCAGACGATGTATTTGCGTCCGGAGCCGTCCTTCGCCTGCGCTCCGGCGACCGTCTTCCATTTGGTTCCGGTCGGAAATCCCGCCCCGCCACGTCCGCGCAGACCGCTGTCGCTGATCTGCGTCACGACGGCCTCTGCGCCGATGTCGATTGCACGGCGCAGGCCCAGCAGACCGCCGTGAGCTGCGTAGTCGGCCAGGTCGAGCGGGTCGATGACGCCGACGCGGGCGAAGGTCAGCCGGGTCTGGCGTTTCAGCCAGTCGATCTCTTCGGTCGGGCCGAGGGCCTTTGGATGCCCTTCGAGGTCGGCGAAAAGACCTGCGACGTCACCGGTCTTGATCGGACCAAAGGCAAAGCGGCCGGTGGCTGTCGCAATCTCGACCAGCGGTTCGAGCCAGACCATGCCGCGGCTGCCGTTGCGGACAATGCGGATGTCGAGCCCGAGCTTTTCGGCCCGTTCCGCCAGCGCCAGCGCCACGGCATCGGCGCCAAGGGCGCGGGCTGCGGCGTCGCGGGGAACGTAAAAGGTGATCTGGTCGCTCACGCGGTGCCCTCCGGCAGGGTCGTCATGGTGCACCTGCGGGGCCGGTGGCCGGCGTCGGGGCGTCACGTGCGGCGGCAATCGCCACGTCGAGGCCCGCCATGTCGAGGCGTCCGTGCAGACGGTCGCCGATCATCGCGGCGGGCCCGCAGGCGCACAGCCCCAGGCAATAGACCGGCTCGATCGTAAGGGAGCCGTCTGGCGTCGTGGTGCCGCCGCCCGACAGCAGCTTTGCCTTGAGATCGGCGAGCAGGCCGAAACCGCCGACTGCCTGACAGGCTTCCGATGCGCACACCTTGATCACCAGGCGTCCGGCCGGTTCCTCGCGGAAGTCGTGGTAGAACGAGACGACGCCGTGCACATCGGCGCGGCTGATGTTCAGCGCGCTTGCGATGGGCGCGATCGCGGCCTCGGGGATATGGCCGAATTCGGCCATGACCGCGTGCAGTATCGGCAACAGCGGCCCTTCGAGACCGGCGTGTTCGGCGCAGATCTGCGGGACGCGGACTGCAAGATCGTCGAGCGGCATGGGCGGACCTCTGGCGGAAATATAGCGCAGCAGTGACGGCGTTTGCCTGCCGGATCAATATCAAAGTTCCGTCTGTTGATTGGATTTTCCTATCGAGGCCGTCGGACGCGCGGCAAGCAAGAGCGCGGCCAGCACCGGCGTATGCGGTTCTCGGTAGGGCGCGATCAGGCCGACGGGGTGCGCGGCGTCGGGATCTGTCAGGGGGATCGCCCGCAGGGGGCCGTGGCGCAGGAAAATCTCGGCGGCGCGCAGCGGCAGGATCGTCGACAGGCCCGCCGCTGGCGCGCTGTGCATCAGATGGCTCATCAGGACGATGATGCTGTCGCTTTCGATCTGCGGCGCCACGGCGACGCCCGCGTCGGCCAGATGCCCCGCGATGATCCGCCGGTTCTGCATCACGGGCGTCAGCAGGCACAGCGGCACGCCGCTCAGGTCTGCCCATCGCAACGATGCATGCCCGGCCAGCGGCGCCTCCGCGTGGCAGATCACGACATAGCGTTCGTCGTACAGCGGCACGGTGGTGACGCGGCCTAGCGGTTCGCCTTCGAGATAGCTGATCCCGGCGTCGATCTGCAGATCCTCGAGCAGGGTCAGCATATGGACGCTGCTGGTCGACTGCACGGTGATGCGGACGCCGGGATGGGCGGCGGCAAACCGGCTGGTCAGACGGCTCAGCGCCGTCAGCGCGGTGGGGATCGCGGCCAGCCGCAGGTTGCCCGACAGGCCGGTGCCGGTCCGTGCGGCGCGCAATTCCTCGCGCATGGTGCGGGTGTCGCCGACGATCTGGCGCGCCCAGTCGAGCGCGCGTTTGCCCTCTGGCGTCAGGCCCTGAAACCGCGATCCCCGCAGGACCAGCATCACGCCAAGCTGATCCTCGAGGCTCTTGATCGCCGCCGACAGCGTGGGCTGCGTGACGCCCACGGCCTGTGCCGCGCGGCCGAAATGGCGGGCCTGCGCAAGGGCGAGAAACATTTCAAGCTTGTCTATCATCGCGCCATCATCGCATCTTTATGGCAAAGCGAAAGGCCGGGGACCGACGGACGAAACACGACAGACAGGTCCCGGCGATTCCCACCGGCAAATCGTCGGTTTTCGACAGTTTTTCGAAATGTGGTGCGACATGCATCGTCTCGCGGACAGCCGTGCCGCGACAATGGGCCAGAGCGGCCTGTTGGCGCCAAATACGCTGAAAACCGACACTGCAAGCGGCGCAAGATAAGGCAAACAGTCGCATTTTGCGTCGCGTCACCCCGGATAAGCCTTGCCATTCGCGATCTCAGATTGAAGGATCACGCATTGGTTCCCGGGCGGTCCCTGGCGCGAACCGGCCGGAACGGCTGCGGCGCGCCGCGCGGCCCCGCGGGATGAATGCTCACCATCCGCCCCGCGCTCTGCCGTGCGGATCGGGATAACAACACGGAGAAACCTAATGACACTTCGCACCTCATTGATGGCGGGAACCGCCACGACGCTCATCGCGATGGCGCCGATGATGATCGCCGGTCAGGCCATGGCCGAGGCCCACGCCACGCACCCCGAAACCGGCGTCGCCCTCGCGTCGGACCAGACCTATGTCTATCGCGTTCTCGACGATTACCCGTCGATCGACCCGCAGCTCGTCGAGGACGTCGAAGGCTCGGCGGTCGCGCGCAACCTGTTCGAAGGTCTGATGACCGAAGACGCGCAAGGCAACGTGCAGCCCGGCGCGGCGACGGGATACGAGGTGTCCGACGATGGCCTCGTCTATACATTCACATTGCGCGACAACGCGGTATGGTCTGACGGCGTGCCGGTCACCGCACAGCATTTCGTCGACGGCATCCGCCGCGGCGCCGATCCGGCAACCGCATCCGAATACGCCTGGTTCCTGACTGTCGCGGGCATCGAGAACGCCGAGGCCGTCACCGCCGGCGAGATGCCGATCGAGGATCTCGGCGTGCGCGCCATCGACGATCTGACGCTCGAGATCACCATCGACGCGCCGCGTCCCTATTTTCCGCAGACCAGCACCTTTCCGACGCTGTATCCCGCCCGCCTCGACGTGATCGAGGCCAACGGCGACGGCTGGCTGACGCCTGAAACCGGCGTGTTCAACGGCGCCTATGTCCTGTCGAGCTATACGCCGCAGGAAGAGCTGACGATCACCCGCAACCCGTCCTACTGGGACAACGAGAACACCATCCTCGAGACCGTGACGGCCCTTATCATCAACGACGAGAACGCCGCCCTCACCCGCTATCTCGCGGGCGAACTGCAGATGACGGACATCCCCGCCGGTCAGTACCCGCGCCTGTCCGAGGAATACCCCGATCAGGCCGTGTCGTTCCCGAACTCCTGCTCGTATTACTATCAGTTCAACCAGTCCGACAGCGGCCCCGAGGCCCTCCAGGACGTCCGCGTCCGTGAGGCGCTGAGCCTCGCCGTCGACCGCGACATCATCGTCGACAACGTGCTCGCCGGCGGTCAGCGCGCGGCCTACACCTTCACCCACTGGGCGATCCCCGGCTGGGAAACCCCCGACATCGCCATCGCCGGCATGTCTCAGCAAGACCGCAACGCCCGCGCCGTCGAACTGATGGCCGAGGCGGGCTACGGCGAGGACAACCCGCTGTCCGTCGATCTGGTCTACAACACATCCGACAGCCACCAGGCCATCGCCGTGGCGATTTCGCAGATGTGGAAGCAGACGCTGGGCGTCGAGGCGACCCTGTCCAATCAGGAATGGTCCACCTTCCTCGACACCCGCGGCAACCAGAACTTCGAGATCGCACGTTCCGGGTGGTGTGCGGATTACGCCGAACCGTCCACCTACCTCGATCTGCTGACCTCGACGTCTGCCTATAACGACGGCAAATTCGTCAACGACGAGGTCGACGCGCTGATGCAGGAGGCCAAGCTGGCCGACGATCCGCTGGCGCTGTACCAGCAGGTCGAGGTGATCGCCTCCGAGAATGCGGCGATCCTGCCGATCTATCACTATGCCAGCGTGCGGATGATGTCGCCGACGCTTCGGAACTTTCCCACCGAGAACCTTCTGCAGAACTGGTATGCGAAAGACCTCTATATCGCTGCCGCAGAATAGCACGGACATGACATGACCGGCGGGCCCCCTTCGTTCGGGGTCCGCCACCCGGACGTGCGGCGGCAGGCGCTCCCGCGGTCCGGGCCCCCTCCCTCATGACCGGAAACGCACATGTATAGTTTCGTCGCCCGAAGGCTCGCCGTTGCCGTGCCGACGCTGTTGATCCTTATCGTCATTTCATTCGTGCTGATGTTCGCGGCCCCCGGTGGCCCGTTCTCGGGCGAACGCGCGCTGCCCGCCGCCGTGCAGGCCAATATCGAGGCGCGCTACGGCCTTGACCGGCCCTACCTCACCCAGCTTTTCAGCTACGTCTACAATATCGTCGTGCATTTCGATTTCGGCCCCTCGTTTCAGTACCGCGACCGTACTGTCAACGACGTGATCGGACAGGGGTTTCCGGTGACGCTCACCTACGGATTCTGGTCCTTCGTCGTGGCCATCGTCGTGGGTCTCGCGCTCGGGATCGCTGCAGCGATCAAACAGAACACATGGCTCGACTACCTCGCCGTCGGCGTGACCATCGGCGCGCAGGTGCTGCCCAATTTCGTCATGGCGCCGATCCTGCTGATCGTGTTCACCCTCTGGCTCGACTGGTTGCCTGGCGGCGGCTGGAACAACGGCGCCTGGGAAAACATGGTGATGCCTGTCATCGCCCTGTCCACCTCCTATATGGCGTCGATCGCGCGGATCATGCGGTCCTCGATGCTCGAGGTGTTGAATTCCGGGTTCATCCGCACCGCCCGGGCCAAGGGCCTGCCGACAAGCCGCATCATCTGGAAACATGCGTTCAAACCGGCGTTCCTGCCGGTGCTGTCCTATCTCGGCCCCGCCTTCGTCGGCATGATTACCGGATCGGTCGTGGTGGACGTGTTCTTTTCCACCGGCGGCATCGGCCAGTTTTTCGTCAATTCGGCGTTCAACCGCGATTATTCCGTCATCATGGGGATCACGATTCTCGTGGGGGCGCTGACCATTCTGTTCAACCTTCTGGTCGACGTGCTCTACGCATGGATCGATCCGAAAATCCGGTATTAGGGGGCACGCGCGATGCTGATCGACAAGGCAACGGCCGATGGCCTGACCGACGCCGCCCATCTGGCCGAGGTCAAGGGACGCTCCTTGTGGGCCGATGCGCGGCAGCGGTTCGTCGCGAACCGCGCGGCGATGGCGTCGACATTCCTGCTGCTGTTCGTGGCGGTATTCGCCTTTTTCGGCGGCTTCCTCGCTGAATGGGAGCGTGATTTCACCGATTTCTCGCTGATGGGCGCCAACGCCTATCGCGGCGTGCCGACGATGGCCGTCTGGCTGAACGAGGCGTTGCCCGATCTGCTCAAATTCCAGGAGCCGGGCTGGGGCAATGATCAGCTCGGCTCGGGCCATTACTTCGGCACCGACAATTCGGGCCGCGACATGTACGCACGCACCGTGCAGGGCACGCGGATCTCGCTCCTCGTGGGGGTTGTGGGGGCCGCCGTCGCGGTGATCGTCGGCACGCTGTACGGCGCTGTCGCGGGCTACAAGGGCGGCAAGACCGACGGTGCGATGATGCGCACCGTCGATGTGCTGATGTCGATCCCGTTCATGTTCGTGCTGATCCTGCTGCTGGTGATGTTCGGGCGGTCGATGTCGATGCTGTTCCTCGGGATCGGCCTGATCTCATGGCTCGACATGGCGCGGATTGCGCGGGGCCAGACCCTGACGATCAAGAACAAGGAATTCGTCGAGGCCGCCGTGGCCACCGGCGTCGCCCCGTTCCGCATCGTGCTGCGCCATATCGTTCCCAACCTGCTGGGCATCGTCGTGGTCTATGCGACGCTGCTGATCCCCGGCATGATCATCACCGAGAGCTTCATTTCCTTCCTCGGGCTGGGCGTACAGGAACCCAACACCTCGCTCGGCATGCTCATTTCGCAAGGAGCCGCGGCCTTTACCGACGGATCGTGGTGGCAACTCGCGTTCCCGCTGTTTTTCTTCATCGTCACGCTCTTTGCCTTCTTCTTTGTCGGCGACGGCCTGCGCGATGCACTCGATCCGAAGGATCGGTGATGCAAGAAATGCCCGAAGGATCGGTGATGCAAGAACTTTCCGAAGGATCCACAGTTGGAACATTCCAGAGGACCGTCAGATATGTCCCGACCGGAGATCCTTAACATGACCGACACCGCACACCGCCTTCTGGAAATCGAGGATCTGCGCGTCACCTTCCGCACCGGCGATGGCGAGGTGAACGCCGTCAACGGTCTGTCGTTCGGCGTCGACGCCGGCGAAACCCTGGCCATCGTCGGCGAAAGTGGCTCTGGCAAGAGCCAGACGGCCTTTGCCGCCATGGGCCTGCTGGCGCGTAACGGCTGGGCGTCGGGCAAGGTACACTTCGAGGGAACCGACCTGCTGGCCCTGTCACCGCGAAAACTCAACAAGATGCGCGCCGAAAAGATCGCGATGATCTTTCAGGATCCGATGACCTCGCTGAATCCGTATATGCGGATTTCGGACCAGATGGCCGAGGTGCTGATGCTGCACAAAGGCATGGGCAAAAAGGCGGCCGTCGACGAGTTCGTCAAGATGCTCGACGCGGTGCGCATCCCCGATGCCAAGGCCCGCGTCACGATGTATCCGCATGAATTTTCGGGCGGGATGAGGCAGCGCATCATGATCGCGATGGCACTGCTCTGCCGCCCCAAACTGCTCATCGCGGATGAACCGACGACGGCCCTCGACGTCACCGTTCAGGCACAGATCATGGAACTGCTGGGCGAGATCCGGCGCGAGTTCGGCACCGGCATCGTCCTGATCACCCATGACCTCGGCATCGTCGCAGGGTTTTGCGACCGTACGCTGGTGATGTACGGCGGGCAGCTGATGGAAGAGGGCGCCACAGCCAAGGTCTTCGAGGCGCCCGCCCACCCCTATACCCAGGGGCTGCTGCGCGCCGTGCCGCGCCTCGATCAGGACACCGACGCGCTGGAAACCATCGCGGGAGAGCCGCCGGACATGTCGCGCCTGCCCAAGGGTTGCCCCTTCACGCCGCGTTGTGTCCTTGCGCACGATCCGTGCCCCGGCCAGCGTCCCCGCGAAGAGCACTTCGATGGCCGCCGCCGTGCCTGCCACGCCAGCCGCGAGGCGGTCCGGAACGCCAGGGTCACCGAGGTCACCTCATGAACGGTTCGTCCCGAAAAATGCGCCCCGGCTTCTTCTGGTCGAAAATATCCCCCCCGGAGGGTCCGTCCTTGCGCCCCGCACCGTCCCCGATCCACAGGAGCGCCCGATGACCTCCCTCGCCAAAGCGCCCGCGACCACCGCGCCCCTTCTGACGGTCGACGATCTGTCGGTCGTGTTCGACGTTAATCCGCGCGGCGCGTGGCCCTGGACGGCGCCGCTGAAACTGCACGCCGTCAGCCATGTTTCCTTCGATCTGGCCCCGGGCGAATGTCTCGGCGTCGTCGGCGAGAGCGGATCGGGCAAATCCACGCTGGCGCGGGCGATCGTCGGCACCGTGCCCACGACGTCCGGCACCCTCAACTTCGAGGGCAAGGCAGTGTCGACCGAGGCACGCGCGCGCCGCAATCACGCAAAAGACGTGCAGATGATCTTTCAGGATCCGCTCGCCGCCCTGAACCCGCGGATGACCGTGGGCGATATCATCGCCGAGCCGCTGGTGACGCACTACCCGTCGACCTCCCGCAAGGAGGTCAAGGAACGCGTGGCCGAGGGGATGGAGCGCGTCGGTCTGCTGCGCACCCTGATCAACCGCTATCCGCACGAGTTTTCGGGCGGCCAGTGCCAGCGCATCGGCATCGCCCGCGCCCTCATCCTGAAACCGAAACTGCTGATCTGCGATGAGCCGGTCTCGGCCCTCGACGTGTCGGTGCAGGCGCAGGTGGTGAACCTGCTCGCCGATCTGCGCCGCGACATGGGGCTGTCGATGATCTTCATCGCGCACGACCTGTCGGTGGTCAAACATATCTCCGACAGGATCGCGGTGATGTATCTGGGCCGCCTGATGGAAGTGGCCCCCGCCCGCGCGCTGTGCCAGGTGCCCGAGCATCCCTATACCCAGGCGCTGATCTCCTCGGTGCCGATCCCCGATCCGGCGCTCGAGGCCGCGCGCACGCGACCGATCCTCGAAGGTGAATTGCCCTCGCCGCTGGCGCCCCCCTCGGGCTGCGTGTTCCGCACGCGGTGCCCCAAGGTGCAGCCGCTGTGCGCCGAGCAATTGCCGTTGATGACTGGCAAGGACGGCAACGCGGCGCACCGGATCGCCTGCCATTTCCCCGAACCGATGACGGTGTTCACCTCGGCCTGAGACGGGCAGGGGCGGCCTCGCGCAGCGCCGGTTCGGACATCCGTGACCGGACGCAGCGGCGCCCGTAAACGCCGCGTCCTAGTAATCCCGCTCGAAGAAGATCCCGATCGCGGTGTCGCCATCGGACCCGGCGGTGCCGGTGACGGTGATGTCGTCGGTGACATCCAGGTTCAGGGTGATCTCGGTGTTGTCGGTGCCGATGACCACATCGGTATAGACGTTTTCGGTCAGATAGGCCCCGGCCCGCACTCCGACCCCGCCCTCGTCGTCGGTGACGATATCCAGATCGTCGAGGCCGATGCCTTGCCGGAAATCGTCGATCAACCCGCCGCCGCCGCGCCCGGCAAGCGTGCTGACGGCGGCCGCCAACTGCACTGCCTGCAAGGGCGAGATCGACGACAGGTCGCGGCCGAATATCAGGCGGGCCAGAACCTCGTCCTGCGGCAGGTCCGGCTGGCTTTCGAACCGGACTTCGGGGTCGTCCGCCGGGCCTTCGACGATGACGCTCACGGTGGTGCCGTCGCCGGTTTCGGTGGTCGCCACAAGGCGGATGAACGGCACGAAATCGCCCTGCAAAAACGCCCCGCCTTCGTCGAGCTCGAAGCGTTGTTGCAGGATGTCGATGCGGCCGCGGACCAGTTCGAACTGGCCGATGGGGATCAACTGCGCGGTGGTGCCGGTGATCCGCAATTCACCGCCCAGCTCGGCATCGACGCCGCGCCCGCGGATGAATATCCGTGCCGGTGCCCGGATCAGCAGGTCGACGGGGTAGGCCGTGCCACCGCCACCGCCGCCGCCGCCCGTGCCTGCCTCGACGCCCGCGATGGTCAGACCGGCACGGTTCAGCGTCTGGCGCACGTCGGCGGGGGCCTCCACATGGGTCACCACCGGCAAATCGCCCAGCACCGAGATGCCGGACGAGGGCACGCGGATTTCCGTCTCGCCGATGTCGACGGTGCCCGCGATCCGGGCGCCGCCCGCCAGCGGCCCGGTGACGGTGATGCGTCCGTTCGCCGTCGTCTCGAACAGGGTCGGATCGCGCAGGATCAGGTTTTCGGCGGCAATCGAAAGGTCAGCGGTGTTGGGAGCGCTGAGGCCGATGGGCCCGGCAACCGACAGGCGCCCGCCCGCGTCGAGACCCGCACCCAGATCGAGGACGGCCTGACCGCCCCTGAACTGCACGGTGCCGCCGAGGCCGGTGACGGTCTGGCCCAGCGTCGGCGCGAACAGGCGGCCCTCGGCAAGGGTGACCGTGCCGCCGAGCGAGGTGATCGCGGGCGGGCCGTTGACGGACAGTGCAAAGGTGCTTTGCCCTTCGAGGGTACGGGGCGCGATGAACGGATTGGCAAGGGCCAGCGGTGCCGCCCCGTTGATGTTGAGCGCGAGGTTGCCGTTGCCCAGAACGGAGCCCAGCACCGTCGCCCGCGTGCCGCCCGGGCCGGTCGCCTCGATGTTCAGCGAGACGCCGCCACCCGGTTGCAGGCGGGCAGAGCCGCCGGCTGTCGCGGGGCCCGCAAGGCCATCGACGAACTGGCCGACATCCGCCAGCCGCGCCTCGAACGTGCCGCCACCACTGCCGCCCGCACTGTCGAAATCGCCCGACACCGAGAACGCGGCGAACGCCACGTCCAGACCGGTGGCGCGCAACGTGCCACCCGGCCCACGGCTGACCTGACCGTCGATCCGTCCCGTTCCGGCCAGCAGCGGCCGCAAGGCGGGGATGCCGGGGTCGATGCTGCGGGTGGTGGCGTCGAGCGCCAGATCGAAGGTCGAGAAATCGAGGGCCGTGGTGCCGCGCAGATCGGCGGTCAGGCCGCCCGCGACCGGTCTGCCGATCAGACCGGCATAGGTCGACAGGCTGTCGATGCCGGCGTTCAGATCGACGCGAACGGTGTCGGTGCCATTGGCTGTCAGCGTGACGTCGAGACCGCCGGGGCCGGTGGCGTCAAGGTCGATCGAGGTTTCCCCGCCAGTTTCGCGGAGCGCCGTGCCACGCGCGGCCAGACCGCCGGGCAATCCGACGCCGCCTGCCGACAGATCGCTGCCCGACAGGTCGAAATCGAGGTCGAAACCCGACAGGTCGGGCCAGACCATGCCCGACAAATCGAGGTCGACCGAGCCGGCCAGCCCGCGGCCCGCGAGGCCGGAGTAGGGGGCGAGGCTCGCGATCTGTGCGGTCAGCAGGCCGTTGATCTGCCCGCCGTCGGCGGCAGAAGCCAGCGTGCCGTCCACGTCGATTACCGCATTGCCCGGCCCGGTCGCCGCCACATCGACGGACGTAACGCCGCCCGCATCGCGCGCCGCCGTGCCGTTTGCGGCCAGCGCGCCGGGCAGGGACTGACCGAGGCCGGACAGATCGCGCCCCGACAGATCGAAGGTCACGTCGAATGCGCTGGCGTCCGGCAGGGCAGAGCCTGTCGCCGAAAGCTCGACCGCACCGCTCAGCGGCGATTGCGCCAGACCGGAATAGACCGACAGGTCGCGCGCGCGGGCGGACACGCTGCCCGAAATGCGCCCGCCGTCAGCGGCCGGTCCCATCGTTGCGTCGACGGCGGCCACCAGATCGCCGGGGCCGGTGGCGTCGATGTCGGCGGTCTGGCTGCCGTCCTCCGCGCGGCCGGCGGTGCCCGAGGCGGTGATCGCGCCGGGCAGGCCATAGCCATAGCCCGACAGATCGGCGCCGCTCAGATCGAACGTCACATCGAATGTGCTGCCGTCCGGCATCGCGGTGCCCGAGGCCGCCAGATCGACGGATCCGGCCAGATCCTCACCCAGGATGGCCGAATAGACGCCCAGTTCCTGCGCCGACAGGCTGATCTGCCCGGCCAGCGCGCCGCCGTCCGCCGGGGCTGCCATGCTGCCCTGCGCGTCCAGCGCAAGGCCACCGGGCCCGCTGGCCTCGGCCAGTACCGTCAGCGCGCCGGTGTCGCTGCGTCCGGCGATGCCGTTGGCGCCGAACGTGCCTGTCAGGCGCCGCTCTCCCGCGGCAAGGTCACGCAGGCTGGTGCGGAAAACGACGTCGAAGGGCGTTGTCGCGGTATCGGTTGCATCGGTGGCGGATCCTGCGGCAGTCAGGGTCAGCGATCCTGCAAGTTGCTGTCCGGCAAGCGCGCTGTAGGGGCGCAGGTCGCCCACGGCGATCTCTGCCTCGGCCTGCAGGGCAAAGGCGGCGGTGAGCGTGGCGGCGATGTCGATCGCCGCGTCGCCCGGTCCGTCGCCTGCCACATCCGCGGTGACGGCACCCGCCGCATCGCGCGACACCGTGCCGCCCAGCGACAGCGCGCCGCTCAGATCCGGCAGCGCGGGGGCGACGTCGGCAAGGGCCAGATCGAATTCCGCGTCGCCCACGCCATCGACGATGCGCGCGTCGGCTGTCAGCGAGACGGTGGGCGAGGTCAGGGAGAAATCCTCGATATTGAGGCTCAGCGGGCTGGATCGGACGGCGCGGCCCTGCAGGCTGGCCGCCCCCGCCAGAAACGGATCGAGCTGGTCGATGCCGACCGCAAGATCGGTGCTGTCGCCGGTAATCGCCAGATCGAATGTCGTGGCGTCCATCGCGGCGGTGCCCGTCAGCATGAGGGCGATCGCGCCGCCCAGATCGCGTCCCGCGAGGGGCGAGAACGGCGCCAGATCGGCGATGTCGGCGCTGATCGAGATATCGGCGGGCGTCGTGCTTTGGGCGGGCGGCAGCGTCGCCGCGATGTCGGCGGTGGTGCCGCGCAGGGCGGCGCGGGCGTCGATGGCGGTGAATCCGCCGGCCCCGGTCGTCGCTGTGCCGGTGATCGTCGCCGGGCCGTCGAGGCCGTCGAGCGCGATCCCGAGATCGCGGATATCGAGGGCGAAATCGGCGGAAAGGCCGGTGTTGGTGATGTCGGCGGTCGCGGTGACGGTGGTCTCGTCGGTAACGACGCGCAGGGTCTCGAGGCGGGTGCCGTCTGTATCGCGCGCGGCCACCAGATCGACCGTGCCGTCGCCCGCCAGCAGCGGATCGAGCTCGGCGATGCCGAGGGCCAGATCGGCGGTCGTCCCGTCGATGGACAGATCGAAAATACCGTCGAGAGGGCGCAGCGAGGCCGTGATGCCGACATCCGCCTGCCCGGCGAGATCGAGGCCCGTCACCGCGCCGAACCGGCCCAGATCGGCCGCCGTCAGCGTTGCCGCAACGTCTGTGGCAAAGCCGTCGGCGGGGCCCTGCACGGTGCCGTTGGATGACAGCTCGACACCCGGACCGGTCAGCGTCAGCGCCGAGATTTCGAACGGGCCGTCGCTGACCCGCGCCACGGCGAGACGCCCCGCGATCTGCGCGCCCAGCGCCTCGGCGAGGCCTGCGTCCGCAAGGGTCAGCGCATCGGCGCTGTAGGCGACGTCGGCGGTGAAACGGCCCGGCGTATCGGCGCGGGCGGGCACGATGACGCCCGATCCGTCCAGCGTCAGGACCGGGATCGTCACGGCGGGATGATCGAGGCCCATAAGCGTGAACACACCCTGCCATTCGTCGCCCGCCGCCGCGTCGAAGGCCACGTCGAGCAGCACCTCGTCGACATAGGTGGCGCTGCCCGCGCCGGGCAGCAGGACAGGCGCGCCGTCAGGTCCGGCGACGCGGCCTTCCAGGTCGAGGGTCAGAGGCCAGCCATCGGGGGCGAAGGCGGCGGAGCCGGTCAGCTGCACCGCCTGCGCTTCGACCTCGAGGGCACGCAACGTGATCGCGCCTGCCGCGTCGCGTCCGCCCTGCAGGGCAAGGCGCGCATCGGTGCCGAAGAAGTCGGCGTATCCGGTATCGATCAGAGCGGTGACATCGCCGGTGATATCGAGGCGCACGTCCTGAACGGCGGGTCCGTCACCCTCTGACGCCACGGTCACGAGGCCGAATTCGCCCGCGATCCGCTCGGTTCCGTCGGTGGCGATCGACAGGGTGGCGGCGTAATCGTCGATCGGCGCCTCGCCGTTCAGCAGGAGGCGCACCGATGGTCTGCCCGGAATGTCGAGGGCCTTGGCGACGAGGCCGTCGGCCGCTTCGGTCAGGTCCAGCGTCAGGGCGAGGATGCGGGTGTCGTTGGAATAGGCGCCCGCGATCTCGAAGCTGCCGACGGTGGCATCGAGGCGCTCGGCCACGATGTTCGCCGTCCCTTCGCCGCCCGACAGGGCCACCTGGCCGTCGAGCGAAAAATCGTATTGCGTGCCCAGAAGGGCCGCGCCGAGCACGATGCGGTCGGCGCGGATCTGTTCGATGTCGATGCCCACGGGCAGGTCGGGCAGGGCGAACGAGAACGGTTTTGCCTGCGCATCGGGCAGCTCGGTCGTCTCGGCGCCCAGCGGCGCGCGGATGATCTCGATCGTGCCCGCCGACATCTCCTGCACCTCGACCCGGCCACGCAGCAGGGCGGAGCGGTTCCAGTCGAGCGCGAGGTCGGTGGCGCGCAGCCAGACACCGTCGGTGTCGGCGATGGTCAACTCGCCCACGACAGCGCGGCTCGACAGGGCACCGTCGAAGCCCTCGATGCGGACGGTGGTGCCTTCGTTGGACAGGTTGTCCTCGATCAGGCCCTGGATAAAGCCGACGTCGCGGTCCTCCTGGGCGGCCTGCGCGAAAACAGGTGTGATGAAAAAGGGCGTTACAACGAGCGTCGCGGCAAGCGCGAAAGGTTGAAACCGCATCAGAACGCCTGCCCTATGCCGATATAGAATTCCACGTTTTCATAGGCGTCGTCACCGGTGACAGGCGTTGCCACGTCAAGGCGGATGGGCCCGATCCCGGTGTCATAGCGCAGCCCGAAGCCTGCGCCCGCGTGATAGTCGTCGCCCGTTCGCGGCACTGCATCGGGGCCGACCATCCCGAAATCGTAAAATCCCACAAGGGAAATGGCGTCGGTCACGCCCACCCGCGCCTCGAACTGCGCGCCCACGAACGAGGCGCCGCCGGTTTCCGCAACGACGACGCCGTCGCCGAAATTCGCCAGATAAGTCAGCCCTAGCGACTGATACGGAAGACCGCGAACGGTGCCACCGCCACCCGAATAGAACAGGTAGTCCGCCGGTGCCTCTGTCACGTCTGCGCCGACGACAGATCCGATCTGGCCGCGCGCGGCCAGCGTGAACCGCGCGTCCGCCCCGAACGAGTAATACGCCCGCGCATCGGCCAACAGCCGCGCGCCCGATCCCGCATCGCCCGACACGCCGACAAAGGGCGTCACATCGAGGTCGAGGTAATAGCCCGACGTCGGATCGAGCGCCTTGTCGCGCCGGTCCAGCGTGCCGGACAGGGGGGCGGTGATCAGCGTGTAGTCGCGGTCGCGCGTCGGGGTTTCCTCGCGCGCGATCAGCACGCCAAGGCCCGCCTCGAGGGTCAGCGTGTCGGTGGAATATTGCAACAACCCGCCGCTGGCGCTGATCTGCTCGAGGTAATAGCGCGGTTCGTCCTCGACGCCGATCTCGAAGTTCAGGGTCAGGTCGATGTCGGGCCGGAACGTCGCGGGGCGCGAAAACGCAAGGGCGATGCGGTAATCGACGCCGTCTTCACCGTCGGCGGCGCGCTCGATGTTGCCGGTCTCGATGCCCGAAACCTCGCCGTCGATCCGGAACCGCTCGGCCCCGCCCAGCAGGTTGCGGTGCAGCCAGAACGCCGACAGCGTCACCCCGTCGAGGGTGGAATACTCGGCCCCGAAACCGATGCGCCGGGGCGCCGCCTCGGTGATCTGCGCGGTGATCGGCAGGGTGCCGTCCGGCCCGTCGGTTTCGCGTTCGATCAGGGCGACGGCGGAAAACGCGCCGGCACGGCGCAGGCGGGTCTGGGCGCGGTCAAGCTCGCGGGGGGAATAGATCTCGCCTTCGGGCAGGCCCGCGATCTCGACGATGCGCTGGGTGCGTACGGCCTCGTTGCCGGTGACGGCCAGCGGGCCGAACCGCAGTTGCGGGCCGGTCACGATCTCGACGCGGGCGTCGAGCGTACTGCCGGGATGATTGGCGGTGATCTGCTGCGCGCCCGGCGCGACGCGGGGATAGCCCTCGGCGCGCCACTGGGCCGTCGCGGCGGACACGGCGGCGCGGATCGCCTCGGCACGCGCGACCTCGCCGGGGGCAAACCCCCCGGGCAGCACCGTCTGCCCGGCGAGCGGCACCACCTCGGCCTGGCCGAACACGAATTCCGGCCCCGGCGTGACGGTGATCACGATCCCGCCCAGGACGTCGGGCGCATCCAGCGGGGCGATGCCCGACACCTCGCGCCCGTCGGCGGTGATGGAAATGGTGCCGCCATAGCGCCCTTCGGCGTAAAGGCCTGTCAGGATGCGGCGATAATCGGCCCGCGCGGCGGCGATGAAATCGGTGGCGCTCGGCTGCTCCCGCCCGTCCTCGAGAACGGTCAGGGACAGGGCCAGCGAGGCGTTTTCGAGGGTGGCGCGCAGATCCTCTTCGACGTTCCGCGGCAGCACGATCTCGACGGTTTGGGACAGGGCGGTGGTGGCCAGCAGCGCGGCGCAGAGGGCGATGCCCGCCGCACGCGGCACAACGCGCCCCGCCGCACGTGGCGCAAAGCGCCCGGCCGCACGCGGCAGCAATTCAACGGTGGCAGCCGGCAATGCTTGCCCAGCCGCACGCGGCAGATATTTCGATGTCACCCGGCAGGTCCCCCGTCGTCATGTGCAGGCTCTTGTTACATGTGGCCCTGAGTGCAACCAGTAGTGTGATCGCCCGAAACGGATACTATAGCGCATTTTGTCGCGGCGTAAGTGTCATGGGACATTTCGCCCGCTAAAACCGACCCGCCATCACCCAAAAATGAACGCGCTCCTGCATGTTTCGCGCGAACGGTCCGTCCGGACGCCTTGCGCGGCTAGGACGCGAACGGATCCGCCGGGTACACGACACGGGCAAGATACAGCCCGCCGGGCGGTGCCACGGTCCCGCAGGCGGCCCGGTCGCGCGCGGCGAGGGCACGGGCCACGTCGTCCGGCGCCCATTTACCCCGTCCCACATGTTCGAGCGTGCCGACGATGGAGCGGACCTGATTGTGCAGGAACGACCGGGCGCGCAGGGCAAACCGGAATTCGGTTCCGCCGGGTATCGGGTGGCTCGTGATGTCGAGCGCATCGAGTGTCTTGACCGGCGAGTGCGCCTGACACATCGCCGCCCGGAACGTGGTGAAATCGTGGTGCCCCACAAGGTGCCGCGCACCGATGCGCATCGCCTTGAGATCGAGCGGGTTCTTCACCTGCCAGACCAGTCCCGCGTCATGGGTCAGCGGTGCGCGGCGCGCCTGCACCCGAAACAGATACTGCCGTTCGAGGGCGGAAAACCGGGCGTGCCAGGTATCGGGCACGCGCGCCGCGGCGGTGATGGCGACCGGCGCAGGCCTGAGGTGGTAATTCATCGCCGCCGCCAGCCGGAACGGGTCCCAGTCGCGCGACAGGTCGGCGTGGGCCGTCTGGCCGGTGGCGTGGACGCCCGCATCGGTGCGCCCGGCGGCGGCGATGGTGTGGGGGCCGGGGTCGATCCGGCCAAGGGCGGCCTCGATGGCACCCTGAACCGTCACCGGGCCGTCCTGACGCTGCCAGCCCGAAAACGGGCCGCCGTGATACTCGACGATGAATGCATAGCGAGGCATGGGGCGGGGCTATGCCGTGGACGCGCGAAGATCAATCGGGTGCCGCCGTGTTCGGGGCACATTCGGGCGTCCGGGATGCACGGCGCGCGGGGCCGCGCGAAATGCCGCGCGCCCCTCGTCATCGCCGCGATGAGGGCCTATCTTGCGAGTTGAGGCGGCGCAGGGCCCGCAAGGGCGAGGGCCCCACAAGGGCGAGGGTAAAGCGTGGTCGTAGCGGCAGTTGTGGACGGGGCGATGCGGCAGGTGGGCCGCGTGGGCGAGGCGCTGACATCGCCGTTTTCGGATACCGTGGTGCGTCTGGGCGTCACCGGCCTGTCCCGCGCGGGCAAGACGGTGTTCATCACCTCGCTGGTGGCGAACCTGCTGGACCGGGGGCGGATGCCGCAACTGTCGGCAGCCGCGTCTGGCCGGGTGCGCGGCGTCTACCTGCAACCGCAGCCCGACGACACCCTGCCGCGTTTTCCCTACGAGGACCACATCGCGCGGCTGACCTCGGCCACGCCCGACTGGCCCGACGGCACCCGGCAGATCAGCGAGCTGCGCCTGTCGTTCCGGGTGCAGCCGAGCGGATTGCTGTCCGGGTTTTCCGGGCCGAGGACGGTGCATCTGGATATCGTGGATTACCCGGGCGAATGGCTCCTCGATCTGGGTCTGATGGACCTGACGTTCGACGCCTGGTCCGCCGCCGTGCTCGACCGGATGGCGGGCCGCGCGCAGGCCGAGCCGTTCCTTGCAGCGCTGTCGGGCGTCGATCCGGCCCAGCGCCTCGACGAGCCGCAGGCGCGGGATCTTGCGCGGGCGTTCACCGGCTATCTCGTGGCGGCGCGGGCGGCCGGCTACGCCGATTGCACGCCCGGACGGTTCGTGCTGCCGGGCGATCTGGCGGGCTCTCCGGTGCTGACGTTCGCGCCGCTGCGGCCCGGAACCGCATCGAAACCCTGGCCCCGCGGATCGCTGGGCCGGGAATGCGCGCGCCGGTTCGAGGCCTATAAATCCCGCGTCGTCACGCCGTTCTTTCGCGATCACTTCGCCCGGATCGACCGGCAGATCGTGCTCGTCGACGTGCTGGGCGCGATTGCGGGCGGGCCCCGCGCCCTCGAGGACCTGCGTCGCGCGATGGCCGATATCCTGGGCGCGTTCCGGACCGGGCGCAACGGCTGGCTGTCGCGCCTGCGCGCCGGGCGGCGGGTGGACAGGATCCTGTTCGCGGCGACCAAGGCCGATCATCTGCACCACGCGCAGCACGGCGCGCTGACGGATATCACGCAGGCACTGCTGCGCGAGGCACGCGACCGGGCGTCGTTTTCGGGGGCAAGGACACAAGCCATGTCCATCGCCGCCCTGCGCACGACCGTCGAAGAGACGGTGCAGCACGGTGGCGCCGACCTCGATGTGGTGCGGGGCCGCGCGCTCGATACGGGGCGGCAGGTCGCGGCCTATCCCGGCCTGCTGCCGACCGATCCCGCGCATCTGCTGTCGCCCGCCCGCGAAGGGGCGCTGGACTGGACCGACGCGGCCTATTCGGCGGCGCGCTTTGCACCGGCCCGGCTGACCCTGAAACCCGGCGAGGGGCCACCGCATATCCGCCTCGACCGGGCCGCCGAATTCCTGTTCGGAGACAAGTTGTGAGCCGCCCCGATGGGGGGCCCGGGAGTGGCCCCGGTCGTGGTCCCGAGAGTGGTCCCGTGCTGATCGACCTCGATCAGGACACGGCCGCCGCCCCCGATGCGGCACCGCCGGTCCCCGACGCGGGCCCGCTGCCCGAAGGGCGCGCGATGCGGGCCGCCGCCGCATTGGCAACCGCCCGCCCGTCCCGGCTCGGGCGCTGGCTGATCTGGTCGGGCACCGCGCTGCTCGGGTTCATCGTGTCGCTTGCGGCGTGGACCTATGTGACGGATCTGCTGGCGCGGGCGCCTGTCCTGGGGGCGGTGGCCACGGCGCTGATGGCGGTTTTCGCCGGTGCATTGCTGATCGCGGCCTTGCGCGAGGTGGCGGCGATCGGGCGGCTTGGGCGGCTCGACGGGGTACACCGGGCGGCGGTTGCCGCTGCGGCATCCGGCGTGCGGGCCGAGGTGCAGGACGTGGTGGCGCGGTTGCAGACGCTTTACGCCGGACGCGCCGACATGGCCTGGGGCGCTGCGCGCATCGCCGAACGTCAGGACGAGATCCTCGACGCCGACGCCCTGCTGATGCTCGCCGAGCGGGCCTGTTTCGAGGGGCTGGATCAGCGCGCCCGGCGCGAGATCGAGGCCGCGGCGCGGCAGGTGGCGACGGTGACCGCGGTGGTGCCGCTGGCGCTCGCCGATGTGGCCGTGGCGCTGACCGCGAACCTGCGGATGATCCGCCGCATCGCCGAAATCTATGGCGGGCGCGCGGGTACGCTGGGCAGCTGGCGGATGGCGCGGGCGGTATTCTCGCATCTGGTGGCGACGGGGGCAGTGGCGGTCGGTGACGATCTGATCTCGTCCATCGCGGGCGGCGGCATCCTGTCCAAGGTCTCGCGCCGGTTCGGCGAGGGCGTCGTGAACGGTGCCCTGACCGCCCGGGTCGGCGTCGCCGCGATGGAGGTGTGCCGTCCGATGCCTTTCATGGCTCTGCCGCGTCCGACGGTGACCGGGCTGGTGCGCCGGGCGATGACCGGCCTTTTCGGGGCGGCGGACTAGGGGGCGCTGCCCCCGCCTTCGGCCCCCCGGAGTTTTTAACGCAAGAAAAAGGTGTTTCTAACGCAAGAAAAGGGGGGGGGCGCCTCAAAGGTCTCCGAGCGGGCCGAGCGGCGGCAGCATGGTGCCGCGCACGAGAGCGGACAAGACGCGGGGCAGGGGCGGCGTCTGGCTCAGCGGGAACAGGGCACGGTCGCGGAGCATCGGCAGGAGGCGGCTGTGGGACTGGTATTGCGGGGTGAAGGCCGCCGAAAATGCCTGATAGGCCCAGACGTGGGCGCGGCGCGCGGCGGCGTAGAGGGCGCAGGGGTTCTGACCGTCGGCCCTTTCCATCGCGCGCGCCAGTGCCAGCGCATCGAGCAGCGCCATGTTCGCCCCCTGACCGAGCTGCGGGCTGGCGCGGTGGGCGGCGTCACCGATGTGGACGAGGCGGTCCGAAAAGGGCCGGACCAGCGTGCCGTGGCTGTAGCGGGCCATCGTCATCTGCGCGGGCGCCGCGATCTTGGCCACGAAGGGGGCAATTGCGGGCCAGAGGTTTTCCGCTTCGGCCCGCCAGGCGGGCAGACCGGCGGCGGCCCAACCGGCGTGGGCATCCTGCGGCATCGACCAGAAGATCGCGGCCTTGCGCGCGCCGTCCGCATCCGGGGTTCCCAGTGGCAGGACGCCCATCATCCTGTCGGCCCGCCGGTAGCATTGGCGCAGCTCGTCTTGCGGCAGATCGGTGTCGTCCGGCCAGTCGACAGTGCCCCAGATGGCACCGAACGTCAGCGGGCGGGCGCGCAGCGGCGACAGCACCGACGCGGCCCCCGTGGCGTCGATCACCAGATCGAAGGGGCCGTGGTCTGCGGCGGTGCCGTCCGCCGCGCGGGAGTGAAGCGTTGCGTGATCCGGCGCGCGGGTGATGCCGGTGACCTCGGCGTCCGGCACATAGGGGACGGCGCGTCGGGCGACGGCCTGCCACAGCACGTCGAACAGTGCATGGCGGTGGATCGCAAGACCGTGGGCACCGGTGCCGCGGGCATCGTAGGTGACGTCGAGGACGGGGCGGCGATGTTCGGCCTCATGGCCTGCCATTCGGGCGATGGTCGCGCCGCGGGCATGCGCCTCTGCGTTCACACCGATATGCGCCAGCACGGCCTGACCGACCGGCTGGATCACGAGTCCCGACCCGACGGGGCGCGGGACGGTGAAACGGTCGAAAAGCCGCACATCGTGACCGGCGTCGGACAGCAGTGCGGCCACCGCGAGCCCGCCGATCCCGGCACCCGCAACGGCGATGCGGGCAGGGCCGTCGGAGCGATATCGAAGCGCGCTGCTCATCACGCCGGGGTAGGCTGCCGCCGCGCGGGGTGCAATGGCTGTCGGCGCCGCCGGACGGCGTGTGTCCACCCGGCAGGGCAGCGAAAAGGGTGTCGGCGCCGCTGGACGGCGCATGGGGGTGTCCGCACTGCATGTCGGCACGGGCAAGGCGGGTTCGGGGGCCAAAGGGCGAAGCGGCACTCAGGGCGGATCGGGCCGCCCCGTGCCCATCCTGTACGTCGGCCCGTTTCTCGGCTCGGCTTGGCATGGCTTGGCTCGGCGCTCCGGGGACACAGGCGGGGTTCGCCGGTCGGCAGGGTGCCGTCCTGCCACTGCTTTACCAATGCCACGGGTGGCCCTATAAGGCGCTCCATGATCCGTCAGCAGATCCAGAGCATACGAATTACCGCCCCGGCGGCCTGACTGCGCGGGCCCGCCGGACGTCAGGTGTATGAGCGATCGCACCGCCCCCCTCCCCCGAAATAGCCGACAAAAGGTGCGAAACCGATGTGTGCCGATACCCCTCAGACGCCTGCCGAAACCGGGACGCCTGCCGAAACCGCCGACTACAAATCCACCCTGAACCTGCCGCGCACCGATTTTCCGATGCGGGCGGGCCTGCCGCAGCGCGAGCCCGACTGGCTGGCGCGCTGGGCCGACATGGACATCTACGGTCGGTTGCGCGCGAAGGCCCTCGCAGGGACGGGCAAAGACGCGGACAGCCGGACGCCGTTCACGCTGCATGACGGGCCACCCTATGCCAACGGGCACCTGCATATCGGGCACGCGCTGAACAAGATCCTCAAGGATATGGTGGTGCGCAGCCAGCAGATGCTGGGCCACGATGCGCGCTATATCCCGGGATGGGACTGCCACGGGCTGCCGATCGAATGGAAGATCGAGGAGCAGTACCGCGAGAAGGGCCTCGACAAGGACGCGGTCGACGTCGTCGATTTCCGGCAGGAATGCCGCAAGTTCGCGAGCGGCTGGGTCGATATCCAGCGCGAGGAATTCAAGCGGCTGGGCGTCACCGGCAACTGGGACGATCCGTATCTGACGATGAATTACCACGCCGAGGCGGTGATCGCGGGCGAGTTCCAGAAGTTTCTGATGAACGGGACGCTTTATCAGGGCAGCAAACCGGTGATGTGGTCGCCGGTAGAGGAAACCGCGCTGGCCGAGGCGGAGGTGGAATATGCCGACAAGGAGAGCTTTACGGTCTGGGTGAAGTTCCGGGTGTCTGGTGTAGATGCTGAACAGTACCAGCACGATTTCTTAAATCTGGACACTTCTGTTTGGCAACGGCCTGCGGTTCTACACGACGATCCTGGTGCTGATGCCCGTCCAGACAAATCGACCGGTGAGAGATTGCTGGATGCGGCAAATTCCCCACCAACGGATCTGATCGATTCGTCTGTCGTTATATGGACTACAACCCCTTGGACTATACCATCTAACAAAGCAGTCGTTTTCGGCAAAAACATTGAATACGGCCTTTACGAAGTTATCGGCACGCCGGAGCAAAGTTGGACAAAAAAGGGCGACCGCTATTTGTTGGCAGATAAACTGGCTGCTGGTGTTCTTGCAAAAGCACGGTTGGAGGAGGACATGTGGCGGCGCGTGCGAGACGTACCAACCGTGGAACTTGCTGCGCTCGAGCTTTCACACCCGCTGCATGGACACGCCTCTGACGACGCGGGGTGGAACGATATCCGCGATTTCCGCGCCGCCGACTTCGTCACCGACGACGAAGGCACCGGGTTCGTGCATTGCGCGCCGAGCCACGGGATGGAGGAGTTCGAACTGTACCGCGATCTGGGGATGCTGGAACAGGTCATCACCTACAACGTGAACCCCGACGGGCGTTTCCGCGACGATCTGCCGTTCTTTGGCGGCAAGGCGATCCTGCGCGACAAGCCGAACAAGAAGAACAAGGCGAACCCCTGGGAGGGGGATGCCAATACTGCCGTGATCGAGAAACTCGTCGAGGTCGGCGGGCTGCTGGCGCGCGGCACGATCAAGCACAGCTATCCGCACAGCTGGCGGTCCAAGGCGCCGGTGATCTACCGCAACACGCCGCAGTGGTTTGCCGCCATCGACCGGCCCGTGGGCGACGGGCTCGATACCCACGGCACCACGATCCGCGAGCGGGCACTGACCTCGATCGACCGTCTCGTGAAATGGACGCCGCAACGGGGCCGCAACCGTCTGCACGCGATGATCGAGCAGCGGCCCGACTGGGTACTGTCGCGGCAGCGCGCCTGGGGGGTGCCGCTGACCTGTTTCGTGAAAAAGGGCGCGCTGCCGACCGACGCGGATTTCCTGTTGCGCGACGACGCGGTGAACGCCCGCGTCGTGGCGGCATTCGAGGCCGAGGGGGCGGATGCGTGGTATGCCGACGGCGCCAAGGCGCGGTTCATCGGCTTGGCGGCCAACCCCGAAGACTACGATCAGGTGTTCGACATCCTCGACGTGTGGTTCGACTCTGGCTCGACCCACGCCTTCGTGCTGCGCGACCGGCCCGACGGCGCTGCCGACGGCATCGCCGACCTGTACCTCGAAGGCACCGACCAGCATCGCGGCTGGTTCCACTCGTCGCTGTTGCAGGCCTGCGGCACGCTGGGGCGCGCGCCCTATCGCGGGGTGCTGACGCATGGGTTCACGCTCGACGAAAAGGGCATGAAAATGTCCAAATCGCTCGGCAACACGATCCTGCCGGAAACCATCGTCAAACAATACGGCGCCGACATCCTGCGCCTGTGGGTTGCGCAGACGGATTACACCGCCGACCAGCGGATCGGACCGGAAATCCTCAAGGGCGTCGCAGACAGCTATCGGCGGTTGCGCAACACGATGCGGTTCCTGCTCGGTTCGCTCGCCGATTTCAGCGAGGCCGACCGGGTGGCGCCCGCCGATATGCCCGAGCTCGAACGCTGGGTCCTGCACCGTCTGGCCGAACTGGACGAAACGGTGCGCAAGGGCTACGCCGGTTATGATTTCACCGGCGTCTTTCAGGCGGTGTTTCAGTTTGCGACGGTGGATCTGTCGGCGTTCTATTTCGACATCCGCAAGGACGCGCTGTATTGCGACGGCGATACGGCACGGCGCCGGGCGGCGCGCACCGTCCTCGATATCCTGTTCCACCGGCTGACGACCTGGCTGGCACCGGTGCTTGTGTTCACGATGGAAGAGGTCTGGCTGGAGCGGTTTCCGGGCGATGACAGTTCCGTGCACCTTCAGGATTTCGCCGAGACCCCCGACGGTTGGCGCGACACGGCGCTGGCCGACAAGTGGGCTGTCGTGCGGCGGGTGCGCCGGGTCGTGAACGGCGCGCTGGAGCTGGCGCGGCGCGACAAGGTGATCGGCGCGAGCCTCGAGGCCGCACCGGTCGTGCATGTCACCGGGCCAGTGGCCGAGGTGCTCGCGACCGTGGCCTTCGACGATCTGTGCATCACCAGCGGCATCGAGGTGCGCGTGGACGCGGCGCCGTCGGAGGCGTTCCGGCTGGACGATATTTCGGATGTCGCGGTGGTATTCGACGCCGCGCGGGGCGCGAAATGTCAGCGCTGCTGGAAAATCCTGCCGGACGTGGGCAGCCACGATCACGCCGGCGTTTGCGGGCGCTGCGATGCGGCGCTGGACGCCTTCGGGGCAGTGCCGGAGTGACGCCTCACGCGGTGGTGCGGGCGGCCATGGCGGGCCTGCGGGCATGACGGAACGCGCGACAATGGCCTCGCGCTCGGTGACCTGACGCTGGTCATCGATGGCGGGGCGATCGTCGCGCTTGATTGGAACGTCTCAGGCGAATTGCCCAAAAGCGATCTGGCTTGTGAAGCAACGCGACAATTACAGGCGTACTTCGCAGGAAACTTGCACATTTTCAACCTGCCGCTGGCACCGCAGGTGACTTCCGCGCAGGCGCGCTTCGATGCGGCGATGTTGGCGATCCCCTACGGCGAGACGCGCACCTACGGACAGATGGCCAAGGCGCTGGGCATTTCGGCGCAGGACGCGGGGCAGCATTGCGGCGCCAACCGAATCGCGATCCTGATACCGTGCCACCGGGTTCTGGGGACCGCCAATCTGGGCGGATATTCGGGGCGTGGGGGCATCGAGACCAAGGTGGCGTTGCTGCGTCTAGAGGGGGCGGCGGGACTGTTGATCTGAACGGATCGGCACGAGCGCCCGAGGGCAGTGTGCGGCGCCGATGTGGAGCCTCCGGCGGGGATATTTCAGGCAGGATGATGCGGAAGAGCGGTGCCGGTGGCGACCGCTCAGCCGTTCGGCCCGTGCAGCAGCTGTTGCACGGCACCCGCCGTCAGCAGGTACACCGAGGTGATCAACAGGCCCGCGTGTGCCCAGCTTTGCGGATCGAAATCCACCCAGGCGGCCCAGCCGGCGAACAGCACCCAGGCAAAGGCCATCGGCAGCGTCAGCATCCGCCAGCGTTCGGTGCGGACCGGGTGCACGAATTTGATCGGCAGGAACATCGCCACCGCAAGGACCGTGATGATCAGCAGCATGAGCCAGTAATTGTCGACCATCGCGAACAGCACGATCACCAGCATGTTCCAGCACCCCGGAAAGCCGGAAAAGGAATTATCCTTTGTCTTCATGCGCGTATCGGCGAAGTAGAGGGCCGAGGCAAAGGTGATCACGATGATCGCGAACCAGCCGGTCCAGCCTGGCAGCAGATCGGGGTGTTTGAACAGCGCGTAGGCGGGGATGAACACATAGGTAAGATAGTCGATGATAAGGTCGAGCAGCACACCGTCGAACTCGGGCGCATTGCGTTCGACGTCGTAGCGGCGCGCAAGCGGGCCATCGATGCCGTCCACGGCAAAGGCCACGACCAGCCACAGGAACATCATTGCCCATTCTTCCTGCACCGCAGCGAGCATGGCGAGCATCGCGAAAACGGCGCCGGTGGCGGTGAGCAGGTGAACTGCGAGGGCTTTGTGGGCAAGTCTCATGCCGCTTTCATGACGCAAAGGCCGCTGCTGGGCAATCGCTTTGGCGCGCATGTTGACGTCCAGGGGACGCGCTGCGCTAGGCCTTGGGGTGCGCGCGGTCGTAGACCTCCATCAGCCGGGCGGCGTCGACGGCGGTGTACCCTTGCGTCGTCGACAGGCTCGCGTGGCCGAGCAGTTCCTGGATCGCGCGCAGATCGCCCCCCGCACCCAGCAGGTGGGTGGCAAAGGAATGGCGCAGCGCGTGGGGCGTGGCAGTGGCCGGCAGGCCAAGTTGCAGGCGCGCCTGTTCCATCACCTTCTGGATGGCGCGCGGATTCAGGCGGCCGCCGCGCTGGCCGCGAAACACCGGGGCATCCGGGTCACGGGGGAACGGCGCAATTTTAAGATAGGCGTCGACCGCGTCGCGCGCCGCCGCGATCACCGGCACGACGCGCTCCTTGCCGCCCTTGCCGCGGATCACGACCGACGCGCCAAGCGGCACCTGTGCCCCCGTCAGCCCCAGCGCCTCGGAAATCCGCAAACCGCAACCATAGAGCAGCGTGACCACGGCGGCGTCGCGGGCGGCGACCCAGGGCTCGGACGCCTGTACCTCGACCCGGGTCAGCATCGCGCGCGCGCCCGCGATATCGAGCGGGCGTGGCAGCTTCTTTTGAAACTTCGGCGAACGGGTCGACAGGACGGCCGTCGGCTCGAATCCCTCGCGCTCGGACAGCCAGCGATAGAAGGTTTTCACCGCCGACAGCGCACGGGCGAGCGACCGCGCGGTCAACCCGCGCCCCCGCTCATGCGCCATCCAGGCGCGCATGTCCGACACGCCGATTTGCGCCAGTGGACCAAGGCCCTGTGCGGCACCGTGATGCTGACCCATGAACGCCAGAAATCCCAGCACGTCCGTCTGATAGGCCTTGATCGTATTGTCCGCCGCGCCGTTCAGCGCCCGCTCATGGTCGAGCCATCGCGCAAGGCTGTGCGTCAGGGCCGGTGCGATACCGCCACAGGTCCCCGCTCCGCTCATGCGCCGTGCGTCAGCCAGCGGCGCATTGCCCGTTCGACGATACCGGCAAAAAACGCCATCAGATCGGGCCCCTGTTGCGGCGCGAATAGCTGCGGATCCTCGGATCCCATGACCAGCATCGCGGGCAGGCGGCCTTCGCCGAGATCGAGTTTCAGGCAGGCCTCGGACTGAATGTACTGCGCCTTGTCACCGTAGACCGCATCCGTATCGGGGCGGGTCTGGCGCAATGTCACCTGTCGGACCGGCAGATTGCGGCCCATGGTGATGTAGGTGTCCACCGTGCCGGGTGCGACGATTTCGAGGACATCGCCCAGCTTTGCGGTCACGTCGTCCTCGGACGCGGTGGCGGATTCAAGAACCATGCGGATCACGTCGACGCGCAGGATGTCGGCGACCTCGGTTTCGAGGACAAGCAGGAAATTTGCAAATTTCACCGGCTCGAGCAGACGCAGAACCGCCCTGTGGATCTGATTCGTGCCGGCGAGGTTGTCATAGGCCGCGGCGATCACCGAGCGGTGCGTGTCTTCGAGACGGTCGAGTCGCGCCTCCAGTCGCTCCATCGCGATGCCGCGCAGATCGACGATGTTGTTGCCCATCGCCTTTTCGTTCGCCGTGACCAGCGCGCGCATGATGCCGGTGTCGTCGAGGACGACATCGGGATCGGCAATCAGTTTGTCACGCAGGCCCGCATCCATCGGGCCCGCTTCTTGGGGGGAAATACTGCTCATGTGCCTCGTCTCGGGTTTGGCGCGCCTCATTGGCGGACGCGGTTACCCCATTATCGGAGAGAGGGTGCGGTGCAGGCAAGCGTTTCGTGCCGCAATCTGTGGATAATCACGCGCGCTGTGGCGTTTCGGTCCGGTCCCGCCGGGCGCGGAGGCCCGTCCCCGCCGCCCGCCGCCCTCCGCCCCGCCGCCCTCCGCCCCGTCGACAGCAGGGGCAGGGGCCCGTGGCCACAGGGCGCGCGAAAGCCGCACCCTGCGACGGTGACAGGCAGGATCAGACGATCTTCTGACCGGTCTTTGCCCAATCCTTCATGAACTGGTCGAGGCCCTTGTCGGTGAGGACATGATTTGCCATCGCCTTGATCACGCTTGCCGGTGCCGTCGCCACGTCGGCGCCGACCTTGGCACATTCGCTCATGTGGTTGGCGGACCGGATCGATGCCGCGAGGATCTGCGTCGAGAAGCCGTAGTTGTCGTAGATCGTGCGGATATCGTGGATAAGTTCCATGCCGTCGATGTTCAGATCGTCGAGCCGCCCGATGAACGGCGAGATGAACGTGGCCCCCGCCTTGGCCGCCAGCAGCGCCTGATTGGCCGTGAAGCACAGGGTGACGTTAACCATATTACCCTCGCCCGACAGCACCTTGCAGGTTTTCAGGCCGTCCCAGGTCAGCGGCACCTTGACGGCGATGTTCTCGGCAATCGCGGCCAGCTTGCGGCCTTCGGCGATCATCTCGTCGGCGGTCAGGGCGGTGACTTCGGCGGAAACCGGGCCATCGACGATCTCGCAGATCTCCGTGATCACCTCGAGGATATCGCGTCCCGATTTCAGGATCAGCGAGGGGTTCGTGGTCACGCCGTCGACCATACCCAGATCGTCAAGCTCGCGGATCTGGTCGATCTCGGCGGTATCTACGAAGAATTTCATGGGGTTGCTCCTGTATAGGGTGTCGTGTCGGGGATATGCCGGGTGGGTCCGGCGCTTGTGCAATGTCTAACCCAGTTGACCGCGCGCTTAAAGGCGGTTTGAAACCCAGAAAGACGGCCGGGTTGAAACCGGGGCAGGTTTGGCGCCTTCTTTGCCCCGGACATCCCAATCCAGACGCCCGACGCCCGATACACGCCCCGACACGCAACCGCAGGATACCGCCCCATGGACCTTTCGCTCTGGCTCACTTTCGTTCTGGCGTCCGGCGTGCTGCTGATCGTTCCCGGCCCGACGATCCTGCTGGTGTTGAGCTATGGGCTCAGTCAGGGCCGCCGCACCGCTCTGGCGAGTGCTGCCGGTGTCGCGCTTGGCGACGCGGTGGCGATGACCTGTTCGCTGGCGGGGCTGGGGACGCTGGTGCTGGCCTCGGCCACATTGTTCACGGTTCTGAAATGGATCGGGGCGGTCTATCTGGTCTGGATGGGGATCGGCATGATCCGGTCGGCGGCGGGCGCCGGCGGTGCCGGACCGGCGCCCGCCGTCGCGGCCGTCCCCGCGCGCGCGGTGTTCCGCCATGCGGCCACGGTGACGGCGCTGAACCCCAAATCAATCGTGTTCTTCATCGCCTTCGTGCCGCAGTTCATCCGCCCCGACGCGCCGCTTGTGCCGCAGTTCGCAATCCTGATCGCCACCTTCGTGGGGCTTGCCACGCTCAACGCGCTGACCTTCGCCCTCGCTGCGGACCTGATGCGCCGCCAGATCCGGCGGCCCGCGGTGCTGGTCTGGCTGCAGCGGCTCGGCGGGAGCGTGCTGGTGGCGATGGGCGTGGTGACGGCGGGCCTGCGCCGTGCGGCCTGAGCGATGACCGACGACCTGTTCGGCGCGCAAGCGCCTGACCCTTCGGACGATCCGGATCTTTTCGCGCCGGGCGCGCTGGTCGGCGTGCTGACGACGCAGCCGCTGGGCCGGCTGCTCGATTACCGCGCGCCCGAGGGCGGTTGCGTGCTGGGCGCCTTCGTCGAGGTGCCACTGGGGCCGCGCCGGGTGTTCGGCGTCGTCTGGGGGCCGGGCAAGGGCGATTACGATCCGGCAAAGATCCGCGCCGTGGGCCGTGTCCTCGATGCGGCGCCAATGCTGCCGGGGATGCGCGAGTTTCTGACCCGCGCCGCCGAATACACCGTCACCCCGCTGGGCGCGATGCTGCGCCTGGCGACGCGGGCGCCGGGCCTTGGCGACGGCGTGGCGGTGCGTACTGTGTACCGGCTGGCCGATCCGGCCCCCGGTGCAGATATCCGCCTGACAGGTGCGCGCGAAAAGGTGCTCGCGGTGCTCGAGGAATACGGCGGTGCGGCGTTTACGCTGGGCGAGCTGGCAGAGATGGCCGGGGTCGGCACCGGCGTGGTGAAGGGGCTGGCAAAGCTCGGCGCCGTGCGCGAGGAGGCCGCCCCGCGCGACACGCCCTATCCGCCGCTGGACCCGGACCTGCCGGGCAAGGTGCTGACCGGCGATCAGGCGGCGGCGACGCAGGTCTTGCGCGCCGCCGTGCAGGCCGGTGGCTATGGCACGACGCTGCTCAAGGGCGTGACCGGATCGGGCAAGACCGAGGTCTACCTCGAGGCCGTCGCGGCCTGTATCGCGGAGGGGCGGCAGGCCCTCGTCCTGTTGCCCGAAATCGCCCTGACGGGCGAATTCCTCGACCGGGTCGAGGCGCGGTTCGGTGCGCGGGCGGCGGAATGGCATTCTGGCGTGACGATGACCGAACGTCGCCGCTGCTGGCGGATGGTGGGGACGGGCGGCGCGCAACTGGTGGTCGGCGCGCGGTCGGCGCTGTTCCTGCCGTACCGCGATCTGGGGCTGATCGTCGTCGACGAGGAACACGACACCTCCTACAAACAAGAGGACGGCGTGCTGTACAACGCCCGTGACATGGCTGTCCTGCGCGCCTCGCTGGCGTCCGCGCAGGTGGTGCTGGCCTCGGCCACGCCATCGCTGGAAAGCTGGGCGAACGTCGAGGCGGGCAAATACGCGCGCCTGACCCTGACGTCGCGGTTCGGGCCCGCCGTGATGCCGAAGATGGGCGCGATCGACATGCGGAGCGAGGCGCTGGCGGCCGGCACCTGGGTCTCGCCGACGCTGCGCGGCGCGGTCGCGGACCGGCTGGCGCGCGGCGAACAGGCGATGCTGTTCCTGAACCGTCGCGGCTATGCCCCGGTGACGCTGTGCCGGGCCTGCGGCGCGCAGGTGGCCTGCCATCAATGCGACGCGCGGATGGTGGAACACCGGTTCCTCAAGCGGCTCATGTGTCACCAGTGCGGCGAAACGCGGCCATTGCCGGTGGCCTGTCCGACCTGCGAGGTGGACGGCAAGATGGCCCCCGTCGGCCCCGGTGTCGAGCGGCTGGCGGAAGAGGCCGCGGCGCTGTTCCCGGACGCGCGGTTCGCCGTGCTGTCGAGCGATCTGTATGGCAGCGCCCGGGCCCTGAAGGCGCATATCGCCGAAATCGCCGCAGGCGGCGCGGACATCGTCATCGGCACGCAGCTGGTGGCCAAGGGGCACAACTTTCCGCTTCTGACGCTGGTGGGCGTCATCGACGCCGACCTGGGGTTGCAGGGCAGCGACCTGCGCGCCGCCGAACGCACGTTTCAGCTGATGCGGCAGGTGGCGGGCCGGGCGGGACGTGCCGAGGCACCCGGCGAGGCGATGTTGCAGACCTTTCAGCCCGATCACCCGGTGATCCGCGCGATCCTTGGCGGTGACGAAGAGGCGTTCTGGCGCGCCGAGGCCGATGAGCGCCGCGCCGCCGGCGTGCCGCCCTATGGCCGGATGGCGGGCATCGTGCTGTCGAGCGAAAACGTCGCCGAAGTGTTCGACCTTGGCGAGGCGATGGCCCGCAATCCCGGACCGCTCGCACGCATCGGCGCCGACGTCTACGGCCCGGCACCTGCGCCCATCGCGCGGGTGCGCGGGCGGCACCGGGTGCGTCTGCTGGTCAAGGCGGGCAAAGGTGTCGGGTTGCAGGCGGCGCTGATCGCGTGGATCGCCCAGTTCAAAGTGCCCGCCTCGGTGCGCCTCAGCGTCGATATCGATCCGCAAAGTTTTCTCTGAAGCGCGTATCGCAAGGCCGGATGAGTATTTGGAGCAAGAAAAAGCGGCGGCGACGGTTTGCAATGCCGGATGCCGCACAAGAGGCTGGCAGCAGAGCCGTACCCTCTCGACGGGCGGTCTCCTGCGCAGAAGGCCCCGAGCGCGGAAAGATCGCGCGCAGAAACAGAGATCGCGCGCGGAAAGATCGCGCGCGCAAGGCTCGTGCGCCGGAAGATCGCGCCGGAAACCGGGGTGCGTTCGGGACCGACGGATCGCGTTGGCGACGGGTCAAGGTTCCTCGCGCCATGGCCTGTGTGAAAAACCAGGGTGACGCGAGGGGTGTCGGACCCTCTGGGCAGCGGCGCGAAACAGGCGTAGGTCTGCGCGCATGAAAATCGTCCGTCTCGCCGATGCCCGTCACCTGCCGTTCTGGCAGCGTCCCGTCACGCTGCTGTTCGTGTTGGCCGCCGCGATGCCCATCGCGTTTTCGACCTGGTCGGCGCTGCTCAACAACTTCGTCATCGAGGTTGCGGATTTCGACGGCGCGGACATCGGCTGGCTGCATACGGTGCGCGAGATCCCGGGGTTTCTCGCCATCGGCGTGATCGCGCTCCTGATGTTCATGCGCGAGCAGGTGCTCGGCGTCGTCGCCCTGATCCTGCTGGCCGTCGCCACCGCGATCACCGCGTGGTTTCCGTCGATGGGCGGGATCCTGACGATCACGATGCTGTCGTCCATCGGGTTCCATTATTACGAAACCGTCAACCAGTCCCTGCAACTGCAATGGATCGACCGCAAACGCGCGCCGCAGATGCTCGGCTGGCTTATGGCCTGCGGATCGGGGGCGACGCTGGTCGCCTATATCGCGATTGTGCTGACGTGGCGCAGGTTCGATCTGTCCTATGATTTCGTCTATCTGGCCTCGGGGGGCATTGCCCTGGCGCTCGGGCTTTTCGCGCTGCTCGCCTATCCGCAGTTCGAGGCGCCGACGCCGCAACTCAAGCGGCTGATCCTGCGACGGCGCTACTGGCTGTATTACGCGCTGCAATTCATGTCGGGGGCGCGGCGGCAGATCTTCGTCGTCTTCGCGGGCTTCATGATGGTCGAGAAATTCGGTTTTGCGGTGCACGAGATCACGGCGCTGTTCATGATCAACCTCGTCGCCAACATGGTCATGGGGCCGCTGATGGGCCGCATCGTCACGCTGTTCGGCGAGCGGCGCGCGCTATTGTTCGAATACGCGGGGCTGATCTGCGTCTTTCTCGCCTACGGCGGTCTGTACTGGTTCGGCTGGGGCGTGATGATCGCGAGCGCGCTGTACATCGTCGACCATATCTTCTTTGCGCTGGCGCTGGCCCTGAAAACCTATTTTCAAAAGATCGCGGCACCCGGGGACATCGCCCCCACCGCTGCCGTCGCCTTTACCATCAACCACATCGCCGCCGTGTTCCTGCCCGCCGCGCTGGGTTATCTCTGGCTGGTCTCGCCCTCGGCGGTGTTCGTGGCGGCGGCCGTTATGGCGGCGATGTCGTTCGCGCTGGCGCTGCTGATCCCGCGCCACCCCGCGCCGGGCCACGAGACGGTGTTCGAACCTGCGTATGCCGGCCCGCCGCGCGAGGTGGCCGTCGATCCGCTGCTGGTGCGCGACGCCAACCCCGCCGCACCCTTTCCCGCCGGCCCTGTGGGACGCGGCCCCGCCGAATGATCTGACCGAATGATCTGACCGAATGATTCCGGCGAATGAACCCGCCGAACATACGTGCCGAATACCCACCCGGACATGTTCCGCCGCGCCGCGTGGCGGGTGCCCGTGTCAAAGGACCGCTTTTCATGCCGATATTTTCCGCCACCACCGTTCTGCCCGCCCGCGCCGCCGCCGAGGCGCTGGCGCAAGCGGTCGAAACCCTCGACCCCGCGCCTTACGGCATCGGCGTGTTCGAGGTCGAGGACGGGTCCGGCCTGTTCGAGATCGGCGCGCATTTCGAAGAGGCGCCGGACGACGTGGGCCTGGCACTGCTGGCGGCGGTTCACGGGGCGCGGGCCTTTGCGGTCAGCGAGGTGCCCGACATCGACTGGGTTGCCCATGTCCGGCGTGAACTGGCACCCGTGGAGGCGGGGCGGTTCTTTGTTTACGGCGCGCATGACGCGGACAAGGTGCCGCCGCCCGCGACGGCGGACAAGGTGCCGCCGCCCGCGACGGCGGACAAGGTGCCGCCGCCCGGACGGTCGGGCGAGATGCTGCCGCCCGGACGGTCGGGCGAGATGCTGCCGACCGGACGGTCGGGCGATGCGCGCCGCGTGCCGCTCCTGATCGAGGCGTCGATGGCCTTCGGGACCGGACACCACGGTACCACGCTGGGCTGCCTGCTCGCGGTCGAGGATCTGGCGGCCGGGCCGGAGCGCGCCCGGATCATCGACATCGGCTGCGGCACGGCCGTGCTGGCGATGGCCGCGGCGCGTGTCTGGCCGGACGCGCGCATCCTCGCCAGCGACATCGACGATGTCGCCGTCGACGTGGCCCGCGTGAACGTCGCGGCCAACGGGCTGGTGGACCGTATCGACTGTCTGGCCGCCGCCGGGTTCGACGCGCCCGCCATCGCCGAAGCGGGCCCCTTCGACCTGATCTTCGCCAATATCCTGAAAGGTCCGTTGATGGCCCTTGCCGCCCCGATGGCCCGGCGCCTGTCTCCGGGCGGTGTCGCCGTCCTGTCGGGGATTCTGAACGAACAGGCCGAGGCCATCGTCGCGCATTATGCACAGGCCGGGATCAATGAGCGGTCCCGCAGAAGTATTGGTGACTGGACGACGCTAATCATGGTCAGAAGCCATTGATTTATTTAAAAACTCTGTCCCGGTTTAGCGAATTGCCCCACATTTGACACAATTAGGCGACATGAATGACACCAGTGAGGCGGGGGCGTTTCACGGAGGCCATCATGTCTCAGACGACAACATTTCAAACCCGGATGAAGCGCCTCGGGCGCCGTCATTCGCGGATGTATCGGAACGGCGTTGTCGCCCGGATGGGCCGTGATGGCCTGATCTCGGCGCATCCCCGCCGCCGGATGCCCCGGTTTCCGCTGCGCGGGGTCGTGATCCTGTTCGGCGCGGCACTCCTGTACAAGGCATTCCTGCTCGCGGCACTTGGTCCCGGTGTCTATCAGGCGCGCGTCGATCTGCTTGCGCAGGGCACCTGGTTTGAACAGGCCGGTAGCTGGGTCATGCAGGCCGATCCTGCGACACGGCTTCTTGCGGATTTCATCGAGCCGGTCGTTCCCGGGATCTGACCCCGGAATGTGACTGCGGCGTCCATGAGTTTCCCGGTGTCCGCTGCGGCCGCCGGGTTTGTCACCGGCCCGGATGCGGCGATCTCTCATGTCTCCAGCATGGGAGGGCGCCGGTCCGGGTCGTGCCTCGCGGCAACGCCCCTAGTATCCAGCCTCTGAGACGATCCGTCCAGCAAACGTAATCGGGCCGCACCGACAGGATCGGTGCGGCCCGTTCCGCGTCTGCGCGCGGCAGAGGATCAGTAGCGGCCGCCGCGGTTTGCGATGGCGTCGATGTCGCCACGGCACAGCCCGATATCGTCAAGCTCGCGCGCGGTGAGGCGGTGCAGGGCCTTGCGGGTTACGCGGGCGTCGTTCCAGGTGCGGACGGCACCGAACAGATTTACGAGGGTGGCGCCGAATGTGGGGCGCGTGGCGGAAGCGGTGCGGGTGGTGTCGAACGTTGTCATTGCCTGTATCCTGAGCGTTTTCGCCCAATTTGCGGGCGGTTTGTGTATGAGGACGATCTAGTCCCGCCTCCGACGGGAGAGAACCCCTAAATGCGCAATCCACCTATGCACGCGCAGCATGACACTCAGATGCCGATTGCGTGAACAAAATAAAGGACACGCGCAGGCTTTGCATGGCCGTTCCCGGGCCGCGGCAGGGGGTGTCATGGCACGCGCGCCGGGCGTTTGAGGTGGTGCAGCGGCAATCGCGCTTGGCGCGTGTTCGCACTTTGTGCTAACTACGCGCCAATGCTGTCGTCCACAGGGGCGCGGACCCGGTCACGGACCGGGACAAGGAACGGGGCAGGAGGGTGCGATGCGGGTAATGGGGATCGATCCGGGGCTGCGCAACCTTGGCTGGGGCGTGATCGACATCCACGGCTCGAAGGTGAGCCACGTCGCGAACGGTGTCATCCAGTCGGAGGGCGACGATCTGGCCCGGCGGCTTTTGTCGCTGCACGCGGCGTTGACGGCGGTGGTGGCGGCGCATGCGCCCGAGGCCGTGGCTGTCGAGCAGACGTTCGTGAACCGGGACGGGGCGGGAACCCTGAAGCTCGGTCAGGCGCGCGGTATCGCGATGCTGGTGCCGGCGCAGGCAGGGTTGACGGTCGGGGAATATGCGCCGAATGCGGTGAAAAAGGCGGTCGTCGGCGTCGGCCACGCGGACAAGGCGCAGATCCTGCACATGGTAAAGCTGTGCCTGCCGGGGGCGGATGTCGCGGGGCCGGACGCCGCCGACGCCCTCGCCATCGCGATATGTCACGCACATCACCTGCAATCGGCGGGGCATCTGACCCGCGCGCTGCACAGGGCGGCGGGGTCACAGGCCAATGAGCCGGGTCAAGGAGCGGCACAGGCCACGGGACAAAACCGCGCTCCGCAATCCGGCCTCGCGCGGGCCATCGCGCAGGCGGGTGCCCGGTCGGCAGCGAAATCGGCAGCAGCGCCTGCGGCCAGGCTTGAGACAGCGCCTGCGGCCAGGTCTGAGGCAGCGCTTGACGCGGTGCCTGCGGCGGCGTCCGAGGCGACTTTCGGGACGCGGTCCGGGGCGCGTTCATGATCGGGAAGCTGTCGGGCCGGATCGACTATCGGGGCACGGACCACATCCTGCTCGACGTGCACGGCGTCGGGTATATCGTCTATGTCAGCGACCGGGTCATGGCCGCGCTGCCGCGTGTCGGCGAGGCGGCGGCCCTGTATACCGATCTATTGGTGCGGGACGATCTTTTGCAGCTGTTCGGGTTTCCGACGCTGATGGAAAAGGAATGGCACAGGTTGCTGATGTCGGTGCAGGGGATCGGGGCAAAGGCGTCGCTGGCGATCCTTGGAACGCTGGGGCCGGACGGCGCGAGCCGGGCGATTGCCCTGGGCGACTGGAACGCGGTGGCCAAGGCGAAAGGCGTCGGGCCGAAAACGGCGCAGCGCGTGGTTCTCGAGCTGAAAACCAAAGCACCGGCGGTGATGGCAATGTCCGGAGGCGCGGCGATGGTATCGGATGCGGTCATCGAGCCGCTCGAGGGGGGGGCGGTTGCGCCCCGGGCGGGGGCCGCACCAGTGGGACGCGGCGGCAGCGGCCCGGCCAATGCCTCGGCGCAGGCAGAGGCCCTGTCGGGCCTCACCAACCTTGGCTATAGCCCCGGCGACGCGGTGTCCGCCGTCGCGCAGGCGGCGGGCGATGCACCGGATGCCGATACCGGCGCGCTGATCCGCGCGGCCCTCCGGCTGCTGGCGCCGAAAGCGTGACGGGCCGGGACACGGTGCGCGACGTGAGCCCCGAACGGCAGGCGGGCGATGGCGAACAGACGGGGCCCGAACACACCGGCGAGGACCGCGCCCTGCGGCCGCAGGCCCTGTCGGAGTTCATCGGTCAGGCCGAGGCGCGCGCCAATCTGAGGGTGTTCATCGACAGTGCCCGGATGCGCGGTCAGGCGATGGACCACACGCTGTTTCACGGCCCTCCCGGTCTGGGCAAGACGACGCTGGCACAGATCATGGCGCGTGAACTGGGCGTCGGGTTTCGGATGACCAGCGGCCCGGTTCTGGCCAAGGCGGGCGATCTGGCCGCGATCCTGACCAATCTGGAACGCCGCGACGTGCTGTTCATCGACGAGATCCACCGTCTGAACCCGGCCGTGGAAGAGGTGCTGTATCCCGCGCTCGAGGATTTCGAGCTGGATCTGGTGATCGGCGAGGGGCCCGCCGCGCGCACCGTGCGGATCGAATTGCAGCCCTTCACGCTCGTCGGTGCCACGACCCGGATGGGCCTTTTGACGACACCGCTGCGCGACCGGTTCGGGATTCCGACGCGGCTGGAATTCTATACCGTCGACGAATTGTACGAGATCGTCATCCGGGGCGCGCGTCTGATGGGCGCGCCCGCCGCACCCGATGGCGCGCGCGAGATCGCGATGCGCGCGCGCGGTACGCCGCGGATCGCGGGGCGGCTGCTGCGTCGGGTCGTGGATTTCGCCCTCGTCGAAGGCGACGGGACGGTCACGCTGGCGATCGCGGACCGGGCGCTGACGCGGATGGGCGTCGATGCGCTGGGCCTCGACAATGGCGACAGGCGCTATCTGCGGCTGATCGCCGAGAGCTATGTCGGCGGGCCGGTCGGCATCGAGACGCTGTCGGCGGCGCTGAGCGAAAGCCGCGATGCACTGGAAGAAGTGATCGAGCCCTATCTGTTGCAGCAGGGCCTGATCCAGCGGACGCCGCGCGGGCGGATGCTGGCGCCGCGCGCCTGGGGGCATCTGGGGCTGGCGGCACCCAAAGGGCAGGCGGGGTTGTTCGAATGAGGCGGTGGATTCTGCGCGGCGCGTGTTTCACGGCCGAGGTTGCGGCTGTGTCCCGGCGGGTCGTCGAACGCGCCATGATGCCCGGCGCAACGGACGCGGGAGGTCTGGCATGACGGCGGCGGCATGGTTTACGCGTGGCGACGGCACGTTTCATTTCGCGCGCTGGGGACGGCCCATCGTGCCTGTCGTGTTTGGACTGAACGACGATCAACTGCCGGTGTTCAAAGGCGCGATCGAGGCGATGGTGACGCTGGCGGGTCACGAGATGGCCGAGACGGACCTGGAGCTGGGCGCCAATCTGATGCTGTTCTTCGTCGCCGGGTGGGACGAGCTGGCGCAGACGCCGCATCTGGACCGGCTGATCCCCGAATTGCCGGACCTGCTGGACCGGCTGAAGGCCGCCGATGCCAACCAGTACCGGATTTTCCGGTTCGACGCGGCCGGCGCGATAAAGGCCTGTTTCGCTTTCGTCCGGGTCGACGCGCACATGGCGGAGGTGCCGGTGGCGACGCTCGCCCTCAATCAGGCGTTGCAGGTGATGATGTTGTGGTCCGACACCGCGTTCAGCGATACCCCGGCGCTGGCCCGGGCCGAAGACGGGACGGCGATGTTGCGCGCCGATGTGGCCTGCGTGGTGCGCGCCGGGTACGATCCGGTGCTGCCCTCGATGGCGCGCGATGCGTCGTTCGCGCTGCGGCTCGATGCGCGGATCGCGGCCGCCGGGGCGGTGTCGTGAGGTTTTCGATGGCGGGCGTCGTGAGGATCGCGCCGGAGGTCGCGTCGTGAGGATCGCGCCGGAGGTCGCGTCGTGAAGACGACACGGGAGACCGCATCATGAGCCATGTGCACCGCATCCGGGTCTATTACGAGGACACCGATCTGGGCGGCATCGTCTATTATGCCAATTACCTGCGGTTCATCGAGCGGGCGCGCAGCGAGATGCTGCGCGCCGGCGATGTCGATCAGGCGGCGCTGTTGCGCGATACGGGCATCGGGTTCGTGGTGCGGCGCGTCGAGGCCGATTATCTGGCACCGGCGCGCTACGACGATCTGCTGGACGTCGAGACCGCAACCGACCGCGCACCGGGACGCAGCTCCGTCGTGCTGCGCCAGACGGTGCGGCGGGACGGGGCGGTGCTGTTCGCGGCGCTGGTGACACTGGTCGCCGTGCGTCTTTCAGGCGATGCACCGGGACGTCCGGTGCGGCTGCCCGAGGCGGTGCTGGCCGTCTTTCACCAATAGTTTACCGCGATATGCGCGGTTTTCGGCCCTGCGGACGCTATGGATGGATCTGGCCGGGACAATCGACTAGACAAGGCACAAGTGCGCCCCGCAAAGAGGCGACAACGATCGCTCTTTCAGGGGGCGTCGACACGAAATGCGCCAGTCGAGCGGCGAAAAGCGCGGGCGTCCCGTACGGGCGACGCGGGCAGGCAACACCGGTACGCCGGGGACGAGAGCAGGACGATGGAAGCAACAGATTTCACGATGTGGGCGCTGTTCGCCCGCGCGACACTGATCGTCAAATTCGTCATGATCATGCTGATGCTGGCATCGGTGTGGTGCTGGGCGGTGATCTTCGACAAATGGCGGCAATACCGCTCGGCACGCAAGGAAGCGGCGATCTTCGACCGGGCGTTCTGGTCGGGCGAGCCGCTGGACGGGCTGTTCGACAAGATCGGCGCGGCGCCCAAGGGGGCCAGCGAAAAGATATTTGCGGCAGGCATGATCGAATGGCGACGCTCGCACCGCGACGACGGCGGGCTGATCGCGGGGGCCGGCGCGCGGATCGACCGCTCCATGGACGTGGCGATCGCCAAGCAGGCGGCGCGCCTGCAACGGGGCTTGCCGGTGTTGGCGACCACCGGATCGACGGCGCCCTTCGTGGGTCTGTTCGGCACGGTCTGGGGCATCATGAACGCCTTCATCGAAATTGCCGAGGCGCAGAACACCAATCTCGCCGTCGTCGCTCCCGGCATCGCCGAGGCGCTGCTGGCCACGGGGCTTGGCCTGCTGGCCGCGATCCCGGCGGTTATCTTCTATAACAAACTGTCGGCGGACGCCGACCGGATCATCGCCGGATACGAGGCGTTCGCCGACGAGTTCGCCACGATCCTCAGCCGTCAGCTGGACAGCTGAGATGGACCGGGGGATCGCATAATGGGTGCCGGTGTCATGAAATCGGGCGATTGCGGGGGCGGACGCAGGCGCCGCCGGACCCGCAGCATGCCGATGGCGGAGATCAACGTCACGCCGTTCGTGGACGTGATGCTGGTGCTGCTGATCATCTTCATGGTGGCCGCACCGCTGCTGACGGTCGGCGTGCCGGTGGAACTGCCGCAGACGGCGGCCAACGCCCTGCCGACGGACGACGAAGAGCCGCTGACCGTGACCGTGACTGCCGAGGGCACTCTGATGATCCAGAACACGGAAGTGGCGCCGACGGACCTGATCGGCCGCCTTCAGGGCATCGCCGCCGAGCGCACCTCGGACCGGATCTTTCTGCGCGCCGACGGGGCGAACGCGTGGAATACGGTCGCCGAGGTGATGGGCGCGCTCAACGCGGGCGGGTTTTCCAACATCGGTCTGGTCACGGACATCGGCGGGCCCACGTTCGATGCCACCGCGACCGTTCCGGCAGGCGAGTAGGGGCAGGGCCAGCCATGTCCGACATCGGCCCAGAGACTGGCCCAGAGATTGGCCCGGAGACTGACCCGGAGACTGGCCCCGAAAACGAGGCCGACGGCACCGCCCGCAAAGTCGAGTTCACGACCGGCACCTATGTCAGCGCGGTCGGGCATGCGGGCCTGATCGGCTGGCTTCTGCTGGGCTGGGGCCTGTCCGCCGACCCACTGCCGTTCGAAGTGACGGAGGTGTCGGTGGTCAGCGGCGCCGAATATGCCGCACTCGTCGCCGCAACCTCGCCAAGTGCGGCGACGGATCAGCCCGGCGCCCCCGCTGCGCCCGCGACGGAGGAACCGGTGGTGCCGGTAACGCCCGAGGACCCGGTCGTGCCGCAAGAGGCCGAAACGCCGCCCGCGCCGCCTGCCGAAGAGGCCCCTCCGCCCGAGGCGCCCGCCCCGGTGCCGCCGCCCGCGCAGGTCGATGAAACCGCTCCCGTGCTGGACGCGCCCGCCGCGCCGCTGTCGCCGGACCTGCCGGTGGTGACCGACAGACCGCAGGAACGCCTCGTCGACCGGGTCGCCGATGTTCCGACGCCGCTGCCGCCGCCCGACGCCGATGTCGCGCCGCAGGTGCAGGAACAGGTCGTCGAGGCCCCCGCCGAGGTGGCGACACCGCTCGAAGAGGCGCAGGAGGCCGCGGCACCCGAGGAAACCGTGACCGAGATCGTGACCGAGGCCGACATCGCCTCCGGTGCGCCCGAAAGGTCGTTGCGCCCGCCGTCGCGGCCTGCGTCGCTGGCACCCCCGCCGGCGCCGCCCACGGAGGCCGAAACCGCCACCGCCGACAGCGCGAATGTGCAGGCCGCACCCGACCGGACGGTCGACGACCTCTTGGCCGACCTGACCGAGGCGCCCGCCGCACCGCAGGCCCCCGTCGGCAATCCCGGCCCGCCGATGACGGACGGACAGCGCAGCGATTTCCGGGTGTCGGTGCAGGGCTGCTGGACCGTCGATCCGGGCGCCGAGGCGGGCGTCACCGTCACCGTCGCCTTCGAGCTGGGCCGGGACCGCAAGGTGATCGGCAGCCGGATCACGCTCATCGGGTCCACCGGATCGGACGCCGCCGTCAACGCCGCCTTCACCCGGGCGCGCAGCGCGATCCTGCGGTGCCAGAACGTGAACGCGGGCTTTACCCTCGACGATGCACAATACGAACAATGGCGACAGGTCGAAATTACCTTCGATCCTTCCGGCATGAGGAGATGGCAATGACGCGACGTTTGGCAACCACGGCGGCGCTTGTGCTGGCGCTGGCGCCGCTGGCGGGACAGGCGCAGCAGTCGATTGCGAACGACTGGCAGATGACAGCGGCAGAGCGGGCCTATTTCGGCGAGGCCATCGGCGCCTGCTGGACGGTGACGCCCGCCACGCGGGTGGTGACGGTGCGGGTGCGGTTCGAGATGACCGAGAACGGCGAGGTCATCGACAACTATGTCGAACTGCTTGAAACGCGCGGCGGCGACAGCGTCAGCCAGAGCGCGGCCTATGAGAGCGTGCGGCGGGCGATCCTGCGGTGCGAAGGCCGTGGATACGATCTGCCGGTCGAGAAATACGAGATCTGGCGTGAGGTGGTGATGTCGTTCAACGGACGCAACGGAACGATGGCCGAATGACCTGCCCGACAGGGGCTGGGGTTTGCCGGGCGGTGGTTTGGCCTGCAAAAACGGGCCTTGGCCGTCACCGGGCAGTCGGCGGCAGCCTGCCGGGGGCTATGCAGATAGAATTTCCCCTGCCGCCCGCTTGTTTGCTATGCGTTAACGCGAGATGAAGCCAAGATGCCCGGTTGTACGGCGTCGCGAGCCGATACGACCGATGCGCGCACCCCGAACCGGCCCCGCAAAGAAGGCCACCGCCTGATGAGGACACCCATGCAGACCTGTCATTCCGTTCTTTCCCCCGCCATACCGCGCCGGAACCTGGGCGCCCGCCTGCGGTGTTTCGCCGTCGCGGCGCTTGCCGCCTGCACGCTCTTGCTGGCGCCCGCACCTGTCACGGCCCAGACCGGCCCGCTGCAGATCACCATCACCGATGGCGTGATCGAGCCTTTGGACATGGCGGTGCCGGCGTTTCAGGTGGAAACCGCCGGTGCCGATCAGCTGTCGCGCGATATCGCGGCACTGGTGACGCAGGATCTGTCCGGGTCCGGTCTGTTTCGCGAAATCCCTCCCTCGGCGTTCATTTCGACACCCACGAGCTTCGACGCCGCCGTGCAATATGCCGACTGGCGTGCGATCAACGCCGACGGCCTCGTGATGGGGGCCGTCGCGGTCAACGGCGATCAGCTGACGGTGAAATTCCGCCTGTTCGACGTGTTTTCCGGGCAGGAGCTGGGCGAAGGCCTGTTGTTCAACGGCACCGTCGCGGGCTGGCGCCGGGTGGCGCACAAGGTCGCGGATGCGGCCTATAGCCGGATCACCGGCGAGGGCGGTTATTTCGACAGCCGCGTGGTCTTCGTCGCCGAAAGCGGACCCAAGGACAACCGCCTGAAACGTCTGGCGATCATGGATTACGACGGTGCCAACGTTCAGTATCTGACCGACAGTTCGTCGATCGTGCTGGCGCCGCGCTTTTCGCCCTCCGGCGACCGGATTTCCTATACTTCGTATGAATCGGGGTTTCCGCGCATCAACATGCTCGATGTGGCGACGGTCGGGCGGCGCGAGGTGCAGACGCAGCCCGGCGAGATGTCGTTCTCGCCGCGCTTTTCGCGCGATGGCCGGCGGATCATCTACAGCCTCGCGGACGGCGGCAATACGGACATCTGGATGACCGACCTCACCTCCGGGTCGCACACCCGCCTGACATCGGCACCGTCGATCGAAACCTCGCCGTCGTTTTCGCCCGATGGCACGCAGATCGTGTTCGAAAGCGACCGGTCCGGCAGCCAGCAGCTCTATATCATGAGTGCCTCGGGCGGCGAACCGCGCCGGATTTCGTTCGACGAAGGCGGGCGCTACGGCTCGCCGGTCTGGTCGCCGCGCGGCGATCTGATCGCGTTCACCCGGCAGGGGGGCGGGCGTTTTCACATTGGCGTCATGCGCACCGATGGATCGGAGGAACGCCTGCTGACCGCCTCGCCGCTGGACGAAAGCCCGACGTGGTCGCCCAACGGCCGCGTCATCATGTTCACCCGCGAGGTTCTGGGAACGGGGGGCGGCCCGTCGCTCTATTCAGTGGATATTTCGGGGCGTATTCCGCCGCGTCAGCTGCCCATTCAGGGGTTCGCCTCGGACGCCAGTTGGGGGCCGCTACAGCAATAGCGCCGACGCGTCACCGAATAACCCGCCAGCGGCCCCGGCGGGTTATTCGATAACACCACGAATTGGCACGTTTTTTCTCGACTGCTCGTTTTTCGTCACCTAACGTTCAAACCACCGGGAGCGGGGCGACATCCAGCCTTGTTTCGACCGGTACTTGTTGGAAAGGGAAGATAATGACGAATATTCATCGGTAGCCGCAATCGCGGCCATTGGCATGGCCCTGACCGGGGGCGCTGCGGTGTCTCAGGTCGCGGGCGAAGTCATCACCAATCCGGGCTTTTCGGGGCCGTCCTGCATCGAGGGCTGGGAGTACGCCACAATCGACGCGCCTGTCGTCTGCTCGCTGGGCAACGGCGTCGTCTGGCTGAACCACAACAACCGCACCGGCGACCCGACAGTGCAGCAGACCGTGACCGGGCTGACGCCGGGCACCACCTACCGCATCAGCGCCACCTGGAAGGCCGGGCCCACGGCGATGACCTATGCCAACGGCCAGACCACCATCTTCGGCATTTCGGTGGACGGCAATGTCACATCCTTCGATGCCGATACGTTGTCGGGCGACCATTTCCAGACCTCGGTGATGGACTATACCGCAACCTCGAACCAGGCGACCATCGCGTTCCTGGGCGAGCTGGGCGGCGTCGATGGCGACGTGGCACTGGATGGCGTGTCGATGGTTGCCGCCGGAAGCGGCGACGTGGCGATCGAGGATGAGGACTGGCTGACGGCCGACACCGTGACGACCGAGAACGCGGCGCCGCAGGTCACCAGCGGGCCGGTCAGTTTGGGCATCCGGTGGAACACGCCGGGCTGCGCCGATGTCGACGTCGATCTCTACGTCCGCGAGAATGCCGACCAGCAGTACCTGTACTACAACAACATCGAAGCGCCATTCGGTGAGTACGGCGAGGACATCGTGAGCAACAGCGGCACCAGTGTGGAAGAGGCGATCCTTCACAACACCTCCGACGTTCGCACCCTCGACATCGTTCTGAACCACTATTCGGGAAGCTGCTCGGGCGGCGTGACGGGCGTGGTGCGCGCGCAGTTCAACGACGCGATATACGAAATGCCGTTCACCCTGTCCGGCGCGCCGGATCAGGGCCAGAGTGTCCCCAATCCGTCGGGCTCGCCCTCGTCGGTGGTCATCCCGGCAGCGCAGCTGTTTAACTACTGATGGTGCACGGCGCGCCCGCCTATGCGCGGGTGCGTGCCAAGAGCGCGGCAGGCGGACGAACGTTCGCCTGCCGCACACGAGCGCCTGCCAGCCCAAGCGCTGCACGTGACCCCGCGCTACGCGCGCGGGCGGGGCGACGGGGGAGGGTTGGCCATGTCGCGCCCGCCTGCCGCAACGGCGACGCGCTACGCGCGCGGGCGGGGCGACGGGGGAGGGTGCGGCAGTGCAACAGCACAGGGCAACAATTTTCCGCCGCGCCGCTTTCACTGCATTTGCACGGCGCGGGCATCATGATATGGCACCTCCGACCAGTGTGGACACAAGTTCGGACATAGGAACAGGGCAGACCCATGACAATCGTGACCAAGATCACCAAGCCATTCGCCATCACGCTTTTCGTGGGCGCGCTTGCACTGTCGGCTTGTACGCGGCCCGACCGTTTCGGCGCCGGTGACGGCCTGGACTCGCCGACCGGCCCGCTGGGTGCCGGTGTGGGGACGGCCCCTTTAGGCGGGGCCAATGACCCGTCGAGCCCCGAGTACTTCCGCCAGACCGTCGGCGAGCGCGTGCTGTTCCTCGTCGATCAGTCGACGCTGACGGATGCGGGCCGGGCCACGCTGGACGGACAGGCGCAGTGGCTGCTGACCAACGCGGGCTATCTTGCGGTGATCGAAGGCCATGCCGACGAGCAGGGCACCCGCGAGTACAACGTCGCACTTGGCGCGCGGCGCGCCAATGCGGTGCGCGAATATCTGATTTCGCGCGGCGTGCCCGCGGGCCGTCTGCGCACCGTCAGCTATGGCAAGGAGCGCCCGGTCGCGACCTGCGCCTCCGAGGAATGCTATAGCCAGAACCGCCGCGCCGTGACGATCATTTCCGCTGGTGCGCTCAGCTAGGACGCACCGTGAGCTTGGGGAGGCATTCGATGAAACCGATCAGAAACATCGCTCTGGCGCTGCTGTTGCCCGTGATGGTGCCGGGATTTGCCGCGGCGCAGGATGCGCAGACGCTTGCGGATATCAGGTCCGAACTGTCGGGTCTGTACATCGACATTCAGGCCCTGCGCAGCGAGTTGGCAACCTCGGGCGCGCTGTCGACCGGCGTGCAGGGCAACACGCCGCTCGACCGTCTGAACGCCATCGAGGCGGAATTGCAGCGGCTGACGTCCAATACCGAAGAAGCTGGAATTCCGGATCAACCGGATCACCGTCGATGGCACCAACCGGATCGGCGACCTCGAATTCCGGCTCTGCGACCTCGAGCCCGCCTGCGACATCGGCAGCCTGGGCGAAACGCCGTCGCTGGGCGGTGTGGACAATGGCGCCACCATCGTCGCGCCGCAAACCGGAACCAACACGGGTGCACCCGCCCTCGCCATCGGCGAAGAAGGAGACCTTCAGCGGGCGCAGGAGGCGCTCGCCACAGGTGACTTTCGCAGCGCCGCTGACCAGCTTGCGGCCTTTGTCGCGACCTATCCGGGCGGACCGCTGACACCGCAGGCCTTCTTTCTGCGCGGCGAGGCCCTCGAGGGCCTGGGCGAAACGCAGGCAGCGGGCCTTGCCTATCTCGACAGTTTCTCGTCGGCGCCCTCGGGCGCACAGGCGCCGCGCGCGCTGCTGGGTCTCGGCAAATCGCTGGTGACCCTTGGGCAGACGACGGATGGCTGCGTCACGCTGGGCGAGGTTGCAGCCCGGTTTCCCGGATCGCCAGAAGTGGCCGAGGCACAGGCGCTGCGGACGAGTGCCGGCTGTTCCTGACCTGTGACCGGAACTGAGCAGGCCGGTCCGTTCGAGGCGCGTCGGTGGCGCGACGATCCGACTGTCCACCCGGTTGAAAGACAGGTCCTCGGCACCCTGTGCGGCCTTGGCGACGGGCAGCCGGCAGCGGCGGCCGTCGCCGTATCGGGTGGCGGCGATTCCATCGCTCTGCTGGTGGCGGTGGCCGCTGCCGCCGCGCGGTACGGGTTTCGCGCGCGCGCCGTCACCGTCGATCACGGTCTGCGGCCGGCGGCTGCGACCGAGGCTGCGGTGGTCGCAACGCTCTGCGCGTATCTCGGCGTGGATCACGACATCATCCGTATCGAACAGGCGCCGCCCGCGACCGGCATCCCGGCCTGGGCGCGCGACGGTCGGTACCGCGCGCTGGAAGGTTGGGCCCGCAGGCGGCAGGCCCAAATCGTGTTGATCGGGCACACCGCCGACGATGTCGCCGAGACCTTTGCGATGCGGCTGTCGCGGGCGGCGGGCCTGTCGGGCCTCGCGGAAATGCGCCGCGACTGGAGGGCCGGACTTACGATATTCGCGCGCCCGTTCCTGCGCACCTCGCGTGCCGATTTGCGATCCTACCTCGTTGAAAAGGGCATCGAATGGTCCGAGGATCCGACGAACGATGATCTGGCATTCGAGCGTGCCCGAGTCCGGGCCGCCTTGGCGCAGACCGGCGCGGACATCGGTGCCATCGCTGCCAGTGCGCGGCACCTGCGCGCCGCACAAGAGGCGCTGGGGCAGGCGACCGCGGATCTGGCGCGACGGTCCGTGCGCATCGACATGGCGGGCGACGCGCTGGTCGATCTCGCGGCGGCGGCGCACCTTGGCCCCGAGTTGCGGCGGCGGCTTCTGATCGGGATCCTCGGCTGGATCGGACGGGCGCCACATGCGCCGCGACATGCCGAGCAGGAGGTGCTGCGCGAAACCTTTCCGCATCCGGATATCGGGATGAAAACCCTGACGCTGGGGGGCTGTATCTTGCGCGGCGACGGTGCTGGCGTCCTTCGGATCGGGCGCGAACCGGCGCGGGTGCCGCAGCGGCACATGAAGGTGTCGGACCAGCACCGCCTGGCCCCGTGGGACGGGCGATGGCACCTTTCGGGCGCCGATGCCGATCCGCAGGACGCAATCGGCCCGCTGGGCGAGGCCGGTCTCGCGCTGTGTCCCGGCTGGCGGGCAACCGGGGCCGCGCGGGCATCGCTGCTTGCGGGTCCTGCGATCTGGCGCGACGGCACCCTGATCGCGGCGCCGCTTGCGCGCGACGATTCCGGCTGGACTGCGCGCATTGTCGCGGATTTGCCGTCCTGGCTGCTTTCGCATTGAAGATTGCGGCCAAGTCCCTATTTTGTTGGTAACGAGTTGATGACATCAACGGGGCAGTCGTACCGGCGCCGCCGTTCCGTAAAGGAGACCCGCATTGGGCAACGCGCGAAATATCGCATTCTGGGTAGTGCTTTTCCTGCTCATTCTGGCACTGTTCAACCTGTTCAGCGGCGCCCCGGGGAACATCAATTCCTCGTCCCGCAGCTATTCGGATTTCGTCACCGCCGTCGAAAGCAACGCGGTTTCTTCCGCAACGCTCGATGGCGAGCAGATCCGCTTTCAGGGCACCGACGGTCGCGACTATGTGACGATCAAGCCTGCCGACGCCGAGGTGTCGAACCTGCTGATCGCCAACGATGTTCCGTTCGAGGCGAGCAGCCAGGAGCAATCGGTGCTCTCGTCATTCCTGATTTCGCTGTTGCCGTTCCTGCTGCTGATCGGTGTCTGGATCTATTTCATGAACCGGATGCAGGGCGGCGGCAAAGGCGGCGCGATGGGGTTCGGCAAATCCAAGGCCAAGCTGCTGACCGAAAAGCACGGGCGCGTGACCTTCGACGAGGTTGCGGGCATCGACGAGGCCAAGGAAGAACTCGAAGAGATCGTCGAATTCCTGCGCAATCCGCAGAAGTTTTCGCGTCTTGGCGGCAAGATCCCGAAAGGCGCGCTGCTCGTCGGGCCTCCGGGCACCGGTAAAACGCTGCTGGCGCGGGCGATCGCCGGCGAGGCGGGGGTGCCGTTCTTCACCATCTCGGGTTCCGATTTCGTCGAGATGTTCGTCGGTGTCGGTGCGTCCCGTGTCCGCGACATGTTCGAGCAGGCCAAGAAAAACGCGCCCTGCATCGTGTTCATCGACGAGATCGACGCCGTGGGCCGCTCGCGCGGTGCCGGCTATGGCGGTGGCAACGACGAGCGTGAGCAGACGCTGAACCAGCTGCTCGTCGAGATGGACGGCTTCGAGGCCAACGAAGGCATCATCATCGTTGCCGCCACCAACCGGCCCGACGTGCTGGACCCCGCGCTGCTGCGTCCCGGTCGTTTCGACCGTCAGGTGCAGGTGCCCAATCCCGATATCAAAGGCCGCGAGATGATTTTGGGCGTCCATGCCCGCAAGACACCGCTGGGGCCGGATGTGGACCTGCGGATCATCGCGCGCGGCACGCCCGGCTTTTCGGGTGCCGACCTTGCGAACCTCGTGAACGAGGCCGCCCTTGCCGCGGCGCGCATGGGCCGCAGGTTCGTGACGATGATCGATTACGAAAACGCCAAGGACAAGGTGATGATGGGCTCCGAGCGGCGTTCGATGGTGATGACCGAGGACGAGAAAAAGCTGACCGCCTATCACGAGGCGGGGCACGCCGTCGTCGGCCTGAACGTGCCGCAGCACGATCCGATCCACAAGGCGACGATCATCCCGCGCGGACGTGCGCTGGGTCTGGTGCTTTCACTGCCCGAACGCGATCAGCTCAGCGTCAGCTGGACGAAATATACGTCGAAAATCGCGATGGCGATGGGCGGGCGCGTGGCGGAAGAGCTTACCTTCGGGCTGGAGAACGTGACCTCGGGCGCCGCGTCGGACATCCAGCAGGTCAGCCGCATTGCCCGCGCGATGGTGACGCAGTTCGGTTATGCTGAAGAACTAGGGTTCGTCGACTATGCCAACGAGCAGAACAGCCCGCTGGGCAGTTACGGTGGCGGCACCAGCCATTCGGCCGATACGCAAAAGATGATCGACGACAAGGTCAAGGAACTGATCGACACCGGCTATGAGACCGCCAAGCGTATCCTGACCGAAAAGAAGGACGACCTTGAGCGTCTGGCACAGGGCCTGCTGGAATACGAGACGCTCACGGGCGGCGAGATTGCCCGCGTCATCGCCGGTGAGACGCTGAACCGGGGCGACGACGACGACAACATGCTCGACCCAAAAGGGCCCGGCAACTCCGTGACCTCGATCCCGAAGACGAAACCGCGCAAGCCCAAGGGTCCGATGGAGCCGGAACCGACTGCCTGACGCGAGACGTCTTACCAAATGAATGAGGCCCCGCCCGGGTAACCGGTGCGGGGCTTTTTCGTTTGTGATGAGAAGAGCCGGTTGCGATATCGCCGGATTGACGGGCTTGCGTCGTACTTTGAAAAAATGTTCAGTATTTTCACGGCCAGCACCGCCGCCGCGATTTACGCTCCCCGCCGATTTTGCGGGCGCGAATGTCGGAAACGCAGGCTCGCGCCCGCCGGGTGACGCGTAAGACGGGGCAGAACACTCGAACGGGCAGACCGCCCGCCATTCAGGGGCAGTACATGAGCACGAAATCCGACATCGAAATTGCCCGCGACGCGCGCAAACGCCCCATCCAGGAGATTGGCGCCAAACTGGGTATCGGCGCCGATGATCTGCTGCCCTATGGCCACGACAAGGCCAAGGTCAGCCAGTCGTTCATCGACGGCGTGCAGGGCAATGAAAATGGCAAGCTGATCCTCGTGACGGCGATCAATCCGACGCCGGCCGGCGAGGGCAAGACGACGACGACCGTCGGGCTTGGCGACGGGCTGAACCGGATCGGCAAGAAGGCAGCCATCTGTATCCGCGAGGCATCGCTCGGCCCGAATTTCGGGATGAAGGGCGGCGCCGCTGGCGGTGGCTATGCGCAGGTCGTCCCGATGGAGGACATGAACCTGCATTTCACCGGCGATTTTCACGCCATCACCAGCGCCCATTCGTTGTTGTCGGCGATGATCGACAACCATATCTACTGGGGCAACGCGCTGGAGATCGACATCCGCCGCGTCGTCTGGCGCCGCGTGGTGGACATGAACGACCGCGCCCTGCGCCAGATCACGGCGAGCCTTGGCGGCGTGGCGAACGGCTTTCCGCGCGAAACCGGGTTCGATATCACCGTCGCCTCCGAGGTCATGGCGATCCTGTGTCTGGCCCGAAACCTCAAGGATCTGGAAAAGCGTCTCGGCGATATGATCGTCGCCTACCGCCGCGACAAAAGCCCGGTTTTCTGCCGCGATATCAAGGCGGACGGTGCGATGACCGTCCTGCTCAAGGATGCGATGCAGCCCAATCTGGTGCAGACCCTCGAGAACAATCCCGCCTTCGTGCATGGCGGTCCGTTCGCCAATATCGCGCACGGCTGCAATTCGGTCACGGCGACGACGACCGCCCTCAAGATCGCCGATTACGTGGTGACGGAGGCCGGGTTCGGCGCCGATCTTGGCGCCGAAAAGTTCCTCAACATCAAATGTCGCAAGGCGGGGCTGGCACCGGATGCCGTCGTCCTCGTGGCCACCTGCCGCGCGATGAAGATGAACGGCGGCGTGGCCAAGGCAGACCTCGGGACAGAGAATGTCGACGCGATCCGTCAGGGCTGCGCCAACCTCGGGCGGCACATCGCCAACCTCAAGGGATTCGGGGTGCCGGTGGTCGTGGCGATCAACCATTTCGTCACCGACACGGACGCCGAGGTGCAGGCGGTACAGGACTATGTCGCAGGCGAGGGATCGGAGGCGATCCTGTGCAAACACTGGGCGCAGGGCGGCGCGGGCATCGAGGAACTGGCGCACAAGGTCGTGGAACTGGCCGATGCGCCATCGACGTTCACGACGCTTTACCCCGACGAAATGCCCCTGTTCGACAAGATCCAGACCATCGCGAAAGAGATCTATCACGCGGGCGAGGTTCAGGCGGACAAGAGCGTTCTGGCGCAGCTCAGGACATGGGAAGAGCAGGGGTACGGGCACCTGCCGGTCTGCATGGCCAAGACGCAGTATTCGTTCTCGACCGACCCGAACCTGCGCGGCGCACCGACGGGCCATACAATCCCGGTGCGCGAAGTGCGCCTTTCGGCGGGGGCGGGTTTCGTCGTGGCGATCTGCGGCGAGATCATGACGATGCCCGGCCTGCCGCGCGTGCCGTCGGCCGAGACGATCCGCCTCAACGACGATGGCCAGATCGAGGGCTTGTTTTAAGGGGTCATCACGAAGGTGATGGCACCTCGTGCGACCAAGCGCATCCGCAGGATGCGCGGGGAGGCACCCGGTGCCGATTTGCGCGGCGTGTCTTTGCCCTACAGCCCCCGGTGCGACATCGCGCCGGGTCCCAAAGGCACCACGAAACCTGTCGCGCCGTTGCCCTTTGCAGGCCGCCCGCATACCTCGTGCAAACGGCCTGACAGATGAGGGATGCGATGCGCCAACCTGCCCAATGCGAAACCATGGCCCATATCCGGGCCGAAATCGACGGTCTCGACGAAGAACTGGTGCGCCTGTTCGCGCTGCGGTCCGGCTATATCGACCGCGCGGCGCAGATCAAATCGCAGGTCGATTTGCCCGCCCGGATCACCCCGCGCGTCGAGGAGGTGGTGACCAACGTGCGCCGCCACGCCGCTACCTATGGCTTGCCGCCCGATCTGGTGGAAAAGCTGTGGCGGCGGCTGATCGACTGGTCGATTGCGCGCGAGGAGGGGCACCTTGGCCCCGACAGCATGCGAAAGGAATAGAGCGATGCCAGAAGCACGAACCGACACACAAACAACGGCGACAGTAATCGACGGCAAGGCATTCGCGGCGCGGGTTCGCGCGCGGGTGGCCGAGGGCGTGGCGCGCGTGAAGGCCGAGGCCGGGATCACGCCCGGTCTGGCCGTGGTGCTGGTCGGAGAAGACCCGGCGAGCCAGGTCTACGTGCGCAACAAGGGCAAACAGACCGCCGAGGCGGGGATGGCCTCGTTCGAGCATCGGCTGGACGCGGACACGGCGCAGGCCGATCTTCTGGCGCTGGTCGAGCGGCTGAACGGCGATGCATCGGTGCACGGCATTCTGGTGCAACTGCCGTTGCCCGGCCATATCGACAGTGCCCGCGTGCTGGGTACGATCGATCCTGCCAAGGACGTCGACGGGTTTCACGTTCTGAACGTCGGCCTGCTCGGGACCGGGCAGAAGGCGATGGTGCCGTGCACGCCGCTGGGCTGTCTGATGATGCTGCGCGATCATCACGGCGATCTGTCGGGGATGAATGCAGTGGTGATCGGCCGGTCGAACATCGTCGGCAAACCGATGGCGCAATTGCTGCTGGGTGAAAGCTGCACGGTGACGATCGCCCATTCGCGCACCCGCGATCTGGCCGGGACCGTGCGCCGCGCCGATATCGTCGTGGCTGCCGTGGGCCGCGCCGAAATGGTGCCGGGCGACTGGATCAAACCGGGGGCGACGGTGATCGACGTCGGGATCAACCGGATCGACGCCGGGAGCGGCAAGACACGGCTGGTCGGCGACGTGGATTATGCGTCCTGCGCCGCCGTCGCGGGGGCGATCACGCCGGTGCCGGGCGGCGTCGGACCGATGACCATCGCGTGTTTGCTGGCGAATACGCTGACCGCGTGCTGCCGCGCCAACGGGCTGGCAGAACCCGAGGGGCTGACAGTCTAGGATCGTTTCGCCGATCGGTGGGGTGAAATCCACCCGCTACAGTGCTGTCAGGATGGCGCGTTTGCCGATGAGGATCGCACGGGCGCGCGGCCCGAACAGGCCCCGGATGACCGGTGTTCGCGCCGAGAGCCCGCCGGTGTAGGCGCCGTAGGCGGGCAGGATCACGCGCGTGTCATCGAAGACGAAACAGGCCCGCGTCCCGCCGGTCAGCGTGAGTTTCGGGTGATAGTGCCCGGACAGTTCCGCGCGTGCTCCGGCCTGCGCGATATGCCGGAACGTCAGCGGGCCGAGCGTCACTTCGGCCAGATGCGATCCGCCCAGATCCACCGGCCCCGGATCGTGGTTGCCCTCGATCCACGTCCACGCGCGGCCCGCCTGAAGGCGCAGCAACGTCTCGCGGCTCGTCGGTTCGAGGGCCTCGCTCGCGGCGATATCGTCGAAACTGTCGCCCAGGCAAATCACGCGCGCGGGATCGGTGGCGGCGACATCCGCCGCAAGCCGACCAAGCGTTTCGCGGCTGTCATAGGGCGGCAGCATCAGGCCCGCGCGGCGCGCGATACGGTCCGATTTGCCAAGGTGCAGGTCGGACACGCACAGCGTGCGGTGCGCGCCGATCCACAGCGCACCCGACGGGCGCGCGGTGAGCGTGAGGCCCGCAAAGGCAAAGTCGACTGTATCGGGCTGCATCGGGGGCAACGTGTATCAGAGCGGCGGGCGGGGGGAAGGGACGGGGTGCCGGATTTTCCGCTGGATGGGCGGGGCCAGCCGCGTCAGGGTGGCTGTGATCGACACCCTGACACAAAGATCCGAAAGGTCCGCCCCATGTTCAACGCCCTGATCGTCGAAAAGGCCGAAGACGGCAGCACCAGCGTCGCCGTGCAGCAGATCGGCGAGGACCGGTTGCCGCCGGGCGACGTCACCGTCGCGATCGAATACACCACCGTCAATTATAAGGACGGCCTGTGCATGGACGCGGGCGGCGGCATGGTGCGTCGCTATCCGCATGTGCCGGGGATCGATTTCGCCGGCACCGTCGAGGCGTCGGACGACGCGCGCTATGCCGTTGGCGACAAGGTCGTGCTGACCGGCTGGCGGGTGGGCGAGGCGCATTGGGGCGGCTACGCGCAAAAGGCCCGCGTCAAGGCGGACTGGCTGGTGCCGCTGCCAGAGGGCCTGACGACGCGGCAGGCGATGGCCGTGGGCACCGCCGGGTTCACCTCGATGCTGGCGGTCATGGCCCTCGAGGATCACGGGCTGACGCCGGACCGTGGCGAGGTGCTGGTGACGGGTGCGGCGGGGGGCGTCGGCTCGGTGGCGACGGCGATCCTTGCAAACCTCGGGTACAGTGTCGCCGCCGTGACCGGCCGTCCCGAAACCGCCGACTATCTGAAGGATCTGGGGGCGGCGCGGATCGTCGCCCGAGAGGAGTTGTCAGAGACGGTCAAACGCCCGCTCGAGAGCGAGACATGGGCCGGATGCGTCGATGCGGTTGGCGGCGCGATGCTGGCGCGGGTGCTGGGACAGATGAAATACAACGGGTCGGTCGCGGCTGTGGGCCTCGCGGGCGGGGCGTCGCTGCCCGCCAGCGTGATCCCGTTCCTGCTGCGCGGCGTGAACCTGCTGGGCATCGATTCGGTGCTGCGCCCCTTCGACGACCGTGTGCGTGCCTGGGGCCGGATCGCCACCGATCTGCCGATGGGACACCTCGAGGCGATGGTGCAGCCCGCGGTGCTGGGCGATCTGCCGGGGCTGGGGGCCGATATCCTGAAAGGCCGGGTGAAAGGCCGCGTGGTCGTCGACGTCAACGGCTAGGGGGCGGGCGGCCCCGGCGCGCGCGGGGGCCGCACCTTTGGTCAGGCGAAACCTGCCGCCTTGAAATACCGCGTCACGCAGCGCTGGATGTGCCCTTGCAGAAGGGCCGTCGCATCGGTGCCGATCTCGCCGAATTCCGATCCGGTGAACATCTGTGACACGAGGGTTTCGGGCAGTTCTGCGCCTGCAAGATTGGCGAGGAGCCGGTCGAGGGCGGCCCGCACCGCCGCATCGGTCCAGTAATACCGGATCCGGTCGCTGTAGCTGTACACCCGCTGGCGTACCACGTCCGCGCCGCTGTAATAATCCTGCCAGTAGCCGGGGTTTTCGGACATCCGCGTCTCCAGGACCTGCCGGATGCCCGACGGCGCGGCCACATCCAACTCGTCCTCGATCCGTGACAGCGCCCAGACCGATTCGCGCAACCGGAACGTCAGTTCGGGCCCGACCTTGAGAAAGAAGAAATGCTGTTTCACGAGGTCCGCCAGCGCGCCGGTGGACTGATAGTCGGTGGAATGCGCTTCGAAGGTGAGGCCCGGATCAGTGAGGCCCGGGTCCGTCAGGCCCTGATCGGAAAAGCCCGGATCGGACAAAATCGCCGTGCTGAGGTCGCGGGACTTTTCGGGCTCGAACGGAAAGATCGACGTGTGGCCGAAATCGACGCCCGGTTGCGTGACGACCGACACGATCCGCCCCCAGGCGGCATCGAGGCCACGGGCGGCAAAGGCGGCCCGGTGGGTATCGACGCAGTGCCGGAACCGCGCGACGGAGGTAACGTCGAGGGCGTCGGGCTCTTCGGTTTCGCCGCCCGGGATCGGCACCTCGGTGCCGATGATATAGATCAGATTGGCCGGATCGGGGGCGTGTTCCTCGGCCACGGCACACAGATCGGCGGCGCGTTCGGCGATCTGCTCGAAGCTGGGGGGCACCTCATCCCCGCAGGCCATGCTCGCGTCGAGGTGGATCTTGCGGAACCCCGCAGCCACGTAATCGCGCACCAGCACGCGGGCCTTGTCCATCGCCACATCGAGCGGTTCGGCGCGCCAGGGATTTGGGCCAAGGTGATCGCCGCCGAGGATCAGGCTGTCCATCGACACGCCCGCGTCCGCCGCCAGACCGCGCAGCCAGTCGATGAAACCGGCGGGCGTCATGCCGGTATAGCCGCCGTCCTGGTTGACCTGATTGCAGGTGGCCTCGATCACCGTCGGCGCGCCGGTTGCCGCCGCATGGGCAAGGACCGCGCGCAACACATGTTCGTTGGCGGTGCAAAAACACGGAAGGCCGATGGCCTCGCCGCTGCGGTTGCGCTGGATCAGGTCGGCGATGTCGATCATCTTTTTTGCTTTCGTTTAGGTCGTGATCGGGCAGTTGCTCGCGGTGTGGACAAATGCCCGAGATATGTCATGATAACGGGCGGACGCTGCCCGTACGGTCCGACCGGAAATCGGGGGATGCCCCGATAGCGAGGAATACATGAAACGACTGGATGGTAAATCGGCGCTCGTCACCGGGGCGGCACGCGGCATCGGACGTGGATTTGCCGAGCGGTTCGTCGCCGAAGGCGCCCGGGTGGCCGTGGCCGACATCGACATGGGCGCCGCGCAGGCGACGGCGCGCGAGATCGGTGCGGGCGCCTACGCCGTGCGGATCGACGTGGCAGCACAGGACAGCATCGACGCGGCGATGGCACAGGTCGTCGAAACGGCGGGCGGCCTCGACATCCTGATCAACAACGCGGCCCTGTTCGATGCGGCGCAAACCGTCGACATCACCCGCGAGAGTTTCGAGCGGCTCTATGCCGTCAACGTCGCGGGCACGCTGTTCACCATGCAGGCGGCGGCGAAACAGATGATCGCACAGGGCCCCCGAAGCCCCGGAAACCACGGCAAGATCATCAACATGGCCTCACAGGCGGGCAGGCGCGGCGAAAGCCTCGTATTGGTCTATTGCTCGACCAAGGCCGCGGTCATTTCGATGACGCAATCGGCGGGTCTGAACCTGATCGCACACGGCATCAACGTCAACGCCATCGCCCCCGGCGTCGTGGACGGCGCCCATTGGGAGCACGTCGACGCGATGTTCGCCAAACTCGAAGGCAAGGCGCCCGGCCAGAAAAAGGCCGAGGTCGCCGCAGGCGTGCCGGCGGGCCGGTTCGCGGTGCCGGACGATCTGACGGGGATGGCCGTGTTCCTCGCCTCGGCGGAGTCCGATTACATCGTCTCGCAAACCTACAACGTCGATGGCGGGCAGTGGATGAGCTGACGCCGCACCGTCCCTCTGCCGATTGTCCGGCGCCCGAGGTCGCCGCGATTTTCGCAGGTTCGCGCCCGTAGACTGCGGGCCCCCGGTTCGTCTCACCCGCCGTCGATTTCGACGTTCTGCGGGTTTGCGACCGGTTTCGGCCATTTTGCCCTTGATCGATACCGCGTGTCATTCCATCGTGACGTAACGGAAGAAGCGACATGGTGTAGAGGGAGAGCGGCACAAGCGGGCTGCGCTCTGCCGGTGTGACCGGTTGCCCGCAGGTGCGGGGATTAAAAATTCACCGAGTATCGGCCAAGGGTGGCGACGAACCGCCATCCGTCGTGTCGGCGTGTTTTCCGCGCAGGACCCCGGCACGACACGGCCAGTGCCTGACCAGATTATCGCCCCGGCCCGCGATGGTGCGGGCAGGGTGCCCTGAGGGAGGAAATACACATGATCAGACGGACATTCATGGGGGCCGCCGCCGTGCTGGCCCTGACGGCAGGCAGCGCCGCGGCGCAGGATACAAAGACATTCTACTGGATCTCGCACGGCAGCCCGGCGGACCCGGTCTGGACCTATTTCCTCGAAGGCGCGAACACCTGGGCCGAAGAGACGGGGCACACCGTCAACACATCGTTCCATTCGGGCGACGTGCCGAGCCAGCAAGAGGCGTTCCGCGCCGCCATCGCAGCCGGCGCCGACGGTATCTGCACGACGACGCCCGACATCGGCGCCATGGCGGATGTGACCGCCGAGGCGCAGGACAGCGGCATCATGGTGATGAGCTTCAACAGCTTTGACGAGACGGCGGGCTACGACGGCTATGTCGGCGGCAACCTGAAGTTGACGGGCACCCGCTGGGCGCAATACCTCGTGGACAACGGTCTCGTCGAGGCGGGCGATTTCGTCTGGATGCCGGTCGAGGTGCCGGGTGCTTCCTACGGCGTCCTCGAGGAAGAGGGCATCGCCGAGGTGTTCGAGCCGCTGGGCATCACCTGGGAGGTGACGGACGCCACCCTCGATCAGGCCGAGGTCATCAACCGGATGTCCGACTATGTCACCGCCAACCGCGACCGGATCGACGCGATGATCGGTCTTGGCGACATGGTGACCGGATCGGTGCCACGGGTGTGGAACCAGGTCGGCGTCGAGCCGGGCGAGATCCCGGTCGTGGGCTGGGGCAATTCGCTCGACACCACGCAGGGCATCATGGACGGCTATATCCTTGCCGGCATGTGGCAGGATCCGCAGGCTACGTCGTATATGTGCCTGACCGCGCTGATGATGGAATCCAACGGCATTCCGCTGGGCTTCGAGATCATCACCGGCGCGCTCTACGAGGCGGATACGGCCCCCGTCTATCACGAGATCATGGGCGGCAACTGACCGCGGCCCTTTGACCGGCACCTGCGCCACGCGGCGCGGGTGCCCCCTTTTCTTGCGGGACATGCCATGACAGATCAAACCGCCCCGGGTGTGGCACCGCCCTCCGGATGGCTGCGGCGCTTTGTCGCCAAGCCGGAATTTGCCCCCTTCATCCTGCTGATCGCGATGCTGGTGGTGTTCACCGCCATCAATCCGGCGTTCCTGTCGCTCAACAACATCGGCAACGCGCTGACGTTCACCGTGGAACTGGGCCTGATCGCGCTGGCGATGACCCTGCTGATGACGTCGGGAGAGTTCGACCTGTCGGTGGGCTCCGTCTTTGGCTTTGCGCCCGTGGTCCTGTGGGGCCTGTTCAATTCCGGCGCCGTGGGCATGGAACTGGCGTTCGTCATCGCGATCCTGCTGAGCATGGCCGTCGGCCTCGTGAACGGGATATTCGTCACCCGGCTCGGCATTCCGTCGTTTCTCGTGACGCTGGGCATGTTGCTGGTGATCCGGGGCACGGCCCTGTGGATCACCGATGCACAGCCGCAGCGGACATGGGACGCGGGCGACCAATGGGTCGCGAGCGCGCTGGTGGGGGATTTCTGCATCGGCGGCGAGGGCGATTACTGTCGTGGCGGATTGCGCATCTACATGAGCCTGATCTGGTTCATCGCGATCACCATCGCGCTGCAGTACACGCTCACGCGCACCCGGTTCGGCAACTGGATACAGGCGACGGGGGGCAACCCGCAGGCCGCGAAAAACCGCGGCGTGCCGATCCGGCGCGTCAAGGTGATCCTGTTCATGCTGACGAGCGCCATGGCGGGTCTTGCGGGGGTGATCTCGTCGATCCGGGTGTCGGCGGCGAATCCCGAATTCGGGCACCGGCTATGAGCTTGAGGTGATCGCCATGGTCGTGATCGGCGGCACCGCCCTGATGGGCGGGCGCGGCACGATCATCGGCACGGTGCTGGGCGTGTTGATCCTGCGGCTGATGCGCAACGGCATCGTCCTGATCGGGGTGCCGGGGCTGGCCTACAACATCTTTATCGGTGCGATCATCCTGGGCATGATGGCCCTGCACGCGGGCCTCGAGCGCCGCAACAACGACGGGGCGTAAGATGACAGATACCGCAAAACCCCTCGTCGAGATGCGCGATATCGAGAAATACTATGGCCGCATCCACGCCCTGCGCGGCGTCAACCTGACGATCAAGCGCGGCGAGATCGTCGGCCTGCTGGGTGACAACGGTGCCGGAAAATCGACGCTGATCAAGGTGTTGTCCGGCGCTGTGCCCTACACCTCGGGGTCGATCCGCATCGACGGGCGCGAAACGGTTCTGAAATCCACCAACGATGCCATCGCGGCGGGCATCGAGACGATCTATCAGGACTCGGCTCTCGTCCCGCAGCTGTCGATCGCGCGCAACCTGTTCATGGGGCGCGAGATCGTGACGGGCCCCGCGTTCCTGAACCGGATGGACCTCGACCAGATGAACGAGATTGCGGCGGATCTGCTCAAGCGCGTCGGCATCTCGAAGAACATTCCGCCGACGACGCCCATCGGATCGCTGTCGGGGGGCGAGCGTCAGGCGGTGGCCATCGCGCGGGCGATGTATTTCGACAGCAACCTGATCATCCTCGACGAGCCGACCAACAACCTCGGCGTGGCCGAAACCCAGGGCGTGCTGAATTTCGTGCGCGGCGCGCGGGATTCGGGCCATTCGTGCATCTTCATCGCGCACAACATCCACCACGTCTTTCAGGTGGTCGACCGGATGGTCGTCATGCGGCAGGGACAGGTCGTCGCCGACGATATCAGCCCGACGACGTCGAGTATTCTCGACGTCGAGAACATCATCACCGGCGAGCATCTCGTCGCATGAGCCGGGTTCATGCGCAGGGCATCACCCTCGATTTCGACGCGAGCCTCGGGATCCTCGAGAGGTTCGAGGTTACCGACGCGGGCCGCGCCATTGCCCCCCTGCACCGCGCGCCGTGGGTCGGTACGGACGAGGCCATGCCAGAGGACGCCGCGCCCCACATGCGCAATCTGGGCGGCGATTTCTTTTGCGCGCCCTTTGCGGCGACCGACGACGGATCGGCCTTGCACGGCTGGCCGCCCAACAGCGCCTGGGACACGCAGGTGCAGGGCGGCACCCTCACCGCCACGCTGCGCCGCAAGGTTAAGGGGGCGGCGCTGACCAAGGAACTGCGCCTCATCGACGGGCACCCGTTCGTCTATCAGCGCCACGTCTTTACCGGCGGCGCGGGCCGCGTCACGGCGTCGAACCACGCCAATATCTCGGTTCTGTCGGGTGCGATCATCCGCACCTCGCCGAAGGCGCGATGGGAAACGCCTGCGAACCAGCAGGAAACCGATCCCGCGCGCGGCCGCTCTGGCCTCGTCTATCCGGCGCAGTCCGCCGATCCCGCGGCCTTTCCCGGCGTCGACGGCCCGGTCGATCTGACGCGGTATCCGTGGAACCCGGCGCATGAGGATTTCGTGATCGGTGTCGAGGCTGCGGGCCACGATCTGGGCTGGACGGCAGTGACGCGACCGGAACAGGGGGACCTGTATCTGTCGCTGCGCAACGCGCACGAGGTGCCGATGACGATGCTGTGGCATTCCAACGGCGGCCGCGATTTCGCACCCTGGTCGGGGCGCCATTTCGGCTGTCTGGGAGTTGAAGAGGGCGCGGCAGAGCACATGCTCAGCACGACGCCGCCCGGCGACCTGACCGGTCCGGGGGCCGTGGCCCTGGGCGGGACGACCGGGATGCGTCACGTCATTGGCGCCATCGACTGGCCCCGCGGTGAGCCGGTCGCGGAGGTGCGTCTGGACGGCGACGCCCTGCGTGTGACAGGCGAAGGCGGCGCGCGCCGTACCGTGCCAATCGACGGCGATTTTCTGACCGGCTGACGGTATCCCACCGCAGGCCGTTGATGCGCAGGCGGGGGCCGGACAGGCCGGAACGGCTGCTCCGGCATGCGCAATGCAGCATTTTGGAACCGTATAAATCATTGATAATCATCGACTTTCCTTGCCTCAGTTGACCCGGGGGCAGGGGCCGCGCGAACGATGGCTTGACATTGGACCGGCCCCGGGCGGAACCTGTCGCACAGCCGCGCAACGCCGGTCTCGGTCGCGCGGTCAATTGGGAGGAGACCCACATGACAAAACTGAAGATCGCCTTACTGGGCGCCGTTGCCGCGACCGCGGGCACTGCCGCCGCGGCGCAGGAACTGAACCTGATCTGCTCCGCCGACGTCGTCGTCTGCGAGATGCTGGTATCCGAATTCGAGGCGTCGCACGACGTCGACGTGAACATGGTGCGCCTGTCGTCGGGCGAGGCCTATGCCAAGATCCGCGCCGAAGGCCGCAATCCGCAGACCGACCTGTGGTGGGGCGGCACGGGCGACCCGCATCTTCAGGCCGCCGCCGACGATCTGACGGCCGAATACGAATCGCCGATGCTCGCCGAGTTGCAGCCCTGGGCCGTGGCACAGGCCGAAACCTCGGGCTATCGCACCGTCGGCGTCTATTCCGGCGCACTCGGCTGGGGATACAACACCGAGATCTTCGCCGAACGCGGCATTGAGCCGCCGCAGTGCTGGGCGGACCTCCTGAACCCTGACCTTGCCGGCGAGATCCAGATCGCCGACCCGAATTCGTCGGGCACCGCCTACACCGCCCTCGCGACGCTGGTGCAGCTGATGGGCGAGGACGAGGCCTTCGAATTCCTGCGCGCGATGGACGCCAACGTCTCGCAGTACACCAAATCGGGCTCGGCCCCGGTCAAGGCTGCGGCACGCGGCGAGGCGGGCCTTGGCATCGTGTTCATGCACGATGCGGTCGCGCAGGCAGAAGAAGGCTTTCCGATCGGTGTCGTCGCGCCCTGCGAGGGCACGGGCTATGAAATCGGATCGATGTCGATGATCGAAGGGGCGCAAAACCCCGACGAGGCAATGATGTTCTATGACTGGGTGCTGACCGCCGAGGTCCAGTCGCTCATGCCCGATGCCGGATCGTTCCAGATCCCGTCGAACAGGGGCGCGACCGCCCCCGAGGCGGCCCCCGACCTCGATAGCATCAACCTGATCGACTATGACTTTGCCGAATACGGCAGCACAGAGCGGCGGACGGCATTGCTGTCGCGCTGGGTCGACGAGGTCGGTGGCGTCGGGGTCGAGTGACCCGCCAGGTCGCATAGTGAACACGCGAGGGGGCGGCGGTTCCACCCCCTCCGTTCCGATGCACCCATAAGTCTGACGCACCCATGAGTCTGACGCACCGATGACGACGCGGCGCGGCGGCTTTGCCGATGCGACCCTGATCCGCCCGCCCTCCACCGAAAAAATTCCAAGGCACGCCCCATGACCCGCGACAATCGACGGTTGGACCTGCTGCTTCTGGCCGCACTCGTCAGCTTTGTGCTGGTGCCGTGGTACCGGCTGCGGGGCGGGTTCTTCGGCATGGGCTGGATCCTCGATTTCATCTCCGACGACCGGGCCTGGCCGGGGATCGCGCAGCTGTCACAGTGGTGGCTGTGGCCGATCCCGGTGCTGTTGCTGGCCGCCGCAGCCTTGCGGTTTGCGCTGCCGCCCAAGGCGCGGGGCAAGTGGCTGATCGTCGTCGGCACCGCAGGCCTTGTCTGGCTGATGGCCGAGGGCCTGTCGGTCGGATTGCGCGGCTGGAACTGGGGCGCCCTCGAGGCATTGGGCCCGGTCGACGGGCAACAGGCCTTCGGGGCGGGGGCCATCGGCGTCGCGCTGTGCTTTGCGGCGATGATCTCCTTCGGGCTGGCAGAGCGTGGCGCGCTCAAGGGCGATGCCTTCGTGCTGTCGGCGATCACGCTGCTGGTGCTGCTGGTGGCGCTGTTCGTGTTCTATCCGCTGGCGTCGATGTTTACCGGTGCGTTTCAGGACTACGATGGCTCGTTCACCTCTGCCGGGGTGGCGAACAACATCGTCGACCCGGAGATCTGGTCCTTGGGCTGCCTCACCGGCGCGGGCGGCTGCGGCGTGGCGTGGCGGACGCTTCTTTCTGGCGATGAGCACCGCGACGGGCACGACGCTGCTCGGCCTTGCCTTCGCGCTCGTCGCCACCCGCACGGCGATGCCGTTCAAAAGGGGCCTGCGCCTGCTGACTGTGCTGCCGATCATCACGCCGCCTTTCGTGATCGGGCTGTGTCTCACGCTGATGCTCGGGCGCGCGGGCTTCGTGACCGAGTTCATCGAAAGCATCACCGGCTGGGAACTGGGTCGCTGGATCTATGGGCTGCCGGGGATCTGGCTGGCGCAGATGCTGTCGTTCACGCCCATCGCGTTCCTCGTGCTGATCGGCGTTGTCGACGGCGTCAGCCCCTCGATGGAGGAGGCATCGCAGACGATGCGCGCCTCGCGCTGGCGGACGTTCCGCAAGGTATCGCTGCCGCTGATGGCGCCGGGGATCGCCAATGCGTTCCTGATCGGATTCATCGAATCGATGGCCGATTTCGGCAATCCGCTGGTGCTGGGCGGCTCTGGCGGGGTTCTCTCGACCGAGATCTTCTTTGCCGTCGTCGGCGCGCAGAACGATCCTGCGCGGGCCGCCGTGCTGGCGACGGTACTGCTCGGTTTCACGCTGTCGGCCTTCATGGCGCAGCGCCTGTGGCTGGGCAAACGCAACTTCGCCACCGTGTCGGGCAAGGGCGACGGCGGCACCCACGCCGCCCTGCCGCGCCGGGTGGCCTGGCCGGTGGGAACCGTGGTGATCGCCTGGTCTGCGTTCACGGTTTTCGTCTATTCGATGATCCTCTTCGGCGGCTTCGTCAAAACCTGGGGCCTCGATCACTCGCTGACGCTGGAACACTATTCGCGCGCCTTCTCGATCTCTTTCGACGACGGCTGGGCATGGACCGGCGTCGCCTGGAACAGCTTCTGGACGACGATGGAAATCGCGCTGATCGCGGCCCCCATCACCGCCGCCGTCGGCCTGCTCACCGCGTGGCTGATCGTGCGGCAGAGGTTCCCGGGGCGCGGCATTTTCGAATTTGCGCTGATGATGAGCTTTGCGATCCCCGGCACCGTCATCGGCATCAGCTATATCATGGCGTTCAACCTGCCCCCGGTGCAGATGACAGGCACCGCGCTGATCCTGATTTTCTGCTTTGTCTTCCGCAACATGCCTGTCGGGGTGCGGGGCGGCGTGGCGGCGATGGCGCAACTGGACAACTCGCTCGACGAGGCATCGCTGACCCTTGGCGCATCCTCGCCCCGCACGCTGCGCCGGGTGATCCTGCCGCTGTTGCGGCCCGCGATCCTTGCCGCGCTGGTGTACAGTTTCGTCCGCGCCATCACCTCGATTTCCGCGGTGATCTTCCTCGTCAGCGCAAAATACAATATGGCGACGGCCTATATCGTCGGCCTCGTCGAGAACGGCGAATACGGCATCGCCATCGCCTATTCCTCGGTCCTGATCGTGGTGATGATTTCGGTGATCGGGGTCTTTCAGCTGCTGGTCGGTAACCGCACATTGCGCCGCACGGCGGCCATACCAAAAAGGGTTCCGGCATGAGCATGACGAAACGCGGGGCCGTCGCCTTCGAAGGTGTCACCAAGAAATTCGGTGATTTCACCGCCATTCCCGGACCTGACCCTGCGGATCGAACCGGGCGAGCTGGTGACGCTGCTCGGCCCCTCGGGCTGTGGCAAGACGACGACCCTGCGGATGCTGGCGGGCCTCGAATCGCCCACCTCGGGGCGGATCGAGATTGGCGGCGAGGATGTCACCCGCCTGCCTGCGAACCGCCGCGACGTGTCGATGGTGTTTCAGTCCTACGCCCTGTTTCCGCATATGAGCGTGATCCAGAACGTCGCCTACGGCCTCGAATCCGGCGGCATGAAACAGGGGCCGGCAAAGGACGCCGCCGAAAAGGGCCTCGACCTCGTGGGTCTTGCGGGCATGGGCGCGCGCCTGCCGTCGGAACTGTCGGGCGGTCAGCAACAGCGGGTCGCCGTGGCCCGCGCGCTGGTCCTCGAGCCGCAGGTGTTGCTGCTGGACGAGCCGCTGTCGAACCTCGACGCCCGCCTGCGCCGCCGGGTGCGCACCGAAATCCGCGAATTGCAGCAGCGTCTCGGGTTTACGGCCGTTTACGTCACCCACGATCAGGAGGAGGCGCTCGCCGTGTCCGACCGCATCGTCGTGATGCAGGACGGGCGCATCGCGCAGCAGGGCAGCCCGCGCCAGTTGTACGAACAGCCCGCCTCGGAATTCATCGCCGATTTCATCGGCGAGGCCAACGTCGTGCCCTGCGACGTCGAGACGGTAACGGACGGCACCGCCACGATCCGCGTCGGCGGCCTGCGACAGTCGGTGCCTGCGCGCGGCGCGGCGCCGGGGTCCGCGAAACTCTCGGTGCGGGGCAATGCGATCGTCGTCACGCCGGGCGAGGGGCCGTTCGCGGGAACGGTTGCGTCCTCGGCCTATCTTGGCGATCATATCGAATACGAGGTGACGACCGACATCGGCCTCTTGTTCGTCATCGACGCCGAAGGCGACACGCCCCTGCCCCCCGGCACCGCCGTCTCGCTCGGGTTTCGCCCGCGCGGCCTCGCCCTTATTTCGTGAAAGCACCCATGGACCTGACCTCACGCCTTGCCGCCGCCGAAGACATCGCCGCCCGCGCCGGCGCCCTCGCCCTGCGCTATTTCCACGACCGCGATACCCTGCACATCGAGGCGAAACGTACGCTTCAGGACATGGTCTCGGAGGCCGACCGCAACGTCGAGACCCTGATCCGCGAGGCCCTGTCGGAGGCGTTCCCCGACGATGCACAACTGGGCGAGGAACACGGGTTGAGTGCCGGGACGTCGGGCCTCACCTGGGTGATCGACCCGATCGACGGCACCGCACCGTTCCTTGCGGGCCTGCCCGGGTGGTGCGTGTCGATCGGCGCCTGCGACGCGGACGGCCCGGTGATCGGCGTCATCGTCGCCCCGGTTCTGGACGAGACGTTTACCGCCGCGCGCGGCGTGCCCACGCGGCTGAACGGCAAACCGGTGCATGTGGCCGATACGCTCGACCTGACCACGGGCCTGCTGGGGGTCGGCGCGAACGACAGGGTGGCGGCGGACAAGGTTGGCCTGATGCTGGCCGATCTGATGACCGCGGGCGCAAGCTGGACACGCTATGGATCCGGCGCGCTGATGCTGGCCTATGTCGCCGCGGGGCGGCTGGTTGGCTATGTCGAGCCGCGGATGTGCGCCTGGGACTGCATGGCCGCCTATTGCCTGATCGAACAGGCCGGCGGTGTGGTGTTGCCGTTTCCACAAGACCACCGGATCGCAGACGCCGCACCCGTCGTCGGCGCACGTCCCGGCACCTTCGACGAGGTGCTGCGGCTGACGCGGGCGGACGATTTTGCCTATTGGGAAAAGGCGGCACCGGCCCCCTGATCGGGCCCCCTGATCGGGCCCCCTGATCGGGCCCATGGGCGAGGGGGCAACTGTCACGGCAACCGACGCGTCGGTCGGAAAGGGCCGTGGTGCAGTTGTCAGGACGAACCCAGAACCCTCTGCCGTCGCCAACCTACTTCAGGAACTGGAGGATTGGAAAGCGCACCTTCGGTCCGAGCCGGAGGTGATCCACAAATTTCGTGCATCCAGTGAGGCTGCAATTGTGGAGCATCGACAACCGATGCGTCGGCCTCGACCGTCGCCTACTCGTTCTGGGCCGATGCTATGAGGATGCTCGGAGACGCTTTCGATGCCGCTTCTGGTCAGGTCAACGACGCGAGTTCTAAGCAGTGCCATAGGTGGCCTCGGCATAATACGACCCGGGATCGTCCGCGTGTGACAGGACGTGTGTCGCCGGACGATCATGACAGACCGACTGCGCTGGCCGATGGGATGGCGTTGAGTACTTACCTAAGGCCAAAGGCGCCAGACGATAAGCCGCCGCGCGTCCGGGCTGGCGATCGAGGATCGTGAGTCGATTGGTCAACTTCTTGGCATGCTCGGGCAATCCCGTATCGCGAACACTCTGAACCAACTCGCCCACCATGTTAGTCTCGGCGCTCTGCCGGTGAACGACCAGACGCAGATGCAGATAGATGAGGCCTATGCCTTCGTTCTGACCTTTCGCGCGCCCTCGGTGCGAGCGCTCGGGATGAAGGGATGGCTCTCAAGGGCAACCGGCGTGGGTCCAGGCCCGATCTGGCGCTGCACCTGATGAATATCGGCGACAACGAACACGCCTTTCTGCACGATCTGCGCGGGTTCGTGGCCGACGATCTGCCGGGGGCGTTCCAGGACAGCGAGGTTGTTTCCGTGGGAACGAAGTGTCCGCAGCATCTCATTTCGCCAAGCTTGAACCCGCCGCCCGAGGCGGAGGTCTCCATCGAGGCGTTCGAAGCCACCATCGACGATATCGAGGCTAAGATGGGGCTGACAGGCCAACCCCGCGCCATCGTGTTCCACGAGAAAAAGACGCGGTGACACGCTCATTGCGATTGGTCGCGGACCGACCCGGTGCGGATGCGGCCGGGCCTGCCGGAGGGCTTGCCAGGCATCGATGGGGCCGCCGCGTCGTTGCGAAAGGAACAGCCGACACGCCGCGCTCCAGATCAGAAGGAACAGAGTGCCAAGCTCGACGTGATGGTCGTGCGTCAGCGTGCCGAACGTACTGGGCTGACCAGGCTGCACGACGACAGGGTAACGGCAGAACGGCACGCGCGGCGGGCCGGGATGTCCTTGCGGGTCCGGGCGGTCTGGAGCAAAATAACCGGGCGGTCTGACAAGCATGTCGCCCGTATGTGCCGGAGCGCCGATGCCTGCACCGCCCGTGATCGGCGCGACGTCGACGCTCTCGTTGAAAAGCATCTCTCGGAACGGTGGACGCGACAGGCGGAGATGTCACATGCGGCAGCGTTCCAGAAGATGCAGGACGACCTGTTCCGACGGGCATCCGCTGACCTGGCGCCCTCTGATCCGCGACAGCGACTGGTCTTGTCTGACGATACCGATCTTCCGGTGATGGTTGCTATCGAGTTGCGACCAGACGTTCTTTTGGATCAGCTTACGGAAACGTCCGGGACCTTCTCGGACCGTGATATCTCCTCATTGTTAGGCAAGGTGTCGGACGATCCCGCGTGCTGTGACTGGATCACAAAACGAGTGATGGTTTCGCCCGATCTGGTTTCCGTCTCGTCCGATACGGGAAACCGATACACCTCCCGCGCCAATCAGCTGGTGCAGCACGACATGATGGCAATTGCCAGGGATCTGTCGCAGCGCAGGAATTTCCGAGTTGCCGATCATCGTCTTCACGGTGCCAAAGAGACGAAGAATGCCGAACTCCCCTAGGTGTTCAGTCCCGGCATCTGGTGGGTCGGATTTAGGATGAATCTGTCCGGCTCGGATGTCCAGATCTTGCAGATGTATTCGTAGGGCGTGAGGCCGCCGAGGGTCTTGAGCCTTCGCGCGTAGTTGTAGGCCGCCATGAAGTCACCAAGGTGGGTGCGCAGCTGATCGTGGCTGTCGTAATGGTAACGCTTCACGGTCGCCTCCTTGATCGTTCGGTTCATTCGCTCGACCTGGCCATTGGTCCACGGATGGTTTGGCTTTGTCAGGCGGTGCTCGATCCCGTTGGCCTCGCAGATCATGTCGAAGCGCATCTGCCGCGAGTATGCCGTGTTCCTGTTCCGCGGCTGCTCGGCGAACTGGATGCCGTTGTCCGTCAGGATGGTGTGGACGTGATACGGCACGGCCTCGAGCATGTGCTGGAGGAACTCCCACGCCGTCTTCCGGTCGGCTTTCTCAACGAGCTGGGTCACGGCAAACTTGCTGGTCCGGTCAATGCCCACGAAGAGGTAGAGCTTTCCTTCCGCGGTCTGCACCTCCGCAATGTCGATATGAAAGAAGCCGATCGGATAGCGCTTGAATTTCTGTCGCTTCGGTTTGTCCCCCTCGACGTCCGGCAGGCGGGATATGCCGTGCCGCTGCAAGCACCGGTGCAGGGCCGACCGCGTCAGGTGCGGGATCGTCGGTTGCAGGGCATAAAGGCAATCGTGGTGAACCCGAAGCTGCATGCCTTTGCCCGGCACTGGGGCTTTCAGGTAAAGGCCTGCGCGCCGTATCGACCCCGGACGAAGGGCAAGGACGAGCGCGGCGTCGGCTACGTGAAGGGCAACGCGATCGCGGGGCGTGCCTTCGAGAGCTTTGCCGCGCTGGAAGCTCATCTGGTGCAATGGACCCGCCAGATCGCCGACCTGCGGGTCCATGGCACCACAGGCGAAGCCCCGGGCCTGCGCTTCGCGCGTGACGAAGCCGGTCACCTGAAGCCCCTCCAGCACTGCGGCTCGTTCATGGCGACGCGCGAACTGAGCCGACGCGTCGCACCTGACTGTGCAGTGGAGATGGACACGAATGCCTACTCGGTCCCATGGCGCTTGATCGGCGAGCGGGTCCGCGTGCTGGTCACGGCTGAGACGGTGCGGGTTACCCATGCCGGCGTCGAGGTCGCCTGCCACCGGCGCAGCGCCGGCCGCCGCGGTCGGATCATCGACCCTGTCCACTTTGCCGGGGTGGCAGGTTCAGCGGGCCGCGCCAGGACACCTGCTGACGGGGTTGAGGCGCTGATCGGGGTGTCGGCACTGCTGCGCCCCCTCGCCGAGTATGAGGCTGTCGCCGGAGGGGCCTGGTGATGGGCGTGCATACGCAGGACGACCTTGACCGGATGCTCACGCGACTGAAGTTGACGGCGATGAGGGATCAGCTCGACAGTCTGCTGGACGAAGCCGTTCGGGGGGAGATGACGCTGCGCGATGCGCTGGCCTTTCTGTGCGAGCGCGAGATCGCCCGCAAAGACCAGCGCCGCATCGACATGAGTTTTGGGCTGGCGAAGTTCCCGTTCGTGCGGGACCTTGGCGGCTTCGACTTCGCCGCTCAGCCCTCGATCGACCGTTCGCAGATCCGCGACCTTGCCACGGGGCGCTTCATCGCCAACGGCGACGCGCTCCTGTTGCTGGGCCCTCCCGGCGTCGGCAAGTCGCATCTGGCCGTGGCGCTTGGTCGCGAGGCAATCGTCGCCGGCTACACGGTGCTCTTCACCGGCGCGATGGAACTGGTGGCGAACCTGGCCAAGGCGCAATCCGAGAACCGCCTTGAAGAGAGGCTGACACACTACGCCAAGCCGAAGCTGCTGATCGTGGACGAACTCGGTTACCTGCCGCTGGAGCCCGATGCCGCGCATCTGTTCTTCCAGCTCGTCTCACGACGCTACGAGCGCGGCGCCCTGCTCGTCACATCGAACCGCGCGGTCGGCGAATGGGGCACCGTCTTCGGTGACGCGGTCGTCGCCACCGCGATCCTTGATCGGCTGCTGCACCACAGTCACGTCGTCACGATCCGGGGCGACAGCTATCGCCTCCGCGAAAAGCGTCGCAGCGGGCTTTTGCAAAAGCCCGCTGCGACGACCGAAACCATCACTGCATCAACCTGAAGGTGGGCCAGTTCTTCATGTCGCCCTAGGGCCAGATCCGAATGTCGCTGGACACCGAATACTGAACGTCAGGAAATAGCACGACGTTTTCAAGAAGACGCAGACACACGGGTTCTGATTGCGAACCCAGCGGCTGCCGGCACTGGTTTCACCTTCACCGCCGCCAGCTTCACAATATACGAGTCGCTATCCTGGCGCTACGATCACTATGCGCAAAGTCAGGACCGCAACCATCGCATTGGGCAGACTGAGCCCGTCACCTATATGAGGCTGCTCGCAGCCGACACGATAGAGGAAGCTGTCGTAATCGCGCTGGAACGTAAATCCGCGCTAGCACGTGGATTGCTTGGCGATGAGGGGGCGGACGCATCAGTGGCACAGTTGTCACAGGCCGAAATGTGTGAATTGCTTGCGAACAATCGCCTTCCTGAAAGGGAAGTAGCAGACCACACCACAATGGTGCTTTCTTAAACTATGCTACGGATCACGTCGAAGCAGCGCCCAAATGGTATATCCCGTATTTGAGCTGGGGACACAAAGCTATCGTCGTATTGCCAGAGATTGGCGGCAAGGCGATACTCTGCTGGTGGAGGAAGAATGGGATACGTCGGCGGTTGGTGCATGGTTTAAGGCGCGCGCTTTAGGTTTGTGGCCATCTGAGCAGGTTAGTGATCGCCCTTGGCGTTCTCTGTGAATACAGACCACGAAGCGAACTGACAGTAACCCCCTCAAAACAAAGGAAATGGTGCGGGCGGTGGGAGTCGAACCCACACGGGCATACGCCCAACAGATTTTAAGTCTGGTATGTCTACCATTCCATCACGCCCGCATCTGGCGTTGTCTTCAATTTTCAGTTTCGGGCCTATATCGGGCCTGAAAACAGTCTCTTAGTCGCAACGCCTTGTTCCGTATGCATATTTCACTACAGACTCAAAGATTTTAAGTCTGGTATGTCTACCATTCCATCACGCCCGCGAAGGCCACTGGGGCCTGTCGCCGCTTCTAGCGTTTTGATGCAGTGAAAACAATTGACTGGTGAAAGGGATCCGGGGTCCGAGATACCGGCGATGCCAACGCTCTCACCGGTGCGGCCTGATCGTTGGTGCGGATGCCGACGAAGGTTGCCACGTCGCCCGCTCCCCGTGGACGGCGGCACAGCAACCTTTGGTCCGACGCTGGCCTCAGCCGTCGATCGCCGCACCCACCAGCGCGATTGCCTGCTGATAGACGGTCGCCGCGTTCCATTCGTTCAGCACGCGGAAATTCGCGCTGCCTTCCTGATAGCTTTGCCCCGGCTGCCAGCCCTTTTGGCGCAGGTAGTTGGCGGTCGATGCCAGCGCGTCGGCCATATTGTAAAAATCGACACGCCCGTCGCCATTGCCGTCCGCGCCATAGCGCAGCGCATTGCCGGGCAGGAACTGGGTGTGGCCCAGCTCGCCGTGAAAGGCGCCGATCTGGTCCGTGGCGAGCATGCCACGGTCTACCATCACCAGCGCCGCAATGGCGTGCGGCTCGAAGAAATCGGCACGCCGACAATCATAGGCGACGGTGAGAATCGAGTTCACGACGTTCTCGGAGCCCATGTTGTTGCCAAAGCCGGTTTCCATCCCGTGAATCGCCAGAAGGATACCGGCCGGCACGCCGTAGGCGTTCTCGAGCGACTGATAAAAGGCGGCGTTCTGGTTCAACCGGTTGCGCGCCGTGCTTGCAAAGCCATCGACGGATCCCAGCCGGATGCGGATGAAATCGTCCAGCTCATAGCGCACGCCGCGCTGATCGCGGTCGGCGTTGATCGTGCGTTGCGCATAAGAGGCATTGGCAAGGGCTGCGAGGCCCGCCTGACCGACGCCCTGGGCTGCGGCCTCGGCGGCGAAGGCCTGTTTCCAGGCGTCAAAGCCGCTGGAATCGTTACCGCAGGGGGCGGCGATGGACGATGTGCCGATGAGGGCGGCGGCGATGGTCGACAAGATGAGGCGCACGGCGGGAATCTCCAAAGCATAAATATTGAAACCTTTACTATCACCTCTGGCGGGGGCGCTCTAGTCCGTGAAACCATACGGTTATTGGATAACACGGCCCTGCCGTGGCCGGTTCGTAAAAGGCAGGTCGCGAAGGGCGCCGATGGATGCACCGGCCCTGATATAACGGGACGTGCAAACGACGCGGGTTCGGGTCGGGGCAATATACCGGACAGTTCTGGCGGTTTCTGCGTGCCGCCGCGCGTACATTTGAACGTCTGTGCGCGGCCGGCTGCACGGAGTATCCGTCGGGGATACCCGGTTGCCTGCAGGCCGTCTTCGGACAATGCAATCTGCATTTATCACAATTCGGCCACGATTGCGCCCCCTCCGGGCCTGCCCCTTCGCGGATGATACCGGCAGATTTCGGGCTGCAAGGATACTCTCATGCGAATTTCAACTGCCAGAATCGGGCCGGGCGCGACAAAAGCGATGCGGCTCCTGTTCACGGCCGGTATCGGCATCACGATGCTCGGCGCTGCTCTTCAGGTGGCGCAGGGACTGGGCCATATCGCCGCGGTGCCGCTTTTCGCAGGTACGACGATCTTTGGCGTTCTGTCAAAAATCGGTGGCGTCGCGATGATCGGGGGCATCGTCTGCGGGGCTGTGCGCGCGCCCCGGGTCACGGCTGCCGATACCGCTGCGGCCCGTGTCGATGCCAACAGGGCACCCGGGTCTCCGGCGGTTCGCCCCGCCGCCGGTCCGATTCGCCCCAAAAGGGTGCGACCGGCCTTTGCGGCACCGCTCGCGAACTGAAACGTCAGAAATTCACCGTCACGCCCGGCAGGTTCAGTCCGTCGATCAGACCGCGCAGTTCCTGCCGTGCGGCCACGTTCGAGATGTTGAGCTTTTCGACCCCGACGTCCCGCAGATCGAGCAGGGTGAGGCCGCGCGGGAACAGCTCGCGGAAGATCACCCGTTCGTTGAACCCCGGCACCGTGCGAAAGCCGATGCGCCGCGAGAGCTTGCCCAGGGCCGCCTCCATCTTTTGCTTGTTGACCATGTTCTGCGCGCCAAGCCGGTTGCGCACCACGATCCAGTCGATCGGGCGCAGGCCCGCCTGCGCGCGCAGCTGACGCGCGTTCCAGACCATTTCGGAGTAGACGCTGGGCGCCTTTATGGTTTCGCCGTCGGTGCCGATATGGGCCAGCAGATCGAAGTCGATAAAACTGTCGTTCAGGGGCGTTACCAGCGTATCGGCCAGCGAATGGGCCACCTGCGAAAGACGTGTGTGACTGCCCGGACAGTCGATCAGGATAAAATCGTTTTCCGGTTCAAGCTGGGCCACGGCGGTCGACAGGCGGTGATCGAAGATGTTCTCGCCCGGCGGCACCTCGGCGGCGGTAACCTCCGGCAGATCGGCAAAGGCGGGCGTCGGCAGATCGAGGCCCATTTCCGACAGGTATTCGCGCCGGTTCTCGATATAGCGGGCGAGGGATTTCTGCCGCAGGTCAAGATCGAGCGTGCCGACCTTGTGGCCCATCCGCACGAGGGCGGTCGCCACATGCATGGACACCGTGGATTTGCCGGCCCCGCCCTTTTCGTTGCCGACGACGATGATATGCGCCATGTGCCCGTCCCGTTCTGCGAGGCCCCAGCAGGCCCGTTCAGGCCACCCCCCCGTTCAGGCAAGCGTCCCATTCAGGCCGCTGTATCGCGGCCCCGTTTGCGCCTCTGCATAGGCAAGAACGCCCGCCTTGCCCAGAGTCGCGCGACCGTGGGCGGCACTTTGCGGCAGCGGTGACGCGGTTTTGCATGCCGCGTTTTGCAACTGCGGCATTGACTTGCACCCCGCAACCACCCCATTTGCCGGGGAGTAGAGCCAATTTGCCCCGCTGCCGCGTGAGCAGCGCGCTGTCAGTGCAGGGTTTATCCCGCGTGACGAGTGCAGGGCCGGTTCACCATGAGGTTCCAACATCACGCGAGGGGCCGCGTCAGGGAAGTGCACAGGCGTTCGGCCCGTGTCCTCAGACCCTTGCGCCACCCGTTTGCCGTTCGCGCCTGTGCGTGGGCGGTGCCCTGAATGCGCGCGCCCCGGGGTTTCCCCGCGTCGGGCGCCCAAAGAAAGAAGAATAATGGATTTCGACATGTTGGGCCTTTCGCCCCGCCTTATCGCGGCACTCGCCGAGCAGGGCATTACCGATCCCACACCGATTCAGGCGCAGGCGATTCCGCACGCGATGAATGGCCGCGACGTCATGGGCCTTGCCCAGACCGGCTCGGGCAAGACGGCCGCCTTCGGCCTGCCGATGATCGACCGGCTGATGAAGGACGGCACCAAGCCGTCGCCGAAAAGCGCCAAGGCCCTGGTTCTGGCGCCGACGCGCGAACTGGCCGTGCAGATCGCCGCCAACCTCGAGGCCTATACCAAGGGCAGCCACCTGAAAGTGGCGCTGGTCTACGGCGGTGCCGGCATCGTCGGCCAGATGCGCCGGATGGAGCGCGGCGTCAGCCTGCTGGTCGCCACGCCCGGTCGCCTGATCGACCTGATCGACCGTCGGGCCGTCAGCCTGTCCGAGACCGAGTTCCTCGTGCTGGACGAGGCCGACCAGATGCTCGACATGGGGTTCATCCACGCGCTGCGCCGGATCGTGCCGCTGCTGGCCAAAGACCGTCAGACGATGCTGTTTTCGGCGACGATGCCGAAACAGATGGAAGAGCTGAGCCGCGCCTATCTGACCGATCCGGTCAAGGTGCAGGTGAACGCACCGGGCAAGCCGGTCGAAAAGATCGAGCAGTCGGTGCATTTCGTGGCACAGGCGGCGAAGACCGACCTGCTGATCGAGCTGCTCGACGCGCACCGCGACGAGCTCGCGCTGGTGTTCGGGCGGACCAAACATGGCTCGGAAAAGCTGAAGAAGCAGCTGGAAAACGCGGGCTACGCGGTCGACAGCATTCATGGCAACAAGAGCCAGGGTCAGCGGCAGCGTGCCCTCGATGCGTTCAAATCGGGCAAGGTGCGGGTTCTGGTGGCCACCGACGTGGCGGCGCGCGGTCTGGATATTCCGCAGGTGCGGCACGTCTATAACTATGACCTGCCGAACGTGGCCGAAAACTATGTCCACCGGATCGGGCGGACCGCGCGTGCCGGGGCGGACGGTGCGGCGATTGCATTCTGCGCACCCGACGAGATGGTCGAGCTGAAGGACATCCAGAAGGCGATGAAGGCCGATATCCCCGTGGCCTCGGGCCGTCCGTGGGAAATGGTGCCCGGTCAGAAAAAGCGCCCCAACGGCGGCGGCGGTGGCGGCGGCCGCGGCCGCGGTGCCCCCCGGAACGGCGCGCCCAAGGCGCATGCGGGCAAGCCTGGCGGCGGCGGCAATCGTCGGCGCAAGCCGGGCGGCCGTTCGGCGGCCTGACCCTGCGTTCCGGGGACGGCGCTGGTGCGTTCCGCACGCCGCCCCGCCCACCGTCCCCTCCGGGAGACGACGTCGAGGACGGTCCTGTCGGGGCCGTCCTTTTGCGTTGACGGGGTTCTGTGCGGTGGGCAAGCGTCGTCGTGACACGGGGTGCGCCGATCGAAGCGCCCAAAAGGTTCAATGCCGCGGTATGATGTGGTGCCGACTGCCCTAGAAAACCGCAATGAATGAAAGACAGGCGGCAACGAGCAGGCCCCAGACCGACCACAGGCGACGGGTGGCAGCGTCGATATCGCAGGCGGTCAAGTCGCGGCGGCCCTGCGTATTCACGAAAGGGAAATCGCGCATCGTGCCGTCATAGCTGCGCGGTCCGGCCAGAGCCACGCCGATGGCCCGCGCCATCGCTGCCTCCGGCCAGCCTGCGTTGGGCGAGCGGTGATGGCGGGCGTCGGCGGCGATCTCGGCCCAGCTGCCGGACCCGGGCGCGGTAAGGCGGATCAGGACCGCGGTGAGGCGCGCGGGGACCAGATTGAGCAGATCGTCGAGCCGGGCCGCCGACCAGCCGAAGGCGGCATAGCGCGGCGTCAGATAGCCGACCATGCTGTCGGCGGTGTTCACCACCTTGTAGATCATCAATCCGGGAAGCCCCGCGACGGCGAACCACACGACAGGGGCGACGACCCCGTCGGACAGGTTCTCGGCGGCACTTTCGATGGCCGAGCGGGCGATGTCGGAGGTGCTCATCGTGGCGGTGTCGCGGCTGACGATCATCGCGACTTCGCTTCTGGCATCGGCGGTCGAGATGTCGAGGGCGCGGGCGACAGCGGTCACATGGTCGCTCAGCGAGCGTTGCGCCAGCAGGATTGCACCGATCAGAACCTCGGCGATCTGGCCCGGCAGTGCCTGCAACAGCAGGCCGAGGCTGCCTGCGGCGCAGACCAGAAGGGTCGTGGCGAGGATGCCTTTGGCGCGGCGACGCGGGCCGGTGTTCAGGCAACGCCCGGCCCATGCGACGGCGTGGCCCATGATGACGGCCGGATGCGGGACGCGGGACCATAACCAGCGCGGCTCACCCAGCAGGGCGTCGAGCAGAAGGGCGGCGAGGAGCGTCATAACCGGGATATGGGGGTGACGCGCGCCTGCGGCGACGCCCCACCCGCCATCCCCGGACCCATGCGATCCATCATGCAAGCGCCCGTTGCAGCCGGTCCCACGCGGCGGCGGGCGGAATGCCGACGCGAAGCCAGTCGGTCGCATAGGGGAACCGGCGGGTCCAGATCCGGTGCCGTGCCAGTTGGTCATGCAGATCTTCGGCCCGCGCCGACCGGTACAGACGGAAAAGGTCTGTTCCGCCCAACACGGTGCAGGATGCATCGGTCATCAGTGCATCGAGGCGGCCTGCGTCCTGCGTCAGCCGGGCACGGGTGCGGATTGCCCATGCGCCGTCCGACAGCGCCGCGGCACCGATGGCCAGCGCCGGCCCGGCGACGGGCCAGGGGCCGAGGTGATCGGCGAGGGGCGCGACCGTCTCCGGCTGACCGATCGCGAAGCCCAGACGCATTCCGGCAAGGCCCCAGAACTTGCCAAAGCTCTTGAGCACCACGGTTCCCGGTCGTGCAGCCTCGGCGATACGGCTGTCGGCGGGGCATATGTCGCAAAAGCTTTCGTCGATGATGTCGAGCGGCAAGGCCGTTTCGGGCCGGGGCCAGAGGCGTCCGTCGGGGTTGTTGGGATGCACGACGACGCGGGCTGACGCCTCTGCCACCCCTGTCACATCGTCGGTGACGGTCCATCCGTGAAACCGGAAGGCGGCGGCGTGTTCGTTATAGGTTGGCCCCGGAATCGCGACGATACCGGCCGGGGCAAGCAGCGGAAGCCGCGCGATCAGGGCCGAGGCGCCGGGGGCGGCGACGATCCGGGCGGCGGCGGGCACATGCCAGAAGGCGCGCGCCGCGTCGAGCAGCTGGCCTGCGGCATGGCTGTCGGGCAAGGCCGTCCAGCTGCCCGGGGGCAGGGAGGGCAGCGGGTAGGGCACGGGATTGATGCCCGTGGACAGATCGAGCCAGTCGGCGCGGTTGCCGCCGTACCACGCCGCCGCCGCGTCGAGGCCGCCGCCATGGTCGCGGATCGGCGCATCGGGCGTGTCGCCGGAGAGTGCGGTTGAGGACATGGATGCTCCGGTCGGCGCGGGGGCTGTCTTGCGCGATTGATTGGGCCGGATCGATCGGGGGGCGGTTCGACCGGTCCGGGCCAACGAAATCAACCGGATCGGCTCGATTGGTCCAGATCAATCTGAGACGGGCAGTGGCGGGTGGCGCGTTACGAAGTGGCCTTTGACGGCCTGCGGCCAGGTTTTGTAGGGCACCTGACCCGTCTCGCTTTGCGCATGCAGGGTGGCCCAGTCGACGATCGCCTGTGCATCGGTGTCGGTCGCCTCGAACCGGCCAAGGGTATAGGCCAGCTTGCCCTCGGCCTGCACGGCGACGTTGCAGCCGTGGCTGCACCCCATCAGGCACGACACCCGGCGGGTCCGCAGGCCGACAGCGCCCGTGGCCGCGGTTTCCACCCGCGACGCAAGCGCTTCGCCATCGGTGATCCCGGCGCCGCTCTCGGCCCAGCCGTCGCGTTTGCAGGTGTCGCAGATCGTGATCCAGGTGGTCATCATGTCTCTCGTTTTCGGGCAGGCAGGTATGAAGAGCAGAGTGCGGATGCAAATACGAATCGCGCCGTTCAGGCAAGCGGACTTTGCCGGTCCGCAGGTGTCGGGGCCGGGTGTCGAGCGGTCGGAAGATCAACTGGTGGTTGTCTGCCCCGGGGGGACACCCGCGATGATGTGGTCGAATCCCGCTTTTTGCCCGGGGCAATGAGAGAAAAATTGCCGACAAATGCGGAATATGCCTGCCGGAGGGTCACAGTGACGTTACGGTTAACCGCAGATTAATCTTTGTAGCAGGTGATAGGGACAGGCCCGGCCGATCCAGTGGCGGTGTCCGAGAGCAGCGACCCGGCGTCAGCGTTTTTTTACCTGCTGATGAGTTTTAGTGATGGCCACCGTGGCCGGCGAGGCAAATCGATGAAGGTTCTGATTGTCGAAAGCAATGCCGACCTGGCAAAGGTCTGGCGGCGCCATCTTGAACGTCACGGGCTGACCGTTTCGGTCTGCCGGTGTTCCGATACGGCAGTGGCCCTGATCTCGGCGGTGCAGTTCGATGTGATCGTCCTCAATCTGGTGCTGTCCAAGGGATCGGCCCTCGCGGTGGCCGATTACGTACAGTACCGCCATCCCCGCACGAACCTGATCTTCGTGACGGACACGACGTTCTTTTCGGACGGCTCGATCTTTTCGGTCACATCGAACGCGCGGGCCTTTGTCCGGACCGCGACGCCACCCGAGGATCTCGCGGCCATGGTCGAACACTATGGCGCCGCTGCGGGTTAGGTCGCAGTGACCGGGAATGCGGCGGCGGGACCGACGGATGTCGGGTCGCCGCCGGCCGGATTACGGACAGCGCACATAGATCTGAGGCGCGAAACCCAGCGCCGCCAGCACGAGAAGGCCCGGGTCGGGGCGATACACCGCCACCGGCTGGCGCAGGGTCGGTGACAGGATGACGCTTGCAGCCATGGCCGGTTCGGTCATCCCCAGAAAGGCGGTCTGGTGCATGACGTCGAAGGACGGCTGATAGGCGTTTCGCGCCAGGTTTTCGTAGCGCACCGCAAATTGTGTCGTTTCGCCGTCCCGGGTCCGGCTGCGGGCCATATCGAACGAAAAGGGTGACGCACGGTCAATCATGACGGCCAGCGCGCGATCCGGGTCGCATCCCCGGTCCCGAAGGGTGCCGACGTCGATCGACGCCAGATCCAAGGCGATGGCGGGCGGCACCTCGAACCAGCGCCCGTCGATGCCGTTCAACAGGGCAGCGGCAGCGTCCACCATCTCGACATCATTCCCCGTCGACCCGGCTGGATCGAAAAGGGCGGCGGCGGCGGCAATCGCGTCGGCGTCCTGCGCTGTGGCGGGCAGGGCGGCGGCAAACAGACCAGTGCAGATCGCGGCGGTTTTCAGGGCAAATGACATCATCAATATCTCCGGTTCGGGTCAATGAGAGGAGCCTACACCAAGGATGTCTGACCGTCTGTGCGGTTTTAGCCCCGCCCGTGCGGCGCGTCATAGTCGATATCGGGGCCGGTGGGCACGATCCGGTGCGGGTTTATGCTCTCGTGGCTGTAATAATAGTGGCGGGTGATGTGATCCAAATGCACGAGATCCGAAATCGGACCCGCCGGCGTCTGCCACTGATACAGCTCGCGCGTGTGACCCCACAGGTTCGGAAAATCGACGATGCGGGCGCGGTTGCATTTGAAATGCCCATGATAGACCGGGTCGAACCGGATCAGCGTGGTAAACAGACGCCAGTCGGCCTCGGTCACCCGCTCGCCCATCAGATAGCGTCGCGTCGACAGCCGGTCCTCGAGCCAGTCCAGCGTGTCGAACAGCGGCGCCACGGCGGCATCGTAGGCGGCCTGCGTCGTGGCAAAGCCGGATTTGTAGACGCCGTTGTTGAGCGTATCGTAGATGCGGTCGTTCACCGGGGCGATGGCGTCGCGCAGGTCGGCGGGCCAATAGTCGTGCGTGTTGCCGGTCAGCCCGTCGAAGGCGCCGTTGAACATGCGGATGATCTCGGAGCTTTCGTTCGACACGATGGTGCCGGTTTCGGTGTCCCACAGGACCGGCACGGTCACCCGGCCCGAGACCTGCGGATCGGCGCGGATATAGATGTCGCGCATGAAAGGCAGCCCGAACAGGCGGTCGCCGGTTGCGCCCTGAAAATCGGTACCGAACGTCCAGCCGTCCGACAGCATGTCGGGATGCACCACCGAGACGCCGATATGATCCTCGAGGCCCTTGAGCCTGCGCAGGATCACAGTGCGATGCGCCCAGGGGCAGGCATGGCTGACATAAAGGTGATAGCGCCCGCTGGCAGGGGCAAAACCGCCCGTACCCGTCGGGCCGGGGCTGCCATCCGCCGTGATCCAGTTGCGATGGCCTGCGTCGTTGCGTCGAAATGCCCCGCCTGTCGACGCCGTGTCGATCCATCCGTCGTGCCAGACGCCGTCCACCAATTGTCCCAATGCGCCGCTCCCTTTGTTTGCTCGCGAAAGATAGCCTGCCGGGCCGCGCGCGAAAACCCGCAGCGGCTGCGCAGGACATTGCGCACGCGCGCACGGTGCCCGCGCGGTCGCATTTCCGCGCCCACCCGCCGTTTAACGATTTGCGCCGCCCCCGTGCGCCCGGTATAGCCGCACGGGACGATGCCTTCGGGCCGGAGAGGTGGCGAGACGCGGTCGACCCGTACGGGGACCAAACGTCCCGCGTCGTCGAGACCCCGGCAGGTCCGGTGCACTCTCTGGCTGTATGTCCTAGCGATGGAGAGTGAAATGCGCCGCCCCGTTCTGCCTCTTTTGACAGTGATGATCGGTGCCGCCGCGCCGGCATATGCGCATCCCGGCCATCTGGCCGATGTGGCGGGCCATGACCACTGGGTCGCGGGGGTCGCCATCGGTCTGGCCGTGCTGGCCGGTTTGTGGGGCGCGGTCGGGGGAAAACGCGCCGCAACCGCGCACGATGGCAGCCAGGTCGAAAACAGCGACGAACCCGGCGAAGGGGAGACGGCAGCATGAAGACCGGCGTCATGATTTGCGGCCACGGCTCGCGCAGCCAGTCGGCTGTCGAAGAGTTTGCGGTGCTGGCCGAAAAACTGCCCGCCCTTTTGCCGGACGATTGGCTGGTGGACTATGGCTATCTCGAATTCGCCAATCCGGTGATCCGCGACGGCCTCGACCGGCTGCGCGCCGCGGGCTGCGACCGGATTCTGGCGGTGCCGGGCATGCTCTTTGCCGCGATGCACGCGAAAAACGATATCCCCACGGTTCTCAATACCTATGCCGCGAAACACGCAATCGATGTGCGCTATGGCCGCGAACTCGGCGTCGACCCCAAGATGATCGCCGCCGCCGGGTCGCGGATCTCGGATGCCGTGGCACGGGCGAACGCGAATCACGGCGCGGTTGCCCTGCACGACACCTGCCTTGTGGTCATCGGGCGCGGCGCCTCCGATCCGGACGCCAATGGCAACGTCGCCAAGATCGCGCGGATGCTGCACGAGGGGCTCGGCTTCGGCTGGCTCGAGGTCGGCTATTCCGGCGTCACCTTTCCGCTGGTGGAACCCTGCCTGACCCACGCGGCAAAGCTGGGGTACAAGCGCATTGTCGTGTTTCCGTATTTTCTGTTCTCGGGCATCCTGATCGACCGGATCTATGGCTTCACGGATCGCGTCGCCGCCGCCCATCCGGACATTACGTTCGTCAAGGCAGGTTATCTGGGCGACCATCCGCAGGTCCTTGCCACCTTTGCCGAACGGATCACCGAACAGACGCACCGGACGCCGCCGCCGAATTGCGGCACCTGCCAGTACCGCACTCAGATCCTGTCCGTCGAAGGACGGGACCCTGCGCGCATCACGCCGTACCAGCGCGAGATCATCGCCGCCGAGCGCGGCCACGACCATCCCGCCTTCGCCGACGTGCCACCGCCCACCTGCGTGCTGTGCAAGTACCGCACCGCCGTTCTGGGGTTCGAGGCCGAGGTGGGCGCGGTGCAGGAAAGCCACCATCACCACGTCGAGGGCCAGGGCGCCAGCGCCCCGGGATCCAACGTCGCCGACTGCACGCTATGCGAGACGTTCTGCACCGGCATGTGCCGCCTCGAGGCCGCGGGGCGCCACCATCATGACCACGCCGACGGGCACCACCATCAACACGATACCGCCGCCGATCACTCCCACTCCATTTTCCACGATCGCGGCCACACCCTTGCGCATGAACCGCACCTCACTCACGCCGACGATTCCGCCCACGCGCATCCGCACGACCACGCCCACGCGCATCCGCACGATTCCGGCCACGCGCATCCGCACGACCACGCCCACCCGGCATACCCCCACACCGATCACCCGCACGGACCGGAAAGCGCCCGCAAAATCCGTCCCGCCTGAGGTTCGTTACGCCTCCCGCTCTCATCCTGCCCCAAATATCCCCGCCGGAGGCTCCGACGCCGCCGCCAGTTACAAGGCCCGCCCATTGCGCCCCTACCTCAAAGACCCCGCCGCGATCTACGCCGCCAGCTTCGAGACCGTGCGTCGCGAGGCGCGGATCGAGCGGTTCGAGGCGGCGATGCAGCCGTTGGTGACACGGCTGATCCACGCTTGCGGCATGGTCGAGATCGCCGACAGGCTGGCGTTTTCTGCGGATCTGGCCGAGGCGGGGAGCGCGGCGCTGGCGCGGGGTGCACCGGTCCTGTGCGACTGCGAAATGGTCGCCTCGGGCATCATTCGCCGCGCCTTGCCTGCCGACAACCCCGTGATCGTGACGCTGAACGATGCGGAGGTGCCGGACCTCGCCGCCCGCCTGCGCACCACGCGCTCGGCGGCGGCGGTCGAGCGGTGGGCGCCGCACCTCGACGGCGCCGTAGTTGCCATCGGCAATGCGCCGACCGCCCTGTTCCATCTGCTCGAGGCGCTGGACGCGGGCGCCGCACGCCCTGCCGCAATCCTCGGGTTCCCGGTCGGGTTCGTGGGCGCGGCGGAAAGCAAGGTGGAACTCGCCGCCGATCCGCGTGGCTGCGCGTTCATTGCCCTGCGCGGGCGCAAAGGTGGCTCCGCCATGGCGGCGGCAGCGGTCAACGCGCTGGCTGCCGGCCTTTCGGGCGGGCTTTGGGGCGGCATTCCGGTCGCGACATCGGCCCCGTGAGCGAATTTTTTCAAAAAATTCGACGCGGACTTTTTCAAAAAGTCCGACTGGCGCGCTGCGAACGGTGTCCCGCATGACGGCGCCGTGGCTGCATATCGTCGGCATTGGCGAGGACGGGATCGCGGGTCTGACGCCCGTCACCCGCGCCGTGATCGAGGCGGCGGAGGTGATCCTTGGCGGCGACCGCCACCACGCCCTGAGCCCGAACGTCACCGCCGAGCGTATCGCCTGGCCGTCGCCTTTCGACGCGATGATCGATACCATCCGGGCGCAGCGGGGCCGTCGTGTCGTGGTCCTCGTCACCGGCGATCCGCTTTGGTTTTCGGTCGGCGCCCGGATCGGGCAGGCGATCCCGGCGTCTGAAATCGTCTATCATCCGCAGCTTTCGGCGTTTCAGCTTGCCAGTGCCCGCATGGGGTGGAGCCTTGCGGACGTCGAAACTCTCACCGTGCATGGCCGCCCCGTCGAGCAGATGATCGCCTTCATTCAGCCCGATGCGCGGCTTCTGATCCTGACCACCGGCGCCGATACGCCCGCGCGGATCGCCGCGTTCCTGACCGAGCGGGGCTACGGCGGCTCCCGGATGACGGTCCTTGCGGCGATGGGCGGCGCGGCCGAGGCGCGGTTCGACGGCACCGCTGAAGGCTGGAACCACATCGTGCCCGCGTTCAACACGCTGGCCGTCGACTGTATCGCCGCCCCCGGCGCCGCCCTCGTGCCCCGGGTGCCGGGCCTCGACGATACGCTGTTCCAGTCCGACGGCACGATGACCAAACAAGAGGTGCGGGCCGTGACGCTGGCCAAACTTATGCCGATGCGCGGCGCGATGCTGTGGGACATCGGTACCGGCTGCGGCTCTGTCGCGATCGAATGGATGCGGGCGGCGCACTACGCCCGCGCCATCGGCATCGAGCCGCGCGCCGACCGGCGGGCGATGGCGGCGGCCAATGCGCTGGCTCTCGGCGTGCCGCGGTTCCAGATCGTCGACGGCACAGCGCCCGCGGGACTGGCGGGTCTCGCGGCTCCGGATGCCATCTTTATCGGCGGCGGGCTGACCGAGGCGGTTTTCGCCGCCGCCTGGGATGCGCTCAGGCCACTGGGGCGGCTGGTGGCGAACGCGGTGACGCTGGAAACCGAGGCCGTGCTGATCGCGCTGCATCACCGGATGGGCGGACAACTGGTGCGGATACAGGCCAGTCGCGCCGAACCGGTGGGGCGGATGACAGGGTGGCGACCGCACATGCAGGTGACGCAGCTGAGCCTGGTGAAACGATGAGCATTCCGTCTTTCAGCGGCGCGGTTTCGAGGCGTTGGAGCCTCCGGCGGGAGGTATTTTCGGCAAGAAAAAAACGGTGCGGAGGTGTCGGCGCAGCGGCGGCGCTTCTGGGCAAGTCTGCCGCCGGGCGGGTGTGTTTGGTAAACGCCGTGTCGGGGTGCTGTCGGTGAGTGGAACTCTGTTTGGGGTGGGCGTCGGGCCGGGGGCGCCCGATCTGGTGACGCTGCGGGCCGCGCGTCTGATCGGGGGGGCGGCTGTCATTGCCTATCCGACGCTGGCGGGCGCGCAGAGTTTTGCGCGCGCCATCGTCGCCGATCTGATCCCCGAGGGGGTTTGCGAAATCGTCATCGACGTGCCGATGCGGGTTGCGCGTGGCCCCGCCCAGGCCGCCTATGATGAGGGTGCGGCGCGCATTGCCGCCATGCTGAAGGCGGACCGCGATGTGGTGTGCCTGTGCGAGGGCGATCCGTTCTTTTACGGCTCTTTCATGTATTTGTTTGCCCGTCTGCGGTCGCGGTTTGCGGTTGAGGTGGTGCCGGGTGTGACCTCGCTCTCGGCCTGTTCGGCGGCGGCGCTGTTGCCGTTGGTGGCACGTAACGAACGGCTTGTCGTGCTGCCCGGACCGCTGCCCGACCCAGAACTCGCGGCGCAGATCGCTGCGGCCGATGCGGTGGCGATCCTGAAAGTGGGGCGACATCTGACGCGGATCCGGCAGGTCGTGGCGGATCTTGGCCTGCTGGGTCGCGCGACCTATGTCTCCCGGGCGACGCTTGGCGCCGAATGCGTGACGCCACTGGCGCAGGCGCCTGACGATGCGCCGTACTTTTCGATGATTCTGATCAGCAAGGGGGCCGATCCATGGCTGTAGAAACCGCCACCGCCCCCGCCGTGGTGGCTCCCGTCGTCGTGGCCCTGTCGCGTTCCGGCGAGGCCGTGGCCCACCGCGTCGCCGCACATCTCGGCGCGCTGGTGCACGGCCGCGCGGGACGCGTCGACCGGGCCGACGGTTTTTTCGACAACGCGCTCGATCATGTGCGCGACCTGTTCGCGGCGGGTGTGCCGGTTGTGGGGGTCTGCGCCAGCGGTATCCTGATCCGCGCCGTGGCCCCGCTGCTGGCCGACAAGACCGCAGAGCCGCCGGTGATTTCCGTCAGCGACGACGGTGCCGTCGTGGTCCCATTACTGGGCGGGCACCGGGGGGCAAACCGGTTGGCACGCGATGTGGCCCGCGCCCTCGGCGGGATTGCGGCGGTGACCACGGCGGGGGATGTGGCGCTTGGCGTGGCCCTCGACGCGCCGCCCGCGGGATGGCGGCTGGTCAATCGGGGCGATGCGAAACCGGCGATGGCGGCGCTGCTTGGCGCCAGTGATCCGGGGGGCGGCGCGCGCGTGTCGGGCGACGCCGCATGGCTCGACGATCTGCCACGGGGCGATGCCCTGCGGATCAGCGCCACGATGGCCGCGGTGGCCGATGCGGGGCCGGGGCATCTGCATTTTGCGCCGCAATGCGTGACCCTCGGCCTCGGGTGCGCGCGGGGCTGCGCCACGTCAGAGCTGTTGGCACTGGTCCAGGACACCCTAGCGGCACATGACCTGTCGCCCGGTGCCATTGCCGCCGTCGGATCCATCGACCTGAAAGCGGACGAGGCCGCGATCAACGCGGTTGCCGCGTATCTGGGCGTGCCGTTGCGGGTTTTCGACGCCGCGACCCTGGAGGCCGAGGCACCGCGACTGGCGACGCCGTCGGATGTCGTTTTTGCCGAGGTCGGCTGTCACGGCGTTGCCGAAGGGGCGGCGCTGGCGCTGGCCGGGCCGGGAGGGACGCTGCATGTGGCCAAGCGCAAGACGGCGAACGCCACCTGCGCGCTGGGCTTGGCACCCGCGCCGCTAACCGACCTCCCGGGGCGGGCGCGCGGGCGGCTCAGCGTCGTCGGCATCGGGCCGGGGCAGGGCAGCTGGCGCACGCCCGAGGCATCGCAGCTGATCGCGCGGGCCGAGGAACTGGTGGGTTACGGGTTGTATATCGATCTGCTGGGCCCGCTGGCGCTGGGCAAGGTCCGCACCGATTATCCGCTGGGCGGCGAGGAGGCGCGCTGTCGCCATGCCCTCGAGCGGGCGGGCGAGGGACGCGATGTCGCCCTCGTCTGTTCGGGCGATGCGGGGATCTATGCGATGGGCGCGCTGGTGTTCGAACTGCTCGACCGGGGCGCGGGCGCGGGCGGGGTAAGTGCGGCGGCGCGGCGGGCGGAGGTGATCTGCGCGCCGGGGGTGTCGGCCTTGCAGGCCGCCGCGGCACGGGCGGGTGCGCCGCTGGGCCACGATTTCTGCGCCATATCGCTGTCGGATCTGCTGACGCCGCGTGCCGATATCCTGCGTCGGTTGCATGCGGCGGCGCAGGGCGATTTCGTCATCGCGTTCTATAACCCGGTGTCCGCGCGCCGCCGCACCCTGCTGGCGCAGGCGCGCGACATCCTGCTGGCGCACCGGCCCGCCGACACGCCGGTGATGCTGGCGACCTCGCTGGGGCGCCCGGACGAACATCTGCGCTATCGCCGCCTCGACGCGCTGGACGTGGACGAGGTGGATATGCTGACCGTGGTGCTGGTCGGGTCGTCGCAATCGCGTCTGGCGCAATTGGGCGACGGTCCGCGGATGTTCACGCCGCGCGGCTATGCCCGCCGGATCGACGGCGACATGGTGCATGCCCCGCAGGATTGGGCCGAGACGGTAAAGGACACCCCATGACGGTTTATTTCATCGGCGCCGGTCCCGGCGATCCCGAACTGCTGACCCTGAAGGCCGCACGCCTGATCGCGGCCTGTCCGGTATGCCTGTACGCCGGATCGCTGGTGCCCGAGGCGGTGGTGGCGGGTGCGCCGATGGGCGCGCGGGTGATGGACACGGCACCCATGACGCTGGACGAAACCCACGCCGAGATCGTCGCGGCCCACGCCAAGGGGCAGGACGTCGCCCGCGTGCATTCGGGCGATCCGTCGCTCTATGGTGCCATCGCCGAGCAGATCCGGCGCCTGAAGGCGGACGGCATCGGCTATGTCATCATCCCGGGCGTGCCTGCCTATGTCGCCGCCGCCGCCGCCCTCGGGCAGGAACTTACCATACCGGAAGTGGCGCAAAGCCTTGTTCTGACGCGGATGTCGATGAAATCGACGGCGATGCCGGCGGGCGAAACCCTCGAGAATTTCGCGGCCTCCGGCACGACGCTGGCGATCCATCTGGGCGTGCGGGCGCTGCGCGACATCGAACGGCGAATGGTGCCGTTTTATGGCGCCGACTGCCCCGTGGCGGTCGTCTACCGCGTCGGCTGGCCGGACGAACAGATCATCCGCAGCACCCTGTCGGACATCCATGCGCGGGTGCGAGAGGCCAAGATCACGCGCACGGCCCTGATCCTGATGGGCCCGGCCCTCGCGGAACATCACGGCTTCCCGGATTCGGCCCTGTACGACGCGGCGCGACCGCATGTCCTGCGGCCAAAGGTGAAACCGGTGGACGCGGGCACGGCCGGCTGAACCGGGGGCGCATCGGGGTATCGCTTTGCGGCAAAGCTGTTAACCTGGTTTTACATGCTCCTGCTTCACTCTGATTCAGGCAGGTACAGGCGCCGCAGGACGCGACACCCATCTGCTCCGGAGGTTATGCGATGTCCTATCTGCCCGAGGCCGTCCGTTCAGAACTGAAGGAGGCGCGGTACGCGATGTTGCGGCGCAAGGCGCGTTTGTGCGTGCTTGCGGGTCGCCGCGTGTTTCGTGTTACCCGCCGATGGGACGGCGGGTTTGCGATCCTCGCCACCGACGCGCCGATATTGCACGGTTTTGTGGATCTGTACGACGGATCGCGTCACATCTGTCAGTGTCTGGTCGTCGCCAGTCACGAGGAGGCGGGCGAGCAAATTTTCGAATTCAAATGGACAACCCCTGTCGCGAGCCGCCCGCCGCTCGATTTCGAAGTAGCGGATGTGCGGCCCGTTGCGCTGATCGGGACCGGGGCCTGACGGCGCTATCGGTGCACCTCAGGCCCCCGCCGCACGCCACTGCGCGTCGATCCGGTCGATCTGTGCGACGTCGAAGCGCGCGCGCTCTGTCCAGTACCGACCCGAGGCCACGAAATAGCCAAGCCGGTCTTCCTCGGCACGCAAGGCGGAAACGTCGCGTGGTTCGGGCGTCGCATCGGCGCAGGTCCCGGGCATGGCACGCGGAAATGTCAGGCGGCTCTCGCCAACGCTCAGATTGACGCAGGCACAGGCCTGCTGCGCCGCGATCAGGCGCAGGCGCGTGGCTTTCGCCTCGAGGCTGCGCAGCGTCACGTCCTCGCGCAGCGGATCGGCGGTGCCGGTGCCATAGAAATGCGTGTGCGGCCCCGTGGGATACACCATGTCGCAGCCCACAAACGCCATCACCCGGGGCCGCAGCGCGCCCAGCGCCCAATACCCGGCCGTGAAGGCCATCGTACCGCCCGCCCAGACAAATCCGCCATAGGCGTTCTGTACCGGCACATAGTCGTCGGCCGTGACAACGCGCCGCCCCGCCGCATCGGGCCGTCTGTCGGGCGGAAAATCCTCCGGGTGGATGTGGATGTCCCAGTCGCTCCGCACCCGCCAGGCATTGTTGATCGCCAGGACGGTGTCGAACGGGGCGCGCGCCCAGGTGCGTGCCGCAACCGCATCCGGCCCGCTGCCAAGGATCAGGACCACCGTCATTGCGCCGCCCCGTGACTGCTTTGGTCCTGAAATACTCAGGCACCCGTTCGCTTGCGTTGAATTGCGGCGCTAATCGCCAAGTTTGGCGTGCACCTCGTCGAGGTCGATCTCGCCGATGGGCATCTTGTTGGCGGGGTTCGGGAAATCGTATTTGAAAACTTCGAAATCGCGTTTGTAGATCTCGTAGACCAGATGCATCGACAGATCGTCGAAATAGTCCTCGACGGCATGGGCCCGTTTCGGCCCGTGCCCCTCGCTTTCGTTGAACCGGGGGATCTCGTCGAGCGTGACGGGAAACTGCGATTTGATGTTGTCGAGCACACCCTGCATTCCTTCGTCGAACCGTTCGGTCCAGAAAATGCGGTCATAGCGCCCGCCGCTGGCGATGAACGTCGAGACGTGTCCCGACATGGCGGACCAGTGGATGTCCGGTTCCATCGGTTTCTTCCAGCGGATGGTGTCGCGGGCGAACAGCAAGAAGCGCCGGAACGACCGGATCTGATCGAACTGAAAATCGTCCTCGGGCGAGCCGACCTCGATCCCGTATTTCTGGATCAGCAGCGGCACGAGGTTGCCGCGATAGCGTTTGCCGTTGCGCTGTATGCCGCAGATCTTGTCGAAAAAGCTCGACAGGATGCGGGTGTACGGATTGCGCACGCAGGTGAACGAATAGCTCTCGTGATTCCTGACGTTGCGGGTGATCGGCTTCTGGCTCGGCTCGAGGGCCCATTTGTGCAGGCCCGTCTTCGCGTCGTGGATGTCGCCGTCGTAAAACACACCGTGATCGGAATAATACATGATCTGCCCGATCGTCGAGCAGGCGCATTTGGGCACCACGCGGTACACCACGCTTTCGGTGGATGTCATCCAGGTTCCGGGAAATCCCATGCAGCTCTGCCTCGTGTGTGCGGCGGGCATCGTGTCGCGGCAACGCCCTGCGTCTGCAAAAAAGCAAACAAACCCTGTCACTTCAATGTCTCTTTACGATAGGAGCGGTAAAGATACTTTCCATAGTGGCCGATAGGTGTCCGAATTGGCAAAAATCGCCTTCATCCTTCTGTGTCACAAGGATCCGGATGCCATTATCCAGCAGGCCCGTCAGCTGACGGCCGCGGGCGATTGCATGGCCATCCACTTTGACGCCAGCGCGCCACGTGCGGCGTTCGAGCGTATCCGGCACGAACTGTCGGACAATCCCGACATCGTCTTTGCACGCAAGAGGATCAGGTGCGGATGGGGGGCTTGGTCACTCGTTCAGGCGACGCTGTCTGCCGTCGAGGCGGCGGCCGCTGCGTTTCCGCGTGCCACCCATTTCTACATGGTCTCGGGCGATTGCATGGCCGTGAAATCGGCGGTCTACGCACACCGGTTCCTCGATGCCGATGACGTGGATTATATCGAAAGCTTCGATTTCTTCGACAGCGACTGGATCAAGACCGGGATCAAGGAAGAGCGGCTGATCTATCGTCACTGGTTCAACGAACGGACCCACAAAAGACTGTTTTACGGGTCCCTGGGGCTGCAACGCCGCCTCGGCCTTGCGCGCGGTATCCCCGTCGACATGCAGATCCAGATCGGCAGTCAGTGGTGGTGTCTGCGGCGCCGGACAGTCGAGAGAATTCTCGAATTCATCAAAAAGCGCCGCGATGTGATGCGGTTCTTTCGCACGACGTGGATCCCCGACGAGACGTTCTTTCAGACCCTCGTGCGCCATCTTGTCCCCGAGGTCGAGATCCGGACCCGCACGCTGACGTTCCTGATGTTCAGCGATTACGGCATGCCGGTGACGTTCTACAACGACCACTACGATCTGTTGCTGAGCCAGGACTACCTGTTCGCCCGCAAGATCAGCCCCGAGGGAGCCGAGCTGAAGAAGCGGTTGGGCACACTCTATGCGTCAGAGCGTACCGATTTCCGGATTTCCGACGAGGGGCGCAAGCTGTTCGGTTTTCTGACCGGGCGCGGGCGGATCGGACGGCGGTTTGCGCCGCGTTTCTGGGAAACGGAGACGAGCCTGGGGCGCGAGCGCGAATTGCTGATCGTGGCGTGCAAGAAATGGCATGTGGCAAAGCGGCTGGTGGGTGCCATCAAGCACACCACCGATATCCCCTGCATCGAATATCTGTTCGACGAAGAAACCACGCCGCTGCCCGATCTGGGCGGCATCCAGACGACGCTGGGCAAAAGAACGCGGCACCGGCGGGCCCTGATGCGGATGCTGTTCGAATTTTACGATACCGACCGGCTGCTGATCTGCATGGATACCGCGTCGATCGACCTGATAAAGGATTTCTATGCCGACCGGTCGATCACCCGTCTTCTGGAAATCGACTGTGTATTCACGGACGACTACCTTCAGGGACATGCCCGGCGGGTCGGCCTTGCGGGCGAAGAGACCAGCCCCGAGACGATGCAAAGATTGTTGCCCACGATCCGCTACGATGTGGTGTATGAGAGTGGCAGGATCCGGGACGAAAATTTCGCCCGCCATGCCCGTATTCGCGAAACCGCGCCGCCCGAGGACAATGCCGCTCATCTGGTGCAGTTCCTGAGCCTCGCGCCCGAAAAGGCCGAAGGTCTGGCGCATATGCCGAACCTTTTCGCGGACTGACGCCCGAGGCATCGTCCGTAAATCTGGACTGCCGCATCCGCCCACCCAATCCGAAAGACCGACCATGGATTATATCTACGACGATCAGAACATCTTTGCCCGTATTCTGCGCGGTGAAATCCCCAACAAGACCGTGTTCGAGAGCGATCATGCGCTGGCGTTCCACGACCATGCCCCGCAGGCGCCGATTCATGTGATGGTGATCCCGAAGGGGGCCTATACCAGCCTCGATCATTTTGCCCGGGATGCGAGCGTCGACGAGCAGGCCGGTTTTTTTGCCGCCGTGGCGCAGGTGTGCCGCCTGCTTGAACTGGACACCGGGTTTCGGGCCATCGCCAACGCGCGCGAGGACGGCAACCAGGAGGTGCCGCATTTTCATCTGCATATCGTCGGCGGCAAGAAACTGGGTGCCCTTCTGCCCTAGGCGCGCGACATCTGCCACAGGAGCGAACTTTTTCGAAAAGTTCGACGCCGAAGTTTTTCAAAAACTTCGCGCCCCGCATTGTCCGTCAGACGCTGCGGGTCAGCGTCAGAAACACGTCCTCGAGGTCTGCCTGTTCGGAGCGGACGTCGCGGATCGTCAGGCCGGCCTCGCGGATCGCGTCGAGGACCTGACCGGCGTCCGTCGTGCCCTGATCATAGGTAAAGGCGAAGACGCCCGGCGCCCGGACGGCAATTTCGATCCCGCCCGGCATGGCGGGTGCGGCGACGTCGTCGCTTGTCACCACCAGCGATTTGGTCTGCATCCGCGCCAGCAGGTTCGCGGTACTGTCGCGGACGATCACCTCACCGTGGTTGATGATGGCGATCTCGTCGCACATTTCCTGCGCCTCTTCGAGGTAATGGGTCGTCAGGATGATCGTCGTGCCCGCCTCGTTCAGCTTGCGGACATTCCGCCACAACATGTTGCGCAATTCGATGTCCACGCCCGCCGTCGGCTCGTCGAGCACGAGGATATTGGGGGCATGCACCAGCGCCTTGCCCAGCAATAGCCTGCGCCGCATCCCCCCCGACAGGGACCGCGCGTAGGCGTCGGCCTTGTCGGCCAGCCCGATCAGATCGAGGATCGCATCCGTCCGCCGCTCGGATTTCGGAACGCCGTAGAGGCCCGCCTGCACCTCGAGGGCGGCGCGGGGCGTAAAGAACGGATCGAGGACCAGTTCCTGCGGCATGACACCGATTGCCGCCCGGCTTTGCCGCGGATTGCGGTCCTGATCGAAGCCCCAGATCGTCACCTCGCCCGCCGATTTCACCACGAGGCCCGCCAGAATGTTGATCAGCGTCGATTTGCCCGCGCCGTTCGGGCCAAGCAGACCGAAGATGCTGCCTTGCGGAATATTCAGGTCGATGCCCCTCAGCGCCTCCTTTGCGGGGCTGCGCGCCGAGGGGGCGTAGGTTTTGGTCAGGCCCTTCAGGGCGATGGCGGCGTCTGTCATCTGTCTCTCTCTGTCGATATCGACGTGGCGCGGGCGGCCCGCTCGTCGCTCCCTTGCGGGCGCGCCTCGCCGGGGGTCTTTTCCCCCGCTGCTGCGTGGTCTACAACGCCTGTAACCCGTGCGCGTTGCGGCATCAACGCGTCCCCTGATCGGCAGGTATCCCAATGACTCGACCCGCTCCTGAAACCGAGATCGTCACCGACTGGCGCGTCGCCTGCGACGGCAGTGGGCCGGGGCTGGGCCATCCGCGCGTCTGGTATTCGATACCGCGCGATCGCGGCTGGGTTGAATGCGGCTATTGCGACAAGCGGTTCATACATGCGGACAGCGCCGAACGTCGGCCGGGCGACAAGAGCCTGGGGACCGACGCGCCGGGCGACGGGCCCAAGATCGGCGACAACCAGCCGGGGTGACGACCCGGAGGCCAGTTGCGGTACCTGTCAAAAGGCAAGTCCGTGCGGCCAGCCCCGCCGACCTGCCCGCGCTGACAGACCTGTGGGAGCAGGGCTGGCATGATGCCCACGCCGCCATCGTGCCACAGGCCCTTGTCGGGCGGCGCACCCACGACACCTTTGCCCGCCGCGCGCGGGAGAATATCGGCGGTTTTCGCGTTCTCGACGGTGCCGTTGCCGGTTCGCTTGCGGGCCTGTATCTGATCAAGGGCGACGAGCTGGACCAGTTCTATGTCGACCGCAGCGCCCGTGGCACGGATGTGGCGGGCGTGCTGATGGGGGCGGTCCTCGCCGACTTGCGGGCCGGCGCTGCGGCGGACGGCTGGCTGTTGTGTGCCGCGGGAAACGAACGGGCCGCCCGGTTTTATCGAAAGACCGGCTGGCATCTGGCCGCGTCCGGTGACCATGCCGTCGAGACGGACCGTGGGCCGTTCCAGCTTGCGATCTGGCGATTCGAGATCGATCTGACGGCGACGTAGACCACGGCGACCGGTGTGTTCCGCAACGTCTCGGTCCGTGACGCCGACAGGACCGGCACCGCGCGCGACAGCCAGTGCCGGTCCCGCTGCAAAGTCTGGAACAATGGGCCGCACCGTGCGAAAACCGGTCAGCAAATCAACGCGGGAGTGCGGCATATGACTCTGGAGTTCGGCAAGGGATGTCACCTGCATCTGATCGACGGCTCGGCATTCATCTTTCGCGCCTATCACGCGCTGCCGCCGCTCACCCGGAAATCCGACGGGCTGCCGGTGGGGGCGGTGTCGGGGTTCGTGAACCTATTGCAGAAGTACGTTGAAGGTAACACCGGCGCCGATGCGGCCACCCATCTGGCGGTGATTTTCGACAAGGGCAGCCACACCTTTCGCAACGACATGTACGACGCCTACAAGGCCAACCGCGAGGCCATGCCCGAGGATCTGCGTCCGCAGATCCCGCTGACCCGCCGCGCGACCGAGGCGTTCAATATCGCCTGCAAGGAAATCGAAGGATTCGAGGCCGACGACATCATCGCCACCCTGTCGTGCCAGGCGCGTGCGGCGGGGGGGCGTGTCACCATCGTGTCGTCGGACAAGGACCTGATGCAGCTCGTCGGTGGCGGCGTCGAAATGCTCGACCCGATGAAGAACGCGCGGATCGACATCGAGGGCGTCGAGGCGAAATTCGGGGTGAAACCCGGGCGCGTCGTCGACGTGCAGGCGCTGGCCGGTGACAGCGTGGACAACGTGCCGGGCGCGCCGGGGATCGGAATCAAGACGGCGGCCCTGCTGATCAACGAATTCGGCAGCCTCGAGGAATTGCTCGACCGCGCCGGAGAGATCAAGCAGCCCAAACGCCGACAGACCCTGATCGACCACCGCGCCCAGATCGAGATGAGCAAGCGGCTGGTGCAGCTCGACTGCGACATGGCCCTCGATTTCACCATCGACGCGCTGGAGATACGCGATCCGGTGCCCGACGACCTGCTGGGCTTTCTGGCCGAAATGGAATTCCGCACGATCACCAAACGTATCGCCGACCGTCTGGGGAGCACGGCGCCGGTGATCGAGGATACGCCCGCCGAAGAGACCGCGCGCGCGGCGGTGCCGTTCGACGCCGATGCCTATGAATGCGTGCGCGACGCTGTGGCCCTGCAGGTCTGGATCGACCGGATCTATGAGGTCGGCCACGTCGCGGTCGATACCGAAACCACCTCGCTGGACGAGATGCGCGCCGAACTGGTCGGTGTATCGCTCTGCGTGGTGCCGGGGCAGGCGTGCTATATTCCGCTGACGCACAAGGCATCGCGCGACGACGATCTGTTCGGATCCGACGATCTGGCCGAGGGGCAGATGGACAAGGATGCAGCGCTGGATCTGTTGCGCCCGATGCTGACCGATGCCTCGATCCTGAAGATCGGGCAGAACATGAAATACGACGCCAAGATATTCGCCCTTCTGGGCATCGACGTGGCCCCGGTCGACGACACGATGCTGATGTCCTATGCGATGCACGGCGGGCTGCACAATCACGGGATGGACGCGCTGTCCGAACGCTATCTCGGCCATTCACCGATGCCGATCAAGCCTTTGCTGGGCACCGGCAAATCCGCCGTCACCTTTGACCGGGTGCCGGTCGACGACGCGGTGAAATACGCCGCCGAAGACGCCGACATCACCCTGCGCCTGTGGGAGACGTTCAAACCCGGCCTGCACCGCGCCCATGTAACGACCGTGTACGAAACCCTCGAACGCCCGCTCGTGCCGGTGCTGGCGCGGATGGAAATGGCGGGGATCAAGGTGGACCGCGATACGCTCAGCCGGATGTCGAACGCCTTTGCGCAGAAGATGGCGGGCCTCGAGGACGAGATCTACCAGCTTGCGGGCCGAAAATTCAACGTCGGCTCGCCCAAGCAGCTGGGCGAGATCCTGTTCGACGAGATGTCCCTCGAAATGCCGGACGGTAAAAAGCCGTCGACCGGCAAGACCGGCGCCTATTCCACCGGCGCCGACGTCCTCGAAGACCTCGCGACGCTGCACGATCTGCCGCGCCGGATCCTCGACTGGCGGCAGCTGTCGAAACTCAAATCCACCTATACCGACGCCCTGCAGGAGCATATCAATCCCGATACCGGTCGGGTCCACACCTCCTACTCCATCGCGGGCGCCAATACCGGCAGGCTCGCCTCCACGGACCCGAACCTGCAAAACATTCCGGTCCGCTCCGAAGAAGGCCGCCGCATCCGCGAGGCGTTCATTGCAGAGCCCGGCAAGGTTCTGGTATCGCTCGACTATAGCCAGATCGAATTGCGGATCCTGGCACATGTCGCGGGTATCGACGCGCTGAAACAGGCCTTTGTCGACGGTGTCGATATCCACGCGCTGACCGCATCCGAGATGTTCGACGTGCCGCTGGACGAGATGACCCGCGAAATCCGCTCACAGGCCAAGGCGATCAACTTTGGCGTCATCTACGGGATCAGCGGGTTCGGCCTTGCGCGGAATCTGCGGATACCGCGTGCCGATGCGCAAGGCTTCATCGACCGGTATTTCGAACGGTTCCCGGGGATCCGCGACTACATGGATGATACGATCAAATTCGCGAAGGAAAACGGCTTTGTTCAGACCCTGTTCGGGCGCAAAATTCATACCCCCGAAATCAACTCCAAAGGCCCGGCTGCCGGGTTCGCCAAGCGTGGTGCCATCAACGCCCCGATTCAGGGCACCGCTGCGGACGTGATCCGGCGCGCGATGATCCGGATGGAGGACGCGATTGCCGGGCAACCCGCGCGTATGCTGTTGCAGGTGCACGACGAATTGCTGTTCGAGGTGGATGAGGGCGCCGAAAACCGGCTGATCGAGACCGCGAAACAGGTGATGGAGGGCGCTGCCGACCCGGCGGTGCATCTCGATGTGCGGCTTGTTGTCGAATCCGGGCAGGGGAATAACTGGGCCAAGGCGCACTGATGTCACGCGGCGGCGGAACGCATTGAACACGGGGTGGGTTGTCCCCTCGAATGCCACCGCTGCGGTGGCCCAATAAGGATGACCCTCGATGAGCACTCTGAAAGAAGAATTCTGGGACCGGATCGAAGACGTGCGTGCCGGCATGCTTGGCCTTGTGTCCGACAACCGGCTTGTGCCGATGTCGCCACAAATCGACGGGAGCGACGAATCCGCGATCTGGTTCATCACGGCCAGGGGAACCGACCTTGTTTCCGGTGTCGAAGCTGGTGCGCAGACGGCGAGATTTGTCGTGTCGAGCGACCAACAGGGTCTTTATGCCGACGTCGCGGGCACGCTTGAATTGAGCGACGACAGCGCCAGGCTCGACAAGTTATGGAGCGTTTTCGCCGCTGCCTGGTTCGAGGACGGCAAGGAAGACCCTGACCTGCGACTCCTGAAATTCACGCCGACCCGTGCGGAGGTTTCGGTCTCGCCAGAGAGCAATCTGAAATTTCTGTATGAGATTGCCAAGGCAAGTCTGACCGACGAGAAACCGGATGCGGGCGAGCAGGGCATTGTCGTCTTTGACGCGGTCTGACGGCCGCTATTCAGTTTGTTGACATGAATTCGGCGCGGTACCTCTTGTGAGGTGCCGCGCCTTTTCAATGGTGAACCGAAGATCGGGCCGTTACTGTACGGCCACGCTGTCGATGGCCTCGTCTGCCGGGGCCGAGATGGCGATGCGGCGGGGTTTCAACGCCTCGGGCACTTCGCGCACCAGATCGATGTGCAGCATTCCGTCGATATGGCTGGCGCCGGTCACGCGCACATGATCGGCGAGGTGGAACCGACGTTCGAACGCACGGTTGGCGATGCCACGGTGCAGATACCGGGTGCCGTCCTCTTCCTCGGTCTTGCGGGCCGTCACGAAAAGCGCGTTTTCGCGCACCTCGACGGCCAGATCGGCCTCGGCAAATCCGGCAACGGCGATGGATATGCGCCAGGCGGCATCATCGGTCTTTTCGATGTTGTAGGGCGGATAGTTGGTTTGGCCCGCGTCCTTGGCGGCAATCCGGTTCATCAGGTCGGCGACCTGATCGTAACCGACGGCTGAGCGGTGAAGCGGGGCAAAATCGAATGATCGCATGGGGTTATCCTCCAATGAGCGACAACGGATGTAAGGCCTTCCCAATCTTCGGGACAGGCCGGTTCGGCAAAGGCCCTTGCGGCACCTTCGTTACGGGAATTGGGTAGGGCCGGGGCGACGTTCAAGACCCCGACGCGCAAAAAGCGGTCAGTTGGCGGGGGCCTGAACGAACCGCGCCCCGGTCTCGTTTCGGACGCCTGCCGTGATGATCCGCTGCACGCCACCGGGCCGGGCGGGTCCGAGCGCCGCGAACGCCGCGCGCAATTCATCGAGAGGTCGGCCCAGCGACGTGCCCAGGGCGACCTGTGCGCCGTTCATCTGCGCCATTGCGGACACGACCGAGACGATGCGCGGCACGCCGTCCTCAACGCGGAACACCGGCGCGCCGGAGGCTCCGTAATCGATCTCGCAAGTCATCACGATCATGCCGTTTTGGCGGCCGAGGACACCGCAGGTTTCTTGCAGGGACGGCGCATCCTCACGGTCCTGAGCGTAGGAGACGATGCCCACCGCGTCGCCGCGCGACGCCACGCCCGATACCGCGAACGGTTGCACCCGGGTCAGACGGATCGGCTGATCGAGTTCGAGGATCGCGATGTCGTTGCCCACCGTATCCGAGCGGGCGGTGGCACCGGCAAAGACATAGTCGGGATGTGTGAGGAACCGCCGCACAGACCGCTCGACCTCGGCACGGCCATTGCGCAGACCGGCGCGGAACAGGAAGCGGTCGGGATCAAGCAGCGCACCGTCCGTGCCATAGACGCAATGCGCCGCCGTCAGGACGATCCGGGTGTCGATCAGCGCGGCGGTGCAAAATCCCTTGCCCGCGATGTCGAGACGCCCCACGGCCTCCCAGCCGCGCCCGTCCTGTGACGTCTCCAGCGACATCAGCGCGCTGTCCTGCGCGACGACGGCGGGGGCGATGATGAGAGAGGCAAGACCGCACAGCCACGCCAGAGCCAGAAAGATATGTCGCATTCGGCCTCCGGACCCCTGATGGTTTCGACGTGTGTAACGGCGAATGGCGGCGGAATTTGGGCGCGGGCGATGAAAATTTTGCGTCTGTTGCCGTTTGAAACCCGGTCGCCCTACACAATGTGAAACCGGTCACCGAAAGAGGCCATTCACAGCGGACTGCGAAGATCGGGCACCTCTGGCGTGCGTTTTCCCGGTGCGGTCAGCGCGGGCGGCTGCGGTCCGCCGGTGGCCCAATCCAGCAGTTCGACGGTATGCACGATGGGCACCTGCGTGCCCGACCCGATCTGCATCATGCAACCGATGTTGCCCGCGGCGATGATGTCGGGGCGGACAGCCTCGATGGTGGCGATCTTGCGCGCCTTGAGCTGGCCGGAAATCTCGGGCTGCATCAGGTTGTAGGTGCCCGCGGAGCCGCAGCACAGATGGCTGTCGGCAGGCTCTGCCACCCTGAAACCGGCGCGCTTCAGCAGATCCTTGGGATAGGTCTTGATCTGCTGCCCGTGCTGAAGCGAGCAGGCCGCGTGATAGGCGACCGTGAGCGGCCCGGCGCCCTCGGGCGGCGGCGCGGTATCGGCCATGTCGATGCCCGCGATGGCGCGTTTGGCGATGTTCGGCAGGATCTGCGGCGCGCCTTCAGGCAAAAGGTCCATCAGGACCTCCGAGACATCGCGCGCCTTTGCCGCGACCGTTGCCGCGTCCCGCGCCATCCCGGAATTGCGGAACATGTGGCCGTAGTCCTTGACCGTGGTGCCACAGCCCGAGGTGTTGATGACGATGGCGTCCAGACCGTCGCGGTCGACTTCCGCCATCCAGGCGCGGATATTTGCGGCGGCTGCCGCGTGGCTCTGCTTTTCCTTGCCCATGTGATGGGTCAGCGCGCCGCAGCAGCCCTGACCCTTGGCGACGACGACCTCGGCACCAAGGCGCGTCAGCAGGCGGATCGTCGCATCGTTGATGTCGGTATTCAGCGCGCGCTGGGCGCAGCCGGTCATCAGGGCAACCCGCATCCGGCGCGGCCCCTGCGGCGCAAACACCTGCGGGTCGTCGCGGCGCGACACCGGCGGGATCTGGCGCGGCGCCATCTCGAGCATTGCGCGCAGCCGCGCGTCGGGCACGAGACGCGCGAACGGGCGTCCGATCTTTGCGCCGAGGAGCGCCAGACGGAAGCGCCGGGGATAAGGTAGGATTTGTGCAAGAATCCAGCGCAAAATCCGGTCAGACAGCGGCCGTTTGTACGTTTTCTCTATGTAGGCGCGCGCGTGATCGACGAGGTGCATATAGTGCACGCCCGACGGACAGGTCGTCATGCAGGCCAGACAGGACAGGCAGCGGTCGATATGACCCACGGTTTTCGCGTCCGGCACCCGGTTGTTTTCCAGCATGTCCTTGATCAGATAGATGCGTCCTCGCGGGCTGTCCAATTCATCGCCCAGCACCTGATAGGTCGGGCAGGTGGCGGTGCAGAACCCGCAGTGGACGCAGGCGCGCAGGATCTCGTTCGCGCGGGCGATGCCGGGATCGCGCAGCTGGTCGGGGGTGAAGGTGGTCTGCATGGAACGCTCCGAAAAAAGGGGATCAGCCCATCAGGCCGGGGTTGAGGATGCCGCGCGGGTCGAATTTGGCGCGCAATCCGGCGGCAAGGGCGGCCAGCGGTGCGGGTTCGGGGGGGAATGCCACGCCTGCACCGCGCAAAAGCGTCGCGTGACCGGGCACCTGCATCGGTCCGCGCAGGTCGGTTCCCTCGGGCACCACCGCCCAGATCCGCCCGCCGCCCCAGTCGAGGCAGGTACGCGCGCCATCTGGCAGGGCGGCCAGGATACCGGGCGCATCGCTCGGTTTCACCGAAATCCGCCACAGGTCGCCTGGCGCGCCGGTCAGGCAGGCGACATCGCGCACATCGCGCCAGAGCGTGGCGGAGGTCGATGCCTGCGCCACCTCTATCTCGCCGAAATGGCCCAGAAGACTGCTCAGCTGCGCGCAGCGATAATCGACGGAGGCAGCGAACCCTTCGATGCGCAGGAGCGCCACGGACGCGCCTCCCGCCACCGGCACGAATGCCGCCCCGGAGACCTCGAAGGGCGAGCCGAGTGCCGCCGCCGACGCCGCCACCGCCTGCGCCGCATCCAGCCCGTGCAGCATCACGGTCGCCTCGGTTTCGGCCACCGGCAATACCTTGAGCGCCACTTCGGTCAGCACCCCGAGGGTGCCGTGCGATCCCGACATCAGCTTGACAAGATCATAGCCCGTCACGTTTTTCATCACCCGTCCGCCGTTCTTGACGATGGTGCCCATCCCGTCGACGAACCGCACGCCCAGCATGAAATCGCGCGCGGCCCCTGCCACGACGCGGCGCGGACCGGAGGCGTTCGTGGCGATGGCCCCGCCGATGGTCGGCGTGCCGCAGGTGCCGAGAAGGGCGCGCAGATCGGGCGGCTCGAACGCGAGGCGCTGGCGCTGTGCCGAGAGCGTCGCGTCAATCTCGGCCATCGGCGTACCGGCCCGCGCCACGAGGGTCAGCGCGCCGGGCTCGTACAGCTCTATCCCCGCGACGCCGGCGACGGACAAACCGGTCCCGCGCACGGCGTCGGCGATCCCGCGCGTGCCGCCACCGGTGATGCGCAACGGTCCGTCCGCGTCGCGGATGGCGCGCGCGATGTCTGCTTCGGTCTTCATGCGCGCTTCCCGCTTCTTCTGGTCCGAAATATCCCGGGGGTGAGGCCGCAGGCCGGGGGGGCAGCGCCCCCCGTCACCCGCGCCGTCCCGCGGTGACGTACAGCGGAAACACCTTCGCCGGGTTCAGCAGCCAGCCGGGGTCAAACACGTCCTTGACCGCCATCTGCGCCTCAAGGTCCGCGGGCGCATACTGCACATCCATCAGATCGCGCTTTTCGATGCCCACGCCGTGTTCGCCGGTCAGACAGCCGCCCACCTCGACACAGAGTTTCAGGATATCGGCGCCCATTTCCTCGCACAATTCCAGATCGCCGGGCTTGTTGGCGTCATACAGAATCAGCGGGTGCATGTTGCCGTCGCCCGCGTGGAATACGTTGCCGACCTTGAGGCCATACTGCGCCGACAGCTCGCCGATCCGGCGCAGGACACGCGGCAGGGCCGACACCGGGATCGTCCCGTCCAGACACATGTAGTCCGAAATCTGCCCCATCGCGCCGAACGCCGATTTGCGGCCCAGCCAGATCCGCGCGCTTTCTTCCGCCGATTTGCTCTCGCGCAGTTCAACCGGATCGTGGCGCCGCGCGATCGCGAGGATCGTTTCGAGCTGCGCGTCGATCTCGGCGGGCGATCCCTCGACCTCGACGATCAGCAGCGCCTCGCAGTCGGGATAGCCCGCCTTCGCGAAACTTTCGCAGGTCCGGATGCACAGCCGGTCCATGAATTCGATGGCAACGGGCAGCACGCCCGCCTTGATGATGTCGCTGACGCAGGCGCCCGCAACCTCGCTGTCGTCGAATCCGATCAGCACGGGACGCGCCCCCTCGGGTTTAGGCAGTATCCGCAAGGTTGCTTCGGTCACGACGCCCAGCTGCCCTTCGGATCCGCAGATCACGCCCAGCAGATCGAGGCCGCCCGCATCCATGTGCGCGCCGCCGACCTCGACGACGGTGCCGTCCATCAGCACCATCGTGACACCCAAAAGGTTGTTGGTCGTCACGCCGTATTTCAGGCAATGCGCTCCACCCGAATTCATCGCGATATTGCCTGCGATGGCGCAGGCAAGCTGGCTCGACGGGTCCGGCGCATAGAAAAAGCCGTTTTCCTCGACGGCGCCGGTGACGCTCAGGTTCGTGCGTCCCGTCTGTACCCGGATATAGCGATCGGGATAGTTCGTCTCGATCACATCCGCCATGCGCGCGACGCCGAGGATCACGCAATCGGCCGTCGGCAGCGCGCCGCCCGCCAGCGAGGTGCCCGATCCGCGCGGCACCACGGGCACGCCAAGGTCGTGGCAGATCTTCAGGACGGCAGAGACCTCCATGGTGCTGCCCGGCAGGACGACGCAGAGCGGCGCGCAGCGATAGGCGGTCAGCGCGTCGCATTCATAGGCGCGCGTTTCCATTGGATCGTGGATCACCGCGCGGTCCGGCAAAACGGCCTGTAACCGTGCGACGAGACGCGCCTTGAGGGCCATGATACGGGCGTCGGGGGCGGGCATTTCCATGAGATTTATCTCGCATCCGATGAATTGGTAAGAATATCTTGCCAATTCATACCCAGCTGGGGGCGCTCATGCAAGGGCCGCTCTGGCGGGCGCCGGTTTGCGGGCTACATCGCGGGTATGACATTGACCGATATCACCGACCTGTTGTCCTTGCACGACATCGCGGCGCTTGTGGCGATCTTTGCCGGGGCGGCGGCAATTGGCACATGGATCGAACATCCGGGCACGCGGCGCCCGTCGGTGACGGTGATGATGGCGCGCTACCGTCGTGAATGGATGGCGCAGTTCGCGGCCCGCGAGGTCCGGATATTCGACGCGCAAATCCTGTCGAGCCTGCGGCAGGGGGTGTCGTTCTTTGCGTCGACCTGCCTGATCGCCATCGGCGGTACCCTCGCGATGATCGGCAACATCGGCGCTCTCGAAGGTGTCGCCGAGGGCCTGCTTGGCGCGGACCGGCCGGTGTTGCTGTGGCAGATCAAACTGATGCTGCCCGGGCTGTTCCTGGCGCATGCGTTTTTGAAATTCGTCTGGTCCAACCGGGTGTTCGGCTATTGCGCGGTGATGATGGCCAGCGTGCCCAACGACGGCACCACGCCGCAGGCGGTACGCCGCGCGGGTCAGGCTGCCGAGCTGAACATCCGGGCTGCGATGAATTTCAACCGGGGGCTGCGGGCGATGTATTTCGCCCTCGGCTCGCTGGCGTGGCTGGCCGGGGCGATCCCGCTGATGCTGGCGACGCTCTCGGTCTTGTGGCTTGTATGGAGTCGCGAATTCGCGTCAAAACCCCGCAGTATCCTGAGTGCCCCCGATATCTGAATGCTCCCGATGCTCTGAATGCCCCGCCTCTCCTGAAAAAAGGACCAGACCGATGATCCCGATCCGACCCATTGCCCTGATATTCGCCCTGTGCGCCACGCCCGCCCTTGCCGAAGAACCGGTCGTCGAGGACGTCACGGCCCGCCAGTCCGGCGCCTACTGGACGTTCGACGTGACCCTGTCGCATCCCGACACCGGGACCGAGCACTATGCCGATGCCTGGGACATTCACGACATGGACGGCAATCCGTTGGGCGTCCGCATTCTGGGCCATCCGCATGTCGATGAACAACCCTTCACGCGGTCGCTGGCGAACGTCGAAATTCCGGACGGTATCACGCAGGTCGTGATCCGGGGCCGCTGCAACGTCGATGGCTGGGCTGTCGAGCCGGTCGTGTTCACGCTGCCGTAGGGCGGCGGCACCTTACACGGCACCGCCGGACGGTAGGGGGAATCCCACCCTACGACCGGCCTTCGCGCAGCCATGCGCCGAGGACGAACAGCACCGAAATCAGCAGGAACGCCCAGGCGGGCAACACCGGCGCGATCGTCAGGTTCGCGGTCACATAGGCCTCGCGCGGGGTGATCCCGATCCAGCCGTTGCCCGCCGCGGGCCGTCCCTCGCGCACCGCACGCACATCGGGCAATCCGTCTGCGATCCGCACCACGCCGCCCGCCGTGGCGGCCACGACGGGGCCCAGCAGGGCGTCGCTCGCAATCGTTTCCTCGAATTCGCGCGGCGCCGCCGGGCCAAGGGCGATGACGGTTTCCAGGGTTCCGTCCGACAGCCGGTAAAACCCGATCTCGGGCGCGTCGTACAGCGTCTCGAACCGTCCGGGCGACACCTCTGACAGGCCAAGCGCCACCTCGGATCCGTCCGGTCCGGTGACCGTCACCTCCGGTGCCTCGTCCGCCAGCGTGCGGCGGATCACCCGCATCGTCTGCCCCGACGGCTCGACCCAGAGGGCCTCTTCCTCGAGCTCGGGTTCTTTCATCATCCAGTGCGCCAGCCTGCGCAGCAGTTCGAGTTGCGGCCCGCCGCCTTCGAAACCCCGGTCCCACAGCCAGCTCTGATCCGACGCAATCAGCGCCACGCGCCCCTCGCCGACCCGCTCGAGCATCAGCAGGGGCCGCCCGTCGATCCCTTCCATCGCCACGGTCGCGCCGGGCGTCGGCGTTACCTCGACCTGGCGCAGCCAGCGGCCCCAGTCGGGCGTGACGGTGCCGTCCTCGGCCTGCGTCGCGCCGAATGCCTCCATCAGACCGGCCGTGACCGGATGGCGCAGGCCTATTTCCGACAGGGTCGGCAGAAATCCTTCCTCGAACACCCGCGCGGTCGGCGCGCCGGGCAAGACGAAGCCTAGAGGGGAGCGGTAGATGCTGTCCGCCGTGGCATATTCGGGCCCGGCAGAGACGAGAACCGCACCGCCGTTTGTGACATAATCGGCGACGTTCTCGAAGTAGCTCGACGGCAGGATGCCGCGGCGGCGGTACCGGTCGAAGATGATGAGGTCGAATTCGTCGATCTTCTCGATGAACAGCTCGCGTGTCGGAAAGGCGATCAGGGCAAGTTCGTCCACCGGAACGCCGTCCTGCTTTTCGGGCGGGCGCAGGATGGTGAAATGCACCAGATCGACGGCTGAATCCGATTTCAGCAGGTTGCGCCAGGTCCGCTCGCCCGGATGCGGCTCACCCGAGACGAGCAGCACGCGCAGGCGGTCGCGCACGCCGTTGATCTGCACGACGGCGGCGTTGTTGCGTCCGGTCAGTTCGCCGTCGACGACGGGTGTTTCGAACTGCAACACGTTCATGCCGCCGTGGGGCAATTCCACGGGCAGTTCCATGTCCTCGCCCAGCGGCACGTCGAACAACATCGGCGCGCCGCCGTCGATGGCAATGGACAGCGGCACCAGCGTATCGCCGGGTGCCGCGCCCTGATCCTCGATTCGCACGGTCAGGTTCACCTGCTCGCCCAGAATGGCAAAAGCCGGCGCGTTGCGCACCACCAACCGCCGGTCCCAGTCGTCGTCATTCCCCGTCAGCAGCACATGGGTCGGCGCGGGCAGGGGGGCAGCCGCGCGATGTCGTGCGTTCGTCCGTCGGTAATCATGACGATGCCCGCGATGCGCCCCTGCGGCTCCTGGGCAAGCGCTTCGGCGAGCGCCGACATCAGCAACGTGCCGCTGTCGTCCTCGCCGTCGCCGATCTCCACCAGCCGCAGTTCGGTATTTGGTCGCGCGGCGATCTCCGCCTCGAGGTCCGCCACGGCGGCGTCGATCTGTTCAGGCCTGTCCGCGATGCGCTGCGATGCGCTGCGGTCGACGACGGCGATCACGATATCCGAAAGGGCGTCGCGCTCCTCGCTTTGCAGAGACGGATTGGTCAACGCCGCCAACAACGCTATGGCCGCCAGCCCGCGCAGCCACCAGCCCCGCGTGCCGCGCCACCACGCCAACCCCACGACCAGCACGGCAAGAACCGCCGCCGCCAGGATCAACGGCCAGACCAGCAGCGGATCGAACACCACGACACGGCTCATGCCAAAGCTCCCGCGCTTTTTCTTGCTGCAAATACTCGCCCCGCAGGGTCCGTTGTCGCCTCGGGCGCCTGTTTGAAGACGATATGCCTCATTGCCCCAGCCTCTCCAGAAGAGCGGGCACATGCACCTGATCTGATTTATAGTTGCCCGTCAGCACATGCATGATCAGGTTCACGCCAAACCGAAAGGCCAGCTCGCGCTGCCGTTCTCCTGCCGTGCCGCGCCCCACGGGCAGCATCGGGTTGCCGAAATCGTCGATGGCCCATGCCGCGGCCCAGTCGTTGCCGCCGATGATCACCGGCGTCACCCCGTCGTTGAGGTCGCGAAACGGCATGCCTTCGGCAAGCTCGGCATCCGGCGATGCGGCCTCGACCCAGATGTCGCGGCCGGGATACCGCCCCGGCATGTCCTGTATAAGGTAGAAACTGCGCGTCAGGATATGGTCCTCGGGGATCTGCGCGATGGGCGGAATATCGAGGCCCCGGGCGATCACCTGCAAACGCTGTCCCTCGGGCGTGGACGACCCGAACGAGGCGGTATCGGCGTCGCGGGTGTCGAAAAGGATCATGCCGCCGGTCGCCAGATACCGGTTGAGGCGGACATAGGCCTCGCGCGACGGGATCTGCTGGTTGGGCGTCATCGGCCAGTACAGGAAGGGAAAGAGGGCGATATCGTCGGTTTCAAGGTTTACGGCCATGGGGCGCGCGGGCTCGATCGAGGTGCGCTGAAACAGGGTCTGGCTCAGGCCCAGCAGGCCCGCGGCCGCTATCTCGTCGACGCGGGCATCGCCGGTGAGGACGTGGGCCAGAACGACATATTCGGTGGCGGCGATGGCAAAGCTGTCGTCCTGCGGCAGGTCGGCCGGCTCTGCCGCATCGGGCGTCGTCGTGGCACTGTCCTGCGCGCGCGCGCCCTCCGGCAGACCGATCAGGCCCATGGCAAGGACCGCAACGAGCACCGCCGCAGCCGTCCGCCGAACACGTTGCCCGCGCAACCGCCCCGACAGCATCATGGACGCCAGAAGATCGATCAGCAGCAGCATCAGTCCAAGTCCCAGTATCAGTCCCTTGAGGTCGACCTCGCGCACCGCGACCATCCCTTCGATTGCCACATCGGCGGGCCATGCGGCCGGTGCCAGCACCGTTTCCGGGCCGATCACGTTGAGCGCGAGGCGCTGTGCCTCGCCTGCGTAAAGACCCGGCGGCACGGCGGCGCCCGGCGCGCCAGCGGCGATGGCACGGGCGAGTTCGGCGCCCGCCACCCCGGGGGCGGTATCCACAGCCTCGAGCCTGCCATTCGCGGCCAGCAGATCCGAGGGGACCCATGTCGTGCCCTCGAGATCCTCGACCGTCGGTGTCGTCGGCCGGACCGACACCGCCAGCCTTTCGAGCATCTGCACGAACAGGCCCGAGAGCGGCAAGGACGACCATTCGGCATTTGCGGTGACGTGAAACAGCACGACCGACCCCTGTCCGAGCGCGTTGCGTGTCACCAGCGGTGTGCCGTCGGCAAGCTGCGCGATGACCCGTGCGGCCAGCGTCGGATCGGGCTGCGCCATGACCTGGGCGGTAACGGTCACGTCGCCCGGAATCGCGAGGCCGAAGAACGGGCTGTCGTCTTCGAAGGGGGCGAGCGATTTCGGCTCCCCCCAGCTCATCGCGCCGCCGACGGTGCGGCCCCCCGCGCGCAGGCGAACCGGCAACAGCGGGTCCTCGTCGCTGCGGGCGACGTCGCTGGCCGCAAGGCGCGGACCGGCAAAGCGCACGAGCAAGCCGCCGTTTTCGACCCAGATGCGCAGGTCCGTCGCCTCGGTCGTCGCCAGTGCGGCAACATCGGCAAGGATGATGACGTCCGGGTTCGCCAAAAGCACGTCGGCGATGGTGCCTTCGATCAGGTCCGCTGAGGGCGACAGTGCCTCGCGCAGATAGTGCAGCGGCGACAACAGCTCGAGGCCCTCACGGTTGTTGCCCCCCGCGATCAGGGCGATTTCACGGCGTTTGAGGGCGTCGTCGGTCAGGGTGACCGCCGCGGCGGTGCGTTGGCCCGCGATTTCAAACCGTGTCACGCGGTTGCGCAGTTCGGCGGGCAGCACGAGGGTGGTCGCAGCCGTGCCGTCGCCGGGCGCGAAATCCATCGTGACGGTGGCCAGCTGCCGTTCGACACCCGCAGGATCGAGGCCCACGGCGGCAATCTCGACGCTCGACGGCGGGCCGCTGGGGGTGCGGACGGCGTCGAGCAGGATTTCGCCATCGGCGAATTGCGCGGGTCGCAGGGCAAAGGTCTGTCGCGGGGTCTGGAAAACGGTCACGGTGCCATGGGTTTGCAGGGCCGTCAGCATGTCGGCACGGCTGTCGCGGGCAAGCCCGTCGGACAGCCAGAACGTGTCGAATGTGCCGTCGAGGGTATTGGTCCAGTCAGCGAGGGCCGCGGCGTCCGGCTCCCACGGCGATGGCGCGAAAGACGGCAGGGCGAGAGACGTGATGTCGGCGGTCTCGAAGGTCGGCGCATCGAGCGGCCCGGTCAGCGAGACGAGGGCAGTGGTGCGCCCTTCGCGGGCCGCCTCGGACAGCAGCGCGGTGATCCGGTCGGTCCTGTCGGTCCAGTCGCGGGCATCGGCCCAGGTGCCGTCGGCGACGATCAAAAGCGGGCCGGTGCCGCCACGCTCGGCCTGCGGGTTGAGCAGCGGCCCCGCAAATCCGGCGATAAGGGCGGCGGCGGCAAGCATCCGCAGCAGCAAGAGCCACCACGGTGTGCGGTCTGTCTGGGTGGTGTCATCGGTAAGGCCGAGAAGCAGGGCGACACCGGGAAACCGCCGCCGGATCGGGGCGGGCGGCACGGCGCGCAGGATCAGCCACAGAACCGGCAAGGCGGCGAGGACCACCAGCAGCCAAGGCACCGTGAACGCAAGAGGCCCGACGGACATCATGCGCGCCGTCCGCCAAAAGGGCGGACTTTTACAAAAAGTCCGCGCCGAACTTTTTGTAAAAGTTCGAGACGAATTCTTTGAAAGAATTCGGGCCCAGTTTCGGGTCCGGTATCCGGCCAGATGCCGTCACGCGCGCTCATCGGCGTGCCAGCGCATGATAGCACCACATGAGCGCCGCACTGGCAGACGTATCCGAATGATGGGTCGTGTACTGCCAGCCGGTCGTGCGCGCGAGCGTTGCGAGGCGGTCCTTGCGCGCGGCCAGACGCTCGACATAGCGGTCGCGCAGGTTGCCGGCTTTCAGGGTTTCATGTTGCAGCGCCCCGGTCATCGACTGAAAGATCGTGCGGCCATCGAAGGGGAATGTCTCTTCGGACGGGTCGAGAACCTGCACCAGCGCGCCGCGCACGCCCCGGTCGGCAGCCCGGGTGACGGCGGCCTCCGTCCGCTCGAGGTCGCCGAGGAAATCGGACGCGAACAGCGCGCGGGTGTTGGGCGCCATGTCGCGCGGATCGGGATGGCCGTAGTCGGCCTCGTGCGGCGCCAGCATCGCCTCGCCCAGCCGGGCGATCTGCGGGGTGCCGCCGCGCGGCGGCAGGCCGGTCGCCCCGTCCGCGCCGTGGTGGCCGGTCAGGCCGATGCGCTCACCGCCACGGTTCAGCAGGATCGCCATGGCGAGCGCCAGCGTCCGCGCGCGGTCGCCCTTCGTCTCGTGCCCGTCCGAGGCATAGGTCATCGCCGCGGACCCATCGACCCACAGGGTCACGCTCTGCGCGATCTGCCATTCCTTGTCCTGCACGAAGGTCGTGTCTGACCGCGCCGAACGGCGCCAGTCGATGCGCCGCGGGCTGTCGGTATCGGTCGCCGGGCGGTACTGCCAGAACGTGTCGCCAAGGCCCGCGCGCCTGCGGCCGTGGTCGCCAACGATCACGGTTGCCGCCAGATGCTCGGCATCGGCGAGCAGCGCGGGCAAGGGCGCGGCAAGCGTTTCGGCACCGGTCCGCAGGGTTATGACGTTCGCAACGGCCTCCATCAGGCGGCGGCTTTGGCGGCTGTCGCGGTCGTGGCGGCGCGGCCGATGATCGTGGCCAGCGTCTCGCCCCGGGCGCGCGCACCGAACGACAGGGCCATGCGGTGCGTCAGGACCGGGGCGGCCATGCGCATGATATCCTCGGACGAGGGGGCCAGACGCCCGTCGAGCAGCGCACTGGCGCGCACGGCGAGCATCAGTGCCTGCGCCGCCCGCGGACCGGGGCCCCAGCTGACGTTGTCGGCGACATAGGCGGGTGCGGTGGCATCATCGGGGCGGCACGACCGCACGAGATCGAGGATCGTCTCGACGATGGCCTCGCCCACCGGCATCCGGCGCAGCACCCGCTGCGCGGCCAGCAGTTCGGCGGCGGTAAACACCGCGTGAACCTCGTTCTCGGCAATGCCGGTCGTGGCCATCAGGATCTCACGCTCGGTATCGCGGGTCGGGTAGGGCACGTCGATCTGCACCAGAAACCGGTCCAGCTGTGCCTCGGGAAGGGGATAGGTACCTTCCTGTTCCAGCGGGTTCTGCGTCGCCAGAACGTGGAACGGCACGCCCAGCGGCCGGTGCTCGCCCGCAATCGTCACTTCGCGCTCCTGCATCGCCTGCAACAGCGCCGACTGGGTGCGCGGGCTGGCGCGGTTGATCTCGTCGGCCATGAGCAGCTGGCAGAACACCGGCCCTTCGATGAACCGGAAGGCGCGCCCGCCGTCGGCAGCGGTTTCGAGGACTTCGCTGCCCAGAATATCGGCGGGCATCAGGTCCGGCGTGAACTGGATCCGGCCGCCGTCGAGGCCCATCACGGTCGCAAGGGTCTGCACCAGCATCGTCTTGCCCAGCCCCGGCAGGCCGATCAGCAGACCGTGACCGCCGCAGACAAGGGCCGTCAGCGTCAGGTCCACGACCTGTTCCTGACCGATGAACCGGCGGGCGATGCTGGTGCGCGCCTCGCCCAGACGGGCACCCAGCGCCTCGATATCTGCGACCAGCGTGGTGTCGGTTGTCATGCCTGAGGCTCCTTGGCTGCATTGCGGTCGATGCGGCGCAGTTGACCAGATAAGGCGCAGGACCGGAATGGCAAAAGGCCCGGACACTACGTCTTTGTGATCGGGCGCGCGGATCCTTGCTGCCGGGTTGCCCGCGTGGATGGGAACGCAGACCGGCCCCCCCAGATGTGGACCGCGTTCCGACGGATCGGTGACAGGTCGTGACCCTCCCGCTCACCGCGCTAGTATCTCCATATCGAACAATTCCGAAACGGAGCACAGCGCGATGCCCAGCCCCCCCACCGACGGTGCCACCCCGCCACCCTCTGCCGAAGGCATCGCCGATGCCGTCCGCGCGATCGCGGGGCGCGACGCGGCCAACGGCACCGGGCGCAAGACGCCGCCCGTCGACGACTGGAATCCGCCGTTCTGCGGCGACATCGACATGCGCATCGCCCGCGACGGGACGTGGTTTTATGAAGGCACACCGATCGGCAGGCCCGGCCTTGTGGGGCTGTTCGCCTCGATCCTGAAACGCGAGGGAGACGCCTATTTCCTCGTGACACCGGTCGAAAAGGTCGGGATCACGGTCGAGGATGCGCCATTTGTGGCGGTCGATTTCGATGCCGTGTCGGAGGGGCTGCAATTTCGGACGAACACCGGCGACACCGTGATCGCGGGACCGGAGCACCCGATCCGGGTGGAGCGCGATGCGACGACGGACGAACCGTCGCCCTATATCCTGATCCGCCGCAACCTCGAGGCGCTGATCGACCGCAAGAGTTTTTACCGGCTCGTCGATCTTGCGGTCCACGCCGATATCGACGGCACCCGCTGGTTCGGCATCGCGTCCGGCGGCACCTTCTTTGGCATCATTCCATCGGACCAATTGGACAGGTAACGGCGTTGGACGTCGGTGACGGTTGGGATAGGTTTTGCGAAAAGCCGGAGTGTCCGGGGGGCTGCGCCGTCTCGGGTGGCTGTGCAACGGGTGCTGGCGGGGCATATGTGGGGGAGGCGCGATGACACGAACCGGCTTCGCGACCGTCGCCCTGAATCGCGCGCGGATTTCGGCGTCGGTGTCGATGTCGATGTCGGTGTCGGTATCCGGGACGGTGTCAGGCGCGGGCACTTTGTCTCGACGCGTGCATCCTTGTGCGGTACCGTTTCGGTGCCGGATCGGTCCGGCAAGCGGCAGGCTGTCCCGGGCATGAAGAACCAGATGCTGCGGTTTGCGGCGAACATCACGTTCCTGTGGTCCGAGGTTCCGTTTCTGGACCGGTTCGCCGCCGCGCGCCGGGCGGGGTTCGATGCGGTCGAGGTCCTGTTCCCCTATGATGCCCCCGGCCCGGTGATCCTCGACCGGCTGATCGGCAACGACCTGACGCTTGCCCTGATGAACGCGCCGCCGCCCAATTATACCGAACGTCCGCGCGGTTTTGCCGCCGTGCCGGGGGGCGAGGACCTGTTTCGCAAGGATTTCCTGCGGGCGATGCGGGTGGCCCGGATGCTCAAGCCGCGGCACGTTCAGGTGATGGCGGGAGTGGCCGATGGACCGGACGCACAGGACGCGATGGTGCGCAATCTGCGCTGGGCGGTAAAGGAGGCGCCGGGACAGAGCATCGTGATCGAACCGATGAACGCTCGGGACCTGCCCGGATACTTCCTGTCGGATTTCAATATCGCGCGCGAGGTGATCGCGGCGGTGGACTGTACAGACGTGCGTTTGCAGTTCGATACCTATCAGGCGCACCGGATTGCGGGCGATGCGATGGCCGCATGGCAGGGGTGCCGCGATATTGTGGGCCACGTTCAGATCGCCGGCGTGCCGGACCGGGGGCCGCCGCACGGCGGAAATCTCGATGTCGGCGCGTTCCTGCGGCGGATCGAAGAGGACGGCTATGTCGGCTGGGTCGGTGCGGAATACGCGCCGGGCGGCAAGACCGACGATACGCTGGGCTGGCGACCTGCCGCTTAGACGACGGGCGCACCTGCGGCGGGATTTCGCGAAAGGTGCACGACGATGGTGTTCGGCAGCCTGCGCAAGCCGGTCGTGTCGGGATGGCGGGGCCTGTGGCTTTGACCCGTGACGACAGCGGCATGGATTCCCCGTGTGCCCTGTCGCGCCTGGAAGTGTCGGGCCGTTTCCGGGTCATAGACTATCCGGACCTCGACATCGGCAACGGACCGTGGCGAAGGCGGCCCCCGGACGGAAGGCCGCCTTCACCGCGTGTCAGTTCCGGCTCAGGCTTTGCGCAAGGCGCATCAGCTGGACCGCTTCGGTACGATACCCGAAAAAATCCGCACCGCGGTTGGCGGCGGCCAGCGCGATCGCCTCGTCCCATCCCCAGTCGCCAAGATAGGCGCCGCCGCGCAGCAGCTGGCCAAAGCCTGCGATGGCCGTGGCGAACTGCGCCTCTGTGCCGGGGGTCGCGGTAACTTCCGCAAGGATCGGCGTCTCCGCCAGCTGGCTGGTGTCGTCGCCGGGCGCCTTCCAGCGCAGGCGCAGAAAGCCGATTTCCGCGCGGGCGGCGATGCCCGCAGCGTCTTCGGCGTCGGATTGCGTGGCGGCAGGGGCGTATCGCAACGGCTCGTTCCGCACTGCGTCCGATCCCACGGGCGTCACCTCGTAGATGGCGGTGACCGAATGTCCCGCCCCCAGATCGCCCGCATCGACCGTGTCGTTGTTGAAATCCGCACGGGTCAGCGCGCGGGTTTCATAGCCGATAAGCCGGTATTCCGCGACATATTCCGGGTTGAATTCGACCTGCACCTTCACGTCGCCCGCAATCGCGAACAGCGCCCCGGTCAGCTGATCGACGAGCACCTTTTGCGCCTCGTTCAGCGTGTCGATATAGGCCGCGACGCCGTTGCCGTTCTGCGCCAGCGTCTGCATCACCGCATCGTCGAGGTTGCCCCGCCCGAAGCCCAGCACCGACAGATAGATGCCGGTGTCGCGTTTTTCGGCGATGAACGCCTCGAGTTCGGCGGTCCCCGACAGGCCGACGTTGAAATCGCCGTCGGTGGCGAGGATTACGCGGCCGACCTCTGCGTCGCCGGTCATCGCGGCGGCCACGGCATAGGCCTGCTCCAGCCCGCCCTGACCGTTGGTCGCCCCACCCGCGCCAAGCTGCGCGAGGGCCTGCGCGATGGCCGTGCGGTCAGAGGCGGGTGTGGGGCCGAGGGCCACCCCGGCAGAGCCCGCATATTCGACGATGGCAATCTCGTCCTCGGGCCGCAGTTCATCGAGCATCAGCACGAAGGACTGGCGCAGAAGCGGCAGCTTGTCCGCATCGGCCATCGACCCGGAGGTGTCGATCAGGAACACCAGGTTGAGGGGCGGACGGTCGGCGACCCGCGGCATCACGCCTTGCAGACCGATGTGCACGAGGTGCGTGCCATCGTTCCAGGGCGTGTCCATGACGGTGATGGTGGGCCGAAAGGGGGCGGGGGTGCCGGGCGCGGCCGGGCCCGAGGCCGATCCAACCGGCCCGGCCGAAACTGTCTCCGGAGCGGCGTAGTCATACGGAAAGTAGTTGATCATTTCCTCGATCCGCACGGCAGTCGTCGGCGGCAATTGCCCGGCATTGAGCGACCGGCGCACCACCGACCATGACGCGGTGTCGACGTCGATGGAAAAGGTCGAGACGGGCACCTCCGCCGCGATCCGCACCGGGTTCGGCGTGTCGTTGGCAAAGGCCTCGGTATCGGGTTCTGCCGGGGCCACGATGTCTGCGGTCAGCTGTGCGGGTGCGGTCACGGCACCGGCGGGCGGGGCCAGAGGGGCCGGTGCCACGATCCGCCCGGCTGCCGCGCCTGTCTGTGGCACGTCGGCGGGGACCGGTGGGGCGATGCGCTGTGCTTCGGCCTCGATCGTGGGGGACGGGCCGACCACAATCGACGGAGAGTCTGCGATGGCGTCGGCGAAGTCAGGGTCACCGACCGATGTGTCGGCCAATGTGTCGGCCAATGTGTCGGCCAGTGGTTCCGCCATCGTCACGGCGACCGTGTCGGTCCTGTCGTCGGCGTCGGCGGCGTCGGCGGCGTCCGGTACGGCCAGTTCGCCAGAGATTCCCGTCCGTGCCGTTTCCTCTGCGGTTTCTGGCAGGATTTGCGGCACGGTTTGCGTCCTTTGGGCAATTGCCGCCTCCGTCTGGGCCGCCCCGGTCCGGATCTGCGCCGCAGCGCCGGCTTCGGCGGCGGTAACGTCGCGCGGCGCGGCGGCGCGGGTCGCCGGCGTCTGCGGTTCGGCGCGCGCAAGATCGGGCACGCGGGTCAGGATGTCCTGCCCCTGCGGTGTCACCACGAGGAAACCGATGGCCACGATGGCGGTGGTTACGGTCAGGCCACCCTTGGTCGACAAGGCACTCAGCATATCTCTCACTCCTGAAAACACGCCTTTGCGCTGGCGATCAGGGGTGAGACGGCCCGGGGGCACCGGTCCTTGGCGGGCCCCGTGCAACTTGTCGAAATTATGCAACTTGTCGAAATTACTCTGCGCCCGCCGCAGATGCGCCGCCCGCAGTGCCGGGTCCGCGCGCGGCGTCGCCCCTGTCATCGCGGCCTTCAGGTCTGTCAGGTCGCTGTCGTCGTGCTTGCCGGAAGTCATCTAGGCCTCCTCCTCTGACTTGAGGGTGCGCAGGCGTTTTTTCGCCTCCGACAACCGCCAGCTGACGGTGCCCTCGGACACGCCCAGTATCTCGCCCGCCTGCGCGTGGGTCATATCGTCGAGCACGAGGGCCAGCGTGTCGCGCAGATCGCCGGGCAGGCGGGACATCGCGGCGGTGAGCCAGTCGAGGCGCGTGCCCGTCTCGGCGATTTCGTCCTGCCGGGCGCGTTCCCAGTCGCCCCAGCCTTCTGCGGCGCGCGTATGGGTGGCGCGCCGGCGCCGCCGGTCGTGGGCGGCGTTGACCGCAACGCGGTAGAGCCATGTGGTGACCCGGGCTTGCCGGCGATAGCCCGCAAGTTTGGCGGGCAGGGCGGCGCAGATGTCCTGACACAGATCTTCTGCCTCGGCGCGGTGCCCGGTCAGGCGAAAACACAGCGCGAAGAGGCGGTCGTAGCTGCGGTCGAGCAACAGCCCAAAGGCCTGCCCGTCACCACCCGCCGCCGCAAGGGCCAGGTCCTCGTCGCTCACACTCATGCGCATCACGATTGGTTGGACGCGGGCCGGGCGTCAATCCTTGGGCGGACGTCGATGAAAAACCGCAAACGCGCGAACCGGGGCTGGTTCGCGCGTTTCGGTTCCGTTGCGACCGCCGGGCGCACCGGGTCGGAACAAGCGCGCGCCGGTCGCGTCCGTGCCTTTCCAGACCGCCGTTCTAGACGGCTGTGCAGACGTATTTCATCTCCATGTAGTCCTCGATCCCGTGGCGCGAGCCTTCGCGGCCGAGGCCCGATTGCTTGACGCCGCCGAAAGGCGCCACCTCGGTCGAGATGATGCCGGTGTTGACGCCGACGATCCCGTATTCAAGGGCCTCGGCCACCTTGGTGACGCGGGACAGGTCCTTGGCGTAGAAATAGGAGGCAAGACCGAAGATCGTGTCGTTGGCCTGCGCGATCACGTCGTCTTCGTCGTCAAAGCTGAACAGCGGCGCGAAGGGGCCGAAGGTCTCGTCTTTTGCCACCAGCATGTCGGGCGTGGCACCGGTGACGATGGTGGGCTCAAAGAACATGCCGCCGTGCTCGTGTGCCTTGCCACCGGTGAGCAACGTGCCACCCTTGGCCAGCGCATCCTTGAGGTGCTCTTGCACCTTGTCGATGGCCGACGGCTCGATCAGGGGGCCAAGGTCGGTGCCCTCGGTCAGGCCGTCACCGACCGTGAGCGCCTCGACCGCTGTTTTCAGGCGCTGGGCGAAATCGTCGTAGACGCCTTTTTGCACGTAGATCCGGTTGGCACAGACACAGGTCTGGCCGTTGTTGCGGAACTTGCACGCAATCGCGCCTTTGACCGCCTCGTCCAGATCGGCGTCGTCGAACACGATGAACGGTGCGTTGCCGCCCAGTTCCATCGAGCATTTCATCACCTGATCGGCTGCCTGTTTGAGCAGGATACGCCCCACCTCGGTGGAGCCGGTGAAGGTGAGTTTGCGGACCTTGTGGTTTTCGCAGAACTCCTTGCCCGCCTCGGAGGACGAGGTGGTGGTGACGACAGAGAACAGACCCGGCGGTACGCCCGCCTCTTCGGCCAGCTTGCCCATAGCCAGCGCCGAGAGCGGCGTCAGCGACGCGGGCCGGATCACGAAAGCACAGCCTGCGGCCAGCGCGGGCGCCACTTTGCGGGCGATCATCGCGTTGGGGAAATTCCACGGCGTGATGCCGGCCGCGACACCGATGGGCTGTTTCAATACGGTCAGGCGCAGGTTCTCGCCGTGGCCGGGGATGGTCTCGCCGTAGATCCGCTTTGCCTCTTCGCCGAACCATTCGACGAAGGCGGCGCCATAGGCGACCTCGCCTCGCGACTCCGTCAGCGGTTTACCCTGCTCGGCGGTCATGATGATCGCAAGATCCTCCTGATTGGCCATCATCAGGTCGAACCATTTGCGCATCACCTGTGCGCGGGCCTTGCCGGTCTTTTTCGCCCAGGCCTTTTGCGCGTCATAGGCGGTGTCGATGGCGGCGGCGATTTCCGCGCGGCTGAGGTCGGCGACCTGCGCGATCACGTCGCCACGGGCGGGATTTATCACCTCGAACGTTTTGCCAGACGCGGCGGCAGTCCATTTGCCACTGACATAGGCCAGTTCGCACACAAGATCGGGGTTCGAGAGCATGGATTTGAGGTCGGTGGTCTGGTCGAGCATCGCGCGTCCTTCCGGGGCAGGGGGTTGGTGGGGACTAACCACGCCTGCAGGGCAAAGGTCCAGAGGTGTCGCGCGCACCACCGGCGGCCCGGAACGGACTTTTTCAAAAAGTCCGACGTCGAATTTTTCGAAAAAATTCGTCTTGTCCCGAGGCAGGGTGCCGTATCGCCGATCTTGCGCCCATGCCCGGCCAGACGCTATGCAGCGTCAGGCATCCGGACGATGGCGTCGTCCTCACGGTTCACGGACCGGCCGCCCGCGGTTCAGCCCGTTTCGTCCTGAACGCCCGGACCTTTCGGAGGCCACCCGCGCCTTCGCCAAACGAGAGGCCAGACCATGACCGAAGCCCGTCCCGCATCCTACCGCTTTCATCAGGGCGACCGCGTCCTGCCCTTCGACGCCGCCGAATACGACGCCCGCCTCGCGGGCCTGCGCGCCGCGATGGTGCAGGCAAAAGTCGAGGCCTGCGTGTTCACGTCGATGCACAACATCGCCTATTATTCGGGGTTTCTGTTCTGCGCGTTCGGGCGGCCCTATGCCCTCGTCGTGACGCCGACCGATGCGGTGACAATCAGCGCGGGGATCGACGCGGCCCAGCCGTGGCGGCGCTGTCATGGCGACAACATCACCTATACCGACTGGAAGAAGGGCAATTTCTGGCGCGCGATCCTGACCGTCACCGGGTTGAACAAGGTTCTCGGCTATGAGGCCGATCACATCACCGTGGCACAGCGCATGGATCTGCGCGGCATGCTGCAACCCGGCCGCCTGATCGATATGGCCGCGGTGACGATGACGCAACGGATGCACAAGTCCGAGGCCGAAATCGTGCTGATCCGCGCGGGCGCTGCCGTGGCGGATGTGGGCGGCTATGCGATCCGCGATGCGATCAGCGTGGGCACCCGCGAGATCGACGTGGCGATGGCCGGGCGCGACGCGATGGAACTCGAAATCGCGAAGCGGTTCCCGGACGCCGAGTACCGCGACACATGGGTCTGGTTTCAGTCCGGCATCAACACGGACGGCGCCCATAATCCGGTTACCTCCCGCAAGCTGTTGCGGGGCGATATCCTGTCTTTGAACGCTTTTCCGATGATTTCGGGCTATTATACCGCTCTGGAACGGACATTGTTCGTGGGCGAGGTGGATGACGCCTCGCGCCGGATCTGGGAGGCGAATGTCGCCGCACACGAATATGGCATGTCGCTGCTCGTCCCCGGCGCGATTTGTTCCGAAATTACCCATAAGATCAATGATTTTCTGGCAGAGCGCGCGCTGCTGCAATACCGCACCTTCGGCTATGGCCACTCGTTTGGCGTGCTGTCGCACTACTATGGCCGCGAGGCCGGCCTCGAACTGCGCGAAGACTGCGATACGGTTCTGACGGCAGGCATGGTCGTGTCGATGGAGCCGATGCTGACGATCCCCGAGGGCACGCCGGGGGCAGGCGGGTACCGCGAGCACGACATCCTGGTAATCACGAATTCGGGAGCAGAGAACATTACCGGCTATCCCTATGGATCCGAATTCAATGTCGTGGGTTAATTATATGAATGTATCGGGGCAAATCCGGGCGTGCGGCGATGATGCATCGCATCGTTTTCTTTGATGCCGAGCAATGTTAGACTGACAAATCAATTCATTTCGAATCGATCCCGAAAGGCTGCCGATGACCCTACGATCTGACGCCCGCACCCTGACACGCCGGACGCTGCTCGCTTCCGGTGGGTCTTTCCTTGCCGCCTGTGCCGCGGCCCCGATAAGCAATCCCGAGCCGTCGCCACAGCTCGCTTTTGCCAGCCCGACGTTCATCGACGGGTATGGCCCGATCTTCGATGCGGGATACACCCTGCCGGCCATCCCAGAACGATTCACCCAAGGCGTCAACCGCCGGATGACCGGCATCTACATCGGCGAGCAGCCGCGCGGGTCGATCGATGTCGATCCCTATGCCAAGTTCCTGTATTTTATCCCCGAATACGGCGAGACGATCCGCTATCCCGTCGGTCTCGGCCGCGCCGGCCGCAGCTTTTCCGGCGACGGCCTGATGCAGCTCAAGCGGAAATGGCCAAGCTGGACGCCGACCGAAAACATGATCCGCACCGAACCCGAGGTCTATGCCGCTTTCCGCCAGGGCATCCCCGGCGGTCTGCGCAACCCGCTCGGCAGCCGCGCCCTTTACCTCTACAAGGACGGACGCGACACCTACTACCGCATCCACGGCACCAACGACATGAGTTCGATCGGCAATTCCGGGTCTGCGGGGTGCATCCGCATGTTCAATCAGGACGTGATCGACCTCTACGAGCGCGTCCCGCTGGGAACCCCGATCCACGTCCGGTCCGAGGCGGAATCGCTGCGCGTCGATCCCGAGAACTACAACCGCGGCATCGAAATGCCGGCGGTGATCGTCGATCCCGAGGACGTCTACGGCGAGGCGGCGCGCGCCGCCGACCGTGCGCCCGATTTCGACGCAGTGGCCCCGGCGGGTATCCATGCGTCGCCGGGAACACCTGTCGCCGCGACGGTGTCGGCACCGTCGGCGATTACGCCCTATTTGACAACCGATCTGGGCTGACCCCCTGCCACTGCGGGAGGAGGCGTCGCCGGGACGGTCCCGGCGAGGCTTCGGCGAGGCTCCATCACGGCCCGGACGATGCGTAAGCGTCATCCGTGGCCACCGCCTTATTCCAATTTCTCAAGGCGTTGGCGACGGAAAGCCCTGCGATTACCGGATCGCGGGCAGTTTCATTCCGTCGCGTGTGTGTCCACCTCGCCACGCGGCGACTTTCGTCCGTGGCAAAACTTCACTTCTGCGCTATCCTGACCATATTGACCGCAGTCCGCCCGCCGTCGATCCGCGGGGCGCGTTGCACAACAGGGAGTTTCAGATGGCCGATTTCGATACCCAGATTGAGGAAAGCCAGGCCCAGGTTGAGGCCGCGCAATCCAAGATTTCCGAACTCACCAGCCGGATTGAGGTGGCGCGCCAGAAGATGGCCGAAGGAACGGATATCGGCGTCGACATCGAAAACGCCACCCTGACCGAAGTGCACGCCCACACCGATCTGATGAATGCCAACATCGCCGAACTCATCATGGGGCTCGACGATGTCACGAGTGCGTTTTCCAAGGAATTCGACGAGATGCGCTCGAAGACCGGGTGGGAGAGCTTCGTCGGGATGTTCTCGTCCTCGCGCGCCGATGCGATGCGCGAAGAACGGATGCGCGCGGCCACCATCGACGACAAGCTGCAGGACCTGATTTCCAAATCCGATATCATCACCCGGTTGCTGCAAGGCCAGCTGACGATGCTCGAAGAGCAGAAGGTCAGCGTCGAAAGCAATCTGACCGGCACCCTTACCGAGCGGGAAGAAACGGTGTCCCGGCTCGAGGCCGTGCGTCGTGAAGTCGAGGGGATGGACCCGAAGATCATCATGCTCGAGAACAAGATCTCGATGGAGCAGGATGCGACCGCGCGCACCAAGCTCGAAAGCGAACTGGCCGGTCTGAACACCCGCCACAACGAGCTGGTGCAGGAAGAGCAGGTTCAGCTTGCCAAGAGCCAGACCCTTGAGAGGTATATCGAAAAAGGCAAGACCTGGATCGACAGCCTGCAAAATCAGGCGGCAACTCAGATGGTGCTGATCAACAAACTGCAGACCGATACGCGTCAGCGCGTGGTCCTGTACGACGCCCTGAGCAAGTCGCTGAAAACCGCGCAGCAACAGGATGTGGCGCACCGGATCAACGAGATCGGCGTCAAAACCGACCAGGAGGCGCAGACGGCCATGGCCGCCATCGGCGCTGCCACAAATTCACGCATGGCCGACATGATGGAAAGTCACGAGGACCACATGGTCTTTGCGCGTGACGTCCTGGAGCAGAAGGCGAAGGCCGACGAGCGGTTCATGCGCCGGTTCGCCAAGATCGTGGAAAAGCACGACAGCAATCAATATGGCGAGAACACCTGAGCGCATGATGTGCCTGCAGCGCGCATTGGAGGCGACATCAGGAATGCTGCGGTGCGGCATCAGCGACCGGACGGGGCGGTGATAGCGGTGCTGATCCTGACGACGGTGGCTATGGCGCTTCCGGCGGTCACGCCGCTTGCCGTCGTGTTCGTGTTCGTGCCGCTTCTGGGGCTGGCGGTCCTGCGCGCGATGTTTCGCGGGATCGAATTGTTCGGCGGCGCCGTTCGGAGTACGGTGAAATGATCGACACACCCGCGGATCACGCACAGCTTGAGGACACCCGTGTAACGCGCCGGTATTTCGACAAGTTTCGTCGCATCACCTCGCACATGGGCCGGGTCGCGGCGCAGATGGAGGCGGAAAAACGGCTCGACCGTCACGAGGTCGAGGCCATCGGGCGCTATCTGGTCGGCATCGGGTACACCTTTCGCGCACTGGCCCACAAATACCATTTCGCCGGCCGGCTGCCACACGCCGGCGCGCTGACCTTTGACCGAGAGGAAAGCGGATTTCCGGTTTTCTCCGAACTGATGGAAATGGCGAGCGACGCTGGTCAGGCGCAAACGCGCCTTGCGGGGATGCCGTCGGCCGAGGCGCTCAAGGACGAGATGGTCCGCACCATTCTGGGCGAACGGACGATCCCGACCAGGCTGCAATACGCGCTCAGCCAGCGGCTGTATTACGAGGAAATGATAAAAGGCGCGCTGTTTTGGGCGCGCAACGATCCCGAGGCCCTGTGGCTCGGCAATGCGGGCGAGAGCGCGGCGCGGCGGCGCTATCTGATCCGGTGGGCCGTCTACGACAGTCAGGTCAACCTGCCGGTGATCTACCTGATGGAGGTCGAGGACAGCGGGCACGAAGGCCTGCCCAAGGACGAACGCCGCTGGCCGCAGGTGCAAAGCCATCTGATGGCGCAGGCGCTGGGCGGCCTGAAACTGTTGACGATCGCCACCGGTTTTGACAGCGATTTCAGTGATCTGCATCCCGTCCGCCTGCGCCGGTTTCACATCGGGCCGATGTATTCGGGCGCCTTCACCGCCCAGACCGGTCCGATCCGCGACGTGTTGACCCGCGCGCAGGCGCCTGACGGCGAGGACTGGGCGCTGGTCTGGACCGAGGAAGAACTGATCAGCGAACGGACCAAGATCGAGAAATCCGGCTGGTTCTCCACCGTCGAGCGCCAGGTCTATACGCTCGATCCCTTTGGCGGCCGCGGCGCGGAAACCGGCTCGTCGCGGATGGCGCGCTCGGTGATCCTGCCGGAAAAGCCCTATCAGGCTTTGGCCGAACTCGACCCGCCGGGGTTTTCCGAGGTGCGCAAATATGTCGTGGGGGCGGGCGGTCGGCTGCTGAGCTATAAATGAGTGGGCCTTGGCAGCAGGTCGCAAAATGATGGTTTCTGGCCATATTTTCCGGACGTTCTACGCGCCTTTGGTCGCATTTGTGCTATTTTCGGCCTGCGTTTCAACCGTGCGCCCGACCGGGCCCGAGGTTCTCGGAGCGCTGGATCGCGGCCCGGCCTTGGCATCTTACCTGAGGGGTCGCGGGTACGAGACCATCGACCTGTCGGTTTTCGGTGGGCCACGGCCAGCCGATGTCGCGTCCTGCATCGAAAAGGCGCGGGGCAGCGCGGTGACCGGCGTCGATGTCGTGCGCGTTTGTTTCGATGCCGCCAACCGGCCGCTCGCTGTCTATGTGATGCAAACCCACGGACAGGACTGGCGCCGACTTGACGCGCCGTCGAGCAGAGGCTGTATCGACGCGCCGTGTCCGGAGGGCCGGACATGAGGGCGCTGTGCGCCGTCGTCCTCTGCCTCGCACTCGCCGCCTGCGAGGGGCGATACGAAACCATCGACGAAGGCAGACTGGCGACGCGGATCACGGCGGATTTCCCCTACGGCACACCGGCGCGCGCCCTGATCGACGCGCTGACCACTGCGGGCTTCCGCGAAAGCGTCGCGGCCTCCTTGCGGCCCGATGCGCTGCAGGATTGTCTGGCGCGACGCACGCGGGGCCAGTGGCAGATGGCGGGGGGCAAGGTGCTGCGGGTCTGCTATGGCGCGGATGCTGACGGACGTCTGACCGCCGTGGAAATCAGCGCAACCACGGTCAATATCTGACACGCCGGGCCGAGATTCACCAATCCGGCCCCAGAAACCGAAAGGACCGAGCAGATGAGCCAGACAACCGACGCGATGGAATTGCGCGAGGCGGATATCCGCAAGGGATACGATGCGGCGCTGGCCATGCTCGAAGGCCTCGATCACACGCCCCGGGTGGCCAGCGCGGCCCAGCGTGAGGCGTCCGAGCGCTCGCCCGGGATCCCGCGTCGGCGGGCGTTTCGCTCGACGACGCCGGGTCTTGTCACACGCTCGACCGCGCGGCCCGAAGGTGTCCGCCTGATCGAGCGAATCGGCGATGTCGGCGGCGACGACATGGTGACGCCGGTGATGGCCGCCGTGCAGACCGGTCTGCGCCGCGCCCTCGCCGTGGCCCTTGCCGTGGCCGAGCAATACGCCGAGCGAACCGGGTTGTCCGAGATGAAGCGCGCCAACCTCGCGGGTGCGCTGACCGGCGCCAGATCCGCCGGGTTTCTCGGAACTGCTGAGCGCCGAGGCCCTCGTGGCGCTGTATACTTTCGGCAACGCTACGGCGTTCTACCTCGCGGCCCATGCCAGCGAAGAGACCGTCGAGATCGGCGACGTCGAAGAGGTGTTGACCGACAACGCCCAGCTCGCGCTGCACGGCGCGCTGTGGGAACTCGATCAGGACATCGCCGCATTTGCCACGACCACAGGACGGCTGGTCGCCACCGTGTCTGGCATTCGCCGAGGCACTGATGGCCAAGGCCGCGACGCGGGCCGAAACGGCCGGGCGGCTGGAGCCGTTCGTCACCGCCGCGTGGAAAATCGAGGCCGACGACCTGACGATCCGCGGGTTCAGCCCGGCACGCAAGGCTGTGGGCACGGTGCTGACGATGACGTTCAAGAAACCGAACGAAGTTGTCGGCAATCATATCGCCAAATATCAGGCGATGCGCTTGGCAAAGATGCTCATGGCCTATGATTTCGACCGGCGGCTCAATCCGTTTGCCGAACTGGGCGGGTTCATCTTTACGTTCATGGGCGACGGAGCACCGGGAACGGGCAAAACGACGCTTATCCAGATGATGGCCGGGTTGATAAACGAATATTGCAGGGTTGCGGGATATACGTTCCGTTATCAGAACCTGAGCACGGATAATATCGACAGCTATCAGGGTAAATCGGGTCAGAATGCCCGGGCCTTCATCAATTCGATCATCGATCCGCAGGTGATCGGTTTTGGCACCGTCGACGATATCGATCAGCTGGCCGGCAAGCGGGGCGACAGGCAATCGTCGTCCGGCCAATTGGAGATTACCGCCGTGCTGATGGATGCCTTTGCGGGGGCCAATACGGTCGTGCGGGGAAATTGCACGTTCGGGATGTTCAGCAATTACCCGGAGAATGTGGACGATGCCTTGCGTCAACGGGCAGGGGCACGGTTTCTTGTCGACGGGCCGCAAAGCCGCGACGATTACATCGATATCCTGTCGCTGCTGCTGGGCAAACGCCACGATATCCCGCTGGGCGACCATGAACTTTTTGCCGCGCAGGAAATCCGCAAGGCGGTGGCCGCGAGTTTCGAGGGCCATGGAAGGCCGCACGAAGAGGCGCTGCTTGCCGTCTGGGACCGCACGAAGGCCGACCTCGGCGCACTTGACACGATTGCGAAACTCGGCACCTACCTCAAAGGGATACAGGAAGCGGACCCGCGGTTTACGGGCCGTGCGATCAAGAATATCACCGACGCGGTCAAGGTGCGCGCGATGGATTTCGAATTGCCCGACGCGTGGATGGAAGATCCGGATCTGTTCCTGTTCAAACCCTATGACGCGAAAAAGGCGATGATCGAGGATATGCGGCGGCCCATCACTCTCGATATGGTGATCCAGGAAATCAATCGCTACGCCGACAGCGAATTCCGTTATGCCGATAAATCCGACGAAGTGGCCATCGAGAACATGGTCCGTGATTTCGGGCGCAGCGCAGAGGCAAAACGACGGTATCTGGCGGACAAGGAGTGACCGCAGCACTCGCCATTCCGGCGCTGATCCTGGCGCTCATCGGCTGGCTGGTGCCGCGCGGCCTCAGCCTGTGGTTTCCCGAAGGCGTGCGGCCTTTGTTATTGCTTGCGTTTATTGCGACGCTGATAATGTTCGCGCTCGGCACGTTGCTTTTTGTGGCACTTTATTGGTGGCAGGGGTTTCCCTTTGCCGAATTGACGCAATTCGGCTGGGGAAACGCCGTTTTGCATTTCGGACGGCTGGGATTGATATCGGGCCTGTTCTGGGGGCCGTTGTTGGTATTGTCTGTGGCGGGATTGCCGAAAGGCTGGGTGGAGGAGACGTGGTGAAACGCCTCATTGAAAACGGTCTTATGTTCGGCAACCTCGTCGAGGTTTCGTCGCCCGTCCTCGTCGGGCGCTATAACCGTGCGCTGAAAAGCCTGACGGGCAGGCAAACCGCGCTCTTGGATTTCCACATCGACATTTCGGGGTATTCGCCAGAGGTGGGGGCGGAACTGGGCGACGACCTGTATCTGAACCACGCGGGCGTCAACCGGCAATTCATCCTGCTGACCACGGCGCAAAAATACGCGCCTTTGCTGAACGCCAAATTCTCGACTTCGCGCGGGATCCTGAAACAGTTCATCACCGAAAACGAACCGCAGTTGTTTGCCCTTACCGCCCGCGATGCCGTCGCGGGCGAGCTGATCAATTCGGTCTTCGCGGCCGACAGCGCGGCACGCCTGCTCGACATCCGCAAGGTGACGATCGAGGCCGACAGCACCACCGGCACGGTCGCCACGGCCGAGAAACTGGCGGCGATGATCGACCGGTTCAAATCCGAGGACGACGCCTGGTGGGACGATGTGCTGATCGCGCGGATGATCGGCCTGGCCGAACTTACCGGCGATCTGAGCCGCAATCCGGTGCGCCTGAAACATATGTCCTTCGCGCAGGACAATTTCTGGACGGCGCATTTCGGCGGGTTGTACGTGTTTCGCGCGACGGCACAGTCGGCGGTCATCGCGCGTGACCGCAGCCGCACGCTTGGCACGCTGGCCGTCGACAACGTCTGGACGTTCTTCGACCGGGCGGCCATTGCGCGGTTCCTGCAGGAAAACGACATGGTCGAACCCATCGTCCAGGCGCGCGGAATAGATGCCGCCGCGATCCTGCATCAAAAGATGGATTTCATCGTGGCGGACGTGGCGGGCACCATGGGCGAGGCGCTTGACGGGGCGACCCGCCGCGATCTGCGGATGCTGGGCCGCAAATACGCGCGCCTGTTGCCCGCCGACTGGCAGGGCCTTGCCGCCCTTGCCCGCTGGGCCGAGGACGGCGGGCCGTGGCCGCATATCGACAGCAGCCACCCGGCCTATTTCTATACCCTGCGCGCCCGCGATCATGCCGACACCGACCTTGTGAACATGCTGCTCGCCGAGCTTTCGCCGCTCGATATCCGGCAATTGTTCATCTGCCACAAAGTGGCGTTCTACGCCGCCTACGCAGGCTGGGCGGATGCCAAACAGACCTATGTCGCCGATTTCCTCGCGCGCGAATACATGGTCGACAAGGCGGGCACGCGGGCGGCGCTGTTCGGGCACGAGGCACCGATGGCAGAGGCGCGCACCGGCCCGCCGCCCTTGCCGGCCCGCGACAACCCCTGGGCGCAGGCGCGGGCACGGCCGGGTCCGCCGCCCTTGCCACCCCGGGACTTGCGCGACGGCGCCGATCCGGGGATGATCGACCGCGTCCTGCCCGGGCGCAACCTGACCCGGGGGCCCTGGGGCGACACAACCGGAGGCAACCGCTGATGGGATTTTTCCGCATTATCGCGCTGGCGTTCGTGGCGCTCAGCGTCATCTACGTCAGCATATCGTTTTACTCGCGGGCCGTGCGGCGCGACAAACTGCAACGGGCGTGGCTCGAGGACGGGGCGCAGGGCGACCGGGACGCCTATGTGCGCGAGGGTCTGGCGGAATACGACGTCTCGTTCCGGCGCAGGCTGATCCTCGGGGTCTATGTCGTGCCGATGGTCATCGTGGGCACGATCGTCTATCTGGTGAATTACGCATAGGGAGAGCCGCATGTTGCGCTATATCAAATGGGCCTTCTGGGTCGTCATCATCGGCTTTTTGGCCATCGTTCTGAATTACACGCTGCCGCAGCGTGACGTTGTGTATATTTCGGGCGTCGACAACCGGCTCGAACAGGTCGGTGCAAACTCGATCTTCTGGTCGTCGCCGGATTCGGGTACCTCGACGGAAGGTAACCTGATCCAGCGCGACGTGCGGTTCATCGACAGCACCCAGCGCAACGGCGAGGTGATGGTCTATCGCAACGAGGATACCGGTTTCTGGCCGCCGTATTTCAAGTTCGACAGTGCCAACCTGCACGCCGAGGCGCGCAATCTGATCTCGCGCAGCGATGCGCCGCAGTGGGTGATCGTGACGCACTATGGCTGGCGGATACCGTTCCTGTCCGCCTATCCGAACGCGATTTCGGTGACGCCGACCGATAATCCCGACGCCTTTCTGGTGCCGTGGTTCAACATCGTCTTTCTGCTGATACTGATCGCACTGATCTGGGGCATCACCGTCCGGGTACGCCGGTTCGGACGGGGCCGTTCCGCGAGCTGATCCCGCCGGGGCACGAAACCAATATGGCCAACCCTGCGCCGTCCGGAGGGACGATGGCGCAGAGTGGGTCAATTTCCCGGGCGCGAAAGACCGCCCTATTCGCCGTAGGGGATCCAGATCGTCTTGGTTTCGGTGGCCTGCGCCAGAGTCTCGCGCATGTCCGCCGCGGTCCAGTCGATGGCGCGCCCGGCGCCAAGCCAGGTACGTTTGAGGTTGCCCGATCCGGCCCGCTCGATCGCGGCGTCGTGGGCCGGATCGGCAAACGACCACATCGCATCAACATCGAGATGGGCGGCAAGTGCCGGTGCCACGTCCGCATGCGCGCCGGTCAGGATGTTGACGACACCGCCAGGCACGTCCGATGTGTCGACGATCTGGTAGAAATCCGTGGCAGCAAGAGGGAACGGCTCGGACGCGACGAGGGTGATGCGGTTGCCCATCGCAATCGCGGGCGCCATGAGGGCTATGAGGCCCAGCAGGGGGCTGCGCGGATCGCACAGTGCGGCGATCTTGCCGACCGGTTCCTTCATCGCCAGGGCTGTACCGCGGATCGGCACGCCACGCGCCGCGCCGTCGTATTTGTCGGCCCAGGCGGCGGCCGAAAACAGCGTGTCGATGCAGGCAAACACCTCGGCGTCGCCGGACGTGCCGGTCATCGCCCTGAGGCGGGCGGCGAATTCATCGCCCCGCGCCGACAGGTTTTCCGCCAGGTAATACAGGATCTGCGCGCGCAGATGCCCGGTCGTCTTGCCCCAGCCGACGGCGCCGTTCATCGCCTCGACGGCGTTGCGCGCGTCCTTGCGGTTGGCAAGGCCGACCTGACCGAGCAGCGCGCCTTTAGGCCCGAAGACATCGCGCGAATAGCCTGCATCGGGCCGCGCCTGTTTGCCGCCGATATAGAGTTTTGCCGTCCGGTCGAGGGTACCGGTCGCCGCCGCGGTGCCGGTGAAGGCCGTGACAGGTTTCGCCTGTTTCGACGTGTCCCGGGGTCGCGTATACGCGGCCAGCCCTTCCCATCCGCCTTCGCGCCCGAACCCGCTCATCCGCACACCGCCGAACGGGGCGGCGGCGTCCATCATGTTGGTGCCGTTGATCCAGACGATCCCCGACACCAGCTTTGGCGCGATATCCAGCGCGAGGTTGATGTTCTCGGTCCACACGGTCGCCGCGAGGCCATAGCGGGTGTTGTTGGCGACCTCGACGGCCTCGGCGGGCGTGCGAAACGTCGTGGCGACGAGGACCGGGCCGAAGATTTCCTCCTGCATCAGCGTGTCGGCGGGGGCGAGGCCGGTGATCAGCGTCGGCGGATAAAAGCAGCCCGTGTCGGGCAGGGGAGAGGCCGCGACGTGGCGCTCTCCCTGCGCGTGCGCGTCCATCAGCGCGGTGATCGCGGCGTGTTGCACCGGATCGACGATGGCGCCGATGTCGATGGCCTTGTCCAGCGGGTTTCCGATGCGCAATTTGTCCATGCGGGCGCGCAGGCGGGTGTAGAAATCCTCCGCGATGCCCTCGTGCACCAGCAGGCGCGATCCGGCGCAGCAGACCTGCCCCTGATTGAACCAGATCGCATCGACGAGGCCTTCGATGGCTGAATCGATGTCCGCGTCGTCGAACACGATATAGGGCGATTTTCCGCCCAGTTCGAGCGTCAGCGCAATCCCACGGCCCGCCGTCCGTTCGCGGATGACGCGGCCGACGGCGGTGGATCCTGTAAAGGCGACCTTGTCGACCTGTGCATCGACAAGGGCCGCGCCCGTTTCGCCGTCGCCCGTGACGATGTTGATGACACCGGCCGGAACGCCCGCCGCATGGGCGATTTCGGCAAAGACCATCGCCGACAGGGTGGTATATTCGGCGGGTTTCAGCACCACGGTATTGCCCGCCGCCAGTGCGGGCGCGATTTTCCACGCGAGCATCAGAAGCGGGAAATTCCACGGCACGATCTGGCCGCAGACGCCAATGGCCGTGCGATCCGGCTGTTCGGTCGGCAGCAGTTGTGCGAGGCCCGCGTGGTAATAGAAATGCCGGATCGCCAGCGGTATGTCGATGTCCCGGCTTTCGCGGATCGGTTTGCCGTTGTCGAGCGTTTCCATCACCGCCAGCAGACGGGAATGTTTTTGCAAGGAACGCGCAATTGCATAGAGGATCCGGGCACGCCCGTGACCGCCGAGCGCCGCCCATTTCGGCTGCGCCTTGCGGGCGGCCTTCACGGCCTGCGCCACTTCGTCGGCGGTGCATTTGGTGACATGGGCAAGGTGGTCGCCGGTGGCGGGGTTCGTGGAGGCGAAATCCTTGCGCAACGCGCCCCGCTTGCCGCCGATCCACGGGCCGACGATGCCGTCGCGGTCGGCCAGCCACGCGCGCGCCTCGGTGGCGCTCTCGGGGGCGGGGCCATAGTCCATGGTCTCGAAGATGTCGGCGACGGTCATGTTATTTCCGATCTGATTCTTCGCGCTGTTCGTGGTTTTGCATTGGAATACACGTGTAAGTCGTCAAAATTCCAATTCGAAACTGCTGATATGACCGTGATTCCGGACGCCCCGCAATTTCTGGATTTTGCTTGGCCCAGTCCAGCCACGAATTGTATTCAACTGAATGCGCATCCCGAATGTACTCTTCAAACGTCGGACAGCTCGCAAGATCTGTGAACTCAATATTTGTGACAATTGACTGGCCCCCGACAATTGCAATCTTGTTCCAATTCATGGAGAGTTATCCAATCGCATGGCGCCACCCTGCCGAATAGGCGCCGGTGATGTGATGCTCGAGCTGCCGCTCGATATCGCCGAGCAGCGACGAGGCGCCGAAACGGAACAGGTCCGGGCGCAGCCAGCGGTCGCCCAACTCGTCCTTCATCGTCGCCAGATAGGTGATCGCGTCCTTGGCCTTGGAAATCCCGCCCGCCGGTTTGTAGCCGATGGCAAAACCCGTGCGCGTCTCGTAGGCGCGGATGGCGCGCAGCATCGTCAGGGTCACGGGCAGGGTCGCGTTGACGCTTTCTTTACCCGTCGATGTTTTGATGAAATCCGCACCCGCCATCATGCACACAAGGGAGGCCCGCGCCACATTGCGCAAAGACCCCAGCTCACCGGTGGCAAGGATCGCCTTCACGTGGGCCGGTCCACATGCCTCGCGAAAGGCACGTATTTCGTCGTACAGGGCCTGCCAGTCGCCGGTCAGGGCATGGCGGCGCGAAATCACGATGTCGATCTCTTGTGCGCCCGCCGCGACGCTGGCGCGGATTTCCTCGATCCGCAGCGGCAGGGGCGACAGACCGGCGGGAAAGCCTGTGGAAACAGCGGCGACGGGAATGCCCGACCCGTCGAGCGCGTCGACAGCCACGCCGACCATGTCGTGATAGACGCAGACGGCGCCCGTGGTCAGCCCCGTCATCCCGAGGCGGTCCAGCAGATCCGCCGACACCGGTTGCCGCGCCTTGGCGCACAAACGGCGCACCCGCCCGGCGGTGTCGTCACCTGACAATGTCGTCAGATCCATGCACGATATCGCGCGGCACAGCCAGGCTGCCTGCCAGTCCTTTTTCACCGACCGCCGTCCCGGCAGGGTCGCCGCGCGCCTCTGAATCGCGGAGGTATTGGCCTGCACGGCCCGCACCCATTCCAGGTCGAGCGTCATGGGATCGTTACGCGGCATCCGCACCTGCGGCAGGCCGGGCGCGGCGGGTGTGGCGGTGGCGGGGCTGAGGACGGTCACGGGCGGCCTACTCCGGAAAATCGCGGGACAGGATGAATTGGTCGCATGGGCAGTGCATCTTGGCAAGGTTTGACCGGACGGTCAAAAAACTCATGGATGCAGCACGTCCTGCCGGTGGGCATGACGATAGTGACGGGGCGTGGTGCCATGGGCGGCGCGGAACAGCTTGTGGAAATGCGACAGGTTGGGAATGCCGCAGTCGGCGGCGATTTCCGACAGGCTGTCGCCGCTGCCCGCCAGGCGCCGGGCGGCGAAATCCATTCGCCGCGCGTTGATGAACTCCGACGGGCTTTGCCCGTAGAACCGCCGCATCGACCGGCTGACATGCGGATGGGCACGACCCGCAAGACGCACGAGGCCCGCTGCACCGAGGCGAAAAACCGCGGGTTCGCGGGCGGCGGCGCAGGCGGCGCGCAGCCAGTCGGGGGCGGTTTGCCCGTCCTGCGCAGTGTTGGGCGTTGCTTGCGCGCCGAGCAGGTCCGACATCAGTGGCAGCAGGAATGCCTCGGCCGCCAGCGTGTCTCGGGGCGACAGTTCGAGCAGGTTCGCCGCCCGGTTAAGATCGGCCATCTGCCGTGCGTCGCGCAACACCATGAGAGGCACCGCGCCGCCATGGGCGAAAAGTTGCCCTGTCAGGCGCGGATGTCGCCCGTTCAGGTCCGCGACGAGACCCGGATGCAGGGTCAGGGACACGACGAGCGTGTCCGCCCCGCGCCCCTGAAGGCCGTGCACATCGCCAGGCCGCACGAACAAGAGCGCGCCTTCGCCGATATCGCGCCGTGCCGTGATGCCGGCACCATCCTGCGTCAGATGCCGCAGGGTTCCATTCTGAATCCACAAAAGCTCATAGAAATCATGGCCATGCAGATGCCGGGGCCGTCGGACGGCCAATGCCGCACGCGCAAGGTCGACCGACCGACCGTCCGTCAGAATATCGGCGTGGTGCAGGACGATATGGCTCATAGCGGGCGTTGTATCACGCCCGTACCCCGTCCCCCAAGGACCAATGCTGCAGTGCCGCATCGCGGCGCGCCGCCGGGGACGTGACGTTTGCGCTCAACCGCGATAAGTCCTGCACCATATCCCATCACAGACCCGCCAGGAGTGCTTTTTCATGACCGCCAGCCCGCCGTTCAGCCGTTCCGTCAAGATCGCGCCATCGATCCTGTCGGCGGATTTCGCCGATTTCGGACGCGAATGTGCGGCGATCGAGGCGCAGGGTGCGGACTGGGTGCATGTGGATGTGATGGACGGCCATTTCGTGCCCAACATCACCTTTGGCCCGCAGATGTGCCGCGCGATCCGGCCGCACATCACAACGGTGATGGACGTGCATCTGATGATCGCACCGGTCGATCCGTATATCGAGGCATTTGCCGAGGCGGGCGCCGATATCATCACCGCCCACGCCGAGGCCGGGCCGCATCTGCACCGCACCGTGCAGGCAATCCGCGCGGCGGGCGCGCGCGCCGGTGTGGCGCTGAACCCCGCGACACCGGCCGACGTGGTAGCGCATCTGCTCGATGAGATCGACCTTGTCTGCGTGATGACCGTGAACCCCGGATTCGGTGGGCAAAAGTTCGTTCATGCGATGATCGACAAGGTCCGCACCCTGCGCGCGATGATCGGCGACCGGCCCGTGCATATCGAGGTCGACGGTGGCGTCGATCCGGTAACAGCGCCGCGCGTGGTGGCGGCGGGCGCCGATGTTCTGGTTGCGGGGTCGGCGGTCTTCCGGGGCGGCTCTGTCGCCGATCCGGCCCCCTACGGTGCCAACATCCGCGCCATCCGCGATGCCGCAGGGCAGGTCGCGCCGTGGCCGTGAAATGCTCTGCATCAACTTTGCGCAAGGCGTCCGGCGGGCCTGCAAAGCCGCGCGCGATGACCGGTGGTATTCCGACCGCAGAGGGCCCCGAAGGCCGCAAACGCCCGATGCCGGACCCAGCCGTGCCTGCGCGCACACCGTCATGACCGCCCGCATCCTTGTCGTCGACGACGACCCGCAGATTGCCGATGAGGTGCGCATCGCGCTGAGCCACGCGGGCCGCGGGATGGATGTCGTGACCGATGGTGCCGTCGCCCTCGAGCGGGTGAAAGCCCAGATGCCAGACCTTGTCGTGGCCGACATCGGGCTGCCCGAAATGGTTGGCCGCGACCTGTGCCGCCGGATTCGCCGCCGGAGCGGATCCGTCGCACAGACGCCGGTGATTTTTCTGACCGCCGAGGAGGACGAGATCGACCGCGTCGTGGGCCTCGAGCTTGGCGCCGACGACTATGTGGTCAAGCCGTTCTCGCCGCGCGATCTGACCGCGCGGATCGGGGCGATCCTCAAACGGTCGGGCCCGGCGCCGGTGCCTGCCGACGGTGCGCTGACCCGAGGATGCCTGTCGTTGCTGCCCGTGCAGCACGAATGCCGGGAGGCAGGGCGCGCCGTGCCGCTGACCGCGCGTGAAATGGAGCTGCTGGCGCGGTTGATGGCGCGACCCGATCAGGTGATCTCGCGGCCACAGCCCGTCGATGCGATCTATGGCACGATCGTACATGTCAGCGACCGGACGACGGACAGCCACCTGCGCGCCAAACTCGGGGCCGCCGGGCGCGCGGATGCCGTCGATACCGTGCACGGCGCCGGTAGCCGCATGGGGGCGTGTACCGCTCCGGGGCAAGGTCCGGTGGACTCCGGATGAGCGATACGCACCGCCAGATCCGCGCCAAATGGCGCCCGTCCCTCGCCCTTGTGATGGGGTGCACGTTGGCCCTCGTGGTCAGTCTCCCGGTGCTTGCGATCCTCGCGCTGGCGCCGCTGGACAGGCTAGCGATGCGTACCGATGCCGCCGTGCCTGCCGCCGCACTGGTTCTGATCGGCACGGCGTTGCTCGGCTATGTGCTGCTCGGCTATGTGCTGTGGCGCATCATCCTGCGCCCGATCCGCGAGCTTGCGGCGCGCGCCGAGGCGATGAAAAACGGCGCAGGCGTCGATCCGGTGGCGCACTACGGCACCCGCGAAACGCAGGCGCTGGGTCAGGCGATGCTCGATGTGGGGCGCGTGTTGCGGGCACGGGAGGCGGTCCTGCGGTCCTATGCCGATCACGCCACCCATGAGCTGAAATCGCCCTTGACCGTGTTGCGCGATGCTGCCGAGCTGCTCGATCGGCCGGGACTGTCCGAGGCCGACCGCGTCCGTCTGCTGGAACGGGTCGACGCGGCCGCGGACCGGATGTCGGCCCTGCTGGATGCGCAACGCGCGCTGGCCTCGGCGCAAGAACCGCTGACCCGTGGCCGCGCGCGGGTGGGGCCGATGATGGGGCATCTGCGGCGCGATCACCCCGATCTGCACGTTACTCTGGCTGGGGATTCACCGTTGCCGATGTCGTCCGAAGGGCTGCGCCTCGTCCTCGATCATCTGCTGGGAAATGCCGCCGCTCACGGGGCGAACGCTGCCAGGATCGAGGCTGCGTCGGGCCGGCTGACCATCACGGACGACGGCCCGGGTGTCTCGCCGGGGAACCGCGACCGGATCTTCGACCCGTTCTTCACCACCCGGCGTGAGACGGGCGGCACCGGTATGGGCCTTGCCATCCTGCGCCGGATGCTCCAGGCGCACGGTGCGGAAATCACCCTGGCCGACAGCACCAGAGGCGCGCGTTTCGTGGTCAGGTTCTGACCCCCGAAATCGCGCGCCCCGTTCTTCTGGTTAAAAATATCCCGGGGGAGGCGCCGCAGGCGACGGGGGCAGAGCCCCGCGTGCTTCTTCAGGGCTTTCCCATACGCTTGATCGCCGCGATACCGGATTCGCCCAGCGGAATGCTCGCGAACGGCCCGCCAAGGCGCATCTGCCCCACGTCCTGCGGATCGGCGGGACCGGCACTGGCGAACAGCGCGTCCGCCCAGTCCTCGGCATTGTCGCGCGGCACATAGCCCAGAAACGCCGCCTTGTCGTTGCGCACCGGCGCGCGGGTGTTGGCGGAGATGCCGAAGATGTCGGCATAGCCCACGGTGTGCGCCTCGACCGCACAGGTGACGAGGCGTCGCAGATCGCCGAACGACAGCCATGTGCCCAGTGCGCGGACGTTCGCCGGTTCCTTCTGGCAGGAGAATATCCGCAGCGACACGCATTCCAGACCGCGCTTTTCCCAATACATCCGCGCCAGATCCTCGGTAAAGCACTTGGCGAGGCCATAGAATGTGTCGGGCCGGTGGGCTGCGTCCAGGTCGATGCCCTGCGCCGATGGATACATGCCGACCGCGTGCACCGACGACGCATAGACGATGCGCCGGGTGCCGTGGCGGTGGGCGGCCTCCCACAGGTTGTAGGCGGCGATGAAATTGGGACCAAGCAGGTCCTCGAACGGCGCCTCGTCGACGTGGCTGGCGAAATGCAGCGCCATCTCGACGCCGTCGAGCAGCGGCAGCACGGCGTCCATGTTTGCCATGTCGGCGCGGACATATGTCTCGTTCGCGGCCAGATCGGTCGGCGCGTCCTTGATGTCGACGCAGAGCAGCTCGTCGCACATCGCGGCCAGCGTGGGGCGCAGGACGGTGCCGAGCGCGCCGCAGGCGCCGGTGAGCAGGAGTTTGGTGAAATGGCGGGCCATGGGGGTGTCCTTTGGGGAATGTTCGGTGAGAGATCAGATGACGGCCGGTTCCAGAAGCGGGGAATTGGCGGCGACGCGGCCATAGCCGAGGGCCGACAGGTCGAGCGTGCGCCAACCGCCGTAGATCAGCTGTTCCGAGATGCCGCGGCCCACTGCGGGGCTGTGCTGCAACCCGTGGCCGGAAAAACCGTTGGCAAAATGAAAATTCGCCACCTCCGGATGCGGACCCAGAATGGCGTTTTGATCCAGCGTGTTGAAATCGTAGTGCCCGACCCACGTGTTGCGCAGCCTGATCCGCTCGAAGGCGGGGATCCGGTGCGCGAGCAGGGGCCAGAATTTCTCCTCGAACAGCGCGTGATCGACGTGGAAATCGGTCGGGTCGGCGGCGGTATCCTTCTCGCCGTCTGCCGACCCTCCGGCCATGTAATATTCCCCGTCGGAGCGCACATGCACGCCGGACGGGTCGATGGTCAGCGGCAGGTCGCGGGGCAGGCGGTCCTCGGCCTCGAAGACAAAGGTATAGCGTCGGCGCGGCTCGACCGGCAGGGACAGACCCGCCATTTCCGCCACCCGCGGCGCCCCCGTGCCCGCGGCGTTGACGAACGCGCCGCAGGCGATGCGCGCACCGGACGCGAGCACGACGTGGCTCACGCGGCCCCGGGCGACCGCGACGTCCGCGACCGCATCGTGGACGTATTCCGCACCCAGATGGCGCGCCTTGCGGCGGAACCAGTCGAAGATCGTGCCGCCGTCGAAATAACCCTCGTTCACCGTGTTGTGGGCCGCGCCGACGATACCGTCGAGATTGTAGAACGGATATTCGGCGGCGATCTGACCCGGCGTCATCATCCGCGTCGCCGCCCCGTGCCGCCGCTGTTCGGCCACCGATACGGTCAGGCCGTCGCGAAAGGCGGAGGTGCCCGCGAGGTAGAGATAGCCAAAGTTCCGAATCGTCAGGTCCGGTGCGCCGGGATCGTGCATCAGTCCGGCGAATCCGTGGATGAACGCGGCGCCGAACTGCGACATCGCGATGTTCACCGCCGTGCCGAACTGCTGGCGGATACACGAATTGGTATGGCTCGTCGCCGCGAATGCATAGGTCGGGTCGCGTTCCAAGACAAGGATCTGGCCCCTGAAATCGGGGTTGCGCGCCGTCCACCACGCGATGGAACTGCCGATCATGGCACCGCCCGCGATGACGACGTCATAGCCTGAATGGAGCGGTGCCTGTGCCATCTGCGGTCCCCCGGATTGGGCCTCACGCTAGCCGGACGCTGCGCTCTGCGAAAGAGGCGTCAGTCGCCCGGCGAGACCGTACCAAGGCCGAGCGGGGCATCGCTTTCGAGGAAGACATAGCCGTGCGCCGGCATGTGGACGCAGCCGCCGACGACCGTCGCCTCTTGCGGGCCGCGCGGCGTGGCGGTGCCCTCGAAGGCGACGCTGTGCGCCGCTTCCGACAGGTTGAACAGGGCGGTGACGACGGTCCCCTCGTGGGTGCGGACCACGGCAAGGACCGGCCCGTCCAGCACCGGCATTTCGGTCGATCCCAGCCGCAGCGGATCGCAGGATTTGCGGTGTCCGAGGGTGGCGCGATAATGCGCCAGAACGCTGTCGTTCCTGCCGTCCTGCGTGTCGACCGCGCGCGCCGCCTGCGGTGCCTTCACCGGCAGCCAGGGGTCCGCGTCCGAGAATCCGGCGTTTTTCGCATCCGCCTCCCAGACCATCGGCGTCCGGCAGCCGTCGCGCCCCTTGCTGTCGGGCCAGAACGCGATGTTGGCGGTGTCGCGCAATTCATCGAACAGGATGTCTGTCTCGGTCTGGCCGAGTTCCTCGCCCTGATAGATCCCCAGCGCGCCGGGCAGGGATGTCAGCAAGGCGATCGCCTGACGGGCGACCGCATCGGTATCGCCGCCGGGTGCTGTCCAGCGCGAGACGTGCCGCTCGACGTCGTGGTTCGAGAACGACCAGTAGGGCCAGCCGCCCGGCGCGATATCGAGGAAGGTGCCGACCACGTTGCGGAAATGGTCGGGCGACTGATCGTGGCTGAGCAGGGCGAAGGAATAGGCCATGTGCAAACGGGTATCGCCATCGGTGTATTCGCCCATGATTTCCACCTGACGACGGCCCATCTCGCCGACCTCGCCCACCATCATCCGGTCGTCGTATTCGTCGCAAAGGCTGCGCATCCTGGCCAGCACGTCGAGGTTTTCGGGCTGCGTCTTGGAATGGATGTGGTTTTGCGCGTTGTAGGGCGTGGCCGGAAACGTACCGTCGCCGTGGTCCGCCCAGTCGCCGGGCAGATCGTCGCGCAGTTTCTTGTCGTGGACGTACATGTTGACCGTATCGAGGCGAAAGCCATCGACGCCCCGGTCGAGCCAGAAACGCATGTTGTCGAGATGCGCCTGCACGACGTCCGGGTTGTGGAAATTCAGGTCCGGCTGCTGGGTCAGAAAGTTGTGCATGTAATACTGACGGCGGCGCGGCTCGAACGTCCAGGCGGGGCCACCGAAATGCGACAGCCAGTTGGTAGGGGCGGTGCCGTCGGGTTTCGGATCGGCCCAGACGTACCAGTCGGCGCGGGCGTTGTCCCTGCTTTGGCGCGACTGCTCGAACCAGATGTGCCGATCTGACGAATGCGACAGCACCTGATCGACGATCACTCTGAGGCCAAGATCATGGGCCGTGGCGATGACATTGTCGAAATCGGCGAGCGTGCCGTACAGCTCTGAAATCCCGGTATAATCCGAAACGTCATAGCCCATGTCGAGGTCGGGCGAGGTGAACACCGGCGACAGCCAGATCGCATCGACGCCCAGCGAGGCGACATGGGACAGGCGTTGCGCGATGCCTGCCAGATCGCCCATGCCGTTGCCCGTCGTGTCCTGAAACGACCGCGGATAGATCTGATAGATAACCGCATCGCGCCACCATTCGCGTTGTCTCATGTCGCGCTTTGTCATTTCGGGGCCCCTGAAATCGGTTTGAATGTCGGTTGCGCCCTAACCGTACCGCAGCGTCAGTTCCAGCCCCAAAAGCTGCTCCGGCCCCGACGCCGTGCGACCAGACGCCCCCTGAACAAAGGCCTCCAGTCCAAACCCCCTCGGACCAGAAGCCGACATGTCACGCCTTGAGCATCCGCAGCCCCTGCGTCGCATCCGCGCGCACCGCGAGGCGCAGGCCCGGATCGTCGCCCGCGCGCAAGGCCGCGAGGATCATCCGGTGCCCCACGGGCGCGCCTGTCCGGCTGAGCCTGCCGTACAGTGCGCGCATCGTCGGGCCCAGTTGCAGCCAGACGGTTTCTGTCAGCGCCAGAATGGCCGGGGCCTGTGCGCGCAGGTACAATGTGCGGTGGAACTCGAGGTTCAGCCGCAGATAGGCGATGGCGTCCTGTGCCTTGATCGTATGGCCAATCGACTGGTTGATCGTCTCCAGCCGGTCGATCAGCGCCAGATGGGCGCGCGGCAGGGCGCGGCTGGCCAGCTCGGGTTCGAGCAGCGCCCGCAGTGACGCCAGCTCTTCGAGGCGGTCGTTGCTCAGCAGCGGCGTCGACACCCGCCCCGAGGCCGACAGCGTCAGCGCGCCTTCGGCCACCAGCCGCCGCAGCGCCTCGCGCACGGGCGTCATCGACACGCCGTAATCGGTGCCGACGCCGCGCAGCGTCAGCGCCTGACCGGGGGCCAGTTCGCCGTGCATGATCCGGGTGCGCAAGGCGCGGTAGATGCGGTCGTGCGCCGCACCGTCGGGCGGACGCGCGGTGGCGGGCAGGGGGGCCGGCGGCAATACGGGAAACATGCCGCGATGTGATCACAGCGGTCGCCGGGCGGCAAGGTCAGCCGTCGAACGCGACCCGGTGTAGCGTATCGCCCTCGCGGCGCAGCCAGGCACGCGCGCGGGCGTAATCGGGATAGAGCCTGCCGCAGGTCGCCCAGAAGGCGGGCGAATGGTTCATCTGATCGAGATGCGCGACCTCGTGCGCCGCGACATATTCCAGGATTTCGGGCGGCGCGATGATCAGCCGCCACGAGAACATCAGATCTCCCCGGCTCGAGCACGAGCCCCAGCGCGACCGGGTATCGCGCAGGGTCAGCCGCGCATAGGGAAGCCCGAGGGCGGCGCTGTAGCGGTCGCAGGCATCGGCCAGAGCGCTGCGTGCCTCGGTCCGGCAGAAGGCCTTCAGGCGCGCGGACAGACGCGCGGGATCGTCCGGCATCAGCAGGGCATCGCCGTCGAGGCGGGGGCTGCGCACGCGGGCGGGCGTCAGCACCGGTGCCTCGCCCCGGAACGGAAACGCGGCGCCGAAAACCAGCGGTGTCACGGGCGCAAGACCGGCAATCTGCGCGGCGATCCAGTCGGCCCGGCTGTTGGCAAAGGCCACCCCGTCGCGCAGCGGCGTGCGTTTGGGCAATGTCAGCGTCACCGCGCCCGAGACCCGCGAGACCCGCAACGTCAGCCGCCGTGCCCGCGCAGAGCGGCGGACCTGCACCCGCTGTCCGCCGTCGGTTTTCGCCTGCGGGTCCGGCCCGGTACCGCGCCCGACAGTGAATTCTTCCATTGCGCCGTCGCTTTCCTGCAATTCGCCGGTCCCGGTCCCGGTCCCGGTCCCGGTCACGCGTTTCGCGCAACGCCACGCCCCGGCACCGGCGCGCGGCCGGAAAAAGGGCAAAACCTTTGACACCACCCGAGGCTTATGGCAGGGGACGGCGATGCGCCGCAAGGCCGCCATCCCACCCGCCCGGACGCCCGCACCCGTTGGTTCCGCGCGCCGACCGAACGCCCTTTCCGACCGGAACGGGCACCGCACAACAAGGGGACATCAATGCCCAAGGAAGAATGGGGTACGAAACGTATTTGCCCGACCACCGGCAAACGCTTTTACGACCTGAACGCCAATCCCATCGTCAGCCCCTATACCGGCGAGACGGTGACCGTCGAGACCGGCAAGGCCCGTACCATGCTCGCCGATGCCGAGGATGCGCAGACGAAAAAGGCCAAGGCCAAGGAAAAAGAGACCGAGACCGGGGACGTCCTGCTCGACGACGATGACGACGACGAGGATGATGTCGATGTGGGCGACGATGTCCTTGAGGATGACGACGACGACGATGACACGGTGTCGTTCGACGACCTCAAGGAAGTGGCCGCCGAAGACGACACCTGAAGACGCGCGTCTTGGATGCCGCACCAGAGGCGGCACGCCGTTGATACCGTGCGTTCAACGCGTTTTTGGCAGCGAGACGGGGTGCGGGATTTTTCTCTTGATCTCGCCCCGCGCGCCGCATAAAGACCGACCGAAGGCGTAAAGCGCCTTTGCTTTTCTCCGCCCAAGGGCGGCGATATGGGGCCTTAGCTCAGCTGGGAGAGCGCCTGCATGGCATGCAGGAGGTCAGCGGTTCGATCCCGCTAGGCTCCACCATCCCGCTTTTTTGATACGTTCCAGATAGTTTCCGACTTTTTGCCAACGGCGGAATTGACCATTATCGTCGTTCGACGTCAAGACCGGTTGTTCGCTGCGCTGCCGTCGAACTCACACAACGCGGACTTTACGCCATTTCGCTGCAGTTGTGCCAACGACCGCTTTCATGTCAAACGGTTGGAATTTCATCGAAAGACAAACCTTGACAAAAACTAGACTAGCACTGAAAGACCGACCTTGATTTTGCTCATGACTACTGATGTCCGAAACCGCCGGACGTTCGTGTCTTCAAAAAACAATCGTTGAGTGAGAGACTCGAAATCTTTCATGTCCTTTGCCGTGCAAATCAGGCAAAAGTCAGCGTCGCCAGTAATGTAGTAGCACTGCTGGACTTGGGGGTTCGCTGTCGCTGCGCGCGCGAATTTGTCGAGTTGATCTAGGTGTTTGATCCCACGGTTTGATGGTGTGATCCTTTCGTTGGAATGGAAGGAAGCATTATGGGACAAGTTCGTCACGGGAGCGCCACGACCACGCACGCCGTCAGAGCAGCAATACAGCGATCGCAAGCTTCGCTCTCGCAGTTGAGCCAAGAGCTTGGGATCAATCCCAAGACGGTCGCAAAGTGGCGCAGGCGGGCGACGGTTGAGGATATGAAGACGGGGCCGAGAGAGCCGCGCTCGACGGTTCTGACCGAGACAGAGGAGGCGATGATCGTCGCCTTTCGACGCCATACGCTGCTGCCGCTGGACGATTGCCTTTATGCCCTGCAACCGACGATCCCGCACCTGACGCGGTCGGCCCTGCACCGGTGCTTGCAGCGGCACGGCATATCCCGCCTGCCGGACGTCGAGGGGGACAAACCGAAGCGACAGAAATTCAAGCGCTATCCGATCGGCTTCTTTCATATCGACATTGCGGAGGTGCAGACCGCGGAAGGAAAGCTGTGAATCCCGGAGGCAAACTGGGCCACGGAAACGGTGGGATTACCTGACCGTCGCGGAGTAAAATTCTGCCATTCTGAGACCCGGGGCGGAAGCTGAGGGTCGGGAGATGTATTCTGTGGAACTGTATACCCGGGTGCGCAGAGCGTGCCATGTCGAGGGCATGAGTGAGCGCGAGGCGGGGCGGAAGTTCGGGATCGACCGCAAGACAGTGTCGAAGATCCTGAAGCATTCGGTTCCGCCGGGATATCGGCGCCAAGCGATGCCGCAGCGTCCCAAGCTTGATCCCTTTGTGCCGGTGATCGACCAGATCCTCGAAGAGGATAAGAGCAAACTCAAGAAACAGCGGCACACTGCCAAGCGAATTCATGCGCGGCTGCGCGACGAGCATGGCTTTACGGGCGGGATCACCATCGTCACTGATTATGTGCGTGAGAAGAAGCGGCGGACGCGGGAAGTGTTCGTGCCGCTGTCGCATGCGCCGGGCCATGTTCAGGTCGATTTCGGCGAAACGCTGGGCGTGATTGCCGGTGTTGAGTGTAAGCTGCACTACTTTGCGATGGCGCTTCCGCATTCGGATGCGTTCTTCATCAAGACCTACCCCGCCGAGACGACCGAGGCGTTTTGTGATGGCCACAACGCCGCTTTTGCATTCTTCGGCGGCGTGCTCTTGTCGATCCTCTACGACAATACAACGATCGCAGTGGCGAAAATCCTGGGCGATGGCCTCCGGTTGCGCACCCGCGTCTTTTCGGAATTGCAGTCGCATTACCTGTTCGACGACAAGTTCGGCCGACCGGGCAAAGGCAATGACAAAGGCAACGTCGAGGGGGTGATCGGATATGGGCGGCGCAACTTCCTCGTTCCCGCGCCGCGGTCCGACAGCTTCGATGCGTTGAACACCTGGCTGGAAGATCAGTGCCTGACGCGACAGGGCGACATTGTGCGTGGTCATACCGAGACTGTCGGTGAACGTCTGATGCGGGATCTCAATGCGCTGATGGCGCTGCCGACCACCCCTTACGATGCTTGCGACAGGGTCAGCACCCGGGCGACATCGATCTCCATGGTCCGTTATCGCAACAATGACTACTCGGTGCCTGTCGCTCATGCCCATCACGAGGTTCAGGTTCGTGGGTATGTCCATGAGGTTGTGATCGGCTGCGGGGCCGAGGTGATTGCCCACCACCGCCGGTCCTACGACAAGGCGGACATGGTATTTGATCCGATGCATTACCTGCCGCTGTTGGAGCAAAAGGTTGGGGCGCTGGATCAAGCCGCACCGCTGCAAGGCTGGGATCTGCCGGATGAGTTCGCCACCCTGCGCCGACTGTTGGAGGCGCGGATGGGGAAGAAGGGCAAGCGCGAATATGTTCAGGTTTTACGTCTGCTGGAAACGTTCGAACTGACCCATCTGCATGGTGCGATCCGGCAGGCGCTCGATCTCGGGGCCATCGGCTATGATGCTGTGAAGCATCTTGTCCTGTGCCGGATCGAGAGGCGTCCGCCACGGCTGGATCTCGATATTTATCCCTATCTGCCCAGAGCACAGGTCGGGACGACAGACCCGGCCAGCTACATGAGCCTGATGTCGGGGGTGCCGACATGAGCGACACTCCGCAGGTCTTATTGCAGCATCACCTCAAGGCGCTCCGACTGCCGACCTTCAAGAGCGAATATGGCAAGCTGGCCCGTCAGTGTGCGGCAGAGGGCAAGGATCATGTTCAATATCTGCTGCGGCTTTGCGAACTGGAGCTGATCGAACGCGAACGCCGGATGGTTGAGCGGCGGATCAAAGCCGCGAAGTTCCCGGCCACCAAGAGCCTCGACAGTTTCGACTTCAAGGCGATCCCGTCGCTCAACAAGGTCTTGACCATGGAGCTGGCACGTTGCGAATACGCTGATCGCCGCGAGAACATTATTGCTCTGGGTCCATCGGGAACCGGCAAGACCCACATTGCCTTGGGGCTTGGTCTCGCCGCTTGCCAGAAGGGCCTGAAGGTCCGCTTCACGACGGCCGCCGCGCTGGTGCATGAGTTGATCGAGGCAGCCGATGATCGGCGTCTGCAGCGCCTGCAAAAGCTGATTGTCAGTCAGGATCTGTTGATCATTGACGAACTTGGCTTCGTTCCCCTGAGCAAATCCGGCGCGGAGTTGCTGTTCGAAGTCATCTCGCAGCGCTATGAGCGAGGATCAATCGTCATCACGTCCAATCTGCCGTTTGATGAATGGACCGAAGTCTTCGGATCCGAGCGCCTTACCGGCGCCATCCTCGACCGCCTGACCCACCATGTTCACATCCTGGAAATGAACGGCGACAGCTACCGGCTGCGACAGAGCCGCAAACTCCAAGACTGAAACCGCAAAAACAGCAGCAATGCTGGCCTGCGGCCAGCGCACTCTGGCGCGCGTCAGCTACTTGGCGAGCACACGCGCCAGAGCGCCGCGAACATCCAGGCCGTGGCCCCATTTTGCGCCGGTAAATGGTCCCTTTTGTCGCCGAGATTGACGAAAGCTCTACCTCTTCGTGGGCATTGACCGGACCAGCAAGTTTGCCGTGACCCAGCTCGTTGAGAAAGCCGACCGGAAGACGGCGTGGGAGTTCCTCCAGCACATGCTCGAGGCCGTGCCGTATCACGTCCACACCATCCTGACGGACAACGGCATCCAGTTCGCCGAGCAGCCGCGGAACAGGAACACGGCATACTCGCGGCAGATGCGCTTCGACATGATCTGCGAGGCCAACGGGATCGAGCACCGCCTGACAAAGCCAAACCATCCGTGGACCAATGGCCAGGTCGAGCGAATGAACCGAACGATCAAGGAGGCGACCGTGAAGCGTTACCATTACGACAGCCACGATCAGCTGCGCACCCACCTTGGTGACTTCATGGCAGCCTACAACTACGCGCGAAGGCTCAAGACCCTCGGCGGCCTCACGCCCTACGAATACATCTGCAAGATCTGGACATCCGAGCCGGACAGATTCATCCTAAATCCGACCCACCAGATGCCGGGACTGAACACCTAAGGGCCTTGGAACATCCATGCGCAAATGGTGCGACAAGGCGGGCTTGCCGCTATGTTCCTCACATGGCCTGCGCAAAGCGATTTGCATAGGTGGTCGCAGGATTTCGGATCAGTTGTTAAGCTGTAGCGATTGACGAAGGAGCGACCCAGATGACGAAACGGAAACGCTATTCGGCGGAGTTCAAGGCCAAGGTTGCCCTTGAAGCCATGCGTGAAGAACTGACGACGGCCGAGCCGGCCAAGAAATACGGCATCCACCCGACGATGATCAGCGGCTGGAAGAAAACGGCGATCAAGAACATGGCATCCGCGTTTGACGGGAAGGCCGAGGAAGAGCCGCCCATCTCACGGAAGGACGTGGAAAAGCTGCACGTCCCGTTGCCCGGCAACACATGCTTGCATGTGTGAGAGGGGAGATCGGCCAACTGGTGGTGGAACGCGATTTTTTGTCCGAAGCCTCCAGCCTTGTCCTCGGGACTGGAGGCAAAAAGCGGTGAAGCAAAACCAGCCTGATCTCAGCGTCCGGCGGCAGTGCAGCCTGCTGTCTCTGCCGCGCTCGACGTTGTACTATCAGCCACGCGGCGAAAGCGGCGAGAACTTGGCGTTTATGGGAATTATCGATCGCCAATTCCTCGAAACGCCCTGGTACGGCTCGCGGCAAATGGCCCGACACATGCAGCGACAGGGTCACAAATGCGGTCGCCACCGTGTGCGGCGGCTGATGCGCCTGATGCGTCTTGTGCCGATCTATCAGGAGCCCAAGACCAGCAAGAAGCACCTGGAACACAAGATTTATCCATACTTTATCAGGGACTTACCCATCACCCGGCCTAATCAGGTCTGGTGTACTGACATCACATACATTCCCATGCGGCGGGGATTTCTCTATCTGGTAGCAATCATGGACTGGCACAGCCGAAAGGTGCTGAACTGGCGACTGTCGAACACGATGGAAGCCGGATTTTGCGTAGAAGCTCTGAAAGAGGCGCTGGCCAGATATGGCTCACCGGAGATCTTCAACTCTGATCAGGGTTCCCAGTTCACCGGCTCAGATTTCACCGACGTGTTGCGTGACGCCAAGGTGAAGATCTCCATGGACGGACGCGGCCGCTGGATCGACAACCGCATGATCGAGCGGCTCTGGCGCTCGCTGAAATACGAAAGTGTCTACCTGAATGCCTTCGAGACCGGATCGGAGGCGAGAGCCGGGATCGGTACCTGGATCAGCTACTACAATGAAAAACGCCCGCACTCATCGCACGGGCTGCTGACCCCGAGCGAGGCCTATGATACGTCGCCCCAGCCCCTGAAAACCGCCGCCTGACATGAAACCAATGCGATAGCTTAGCCAGGCGGAAAGCTGGTCGAAAAATCAGGACCACCTCTGACCTCGATTACGCGTGCCCAATATCGGTCGGGTTGTTCGCCGAAATGTACATTTCTTTATGGGAGCACAGCAAAGACAATTGCCTCTCACCAGCAGGGCGTCACGCGCGTCGGCTTCAGCCTCGAAGCCTACCAGTTGGACGTCAGCGCGGAGACGGAGCCAATCTACCGACGGGAAGATGTCCTTCACATCTGAATGAACTGCACCGGCCGTTTGGCCGATCTTTCTTTGGCCTTAGATGGAAAAACTATGTGGCCAAAACGGAAAAGTAGACGCTCCAAGGGGAACACCCGGCACTGATTTTGTTGGGTTTTTCCGGCCAAAAATGGAAGATCCATGTGGCTGTTTTCTATCGTTTTGCGGTCGTCCGGGCGTTGGGTTTTATCGGCGCCGGTTTTTAATCCCATAGGGATCCGCGGTCGTCCGCCGGACGGAACAGATACCGGTGATGCGGACCCGAAAGGTTTGGGCAACCAGCCCTTCCGGCAAACAGACCGGCGTCGCCGCGGCCCCGGCCGATCCTGCGCATCTTACGCCTGCGAGGCCACCGCCTCGTCGCGCATGCGTTGCAGGTCGGCGATCTTCGCGTCGAGCTGTTCGCGCTGTTCCGTCAGGTCTGCTAGCTGCCGGTCGGCCAGCGTCACCCAGGCGCGCATCTGCGCCTGCGTCCCTTCGCGGGCATAGATCATCAAGAACTGGCGGATCTCTTCGAGGGAAAATCCGAACCGGCGGCCCCGCAGGATCAGGGTCATCCGCGCAAGCTCGCGTTGGCTGTAGAACCGCGACCGGCCCTGTCGTTCCGGCGTCAGCAGTTCGATATATTCGTAATAGCGCAACGTGCGCGGGGTGACGTCGAAGCGTTCGCACATTTCCTTGAAGGACAGCCTTACGTCGTTCATGCCACCTCTCCCTGCATTTTCAAAACGTAGCAGGCGAACCCGGTCGGGGGCAACCGTGTCGCGGATCCGCCGGGGCGGGATGCGGCAGATACCGCTTGATGGCGGTCGGGGACCGGACCACAAACGCACGACCGATCCATGTGAGGGGCCATGACCGACGCATACGACAAATCCGCGGGTGCCTCGGCACAGCAGCGCGCCATCGCAGAGCAGTTTATCGGCGCGCTGCCGTTTTCGCGCGCGCTGGGCATGCATCTGGTGGACATCGGCGCCGGGTTCGCGACGATTTCGATGGGGCACAATCCGGCCCTTGTGGGCGACCCGTCGAGCGGGGTGATCCACGGCGGCGCGGTTTCGGCGCTGATGGATACGGCGGGCGGTGTGGCGGTGATGGCGCATCCCGACAGGCCCGTGGGCACCGCGACGCTGGATCTGCGGATCGATTACATGCGCCCTGCCGTGCCCGGGGCCGCGATCACGGCGCGCGCCGATTGCTATCACATGACGCGCTCTGTCGCCTTCGTGCGGGCGGTGGCAACCGATGGCGATCCCGACCGCCCCGTCGCCACCGCCACCGGCGCCTTTACCGTCGCGGGTGGCACCTGATGGCCCGCCCGCGCCCCGAGCCCGTTCAGGTGATCAAGACCCGCCGGGACGCCGCCCTCGATGCGCTTGTGTCCTCGGTGCCCTATGCCGGGTTCCTCGGCGTACAGTTCGACCGGCGCGGCGATCAGCTGACGGCGGTGCTGCCGTTCACCGAACAGCTTATCGGCAATCCCATGCTGCCGTCGCTGCACGGCGGGGCGACGGCGTCATTCCTCGAGATCGCGGCAATCATCGCGCTGGGCTGGGCGCAGGTCTGGGAAACCGTCGAGGCGGGGCGCGTGCCCGCCGCGCCGGTGCTGCCGAAAACCATCGACTTTACGGTGGATTACCTGCGGGCCGGCCTGCCGCGCGATGCCTATGCGCGTGCCCGGATCAACCGGTCGGGCAGGCGGTACGCAAGCGTCCATGTCGAGGCATGGCAGGACAACCGCGCCCGCCTTTTCGCGCAGGCCACCGGACATTTCCTGATGCCCGCGGAAGCATAAGTGGGCCAATAATGCGCTGCCGGAAATGAACGATGACAGCATGAAAGCGGATCGGGTCCGCCTGACACATTCCCGCGTTCTGGCCATCGCGGTGCCCATCGTCATCTCGAACGCCAGCGTGCCGATCCTTGGCGCCGTCGATACCGGCGTGGTGGGGCAACTGGGGCAGGCGGTGCCGATCGGTGCGGTAGGCACCGGCGCGGTCATCCTGACGGCGTTCTACTGGATCTTCGGGTTCCTGCGGATGGGCACCACCGGCCTGACCGCACAGGCGCTTGGCGCGCGCAACCCAGACGAGGTTTCGGCGCTGTTGATGCGCGCGCTGCTGATCGGTCTGACGGCGGGCGCGGTGTTGGTGGCGGCGCAGGCATGGCTGTTTCCGCTGGCATTCCGGGTGGCCCCCGCAAGCGACGAGGTCGAGGCGCTGGCCGCACGATACATGGCGATCCGGATCTGGTCGGCGCCCGCAGCCATCGCCCTGTACGGCATCACCGGCTGGCTGATCGCGCAGGAACGCACACGCGCCGTCCTCGTGCTGCAACTGTGGATGAACGGCGTCAACGTCGTTCTCGACCTGTGGTTCGTCCTCGGCCTCGGCTGGGGCGTCGAGGGGGTGGCGGTGGCGACGGTCATTGCCGAGGTTTCCGGTCTGGCGTTTGGGGTGTGGCTGTGTCGCGGGGCATTCGCACGGCCCGGCTGGCGCGATCCGGCGCGGATATTCGATGCCGTGCAATTGCGGCGGATGGCGACGGTCAATGGCGACATCATGATCCGGTCGGTCCTGTTGCTGTCGATTTTTGTGTCGTTCACCTTCTGGTCGGGCGGCATGGGGGATGTGCCGCTCGCGGCCAATCAGGTATTGATCCAGTTTCTCAACATCACCGCGCATGCCCTTGATGGATTTGCCTTTGCTGCCGAGGCGCTGGTCGGTCAGGCGGTCGGCGCGCGGGCGACAGGCGCGCTGCGGCACAGCATCCGGCTCACCAGTCTGTGGGGGTTGGGCGCCTGCGTCGCCATGGCGGTGGCGTTCTGGGTGTTCGGCCCTGCGATCATCGCCGCAATGACGACCTCCTTCGAGGTGCGGGCCGCGGCAGCGGTGTATTTGCCGTGGATGATCGCGGCCCCCATCGTCGGCTGCGCGGCATGGATGCTCGACGGGATATTCATCGGCGCGACACGTACGCGCGACATGCGCAATATGATGCTTCTGTCAGCGGTGATCTATTTCGGCGCGGCGCTGATCCTGATGCGCGGCTTCGGCAATCACGGGCTGTGGGCGGCGATGCACATCAGTTTCATCGCCCGCGCCGTAACGCTCGCAGCGCGTTATCCGGCCCTCGAGCGGGCCGTGCGCTAGGTCCAGTCGCCCCGCCCGGTCCCCACGGCATCGGCGACACTGGCAAAGCCGTCGCGCGCCAGCAGCCGGTCCAGCCCGCGCGCGACGTCCGCCGCCAGACCGATCCCGCCATATACGAGGCCGGTGTAGAGTTGCACGGCACTCGCGCCCGCGCGGATCTTGGCGTAGGCCTGCGCGGCAGAACCGACACCGCCCACGCCGATCAGCGGCAGGTGTGTCATGACAGACAGCGCCGCAAGAACGCGGGTGGACTTTTCGAACAACGGTTGCCCGGAAAGGCCACCTTTCTCGCTCTGACTTGCACTTTTCAAACCTGAGCGGTCCAACGTCGTGTTCGTGGCGATAATGCCGGCCAGATTGGCGGCCTCGGCCACCGTGACAATGTCGGACAGGTCGTCGCCGCTCAGATCCGGCGCGATCTTGAGGAAAATCGGCACCGGGCGCGCCAGCGCGGCATTCGCCTGCATGACCCGGTCGAGCAATGCGGCCAACGCCGCCTTGCCCTGCAGGTCGCGCAGCCGTTCTGTATTTGGAGAGCTGACATTGACCGTCGCAAAATCCACATGGTCGCCGCAGGCCGCGAGGACCCGGGCAAAATCCCGCGCGCGATCGTCGCTGTCCTTGTTGGCGCCAAGGTTCAGGCCCGTCACGCCTTGCCCGCGCCGCGCCAGCCGTGCGGCAATCGCGTCCATCCCGTCGTTGTTGAACCCGAACCGGTTGATCGCGGCCCGGTCCTGCGACAGCCGGAACAGCCGTGGGCGCGGGTTGCCCGGTTGCGGGCGCGGCGTCGCGGCCCCGACCTCGACGAACCCGAACCCGGTGCGGGCCAGAGCGGCAAGTGTCGTGGCATTTTTGTCGAACCCCGCCGCCAACCCGACTGGATTGGGCAGATCGAGACCGGCCAAATGCGTCGCCAGCCGCGCGCTTGTCACCGGCCCCGTGCGCGGGCCCAGCCCCACGCGCAGCGCGACAAGGGCAATCACGTGCGCCTTTTCCGGATCGATACGGCGCAGCGCGGCGAGGGCCAGCCGGTCGGGAAACCTCATTTCAGATCGGGAAAGACGTGGCCACCGTCGCCGAGCGGCAATTCTCGTGCCCAAAGCACGTCAGACATGCGGAACACCCTGTAAAGATGCGGAAAAAGTGCGCCGCCCCGGGATGGCTCCCACCTGATGTCATCCCCCGGCCTGTCCGCGTCGACAGCGATAAGCCACAGGTCGGCGACCCCGGTAAAATGCTTTTGCGCCGTTTCGACCACCTGTTCGGCGGTCGAAAAATGCACATAGCCGTCGGCCAGGTCGATGGGGGCGCCGGCGGTTTCGCCGCTGGCCTGCATGTCGGTCCATTCGGACGCACGAAAGAGTTTGTAGATCAGCATGGGCGTCTGATGCCCGTGACCGATGCAACGGTCAAGCCCGGCCTTGCCGGCGATGGTGCGCGGACGAAATCCAGTAACGCCCATTGATCCGGCACCCGCAAGGGCCGTCACGGCTCCGTCACAGTCGGACGTTACGGCACGATCACGACACTTTGACTCTTGGCCCGCAGCGCCCCAAGCTGCGCCGATACACATGAGGGGGAGTTACCAATGCTCGCACGATTTTTGATGACAACCGGCGTTCTGGCACTGTCGGCCAGCGCCGCTGCGGCCGAGTTCAGCCTTACCATTCTGCATACCAACGATTTCCACGACCGGTTCGAGCCGATCAGCGCCTTTGATTCGACCTGTTCTGCCGAAGATAACGCGGCAGGCGATTGTTTCGGCGGATCGGCCCGTCTGGCGACCGCGATCGCCGCGGCGCGCGACCGTGCGGAAAATTCCATCCTCGTGGATGGCGGCGATCAGTTTCAGGGCACGCTTTTCTATACCCAGTACAAGGGCACGATGACCGCCGAGTTCATGAACATGCTCGGCTATGACGCGATGACCGTGGGCAACCACGAATTCGACGATGGCCCCGAGGTTCTGGCCGAACTGATCGCGGCGGTCGAATTTCCGGTGCTGATGTCGAATGCCGACTACACCGGCGAACCGATGCTGGCCGACAGGTTGATCAAATCCACCGTGATCGAGGTTGCGGGCGAACAGATCGGCCTGATTGGCCTGACGCCTGAATCCACTGCGGAACTCGCCAGCCCCGGACCGAACGTGATCTTCAGCGATCCGTCCGAGGCGGTGCAGACCGAGGTCGACCGGCTGACGGCGGAGGGCGTCAACAAGATCGTCGTGTTGTCGCATTCGGGCTATGTCGTCGAGCAGGCGGTGGCCGAGAACACCACCGGCGTGGACGTGATCGTCGGCGGCCATTCGCATTCGCTCCTGGGGGATTTCGAGGACGCGGTGGGCCCCTATCCGACGATGGTGAACGGTGTCGCCGTGGTGCAGGCCGCCGCCTATGGCAAGTATCTGGGCGAGCTGAACGTCACCTTCGACGATGACGGCACCCTGATCGAGGCCAGCGGCGCGCCGATCCTGATCGACGCCGGGGTGGCCGAGGATGCGGATGTGGTGGCCCGCGTGGCGGAACTCGCCGCACCCCTCGAAGAGTTGCGCAGCATGGTCGTGGCCGAGACCGCTGCGGCGATCGAAGGAAACCGGGACGTCTGCCGCGCCATGGAATGCCAGATGGGCAACCTGGTGGCCGATGCCATGCTCGACCGGGTGGCCGATCAGGGCGTGGAGATCGCGATCACCAATGCCGGCGGCCTGCGTGCGTCGATCGACGCGGGCGAGGTGACCATGGGGGAGGTGATCACGGTGCTGCCGTTCCAGAACACGCTGTCGACGTTTCAGGTGACAGGCGAAAGCGTCGTCGCGGCCCTCGAGAACGGCGTGAGCCAGATCGAGGAGGGCGCCGGACGCTTTCCCCAGGTCGCGGGGATGACATTCACCTTCGATGCGTCGGCAGAGCCGGGGGCGCGGATTTCCGACGTCATGGTCGGCGGTACCGCCATCGACACCGCCAAGGTCTATTCGGTCGTGTCCAACAACTATGTCCGCAACGGCGGCGACGGCTATGAGGTGTTCGTCAACGCGGAAAATGCCTATGATTTCGGACCCGACCTGGCGGACGTGACGGCCGATTACCTTGCCGCCAACGCGCCGTATACGCCCTTTCTCGACGGGCGGATCGTCGCCAAGTAGATCGGCGCCGTAAAGCGATCGGGCGCGTCCGGGGAATGCGCCGGGCGCGCCTTTTTCGGTTTGGAACCCACCACTCCTGCGATTGCGGTCCTCTGGATTGATCGGGCCGTCGCGGCGCCGCCCGGTTCCCCTTTGCTTTCAGTCAGGGCGCTGGCAGATTACCGCCATGAGCGTGCGCGACCACTACGAGGCCTATCCCTATCCCGCCCGCGATCCGGGCGATGAGGCCACGCGTCTGATCACCGGATCGCCGTCGTTTCCCGTCGAAATGGATCATTGCCTGTGGGGCGGCGTGCGCGACTGGCGTGCGCCGTTGCAGGTGCTGGTCGCGGGCGGTGGCACCGGTGACGGGTTGGTGCAACTGGCCCAAAGGATGACCGAGGCGGGCAGGCCCTACGCGATCACCTATCTGGACCTGTCGGAGGCGTCGCGGCGGATCGCCGAGGCGCGCATCGCGGCGCGCGGGCTGTCGGGGGTGCGGTTCGAAACCGGAAGCCTGCTTGACGCTGCGTCTCTCGGTCCGTTCGACTATATCGATTGCTGCGGCGTGCTGCACCATCTGCCCGATCCGGGCGCGGGGTTTGCGGCGTTGCGCGCCGCCCTCGCGCCGGGTGGCGGCCTTGGGTTCATGGTGTATGCGCCGCACGGGCGGGCGGGCGTCTATCCGCTGCAACAGGCGTTTGCCGCGCTGACCGAAGGGATGGATCCGGCGTCACGGCTGGCGGCGGGAAAGGCCGCGTTCGATGCGGTTCCGGCCGGGCATCCGTTCCGGCGTAATCCGCATCTGGGCGATCACGCACAATCGGACGCGGGGTTCTACGATCTGCTGCTGCATAGCCAGGACCGCGCATTCGAGGTCGGCGCGCTGCTGGCGATCATGGCGGATGCCGGCTGGGCGCTGGCGCAGTTCGCGACGCCTGCACTGTATGATCTGTCGCGCCTCGTGACGCCGCCGGCGGATATGGACGCTGTTACGCGGATGGTGGTGGCCGAACGGCTGCGTGGAACCCTCAAGGTACATGTGGGATATGCGCGCGCAGCTGGGACGCAAATGCCGACGCCGCCGCGCAAGGACCGGATTGTGCCGCACCTGAACGGTGTACCCGCCGCGCGTCTGGCGCAGGCAGTGGCGCAGGGCAGGGTGCCGCCGTTGCGGCAAGGGGCAGAGACGTTTCAGGTGCATCTGCCCAAAGAAGCCGCGCCGTTGATCGCGGCGATGGATGGCCGGGCGAGCCTCTATGCCATTGCAAAATCCAGCGGTCTGAAACAGCGTGCCTTCGACCGGGCCTGGGCCGCGATACTGCATGAACTGGGGGACTGGGGCCTCGTTCATCTGTCGCGCATGCACTGCGAGACCGGCTGAATGTGCGGTCGCATGGCGATTACCCTGCCGCATGCGGCGATGGCGCAGCTCTTTGATGCGGTGCCCGACAACGATCTGCCCGACGTGCCGAACTTCAACGTCTGTCCGACGGTGCCGGTGCATGTGGTGACGGCGGTGGGCGGACAACGGCGCCTGCGGGCGATGCGGTGGGGCCTGATCCCGCGGTGGTACAGCAGGCCGACCGGGGGGCCGTTGCTGATCAACGCGCGGGCCGAGACTGTCGCCGAAAAGCCCGCGTTCCGGGATGCCGTGCGCCAGACGCGCTGTCTGATCCTCGCGAGCGGGTATTATGAGTGGGTCGTGACGCCTGATAACCACCGCCTGCCGTGGTACATCACCCGGCGCGACGGCGCGCCTCTTGTGATGGCCGGGATCTGGCGCAGATGGCAGGGCGCGGATACCGAGATTACATGCTGCGCCGTGCTGACCATCGCCGCGAATGAAACGATGGGACGGATCCACCACCGAATGCCGGTCGTTCTGTCGGGCGGGGACTGGCCGCTGTGGCTTGGCGAGGCCGGTCACGGTGCGGCGCGGCTGATGCGCGCCGCAGACGAAGATGTACTGCACTGTCACCGGGTGGAGGGCGCGGTAAATTCGAATCGCGCGGCGGGGCCGGACCTGATCCGCCCGCTGGACACCGGGTGACAAGGGCAGTTGTGCGGCCTCAGATCCGCGCGTTAAGCTTTGCCACCACCGTGTCGAAATCCGACAGCGGAACCGGTCGAGAGAGGAAATAGCCCTGCACCTGTTCGCAATCCTGTGCGCTCAGCCAGTCGAGTTGTTCTCGTGTTTCGACGCCTTCGGCGACGGCCGTCGCGCCGATCTGGCGCGCCAGCGTCAGGATAAGGTTGATGATCGGGCCCGACGTCGGCAACTGATCGATGAAAGAGCGGTCGATCTTCAGGCAGGTCAGCGGGAATCGCGAGATATACGACAGATTTGAATACCCGGTCCCGAAATCGTCGATGGCTATGCGATAGCCCATGCGGGTGATCGCCATCAGTTTGTCCGCAATCACCATGTGATCGCCGATCAGGACGCTTTCCGTAACCTCGAGTTCGATTTCCCCCGTCGGAAAACCGGCCCGGCGCGACAGATCCAGCAGCGATGGCAAGAATTGTTCGTCGTTGAACTGTCGCGGCGAAATGTTGAGTGACAGCGACAGGTCCATATCCGCCGCCTTCCAGGCGATGGCCTGCTCGCAGCCCTTTTCAAGAACGAAACGGCCCAGATCCTCGATCATCCCGGTCTCTTCGCAGATCGGAATGAACCGGTCCGGCATGATGGTGCCGCGCTCGGGATGCTCCCACCGGACAAGGGCCTCGGCGGAGACGACGCGCCCGGTGCCGAGATCGATTCTCGGCTGATAGTGCAGGACAAATTCCTGCTGCTCGATGGCGCGGCGCAGTTCACTCTCGATCAGGCTGCGTTCGCGGGCGGCGTCCCCCATTGCCTCGTTGAAGAATGTCCAGCGGTTGCGGCCCATTTCCTTCGAGGCATAGAGCGCGATGTCCGCCTCGCGCATAACATCGGTAAACACCGTCTTGCCGGGCGTGAACAAGGCCACGCCCATGCTGATCGTGGCGTGGATGCGTACCTGATTGTGATAGATCGGGGCGGCGACCGCATCGCGCAGACGCGTCAGATCCCCGGCGATGTCATCGGCGTGGGCGCGTCCCTCGAGAAGGATCACAAATTCGTCCCCGCCAAGGCGCGCCACGATCGTATCGGCGCCGAACGTTTCCACGGTACGCGATGCGATCAGCCGAAGAACGGTATCGCCCACCTCGTGACCGTACCGGTCGTTGATGAGTTTGAAGCGGTCCACGTCGAAGTAGACAACACCGCAGTCGATGCCGCCGACGGCCCCGAAGCGCGACGCCATGTGGTTTTGCAAAAATGTCCGGTTGTAACATCCGGTAAGCTGGTCCCGGTTTGCCAGAAACCGCGCCTTGTCGCGCGCCACTTTCAGCTCGCTGACATCGACAGCCGTCACCAGCACTGCGGGCTGTCCTGTCGCGGCGTCCGAACAGGATTTGGCACTCAGATCATACCAACGCGGGCCGCTGAACGTCATGATCTCGGCCACAAGGCGATGCTCGCCCAATGCCGACAGGCCCATGGCGAGAGCGGCATAATCGTCGGGATTGAGAAAGATGTCGGCGAGACCGTGATAGGTTTCGGCCGCGGCATTGCGCGAGGCCGGGTTCATATACAGCGGCGGGCCGCCTTTGGCATAGAGGGTGATCATCACATCGGTATGCAACAGGGCTTCGGCACTGCGCACGTTCTGCGGTTCGTCCTCGGTCTTGCCGACGACTTCGCATTGCATGGCCATGCGCCCGTCGGGCAGGACGAAACCGGAATAGATCACCATCACGCTGATGGCCTTACCGTTCGGATACAGCGTCCAGAGTTCCTTGAACGTGCTGTCGGTTTCGATGAAATCGCTCTGATACTGTCGCAGCCGCTTTGCCACCGTCGACGACATGCCCTCCGTCATGTCCCGCTCGCGCAACGAGGCTTCCGTGTCGGCCTCCCACAGGGCGCAGGCGGCGGTGTTGGCGTGGGCCATGCGGCTGTTGTCGATGTCGTAGACCCAGATCGGCACCTTGAGGCGCCGGGCCATGGCAAAACCGTCGCTGTCGTCGGACCGACGCGGCGCTAGGGAAACAAGATTTCTGAGCGGTGGCGAGGGTCATGAAGACTCGTGCTTTCTTTTGCTCAGCATATTAGGGGACTTTCAGGCTGCCACGCGAGAGTTTTGACCCAATGCGCCCAGCGGTACGAAGCCATCTGTGGCGTTAATGTCATTGATCCAGCGGGCGATGGATGGATAGTCGTCCAGCGAAAGGCCGGCTTCCTCAATCGTATGAACGTAGCCGAAAACCGCTATATCCGCAATCGAGTAGCCTTCGGACAGGATGAAGTCACGGGTTCCGAGGTGTGTATCCAACCTGTCGAGGCCGGGCCGTGCCGCCGATTGCCAGCCGGCGATATCATCGGCGCGCGTGGCACGCTCATGTGGCAGGATCGTGGTGAAAAACCGCGCCGGCGAAATGAACGGCTCCAGCCGGGCCTGTTCGAAAAACATCCATTGCAGCGCCTCTGCCCGCGCCGCCGCACGCGTCGGCATCAGTGCTGTCCCGTCGGCGAGATACCACAGCATCGCGTTGCTCTCTCCCAGTCCGGTGCCGTCTTCGGTCACCATGAACGGCACGACTCCGAGAGGATTGATGCGCAGATACACGGGCGATTTCTGCTCACCGGCGAGCACATCTATCAAAGCCAGATCGTACCGTTGCCTCAACTGGTTGAGCGCCAGCCAGGGTTTGAAACAATTGCCAGACCCCAGACATGCATACAAAGTAACCACGACGTTTCCCTACATTCCATTGCGGTGGGCCGATGGTAGAGCTGCAATGTTAAAGTTCGGATAAGAGACAAACGGACGACTGGTTTGCCATTGGAGAGATCAGGCGGTCGCACGTACTGTATCGGGTGCGGCATTTTGCCGCTGTGCCGTAAATCTTGTCCGAACGACGCGTCGTCTCCGGGGTGCTTTCCCGGGCAAAGGCCCGTGTACGGCCAGATTTTCGAAACAATGTACTGAAACGCACATGATTTACCGCCCAACAGGCGTTTTTGCCGGATTTTTCGGCAAATGCGGATAGTTTTCTACGATTGACCATTTTGTCCGGCCATCTTAACAAATGCTTAACCCTGCTGGTTAACATTTGGTTAATGTTGCTTATTTTCAATCTGGGGTGGACTTCGGAATGTACGATCAAGTTACGGCAGAACGTCGGGACTCAGACTTTTTTCAACCGATCGCCCAACAGATCTGGCAGGCGAAATATCAGTACCGCACGGTCCTGTACGATGCCGATTCCTCTGTGCGCGATACCTGGGCCCGTGTTGCCATGGGACTTGCCCGTCGCGAGAGCGGGGCGGACAAGTCCCGCGTGGAGACCTCGTTCCGCGAGGCGATGGACGGATTCCGCCTTCTGCCGGCGGGCCGGATACTTGCGGGCGCAGGTACGGCGCGCGACGTCACCCTGTCCAATACCTTCGTGATGCGGACGATTTCCGATTCGGTCTCCGGGATCATGGATACCGTCAAGGATGCGGCCCTGACGATGCAGATGGGCGGCGGCATCGGGTTCGATTTTTCGACGATCCGGCCGCGCGGCGCCCTTGTGCGGGGGCTGGAATGTCCGGCGGCAGGCCCGCTGGCAGCGATGGATATCTGCGATGCCGTCTGCAAGATGCTTGTGACCGGCATGGGCCGGGGTGCGATGATGGCGACGATGCGCTGCGATCATCCCGACATCGAGGCCTTCGTCGCCGCCAAGTCAGACCCCCGGCGATTGCGCAATTTCAACATGTCGGTGATGGTCACCGATCCGTTCATGGAGGCCGTGCGGGCCGGGGCGCAGTGGGAACTGATCTGGAACGGTGAGGTCACGGCACGCGTGCCCGCCGCCGATCTGTGGGACGCGATCATGCGTCAGACATATGCCGCCGCAGAGCCGGGCGTGTTGTTCATCGACCAGATGAACGCACGTAACCCGCTGAATTACCTCGAGCATATTTCGGCCACCAATTCATGCGCCGAGCAGCCGCTGCCACCCAACGGCACCTGTCCGCTGGCCTCGGTCAACCTGGCGCGTCTGGTCGAGGCGCCGTTTTCGGCGCAGGCCCGCCTCGATACCCGCGAACTCCGGTCGCTCGTGGCCGTTGCCGTGCGGATGCTCGACAATACGCTGGACGTGTCGCGCTGGCCGCTGGACGCGCAGCGCACCGAGGCGATGAACAAGCGCCGCATCGGCATCGGCGTGACCGGCGTGGCGGATGCCATCGCGATGCTGGGTGCGCGCTATGGCTCGTCCAAGGCGGTGTTTCTGCTGGGCAGCTGGATGCAGACGATCCAGAACGCGGCCTACCTTGCCTCTGCCGAGCTGGCCGCCGAACGCGGACCGTTCCCCCTGTACGATGCCGGGCTGCACCTCGCGCAGCCCGGGCTGGAGGCCCTCGATGCGGACGTGCGCGACGCCGTCGCACGGCACGGCCTGCGCAACGGAACGCTCACGTCGATCGCACCCACCGGCACGATTTCGATGTACGCGGGCAATGTATCGTCCGGGATCGAGCCGATCTTTGCCACCAGCTATACCCGCAAGTTCAACCAGCCCGACGGCAGCCAGGTCGAGCAGGAAGTGATGGACTATGCCGTCTGGCTGTACCGCGAGATGTTCGGAGCGAATACGCCGCTGACCGAGGCATTCGTGACCGCAGGCGCGCTGACCCCCGGCGATCACGTCGCGATGCAGGCCGCGGCACAGGCATGGGTCGACAGCGGCATATCCAAGACGGTGAACTGTCCCGAGGACATCGCCTTCGACGATTTCAAGGACATCTACATGGCGGCCTATGCCTCTGGCTGCAAAGGCTGCACGACCTACCGGCCCAATGCGATCACCGGCTCCGTCCTGTCGTGATCCGCGCGGCTCTCGCCCGGCTGGGGCGCGTGCTGCGGCCGCAAGCGCCGCCCGGCGACCCGCGGCGCTGGCCGGCGCCGGGGCCCCATGGCCCACCCGGTGGTCCGCGACGCTGGCCCGCGCCGGGATCGTGGATGCCGACGCACCGGCACCGCAAGGGTGGGCTGTACCGGCGCGTTGCCGATGCGGTTCTCGAGGCGGACCGAAGCGATGTGGTGATCTACGACGATGCGACGGGGGCTGTCTGGGTTCGGTCGCGGGCGGAGTTCGAGGACGGGCGTTTTACGGACCTGATGGGCGCTGAATAGACAGTGCCGGTCCGGGGAACGCGACTGCATACGATCTGCGGGGCGAGACGCGGCATCGAACGGCCCGGTTTTTTCGGGTATTCACCTTCGGAGGATTCCTCAGGCATTCCGGCAGACCCAATGCACTGTCGGGTGCCATCACTGCCGATACGGCGACGGCCTCAAAAGGCTCTGCCTGACCCGGACCTGAGGGCGGTTGCCTGTCATTGCCGGACGATGAAATCTGCCGCCGTCCTGAGATCGGTTCGGAACAGCGCCCGCATGTCGTCTTGTTCCGCGATGTCGGGTATGCGCAGGATGTAGGAGGGATGCACGGTGACGAGCAGCGGTGTGCCGTCCGGCAGCGCCTCGATCGACCCCCGACGTTTGAGCACGCCCGCGCCCGTGCCGGTGAGAGATGCGAGCGCCGTGGCCCCCATCGCGACGATCAGGCGCGGACGCACCAGAGCGCGCTCCTGCATGAGCCACCAGCGGCAGGCCTCGATCTCGGGCGTATCGGGGCGCTGGTGCAGACGCCGCTTGCCGCGCGGTATGTATTTGAAATGTTTGACGGCGTTGGTGACATAGGCCGCCCGCCGGTCGAGCCCGGCGTGGCTGGCCTCGGCGTCGAACAGTTGCCCTGCGGGACCGTCGAAGGGGCGGCCCGTCAGATCCTCGGTGTCGCCGGGTTGTTCGCCGACGATCATCAGAGGCGCGCCCGCCGGGCCCTCGCCCATCACCACCTGCGTCGCCGGTCCGTGCAACGGGCAGCGGGTGCAGGCGGCGGCATCGCGGGCCAACGCGGCGAGGCTGCCCGGCACTGGCGGCGCGACAGCGGGTGTGGCCATCGCCCGCGCGACCGCGGCGCGCCGGGCCGGCGGATCGGACGCGGCACGCGCGGCCATCTCGGCAACCCGGGCCTGCGCGCCTTGGATAAGGCCGGGGATCAGGCGCGCCTCGGGCAGATTGTGCCAATATTTCTTGGGCATTTCGGTTTGCATCGCCTTTGGCATCAGACGTGCTGCGTTAAAGATGCTGGCGTAATAGGTGCGCCAGAGATCCTCGGTCGCATCTTCGGCAATCGGTGCGCGTGTGGTCGTCTCCGAGAACCTCAGCGCGCCGTCCGCAAAGGTGGCCGTCAGGGTCGGCGTGGCGATCACCCAGTCCATATCCCCGAACCGGTTGGCAAAAAACGGCGTTCCCCGCTCGACGGTGTGGTGATCGGGCTCGAACCACGCGGCAAAGCGGCGGCGGTCGCGCCCTGCCTCGGTGATATCTCGAAACCGCACGAAGGCGTGCATTTTGTGGATGTCGCGGCGTACTGCCTTTGCCTGCCCCAGAATCGTGCGGATTTGCGCGTCGCTCCGGTCGCCCCACCGGCAGGTCCCGCGCGATAAACCCAGGACGGTTGCGTAGGCACGGGAGAACCGCTGCGGGTCGAAATGGCACAGTGCCGTTTCGATCTCGTCGATTGCCACGCGGGAAACCTTCAGCGTTGTACCTGTCGTGCTGGCCGCTACCCCCGGCGCATCGGCAAAAAGGTCTGGCGCGGCCTCGCCGACCGTCCAGAGCACCTCCTCGGATGGCACGCCCGCGGCGGCAAGATCGCGAGCCTGACGCCGCCACATGGCAACGGTGCCAAGGCGGGGCAGGGTGATCTGGCGCATCAGAACAGGGTCAGCTGCTCTGGCGGCGGGGCGTAGCGGGCGCGCAGGGTCGCGGCGTCAATCAGGCCGCGCGGCGACCATCCGGGCATCGTGACAAAGGGTTTGGCGTGCTTCATCACGGCGCCCATTGCGGCCAGATGATCGTATCGCACCGCGCCGTTGCGCCGGGCCGCCAGGATCCGCGCCACCGATTTCGGCCCGAACCCCGGCACCCGCAAAAGTTGTTCGCGGGTGGCGCGGTTCACATCGACGGGAAACGCCTCGCGATGTGCGAGTGCCCAGGCGGTTTTCGGATCGACGTCAAGGTCGAGCATGCCATCGGTGGCGACTTCGTCCACCTTGAAATCGTAGAATCGCAACAGCCTGTCGGCCTGATACAGCCGGTGTTCGCGCATCAAGGGCGGCTTGATCAACGGCAGGTTTTTCGACGCATCCGGGATCGGCGAAAAGGCGGAATAGTAGACGCGGGACAGGCCATAGCTGGCGTAGAGCGAGGTGGATTGCGTCAGAATCGCCCGGTCATCGGCGGCGTCCGCGCCCACGATCACCTGTGTCGACTGACCGGCAGGCGCAAACCGCGCCGGGCGCTTGCCGCGAAAGCTTTTGCCGGTACGCGACGCCTCGCGTTTCACCCGCACGTCGGCCATCTGCTGCCGGATGCCGGTGCTGGATTTTTCCGGTGCAAGGGCGCGCAGGCCCTCTTCGGTCGGCAGTTCGACGTTGACCGACAGCCGGTCCGCCCACAGCCCCGCCGCGTCGATCAGCTCGGGCGCTGCAGCGGGGATCGTTTTCAGGTGAATATACCCTTTGAACCCGTGATCGTGCCGCAGCGTGCGGGCGATGCGCACCATATCGGCCATCGTGTCGTCAGGGGAGCGAATGATACCGGACGACAGAAACAGCCCCTCGATATAGTTGCGCCGATAGAATTCGAGGGTGAGCGACACCACTTCCTCGACCGAAAAACGCGCCCGCTCTACCCGGCTCGACACGCGGTTGATGCAATAGGCGCAGTCGTAGATGCAGAAGTTCGTCATCAGGATTTTGAGCAGGCTGATGCACCGCCCGTCGGGAGCATAGGAATGGCAGATTCCGCTGCCGCCGGATGACCCCACGCCCTTGCCATCACGGCTGTTGCGCCGCTCTCCGCCCGATGAGGCGCAGGACGCGTCGTATTTCGCGGCGTCCGAGAGGATCGCCAGTTTTTCGCCGAGGGTGCGTTGCGCCATATGTTCATCCTATGTTCCTGGTCCGTGTTTCGCAACAAGAGACGTCGCGCGATTTCGTCGCACCGTCGTACCGTCGTACGGTCGCACCGTCGTACCGTCGTACCGTCGCACCGTCGTACCGTCGCACCGTCGGTCAGCTGTCGACCAGTTCGGCCGAAAGTTGGTGCAACGGTTTTGGTTGCAGGGTGATGACGCGTCTTTTCTTGACCAGAGCTTGACCAGAGATTGTGTCCATGAGGTCAATGGTCGGTCGCGGGATTGTCTGACGTTTTTCTGATCGATCCTTTGCCGCAAACCCGACAGACCGTCTTTCCACCTTGCTCGAAAACCGTGGGATCAAACACATGGTCTATGAGGTATCGGGTTCCGAAAATGGAGATCAAGCAACTGGCGATCTGTACACATCAGGCGTTACAAGCTGCCATGAATTCGGTCGCTACCGGAGGAGACGCGTCGCGCCATGCAGTCACCTCCTCTTTTCATAATTCCATCGGCCGGCATACAGTTTGCCGGCTAAAACTTTCTCAGGAAACCGTCCTGGCTGCGACGACGGTGCTCTTCGGCAAAGCCTTTGAATAAGGGCTTCGGGATGTCACCCGGTGCGGTGAGCCGCCCCTGAGTATCCCCGTGCGGGTACGGCAAGGATGGATCAATCGAGAGAAATCCGGCGTCCGACCCCTGATCCGAGGAAGGACTGGATCTGTGTCACAACCTGCAACGCGTGAGTCGCGCCAAGCTGATCGGCCTCCTCGACATGGCCCAGGGCGATCGCCGTTATAATCGCGTCATGCTCGTCGACATATTGCTGCGGCAACTGGTCATTGAAAGAGTCATAGTAGATCCGCAGCAGTCTTTGCCCGTTGTCCAGCAAACGCGCGAAGAAATCGATGTAATACTCGTTTCGACCGGCACGCGCGATCGCGACATGAAAATCCCTGTTGACCTCGATCATCTTGATGGCATCGGCTTCGTTGACAGCTCTGGCAAAGGCGCCCTGAATGCGTCGCAGGGCATCGATATCCTGAGGCGAACGGCGCGCGGCGGCGAGCCTGCAGGTGACGCGGTACATCAGTGTCAGAGCGTCCAGATAGCTTGGGACGGAGGCGAAATCTATATTGGAAACAATGGTGTTCCGGTTCGGCAGGCTGGTGACGAGCCCTTCTGAAACGAGCCGTACCAAGGCCTCGCGCACCGGCGTACGGGAAAGCGAAAACCGCGACGACAGCTTGGCTTCTTCGAGCTGTTCTCCGGGCGCCAGCCTGAGGTCGAGTATCTCCTGTCTCAGCGTTTGATAGACCGTGCCGACACCAGAGCCGCGTGTCTTTACCGGTGGCGGCACGGGCTGCCCTGCATCTGCGCTGTCGCTGGAAGGGTCGTCTGTAGAGTGCATCCAGCGGCTCCTTCATGCAGACATGGCACGGCTTTCGATAATCAGATTTTCAGGGCAATTGCGAGGCCCAGAATAGAGTTTTCGGTATTCCATAATCTATTTCAATGACACCGCAGTCTCGAAAGACAGGTGTCGACACTATGTATTCAGAGTCGCACAAGCGCGAATCGCTGCTTTCGGTTTTCTCCACAACGAAAATCAGAGTAAGACGTATGCCAAAATTCCGGAATTCCAAGATTTTAAAGGATTGCTTCGCTTTCACGCGGCGAAAATTCTGTCCACGGCGGTTGCCGCACCATTCGTCGCCGAAGAGGTGCCGAAGAGGTGCCGAACCCCGAACTGAGGTTCGGCGCCCTTGCCGGCCTTTCGAGGGATATCGCTCAAAGTGGTCAGCCATGGCTGGGGGCATCGCGTATCGGCGTCGAAAACCTGGCGTCCCGCATCGAAGAGATGGGCAATGACGACCAGATTTTCGTCGAATTCGTCGGTCGCGAGGATAGCCGGGGCACCGCATCGGGCGGGATCGAGGCGCGCCGCAAACTGACAGTGTCGATGGCGCCAATACCATCATTGGCGATTTTTTCCCCGGTCACTGTCGCCGCCGGACAATACGTCTCTATTTCCGAAGAAATCATTTCCTTTGCCGCCGGGACGGCCGCCGCGCGTACCGATCTCGATATGAGAACCGGCGAAACGTGGCTCTGGTGTGTATCGCCGCCGGATCCGGTTCAGGGGCCGGTCCTTGCCCAATTGCTCGCCGAAACGTTCGGTGCGGACGCGACGATCAATATCGGTGCGCGAAACGCCAGGGTTTCTGGTGCGCAGCACGCTGTTCCTGGTCTTTGAATCCGGGGCAAACCTTTCATCCGGATCAAGGCGAGGCCTCTGTAGCCGGCCCGATCCGCGCCTCGTCCGGGCAGCTGATAACAATCGTGGCCGTCGTTGCGGCGATTGCCATCGTGACAAGGGTTCGTGATGCGACGGACGTCGGGCGCTCGATGCGGGCGGGGGTCGTGAACAGTGATCTGGCCGAGGTGACCGGTGTCGACACCGAGCGGTTGGCGAGCATCGGATGGCCGGTGGGCTGTCCTGGTTGTGTCCGCAATCAGCGAAGAGCGCATTCGGCACAGGCCTGATCCGGAGGTGGTACAGGCAGGATTTGGATACATCGGGCTGTGAAAGATGCCGGTGCCTCGGTCTTGTGCCGCCTCAAACGTGTTTCAACCACCCTCCATTCGCATGCGGCGGGGTTCTGGACGCGGTTCCGAGGCGCGATACCGGGCATTTCTGCCGGCATCCATGCGGGCGAAGAATGCTGTCCAAACCTACCAGACGACCGACCGAAATCTGTCGAAAGTCTGCTTTGCATCCTCCGTGAACAGATGGTTTTTATCGACGATCAGGGATTGCAGCGTTTTGAAAACGCGCGATAAATGCAGATCCATCGCCGCCGCGGCAGCGTCCGGGTCTCGTCGTTTGAGGGCCGCGACAATCGCCTCATGTTCGGACAGGATGGTTTCGAGATGGCTGGGCAGCGGAAACGCGAGGCGACGCACCCGGTCAAGCTGCGCCTTGGCCGAGTGGATCACCCGCCAGACGCGGGCCGAGGCGCCGATGTCCGTGATAAGGGCGTGCAGTTCCTCGTCGAGTTCGTAAAAGCTGCCGAAATCGCTGTCCTTCGCGACGCGGCGCTGCTGATACAGATTAACATCAAGATCGCGCTCGGCCTTGGCTGTCATGCGCTGCGCGGCAAGGCGCACCATCTGCATTTCAAGAACGCGACGGATCAGATGACCCTCGAAGACGGTTTCAAGGTCGATCCGGGCGATGAACGTGCCCGAGGCCGGAGCAATCCTGACAAGGGATTCATCCTGCAATTTCAACAAGGCCTCCCGCATCGGCGTGCGCGAAATGCCCAGTTCCAGACAGATGGCCTTTTCGTTCACGATAGAGCCGGGTTCCAGCAGCATCTCGATGATCGCGCGGCGCATGACCGCATAGGCCCTGCCGGACCGGGGATGCGTTTCGGGGATGCTCGTCAGGAGATCCTCGGGAAATATTCTGGCCTGCGCATCACTCGCGCCAGATTGCGTCTTGGTCGTGGCCATGTATCGGTTCCTTGTTTCGCGATCGCAAATACCGGTATTTTTGGGGCAGAGCAATCGCGGGTCGTACGATCCGGGTAACAGGTTGCGGAAACGTTGACAGATCTCTCATACCAATATATCGGTATATCATCAACATGGTTTGGAGGGACTGTCATGAGATTCACGAATGTCAGCGCACTTGCGCTTCTGGCCGGAACGGCGCTCGGGACGGGGGCTGTCGCACAGATACAGGTCGATTTCTGGACCGAGTTCTCCGATCCGGTCGGCCGCTCGGCCATCGAGAAGATCGTCGACCGGTTCAACGAGGAAAATCCCGACATCGTCGTGGTGCACACCGGCTTCGAGAACACGCCCTACGAGACGACCCTGATGACGTCGTTCGCGGGCGGCAATCCGGCCGACATCGTTCAGATCAACGGCGGCGCGAACATGTATCAATACGCCGAAGGCGGCGGGTTGATCGACCTGACAGACTGGGCCGCGGGCCTTGGCGACAGCTATATGCCGCGCACCGGCACCGAGGCGATGGGCACCTTCGATGGCAAGCTTTACGGCATCCCCCTCGAGCTGAACATCGGCAATCTGTTGTGGTACAACGCCACGATGCTCGAAGAGGCGGGCATCGATCCTGCACAGCTTGAAACCTGGGAGGGTTTTCTCGATGCCGCGCGCATGTTCCGCGATGCCGGCACCGCGCCGATCGCCTTTGGCAATTCCGAAGGCTGGCCGGGCAACCACATCTTCAACCACATCACGCGCAGGTTGCTGACGACGGACGAGTATATCGACATCGCGAACCGCACCTATCAGGCCGAGGTCGGCAACGACCTGAGCTGGACCGATCCGCAGATCGTCCGGGCGTGGGACGTGTTCGCACAGCTTCAGCAGGAAGACCTGTTCACCGCGGGCTATCTTGCGGACGATTATCCGACGGCCGCCAACATCTTTATCACCGAACAGGCGCCGTTCATGACGATGGGGGCCTGGCTGCTGGGGATGATCGAGTCGACCAATCCCGATCTCAACTTCGGGGTCATGCCGTTTCCGACCTTCGAGGATTCGCCCGGCGCGTTGAACGACCTGGTGACGGCGGGCCTCGTGGTGACGATCACGACAGCGTCCGAGCATCCCGAAGAGGCCAAGCGGTTTCTGGAATACCTCATGAGCGAGGAAGCGCAGGAGAGCTTTGCGACCGACAGGCAGGGTTTCACCGCCTATGATTACGACACGTCGGACTGGGATTATGCAGAATCGTTTTCCCGCCTGACCGAGATCCTCGACCAGTCGACCAGCGCGGCACCGTTCCTCGACATGATCGAGGACCAGTCCTGCAACGTGCCCTGGGTCTGGCAGGCCAGCCAGGGCATCCTGTCGGGCGCGATCGACTCCGAACAGGCAGCGCAGGGACACGAGGACTGCGTCGTCGATCTGCGCGAGGACAAGGGTTTCGAATAGGCGCCTCCCGGCCGGATCGAACCAGGCCGGGGCGGCCTTGCCGCACCGGAAACGATACCTGCCGGGGCGGCCTTGCCGCACCGGAAACGATACCTGCCGGGGCGGCCTTGCCGCACCGGAAACGATACCTGCCGGGGCGGCCTTGCCGCACCGGAAACGATACCTGCCGGGGCGGCCTTGCCGCACCGGAAACGATACCTCTCGGGGCGGCCTTGTTGCGTCGGCCACAATTCCTGCGGAGCGGCCCGTGCCGCTCCGTCGATGAACACCTGCGGTGAGTGCGATGAAAAGACGCCGACATCCTCTGAAAATATGGTTGCGGCAACATGCTTTCCTCATGTTTCTGGCACCCGCATTCATTTTCTACACCCTGTTCTGGATCGTGCCGACGATCGGCGCGCTGCTGCTCAGTTTCACCAAGTGGAACGGGATCAATATCAAGCGTATCCGCTGGGTCGGCCTCGAGAATTACCGTGACCTGATCGGTGACGGGTTCTTCTGGCAGGCCTTGCAGAACAACCTGATCTTCGTCGCGGGCGCGCTGTTCGTGACGGTGCTCGTGTCGCTGCTCATCGCCCTCATCCTCTATACGCGGCCGCCGGGGGCGACCCTGTTCTCGACGGCGTTCTTTCTGCCCATCGTGCTGTCGAACGTCGTGATCGGCCTGCTGTTCACCCTGCTGCTCAGCCCGACGACGGGCGTGGTGAACATGGCGGCGGACTATTTCGGCTGGGACAACATGCGCGATGTCCAGTGGCTTGGCGATCCCGACACCGCGACGTGGAGCGTTCTGGCCGTCTATGTCTGGCGCGAGCTGGGCCTGTCGATCCTGTTGTTCACCGCAGGCCTGCAGGCGGTGCCGCGCGACCTGATCGAGGCGGCGCGGATCGACGGGGCGAAACCGCTGTCGGTCCTGACCCGCATCGTCGTGCCGATGACCCGCGAGGTGGCGGTGGTGGTGGTGATCCTGGCGGTCACGAATGCCTTTCTGCTGTTCGACCTTGTCGTCGTGATGACGGGGGGCGGTCCGTTCCACGCCTCGGAGGTGCTGTCTACCTATATGTATTATCAAGGCTTTTCCCGTGGCGACCTGACTTATGGCACCGCCATCGCGATCGTGTTGTTCACCATCGTCCTGACCGTCACGGCGCTGCAATTGTGGCTGGCCAAACTGATCCGGGGGCGGCGATGAAATTTGGCGACTTTCCTCTTGCCGTGCGGATCGCGGCCTACGCATTGTTGCTGGTGATGCTGGTGATGCTGGTGTCGGTGATGCTGCCGTTCGTCTGGATGGTGTTCACCTCGTTCAAATCGCTCGAGGAATATGCCGTCAATCCGCTCGGCGTGCCGCGCGACTGGCAATTCAGCAACATCGCCGAGGCCTGGGAGATCGGCAATTTCCTGCGCCTTTATGCCAACTCGCTGTTCGTGACGGTGGTTTCCGTCGCGGGGCTGATCCTGACCTGTTCGATGGCCGGCTATGCCTTCTCGCACTTCGACTTTCGGGGGCGCGACATCCTGTTCTTCTACTTCCTCGCGGGCATGATGATCCCGCCGCAGGTCATCCTGATCCCGGCGTTCAAACTGATAAGCGAACTGGGCCTCGTGAACACCTATTTCGCCGTCATCCTGACCTATCTGGCGTGGGTGCCCTTCGCGATCTTCTTTTTCCGGGCGTATTTTCGCGGCATCCCGCGCGATCTGTCAGAGGCGGCGCGGATCGACGGTGCCAGCGAGCTTGCGATCTTCTTCCGGATCATGCTGCCGCTTGCGATGCCGGCGATGACGACCGTCGGAATCGTCTATTTCGTCTGGATTTTCAACGACTTCATGTGGCCTCTGGTCTATCTCAACAACAACGAGTTGCGGACCGTCACACTGGGAATGATGAATTTCCAGGGGCAGTATTCTGGCGCCACAACGCTCAAGACGGCGGCCTTGCTGCTGGCAACCATGCCGCCGGTGGTCGTTTTCATCGTATTTCGCAAACGTATTCAGGGCGGCCTCGCGGAAGGCGCTCTCAAGGGCTGAACCGGGCCGGGTCCGAGTGGCCGGAGGAGAAGAATGGCACATCTGAAGATAGACGGTCTGCGAAAGTCATACGGCGCGCTCGAGGTGCTGCGCGGCATCGACCTCGACGTGCCGTCGGGCGAATTCGTGGTCTTTGTCGGTCCGTCGGGCTGCGGAAAATCAACCCTGCTGCGCGCCATTGCCGGCCTCGACGGGATCACGTCGGGACAGATCGCCATCGACGGCGAGGACATCACCGACCTGCCGCCTTCCGACCGGGGCATCGCGATGGTGTTTCAATCCTATGCCCTCTATCCGCATATGACGGTGCGCGGAAATCTTGCCTTCGGTCTGAAAATGGCGGGGTTGAGCCGCGCCGTTCAGGAAGAGCGGATCGGCGTGGCGGCCCGGATGTTGCAGATCGACCCGCTGCTCGACCGGTTTCCGCGCGAATTGTCGGGCGGCCAGCGCCAGCGCGTCGCCATCGGGCGGGCCATCACCCGTGATCCGTCGGTGTTCCTGTTCGATGAGCCGCTGTCGAACCTCGACGCCGCCCTGCGTGTCGCCACCCGGATCGAGATCGCCCGGCTGAAAGAGAAACTGCCCGCCACGACGATGATCTACGTCACCCACGATCAGGTCGAGGCGATGACGCTCGCCGACCGGATCGTCGTGTTGCAGGGCGGACGGATCGAACAGATCGGCGCGCCGCTGGACCTGTATCACCGGCCCAACAACGTCTTCGTCGCGGGTTTCATCGGCTCGCCCGCGATGAATTTCGTCCCCGTCGGGATCGAAGCGGAGGCGGGCCGGATGGTTTTGCGCAATCCCGTGGGCCGTGATGTGCCACTGGGCGCCGGGATTGATCCGCTCCCTGGCACGATCGCCACCCTGGGGTTTCGCCCAGAGGATCTGCGGATCGGCCACGCCGACGAGGCCATCGTGCGCGGCACCGTGGGTGTCATCGAAATGCTGGGCGATCTCACGATCCTGTACCTCGACGCGGGCACCGCCGCGCCCGTCGTCGTGAAACTGCCCGGAGAACATCCGCACGCCATCGGCGAGACCGTCTGCGTGACCTGCGACGCCGCGCGCATGCACCTGTTCGATGCGGACGGCGTGACCGTCGCCAATGGCCTTGGGCCTCAGACAAGGAAATCCGCATGAAACCCGCCCCCAGACGCATCGGCATGGTCATCGGCCTGCGCGACGAACACGAGGCCGAATACCGCCGCCTGCATGCAGGCCCCGGCGTCCGCGACCTGCTGAGCCGCGCCAACATCCGCAATTTCACGATCTGGCTACAGCGTCTGCCGGACGGAAACCTCTACGAATTCGCCAGCTACGATTACGTCGGCGACGACTACGCCGGCGATATGGCCCGTCTCGATGCCGACCCGCGCAACACCGAATGGCTCGCCCTGTGCGATCCGATGCAGGTGCCGTTGCCCGGGTCCGACGGCTGGACCGTAATGGACGAGGTCTTTCACAACGACTGAAAAACAGATGCGGCGGGCCCCGGCAATCCCGCGCCGCCGCACGGAACAAGGACGGAAAGGATACCGAAATGACCGAGAAATATGAGCCGAATTGGCGATCCCTGCGCCAGCATCAATGTCCGCAGTGGTTCAAGGATGCGAAATTCGGCATCTATACCCATTGGGGCATCTACAGCGTCCCGGCGATCGGCCCCAATACCTCGTGGTACGGGCACGATATGTATCGCGGCGCCACCGAACAGCATAAGGCGCACGTCAAACGGTTCGGTCCGGTCGACAAATTCGGTTATAAAGACTTTATCCCGCAATTCACCGCCGAAAATTTCGACGCCGACCAATGGGCCGAGGCATTCGCCGGGGCAGGGGCCAGGTTCGCCGGGCCGGTGGCGGAACATCACGACGGCTTTTCGATGTGGCCGACCAAGACCAGCCGCTGGAACGCCGCCGAAATGGGCCCGAAACGCGATGTGGTGGGCGAGCAGGCCAAGGCGTTTCGCGCGGCGGGCATGAAATACATGGTCGCGATGCACCACGCCGAACATTGGTGGTTCTTTCCCCACTGGATGAAGAAGACGGATGCCGCCGATCCCGCCTTTGCGGAGTTCTACGGCGAGGCGCACAACACCGATATCTCGATCCCCGATGCCGATTGGGACCGAGAGGTCGAATGGGCGATGCAGGACAAGCCCAATGCCGCGTTCCTGAAGAAATGGTACGATCGGCTGATCGAGGTCGTCGACGGATATGAGCCCGATTACATCTGGTTCGATTTCGGCCTGAAATATATCCGCGAGGACCTGAAACAGGATTTCCTCGCCTATTATTACAACAAGGGCCGCGAATGGGATCGCGAGGTCCTCGTCACCTATAAATGGGACAACCTGCCGCCGGGCACGGCGACCGTCGATATCGAACTGGGCCGGATGTCCGATATCACCTATTACGAATGGATCACCGATACGACCGTCGATGACGGTCAGGCCTGGGGATACATGGAGGGGGCGGCCTATAAATCGCCCACCGAACTGATCCACTACCTCGTCGATAACGTGTCGAAAAACGGCTACATGCTGCTCAACGTCGGCCCGAAGGCGGACGGAACGCTGCCCGAACCCGCGATCGCGATCCTTGCCGAAATGGGCCGCTGGCTCGGCGTCAACGGCGAGGCGATCTATGGCACCACCGCCTGGTACAAATACGGCGAGGGGCCGACGAACTTCGATGTCGAGGGGGCCTTCGGCGACATGAAGGAAAAGAAGACGTTCACGGGCACGGATTTCCGGTTCACCGTTAAGGACAACGTCCTGTACGCGCTGGCGATGGCGTGGCCCGACCGGACATTCACCATCGAAAGCCTGCGGGACCTGTATCCCGGTGAGGTCGAACAGGTGGAACTGCTCGGCCACGACGGACCGCTGGGGTTCCGGCAAACCGCGCGCGGTCTCGAGATTGACCGCCCCGCCGAAAACCCCGGCGATCACTGCCATACCTTCAAAATCACCCGGCGTACCGACTACTGACGCGCGCCGGGTTATACGCGAAAGGCAAACAATCATGGACCATCTTGGCAGGACGGCCCTCGTGACGGGAGCGACAGGGGCGATCGGCACGGCGACCGTGGCGGCCCTCGTCGCATCCGGCGCGCATGTGATCGTGCTCGATGTGGACGAGGCGAAACTGGAGAACCAACGTGGCTTTTACGGCGATGCGGTCACGCCCTGTCTCGTCGATCTCTCCGACCCGGACGCCGTTTCCATGGCCGCCGCGGCGATCCTCGCGGCGGCACCGGGTGGCACGGTCGATATTCTGGTCAACAACGCGGGCGTTCTGTCCAACCGCAAACTGGCGGCGACGACGATGGACGAGTGGCGCAGAGTGCATGCGATCAATCTCGACGCGGCCCTTATCCTGACCCAGGCGGTAACCCCCGGCATGGCCCGGGCGGGATGGGGGCGGATCGTCAATATCGTCTCCTATGCCGCGAAATGCGGCGGCCTGACGGCGGGAACGGCCTATTCTGTTTCCAAAAGCGGGCTGATTGGCCTGACATTCTCGACCGCGCGGGAATTCGCGGGGCAGGGGGTAACGGCGAATGCCATTGCGCCCGCCTATGTCATGTCGCCGATGGTGTCCGAAGGGCTGACATCCGACGAGCGAACCTCGCTTCTCGACGCCATTCCGGTTCATCGGTTTTGCGAGTCGGACGAGGTGGCCCATGCCATTACATTCCTCGCTTCGACCAAGGCGGGTTTTATCACCGGCGAAGTGCTGGACATGAACGGCGGATTGCAATTCGATTGAACGGCAGACCGGATATATCGTGACGCTGGATGCGCACAAACATATCCGGAACCGGACATTCGCGGACGGATCGTTGCTGAACCGAAACCGGAGGTCTTGTCCGTGCTGTACCGAATGCCGGCCACGCCGAAGTTCAGCGGTCTTCCCCGCGTCACATTACAGGATATCCGACCATGAAAACCCGCCCGCTTTCCGACACCGGCCTTGCGCTGACCGAACTGGGTTTCGGCGGCGGGGCCATCGGCAATCTGCATCGCCCTGTTTCACGCGATGACGCCATGGCGGCGCTGGCGGCTGCGTGGGATGCGGGTATCCGGTATTTCGACACGGCGCCGTTTTACGGCCACGGCCTTTCAGAGCGGCGGATCGGAGATTTTTTGCGCGGACGCGACGGATGGACGCTGTCGACGAAAGTCGGCAAGCTCCTTGTGCCCGTTCCGGACGACGCGGTGCCATCCCATGGCTTTGTCGATCCGCTGCCCTTCGCCATCGAGTATGATTTTTCCGGCGATGGCATCCGGGCGTCAATGTCACACAGCCATGCCCGTCTGGGGCTGAACCGGATCGACATTCTGTGGGTCCATGACCTTGAGCCCGGAACCCTGGGACCGGACTATGCCAAACATCTCGAGATATTTCTCGACAGCGGTATCAAAGAGCTGCAGCACCTGAAGCGATCCGGGCGAATCGCCGGGTACGGCCTGGGCGTCAACGATGTCCGCCCTTGCCTCGATGTATTGGCATCGGCCGATCTCGATGCGATATTACTGGCGGGCCGCTATACATTGCTCGACCGGTCGGCTGAACCGGCGCTGTTGCCACTGTGCCGCGACCGAAATGTTTCCTTGGTAATTGGCGGCGTTTTCAATTCCGGCATCCTTGCAACGGGGCCTGTCGAGGGGGCGATGTACGATTACGCCCCGGCGTCCCCCGAGGTGATGCAGCGCGTTGAAGAATTGCACCGAAAAGTTGCACCGACGCCGCTGGCGACGGCGGCCATGAACTTTCCGTTTGGCGAGCCTCAGGTGGCCTCGGTACTTATCGGGACATCAAAAATGTCGTCCGTCAAACGGAACGTGGCCGCACTGCAGTCACACTGAAGTGCCCCGCGTTTTCAAGATACCCGCATAACGACGTCGTTGCCCTCATCGTTGTGAGGATGCGCTCTGCGAATCCCGAGTGTCAGCCGAGGCGCATGCCAAGGCCTTCTGCCCGCTACCGCGCAACCGACCGGTCCGATGACACCGCGTCGCCGGGGCCGCGTGGTGCGCTTTCGGGCCGGTTCGATCGGACATGGTCTGGCACGCCGGGAAGACCGCAAAGCGGCCATCCCGAAACCTTTTGCGATGGCGCCGTGCCGGTCTGCCGCACCATGCGGGTCCGGTTCGGTCGGCCGCCGAGACAGACAGCAGGGCTGGTCGAGAGCCCGTTGAAGTTGACCGGCCTCGACCGCCCCGTGCCGGACTTCCCGACGCGGTGCCGACGCCAGGCGAGGATTGCGGTTCAGGTCCCGTTTCGCGGTTCCGGCGGACCCCTGCGGTTGCGGGTGGATAGCACAGGTGTCAGGTTTCGCGGCGAGTGGCGGGTTCGCAAACACGGGCCTTCACGCCGCGGGCAATGGCGCAAGGCGCATATCGCCAGGGATGCGGGGACGGGCGATATCCGGGCGGTCGAGTTCACGTCCAGCCGTCAGGGCGGCAGTCCGCCCCTGCCGGAACTGTTCAAATCGCCGAGGATGAAGCATCTGCACCGCGGCAGCAGATCGGGCCTGTGACACGCGCCGTTGCCATCGCGCGATCATCGATCGCGAAGCGGACGCCCTCATGAACCGGTTCAACGCCCTGCGCACCGCCGAGATCGACGGCGTCGTCTGAACCATCCGGGAAAGGACGAATTTCGCCCAAGCCGGATCAGCGCAACAACGCCGGTGCGTGGCGTCCCGCAAGATATTCCGGTTCGCCCCCGACATTGCCCCCGACGACGGATCTTGCGGAGATGAGGCACGCACCGAACACTCCCCTGCGAAGACGAGCATTCCGATGACCCACGACCCGGCAAATATAACAGGATTGACCATTTGAAATGATACAATATACCCTTCCACCTGATATCCCAAAATACAATGGATCGCTGTTCGAGCGACGCCCGGCGAGAGTTTTCTAAATCATGTCACTCCGGACGTCAGATGTGCTCGAGAGTAAACGAAATCACGCACATCAGGTTTTTCGCGACCGGCTTCTCGACGGAACGCTGCGTGCGGGATCGACGCTGACGCAGCAGGAACTACTGGATATCCTTGGGATATCCCTGACGCCGCTGCGCGAGTTGCTGGTCCTCCTCGAAGATTGCAATCTTGTCGAGATACGGCAGCGCAGCGGTATCACGATCACCTACCCCGATGTCGGTTTCATCCGTCAGAACCTTCAGTTCCGCTCGATCCTCGAGGTGAGCGCAATGCCCGGTTTTGCCGCCGATGTGGACCGGGGGTGGGTTGAACGCCAGACGAATGTACACGAGGCGTTCAGAAACGGGATCGGGACCTGCGAGAATGTCGACTTACGCACCGCGCTCGAGCAGATAGACCGTGATTTTCATGACGCAATCGTCAGATCGCTCGATAACGGGATACTGCTCAAGACATATCGGCGGACCATGGATAACGTCGCACTGGCCCAGCTCGTGCATCGCCGGAATTATTCAGTGCCGCAAATCAGCGATACGATCGAAGAGCACCTGACCATCCTCGACCGTATCGCGCGCGGCGACGGCCAAGGCGCCGTCGAGACGCTTCAGGCGCATTTTCGCGCCTCCGCCCACCGCATCATCGGCGTCTGACCCCTTCGATCCGCGCGCAGGCCGACCGGCGTCCACCGTCGTCTCATCACGGATCGATGTCGGTTTGACCAGGCGCGACGTCATTTCAGCATGCCCCGGACACCGCCTTTTGAACGATCGACGGCGCGGCGCGTCGCGACCGGACGCAGAAAAGAGTTGAGTTCGCGATAAAGATATATCAACGTATTGATCAGAAATATCGTGGAGAATGCCATGCGCATTACCGGTTTCACATGCTGGGTCGTCGAGACGGACCGCGGCCCGCAGTTCGACTGGCGCGATGGGCTGCCGGGATCGCACGGCGAGTTTGCGGCGGGTGCCCTGCCGCGCAAGGCGATCATCCGCATGGACACCGACGCCGGAGTTTTCGGCCTGATCGAGGCCCGGCGTGGCGATGCCGTGATCGATCTGGTGCGACGTCGCTTTGCGCATTTCATCGGCGAAAACCCCCTGTTTACCGAGCGGATATGGTCGAAGGTCTGGGAGATGGACCGTGTCGAGGAGACCCGGCTGGATCAGCTTGGCCTGCTCGACATGTTGTGCTGGGACGTCAAATCCAAAATCGCGGATATGCCGATCCACGAACTTCTCGGTGGGCATGACCGAAAGGTGCCGGCCTATGCATCCACCGTCACGTGGCCGACGCTCGACGATTACGAGCGGCACATAAAGCTGTGCATGGAGTTCGGTTTCACGGCGTTCAAGCTGCACGCCTGGGGCGATGTCAAACGCGATATCGAGTTGTCGCGCGCTCTGCGGCGCTGGACCGGGCCGGATGCGGACCTGATGTTCGACGGATCGGCCGGCTGGGACTATGTCGATGCGCTGCGCGTCGGGCGCGCCCTCGAGGGGGAGGGGTTCTTGTGGTACGAAGAGCCGATGCGGGAGTTCCACATCGGCGCCTATGCCAAGCTGTGTGACAAGCTCGATATTCCGATCCTGGCGGCCGAAACGTCCGACGGCGTCCACTGGAACATGGCAAGCTGGATCGAGGCGGGCGCGCTCGACATGACGCGGGTGTCGTCGATGTTCAAAGGCGGCTTCACCGGCGCGATGAAGATCGCGCATATGTCCGAGGCGTTCGGAATGCGGGCGCAGGTTCACGGCATGGGCCTTGAAAACGCCCAGATCTGTGCGGCGATCGGCAACAACGATTACTACGAACAGCTTGTCATGAACGAAGAACAGATCCGGGGCCTGACCGACCTGGGGCCGTTGTCCATCGTCGACGGCATGCTGACGGTCAGCGACGCACCGGGCATCGGCTACGCCTTCGACCGCGCGGCACTGGATGCCACCGCGACCGACAGGGCCGAGGTCGATACCTACCGTTTCTGACGAAAGACGACGATCGGCCGCACGGCCGCTGTATCAATGGGAGGAACCGACATGAAGACCGAGATCAGCAGACGCGCCATGCTTATGACGGGGGGGGCCGCGTTGGGGGCCGCGGCGCTGTCGCCGGGGGTGGCCTTTGCCCAGTCGACGAGCGTCAATTACTGGCACACCTTCACCAGCCAGATGGAGTTCGACGCCCTTACCGACGTCGTATTGCCGATGTTCGCGCAGGCGCATCCCGATATCGAAATCGTGCAGGAGCCGATCCCCAACTCCGAATACATGGCCAAGATGACGGCAGCGGTGATGGCCGATAGCCGCCCCGACACGGCGATGGTTTCGGGCGACCGGTTTTCGGACCTGAACGCGATGGGCGCGCTGACCGACCTGACGGACCGTATCGAGGGCTGGGACCGCCGCGCCGATTTCGACGACCAGCGGTTTGACGCGATCACCGACGCCGAAGGGCGGATCTACGGCGTGCCCGCCTTCGCCTTCGTCGACTGGATGTACTATCGCAAGGACTGGTTCGAAGAGGCGGGCATCGCGCCGCCGACGACGATGGAGGAGATGCGCGCGGCGGCCATCGCCCTCACCGACACGGACCGGAACCGCTATGGTTTCGGGATGCGCGGCAGTGCGGGCGGACAGCACTATCTGGCCCTTATCCTCGAGGCGTTCGGCACGCCGGTGCAGGCCGCCGATGGCAGCGTCGGGCTGGATCGAGACAAGGCGATCGAGGCCATCGACTGGTACGCGGGCCTGTACACCCGCGACGGCGCCGTCCCCGAAAGCGCGCCGAACGACGGGTTCCGCCAGATCATGGAGGCCTTCAAGACCGGCCAGACCGCGATGCTGTGGCACCATACCGGATCGTTCACCGATATCTCCGCAAGCCTCGAGCCGGGCGTGGAATTCGGCACGCTTCCGATGCCCGCCGGTCCGGCAAAACGCGTGGCCCGTCTTGGCTATGCGTTCAATACCATCCCGAACGATGCCAATATCGACGCCGGATGGGAATGGCTGACGTTCTGGGGCGAACCGGATGTGGCGGTCGCGTTCCTGGAAAAGACGGGCTATTTTCCCGCCTCGACCGGTGCCGCGCAAAACGAGCGTATCACCGGCAACCCGCTGTACGCGCCCGCCGCCGAAACGCTGGCCTTCGGCGTGCCGCATCCGGCCTTTCCAGGCTATGCGGGCTGGTCCGAGAACGTCCTGCTGACCACCTTCCAGCAGGTGCTGATCGGCCAGTCCACCGCGGAAGAGGCCGTGGACGAGATGATCGCGGGCCTCGACCGCGCCGTGAACTGACCGCGCCGTAAACTGACCGCGCGGTAAACTGATCGTCCGGCCAGCCGGGACTGCCCCGGCTGGCCGAAATTTCTCTGACCGACTGTGGGGCCCATGACTGCGGAATTGACCAAGCGGACCGGCAATCGGCGCGCGTCCGTCTGGTCGCGGATCAGTCCGGTGCGGATGCTGGGCGAGCTGTCGGAGACGCGGTACTGGATGTACCTGCTGCTGCTGCCCAGCGGCCTGCTTATCGCCGCTGTCGTGCTGTACCCGACGGTCTACGGCTTCGATCTCAGCTTTCGTGAGATGCGCCTGACCCGACCCGATCTTGGGACCGGCTATGTCTGGTTCAAACATTATCAGCGGATGGTGGCGGACCCGGTGTTCTGGGTCTCGCTCTACAACACCGCGATCTGGGTGACGTTCGCCATCGTGCTGGAATTCGGCCTCGGCCTGATCGCGGCACTGGCGCTGCATCGCAATCTGCCGGGCACGCGGGTTTTCGCGGTGATGATCCTGCTGCCGTTTTTTCTGCCCAACGTCGTGGCCGGGCACATGTGGTCGTTGATGTTGGATTCCCGGATCGGCGTGATCAACGACATCCTCGTCCGGGTCGGTGTGCTCGATACCTACAAGGCGTGGTTCGTGTCGCCGTTCTGGGCGATGGCCGCCGCGATCATCGTCGAGGCCTGGCACAGCTTTCCATTCTTTACGCTGCTGATCCTCGCCGGCCTCAAGGGGATTCCGCAGGACCTGTACAAGGCGGCGCAGATCGACGGGGCAAGCGCGTTCGCGCAACTGCGCCTCATCACGCTGCCGATGCTGAAGACGGTGATCGCGGCGGCGGTGATCCTGCGGGTGATCGGGCTGGTAAACTCACCCGATCTGCTCCTGATACTGACGGGCGGCGGGCCGGGGCGGTCGACGCAGGTGTTGTCGCTCTACGCCTTCCAGACCGCCTACCGCGATTTCGATTTCGGCTATGCCGGTGCGCTGTCGGTGGTGATGTTCGTGTTCCTGATGCTGTTCGCCTGGGCGTACATCCGGCTGACCAACGTGAACAGGGATTAGGGCAATGCAGGCAGGATCAAGCTCACGGTCGCGGCGTCTCGGCAATATCGCCTGTTACACTGTGATGATTTCGTTCAGTTTCGTCTGCATCGCACCGATCCTGTGGACGTTTCTGACCTCGCTCAAGCTCGAGGAGGATATCGTCACCGCGACGCTGCAATACATCCCCCGGCAGATCACCTTCGAGAACTATGTCGATCTGTGGAACCAGTCGGGCTATCCGCGCCTTGTCCTCAACAGCCTGATCGTGACCGTGACGACGGTGGGCATCTGCCTTCTGACCGGAACCATCGCCGCCTATTCCTTTGCCCGTTTCAACTTTCCGGGCCGGATGCCGCTGATGCTTGCCTATCTGATCGTGCGGATGTTTCCCGCCGTGATGATGATCATCCCGCTGTTCATCGTGATGCGCAACATCGGCCTGCTCGACAGTCGCCTGGGCCTCGCCGTCGCCTATACCAGCTTTCTGTTGCCGCTGTTCGTATGGATGCTCAAAGGGTTCTTCGACGCGGCCCCCAAAGAGCTGGAGAGTGCCGCACGGATCGACGGCGCGACCCGGCTGGGCGCGATGATCCGCATCGTCATTCCCATCGCGCGCAACGGTCTGCTGGCCACCTGCGTCTTCGTCGCCATCGCCGCGTGGAACGAATTCCTGTTCGCCCTGATGCTGACCACCTCGCAGGGTTCGCGGACATGGCCCGTCGGCCTGCACCTGATGGTCGGTGAATTCCAACTGCCGTGGGGGATGCTGGCCGCGGGCGGCATCATCTCGATCCTGCCGGTGATCGTGCTCTTCGCGCTCGTGCAGAGGGCCATGGTCGCGGGCCTTTCCGCCGGCGCCGTCAAAGGATGATCCAGATATGTCGACCCTGACCATTTCCGGTTTGCGCAAGAGTTTCGGCGCCGTCGAGGTTCTGCGCAACATCGATATCGCCCTCGGGGACGGCGGGTTTCTCGTCCTTCTGGGGCCGTCGGGATGTGGCAAATCCACCCTGCTGTCGATGATCGCGGGCCTCGAGGACGTGACCATCGGCGAGGTGCGCATCGGCGACCGCGTGGTCAACGACGTCAAACCCAAGGACCGCAACATCGCGATGGTCTTCCAGTCCTACGCCCTTTACCCGACGATGACGGTGGGCCGGAACCTCGGCTTTGGCCTCGAGATGCGAGGCGTGGCCAAGGCCGAGCGCGAGGTCGAAACCCGGCGCGCGGCAGAGCTGTTGCAGATCGGGCACCTGCTGGACCGCAAGCCTGCGCAGCTTTCGGGCGGCCAGCGCCAGCGTGTCGCCATGGGCCGCGCCATCGTCCGCGACCCCGAACTGTTCCTGTTCGACGAGCCCCTGTCCAACCTCGACGCCAAGCTGCGTGTAGAAATGCGTGCCGAGATCAAGCGTCTGCACGAAACGCTCGGTACGACGATTGTCTATGTCACCCACGATCAGGTCGAGGCGATGACGCTGGGCACGCAGGTTGCCGTGATGCGCGATGGCGTTATCCAGCAGATGGCCGATCCGCAGACGATCTATGACCAGCCCGCCAACCTGTTCGTCGCGGGGTTCATCGGATCGCCGGCGATGAACATGATCCGGGGGACGCTTCGGCGGGTAAAGGGCGAGATCGTTCTGGCCTATGGTGCCGATCCGGATTGCACCCTGAAGCTGAACGATGTGCGCGGGATCGGGGACATCGATGCAACCGACGTCATCGTCGGCATCCGCCCGGAGGACATTTCGGTTGAAACGGAAGGTGCCTGTATCCTGTCCGGGACCATCGAACGCCTTGAACCGACAGGTCCCGACACGCTGGTGTCGGTCCGCAGTGGCGAACAACGGGTTCTCGCGCGTATGTCGCCGCGTGTCCGGCTGACACCGGGCCAATCGATCCGTCTGGGCATCGACACGCGAAACCTGTGCATTTTCGATCCCGAAGGGGGCGCACGGATCAATCCACTTTGAGATGATCCGGAATTTGCCAAGGCGGTGGTGAGCCCGAGGTTTTCGACGAGGCCGGTTATTCGGATTCCGCTCGAGTGCGATTGCGGTCTCGACAATCTGGTTTGCGTCGATGTCTGAACGATGAACCGCTGCCAAATGAACGGCGCGAACCTCTGTCACGCGGCACACGTCGAGGCTTGGTTGCGCGGTTACCCGCCGGGTCTGCGCCAAATATTCGATAATAAGCGCCAGGACGTCGCGATCCAGTCGCCCGACAGGCGGTCTCCCGCCTGCCCACAGCCGCGGCAGGACGGCACCGGCGAGCATATCGACGGTCTGCCGTGCGGTGCCTTGCGCACGGGCGGGGCTGTCAAGCGCGAGTGCTACGTTTTTCGATACCGGCATGGTCCGCACACCTGTTTGGGACGCCGTCCGTTCGAACCTGACCTGAGGGAGCGCAAGGGACGCCAGGTTCCGGGGTGAGCATGGCGCGGCCTTCAGATAAAGGTGTTCGCGAACGCAAAGGCGGTCTCCCTGCCTTGAAACCCGGCCCGACAGCCGGTGCCGCCGCCGCGTCAGCCACCGAATGGCGCCGATGCACCCTTGCTGACCTGTGGGTCGTTGCGCAGAAGCATCGTGTCCAGAACGGCGACGAGACCGGCGGCTGCAATGGCGCCACCGACGGTCAGCACGATGCGCGTGACGGCGGCATAGGCCGGCGACTGGCTGGTCAAAGCCGTCGCGATCAGGGCGACGGCGACTGACAACGCATATTGATAGACCATCGGCGGGTGCCGCCCCTCCATCATCCGGACCCCGAAAAACAGGCCCAGAAGGGCGATCAGCCCCAACAGGACCGCGAAATGGCCGTTCCACGCGAGAAGGCCCAGCACGATCAGCGCGGCGACAGTGCCGAGGATCGTCGCAAGGCTGCGCTCCCGCGCCTCGGCGAGCGCCTGTTTGCCGGTCGGAAAGACCAGCACGAAGATTGCCCCGAAGGCAAAGATCATCTCGGACGCGGGCATCACGGCGTAAAGCCAGAAACACAGCAGCAGCAAGACGCTGGCCCGGATCAGCGAGGCGCCGCCGTGATGGCCCGGAACGTGGGGCGGAACCCGCTCGTTCTGATCGGTCGTGGCGGCCGGGATCAGCCAATACAGCAACGGGATGACAAGCCCCGCGAGGAGCGCGCCCTGGGTAAAGCCGTCGCGGAAATAGAACAGCAGGGCAGGCGCCTTCAGACCCATGATCGACATCATCGCCGCCGCGATCACCACCAGCATGCCGATGGGGCTGCCGGTGCGGCGGACGATGTAGAACCCGGTCGTGAATATCGCAAAGGTCAGCGCCAGCATCAGCACCGGCACCGCCTGCGTCAGTTCCACCAGCAGCGTCATCGCCCAGATCACGACGATAAAGAATGCCGCCGCCCCGACAGCGAGGACCGGCTCGAAACGCTTGCGCTGTGCGGCGAGGATGCCGATGGGCAGCGCCACGACGAGGGCGGGCAGGACCGGTCTGATCCACTGCACGGCGACGAAGCAGATCACGCAGAGAAGCGCCAGCCGGATCGCGAAACGCGGATCGTCGGCATGCCGGGGGCGGGGGGCAACATACATCCGGCGGCCCTCAGTACAGCGCGGTCAGCCAGGATTGCACCCGTTGCAGGCCGGATGCGACGGTCGATACGATACCGTCACCCGTTGCGTGCACCACCACCGATACGTTGCCGCCGACACGGGCCTTGCGCGGCCAGGCATCCATGCCGCCGTCGAGTTCGATCCGCACGGGCATCCGCCGGGCAGGTTCGAACCACTGGGTGCTCGGCGCGTTGACGGGCAGGCCGCCCGCCTCGGTGCGGCCCGGATTGATCCCCCAGCCGATGCTCTGCACCGTGCCCCCGAAAATCTGTCCCGGCGCCGCATCGAAGATCATCGTCACACGGTCGCCGGCGTCCACCTCGACAAGCTGATTTTCGCGCAGATCGGCGGTGATCCAGACGCCTTCGTCCTCGATGAACGTCAGCGCGGGCTGGCCCGCCGCCACGAACTGCCCCGGGGCCAGCCGCAGGTTCGTGACCACGCCGCGACGCGGCGCGGTGACCGTCGTCGACAACAGATCGAACTCGGCCTGTTCGAGCGCAAGTTGCGCGGCCCGCACGGACGGGTTTTCGCGGCCGGCGACGCCAAGGCTGCGCTCGGCGCTCGTTGCCTGCGCCTGTGCCGCTTCCAGCGTCGCCTCGGCATCGGCAAGCCGGGTGCGCGATGCCTCGAGCCCGGCATCGGCGACGATTCCGCGTTCGGCAAGGATTTCCGTCCGCGCATTCTGCGAGCGGATATTCTCGAGGGCCGCGCGGGCCTGCGCGACCTGCGCATAGGTTGCGGCGAGCTGCGCCGACGAGGCATCGAGCGTCTGCAGTCGCCTGTTCGAGTTGCACGCGCGCCCGTTCGACGGCGAGGGCGAAGGGCCGTTCGTCGATCTGGAACAGGGTGTCGCCGGACGGGACGATCTCGTTGTCGGCGACCAGGATGTCGGTCACGCGCCCCGGAACGCGCGCCGCGATCTGCACGACATTTGCCGACACGACGGCCCGCGATGTACCCGGCGCATGCCTGTCAGAGGCGGCATACCATCCGGCGATCAGTACCGTGACGATCACGATCACCAGTGCAAACCGCTTTGCGGGATTGCGCTGCGGCGGGGCGGTGACGGGCTGTGCCACTGCAGCCGTTTCGGTGGTGCCGGCGGTCTTGTCCGTCATCTGTGCAGCTCCCGTTTGACAGGGCGACGAAGGGATCATTGCCCAAGGCATCGACGTATCGAGACGGCGGCGCAGCCGCGCAGCCGCGCCGCAGTGCTCAGTTGGACTGCATCAACGTGGCCTTGCCGCTCCACACGGGATCGTCGATGGCGCTTGCCAGTACCGCCGCCACATCGCCCCGCGCGGCCGTGCCCTTCACGTCGACATCGTCGCCAAAACGCATGTCGCGGGTGCCATCGTCGTCCGTCAGCGCGACGGGCCGGATAATGGCGTAGCTCAGACCCGACGCTTTCAGATGCTCGTCGGCCTCGTGTTTTGCCTGAAGATAATGCCCCATTTCGCTGTCCGGGTCCGGGTTGTCCGCGCCGACGGTGCTCAGCATCACGAACCGCGCCACACCTGCCGAGGCCGCAAGATCGATGAGCCGTTTGGCGCCGTCGCGGTCGACCTTGTCAGTCATCTCCGGTCCGGTCGAGCCGCCCGATCCGGCGGCAAAGACGACGCCGTCGCAGCCCTCGCAGATGCCGTCCGACAGGTCGGTCAGGTCGCCTTCCCGGCGTTCGACATCCGCCGGCAAGACGTTTGTGTCCGACGAGGCGCGCACCAGTGCGACCGGCGTATGCCCTTTGGACGTGAGTTCACCCACCAGGCGCGCACCCGTCTTGCCGGTTGCTCCGGCGATCAGAATTTTCATGTTCGGCTCCTCGTTTTTCAGGGGTATCAGGTATGCAATGGACGGCAAGAACGACTGCGGACTTGTTCTTCAATCCCATATGGTTGCGCTCCAAAGGTCAACCGGTTAACGGCGCCGCCCCGACACTTCGACATCATACAGGCGACAGGAGCGTGCTGGCAACTTCTTGCGTCAAGGCGGGGTTGTGGTCGGCGATCCGCCTGCCGTCTGCGCGGAGGCGGTCGTCCCGCCCCGTGACATCCGCGCAACCGCACGACGGCCGCACTCTTTCGGGCAGGGGCATTTCAGGATCCTGCCGCAGCGGACACCGCCGGGAACGTGCGGTGGCGCTGGCACGCAGCAGCGGAGCGGTCAGGGCTGCTGCGTCAGGACGCCGTGCGCCAGACGGACCACGGTGGCGCCGTCGGCTCGACCGGTCGTCGCGTCGCGGGACGGCTCGTTCCAGACGATGTAGACGTCGTCCTGCGCCGCCACCATGCGCGGAAACCCGATCGTGTGGCCCGACGGGCTGATCGTCAGTGCAACCGGATCGCCGCATCCCGCCTCGGGCGTGGCGCGACAGATCAGCAGGGCCTCGCCCGCGGCGGTCCGTTCGAGCCAGCTGACGAGGGCGGACCCGTCCGACAGCGCAACGACATCGACACCGCCGACCGGAGAGCCAAGGTCCAGCGGCAACGGTGCCGAGAAGCTGTCCCCCCCGTCGTCCGAAAACGCCATCCGCACCGCGGGTTCGCCGTTCGCCGCCGTGAACCAGACCAGGGCGACGTCGGTGCCGGAGGCGTCGATGGCCGGACCGTTCACCGGACACCCGGGGATTTCCCACCCGTCCTGGCTCACCGGCTCGGGTTCCGACCATTGGCCGTCGATGCGCCGGACCAGCGAGATGTCCCGGATCTCGGCCTGCGTCCGGTCGCGGTAGGCCAGCAGGATCGTGCCGTCGTCCAATGCCGTCGCGGCGGTCTGACAGCACGAGCAGGTCCGCGCGTCGAGCGACAATTCCTGCGTCAACGTTCCGTCGGGCGACACCGTGGCGGTGCGCAGTTGCATGGCGTCATAGGTTTCCCCACCTTCGTTGTCGCGTCCGTCGAGCCACATGGCGACCAGGCCACCCGCACCGTCCGGCAGCAACGACACGAACCCGTGCTGCTGCTGGGTGCCGTCTCGATGCGGCAGGATCGGCGCACCCCAGGTTGCGCCATCGTCGCGGGAAAAGGCGATGTTGGTATCGTAGGCGAAATAGGAGTCGCCGTTCGTGCGCAGCCACTGGAAGGCAAGGGTTCCGTCCGGCAGCACGACGGAGGAGGGAAAATCCGCGTAATTGAGGAAGACGTCCTCCCCTTCGGCGACGGTGACGGGGTCGGACCAGTCCATACCGTCGAGGACCGCGATCCTGACGGCGGCGGAGGCCGGTCCGGTCGGTGCCATCCACGACATGGCGACCCGTCCATCCGGAAACACGGAGAGCGAGGGGCCTTCGGCGCCGCCGTCGATCGGAACCGCGACTTCTTCGAGGGTGTCGAATATCTGGGCCTGTGCCGGAATGCCCGTTGCGCCGAGCAGAACGGCACAGACACTCAGACCTGCCAGAGCGTTCAGGCGGCCCGACGTCGGACGCAGACCCTGCCCGGACCGTTTGACCGCCCGCCGCAAGGTGACTGGCAGCTTTGCGCCGCCCGGCATCGGCGCTGAGCGCGCGGCCCTGCCCGAACCCGTCGACGACGGGCAGATGAGATCGAAGATCCGGTCGATCGCCGGGTGGTTAGCCGTATTCGGCATGAAATTCTCCTGTCGCGCATCCCCGTTGAGAGATGCAGGCTCGCCGATACGCGCCCCGCACCGGTTCCTCCTTCCCGCGGGAAAGTCACCGGCATTGGTGCATCGACGCCGTTTGCAGAGCGTCGGCCCTGTCAGGCCTGGGGGTGCAGCGTCACCGTCGTTCCGAGCGGCACCCGGTCGTAGAGGTCGACGATATGGTCGTTCGTCAGCCGGGCGCAGCCGTTCGACACCGCGGTGCCGATCGTCCTCGGCGAATTGGTTCCGTGAATGCGCAGATAGGTGTCCCGACCGGCACCGTCATAGAGATAGAGGGCACGGGAACCGAGCGGATTGCTGGGTCCGCCCGGCATGCCGTCGGCATAGCGGGCGTAGCTGTTTGGATCGCGCCGGATCATCGCGTCCGTGGGCCGCCAACGGGGCCACTCGGCCTTGTAGGCGATGGTGAATACCCCCGGATGATACAGACCGGGCCTGCCGACGCCGATGCCATAGCGGATCGCCAGACCGTCGTTGAGCATGAAGTACAGAAAGAACGCGTTCGGATAGACGTGGATCTCGCCGGCGGGATCGTCGCGACGGGTGTTCACGAGTTGCGGCAGAAACGCCTCGGGAAACGTATATCCATGCGCGGCCGCCCGACTGCCGGGCAGTGCTGCCGCTGCCAATGTTGCGCCGACGAACTGGCGCCTGTTCAGCGAGTATCTCATCCATTACACCCCGTGTTCATCATTGACCGCAAATATACGGCGCTCACATATCGGAGGGGCAATCGACATTGTCGTGAGCGATGTCGGATTTTCGCACGGGTTGGGCATTTGCAACAGGTTGAGACCGGTTCGCGCGGTCTTGCGCATTTTCCGAACCGTTGCCACCCCACACCTGCGGCGGAATGTTGCAGACGTCTGTCGGTTTTGTCATCGCGCGCCGCTTGACCTTCCCCCACTGTACTATGTTCAAAGGGTGAAAATAATCGAGTAGAATGGAGAACCGAGCATGTCGAAACCAATCCTTTCCCGCCGCGCCCTTCTGACCGGAGCGGCCGCGGCCGGCACGGTCCTCTACGCGCCGGCTCTCGCGGCACAGGCAATCGATCGTAACATGTCGTCGTTCAGCCTGCACGAGTGGGGCGATCACTTCGACGCTCTGGGACAAGGCATCATCGTTTCCGATACCAACACCCGCGTCCTGCAGCACTGGACCGCCGAAGGCGAAATGCGCGTCTATCCGACGTCCGTGCCCCTTACGGACGAGCTTACGCGCCGCGGCTATACCGAGGTGATCGAGAAGCGCGAGAATCCCAGCTGGGCGCCGACGCCGTCGATGCGCGAGCGCAATCCCGAATGGCCCGCTTTCGTGGCCGGGGGCGATCCGATCAATCCGCTCGGCACCCGCGCCCTGTATCTCAGCTGGCAGTATTACCGCATCCACGGCACGCAGGACACGCGCAAGATCGGGCGTCGCTCGTCGAACGGCTGCATCGGCCTGTTCAGGGAGCACATCGAGGAAGTCTTCGACCGGACCCCGGTCGGAACGCAAGTGAAGCTGATTTGACGGGCCGGGGCTGATACCGGACGACCGATTCTATCCAGACGGAAGAAGAATGATCCCTGTGAGAAGACGTGTGATGCCCACGCGACGCCTTGTGCTGGCAGGAGCGGCGTCGAGCCTGCTCATGCCGGCACTTGCCCGCGCGACGACACCCGTCACGGCGGAGCTGCGCGCGGTGCCCGGCCTGCGGCAACTGCTGCCGGAGGGCTATCCGCAGACCGAGGTCTGGGCCTTCGACGGAGCGGCGCCGGGTCCCGAAATCCGCGTGGCCCAAGGTGCGCGGGTGAAAAGACGGCTGGTCAACGACCTGCCGCAGCCCACCAGCGTGCATTGGCATGGCATCCGCATCGACAACGCGATGGACGGGGTGCCGGGTCTGACGCAGGCCGCCACCGCGCCCGGTGAGACGTTCGACTATGATTTTGCCGTTCCCGACGCCGGCACCTATTGGTATCACGCGCACAACCGTTCGAACGAACAGGTTGCCCGCGGCCTCTACGGTGCGTTGATCGTCGAAGAGGCGGTAACGCCGGACGTGGACCGTGAGGAGGTTCTGATCCTCGACGACTGGCTGATGCGCGAAACCGGAGAAATCGACCCCGATTTCGACGCGGCGATGGACCGCTCGCATGCCGGGCGGATGGGCAATTTCATCACGACGAACGGCACCTACGCCCTGACGCTGCCCGCCCGCGCGAACGAACGGCTGCGTCTGCGGATCGTCAATGCGTCCAATGCCCGGATCTTTCCGCTGGCCGTGCAGGGGATGACGGGTTGGATCGTCGCCCTCGACGGCATGCCACTTCCGGAACCGGAACGTCTGGTCGGCGAAATCGTCCTTGGGCCGGGACAGCGCGCCGACCTGATCGCCGATATCACCGCATCTGACGGAGAGGTGGCGGCGCTCGTCCGGCTGACCGAGGATACGCCGCAGCCTCAGGTCGTCTTTGCCGTCGAAGGGGCAATGTCCGGCGCCGCACGCCCCGCACCGGGCGCGCTTCCGCCCAATCCGCACGGTGCGATGCCCGATCTTGCCGCCGCCACGCAGGCGCGTCTGGTGATGGAGGGGGGTGCGATGGGCGGCCTCGATGCCGCGATCCTCGAGGGGGACCGCCGCGCCTTTGGCGAGATCGCACGCGAAAACATGTTCTGGGCGTTCAACGGCGTGGTCGGGATGACCGATGCGCCGCTGATCGACGCGGCTCCCGGCGAGAGCATTGTCCTGACGATTGCCAACGAAACGGTCTTTCCGCACGCCATGCACCTGCACGGCATGCATTTCCGCGAGGTTCTGGCGGACCGGACTGTCGGCCCGTTGCGCGATACGCTGCTGGTCGGCGCGCGCGAGACGCGGGCCATCGCCTTCGTCGCGGATAACCCCGGTGACTGGCTCTACCATTGCCACATGCTTTCACACGCCGCTGCCGGAATGATGACATGGATCAGGGTGCGCGGATGAGATGGGTCCTGCTTTCGGGTGCCGCCGCCGTGGCGGCCGTAGCCCTGTTCGCCGGTCTCGGCGGTGCCGAGGTCGCGACTGCCGTCGCGCCCGCGTCGGTCGATATCGCTGCCGGGGAACAGCTTTACGCAGCAAGCTGCGCTGCCTGTCACGGCGCGAACCTCGAGGGTCAGGGCGACTGGCGCAGCCCCGGCCCGGACGGCCGGCTGCCACCGCCACCGCATGACGCCTCGGGCCATACCTGGCACCACAGCGACGATGTGCTCTACACCTACGTCGCTCTGGGGGGGCGCGAAATGCTGGCGCGTGAGGGAATGGAGTTCGACAGCGGCATGCCCGGTTTCGCGGATGTCCTGTCCGAACAGGAGATCTGGGACATCCTCGCGTTCATCAAATCCACCTGGGGCGACCGCGAACGCGAAACGCAGGCGGCCCGGTCCGGCGCACCGTGACACGCAAAGAGATCCCGTTCGACGTCAACCTGTCAGGAAAATCCATATGAAAAATGCCATCTTCGCTGCCATCGCGATGCTTCTCGTCGCGGGTTCCGTCACGGCGCAGGAATTGACCGAGGACGACGTCAAACGTCTGGCCCTCGAGGCGATCCTCGAAAACCCCGAGATCATCTTCGAGGCGGTCGCGGTCCTGGAAGAGCGTGAACGCGCCGCACAGGCGGCCGGTGTCAGCGCCCTGCTCGAACAACAGGGCGATTTGCTGCGCAACGACCCGAATGCACCCGTTCTCGGCAGTCCGGACGGGGACGTCACGGTGATCGAATTCTTTGATTACAACTGTCCCTACTGCAAACAGGTCATGCCCGAGGTGCAGACACTCATCGACGGCGATCCGAACGTCCGCGTCGTCTATCGCGAGTGGCCGATACTGGGCGAGGGCAGCGTGTTTGCTGCGCGCGCGGCCCTTGCCGCACGGGTCCAGGGCAAATACGAAGCATTCCACTGGGCGTTGATGGGCCAGCGCGGACGGATCGAAGAGCCGGTCGTGCTGCGGATTGCGGCCGACGTCGGGTTGGACATCGACCAGTTGCTGCGGGACATGGACGCCCCCGAGGTCGACGAACACATCGCGACATCGAACACCCTGGCAAGCTCCCTCGGCTTCAGCGGAACACCGTCTTTCGTGATCGGCGACACGCTGATCCCCGGCTTCGTCGAAGCAGCGGTCCTTGAACAAAGCGTTGCGGACGCCAGGGACGCGATTGAATGAACGAACCGGGTTTCAGCAGCCGGGATCGTCCGGTTGCAAGGACCGTTCGCCGGTTTCGGCAGCGGTACGGGGACCTTGCCGTCCGGACCGGAGGGTTCGCGCGTGGCAAGGCGCAGTTCGGATTTTTGCTGGTTCTTCTGTTTGTCGTGGCGACAATGATGCAACATATGGCTGTGGAACCCGCTCAATCGGAGTCGGTCGAAACCATTGCGCTAAGTGTGCAGACGGCGCCGCCTCGTTCCGGAAGCAGTGGCATGGCGGCGATGGACCTGATTGCCTGCGGCATCGCCTGCACCGGAGGAAATGCGGGGCTCGGCGCACCGCAGGGCGTTCAGTCGGAGTTGTTTTTGGGGCAGTCTCCGGATGTCGACCATCCGGCTTGCTGTCCTCGAATACCGAAACGAACCGCCCGAACGCCCACCACCGTCGTCTTGAGATGTAGCGAGGCGCATCGAAGTGCTCCTCATTTTCATTTTTTCGCGCCGCGACAGGCGCAATACGGACGATATCAATGACACATGCATTCACACGCCGCGGTTTCCTCGGCACGGCCGCCGCACTGGCCGCCAGCACCGCGTTGCCGCGTACCGGTTTCGCGCAGACAAGCCCGATGCGCCTGGCGGCAACGACCCGGGTCCTCGACATCGACGGGCGGGCGGCCACGGTCTACGGGCTCACCAACCACCTCGGAGAGCAGGGTCTGGTCCTCGATCCGGGTCAGCGTTTCGCGGTCGACCTGACCAACGATCTCGACGTCGAGACGATCATCCACTGGCACGGTCAGATCCCGCCCAACGACCAGGACGGCGTGCCGAACATCGGCATTCCAAAGCTGCAACCGGGTGAAACCCGTTCCTATGACTTTGCCTCACTGCCCGGAACGCACTGGATGCACAGTCACGTCCCGGTGCAGGAAATGGCCCTGCTTGCCGCACCGCTGATCGTGCGGCGGCCCGAAGATGTGGCCGCCGACCGTCAGGAAGTGACGATATTCCTGCACGATTTCTCGTTCCGCGCGCCCGAAGAGGTGCTGGCCGAAATCATCGGCGGCGTGCCGCATGATGCGGCGGCGACGGATGGCATGGACATGGGCGGCATGAACATGGGCGGCGGCGATGCCATGGCCGGCATGGACATGGGCACCATGAACATGGATGGCATGGACATGGGTGGTGCCGACGCGATGGCCGGCATGAACATGGGCGGCGCCACCACGGGCGGCATGGATATGGGCGGCGGCGCGATGGCCGGCATGGAGATGGATCTCAACGATTTCGACTTCGACGCCTACCTCGCCAACGACCGGACGCTGTCGGACCCCGAGGTCGTCACTGTCGACCGCGGCGGGCGGGTGCGCCTGCGGGTGGTGAACGCGGCCGCCGCGACCTCGTTCTGGATCGACACCGGCGGTCTGCCCGCGCGTCTCGTGGCCGTCGACGGGCACGAGATCGTGCCGCTGGACGGCACCCGCTTTGGCCTGGCGATGGCGCAACGCCTCGACATCGAGGTCGATCTGCCGGGCGAGGGCGCATGGCCGATCCTGGCGCTGCGCGAGGGCGCGCGCGAACGCACCGGCATCGTGCTGGCCACCCCGGGCGCGCAGGTCGCGCGTCTGTCGGGCATGTCGGACACCGCGGCACCGCCGTTCGACATCGACCTCGCGCAGGAGATGCTGCTGCTCGACGCCAGATCGTCGCTTGCGGTCCGTCCCGCCGACCGGGCGCAGATGGTCATGCTGGGCGGCGGCATGGACCCCTATCGCTGGACCATCGACGGGCAGACCTGGGGCACGCACCGCCCGATCGAGGCACGCTCGGGCGAGCGGGTGGAACTGACGTTCCACAACATGTCGATGATGGGGCATCCGATGCACCTGCACGGCCACGTTTTTCAGGTGGTGAACCTGAATGGCCGTGCCGTTAAGGGGGCGATGCGAGATACGGTCTATGTGCCGCCGATGGCGATGATGACCGTCGCGCTGGACGCGGGCGATGCGGGTCGGTGGATGCTGCATTGTCACCATATGCCGCATCTGTCGTCCGGCATGATGACCGAGCTGATCGTGACGGCTTGACGCAGATCGTCAACCGGGCGTCACGGTCGGCCTTTCGGGGCGGGGGGAAACCTCCCGCCCCGACGCAGGCGCTGCGCCATTCGGCCCGCGTCCTGTAAAAAGCCTTGCCCTTCCATCGCTGGAAGGTGCGAAGGGGAAAAAATGCGGTTCCCCCGATTCGGGGACGTGCCGATAAAACCCACAGCCGTACTAAAGCGGCGCGCGGCAACGAGGAAGCAGCAGATGAGAACAGCACTGATCGGAATGGCCGCCATCGCGCTTGCCGCCGCCGCCTGGGTCGCCTTTATGTGGAACGAGGATGATCCCATGTCCGGCATGGGCGGCATGGGCGGCGACATGACGGACGGCGACGGCACGATGGACATGGCGTCCGCCGGGGCGCTCGCCGACGTCGTGGTGCCCGCGGCGCTGTCCGCAGAGGCCGAGACCGGCAAGGCCTATTACGAGGCCGTCTGCAGTGCCTGCCACGGCGCGAACGCCGCCGGTCAGGACGGTGTCGCCCCGCCGCTGGTCCACACGATCTATGAGCCGTCGCACCACGGCGACGCGGCTTTCGCCTCTGCGGCCCGCAACGGCGTGACGCAGCATCACTGGTCGTTCGGCAACATGCCTCCCGTCCAGGAGCTGCTGACCGACGGCGAGATCGGCTCGATCGTTGCCTACGTCCGCGAACTTCAGCGTGCGAACGGCATAAACTGATGCACCTGCACGCGGTTGGATGCCGGATCTGGTCGGGCGTCGTGATCTGCGTCGTCGCTGCCGTGCTCTTGCTCGGCACCGGCCCGGCGACAGGCGCGCCGGATCGCGCCCATGTCGTGTCCCATACGGCCCCGGATGCGTATCAGCCCGCCGACCTTGCCGGATGCCATGCCGTCGGCGCCTGCCATCCGATCTCGACAGCCGCACCGCTGGAGCCGGCACCCTTTGCCCCGGTCCGTTCGGGGCTGTCCCGTCCCGCACGCAGCGACATTCGCCGTGGCATCGCCAACGGTTTCGACACCCCGCCGCCCCGCGCCTGAGGCTCTTTCGGCGGCGCGATCGCCGCACCAAGGCAACAGGCAAACAGGTAGACCCATGAACAGAACTTCGATAGCGGGCGCAATCGCCCTGTCGACGATCGGCTTTGCCGTCGTCGCACACAACGGCGCGACCGGCGTCGTCCTCGACCGGATGAACGGCATGTCGGCAATGCGCGACGTGATGCGCGACCTCGCGCCGATGATGCAGGGGCAGGTGCCCTACGATATGCGCGTGGTGCAGAACGGCGCGGCGACGCTGATGTCCCATGCGGGCGAGACGATGAACCTGCTCTTTCCCGAAGAGCCGATCCCCGCGGCCTCCTACGCCAATCCCCGGATATGGGAGCAGTGGGCGGTCTTCACGGCGCTGTCGGAAGATCTGCGCGCAAACGCGACCGGCCTCGCGCTTGCCGCGCCGAACGGCCTGACCGCACCGGCCCCGCCGGCAGCCGATCCGATGGCCGACATGGATATGTCGGGGATGCAGATGGCCCCGGCCCCCGGAGCGGCCCCCGCGCCGGCCCCTGTGCCCGAGGGTTTTACCACCGCCGAATTGATGGGCATGGTCACGCCTTTCGTTCCCGTGGCGCCCGTCGTCGGGGCCGCTCCGGGGGCGCAGTCCGACCCGGTGGCGGCGCTGATCCGGAGCATCGATTATTCCACGATGGCGGCCCCCACGGTTTTCGAGCAGGTCGGGCAGACCTGCGCCGCCTGTCATGCCCAGTTCCGGAACGGAGGCTGATATGCGGGGCCTGATCCGTTTCGGCACCGGTCTGACGGTCCTCGGCGCGGCCTTCGTCGGGGCCGTATCGGCGTGGCCGATCGCCGTGCCCGAACGCCTTGGGATGCTGACCGGCGACGCCGCGCGGGGCGCCTATCTCGCGCGGTCGTCGGGCTGTGTCACCTGCCATACCGACATCGCGGCGCAGGGTGCGCCGCTGGCGGGCGGGGCGCCGCTGGACACGCCTTTCGGCAGCTTCGTGCCGCCAAACATTACCATCGACCGGGACGCCGGGATCGGCGACTGGACTCTCGACGAGTTCGCGGTGGCCCTGCGTCAGGGCGTGGCCCCCGATGGCAGCGCCTATTATCCGGCGTTTCCCTATGAATTCTATGCCGAGTTCACCGATCAGGATATCGCCGATCTTTGGGCCGCCATCGCGACGGTGCCGCCCGATGGGGTGCCCGCGCCGGATCACGACGTCGGGTTCCCGTTCAATCAGCGCTGGGGCCTCAAGCTGTGGCGCGCGGCGTTCATGGCACCGGTTCGGATGTCGCCGGTCGTCGGGCGGTCCGATGCGTGGAACCGGGGGCAGACCCTGGTGGAGGGCGCGGCGCATTGCGCGGCCTGCCATACGCCGCGCAATGCGCTGGGAGGGCTGTCGGGCGACGGACTGGCCGGCAACGATACCCTGCCGGGCGGCAGTGTCGCCCCGGGGATCGCGCCGTGGGATCTGCGCGACGCGGGGTGGACCGCCGCATCGCTGTCCTACGCGCTGCGAACGGGCATCACGCCGAGCGGCGATGTCTTTGGCGGCAGCATGTCGGAGGTGGTCCGCGAGGGCACGTCGTTCCTGACCGATGCCGACCGGGACGCCATTGCGGCCTATCTGACGGACGACGCGGACCCGTCGATTCCGGCGCAGCCGATCGCGGTGCCCGACACGATGGACGACATGCCGGGCATGACAATGGACGACATGCCGGGCATGGTGATGGACTGACGGTCCGATTGCACGCGGTCCGCTGTTCAGGCGGCGACGGTTGCGGGGTATCCGGCGTCGTTCAGGGCACCTTTCAGGGTCTGCTCGTCACTGTCGGTCTGCACCGCGACCGTGCGGGCAGGCATGTCGAAGGTCAGAGTCGCCGCCGGATCGAGGGCGCGGATCGTTTTTTCCACGGTCGCCTTGCAGTGGCCGCAGCTCATGTCGGGGATCGAATAGGTTGTCATGGGTTTCTCCAGTCTGGTTCCCTAGATGGGTCGCCGTTCCGGCACGGGAAGGTCAAGCGAAATTCGCTGCCTGCCGCCGTTGACCGCCCCTGAGCCATAGCCTCCATCCGGGCGGGGGACGACAGCGATACACCCCCCGCTTCCGCGGTGATGCCGCTGTCCATCGGCAGGATGTCCTGCGCCGCGGAGAGGGTCGGCCGCGCGATCCGGTTCGACCGCTTCGGTGTCGCGGCTGCGGTGAGTGCGATGTCCACCTTCGATCCTGAAAATCTCCGGTCCGGTTGCACCACAAGGAACCGCTACCTTTGGGTCTTTTGCAGCAGCGCGATCAATTCGTTGAACTTTTCCCTCTGCGCCGCCGGATCGCCGCTGTCGATGGCCTGCGCGACGCAGTGATGCGTGTGGTTCTCCAGGATCAGGCGTTCAACGCCTTTGATCGCGGACCGCACGGCGGCGGTCTGGGCAAGGATGTCGACGCAATAGCGGTCCTCGTCGATCATCCGCGCGATGCCGCGCACCTGTCCCTCGAGGCGGGCGAGCCGGTCGAGCGCGCGCTGCTTGTCCTGTTTCATGCCGTCTCCGTGGAACTCATCCGTGCCGTCGTCGCTTATATACGTGCAGGGGGTATAATTCCCGATATTGATGAAAGGTTTGGATAGTATGGCAAAGAGTATGGACAAACACGAGGGCGGCGGTGGCTATGGCCGGTTCGTCGCGATGATCGCCACCTCGACGGTGGTGATGTTCGGGCTGATGTACCTCAATACCTACGCGCAGGATCACATCTTCTTTTCGCAGACGCGGATGTGGATGGCCCTGTACATGGGCGGGGCGATGGCGATCATCATGCTGGCATTCATGCTGGGCATGTACACGAACCGCAAGGCGAACATCGCGATCGTCGCGGGCGCGGTGGTGGCCTTCGCGGCGGGCGTCTGGCTCGTCCGCAGTCAGGAGACCATCGGCGACGTCGCCTGGATGAAGGCGATGATCCCGCACCACTCCATCGCGATCCTGACCAGCAGCCGGGCGGATATCTCGGACCCGCGGGTACGGGCGCTGGCCGACGCGATCATTGCCGCGCAGGAGGCCGAGATCGAGGAAATGAAGCTCTATATCGAGGATATCGAGGCGAACGGCGACGCGCCGGCCGGCACTCCGCGCATTGACGTAAACTGAGAAAAGGACACATCGCCGTGATGAACCACGACATGATGCAGGGAGGATGGATGATGGGTGGCATGATGGTCGTCATGCTGCTTTTCGTCACCTTCCTGATAGCTGGAATCGCTTATTTCGTGACGGGCACGCTGAGTCGTCACGGACCTGAAACAGCCACGACCGGAAGGACCGACCATGACAGCCACTGACACCATCGACGGCCCCGACGCCGCCCGCGCCAAAAGCCAGGGCACCGACAAGACGGCATCGCTCTATCGTATGGCGATGCCAGGGCACCTGTGCCCTTTTGGCCTGAAGTCCAAATCCCTGCTGCAACGCAAGGGTTATGACGTCGACGACAACCTGCTGACCACCCGGGACGAGGTCGACGCCTTCAAGGAGGCCCACGACGTCAAGACGACGCCGATCACCTTCATCGACGGTGAGCAGATCGGCGGCTATACCGACCTGAAGACGCATTTCGGCTACCGCGTGCTCGGCAAGGACGATACGACCTATGCGCCGATCATCGCGATCTTCGGCTCGACGGCGCTGATGGCGCTGGCACTGGTGGTGAACCTGTACGAAGGGTTTCCGGCGCTGACGTTTCTGATGTGGTTCTTCGCGATCTCGATGGTGGCGCTGGCGATGCAGAAACTGCAGGACGTCGAGGCCTTCGTGAACGGGTTTCTGGGCTATGACCTGCTTGCCCGGCGCTATGTCCCCTACGGTTATGCCTATCCGTTCGCTCGAACTTTTCGCGGGCGTCGGCATGATGGCCCTGATCGGCACCGGCAGCGCGCTGATCTGGCTTGTCGCTCCTGTCGGTATCTTCATCGGCACCATCGGGACGATCAGCGTGATCAAGGCGGTCTACATCGACAAGCGCGACCTGAAATGCGCCTGCGTCGGCGGCGGATCGAATGTACCACTGGGCGCGATCTCGCTCTCCGAGAACCTGATAATGGTGGTTATGGGCCTGTGGATGCTGGGAATGTGGGCCGCAGGCTGACGGACGACTGTTAATATCCGGGGACAGGGGCGGCGCGCACATCCACCCTTGGCCCGAGACAGGTCGTTTCGGTATCGAAGGTCGGAACATGAACCACCGGATGGCCCGTTGCGGCGTCGGCCGTCATTGGTAACGCAGTCTTTTCGTGCCGCCAGACGATGCTCGCGGGACCGGACCAGCCGGTATTGCAGGTGTTCGGATACCGGCGCGCCGCCGCGCGGGGCGTCGGGAAATCCGCATCCGGCCCGATCGGCTGCACGGCAATCGTCGCGCCGTCCGCGGTTGATGACCACAGTCCTGTCGCGTCGAACCGGGCCAGGGCATCGCCGTGGCGCGGAAACCGGGGATGCTGACCGAACCCGAACGGCATCGGGTTTTCGGCCCGGTTTGTAGTCGGTCACTCGACACTCGGGCCCACATTATTCAGCGCGAAGGTCTGTCTGGCCGCGCCGCACCAGATACCGTCATCACCGTCCAGCGTCAGCGTCAGCGGCAGCGTCGCGGCGGATGCCGCTACCGCCCCGATCTGCCAGGGCAGCCGCCAGTCCGATCCGTGAAAGTTCAGCCGCGTGTCCACCGTATTCGGGCTGATCTGCCAGTCTCGTCCGTCGAAGGCAAAGCGGTTGTCCCGACGGCGGTTGGCGTTGCCCCGACGGCAGTTGGCGAAAGACATCATCGCAAACACGGCCGTATGTACGGCCATCTCGGCAGCCTCTGGAAAGGGGCGCAACAGCGCAAGCGGGCCACAGGACCGGTCGGACCAAAATCCCGCAACGGCCCCGCTGCGGGCGGGCGCAAGCGACAGCCTCAGGACGCCGCACGAGATCTCGGGACGCGTCGTTTGCGACCCGGCAACGCCAGTGCGGCGGTATTGTCGGTCATCCCCGCCATGGCATCGAGATCGACCGCATGGCCCAGTCCGGGGGCCTCGGGGATCGCGCCACGCAACCGCAACGCGCGAAAACCGGCCACGGCGTCGGGGCGCAGCACCTCTTGGAACCGGTCGACGTCATAACCCGCCACCTTGCGCGCGGTGTCGAGCGCCCGTTTCAGCCCAGGTCGCCAATCCGCGTCCGAGGCACCGGCATCGACCATCAACCGGCAGTCGGGGCCCCAGCCCTCGCGCGCGGCACGCACAAGCGCCGCGTCGTTCGAGGCACTGTCCCGGCGTCCGAACGGGATCCGGCCGGTCTTGATCGCTTTGAAATCCTGCGTCCGGTAAAAGGCTGTGCGCTCGCGCATCAGGTCGGAATCTTTCATATATATATCGATGCAGAGGCCCACACCTTGCTGCTGCACGCCCCCGGGAAGGCGGGAGACCGGCTGGCCGGTAATCTTGCCGAATACGTCCCACGGGGCCATATCGATGCCGGAAATTACATGGGTCAGTGCGCCGCCCCTTGGTGACGGGACCGAAAGCGGGGGCATTCTGCTTGCGTGATCTTCATATTCAACTCACGGTTAGAACAGTGCAAAGACGCCGCCTTTCGTGACGAGGATCTGGCCCGTGACACAGGCGCAGTCGTCGCCGCGAAAAACGCGGTGTTGACGATGCGGCCCGCAGGCGATGCGCGCTATTGCGGCAACATCGTTTGCGTCACCCGGAGGGCGGCGTTCTGGTTGATCTGCCGAACCTGCTCGAACCGGCTGCGGGCACGCTCGCCGATCGGTGTACCATCCAGATGGCGGCTTGATCACAAGGATGTCGAGGTTTGGCGGCGCGGCTGAGAACGCGTCGATCCCGTTCTGCTGGGTCACGTCGCTGCAAATGGCGGTGACGGACAGGCCCGTTGCACCTGCTGATCCCCTCTCGGGACATCACTGCGTGATGCCCTGCCGGGCAATGGATAGCACCGGGATCAAGGTTGAGGGCGAAGGTGAATGGAATGCACGCAAGCATGGTGGGTCCAAACGACGGGTCTGGCGCAAGATCCACCTCGGGATTGATGAGCAAACGTTGGAAGTTCGCGCTGTCGAAGTCACTGGTAGCGATATCGGCGATGCGCCGATGCAGCCTGAACTGCTCGGCCAGATCCCGGGCGATCAGGAGATGGGCAGCGTCACCGCGGACGGAGCATACGACACCCGCAAGTGCCATAATGCTATTGCGGACCGTGGTGCTCATGCCGTCATCCCGCCGCGCAAGAACGCCCCGTTCTGGAAGGCCACCACCGCCGGTGCGGTCGCCAGAAACGAAGCTCTGCGCGCATCGAAATATCTGGGCCGCGCGCTTTGGCGGAACTGGAGCGGCTGCCACCGCCGCAGCCGCGTCGAGACAAAGATGCATTGCGTTAAACGGCTGGGCCAACGCCTCATGGCGCGGGACCTCGATCGCCAGGTTGCGGAAATCCAAGTCCGTATCGCCATCCTGAATGGCTATACCGCTCTGGGCATACCCGTCACTGTGGCTGAGGGGTGAGTCCGTCTGCGGAAAGCGGAACCCCGCACATCAGCCGATTCGTGCAACAGAGCGATCCGCAGGCATAAAGACCGCTCCGGCCCGAGTGACAGTCAGACGTCGGCCATAATCGCCAGAAGATCGTCTGTGAAATCGGTCACCATAGGATCGAACGCGAACATTCCGGTGTCCTTGGTCGTCTGCCGCAGGATTGCGGCTCTCCCGTCCGGCGTTTGTCCGCCGCAATTGACCGAGAGTGCCGCGACCCGTGCACCAGGATTTGTGAGACGCGCCGTGGTGCGATACAGCGAAATCGCCGGGGCCCAGTCGGGGCAGGCATAGCCGTCGACCCCCGCGATCGCGGTCCGGCCGGCCCGGTGGCACAGCACCATCAGATCGGGCTGCGAGCCATGGATCAGCCCGAGTGTCACGGCGGCGAAGGATGGGTGAAACAAAGAGCCCTGACCTTCGATGATGTCCCAGTGGTCGGGGTCGTTATCCGGCGACAGGGCCTCGGCGGCGCCGGAGACAAAGTCGGCCTTGACCGCATCGACGGCGATGCCCTGACCGGCGATGAGGATGCCGGTCTGTCCGGTGGCGCGGAAGGTGGCCTTCATGCCTCTGGCCAGCAGGGCACGCGTGATCGCCAGAGCGGTGTATTTCTTGCCCACGGCGCAATCGGTTCCCACCATCAGCATCCGTTTGCCGGTGCGCCGCGCGCCGGTGCCCACATTGATCGGCGCGTCCGACAGGCGCACGTTGTGCAGGCGTCGTCCCGTCGTTCCGGCCCGGCTGGCAAGTGCCGGAATATCGTGCAGCGGCAGGTGCAATCCCGAGGCGATGTCCATGCCGGCGTCCATTGCCGCCAGCAAGGTGTCGATCCATGCGGGCGGCAATCTGCCGCCCGGCGGCGTAATGCCGATGACGGCCGTGGCCGCACCGGCGGCGCGGGCCTGCAGGACCGTCATTTCGGGCAGGCCAAGGTCGACGGCCTGCGCGGAGAACCGGAGTTGACCGATGCAATCGTTTCGACTCCAGTCCCGCAGGCCGAACGCCGTCTTGGCAAAGGTAGGGTTCGCCATGTCGCCCAGTATCAGCAGATAGGGCTTGCGGATTGCCACGCTGTGGCTGCGATTGTCCATCCTGCGCCCTAAATGATCAGCCAGCGGAGTGCCCGCATCGTGTCGAACCAGTCGCGCGACGCAAAGCGCACTTCGCAAGGGCCGATCTTTTCGGCGCCGGGGTAGAAGGCGGCCTTGTAGGCGCTGCCGGGGTTGACGAATTTGATGTCGGCTTCGAAGGCATCGGGCATGCGGGGCAGGCAGTCCTTCATGTCGCCGTTCAGCGCCGCCTCGACGCCTGCACGGATATCGGCGACGGCGCGGCGCGGCGTCATCGAAAGGGTGGCAAGGCCGAAACCCTCGCTGACCGGCAGCGTGGCGATACCGGGAACCATGGCGGCGGCGTCGGCACAGATACCCGCATCGCCCGACAAAAACACCGACGGCACCCCGAGCGAGGCGGCGCAAAGCGCGTTGACGGTAAACTCGGACGCAAGCTCGCCGTTCAGCTTTACATGCACAAGCGCGCCGCGAAACGTGTGCGCCAGCGGGTTGGCGTCGCTGCCCGCCTTGCTGTGATAGCCGGTGTACAGGGCCGCATCGAAGCCTTCTTCGATGCCGGTCATCATCGCGTGCGGGTGACCGCTCCAGCCGCGAAAGATCCGGACGTAACCGGGCAGCTCCGCGACGAGAAGGTTGCGGGCCGTCTGGTGGGCGTCCTTGACCACCACCGTTTGCGCCCCCGCGGCCCGGGCGCCTTCGCAGGCAGCGACCAGTTCGGCGGTCATCAGTTTGCGAAACTCGGCGTAATCGGCGCCGTCTTTCAGCGCCTCCGACCAGTCGGTGATACCGGCGGTGCCTTCGATATCGGCACTGATGAAGACTTTCAGATTGGTGCGTTTCGACATGATGGGCCTTTCGGATTACAACAGGGCGCCGATGGCGCCGACAAGGCGGTCGATCTGGTCCGGGGTGTGGCCGGAGAAAACCGCGATCCGCAGGGATTCGCGATCCGGCGCATCGGAATAGCCGCGGGGGGCGACCCGTTTGACGAGGATATCCTGCCGCGACAGTGCCGCACGCACCGCGTCCAGATCACCGTCGGCGGTCAGGCTGACGATCGGCACCGGGCTGTCGGCGACGGACAGGCCCAGCCCGCGCAGACCCCTGCGCAGGTGGGCCACATTCACAGCCAACCGGCCCAACAGGCCATGTTTGCCCCGCACCAGTGCGATCCCGGCGGCAGCGGCGGCAGCGGAGGCAGGCGGCGGTGGCGAGGCACCCGCCAGCAAAGGCACGTTTGCGGCGAGCCGCTCGGCCAGCGCACGGGTGCCGGGGATGAACCCGCCCGCGCCACCGAATGCCTTGCTGGTGGTGCCGGCCAGATAGCGGCGCTGGCCCGTCACACCGGCAAGTTCCATCGCGCCGCCGCCCGTGGCCCCGATCGCCCCGACGCCATGCGCATCGTCGACGCACATCGATGCGTTATCATAGCCCCTCAGGATCGCATCATAGTCGGCCAGCGGCGCCAGCGCGCCGGATGATGGAAACACGCCATCCGTCACGACCATCGGCACGTCGCCCGGCGCCAGATGCCGCGCCAGCAGATCCGCCAGATCCTGCGGATCACGATGCCGGAACCGGTGGACGGGCCGGTCGACGGTGGCGAGCGCGTCATTGATGCCGTAATGCGCTGCGGCATCGACGAAAACGCGGGTATAGTCGGCGCGGATGCCCTGCAACACGATCAGCGCAGAGACATAGCCGGAAATGGTATAGGTCGTGGCCTCGACCCCGAAAAACCCGCACAGCGCGTCATTGAGCGCGCGGTACGCCGGAACATCCGCCCGCGTGCCCAGCCCCAGACCATAGGCGCTGTTCGCGGCATTGGCCGCCGCGATGACATCGGGATGGCCATGCAAGGAATGGTAACTCGTGCCGCAAAAGTAATCGACCGCGCGCCCGTCGACGATCATGCGCGGGCCCAATGGCGATTGAAGTTGCGCGAGTGCTGCCATCAGCCGGTGATCTCCATTCGCTCCAGACCGGCGAGAAACCCGGGCTCGATGTCCGCGCCGATCCCCGGCCCGAAACGATCCTGATCCGGCAACGTGATCGTACCGCCCGCGCCATAGGCCATGCCGCCCGTGACCGGATCGTCGCGCAGCATGTCAGCACCGTCGAGATCGGCAAAAACGATGTTGGGCCGGGCCGATACCAGATGCGCTGCTGCCGTCAGGCCAAGCCGGGTTTCGGTCATGCAGCCGACCATGCAGGGAATGCCCGACGCCTCGGCCACGGCATTGATCCGCAGTGCCACGTGAATGCCCGCCGATTTCGCGAGCTTGATATTGAAATAGCGCGCGGCGTTTGCGCGCAGCAACGCGACCGCGTCGTGATCGTCGAACAGCGCCTCGTCGGCCATCACCGGGATCGGGCTGGCGGCGCTCACCAGAGCCAACCCGGCGATGTCCCATGCCTTCACGGGTTGTTCGCAGTATTGCACGTCGAAGGCGGCGATCCGGGCAAGGGCTGCCTGCGCCTCGACGCGGCTCCAGCCCTGATTGGCGTCGATGCGCAACATCACCTCCGGGCCCACGGCGGCACGGATTGCGGCCATGCGGGCGACGTCCTCGGCAACACCGGTCCCGAGCTTTACCTTGATTGCGCCAAAGCCCCGGTTGCGGAATTCGATGGCGTGGCGGGCCATCACCTCGGGGGTGTCGATGCCGACCGTGTTGTCGGTAACGATCTGGCGTTTCGCACCACCGAGCAGGGCATGGAGCGGCAGGCCCGCCGCCTTGCCCAGCAAATCGTAGAGCGCCATGTCGACGGCGGAGCGCGCCGTCGTGTTGTGGGGCAGGGACGCGCGCATCCGGGCGGTCGCGCCGTCGATATCGTGCGCGTCGCTGCCGATGAGCAGTCGTGCACAGATCTCGCAGGCCGCAAGCGTGGTGCCCATCGTTTCGCCCACCACCGGGGCCAACGGGTTGGCTTCGCCCATGCCATAGTGGCCATCCTCGCCGTGGACACGCACGAACACGGTGTCGGTCACGTCGATCAGCCCCAGCGATATCCGGAACGGACGTTTCAGCGGCAGGTTTGCCCGGAAAATCTCTACGCAGGTGATCTTCATGTCGAGCGCCTTTCGAGGAACATCGGCCCGACACGGATGCCGGTGTGGCCCGCCTCGTCCACAGCCCCCAGTTCCAGCACCTCGGCCTCATAGAGAATGCCGTGCATGCGAAATCCGCCTTGGCCCACCGGTTCGCAGTCGTGGGTGCAGAAATACTCGATCAGGCATTTCAGACCGCCGTTCGCCCATGTCAGATAGGTGACGTTGAAGTCGGGGCCGTATTCGCCCAGATGCGGCGCGATGTTTTCGGGCGGAATGTCATCGGGCCGGTCCGTGACGCGGGACCAGTCGGCGCCTTTCCAGTGCAGTGCCTCTGCGCCGAACGACAAATCCATGTGCGCATAATCCGCGCCACGTCCGTAGATGCGGCCGTCGATCGTCCAGCCGTTTCCCGGGACCGGGCGGATCTGCAGCGGCACGCCTTCGCCCATGAGGTAGAGCCGGTCGTCGCGGCGGGTGATTTCCACGGTCTCACCGCTGTCGGCACGGCGGTAGAGGCCGGGGCGCTTTTCAAGGTCGGCGACGGCAATCGCCGGCGGCGATTTCGGCGGCGCGGGCCGGGTACCCATCTTGGCCTCCGCCAAGGCAATCCGCAGGCCGTCATGCGCAAGGCGCGCCGAAATCTGGTTGGCAAAATCGAGTGTGCCGAGGATCGTGACCCCCAGTCCCGCCTCGGGCAGCAGCGTCATCTGCGTGGCAAAGCCGTAGACCGCCCCACCGTGCCCGACCGAGGACCAGCCGTCCATCTGACCCACACCAAAGCCCAGCCCATAGCCCTTTTGCCCGCCGCCGTAGCCCTCGGGCCGTTTGCCGACGATCTGCCACATCTGCCGCAGGGCACCGGGCGTTATGACCTGCGTGCCGTCGGGCGCGAAACCGCCGCGCAGCAGGCATTGCATATAGAGCGCCATGTCGCCGGTGGTGGAAAAGATGTTGCCCGCGGGCGAACCGCCAAGGTCGAACACCGGTGCAGGCTCATCGCCGTCGATTGTCCACATCGCGGCGGGGGCGAGGCGGTCGCGCACGCCCGGCCCGATGCCCGCAAAGGTGTCTTTCATGCCGAGCGGGGCGAGAATATTCCGGGTGACATGGCTGGCGTAACCGGTGCCGGCCGCCGCCTCGAGGCAGGCGCCCACGACGGCGATTCCCGCGTTGGAATATTGCATGACGCCGATGCTCGGGTCTTGCTTCAGCTCGGTCTGCGCCAGTTCCGCCACCGTTTGCGCCAGCGGCGGTCGGGTGGCATCGAGATAATGGCCGCTCTTGGGCTCGCGGGTGATGCCCGCCGTGTGGCTCATCAGCTTGCGCCGGGTGATTGCGGTGCCGAAGGGGCCTTGCGGGTTGTCCTGCCACGGATTGGACGGATGAAAACCGGGCAGATATTCCGACACGTCGACATCGAGATCCAGCTTGCCCTGCGCCACGAGTTGCAGGACCGCGACAGCGGTGAAGGTTTTCGTCACCGACCCGATCCGAAACAGCGCCCCGGCATCGAGCGCGCCGTCGCCATGCACCACATGCCCCTGCGCCATCATACCGTCGCGGTCGGCCAGCGCATAGGAGACCGACGGGATCGCCTTGTCGTCGACCTCGTGGCGGATCAGCGCCTCGAAGGCTGCGATTGCGTCATGCGGGAGGGAGGCCATGGAATGCTCCTTGGATGTCAGTCGGATCAGGTGATGTGATGCGGATCGAGGATGTCGCGCAGGGCGTCCCCCACGAGGTTCCACGACAGCACGAACAGAAAGATCGCGGCACCGGGAAAGAACAGCGTGTACCAATACTGAAACGGATTGCCGGGCTGGCCCACGATCCAGTTGCGCGAATAGGCGATGAACTGGCCCCAGTCGGCATAGCCCGCCTCGGTGCCGACCCCGAGAAAGCTGAGCGCGGAGGCGGCCAGCACCATCGAACCGGTCGCCATCGTCGCCAGCACCAGCACCGGAAAGAACGCGTTGGGCAGGATGTGCAGCAGCATGATGCGTGCGTCGCTCGCGCCATAGCTGCGCGCCGCACTCACATAATCCATTTCCTTGATCCGCAGGATTTCGGACCGGATCACCCGGGCGTAGCCCATCCAGCCGAAAACCGTCAGCGCGATGATCATCTGCCCGATGCCCTTGCCCAGCAGCGTGGTCAGCACCATCGCCGCGATCAGAAACGGGATCGCCATGAAGACGTCGACGACCCGCATCAAGAATTCATCGATCAGCCCGCCGTAATAGGCCGCGACCGAGCCTATGATCAGCCCGACGACGACGGAAATGCTGACCACCCCCAGCCCGATTTTGAACGCGGTCCGTGTGCCCCAGACCACGCCGTAAAAAATGTCGTACTGCCCCTGCGTTGTGCCGAACCAGTTTTCCGCCGAGATCGGCCGCGGCGTCGCCCAGAACCCGCTGCGCGGGGTGTCATAGGGCGAGATCTGATAGGCCTCCGGGACCGCCAGCACGGGCGCGAAGATCGCCACGACGATGAAGAACGTGAGCAATACCAGGCCAATGAGCGAGACCGGGTTCAAGATGAGATAGCGCAGCGTCTTCATTGAAGTTTCACCCGCGGATCGAGGGCCGGATAGATCACGTCGACCAGCAGGTTCAGCGTCACCAATACGATCGCAAAGTAGAGCCCAAAGCCGAGCACGGCCGGAAAATCGAGGTTGGCGGCGGCGTTGGCGGCGAATTGGCCGAGGCCGTGATAATCGAAGATCGTTTCGGTAATCACCACGCCGCCCATCATCGCCGCGAGCTTCCATGCCCGCCATCGTCACAACCGGCAACAGCGCGTTGCGCCGCGCATGGTGGTTCTCGACGATCCGGCGCGGCATCCCCTTGGCACGCGCGGTGCGAACGTAGTCCTGCCTGAGGGTTTCGAGCATCGAGGTACGCATCACCCGGGTCATGCTGGCGATGCTGACATAGGTCAGCGTCAGCACGGGGGCGACGAGGTGGCGCACGGCGTCGAGGAATATCGCGCCATTGCCATTCAGCGCGGCGTCCACGGTATTCATGCCCGTGTAGCGCACGAAATCGGTGTCGCGTATTTCGGACAGGGCCCATTGGCTGAGCCTTCCGGGCGGAAACCAGTCGAGCGCGCCGTAAAACACCAAGAGCATGATCAGGCCAAAGACGAAGGTCGGGAACGACCAGCCGAGGATGGTGACGAAGCGGATGATGTGATCCGGCCAGCGGTTCAGATTGACGCCCGCGCGCGTGCCGAGCCAGACCGACAGGACGAAACTGAGCGCGAAGGCGAGGATGACAAGCTTGAAGGTGGCGGGAAACAGCGAGATCAGCGCGTCCGACACCGGCTGCCGCGCCGTTTCGGACCATCCGAGATTGCCGCTGAAGATACCGCCGATCCAGCGCCCGTACTGAAGGACGAACGGATCGTCGAGGCCGTACTTCGCGATCAGTTCCGCGACGTTCTGCGCCCCGCCCTTGATCTCTTCCGGACCGCTTACATAGGCGGCCAGACGTTGCGTTGGCGTCAGCAGCATCTGCAGTGAAAAGATCAGCAGGCTGAGTGCCAGAAGGACGAAGGGCAGCAACAGCAAGCGGCGCAGGATGTACGTTGTCATGAAGGGGCGTTACCGATAAGGCTGTGGCCCCGCGACGGCGGGAGAACCGCTGCGGGGCCTGCACGCTGTGGCGTCATTCGGATTTCGTGATCGTATAGAAATCCCAGGCGCCGTAGAGGACCATGTTGTTCACATAGCCATCCACCCAATCGCGCGTCACGATATAGGTGTAGTCTTCCCACAAGAACATCGACGTGGCGTACTCGTGGCTCATCTCCTGCAGGCGGGCATAGATCGGCTCGCGTTCGGCGGGATCCGTCATCGCCCACGCCTCGTCGATGAGCGGATCGAAATGTTCGCGCATCAGCTCGCGGTATCCTTCGCCCGAGAAACCGGCGACGAGACCTGACGAGTTCGAGATAGTAGGTGGCCGCACCCAGCGGGCCGCCCGGATCGGAATAGTCCGGCCCCCAGCCCATGTAGGTGAGCGGCGAGGTCGGCATGTCGGCGAAAACCTTTTCCATGATCGAGGCCGACGGCAGCGCCTGAAGCTCCAGCCGGAACAGCGGGTTGATCCGCGCGAGGTTTTGCTGAAGGACCGACAGTGCCGCGTTCGCAAGGGTGTTGCCCTCCTGCATGTAGGCGGTCATCGTAAAGCCGTTTTCCCAGACCTGCCCGTCGAACGCGGCACGGAAATGCTGTTCGGCGAGAACCGGATCGTAGGAGTAGACCGGTGAATCCTCGCGGTAGCCCATGATGCCGCGCACCGTCGGTCCGTGCGATTGCACGGTCTTGCCGAGGTTCACCTGCTCGAGAAGCAACTCGTAGTTCTGGGTGTAGTTGAAGCCCCTCCGCACATCGATATCGCCGAAGAAATCCGGCGGAATGCCGTCGCCGTCAAGCTGTCCGCTGCCGATCGCCGGATTGTCGGTCGCCTCGAGCGGCCAGGCGTAGAACAGCGCCCGCCCGAACACCCGCTGCAACCCGTCGACGACGGTGATGCCATCGGTCTGGGCCATTTCGTCGAGGAATTCGACCGGTGTGCTGGCGACATCGGCATCGCCCGACAGCAGTTGCAGGCGCCGCGTCGTCCATTCGGGAACCGTCCGCAACACGATCCGCTCCAGCGGGGCGGGGCCGAACATATAGTTTTCGAACCGGCGCAGCACGATGCGGCGCTCGGAGCGGTCCCACTCTTCGAGCATGAACGGCCCACTGCCGTTTTCGAGCGCAAAGAGCGGCGACCCGGCGGTTTCGGGCCGGTAGTGCGCGACCCATGTGTCCGGCGCGCCGTCCCAGGCGCCTTGCGCGACGGTCCATTCGCGGTCGACGATCGACGTGCCGAACGGCAGCGCCATGATGCCCAGCGTCGCCGGGAACGGTTTGTCGAGCGTGATGGAGACGGTGTCGCCGTCGACGGCGATATGGCGCGCCAGTTCGTCGTAGACGATGATCTGCTGTTCGGCGGTCAGATCGGCGACCGCCCCGGTGCCCGTCAGATCGGTCGCAATCGCCGTCGCATCGGCGTAGTCGCCGGTGGTGATCATCTCGGTCACCGCCTTGGACATCCACGACTCGTCCATCAGCATGGCCCGCAACAGGCTGTACCGCACGTCCTCGGCGGTCAGCACGCCGTGGCCGGGTTCGATGGCGGCGCGCTGCTCGTCGGACAGGTCGTCGTAGTAGGCCCAGGTGATCGCGCCGTCAGGCCCGGCAACGCCGACCTGATGGGTAAAGACATCCGCGCGGATCGGGAAAGTATAGGTCACGGACCCGTCGTCACCCTCGACGATCAGGCCGTTTTCGACCGACGGCACCTCTGACGAAAGCGCCGGTACGAATTCGGATATCTCTTCGCCGTTGTAGTTCAGCAGGCGGCTGTAGACGTTCAGGGTGCCATAGGTGCTGGGCGTGTTGCCGATATAGGCCGGGTCGAACGAGACGACGTCGTCGGCCCACAAAAACACCAGGGTGTCCGGGTTCATCACCTGGGAACTGGCAGGCAACCCGGCGCAGAGCGCCGCCGCTGCAAGTGAAATCGTAAGTCTGGCTGTCATGTTAACCCCCGGTTGGCGAAATAAGCGACCGATCGCGCACGGCGACGATTTGCAGGTCGCGCTGCGGTGAATTGCCTGAACGCTACGGAGGCGTTGCGAACCTGTCCAATGCCCGATACGGATGTGTCATGCAAAAAGTGCATGAGGTTGGGAAATGGATCTTGCTTGGCTCGAAGACTTCGTCGAAGTCGTCGCAACCCGGAATTTCTCGGTGGCGGCGGCCGCGCGCAATATCTCGCAACCTGCGTTCAGCCGCCGGATCAAGGCGCTGGAGGCCTGGCTGGGCGCCGATCTGGTGGACCGGAGCACATCGCCGGTGCGCCTGACGGCGACCGGAAACGCACTTGCGCCGCGCTGTCAGGAGTTGGTGGACGACATTTACGGTCTGCGGGTCGAGTGTCAGAAGAACGCCACACCGGATCGGCTGAAGCTGTCGTTCGCCGCGCTGCACAGTATCGAGATGTTCTTCTTTCCCGCGTGGCTGATCGGTCTGCGGGAGCGTCTGGGTGACGTGCAGTCCCATATGCATGGCGGTGATTTTCTCGACTGCATCGAGAGCCTGTCCCTCGGAAATTGCGATTTCGCGATCATGTACAACGCGCCCGATGGCCCGCCGGTTCTCGGCACGGGACCGTTCAAGTCGTTGATAGTAGGGTATGACGAGTTGATCCCCGTGTCCGGTTGCGACGTTGATGGCAACGCCTTCTTCGATGTGTCGCAGACGGGTTCTCAGGCGATCCCGTTTCTGGCGTATTCGTGGAAGGATGGCTATCTGGGCAAGCTGATCACCCTGCTGCAGCGGCGCCGGAAGGAACCGATCAATCTTGAAATCGTCTATCAGTCCTCGCTTGCCGAAGGGATCAAACGCATGGCGATCGCGGGTCTGGGTATCGCCTGGCTCCCCCTGAGCACGACACAGGGTGCGATCGGGCGCAGACAGCTTGTTCAGATCGGCGGGCCCAGCCTGGCAATCGGCATGGAGGTGCGGTTGTATCGGCGCAACGGGCCGATGAGTGCGGCGGCGGAAACGGTCTGGTCGACGCTGGGCGGCGAAAAAGGGTGACTTGCATTTTCGCGCCCGTAATGCACAGTTTGCATGGCAAGCAAGAGTGGAGCGATCGGATGGACCGCGGCGGGACCACGAAGACCCCACCGGACGCAGAGTTCGATGAGGCGGATGTCGTCCTGTCCGTTCGCAATCTCGCCGTCGAGTTCGCCCTGACGCGGCAAACCTCGTTCAGGGTCGTCAACGGTGTGTCGTTCCGTATCAGGAAGGGTGAAACGCTGGCGGTCGTCGGCGAATCCGGTAGCGGAAAATCCGTGACGGCGATGACGATCCTGCGCCTGACCGAGCATGACGGCGCCAAAGTGTCGGGCGGCAGCATCCGGATGCGCCACAAGGGCGGCGAGATCGTCGATATTCTGAAACTGGACGAAAAACGGATGGATACGATCCGCGGGGCGGAAATCTCCATCGTTTTTCAGGATCCCATGAGCAGCCTCAACCCGGTGTTCCGGGTTGGCGACCAGATCGCCGAGGCGGTGATCCGGCATCAGGGCAAGACCCGCGCGGAGGCGCGGCGGATCGCGCTGGATGTGATGAAACGCGTGCGCGTTCCGGATGCCGAACGCCGGATGCGCCAATATCCCCACCAGCTGTCGGGCGGGATGCGGCAGCGCATCATGATCGCAATTGCGCTGGCCTGCCGCCCGTCGCTGATGATCCTCGACGAACCGACAACGGCGCTCGATGTGACCATTCAGGCGCAGATTCTCGATCTGGTCAAAGCTCTTCAGGACGAGATCGGCATGGCGGTTCTGTTCATAACGCATGACATGGGCGTGGTCGCCGAGATCGCCGACCGGATCTGCGTCATGCTGAAAGGCGAGGTCGTCGAGACAGGCAGCGTCTACGAGATTTTCGACGCGCCGCAGCACGATTATACCCGCGCGCTGATCGCCGCCGTTCCCCGGCTCGGCAGCCTTGCAGACAGCGCCACACCGCAAAAATTCCCCGTCATTGCGGTTGCCGGGGCCGAGGTCATATGACCGGTTCGTCGCTTCTCGAGGTGACGGACCTCGTGACGCGTTTCGACATCAAGGCAGGGCTGTTTGGCAAGGTCGTGGGGCGCGTGCACGCCGTCGAGAACGTCTCGTTCGGTGTCGCCCCCGGAGAAACGATTGCAATCGTGGGTGAATCCGGTTGCGGCAAATCGACCGTCGCCCGAAGTGTCATGCAACTTGAAACGCCACGGTCCGGCTCGATCCGCTTCGCCGGCGAAGAGATAATCCGCGGCAGTCGCCGCAAACTTCAGGATTTTCGGCGGAATGTGCAGATGGTGTTTCAGGATCCCTTCGCCTCGCTCAATCCGCGCATGACTGTCCTGCGGACACTGACCGATCCGATGCGTGTGCACCGGTCGGTTCCATCCGGCGAAATGCGGCGACGTGCCGTAGAGCTGCTCGCACAGGTGGAATTGGATCCCTCCGCGCTCGACCGGTTTCCGCATGCGTTTTCCGGCGGTCAGCGACAGCGCATCTGCATCGCCCGCGCGTTGGCACTCGAGCCGACGCTGATTATCGCCGACGAGGCGGTGGCCTCGCTCGACGTTACCATTCAGGCGCAGGTCATCAATCTTTTGATGGATTTGCAGACGCAGTTCGGCATCGCCCTGATTTTCATCTCGCACGATATGGCTGTCGTCGAGCGGATCGCGCACCGGGTGGCGGTGATGTATCTGGGCGAGATCGTCGAGATTGGCGACAGGCAGTCCGTTTTCAACGATCCGCAACATTCCTATACGAAGAAACTGCTTTCGATGGTGCCGATCGCCGATCCACACGATCGCCGCGAGAACCGGCAACTGATGTCCGATGAAGTCCCGAGCGCGTTGCGTGCGCCGGATTTCAGACCCGTCCATCTCCCGATGATCGAGGTTTCCGGCACGCATCTCGTTCGCGCCGAGGGCGGAGCGGATACCCGACACATCTAGAGGCCGCGAATGAGGGTGCGGCTCGGCATTCGCCAGGCGCACTGTGTATTCACGCGCCGGGCTTCGGTGGGCGTTGCGCCAGGCGTTGCTGCGCTGATCCGGTTTAGCGCGAAATCTGCTCTTTCCCGGATGGTTCAGGGGATGCGGTCGATCTCGGCGGTGCGCAGGGCGTTGAACCGGTTCATGAGGGCGTCAGTTCCGCGATCTATGATCGCGCGATGGCAGCGGCGCGTGTCACAGGCCCGATCTGCTGCCGCGGTGCCGATGCTTCATCCTCAGCATCCTCATCCTCGGCGATTTGCGATAGCAGTTCCGGCAGGGGCGGACTGCCGCCCTGACGGCTGGACGTGAAATCGACCGCCCGGATATCGCCCGTTCCCGCATCGCTGGCGATATGCGCCTTGCGCCATTGCCCGCGGCGTGAAGGCCCGTGTTTGCGAACCCGCCACTCGCCGCGAAACTTCACACCTTTGCTATCCACCCGCAACCGCAGGCGGTCGGCGGAACCGCGAAAGGGGACCTGAACCGCAATCCTCGCCTGGCGTCGGCACCGCGTCGGGAAGTCCGGCACGGGCCGGTCGAGGCCGGCCATCTTCAACGGGCTCTCGACCGGCCCTGCTGTCTGTCTCGGCGGCCGACCGAACCGGACCCACATGGTGCGACAGACCTGCATGGCGCCATCGCAAAAGGTTTCGGGATGGCCGCTTTGCGGTCTTCCCGGCGTGCCAGACCGTGTCCGGATCGAACCGGCCCGAAAGCGCACCACGGAGCCCCGGCGACGCGGTGTCATCGGACCGGTCGGTTGCGCGGCGGCGGGCAGAAGGCCTTGGCATGCGCCTCGGCTGACACTCGGAATCCGCAAAGCGCATCCTCACAACGATGAGGGCAACGACGCCTCAAAAACGGCGGAGTGCCGGTTACCTGGCGTGACCCCACGTCATTTACCACTTGGATTTGCCTGAAATCCGGGCACAGCTACCTCTACCACGGGACTGACCGGGCGTAGATCAGACCGCGTTCCTGAATGAGGTCTGCCATGTCCATCTACCTTCACAGTCTTTCCACCGCGCTGCCGCCGCACCGCCTGACTCAGACGGATGTGCAGGAACGCGCCGCGATCATCTTCGGCGGCAAATATCCCCAGTTCGACCGGCTCTCGAAGACATTTGCCACGGCGGGCATCGACACGCGGTATTGCGTCGTTCCGATCGAGTGGTTTTCCCAGGATCACGGCTGGGTCGACCGCAACGCCGCCTTCATGACCGGTGCCAAGGCGCTGTTCGTGGATGCGGCACGGCGTGCCCTGGACGAGGCCGGATGGGAGGGGGCGGACGTCGATTGCGTCGTCACCGTCTGTTCGACCGGCATCGCGACGCCGTCACTCGAGGCGCAGGCGTTCACCGAAATGGGGTTTCGCGACGATATCATGCGCGTGCCGGTGTTCGGCCTCGGGTGCGCGGGCGGCGTGTCCGGTCTGTCCACCGCACAGGCCATCGCCGCCGGGCGACCGGGGGAGAAAGTGCTGCTGGTCGTCGTCGAGACATGCTCGCTGTCGTTTCGCGCGGACCGCCTGCAAAAGGCGGACATCATCGCGTCTGTCCTGTTCGGCGACGGCGCCGCGGCGGCCTGTCTCAGCACGGCGATCCCCGCGTCGGGGAGTTTCGTTTCCCTGGCGCCCGGGCATCAAAAGATCTGGCCCGATACGCTTGGCATCATGGGGTGGGATATTGATGAGGCCGGCTTTGGCGTGGTATTCGACCGGTCGATCCCCGCCTTTGTCACCCGGCAGTTCGCCGCGGCAACCGAGGGCGCGCTGAAGGCCGCAAACCTCGATCGCGCGCAGATTGAGCGCTATGTCTGTCATCCGGGCGGTGCAAAGGTCGTCGATGCCATCGAAGGCGCGTTGCGTCTCGATCAGGGATCGCTCGACGCGGAACGGAATACGCTGCGGGCGGTGGGCAACATGTCGGCGCCGACGGTGATGTTCGTGATGAAATCGGTGATCGACGCGGGCAGGACGGGCCAGATGATGGCCTGCGCCCTTGGGCCGGGGTTCACAGCATCGTTCCTGCCGTTCCACGTCGCCGCGCGGGCCGCGTGATGGCGGTCGCAACGGCCCTTTTTCTCGGCTTCATCGTGGTCCAGCGCCTGAGCGAGCTGATCATCGCGCAGCGCAACACGGCGCGGCTGATCGCCAGAGGGGCCGTCGAGGTCGGCGCCGCGCACTATCCCGTCATGGTGGCGATGCACAGCGCGTGGATCGTCTGCCTGATCGTATTTGGCTACGATGAACGCGTCCTGTTCGGCTGGCTCGGCATCTTTGCGGTGCTCCAGGTTTTCCGGGTGTGGATACTGGCAAGCCTCGGCAGCCGGTGGACCACGCGCATCATTGTCCTCGACGCGCCACTGGTTGTGCGAGGGCCGTTCCGATACCTGTCGCATCCCAATTACATGCTGGTGGTGGCAGAGATCGTCGCAGCCCCGATGGTGCTGGGTCTGGTTTGGGTGGCCCTGATCTTTACGGTTCTGAACGCCGCGATGCTGTGGGTGCGGATCGGGGTCGAACACCGGGCGCTGGCGCCGCTGCGCGACGTCTGACGGGCCTCCCGGCGCATCTCGGGGTCAAACCGGGTCGTCGGCGCCCCAGCGCCTGAGCGTTTCAACAGGCCGACCGGTTCCCGGCGTGCCTAGGCCTCGAGAACGTGTGCCACCATCGGGCCGGTTTCGGCGTCGTCGTAGAAATCGAACGTCACCCGCTCGATCTCGGGCTGGTCGAGATACCGGACATCCGCGCTGTGGACGATGCGGTTGGTGTTCATGTTGCGCACCTGAAAATGAAAGACCTGAAGGTCGGTCAGCCCCAATCCGCGAATATCGTAATTCTGCGTCCGGCCCTCGCGGATCCACGGCCCGATCGGCAGCATCGCGTGCCCCCGGTCGCGCAGGTAGACGTGGCAATCGGCAAGCTGATCTGAGTGGTTCGTGCAGCGGATGAAGTTGCCGGTCGCGGGATAGAACGTGAGGAAATCCTCGCGCAGGTCCATCGCAAAGGCGAAATCGCGCAGACCGTTCGCGAAGGTCGCCTGCCGCCGGTTCAGCACGCTGCGGTCGGCGGGCATCGCCACGTCGTTCATCCGGCGCAACGCGCTGTCGAGCCTGTCGACCGCCGCCCCCCCAAGGTCGTCGGCCAGCGTGCGCAACTGGCCCAGCATCTGCTGCGTCCCGCCAAGAAACGCCGTCCGTGCCTTGCACACCGCAAGAAGATAGTGGGCGCGCCGATCATCAGCCGCAAGACGACGATGATCGCGCTGCATCTGGCTCAGCCGCCCGGTCAGAACGGTTTGCAGGGTCGTGTCGCGCTGCGCGAGCGACATGTTGCGGTCCAGTCTTTTGCGGCGCTCGCCGATCTCGGTCCTGGCCGACGCCAGCTTCCCCTGATTGCCTTCGGACAGTTCGCGGATGCCAAGATAGGCACCGTATCCCGGCACCCAGAACCATTTCTCCAGCTCGTCACGCTTTGCCTGCAAGGCCTTCCTTTCGGTATCGAGGATGCCGAGACGGTCCTCCAGATCCTTGATTTCATCGCGCGTGTCGCCAAGCGAGTCGCCCAGCGACTTGAGTTGAGATGTGATCCCGCCAAGCTTTTCCGACAGTTCGCCGAGGTCGATGCTGAACGCCTGGAGGTTGTCTGACAGCGAGGTTGCACGGTCGCGCAGATGCGCGATCATCCCGTCGGAGGCCGCCAGAAACGCCGAGATCGTCGTCAGATAGCCTTCGACCGTCGGACGCAGAGCCGCAACGTGGGCTTTTGCGGCGGCGACGTCGCCTGCCGCCGTCGCCGTGGAAATATCCGCCAGAGTCGCGATGAACCTGTCGGTCCGCGCCAGCAGATCGCGCGGTGCCGTCCGGTCGAACGAGGGCCTGCCGGGCCAGATCTGAACCACCGGGCAGGTGTTTATCCCGACCCGGCGATCGGCCGCCAGATCGAACAGGACGTGATCGTTTCCGTCGAAAAAATAGCACGGCTCTGCCACGTCGCCGCGTGCCGAAGGCACCCGAAGATCGCCGGTGAACGCCGCCGTGACCCGGCGCAGGCCAAGGCCGGGCCAGGTCTCGTTCGTGATCGGAAGGGGATAGAATATGTCGAAACGGCCCGATGCCATGTCGAACCGCGCATATTCTTTCCCGACAAAGAAATACGCCTTGCCGTCGGCGCGTGTCACCACCGCGTCGATCCTGTCGAAGGATTTGAACGGCCAGCCAGGCCAGGTTGTCGCATCGACGGCGCGCGGATACCCGGGATCGACCCGGGAGGTGGCCATGTCATAGCGGTGGTACGCGCTGCCGGTAAAGAAATAGGCCTTGCCGTCGCCTTTCACGAATACCGCGTCGATGGGGGCGGCAGGCAACCCCCGCCAGCCCCACGCTATTTCAGCCGGATAGCCCGGATCGGGCAATCCGGTGCTCAGGTCGATGCGCGTATAGAACGTATCCTCGAACGCATAGCCCTTGCCGTTGCCCCAGTTCACGATGGCGTCGATGGTCATTGCGCTGTCCCTATTCCGCCAGCGCCGCTTGCCGCCGCCGGATATCGACGGTTTGCGCGTCCTTGGCGGCAAGCAGGCCCTTCACGTCCATTCCCAGATCCGCAGCCAGCGACAGCGCCATCTGCCGCGCCTTGTCCTCGTCCGGGTGCAGGGCGACATAGCCCCCCACCTCGGATCCGAGGCGCCCCAGCTCGATCCGATAGTCGTGCGCGATCGCCTCTAGGGCGCGCCAGCCCGCGATGTACTCGACCGCGCCTCTCACGAAACGCGGCCTGCGGACGTCGTTTGCAACGCTGTCGGGATCGCGTTCCTTCAGGCGCCCGATCTTGGTGATGAAATTGCTGTCTTCGTTCAGGGCGGTGCAGCGCGCCTCCATCGTGCGCCAGAAATTCGCGGCATCGACGAGGGCCGCCGTCACCTGATTGAGGGCACCGATGGCGATCCCCAGCAATTCCACCGCCAGTTGGATGGCCGTCTGTTTGACGCCATCGTTTTTCATCATTTCGGTATAGCTCGCGATTTCGCGCAGGACCTCGCGCTGTTTATCGGCGATCTCGAATTCCATGTTCAGCAATTCGCCAACCTGGCGGCGCAATTCCACCGCCGAGGATGTGGCATTCGCCGCCATTTTATCGGCGCGGTCCGAAATTTCCTTGGCGGTAGAGCCTGCGGCGACGGTGCGGGCGCGGTTTTCCTCTTCGCTCAGCGGTTTGCCGGCGGGTTTGGCGGTTGTGTCATCCGACGTCGTTCCGGTGGCGCCGGCCGTCGGGTCTGACGACCCTGCGCCATCGTCGCCACCCGGATTGCCAGTCTCGTCGTCCGGCCCGTCATCGGCCGCGTCATCGGCCGCGTCACTGGAAGCGTCACTGGCCGCGTCTTCGGCGGGCCCTGCTGCTACCGGCTCTTCACCCGGGGTATCCGCCGGATCGGGTGCCTGCCCTGCGGGGGGCGCCCCGATGCTTTGTCCCGCCGGGACCGACCCGCCCTGCGATACGTTCAGCGAGGGCGTCTTGGCCGCGGCATAGGCCTGCAGACCCGTGCCCACGGCGGAGAATATACCGCCGACAAGTTCGCTGACGAAAGCGCGCGTTTCCGCCGTCTCGGCCTGTGACTTGGCGTCCTCATAGAGCTTGCGGACCCGTTCCTTCTGGTTCGCGTATTCGCCCTTGTCGATGGTCAGCGCCTTGAGACGTGCCGCATTGACGGCCATCGTATCGACCAGTTTTTGCAGCGCCTCCTTCTCCTCGGAGGTCTTGAGCTGGGCATCCGTGACGATACTGCGCACACTGTCCGTCATCCCGTCGTAAAGGTCCGCCATCTGCTCGGCTGCATCGGCCAGACGCCGTGCATTGGCGCCACAGTCCACGATAATCTCGGCGGCATAGGCGAAATCGCCCGAGAACATATAGTCGAAGGCATCGAGCATGTTGTTGAGGATCGCCCGCGATTGCAGTTCGATCACGATCATCGTCGCGTCCGATTTGCCGACGGCGATCTGCAGATCCACAAGTGTCTGCCAGATCTTGTCCTGAATGATATTGTAATCCGCCGAGGCCAGATGGGCGATATTCAATTGCCGCGCCGCAAGGTCCATGTTCCTGATCAGCTGATCGACGGTCAGGGTCTGCGCGATGGTGCCGCGCGCCGATACCACCAGCGGGTCGTTCGCTGCGAGATTGTCCATCAGGTCATAGGTCTTGCCGCCGATGATGACGGTCGGGACGGGGACGAGATCTTTTACCATGGGAATACCTTGAAAATTAAAATGCGGATAAGTGTCAGCGCAGTCCCGAGGGCTGGATTTCGGAGACATAGATGCCGACGAATTTCTTGGCATAGGCGTCGTAGGTTAATGCCAAAAGGTCCAGAAGAGTGGCAAACTTGCCTTTGGACACGGAAAATTCCCCGAAATTCGGGTCAAATACCAAGAAACGATATTTTCCCTTGGAATTTGGCTTGCCGCGATAGGCGGCGATCGCGTGGCCGGTCCCGCCAAAGCTGTGATAGGCCAGCAGATAGTGCGCATCAGGCGTTTTGAGTTCCGGGATCAGTATGTCGGGCAACATGTTCGTTCCCTTCATCCTGCCCTTCGTGCCATCCGGCATCTCGCCCGCGATCCGCAGATCGAGGACGTCCGCCAATAGCATGAGCGATGCCCGCTGCGTTTCGATCGCGGCTGTGCTGCCTACCTTGATCACGCCCTGCGCGTGCTCGTAATTCGCCTGCATCTTTTTGGCGAGGTCGACGACCGATTTTTCCTTGATGGATTTCAGCCATGCACCCTCGGCGTCGTCCTTGCCGCGCAAATGGGCATCAATCCAATACAGGCTGAGGCCCATACAGATGCCTGCCGATTTTTCGCCCTTTTTGCCGTATTTATCCAGCAGGCCTCTTTGCGACAGTTTCGAGTCGTCGCGTTGGAATTTTGCAAGCGCCTTCACACACTCGGACTTCGGCTCTTCGCGGTCTTTGATCGCGCGTAACTTCTCAATGGATTTGGACATGATATTTCCAAAAAAATTCGGCGCACCGCGCAATCCGCTAACTAAGGACCAGTTCGGGCTTTCGATCAAGCACGGGAAAGCATACCGCCGCCGCATATTCGCCGGCCCCCGGCGGCGCGAGAGAGAGGACACGGCGACGTCAACCCGGCTCGGGCAAGATGCCCGGCAGGTCACTGTCGCCGCGCGCGCGATGGCCGGGAGAGCGACTGTTGACGGCCAGTCGCAACGGGTTGCCAGACGGCGCCAGTCTTGCAGGCATCCTGGCATGATCTCGATCCGGTTGCGTTTTCCGGAATGACGACCGAAGTGGTGCGACCCGATGCGCAGTCAGCCCGTGCAGATCGTGCGCGACAGGATCGGCGCGGTTACGGACAGGAATGACGCAGTCCAAGGTCACGTCCGTCAAGGTGGTGTAAACGGCGAGATGGCCTGAAGGCATGATCAGGCGGCTTTTATCGCAATGCCGAGAAGCGGGTCGATTTGGGCGAATGCCTCGACCATCACAAGGCGGCTGGATGTCTGCCATTCGTCGTTTCGTTCGAAGGGCACGGCACCGATCAGACGCAGGATCGAGGCCTCGTTGGGGAATTGGGAGGAACGGGAAACGATCCGGGGGATCGTTTTCCCGACAAACGCGACCACACATCGGCGCGGCGTTTCACCTCTTTGTTCGGCGCTCGATCTGGTTGGTCGAATGCAGCTTCGTGCGGTGTCGCCGGGGAAAGGCCATGTAGGCCAGCGCGTCGTGCCCGCGCTCGCCAATGTCCTCGGACCAAAGCCTGAACAAGGCCGTCCACCCTGCGTGTCGAGACGCCGCCGATCCAGGCCTCCTGGATCACAACGACCGGCGCCTTCTCCGAGGGGCGGCGCGGCTACGAGGACGCGGGGAAAATAGCTGCCTTGCCGCAGCTTCGGCACCTTCAGGTTCAATGTGCCGAGGCGGGTGTCGACGCAACGGTCGCGGTGCCCATGGCGCCCGGTCGTGCGACCGTCAGCCCGTTCGTGCCGCCCGGCACCGGCCCGGCCGTCGACATCCGCCTCCATCGTCAGAAGCCGCCTCCATCGTCAGCTGAAGGACAACCTGGGCGACGCTGCGCAATACCCCCCCGACCGTGCTTTGCCGGGGGGCTCGGACAGGTCCCTGCCGGTCCCGGTCATCCACTGCCGGGCGGGGCATTGCAAAGCAATGTCCCGAGAGCGGGGGCGCCATGCGATGCGTGGTCGAAACGTCGAAACGCCACCTCGATCATACGCCTCCTCTCTTGTCTTATGAATGAGGTGGCTTCTGTGTGATTGTGGAGCCACTTCCGTGCACGTCATTTATGACGGGCAGTGGCGGGGGTCGGACCGTTCCCCTCTTGGTCTTTGAGGACCGTTGCCGAGTATGGTCGCCCCCGTCTTTTCTGATGACCTGAACGGATACCTGGGCTTCGGGCCCGCATGACAAGACAAGGTAGGGAAAAGACACGTGGACAATACCATTGGCATCGACATTTCCAAAGACACACTTGATGTTCACTGCCTGAGCGACGGCGAACACACGCAGTTTCTCAATAGCAGAACTGGGCATGTGCAACTGACAAAATGGATTGGATTGCAGCCGGCGTCGGTGATCATTTTCGAGGCTACCGGTGCGTATCATCGGCAGCTGGAGCAAGCGCTTGGTTCAACTGCCATACCGTTTGTCAAAGTGAACCCAAAACAGGCGCGCCGGTTTGCGTAAGCCAGTGGCAAGCTGGCGAAGACAGATCGTGTGGATTGCGAGATGCTGGCGAAGATGGGTGCGGCCTTGCAGCTGGTCCCAAAGCCCATCTGCGCAGCAAATCTGTATGATCTGAGAGAGTTATTATCTGCACGGCGGGCACTCATTAAAGATCGTATAGCCGCCAAAGCACGTAGGGGTACGGCTTCTAACGCTCTCATAAAGCAGCAATTGGAAAGGCGTCTACGCCAGATCGAAAGCGATACTGCAAAAATTGATGCGTCGATGCTGAACCTGGCAAGTCAGGATCAGCACATGAGCGAACGGCTGGAAATTCTGTCCAGCATCCCCGGAATTGGGAAGACAACAGCGCTCCTCATTCTCGTGGATATGCCGGAGATCGGTGCCTTGGACAGCAAACAAGTTGCCAGCCTTGCCGGGCTCGCGCCCATGTCACAGAAGCTCTGGGAAATGGCAGGGAAAGGCGCGGATACAAGGTGGCCGCCCAAGTCTGCGACACGCTATCTTCATGCCTGCTCTGGTCGCGATCCGGTTTAATCCGGATCTGAAAGCCAAATATGATCAACTCATCGCCACAGGGAAAGAGAAAAAAGTTGCGATCACAGCGGTCATGCGGAAGCTGCTGGTCCTTGCAAACGCTCTGCTGCGCGATCATCGGAAATGGGCAGAAAAGGCGACTTGACCAAGACGGATACTCGGCAGATTTGCCATGCAAATCGCCTGCCGGGCAATGCATGGCAACGCGGCACGAACGAGAACACCAATGTGCTGTTGCGCCGGTACTTTCCCAAGGGAACGGACCTCAGCCCGCACCGGCCCGGCGACCTCCGGGCCGTCGCCGCGGCGCTCAATGGTCGGCCGCGCAAAACCCTCGAATGGAGAACCCCGGCAGAAGCACCGGACGCCCATCTGCGTGCCGCGCAAAATGCCAGTGTTGCCACGACCGGTCGAGACCGCAAAATAGTTGTCTGTTCGCCACACCGCGCGGTTGGCCGAGGCCGGCATCGGACCGTCGGTCGGCAGCTTTGGCGACAGCTACGACACCGCCCGCGCCGAGACGATAAACGGCCTCTGCAAAACCGAGCTGATCCACCGCCAGGGACCGTGGCGCACCATGCAGGATCTGGAAATAGCCACCCTCGGCCGGGTCGATTGGTTCAATCACCGGTGCCTGCCTCGGCCCATCGGGACCATCCCGCCAGCCGCGGCAGAGGTGGGGTTCTATGCAAACATGAACACACCCGACAAAGTCGCTTGAGAAGAACTAGAACTCTCTCCGGTAAAACCAAGGCGGTTCAAATCGTCATCGTTTGCATGTGAGATCTGAGCCTGCCCGACAGTCGCAAAGTCGTCAGGCCGACCAAAACCCTAGCCCGTCAGGGTGCGCCGCAGGACGCCGGAAAAGTGAACCCGCAGCGCCTCGACCGCAGCGTCTATATTGCCCGTTGCGACATGATCGATGACCCTGCAATGTTCCTGTATGGCGGCAAGTGTATTGGTTTGATTGACAGATTTGGGCGACAGCAATCTGAACAGATACATCTTTTGCATCGTCCGATCATAATTCATCTCGATCTGGTCATTGCCGAATGCCGCTATGAAACTCCCGTGAAAGCGGGCTTCGAGTTCTTTCAGGCGAAGGCGATAGTCTTCTGGCGTCGCGGTTTCCCGGACGAAGGTCTGAGTGTCTGCGTGCAGTTCAGACATTTCAGACACCCAGTCTTCCGTTGGCTGCGACCCAAGCCGGTGCAGACCCTCACATTCCAGAAGTTCGCGGTACTGGAACGTATTCCGCACGAAAGCGACGTCGGGATAAAAGAGCCGGACACCCATCCGCTTTTTAACCTCGATCAGGCCTTCTGCCTCGAGCAGCACCGAAACCTCGCGCAGGGTGGACAGCGAAATGCCCAGAACCTTGCACAGCTCGCTTTGCGTGATCGTCTGTCCCAGTGACAGATCTCCGGCGACCAACGCGTCGAAGAATTGCCGGGTTCCCGCTTTTGCGGGCGACGGATCGGTATCCATTCTGGTCTCCATCGGGATTATGGCGCGCGGGGAGCGTGGATCACCCCTAGCAGAGTTGACAACCGCGTCCACAATTTATAACGATTATATGTGGTAATAAATATATATAATTCCCCCGATGCCAGTTCCGGCAGCGTTTCCGGGTGCCGTTTCTAGGTTCTGGTTGCATGACGACAGGGGATCGACGGCTTTGACCAGGGCAAAATCAACGGTTGGCTTTACCGCATCACGCGCGACAACGCCAAACGAAAGAGTGAGGACAATATGATCGGTGCCGTGGCCCCGCAGGTGCCTGCTGACATCGACAGGTTCATCGCGCGCGCAAGGGCGCTGACGATTGGGTGTCGGATGGATGATTTGGGCCTGAGACCGAAAACCGTCGCGGCCAAGGAGATGGCGATGGTCGGGGATGCCGAGACCTTTGACGAAATTGCATTGCTGAACGGCGAGGCCCCGTCTGGCGACGCCTGTGCCAAACGGTCCCCCGATGCGGCGACCATGTCGCGATGCAGATCGAGTGCATCGCCGTCGAAGCGGGAGGAAGTTCCCGGTCCCGTCATGTCGGTTATTCTGGTCGATGACGTCGAAGACGCGGTGGCACCGTCCGACGCTACGGCGTTTGGATTTTTGGCGCATCCTTTTCCGAGAGATCACCGCCGATTGATGCCGGCACCCGACAGTTTGCAATCTGGCGATCGCTCCCCCGACCGGTCGAACGATGCGCGGATGCAGCGGTTTCACACCGGCGGGCGCTTGTCCTGTCGGGGCGGTAAAGACGGCGTTTGCGGATCAGGCCGATCCCCGCGCAGACAGCCCCCCAATTCGAACCGGGCCTGACGATGCCCGTATTCGCCTGCAACGAGGATCTGCGGATTGCGGCAAAGCGCCGGGTTCCGAAGATGTTTTACGACTATGTCGACAGCGGCTCGTGGTCGGAGAGTACCTATCGCGCCAATGCGGACGACCTGCGCAACACCAAATTCCGTCAGCGTGTCGCAATCGACGTGTCGGGGCGGACCGCTGCTGGCCGAATGCTTGGCCAGGACGTGCGGCTGCCGGTCGGCATGGCGCCTGCGGGGCTGACGGGGATGGTCTGGCCCAACGGCGAGGTTCTGGCCATGCGCGCCTGCGAGGCGTTCGGCGTGCCGTATTGCCTGTCGACCGTCAGCATCGGCTCGATCGAACATGTCGCGCGCAGTGCGAGCAAACCCTTCTGGTTTCAGCTCTATGTCATACGTGACCGCGATTTCACCGACCGTTTGCTGGCCCGCGCCGAGGCAGCGGGCATCGAGACCATCGTGCTGACCCTCGATCTGCAGATGGTCGGACAGCGCAACAAGGACATTCACAACGGCCTGTCGTCTCCCCCGAAACCGACGTTGCGCAATCTGGTCAATCTCGCCCTGAAGCCTGCATGGTGCCTTGCCATGGCGCGCCACCGGCAGATGCAGTTCGGCAATCTGCAGGGTCACGTCGCGGACATCGGCGGGCACGCCAGCCTCGCGAAATGGACCGACCGCCAGTTCGATCCGACGTTGAACTGGGAGGACGTGCAGCGCCTGCGGGATCGCTGGAAGGGCAAGCTGGTGATGAAGGGTATTCTCGACCCCGACGATGCGGATCGGGCGGTGGCGTGCGGCGCCGACGCCATCGTGGTCTCGAACCATGGGGGCCGACAGCTCGACGGGGCACCGTCGACGATCCTGGCCCTGCCCGGTGTTGCGCGCCGGGTGGCGGGCCGGGCCGAAATCCTTGTCGACGGCGGTTTTACCAGCGGTCAGGACGTCGTGCGGGCACTGGCTCCCGGGGCGGACGGCGTCCTGATGGGGCGCGCGCTTTTGTACGGGCTGGGGGCAGCAGGGCAGGCCGGGGTGACCCGTGCGCTTGAAATGATCCGGCACGAGATGGAAACCACGATGGGCCTGTGCGGCGTCACCCGGCTGGCCGACGTGGGGCCGGACATTCTATGGGACCGGGCGATGCCGCCGCCGGGCGACGATCCCGACAGAGGCTGACCGCGCAGATCCGGGGAGCGGCAGCGGGAGGCCGTCCCAGGGTCATCGGCGGTGGACCGTTTCACCCTGGGGCAGGGTGTCGATCTCACCATGTCACGCGGCGTTCCGCCGTGCAGATCCGACGCGGTGATAGCGGTGGACAGGCGCGGTACGAACCAAACGCGCACCATCGCCGCCGATCGTCCTCAGAGCGCAGATTTTCAGGCAGAAATTAGTATCAAACGGCCCTCATCATCGATGCCGGATCTTATAAATATAGAATTGACGTCATAATATCTTTTATTTGACTGTAATGTATATTTGTGTAGAGCGGATGCAGGGTGTCGTATCGCTCTGTCATCACCGGATGTGCGCGAACAGCCCCACCAAACACGCAGGGAGGAGACCCGCATGAACCGCAAGACCCTCATCGCCGCAACTACCCTTGGCGCTCTCATGGGCCCGTCAGCCGTGGCAGAACTTTCGATCATGTACCGGGCACAATTCGGATCGCTGATCGATCCCGGGATCGATGCCTACGAGGCCGCCACGGGAGAGACCGTCGAGCGTATCGCGTTGCCCGTGGATGGCTACGACGATCGCATCGCTCTGGATATCGCATCCGGTACGGCGCCTGACGTGCTGCACATCGATACCGGGTTCGTGCAGCGCCTGTCGGCGAATGGCGATCTGCTGCCGCTCAACGGCATGGCCGAAACATGGGATCAGTGGCAGTATTACTCCGACCGCACGCTCGAGGCGACGAGCCTTGACGGGCAGGTCTATGCCCTGCTCACCGACACCGACGCCCGGATGCTGTGGTATTCGGTCAGCGCCCTCGAGGCGGCCGGCATCGATCTGCCGTGGCGGCCACAGACCTGGGACGACGTTTTTGCAGCCGCCGGGCAGGTCAGGCAAGCGACGGGAACCGACAACGCCCTCGTGATCCCCGCCGGAACCAAGAACGAAGAAGGCACCACGATGCAGGGCTTTTACATGGTCCTGCTGGGCGCCGATACCGCACAGGGCGACCGCAACCGCCTGCGCAACCGCGAAACGGGCCAGTGGATCGGCGACAGCCCCGCACTGCGCGCCACGTTCGAATTCTATGACCGCGTCTATAATCAGGACGGTCTGGCAGAACCGGGCGATCAGTACGCCAACGATGTCGGCGCGATCATGCGTACGGGGCTGATCGAGGGCACGGTTGGAATCTGGGCGTCGGGATCGTGGGAAAACAACTGCATCTGGGATTGCGGCGGCACCGACATTCCGCCGCAGGCAGAGCGGGATCAATCGGTCTTCTGGGCGCCGTTCCCCGGTTCGGGCGTCGAGGGCGCGCCCGCGTATTCCAACATCTCGGCAGGCTGGACCATCGGCATCAACGCCCAGACGGACGAACCCGATCAGGCACAGGCGCTGCTGACCTATATCTTCGATCGCGCCAATTTCGAGCCCTGGGTACTCGAGAACGGTCGCATGGCGGTCCGCTCCGACATCGCCTCCTCGCCGGAATACGAGGCCGACGCATTCTTTGCCGCCGTCACCCCGCTGAACGACAATACGACCAAGCGGGACGCGGTGCCCGGCTATTATTTCGTCTCGTCGATGGTGCAGCAGTCGACAGCCGATATCCTCGACGGCGTCAGTGTCGACGAGGTGATGGAAACCTAACTCGAAACGCTGATCGACGAGTTCGGTGAAGAGAACGTGGTCGTGTACGAATAGCGGCACCGACGTCGGCCCGGCGCATCTCCCGGCGCCGGGCCGAATTCCTGACGTTCACGCAGAAAGACCGCCCCGATGCTCGCGAATGAACAGCCATGGCTCCGTCGGGACTGGCCCATCGTGGTGGCGATGGCGCTGCCGGCCATGCTGATGGTTGGACTGCTGTTGTACATGGCGGGCTGGGTGCTGGTGATGTCGTTCACCGACCTCGAGCTGTATGGCCGCCGCGCGACCGAATGGGGCTTTGTCGGCTTCGAGAACTATGAACGGCTGTTCACCCGGCGCGGCTTTTTGAATTCGCTGTGGATCACCACGGTCTGTACGTTTTTCTCGGCGATCATCGGGCAGAACATTCTGGGCTTTCTGATGGCCGCGACGATGCGCAACCGCCGCGGGCCGTTCCGGTCCGCCGTCGAAGGCGCCGTCATACTGGGATGGGTTCTGCCCGATGTCGTGGCAGCGGTGCTGTGGTCGGCGACGTTCACCGAAAACGGTCTCGTCGACCTGGCGCTGATGGGCCCCCTGGGGATCGAAAGCCGCAACCTGATCAACGACCATCCCTTGCTGATCATCATCCTCGCGAATGTCTGGAAGGGCACCGCCTGGTCCTACATCCTGTATTCCGCCGCACTCGATTCCGTTCCGCGTGAGGTCAGCGAGGCGGCGCAGGTTGACGGTGCGACCCGGATGCAGCGCACATTCTACATCACCCTGCCGATGATCCGCAGTCACATCGCGACGGATTGCCTGTTCATCACCATCGGTTCCTTCGTCTACTTTCCACTGATCTACGCGCTGACGGGGGGCGGGCCGGGCCGCCAGACGCAGGTGCTGTCGATCTTTGTCTATCACGAAAGCTTTTCGGTGGGAAAACTCGGCTATGGCGCCGCAATTTCGGTGGCGATGCTATTGATCGTGGCGTGCCTGTCCGTGGTCTACATTCGCCTCCTGCGTGAACCGAAATAGGAGGGCGCACCGATGCAAACCCGTAAATCTCCCGCGACGGCGATGCTTCTGGCGATGATTGCCCTGATCTGGGTAAGTCCGTTCAGCTGGCTTGCCGTCAATGCGATGGATCCGGCGGCGGACGGCATGTTGCGCTGGCCACAGACCGTTGGATTCGACAACTTCGCAGAGGCGATGTCGGGGCAGGCGGGCGGCCAGTTCGTCAATTCGGTGTACCTGTCGATCCTGACATCCACACTGACCGCCGTGATCGCCGTCATGGCCGCCTATCCGCTGTCGCGCCTTAAAATACCCGGTCGCAATGCCTTTTTGTGGTCGCTGGTCTTGCTGCGCATGCTGCCCGCCACGGGCGTTATCGTCCCGATCTTTTTCACTGCCCAAACCACCGGCATGCTCAATCTGTTCGGCGTCGCAATGGCGATCACCATGCTCAACCTGCCGTTCACGATGCTGCTGCTGAAGAATTTCTTCGATACCGTGCCGGTCGAACTGGAAGAGGCGGCCTATGCCGAAGGGGCGTCGCTGTTCCAGATCATCTGGCGCATCGTCTTGCCGATGAGCCGGGCGGGAATTGCGGTTGTCTGGTTTTTTGCCTTCATCACCGCGTGGAATGAATTCCTGCTGCCTCTGATCTTTGTGCGCAAAAGCGGCGATTTTCCCATGTCGGTTGGCCTGTTTGCGTCATTTGGTGAGCATTCGTCCGTCAACTACGGGTTTCTAGCGGCCTATTCGCTGATTTACGCGCTGCCAGCGGTCGCAATCTACTTCATGATGCGGCGCAATCTGAACACCGGCTTTGCCGGGGTCGGGGTCAAGGGATGAGCGCGCCGCACACCCCCTCAATCGAAAGGCCATGCCGATGACCGGCGTATCTCTGCGCGACGTGCGCAAGTCTTACGGATCTGTCGAGGTTATCAAGGGAATTGACCTCGAGATTGACCGAGGCGACTTTGTCGTTTTCGTCGGCCCCTCGGGTTGCGGAAAATCCACCCTGCTGCGGATGATTGCGGGGCTGGAAAACATTACCGACGGCACGATCAGCATTTCGGACCGGGTGATAAACGATGTGCCCTCGCCCGAGCGGGGAATTTCGATGGTTTTCCAATCCTACGCGCTTTATCCGCATATGAGCGTGGCGGACAATATGGGGTTCGGCCTGAAAGTTCGGCGCACTCCGGCGCAGCGGATCCGCGAAACAGTGGGGGCGGCGGCGCGGTCCTTGCAACTGGATGGCTATCTCGACCGCTTTCCCAAGGCATTATCGGGCGGCCAGCGGCAGCGCGTCGCCATCGGTCGCGCGATCGTGCGCGAGCCCGAGGTGTTCCTTTTCGACGAACCGCTGTCCAATCTCGATGCCAATCTGCGCAATCAGACCCGGATCGAAATTGCACGTCTGCACCGCAGTCTCGACGCCACGATGATCTATGTCACCCACGATCAGGTCGAGGCGCTGACGCTTGCAACCAAGATCGCGGTCCTCAGGGACGGCGAATTGCAGCAGTTCGATACGCCAGACGGCATCTATAACAGGCCCGCCAATACATTTGTCGCGGGGTTCATGGGCGCGCCGCCGATGAACCTGATCGATGCGCGGGTCGCGGCCGATGGCGCGTCGCTCTACGCCGTGCTGGACCGGGCAGGGGCGCCGCCCGCGCAGGTTTCCCTTCCCGATCTGGCGGCCCTGCGGCAGCGCGTCGGACAGGGCATCGTCTTTGGCCTTCGGCCCGAAACCCTGTCGCATCGTCCCGCCGGCAGCGATCCCGGACGCGGTCAGATCAGGTGCCTGATCGACTATGTCGAGGTGACGGGAGCCGACCGGATTGCCGTTGCCGATTTTAACGGAGGCCGCTTTTTTGCGCGGCTGCCGGTCCGGTCTGACGTGCGGGAAGGCAACGAGGCGATCCTCAGCTTTGACCTTCGCCAGATGAACCTGTTTGACCGCGATACCGGAGAGCGCATCGAAACCGGGGCCGAACCGGCGGAGCCGATGTCATGAGAATTGCCGTGACAGGCGCGCGGGGGCTGTTCGGCCCGGTTGTCGTTTCCGAGGCGCTCGGGGCGGGGCACGATGTCGTCGCCATCGACCGCCGTCCGACAAATGCGCCCGATACCGACGCCCTGATGCACCGCAGTGCCGATACGACCGACTTTGATGCCTTGCTGGCCGTGATGGACGGCTGCGATGCCCTCATCCATCTGGCAGCGATTCCTGCCGCGGGCATCGCGCCGGACCACACCACCCACAACGAAAACGTCACCGGCAGTTACAACGCCCTGCGCGCCGCAGCCGAACATGGACTATCGCGGATCTGTCGGGCCTCGAGCATCAATGCGATGGGGCTGGGGTACAGCCGCGCGCCGGTTTTCGACTATTTCCCGATCGACGAAAATCATGCGACGCGGGCGGAAGACCCCTATTCCCTGTCGAAATGGATTTGCGAACAACAGGCCGATGCCTTTGCGCGCCGCTATGACATGACCGTGGTGAGCCTGCGCCTGCACTATGTCACCGACGACCCGGCCGCGGCCGCGGCCGAGTGGCGGACCTTCGAAAACCCTGCGAAACACCTCTGGGCGTGGACCCCGGCGCGCCCCGCCGCCCGGGCGGCGCTGGCAGCCCTGACAGCCGATCTTACCGGGCACGAGGTTGTCCTGCTCGCCGCGCCGGAAACCACCGAAACGATACCGAGCGCCGACCTGGCGAAACGGTATTTTGCCAGCACGCCCCTGCGCCGCCCTCTGATCGGCAGAACGGGCTTTTTCGACATATCGAAGGCATCCCGCCTCCTGGGCTGGCCGGTATGACATTCACCGATGTTCTGATCGGCACGTTCACCGAAGGCCCGCAGGGGCGCGGCGAGGGGATTTATCGGTGCAACCTCGACCTCGCGACCGGCGCCTTCGGCGTGCCGACCTGCGCCGTGTCGGCGCGCAACCCCGCCTATGTGGTCGCCGGACCGGGCCGGTTCGTCTATGCCGCACAAGAGCATGGTGACGCCGACGTTCCGGGCGTCATGGCCTATCGGCGGACCGCCGATGCAGTGCAATCCCTCGGCGGTCAGCCGGTCAGCGGTGCGGGGTGCTGCCATCTGGCGGTTTCTGCCGATGGCCGGCTTCTTGCGACGGCGCAGTACCAAAGCGGCCATGTCGATCTGTTTTCGCTGGCCGCCGACGGGTCTATCGGGCCGCATCTGGCCTCGTATCAGGGCCAGCGTCATGGACCGAACGCCGGGCGGCAGGAGGGGCCGCACGCCCATTGCGCCGCGTTCCTGAATGACACCGCCGAACTTGCGGTCGTCGACCTCGGGGGCGACAGCGTTACCGTCTTTGCCCTGGGCCCCGATGCCCGTCGGCGCGGTGCATCGGCGCTGGACGTCGAAACATCCGTACGAATCGATTTGCCGCCCGGCAGCGGGCCGCGCCACCTGAGCGCCGCGCCGGACGGGATGTCATTCGCGGTTCTGTGCGAACTGGACGAATCGGTGCATTTCTTCGAAAGAGTGCCCGCAGGTTGGCAAAGCATCCAGGTCTTGCAGGCATTCGCGCGCCCCAAGGGCGGCGATGGTGCCGCCGCGGCGATCAGGGCGTGCCCGAACGACATTCTGTACGCATCGAGCCGGACCGATGATCTTGTGGCCTGTCTTGCGTTGGAAAACGGCGACTGGACCGTCCGGCATCGAATTTCCAGCGGCGGCGCCCATCCCCGCGATATTGCCGTAACGCCTTGCCGGCGTTTCCTGATCGTCGCCAATCAATTCGACGACTGCATCACGAGCTTTGCCATCGACCGCGTTACCGGTTCGCTGACACCGACCGGCCACAGCGCCGTCGTTCCCAGTCCGGCATGCCTGCTTTTTCAAACATTCATTGTCTGAGGCCCGCTATGAAAATCATTGAAATCCGCGTTATTGTCAGCTCGCCGGGGCAAAATTTCGTGACGGTCAAGATCATGACGGATCAGGGCATTTACGGAATTGGCGACGGCACCCTTAACGGTCGCGAACTTGCGGTGGCGACATATCTGACCGAGCATGTCGTGCCGTGTCTGCTGGATCGCGATGCCGCGCGGATCGAGGATATCTGGCAATATCTGTATCGTGGCGCCTATTGGCGCCGGGGTCCCGTCACAATGGCGGCGATTTCGGCCATCGATATGGCGTTGTGGGATATCAAGGCCAAGGCGGCGGGAATGCCGCTGTATCAGCTTTTGGGAGGGGCGTCGCGGGAACATGTGATGATCTATACCCACGCGCATGGCGGCAGCATCGAAGAGGCCGTCGATGCGGTTCTGGAAAAGACCGAAGCCGGATATCCGGCAATTCGGGCGCAATGCGGCGTGCCTGGCCTGGACCGGATCTACGGGGTTCACGCCACGCCCGACGGCGCGATGGAGCGGCCGCCGCTGCCCCATGAGGACGTCTGGTCGACATCGAAGTATTTACCTCAGATGCCGAAGCTGTTCGACGCTTTGCGCGAGGCCGTCGGCTGGGATATCCATCTGCTGCACGACGTACACCACCGCCTGACGCCCATCGAAGCGGCCCGTCTGGGCCGTGATCTCGAGCCCTATCGCCTGTTCTGGCTGGAAGATCCGGTCACCGCCGAGAGCCAGGAAAACTTCAGGCTGATCCGGCATCATACGACGACACCGCTTGCGGTCGGCGAGGTGTTCAATTCGATCTGGGACGCCAGGCAGCTGATTGCCGAACAGCTCATCGACTATATCCGGACCACGGCGTGCCACGCGGGCGGCGTCACGGGATTGCGGCGGATCTTCGATTTCGCGGCGCTTTACAATGTCTGGACCGGATGCCACGGGCCGGTGGATGTGTCGCCCGTCACAATGGGGGTCAATACTCATATCGGGCTTTGGGTGCCGAATTTCGGGATTCAGGAATTCGCCGACTATAGCCCGCTCATGCATGAAATCTTTCCCCATGCGTGGACGCACAATCGGGGATACATGCATCCCGGTGACGCAATCGGCCACGGCGTCGATTTCGATGAGGAACTGGCTCTGAAACATCCTTATGAGCGATCGTATTTGCCTGTCAACCGGTTGGAAGACGGGACGCTTTGGAATTGGTGAGTAGAATCCCGAACAGCCGTTCAATAGAGGCCTTGACCATTGCAGATAAATGCAGCGATTCAACGTCCGCAGACGGATCAGACAGGGTTTGACGCACGTGCGGTGAATGCGCCTGCCACAAACAGGCAACTTGCGCCGATTCGATTTACAATCTTCATGGCTCTGGGTTTGCGAAACCGGGTTTTCATCCCGTCCGCGAAGAGGAGCCATAATACGCCATTGAGGGCCGCAGCGGCATGAAGGTCATAGTGAGAATTGCAAATTGTGGGAATATCGGCCTTGTAAAAGTGACGAACTGGGGCGCGAAGTCGACACAAAATGCCGGGCCTTCGGGTTTGATAGGCTGATCAAGAAGAATTGCCACAAAAGGTCGTTCAGGGGGTTTTTTCCGAAGAACCGCTGCGAGAAACAGATTCCACGGGGGTGGTCGAAAGAAAATATGCAAGCAATATCAGATAAATCGTACCCGCGAATTTCAGAAGCGTGAATAGAAATGCCGAGGTCGCCAAAAGCGCACCGGCACCCAATAGCGACAGCGACATGGAAACAAATGCCCCGGGAACAACGCCCGACGCGGTTGCCAATCCCGGACGCGTGCCGCCTTTTATCGCATGGTTGACCGTCAGAACGATGGCCGGACCGGGAATGAGAACGACAATGCCGCTCGCCAAGGCAAAGGCGACCCAGATTTCAAATGTCATTTATACCGTGCCAATGTTGGTTCGCGCGGCAAGTAAACGCGAAACAAGGCCGTCACGAGAGAGGTTTCTCAAGCCCCGTCATCCCCAAATGAGCCTGAAGCAGATTTTGGCGGGGGCAGTGTTTGACGATATATCCCCGATCAGGCGGCCTGTTTCCGGATCGAACTTTCCGAGGCCCGGGCGCAACCCTGCTCGCGTGCTCATGACGACCGATAGCAGGCGGCGCGATTGCGTGGCCGGAAGACGTGCCGCATTTGGACCGGCTATCACCCGAAACGGCGCCCTGCGGATGTTGCGCTTCTCAGGACAGCGACGAGAGGATCACGATCGTGCGGTCATCGAACACCTCGGCCGAGGTCGATCCCTTGACCGTCGCAAAGCGGCCGATCTTGTGAAAATCCTCGGTTTCCGCGGCGACAAACGCGGCCTCCCAATCGGCGACGGTCGTTCCCGTCGGCTGCTTAACATAGCCGTCGGTGAACAGTTCGATGCTGGCGATCCCGTCTTTGGATCGCATCGTGTCGATCATCTGGTCCAGACGCGGCACACCGCCGTTCATCGTGTCGAAACACAGCGCGCTGTCGCAGCGATTGGCGAACCGGTGCTGCAGGGCAATTCCGCCGCGCAGAAAGGTGCCGACGATGTCGATCTGTGCCCCGAGGCCAGCCGCCTGCGCCGCCCGCGCGACGATATCGACGGCCAGTGTTGGCGGCACGATCCCCTCGGCCACGGCGGTATCGAGACCGAGGAAAATCGCACGGCGCGTGGCAAGCTCGAGGGCGTCGGGATCGGTGATCGTCCGGGAAAGATGCCGGAACAAGGCGACGCGGGCATGGGTCGACACCGTGTCGATGATCTTGGTCCGGCACAAAACCTCGGAGCCGTTCAGCCGGATGCCGCTGTCGCCAAGCGTCAGGAACCGCCAGTCGGCGCCGCAGTCCACCACGAAGGCCAGCGTCGTCGAGGGCGGTATTTCGAGCCCGAAAGGGGCAGTGCGGGCCGCGAGTGCGGCAGCAAGTCGGGCCACGATCTCTGGCCCCGGCAATCGGCGCATCCGCGCATCGGCGAACAATTCAGCCGTCGCCGCAGCGACCGTGAGGGCCGCGAAACGGCCCGCGCCGACGCCGTCCACGATGGTACCGCGCGCGTCGGTGGCCCCGTCGAAGACGCCAGTGACGATACCGGGCACCACCAGCGGCACGTCGTCGCCAGCCCGTCCGGGGGCGCGGAATTTCGAGTGAGAGGTGACATCGATCTGCATGGGGCCCTACAAAAACGCGGAGTCGCGGTTGTCGGCAAGCCGGAACACCGCATAGACGCACAGGCCGGTAAGGACGAGCAGCACCGTCGACAGCGCGCCGGCCAGGCCGAATTCGCCATCGAGGACGGCCACGTAGATTTTCACCGGCATGGTGATGGTGCCGGAATCGTACAGGATAAGAGTGCCCGACAACTCGTTGATCGCCGTGATGAACCCCATGAGAGAGCCGACGATCAATCCGGGCAGGATCAGCGGCACCGTGATCTTGAGGAAGGCACCGAGGGGCGAGGCGCCAAGGTTGATCGCCGCCTCCTCCATCGAGGGCTTGATCTGACGCAGGCTGGAGGTGGTTGACCGCACACCGTAGGGCAGGCGGCGGATGAAATAGAGCAGGACCAGCAGGCCCGCCGCCCCGAACACATCGAACGGCCCGCCGCGGAACGTGGTGACGAAACCGATGGCCATGACGACGCCCGGGCACCAGGTAGGGCACCATCATCAGGAAATCGATCGCACCCGCCGCCTTGGTATCGCGGCGCACGATCACATAGCTGATCAGGCCCGAGAACACGGTGATGAGCGCCACGGCCATGAGCGAGAAAATGAAGCTGTTGAAGATTGCCTCGGGGGCGGTGCGCCAGATGCGTTCATAGGATTCCAGGCCGAAACCGCCGGTAAACACCGGCCCGTTGGTTTTCAGGAAAGAGGTATAGACGACGACCAGCGACGGCAGCATCGCGAGCAGCACGATGCCGTGGCAAAAGACGTGGACCGCGACGTTGCGCCAGCCGGTCAGGCGCACCCGCAGCGGCGGGTTGGTCAGCGCGCTGGCATAGCGGCGGCGCGCGAGGATGCGGCGCTGCACGACCAGCGCCAGCATCGAGATCGCCATCATCACTATGGAGACCGTCACCGCCATCGTCGGCAATCCGCCAAGCTCGGACCGGTAGGCGGCAAAGGCGATGGTCGACAGCGTGCGGAACCCGCGCCCGAGGATGGCGGGCGTGCCGAAATCGGCGATGGACAACACAAAGCAGATGATCGCCCCGGTGCTGACGGCAGGAAACACCAGCGGCAGGGTGATGCGGGTGAACCGCTGCCACGGCGTGCAGCCGAGGTTTTCGGCGGCGTCCTCATAGGATTTGTTGAGCGCGTTCAGCGCCGTCTGCGTCATCAGATAGATGAAAGGAAAGAATTTCAGCGTGAAGACGAGGATGATGCCCTGCGCGCCATAGATTGTCGGGATCGCGATGCCGATGGCGCCGAACGCGTTGGTGATGAACCCGTTCGAGCCGAGCATCATGATCCACGCATAGGCGCCGATGAACGGCGGGGCGACGAGGACGAGGATCGCCAGCGTCGAGATCCACGTCCGGCCCGCGACCTGAAACCGCGCGGTAAAGAACGCGAGCGGGATGCCGATCAGGCAGGCCCCCAGCGTGCCGAGCAGACCCACGAAGAGCGTGTTCTTGAACCCGCTGAGGTAATAGTTGCGGGTGAATACCTCGACGAAGTTGTTGAGGGTGAAACCGCCGGTGTCCGCGTCCACGAAGCTCAGCGACAGGACCCGCAGGATCGGCAGGATCAGCAGCACCGCGAGCACCACGAGGATCACGACCGTGACGACGGTCCAGAACTCCGGCGTGCGGAAACGCGGAACGGCGGTCGGATCCGATCGCGCGCCCCGGTGGCGCCGTCGGCAAAGAACATCAGGTCACGGCGGTTCACGACGAAACGCGCCGCACTGCCCGGCGGCAGGGCGATGACGGCGGGGTCGGGACGGGCCACGACCTTGATTTCCTCGCCCGCGCCGGGTCCTGCGTCGGTGAGCCGAACACCTCCATCTCGCGGCCGATAAAGCGACTTCGCGCAGGCGGACGGGAATCGCGATCTCGTCGTCGGCCAGCGTGCCGCCTTCCGCTTCGACGCGCATCGCCTCGGGGCGCACGGCGCAGCTGATGCCATCGTCGTGCGGTCCGGTGACCAGACCGCTCAGATCGGCACCGCCAGCGGCGAGGGTCAGCCGTCCGCCGCTATCGTCGACATTCAGGAACGTATTGGCCCCCACAAAGGTCGCGACGAACCGGTTGGCGGGCGACAGATAGATGTCGAGAGGGGCGGCGGCCTGCTGGATCACGCCGCCGTACATGACGCAGACCACGTCCGACATCGCCAGCGCCTCTTCCTGATCGTGGGTGACGTAGACGGTCGTCACGCCCAGATCGCGCTGGATGCGGCGCAGTTCGGCGCGCAGATCGACGCGCAGCTTGGCGTCGAGGTTCGACAGCGGTTCATCCATGAGCAGCACTTTCGGCTCGACGACGATGGCGCGGGCCAGACCGACACGCTGCTGCTGCCCGCCCGACAGTTCGTGCGGCATCCGGTCGGCGAAAGTCCCCAGTTGCACCACGTCGAGAACCTCGGCGACGCGGCGCTTGATGTCGCCCGCCGAGATCCGGCGCTGTTTCAGGCCGAAGGCGACGTTGTCGCGCACGCTCAGATGCGGAAACACGGCATAGTCCTGAAAAACCATACCGACGTCGCGCTTGTAGGCGGGCAGATCCTCGATATTCGCGCCGTCGACGGCGATGCTGCCGGCGTTCTGGCGATGGAACCCCGCGATGGTCCGCAAAAGGGTGGTCTTGCCGCAACCCGACGGCCCCAGCAGCGTATAGAACGCGCCGGACGGGATCGACAGATCGATGCCGGACAGGGCGAGGACATCCCCGTAAAGTTTGCGCAGGCCGGTGATTTCGACAGAGGCCATGAGGCGTTCCCTATGGATATGTGCCCGTCCGGGCAGGGGCCTTCTGGATATGTGCCCATCCGGGCACGGGCCTTATGGATATGTGCCCATCCGGGCACGGGCCTTTCTGGATATGTGCCCATCCGGGCACGGGCCTTTATGGATATGTGCCCATCCGGGCAGGGCCTTATGGATATGTGCCCATCCGGGCACGGGCCCGGATGCGTATCGGACGGGCCACCGCGCCGGCGGCCCGTCACGCGAGAAAAGCCGCGTGTTACTGGACGTCGAGGACCATGTCCTTCCACGCATCCACCAGACGCTCGCGGTTTTCGGCGGCCCAGGCGGCGTCGTAGCCGACCGAATTGACCTCCGAGAGCGGTGTCAGCGCCGGGTTCGAGGCTACGTCGGAGCGGACCGGACGACGGCCTTCGGAGGCGACGATGGTCTGCGCCTCTTGCGACAGCATGAAGTCGAGGAAGGCGCGGGCATTGTCGGCATTCGGCGCGCCCGCGATCAGGGCCATGGCGTCGGGGGCGATGGCGGTGCCTTCGGACGGATAGACGATCTCGACCGGCCCGCCGCCTTCGACATAGCGCAGGGCGGCGTCCTCGAGGGTCACGCCGATCGCCAGCTCACCGTCGTTGACGAACCGCGGCACCGCGCCGGAACTGTCGGACAGGACGAAGTTCGACAACATGCCTTCATAGACCTCCCAGCCCGCCTCTTCGGTGTCGAACGCCTGAAGAACGTTGGCCAGCTGGATGTAGGCGGATCCCGAGGCATCGGCCATCGCCGAGGATATCATGTCGTCGTATTGCGGATCGGCCAGATCGGCAAAGCCCGCCGGCACCGGCAGGCCGTCGAGTTTTTCCTCGTTGACGATGAACACCATCACGATGGCGGTGAACGGCGTCCACAGCTCCGACTGGTCCATGCCGTCGGCGAGCATGTCGGACCCGGCGGCATCGTAGGCCTCGAACAGGTCGGGGTTGAAATCGATGACGGTGCCGTCGACGCTCCACAGCACGTCGGCGGCGGGGCTGTCGGACTCGGCGGTCAGACGGTTCAGCAACTCGCCAGAGCCCGCCTTGATGATCTCGACGGTGGTGCCGGTCTGTTCCTCGAACAGCGGAACCAGGGTGTCGATGAAGTTTTGCGGAACGGCGGTATAGACCGTGACCGTGCCTTCGGCGAGGGCGCCGGATGCAACGAGGGCGAGCACGGATGCGCCGATGGTAGCTTTGAAAGAACGTGTCATGTTTGCTGTCTCCTCCCGAGATCGGTGCACGGCGGCGGTCGCCCGGAAACGGTTCACGCTACGGCACTCTGATTACATTGCATTCAAAAACATATTCCCTGTCAACCGAAGACTTGAAGTTCGGGGCCCGCCAAGGTGTTCTGGCCCCTGCAACGGGGCGGGGACCGGCGACCGGTTATCGGCCGTGGCCCCGGGGGACAGGAGGCGCTGTGACACAACGACTGGCGCTGGGGTTCAACGCGCGGCGCCTGCTGTCGGTGCTGCGCGCACAGGGGCCGCAATCACGGGCCGATCTGGCCCGGCGGCTCGACGTGACGCCGTCGACGGTGACGCGGCTGACCGGGGCGCTGATCGATACAGGTCTGCTGATCGAAGAAGCCGATCCCAATCGGGAGGGACAAAAGGGGTTTCCCGCCAAGTTGTTACGCATCGCCCCGGAGGGTCTTTGCACCGCTGGCGTCTATATCGATCCCGACCGGATCATGACCTGCCTGTCAGATCTCGCCGGGACGGTCCTGTCGCACGAGACGATCCCGGTGACGGACAGATCCTTCGACGCGATCATGCAGGCGGCGGGCGCGTCGGTCGCGGCGATGACGGCGGGTGTCGCCCCGGGTCGCGTCGCGGGGTGCGGCGTCGTCTATCCCGGCCAGTACCTGCAGGATCCGACCCGCGTGGTCCGCATCCGCCAGTTTCGCGACTGGCCCAGCGTCAACGTCGAGACGGATCTGACGCCCTATTTCGGCATGCCGGTCCGCCACATGAACGACGGCAAGGCGGCTTGTCTTTCGGAACTGTATTTCGGCGGCTGCAAGGACATCCGGAATTTTTGCAGCATCTGGCTGTCCTATGGCATCGGCGGGGCGGCGGTGGTCGATGGGCGGCCCTGTCCCGGGCGCAACAATGACGCCGCCGAATGGGGCGGCCTGTTTCCCAAATCGCAACCGCGCCCGTCGGGGCAGGATCTTCTCGATACGCTGGCGGCGAGCGGTGTCGCGCCCGACCGGCTCAGCGACATCGGCGAGGCCGATCTGTCGCTGCCGGCGGTTACCGCCTGGCGAAGGCGGGCGACGGTGCAGTTGCGCTGGCTCTGCCTTGTGATCGCGCGCACGTTTTCGCCCGATGCCATCGTCATCGGCGGCACATTGCATCCGGCGCTGATCGACGGATTTCTGGCCGACATCGGCGGGGCCGCGTCTCTCGGCGAGGACTATGCCATAGCACCGCCACGCCTGCTGCGGTCCTCGGGCGATGCGTTTCCCCAAAGAGGCGCCGCCGCACTCCCCGTCCATGCCCTGATGCACCCCGCGACCTACCAGGGACAGGCGCGCAAAGGCTGGTAGATCAGGCCTGAACGACGGCCGATGCCGGGGTATCCGACCGGCCCGCCGATGCCGGGGCGGGTTTCAACGCATCCGCGCCGTGCCGGGGTTCGTCCGTCTCAACGGCGCAGGGCGGGGGGGGGGCGACGCGGAGCCCGGCTGACCCGTGGTTGGCGGGGTTGCGGCAATTGCCGCACCGCAGAGCGCGCCGGTTCGTTTCGGGAAAATGAGCTGCACCGCGCCGGCGGGGCAGTCGATCATCCCCTCTGCTTCATCGCCATCTCAGGTTCTGCGACGCTTTCCGGTTTGCTGATACAAAGACGCAGCAGCGGCGGCACGGTCAGCAACGTCAGGAATGCCGACACCGACAGGCCGCCGACGACGACAGCGCCAAGGCCGCGATACAGCTCCGATCCTTCGCCGGAAAACACGATCAGCGGCAGCATCCCCATGACGCTGGTCAGCGTGGACATGAAAATCGGCCGGATCCGGTTGCGCGTGGCCTCTTCGATGGCGGCGATCGGCTCCATGTCTTCGTCGCGCAGATGATAGAGGGTTTGATGCACGATCAGGATGGCGTTGTTGACCACGATGCCGACCAGAATGATGAACCCAAGCAGCGTCAGCATATCCAGCGGCTGCGTCTGATAGGTGTTGAGCAATGCCAGCCCCCCCACGCCGCCCGCCGCCGCCACCGGAACCGCAATCATGATGACGAGGGGCAAAAGAAAGCTCTCGAACAGGATCGCCATGACCAGAAACACGATGATCAGGGCCACGATCAGGTTGATCTGAATGGCGGCCCAGGTCTGGCTCAGCTGGTCTGCGGTGCCCGATACGCTCAGGCGAATGTCACCTGGCAACCCGCTTTCCTGCAGGACGGCGACGACCTGCGTCTCCAGCAGCTCGACCGCCTGTTCCAGCGGCAGATCGTTGGACGGGCGCACCTCGAGCGTGACCGTGCGCAACCGTTCGCGGTGGCGGATTTCCGTCGGTCCGGCGGTGAGCACGACATCGGCCAGCGCCGACACCGGCACGATCTGACCGCCCGGTGTCACCACCGGATAATTGCCGACATCCTGTGTTCGCACGGCAGAGGTAACGGAGGCATCGCCTTTCAGCACGAGATCGACGCGGTCCGACCCGATCGTGACCTGCGCCACCCGCACGCCGTCGTTGAACGCATCCACCGTGACCGCCAGGGCGGAACTGTCCAGTCCCGCATCGGCCAGCAGCATCCGGTCGGGGATCAGCCGCACTTCGGGTGCGCCAAGCTCGAGGCCCGGAATGGGGCGGAACTGGTGCCCTTCGGAGCGCGGCAGCAGGCGCGACACGAGGCCCGCGGCGCGGCCCGCGATCCCGAGGATCACGTCGAGGTCCTGACCGGAAATGTTCAACTCGATCGTGCGTCCGCCGCCGACGCCGCGTCCGAACAGCGACGGCTGTGTCATGAACCCGAATGTGCCGGGCTCGGCAAAGATCGGGCGGCTCAGGACCGGGATCAGCTCGGCGGCGCGCGTGCTGTCGACGGCGCCGGCGCCAACGAATGAATTGCCCGGCGTGGCCACGAAGAAAAAGCTGTCGATGGCGGCTGTGCCGTCCTCGGTCTGGGTATCCGGCGCCGCTTCCCACAGGGGTCGCGCCACGTTTTCAATGCGCTGGGCGATGGTTTCCGTCGTCTCGAGGTTATAGCCCGGCGGCGGAATGATGAGCCCGAATACCAGATTGCGGTTGCCCTCCGGCAGATATTCGAGACGCGGCAGGAACGTCCAGCTTGCGAACGCCGCCCCCCCCGCGATCACCGCGACCATGACGATGCCGATCGTCCGCGACCGGACCGTGACCCGCACATACCACATCACGGCGGCGCGAAACCCGGCGGCCAGATGATCGACGCCCCACAGCCGCATGGGCCGCTGATCGTCGGCGCGCAACAGGCGGCTCGACAGGGCGGGAATGACCGTGACAGCCACCAGCAAGGACAAAAGCACCGACACCGAAATCGCCACGGCGATGTCGCGGAACAATTGCCCCGCCTCGAGCTGCATGATCAGGATCGGGATGAACACCAGTACCGTGGTCAGCGCCGAGACGAGGATTGCCCCCCAGACCTGCTTGGCGCCGAGGTATGCGGCCTCGCGGCGGCTTTGGCCTGCCTCGCGCAGGCGAAAGATGTTTTCCAGCACGACGATGGCCGCATCCACGATCATGCCGATGGCAAAGGCGATACCGGCCAGTGAAATGACGTTCAGCGTGCGTCCGGTCAGCGCCATGACGACGAAGGTCGCCACGATGGAGACGGGAATCGCCAGCGAGACGATCAGCGTGGCACGCGGACTGCGCAGGAACAGCAGCAAAATGAACGCCGCAAGCGCCGCCCCGATCCAGATGTTCTGCACCACAAGGTCGATGGCGCCCTGAATGTAGATGGTTTCGTCATAGACCTGTTCGGCGATCAGACCCACCTCCGCCAGCGGCCCCTCGCGCAACTCGTCCAGCACGACGCGCAACTCTTCCATGACGCTGATGACGTTGGCCCCGGAGTCGCGCACGACGTTGAACGCAAGGCCCGGCTGCCCTTCGAACCGCAGGCGGCTGGTGGCCTCGCGGTAGGCAAAGGAAACCTCGGCCACGTCCATCACCCGCACCCGTCCCGTGCCGCCGTCCGCGATGCCGGACCGCAGCACGACGTTGCGAATGGCCTCTTCGGTGTTCAGGCTGCTTTCGGTGCGCACGACATAGCGGCGTTTGCCTTCGTCCACGTCGCCCGCCGAAATCGAGATGTTTTCGGTACGCAAGACCCGCACGACCTCGGGCACGGTCAGGCCAAAGCGGGACAGCCGCTGCGGATCGACCACGATCTGCAATTCGCGCCGGGTGCCGCCAAAGACATTGACCGCCGAGACGCCCTCGATCCGCTCGACCCGGTCCTTGATCACGTCCTCGAGGAAATCGCCATAGGTCGGCATCGGCCGCGTGTTGCCCGTTTCGGCGGTCATCAGGACCCAGGCAATCGGGCTGTCGTCGGCCCCGGACGTGTTCAGCGTGGGCTCGTTCGCCTCGTCCGGATAGCCGCTGACCCGGTCCAGCCGGTTCGACACCAGCAAGAGCGACTGGGTCATGTCGGTGCCGACGGCAAATTCGAGCGTGACCGATGCCTGCCCGGTGCGCGACCGCGACGTCATGATCTCGAGGCCATCGAGCCCGCGCAGCACTTCTTCCTGCAGGTTGACGATCTCGCGTTCGATTTCGGACGGCGCCGCCCCCGGCCAGCTGGTGTCCACCACCACGATCGGTTTGCGCACATCGGGCGCGAGCTGGATGGGGATGCGCGCCAACGCCAGCCCGCCGAACAACACCGCAATCATCACGGCGGCAACAACGGCAACCGGCCGGTCGATGGCGTAGCGGATCAGGTTCACGGCGTGGCGATCAGGACTGTCGGCGCAATGGCCTGTTCGGGTCGCAACCGCTCATTGCCGCGCACGACCACAAGATCGCCAAGGGCAAGCCCGTCGAGCACCTCGTAGCGGTCACCGATGGGCACACCGATCTGCACGGCGCGCTGCTGGGCCACATCGTCGACCGCCACAAAGACGGTCCAGCCATCCGAGGCCTGCACCAGGGCGTCCTTGGGCACAGACAGCATCGCCCGCGCCGCACCGACCGGGATGTCGATGGTCAGGGACTGTCCCACTGCGACAAGTGCGTCTTCGGCGCCGTTCCGGGCGGTGAACAGCACCGCGCGGGTCCGCGTCGACGGGTCCTCGACCGGCAAAGTGGCGCGCAGTTCCAATTCGATCTCGCGGCCCTCCGCCGTCTGGCTTGCGACAATCGCGCCCGATTGCAGCGTGTCCGCATACCGGGCCGGCACGCTGGCCCGCACCTCGAAGGCGCTGGTGTCCAGCAGCCGGATAACGGGGGTGCCCGCCTGAACGAAGGCGCCGGGGATCGTCAGAACCTCCAGAACGACACCCGAAAAGGGGGCTGCGATGACGCTGCGGTCGAGCTGATATTGCAACTCGGCGAGCCGCGCCCCGGCGGTTTCTTCGCGCGCCTGCGCCTCGGCAAGCTGCGAGCGCGCCTCCAGCAGATCTGCCTGAAGATCCTCGAAACGGCCCTCGCTGAACGACGTGGCCCCCCGCAGCGCTTCGATCCGGTCAAACACCACCTGCGCGCGCACAAGTCGCGCTTCTGCGGTGCGCGACCCGGCCTGCGTTTCGAGGACCTGAGCCTGAGACTGATCCAGCCGGATCGACAGCAGCTCCGCGTTCAGTTCGATCAAGAGGTCGCCCGCCTCGACACGGTCTCCGGCCAGAACGATGACGCCGTCCACATTGCCCGAAATACGGCTCGCAACTTCGCCGTCCCGCGCCGTGACCACCGCTGCAAATACCGGCACCGTTTCCGCCAGGACCTGCTCTTCGACGGATTGCACACCGACCGCGGCTGCTCTGGGTTGCGCGAGCGCGCCCTGCGCGACGAAGGCCGTTGCGATCACGATTAGTCGTTTGAAAGTCAGCACTGCAAGCTCCTCGACACAAGGACACGTAGTGCCGGGAGCATGGAAGCAAAGGCAATGTACGTTACAAATTTTGCCTTTCGGACCGGGCTTTTGAAGGCGCGGCAGATGGCGCGGTCGACGACCGGCCGCGTCGAAGAGATCAACCTTCGGGTTTTGGGTATCCCCTGTCCTCTGGCGCGGGAGGTGAAATTCCAGCGCGCCGGGCTCGTTGCGGAAAAGGTGGGCGTCGCACAGGGTCAGGACGGCCATCGCCGCACACAGTCTGTTGCCGTCGATCGGCGCGCGGCAATCCTCGGCGTGCAGATCGAAACCGGGGCCGATACCTGCCTCGGTCAGGGCGTCGCGGGCAGCCATGCGGACACCGTCGAACCATGCCTCGATCCGCACCGACACCGTACGCGCCAGCGGCGCAAGATCGCCCGACGCGCCGACCGATCCCGTATCGGGATCACCGGAGGCACGCCCTTGTTGAGCATGTCGACCAGCCGGGTCCACGACCTCGATCCTGAGGCCGGACACGCCCAGACAAGAAGTACTGATCCACACCGCCAGCATCGCGCGCACGATTTCCGCCGACGCGGGCTCGCCGACGCCGGAACAGTGCGACAGAACGATGTTGGGCTGAAACCGGTCGTTGTCGGTCCGACCGATGGCATAATCCTGGAGCATGCCCAGACCGGTGTTGAAACCATAGGTCGGCGGCGCGTTTCCGGTCGGCCGGTTTTCATAGAGACAGGCGCGGACCCTGACGATCTCGGCCCGCGACGCGACGGCGATGACAACCGGCACGCCTTGCCGGGCAATGCGCGCGGTGTCTGAAAAGATCAGGCTGTCTCCGTCGGAAATGACCGGCGTCAGGGACGACGTCCCTTTTGCGGTATGTCGGGCGGGCCGGAGCCGCCCCGGTCCCGCAACGGCAGCCTGTCGAGAAGTATGTCGGCCCCGAGCGCGAGGGCGGCGGGGTCCGTCCATTCCCTGGGTCAATGGCTGTGGCCACCGCGCGACGGCACATAGATCATCGCCGCGGGCGCGATGCGCGCGACAAAGGCGGCATCGTGACCGGCCCCGGAGACGAGCGCGCGGGCGCTTGTCCCCGCGATATCCGCCCGCCGGGCGATCAGGTCGCACAGGGCCCGTGTCACAGGCGACGGGCGACGCCGTGCCGGGGATCGTGATATCGGCGGCTCAGTTTTCGGTGCTGGCCGCCGCGCGGGCAAGATCCGGAACGGCTGCCAGAAATAGCGTCATCGTATCGGCCTCGGCGGTGCGCAGGTTGCGTCGTAGCCGATTTTGGCAATGACACCGCCGTCTTCAGGCGGGTCTGACCGGTCGGTCGGGATACCGGGCACGATCAGGATGTCACGGTGGGCGCGCATCCGCGTCGTCCTGGCGAATTTTACGGCCTCGGGATCCCAGGGATCGACGTCGCTGTCCACGGCGGCGATGTTTCTGACGATGCCGACCGCACCCCATCATGCCATCATCGCGCGCCGGGCCCGACCGGGGCGCGGCGTCTCGATCCGGACGGCCACATTGGTTCCGCCCGATCCCGATCATCGCCCCGCGCGGACCCAGCACCTTTATGCGGGCAAAGGATGCGTTTCCAAAGGCGGTTTCGGGATCCCTGGCGACGATGAGCCCGCAGTGACGCAGGGCCCCGTTTCCATTTCGAAAAAGATCGGTGTCGACAGGCTTGTCAGGTCATCCGCGCCGTCCATTGCCCGGCAGGGTCGTGCGCAGCAATGTCCCGAGTATCCGTCTTGGTCAAGTCGCCTTTTCTGCCCATTTCCGATGATCGCGCAGCAGAGCGTTTGCAAGGACCAGCAGCTTCCGCATGACCGCTGTGATCGCAACTTTTTTCTCTTTCCCTGTGGCGATGAGTTGATCATATTTGGCTTTCAGATCCGGATTAAACCGGATCGCGACCAGAGCAGGCATGAAGATAGCGTGTCGCAGACTTGGGCGGCCACCTTGTATCCGCGCCTTTCCCTGCCATTTCCCAGAAGCTCTGTGACATGGGCGCGAGCCCGGCAAGGCTGGCAACTTGTTTGCTGTCCAAGGCACCGATCTCCGGCATATCCACGAGAATGAGGAGCGCTGTTGTCTTCCCAATTCCGGGGATGCTGGACAGAATTTCCAGCCGTTCGCTCATGTGCTGATCCTGACTTGCCAGGTTCAGCATCGACGCATCAATTTTTGCAGTATCGCTTTCGATCTGGCGTAGACGCCTTTCCAATTGCTGCTTTATGAGAGCGTTAGAAGCCGTACCCCTACGTGCTTTGGCGGCTATACGATCTTTAATGAGTGCCCGCCGTGCAGATAATAACTCTCTCAGATCATACAGATTTGCTGCGCAGATGGGCTTTGGGACCAGCTGCAAGGCCGCACCCATCTTCGCCAGCATCTCGCAATCCACACGATCTGTCTTCGCCAGCTTGCCACTGGCTTGCGCAAACCGGCGCGCCTGTTTTGGGTTCACTTTGACAAACGGTATGGCAGTTGAACCAAGCGCTTGCTCCAGCTGCCGATGATACGCACCGGTAGCCTCGAAAATGATCACCGACGCCGGCTGCAATCCAATCCATTTTGTCAGTTGCACATGCCCAGTTCTGCTATTGAGAAACTGCGTGTGTTCGCCGTCGCTCAGGCAGTGAACATCAAGTGTGTCTTTGGAAATGTCGATGCCAATGGTATTGTCAACGTGTCTTTTCCCTACCTTGTCTTGTCATGCGGGCCCGAAGCCCAGGTATCCGTTCAGGTCATCAGAAAAGACGGGGGCGACCATACTCGGCAACGGTCCTCAAAGACCAAGAGGGGAACGGTCCGACCCCCGCCACTGCCCGTCATAAATGACGTGCACGGAAGTGGCTCCACAATCACACAGAAGCCACCTCATTCATAAGACAAGTGGGGCGCTCACGGTGCCGAATTGTCGCCGTCGGGGATCCGGTCGCGCACCTCCGGCAGCACGGGGCTGCCGCCGCTGGAGGTGAACGCTACCGCCCGGATGTCCGACGTGGCGGTGCCCATGGCCAGATGGACCTTGCGCCATTGGCGCCGGCCTTGACACCGTGCCTGCCCTTCGCCGGCATCATTTGCCATTTGCCATTTGCCATTTGCCATTTGCCATTTGCCATTTGCCATTAGTCATTAGTCATTAGTCATTAGTCATTAGTCATTAGTCATTAGTCATTAGTCATTAGTCATTAGTCATTAGTCATTAGTCATTAGTCATTTGCCGTTGCCCGGAAACCCGATGCCGGTGCTGTCAACGCGCAGGTTCAGCGGACCGTCGGCACGCCGCTATCTGATCCGGATGGCGAGCGTCTTTTGTCGTCGGCACAGAGTCGTGCAGCCCGGCACGGCCCGTTCCAGACCGGCTATCCGACGCAGGCTGGCCACCGTTCCGGTCGATTGTCGCAACGGCAGCCTGAACAGAACCCTGATCGCCAGACGCAACCGGATCGCCGCATCGCAAAACAGTGCCGAACGACCGGGGCGGCCGTCATGCGGCGCAAGCCGGATCAACGCCTTGTCCAGCCAGACCGACAACGCGCCTCGCCTGCGCACCGCCTCGCCTGCGCACCGCCTCGCCTGCGCACCGCCCCGTCTGCGCCCCGCCTGCGCACCGCCGCGTCGCAGCTGGGCCGGTTCGCGGTGCGGCAACGGGCGGCGGATGGCAGGCTCATGCGCCCCCTCTGACCGCACAGATCCGCGCCGCGGATTCCCTTCAGTAAGAGGTGTGCAGCAGCGCCATGTCGGCATCGGAAACGTGTGAACGGGGAAACCGTGTCGGTTCGGATGTTCTTCGTCGTCCGGTGTCCGACCTTGGCAATTCAGCGCCATGCCGGTCCCGATTGACGGGCGAGCCCACGGGCCCGTTGCGGCAGGATTATTGGTGCAGCGTGCGCGATGGCGAAGAGAAAGGTTGCAGGCGTCGGCCGGGATTGCTCGGAGTTTGCCAGGTAGCGTGCATTTTGCAACCGGAGCGGAGCATTGCGGGTAAAACAGCGAAAGCCTCGTCGCACGACCTGCGCAGGCGATCTGGAAGTGACGGGCCCCCATTGCGGGTGATGGACCGAACCGGTTGATGTCCGCGACTACCTCGGGCACAGGGATAAATATGGCCGGTCATTCGACTGCATCGCCGAAGATCATGATCGCAAACCCCAGTATCGCCAAGGCGGCAAAGAAGATGCTTTTGCCGTTTTGACCGACAGTGCGGGCCGTCAGTGCCGCAATCGTCGCCTGCAGGCCGTAATAGGTGGCAAATGCGCGCGATGCATAGCTGATGATCTCGAATACGTCGGCGTTCCAGGTCAGCCACAGGCCGATGCCGACGAGAATGGCATAGGCCATGCGTGGCGATACGCGGCCTTTCGACAGTTCGGCAATCAGGCCGCCCGACCCGCTGGTATCGGCCACCGCCGCGCTGAATTGCGCGCTCAGGGCGGCGGCAACCAGCAGCACGGGCAGGATCGGCGCCACGATCGCCATCAGGTCGATGATCGCCGTCTCGTCCAGCGTCAGGTGGCTGGAATCCAGGGCGAAGGTCAACAGACCGATGTAGACCACATAGATGACCGTCGAGACCCATTGCGACAGCCGCATCGATCTGATGCGCGTTGCCGCATCATAGGTTGCGCCCAGATATCGTGAGGTTTCAAACCCCTGCACGGTAACGATCAACCCCGCCATAAGGGTGACGGCGGCCCATCCCGTCACGGTGACCGGGTCGAACGCCAGCGCGTCCTGCCCCGCCGCCTTTGCGAAATGGACCGCAAGCCCGAACAGCAGCCCCGCGATGATCGCGAGTTTAAGACCGACCGAAATCTGTTCGATACGTTCCAGAGCGGAGAATCCGCGGGCCCATCCGACGATCAGGATGACAATGAACGCGGCGCTGGTCAGCAGGCGCGCATGATAGGCGTCGTCCAGCGGCGTCAGGCTGACGCCGAACGCCCCGAAAAGGTTCAGATAATAGGCGACCGAGATGATGAAGGCGAAGGCAAGGACAGCCGATGCGACGGTTTCGGCGGTCTCGACCCCGCGACCGCGTTCGGGTGCCCTGTCCATCTGGGCGATGTTAAAGCGGACCGCACCGCCGAACAGATAGGCCACGCCGCACAGGCCGATCATCGCCAGAGGTGCGAGCGCGCCGAAGCTGATATCCAGAATCGGACCGAGCACGAGAAATCCGCTGCCGATGATCGACGCGAGCGGCGTAATCGTCGCACGCCACAGCGGCGCCTTCGCCAGACGCGGCCAGACGAGGACCGCACCTGTCACGACGACGACACTCAGGATCAGAGCATTCAGCATGGGCGGACCAGAACCGGCATTGCGTTCCAGCGCTCTGTCTAGGAGCCCGAGACGCCTTCCGCCAGCAGATCGCGCGACGAAATTCACACCAAAGCCCGCGACAAGGCAGGGTCTTGGCCGCACGCCGTGCAGCGCTCCCATTCCGGCGCGGGCGCAATGGATCAAAGATCGCGGACAGGTCCGCCGGATGCGACCCAATCGTACCGACCGGTCATTTGCCGCTTTTTCAGGATGATGCGGCAGCGTAAAATGAATGATCGGGCACGAAGGTTCAGCCGGCGGGCCTTCGGTCCGCCGCCGGATCGGGGGGCCGGATCGGGGGGCCGGATCAGGGGGCCGGTCCGACGGCCAGATCGACGACGACCGGGTAATGATCCGTCGGCCATTCCCCGTCGAACTGCCGCCGCAGGACGACGGGCGGGCCCAGGGGGGCAACGGTGCCGGACCATGCGATATGATCGATGGCACCGAACAGGTTCAGGCCACGATTGAAATGATAGGTCGCGCCGCTGACGGGCGCGAAGGTAAAGCCCGCGTCTTGCGCGATCTCTACCCCCCGGTCCCCCAGCCGCGCATTGAAATCGCCGACCAGGAGGACCGTTTCCCCGCGTGCGATCCAACCGGCAGACCGCGCGACGACAAGGTCGATCGACCGCAGCCGGTTCGACCGGCTGGCATAATCGGTGTGGATGTTGAGGACGCGGAAAACCGCCCCCGTCGCACGGTCCCGAAACTGCGCCCATGAGGCGAACGCGGGGTAAGAGCCGTTGAACGTGCGCGAATAAATCGCATCGGGCGTTTCGGAAAAGAAGAACCAGCCCTGATCGAGCAGGTCGAGCCGGTCGGTGCGGTACAGGATCGGCTGGGTCGAGGGAAAGCTGGCCGGATCGCCCGCGGCGGCCGCGGCATATGCGGCGTTGCGCTCCAGCAGCCAGTCGAGCGCGAGGTTGTCGCGGCCCCCGGAGCCGCGCGAAAAGCTCTCCATCTCCTGAAACGCGATGACGTCGGCCCCGATTTCCTTGAACGCAAGGTCCAGCGGGCCACGCCGCCGTTCCCAATCGCCGACAGACCACGGGCCTGTCGCCGCGCCCATGACGATGTAGTGCACGTTGTACGTCGCCATGCGAAGCCCTTCTGACGGCGGGGCAGGCAGGGCCATGTCGCCCGAATTGCGCACGATCTGACAGGCGACGGCGCCAAGTGCGGTGACGATCACCAGAGCGAACAGTTTGAGGATGCGGCGGATGATGACTGTCATGCCTGCGAACCTTTCGGCAGGATGACCGTCGCGCGCAACCCACCGCCAGAATGATTTTCAGGGGCCGTGCGGTTTTCGAGGGTGATGCGCCCGCCGTGCGCCACCGCGATGCTGCGCGCGATGGACAGCCCAAGGCCCGCGCCGCCGGTGTCGGCATTGCGGCTGTCGTCGCCGCGGGTAAAGGGCGCGAACATATCCTCGAGCCGTTCGGGCGGGATGCCCGGGCCGGTATCGTCGACGTGGACGCGCACCTCCGCGCCGTTCACGGACAGCGACACGACCGCCGACCCGCCGTAGCGCCGCGCATTATCGACGAGGTTGCCGAACAGCCGCCCCAGTGCCACGGGCCGGCCCCGGACGGTCACGGCTGCGCCGGTGAATTCGGCGCCACGGTCGGCGCAGACACGGCCCAGCAGGCAGGCCAGATCGACGGCCACGCTGTCCTCGGCCTCCCGGCCCTCGCGCGCAAAGGCGACGAGGCCGTCGGCCATCACCGTCATCTCATCCAGCGTGCGGATCATCGGCGCGCGCAACGCATCGTCGTCGACCATTTCGGTGCGAATCCGCAGGCTTGTCATCGGGGTGCGCAGATCGTGCCCCACAGCGGCCAGCATCCGCATCCGCTCGGCATCGAAACGTGCGATCTCGGTCTGCATGGTGTTGAACGCCGCCGCCGCCGTGCGCACCTCGCGCGCGCCGGTTTCGGGGACGCGGGCGGTCCGGTCGCCGTGCCCGGCGGCCCGGGCCGCGACCGCAAGGGCCGCGAGGGGCCGCGTCAGCAGCCGGATGAAAAACAACGCCACCGCAAGGACGCCCGCGAGCGACAGGCCGAGGACCGTCAGGATCGGTCCGCCGGGGATGCCGTCGCCGCGCGGCGACACGCCGCTTGTCACGACATTGAGCCATTGGGCAGGCGCGCCCGACAGCGCAATGCTGATCATGATCGCGTCGCGTCCGTGCCAGTCACGCTGTCCGTCGGGCCGTACCGGCTGGGCGACGACCGCCACCGCGACGGGACGGTCCCCCAGGGTCTCGGACACCCTGCGCCCCAGATCGCGCGAGCGGGCGTCGGCCGCCGTCTCGGTCACCCGCGGTTCGGCCTCGACGGCGACGCGGGCAAAGCGCGTGGAGGCATCGCGCGCGATCCCTGTCCGGACCTGTGGCGCGACGGCCTCCATCGCGGGAACGAGGGCCGCGATACGCTCGATCTCACGGATCTCGCCATCCCGGCGGGTATCGTCCATGCGGTCGACCGCCAGAATGACGAGGGCGATAAGGTTGGCGGCGATCAGCGCACCGGCGAGTAACAGCGCAAAGCGCCCGGCAAGGCCGTCAGGCATCAGGCGCCTCACGGCCCGGTGACCGGCGCGACATCCGCGACAAGGCGATAGCCGCCGCCCCATTCCGTCACCAGCAGGCGCGGCACCTTGGGATCGCGTTCGATCTTGCGGCGCAACCGGCTGATCTGGTTGTCGATGGCGCGGTCGTAAACCTTGGCCTCGCGTCCCGCCGTCATGTCCAGAAGCGTCGCGCGGCTGAGCACCGCACGCGGCTGATCGAGAAAGATCCCCAGAAGGCGGTTTTCGGCAGAGGTCAGATCGACATGGCTGCCGTCGTCAGCGGTCAGGCCAGGGGCATCGGGATCGTGGGTCCAGCGGTCGAACCTGCGCGCGCCGCTGGGCGGGGCAAGCGCGGCGGGCGGTGCGCGACGCAGGATCGCGCGGACCCGGGCCAGCAGCTCGCGCGGATTGAACGGCTTGACCAGATAATCGTCGGCGCCCAGTTCCAGCCCGACGATCCGGTCCGTCTCATCCGCCATCGCCGTGAGCAGCAGGACCGGCGGGCCGCCATTCGCATGCAGCCAGCGGCACAGGCTCAGCCCGTCCTCGCCCGGCATCATGATGTCGAGCACGACCAGATGGATCGCGGCCTCCGCGACGATCTCGCGCGCCTGTGCGGCACCATCGGCGATCCGGGTGCGCAATCCCTGCTTGCGCAGATACTGGGCCAGCGGCTCGCGGATGTCGCGCGCGTCGTCGACGATCAGGATCTGAGGCGTGACGGGATCGGTCATGGCGGGCTCCGGGGGGCATTGGCCCGGCGAAATTCGGGGCACCCCCTTTTTGCGCGCTGCCACCTCGCAAAACCAGTCCTCAAATCGGGCTGCCGGCGCCTTGTTTGTCGCAAATTGCGTCAGCCCCCGCGCCCCGCGACATCTGGCGACAATGCGGTAGCGGCACTGACAAACCTCTCGGGCCAAGACCCCCTAAGTGAGGGTCATCGAGGCCGCAAGCGCCTCTGTAACCCCTCCGAAAGGATACGATATGACACCGACCAAAGCCCTCCCGCTCCTGTTCCTGCTGTCCGTCGGCAGCCTGACCACCGCCACGCTGGCCTTTGCGCAGACCGGCCCCGATGCATCCGGAACGCCCGCAGCCGAGGTCGTGCAGGCGGATTTCGAAGACGAGCGCGGACCTCGCCACGGCCCCGGTGGACGCGGCGAGCGGGGCGGCATGATGTTTGGCGCTGCGATATCCGACATCGATGCCGACGGCGACGGCGCGATCACTCAGGACGAGATCGACCTGTTCCGGGCCGCCCTCGTCGGGGGCGCCGATGCCTCGGGCGACGGCGCCATCGACCTCGCGGAGTTCGAGGCGATCTTCGTCGATCTGGCACGCGACCGGATGGTCGACCAGTTCCAGGACCTCGATGCAGATGGCAGCGGCAGCGTCACGCAGGCCGAGATGGACACGCGTTTTGGCGGGATCGTCGCCCGGATGGATCGCAACGGCGACGGCCTGTTGAACGCCGACGACCGTGGCGGACGTGACGGCGATGGCCGCCGCGGCGACCACGGACCGCGCGACAGTGGCGGGCCGCGCGGCGACCACGGACCGCGCGACGGTGGCGGACCGCGCGACCGCGGCTGATCCGGCGACAGCGGGGCCGGTCGTCATATCTGCAGGGCGCGCGCGCAGGCAATCTGCGCCCTGTTGGCGGCCGGCCCGATCGGTCGGGTAATGAGAGTTGGCCCGTTGCGTTGACCCCCGGATAAAGATTAACGGACAGTTCGCGGTGGCCTGCGGTGACCCTCCCGGGCGGCGCGCCACAGTAGCTGGCCGTTGTCCGCGCCCTTATGGCATGTCTCCGCCTGTTGCGCCTGGACGTACGGCCGCCCGGTCTGGCGCCGCTGGTGGTCGCAGGGTTTTTTGCCCACGGGTGTTTTTCGGACCCCGGCGTCGCCGCCGTGCGCGCGGCAGGCGTGCCGCGCGTCTTTTGCATCGCCGAGACGGTCTGTGCCGCTGCCCTGCCGCATGACGCGCCGTTCCGGACGATCTCGCCGGGGGCATCGTCGATCCGGCGCCACCGCCGGACGATCGGGGCGTCGGGTCCGCTCTCGCGGCCTACCGGCGACAGGTCCATCGACAGGTGGGTGGCGCAGGCGCCCGATTTCGAAAATTCTCCTGCTATCTTCGTGGACACGAATTCGAGGCTGACCGCGGACGGTGCGCAGGTTTTGATTCTCGGTTGCGCGGGCCTGCCCACCTCCTCGCCGGCGTAGTCGATGGCCAGACCCACGCGACAAGCTGTCGGGGCCTGCCGGCCATCGCCGCGACGATGCGGGGCGCACCGGCGGGCGGCATCACGAGCCTTGTCGACATGTCCCCGGACAATCCGCGGCCACTGGACCGACCGGACCGGTTCGACGCCAGGGCCGGTGCCGTCGCCACCTATGACTACGCCGATTTCGCCCTTTATGGCACCGTGACCGCCGAATCCGGCACGCGCCATCTGGCGGCCCTGACCGACCACGGCACCGTCGCGGTCAGGATTTCGGCGTTCGAGAGCAGCGCCAACCGCTTTCCACGAATCCCTGCCGACAGGGCCCTCGATCTGGTCGAGTCGCTGGCCGGGAAAGGTATTCCGCCGGGCCTGCATAACGAGGATCGGGTGATCGCGCTGGCCCGGATGGCCCCCGCACGCGCCGCCGGTGCCGACGGGACCGGGGGCGCGCCAATGCCCGCCCGGTCGCCGCCGAACTTGCCGCGACGATGCAGTTCCTGGCACTCGGTCAGGCGGCGGGGGGCATGTGCATTCCGTGGATCTGACGACCGGCGCGGGATTCGATGTCGTCGCGCCGGTCGCGGCGCGCCGGCGATCGGTGAGCTGTGCGTGCACTATCTGGCGCTGGATGCGGCGCGGGACGGCGCCCGTCCGGGCGCGCGGGTGAAGATTACCGCCGGTCCCGGCAGGCGCCATTTAAGGTCTGTGGCAGGCGGTCACGGCCGACAGGGTCGCGCTCATCGCCACGGGCCAATCCAGCATGCCCAATTTCGGTGACGCCGTTCACGCCCGACGGTGCCATCGGCTGAGGTGCCCCTGGATTTCTGGACGCCCTGTTTGGTAATTTTGGAACCGGGGAGAGACGGATATGAGCAAGGGGGTTTCGGTTGACGGATGCGTTCGAACGGGACGCTGTGGCGCAGGTTATCGAGCGCGGATACGCGGTCAGCGAAGTGGCGGAACGGCTCGGGGGCAGCACCGGGTCGCTGTACATCTGGCAGGCGCGGTTTTCGAAGCCGGCCCGACTTCGAGGCGCTGAGCCGGATTTGGCAACCGGGCTCGGGCGGGTCGAAAAGGAACCGGCCCGCGTGACCGAGGAGCGCGACATTCCAAAATGGGCGACCGCGTACTGCGCGCGAGAGGCTCAGTGGCGTACGCGTTTATTGCGGCTCACCGGTCCGGGTTTTCGGTCCGCGCCATGTGCCGCGTGCTGATGGTTCGTTTCAGCGGGTTGTACGCATGGCATAAAGAACCGTTAAGCCTGCGCGCGCCTGAAGATGTGCGACAGTCGGATTTGATCCAGCAAACATGGGCAGATAGCGGCAAAGTCTACGGATACCGTAAGCTGCGTGACGACTGACCTCGCATTGCAGGCGCTTTCAAGCGCAGTTTGGCGGCGCAAGCCAACGACCAGGGTCATGATCCATTCCGACCGAGGCTCCCAGTTCACGAGCAAAAAGTGGCAATCGTTCCTCGACACGCACAACCTGGATGCCAGCATGTCAAGACGTGGGAACTGTCATGACAACGCCCCAGCAGAGAGCTTCTTCCAACTCTTGAAACGGGAGCGGATCAGGCGGAGGACGTACCTCACACGCGGCGCCGCAAGGCAGGACGTGATTGACTGCCTCGAGATGTTCTGTACCCCGACACGCAAACAGATGACCAACAAGATGCTGTCACCGGTTGACCATGAAACAAGACCGTCGAAAACGAACCAGGCAGGCGTCTGCAAACTACGGGCACCTCAGGCATCCAGTTCGCCGCGCAGCCCCCGGAACCGGAACAAACCTATTCCCGGCCAATGCGCCTCGACGCGGTCTGCGACGCAAACGGGATCGAGCATCGGCTGACGAAACCCAACCACCCCTGGACCAACGGCCAGGTCAGGCGGATGAACCGCACGATCAAGGACGCTGCCGTCAAACGGTATCACTCCGAAAGCCACGATCTGCTGCGGACGCGCCTCGCCGACTGTCTGGCAACCGACAACTCTGCCCGAAGGCTTAAGACGCCCAGCGGTCTCACGCCTTACGAATACATCTGCAAAATCCGGACATCGGCGCCGGATCGATACATCCTCGATCCGATCCACCAAGTGCCGGGGCTGACCATCTGAGCGCCTTGTGCCAAACCAAATGCCAGCTAAAACCCCAACGTTTGCTTGCAAGTCCGGTGACTTGGGAGGCTGTCGCTGTCAAACGGTATCCAGATACAACTCCAGCCGTTGTTCCGGATCCAGTTCCTCCAGATATCGCGCCTCTTGCCGTTTGGTCATCACCAGATTGTCCACCAGCACCTCGGGGAAAATCCGGCGCGCGATGGGGCTGGCATCGAACCGGTCGATTGCGGCCTCCCAGGTGTCGGGGATCTGCGGCATGTCCTGATCGTAGGCGTTGCCAGAAATCGGCGGCGGCGGCACCATCTTGTCCTGGATGCCGATCAGGGCGGCGCCCAGAACGGCGGCGATGAACAGATAGGGGTTCACGTCGCCGCCCGCCACGCGGTGCTCGATCCGGCGCGCTTTCAGCGATCCGCCGGGGACGCGGACGCTCGCGGTGCGGTTTTCATAGGCCCAGCAGACGCCGGTGGGCGCGTAGTTTTCGGGCACGAGGCGATCATAGCTGTTGCTGTGCGGCGCAAAAATCAGGGCGCAGTCGGGGGTTGCATGCAGGCAGCCGGCGATGGCCTGCTGCAGCATTTCGGTGCCTTCGAAGGTGTCGTTGGCGAAGGCGTTGTTGCCGTCCTTGTCGAGGACGGAAAAGTGCATGTGCAGTCCCGATCCTGCGTATTCCTCATAGGGTTTGGCCATGAACGACGCGGCCATGTTGTGATTGCGCGCGAGCCCGCGCACCAGCATCTTGAAAAGCCAGGCGTCGTCGGCGGCCTTGAGTGCGTCGGGCACATGTTCGAGGTTGATCTCGAACTGACCCATGCCCACCTCGGAAATCGCGGCCTCGGCGGGAATGTCCATGTCCTCGCAGCCGTCATAGAGCTGGGTGAAAAACACATCGAACGCGTCGAGCGCGCGCAGTGACAGGATTTCGGCACCGGGGCGGCGCTTGCCGGAGCGGGGCGATTTGGGCTGGCGGATGCCGTCGCCGGTGTCGTCCACGAGGTAGAATTCCATCTCGGTGGCGACCACGGGCGTCAGGCCAAGCGCGGTAAACCCCTCGAGCACGCGCGCGAGGGCGTGGCGCGGATCGCCCTCGAAAGCGCGACCGTCCTCGTGATAGGCCCACAGCGGTAACAGCGCCGAGGGCGTCGACAGCCAGGGCATCGGGGTATAGCCGCGTTCCGTCGGCATCAGGACACCGTCGGGGTCTCCGGCGGCGAAAACCAGCGGGCTGTCCTCGACGTCCTCGCCCCAGATGTCGAGGTTGAACACCGACAGCGGAAACCGGGTGCCGTCCTCCTCGAGTTTGCGGGCAAAGCGGATCGGTACCCGTTTACCGCGCGCCTGACCGTTAAGGTCTGCCGCACCGCAACGGACATTGCGGACTTCTGGATGCTCGTCGAGCCAGGACATGAAATTACCTGATGATCTGGGGGCGCACGCGGATGCGGGCGCGCTTATCCAAGGGAAGGTGCCGGTTGAGGCGCCGGTTGATCAATCCCATTGCCCCGATCACGCCGAGCGTCAAGAGGATGAAATAACCCGCGAGGATCGGATAGGGCACGAAGGGGTTGAATGTCTTGTCCGCGAAATAGGACGCGTAATACAGGGCGTCGCCGCGCTGCTGGCTGGCGGGAAAGCCTGAAAAGAACACCAGCGTCGTGGCGTGGAACAGAAAGATCGCCTCGTTGGTATAGGCGGGCCACGCCAGCCGCAGCATCGTCGGCCAGACGACGCGCCGGAACCGGGGCCAGCCGGAGAGGCCATAGGCGTCGGCGGCCTCTACCTCGCCGCGCGGCACCGATTGCAGGGCGCCATAGAATATTTCCGCCGAATAGGCGGAGGTGTTCAGAAACAACACGATGGCCGCCCCAAGCCATGCGGAGGTGAAGGGGCCAAGGTCGGGGTAGGCCGATTTGAGGGACAGGAACAGGAAATAGGCAAAGAAGAACTGGATGAACAAAGGCGATCCGCGAAAAAGAAAGATGAACCATTCCGAGGGTTTGCGCGTCCAGCGGGAGCGCGACGCCTTGCCCGCCGCAAGGGCTGTGGCAAAGAAGAACCCGATGACGAGGGCGATGAACCCGAAATAGATGTTCCAGATCATCCCCGAGCCGATCAGGGTGAATTGCTGGCATAACGTGAAATCCGAGCGCGGCAGCAACCGCTCGCCAATCCCGACGGACCGCAGGCCATAGGCGAGGATGGTGTCGGCGCAGGTCACGCTGCCGCCCCGCCAAGCGTCGCCTGACCGCGGGTCAGACGGGCCATGATGCGGTTCAGCACGATTTCGGAAAGGCGGGTGAAACACAGATAAAACACCAGCAGGAACGCGAAATACCACATCCGCCAGTCGGAATGCGGATAGTCGGTAAACTGCGGCGTCTTGGTGCCGCCCAGCTCGCGTGCCCAGTAGACGATGTCCTCGACGCCGAGCAGAAACAGCAGCGGCGTCGCCTTGATCAACACCATCCACAGGTTGGACAGGCCGGGCAGGGCATAGACCCACATCTGCGGCACGGTGATGCGGCGGAATGTCTGGCCTGCGGTCATGCCATAGGCCTCGGCGGTTTCGACCTGACCGCGCGGCACGGCGCGCATCGCACCGTACAGCACGTTGGCGGCAAAGGCGCCGAATACGATGGCGAAGGTGAACACCGCGACGAAAAAGCCATACCGCTCATGCGCCGATTGCGGCGCGGTGGTCAGCGGCATCTTGGCCTCGGGGCAGACGATAAAATCGTTGCCCTGCCGGATCGCGTCGGGCCAGTCGGGGCAAAATATCTGATGGCGCAGATATTCGATGCCTTGATCGAGGGCGATGACGAAAAACAAGAAGAACGCGATGTCCGGCACGCCGCGCACGACGGAAATATAGATCTTGCCCAGCCAGGATACCGGCGCGATCCGGCTGCGGGCGGCGATGGCACCGCCGAACCCGAAGGCCAGCGCGAGCGGGGCGGTGATCGCCAGCAGCAACAGAACCGTTCCGAACGAGCGGTAGAACGCCAGATGCTTGCCCGTCGTCAGATAGCATGAAAGCCATGTGAGGCCGTCGAGCGTTTCGGGGTCGGCGCAATAGGCGAACATTCAGGGGCAGGGTCCGGCAAGGGAGGGGGCGACGGGAAAATCCCGTCGTGGCCGGACGGAGCACCGTGCCCCGACCGGCCCGGGGCGATTACATGTCGCCGTAGGTCGTGATGCCTTCGCCGAACCATTCGATCAGCAGCGCGTCGAGGGTGCCGTCCTCCTTCATCGACGTGATCGCGGCGTCGAATGTCTCGAGCATGTCGGTGTCGGACTGGCGCAGGCCCATGCCGATGCCGCCGCCCAGGACGACAGGCTCGCCCACAACCATCAGCTCGCCGCCCGACGCCTCGACGATCGGCATCAGGAAATCGAGATCTGCAAACACCGCGTCGGCCTCACCGGCGCGCACGGCGGCGACGGTTTCTTCTGGTGTCGCGAATTCCAGCAGGGCGGCGTCGCCCTCGGCCACATGGCCCGCCTGGATCGTCGATGCCTGTGCCGCGACGACGCCGGTCAGCGTGTCGGCCCCGGCGCTGGACCCGACATAGATCGACGCGGTGGGCGGATAGTAATCCTGCGTGAACGCGATCACTTCCTTGCGCTCGTCGGTGATGCTCATGCCCGCCATGATCGTGTCGTAGTTGCCGGACACGAGGTTCGGGATGATGCCGTCCCAGTCATTGGTGACCCACTCGCAGGTCAACCCGGCGCGCGCGCACAGCTCGTCGCCCAGATCCCGCTCGAATCCCGCGACCTCGCCATCGTCGTCGAGGAAGTTATACGGCGCGTAGGCGCCTTCGGTGCCCATCCGGACGGTGCTGTGCGCATCGGCCAGTGCCGTGCCCGCAGTCAGGACAAGGGCGAGGGCGGTGGTGGTCAGGACGTGTCTCATGGTATTTCCAATCTGGTGAACGTGATGCCGTGGTTTTTTAAGAGCAGTCGGCGCGGATCACAACGCGCGACGTGCATGTCGAATTTTTCGGGGGCCGGATGTACCCGGCCGACCGGCAGTGCCGAGCGCCACAGGCCGGTCCGTGTGCCATCGTTGCGTCTGCACCGGGCCCGCGTCCGGCCCGCATCCGGCGGGCCGCGGCCAGCGGCCTCATGCGGGAACGCCCGCCGACAGAAAACCGCGCAGCCGGTCGGTTTTCGGCGCGCCGAACAGGGTCTCGGGATCGCCTTGCTCCTCGATCACGCCCTGATGCAGGAAAACGACATGGTCACTGACGTCCCGGGCCATCCGCATGTCGTGGGTGACGATAATCATGGTGCGGCCTTCTTCGGCCAGTGCCTTGATAACGCGCACCACTTCCTGCTCGAGCTCGGGGTCAAGCGCGCTCGTCGGCTCGTCGAACAACAGCGCCTTGGGTTCCATGCACAGGGCGCGGGCGATGGCGGCGCGCTGCTGCTGGCCGCCCGAGAGTTGCGCGGGATAGACGTCCGCCTTGTCGCCGATCCCGACCTTGTCGAGGTATTTTCGCGCCGCATCCTCGACCTCGGCCCGAGGCCGTCGCAGCACCGTCAGCGGTGCCTCCATGACGTTCTGCAGGATCGTCATATGCGCCCACAGGTTGAACTGCTGAAACACCATCGACAGGTTGGTGCGGATGCGGATCATCTGCGCCCGGTCGCCGGGGCGACGGTTGTGGCCGGTGCCGCGCCATGTGACGGGCTCGCCCGAGAACAGGATGTCGCCCTGCTGGCTGTCCTCGAGCAGGTTGGCGCAGCGCAGCAATGTCGATTTGCCCGACCCCGACGACCCGATCAGCGATACGACATGCCCCGCCGGTGCCGAGATCGACACGCCTTTCAGGACCTCGAGGGTGCCGTAGGCCTTGTGCAGGTCGCGGATGTCGATAACGGCAGGGTTTGCGTTCATGCGGCGGGTGCCTTTCGGTCCGGTCGCGCGATTAAGGCGCAGATCGACCGTAGTAGCAAGGCGGGGCACGCATGGCCGCGGTGGCAAGGCCGGGGTGGCAGGGCGGGCGACCTAGCGTTCCCAGGGTCCGGAAACGTGGCTGGCCGGACCCGTATTTGCCGGACCGGCGTTGTCCGGATCGGCGGTGTCGTGACCGGCACTGCCGTGGCCCTCGTCGCGCTGCCGGTCGGCGATGCGCGCTTCGACCCGCTGACGCGCCTGCGCGCTTTCGGGATCCGAGACGCCCAGCATCGGGGCGACCATCCGCAGCATCGCGTTCTCTTCGTCGTCGCGCCTGCCGTCTGCCAGCGCCACATCCCACAGCGCCTCGATCACGCCCAGCCGGTGCTCATACGGAACGGCGTCCTTGATCGCGCGGGTGAACCGGACCGTATCGGGGGCGTCATGCTCGATCTTTTCGGCCTGGGCGCGCAGGGTCGCGGCCTCGACGGGATTGAGATCGAACCTGGCCGCCGAAATCCGGTCGATGCGGGCGATCTCTTCGGGGGCATAGACGCCGTCGATCTTGGCAAGGCGCACCAGCAGCGCCGTGAGCGCAAGGCGCGCGTCGGTGTCGGGCATCGGTTCTGGGGCGGGGTCCATCAGGCGGACAAGGAAATCTGTGATCATAGGCATCATATAGGGCGAAAGTCCGCCCTGTACAAAGGGGAACGGTCGCGTTGGTCCGGCTGTGGCGCGAGCGCCGCGAAATACCCGCCCAGCTTGGCCGTCTGCGCGGCAAGGCCCCAGGCCGGGTTCACCACGAACAGGCCGGAGCCGACCATGCCGTGACCGGGCCGGGCGGGCGGAAAGGCCACCTCGTGACACAGGCCCTCCGGGTGCTGACGCCGCAACTGGCGCAACATCGCCGCGTGCTGCGGCTCGGCCAGGATCGGATACCACAGCATGATGCAGCCCACGGGCCATTTGCGCGCCAGTTTCGCCATCGTGTCTGGAATGGCGCGGTAGTCGTCCTTCACCTCCCAGCTGGGATCGATCAGGCACAGCCCGCGCGCGGGCACCGGCGGCGCCAGCGACAGCGCCACGTCAAGACCGTCGCGACGGTGCAGGCGGGCCACGGGACAGGCCAGCGCCAGCGCGGCGGCCTCGGCGGGGTGCAGTTCGGCAAGGTGGAACGGATCGTCCCAGCGCAGCAGGGCATGGGCGATGAGAGGCGAACCGGGGTAGGCGTCCGGCCCATGCGCGGCCCGAACCCCGGCGATCACGCGGGCGTAGGGGTGATCCGCATCGAACCAGCCCAGCGCGCGGGCAATGCCGCCCAGCGCCTCGCCGGTCTTGTGCGCTTCGGGGGCGCCAAGATCGTACAATCCGCGCCCCGCGTGGGTCTCCATATAGGTGAAAGGTTTCGGCTTTTGCGCCATATAGTCGAGCGTCCACGCCAGCGCCGCGTGCTTGTGCACATCGGCCAGGTTTCCGGCATGATAGGCGTGCTGATAGGACAGCATGAAGGCTCCTTTTCCGTGGATCGCGGACGCCACCGGATATCATGGGGGCCTAACGGGTGCGGTGCCGCGGGGCAAGATCGTGGCGCATCGGACACGGTCTGAGCCCGTGTCCCGTGACGCTGCCGACGGAGGAACTTTTGCGCAACATTTTGCGTTGTATGATAACGGCAATGTGCTAGCGTTTCTGAGTAGAGTTCCGGAGAAATACCAATGCGCCGACCCCTCGCTTTCCTGGCTGCCGTCGCGATGACATGGGGGTCGGTTCCGGCCTTTGCGGGGTCGCTTGACGAGACCGGGACCGCCCCGCCGGTCGCCGTCCCGGGGGTTTCCGCACCGGTTGCGGCGCGCAACGGTGTGCAGGTTCAGCTTGGCTTTGGCGCGGCGGCGGCACCGGGATATTTCGGCTCGGACGAGACGATCCTCGGGCCGACAGGGACGTTTCGGTTGCGGGGCCTGACCCTTGGCGGCACCACCTTCGTCGATCCCGACGGCGATCCCACCGGCCTCGGCCTGCGCGGATCGTTTCGCTATATCGGCGAGCGCACCGCCGCAGAATACCCCGAACTGCGCGGGATGAACGACATCGACGCCAGCCTGGAGCTTGGTCTCGGCGTTGCGTGGAACCAGCCGGGATACGAGGTTTTCGCCGATGTGCGGTACGGCGCCATCGGCCATGAAAGTTTCGTCGGCGAAGTCGGCGCGGACCTGTTCCTGCGTCCCAGCGAGCGGTTGACCCTGTCGGCAGGGCCGCGCGTGTTGTTCGGCGACGACGATTACGTTGCCACCTATTTCGGCGTGACCGGAGATGAGGCGATGGCCTCGGATTTCACCTTCTACGATCCGCGCGGCGGGGCCGTCACCGGCGGGTTCGAATTTGGCGCCGAATACGAGATTACGGACGACTGGGGCGTCGAAGGCACGATCCGCTATGACCGGTTCCTCGGCGATGCAGCAGACAGCCCCATCGTGTTGGGCGGATCCGACGAAGCCGTCAGCGCGGGTCTGATGGTAACACGGAACTTCTCGCTCGAGTTCTGAGAGGCCGCGCCCGGTTTGTCACAACCCCGGACCGCGGCGTTAGCGAAAGTATCTCAGACCAGCCGGGACGTCTCGACTGCGGCGCGCACGAAATCCGCGAACAGCGGGTGTGGCGCGAAGGGTTTCGATTTCAGTTCGGGATGAAACTGCACGCCGATGAACCAGGGGTGTCCCGACCATTCGACGATTTCCGGCAATCGACCGTCCGGCGAGCGCCCCGAAAAGACCAGCCCGTGCGATTCGAGGGCCTCGCGGTACTTCATATCCACTTCGTACCGGTGCCGGTGCCGCTCTTCGATGGTCACCCCGCCATAGATCTGTGCCACCTTCGATCCCGGCGTCAGTGCGGCTGAATAGGCGCCCAGCCGCATCGTACCGCCCTTGTCGTCGCTGGTCTTGCGCAGAATCGTGTTGTTGCCGCGCACCCATTCCTTGAGGTGATAGACGACCGGTTCGAATCGCTTCTTGCCGGTCTCGTGGTCGAATTCCTCGGAACCGGCGGTGGCCAGTCCGGCCACGTTGCGCGCCGCCTCGATCACGGCCATCTGCATCCCCAGACAGATCCCCAGATAGGGAATGCCCCGGGTGCGGGCAAATTCGGCGGCCTTGATCTTGCCTTCGGTGCCGCGCTCGCCGAAGCCGCCGGGCACGAGGATCGCGTGGAAACCGGCGAGGTGCGGCGCGGCATCCTCGCGGTCGAAAAGCTCGGCATCGACCCATTCGACGCGCACCCGCACCCGGTTGGCCATGCCGCCGTGGGTCAGTGCCTCGGCGATGGATTTATACGCATCCTCAAGCTGGGTATATTTGCCGACGATGGCCACGCGCACCTCGCCTTCGGCATGGGTCAGACGGTCCATCACGTCCTCCCAGCGGGCCAGATTGGGGCGCGGGGCAGGGGTGATCTGGAACGCGTCGAGCACCGCCTGATCGAGGCCCGCACCGTGATAGGCCAGCGGCGCGGCGTAGATGGATTTCAGGTCGTAGGCGGGGATCACGGCCTCGGGACGGACGTTGCAGAACAGCGCGATCTTGGCGCGTTCCTTTTCCGGGATCGGGTGCTCCGACCGGCAGACCAGCACATCGGGTTGCAACCCGATGGAGCGGAGTTCCTTTACCGAGTGCTGCGTCGGCTTCGTCTTCAGCTCACCGCTCGCCGCAAGATAGGGCAGCAGCGTCAGGTGCATGAAGATGCACTGCCCGCGCGGTTTGTCCTGCGAAAACTGACGGATCGCCTCGAAGAACGGCAGCCCCTCGATATCGCCGACGGTGCCGCCGATCTCGCAGAGCATGAAATCCACCTCATCGTCACCAATGTGAAGGAAGTCCTTGATTTCGTTGGTAACGTGCGGAATGACCTGAATCGTCTTGCCCAGATAATCGCCGCGCCGTTCCTTTTCCAGCACGGTGGAATAGACCCGCCCCGACGAAATCGAATCGGTATTGCGCGCCGCGACACCGGTGAACCGCTCGTAATGACCAAGGTCGAGGTCGGTTTCCGCACCGTCGTCGGTGACGAAAACCTCGCCGTGCTCGAACGGGCTCATCGTGCCGGGATCGACGTTCAGATAGGGATCGAGCTTGCGCAGGCGCACGGTGAATCCCCGCGCCTGAAGCAGCGCACCAAGGGCTGCGGACGCCAGACCCTTGCCCAGCGAGGACACCACCCCGCCGGTGATGAAGACATATCGCGCCATGAAGTTTTCCCGTAAATTCGCCCAAACCGGGTGACCGCGCCGGGCGTCAGGAAGGACGCGGCAACACAGGTTCACGGGATTTGAAGTTAGTCGGATTCGGGGGGCGGGCGCAATGGCAGCGCGCCCGAATTCCCCATATGTCGCGGATTGCCCGTCCCTGCGGACCACACATAGTAGCATTACGGGGCGATATTGGCACCCCGCAAAGGCTGAGGATCAGTTCCCCGAGGGTGCGGTTTCAACCTCGTCACCGGGGACCGCCTCGATTTCCACCGTGGCTTCGGGCTCCACCTCGGATGCCGCGCCGGCCTCGGGTGCGCTCTCCGGCGCGATCGGTGCCAGGTCGGGCACCACGGCGCCGCCGGTCGCGGCCGAAGGCGGCAGCAGGCTGCCACCGCCAAGGTCGGGCAGGGTGGCACCGCCCGGTTCGGCGGCGGGGGCCAGCAGATCGTTGCCATCGACGACCGACCCGTCCGAAGACTGCTCTGCGGCGATGATCGTCAGCGCGATCGAGGTGGCGATGAATGCAATCGCCAGTATCCACGTCACCCTGCCCAGCGGCGATGCTGCGGGCCGCCCCGCGTTGGCGCCCCCGCCGCCGCCGCCACCCATTCCCAGTCCGCCGCCTTCGGACCGCTGCAGCAGCACCACCCCGATCAGGCCAAGCGCGAGGATCAGGTGGATGACGAGGACGACGTTTTCCATTCGGGGGCTTTCGGATCAGAGCGGCATTATGACAGGCCGTCGCGGTGGCCCCGAAGGACCGCGTCGGCAACCGCGTGGTATCTAGTGGTTCGTCCAGATGAGAGCAACCCGTCGCGGGTTCTGCCACCCCCGGGTCGTGCCGATCGCGAGGGCTGTCGGCCGGGTATTCGTCGGCGGGACGGCTATTGGTCGATGTCGTCGACGTCTGCCTGCCCCGAAAGTTTGCGCCGAACGATCGACCAGGACAGGCCGATGGCCAGAACGAGGCTGAGCGTGACGACTGCAACCCAAGTGTTTATGGCGGGGTTTTCGAGGCTGACCCAGCCCTGATCGTACAGAACCCAGATCACCGTCGCCACGACCGCCAGGATCAGCAGCATCCCGAAAACACCGATAGAGCGCAGCGTGGCGCGCAGATAGACGATATAGCCGATCACGAGAATAAGTGACGCGAGCACGACCAGCGGCAGTTGCGTCTCCCAGTTTTCGGTGCCCCACCGCACGATATTCCACGGCGTCGGATTATACGTCGCCGACAGAAGAAGAAACGCAAAGAGCCAGCGCAGCAAAAATCCCATCGTGTCGGTCCTCGTTCAGGTTCTGGCAGTTTCAGGCCGCTTTACTGCCGTGCCCGCGGCGGGAAGACAAGCGTCCGGGCCCCGGTCGCAGAGTACGCCGGACACCTGAACAGGAAATTAGCGGTTTCGCCGCGCTGCCGCCCCCGATATAGGGACATCGGTTTGCACCATGAGAGGAATGGCCATGGCTAATGTCGTCGTCGTAGGCGCCCAGTGGGGCGACGAAGGCAAAGGCAAGATCGTCGACTGGTTGTCCGAACGCGCCGATATCATCGCGCGTTTTCAGGGCGGTCACAACGCGGGGCACACCCTCGTCATCGACGGCACGGTGTTCAAACTCGCGGCACTGCCGTCGGGGATCGTGCGCGGTGGCAAACTCAGCGTGATCGGCAACGGCGTCGTCCTCGACCCGTGGCACCTGATGGGCGAGATTGCGCAAATCCGCACGCAGGGCGTCACCGTCACGCCCGAAACCCTGATGATCGCGGAAAACACAGCCCTTATCCTGCCGATCCACGGCGAGCTGGACCGCGCCCGCGAGGCGCAGAATTCCGTCGCCCGGATCGGCACCACCGGGCGCGGCATCGGCCCGGCCTATGAGGACAAGGTGGGGCGCCGCTCCGTGCGTGTCGCCGACCTGGCCGACGCCGCGACGCTTGAATTGCGGGTGGACCGGGCGCTGGTGCATCACGATGCGTTGCGCCGGGGCCTTGGGATGGAACCCGTCGACCGCGACGCCCTGCTGACGAGCCTGCGCGAAATCGCGCCCGCGATCCTCGAATATGCGGGGCCGGTGTGGAAAATTCTCAACGAACAGCGCCGGGCGGGCAAACGGATCCTGTTCGAGGGGGCGCAGGGGGCGCTGCTCGACATCGATTTCGGCACCTATCCCTTCGTTACATCCTCCAATGTCATCGCCGGTCAGGCGGCGACCGGCACCGGTATCGGTCCGGGCGCCATCGATTTCGTGCTCGGCATCGTCAAGGCCTATACCACCCGCGTCGGCGAAGGGCCGTTTCCGGCGGAATTGCACGATGCCGACGGGCAGCGCCTTGGCGAGCGGGGCCACGAGTTCGGCACGAATACCGGGCGCAAGCGGCGCTGTGGCTGGTTCGATGCGGTCCTCGTGCGGCAAACCTGCGTGACCTCGGGCGTGAACGGCATCGCGCTGACGAAGCTCGACGTGCTCGACGGGTTCGAGACGCTGAAGATCTGCACCGGCTACGATCTCGACGGCACCCACCTCGATTATCTGCCCACGGCGGCTGATCATCAGGCCCGCTGCACGCCGATCTATGAGGAAATGCCGGGCTGGTCGCAATCGACCGAAGGCGCGCGGTCCTGGGCCGATCTTCCGGCGGAGGCGATCAAATACGTCCGTCGGGTCGAAGAGCTGATCGGGTGTTCCGTCGCCATGCTGTCGACCTCGCCCGAGCGCGAGGATACCATTCTGGTAACCGACCCCTTCGCCGACTGACGCCTGCGACACCTGCTCACGGTGCGGTGCGCGGGCGATCCGCGCTATTGGCTGTCACGATATGATGCCACCGCACGTCGACCACCCCTTCCTTCGATCCAAGGACAGCGTTCACATGGCCCTGACATTCAAACAGCGTCGCCGCTGGTCTCTCGTGATCCTGCTGCTTGGATTGCCCGCCTATATCGTCGTCGCCTGGGTCGCGGTCAGCGCGCTGCCCCGGCCCAACGTCCTGATCGAACTTGCGATCTATGCGACCCTGGGCGTCTTATGGGCGATACCGTTTCGGGCGGTTTTCAGAGGCGTCGGCAAGGCCGATCCCAAGGCACCGCCGGAAGACTGAGTTGTCATCCGCTGCGTGGTCGCAACCCGCGACAGGTGGCAGCGATCGGTGCGGGACGGTGATGCGCCTCCGAATCCGGCAGATGCCGCGGTACCTTGCGGACGCCGGTCAGATACGGACAGTCATCTCGACAGCAAAAAGGGGTAGCGGATCGAACCGCTGCCCCCCCTTGTCGTTCAATGGTGGATGCCCACCGCGCCGGTCCCGAAGTTTCAGCCTGCGCGACGCTTGGGATTGAACCGCGTGTCGCCCGGAATGGCGAACCGACCGTTGCGCACCTTGGTCAGACGGCCCTGACGCAACAACGCCCCGAACGCCCTCAGGCCGTCTTCACGGCTGATCGGCGATGTTGCCGTTTCCTGCAGCTTGCTCATCAACTGCGGGCGCGAAAAATCCTCGTGGCCTTCGACGAATGCAGTATGGGCGGCGGCAGCCTCCATCAGATCGTTCAGCCCGGTCGCCCCCATATCCATCGCGAAATCCGGGAACGGCACCGTGCCGGGTGCCGCAGCTTTTGGCGCCTCTGTCAGGGCGACGCGACGCGGACGCACCGGAGCATCGGCGACAGCCCCGTCGCCGGAGGCGGGCGCGTCCACCCGCTGTGACGCCACCAGTTTGAGCGGCGCGGGGCGCGGGCGCTCGGTACGGGCCTGGGCCGTGCCGGGCCGAATCGGGCGCCGGGGCCGCACCACCTGCTCCAGGTCGTCGCGAAACGCCGTCTCGTGGCGGTCGTCTTCCTCCGCCTGAACCGGTGTTTCGCCCAGCTTGCGCGCAGCCTCCGTTGCAGCGACAGCGGCCTTGAGCTGATGTATTGCATCGCGGCGGCTGCGGTTCTCGGGCGCATCCATGGCGACGTCGGTCTGCTTGGAGATGCGGAGCAGATCTTCCTCATCCTCGATCGGAAGCGCCGGCAAGCGGACCCTGCGCGGACGCAATGGCGCAACCGCTTCAGCGGTATCGACCGGGTCCGCGTCATCACCGGACGCCGTGTCGTCGCTGTCGCCGGAAGTTGCAATCGCGCCGGCGTCATCGGCGTTCAGGTGTGCGCGGGCACTCCCGGTTTCGCCCCCCTGCACCGCGTCGTCGCTATGATCATGGGCGTTCGTGCCGTTACTTTCGATATCGTCCATGGGAATGGCGACGGTACCGTCCGCAGCTGCGTCTTCCACGTCGTCGACAACGTCGTAAAACCCGTCGCCGGCCGCGTCTTCGGTGTCGCCGTCAAACTCCGTTTCCGCATCGTCTCGGTCCGAAGAATCGGTGGTGTCGCCGGCAACATCGACAGCGCCCGACCCTGTCAGAGAGGCGGCAAGTGCGGAGCGAATGTTTTCGGCAAGCAATGAGGCAGCGGGCGTTTGGATTTCGGGTTCCGCTGTGTCGTCGATGGCCGTTTCGTCCGGCGCGGGCGCCGCCGCATTGTCGATATCTGTGCCGCCCGTGGCTGCGAAATCCCGGTCGTTGTCCTGGGCGATGTCCTCGTCCCTGTCGGCCAGATCGGCTTCGTTGTCCTCGGCGTCCAGCTCATCACCCGCGACATCCTCATCATCGTCGTAGGCGATGTCCTCGTCGTCGTCGAAAGCAACTCCTTCAACGTCGTCAACGGCCTCGTCGTCCGCGGCCTCGGATAGGTCATAATCGGTCGCGGTCTCCGGGCCGTCGTCGGGGGTCGCATCCTCGCGAGCGTCCGCGTCGGAAAGATCGTCCTCGAGCGCGGCAAGCTCGGCCTGAAGCGCCTCTTCGTCCTCGGCGCTGAGCGAGGTCTGAACCGGGGAACGCTCTTGTGGCGGGTCCGCTGCAGTATCGCTCTCGTCTTCGATGAGGGTGCCGGTCGAGACCGCAGCCTCAAAATCCGCGCGGCGCATCCGGATCACGCGGGCCTCGATCCGCGACGGAGCTGCGGGAGCGGCATCGGTGCTCTGCGCCGCGGGAGCCGCGACGGCCTGTGCCGCCGTCTCGGTGGGCTGAACTTCAGCCGTCTGATCTTCGACCGGTTCCGGCGTCGGAAGCGTTTTCGGGGCGGGAGGCGGGGCGGCTGCTTCCGGTGCTGCCGCGGGGGCGCTTGCGGCGGCCAGAGGCGTTGCCCGCCCCACGACGGCGCGGATACGCTGCAATTTCGCAGCGACGCTTTCGGCGTCCGGGTGGACGGGGCCCGGGGCACGTTCGCTGACGCGCGGGGTCGGCTGCGGTCCTGCTGCCGGGGGTTGCGGGATGCGCACAGGTGCGGGACGCGGCGTCGCGGTTGCCGGAGTTACCGCCGCCGGTGGCATCAGCGGCGCGGTATTCCGCGCGGCCTCGCTCGTCCGGGATTGGCGCTTTCCCTCGGCAGCGGGTGCTTCTCGATACACCTCGGGCGCGTTTGCGTCTTGCGCCTCGGAAGATTGCGCCCCGGGTGCGTCGGCAGAGTGTGCCACTGGCGCGCTTGCCGGTGCCGTGGCGAGCAGTTCGGAGGCGGCGGGAGCCGCGTCCTTCGGGACACCGGCAAGCGTTTCTGACGGTGCCGTCGCGGGCGCCGCTTGCTCGGAAGCGTCGGTCAGATCGTCTGACGGTGCCGTTCTGTCCGGCGCAATTTTTCCCGGTGCAGCCGCCGGCTCGGCCTCGGTTGGGGCGGATATTGCCGCGTCTTCGGTCCCGGCAAGATCCGCATCCGTGTCACCGGCGGGCACCGCCTCGGTCAGGGCAGAGCCTGCGCGCAGGACGATACCTGTGCCATCCGTCCGTGCCTCGACCCGGCGGGCAATTTCGCGTTCGGCGATTCGCGCCAGCATGTCGGCGTCCGGCGTTGCGGGTTCGGCACCGAAATACCGGTCGTCCGCCGCCAGATCGCGGAAATACTCCGCAATCGCCTTCATCGTCGAAAAACTGTCGTCGAACCCTTCGAGGGTGCACGAAAACGTTCCGTAGGAAACCGTTAGAATCTTGCTCGATCCAACCATGATTAATGCTCGCTCTTGTCAGGTCTTGGCAACACTCTGTTTACCAGTAATCAGGTCCGAATGCGGCGCGCAAAAAAGCTCGGAGCGGTATCATTTCAAGGCCCTTTTATGGCATTGGCACGGAGCGAGAAACAATAGCGCCGTTTGGCGGGGGGCAGGTGGCATGGACACATCAATTATCGTCGAGAGCGCGACAGCTGTCACGCTGGTCGGTGGCGCTGACATTACGACCGACGACCTTACCGTTGCGTTAAGACTGGCGCCGGTTCTGGTGGCGGCGGACGGCGGCGCGGATACGCTGCTGGCGCGTGGCCTGCGACCGGCGGCGGTGATCGGCGATATGGATTCGGTGTCGGTGGCCGCGCGCACCGCCTTTGCCGACGTCCTGTACCCGGTGGCCGAACAGGACAGCACCGATTTCGACAAGGCGCTGCGCCATATCGCGGCACCTCTGGTGATCGCCTGCGGGTTTTCGGGGGGCAGGCTCGATCATGAACTTGCCGCGCTGCACGGCATGATCCTGCGCGCCGACCGGCCCTGCATCGTGCTGGGGGCCGAAAGCCTGACGTTCCTGTGTCCTGCCGATATAACGCTCGATCTGGCGCCGGGCTGCGTCGTGTCGCTGTTCCCGATGGCGCGGGCGCGCGTGGCGTCCACGGGGCTGCGCTGGCCGACGGACGGGATTTGTTTTGCCCCGGGCGGGCGGATCGGCACGTCGAATGCCGCCACAACCGGCATGGTAACCCTGCGCGCCCGGACGCCTGCGATGCTGGTCATCCTGCCGCGTGCGGCTCTGGGCGCGGCGGTGCGCGCGCTTGTCGCGCCGGGGACGCCCAGATGGCCCGCGCGGTAGAGGCAGCCTCCGGTCGTCCATGTGCCTGCGCAGACCGGACGTTCAGCAGTTCGGGACGTTGACCGCGAGGCCGCCGAGAGCCGTTTCCTTGTACTTCTCGCTCATGTCGACGCCGGTCTGGCGCATGGTTTCGATGGCCGCGTCAAGCGGGACGAGGTGGGTGCCGTCGCCGCGCAACGCCAGCGAGGCGGCGGAAACGGCCTTGATCGTGCCCAGCCCGTTGCGCTCGATGCAGGGCACCTGGACGAGGCCGCGCACCGGATCGCAGGTCATGCCGAGGTGATGTTCGAGGGCGATTTCGGCGGCGTTTTCGATCTGCTCCGGCGTGCCGCCCATGACGGCGCAGAGGCCCGCCGCGGCCATCGCCGACGCAGAGCCGACCTCGGCCTGACAGCCCGCCTCGGCGCCTGAAATGCTGGCGTTGTATTTCACCAACCCGCCGATCGCCGCCGCGGTGAGCAGGAAATCGGGGATGCCTTTCGGCGAGGCGCCCGGCACATGATCGAGCCAGTAGCGGAGCGTCGCGGGCACCACGCCCGCCGCGCCGTTGGTGGGCGCCGTGACGACCTGGCCTCCGGCGGCGTTTTCCTCGTTCACGGCCATCGCATAGGCGCCCATCCAGTCGTTGATGGTGTGCGGCGCACGCTGGTTCATGCCACGCTCGGCCAGCAGAGCGGTGTGGATGGCGGCGGCGCGACGTTTCACCTTCAGGCCGCCGGGCAGGATGCCTTCCGCCGCCAATCCACGGTCGATGCAGGCGGTCATCACCTCCCAGATGCGCGCAAGGCCTGCGTCCACGTCGCCGGCAGGGCGGCGCGACAGCTCGTTGGCGCGTTTCATCTGCGCGATGCTCAGGCCGGTCTTTGCGGCCATCGCCAGCATCTCGGCGGCACTCTTGAACGGATGCGGTACGGGCGGGCCGTCATCGGTGTCGCGGCCCGCCGCAAGCTCTTCGGCGGTCAGCACGAACCCGCCGCCGACGCTGTAATACGTCATCTGCGTGATCACGTCGCCCTGTGCGTCGACGGCCTTCAGGATCAGGCCGTTGGCGTGGCCGGGCAGGGGCGGGCCATAGTCGAAGGCAAGGTGGTCGGCGGGATCGAAGGCGAGGACAGGCAGATCCCCGGGCGCGACGGTGTGGTCGGTGCCGATGCGCGCCAGTTCCGCCTCCGCCCTGGCGGCGTCGTAATCGTCGGCGCGAAACCCCGCGAGCCCGAGGATCACCGCGCGGTCGGTTGCATGGCCGACGCCGGTGAATGCGAGACTGCCGTGCAGCGACGCCCGCAGGCCGTGCGCGGCAAAGGGCAGACCCCGCAGATGATCGAGGAACCGGGCCGCCGCCACCATCGGGCCGATGGTGTGTGACGACGAGGGGCCGATACCGATCTTGAACATTTCGAACACGGACAGGAACATGTCAGGTAGCACTCCCTTCGGGGGGATTGGGCAGGGATGGCAGGGAAAACGGGGTGTTGCACATGCCTTCGGCGGCGCAGGCCGCGCGCGCCCAGGGCGTCCGTTCTGTCACTTTTGCAATCTGGTGCAGATGCGGCCAGCGCGAAAGATCGAACCGATCGGTGGCACCGGTGCCGTACAGGGCGGGCCAGCGCAGCATCGGGCACAGATAGCAGACCGGGGCGGTCGGCGCACCGGGGCGCAACACCTCCGCCTCGGTCGCGGCGAAACCCTCGAGACGGTCGAAATGTCCTGTGAGGCACATCTGTGTCTTTTCCAGAAACGCAGGAACGCCGTTGGCGGGGACATGGACGTGCGGATAGAACAGCATCCGCAGCGTCGGATGCAGCGTATTGGACAGCCAGAAAAGCCAGGCCAGCGCCGCGCCGCGCGCAGATGTGCCGGGGGCGGGCATCAGACCCTCTCCACCGGGCCGTTCCGACAGCCACAGCAGGATCGCCGCGGTTTCGAAAACCGGACCGTCCGGTGTTTCGAGCGCGGGGATCAGGCCGTGCGGATTGATCGCCTTGTACGGTGCCCCGTCCTGCGCGCGTACCGACCTGTCGACCAGCGCCGTCGCGTAGGCCATGCCGGTGGCCTCGAGGGCAAGCCGCACGCACAGCGAGGCGTTGTCCGGGGCGTAATGCAGGCGCAGGGGTGCTGTCATGCGCCCTTATCGCAGGGGCGGAGCGCCGGGCAAAGCCGCAAAGCGACACCCCGGCCCCCACTGCCGCCACGCCGCCGCCAGCGGTGCGTGGGGGCAGGCGGGCCACCGGTCGGACGACAGACAGCGCGCCTTTCATCCGGATCGGGGCCGTTTCACCCTCGCCCCCGCCCGCGCCGCCGCCTATAACGGCTGCCGATAACATACGCGAACACGCGCTACGGGAGGCATCAGGTGAGCTCGGAATTATCCCCCATCGACAAGGCCAAGTTCGTGGCCGCCAAACGCGCCACCAAATATATCGAGAGCGGCATGCGCGTCGGCCTCGGGACCGGGTCCACCGCGGCCTGGCTGGTGCGCTGTCTGGGCGAGATGGTGCGCGACGAGGGCCTCAAGATTACCGGCGTGCCCACCAGCGTCCGTACGGCGGAACTGGCGCGCGACGTCGGCATCCCGGTCACCTCGCTGGACGAGGCCAAATGGCTCGACGTGACGATCGACGGGGCGGATGAATACGATCCGAACCTGAACCTGATCAAAGGCGCGGGCGGCGCGCTGTTGCAGGAAAAGATCGTCGCCACGGCGAGCGACCTGATGGTGGTCATTGCCGATATCTCCAAACAGGTCGAGACGCTGGGCGCGTTCCCCCTGCCGGTCGAGGTGGTGCCGTTCGGCTGGCAGACGACCCGGACGCTGATCGAGGAGACGCTGATCGGGATGGACGTGCTGGGCCGCACGACGTCGCTTCGGATGTCCGGCGACCGCGCCTATGTCACGGACGAGGGCAACCACATCCTCGATCTGCACCTGAACCGGATCGGCAATGCGCGGCAATTGTCGCTGGTGCTGAACCAGATCCCCGGCGTGGTCGAGAACGGGCTGTTCCTCGATATCTGCGACGCGGTGGTGATTGGCTACGGCGACGGGCGGGTCGAGGTGCGCGACATCAACAAGGGCACGAGCGAGGAAGAGAAATTCGACTTTCTGGACGACGACAACCTGTTCCGGGATCTGGCGGAGTGACGCGGGCGCTGTCTCACCCGGCGGCCGCATGTCGGCGCGCGGTCGCGGCGCTGTTGCTGACGGCGGGCACCGCCGCCGCCCAGACCGGATGCAACGACACCATCGTCACGGTCACCGACTGGTCGATATCGGCCATCGACGACCGAACCAACCTGCTTGAAACGACGCTGATCCTGACATCCGGCAGTCCGGTCCGCCTGATCGACGGATCGGTCCGGTTTCGCGATGTTCTTGGCGGCAGCATCGCGTCCTTCGCGATCGATCGCGATACCCGGCTGATCCCCGATGTGCCGGTCGTCCAGAGCGGCCGGTGGGGGCCGTCCACCTTCGAGCGGCTGCTCGATCTCAACCCCGCCGATGTAGTGGTCACGGTCTGCGTTCGCGGTATCGTGCGCGACGACGGCGAGGTCGTGGAATACTGATCGCGCGGACCGCCCGGGCAGGCGGCGTTCCGGTTGTGCCCCGCGCGCTGGGCCCCTAACTAGGGCCTGTAACAGCGAACGGGGACCGCGCCATGACATTCGACTATGATCTTTTCGTCATCGGTGGCGGATCCGGCGGCGTGCGTGCCGCCCGCGTGTCGGCGGCGACGGGGGCAAGGGTGGCCCTGGCCGAGGACAGCCGCCTGGGCGGCACCTGCGTCATCCGGGGCTGCGTGCCGAAAAAGCTGATGGTCTTCGCATCCGGCTACCGTGCGATCTTCGGCGAGGCGCGCGCCTATGGCTGGGATCTTCCCGAGGGTCTCGAGGACCGGTTTCGGTGGGGGCCGTTCGCCGCGAAGATGAACGACGGCTTCGACCGGCTCGAAGGGGTGTACCGCAAGATGCTCGTGGGGTCCGGCGTCGAGATTTTCGACCAGCGGGCCAAGCTGTCGGATCCGCACACGATCGAGCTTGCGGACGGCAAGACGGTGACGGCAAAGCACATCCTGATCGCTGTCGGCGGCCATCCGGTGCGCCCCGACAGGCCGGGCGCGGAACTGGGGATGGTGTCGGACGACATCTTTCACATGGAGAACCTGCCCGAGAGCGTGCTGATCGTCGGCGGCGGCTATATCGCCTGCGAATTCGCCTGCATCCTGACGGGCATGGGCGTGAAGGTGACGCAATATTATCGCGGTGCGCAAGTGCTGCGCGGGTTCGACGACGAGGCACGCGGCCTGATTGCCGAGGCGATGAAGGAACAAGGCGTGGATCTGCATGTCGGCACCGATATCGTCGAGATGATGGACGCCGAGACCGCAGAGGCGGACCCCGATGCGCGGATGGGCCGCGGCACGGACAGCGACGCCGCAGGTGCGGCCCAAAGGGACACGACGAAAATGCCCGCAGCGCCCGGCCGGGTCTGGATCAAGGCGACCAACGGCCACGAAGGCGCATTCGACCGGGTTCTGTTCGCCACGGGACGTGCGCCCAATACCCGTGATCTGGGCCTGGAAGAGGCCGGAATAGAGCTTGGCCGCAAAGGCGAGATCCTCGTGGATGAATTTTCGCAGACCGGCGTGCCGTCGGTCTATGCCATCGGCGACGCGACAAACCGGGTCAATCTGACGCCGGTGGCGATCCGCGAAGGCATGGCATTCGTCGAAACCGTTTTCAAAGGCAATCCGACGCCCGTGGATCACGACCTGATCCCCTCGGCGATCTTTACGCAGCCCGAGATGGGCACCGTCGGCATGACCGAAGAGGCCGCGCGCGACGCAGGCGAGATCGATGTCTACTGCACCTCGTTCCGGCCGATGCAGTCCGCCTTTGCGGGTAAATCCGCACGGGTGCTGATGAAACTTGTCGTCAGCAAGGAAAGCCGGGTCGTTCTGGGGTGTCATATCGTCGCCCCGCAGGCGGGCGAGATGATCCAGCTGGCCGGGATTGCCGTGAAGATGGGCGCGACGAAAGAGGATTTCGACCGCACCGTGGCAGTGCATCCGACGATGTCGGAGGAACTTGTGACGATGAAAACCCCGACCCGCAGCTCGTAACCGGCGGCGAACGGGGCCACACCCGCCACACTGCGGCACCTTCACGGGTTGAAACTCGGGCGTAAACACACAATTAAGATCCTAACCGGCGCGGCACCCTGGCACGAGGGGTGGATGCGCCTAAACGAGAGGGAATGAACAGCGCATGGCTGGCAACAACGGTGGCCCCTGGGGCGGCGGCGGCGGGCGTGGCCCGGGCGACAACGACGGCGATCAACCGAACGGCGGCCTGAATGGCGGCCCGAACGGCGGGCGCAAACCACCGCGCCGGCCCGGCGAGGGACCGCAGATCCCCGAGATCGACGATCTGGTCAACCGGGGCCGCGAGCAGTTGCGGGTTCTGATGGGCGGCGGTCGCGGATCGAATGGCGGCGGTGACGGCGGCGACGGCTTCAAGCTGACCCGCGGCACCGTCGGTATCGCCGTTCTGGCCGCCGCGGGCCTCTGGGCGTTCAATTCGTTCTATACCGTCGGCCCAGACGAGCAATCGGTCGAACTTTTCCTCGGCTCCTACTCCTCGACCGGCAACCCGGGTCTGAATTTCGCGCTGTGGCCCGTCACCACCTATGACGTCGTCAACGTCACCGCAGAGCGGACGGCCCGCATCGGTTCGTCCAACAACAGCCGGACGGACGACGGCCTGATGCTCACGACGGACGCCAATATCGTCGATATCGGCTTTCAGGTGGTGTGGACGGTGAACGACCCGGCCAAGCTGCTGTTCAACATCGCCGACCCCGAGCAGACGGTGCAGTCGGTCTCGGAATCCACCATGCGCGAGGTTATCGCGGCCTCGACCCTCGCCCCGATCCTGAACCGCGACCGTGGCCTGATCGCCGATACGGTGCAGGCCAGCATTCAGGCCACGCTTGACGAATATGAGGCGGGCATCACCATCGTCCGGGTCAACCTGGAACGCGCGGATCCGCCGCAAAGTGTCATTGACGCGTTCCGCGCGGTGCAGGCCGCCGAGCAGACCCGCGACCGTCTGCAGCGCGAGGCCGACACCTATGCAAACCGCGAACTGGCACGTGCCCGCGGCGAGGCGGCACAGGTCCTCGAGGCGGCGGAAGGCTACCGTGCCGAGCTGACCAACTTTGCCCTCGGTCAGGCCAGCCGGTTCACCGCCGTTCTGGCGGAATACCAGAACTCCGAGGAGGTGACGCGCCAGCGGATATACCTCGACACGATGGCGGGCATCTTTGCCGAGGTCGACAAGATCATCCTCGATCCCGCGATCCTCGGCAGCGGCGACGGCGGCGGGCAGGGCGTGATCCCGTTCCTGCCGCTCAACGATCTGATGCAGAGCGGCACCGGTTCCGTTCAGGGCCAGCCCTCGGGGCCCGCGCGTCCCGGTGCGCAGGCACAGCCGCGGCCACCGATCCAGATCCAGACGACGACGCAACCGACGGCAGGGAACTAGGCCATGAACAAGTCAGCATACCTTATTCCCGCCCTCGTCGTGGTCATCTTCGGCCTGTATAATTCGATCTATGTGGTCGACGAGCGTGAAAAGGCGCTGGTCCTGCAATTCGGTCAGATCCGGCAGGTTCAGGAAGAACCCGGCATCGGTTTCATGATCCCGTTCATTCAGGAGGTTGCGAAATACGACGACCGTATCCTGAGCCTCGACACCGAAGAGATCGAGGTGACGCCCTCGGACGACCGGCGTCTCGTCGTGGATGCCTTTGCGCGCTACCGGATCGCCAACGTGACACTGTTCCGTCAGGCCGTCGGTGCGGGCGGTGTCCGCACCGCCGAGGACCGGCTGTCGTCGATCCTGAACGCGCAGATCCGCGAAGTCCTCGGTGCCGATCAGGTGACGTCGGACACCATCCTGTCGTCCGACCGGCGTCTGTTGATGAACCGGATCCGGGACCAGGCCCGCGCCGAGGCCCTGACGCTCGGTCTTGATGTGGTCGATGTGCGCCTGAAGCAGACGAGCCTGCCGACCCAGAACCTCGACGAGACGTTCGCCCGGATGCGCGCCGAGCGGGACCGTGAGGCCGCGGACGAGATCGCCCGTGGTGAGGAGGCGGCCCTGCGGGTCACCGCCCTTGCCGACCGTACCGCCGTCGAGACCGTTTCGGAGGCCAACCGCGAGGCGCAGATCATCTACGGTGAGGCGGAAGCCATCGCCAACGCCACCTTTGCCGAGGCCTATGGTGCCGATCTCGAGTTCTTCGAGTTCTACTATTCGCTGCAGCAATATCAGCGCGCCCTGCAGGGGTCGAATTCGACCTTCGTTCTGACGCCGGACAGCGAATTCTTCGACTACCTCGCCTCGCCACAGGGCCGCCCGGCGGCACCTGCGGCGACCGGGGCCACCGCCGCGGGCCAGTAGCCGCGGGCGGTCTGCAACTATGCCGACGATCCTTCTTGCCCTCGGTCTCCTTTTGGTGGCCGAGGGTCTTTTGTGGGCGCTGGCGCCTCATCTGATCGAGGATATGCTCGCCGCTTTGCGCGCTCTCACCGTCGAGCAGCGCAGGATCGCCGGTCTGGCGGCGCTGTGCGTCGGCGTGGCGCTCGTCTGGGGTGCCAAGGCGCTGGGCGCCTGACGGGGCCCGGCACGGCGGCCACATTGCTCGGAAAATGCATCGAAATTACCGGCGACGCGGGTCTCGACGCTTGACGCGCGTCGGCGCATGCGGTTTTTCTGCGCCACAAGGGCATGTCCGCGCGGTGAATGACGCGGCACCAACGACCCGGGCAGCACGATATTGCAGCGCCCTTCGGGGCGTTTGACAAGGCGTCCGGACGACCCGTCCGGATACCGCTGTAAAGGAACCGGGCCGATGATGACGTTGCGACAGAACCCGGGGCGTGCGTGCCGTCTGGCAATTGCGGCAGGCGCGCTTTGCGCGGCCTTCGCCGTCTCCGCCGTCTCGGCGCAAACCGTGCGCAGCACCGAAACCCGCCTTGTATTTCTGGGCGCCGACGCCGACGAGGGCCTGCCCGGTCCCGTCACGGGCTCTCTGGGCGTTCTCTCATTTGCCGATCTGCCGACAGGTGAGGCCGCGGGCAGCGACGTTCTGGCCGCCCTGTTGCAGGCCAACGCCGTGTCCACGTTCGTGTCGGGCGCCGGCGCCGACGAGGCGCGGACCGGCGATCTGCACCTTGTCGTCGACCTGACGCTGGCCGAGGCGAACGGAGCCGTCACCGCCGCCATTGCCGATGAGGCGCTGAGCCTCGCCGATTTCGCCACCCGCCTGTCGGCGCTCGCAACCGCGCTGCGTGCGCAGACCCGGCAGGTGGCCTATGTCAGGCTCGCCGATCCCGACGATCTTTTCCCCCGCGCGCTGCCGGATCTGCGCGCCGCCATCGACGATCTGGGCTTTGCGGTGGCCGTGCTGATGGTCGACCGGGACGGATCGTGTGGCGCCGACGACACGGCGCGACCGCCGCTGCATTACGAAACGCTGGCCGGGGTGCCGGACCGGGCGCCGTTCGGCTCCGGCGACGATACCGTCACGGTCGGCGAGGCCGCGTCCTATGTCTCGGACGTGCTGGCCCGCGGTGCCGCGCGCGACCTGCCCTGCGCCGCCGATTACAGCCTGATCCTCACCGCCGCCGATGCCGATGCGCCGGTCGTGCGGGTCCCGCCACAGCCCCTTATTCCCGCGCTGGACGAGGCCGTCTATCTCGAGAGTTTCGAGGCGCTGTTCCTGATGTCGTCCGACGACGCCACGGCCATCGGTGCCTTTCTGGCGGCCTGCCGCTATTGTCCGTCGGCGCAAGGCCTGCTGGGGGTGCAGGGCGACATCGGCGCGCAGGCCCGCGCGCGCGCCCTGGAGACCGAGGTCTGGGAGAATATTCGGGATGACGAGAACCCGGGCCGCATCGCCATCTACCTTGAAAATTGCCAGCTTTGCGCGTTTCGCGAGGCCGCACAGGCGCGTCTTGCCACCCTTGATGTGGCCGAAGATGCCCGCGACGCCGAGCGGGTCGAACTGGCGGCGCTGATGGCCTCGGACGACCTCGACGGGATGCTGCGCTGGCTGGCAACCTGTGCGGCCTGCGAAGACCGCGAGACCGTCGAGGCGCGCGTTGCCGCTCTTGAGGCAGACGGGCGTTTCGAGGCCGAGGCAAAGGCGCTGGAGGAGGCTGTTCTGCGGCAGAATGCGGTCGAAATAGCCGATTGGCTGGCCGCTTGTGTGCTGTGCGCCCTGCAGGACGAGGCCGAGGCGGAACTTGCCGCCATCGAGGCCGAGACCGCCGCCGCCGCCGCCTGCGTCGCGGCCGCGGGTTTGCCGCAGCTGGGCGGGCCCCGTCTGTTGTCGGACATCGATCCCGAACGGGCGGGCGCCGTTTGCGACGCGGTTCTGGCCGAGTTTCCGGGCAGTGCGCTTGCCGCGACGGTGCGCGGACGCATTGCCCTGTCGGTGGGCGACGCCGAGGCCGCAGAGGCCGGATACGCCGTCGGCCTTGCCGCCGGTCTGCCGCAGGCCTACGGCCTTGCCGCCCATAACCTGTATGCCCCGCTCGAGGACGAGCCCGATTTCGAGGCCGCCGACGCGCTGGCGCGGCAGGGATATGCGGCGGGCGACTGGTTTTCGGGCGAGGTTCTCGTGGTGTTGTATTCGCGCGAGCTGGTGCCCGGGCGCACCGCGTCGGATGCCTTTCAGATCGCGCTGGCCGACGCCGAAGAGGGCAATCCGGTCGCCCAGTTCTTTACCGGGTTCTTTCTTGATACCGGCACCGGCACGACGCCCTCGGGCCCCGAGGCCGTCGCGTGGTACGAGGCGTCCGTGGCGCAGGGCTATACCCATGCCGCACCCTTTCTGGCGCAGATCTACGAGGACGGCACCGAAGGCGTGGCCGCCGATCCGGGCCGTGCCGCAAGGCTGTATCTCGATGCGGTGGCCGAAGGCGACGAGACGGCCCACGATCGTCTGACGACGCAGATCCGCGACCGGCCCCGCGACGTCGTGGCCGCCTTGCAGACAGAGCTGCGCACGGCGGGCGTGTTCACCAGCCTCGTCGACGGCATTCCCGGCCCCGCGACCGCGCGCGCCGTCGAGGCCTATATCGATCTTTACTCCGACGCAGGACAATGACCTGATGCCAGCCTTTTTGCGCACCCGCGCCGCCGCCCTGTTTTCCGCAGCCCTTTTTGTCACCGTCGCTTCCACTGCCGATGCGCAGGGCATCGCCTCGCCCGCCCTCGATCCGGTGCTCGGACCCGTGCTGGGCGGACTGGAATGTCCGTCCGATCCGGTGCGCATCGCGGTGATCGGCGACAGTCTTGCGGATGGTTTGTGGGGCTCGTTCTACCGCGCCTTCGCGGCCTGCGCCTCGGTCGAGGTGCTGCGCCGGTCCACCGTGTCGGACGGTCTTGCCGGCAGCGATGCGGACGACTGGCTCGGCAGGCTCGCCTTCGACGGCGCCCTCGACCTGATCGTGGTGCAGGTGGGCGCGAACGATATCCGCAACATCCGCGAGGGCACGCAACGCCACGCCTGGGGCGGCGACACCTGGGATGCGGCCTATGGCGCGCGCGTGACGGCGTTGGCGGACGGGCTTGCGGGGCGCGCGCGCGAAGTCATCTGGATGGGCCTGCCGATCGTCGGCGAGGCCCGGTTCGAGGATGGCTATCGCACCATTTCAGGCGTGCAGGCGGATGCGGCAAGTGCCGCGGGCGTGCGCTTTGTCGACACCCATACGCCGACGACGTTCGGGCAGGGCGCCTTCGTGATGAGTGCCGACATCGACGGATCGCTGCGCCAGATCCGCAACACCGATCAGGTGCATTTCACGCAGATCGGTTACGATATGGTCGCGGGGCTGTTGCGTGCCGACGTCGAAAAGATATTCGCCACATCGGGCCGCGCCGTGGCGATCGACGCGCTTGCCCTGCAATAGGGGTCCGCGCCGATGCCCCGCACCGACCGGACCGTTGCCCTGATGCGCCCCGCCGCCCTTGCCCTTATGCTGGCGCTGACGACGGCCTGTTCGGGGGGCCTGGGCGTTGCGGCGCGCGCGCAGGATCTCGGGTCTGTGCTGACGTCGCCGCAGGCGCCGCGCGCGCCGCAGGTGGCACGCAGCCTGCGCGGCGATGTCTCGGCGCTGCGGCCCGCGCGAATGCTGGTGATCGGCGATTCGCTGTCCGAAGGCTTCGGCACCTTGCTGGCCAGCCGCGCGCCGGCCCGCGATCTTGCCATCGACGTGACCAACGCGGGGCGCAATTCCACCGGTTTGGCGCGCATCGACTACTATGACTGGCCCGCGAATTTCGCGACCCTTGCGGCGCAGGTCCGGCCCGACATCGTGGTGGCGCATTTCGGCGCCAACGACATGCAGGCGATCATCGAACCACAGCGGCGCACGCCCCTGAACGACGCGGCGTACGATGCCGTCTATACCGAACAGATCCATGCGATCCTCGAGACGGCGGCGGCGCAGGGCGCCGTCGTCTATCTGCTGGGACCCGCAACCGACAGCCTGCCGAACCTGAACGCGCATCTGGCCCGCCTCAACCCGCTGTTTGCGGCGGCGGCGGCGGCCTCGGGGGCGGTGTACTTCCCGTTGCGGCCGTTTACCTCGGGTCCGGGCGGGGCCTTCGCGCAAAGCGTCGCGGTGAACGGCACCGTGCGGCGCATCCGCACCGGCGACGGCAGCCATTTCAACGGGTTTGGCTATACGCTCGTGGCGGACGCGATCCTTGACGACATGATCGCGCGGTTTCCAGAACTGGCCCCGGCACCTGCTTCGGCCCTCGGCGGGCTGGCTCTGGCCAGTGCGCGGATCGGCGCAGCCTCCGGACCGCTGTCGGGGCTGGCCCTGCAATAGATGGTTTTCCCGACCGTCGAATTCATCCTGTTCTTCATCGCGGTCCTCACCGTTACCGCCTGTCTGGGCGGCGGTGCGGTCCTTGCGCGCAAGGTTTTCCTGACGGCGGCATCCTATGTCTTCTACGCCGCCTGGGACTGGCGGTTCCTTGGCCTGATGGTCTTTGTCAGCGCCGTCGCCTGGGGCGCGGGCCTCGGCGTGCGCCATGCGCGGTGGGGCGCCGTCGTCCGGGTCGCGGCAATCGTGGCCCTCATCGCGGTGCTCGCGGTGTTCAAATATTTCAACTTCTTCATCCTGGGCCTGCAACAACTCTTCGCCGACACCGCCCTCGCGCGGGATCTGACGTGGATGCGGGTGATCCTGCCGGTGGGCATCTCGTTCTATACGTTTCAGGCGATTTCCTATGTGATGGACGTGCAGAGAGGCGCGGTTGCGGCGCGCCGCGCGCCCCTCGACGTGGCGTTCTACATCTCGTTCTTTCCGCAGTTGGTCGCCGGTCCCATCGTGCGGGCCGCGGATTTTTTGCCGCAGATCGATGCGCCCGCCCGCGTGACGCGCGCGATGCGCGGCGCGGCGGTCGTGCTGATCCTGTCGGGGTTGTTCAAGAAGATGGTGGTGGCCAACTATCTGGCGACGCTGCTGGTCGATCCGGTGTTCGGGTTCCCCGAGGGGCAGGGCGCGGGCGTTGCGGCATTGGCGACGCTTGGCTACGGCATGCAGATCTATTGCGATTTTTCCGGCTATTCGGACATCGCCATCGGCATCGCCCTGCTGCTCGGCTACCGTTTTTCGCGCAATTTCAATCAGCCGTACCGCGCCGCGTCCTTGCGGGATTTCTGGCGGCGCTGGCATATCTCGCTGTCGACGTGGATCCGCGATTATCTGTACATCCCGCTGAGTGGCAGTCGCGGCGGGGCCGCGCGCACGGCGCTGGTGATCGTGCTGACGATGACGCTGGCGGGGTTGTGGCACGGCGCGGGGTGGAATTTCCTCGCCTGGGGGCTGTTGCACGGGCTGGCACTGGCGGCAGAGCGGTGGCTGGGCCCCCGGATGCCGCGCCTCCTGGCCCCGGTGTTGGCGCTTGGCGTGGTGTTCGTGCTGTGGATCCCGTTCCGCGCGGCGGACGGGGCGGCGACGCTCGGGATGCTGGCCGCGTTCGGGCGTGTGCAGGGGATCGCCCCGCTCGACATCACGGTGCAGATGATCGCCCTGCTGGGGATCGGGCTGGCGCTGAACTGGCTGCCGCTGCGCTGGCGCGACGCGACCGAGGCGGCAATGTCGCGCGCGCCCGGTGCCATTCAGGCGCTTGTGCTGGCGGCGGGCACGGTGGTGCTGTTCGCCACGGCGCAGGACGGCATCGCCCCATTCATCTATTTTCAGTTCTGAGGCCCGGCAATGACCCGCACCGATACCGCCGTCTTCCTCGCCGTCCTGTGGATCTGTCTGGCGGTTGCCTGGTTCTTCTCGGGCGAGCAATTTCTCGACCTTGTGTTCGACATGCCGGACGCGGGGCCTGTCGACGATCTGGCCATCGCGGTGACGGTCGGGGCAGAGGATGTGCGGGCCGCCGTGTCGCCGCCCGATCTGTTCGCGGCACTGCGCCGGGCGATCCACGGCCTCACCGGGCTCAATTGACGTCTGGTTGCCGCCGGGGATCGCCGATGTGACGACAGATGGGCGCCGCAACGGATCAGTTCGGCCGCAAACGGCCCTGCAGCCAATCCTCGAAATGCAGCCGCTGGCAATTGCCGATGTGATCCCACAGAAAATCGGGCCGGTGCGCGACGCCGTCGCAGGGCTCCCACGCGCGGTCGGGAATAGCCCACGACGGGTTGGCGTGCGGCTGATCGGCAAGATAGTCGCGGGTGCGGGGCAGGACCGCATCGCTGTGGTTCAGGCAAAACCGGGCATCGCGGTAATGTCCGGCGGCAAAGCCCTGCGATATCAGGTCGAGCACGAGGGCCGATCCGGGGATCGGGCTGCGGGGTTCCTCATTCGGGCGCATCCGGCACCTGTCGTTGAAACACTGCACGTCCTGTTCCAGCAGGATCGTCAGGATCGTGGCACGGTCCGCGTCTGGCTGACCGGCGATCCAGGCGATGATGGCGATATCGCCCGAGTCCCAGTCGAAACGGACCACGATCTCGTGCCAGTCGTCGGGCCGCAGACTGCCCAGCCAGTCGGCCATGTCGTCGGGATCCTGACCGCTCTGCGCCATGCTCCACACGGGGGGCGTGTCGTACCACGCACGGCGCAATTCGGCGCGGTCATGCGGGCTCAGCCCGGTCACAAGGTCGTTGACGGAGAATGTACCTAACATGGGGCAGAAACCTCTGGCGCAGGGGGCCGGACGCGGGGTGTCGATCCCCCGTTCGCGGCGCTTGTGAATGCTCTTCAAGGACAGCCTGCCCGCCAAAAGGGGCGGTAATTTGTCCGGTTTGCGCCCGGTCCACTGCGATATCGCGAACCTGAGGCAAAACGGGTTCCCGGGGGCCACGGGGCGGCGCGATGCGACGGGCGGGCCTGCGGCGTCACGACCGCGCGGCGATGTGGCCTTTGTCGTCCGCGCACCGTATAGGGCGGGGGTGAGTGGCGGAGTATGCGCAATGAGCCTGACAAACGGCACCGTAAACGTCGCGGCGGCGACGCCCGCGCTCGGCGATCTGTCGGCCTATATCGCGTGCCCGCACTGCGACGCATTGTACCGCACGACGCGGGCGAGCGCCGGCGAGGTATCGCGCTGTGCGCGCTGTCACGCCGTGCTGATGGCGCCGCGTGCCAAGGCGGGGATGACCATCATCATGTTGTGCATCACGCTGATCGTGCTGGTCGGCGGCGCGCTGTGGTTTCCGTTCCTGACGATCAGCCGCTCGGGCTTTGGCAATTCGGCGACGCTGGTGGATGTGGCGCGGGCATTTTCCGACGGCTGGCAGGTGCTGCTGGCGCTGTCCGTTCTGGGTTTCATCGTGCTGATCCCGCTCGCGCGTGCCTTTTTGCTGATCTATGTGTTGACGCCCATTGTGTTCGACAGGCTGCCCGCGCACTTCGCGGCAACCGCGTTCCGGGTCTCCGAGCGGATGCGCCCCTGGTCCATGGCCGAAATTTTCGCGCTGGGCGGCGCCGTCAGCCTCGTGAAGGTCGCGGACCTTGCAATCATCGGGTTCGGCCCGGCGTTCTGGATGTTCTGCGCGGTGGTCGTGATCCAGATCATTCTCGATATGCGGCTGTGCCGCTGGTCGGTCTGGGAAGCCATCGCCGACGGACATGAAAACCGCGCCGCCGGGGCTGCGGCATGAGCGGTGAACATCGCGATGCCGTGACGGCACAGGACCGCGGCCTCGTGACCTGCCGCAGCTGCTTGCGGGTCTGGCCGGTCGGCACCGACCGCTGCGGGCGCTGCGACGCGCGGCTGATGTCGCGCGACGTGGGCTCGCTGAACCGGGTCTGGGCGTGGTGGGTTGCGGGGGTGATGTTCTACATCCCCGCCAACATCTATCCGATGCTCGTCACCCGTACCCTGTTCGAGACGTCGGAGGCCACCATCGTCGGCGGCGCGGTCGAGCTTGCGCACTATGGCGCCTACGGCATCGCCGCGATCATCCTGATCGCCTCGGTCCTGATCCCGGTCGCCAAATTCGCCTGTATCGCGTTTCTGGCGCTGTCGATGGGGCGCAGCGGCAATGCCACGGCGCATTCGCGGTTTGTGGTCTACGAACTTGTCGAATATATCGGCCGCTGGTCGATGATCGACGTCTTCGTCGTTGCAATCCTGTCGGCCCTCGTGCAACTCGACGTTGCCGCTGAAATACACCCCGGGGGGGCCGCCTTGTCTTTTGCGCTATCAGTCGTTTTCACGATGTTGTCCGCACAGGCCTTTGACAGCCGGATGATCTGGGACCGGATCGAAGACGCCGGACGCGGCGAGACGGCGCAGGCCACCGATACCGATTATTCGGCCTCCCGTCCCGGCGGTGCCGCATGAGCGACGCGACAGTGCCCGAAGTGCCCCGGACGGCGAAACGGTCGATCTGGGACCGTTTGTCGATCGTCTGGCTTGTGCCGCTTTTCGCGCTGTTGATCGCTCTGGGTGTCGCCTGGCAGAATTACAACGATCAGGGCCCCGTCATCGAGATCCGCTTTCCCAACGCCACCGGCGTCGCGACCGAAGAAACCGAGGTGCGCTACCGCGATGTCTCGGTCGGCCTCGTCGAGGACGTGCGGTTTTCCGAGGATCTGGCAGAAGTCATCGTCGAGGTCCGTCTCGACAAATCCGTCGCGGCCTTTGTGGACGAGGGTGCGCAGTTCTGGGTCGTGCGCCCCGAGGTGACGGCGCAGGGTATTTCGGGTCTCGATACCGTGTTGTCGGGCGTCTACATCGAAGGATTGTGGGATACCGTTCCCGGCACGCCCGCGTTCGAGTTTGAAGGCCGCGAAAACCCGCCGCTGCTGCGCGCGGGGCAGGAGGGCCTCGAGTTCATGCTGCGGTCCACCGACGGGTCGCTGTCGGGCAACACGCCGATCGTGTTCAAAGGCGTTGCCGTCGGCCGCGTCGGCACCGCGATGGTCTCGCTCGACGGTTTCTCGGTCGAGGCGCGGGCCGTGGTCTATGCACCCTATGACAATCTCGTCACGACATCGACACGGTTCTGGGACACCTCCGGGTTTTCGTTATCCTTCGGCAGCGGCGGCGCAGAGCTTGATTTCGGCAGTCTGGCCTCGCTAATCCAGGGTGGCATCACTTTCGACACGTTCATCTCGGGCTCTGGTCTGGCCGAGAACGAGGCGCAGTTCACCGTTTTCGACGGTCCCGACAGCGCGCGCGCCAGCGTGTTCAACCGCAACGACGGCGCGACCCTCGATCTGGTGGCGATTTTCGACGGCAATGTCTCGGGTCTGACCACCGGCGCACCGGTCGAACTCAACGGGCTGCGGATCGGCGAGGTGTCGGGCCTGAACGGCATCGTCGACGATACGCCGTCGGGCGACCGCCGTGTCCGCCTGCAGACGATCCTGTCGATCCAGCCGTCCCGTCTTGGCCTCGAAGGCGAGACCAACCGCGAGGACGCGCTCGGTTTTCTGGCCGAACAGGTTGCGGGCGGCATGCGCGCGCGCCTCGTCACCGGCAGCATCTTTACCGGTGGCCTCAAGATCCAGCTGGTCAGTGCCGCCCCGTCCGGCGCCGGGTCTCTCGACCTTGAGGCGCAGCCCTTTCCACGGATTCCGGTCACGGCGAGCGAACTGACCGATGTGGCCTCGACGGCACAGGACACGCTTGCGCGGATCGATGCCCTGCCGATCGAAGAACTGATGCAGGGTGCGACCGATTTCCTGAATGCGGGCGCCGTGCTGATCGGCAGCGAGGCGACGCAATCGGTCCCCGCCGAGGTCGCCGCCCTGCTGGCGGACGTGCGCGGCGTCGTCGGCTCGGAGGCGGTGCAGGCGCTGCCCGCACAGGTCGGCGCGCTGATGTCCGATCTGGACGGGTCCGTCGCGTCGGTGCAGGCGATCCTGGCAAGCGTCAACGAAGAGGCGCTGGTGGCCGAGGTTGCAGGCGCGCTGCAATCGGTGACGCAGCTGACCGATGAGGTCGAAGCCGCGCTGGCCGAGGTGCCCGCCTTGCTGCGCGAGATCACCACGCTGGCGGAACGGGCCGGAGAGCTGGACGTCGAGACGCTGATTGCCGAGATTACGACGCTGGCGGCCAATGCCGGCACGCTCCTGGCCGCCGACGCGACCCAGGGCCTGCCCGGAGAGGTTTCGGCGGCGCTCGCAACGCTCGATTCCGTGCTGGCCGAGGCGCGCGGCACCATCGCGACGCTGAACGAGAATAACGGCGTGGCGCGTGTTCTCGCCGCTGCCGATGCGGCGGGGCAGGCGGCGGGATCGCTCGACACCGCGATCGCCGGGTTGCCGGAACTCGTCGCACAGTTCGAGGCCGTGGCAGCCAATGCCGCGGGCCTGCCGCTGGATGCCCTCGTGGCGCGGATCACGGCGCTTGCGACGGATGCGCAGGTATTGGTGGGCGCCGAGGCGACCCTTGCGATACCGGGCCGGGTCAACGCCGTCACAGCCGAGCTTGAGGCGACGCTGGCGCAGATCACCGCCCTGGTACGCGATCTGAACGAGGCCGATGCCACCGCGCGCGTGCTGGCCGCTGCCGATGCGGCAGGGCAGGCGGCGGGATCGCTCGACACCGCGCTTGCCGGTGTGCCGGATCTCGTCGTCCAGATCGAGGCGGTCGCCGCCAATGCGGCGGGCCTGCCGCTCGACGCGCTGGTCGCGCGGATCACCGCGCTTGCGTCGGACGCGCAGGTTCTTCTGGGCTCCGAAGCGACCCAGGCCGTGCCCGCACAGGTCAATGCCGTGGCCGCGGAACTCGAGGCGACGCTGGCGCAGATCACCACGCTGGTGCGCGATCTGAACGAGGCCGATGCTACCGCGCGGGTCCTTGCCGCCATCGACGCCACGACCACGGCTGCCGATCTTGTCGGTGCCTCGGTGGATGGCCTGCCTGCCGTCATCGACGAAATCGGGCGCGTCGCCAGTACCGCCGCCGACCTGCCGCTGGACGATCTGGTCAGCCGCGTCTCGGGTCTTGCCGCGCAGGCGCAGACGCTGATCGGGGCCGAGGCGACACAGGCGTTGCCCGCTCAACTGGGCGCCGCCGTCACTGAATTGCAGCTGACGCTGGCCGAAATCACCACCCTCGCCGCAGAAATGAACGCAAACGGCGGCATCGAACGCCTGCTCGCGGCGATCGATGCGGCCTCGGGCGCGGCAACATCGGTCACGGCCTCGGTCGAAGGCGTGCCCGCGCTGGTCCAGAGCCTGCAGGCGGTCGCAAGCGATGCCGAGGCCCTCGAACTCGACGCGTTGCTGGCCGAGGTGACGACGCTGGTGCAAAACGCCGATACGATTCTGGCGCAGGACACGACGCGCGCCTTGCCGGGCGAGCTGAACGCCGCACTGGCCGAATTGCGGCTGTCGCTTGCCGCCTTCAACGACGGTGATGCCATCGCCAACACCAACGCTGCCTTGCTTGCGGCGCGGCGCGCTGCCGATGAAATCGCCGCCGCTGCCGCCGCCCTGCCGCCGCTGATGCGCCAGACCACGGCGTTGCTGGCGCAGGCCGACAGCACGCTTGCGGGGTTCGAGGAAACATCGCCCGCGATCCGCGACGCCCGCGCCGCCCTGCGCGAGATTTCCGAGGCGGCGGACGCCGTAAGCTCGCTTGCTCGGGCCATCGAACGCAATCCCAATTCGCTGATTTCAGGACGCTAGGCATATGAAAACGCTCGCTCTTATCCCTCTCGCCCTGATCGTGTCGGCCTGTGGCGGCCCCGACATCCGCATTGCGGTGCCCACCGTGGTCACGCAGGAACGGGTCAGCATATCGTACCGGTCGGTCGAGGTGCGCGACATCACCCTGCCGACCTATGCCGAGGCCGAGGACATCTTTATCGAGACGGCGAACGGCACCGTCACCGCCTCGGAAAACATCTGGGCCGACGATCCCCGGCGTGCCGCGACACTGGAATTTTCGCGCGCTTTGCGGACCATCACCGGTGCCCGCGTCGCGTCCGAGCCCTGGCCGTTTCAGGATTATGCCGATGCCACCGTCGAGATCAGGATCGAGACTTTCGTGGCCTCCGTGCGCGGCGAGTTTCGCGTGACGGGGCAGTATTTCGTGGCGCCCGAGCGGGGCCTCGGCGCCGATCGTGCGGGTGATTTCGGCCTCGTCGTGGCGCTGAGCACCGATGCCAACGGCACCCCGAGCCTGGCGCCCGCGTCCATCGCCACCGCGCGGGCCGCGGCAATGGCCGATCTTGCGGAACTGATTGCACGCGAGGGTCTGCGCTGAGGCTCTGCGCCGACCGTCAGGGCAGTCGGTTTGTCCGGCGGGCTTGCCCCGAGGGCGACGTGACGCCGCAAGTGCAAAATCCGTCTTAAACCCCAGTCCGTGATTTGCTAGAATGATTCTAAGTGGCCCGAACGGGCCGCATGTGGCGGCCTCAGAGGGCGCCCTCACGAACATCACATCGAGGAGATCGACATGGACGGCAACGATATTTCGATGGGCAAATGCCCGGTCCTGCACGCCACCAACAGCGCCCGCGGCAACCGCGAATGGTGGCCCGATCAGCTCAACATCCGCATTCTGCACCAGAACGCGCCGCACGCCGATCCGATGGGCGCGGATTTCGACTATGCCGCCGAGTTCGCAAAGCTCGACCTTGACGCGCTGCGCCACGACCTGCACGCCCTGATGACCGACAGCCAGGACTGGTGGCCCGCCGATTACGGCCACTACGGGCCGTTTTTCGTGCGCATGGCCTGGCACTCCGCCGGGACCTATCGCACCGCCGACGGGCGCGGTGGCAGCACCTCGGGCACGCAGCGGTTCGCGCCGCTGAATTCCTGGCCCGACAACGGTAATCTGGACAAGGCGCGCCGCCTGCTGTGGCCGCTCAAGAAGAAATACGGCAACAAGATCAGCTGGGCGGATCTGATGATCCTGACCGGAAACGTCGCGATGGAATCGATGGGCTTCGAGACCTTCGGCTTTGCCGGCGGCCGCGTCGACATCTGGGAGCCGGAAGAGGACATCTACTGGGGTGCCGAGGCCGAATGGCTGGCGACGTCGGACAAGCAGGGCAGCCGCTATTCGGGGGACCGCGTGCTGGAAAACCCGCTCGCCGCCGTGCAGATGGGCCTGATCTACGTCAACCCCGAGGGGCCGGACGGCAACCCCGATGCGCAGGCATCGGCGCATGATATTCGCGACACCTTTGCCAAGATGGCGATGAACGACGAAGAGACGGTGGCGCTCGTGGCGGGCGGTCACACCTTTGGCAAGGCGCACGGCAACGGCCCGGCGCATCACGTCGGCGCAGAGCCCGAAGGCGCGCCGATGTCGGCGCAGGGTCTCGGCTGGATCAGCACCCACGGCAAGGGCCACGGGTTCGACGCGATCACCTCCGGCATCGAAGGCGCGTGGACGGCGACGCCGATCACCTGGGACATGAGCTATTTCGACACGCTGCTGAACAACGAGTGGGAACTGACGAAAAGCCCGGCGGGCGCGCACCAGTGGACACCGGCGGACGGCGCCTTGGCGGGCACCGTGCCCGACGCCCACGACGGCGCGCACAGCCATGCGCCGATGATGACGACGGCGGATATGGCGATGAAGGTTGACCCGGCCTACCTAGAGATCAGCAAGCGGTTCCACGCCGATCCCGCGCTGTTCGCCGACGCCTTCGCCCGCGCCTGGTACAAGCTGACGCACCGCGACATGGGACCCAAGACGCTGTATCTCGGCCCGCTGGTCCCGTCCGAGGAACTGCTGTGGCAGGATCCGGTGCCAGCCGTCGATCACCCGCTGGTGGACGCGGACGACATCGACGCGCTGAAGGCCGCCGTGCTCGACAGCGGTCTGTCGGTTGCCGACCTGGTGTTCGTGGCCTGGGCCTCGGCGAGCACGTTCCGCGGATCCGACAAGCGGGGCGGGGCCAACGGCGCGCGCATCCGTCTGGCGCCGATGAAGGACTGGGACGTCAACGAGCCTGCGCGACTGGCGCGCGTTCTCGACGTGCTGGACGGCATTCAGACAACGTTCAACGACGATCGGCAGGACGACAAGCGGGTCTCGATGGCCGACCTTATCGTGCTTGCCGGATCGGCGGCGGTGGAAAAGGCGGCGCGGGACGCAGGCCACGATCTGTCGGTGCCGTTCACGCCGGGCCGCACCGATGCCACCCAGGAGATGACCGACATCGAGAGCGTCGATGTGCTGCAACCGCAGGCCGACGGGTTCCGCAACTGGCACCGCGATGTCTATCGCGTCTCGGCCGAGCAACTGCTGATCGACCGGGCCCAGCTTCTGACGCTGACGGCACCCGAAATGACGGCGCTGGTGGGCGGTTTGCGGGTGCTGGGCGCCAATCACGGCGGTGCGGCGCACGGCGTGTTCACGGACCGGCCCGGTCAACTGACCAACGATTTCTTCACCAACCTGCTCGACATGGGAACCGTCTGGGACCCGCTGAGCGAGGCGGAGGAGGAATTTGTCGGCAAGGACCGCAAGACCGGCGCCGACAAATGGCAGGGCAGCCGTGTCGACCTCGTGTTCGGCTCGAACAGCCAGTTGCGCGCGGTGGCCGAGGTCTATGCCGCCGCCGACGCGGGCCCGGCATTCGCCGCACGGTTCGTGGCGGCCTGGGTCAAGGTGATGGACGCAGACCGGTTCGATCTGGCCTGATACCGCCTTCAACGATAGAAATTCAGGGCGTCCCTCCGGGGGCGCCCTTCGGGTGTCGCGGGCCGGGCCTCTGGCGGCGACTGAGCCATTTCACCCGTCGGAGGCTTTGCGCGCCGTGATCTAAGCGGTTGCACCAGCGCGGGCAAACCGCCATTTTGCGCGCACACGCCCGGTTCCGACCGGGACTTTTCGCCCAAATCCCACGGATATCACATGACCCAAACCCGTTTCGCCGTCCTCGGCGCTGGCCGCATCGGCCAGGTCCACGCCCGCGCCATCGCCGCGGTGTCCACCGCCCGCGTCGTGGCTATCGCCGATCCGGTGATGGCCGCCGCACAGGAGGCCGCGGCGTATTCCGGCGCCGATATCCGCACCATCGACGAGATCCTGGGCAGCGACGACGTCGATGCAGTGGTGATCTGCACGCCGACCGACACCCACGCCGACCTGATCGAGGCGGCAGCGCGGGCAGGCAAGGCGATATTCTGCGAAAAGCCGGTCGATCTGGACATCGCCCGCGTCGCCGCCTGCCTGCAAGTGGTCGAGGAGGCGGGCGCCACCCTGATGATCGGGTTTCAGCGCCGCTTCGACCCCGACATCCGCGCCGTCAAGGACGCGATCGAGGCCGGAAAGATCGGCGCGGTCGAGATGATCACGCTGACCTCGCGCGATCCCGGTCCGCCTCCGATCAGTTATATCGAACGCTCCGGCGGCATCTTCCGCGACATGACGATCCATGATTTCGACGTCGCCCGCTGGCTTTTGGGTGAAGAGGTCGAGACGGTGATGGCCGTGGCCTCGGTACTGACCGACAGCGCCATCGCGCAGGCGGGCGATTTCGACAGCATCAATGTGATCCTGCGCACCGCCACTGGCAAACAGGCGGTCGTGACGGGCAGCAGGCGCGCAACCTATGGCTACGATCAGCGGATCGAGGTGCATGGATCGGCGGGGTCGGTGACGATGCTGAACCAGCACGAGGCGCGCATCGAGATCGCCAACGGCGACGGCTATACCCGGCCGCCGCTGAAGAATTTCTTCATCACGCGCTACATGACGGCCTACGAGACCGAAATTGCCTATTTCGCAGCCTGCCTCGCGGACGGGACGGCACCGGCGGCGACGGGGCAGGACGGTCTGATGGCCCTCGCCATCGCAGAAGCGGCGGTCGCATCGGTCGAAACGGGCACGGCGGTGCGCGTGGCCGACATGCTGGCGCGGGCATGAACCTGCTGCGCGGTCTCGACGTCCAGATCCCGTTTTTCAACGAAATGTGGCGGCGCGTGGGGCTTACCACAGCACTCCTGGCATGGACCGGTGTCGAGATCGCGCAGGGCAACGTGTTCTGGGCGATGCTGTTCGGCGGGCTCGGTCTGTGGTGCGCCTATTCGTTTTTCGTCGTCTGGAAGGGCCCCCACGCCGACGCCGAAAAGTAACTGGCGGCCGGTCCGGGGGCGATAACCCTCGGAAACCCCCGGACAGTTTTTCGGATCGCAGCGATCCTGGTCGCCAGGTTTTCCCTCTGGACGACGGTCACGGCGCCATCGGGTGGCGGAACGGCGGAACGGGAAAATCCGTTCCACCCGCCGCCCCGAACCGGTCAGGCCAGATCGCTGGCGTCGTGCCGCTCGCGCAGCTGATCGGCCGCGTCGCCGACCACCCGGTTGACGCGACGTCCGCGCGCGGTGGCGGGACGTGCCTTGATCTCGTCGGACCAGCGGTTGACGTTTTCATAGTCCTGCACCGACAGAAATTCGCCCGCATCGTACAACACGCCCTGCACCAGCCAGCCATACCACGGATAGGTCGCGATATCGGCGATGGAATAGGCGTCCGATCCCAGGAACCGGCTCGTCGCCAACCGCCGGTCAAGGACGTCGAGCTGGCGCTTTGCCTCCATCGCGAAGCGGTTGATCGGGTATTCGAATTTTTCGGGTGCATAGGCATAAAAATGCCCGAAACCGCCGCCCAGGTAGGGTGCCGCGCCTTGCAGCCAGAACAGCCAGTTCAGCGTCTCGGTGCGCGCGGGCCCCGAGGCGGGCAGGAAGGCGTCGAACTTTTCGGCCAGATAGAGCAGGATCGCACCACTTTCGAACACCCGCACCGGCGTGTCGCCCGAACGGTCGATCAGGGCCGGGATCTTGGAGTTCGGGTTCGCCCCCACAAAGCCCGAGCCGAACTGGTCGCCCTCGCCGATGTCGATCAGCCAGGCGTCGTATTCCGCGCCCGTGTGCCCGGCGGCCAGCAGTTCTTCCAGCATCGTCGTCACCTTGACGCCGTTGGGCGTGGCGAGCGAATAAAGTTGCAGCGGATGTTTGCCCACCTGCAATGCCGCGTCGTGGGTCGCTCCGGCGATGGGCCGGTTGGTCGAGGCGAACTTGCCGCCGTTTTCGGCGTCCCAGGTCCAGACGGCGGGCGGGGCATAGGGGTTGGTCATCTCGGTCTCCTGATGGGTCGGGCGCTCGGCCCGTCGGTCTCTATCTGGGGCGCGCCCGCATGAATTGCCAGCGCCCCGGGCGCATCTGACCTGTGCACAGACGCAGGCCCGGCACCGCACCCCCTTGAGGCGGCACCATGCGCCGGGGCATACAGGGGCCAACGCACCCCCGGAGGCCCCATGCAGATTGCCCATCGTTCCATCGGCCCCGCCCATCCGCCCCTCGTCATCGCCGAAATCGGCATCAACCACGGGGGCAGCCTCGACGTGGCGCGCGAAATGGTGCGGCTTGCCGCCTGCTCGGGGTGCGAATGCATCAAGCACCAGACGCATTTCATCGACGACGAGATGACCGAAGAGGCAAAGCAGATCTTTCCGCCCAATGCCGACGTGTCGATCTGGCATGTGATGGAACGCTGCGCGCTGTCGGCCAATGACGAGGCCGACCTGAAGGCCTATACCGAGGGCCTCGGGCTGATCTATATCTCTACGCCGTTTTCGCGCAAGGCCGCGGATTTTCTCAACGAACTGGACGTGCCCGCGTTCAAGATCGGCTCGGGCGAGGCCGACAACCTGCCGCTGATCCGCCACATCGCGGGGTTCGGCAAGCCGGTGATCCTGTCGACCGGGATGCAGACGATTCAATCGATCCGCCGCTCCGTGGCGATCCTCGACGGCGCTGGCCACGATGGGGCCGGGATCGAATACGCGCTGCTCGAATGCACCAACCTGTATCCCTCGCCGCCCGAGATCGTCTCGTTGCAGGGCATCACCGACCTGAGGGCCGCGTTTCCGCGGGCCGTGGTCGGATTTTCGGACCATTCGATCGGCCCCGAAATGGCGCTGGCCTCGGTCGCCCTTGGCGCCTGCATCCTCGAGCGGCACTACACCGACACCCGCTACCGTCCCGGTCCCGACATCATCAACTCGATGGACCCCGCAGAGCTGCGCCTGCTTATCGACCGGTCGCGCGAAATCCACACCGCGCTGCACAACCCCAAGAAGCGCACACAGGCCGAGGAATCCGTCTATGCCTTTGCCCGCGCCAGCGTCGTCGCCGACCGCGATCTGGACGCGGGCCATGTGATCACCGCCGCCGACATCTGGGCGCGCCGCCCGGGGTCCGGCGAAATCGCGGGCTATGAGTTCGACACCGTCGTGGGCAAACGCCTGACCCGTGCGGTAACGCGCAACAGGCAGCTGAAATGGGCCGATCTGGCATGATCGCCTCTGCGTCCCTGCGGTTCATCTGCCTCGACCCGCGCAAGGACAAACGCGCGACGATTGCCGCCACGCTGTCGCGTCTGGGCACCGTCGAATGGCGGCGTTTTGGCCCGCTGGCCTTGCGCAGCTGGCCGCAGACGTCTGTCGTTGCCGCCCGCGCGCTGGAAACGGCGCGCGGCGGCGGACGGCATCGGCTGCGCGACCGTCTCAGTTCGGTGCTGTATGCGATGCAGTACAATGGCGCCCGCGCCCTGTTTGCAAAATCGCCGGACAGCGTCGCTGTCTGCTGGAACGGCCTGAACGGCTCGCGGCGCGCATTCATGCAGGGCGCCGCCGACGCCGGTGCGCGGACGCTGTTCTATGAACTGGCGCCGGTGCCGGGGCGGATCACGGTCGATCCGGCGGGGGTGAATTTTGCCAGCGCGCTGCCACGCGAGATCGGCCCCTATATCGCGTGGTTCGACCGTCAGGCGCGGGATGCCGACGATTGGCGCGCTGCGGGACGCGATATCCGGCAGCGGGGGCCTGTGGGCCGGGACGCAGGATGCAATGCCGATACGAAACGGGACGGCACTGCGCCCGCCGCCCGTCCGACCGCCTCCCGTCAGACCGCCGCCACTTTGCCCGCCGCCACGTTGCCCGACACCCCGTTCGTCTTCGTGCCGCTGCAAACGCCCGGCGACAGCCAGCTGCGCCTGTTCGGCGGTGCGTTCCGCACGCCCGAGGCATTCATCGACGTGCTGGGGCGGGTGGCGGACGACTTGCCAGAGGGCTGGCATCTGCGCATCAAAGAGCATCCGACGGCGCAGGTGTCCTACGCCGAGCGGATCGGCGCGCTGAATCCCGACCGTGTCGTCCTCGACAACGCCACCGACACTTTCGAGCAGGTCGCCGCCGCGCGCGCGGTGCTGACCGTCAATTCCTCGGTCGGATTGCAGGCGATGTTTTACGACCGGCCGGTCCTGGTGGCGGGGCAGTGTTTCTGGGCGGTGGACGGTGTGGCCGACAGCGTTCCCACCGAAGAGGCCATCCGCGCCGCCCTGGGCCGCGCCGCGGAACTGACGTTCGATTCCGCCGCGCGCGCCGCGTTCATGTCGGCCCTCGTGCAGGTCTATTACCCGAGAGCGGCGCCCGACGCGGCAGAGCAGATCCTCGCCCGGCTGGGGGGCCCGGACCCGTCGGGGTTCTGGGCCTGCGCGGCGGTGAGGCGATGACGCTTGTGTGGAAACTCCGGCGCGAACTGCGCTGGATGCGGCAACGCCTGCAGGTTCGCGGCGAGATGCCGTTTGCGCGCGCCCGGACCCGCCGCTATGACAGATCCCGCGCTGCCGAGGTGCAGGTATGCGACGGCGGCCAGACGCCGGACCGGACGCCGGGCGGAAAGTTCTGCCTGTTGCTGATCCATCAGCCCGACGGTCTGGCAGCCTCGATCCTCGAGACGGTTTCGGTTCTGGCGGACGCGGGGCTGGCGGTTCTGATCGTGTCCAATGCCCCCTTGAGCGCCGCGGATCTGGCCCGCCTTGCGCCCCATGTCTGGCGTATCGTGCAGCGGCCCAATATCGGCTATGATTTCGGTGGCTACCGCGAGGGGATACGCCAGATCGACGAAAGCGGCGCCGACATGCAGCACCTCGTGATCCTTAACGACAGCACCTGGTTCCCGGTATGTCGGGGGGCGGATTTTCTGGCCCGTCTGATGGCGCTCGACGCTGGGATCGGCGGCGGCTACCTGCGCCATGCCCGTCGCAAGCCGTTGAAAAAATGGGTGGAATCCTATTGCATTTCGATCCCGCACGGCACGCTGAACAGCGGCTTTTTCCGGGATTTCTGGCGCGATTATACCTTGGTCGAGACGAAATACGGCGTCGTTCGCCGTGGCGAGATGGGACTGTCGCTTGCCGCGATCGATGCCGGGCTGCACGTCGACGCCCTTGCATCCAACGCGCTCTTTGTCGACCGGATCGCCGGACAACCGTCCGCCTTTCTGTACAAAACCCTGCACTATTGCGCCGAGCCGGTCGCCGCCCTCGAGGTGAACCGCCGTGCGCTGCTGGAGGGTTTCGAAGACAGCGAGACGTGGCGCCGCGCCGCACTCAATCATATCCGCGCCAGCATCGCGCGCGGTGTCTCGCCGCATCTGTATTGCTTTGCCACCGTGCATTTGACGGGATTTCCGTTCCTCAAGAAAAGCGGCGGCGCGCGCAACATCGCATGGCGCGCAACCTATCTGATGGCCGTCGACGCCGGCGATCTGCCAGAACCGCCCGCCGCGATCCTGGGCGAGGTGCGCGCGCAGGTCGTGCGGGACGCCGCTGCCGGAGCCATGACATGAGCCGCCGTATCCTGTTTCTCACCGGCACCCGCGCCGATTTCGGCAAGCTCGAACCCCTGGCGATTGCCGCGCGGGACGCCGGCTTCGACGTCGGGTTTTTCGTCACCGGCATGCACATGCTGGACCGCTACGGTCTCACGAAACTCGAGGTGCGCCGGATGGACGGCGTGTCGGTGCACGAATACCTCAATCAGCGGCCCGGCGATCCGCAGGACATGGTGCTGGCCAAGACGGTGACCGGATTTTCCGATTTCGTCGCCGAAAACCGGCCCGATCTGGTGGTGATCCACGGTGACCGGGTCGAGGCGCTGGCAGGCGCGCTGGTGGCGGCGACCAACTACCTGCGCTCGGCGCATATCGAGGGCGGGGAGGTGTCCGGTACGATCGACGAGATTTTCCGGCACTGCAATTCCAAACTCGCGAGCCATCATTTCGTGTCGTCCGAACAGGCCGCGAAACGCGTCATGGCCCTTGGCGAGCCTGCCGATGCCGTCGACGTCATCGGCTCTCCCGAACTCGATTTTCATGGCCAGCCTTCGGGGGTCAGCATCGGCGAGGTGCGCGCCCGTTATGACATTCCGTGGCCGGATTTCGGCATCGTCACCTTTCACCCGGTGACCTCCGAGGCGCAGGACATGGGCGCGCAGGCAGCGGCGCTGTTTGGCGCACTCGAGGCGTCCGGCAGGCGGTTTGTCGTCATCGCTCCGAACAACGACCCGGGATCCGAGGCGATATTTCAGGTGATCCGCGCGCTGCCCGCGGACCGGTTTCGTCTGATCCCGTCGATGCGATTTGCGCATTTCAGCGAGGCGATGAAACACGCGGCCTGCATGGTCGGCAATTCGTCGGCGGGCGTGCGCGAGGCGCCGTTTCTGGGGGTGCCCTCGCTCGACGTCGGCACCCGGCAAACCCGCCGCGCGCTCAGCGCCTCGGTGGTCGGGGTCGATCCGCGCGACAACGCCGGGATCGCGGCCTTTCTGGCGGATCACTGGGGCCGGCGGGCGGCGCGCGACGAAGGGTTCGGCAGCGGCGGGGCGGCGGCACGGTTCGTCGCGGCCTTGAAGCGGCCCGGTTTCTGGGCGCAGTCCTTGCAGAAATCCTTCCGCGATACCGATGTCGCAGCGCCGTGAAACGCCCGTGCCGCTAAGTCTGTCGCTGTATCGCGGCCTGACCCGGCTGGTCCCGCTGGCCGCGCCCATCGTGCTGCGGCGCAGGCTGGCGCGCGGCAAGGAGGACCCGGATCGCTGGACCGAGCGCCTGGGCGTGCCCGGTGCCGTGCGGCCCGACGGGCCGGTCGTCTGGCTGAACGGCGTCGGTCTGGGCGAGGTGCTGGCCCTGCGCGCCCTGATCGCGCCGATGGCCGAGGCATGGCCGCAGGCGCATTTTCTCGTGACCTCGACGGCGCGCACATCGGCGCGCGCCTTTGCCGGACAGGCGCCCGCGCGGACGGTGCATCAATACCTGCCGCTGGATGCGCCGCCCTATCTGGCGCGGTTCATGGACCATTGGCGTCCCGACCTGTGCATCTGGACCGATCAGGATCTGTGGCCGGGTGCCATCGCCACGGGCCACGCCCGTGGCATCCCGCAGGCCTGGGTGAACGGGCGGATGAACGCGGCCAGCCGCGCCCGCTGGTCCCGTGCGCCGGGTCTGCTGGCCGCGCTGGTGCGGCCGATGTCCTGCGTGTCGGTGCAGGACGCGGCGCTGTGTACGGCGCTGCACGATATCGGCATCGGGCAGGCCGCCGTGGGCGCATCGCTGAAACAGGCGGCGCCGGTGCTGGACTGCGACCCCGGAACGCTCGCGGAACTGCGGAGGGCGCTTGGCAGGCGCGGGGTCTGGGTCACGGCGCCCAGCCATGCGGCGGACGAGGCCGCGGCCCTCGCGGCGCAGCGCCGGTTGCGCGACAGCGTCAACGCGCCGCTCCTGATCCTCGCGCCGAGGGATGCGGGCCGGGGCGACGCGGTGGCGCAGGCGGTGCGCGACGCGGGCCTGACCGTCACCCGGCGCAGCACCGGCGCGGGGCCGGGGCAGGCAGACGTTTATGTCGCCGACACGACTGCCGAGATGGGGCTGTGGTACCGCCTTGCCGACGTGGCGTTCATCGGCGGGACGCTGAGCGACATCGAAGGGCACAACCCGTGGGAGGCGATCGCCCTTGGGTGTCCTGTCCTGCATGGCGGGCGCACCGCGAATTTCGAGCGTGACTACGCGGTTCTGGCGGCCGAAAACGCCGCCCGGCGGATCGAGCCCGCAGATCTCGCCGCCGCCGTTCTGGCAGATCCCGGTGACAGGCGCGCGCGCGGGTTGCGCTGCGTCGACGTGGCCCGAGACCGGCTGCGCGCAGTGGCGGACGGCCTGGTGCAGCAGGCCCGCCGATGAGCGGCACGACGAAAAATCGCTGGCGTCCGCTCTGGCGGACTCGCGCGTTCCTGGCCCTCTGGGCGGTGCTGTGGCACGCAGGACTGCCGTTCATCCTGATCTATCTGCGCCGCCGCGCGCGCGCCGATCCGCTGTACGGCGCGCATCTGGCAGAGCGGTTCGGGCGTCACGATGCGGGCCTGCCGGGGGCCGTCTGGATCCACGCGGTATCGCTGGGCGAACTGCGCTCGGCGGTGCCGCTGATCGCCGCCCTGCTGGCGCGGGGCGAGCGGATCGTGACGACGCATTTCACCCCCGCGGGAAGGCGCGAGGCGGAGCGGGTGTTCGCGGATGACATCGCGGCGGGCCGGATGCGTGCGGTCTGGGTGCCGTTCGAATTCGGCTGGGCCTGGGCCGCGTTCTTTCGCGCGTTCCGGCCCGCCTTCGGTCTGGTGATGGAGATCGAGATCTGGCCCCGTATGGTGATGGCGGCGCGCCGGGCGGGGGTGCCATTGCTGATGTGCAACGCGCAATACCCGTCCCGGTCGATGGCGCGCGATGCGCGGGGCCACGGCGTGCGGCATGACATCATGCGTGGATTTGCCGGGGCGCTGGTAAAATCGGACCTGCAGCGGGATCGTTTCGCCAGCATCGGCGTGCGCAAAATTGCCGTGACGGGCGAGCTGCGCTTCGCCCAACCGGTGCCACCGCAGGCACGGGCTGTGGGACAGGCCTTTCGGGACTTTGTCGCACCCGGTCGGCGGGTGGTGTGCATCGCCAGCGCCGTCGAGGGCGAGGACGCGACATACGTGGCCGCGATCCGTGCGGCCCAGGGCATGGACATTCCTTTCGTGATCTATGTGCCGCGCCGGCCGGAGCGGTTCGACGCGGTCTTTGCGACGCTGGCGACGGCGGGCCTGCGGGTGGCCCGGCGCAGCGAGGTGTTCGACGCCGCCGGTGCGCCGAAAGGGACCGCGCCGCAAGTCGATGTACTGTTGGGCGACAGTCTGGGCGAGATGTACATGTATATCGCCGCCAGCGATCTTGTGGTGACGGGCGGTGGCTTCGTCGCCGCAGGCGCGCACAACATCATCGAACCGCTGGCGCTGGGGCGGCCGGTGATCGTGGGACCGGTCGTGCACACCATCGAATACCCCGCGACCGAGGCCGTGGCGGCGGGCGTGTGCCGGATCGTCGACGGGAACGCGCTCGGTGCGGCGCTGTCGTGGGGCGGGCCGGGCGCCGGAACAATCGAGGCGTTCTTTGCCGCCCATTCGGGGGCGGTGGACCGGACGTTGGCGGCGCTGCCAGAGGTGCTCGCCGTCGCGCGGGGCGACAGGGTGGATGCCTCCGGCGGGAGTAATTAGGGCAAGAAAAAGGGGGCGCCGCGCCAGACCCCGCGCGTGCGGCTGCGCATTTTTGGGGGATCGGAGCGGATTGGCCCGGAACGTTCAGGCTCCGCATGGCTGGCCCGGAACCTTCAGGCGCCGGGGCGCTGACCCGTGCGGATCTGTTCGGAGAGCAGGAATTCCACGACCCGCAGATCGAACGGGCTGTCGATGTCATGGCAGCGTTCGGGCGACAAAACATAGGGGATCACGCGGCCTTCGTAGAGCGCGGCGGCGCGGCGCAGGTAGGCCGGATCAAGGACGTAGACGATGCCGACATGTTCGTAGACGATGGGCGCCTGCTGGCGTGCCAGCACCTTGCCCCTTTCCGCGCCCGGCAGCTTCTTGGACACGTCCAGCGCGCCGGTGCGCGTCGGGTTCCACGAGGTTGAAATAGGGGTTCTTGCGCGCCTCGCAGCACGACATCACCATGTCCGGACGCGCCGCCTCGAACAGGTTCAGCGCGGCGTCGATATCCGAGGCCAGACGCAGCGGCGACGTGCAATCGAGGTCGATGAAGGTCGTCACGGGCCCGGTGAGGTGGCCTTCGGCGGCGGCAAGCGCATGCACCCAGACATCCCATTTTCCCGCCGTATCGGTGGCCAGATGCGCGGGCCGCAGACCGATGGGTAGGGTGCCGCGCTTACGGGCATGGGCATAGATCGCGGGGTCGTCTGTCGAGACGACGACGGCGTCGATGCGCGGATTGTCGAACAGTTGATCGAGGGACCAGTCGATCAGCGGCTTGCCGCAAAGGGGGCGAAAGTTCTTGCCCGGGACGCCTTTGGAGCCGGCGCGCGCGCCGATATGGCCGAGGATCATGAGGGGTCTTTCGGTGTTTCGGGCAGATTTGGGCGTGTTGCCTGGACGATCGGGCTGGCCCTCCGGGGGGGCGATATCTTTGGCAAGTGGATTGACGGGGGCGGCGACGGTGCGCCCCCGATTTCGATGATTTTACTCGGCGGCGACAGTGTCGGCGTAGGCCTCGACGGGGGGGCAGGTGCAGGTCAGGTTGCGGTCGCCCCAGACGTTATCGACGCGGCCCACGGGAGGCCAGTATTTGTCGACGCGGAAGGCGCCGGGGGGAAAGCAGCCCTGTTCGCGCGGGTATTTGCGCGTCCAGTCAGCCACCAGATCCTCGACCGTGTGGGGCGCGTGGCGCAGCGGGCTGTCGTCGGCGGAAATGTCGCCATTCGCGATGGCGTCGACCTCGGTCCGGATGGCGAGAAGTGCCGTGACGAAGCGGTCGATCTCGGCCTTGGTTTCGGATTCCGTCGGCTCGACCATCAGGGTGCCGGAGACGGGCCAGGACATCGTCGGCGCATGAAAACCGTTGTCGATCAGACGCTTGGCGATATCGTCGACGGTGACGCCATGCTCGGCGAAGGGACGGGTGTCGAGGATGCACTCATGCGCGACGCGGCCTTGGCGGCCCTGAAACAGGATGTCGTATTTGCCGCGCAGGCGGGCGGCGATGTAGTTGGCGTTCAGGATTGCGACGCGCGTCGCCTGCGTCAGGCCCTCGCCGCCCATCATCAGGCAGTAGGCCCATGAAATCAGCAGGATGGACGCCGATCCATAGGGCGCGGCGGCCACCGGGCCTTCGTCGCCGCCCGTGGCACCATGACCGGGCAGGTGCGGGGCGAGGTGCGCGCGCACGCCGATCGGTCCCATGCCGGGGCCACCGCCGCCGTGCGGGATGGCAAAGGTCTTGTGCAGGTTCAGGTGGCTGACATCGGCGCCGATTTCGCCCGGTTTCACCAGACCGACCATGGCGTTGAGGTTCGCGCCGTCGAGATAGACCTGACCGCCGTGCGCGTGGGTGATCTCGCAGATGGTGCGGACCGTGGTTTCGAACACGCCGTGGGTCGAGGGATAGGTGATCATGCAGGCGGCAAGGTTGTCGCCCGCCTTTTCGGCCTTGGCGCGGAAGTCGTCGAGGTCGACGTCGCCGTTCGGCGCGGATTTCACCACGACGACCTTCATTCCCGCCATCATCGCGGAGGCGGGGTTCGTGCCGTGGGCGCTGACCGGGATCAGGCAGATATCGCGGTCCATGTCGCCGCGGCCCCGGTGGTAGGCGGCGATGGTCAGCAGGCCCGCGTATTCACCCTGCGCGCCGGAATTGGGCTGCATCGACATGGCGTCGTAGCCGGTGATTTCGCACAGCTTTTCGCTCAGATCGGTGATGGCAAAGGTGTACCCCGCCGCCTGATCGGGCGGGCACAACGGGTGCAGCGCGGAAAACTCGGGCCAGCTGATCGGCATCATTTCGGCCGCCGCATTCAGTTTCATCGTGCAGGAGCCCAGCGGGATCATCGCCCGGTCAAGCGCCAGATCGCGGTCGGACAGGCGGCGCATGTAGCGCATCATCTCGGATTCCGCGCGGTTCATGTGGAACACGGGGTGGGTGAGATACGCGGTTTCGCGCAGCATCTCCTTTGCAAACCCGAGGGTTCCCCGGTGCGGCGGGGCGATGTGGATGCCGAAGGCGCGCAGCACGCGGTGCAGCACGTCCTCGTCGCTGGTCTCGTCGAGGGCGATGCCGACCCGGTCGGTGCCGATCCGGCGCAGGTTGATGCCCTCGGCGCGGGCGGCGGCCATGATGCCGGCCTGACCGACGCCGACCTCGACGCTGATCGTGTCGAAATAGCTTTTCGGAGACACTTTTGCGCCCGCCGATTTCAGAGCGCGGGCGAGGCGGGTCGTCAGGAAATGTACCCGCTCGGCGATGCCGCGCAGCCCCTCGGGGCCATGAAACACCGCGTAGAACGACGCCATGACGGCCAGCAGCGCCTGTGCGGTGCAGACGTTGGACGTCGCCTTTTCGCGGCGGATATGCTGCTCGCGGGTTTGCAGCGACAGGCGGTAGGCCTTGTTGCCGCGCGCGTCGATGCTGACGCCGACGATGCGTCCGGGCATCGAGCGTTTGAGCGGGTCGGTGCAGGACATGAACGCGGCGTGCGGGCCGCCGTAGCCCATCGGCACGCCGAACCGCTGGGACGAGCCGACGGCGATGTCGGCGCCCATCTGTCCCGGTTCCTTGAGCATCGTCAGGGCCAGCAGGTCGGTCGCGACGACTGCAATCGCGTTTGCCGCGTGCAGCGCCTCGATTTCCGGGGTGAAATCGCGGACGTGGCCGTAGGTGCCCGGATACTGGAATATCGCACCGAAAACCTCTTCGGCGCGCAATTCATCGGCGCTGCCGACGATCACCTCGATCCCCAGCGGCAAGGCGCGGGTTTCGATCACCGCGATGGTCTGCGGATGGCAGGACCGGTGGACGAAAAAGGCGCGCGCCTTCGATTTCGCGCCGCGCAGGGCCATGGTCATCGCCTCGGCCGCCGCTGTCGCCTCGTCGAGCAAGGAGGCGTTGGCGATCGGCAGGCCCGTGAGATCGCAGATCATCGTCTGAAAGTTCAGCAATGCCTCGAGCCTGCCTTGCGCTATCTCGGGCTGGTAGGGCGTATAGGCGGTGTACCACGCGGGGTTTTCAAGGATGTTGCGCTGGATCGCGGGGGGCGTGACCGTACCATAGTATCCCTGACCGATCAGCGAGGTCATCACCGTGTTCATGCCCGCCACCTCGCGCATCCGCGCGATCAGGCCGTGCTCGGTCAGCGGCGCCCATGTCAGCGGCGCGGCCTGCCGGATCGCGGCGGGCACGGTTTCGTCGATCAGCGCGTCGAGCGAGACCGCCCCGACCGTATCCAGCATCTGCGCCATCTCGGTGGGCGAGGGGCCAATGTGACGCCGGTTGGCGAAATCGTAGGTGTCATAATCGGTGGGCGTATAGGGCATTGGACAACTCTCGGATCACATGGGAGGGGCGCGAGGCATGGGGCATGAGGTAATGCCTCTGCGGGGCAGAAAACCGGGCGGATTTCAGGCTGGTCGGGACCGGGGCCTCGGGCGGTTCAGCCGATCAGTTCCTCGTATTCGTCTTCGCTGATCAATCCGTCGAGCACGCTCAGATCGTCCACCTTGAGCTTGAAGAACCACGCCGTGCCCATCGGATCGTCGTTCACCGTGCCGGGTTTGTCGCCGAGGGCGTCGTTCACCTCGACGATCTCGCCGTCTATGGGTGCGAGGATGTCGGAGGCGGCCTTGACGCTTTCGATCACGACGACCTCGTCGCCCTTGGCGACCATCGTCCCGACCTCGGGCAGTTCGACGAAAACGATGTCGCCAAGCTGGGTGGCCGCATGGGCGGTGATGCCGACAAGGACGAGGTCGTCCTCGACGCGGAGCCATTCGTGGTCTTCGGTGTATTTCATGAGGGAGGTCCTTGGTTGATGTTCAAAGGTTGCATTACCGCTTGAAGCGGGCGGGAAGGAAGGGGAGCGGGGCCACGGTGACGGGCAGGCGTTTGCCGCGCACCTCGCCGGTAAGTTCCGTGCCGGGCGCCGCGTGGGCCGCGTCGACATAGCCCATCGCGACCGGCGCGCCGAGGCTGGGGGCAAAGCCGCCCGATGTCACGGTGCCGATGGCGGTGTCGCCCGCGAACAAGGCGGTGCCGTCGCGCATCGGCGCGCGGCCCTGTGGCAGCAGGCCGACGCGGGTGCGCGCCGCACCCTGTGTCATCTGCGCAAGGATCGTCGCGGCACCCGGAAACCCGCCCGCCCGCGCCCCGCCGGTGCGGCGCACTTTCTGGATCGCCCACGTCAGACCGGCCTCGATCGGCGTCGTGGTCGCGTCTATGTCATGGCCGTACAGGCACAGACCCGCCTCGAGGCGCAGCGAATCGCGCGCGCCGAGGCCGATGGGCGCCACGGCGTCCTGCGCCAGCAGCGCGGTCGCAAGCCCCTCGGCGCCGCCATTCGGCACCGAAATCTCATAGCCGTCTTCGCCGGTATACCCCGAACGGCTGATCCACAGCGGCCCGAACAGCGTGTCGACCTGCGCGACATCCATGAACCGCATCGCGGCCACCTGCGGGATCAGCGCGGCAAGCGCATCCGCGGCACCGGGGCCCTGAAGCGCGAGCAGGCAACGGTCGGTGATCTCGACCACCTCGCAGCCCGCGAGGCCCGCGCGCATGTGGGCGATGTCGTCCGCCTTGCAGGCGGCGTTCACGACGATAAAAAAGTCCGTCCCGCGATTGGCCACCATCAGATCGTCGAGGATCCCGCCGGCGTCATTGGTGAGCAGGCCGTACCGCTGCCGTCCGGTGGCGATGCCCGCGACATCGACGGGCATCAGCGTCTCGAGGGCCAGGGCGACATCGGCCTGCGTCATGCCGTCGCCGGGGCGCACGATCACCTGACCCATGTGGCTGACATCGAACAGTCCGGCATGTTCGCGGGTGTGCAGATGCTCGGCCATCACGCCGTCCGCATACTGGACCGGCATTTCATAGCCGGCGAACGGCACCATGCGGGCCCCGTGGGCAAGGTGAATTGCAGCCAGCGGCAGTGTTTCGAGACCAGTCGTTTGCGGCTCTGTCATGTGCCCTCCAGGGTGGTGCCGCGCTGCGACACAGGTACGATCGCGCACCGCGGAGTGTCCCGCGGCCCGTCACATACCCCCTCTGTCCCTGTCCGCGCGCGGACGCCTGAGAACGTTATCCCTTCGGCGGGCCCCGCATTTCGGCGCCACTCTCCAGATCGTCTGTGCCAGCCGGTCCTTTGGCCTGAGAGTTTGACGGGGCGTATGCTCCTTCGGCACCGGCGTTCGGGGCGGATGCCCCGGCGACCGGATTCTCCCGTGCTGACCTGCGCAGCTAGCCGCATCCCGGCATGTCGCGCAAGCCCTGATGCGTGACCGTGCCTGCGGGACGCCGCGCTGCACCGGGGATCCGGTGGCCCCGCCGCCGTGACAGACACGCGTTCGCGGGGTCCGTGCGGGCACGCGGCGATGGCGCACGCGCTGTCACACAGGCTTGATCGGGCGTCATCCGCCGCGATCCGACATTGCGTTGCGCTCCGGGAGCCCTACATGCAAAGTACGGCGATACAGGCCGGTACAGCGCCCCGTCGCCCTACCGACACCACCGTGGCCAATCCAAGGGAGAGCAGCCCCGTGAACGACATTCACCGCATATCCGTGGCAATCGCGCGCGACGCGCAACATGACGGGCCACACACCGACCGGTCCGGCACCGTGACCGGAAATCTGCGCCTTCTGGGCGCCTTGGCACTCGGCTCCGCCATCGCATTCGGCGCGCTGCCGGCACCGGCTCAGGACGCCCCCGAACCCCTCGACGAAGTGGTGCAGGAACAGGGCCTTGCCCGTCCCGCCACCTTCGCCGATCTGGCCGAGATCGTCAGCCCCTCGGTCGTGAACATCACCACCTCGACGGTGATCGCGCGCAACACCGACGAGCCGGGCATCCTGCCCGAAGGTTCGCCGTTCGAGGATTTCTTCGGCGATGGCGGCGAAGACGCGCCGCGCCGGTCCGCCGCTCTGGGGTCCGGTTTCGTGATCTCCGCCGATGGTTTCATCGTCACAAACAACCACGTCATCGCGGGCGCGGACGAAATCGAGATCGAGTTTTTCCCCGGTGATGGGCAGCCGGCCTCGCGCCTTCCCGCCGAAATCGTCGGGACCGATCCGAACACCGACATCGCCTTGCTGAAGGTCGAATATCCCGACGATCTGCCGTTCGTCGAATTCGGCGACAGCAACGACGTCGGCGCCCGCGTCGGCGACTGGGTCATGGCGATGGGCAACCCGCTGGGCCAGGGCTTTTCGGTCTCCGCCGGTATCGTATCGGCCCGCAACCGCGAATTGTCGGGCAGCTATGACGATTTCATCCAGACAGACGCCGCCATCAACCGCGGCAACTCTGGCGGGCCGCTGTTCAACATGGACGGTCAGGTCATCGGCGTGAACACCGCGATCCTGTCGCCCAACGGCGGTTCCATCGGGATCGGTTTCGCGATGTCGTCCGCCGTGGTGTCCAGCGTCGTCGATCAGCTGATCGAATTCGGCGAAACCCGGCGCGGCTGGCTAGGCGTGCGCATCCAGGACGTGACGCCCGACATGGTCGACGCGATCATCGGGCTCACCTCGTCGGATGGTGCGATGATCACCGACGTGCCCCCCGGTCCCGCCGCGGACGCCGGCCTGCTGGCCGGTGACGTGATCCTGCAATTCGACGGTCAGGCCGTCGACAACACCCGCGAACTGGTGCGCATGGTCGGCAATGCGCCGGTCGGCGAGGCGGTGCCCGTCCTCGTGCTGCGCAACGGCACCGAAGAGATCATCCCCGTGACGCTGGGCCGCCGCGAAGAGGCCGAAAGCACGTTCCCGGCCTCGGGAGAGCCCGCGCCGGAAGAACCGACCGAAACCGAGATCCTGGGTCTGCTGTTGTCCGAGGTGACACCGGAACTGTCCGAGGAATACGGCATCGAGGTCGGGCCCGGTCTCGTCATCCTCGCGGTCGATACTTCCTCCGATGCCGCAACCAAGGGCATTTTGCCCGGCGACGTTATCACCGAGGCCGGACAGCAGGCGATCACCAGTGTCGAGGACCTCGAAGGCCGGATCGCCGAGACGGTGGACGCCGGGCGCAAGTCGCTGCTGCTTTTGGTCCGGCGCGGCGGCGACCCGCGCTTCGTGGCCCTGGTCGTGGTCGAAGACGAGTAAACGGCGCGAATATATGTGAGACGGGGCGCCTTCGGGCGCCCTTTTTCGTGCGGCCCCGGCGGTAACGCGGAATTTCCGGTCCGGGTCGTTCTGCCCGGCGTTTCGTCTATCCGTTCAGGATGTCGAACTGATCGCCCGACAGCGTCACGAGGCCCAGCGTCCGTGCCGCCGAAATCGACAAAAGCGGGCTGTCCGGGCCGTTCTCGCGCTGAAAATCCTGTACCGCGCGGCCGGTTTGCGCGTCGAGGATCCCCGATATCTCCCCGCGATAGAACCCGCGCGCCGACAGGGCACGCTGCATCGTCGACACGAAATCGACGGTGAAGGCGGGCGGGCAGATCGTCTCGAACAGTACCTCCCCGCGTTCCCGCGCGATCTGCTGGCGCACCTCGGGGCGATAGGCGGCGGGCACCAGCACCTCGCCGTCGGGTCCGGTGACGGCCGGCAGGTCGAGGACCTGTGCCGTCACCGTTTCGATCACAGCGGGCGTGATGTCGCGGCCAAAACAACGACCGTCTTCGCCACTTTCGATTTCGGCGGCCATGAACGCGGGCACGCCCGCATTCGCGCCGCTGTCCGGCACAGGTTCCGGGGCCTGCATGCAGGCTGCGACGAATAACGGCAGAGCGGCGGCACGGAATGTCCGAAGGGTGGGGCGGAAAGTCGACAAACCAGGGATGCCTCAGAGCGGCGCCGGTTCTCCGGCTGTTGCGTACAGGCTATCAGGCCGCCGCCCGCCGCCCTAATGTTTCGCGCGCATCGCCCGCCATGAATCCGGCGGGCGTGGCCGCGATGGCTCACTTGGGTATGCGCGGGTGCAGAACAGGGCGCATCGCCACTGGAAGCGGGCGCACAACCGCTCTACATCTGGCACAACCCCGAGAGAAAGGCCCCGGACCCATGCCGAAGATCACCTATATCGAACATGGCGGCACCGAACATGTCGTCGACGTCGCCAACGGCCTGACCGTCATGGAAGGCGCGCGCGACAACGGCATTCCGGGCATCGAGGCCGATTGCGGCGGCGCCTGTGCCTGTTCGACATGCCATGTCTACGTGGCCGGGGACTGGGTCGAAAAACTGCCCGCCAAGGACGCGATGGAAGAGGACATGCTCGAATTCGCCTGGGAGCCGGACGAGGCCCGCTCGCGGCTCACCTGCCAGCTGAAGGTGACGGATGCGCTGGACGGCCTTGTCGTGCAGATGCCCGAAAAGCAGATCTGACCGGCGTGGGGCGACCGGTGGCATCTGCGCTCCTGGCGGGCGCCCTTGCCGGTCTGCCGCTTGCCGCGCAGCAATCCCGGCCCGCGCAGGTATTCGATGACGCCGACCGGCCCGCCCTGTCGGCCCGCTATGTCGAGCCGACGACGCGCTACGATCACGGCGTGTTGGGCGACGCGGTCGAATGGGGCGCGATCGAGATCGAGGCCGGTGCCTGTCGCGTCTGCGGTGCGGCGACCGGCGCGGTGACGTTGCTGCGTCTGCCGGAAAACCGCGTGTTCGAGGATGTTGCGCCCCGGGTGGTGGACGCCGACGGCAGCGGCTGGCCGGTGGTGATGGTCGTCGAGACCGACGCAGACCTCGGCGCCCGTCTGGCGCTGTATTCCGGCCACGGACAATTGCGCGCGGCGACGCCGTTCATCGGCCAGGCCCGCCGCTGGCTGTCGCCCGTCGGGCAGGGGGTTGGCGATCTGGATGGCGACGGATATCCCGAAATCGCCTATGTCGACCGCCCGCATCTGGCGCGCACTTTGCGCGTCTGGCGGTTCGACGGGGTCGCCATGATGCCGGTGGCCTCGCTGGACGGCGTCACCAACCACCGCATCGGCGAGGACTATATCACCGGCGGTTTCCGCCGCTGCGGGCCGGTCGACGAGGCTGTCGACGAGGCCATCGTGGTGAGCGCGGACTGGACCCGGATCATCGCCGTGACCCTTGCGGACGGCGCCCTGATCCCCCGCGACATCGGTGCATTTTTCGGGCGCGACAGCGTCGATGCGGCGCTTGCCTGTCGCTAGAGGGCAGCGAGGATCACCAGCACCGTCATCTCTGACACTTGCTGCGTGGCCCCCAGGATATCCCCGGTCTGCCCGCCGATCTTGCGCTGCGCGATCACGCCGCACGCAAGCGTGACAACCCCCACCGCCACGGCGAGTGCCATTGCCACCGGCCCGACCGCGACCAGCGCCAGAGCGATGGCGACGAGGGCGCCCGTCATAGCCGTGCCCGCGCCGGGCCGCCCGACACCCCGGCTCAGGCCGCCCTCGCGTGCGGGGCGCAGCGCGACCATCAGAACCGCCATCGGCGCCCGGCTGAGAACAGCGGCGCAAACCAGCGGTTCCCACGGCGCGCCCTGTTCGAGGATGAGCGCGAGGGCCTGCCATCGCAGCAACAGCGACAGCCCGAGGGCCAGCACGCCATAGGTGCCGATATGGCTGTCTTTCATGATCTCAAGGCGGCGCGCGGGCGTCCATGCGCCCCAGAGGCCGTCGGCTGTATCGGCCAGACCGTCCTCGTGCAACGCGCCCGTCAGAACGATGGCTGTCGCCAGAACGATTGCCGCCACGACCGGCGGCGGCACCCCAAGCGCCGACACGGCCCATCCGACGGCACCCGCCGACAGCGCGACCAGAAGGCCCGCCAATGGCCAGGCCCACGCGGCGGCGGCCCCCCGCGCCGGGGCACCGGCAAGCCGTGCGGGCACCGGTATCCGGGTCAGCAACATCACGGCCTGCGCCGCATCGCCCCGAAATTGACCAAGCCGTGTCGCCACATCGATTTTTTGGAACACCATTGCGGTTCCGCCCTTTCGCCCAAGGCCCGGATGGTTAGACAGATGCGACCGCACATGCAACGAGGACGGATCATGGCCACGGCTCCTTTCACCACGCTCGACGCTTTCAGGCAGATCCTGCGGGACGCCCCCGCGCCGGACGCTGCGGCCCTCGAAGACGCTGCCGCGCGCAACGCGCAGCTGACCAAACCGCCCGCCGCACTCGGACAGCTCGAAGAGCTGGCGATCTGGTACGCGGGCTGGCGCGGCAGCGATCGCCCCGTCATCGCGCATCCGCAGATCATCGTTTTTGCCGGCAATCACGGTGTCACGGCGCAGGGCGTCTCTGCTTTTCCCGCCGAGGTGACGGCGCAGATGGTGTCGAACTTCGAACATGGCGGCGCCGCGATCAACCAGTTGGCGCGCACTTTCGGGGCCGTCCTCGACGTGTATGCCCTCGATCTGGAAACGCCGACGGCCGATTTCACCCAGGGCCCCGCAATGAGCGAGGCCGATGTGATCGCCGCCCTGCGCACGGGCTGGGAGGCGGTGGGTGCGGATACCGACCTGCTCGTCACCGGCGAAATGGGGATTGGAAATACCACAGCCGCCGCGGCCCTTGGCCACGCGCTGTATCGCGGCACGCCAGAGGACTGGGCCGGGCGCGGCACCGGTATCGACGACGCGGGCCTCGCGCGCAAGGCGCAGGCAGTTGCCGCGGGCATCGCCGCCAATCCCGGCGCACTGGACGACCCGCTCGAGGCGCTGCGCTGCCTTGGCGGGCGCGAAGTGGCGGCGATGGCGGGAGCGATCGCGGGCGCACGGGCGTGGCGTATTCCGGTGATCCTGGATGGTTTCATCTGCACGGCGGCGGCAGCCTGTCTGGAAAAGGCGGCACCCGGTGCGCTCGATCACGCGGTCGCGGGACACCTGAGCTCGGAAGGGGCACATGGCCGCTTCTTGACGTCACTTGGCAAGGTGCCGCTGCTGTCGCTGGGCCTGCGCCTCGGCGAGGGGTCCGGCGCGGCGCTGGCGATCGGCATCCTGCAAGGCGCCGTGGCGTGTCATTCCGGTATGGCGACCTTTGCCGAGGCGGGCGTCAGCGACGGTTAGGACGCCACGCCAGCCAAGAGACAAATTTTTTCAAAAAATTTGACGCCGAAGTTTTTGAAAAACTTCGCTCCCGTTGCCGGCGGTCTGCCTTACCTGCGTGCCTTGGGCCTGTAGCCGCCATCACCCGCCTTGGCGACGCGGGTCTTCTTCGACGCACGGCTGACAAGGGCGGTTTCCACGCCGCGGTTCAGCTGTTTGGCGCGGGTCACGTACTCGGGGTTGTTCTCGACCGGCACCCCGGGTTTCCACAACTCGGCGAGATCGCGCATCGCACCCCGGTCGGCGTGATAGAACGTCATTTCCGCCTCCGCCGCCTCGTATTCCGACAGCCCGAGGTTCTCCAGAACATAGCGTCCGGCCCGTAAAGAGCTGTCGAACATCTCGCGCACGATGTTGTCGGCGCCGGCCTTGTACAACTCATAGGTGTGGACCCGGTCATAGGCACGCGCGACGATGTGGATGTCGGGACGCAGACGGCGCGCATAGGCGACAAGCTGGATCGCCTTGGCCTTGTCGTCGACGGCCACCACCAGCACCTGCGCCTCGGCGATGCCCGCACTTGCCAGCACGTCGGGACGGGTCGGATCGCCGAAAAAGCCGCGGGTGCCGAAGGCGCGCATCGTGTTCACGGTTTCAAGGTCGGCGTCGAGGATCACCGTCTCGAATCCCGCGCCGCGCACAAGGCGGTGGACGACCTGACCGAACCGCCCGATGCCCGCGATGATCACCGGGCCGCTGGCGTCGATGGCGTCGGCCTCGGGCGTGCCCTCGTCAAAATGAACGCGGCGGCCAAGCTGTTCATAAAGGATGAACAGCAGCGGGGTGATCAACATCGACAGCGCCACCACCAGCAGCAACCGGTCGCCAAGGCCCGGCGACAAGACCCCCTGCTGCAACGAGAAAGACACCAGCACGAACCCGAATTCGCCCGCCTGCGCCAGCCCGAGCGCAAAGAGCCAGCGGTCGCGGCCGCGCAGTCTGAACAGGGTGCCGAGGATGTAGAGGATCGTGCCTTTCACGGCCATCAGTGCGACGGTCGCCCCCAGCAGGACGATGGGATTGGCCCAAAGCTTGCCGAAATCGATGCCGGCGCCGACGGTGATGAAAAACAGGCCGAGGAGCAGGCCCTTGAACGGTTCAAGGTCGCTTTCGATCTCATGCCGGAATTCGGAGTTGGCAAGGACGACACCGGCAAGGAACGTGCCGAGGGCGGGAGAAAGCCCCACGAGATCCATCAGCGCGGCGACGCCGACGACCATCAGCAGGGCAAGGGCGACGTACATCTCGCGCAGTTTGGCCTGGTGGATATAGCGAAAGACCGGGCGGGTGAGATAGACCCCCGCGAGGATGACGACGGCGACGGCGGCCAGCGTTACCAGCGTCACCCCCCAGCCCGGCAGGCCCGCGACCAGGCTGAACCCATTGTCCTCCTCGCTCGCCAGCCGCGTGATCGAGCCGTCGTTGCCCAGCGTCATCGGCAGCGCCGCAACCGCGAGCAGCGGCAGGATCGCCAGAAGCGGGATCACGGCGATGTCCTGCGTCAGCAGCACCGAAAACGTCGACCGCCCCCCCGGCGTCTGCATCAGGCCCTTTTCGGACAGGGTTTGCAGAACGATGGCCGTGGACGACAGCGCAAAGATCATCCCCGTCGCAAGGCTGACCTGCCACAGATAGCCGAACCACATCATGCCCGCCATGATCGCCAGCGTCGTCAGCACCACCTGCAATCCGCCGAGGCCCACAAGACGGGACCGCATGTCCCACAGCGCCCGGGGTTCAAGTTCGAGGCCGATGAGGAACAGCATCATCACGACGCCGAATTCGGCAAAATGCTGCAGATCTTCGGTACGGTCGCCCAGTTCCGGGATGAAACCGATCGCCACCCCCGCCAGCAGATATCCCAGCACCGAGCCAAGCCCGAGACGCGCGGCCAGAGGCACGGCGATGACGGCGGCGCCGAGAAAGATCGCGGCCTGAAGCAGATAGCTTTCCATGGGATCGGTATGACGGGCCATGCGCGCAGGCGCAATCGACAGCAGAGCGGTTGCGTTCACATCAGATGACAAGGCTGACGCGAAAACGTCAGGCGGTGTGATGTGCCGACAAAACCGGCATGGCCGTTATTCCTCGGGGATGACCAAGGCGTAAAGCTGGCCCCGAACGACATAATTCAACGCGTTGTCGCCAATGGCGGTCACCTGACCGCCTTCGAGGCTGTCGCCGATACCAACCCGGATATAACGTCCGTTGGACAGGCGGATCAGGGCGCTGCGGTTATTGGGCCGTCCGTAGACGCCGATCAGGTTCACCCGGCCAAGATCGATGACGCTTTCCTGCGTCGCGGCGGCAGCGACGGTTCTCGCCGTCGGTCCGGTCGGTGCGGCGGCCGCGCCAGAGGCAGGTTCCGGCTCGCCGTCGTCGTCTGCAGAACGGGGAATCCCTGCCGCTGCGGCGGGAGGCGCGGCCGGGGTTGGCGCGGGAGCGGCGGCCGCAGTGGCGGTTCTGGTGCGGGTCTGCGAATTAGCCACAACCTGAGAGAAGTTGCGCGGACGCGGGTCCGGGCGGGGCGCGCTTGCAACGGCCAGCCGCGTCGCTGTCGCCAGCGGATCGGGGCCCGCCGCGACGATTGCCGCAAGGGCCGAAGAGACCGTGTTTTCGACCGGCGGCGCCTCGAGGGCGTCTTCGACTGCATCCTCGACCGTCGTGTCGATTGTCGTATCTGCCGGGGCCGGATCCTGTGACCGCACCGGAGGCCGGGGGCCCGCAAAGGCCACGAGGACGTCGGGGGCCGGAGCAGCCGAAAGATCTTCGGGCCGTCCGGGAGGACGCAGGCCATCGAGGCTGACGCCACCCGGCAAGGCCGACGGGACCGACGCGATGTCCTCCACGATCCCGGCACCGGTGTCCTCGGCACTCCCGGCCTCTGCATCGGGCGCATCCGGGGGCGCATCCGGGAGCGGTTGTGTTGCGGCCGTCGCCGCGTCATCGATGGACAGCGGACCGAACAGATCGGCAAAGGCCGCGGGGCGCAGTGCAGGACGACCCGGCATCGTGGCCAGCGCATTGGGAAATCCGTTGTCCGTCACCGTCACCGTCGGTGTGGGCGCCGGCGGCGCCGGCGTGCCGGGGCGCGTCGGTGGTATGACCGGGGGGGCCGCTGCATAGATCACCATGCCACCGGGCGTCACGATCCCGTCCGCCGTCGCAAGCAGAAAGCCGCGGGCGTCGCGCGGAAATTCGACGTCCGCCCCCGGTGGGTTGCGCTGATCGGGAACCCTGCCGTCGGGTGCAATCGCCGCGAGGACAGGACGGTCGGCAATCGTGGTGGGCTCCGGCAGGGTGGTGGGGGAAACGCCGGACAGCACCTCTGCCTCGGGGCGCAGGGGCAGGCGCGGAGCGCGCAGCCAGACGCCGGTCGCGGCGTAGAACCGGTCGGCCTCTGCGGGCGTGGGGACCGCGCCACTGGCCACGCCGCGCGCCGGGATCACCGCAACCCGTTCGGGTTCCGGCAGCGGCGTGGGCGCGGGTGGATCGGTTTGCGCCAGTGGCCTGGCATCGGGGCCGACCTGTTCGGGCAATGCCGGGGCCGCATCGGCCGTCACCGGCCCCGCCGCGTCGGCAGGCTGACCGGGGGCCGTTTCGGCGCCCGGAGCGGCCAGTGCGGCGGCGATATCGGGGGCGTCTGGACCGGTCTCCAAGGGGACGACGATGTCCGTGTCAGCAGAACCGGTTTCAGCGGCACCGCCAACGTCCGCGCCGGACGGCGCACCGTCCTGAACCGGCGCCGGTTCGGGGGCCGCTGCAATCTGAACCTCGGGCTCCATCCCCAGCCATGCGGCAACCCGGCTTTCGGGGAAAACCGCCGCCCAGGCCGCGACACCGGCCAATACGGCGATCAGCGCCGCGATCAGAATCGCGAGCAGGAACCGGGGCTTGCCGGGGCGCGCGGCGGCTTTTGCCTGTCGCCGCGCGCCAAACACGGTCATGCTGTCGCGTTCGTTCTGCGACGCGCGCCGGTCGACGTCTTTGCGGTTGCCGGATATCGGTGCCGCGTCCGGCGGCGCCGTACCCATCGATGCGGTTCCTTGTACCCCCGGGCCGGGGGCTCGTGCGGCGCCCTTGACGGGCGGCTGCTTTGCCAGAACGGCGGCGGGAGGGGCCGCGACCTTTGCCGCCGTCGTGTCCAACTTTGCCGATGCGGCCCGGCGGCTGGCAAAGAGCCCGCCAAGACCGCCGTATGACGCCGGTTTCGCGGCGGAAGCCACCTCGTTCACCGGCGCGCTCTGCGTCAACGTCGCGCCCAGTTCCCGCGGCGGGGGTGCCACGGTTTTCCGGGCTGCCATCACCTTGCCCGGCGGTGCCGCGCCGATGTCGCGGGTGTCGCGGGGAACGTCGGCCTCCGTGCGGAATGGTGGTGGCGATCCGCCAAAGGCAATCGGTGCCGTCGGCGGTTCCGGCGCTGCGTCCGCACCGGCATAACCGACCGGGCGCGCGGCGATTGCGGCCAGCCGTTTCGCCACGGCGGGCGGTGGCGTGCCGGGCGGCAGGCGGTCCGGCACGGGTTTCGGACCGGTGGCAGAACGGGCCGGGGAGTTGATGGCAGGTGTATTCTTGGCCGGTACCGTGCGGGGGGCCGCGCCCGTCCGGAGCGCGGGGGCGCCACCTGACGCCGTGTCGCCGGCCGGTGTCGCGGCGTCCGGCGGCGGTGCCTTGGCGGGTGGCATGACTGCCGGTCTCACGGTGCCGTCGGCGGTTCCGGACTGATCCCGGCGGGCGCCGTTCGCGATATCGTCGCGCGGTGTTGCAACGACAGGCCCGCGCGATACGAAAGCGACCGAGGGCGGCACAGGCGGTGCAGCGCGGCCTGTCGGCGTTGCAGAAACGGCAGTCTGCGGCGCATCCGGCCCCGGTCGGGCCGGGGCCGGTCCGGCGTTCCTGCGCTCGAGACGCCCTTCGACCTGAGCGCGCAGGCGCGACGCAAAGAGCGGTGCCTCATCGGCGGGGGCGGCCGCGGGCGTCTTTTCTGCCGGATCGGAGGTTTTCTCGGACCGCACAGGCGCCGCCTCCGGCGGTTTGCCGGACGCGTTCTTTGCAATCGGGACATCCGGCGCGGGTGCGGCATCGGCTGCTGCGGTGGCAGGAGCGACATCAGGCGATGCCTTTGCGGTTGAACCGATCTCCTTTGCAGGCTGATCCGTCGTGCCGCCTCTGGTTGCATCGAAATCAGGCGCCTGGATCCGGGGCGTCGCGGACTTTGCTTTTGCGGTGTCGGATGTTTCGCGCCCGGCCGCTGGCGTTGTCGCCTTTTTTTCCGTCGCAGATTCTTCCCCAGTCGCAGAATCCGACGGTTCGGTTGCCGGTCCTGCGTCCGCATCCGCCTGTACCATTCCTGCCGTTGGCGATGCCTGTTTTGGCGCAGCGGATTTTGACGCGGCGGGTTTCAACGCGGCGGGTTTCAGGCCGTCAAGATTGAGGACCTCGGATTTGGGAGGAGCGGGCGACGCTGTGCCCGCGTGCCCGGGTTTTTCACCGGTCGCCGGTTTGGCGGGCGCGGATCCGTCCGTCTCGGTCTCGGCAGGACTGCCCTCGACAGGACCGTCTTCGGCAGGACCGTCGCGCGGGGGCACCCGAGGCGGAGTTGGCGAAGAATTCGGCGCGGCGACGGGATCCGGTGGGACTGCCTTTGCCGGTTTCGACGCCGGTCCGGGCTCGGCCTTGGGTGGTTTCTGCGCTGCCGCCGGGGCACCTTGGGCCACGGCCTGCGCCTCGCGCGCGACGTCGGTGTCCTTGCCCAGCAATTTCTGTGCAGCGGCGGTCGGACCGAAGAAAGCCTCGCCTGCGAAAATATCCGGCGGTGGCGAGGCTGCAAATGCCACGGGGGCGAATTTATGTTCCACTGCAAAGGCTTCGGCCTCGGCGAGTGTTTCGCGGGCGACGGCGGCGACATAGGTCTTGCCGTTCCGTTCGATGTGATCCACGACCAGCTCGTCAAGCGTGTATGGCGTCGCGCCATCCAGTGCCTTGTGCACCTGCGCCAGCGTCGCCGCGCCGTCGAGCGTCATGTACCGGATCTGATCGTCGGGCAGGATCAGACGCGTGCGCAGGCCTTCGGGATCGCGGGCGAGGGCCGTGCTGCGCAAGGCGGCCAATGCCGTGGTCATGTCCTCGACGTCGAGCGAAACCTCGCCCACGACGGTCCAGACACCCGCTGCACGGTGCAGCAGGCTGACCCCGTCGAAGGAAAGCGAGAGGGCGAAGTTCGGGCTGGCGGTACGGCTCATCTTGGGGTGGTTTTTCCCGCGTGTTCTAAGTTGAATGCTGGCGAAGCCTCATGTCCGCTCCGCCAATTTACTCCGATCTGATGCCCTGTCAAAGAGTGCGGCGCAAGACCGCGCGTTTCCGCCGATACCCGGGTCCTCGCAGGCATTGTCCGGGGCGCGGACCGCGGCACGGCAGACAGGGCCAGAGGTGCCGCGAAATCATGGCGGTCGACGGGGTGCCGGGACCCGGTTTTCAGCAATTTTGCGGTTGCTCCTTTGGTGTCGCCGGTGGCGGAGAGCCGGAATGTGGGCGCAACGTGGCCCGGTACCCGCACCCGTCTGACGACGCAGCGGTGAACGGGCGCCGGCAGTCACGTTAACCCGCTTGTAAGGGTCGGCTCCTCCAATTGCTCATCTTTATAATATATAACATAGGGTTGGACCGAAATCTTCATGTATCGGATCAACCCTATGTTCAGCCTCAGGCGACGGCTTTCGCCAGGGCTTGGTCGAGGTCGGCGATGATGTCGGCCACGTCTTCCGTGCCGATCGAGACACGCACGACATTGGCGGCAGCCCCCGCCGCGTCGAGCTGTTCGGGCGTCAGTTGCCGGTGCGTCGTCGAGGCGGAATGGATGATCAGGCTGCGCGTATCGCCAAGGTTGGCAACGTGGCTGAACAGCTCGACCCCGTTCACAAGTTTGACACAGGCGTCATAGCCGCCCTTGACCGCAAAGGTGAAAAGGCCGCCCGCACCCTTGGGACAAACCGTCTCGATGCGGTCATAGTACGGCGAGGATTTCAGCCCGGCGTAGGTCACGAAATCGATCCGCGGATCGTTCTCGAGCCATTCGGCGACGGCCTGCGCGTTTTCGACGTGCTTGCGCATCCGCAAGCTCAGTGTCTCGATCCCCATCAGCGTGTAATGCGCGCCCTGCGGGTTCATCGTCATGCCCAGATCGCGCAGGACCACGGCAATGGAATAGAAAGTAAACGCCATCGCGCCCAGCGCCTCGTGGAATTTGATCCCGTGGTAGGCGGGTTCCGGCGCGGACAGCGACGGAAACTTGTCCGAGGCCGACCAGTCGAATTTCCCCGAATCAACGATTGCCCCGCCGGTGACGGTGCCGTTGCCGGTGAGGTATTTCGTGGTCGAGTGGACGACGAGCGTGGCGCCGTGTTCGATCGGGCGGCACAGATAGGGCGTGGCCGTCGTGTTGTCGACGATCAGCGGCAGGCCCGCCGCATCGGTGATGTCGGCGATGGCGCGCAGATCGGTTATATAGCCGCCCGGGTTCGCGATGCTTTCGCAGAACACGGCGCGGGTGTCGTCGTCGATGGCGGCGGCCACGGCGTCCAGATCGTCGAAATCGACAAAGGTGCAGGACCAGCCGAACTTGCGGATCGTGTTTGTAAACTGCTGCACAGTGCCGCCGTACAGGCGTGTCGAGGCGACGATGTTCCTGCCCGGCGCCATCAGCGGGAACAGCGCCATGATCTGTGCGGCATGCCCTGACGAGCAGCAGACCCCGCCCACGCCGCCCTCGAGGTGGGTGATCCGGGTGGCAAGCGCACTGACGGTGGGGTTGGTCAGGCGGCTGTAGATATTGCCGACCTCGGCCAGGTTGAACAGCGCTGCGGCATGGTCCGCGTCGCGGAAAACATAGGCCGTCGTCTGATAGATCGGCACCTGACGCGCGCCGGTGGCGGGGTCTGGCGCCGCACCGGCGTGGATCTGTGCGGTATCGAAACCGTGGGTTGTATCGGACATTCTTATCACTCCCTTTGAATTCGTTTTGCGGCCTTGTATGTCATCCGGGGCGCGCCCTCAATCGTCGCGACACAGGCAGGAACATACCATGGCCCATCCGTTTCATCTGGCGTTCCACGTTACGGATCTGACCGCTGCTCGAGAATTCTATTCCGGCGTGATCGGGGCTATCGAGGGGCGCAGTACGCCGACCTGGGTCGATTTCGATTTCTTCGGGCATCAGCTGAGCCTGCAACTGGGCACGCCGTTCGCGACAGCGGCGACCGGCAAGGTCGGCGACAACATGGTGCCGATGCCGCATTTCGGCGTGGTGCTGCCGCTGGCTGAATGGACGCCGCTTGCCCGGCGGCTCGAAGCGGCGGCGACCGATTTCATCGTCGCACCCTCGGTCCGGTTCGCGGGGGGGGCGGGCGAGCAATGGACGATGTTTTTTCGCGATCCGTCGGGCAATCCGATCGAGATCAAGGGGTTTGCCGACACCAGCGGGATATTCGCGACCTGAACCGGGGCGCAGGTTGGCAGGCGTCGCACCCTTGGCCTCTGACGACGGTATCTTGGGCAAAAAGAACTGGGGCGTGCGCGATTTTCCCGACCCGTCGGGTGTTCCGCGGGTCTGTGGATGGGCGACGCGGGCGGTCAGCGCATCCAGTAGCCTTCGGATTTGATGCGGTTGCGGATTGCGCGCTCATAGCGCGGCAGGTTGTCGCGGTCGAACAGCGCGCGCACCTTTTCCCCCTGACCGTGGTAGATCATCTTGCGGATCGGGTCGTAGTTCTTGATCAGCTTCTTGATCTTGTTGGGCCGGGTGATGGTTTCCAGCACATCGACGACGGCATCGCTTTCGCGGGCGTACAGCAGCGGCAGGGTGCGATAGTGGCACGTCACATCGCCGTCGAGGCCCGCGAGATCCGCACCGGGCCGACCGCCGCCGAACGAATGGATCACCAGCGGCAGCGCCACCTGATCGAGCCAGGGATCGAGCGATTGCAGCACCAGCTCATCCGGACGCTCATCGCGGATTTTCAGCGCGTACCCGGTAAACCGCGCGCCGAATGCCACGGGGTCAGTGCCGAAAAACCAGCCTGCGTTGAAATAGAGATAGCGGGTCCAGTGCTCGTCCGGTTTCGTCAGATCGAGCGAACTGTCGAAATCGAGGCCCGCGATATCGTAGAGCGATTTCCACGTCGCGGCATAGCCGGGCCCGTACAACTCCTGCTCCGGCCAGGTGCCGGTGCGCCGCATCGAGGCCGCGGGCCGCGCGAAATCGAACGGCACGGCGGCCAGATCGCCGGTCACCAGCGTGTCGGTATCGAAAAACACGAAGGGTTCGTCCGGGGGCAGGGCAGCCAGCCCTTCGATCTTGTTGCCATAGGCATATAACTGGCCGAAACAGCGGCTTTCGAAGGGGACGATCCGCGCCCCCATTTCGCGCAGGGCGTCGGCCACATCGGTGTGAATGCGCGGGTCGCGGTCCCACAGCGGGCCGGGCTGCGGCTCTGCGATGATGACGCGCGCGGCGAGGGCGGGCGCCTGGGCGGTTAGCGAGGCCATGAACAACAGCGCCTCGTATTGCAGGCGCCCGGCCTGCGCCACGATCATGATGTTGTATCCGGGCGGCGCCGTGTCCGTCGCACTCTGGCTCGTCGTCGAAATCCGCGCCATACTCATCCTGCCCGTGGCTGAACACATCGGGCCGACATTAGGTCAGCAGGCGCTCAACCGAAAGTACGCTTGCCGCTGCACAGGAGATTTATCGTGATCAATCCATTATTTTTGCCGTATTTCATTGCGCTGTCCCTCGGCATGCAGATGCCGCAAACCACCGTTCCCGATGTTGCCCCGATGCCCGGCGAGGTGCCGGACGCGATGCCGGGCGAGGCGCCCGCGACCCTCGGGATCGTCGATCTGGCCGCTCGCGCGCCGGAACCGCAGATCCCCACGGGGCAATATACCACGGCCGTCGAGGTGAAGCCGATCCTTGGCATGACCAAACAAAGCTGGGCGGCGGTGCGCCTGTATGAGGGCAGCGACCTGGTCTATTTCTCGCATCTGCTGGCGTGGCGCTGCGGGCTGTGGGGCATTCGCTGGGGGGTGAACGGCGAGGCGGCGGTGAACGAAGTTGTCCTCGAGCCTTGCCACGAGGGGACCGCCAGTCCCAATGCGCTGACCGATCCGATCGGTTTTCCGATCTATGTCACGCTGCCGCCCAACAGCGTCGAGAGCCTGTATGTCGAGGTGATCTTCGACGATGGCACCACCGATTTCGCACGGTTCGAGCGTGCGCAGATACTGATCCCGTGAGGCGAGGTTTATGACTACGATCGCCTTTATCGGGCTGGGAAACATGGGCGCGCCGATGGCCGTCAACCTTGTCGCCGCCTGCGCCGCGCACGATGCCGCATTGGCCGGCGGTATCGTGCGCGGTTTCGACCCCGTGGCACCTGTGCCGCCGGGGATCATTCCCGCCGCCTCCGTTGCCGATGCCGCGACCGGCGCCGATGTCGTCATCACCATGCTGCCTGACGGCGCCGTGCTGCGCGCCGTCGCCGCCGACATCGTGGCGGCAGCCAGCCCCGGCGCATTGTACATCGATTGTTCCACCGTCGATGTGGACAGCGCGCGCGCCGTGGCATCGTTGTCGGTCGGGGCCGGTTTGGAGCCGGTCGACGCGCCGGTTTCGGGCGGGACCGGCGGCGCGCAGGCCGGCACGCTGACCTTCATGATCGGCGGCACGGACGCGGGATGCGCGCGCGCGGCCCCGTTTCTGGGAGTGATGGGCGCGCGGGTCGTGCACTGCGGCGGCGCGGGGACGGGTCAGGCCGCTAAAATCTGCAACAACATGATCCTCGGCGCCACGATGCTTGCGACGTCGGAGGCCTTCGTTCTGGCAGACGCCCTCGGCCTCGATCGCGCCGCCCTGTACGATGTGGCGCAGGCGTCGTCGGGGCAAAGCTGGTCGCTGACAACCTATTGCCCGGCGCCGGGGGTCGGGCCGGTCAGCCCCGCCGATCACGGATACGTTCCGGGATTTGCAGGAGAGCTGATGCTCAAGGATCTGAGGCTGAGCCAACAGGCAGCGGCGGGCGCCGATGCGGCGACGCCGATGGGGGCCTTGGCCGCGACTCTATACGAAGCGTTTGCAGGTGACATGCCGGGAAAGGATTTTTCCGCCGTGCTGCCATGGCTGACGCGCAGGACCCGCAATGGAAACGGCGAGCCGGACTGAAGGCTCGGGAGGCCCCGCACGGTATCGAACGGAGCCCCTCGGAGATGAACGGGCAGGACGCGAGCCGGCTGTCCGATGAGCATGATTGCCGGTACAATCCTTTGTCTCTCGGGCGACCGATCCTTTGGAAAACCGTGTCCGTCATCTTTTAAACCGGTACGACAGGGCGGCTTGAGCAATGGAGGCTCTGGCTCGTTTGTTTTATTGATTCTGCCGCTTGTTTTTGATGTTGCAAGCAGTGTTGGCGGATTGTCTGCTTCTTGATCCTTTTCCTTACTCTGAGAATGGTCGTGTCGCGTCCGACATAGACGTCTGCGGGTGTGACGTCGTTCAGGCTCTCGTGGGAACGCTGGTTGGTGCAGTATTCGACGAAAGCCCCGATCAGGCGTTCGAGATCGCCGGGTAGGGTATAGTTCTCCAGCAGCACGCGGTTTTTCATGGGCTGGTGCCAACGCTCTATTTTGCCTGGGGTTTGTGGTGGAACGGTGCGCCACGGACGTGCTCCATGTTTTGCTGCTCCGGCCATTCAGCCAGATCACCTGAGATGTAGCAGGCCCGTTATCCACTGCCCGGCAGCGGTTTGCCTGCAAACCAGGAGCGGGGCTTAGAATACGCGGCTTGTAGCGCTTGACGGCTTGGTCGCAACCGGACCTTGTTGGCGCCAGTTCGATCGTATCCGTCACATCTGCGGCCGGCATATGGTGCAAAGCTTCCATGCAATGATGTAGCGGCTGTAGTCCTCCGGGATTGTTCTGAGATAATACCACCTCGAGCCAATGATCTTGAAGTAGGTGAAGTCGGTCTGCCACATCTCGTTGATAGCGGTGGACTTGTCCTTGAACTCGTCAGCGGCCCTGATCACCACCCAGTCCGACGCGGTGATCAGGTCAGCGGCTCTAGTATCCGACAAGCCGATGATTCCGATATAAAAGACCGTTTCTCATCCGTGTATTTGACGGCGAGATCCCGGGTGGTCAGCTGACAGGCGACTGGCCTTATGCCTGGCCCGACGCCACCTATCTCAAGCAGCGCCAGGGCGGACGGATCGTGTCGGTCGCGGCGATAATGGCCGTTGCCGCCACCACCGAACGACGCAGGGAAATCACTGGATCGGGCATCGGCCCTTCGGCAGCAGTGAACCGCCCCGGTTTCGCCTGTGACCTATCGCTTCATTTCACGCGGCCATATCGAGCACGTCGCGCGGGGCATAGACGTTCTTCTCGGCGCCGGCTGGCGGGATGGTTCCGATGGGTCCAGGCAGGCGGCGATTGTTGATCCAGTCGACCCGGCCGAGGGTGGTCCTTTCCCGATCCTGCATGTTGCGTCACGGTCCCTGGCGGTGGATCCGCTCGGTTTTGCAGAGGCTGTCTATCGTCTCGGCGCGGGCGGTGTCGTAGCTGTCGCCAACGCTGCCGACCGACGGTCCGATGCCAGCCTCGGCCACTCGCTCGGTGTGGCGAACAGACAAATATTGCCCGCCGCGGTCGGTATGGTGGATCAAGCCGGGTTTTGTGAACGGGCCGCCGATCGTGCGGGGCCTGCTCCAGGGCAGCCGTTGCCCGGCAGGCGATTGCAGAGCAATCAATGAGAGGGGCGGACAGGGTCTGTTTTTGCAGACCGCGAGAGCCGGCCCATTGTCCGGCAGGCGATTTGCATCGCAAATCTGCCGAAAGGGGGCCGACGCCGCGATCTGCGAACGTGTCGATGACAAAAGCCACGCAAACAAAGCCTGCCGGGGTGAGACGCAGGTAACGTCGCCCACCCGCAACAGGTTCGGTGCGGTCGCCCGGAACACCCGGTTTACCTTGTCGCGCGGACAGGCTGCCGATGTGTCCGACGTCGGGTCGCGGCGAAAATGAACCGCCTGAAAGCAACAGGGGTGAGACGATCCTGTCCCGGGATCCCGATCGATAAACCACCGAAATCCCGATCCGCATCGCCCTCAAGAACCGGTTCAACGCCCTGCGCACCGCCGAGATCGACGTCGTCGTCTGAACCATCCTGAAAAGGGCGAATTACGCCCTAAACCGGATCAGCGCGGCAACGCCACTTTCGGGTAGCCCGACAAGCCTCTTCTGTTGACCCTTCTGCTTGACGCTGATTGGGGCCTCATCTAAATGCATAGTGGAGCGCGGGCGTTGTGTAATGGTAAGACCTCTGCCTTCCACGCAGAAGACGCGGGTTCGATTCCCGCCGCCCGCTCCACCATTCCCCCGAGATCTTTGTCGTCCCCGTGCGTGCCGTGGTGGCGTCGGAACCTGTCTGGACATCGCGGGAAATTGTTGTAGAGCGACGGAAAAATTGGCACGACCGGGGTCGTTTGTCCGGAAGAGGCCGGGTGAAGGCGGCGGTGCCCGGGTAGCCGAAAGCGTCCATTTTACAAGGACCGAAAGACTTTGAGTGCGTCGAGGATCCGTTGGAACGACGTAGGGCGCATTGCCAAAAAAGGCTTCGCAGGTGAGGCCGGGTCAATCGCCCGGCTTTTTGCGGGGATCGATAAAATAGGCGAAATGGCGTTTCTGAGTCGGGACGCTGAACGGCGTTCGGACGAAATCGTCTCGCTTTAACGAAATACCATGAAAATAGGGGTGAAGCCGGATATACGCAGTGCCGTATGGCGGGCGCTTGTTCGGTCGCATGAAAGGCTGATTTTATCGGCCAATCACAAGTCGTTGACGACCGTCGCAACACGGCTCTGGACCTGGAACTCCGCCAGGTCCACCCCCGGCGATGGGGCAGGGAGGATGCGACGGATTAACCGACGAGACGAGGACCGTCGAGAGACGGTTGTGATGATCGCGCTCCGTCGGCGTCAGGTGCTTGACAAAAAATTCCGTCTTTCAAGGTGAATACGTGGACGTCCGCACTGAACGCCAGCCGCGCGTCGAAGTCGGGCAACACCAGAGCGCCGTCGGGAATCCCGGGCTCCATGCTGACGCCCTGGAGGCGGACCCGCGCGGCGTCATGCGGATCGACGCTCCGGTCCGATAGCCACTGTGCGTTGAACGCCATCGTGTCGATCGCCTCGTGGCTATCGACGAAGCGCCCTGCGCCTGCCGACGGTTCGACACCGAACCGTCGGATCATCTTATACCTTGTATCGTAGTGCACGAAACCGCTCTCGCCTGACGCCGTGCAGACGTCCGGTGAATCTACGGACATCCGGCCGCCCGAAAAGGTCGGCGGAGGGATGACCGTCTTGCCGCATCCGTGAAAGAGCCAGTCGGCGCTTACGTTGTCGCGCGCGGAGATTTTTTTGGGAAAAGCTCGGGAAGCTGGAACAGATCCACTTTCTGGCATTCCGATACGACCAAAAGACGTACCCATCACTGATTTTTCGGTCCGCCCGCTGACACATCGTCCCGATCCAGCGTCCATCGTGATCGCTGCCGGGCAAACTTCTCAACGCGGGGTCTTGCCACCTCTCCACATCCGGTGAAATATGTCCGGACAAATTAAGGGTCCGAGATGCCGACCGCAAAATCGCAATCCCTGACGGGCGACCTGCTCGACGTTCTGGACCGGACGCCAGGGACGCAGGATCGTGAGGTGTCGGCGCTGCATCTTCTCGATTGGCTGGGCTGTGCCATTGCGGGCGCCGCGACACCGGTGGGCCGTGCGATGGCGATTGCGGCTGATGCGCCCGGGCATCCGCTGGGCGAGGCCGGACAGGGCAGGGCACAGGTGGCATTCCGGTACGGAAGCTTCGGCAGCCTGCTTGAAATGGACGACGTGCACCGGACCGCGATCCTGCATCCGGGGCCCGCGGTGATGCCCGCCGTGTTGGCCTGTACGACCCCCGCGACCGCCGGTCGTGCGGCGGAGGCGATCCTGCGGGGCTATGACGCGATGGTCCGCCTTGGCGTCTCGGTCGGTGTCGATCACTACCGGCATTTTCATAATTCGGCGACCTGCGGCGGTCTGGGTTCCGCCGTCGCCGCTGCGTGGATGCTGGGCCTTGACCGGACGACGACGCAGTGGGCGATGGCCCATGCGCTGTCGACGTCGGGGGGCCTGTGGGAATGTCGGAACGAGCCGGGGGCAACCAAGCATCTGCACGTCGCGGAGGCGGCGCGACGGGGCGTTCAGGCGGCACTCTCGGCACAGGCAGGGCTTGCCGGACCTTTGCGGATACTGGAAGGCGCGCAGGGGTTTTATGCCGGGCTGGCGCCGGGCGGCGACCCCGGGGTTCTGACGGCGCCGGGGCCCTGGACGATCTACGATACAAGCTTCAAGCCTTGGCCCGCCTGTCGCCATGCGCACGCCGTCATCGACGCGGCCCTGTCGTTGCGGCCCGCGCTGGCCGGGCGGATACCGGACCGTATCGACATCGCCTGCTACGCCGACGCGGTGCTGTTCTGCGACCGGCCCGTGCCCGGCGATCCGGCGGCGGCCCGGTTCAGCCTGCAACACGCGGTCGCGGTCGCCCTGACGGACGGCCCTCCGTCGCTGGAGGCGTTCGAGGACCCGGCCCTGGCAACTCCTGCCTATGCGCGTTTGCGGCGTCTCACGACAGTGGCCGAGGACGGCGACCTCACGGCGCGCTATCCCGCGCATTTCGGGGGACGTGTCACCCTGCGGATCGGGGATGAGGTTTTGACCAGGACGGTGCCCGACGCCTGGGGCGACGCCGAAAACCCGATGGCGGCGGCGGATGTGACCCGAAAATACCGCGCCCTTGCCGATTGGGCAAAAACGCCGGCTGCGCTGCGCGATGCCCTGCAAGACGCCGCGCTCGACCCCTCGGGGGCGGCAAACCTTCGCCGCCTGCTCGCCACCCTGAGCCCCGTTTCCGACCATTCTTCTTTCTCCTCAAGGACATGACATGAGCCAGCCGAGCTATTTCGATGCAATGCAGTATGACCGGATGATCGCAGACTACGGCCGCCCCGACACCTTCGTCGACCGGATCGCCAGAATGCCGCGCGACGCATTGCGGGCCCTGCAGGAGGAACGCTTTGCGCGGATCATGGCCTTCGCGTGGAAAATCCCGTTCTATCAACGGCTTTGGGGTGCGGCGGGGGTGACGCCGGGCGATATCGCCACGCTGGACGATATCGGCAAGCTGCCGACCTATTCCAAGGCCGATCTGATGCAATCGGTCGAGGCGCATCCGCCCATCGGTGATTTCCACGGGCTGGATACCTATGCCGAGGCCGATCGTCCGCCCCTCGTGTTCCAGACGACGAGCGGCACGACCGGCCGGCCGCAACCGCTGCTTTTCGGGCCGCGCAGCCGCGAGATCCAGAACCTGCTGCTCGCCCGGTTTTATGCGATGCAGGGGCTGCGCCGCGACGACGTGATCCATTCGGTCTACGGGCACGGTATGGTCAACGGCGGGCATTACGTGCGCGAAAGCGTGCTGCACTGGACGGGCGCGCAGTTCCTGTCGGCGGGAACGGGGATCGAGACGCGCTCGGCCAATCAGGTCGGGCTGATGCGGGATTTCGGCGTCACGGCCATCGTGGGATTTGGCGATTATATCACTTATCTTGCAGGTGTGGCCCGTAAGGAGGGGATCGAACCCGGCAAGGATATCAAAATTCGAACCATCTCGGGTCATATGGGCGCCGAGGCGCGCGAGGCGATCTCGCAGGCCTGGGGCGGCGCCGAGGTCTATGACTGGTACGGCGTCGGCGATACCGGCGCCATCGCGGGCGAAGGGACGGACCATGCGGGCATGTACGTGCAGGAGGACGCGCAGTTCCTCGAGATCCTTGACGTCGATACCGGCGCGCCGGTGCCCGACGGCGACAGCGGCGACATGGTGGTGACCTGCCTGTACAAGGACGACGTGTTCCCGATCATCCGGTTCAACACCCATGACGTCAGCGCGTTCCGCACCGATGCCTCGCCTCTGGGCCTGACGCTGCGGCGGATCGCCGGGTTTCAGGGGCGCAGCGACAACATGGTCAAGCTGCGCGGCATCAACGTCTATCCCACGGGGCTGGGCGTGATCCTCACCGAAAGCGACACGGACCTGCTGAACGATTATGTCTGCGAGGTCGTCCGCACGGAGGGTCGTGACGAGATGATCGTCCATATCGAGACGCTGGGCGATGTGTCCCGGCCCGTTGCCGGGTACGAGGCGCTCCTCAAACAACGGGTCGGTGTCGGCATCGCTGTCGTGCTGTCCGCGCCCGGTGCGCTGGCCGAGATCACCCAGATCGAAAAGCGGCAAAAGCCGATCCGTCTGATTTTCCGGGATGCCGAATGAACGACAGCGCCCCGAAAACCGCATCTGACATGGCCGCGGCCCTTGCGCGCGGCGCGGTGTCGGCGCGGGCACTGGCGCAGGCGTCCCTCGACACCATTGCGGCGGCGGACGCCCGCATCCGGGCGTTCATCACCGTCCTGCCGGACAGCGCGCTGGCCGGGGCGGATGCCAGCGATGCCCGTCGCGCGGCGGGGCAGGCACGCGGCCCGCTGGACGGCATCCCCTTTGCGGTAAAGGACAATATCGCTGTGAACGGCGTGGTGACGACCTGCGGCACGCGGGCATTCGCGGCCCCGGCGCTGGCCGATGCCGTGGCGGTGGCGCGGCTGCGCGCGGCGGGGGCCGTCCTGATCGGCACGCTGAACATGCACGAAGGTGCGCTGGGCGCCACGACGGACAATCCGTTTTGGGGGCAATGCCAGAATCCGCTGCGCGACGGGTTCACCCCCGGTGGATCGAGCGGCGGGTCGGCGGCGGCGATAGCCGCGGAGATGGTGCCTCTGAGCCTCGGGACGGACACGATGGGATCGGTGCGGATACCGGCGGCCTATTGCGGTCTTTGGGGGCTGAAGCCTTCGCGGGGACGCATCCCGGACACGGGGCTGGTGCATCTGTCATGGAAGCTGGATACCATCGGCCCGCTGGCGCGATCGCCGGCGGATCTGTCGGCTGCCCTGTCGGTCCTCGGCGGGGACGCGGCTGGCGTGCCGTCGGGACCCGTGCCGGCATCGCTGGGCGACGTCACATTGGGCCTTCCGGATGCGGCAACGCTGGCGGATTGCGAGCCGGTGGTTCTGGACAGTTTCGACCAGCTCGTCCGTGCGCTCCGGCAGGCTGGCGCAGACCTGCGGCCCGTGGCGATACCGGGCTGGAACCCCGGCGCCCTGCGGCGTGCGGGTTTGCTGGTCTCCGAGGTGGAGGGCGCCGAAACGCTGGGCGATGCCGTGGACGGGCCGGGGCTGTCGGACGGATTCCGGGACATGCTGACCTATGGACGTCGCGCCAAAGCGGGACGGCTGGCCCGCGCCTACCAGGCGATGGGCGCCGCGACGACCGCCCTGGCGCATGCGATGACCGGCATCGACGGGCTGTTGCTGCCGACCGCGCCGCAGCGGGCCTTTGCCCATGCGGCGCCGGTCCCCGCCAGTCAGGCGGATTTCACGGCGCTGGCCAATATCGCGGGCGTTCCGGCGTTGAGCCTGCCCATCGCCGCGTCGGACGGGGGCCTGCCGGTCGGTGCGCAGATCATCGGGCCCGACGGCAGCGACGACAGGCTTCTCGCGGTCGGCGCGCTGTTGCAGAGGACGGCACCGGTCAAGGCGTGGGCGGACCGTGCCTGAGTGGATCACCGCACCGCAGGCCGCGCGCCGGGCCACGGGATGCATCCTGATCGGCGGATGTGCCTCCGAACCCGTGGCAGTGCTCGACGCCGTCGCGCATGATCCCGGGCTGTGGCGGGGACGGGTGCTGACCGGCGCCTTCATTCCGGGCGTGAACGATCGCGATTTTTCGGCACTGGGGCGCGACACCACGGTCGAGACGGTTTTCGTGACCGCCGGACTGCGCCGCGACCGCGCGGCCGGGCGGGTGGCGCATTTGCCGATCCATTACAGTGCGTTTCACGCGCGCCTGGCGCGGCCCGGCGCCGTCGACTGCGTCCTGATCTGCGTGCCGCCACCGGCCCCGGACGGAACCGTGGGCTTCGGTCCGGCCTGCGATTTCGCGCCTGCGGCCATTGCCGCCGGGGCGCGGCTGATCGGCGTGGTGAACGCCGCGATGCCGGACGTCGCGGGCGGGCAGCGTCTGCCGCTGTCGCGGTTCGAGGCATTGGTGCAAGGCGATGCGCCGATCCCGGAACTGGCCGCGACGGTACCCGATGCGGTCAGCCGCGCGATAGCCGGCCATGTCGCAGGGCTTTTGCCGCCCAGCGGAACCCTGCAACTTGGCCTCGGCAAAGTGCAGGCCGCCGTGCTCGAGGCAGTCGTGGCGGCAGATCGCCGGGACATCGCATTCCATGGCGGTATGATTTCCGCGCCGGTTCTGGCCGCGATCGATGACGGTTTCTTTGCGCGCGGCATCACGACGGGAGTGGCGCTGGGCGACGCTGATTTCTATGCGCGCCTGCCGGCGTATCGGGCGATCCGCTATCGCGGCGTCGAAACGACCCATGCGCGCGAGGTTCTTGCATCCTTGCCAGGGTTCGTGTCGGTCAATTCCGTCCTGCAGGTCGATTTGACGGGGCAAGCCAATGGCGAGTATGTGGGGGGCATGCAGGTAAGCGGGCAGGGCGGCATGGTGGATTTCATACACGGGGCACGCGCGTCCATCGGCGGGCGGGCGATCCTCGCGGTGCCCTCGACGGCGAAAGGCGGCACGGTCAGCCGGATCGTCGCCGCGTTGCCGATGGGCACGCCGGTGTCCGTGACGCGCGCCGATGTGGACGTGATCGTGACCGAGCACGGCATCGCCGACCTGCGCGAAGCGGACCTTGCGACCCGCGCGGAACGGCTGGTGGCGATTGCCGATCCCGCGTTCCGCGACGACTTGCGCGCGGCTATGGCCATCCCCGCACACCGGCCCGCGCCAGTATTCCCGTCCCGGCGCGCCCGATGACGGCTGCCAGGTCCATCGGCACCCCCGACGACCGTCCTCAGTATATCCGCATCGGCGATCTCCTGCGCGAGCGTATCCGCACCGGTCACTATCCCGTCGACGGACTGTTGCCGACCGAAGGAGAGCTTTGCGAAGAATTTTCCAGCAGCCGCCATACCGTGCGCGAGGCCCTGCGCCGCCTGACCGAAGCGGGCCTTATCGCGCGCAGGCAAGGGTCCGGCAGCCGGGTGCTGGCGGCAGAGCCGCACCAGAACTATGTGCATGCGATGCGCTCGCTGGATCAGCTGTTCCAGTACGCGAGCGATACCCGCTTCGTCATCGACCAGCTCGGTGTTTCGGTGCCCGATCCGGGGCTGCTGGCCGATATCGCCGGCGGCCTCTCGCCCAGTCCCATATCGGCCCGGCACGAGTGGCTGATCGTCAGGGGCCTGCGGATGGAGCGCGACGAGGACATCCCGATCTGCCACTCCATCGTCCTTCTCAATCATCGTTTCGCCGAGGTCGCGGACGTTCTGAGAGACCACCCGGGCGCGATCTATCGCTTCATCGAGGAGCGGTTCGGTGTCGAGGTCGCGCAGGTGGTACAGGACATCACCGTCGCCCCGATGCCGTCCGATGCCGCACAGGCGCTGGGCGCCGAGCCCGGGGTGCTGGCCGCGCGGGTGGTCCGTCGCTATCTCGATGCCGACGGCACGGTCTTGATCGCCTCGGTCAACCACCACCCGGCGGAACGGTTCAGCTATTCGATGGAACTGAAACGCGATGCTTCGCGACGGACGTACAGCTAGGCGTCATCCCGCGCGCATCTGTCGCGGCAACCACGTCACGATCTCCGGCCAGATCGTCAGGATGACCACGACGCAGACCATCACCGCGCAGAACGGGGCGGCCGCCCGGGCGATGCGGCCGATACCCTCGTTCGTCAGCCCGCGTATCACGAACAGGTTGAACCCGACGGGTGGCGTCACCTGCGCCATCTCGATGGTGATGATCAGGAAAATCCCGAACCAGACCGGATCGAAGCCGGCGGCGACGACCAGCGGCAGAGTGACCGGCAGGGTCATGACGATGGTCGACAGACCGTCGAGGAAGCAGCCCAGGAACAGGTAGAACAGCGTCAGAAGGATGATGAGCGCGTAGGGGGACAGGGCCAGCGCGTCGATGGCCGCGGCAACCTCTCCGGGGATGGCGAGGCGGGCCATCGCCTTGGACAGGAACAGCGCGCCGACGAGGATCAGCCCGATCATCGAACAGGTGCGGATCGTGCCCATGAATGCCGCGCGCAGCATCGCGGGCGTCAGCTGGCGCTCCCACACGGTCAGGATCAGCGCGCCGAGAACACCCATGGCCGCCGCCTCGGTTACCGAGGCATAGCCGCCGTACATCGACCCGATGACAAAGCCGATGAGCAGGGCGATCGGCAAGAGTTTGCCCAGCGCCCGCGCCTTGTACGCCCATGTGGTCGAGGGCGGGCGGTCGGGGGCGACGCCGCCACGCAGGCTTGCCACCGCGATATGGGCCATGAACGCCACGGCGAGCATCAGGCCCGGCACGATGCCCGCAATGAACAGATCGAGGATCGAGACCTCGGCGAGGACGCCGTAGACGATCAGCGGGATCGACGGCGGGATCAGGAAGCCGATCGTGCCCGACCCCGCCAGCGATCCCAGCGCCAGTCCGCGGTCATAGCCGCGCGCGTCCAGTTCCTTGAGCGTGATCCGCCCCACCGTGGCCGTCGTCGCCGCCGAGGATCCCGACACGGCGGCAAATAGCGTGCAGCCCAGCACATTTATGTGCAGCAGACCGCCCGGCAGACGGCGCACGAACGGGGCGAGCCCCGAGAACAGGTTTTGCGACAGCCGGGTGTGGAACAGGATCTCGCCCATCAGGATGAACAGCGGCAGGGTGACGAGTTCCTGCGCGGTTGCCGTGCCCCACATGTCGCCTGCCAGAAAGCTGTCGATCCGGAACGACCGAAAAACTTCGAGGGCGAGGATCCCAAGCGCCATGAGCGCGAAACCGACCCAGAGGCCGCCACCCAGAAACAGCGCGAGAAAGGCGCCGATAAAGCCGAGAGGGCCGGTCATGAAGCGGGTCCGGTCATGAAATGGGTCGGGTCATGAAACGGGTCTGGCCATATCGTGCGGCCCGCTCATTTCGACGCCCCGGCTGCGGCAAGGTCGGGCGCCTCACCGGTCAGCAGCCGAAGCAGGCGGGCGATCAGCGCCAGTGCCAGCAGGACGAAAGACGCCGCAAGAACCGCTTGCGGAATGACCAGCGGCGTCTGCGACAGATAGGTCGAGACGGACCCGAGTTCGCCGCTGCGGGCGGCAAACCGGATCAGCGCCCAGGCCGCATAGGCCGTCACGATCAGCGCACCGATCGTGGCGAGGATATCGAGGATGCGGGCCACGGCGACGGGCACGGCGTGGGTGATCAGGGTGACGCGGATATGCGATCCCTGCCGCAGCGCCCAGCCGGAGCCCGCAAAGAAAACGGCAAGCAGGGTATAGCCCGAAAATTCGACGGCCCAGGGCTGCGACCAGTCGAAGAACGAGGTCGCGATGACCTCGGTCACGAGCATCGCCGCCATGATCGCGCAGGCCACGGCCGCAACCGCCGCGCCCGCAGCGCACAACAGATCGATGGAGCGTAAAAGCGGGCGCAGCATGTAAGTCGTCTCTCCGAAAGGGCTCAGTTGCCGGCGGCAAAGGCCTCGAGGATCGGACCGGCGGCGGCATTGGCCGCGACGAAATCGTCCGCCATGCCCGCCGTCGCCTCCCGCATCAGGGCGGCGAGCTCTTCGGACGGCGGCTCGACGGTCATGCCGTTGGCCATCAGTTCCTCCATCCGGGTGGCGTGTTCGGCCTGACTGATCTCCCAGAACCCGGGTTCCATCTCGGCGGCGAGGCCGAGGATGATCTGCTGGTTTTCAGGTGAGATCTCGGCCCAGACATCCATGTTCACGGCCAGCACGTTGGATGCCCACAGATGGTTGGTGGTGTAGGCGTGGTTCAGGAAATCCCAGTATTTCTGGGCGACCGCGGTCGATCCCGACGTCATCACCGCATCCAGACGCCCGGTGGCGAGGGCGGGAATGATGTCCGGGTTGTTCATCTGCTGCGGGTTCATCCCGAGGTTTGAAATCATCGTCGACGTATTGGCGTCGTAAACCCGCATCCGCACGCCTTCGAGGTCGGCTGCGGTTTCCAGCGGTTCCTTGGTAAAGAAGTTCTGGCTGGGCCACGGCACGATATACAGGGCGATCTGGTTGCGGGCCGCCAGTTCTTCCTCCCACACCGGGCGGACGAGGTCGTGCATCCGGCGCAATTCGGCATAATCCGAGATCAGGAAGGGGATCGATTCGATCCCGAGGATCGGCAGGTCGCCGACGTTCTGGAACAAGGCGTATTCGGCCATCGGCACGGCGCCGTCCTCGACCGCGCGCAGCAATTCGTTGGCGCGAACGCCCAGTGCGCCGCCGGGGTGGATGATCATCTCGACCTCGCCACCGGTCGCCTCGGTCACGGCTTGCGCAAAATTCATCGCGTTGACGGTATGAAACTCGGTCGGCCCCCAGGGGATCGACACGTCCCAGACGGTCTGGGCGGCGGCGGGCAGGGCGGTGACCGCAATGGACGCGGCGACGAAGAAGGGTCTGATCGACATCGGTGGAACTCCCGTTGGTGTCTGGCCGTCCGTGGGGCCAAAAAGAGGTGCGCGGGGCCGGACCCTGCGTCTGCGCCCGACTATGGAGGCGGTTTTCCGAGTCTGTCAATCATTTGTCCGGACAAATTCGCCACCCCGTCGGGCGGTGCCAACGATCCGGCGCTCTTCGCCCGTTCCTGCCCGGTTGCAGGGCGCCTGTCGCGCGATCATCATCGGGCAAACGGAGGATGCGATGCGGGACATTCTGGGACATCGGGCGCGGATCGGTGTGGTGGCGCCCGCCACCAACACGGTGGTGCAGCCCGAGCTGGAGGGGCTGCGGCCTGCCGGTGTCACCAACCACCACGGTCGCATCCGGGTGCGCAACGGGCCGATGGGGACGGACGCCGCGTTTATCGCGCTGCTCGACGCTCTCGACGCGGATCTGGACCGCGCGCTGGACGATGTGGCGGCCTGCGGGCCGGACCATCTGATCGTCGGGGTGACATCGCCGATGCTGCGCGGTGGCGCCCTGGCCTGTGACGCGCGGCTGGCCGGGATCGCGGCGCGGACCGGCATCGCGGCGACGGCGGGGTCGGTCGCGCTGGCCCGGGTGCTGGTGCGGCTGGGGGTGCGCAGGATTGGTGTGATAACGCCGTATCAGCCGGTGATGGACACCCTGCTGACAGACTATTTTTCCGGATCGGGCGTCGAGATCGCGGCCTGGGTCACGCTGCGCTGTGCCACGCCGTTCGCCATCGCACAGGTGACGGCGGCGGATCTGGTGGCGCGCGTCGTCGCGGCGGACGCACCCCGCGTGGAGGCATGGGTGCAGGTGGGCACGAACCTCGCCTTCACCGATCTTGCGGGCACGCTGACCGCACACTTGGGCAAGCCGGTGGTGGGGGTCAACGCCGCCACCTATTGGGAGGCGCTGCGCCGCGTGGGCGTGCAAGAAGATGTACCGGCGCTTGGGCCGGTGCTCTCGGGTCTTGGGATTTAGGCGCCCGTCAGGCGCGTGCGGATCGCCGCACCGTCGCCGTCCAGATCCGGCAGGCGCAGATCGGGTGCGCCCGGCTCGTTGCGATATTTGACCGGCGTGCCGATATGATGCGCGCCCGCCGCGTCACGCAACAACATGTCGCGGGCGGCAACCTGTGGCTGACGCCATGCCTCGAGCAGGTTCAGCACCGGTGCATAGCAGACGTCCTTGTCCGCGAACCACGCGTTCCAGTGGGCGAGTGTTTTCCGGGCGAATGTCTCGCGCAGGAACGCCTTGACCGGCGCCTGCCCCGCGCCCGGCGGACCGGCGGCGGCGTCGATCAGGTCCGGTCGGCCAAGGGCGGTCAGCAGGGTGACGACGAACTTGCGTTCGACCCCGCCCAGCGTCAGGTGGCGCCCGTCGGCGGTCGGATAGACCGAAAAGAAGGCACAGCCGCCGAAACTGCGCTCGTCCGCGACGACCGGCGCGCGATCTTCGGCAAAGACGGGGCCGACGACGTTGGGCAGCCAGGCCATCGTCGCGTCCTGCATCGAGATGTCGATGACATCGCCCGTGCCGGTGGTTTCCCGTCGCAACAGCGCCATCAGCACCGCCGACAGGGCCGTGAGCGATCCGGCAAGATCGGCGACCGGCATATGCGGGTTTACCGGATGGCCATCGGCCGCGAGGTTCAGCGACACGATGCCCGACAGGGCCTCGATGCTGAGATCGTGCGCCGGGCGTTTCACCTCCGGTCCGGTCTGCCCGAAGGCAGAGATCGAGCAATAGACGAGGCGCGGGTTCAGCGCGCACATGGCGTCGGGGCCGATCCCCAGACGGTCGACCACGCCGGGACGGAACGCCTCGATCATCACGTCGGCCTCGGCGACCAGTTGCAGCAGGATGGCATGATCGTCGGGGTTTTTAAGGTCGAGAACGATGGAGCGTTTGCCGCGATGGGTGTTGCGAAACCACGTCGTCGCATCGCCCTCGACATAGCCGACCTTCCGGACGGGCTCGCCCGCGGGCGGTTCGACCTTGATGACCTCCGCCCCGTGATCGGCCAGCATCTGCGTCAGCATCGGGCCGGGCAGGAACAGCGACAGGTCGAGTATCTTGAAGCCGTCCATCTTCATCGGGGTCTCCTTTTTGGATTTCGCGCCGGGTGCGCAGGCTTTCAGATCTCGCACCGGGTGCGCAGGCTTTCAGATCTCGCACCGGGTGCGCGGGCTTTCAGATCTCGCGCCGGGTGCACAGGCTCTCAGATCACCTGCTCGGCGCGCAGGGCGGCGATGTCATCGTCGCGCAGGCCCGCCTCGTGCAGGATCGCATCGGTGTCGGCGCCCAGCGCCGGGGCGATGGTGGCCGCGGCGCGCGCGCCATCCAGGCGGATCGGGCCGGACAGGACGCGCAGCGGCTTTTGCGGATGATCGACGGTCTGGATGCCGCCGGTTTCGGCAAAGTACGGATTGTCGAGCGCCCGGGCGATGCCGAGCACCGGTGCCGCCGGAACCCGCCCGGCCAGCTTTCCCATCCAGTCGCCGGTCGTCGCGCCGGCGAAGGCCTCGTCGAGGATCGCGACCAGCACGTCGCGGTTCTCGAAGCGGTCGCGCGGTTCGGCGAACCGTTGGTCGGCGGGCAGGTCGGGCAGGGACAGCGCCGCGCACAAGGCGATCCAGAATTTCGGCAGCACGCACATGACGAAAATGTGTCCATCGGCCGTGGGAAATGTCTCGCAGGGGACGACGGAGGGATGGCCGCTCCGGGGGCGGCGGCGCACGACGTCGCCTTCGTTGAGATACCAGGTCGCCGGATAGGTCAGCTGGTGCATCGCCACATCGTACAGGGTGACGTCGACGTCACGCCCCCGCCCGGTGCGCAACGCGCCGACGAGGGCGGCGGTAAGCGCGAAGGCGGTGGTGATGCCGGTGAGATAATCGACGATCGACAGGCCCATGCGGGTGCCGTTCCCCTCCGGCGCGCCGGTCAGCGACATAAAACCGGCCTCGGCCTGCATCAGATAATCATAGGCGGGCCACGTGGCGCGCGGCCCGGTGCGGCCATAGCCCGACAGATGCGCGCAGACCACGGCGGCGTTGTGCGGGGCGAGGGCATCATAGGTCAGCCCCAGCTTGCCCGGCTGGTCGCCGCGCAGGTTGTTGAGAACGGCGTCCGCGGTCGGCACGAGGCGGTGCAGGATGTCCTGTCCCGCAGGCCGGCGCAGATCGAGGGTCAGCGACCGCTTGCCCAGATTGAACGTCTGGAAGAAGTGGCTGTCCCCCTCCCCGAGGAAATGCGGCCCCGACGCCCGGCTGCTGTCGCCGCCCGGCCCCCGCGCGCTGGCGGGCGGTTCGATCTTGATGACCTCGGCGCCCATATCGGCCAGATACATCGTGGCGAACGGTCCCGCACCGTATTGCTCCGCCGACAGGATACGGGTGCCCCTCAGCGGCGGATCGGTGATACCCGATGCCGGTTTTTGCGGCACCATCAGATCTTGTTCCGCGCGATCAGCTGCTTGGCGACGATGATGCGCTGCATCTCGTTGGTGCCTTCGCCGATGCACATGAGCATCGCGTCGCGGTAGAACCGTTCGATCTCGTATTCCGTGGAATAGCTGTAGCCGCCGAAGATGCGCATCGCCTCCTGCGCGCAGTAGACGCCCGTCTCGGTGGCGAAATACTTCGCCATGCCGGCCTCCATGTCGCAGCGCTCGCCGCTGTCGTACCTGGCCGCCGCATCCGCGATCAGCAGCTTGCTGGCGGCGACCTTGCTGGCCATCTCGCCCAGTTTCAGCTGGATCGCCTGATGTTCGCCGATGGGCTTGCCGAAGGTTTCGCGTTCCTGTGCATAGCGTGTCGCCAGCAGCATGGCCCCCTCGGCGATGCCCGCGCCGCGCGCCGCCACGTTGATGCGCCCCAGTTCCAGCCCGCCGAGAACCTGTTGCAGGCCGTGCCCTTCCTCGCCGCCCAGCAGCGCCTCATGCGGCACCAGCTTGTCGTCGAGCAGCAGTTCGCAACTGTCGATGGACCGGTAGCCAAGCTTCGTCAACTTCTTGGAAACCTCGTATCCTTCGCCTTTATGGGTGATGAATGCGCTCATCCCCTTGTGGCGGGGTTTGGCGTCGGGATCTGTTTTCGCCAGCACCATCAGACAGTTGCCGTGCAGCGAATTGGTGATCCAGGTCTTTGTGCCGTTGAGTTTGTAGCCCTCGTTGGTCTTGACGGCCCGGGTCCGGATCGCCTGAAGATCGGTTCCGGCGTTGGGTTCGGTCAGGGCGATGCCGCCGCGCAATTCTCCGGTGGCCATCTTTGGCAGCCACTCTTCCTTTTGCTCTTTCGTGCCCGCCCGCTCGATGGCGGAGGCCATGATGAGATGCGAGTTGAAGATGCCGGACGGCGCCATCCACGCGCCCGCGACCTTTACCACGATCTTGGCGTAGGTGGCGGCAGGCAGGCCCAACCCGCCGTATTCTGGCGAGATGATCGCCCCGAACAGGCCCAGGTCCTTCATCTGTTCGACGAGATCGTGGGGGTATTTGTCGGCCTGATCGTGCTCGCGCGCGATGGGGCGCACCTCGCCGTCGATCCACTTGTCGATCATGTCGAGGATCTGGGTTTCGTCGTCAGAGGTGAAATCCGGATTTGTGTGGACGTTCATGGCGCTCTCCTCGATTTCAATAGCCTGCGGCATCGTCGATGCCGTGGCCGCGTTTGGGGATCAGGATCGTCCGGCTGAAATCGCACACCAGCGTGCCGTCCTGATTGAAACCGCTGGTCTTCACCGTCACGAGGCCGGCGTTGGGCCGCGATTTGCTGTTCCGTTTCGCCAGCACTTCGGATTCCGCGACGAGGGTGTCGCCGGCGAACAGCGGATGGGTCATGCGGATGTCGGTCCATCCCATGTTGGCGATGGCCTTCTGGCTGACATCGGTGACCGACATGCCCACCATCAGGGCGACCGTCAGGGGCGAGCAGATGATGCATTTGCCGAATTCGGAGTGTTTGGCATATTCGGCGTCGAAATGCATCGGGTGGGTGTTCATCGTCAGCAGGGTGAACCATGTATTGTCGGTTTCCGTGAGCGTGCGGCCCGGCCGGTGTTCGTAGATGTCGCCGACCTCGAAATCCTCGAGGTAGCGGCCGAACGTTTCGCGGATGCGGTTTCCGCCTGCGGATTTTGCGACTTGGGTCATGGGGTCACGCGCCTTTATGGGTGTCGCGCAGGGCCAGCAGGCGCTGCATCGAGCGGATCACGGGTTTTTCGATAAGTTTGCCGTCAAGAACGGCGAGGCCGTTGGGGGCGGCATCGAACAGGGCCACCACCTTTTCGGCATGGGCGACCTCGTCGGCGGTCGGGGTGAACACGGCGCTGACGGCGGCGATGTTGGACGGATGCAGGCAGGCCTTGCCGGTAAACCCCAGCGCCTTCGCGGCCCGCGCCTCGGCCGTCACCGCGTCGATGTCGCGAAACGCGAGACATGGCACGTCGAGCAGATCGACGCCCGCGCGCCGGGCCGCATGGGCCAGCGTCGTGCGGGCATGCATCAGCGGACCGGGCGCAACCTCGACGCCCAGCTCGGCGGCATAATCCACCGCGCCGAACATCGCGAACGACAGCGGGGCCGCGCGCAGGATTTCGTGGACGTTCTCGAGGCCCTCGAGGCTTTCGATGAGCACCGCGATACGCAGCGGCAAAGCCGCCTCTGCGATAAGATCGGCGGTGAGGCGCACCTCGTCGGCAGTCGCCACCTTGGGCAGGAATATCGTGCCGCCCGAGGGTGCCGCGTCCAGCAGGGCAAGGATATCGCGCAGACCCGTCAATGAGCGCAGCCCGTTGATCCGCACCACGCGCTCGGGGCCCGGGGCGTCCGACAGGAACGGCGCGGCGGTGGCGCGGGCCGCCTCCTTGTCGGCGGGCGGCACGGCGTCCTCCAGGTCGAGGCAGACGATGTCGGCGCCAGAGGCCAGCGCCTTGTCGTGGATCGCCGGGCGGTTCGCGGGCGCGAACAACAGGGTACGGTGCGGGGTCATGCGGCGCCTTTCGTCAGCGCCATCAGGGCGGCGATGTCCGGCATCTCGCGCAGGGTGGCGATGGCGGCGATCAGCGGGTCGGGATCGACGGGGCACACGGCATAGGTCGCGCAGCGGCGGAATTTGGCCGCGTTTTCCGCCTCCGTCAGGGGGACGTCGGGGTGGCCGTAGACCTGTTCGAGCGTAATTTCATACGTCGCCCCGCTGATAAGTGTGACGGCGATGGTCTGGGGCGTCAGCGCGTTCTGGTCGGGATTGTCGTCGAGGACGACATCGACGAGCGCGGCAAATCGGTGAACATCCGCATCGGCCAGCGTGTCCGTGCCGCGAAAGTCCGGCACATCGACGTGGCCGCGGGCAAGCCAGGTGCCCGCCACGAACCGCAGGCACAGCTTGGCATAGTTGCTGTCGGGCTGCCGCAGGCAGGGACGTCCGACGAGACGGTGGACGAGGGGCGGCACTGTCGCGGTGACGCGCGCGATGTCGTGCGCGCCAAAACCGTGGTTTTGCATCAACTGCGCCAACCCGTCGATCGCGCCGTGCGTCAGCCGCCCGGAGGGATAGGGTTTGTGGGCGAGCGCCGAAACCTGCCAGTCGCGTCCGATGCTGGGCAGGAAGGCGTCGATGTCGTGGTTGTCCTGTTCGAACAGTTTGAAATATCCGTATTGTCCGGTCAGAATGTCGTGCGGCCCGCGAAAGCCCGCCGCCGCCAGATCCACCGAACAGATCGCCGCGCGGGCATTGAACCCGACCTGCATGCCCAGCATGGGAGAGCCTTCGACGTGCGGCTGCAAGGTGCCGCTTGCCTGCGCGTATTGCGCTCCAAGGGCGTCCTTGGTCTGGTCTGCGTCGAACCCCGCAAGGTTGGCAATGGCCGCGACGGCACCGAATCCGCCCGCCAGCGCGGGGCGAAAGAATTGCAGCGCCGCGTCCGTGACGATGCCCAGCATGGTCGACACGTCGACGCCCACCGCCAGTGCGCCGATCAGCGCGTCCCCGCTGACCGGGCGTCCCCGCGCGCTTTCGCGTTCCGCCCAGGCCATGACGGCGGCGAGGATCGTCGCCATCGGATGCAGCACGGCGCCCTCGTGGACGCAGTCGAATTCGAGGCAGTGGATCTGGTAGGCGTTGACGATTGCTGCCGACTGGGCCGACATCTTTTCGCCGGTCGCCAGCACCGTCGCCTCGGGAGCGGACCCCCAGGTCTGTGCCAGCGCGATGAGATCCGCGACGCCCGCGCCGGACGAGCCCGCGATGCCGACACCGAAGGTATCGAGCAGGAACGTCTGCACCTTCGCGGCGACCTCGGGCGGCAGGTCCGCCGTTCTGGTGGCGACGATGTGGGCCGCGACCCTGTCCAGCGGATTGGTCATGCGGACACGGGCGCGGTCACGGGCGCGGGGGTGGCGGCGGCAAAGGCCCGCGCGATGTCGAGGCGGCTGGCGCACCAGACGTCGGGTTTTTCCTGCACATGGGCAATGAATTTTTCGAGGGCGCCGATACGGCCCGGCCGCCCGATGATCCGCAGGTGCAGACCCAGCGACATGTATCGCGCCGCGCCATCCTCGCCTTCGTCGTATAGTCGGTCGAAGGTGTCGACGGCATAGTCGAGCCACTGGGCGGGCGTATATCCCGGCGCCAGCCAGAATTTCATGTCGTTGGTATCGAGCGCATAGGGCATGATGACGATGGGCCGGGGGCCGCCTGCCGTTTCGACCACGTCCCAGCGGGGGCTGTCGTCCGAGAAGTCGTCCATGTGGTATTCATAGCCCTCCTCGACCAGGAGACGGCGGGTGATGTCGGTGTGCAGATAGCGCGACAGCCAGCCATAGGGACGGGTGCCCGTCGTCGCCGCGATGCTGGTGGCGGCGCGGCGGATAAATGCGCGCTCGCGGTCCTCATCCATTGAAAACTGATGCACCCAGCGCCAGCCGTGGCTGCAGGTTTCGTGGCCGCCGCCCGTGATCATCCGCGCGACCTGCGGCGCATCCTCGAGGGACTGTGCGGCGGCGGTGACGGTCGTCGTGATGCCGGCCCGCGAAAAGGCGCCGAAAACCCGGCGCGCGCCCGCCCGGATCCCGTATTGATAATTGCTTTCGTTGGCATAGTTGCGCAGCGGAATTTTCAGCGCGACGCCAAGCTCGTCGACAGGCTCGGGGCCCTTGTCGCCGCGCAGCACCGACATCTCCGAGCCTTCCTCGATGTTGATCACAAAGGACATGGCCATGCGTTTGCCGTCGGGCAGAAACGTCATCAGTGATACTCCTCTCCGCCCGAGACGTTCATCGCCTCGCCGGTGATATAGGCTGCGGCGTCGGAACACAGAAAGGCAACCGCATCCGCCGTGTCGTCCGGCGTGCCGGTGCGGCCCAGCGGGATGCGGGCGCGCATGTCGGCGAGATAATCGTCGACGGACTTGCCCTGTGCGGCGGCCATGAAATCGTTCTGCCATGCCCCGAGGCCGGTGGTCACATGGTTGGGACAGACCGCGTTGACGGTGATCTTATGCGCCCCGAGTTCAAGGGCGGCGGCCCGGGTAAAGCCCACGAGACCGTGTTTCGACGCGGTATAGGCCGTGGCAAAGGCAAAGCCGGATTTCGCGGCCTGGCTGGCGATGTTGACGATTCGCCCGCCCGCGCCGCCGTCGATCATCAGCGGTGCCGCGTGTTTCGTCAGCAGCATCGGGGCGCGCAGGTTGACGCCCAGCACGGCATCCAGATGGGCCGGCTCGGTCTCGGTCAGCGGCCCGAAGAGATAGCCGATGCCTGCATTGTTTATCAGGATGTCGAGCCGCCCGAAAGCGGCATGGGCAGCCGCGACGATGGCGGCGATGGCGTCGGTATCGAGCAGGTCGCCGGTCACGGTCTCGACCCGTGCCCCGGTCGACTGCCGGATCGTGTCCGCCGTCGCCGTCAGATCGTCGGTCACGCCGACACCGTGCGGGGGGGCGACATCGCCCGCCACGGCACCCCGGTCGTGCAGCATCACGTCACAGCCCGCCGCCGCCAGACGGTGGGCGATGGCCTGACCCAGCCCCCCGGGCCGGGCCGCTCCGGTGACGAGGGCCGCGCGCCTCACGGCGTCACATCGTGCGGACGGGCAATGTTGCGCAGAACGATGAATTGCGGATTGTCGGCGAAACCCTGAAATTCGGCGGCGACGCGCTGCATCGTTTCAGAGGCCACATCCGCGCCGAAGGCGTCGTCGTCGGCGACCGCGATCATCTCGGCATAGGCATAGGGCGGGGCGGTATCGCTGCTCAGCAGGCCGGTCGCGCGATAGACGTCGAACCCGGAAATCGAGCCCAGAGCGCGGACGGTGGGAATATCGGTGTCACGCGCCCAGGCCTCGTAGAGGGCAGGATCGACGCCGTCGCGGAGATTGAAAACAACAAGAATCTGCATCGCACTCTCCTGTTCGGCGCCTGCCTTGGGCCTTGTCGTCGCTATCGGCGGTGGCACGGCACGCGGTGGTGCCGCTTAATTTGTCCGGACAAATCAGACGGTTTTTCGCCCGGTGTCAATCCTTTTTTGCCGCGAGCGACGACACAGGTCATCCGATCTGCGCCATGCTGCATCGGTCGCGCGGGTCATGGCCCGGCACTGCGCCGTCGCGCCAGAAAAATCTTGACACCCCCGCCCACGCAGTGCGTATTTGTCCGGACAAATATGATCAACGGGAGTGGATAACAATGCGACGGAACGTCTCTACAGCGGCGGCGGCGGTGGCCCTCGCGGTGGCCGCCAACGCCACGCAAGTCCTCGCGCAGGATGTGCTGATCCTGGCCGAAGATGTCCCCGCGGGCCTCAACTATGACGGCCCCGCGGCGGCGATCCCATCGAGCCAGCAGGGCATGGTCACCTTGCTCGAGCCGCTGATCGGCTATGCGGACGGCGAAACCATCGACGGTGTGATCGTTCCCGATTTCGGCACCTTCGAAGGTCGGCTGGCCGAAAGCTGGGACTATGACGCCGAAACGCTGACCTGGACGTTCAACCTGGCCCAGGGCGTGACCGGGTGCGGCGGGTCGACCTTCAACGCCGACGATGTGATCTATACGTTTCAGCGCGCGAAATCGGTGTCCGGCGCGGCCCCCATCGGCTGGTTTCTCTCTAACGTCGCCTCGATCGACGGGTTCGGCGTCGAGGTGTTCGGCGAGGACCCGGCCGCCAGGGAGCTTGGCGACAGCATCGTGCGCATCGACGACTACACCGTCCAGATCCGCCAGTCAGAGCCGAATGCGCTGCTGTTGCCGGTACTGACGATCTTTGGCCTGCTGATCTTCGACAAGGAAACGATGGAGGCCAACGCCACCGAGGACGACCCCTGGAGCCACGACTACGTCAACAATACCGATGCGCCGGGCTTTGGCGGCTATTGCCTCGAGAAGCTGGTCCAAGAACGAGCAGATTACCTATGCCGCGTTCGAGGATTATTACCGTGGGGCGCCATCCGCCGAGCGCGTCAGCGTGCGGCGCGTGCCGCAATCGTCGAACCGGCTGGTTGTACTGCGCTCGGGTCAGGCTGACCTGGTGACCGGTCTCACGCCGCGCGAGTTCGACAGTATCGCCGATGTCGACGGCATCACCGTGGCCGGTGTCTCGGGCAACGAGAACCTGTTCATCCACATGAACTTTGACGTCGAACCTTTTGACAACATTGCCCTGCGCGAGGCGATTGCCTATGCGATCCCCTATGAGCAGATCATCGCGACCGGCTATTTCGGGCAGGCGACTCAATGGAACGGGATCGTGCCATCGACCTATCCGGGTTATGTCGACAGTTCCGGCTATTCCTATGACCCCGACCGCGCGCGTGAAATGCTGGCCGAAGCGGGCTATCCGGACGGCGCCGGCCTCGAGGCCTTTGCCGACGCGTTCGCGCTGTCCTATGTGGCCGAAAAGGAATCGACTCTCGGACCCATCGTCAACGTCATCCAGACGGCGCTGCGCGATGTCGGCATCCCCGCAACGCTCGATCCGATCCCGCAGACGCAATACGGCGACCGCCAGCTTGTGCGCCGTGACCTGCCGTTCGCGGTCAACGATCAGGAAAAACCCATCGGCGTCGATGCGGGCTATGCCGTGCAATTGTTCTTCGTGTCGCCCGAAAGCGGCGGGTTGAACAACATGGTCAACTATCGCAACGAAGAGATGGACGCGCTCTGGTCCGCCGCCCGTGTCGATCCCGACAGTGCGACGCGCGACACGACGCTGGCCGAGATCCAGGCGATGGCCGCCGCCGACGTCGCATGGCTGCCGATCGTCGAATACACGACGCAGTGGGCGTTCAGCGACCGGATCTCGGGCCTGCGGTGGTATCCGGACAATTCGATCCGCTACACCGATCTGATCGTCTTGGAATAACTTTTCGGTGCGGCCCCGGCTGCGGGGCCGCATCCATCTCCGACATCCGTCTCCGCCATAGCGGAAAGGTCACCTTACCCAAATGCTGCTGCGCTATATCCTGAAACGGCTCGCCATCGGCGTCGTGCAGCTTTTCGGCCTCGTGATCGCGGTTTTCTTTCTGATCCGCCTGCTGCCCGCCGACCCTGTCTCGCGCCTCGTCGGCCTGAATTCCAGTCCCGAAGGCTATGGGCAGGCCGCGGCGTCCCTTGGCCTCGACAAGCCGTTGTTTCAACAGTTGTCGCTCTATCTCGGCCTGCAGCCGGGGGTGCAGCCGGGGCTCTTGCAGGGCTCGCTCGGCACCTCCTGGGTCACCGGTTCGTCCATCGGATCCGAGGTCGCGGCCTTCCTGCCCGTCACCTTGCAGCTCATCACGCTGGCCTTCATCCTTGCGTTCATCGTGTCGGTGCCGGTCGGCATGCTGGGCGCGCTGAACCCCGGCAAAAAGGCGGACAAGGGCGTGTTCGTCTACAGCCTGTTCGCCGGGTCGCAACCGGAATTCTGGTGGGGGCTGCTGTTCGTCTATGTCTTCTACTTTCAGCTTGGCTGGGCACCCGCACCCCTCGGGCAGCTTTCGCCCATGACGTTCCCGCCGCCTTCGGTCACCGGTTTCATGCTGATCGACACCCTCATCGCGGGCGAACCTGCGAAATTCCTCGAGGCGCTGCATCACCTGATGATGCCGGTGATCACGCTGGCGTTCATCCTGTCGGGCCCGATCATCAAGATGGTGCGCCAGAACATGCTGCGGGCGTTGCAGTCGGATTTCGTCCTTTATGCCAATGTCATCGGCCTGCCGAAACGGCGCGTCGCGCGCTATGCCCTGCGTGCCGCGATGGGGCCGTCGATGACGCTGATCGGGATCCTGTACGGGTTCATGCTGTCGGGTGCGGTGCTGGTCGAATCGGTGTTCTCGCTCGGCGGGATCGGCCAGTACGCGATCCGCTCCGTGCTCGCCTTCGATTATCCGGCCATTCAGGGCGTCGTGCTGGTCATTACCGGCATCTCGCTTTTCGTCTATCTGGCCCTCGACCTTATCCACGCCGCCATTGACCCGAGGATTGCCCATTGACCGAAGTTCAGGGCAGCAAGGCCGCCGTCATGTCCGGCGGGGGGGTGCCCGGCGAGGGCGCCTATATTCCGCCCGTGCGCCGGGCCGACTGGCTGCTGCGTGTCGGTGTGACCATCGTCACGCTGGTCTGCGTCCTCGCGGTGATCGGGCCGTACATCGGGCCCTACGATCCGACGCTGACGACCGTCCGCATCGCGGTGCCGCCGCCCGGTCTGACCGAAATCCCCGGACAGCTCGCGGGCTGGATCGGCGGCACGCTCGACTATCCGCCGCACTGGATGGGCACGGATGCGAACGGCTACGATATCTTCAGCCGGGTGATCGCCGCCCCGCGCACGGATCTTCAGATTGCGCTTGCCGCCAATTTCCTGTCGCTGTTCATCGGCGTCTTCCTCGGTCTCGTCGCGGGGTACTGGCGCAACTGGGGGACAGAGCTTTTGATGCGGGTCTCGGACGTGCTGCAATCGTTCCCCGTGTTCATCATGGCGATGGTGCTGGTGGCGCTGGCGGGGCGCTCGGCGGTGAATATCGTGATCGCGCTCGCCTTCGTCTATGTGCCGATCTATGTCCGGCTGACCCGTGCCGAGGTTCTGTCGCAAACCGGGCGCGGCTTCGTCGAGGCGGCCCGCGCGATGGGCAATTCCGAACTGACCATCGCGATGCGCCACGTCCTGCCGAACTCCCTCACGCCCGCGCTGATCCAGTCGTCGGTGACCATCGGGTTCGCCATCCTGCTGACCGCCGGCCTGTCGTTCGTCGGCGCCGGTGTGCGTCCGCCGACGCCCGAATGGGGGCTGATGATTTCCACCGGCGCGAACCAGATCGTGCTGGGCGAATGGTGGCCGTCGGTGTTCCCGGGGCTGGCGATATCGCTCACCGTGTTCGGCTTCGCCGTCTTGGGCAATGCACTGGAGCGGCGCTATGAACGAGGGTGAGGCACTGCTGTCCGTCCGCGATCTGCGCGTCGGTTACGAAGTGCCGGGCGGGATCGTCACGCCGGTCGACGGCGTTTCGTTCGATCTTGCGCCCCGCGAGGTCGTGGGGCTGGTGGGGGATGCCGGATCCGGAAAATCCACGACCGCGCTGGCGCTGATGGGTCTTGCGCGGCCGCCGGGCAGGATCCTGCACGGACAGGTGATGTTCGGCGGACAGGACCTGCTCGCGCTGCCCGACGCCGAAATCCGCAAGATCCGGGGCCGAGAGATCGGCCTGATCGTGCAGAACCCGCGCGCCGCCCTGAACCCACTATTGCGGATCGGCGCACAGATCGGCCACGCCTATCGCGCGCACAACGCGGCGAGTGCGGCGGATGCGCGAAAACAGGCGATCGAAATGCTCCGCCTGGTCGGCATCAACGATCCCGAACGCCGGGTCGAGGCCTATGCCCACGAGTTGTCCGGCGGTATGGCGCAGCGCGCCCTGATCGCCATCGCCCTGTCGTCGCAGCCCCGCCTGCTGATCGCGGATGAGCCCACCAGCGGCCTCGACGTCACCATTCAGGCGCAGTTTCTCGACGAGATGTGGCGCACGGTGCAGAAAACCGGCTCCGCGATGCTGCTGGTCACTCAGGAACTCGGGGTGATCGCCAACTATTGCGACCGTGTGCTTGTGTTGCACGAAGGCCGTATCGTCGAGGATGCGCCGGTCAAGCGGTTCTTCAGCGACCCCGAACATCCCTACAGCCAGGAAGTTCTGCGGTTCTATCAGGACCGCTCGATGGCGTGGCCGGCCCAGGTCGCCGGGCAGGCGGGGTTCTTGGAAACCCGGGGTCTGACAAAACATTTTCCCCTGCGCGGATCGTCGAAGGTCGTGCAGGCGGTCGACAAGGTGTCGATCAAGGTGGGACGCGGCGAGGCCGTCGGTCTGGTCGGCGAAAGCGGCTCCGGCAAGACGACCGTGGGACGCAGCCTGTTGCGGCTCGAGACGCCGACGGGCGGCGAGGTGATCCTCGACGGGACCGAGATCACCGGGCTGGGCACTGCCGCGATGCGCGCGATGCGCAAGCGGATGCAGATCGTGTTTCAGGACCCGTTCGACAGCGTCAATCCGCGCTGGACCGTCGCCGACATCCTCGACGAGCCGTTGCGCGTGATGGAAGGCGGCGCAAAGGGCGCGCGCCGCGACCGCGCGTTGGCGGCGTTGCGGCAGGTCGATCTCGATCCGTCGCTGATGGCCGCCAAACCGCGCGACCTTGGCGCGGGCGCCCTGCAACGGATCAACATTGCCCGCGCCCTCATCTGCAATCCCGAATTTCTGGTGCTGGACGAGCCGACGAGCGTGCTCGCGCCCCGCGCCCGCAACAGCCTGATCGCCCTGTTGTCGCGCCTGCAGGCAGAGCTGGGCATTTCCTACCTGTTCATCACCCATGACCTGACCACCGTGCGCTATCTGTGTCAGCGCGTCGCCGTCATGTACCTCGGCCAGATCGTCGAGGAGGGCACGGTCGAGCAGGTGTTCACCGCCCCGCAGCACCCCTATTCGCGCGCGCTGCTGTCCGCGCACCTGATGCCCGACCCGACGCACCGGCGTGTCGACAACCCGGTGCCGGCCGCCCTCGAGGGCGAGATCCCGTCGCCGATCGACGTGCCCGGCGGGTGCTATCTGGCCAGCCGGTGCCCTCATGTGACGGAGGCCTGCCGCGCCAACCCGCAGGTGCTGACCGACCTTGGCGGCAACCGCGCCGTGCGGTGCGAACGGGTGGTGCGCGGAGAAATCTCTCATGGATGATGTGGTGATCGTCGGCGCCGGGGCAAGCGGTGCCGCCGCCGCGTGGCGGCTGGCGCGCGCGGGGCTGCGTGTCACCTGCCTCGAGCAGGGCGGTTGGGTCGATCCCGCCGCCACGCCGTCGCTGCGGCCCGACTGGGAAATCGCGCGTCAGACGACGCACCACCCCAACCCCAACGTGCGCAAGGCTGTGCAGGACTATCCGGTGGACGATACCGAGGCCGCGATAAAACCGTTCCTCTACAATGCCGTCGGCGGATCGACGATTCTGTGGGGCGCGCATTTTCCGCGCCTGCGCCCGTCCGATTTCCGCACGCGAACGCTCGATGGCGTCGGCGACGACTGGCCGATCGGCTACGGCGATCTTGCCCCCTATTATGAGGAAAACGACCGCATGATGGGCGTGTCGGGCCTTGCGGGCGACCCCGGCAATCCCGAACGCGGCCCGCGTCAGATGCCGCCCGTTCCACCCGGCGCGGCGGGTATCCGGATGGCCGCGGCGTTCGACCGGCTCGGCTGGCACTGGTGGCCCGCCGACGTGGCGATCAACACCGAAAGGTACGGCGAGGGGCGCGGCGCCTGCAACAATTGCGGCCCCTGCGATCTGGGTTGTCCGCACGGGGCGCGGTCGGCCACCGACGTCAGCTATTGGCCGCAGGCCATCGCGGCGGGTGTGCGCCTGATCACAGGCGCGCGGGTGTTCGAGGTCGAGACCGACGCGGCCGGTCGCGCCACCGGTGTTGCCTATTACGACCGCGACGGCACCGTGCAGCGGCGCCGCGCCGGCGTGGTGGCCCTTGCCGCCAACGGTCTGGGCACCGCACGGCTGATGTTGCTCTCCACGTCGAAACGGTTCCCGAACGGTCTGGCCAACGACACCGACCTCGTCGGTCGCCGCCTGATGCACCACCCGACGGGGATGGTCACGGCGCGCTTCGCCGAGCCGATGGACGGCTGGGCCGGGCCCTTTGCCGTGTCGATCCTGTCTCAGGAATTCTACGAGACGCGCGAGGAGCACGATTTCAAACGCGGCTATCAGATGCAGCTGATCCGCTCTGACGGGCCGGTCGGCACCGCCGTCGGTGGCTATCTGCCCCGCGTCCCCTGGGGCGCGGGGCATCACGCCCGGTTCCGCGAGGTCTTTGGCCATACCGCCAGCCTGACGGTCACGACCGAGGATTTGCCGCGCAACGAGAACCGCGTCACGCTGTCGGATACCCTGGCCGACGGCGACGGCATCCCGGCACCGAAGATGACCTACACGCTCGACGACAATACGCGCGCGATGATCGCCCACGGGATCGCGCGGGCGTCCGAGGCCTTCGGTGTGGCCGGTGCCGTGGATATTTCGGCGCAATCCCTCGTGGCCGACGCCGGTTTTCACCTGCTGGGCACCGCCTGCATGGGTGCCGATCCGGGCAGCAGCGTCACGGATGCCGACAGCCGCGCCCACGCGGTGCCGAACCTGATGATCCTCGACGGGTCGGTGTTTACCACGGCGGCGGCGCTGAACCCCACATCGACGATACAGGCCCTTGCCCTGCGCGCCGCCGATGCGCTGATCCGTGACCGTGCCGATCTGCAGGTCGCCTCATGAGGGATCCCGCCGCCATCGCGCTTGTCGACTGCCTGTTGCCGGGCGATGCGGATTATCCGCCCGCCAGCGACGTCGGCCTCGATACCGCCCTGGCCGTGCACGACCGGTTCGGTCCGCCGCTGCGGAGGGTCCTTGCGATGTTGCCACATGACTTTGCGGCAGGCGACGGCCCGGCGCGGGACGCGGGTCTGCGCGTCGCCGAGGCGTCGGAGCCTGCGTGGTTTTCGGCGCTCGTCGTCGGCGCCTACAGCCTGTATTACACCCATCCCGTCGTCGCGGACGTCCTTGCGCGCCTGACCGGCTATGCCGCCGGTGCACCGCAGCCGGAGGGCCATGATCTTGCGCCGTTCGATCCCGCGATGGTCGCCGTGCCCGCCGCCCGCGCCCCCCATTTCCGAACTGCACCGGAGACTTTCGATGAAAACCGATAGCTTTATACCCGAGCGCCACAAAGGCGCCTCGGTCCTTGTCACCGGATCGGCCAGCGGCATCGGCCTCGGCATCGTGGAACGGTTTCTGGCCGAGGGCGCAAAGGTCGCGGGCTTCGACCTGAACCCGACGCCCGGCATCTTGTCGATTACCGGCGACGCCACGGACGAGGCGGCGGTGGATGCGGCGGTGGCGCGTGTGGTGGACGAACACGGCGGCCTCGACGTGATGGTCTGCAACGCGGGCGTGATCGCGGTCGGCCCCGTCGTCGACATGGATTTCGCCGACTGGCGCCGGGTGATGGAGACGAACGTCAACTCTGTCTTTCTGGGCAGTCGCGCCGCCGCCCGCGCGATGATCGCGCAGGGACGCGGCGGGTGCATCGTCAATGCCTCGAGCGGGGCGGGCAGGCGCGGCGTGCCCAATATCTCGCATTATTGCGCGTCCAAGGCGGCGGTGATCATGCTCACGCAATCGCTCGCGGCGGAACTCGCCCCGCACGGCATCCGCGCCAACTGCTATGTGCCGGGCCATATCGAGACGCCGTTCTGGGGGGGCATCGCGGACGGTTTCGCGCGCGTCACGGGCCAGACGCCCGAAGAGGTCATCGAAGGGTTCCGGCAGACCGTGCCGATGGGTCGTTTCGGCACGCCGGGCGACGTGGCGGCGACGGTATCCTGGCTCGCCAGCGCCGATGCGGCGTATGTCAGCGGGCAGGCGATCGCGATGAACGGCGCGGAATTTCCGTTCTAGGGGGCGCAGATGGACACGTTCGACTATATCGTCGTCGGCGCGGGATCGGCGGGCTGCGTCCTTGCCAACCGGTTGACCGAGGATGGCAAACATACCGTCCTGCTGGTCGAGGCGGGCGGCAGCGACCGCAACCCGCTGTTCTCGGTGCCGCTGCTGGCGGGCGTCGCCTATTGGCACCGGCCCACGAACTGGAACTATGCGACGACACCGCAGAAGGGCCTCGACGGGCGGCGCATCAAATGGCCCCGCGGCAAGGTGCTGGGCGGATCGTCGACGATCAACGGCATGATGTACATGCGCGGCAATGCCGCCGATTACGACGGCTGGGCGCAGACCGGGCTGACCGGCTGGTCGCACGCCGACGTGATGCCCTATTTCCGCCGGTCCGAGGACAATCCCGAACGCCCGGGCGATCCGCACCACGGACAGGGCGGGCCGCTGCGGGTGACGAAGGCGCGGGGGGAAAACCGGCTCTACGCCGATTTCCTCGCCGCCGGGATGGCCCATGGCGCGCGGCCCAACGACGATTTCAACGGCGCGGACCAGGAGGGGCTGGGGTTCTACGATTTCAACACCCGCGACGGTCGCAGGGTAAGCTCTGCGACGGCCTTTCTGCGTCCCGCGATGGCGCGGCAGAACCTGACCGTGCTGACCAAGACCCGCGTGCGCCGGATCGTCATGGCGGGCGGGCGCGCCACGGGGCTGCACCTGCGGCGGGCGGGGCAGACGACGACGGTGCATGCCCGCGCCGAGGTGATCCTGTGCGGCGGCGCGATCAATTCGCCGCAGCTGCTGATGCTGTCGGGGATCGGCGACGGGGCGCATCTGGCGGCGCACGGCATCGAAACCTGCGTCCATTCCCCCGGCGTCGGGCAGAACCTGCAGGACCATCTGGGCGTCTATCTGACCTATGCCTGCACCGACCCCGTGACGCTCTATCGCCTGATGCGGCCCGACCGGGCGGCATGGGCGGTGGCGCGGGCATGGCTGACGGGAAAGGGGCCCGCGACGGCGGTGCCGCTCGAGGCGGGCGGTTTCCTCAAGACGCGCCCGGACCTCGACATTCCGGATATCCACATGACCTTCGTGCCGGGCCTGAACCTCGAGACGACGCGGGCGGGGCAGGGGCGGCACGGCTATCTCATCAATTTTTACCAATTGCGGCCCGAAAGCCGGGGGCAGGTCACGTTGGCCTCCGCCGATCCCGGCGCCGCACCGCTGATCGACCCGCGCTACCTGACGGCGCAGGCCGACCGCCTCTGCATGCGCGACGGCACCCGGCTGGCGCGCCGGATCGGAGAGACCGCCCCGCTTGCCGCGCGCAACGCGGGCGAGATTTCGCCCGTCGCCGCCGATCTGGAGACGGACGAGAGCATCGACGCCTGGGTCCGCGCCGGGGCGAACACGATATTCCACCCCGTCGGCACCGTGCGGATGGGTGCGGAGGCTGCGGCACCCGTCGACGGCACGCTGCGGGTGCGCGGCGTCGACGGATTGCGTGTGGTGGATGCCTCGGTCATGCCCGCCATCGTCGGTGGCAATACCTCGGCGCCGGTGATGATGATCGCCGAAAAGGCCGCCGATATGATCCTTGGCCGGACACCGCCGCGAGAGGCAGTCGCATGACCGAGAGTTTCGCCGACGACGGTCTGATCCTGACGCCCGGACGGGTCGCCGTCCTGACGCTGAACCGCCCCGCGCGGCGCAACGCGATGACGGCGGCGATGTGGGCCGCGATCCCCGGCATCTGCGACCGGATTGCGGGCGATGCGACGATCCGCGTGCTGGTCGTGACCGGCGAAGGTCCGGCGGCGTTCTGCGCGGGTGCCGACATGTCGGAATTCGAGCGTGTCTATGCAACGCCCGAGAGCACCGGCGCCTATAACGCGACCGTGCGGGCGGCGCAGGCGCGCTTGCGCGATCTGCCGTGCCCCACGGTCGCGGCTATTCGCGGCGCCTGCTTCGGGGGTGGCTGCGGGCTGGCGCTCGCCTGCGACCTGCGGGTGGCGGATGCCACGGCACGGCTTGCGATCACGCCGGCGAAACTGGGGCTGGCCTACAGCCCGGCGGACACCTGGCAACTGATCGAAAAGGTCGGCGTGGTCCGCGCCAAGGACCTGTTGCTGACGGGACGTGCGGTGGACGCGGCCGAGGCGCTGGCCATCGGACTGGTGGACCGGACCAGCGACGATGCAGCAGCGGCGTCCCGAACGCTTGCCAGAGATCTGGCGACGCTCGCGCCCGGCGCGCTCGCCGCGATCAAGGCGATCTGCAACGGGCTGAGCACGCCCGACGCCTCTGCCGCGCTGCACACGGCCTTCGAGGCGACGTTCCGCAGCGCAGAGTTCCGGGAGGGCTATTCCGCGTTCCTCGAAAAACGACCGCCCGATTTCGACAAGTACCCCGCTCAGGAGCGCGACCGATGATTGGCCTTATGGAAACCGCCGCCGCTGCGGCGACCGCTGCGACGGGCCCCGAAACCGCCCTGCGCGCGCTGCTCGCTCCGCTGCACGCAACGCTTGGGCTGAGGGACGGCGGACCGGACCTGCCCTGCGGGGTGACGCAATTTTTCGTGGCGGGGGCGTTCATTGTCACGCCGGACGCGGATTGGCATATGCTCACCGGCAACATCGATTTCCCGCCAGAGCAGGAACGTCTGATGATCCCGATCGGCGCGGGCCATCCCGGCCGGGTCCGCGCCAGCGCCGCGCCGTTGCATCTGCCCGATACAGAGGCGGTTTCCGGCGCGTTCAAGCAATACCTCAAGACCGCGCGCATGGGATCGGCGATCTATGTGCCGATGATCTGGCAGGACCGGTTCCTGGGGCAGATCGTCATGGCGGGACGGGCAAAGGGGACGCTGGGCTCAGCGGATTTCGCGGTGATGCGGGCTGCCGGGCCGGTGGCCGCCGCCCTGTGGATCGCCCACGGCGGGCCCGACTGGCTGGCGCGGATGTACCCGCCCGATACGGCATTCCGGGTTGACCCCGAGGGAATGTGAGGGTGCCGCCCCCGCCCCCGATACCGGCATCAACCACCGGCAACGTTACGTCCAAATCCCAATCCCGATCGAGGAGCATCCCGCATGAGCCGTGACACCCTTGGACACCGCGCCAAGATCGGCATCGTGATCCCGTCGACCAATACCAGCGTCGAGGCGGAAATGGCGTCGATGCAGCCGGTCGGCGTCACCAACCACACCGGACGCATGGCGATTGCCAACAGCCCGCTGGGATCTGACGCCGAGTTCGAGGCGCTGATCGCGGCCCTCATTTCGAGCCAGCAGGCGGCCATCGACGGTGTCATGTCGTGCGAGCCGGACCACCTGATCCTGGGATTGTCGGCGGAAACCTTCTGGGACGGGGCCGCCGCCGGGCGGGCGCAGACCGACGCGCTGCGCACGGCGCTCGGGATCGGCGTCAGCGCGGCGTCGGCGGCGCTCGTCGATGCGCTCCATGAATTCGGCCTGAAACGGATCGCCGTCCTGACACCCTATCAACCGGTCGGCGATGCCCGCGTCCGCAGCTTTTTCGACGCCTCGGGCATCGAGGTCGTGGCCCTTACCGGCCTGCGTTGCCCCAGCCCGGTGCAGACCGCCTGCGTGCCGCGACCGGACCTTGCGCGCGCCCTGACCGATCTTGCGCGCAGCGGTGCCGATGCCATCGTGCAGGTCGGCACCAATCTTCCCTGCGCGCGGATCGCGCGCGAGGCGTTCGACTGGCTCGGTCTTCCGGTTCTGGCCGCCAACACTGTGTTGTACCGCGATGCCCTGCGCCAGCTTGGCCTGTTGGACGATACGGCATTCTGCGCCGAATGGCTGCCGGTGGCTTCGTGAAAGGGTGCGGCTTTATTTGTCCGGACAAATACTTGACCGTCCGACGACCGCCTTCTAGGGTTTCCGAATGACGGACAGCAAACAGCGCACCTCCGGGGTGTTTGAGGCCATCGACCGGGCGGTGGCGGTGTGTGGCAGGCTGTTCGCCTGGACCGGCGGCGCGCTGATCCTGCTGATCGCCCTTCTGGTTGCGGGCGACGTGGTGTCGCGCAACCTGAACGGCACCACGCCGTTCCATGCGTTCGAGCTGAGCGCCTATCTCTTTGCCGCCGCCATAGCGTTCGGTTTTGCCAATACATTGACGACGGGCGGCAATATCCGGCTCGACGTCGTCTACGGGCTGTTTCCGGCGCGCGTCCGTCGCGGTCTCGACTTTTCGGCCCTCGCGGCGATGGCCGCGATGAGTATCCTGCTTGCGGTTTACGCTTGGCGGCTTGTGGCTGCCAACGCTGAACGCGGCGTGACCTCGGCCACCGGGATGGCGGTTCCGATTGCGGTCCCGCAGGGGATCTGGGCGCTGGGCCTGACGGTTTTTGCAGTCACCGCCGGGTGGCTGACCCTGCGCCACGGGATGTTTCTGGCGGCACGCAACCGGGGGGCCGCCGACCGGATCGGCGCCATCGGCACCTCCGAGAGCGATGAGGCGCTGGCCGAGGCGCGGGCGCGCAATGAAACCACAGGCCGCGCCGCATGATCTCCGTGCTGATCGTCGTTCTGTTCGGTCTTCTGGCCCTCGGCCTTCCGGTGGCGGCGGTCCTGCTGGTAACAGGTCTCACGCTCGATCAGCTGTTCTCGTTCTTTCCGGTGTCGCCCGCGCTGGCAGAGCTCGTCTGGGGCGGGTCCACCAGTTTCTCGCTCGTCGCCGTGCCGCTGTTCATCTTGACGGGCGAATTGCTGCTCGGCTCGGGGATCGCGCAACGCATGTTCCATGCTCTCGACAAATGGGTGCGCTGGATCCCCGGCGGGCTGTTGCACACCAATATCGCCTCCTGCGCGCTGTTTTCCGCCACGTCGGGATCGTCGGTCGCCTCGGCGGCGACGATCGGGACGGTCGCGGTGCCGCAGATGAAGGCGGGCGGCTATGCGCCGCCGCTGTTTCTGGGCTCCATCGCGGCGGGGGGCACGCTGGGCATCCTGATCCCGCCGTCGATCAACATGATCATCTACGGCGTTCTGGCCGAGGTTTCCATCGGCCGGCTGTACCTCGCGGGTCTGATCCCCGGCATTCTGCTGGCCTGTCTGTTCTCGCTGGCCGTCGTCGTGTTGTGCAGCCTCTGGCCCCATCTCGGCGGCCCGCGCGGTCTGCGCGAAAGCTGGCGGGTCCGGTTCTCTGTCCTGCCGGCGATGCTGCCGCCGCTGCTGTTGTTTGCCCTGATGGTCGGCTCGATCTACTCGGGCTTTGCCACGCCGACAGAGGCCGCGGCTCTTGGCGTGCTGGGCGCGCTGGCACTGACCGCATCGGTCCGCCGGCTGAGTTTTGCGATGCTGATCCACGCGTTCGAACGCACCATGCGCACCACCTGCATGGTGATGCTGATCGTGCTGGCCGCCCTGATCCTCAACTTCGTCATGGTCGCCGTGGGTTTGACGGGACAGATCCGCGACTATGTCTCGGGCCTGGATGTGGCCCCGTTGACGGTGATGCTGACGATTGTCGCGATCTATCTGGTGTTGGGGTGTTTCATGGAGACGCTGTCGCTGATGATCGCCACGACCCCCATCGTCGTGCCGATCGTCACCGGTCTGGGATACGATCCGATCTGGTTCGGGGTGCTGTTCATGGTTCTCATCGAGGCGGCGCTGATTACGCCGCCGATCGGGGTGAACCTTTTCGTCGTGCAATCGGTGCGCGGGCCCGGCCCGTTCAGCGATGTCACCCGCGGCGCTGTGCCGTTTCTCGCGATGATGCTCGTGATGATCGGCCTGCTGCTTGCCTTTCCCGCTCTTGCCACCTGGCTTCCGCAATTCGTGCGGGGCTGATTTCAACCACCGAAAGGGAACTTTCCATGACACCACACCATATCGCATCGGTCTGCGCTGCACTGGCTCTGCTGGCGGGCCCCGTCGCGGCCCAGACCCTGCCCGAAACCAGCGTCACCGTCATCGGCAATCTTGGCATCACCACGCAAAGCCAGCTTCTCGAAGAGCCGTTCTGGACCGAAGAGGTGACCGAGGCCTCCGGCGGCGCGATCACCGGCAATTTCCGTACCTGGAACGAGATGGGCCTCAAAGGACCGGAAATCTTCGGTCTGCTGTCCGAAGGCGTGATGAACATCGCGACCGCCCAGCTTGGCCACCATTCCGGCGCCGCCCCGATGAACGACGGCACCGACCTTGCGGGTCTGTCCACCTCGTTCGAGGAATTCCGGGCGGTGTCCGACGCGTTCTTCCCCGAGCTTGCCGGCTACTACCGCGAGGAACTGGGGCTGGAGCTGCTGACGCTGCAATCCTATCAAAGCCAGATCATGTATTGCCGCGACGAGATTACCGGCCTCACCGACCTCGACGGGCGCCGGGTGCGCACCTCTGGCGCGTCGCAGGGTGAATTCGTGGCGCATTTCGGCGGATCCGGCGTCGACGTCGCCTTTGGCGAGGTCCAGCAGGCGCTGGAACAGGGGGTCGTCGATTGTGCCATTACCGGTACGCTGGGCGGCTATTCCGCCCGCTGGTACGAGGCGGCGAATTACCTTTACGTGCTGCCGGTCAACTTCGGCGCCGGGGCCACCGCCGCGAATGGCGAATGGTGGGATGGCCAGCCGGTCGAGGTGCAGAACTTTCTGCGCACGCAGATCAGCGACCTGTCGGACCGGATGTGGGCGCTCAACGCCGAAGAGAATGCCATCGGCATCGCCTGCAATACCACCGGCCCGTGCCCGCTCGGAGAGCCGGGGGGCATGACGCTCGTCACGCCGTCGGAAGCCGACCTCGACCTGCGCCGCGAGGCATTGGTCCAAAGCGTCCTGCCGGGCTGGATCTCGCGGTGCGGGGACGTGTGCCGCGCCTCCTATGAAAGCGCATTGGTCGATATTACGGGCATCGCCATCGAATAAAGGTGCCTCGGCTGCGCGAACGATGCGCGCAGCCGATCACATCCGGTCTTTTGTATTTCCGGCCGTTTGCGATCCGGGTATTGATTTCGGGTCGATCCGCCTTCCAGATAATTTTTTTGTATATATTTTCCTTAATAGGGATTTCGAATCGGCTATTGCGGTGAATAAAGGCGCAGGTACGGACCAGATACGTCAGGTCGATTGAAACGTGCTCGACGGCAATGATCCCTTGCTAAATCCAGTCGTTCGACGAACCGAGCTTCCGGCGCCGCCTTTCTCGCCCTGCCCAGCGCCGCGGCGGAGACATCGAACCTGGTGGCCTGTGCCCCGGCGCCGACCGGTCTCCCCGCGACAATTCCATTCCGCAATACGGATCGAGCGTGGTGCTCCGGCCCGCCGTCACTCCTCACGTTTCAATTCGACGGGCCCCGGTGTCGACAATCAAGATTTATCCGGAATTTCGATTGCTCGGCGTGCCCCCTGAAACGTCTGGCCCTTTGCTGACATTCACAGTGCCGCCAGCCGACGCCATGTGGCGTTGCAACGGCAAACCATTCGAGGACAGGCGGCCGCACGCGCATTTGATCGGCAACCATGCCGGCATTTCCGCCGCTCGGCTTGCGTCAATTCGTTGGCGGCGCAACGGTCTTTTGCGAAACCTGCATCGTTTTTCCGGATCTTATTCTGCTCACGGTCCACAACAACGGGCTTGTCAGCGCGGCAAGGAACAATGCGGTTCCGATCACGCGCACGGTCAACAATTCGCCTTTCACCGCCGACCCACCAACGAAGAGTATCAGGGCGATCAGGTGTATCGCGATCCGTTGGACACGTATCCAGCCTGCTTTTTCACCCCGCGTGAGGGCCAGGACCGCATCCAATGGCCACCATATTGCAATCACCATCCCCGGCCAGAATGCGCTGACCCGTGTCGTTGACGTCATCCAGCCGAAATCGCCGCCGAAAAAGCCGAACATGCTGACCGCCAGATGAACGAGATAGGCGACGGCGCCGATCGACCAGCAGGACAGCCAGACGGTCCAGGCGAGGCCGGAGCCATTTCTGAACCAGAAGGCCGTATAGGCCGGAATGAGAAGGACGAGAGCAACCCAGGCCGTAAAGGCGGATTGATACAGGCCAAGTGCGTCACCGGCGGTCACGTCCGGACCGGGCGTCGGCATTGCGTCGCTCGGCGGTGGCGAGAGCGACAGCAAACCGCTGGCTTGCAATCTCCAGGCCGCCACAATGGCCAAAAACGTCAAACCAAGGCAAACGAGGCCTACTGTGCTCCACACATACCCTGGTTTCTGCATGTCACCTGTCCACTGTCGCCGAACGGTGTCATGCGACAGATCGTCGGTCAAGTTCCGCGGCTATCGCACCAATGTCACCGTGACTGAAAGCGGAGACTCGCCACGGTACGGCATGAAAGTGACCGCTCTGAGTAGCCTGAAAGAGCTGCGGACCACGAAGGGCATTCCTTGCCCGTACCGGGTGCCGCAGTGCAGCCTTGCCACAACAAACCTTCGGCAGGCGGTCGGCGAGGCGGCGACGCGATGGGCAGTTCTGTGAAAGAAGCGGACTTTGCGGCGGTGCAGCGGCGTCGTTGCCCTCATCGTTGTGAGGATGCGCTTTGCGAATCCCGAGTGTCAGCCGAGGCGCATGCCAAGGCCTTCTGCCCGTTGCCGCGCAACCGACCGGTCCGATGACACCGCGTCGCCGGGGCCGCGTGGTGCGCTTTCGGGCCGGTTCGATCCGGACACGGTCTGGCACGCCGGGAAGACCGCAAAGCGGCCATCCGGAAACCTTTTGCGATGGCGCCGTGCCGGTCTGTCGCACTATGCGGGTTCGGTTCGGTTGGCCGCCGAGACGGACAGCAGGGCTGGTCGAGAGCCTCTTCGAGCCCGTTGAAGATGGCCGGCCTCGACAGCCCCGTGCCGGACTTTCCGACACTGTGCCGACGCCAGGCGAGGATTGCGGTTCAGATCCCGTTTCGCGGTTCCGGCGGACCCTGCGGTTGCGGGTGGATTGCAGTTCCGGCAGGAGCGGACTGCCGCCCTGACGGCTGCACATGAACTCGACCGCCCGGATATCGCCTGTTCCCGCATCCCAGGCGATATGCACCCTGCGCCATTGCCCGCGGCGTGAGGGGCCCGTGTTTGCGAAGCCGCCACGCCCCATCGCCGCGAAACGTGACACCTGTGCTACCGCAAAACCGGATCAGCGCAACAACGCCTCCGGGGAGAGACGGATATGAGTAAGGCGTTTCGGTTGACGAATGCGTTCGAACGGGACGCTGTGGCGCAGGTTATTGAGCGCGGATACGCGGTCAGCGAAGTGGCGGAACGGCTCGGGGGCAGCACCAGGTCGCTGTACATCTGGCAGGTGCGGTCTTCGAAGTCGGCCCGACTTCGAGGCGCTGAGCCAGATTTGGCAACCGAGCTCGGGCGGGTCGAAAAGCAACCGGCCCGCGTGACCGAGGAGCGCGACATTCCAAAATGGGCGACCGCGTACTTCGCGCGAGAGGCTCAGTGGCGTACGCGTTTATTGCGGCTCACCGGTCCGGGTTTTCGGTCCGCGCCGTGTGCCGCGTGCTGATGGTTCGTTTCAGCGAGTTGTACGCATGGCATAAAGAACCGTTAAGCCTGCGTGCGCCTGAAGATGTGCGACAGACGGATTTGATCCAGCAAGCATGGGCAGATAGCGGCAAAGTCTACGGATACCGTAAGCTGCGTGACGATCCGCGCGACGCGGGCGCGATTTGTTCAGAGAACCGTGTTGCGCGTTTGGCCCGTTTGGCAGGCATCGCAGCACGGACTGGCGACAAGTGCCGCCCTCGTGCCCCGGCACGGCACAGATCCGTCCGTCCAGTGCGATATGGAATAGTTCCGCCTGGTCGTTCGGTTCGGGCAGGCCCGCGCCGTTTGAGCTACCGATAGATCTGGCGTCGGTCGGACTTTCGCCGATATCGCGCGGCCCTTTGCCTGCGATGTCATGGCGCGGTTCGTCGGGCCGGGCCGCGATCATGTGGCCGTAAAAACCGCGACGCAGGGTTTTTTCCACGTTTTCGCGCCGGTCACCGATCCGGCGGCCTTTGCTGCGGCGAACGGTGCCATCGCGGTTGCGCGGGACTGGCTGATGGCCGCCACGCAGACGGCGCCGCCGGAGAGTCTGATCGGCGCCTAGCGGCACGGCGGGACGGGCCACGCGCAAATCGCGGACAACGCCTTTCTCGCGCGTGTCGACGGGGTCGAGAACATCGGGGCCGCCCGTGCGATCGCTTTCGAAACCCTCGCGCCGCGCGAAATCGACATCGCCTGCGAAAAAACCCTGAGCGCCGCGATCCTCGAATGTCTGCGCCAGTCCTCGCCCGCGCAACTGATCCCGCGCGTCCTGCGCCGGCAGACCGATCTTGCGGGGGCAACCCGCCCCGAAGGGGTGCCGGTTTACCTGGCGCCGGGGGCGGTAAATCCCGGCCCTGCGGCTTTCCCCGATCCGCTGACGTTCCGGCCGGACCGCAAGACGCCGCCGCTGCGGGCGTTCGGTCAGGGGCGGCACAATTGTATCGGACAACCGTTTGCGCTGTTGCAGGTGTCGCGGCCAGACGTCGTTCGACATGCCGGGGCAGGCCTGACCGGGATTGTGGACATCTCGTTGCGAACGGCAGGCCCCGCGCGGGTGCCGCCCGTCTACGGCAATACCCGTTCCAGAATGCGCGGGATCTGCTTTTTCACCTTGAAGAACCCCGCCGTGGCATGTGGCCAGATCGCGGCGTCCCAGTCACGGCGCCACTCCGTCACGACGATGCCCGCATCGGTCAGCGCGGGTTCCGCCGCGCGCAGCCAGTCGCGCAGCGGCCCCTGCGGCACATAAGGTGTGGCAATCTGCGTGGCACCGGCACGCCGCGCCCATGTCGCCAGATCGCCCGGCACACCCGCGCGCATCGGCGTCGCTGTGATGCCCGCGCGTCCGGCAGCGCAGGCAAGGGCCGCCGCCTCGAAATGCATAACGTTTCCGGCGACAGGCCGGGGTGAGCGCAGATGGCTGGCCCGCAGCGCCGCAGCGGCGCGGATATCGAGGGTGTGAGGCGCGAAATCCGCGATGCAGCAATCCTCTTCCGTGATCAGCAGCGCGGTGGGCCGGGCGGGATCCGGCGCCATCGCCGCGCGCAGAGGCTCGACGGAAGGCAGCCCCCCGGGCTCGAGGTGTTCGAGCGGCTGCACATCCTCCGCAAGGTCGGCGTCGCGCGGCTGAAACCTGTTTTCGGTGAATTTGGCGATGTTCCACGCCTGCGCCTTGTAGGCCTTGCCCCGGGTGTGCAGGCCCGCCACCCAGCGCCAGCCGAGGGTGTTGGACGCAGGATCGCCATCGAGCAAGTGGCGCAGAAAGAAATCCGCCCCGATCCGCCACGGCAGACCCAGCGTGAAGATCCAGATCGACGCAAACCACATCCGCGCGTGATTGTGCAGATAGCCGGTGTCTTGCACTTCCTGCGCCCATGCATCGAAACATGTCAGTCCGGTGGCCCCGTCCTCGGCGTCGTGCACCGCGCGGCGCAACCGGCGGTCGGTGTCGAGTATCGCCAGATCGGCGTCGAGCCCGTCGCGGTAACTGTCCCAGACCTGCGGTCGCCGTTCGAGCCAGCCTTTGAAATAGCCGCGCCAGACCACCTCCTGGATGAATTTTCCGGCCGCCTCGGGTCCGTGTTCGGCAAGTGCCGCGGCCACCAGTTCCTGTTCCAGAACCAGTCGCCTGCGCACGTAGGGCGACAGTTGCGACACCGCATCATGCGCGCCCGGGCCCCGGTCGACGTTGCGCCCGTTGGCATATCGACGGCCCATATGCGGGGTGAAATCGTGCAAAAGCGTCAGGGCATGATCGCGGGTGGCGGGCTGTGTCATGGGCGTATTCCGGGATGTGTCAGGGCCGCTAGATGAACCGACGGTGTCCGTTGTCCATCCCCGTGCGACGATGCGCCCACCGTCAGGATCATCCGTCGAGCCTGCGCCCGACCAGCGCCGCAACATCGACCCGCGCACCAAGTTTTGCCGCCAGCAGAAAAACGCCGCCGAATTTACGTTGCAGCAGAACGACATCGAAGGGCAGCGTCGGTGGCATGAAACCGTCCTCGGCCAGCGCGATGCCCATAACCTGAAGGCGTTGCGGCAGATCAGTCGCCGCGAAATCGACCGGCCCGTCGCGCAGGGCGCCGAACACGAGGTCCATCATGGCCGCAATCCGCGCTTTTTGCGCGTCGGTGGTGTCGGATCCGGTAAAACCGATCTGGTCCACCGTCGCGGCCACGGTGGCGGCATCGCCTGCAATGCCGGCGCGCAGCAACTGTCGGTACCGTTCGACGACGACGGGATCCAGCACCCGCGTCGCCCCGAAATCGAGCAATACGATCCGTCCGCTGTCGGCATCGTATAGATAATTGGCAAAGTTCGGATCGGTCTGCATGACGCCGAAAACGAACAATTCCTGCACCGTAAGGTCGATCAGGCGCGCAGCGAGGGTGTCGCGCACCTCTTGCGGCGCCTCGGCGACCGCCTCGATGGGCGTTCCCGCAACCCAGTCCATCGCGAGGATGGCGGGCGTGGTCCAGTCGGCATGGACCTGCGGCACCGTGAAATCCGGCGCGCCGCGCAGCAGATCGCCGAACCGACCCAGATGCGTGGCCTCGCGGAGGTAATCGGTCTCTTCGTGCAGCTGTTTGCGCGCCTCATCGAGGTAGGGAGCGATCTCGAAGCCCTTGGGCAGCAGGCCCGACATCCGGATCAGCGCGCCGACATTGGCGACGTCGCTGTCGATGCTGCGGGCGACGCCGGGGTATTGCACCTTGATCGCAAGGTCGCGCCCGTCGTGCGTCTGCGCGCGGTGCACCTGTCCGATAGAGGCGGCGGCAACCGGGCGCACGTCGAATTTCGCGAATTGACCAAGCCAGCCCGCGGGCCACCCGGCGTTCAGCACTTTTTTAAGTTGCGCGGGCGGCATCATATGCGCGTCGTCGCGCAGACGCGCCATGATCCCCGCCAGCTCGGGGGGCAGCATATCGCCGGTATCCATCGATATCAGCTGCCCGATCTTCATCGCGGCGCCGCGCATCTTGGCGAGATCCTCGGTGATGCGGGTCACGTTGCGCGGCGTCAGCAGCAGATCGCGCAAAGACGGGCGCGTGCCCCGGCCAAGCTGTGCGGCACCGTTCCACGCCATGCTGCCCGCAACGCTCGCGGTCATCGAGCCGAGCCTGCCCAGCCGTGCGATGCGGCCGGACGGGACGGGCAGGGACCCGGTCCGGGGGGGTGTATCTGTCATATCGCACAGGTAGCGGGGGCGGCGCGCGTTGCAACGGCCGGTCATAAGATGCCGTCGATTGCCATGTGTGCCGCGATGGCGGCGTTCGGGCACGGACGGTTCGATCGCGCGACCTGTTCACGGCGGCAGTGTCGGGATCTGTCGGGTGCCGCAATGCTATCGGCGGGTCTTGTCCCAGAACGAGGATTTATGCAGGTGGCGGGTCTGGATCGCCTCGGTAAAGCGCGCGTGGGTGGGGAAAGGACCGTAATCGGCGATCTGCCCAACCAGTGCGGCACAGTCGGCCAGGTGATCGGCGGCATGGCCGTAGCGCCCGGTCCTGCCGTGGCCGAGCGTATCGCCGATCATCGCCCGCAGCAGCAGGACCGCCGCGCGCGGGTGCCGCGTGCGCAGCGCCTCTGCCGCCGGGGTCAGCAGCGCATACAGATTGCCGTCGATTTCGTCCGCCCGCGCCTCGACCAGCGCCGCGGCGGTCAGCAGATCGGGCCAATCGAGGCAGAATGCCAGCGCCGCCCCGAAATCCGCGTATGTCAGGACATGGGTCCTGGCGCGGTCCTCGGCCTCGACATCCTCGAAATCGGGGAGCATCCGGAGGTAGTCGTGCAGGTGCCGCGCGTTCAGTTCGGCCTCGAACAGGGACCAGCGATGCGCCTGCGCGGCATCGGTCCGGTCCAGCGCAATCAGGCTGGCGATATAGGCCACGTCCCACGCCGATCGCGCCTCTGGCCGCCCGCTTTGGTCGGCGCTGCGCAAGATGTCGAGGGCCACCGGCGCCTTGCCATCCGCAAGCAGCAGGGCGGCCACTTCGGCGGCGACACCGGGGCGCTTCAGATCGGTGTCGGAATAGTGCGCGATATAGCCGCCCGTATCGCCCTCGGCGGCGGCGATGTCGCGCAACACCTGCCGGATGAACCGTGCCTTGCGGTCGGCGGCATAGCTGTCGCCGCCACGCAGGCGGCGCAGAAACCGGATCGCTTCGTGGTCCTCGTCGGGGCTGTCCGGCGGGGCGGTGGCATGGGCCTGCACCAGCGATTTGAGGTGCGACAGACCGGGCTGCCCAAGGGTGGGTGCCAGCAGGGCGGTGATGCCGTCCCAGTCGCCATTTGCGTTGTCCAGAAGCGCGCTCCAGACCCGCTCCGCGAGGTTCTCGGGGTCCGGCGTCGTGCGGGGCGCGATATCGGCAAGGTGCCCCAGCGCGGTGCGAAAGACATCGCGGACATCGCCTTTGCTGTCGTCCACGCGCGCGTGGATATGCGGCGCCATGTCGATGAACTGCCACAGCAGATCGACCGCCGTTGCCGGATCCCCGCTGGCGATTTTGTCCACGATCATCGCCACTTGCGTCTCGAGGTCACGGATCAGCGCCTTACGCCTGCGCCATCCTACAAACCCGGTCGCGCGCCGCAAGGACGCCAGCCGTTTGCGCACCTCATGCGCAAGATCCGCCGTGCCGAGACGATAGCTCAGCTCGAGCCGCAACCGGCGTTTGATGTCGGCATTGCCGGTGCTCACCTCGATCAGCAGATCCGCGAGCTGCTCTGCCCCCAGTGCCGCGAGGTTCGTCTTGTTGAGGGTCTTTTTCGACATGTCGGCAATCTGTCATCCGCCGCCCCGGAACGAAAGTAGTCGCGGGCGCGGGCGCGGCAGCGGCGGACAGAACCGGGGCCTGTGTGGCGTTTTTCGCGCAGCGCCCGGACTGGCCCGGCGCCACGGGTTTTGCCCCGATCCCGGCGATTTATTTTCAGGGTTCCGACAACCCTTCGTGCCCAGGCGGCGTCAATCCGGATCGGACCGGGAGCGTCCCGACCGGGCAGATGCGCGCCGCGACCGGTCTTTAGCGGATCGTCGCGGCGTGGCGCGTACACAGTGACCTTTCCTCCGCAAACCTTTGCGGGCAGAATGATCGCGGCGCGGCCCGGGCAGTCATTCACCAGGACCGCCCCGGATCGCACGCTCGAAAACCACTCTCGCACAGGGACGACAGGTGACCAGATACCCCCGCGACATGACCGGCCATGGCGCCACGCCGCCCGCCGCCAACTGGCCCGGCGGTGCAAAGATCGCCGTGCAGATCGTCCTGAACTACGAGGAAGGCGGCGAAAACAACGTGTTGCACGGGGACGCGGCATCCGAGGCGTTCCTGTCCGAAATTACCGGTGCCGCAGCATGGCCCGGACAGCGCCACTGGAACATGGAAACGCTGTACGAATACGGCGCGCGCGCCGGATTCTGGCGGCTGCACCGGATGCTGGGCGATTTGCCGGTGACGGTTTTCGGCGTCGCCACCGCCCTTGCGCGGGCGCCCGAACAGGTGGCGGCGATGAAATCGGCAGGCTGGGAAATCGCCTCGCACGGCCTCAAATGGGTCGAGCATCGCGACATGCCCGAGGACGCGGAGCGCGACCAGATCGCGCAGGCCATCGCGTTGCATACCCGGATCGTGGGGGCGCCGCCGCGCGGCTGGTACACCGGGCGCTGTTCGATGAACACGGTGCGGCTGGCCGCGCAAACCGGCCAGTTCGCCTATGTCGCCGACAGCTATGCCGACGATCTGCCCTATTGGCAGCGGGTCGGGCGTTCGTCGCAGCTCATCGTGCCCTACACGATGGACTGCAACGACATGCGGTTCGCGATACAGGCCGGATTCACCACCGGGGATCAGTTCGAAAGCTATCTGCGCGACAGCTTCGACATGCTCTATGCCGAAGGGCAGGCGGGCGCGCCGAAGATGCTGTCCGTCGGCCTGCATTGCCGGATTGCCGGACGGCCCGGCCGTGCCGCGGCCCTGCAACGCGCCCTCGAATACATGAAATCCCACGACGGTGTCTGGTTCGCGACCCGCCTCGACATCGCCCGGCATTGGGCGCGCGCCCATCCGCCGCGCGACGATCCGCGGCCCTCGGAGATGGACCGCGATACTTTCGTGGCGGCCTTCGGCGGAATATTCGAACACAGCCCATGGATCGCGCAGGCCGCGTGGCGCGCCGAGCTTGGCCCTGCCCACGACACCGCCAGAGGCGTGCACAGCGCCCTAGCGGCCGTATTTCGCGCCGCACCGCCCGACCGGCGGCTGGCGGTGCTGAACGCCCACCCCGATCTTGCGGGCAAGCTGGCGACCGCCAAACACCTGACGCCCGACAGCACCGCCGAACAGGCCAGCGTGGGTCTCGATGCCCTTACCGACGCCGAGCGGGAGACGTTCACCGCGCTCAACGACGCCTATACCGCCAAATTCGGCTTTCCGTTCATCATCGCCGTGCGCGACAACACCAAAGCCACGATCATGGCCGCGTTCGAGCGGCGCATCGCCAGCGACCGCGACGCGGAATTCGACGAGGCCTGCGCGCAGGTGGAACGCATCGCCGAGCTGCGCCTGTCGGCGTTGTTTCCATGACCGCGCGGATCACGGCAGAACCGTTGACGCCTGCCGCCTTCGCGCCTTTCGGCGATGTCATGGCCGCCGACGGCGCGCCGGACAGGATCATCAACGAGGGCCGCTGCGGGCGCTATCACGATCGCGCGCGCCTCGATTTCACGGACGGTCGCGCGGGGATTAGCATCTTTCAGGGACAGGTCGTGACGCTGCCTCTGACGCTGACCCTGCTGGAGCGGCACCCTCTGGGCAGTCAGGCGTTCGTGCCGATGAGTGCGGCGCCGTTCCTTGTCATCGCCGCCCCCGACGTGGGCGGCGTGCCGGGCAGGCCGCGCGCGTTTCGCACCGGACCGGGGCAGGCGGTCAACTTTTACAGGGGCACCTGGCACGGTGTCCTGACGCCGCTGGCGGCGCCCGGGATATTCGCCGTCATCGACCGGGTCGGCGACGGCGCGAACCTCGAGGAACACCGGCTCGGGATCCCCTATATCATCGACTGACGGGATGGAACGCGACGTCGCGGTCAGCCGTCCTGCGGAACCGGGCCGAGGGACGCGCGGAGCCGCAGATCGGCCGTCAACTCGCGCGATTTCAGGGGATGCCCGTCACGGAGCGTTTCGATCAGCGCGCGGGCGGCCTGCCGGCCCATCTCGCGGTGCGGCACATGGACTGTCGCAAGTTTTGGAAAGGTGACCTGCGCAAGTTCGATGTCGTCGAACCCGACGATGGAGACCTGTGCCGGCACATCGATGCCCATTTCCCGCGCCCGACCGACCGCGCCGACGCCCAGAACGTCGTTGCCGCAGAAAACCGCCGTGGGACGCGGTTGCACATGCATCAGCGTCGCAAATGCCTGCGCCCCCTGCTCGATGCCGTACTGCGTCTCGATCGTCGTCAGGGCATCGGCACCGAACCCGGCCTCCCTCAACGCCTCGATGATTCCCGCGCGGCGCGCGGCAGCCCGGTCGTTCGAGGCCATTTCCGCTGAAATGAGGGCGAGCCTGCGGTGCCCCAGACGCAAAACCTCGCGCGCCATCTTGCGCATCGACAGACGATTGTCGAAACCGATGGACGGACGTGGCTGCGACGCATCGAAGGCCCAGGTCACGAGGGCCGGGATCTTTTGGGCATCGAGCAGCCGGTAGATCGCGGGATCGCGCACATGACCGATCAACAAGAGGGCGTCGGCACCGCGCGCCACAAGAGACCGGATCTGCTGTTCCTCGAGGTCGGCACGGTAGGACGACGACGCCACCAGCAGATTGTATCCGTGCCGGTCGAGCTCTTCCTGAAACGCCTGTATCCCCCGGGCAAAGATCGCGTTTTCCATCGTCGGGATGATTGCGCCGATGGTGTTGGTGCGCTGCGCCGCCATGGCGCGCGCGCCGAAATTCGGCGAATACCCAAGGTCGGCGATGGCCGTCAGGACCGTAAGCCGGGTCTTTTCGGAGACCTGATCCGGAAAGTTGAGGCAACGCGAAACCGTCGCCGTCGAAAACCCCGACAGCCGCGCGACATCGTGGATGGTCGGCGCCGGTCTGATGTCGTTCATCCTCGCTCCGGCATCCAAAACTCCCGGTTCTCGACTGTAGGGGACCGTTTCGGTCTTATCCAGCCCTGTCGTGTCCTCGATATAAAGACTTGCAACGGGGCGATGTAAAGGCTTACATAATGGCATTGGAATCGGATGTCGGGAGGGACAGACGAGACGTGGCTTTCATCATTTCGATCATTCTGCTCGTGGTTTTCGTCATCAACGTCTCGCTCGGGGCCGCGTCGAATTCGGCGTTCCTGAGCGATGTGGGCGAAATGCTCGTGCTGCTGGGCGCGGCGATATCCTTCGTCGTGGCGATTCTGAAACGAGAGGCCGCGGCCAAGGAAACCGCCGGGAAGAAGGCGGCCAAATACAGTCCAGGGAGGACAGACAATGGATAAAGACGTCACGGAACTGAAATCGGCAGAGCGCCGCAACTTTCTCAAGCTCGCCGGAACCGGCAGCTTTACCGCCGCCCTCGTTGCCGGTGCCGCCGGCACGTTGTGGTCGACTGAGGCCGCCGCACAGACCGCCGCCGAAGAGACCGAGCGTGAGGCCGCCGCCGATCACATCATGACGCTGGCCACCGCCTATGTCCTGAGCGCGGACCGCAGCTATCCGATCATGCAGCTGGACCTCAAGGAAAACATCCAGAACATGACCAACGGCAAGGTCTATGTGCGTCTGGCCCCCGGCGGTCAGCTTGGCGCGGGCGGTGCCCTCGTTCAGGCCGTTCAGGGCGGCACGATCCAGTGCGCCCAGCACAGCCTTGCGAACTTTGCCCCCTTCGCGAGCGTTACCGACCTGATCAACCTGCCGTACTTCTGCGGCTCCAACCAGCGGTTCACCAACCTTACCTCGTCCGATGCGTGGAAGCAGGAAGTCGATCCCGGCATCGCTGCCGCGGGTTTCAAGGCACTGTTCTATATCGTCATCGATCCCCGCGTCGTGGCCGTCCGTCAGGGGGGCAATGCCATCCTTACCCCCGCCGACATGGCAGGCGTAAAGTTCCGGGTGCCCGGCTCGGCGATGTTGCAGCAGTATTACCGCATGGTCGGCGCCAACCCGACGCCGGTGGCCTGGGGCGAAACACCCTCGGCGATCCGTCAGGGCGTGGCCGATGCGCTCGACCCGTCGGTCGGCGCACTGCACGTCTTCGGCTTTGGCGAAATCCTCAGCCATGTGACGTTCACGCAGGCCGTGCCGGACAGTCAGGTCTATTCGGTCAACCTCGAATGGTTCAATTCGCTGCCCGAGGATGTGCAGGCCGGCATCGAATTCGCTGGCGAGATCACCCAGGCGCAAAACCTTGCCAAGGTGCCCGCAGCGCGCGGATTTGCGATGTCCGAGCTGACCAAGAACGGCGTCGAGTTCCACACGCTGAGCGACGACCAGCTTGGCGAATGGAAAGCGGCCGGGGGCTATCAGCTGCCCGAATGGGACGATTTCAAGGTCGAGCTTGCAGGCTCGATGGAGACATTCGCCCAGCTCGAGGAAGCGGCAGGCACGATGGGCCGCTACTACGTCCACGACGCCTGAATATCCCGGATCGGTGCCGCGCAGCCGCGTGGCATCTTTCCCCCGTATCACGCTCTAGTCCAGATCGCCTGACGCCGTTTGGGGGCCGTTCCATGCCCCGAAGGGAGGGATACCGTGCCGAATTTCCTGCATGTTCTGAACAAGAACGCCGAGCGATGGCTGCTCTTGGTGTTTTATGTGATGCTCGTCGGCACGATGTTCATCGAGGTCGTGCGGCGTGAGGTGTTCTCGTATTCGTCCATCTGGGGCGAAGAGATCGTGCGCTATTCCTTCATCTATCTGGCGTGGATCGGTGCCGCCTCGGCGGTGAAGGAACGCGGTCATATCCGCATCGACGTGATCCTCAACTACGTTTCGCCATCCGTCAAAACGCTGTTCTACATCTTCGGTGACATCGTGATGTTCGTCGTCGCGGTCGTGGCGCTGTATTATTCGTTCCACGCCGTCGAAATCTCGTGGAGGTTCGGCTCCGTCACTCACGGGTTGCGCATCTCGCAGGTGTTTTTCCTGATGGCGGTGCCCATCGGCTTTTCTCTCGTCATCCTGCGGCTGATCCAGTCGTTTTTGCGCGATGTCTCCGATCTTCGTCACGGGCGCCCCGTGTACGAAGGCGACACGCTGTTCGATTGAGGGGATAGATCATGCTATTTAATCAGTTACAGGAACAAACGGTCGATCTTGGCGCCGATTTCTATATCCCCATCCTGGTTTTCGTCGTCCTGATCGCGCTGGCCGTGCCGGTCTGGGCGGCCATCGGATCCGCCGCGATCCTGATGCTGATGATCTCGGGCGCGCTGCCGCTGTCCCTCGTCGGCGAGAGCCTGTTTCACGGCATCGACCATTTCGCCCTGACCGCCGTGCCGCTGTTCATCCTCACCGGCGACGTGCTGGTCCGGACCGGATTGTCGAAAAAATTCCTCGACGTGGCCGAGGCGATCACCTGCTGGGCCAAGGGCGGTTTCGGCTCTGCCACGGTGCTGGTCTGCGGCATGTTCGCGGCCATTTCCGGGTCGGATGCCGCGGGCGCCGCCGCCGTGGGCCGCATGACGATCGCCCGTCTGGTCGAGAGCGGTTATCCGCGCCCCTATGCCTGCGCGCTGGTCGCGGCGGGCGCCTGTACCGGCATCCTCATTCCGCCGTCGATCGCCTATATCATCATCGGCCTCGTGCTGGGCGTGAACGTCTCGATCCTGTTTCTCGCCGCCGTCATTCCCGGCACGCTGGTGTTGCTGGCGATCCTGCTGACCAACACCATCGTCAACCGTCGTCACGCCTATGAGGGCGGCGGGCTGATGACCTTTGGCGAATGGGGCGGCAACCTGTGGCGCACGATCAAATCGGGCTGGTACGCGTTCACCGTGCCCGGGATCATCTTCTACGGCATCTTCTCGGGCCGCCTCACGCCGACCGAGGCGGGCGCGATCGCCGTCATCGTCACCATCGCCATCGGGTTCATCATCGGCACGCTGAAATTTTCGGATTTTCCGGCGATGCTCGTCAGTTCGGCCAAGGTGAACGGGGTGATCCTGCCGATCATCGCCTTCTCGCTGCCCCTGGCGCAGGCGCTCGCCATCCTCGGCGTGCCGCAGGGTTTCGTGTCCGCCGCCACATCTGTCAGCGACGAGCCCTGGGTGCTGATCGCGATGATGATCCTGATCCTGATCGCCGCAGGCTGCGTGATGGAAACGACGCCCAACATCGTCATCCTCGCGCCGATCCTGTTCCCGTTGGCGCAAAGCATCGACATGAACGAGATCCAGTTCTGCATCATGATGATCACCGCCCTTGGTGTCGGGTTCATCACGCCGCCCCTTGGCCTCAATCTGTTCGTGGTGTCCGGGATCACCGGCGAATCGATCCTGAAAATCGCGGTGCGCGCCGTGCCCTTCGTGTTCTTCATGCTTATCGTGACCCTGATGATCGCCTATATCCCGGCGATCTCCACCATCCTCCTTCCCGAAATATACCAATAGGACTGCTCAAGATGACGCGAGAATACCTCAAGAAGGCGGCGCTGACCGCGGCATCGGATGCCTCCGACGTTCACGAGACTGTCGCCGCGATCCTGTCGGACATCGAGGCGGGCGGCGACGACAAGGCCCGCGAATACGCTGCCAAATTCGACAAATACGATGGCAATATCATCCTGACGGCTCAAGAGATCGAGGCGGCGAGCGCGCTGGTCCCCGACAAGCTCAAGGCCGATATCCAGTTCTCCCACGACAATGTCCGCCGCTTTGCCGAGGCGCAGAAATCGACGGTTCAGGACGTCGAGATCGAAGTGGTGCCGGGTCTGATCGCGGGCCAGAAGGCGATCCCCGTGGAAACGGCGGGATGCTATGTGCCCGGTGGCCGGTACAGCCATATCGCGAGCGCGATCATGACCGTGACGACCGCCAAGGTTGCGGGCTGCAAGAACATCGTCGCCACCTCGCCGCCGCGCCCGGGCGTCGGTGTGGCGCCCGCCATCGTCTATGCCGCCCACATCAGCGGCGCCGACAAGATACTGGCGCTGGGCGGTGTACAGGGTGTGGCGGCGATGACGTTCGGCCTGTTCGGCCTGCCGAAGGCGAATATCCTCGTCGGACCCGGCAACCAGTTCGTCGCCGAGGCGAAACGCATCCTGTTCGGGCGCGTCGGCATCGACATGATCGCGGGCCCCACCGACAGCCTGATCCTCGCCGACGCATCGGCCGATCCGCATATCGTGGCCACCGACCTCGTGTCGCAGGCCGAGCATGGCTATAACTCGCCCGTCTGGCTGGTCACCGACGACCGCGCGCTGGCGCAGGACGTGATGGCCCGCGTTCCCGCCCTGATCGACGATCTGCCCGAGCTGAACCGCGAAAACGCCGCCGCCGCATGGCGCGATTACGCCGAGGTCATCGTCTGCGCCGACCGCGAGGAGATGGCCGCCTGTTCGGACGAATATGCCCCCGAGCACCTGACCGTGCAGGCCGCCGATCTGCCATGGTGGAAGGACCGTCTCGGCTGCTACGGCTCGCTCTTTCTGGGCGAGGAGACCACCGTGGCCTATGGCGACAAGGCCAGCGGCACCAACCACGTCCTGCCGACGTCGGGGGCCGCGTCCTATACCGGCGGTCTGTCGATCCACAAATACATGAAGATCGTGACCTGGCAGCAGGCCACGCGCGACGGATCGAAAGACGTGGCAGTGGCCACCGCCCGGATTTCGCGCCTCGAGGGGATGGAAGGGCACGCCCGCGCGGCCGATGTCCGGCTTGCGAAATACTTCCCGCAGGAAAACTTCGATCTCAGCGCCGATGGGTGACGGGGCGGCGGATAACGGGGCGGGTCTCTTCGACCTGACGGGGCGGGTGGCCTGCGTGACAGGGGCCAGTTCCGGCCTCGGTCGGCGCGCGGCCATCGTGCTGGCGCGCGCGGGGGCCCGGGTCATCGGGGTGGCGCGACGCGGCGAGGCCCTTGAGGGCTGGGCCAAGGCCACCGGCCCCGATGCCGCCACCGTCACCGCCGATCTGTCGCAGCGCGGCGATATCACCCGCATTGCGCGCGAGATCACCGAACCCTTCGGATCGCCCGACATCGTGGTTCACGCGGCGGGCATCAACACGCGGCAGGCGGCCGACGACGTCACCCCCGAAGGCTGGGACATGACGCTCGACCTGAACCTTGCCGCCCCGTTCTTTCTGTCCCAGGCCCTCGTGCCCGCGATGAAGGCAAAGGGCTGGGGCCGCATCGTCAATTTCGCCTCGTTGCAGACGACACGGGCCTTTCCGGGGGGCATCGCCTATGGCGCGTCCAAGGCCGGGATCGGCCAGCTGACCCGCGCGATGGCGCAGGCATGGTCCCGCGTCGGCATCAACGTGAACGCCATCGGACCGGGGTTCTTTCCGACCGAACTGACCGGGCCGGTGTTTGCCGATCCGGCGCGTGCCGCGGCGAATGCGGCGCAAACCTGCATCGGGCGCAATGGCCTGCTGGACGACATCGACGGGCCGCTGCTGTTCTTGTGCTCGGACGCGTCGGCCTATGTGACGGGCCAGGTCCTGATGGTCGACGGAGGATATACCGCACAATGAAAGCGCTGGTTTACGACGGCCCCGAGGTTTTGGGATATCGCGACGTTGCAGACCCCGAGGCAGGCCCCGGTCAGCACCTGATCCGGGTAATGTCGGTCGGTATCTGCGGCTCTGACATGCATGCCTATCTGGGCCACGACGCGCGCCGTCCCGCCCCGCTGATCCTCGGTCACGAGGCTGCGGGCGTGATCGTCGGCGGGCCGCGGGACGGCGCGCGGGTAACCGTGAACCCGCTGGTGTCCTGCGGCACCTGTGCGGCCTGCCGGCGCGGACAGGACAACCTGTGCCCCGAACGCCGCATCATCTCGATGCCGCCGCGCGAGGGCGCCTTTGCGCAGACGATCGCCATTCGGGACGCAAATCTGGTGACGGTGCCTGCGGGCATCACCCTCGACTCCGCCTCGCTCGCCGAGCCCCTTGCCTGCGGCTGGCACGCCGTGCGTCTGTCGATCCGGGCCCTGGACGCGCCCGCCGAGACTGCGCTGGTGATCGGCGGCGGGGCCATCGGCCTTGGTGCCGCGCTGTCGCTGACGGCGCAGGGCGTGACCGACGTGCGTATCGTCGAGCCGAACGCGGAGCGGCGGCGGTTCCTGACGGAGCGGTGCGGTCAGAGCGCCCTCGCGCCCGACGACCTGAACGCCGAGGCGCAGTTCGATCTGGTGATCGACGGTGTCGGCTTTGCCGCGACCCGCGCGAGCGCCTCTGCCCATGTGCGGCCCGGCGGGGTGATCGGTCATATCGGCCTCGCGCAGGCGACGGACGGCCTCGATATCCGGCGCATGACCTTGCAGGAGATCACCTTTATCGGCACCTACACCTATACCGCGCAGGATTTCCGCGACACCGCCGCCGCCATGTGGGACGGCCGCCTCGGCCCTCTCGACTGGACCGAGACGCGCCTGCTTGCGGAGGGTGCCGCCGCCTTCACCGACATCCGCGCCGGACGCATTGCCGCGCCCAAGATCGTTCTGCGACCCAACGACTGATTTCAAACGCGCCCCGGCGTCCGGGCGCTTCCGCCCCATCCATGACAGGAGTTCATCGTTCCGTGAGTATATCCAAGAAAATCGTTGACGATTTCGTCGCCAACGACGTGTCGTTCATCACCACCGTGCCGTGCAAACAGCTCGCCGGTGTTATCGAAGAGGTCGAGGCACGGCCCGAGATCCACCACGTCCCGTCCAACAAGGAGGACGAAGGCATGGGTCTCTGCGCGGGTGCGTGGATGGGCGGCAAACGCCCCGCGATCATCATGCAGAACACCGCCATCGGCGTGACGATCAACACCCTCGCGACCCTGACGCAGTTCTACCGGATGCCCCTGCCGATCCTGATTTCCTATCGCGGCGAATTGCGCGAGCCGGTGGCATGTCAGGTCGAGATGGCGGTGCACACCAAGGCGCTGCTGGCGCAGATGCTGATCCCCACCTACCATTTCCACCGCGAAAGCGACGCGGATGAGCTCGACGCGATCCTGAAATACACCTTCATGTGCAACAAACCTGTGGCGATCCTGACGGATGCGTCCTTCTGGGGAGGCTACGGCGACCAATGATCCGTTCAGAAATCCTGCGAGAAATCGCCCCGATCCTTCGCGACAAGCTTGTCATCTGCAACATCGGTCTGCCCAGCCAGGAACTGCACATGATCGACGACCAGCCGACCAATTTCTACATGCTCGGCACCATGGGCCTGTCCTCCTCCATCGGCCTGGGCCTCGCGCTTGCGCAGCCCAAGACGGTGATTTCCATCGACGGCGACGGCTCTGTCCTGACGAACCTCGGCACCCTGCCGACGATCGCCAACAACGTCGCGGACAACTTCATCCTGCTGATCATCGACAACGGCTCCTATGGCTCGACGGGCGATCAGCCGACCTATGCGGGCAAGAAAACCTCGCTGACGGCGGTAGCCAGGGCCTGCGGCTGCGAGAACGTCGTCGAGTGCAAGGACGTCGACACGCCGCAGGTGTTGCAGGCCGCTTTGGACAGCAAGAAGATGACCGTGATCGTGTGCAAATGCGACAGCGGCAACATCAAGCTGCCGGTGATCACCAAGGATCCGGTGGTGATCCGCGACCGGTTCATGACCGCCGTGGCAAGCTGAGAATGGGCGCCATCCACTCCAGCGCCGACGCCCGGCGCATCGCGCGCCGGCGTCTGCCGTGGATGGTGTTCGATTACATCGACGGGGCCGCCGGGCAGGAGACGGGGGCGGCGCGGGGCCGTGCCGCTTTCGATGCGCTCACCTTGCGGCCCCGTATCCTGCGCGACGTCAGCACGCGGGATCTGTCCGCGTCCGTGTTCGGCGCCAAGACCCGCGCGCCTTTCGGCATCAGCCCGATGGGCATGTGCAACCTGTCCGGTCCCGGCGCAGACATGATGCTCGCCCGCCTTGCCGCGCGCGAACGGGTGCCGCTGGGCGTGTCGACGGTCGCTTCCACCGCGATGGAACCGCTGATCGAGGCCGCCGAGGGCCACGCTTGGTTTCAGCTGTATTTCACCGGCGACGGCACCGGCACCTTCAAACTCGTCGAACGGGCGAAGGCCGCAGGCTACGAGACCATCGTCCTCACCGTCGATGTCCCCGAGGTCGGGCGGCGCCCGCGTGAATTGCGTCATGGGTTCACCATGCCGTTCAAGATCGGGCCGCGTCAGTTCGTCGACTTTGCGCTGCACCCGCGCTGGTCGCTGACGTCGCTGTTGAAGGGCAAACCCGGCATGGCGAATTTCGACACGCCCGGTTTTGAATTCGATCGAAAGGCAAGCCGTGCCCGCGCCGACTGGGACACGCTCGCCCGGCTGCGCGACATCTGGCCCGGCAATCTGGTGATCAAGGGCGTGCTCGATCCGCGCGACGCCATGCTGGCGGCCAAGGCGGGCGTCGACGCCATTCAGGTGTCGAGCCACGGGGCCCGTCAGCTGGAAAGCGCGCCGTCCCCGATCGACGTCCTGCCGGCAATCCGCGCGGCGGTCGGCCCCGATATGCCGCTGTTCTTCGACACCGGCCTGCGCTCCGGCGAAGACGTGGTCAAGGCCTATGCCCTTGGCGCGAACTTCACCTTTCTGGGCCGCATCCTGCAATTCGCCATCGCGGCGGGCGGCGAAGAGGGGCTGGCCGCCCTGTGGCGCATCCTTATCGACGAGACGAGCATCACGCTGGCCCAGATCGGCGCCGTGGATTTGCGGCCCGCCAGTCTGGCCGACGCTGTCGGGCACTGAGAAACCGTCCGGCCGACGCTGCGGCGGACGGAACGGGCCCGAAAGACCGATTGGCGGCTCTGCGCAGGCGCGCGCAGCGGTTCAGACGTGGTGAGGGACCGTTGGTTGGGCGGTGGGCCAGCCCGCGAGCGGCCAACCGGCACGCGTCCCTACGACAGGCTGTCCACCAGCCAGACCAGCCACAGCGTGATGCCCGGAAACGCCACCAGCACCACGACCCGTATCATGTCCGTCAGCACGAAGGGCAGGGCGCCGCGATAGGTTTCGGCGATGGGGATCGTGCGGTCCAGGTTGTTGATGATGAACAGGTTCATCCCCACCGGTGGCGTGATCAGGCCGACCTCGACGACGATCAGCACCAGGATGCCGAACCACAGGCCGAAATCTTGCGCACTCATCCCGAAATCCAGCACGCTCATCACCGGATAGACGATCGGCACCGTCAGCAGCACCATCGACAGCGAATCCATGATGCAGCCGAAAACGAGGTACATCGCCAGCACCGCCGCCAGCACGACGAATGGCGCAAACCCCTGTGCCGCGACCCAGACGCTGGCGGTCTGCGGCAGCTGCGTCAGGGCGAGAAAGCTGTTGTACAGGCCCGCCCCGAAGATGATGAGAAAGATCATCGCCGTCGACGCCGCGGTCTTCAGGATCGCCTCGGTCAGGCGTGCGCCCGTCATCTGCCCCGAGGCGAGGGCCGCGATGCCGGTGCCCGCGGCACCCACCGCGGCCGCCTCTGTCGGGGTGAAGATGCCCGCATAGATGCCGCCCACGACAGTGACGAAGATTGCCAGCACCGGCCAGACCGCCGCCAGCGCCCGCATTCGCGCGGCCCAGGGCACCCGGTCCTTGACGGCCGCATCGCCCGGCGCCAGACGCACCCAGACAGCGATGGCGGCCATATAGCCAAGGGCCGCGAGGATGCCGGGGATCAGTGCCGCGACGAACAGCTTCTCGATGTTCTGCTCGGCGAGGATGGCATAGATCACGAGGATCACCGACGGCGGGATCAGGATGCCCAGCGTGCCGCCCGCCGCCAGCGCGCCGGTGGCGAGCGCGCCGGGATAGCCGTAGCGCCGCAATTCCGGCAGGGCGACCTGGCCCATCGTGGCGGCGGTCGCCAGGGACGAGCCGCAGATCGCGCCGAACCCCGCGCAGGCGCCGACCGCCGACATCGCCACGCCGCCGCGCCGGTGCCCGAGAAAGCCCTCGGCGGCGCGGAACAACGCCGCCGACATGCCCGACAGCGTCGCGAACTGACCCATCAGCAGGAACAGCGGGATGATCGAGAACGAGTAGTTGGAAAATGTCCCATAGGTCAGCGATTTCAGCTGGTTGAGGGAAACCGCAAAGGTGCCCAGCACCAGATAGGTGCCGCCCATGCCGACCGCGATCATCGCCAGCGCAATCGGCATCCGCGCGAATATCAGGACCAGCAGCACCGGGAACGACCAGAGCGCCAGGGCGATGTCAGACATGCGGTGCGTCCACACAGCGCCCCGTCAGTCCGCGCCCCGAGCGCCAGAGGCAGAACGCCGCCACCGCGACGGCGGCCACCGCGCCCACGAGGCTGAGGGCATAGCCCCAGACGAGCGGCACCTGTGCGATCTGCGTCGTCTCGTCGTAGCGGTATTTGTCGAGCATACCGAGGCCGAGGCGCCAGGCCAGAACGAACGCGAGGGCGCACATCAGGGCGTCGAACACAACGTCCAGCAGCCGGTTCAGGGCGCGCGGAAACAACGGCGCCAGCAGATCGACGGTCGCGTGGCCGCGCGCATACTGGCACCACGGCAAAAACGCGAACACCGCCCCTGCCATCGCGATTTCGGTGTAATCGTAGATGCCGCGCACCGATCCCGGACCGATGCCGAATGCCACCAGCGCACGTCCCGCGATCGACACGCAGGTCAGTGCCACGACGCCCAGCAGGATCGCGCCGCCCCAGATCGCCATCGCGCGGGCCAGCCAGGCTGCGGCGCGGTCGACGCGGTCGTAGACCGGCTGCTCCGGCATCCGGTCAGGACGGGCGGAGGGGGTGCTCAGGCGGATTTTTCCGCGATCAGCGCGCGGGCCCGGTCGATCAGAGCCTGACCGTCTATGTCGCGCTCCGCCATTTCGGCGATCCACCGGTCGATGACCGGCTGTGCCGCCGCTTTCCAGCGCGCGGTTTCGGCGGCGTCCAGCGTCACGATGGCATTGCCCGCCGCCACGGCAACATCGCGGCCCGGCGCGTCCATGTCCCACATCACTTGGCCCGCGAATTCGGACAGCGCCGCCCCGGAATGCGCGTCGAGGATCGCGCGCAGATCGTCCGGCAGGGCGTCATAGCGCGCGCGGTTCATCGCCAGAACAAAAGTTGCGGTGTAGAGCGCCTCGGGCCCCGCGAATTCGGTGTGGTTGCCGACGAGTTCGGCAACGCGGATCGACGGCGTTACCTCCCACGGGATCACCGTGCCGTTGATCACGCCTTTCGACAGCGCCTCGGGGACGGCGGGCAGAGGCATTCCGACGGGTTCCGCGCCCAGTTCCGACAGCAGGTCGGTGACGACGCGGGTCGGGCCGCGCAGAACCTTGCCGGGCATGTCCTCGAGCCGTGCAATCGGGTCGATCGAATGGATCACGCCGGGGCCGTGCACCCAGGCGCCGAGAATTTTGACATCCCGGTATTCGGCGTCCTGCCAGCCGGTCTCGACCATCTCCCAGAACGCCATCGACGTGGCGACCGGATCGGTCATGATGAACGGCAGTTCGAACACCTCCGACTGCGGAAACCGCCCGGGCGTATAGCCGCCCAGCGTCATGGTGAGATCGGCGACGCCGTCGATCGCCTGCTGGTACAGATCGCCGGGCCTGCCGCCAAGGGCCATGGCGTCGAAATGCCGGATGTCGATGCGCCCGTCGCTGGCCGCGGCCAGACGCGCGCTCCAGGGTTTCAGGACCATCGCGGGCAGGTTCGCCACGGGCGGCAAAAACTGATGCAGGCGCAGGCTGACGGTCTGCGCCGCGACACCGGTGGACAGGGCGGCGCTGGCGGCGGCGGCGCCGGTTGCGGCCATGAAATGTCGTCTGTCCATCGTCGTCTCTCCCGCAATCGCGTGCCCGTTCGCGGCGCATCCTAGACCGGCGGGGCGCCGGGACACCACCACAAGTTTCGCGCGACCCGGCGCGGCCCTGCGTTCAGGGGCGCAAGGGGATGCGGCCCGCGTCGGTCAGCACCGAGACCGTCCCGTCCTCGATCACCGCGGCGGTGAGGGGCCCGCCAAAGGCGGCGCCGGTGTCGAGGTTCACCCGGTTGCCGTAATGCATGGCCGCTTCGACCGGCGTGTGGCCGTGCACGATCAGGGCGCCGTGATCCCGGGTATCGTTATGAAAGTCGCGCCGGATCCACATCATGTCCTGCGCGCTTTGCCGATCCAGCGCGACACCGGGGCGGATCCCGGCATGGACGAAAAATGCTCCCGCCGCAGCATAGGACAGTGGCAGGGCATCGATGAAGGCGATATGCGCGGCGGGCACGCAGTCGCGCGCGGCGGCGTGCAGGGCCGCAAGGCCGAGGGTCTCGGGGCGCGGCACACCATAGCTTGCCAGCGTCGTCAGACCGCCCAGCCGAGGATGAATCCACGCGAAATCCGAACGCAGGCCGGGATCGTGGGCTTTCGGGTCCTTCATGAACAGGGAAAACATGTGGTCATGGTTGCCCTTGACGACCAGCCAGGGTTTGCCGCTGCCGATCCCGTCGATCACGAAGCTGACCGTCCCACGGGAATCCGGCCCCCGGTCCACGAGATCCCCCAGATGCACCACGGGGGCATCCGCATCACCGGTGCGCGCACGGTCCGCGTCGATCCGGGCGTGGGCGGCGCGCAGCAGATTTGTCCGGCCGTGAATATCGCCGATGGCATAGGCGCGCATGGCTAACCCGTCGCGCTCTTGTCCGTGGGCACCAAGGGGGCGTCCTTGCGGTGCGTGGGATCTTGTACCGGGTCCATCGTGACGTCGGGCAGGCTGTGGAACGCCTTGCGCAGCGCCTCGCCCCAGCCCAGCGAAATACTCTGGAAATCGGCGTCGTCGGCCATGATCCGCCGTTCGTAGCCTTTGGCAAGCGTGTCGCGTTCGATCACCTGCAGATCGAGCGGCAGGCCCACCGACAGGTTCGCCTTGATCGTGCTGTCGAAGCTCACCATCAACAGCTTGATCGCATCCTCGAACGACATCGCGTTGTCATAGGCGCGCACCAGTATGGGGCGCCCGTATTTCATCTCGCCGATCTGGAAATACGGATTGTCGCGTCGCGCCTCGATGAAATTCCCCTCCGGATAGACGAGAAACAGCCGGGGCTCACTGTCGCCGACCTGCCCGCCGACGATGATCGAGGCCTTGTAGCTTGCCTTGCCGTCGATGGAATTGCTGCCGACCTGCTCGGCAATTACATCGCGCAGCGTTTCGCCGACGATGCGGGCCACCTGAAACATGCTGGGCTGCCCGAGGATCGACGGGCTGCGGTCGCCCGGCGCCTTCATCCGCTCGTCGATCAGGCTGACCACCGCCTGCGTCGTTGCAAGGTTGCCCGCCGTCAGGATCGTGACGACGCTTTGCCCCGGATCGGACCAGGTGAACATCTTGCGATAGGTGGATATGTTGTCGAGACCCGCATTGGTGCGGGTATCCGACATGAAGAGGAGCCCTCTGTCGAGCTTGAGCGCGACGCAATACGTCATTGTAAAGCCTGCTGTTGTTGAACCCGGCCTATTGCTGGACCTGAATGGCCACATGCATAGACGCGTTCGCGTTACCGAACCGTGTCCCTGATACGGGTGCCGCATCGGAATAGTCCAGCCCCGTTGCAACGCGGACATAGCGCGTATCGGGGGCGATGGCGTTGGAAATGTCGAACCCGACCCAGCCCAGCCCCTCGACATGGGCCTCGGCCCAGGCGTGCGTGGCCTCCTGTTCGACGCGGTCGTCCATCATCAGATAGCCCGAGACATAGCGCGCGGGCACATCGATATGGCGCGCCGCGGCGATGAAGATGTGGCTGTGGTCCTGGCAGACGCCTTTGCCGGCCTTGAGCGCGTCTTCGGCGGTCCAGTCGATCTGGCTGATACCGGTTTCATAGGCGACGGCCGCGCGGATCGCGGCCGACAGCGCGTGCAGCCGCTCGAGCGTGTCGGTGACGCCCGAGGTCGATTGCGCGAGGGCGCGGGTACGCGCGCCCGCCTTGGTCGCGGGGGTAGCGCGTTGAAACAGCCACAGCGGGATATAGCCCTCGTGCGGGCCCATGACGCCCGCGCGGTCCTCGACCTCGACGCAGCCTTCGGAAATCACCTCGATCCGGGTGGCACCCTGCGTGGTGGAAACAAGGTTCACACGGTTGCGGTTGTGGTCGTCGAAATGCAGTTCCTCGCGGCCGCCCGTCACGACCGTCTGCCAGCGGATCACGGTCTGGCCGCGAGTGGATTTCGGCGTCAGACGGATCTGCTGCACGCCGTAGTCCACCGGGGCGTCGTAATCGTAACGCGTCATGTGACGGATGCTCAGCCGCCGTGTTGCGGGCTGGTCGCCGGGGTTGAGCTGATCCGGCGACAACAGCTGTCCCTGCGGCGCGGGGCCATGGCGCGAGGCGGGGCCGTGGCGCGGGTCGGGTGCCGTCGTATCGGGCAGGGGGCCCAGATCGGGCAAAGGCTGAACCTCGGGGGGGATGCTGTCAGACATAGAAGCGATAATCCTCTTCGATCTGTGCGCCAAGCCCGGCGATCATCGCCAGCGATTCCTGCAAGAACTGGTGCAGCCCCTGTTCGAGGATCGCCGAAATCTCACGGCCTTTGACGAGAGAACACAACACGCCGGACAACTCCTTGGAAGGCAGGGCGACGGCATAGTCCGCCTCGAGAAACCCGAGGTTTTCGGCAATCGTATCGCAACAAAACGCAAGGCTGCGCGGCATCCGGGGCTCGCGGATCAGAAACTGCGCGATATTGGCCGGGCGCACCTGCTGGCCGTATGTCATCCGGTAGCCGCCGAGGCCCGAGACCGACGACAGGATCGACTGCCACTGCACGTTGTCAAGCGAGGTGCCGACGCCGGAGGCCATCGGCAGCAGGACATAGTATTTCACATCGAGGATACGCGCCGTGTTGTCGGCCCGCTCGATATAACAGCCGATGCGAAAGAAATGGTAAATGTCGTTGCGCAACATCGTGCCGTGCATCGCGCCGCGGATCAGGCTCGCGCGCTGGCGCACCGTCGACAGGGCGGCGGGCAGGTCACGCTCGGAAACCTTGCGGGCGAGGACCTCGCGCAGGGTGATCCACGTCGAATTGACGCTTTCCCAGACCTCGCGGGTGATGGCGGTGCGGACCAGTTTGGCATTGTTGCGCGCGCCCTCCATCGACGACATCACGCTCGCCGGGTTGTCGCGGTCGCGCAGCATCCAGTCGATGGCGCTGTCCTTGGCCATCGCCTCGTAGGCGGCGTTGTATCCGTCGATGGCACCGGCGGATTGCAGCACGCTTTTCCATTCGTCGTCGTCGTCCGACCGGGTAAGGGCGATGCGCTGCCCCGCCTCGATCATCCGCGCCATGTTTTCCATCCGCTCGAGATAGCGGGCCATCCAGTAGAGGCCGCCTGCGGTCTTGCCCAGCATGCTCATTCTTCCAATACCCTCGTGCCGACAGGAACGGTCATTCTTCCAGGACCCAGGTGTCCTTGGTGCCACCCCCCTGCGAGGAGTTGACCACGAGCGATCCCTTTTTCATCGCCACCCGCGTCAACCCGCCGGGCGTGATGTCGACGCCTTTGGGCGACATCAGCACATAGGGGCGCAGGTCGACGTGGCGCGGCGCGAGGCCGGAGCGTGCGAAGATCGGCACCGTGGACAGTGCCAGCGTCGGTTGCGCGATGTAGTTGCTGGGCCGCGCGATCAGTTTCTTGCGAAAGGCCGCGAGTTCGGCCTTGCTCGACGTGGGGCCGATCAGCATGCCGTAGCCGCCCGAACCGTGCACCTCCTTGACGACGAGTTCGGCAAGGTTGTCGAGAACGTAGGACAGGCTCGATTTATCGGAACAGCGCCATGTCGGTACGTTTTTCAGGATTGCCTTTTCGCCGGTATAGAATTCGACGATGTCGGGCATGTAGGAATAGATCGCCTTGTCGTCGGCGATGCCGGTGCCCGGCGCATTGGCGATGGTGATGCCGCCCGCGCGGTAGACATCGAAGATGCCGGGCACGCCCAGCATGCTGTCGGGGTTGAAGTTGAGCGGATCGAGGTAATCGTCGTCGATGCGACGGTACAGCACATCGATTGCCTTGTACCCCTGCGTGGTGCGCATGGCGATACGCCCGTCGACGACCCGCAGGTCGGACCCTTCGACAAGTTCGACGCCCATCTTGTCGGCGAGAAACGAATGTTCGTAGTACGCGGAATTGAAGATGCCCGGCGTCAGGATCGCCACGACCGGATCGTTGCCGGCGGCGGGCGGCGCGCAGGCGGAAAGACTGCGGTGCAGGTTGTCGGGATAGCGCGACACCGGCTGCACCCGGTTCTTCGAGAACAGTTCCGGGAACATCTGCAACATCGTCTCGCGGTTCTCGAGCATGTAGCTGACGCCCGACGGCGTGCGGGCATTGTCCTCGAGGACGAAAAAATCGTCGCTCCCGGTGCGCACGAGATCGATGCCCGTGATGTGGGTATAGATGCCGCCGGGCGGATCGACGCCGATCATCTGGCTCAGGAACGCCTCGTTCTGGGCGATCATCTGAAGCGGAAGACGCCCCGCCCGCACGATTTCCTGACGGTGATAGATGTCGTGCATGAAGGCGTTCAGCGCGCGGACGCGCTGTTCGATGCCGCGCGACAGTTTCGACCATTCGCGCCCGCCGATGATGCGTGGCACGATATCGAACGGGATCAGGCGTTCGGCGGCCTCCGCGCGGCCATAGACGTTGAACGTGATGCCCGTGAGGCGGAAAACCTCCTCGGCCTCGCGCTGTTTGGCGCGCAGGCGGGACGGATCCTCGTCCTGCATCCAGTGATGGAATTTGGCGTAGGGCTGGCGAAGGGTCTCGTCGCGGCCCCACATCTCGTCGAAGGTTTGTTCACTCATACCGGGAGTTTAACGCAGCTGCGGGAATTGGCAACGTGATGAGCGGGGTGGGGGCGGTTATTTCGCGGGCACTGCCGTTTTTTTAGGCGTTCGCGGCGTTGGCGGGGGAGCGAATTCTTTCAAAGAATTCGACGTCGAACTTTTTCAAAAAGTTCGGGCCGGAGTTTCCGGTGACTTCGGGGGCGCGGCCGGCGGGGTCAGTGAAAATCCCGGCTCTTGGGAATGATGCGCGCGTCGCGGGGATGGCCGCGGCTTTGTGGCGCGCCGCGCGACAGTACAGGTCTGTTCACCTCGTCGGCGCGCGCCATCGCAGGCGACAGACGGTCTGGCGACAGGTTCAGCAGCGCATCCGACCGGTCCGTCAGTGACTGCGCCACGATGTGCACGATCTCGACGTCGCGCTGCACATACCCTTCGACGACCAGCAGGCGCGACTGCATCACCACCTTGCGGAACTGTTCCATCACCTTCGGCCAGACGACGATGTTGGCGACCCCGTGCTCGTCCTCCAGCGTGATGAAACACACGCCCTTCGCCGATCCGGGCCGCTGCCGGATCAGCACCAGACCCGCCAGCTTGATCCGACTGAAATTGTCGGCCCCCGCCAAAACACGCGTCGGCGCGAACCCCTGCCTGTCCATGCTGCGCCGCAAGAACGCCATCGGATGCGCCTTGAGGGACAGTCGCAGCGTCTGATAATCGGCGACCACCTGTTCGCATTGCGGCATCTGCGGCAGGGCGACCACCGGCTCGCGGCCCTCGTCCGGGGTCTCGCGGAACAGCGGCAGATCCGGCGCATCGCGCAGGCCCCGCGCCTCCCACAGGGCCTGACGCCGGTCGATGAACATCGAACCCATGGCGTCGCCTTCGGCGATCCGTCTGATGTGCGCCGCCGAAATGCCGGATCGCGCATGCAGGTCGGCGACATCGCGGAACGGCGCATCGCGCGCCGCCACCAGCCGTGCCACCGCATCCGCCCGCAGCCCGCCGATCTGGCGCAGGCCCAGACGGACAGCGAAGCGCCGCTCCCCCTCCGGGCCGGCCGCGGGTTCCAGCGTGCTGTCCCAATCGGAATAATTCACATCCGGTGCGCGCACCTCGACGCCATGCTCCTGCGCGTCGCGCACGATCTGGGCGGGCGCATAGAACCCCATGGGTTGCGAATTGAGCAGGGCGGCGCAGAACGCATCCGGAAAATGACATTTCAGCCATGACGACACATAGACCAGTTGCGCGAAACTGGCCGCATGGCTCTCGGGGAACCCGTATTCGCCAAATCCCTTGATCTGGTCGAAACAGCGCTGCGAAAAATCTGGATCGTACCCCCGTTCCGTCATCCGGCTGACCATCTTGTCCTGCAACAATTCGATGGTGCCGCGCGACCGGAACGTCGCCATCGCCTTGCGCAACTCGTTCGCCTCCGCAGGGCTGAATTGCGCGGCATCGATGGCGATCTTCATTGCCTGTTCCTGAAAGATCGGCACGCCCAAAGTGCGCCCCAGAATGTTCTGCAATTCACAAGGGTCATGGGGGGGCGCGGGCGCGGGAAATTCGACTGCTTCCTGCCCGCTTCGCCTGCGCAAATAAGGGTGCACCATATCGCCCTGAATGGGACCGGGGCGCACGATGGCCACCTGAATGACCAGATCGTAAAACGTGCGCGGCCGCAGACGCGGCAGCATGTTCATCTGCGCGCGGCTCTCCACCTGAAACACGCCGACACTGTCGCCCTTGCACAGCATATCGTAGACCCGCTCATCCTCGCGCGGAGTATTCGCCAGCGTGAGGTGTGCTCCGTAATACCCTGAGATCATATCGAAACACTTGCGGATACAGGTCAGCATCCCCAGCGCCAGAATATCGACCTTGAGGATCCCGAGCGCGTCGATATCGTCCTTGTCCCATTCGATGAAACTGCGCTCGGGCATCGCGCCGTTGCCGATCGGCACCGTCTCGGTCAGCGCCCGTTCGGTGAGGATGAATCCGCCGACGTGCTGGCCCAGATGCCGCGGCATCCCGATCATCTGCTGTGCCACGATCATCGTGCGCCGCATCAGCGGATCGGACATGTCGACGCCCGCCTCGGTCGCGTTCCCTTCGGCGATTTCCTTTCCCCACGACCCCCAGACGGTCTTGGCCAGCGCGCCGGTCACATCCTCGGAAAGGCCCATTACCTTGCCGACCTCGCGGATCGCGGACCGGGGACGATAGTGGATCACCGTGGCGCACAGGCCCGCCCGGTCGCGCCCGTATTTGGCATAGATGTGCTGGATCACCTCCTCTCGGCGCTCATGTTCGAAATCGACGTCGATGTCGGGCGGCTCGCGGCGCTCCTCGGAGATGAAGCGTTCGAACAGCAGGTCGTGCCGGGCGGGGTCGACGGCAGTGATGCCAAGGACATAGCAGACGGCGGAATTGGCCGCCGACCCGCGCCCCTGGCACAGGATCGGAGGCTGGGCCTCGACGCGGGCAAACCTGATTATGTCGTGGATGGTGAGGAAATACTGCGCGATGTCGAGCTTTTCGATCATCGCGAGTTCCCGCAGGATCGTCGCCCGCGTCTTTTCCGGCATCCCGTCCGGATAGTATTCCGCCGCCCCCTCCCAGGTCAGCTTCGTCAGATGTTCCTGCGGGCTGACGTTTTGCGGGATCACCTCGCGCGGATATTCGTATTTCAACTCGTCGAGGCTGAAATTGCAGGCGTCCGCCACCTCGCGGGTCGCGCGCAAGGCATGGGGCCAGCGGGCGAACAGGCGGGCCATTTCAGCGGGCGATTTCAGGTGCCGCTCGGCGTTGGGGTTCAGCCGGTATCCGGCGGTGGCGAGCGTGCATTTATGGCGGATGCAGGTCATCACATCCTGCAACGGGCGGCGGGCGGGTTCGTGATACAACACGTCGTTGGTGGCGAGAATACTCAACCCGTGGGTGCGCGCGATACGGTCGAGGGCGGTGATGCGGGCCACGTCGTCCGCCCGGTAAAGATAGCTCGCGGCAATGTGGCGCAACGTCGGCAGACGCCGTGCGAGAGTGGCAAGGGTTTTGGCAAAGACGCCGGTATCCCCAGTCGGAATCGCGATGAGGTGGATGTCTTCCGCGGCACCGGCAAGATCGTCCAGCGTGATGTCGCAGGCGCCCTTTGCCTGCCAGGTCCCGTCGGGATCGTGCCGCTTGCCTTTGGACAACAGGCGCGCCAGGCGGCCATAGGCATCGCGGTCGGCGGGATAGGCGAGGAATGCCTCGCCCGTCACCAGCGCCAGACGACAGCCGATCAGCGGGCGCAGCGCCGCCTTTTTCGCCTCGGTATGGATGCGGACCACGCCGGCGAGCGAGTTCAGATCGGCCACGCCGATGGCGTCATACCCCTGTGCCCAGGCGGTGGTTGCCAGATCGACGGCATCGGACGCACCGCGCAGAAAAGAAAAGCAGGTGGCAAGACCCAGTTCGACATAGCCCGCGCGCGGGTTCGGGGCGAAATCGTCCTCGTGAAGGGTGCGACGCGGATGCTGATGATCGTTTTCAGGCATTGCCGGATTCCCGGACCGTCAGGGCCTCTACAGAGGAGACCACGTCGCGCTCACGCGATTGTCGAAACCGCAAGGGGCGCTGCCCCCGTCCGCCTTTGGCGGCCTCCCCCGGGATATTTTCGACCAGAAGAAACCGGATCAGAAGAGCGCGGGCCAAAACAAACAAAGCCAAAATAATTAGCGCCAGAACAAACAGGTACAGTGTCCGGCGTCCCGATCCCTGACAGAAATACGGGACGCCTTCTCCTGGTGCGGTCATCGGCGTCCCCGCCTGTACCGCCGCCGGAGTTTTCGCGATTTTGGTTAATTTCCGATTACCGCGAGTGCCGAAAAACCGCCGCCCCCGTTCTTCTGGTCGAAAATATCCCGGGGGGGCCGAAGGCGGGGGGCAGCGCCCCCCTCGGGCGCAAATCAGGGGCACAGAACCGGGGGTATGCGTCCTCATGCGTGCATCCCGTGGACGAACCAGCGGGGGTGGCCGCCTTCGTGATCGTCGCGGCCATCGCCGAGCACACCTTCGCGAAAGATCCACAGGCGGCGTCCGGTCTCGTCTTCGATCCGGTAATAATCGCGCAGGCGTGTGCCGGGGCGGTCGGCCCACCATTCGGGGGCGATCCGTTCGGGGCCGGCAAATCGCGTCACGCGGGATGTCTGGCGGCGCCAGATGAACTGCGCGGGCGGGCCTTCGGGGACGGCATACAACACGCGGATCTCCTCGGGCGGGTGCAGCAGGCGGACAGGTCTGGCGGCATCGCCGGGCAGGGGCGGGCGCGGGGTGCCTGCCATGGCGGGGGTCCAGACCTCGCGGCGTTCGGGGATATGGCTGTCGGCGCGGGCGGGACGGCGCAGTTTGTGGGCGCCGAAGCGGGCCGAGAGCCGGTCGATCAGATGTGCCAGATCGGCGGTGGCATCCGGGCTGCCATCCAGACGGGCCTGATTAATATTGAGCTTTTCGGCGGTGATCGCGGCCAGCGTGATCAGATCGAAGCCATAGCCGGGGTCGATATTCTCGAGCTTGCCATCGAACAGGCGCGCGAGGTGGGCGGGATCGCGGCTCGGCTCCGAGGTGGCGACCTCGACACTCGCGATCTCGCCGTCGGTGCGGAACACGCTCAGCGACAGGCGCCGGGCCCCGAAACCGGGCCCGGCGAGGGCGGCAGCGAGGGTTTCGCACAGGCCGGGCAGGTGGGCGGTCGGGTCCTGTATCGGCTCGGCGAGCTTGGCATCGACGATGAATCGCGGCGGATCCTGCGGCGGGGTCACGGGTTCGGGCAGGCGGCCCATCGCCTGATCGAGGCGCAGCAGCGGGTTTTGCGGCAGGGCGGCGCGCACGAACCGACGCGCGAGGGTGAGGCGCGGCACCTCCATCACATCGCCCACCGCCTTGAGACCGAGGCGTTGCAGGGTGACAACGGTGGCCGGATCGAGGCGCAGCGCGCGAACGGGCAGGGGCGACAGGCGGGTTGTCAGGGCGTCCGCGGTGCAGATGTCGCGCACGCGGCCGTAATGCGCCAGCGCCCATGCGGCGCCCTGCGTCGGGGCAACCGCAAGGGCGGCGCTGTATCCCGCGGCCCCCAGCGTGCCTTCGATCTCGCGCATCAGGGCGGCCTCGCCGCCCGCCAGATGCGCCGAACCGGTGATGTCGAGGACGAGGCCCGCGCCGGGGCCCGCGAGGCCGTCCACCGCCGTCCACGGGCACCAGCGGCGCATCCACAGCATGAGACGACCCAGCGTCGCCGCATCGCCACCCGTGTCGGCATAATCGAGTCGCAGTTCCGGGCACAGCGCGCGCATATCCACGGCGCGGGCGCCGGGATGGACGCCTTGGGTCTCGGCGGCCCGGTTGGTCGCATGGATCACCCGTCCGTGCGGACCTTCGGTCGCGAGCGCCCATGGCAGGTCATCGGGGATCGGCACGCCGTGGCGGGCGGCGATGCGGGTGGCGCGTTCGATGGCAAAGCGCGGCAGATGCAGCCACAGGATGCGACGATCGGGGGCGCGGTCCGTCCGGGGCGCCCCGTCTGGATAAGACGCGCGGGGATAAGGCCTGCTGGGGTAGGGTTCGCCCGGAGGAGCGACTGCGCCTTCGGCGGCACCCGCCCCCCCCGCCAAACGAGCGCGCATCCGCCCCGTAGAGGAAGGGTCATCGGGTGTGCAGGGTTCCGGGAGGGGCAGGACGGGCGGGACGTCCTGTATCTTCATCCCGAGGCAGGGGTGTCGGCCCCTCTCCTGCAGATACGGGACAATCGGCGTATCCGGTGCGACACGACATCGCCGGTATCGTGATTTTCAGTCTGTCGCCGGTCAGGGGTCGTCGATCGCGGGATCGACCTGTCAGGGGGCGTTGATATTGAGATCGACCGGTCAGGGGTCGTCAGCGAGAGTATCGACCCGTCAGGGGTCGTCAGCGAGAGTATCGACCCGTCAGGCGCTCGCCTGCAAAGGCACGACAGTGGCCCCCGAGGGGGGTATGGCTTCCCGCATCGCATCCCCGGTGGGTGCTGCGGAAAACACCATTGCATGGCGCGCCGGATCATAGCGCACCGTCCAGCTGCCCGGGCGCAGACCGCGGGCGCGGAACAGCCGTGCTGTCCAGCGGGGCAGGCCCGGCGCACGCGGATCGTCGTCCAGCCGTTCCGACGGGGCCGCGGCAAGCGTCCAGCGCATCCGCGCCGCACTCAGATCCGGCGCACCTGCCCGCCGGATCAGCCATGCGGGCACCCCGTGCGCCTCGGCGCGCAGGACCAGTCGTTTCGTCGCGGTGAAATCGAGCGCGGAGGGCGTGCCCCAGATCTCGCCCACCACGCCCGACAACGTCGGACAGCCCAGCCCCTGCTCCATCGCCCACAGCACATCTGCCGCGCGCCCGACCGTCAGATGCAGCATGTCGGGCACAGCACCGGGGGCGGTGCCCGCCAGATAGGGGCGACCGGTTTCCTTTAGGGAAGTACGGTCCTGTATCCACAGGACCGGCCCGGCAGCAGAGCGGGCAGGCCGCGCAGATACCGCCGCCCGCCGTCCTGTATCCGTATCCCCCGTCAGCGCCCCATCCGTAAGTGTCGCCCCGCCCGTAAGGGCCGCCATGACAAAGGCCGGACCGGACCCGTCGAGCGCGCTTGCCGAGAAAACCTCCGACAGGGTCGGCGTTTCGGGCAGGGGTACCTGCGACAGATATTCTGACGGGTGCGCAGTCCGGACACCGGAAGGGAGAGCCCGCGCGGGAAGGAGAGGGGGCGGAGAGGGACACGTCACGACGACTCGCTGGTTAATGTTCTATCTTTGTTCTAGCCCGTTCCAATGCCACGGTCAAACCCGCGATGCCGAAAAATGCCCGGTGGTTTCCCGCGACGGTCGCAATCCCTGACTTGAGCCCTGGGATCGCACTGCTAAACAGATCTCACAGATACAGTGGCCCGACAGCTTGGTCCTGTATCTGCAACGGTCCGGCGCGGGTCGGGCGATACGACACCGGGCGATACGACACCGGGCGATACGACACCGGGCGATACGACACCGGGCGATACGACACCGGGCGATACGACACCGGGCGATACGACACCGGGCGATACGACACCGGGCAAGACGTCCGGATCACCGAAAAGGACAGGCGATGATCGGCGCTGCATTCAGATCGCTCGGGCGGCGGTACATCGATCTTACGCTGTCATCGGGACGCGACCGTGCAGTGCGCATCGTCGAACGTCCCGGCCTGTGGATGACCGATGCCGAGCTTGCGTCCCTGTCTGCCAGCCTGCGGCAGATCGCCGCCCGCACCCTCGATGCCGGCACCCTGACCTACGGTGTCTTTTCTGGCGACGCCGCACGCATGCGCGAGAGTATCATCACTCTGGTGAGCCGGTCCGACGGCACGCCCATCGCCTTCAACGCGCTGGCGGTCATGGAGATCGACACCGATCCCGCGCCGGTCGAAGTGCTGCACCTCGGCCTCGTGATGATCGACCCCGACGAGCGATCGAAATCGCTGTCCTGGGTGCTCTATGGTCTTACCTGTTTTCTGGTGTTCTTTCGCCGTCAGTTCCGGCCCGTGTGGATATCCAACGTGACACAGGTGCCCGCCGTGGTCGGCATGGTGACGACGATGTTTTCGGATGTCTGGCCTGCGCCCGCGGGCACCAGTCCGGGCGGGCAGGACCGGCGCACCCTGACGCATCTGCTGCTGGCGCGGCGGATCATGGCGCAGCACCGGCACGTCTTTGGCGTGGGGCCCGAGGCGGGGTTCGACGAGGCGGCATTCGTCATCACCGACGCCTATACAGGCGGGTCCGACGACCTGAAGAAGACATGGGACAGCGCGCCAAAGCATCGCGACGACCGGTTCAACGCATTTTGCGCGGATACGCTGGATTATCGCCGCGGCGACGACGTGCTTCAGCTCGGGCGCATGGATCTGGCCGCGATCCGGCGTTACCTTGCGCGCGAGGTGCCGCGCTCGGCGGTTCTGGGACTGGTGTTCGCGGGCGCCTGGGTGGCGCTGCGCCGGGTGGTGTTGCCGGTGATCTACTGGTTCGATGCGGGGCGCGACTGGTCCATCCTGAGGCCGGCGCGCCAGAGGCGGCCCGCGCCGCCAGACCAGAGGCAATCGTGACGTTTTCATATGACGAGATGGTAATGCGCAACCTGGGGTTCGTGACAGCCGCAGAGCAGGCGAAATTGCGCGCGGCGACGGTGTTCGTCTGCGGCACGGGCGGCATGGGCGGGGCCTGCCTGATGGCGCTTGCGCGGATCGGGATCGGGCGGTTCATCGTCGCCGATATCGATGAATTCGAGGTATCGAACCTGAACCGGCAGGTCTTTGCCACGTCGTCCACCATCGGCAGGCACAAGGCGGACGCCTCGTGCGAGGAGATCCTTCACATTAACCCCGAGGCGGAAGTAACCGTTTTCAAAGATAATTGGCCAGATCATGTGGCAACATCGGTGGCGGCAAGTGCGGTTGTGGTGAACGGCACCGACGATCTGGGCGCGTCGCTTTTACTGTACCGGACGGCACGCAAGACGGGACGGTCTGTCATCGATGCCTATGCATCGCCGCTGCCGTCTGTCTATGTCACCGCACCGGGGGATATGCCGCATGAAACCCGGATGGGATACGCCACGGCGGACACCGACTGGAACCGTCTGACAGACGCGCAGCGCGGCGCTGCCTTTCTGGCCGAGGCCCAACATGTCGTGATCCACTCGTCGTCGCGCCACTATATCGACCTTGATCTGGTCGGTGAGGTGGTGTCGGGCAAACGCAGCCGGATGTCGTTCGCGCCGATGGTCATCGCCACCGGCCAGCTCATGGCCTATGAGGCCGTCAACGCGGTCCTCGGGCGTCCGCGCGGGGCGGATAACCGCGGCTGGTTCTTCAATCCCTATCGCGCCCGAGTCGAGCACCCGAAACCGGCGGTAGTGGCGGCGATTATGCGCCCTTTGGTGCGGCGATACCTGTCGCGTCTCATGACATGAAGAATGTCATGTATCGTATTGGTTTAAAATAATGATAACCTCCGGCCCCCAGATGGCAGATCTGTTCACCTCGGGTGCGGCGCTCATCGGTCTGGTGGCCTTGCACCGCTCTATCGCCGCGCGAGGCCGGTGGGAGCCGTTGAACCGTCGGTTCATCGCCGGGATCCGGATCACGATGCTCCTTTTCGCCGGCCGGGTGCTGGTGATCCTTACCGGACTGGGCGCGTTCCGGGTCCTTGTGCTGTTGGCCGCAGCCCTTATCCCGGTGGCCGTTCTGCTGCTGACCGAGGGGCTGCTGCGCCGCCACGCCCCGCGCGCAATCAAGGTTTTCGTGGCAGGCGGTGCGGCGGTTTTCGGCATCCTTGCGTTCTTTCCGCTCGATGGCCCGGGTGTGCGTCTGTTCGGCCTTCTGGGGTTTCAGGTTCTGAGCCTTCTGGCCTGTGGCGGCCTCGTGCTCATGCGCGACAGGGCGGGCCTTTCGGCGGCGGAAAACCGTGCGGTCGAGCGGCTCGGGTTCTCTCTGCTCCTCCTGATACCGCTGGCGACGCTCGATTTTCTGACGGTTCGGCTTGGCGTGCCGGTTCAGACATCGCCCCTCGCCGTGCTGTTCCTGTGCTGGCTCGCGATCGGTCTGGGCCGCAGCGACGGGCGCCACAGGGCGAGCATCGCCTCCTTTGCCGCCGTCGTCGCCGCGGCGCTGGCGGCGACGATATTCGTGTCCGTGGTCTGGCAGTTGGGCCGGGCCGAAACGCTCGTGGCGGGCACGGTGATCCTTGCTGCGGGCGCTGTCGGCGCGGTTCTCAACGAGGCGCGCGATCAGGCCGATGAGGCGCAGAGCCTGTCGCTGTTGCGGCATCTGGCCGAGGCGGACGGCGATGCCATGGCGTTCCTGCGCAAATTGCAGGCGCATCCGGCGATCGACGGCGCGATCGTAATCGGCGCCGAAATCACCGCCGATCTGGATCCCGACATACTGATCCGTCTGTTCGCGGCACACCCGGTCCTGCGCCGCGCCGACCCGCGCCCCGACGGCGAGCAGGGCGATCACGCGACGCATCTGTTCGGTCGCTACGGCGCCAGTCATATCCTGTGGATCTCCGCGGCACCGCTTCGCCTTGTGGCGCTGTCCATGCCGTCGGTCGGGGCGGCCTCCGCCGTTGAGCTGGAACTGGCGGCGGTGCAGCGGATGGCGGCCCTTCTGGCGCGGGTACAGACATGAACGATATCGAATTTCGAACAATCGTCGAAATGGCCTGCCTTGCGCCATCGGTCCATAACACGCAACCTGCAAGGTGGAAGAGCGATGGACAGGCTATTGAAATATACTGTGATACATCGATTTGCCTGGCGATTGGCGATCCCGGGTTGCGCGACGCCGGGCTGTCCTGCGGTGCCGCGGTCGAGGCGACCGTTCTTGCACTTTCCGAACATGGGATCGGATGCACCGTCGTTGACCTCTGGCACACGGCTGGCGACCCGTTGCGTCCGGTCGCCCGTCTCACCCCAGGCGGAACGGTGATGCCCGATCGTCTGGCGCCACAGGTGTCGCGCAGGTTTACCCATCGCGGCGCATTCCGCGCCGCACAGTCGCCGCTCGACGGATGGACGCGGACGGATGCGGCGCTCGTCACGGATCGTCCCCGGATCGAAAAAATCGCGGCACTCAACGACACGATCAGCCTGAACGCTTTGCGCGACGCCCCGTTTCGCCGCGAACTCGTGCACTGGATGCGCCTGTCGCGCCGCCATCCACGCCACGGGGTCGACGGTATGGCCCGTGAGGCGATGCGGATGTCGGCCCCGGTTGCGCTCGGCGCAGGGCTCGCACTTGGACCGCTTTGGGCAATCTGCGACAGGATCGGTCTGACCCGCGGGATGGTGGCCGAGGCGGCACAGACCGTTACGGCACCTGTCATTGCGTGTTTTCACAGGCCTTTGGATGAAAGTCCCGTAACCTCCGGCCGGGCCTACCTGCGCCTGTGGCTCGAGGCGACAGCGCGGGGCATGGCGGGCTGGCCGATGGCCGCCCTTGCCGACGATCCGTCCGCGAACGCGCAGATGTGTACGCTGGCGGGCATCGAAACCGACAGACGGCTGATCCAGGTGATCCAATTCGGCGTTGCCGACGCCGGGATGCCGCCGCGCGCGCGCAGGCCGCTCGACGCGGTCATTCTGTGAACGTGCATTCCGGCCCGATCGGCGCGCTCCGCCGATCCTTGGCAGCCCGGAAACCCTTGCGGGAAAACGTCCGGGATGGCACAAATGGCGCAATGGTCCTTCCGATCTATTCCCTACATATCGAGGCTTTATGCGATTTCTGGCAGCGCAGACGATAGAAGAGGCGGTTGAGGCGCTGGTCTCGGCCGAGGGCCTGACCCGGGTTCTGGCGGGCGGCACGGATGTTCTCGTCCAGCTTCGATCCGGCATGGTCGAGCCCGAGGTGATCGTCGACATCAAACGGTTGCCGGGGATGCGCGACATCCTGGCCGAAGACGGCGGGTTCCGCATCGGCGCGGGCGTGTCCGGCGCGCAGCTTGGCGAACATGCGGGCGTTTGCGCGATGTGGCCGGGCGTGGCCGAGGCATTTCAGCTGATCGGCTCGACGCAGATACAGGGGCGCGCGACCCTTGCGGGCAACCTGTGCACCAGCTCGCCTGCGGGCGATGCGGTGCCTGCCCTGTTCGCCGCCGATGCGGTAGTGCGGATTTCGGGGCCGGACGGGGCGCGCGACGTGCCCGTGGCGCAAATCCCCACGGGCCCGGGCAAGAATACGCTTGCCCGCGGTGAAATCGTGACGTCGATCCTGCTGCCTGCACGGCCCGCAAATTCGGGCGACGCCTACCTGAGGTTCATTCCGCGCACGGAGATGGATATCGCGGTCGCGTCTGCCGGGGTGTCGCTGACAGTGGATTCGGGCGGCACGATCACCGCCGCGCGTGCGGCACTTGGGGCGGTTGCACCGACGGTTATCTTGGCGGTCGATGCGGCCCAGGCCCTCGTGGGCACCACGCTCGATGCGGAAACCCTGACCGCCTTCGGCGCCGCCTGCGAGGGCCGGTGCGCCCCCATCGACGACAAGCGCGGCACGATCGCGTTCCGGACCCGCACGGCAGGCACGCTGGCGCGCCGCGCCGCCACCATTGCCTATGCCAGAGCCGGAGGCACCGCATGAGGACCGACATGAAATCCATCCCCGTCGCGACAACGATCAACGGCGACCCCCTCGAATTCCTCTGTGCGCCGGGCGAGACGCTGCTCGACGCGCTGCGCGACCGTCTGGGCCTGACCGGCGCCAAGGAGGGCTGCGGCACCGGCGATTGCGGCGCGTGTTCCGTGATGGTCGACGACCGGCTGGTCTGCGCCTGTCTGGTGCTCGCCGCCGAGGCCAGAGGGCGCCCGCGTCGAGACCATCGAAGGCATGGCAGACGGCGAGGCACTGCACCCGTTGCAGACGGCGTTCCTCGACCACGCGGCCCTGCAATGCGGGATCTGCACGCCGGGCATCCTCGTCGCGGCCAAGGCGCTGCTGGCGAAACATCCCGACCCGACGGACGAAGAGGTCCGGTACTGGCTCGCGGGAAACCTGTGCCGGTGTACCGGATACGACAAGATCATCCGCGCGGTACAGATCGCCGCCGCAGAAATGCGGCAGGATCCGAAACCGGCCGAAATGAGACAGGAGAGGGTCTGACATGTCGCCCAAGGATCATGAACCGGGCGAATACGCCCCCCGCACGTTCAAACAGGTCGGCACACGCCCCCGCCGGCCCGACGGTATCGACAAGGTAACCGGGCGCGCGCTGTACGGCGCGGATATGTCGGCGCCCGGCATGCTGACGGGCCGCGTCCTGCGCAGCCCGCACGCCCACGCGCGCATCGTGTCGATCGACACCGCGAAGGCGCAGGCCTTGCCGGGCGTGAAGGCGGTGGTCACCAGCGCCGATTTCGGCGTGCCGGACGATGCATCCCTGCGCGACGTGCAGGACAATTGCATGGCGCGTGACAAGGTTTTGTACGATGGGCACGCGGTCGCCGCCGTCGCCGCCGTCGATGCCGCCACGGCGCGGGCCGCCCTGAAACTCATCCATGTGGAATACGAAACGCTGCCGCATGTGACGGACGTGGACGTGGCGATGACGCCCGCGGCACCCGTCGTCCTCGACGGTCGCGCGTTGGAGAACGTTCCCGCGGGCATGTCCGGCAACGTGACGATGGCATGCGAATTCGGGCACGGCGATATCGACGCGGGCTTTGCCGCCGCCGACCATATCCTCGAGCGGTCGTTCACCACCGCCGCCACCCATCAGGGCTATATCGAGCCGAACGCCTGCCTTGCGTCCTTTACCGGCGACGGCAAGGCCGACCTTTGGCTGTGCACCCAGGGCCAGTTCTTTACCCGCCAGCTCTGCGCCGGGATCCTCGGGATGGAGGAGAGCCAGCTCAAGGTCACGGCCTCCGAGATCGGCGGCGGTTTCGGCGGCAAGACAAGCGTTTTCGCCGAGCCTGTGGCACTCGCATTGTCGCGCAAATCGGGCAAGCCGGTAAAGATCGTGCTCAGCCGCGAAGAGGTGTTCCGCGCCACGGGGCCGACCGTGTCGTCGTCGATCGACGTGCGTATCGGCATGATGGACGACGGGCGGATCACCGCCGCCGACGCCCGTCTGCGCTATTCGGGCGGCGCGTTTCCGAACGGCACCGTGGAAATGGGCGCGCAGTCGGCCTTTGCCGCCTACGATCTTGCCGCTGTCCGCACCCGTGGCTGGAACGTTCTGACCAACCGCCCGCGCGAGATACCCTACCGCGCCCCCGGCGCGCCGATGGCGATCTTCGCGGTGGAATCGGTGGTCGACGAGCTGAGCCAGAGGCTCGGCCTCGATCCGATCGACGTGCGCCTGCTGAACGCGGCGCGCGAGGGGACGAAATCTTCCTATGGCCCGACATTTCCGGCCATCGGCCTCGAGGCCACGCTGGAGGCGGCAAAGGCGCATCCGCATTACAGCGCACCGCTTGAGGCGGGACAGGGCCGGGGCATTTCCTGCGGTTTCTGGTTCAATTTCGGCGGCAATACCTGCGTGTCGCTGAACGTGAATGCCGATGGCACCGTCGGCATCATCGAGGGCAACCCCGACATCGGCGGCAGCCGGGCGTCGATATCGCTGATGGCGGCGGAAGAGCTGGGCATCGACTATGACCGGGTCCGCACCGTGATCGCGGATACCGCGTCGCTGGGATACAACGACGTCACCGACGGCAGCCGGGTAACGTTCGCCGTGGGCCTTGCCACGATCAAGGCGGCGCGGGACGCGGTGCAAAAGATGTGCGCGCGCGCGGCGAAGATCTGGGACATCGACCCGGACGCCGTCGAATGGGTGGACGGCGCGGCACAGCCCGCCGGGCCGAACGCGGGCAAGTTCCCGCCGATGAGCCTCGCCGAAATCGCCGCCGTCAGTGCCGAAACCGGCGGCCCCATCGCGGGGCACCACGAGGTGAACGCGGACGGGGCCGGCGTGTCGTTCGGCGTGCACATCTGCGACATCGCGGTCGATCCGGAAACGGGTGCGACGAAGGTGTTGCGCTATACGGTGTTGCAGGACGCGGGCAAGGCGATCCACCCCGATTATGTCGAAGGACAGATGCAGGGCGGGGCGGTGCAGGGCATCGGCTGGGCCCTGAACGAGGAATACATCTACGGCGACGACGGGCGCCTGCAAAATGCGGGCTTTCTCGATTACCGCGTGCCGGTCGCCTCGGATCTGCCGATGATCGACACCGTGATCCTCGAAATTCCCAATCCGGGCCATCCCTACGGCGTGCGCGGCGTCGGCGAGACGCCGATCGTGCCGCCCCTCGCCGCCGTTGCCAATGCGGTCAGCCGGGCCGCGGGCGTGCGGATGCGGTCCCTGCCGATGTCGCCGCCACGTATCCTTGCCGCGATGGAGGCTGCACGGGGCTGATGGTTACGGTGCAACTCTGGGGCACTCTGCGGCAGGCGGCGGACGGTCAGTCGGAGGTGCGCGTCGAGGCGCGCACTTTCAAACAAGTGCTCGACCGGTTGGGCGAGGCCTATCCCGGCCTGCGCCCGCAAATTGCGCGCGGCGTGTCGATGGCCCTGAACGGCCAGATCTATCGCGAGGCGTGGTTCACCGAGATTGCGCCCGACAGCGAGGTCGTGCTGATGCCCTATATGACCGGCGGATAGGCGAGACGCCGGGGCGACAGCGGGTTTGGGACGAATTTCGCCCGGTCATATTAGAATCATTCTAAAAATATCCGGATGGATGCAACTTTGGGCCGGTTTTTGCGTTGTACAGTCACACCGGTGCCAAGACGCGCCGCCCGTACCTGAAACATCCGAAAAAATGGAGCATCCGATGACCAGTTCTGCCGCAACCCTGTCCAACAGCGCCCAGACCGAGATTGCCGACGGCCTTGCGCAATCCCTGTCCGAAACGGTCGTGACGACGATGTTGGCGCAGAACTTCCACTGGAATGTCAAAGGCATGTCGTTCGGCTCACTTCACGCGCTGTTTCAGCAAATTTACGAAGATCATTTCGTCGCGGGCGACGATCTGGCCGAGCGCATGCGGGCCTTGGGCGTTCCTGTTGCCGCGACCCTCGCAGGCATGGTCGATCGGTCAGGCGTGGCCGAGCACGACGGTCCCGCGACGGCGAAAGAAATGATCGGCGCGCTGCTGAAGGCGCAGGAGACGCTTGCGGTGACGGTCGCCAAAGGTGCGGCGGTCGCGGCGGGGCACGACGACGGTCTGACCGAAGATCTGCTCATCGCGCGCGGCCAAGCACATGAAAAATTCGCATGGATGTTGCGGTCGCATCTCGAATGATCTGGTGTGTCACCCTGTGATGTCGGCCGTCGCTCGTCACATTGCGGCGGCCGTTTTGTGTTCGAACGTCATGCGGTCGGAAAACCGGCAGCGATGGCCGAAAAAGTTCGTTGGTGCGCCAAACCGGGTAGATCGCGCATGATCTGCGCTGAAACCCTTGTCAAACATGGGTTCGCGGATTGCACCGGTCTTGACGCGGCAATCCATCCTCTACCCGCTGCCAGCGGCCAACGCACGCCTTCCCTGGCAACCCGCCGTTGAAAAATTGCTTTTGAATGCCCGGTGACCAACGGTATGACGATACGCGGGCTGCATCGTCCGGGTGGTCATCTCCAGTTTTTTGAAAGTCAGAATGGCAAGCCGACCGACCCTGAAAGATGTTGCCAAGGCCTGCGATGTCTCGTCGATGACGGTGTCCAATGTCCTCAACGGGCGGGACAAGGAAGTGGGCGTCGAGACGCGCAAACGTATTCTGGCGTCCGTCGAACACCTTGGATACCGGCCAAATCTGGCGGCAAAAGGCCTCAAGGCGCAGCGCGCCTTTGCCATCGGCATGTTGATACTCGATGATGTACCCGAATTCCTCAACGATCCGTTCACGACGCAGGTCGTGGCGGGTCTGTCGAACTTCGCGTCCGACCGTGGCTATAGCGTCATCGTGCAGGGGCTGCGGTCGCAGAGCCTTTTGACGTCGCCGATGCTGGGGCACCTTCAGACCGACGGTGTCTGCGCGATCCTGTCGGGCGGACGGGATTTGCGGCGCGCGTTCGTACTGCGCGCGCTGGGCCTTCAGGTGCCTGTCGTTCTGCTGCAGGAGGAATTCGACCATCCGCTGGTGTGCAGTCTGCGCCAGGACGATCTGGGCGCCGCACGCAAGATCGCGCAGCATCTTGCGGCCGAAGGCGCCAGAAACCTGCGATACCTGACGCCGTCTGCCCACTGGCCCGCGATCGGCCGGCGTATCGAAGGCACCCGCGAGGTCTGCCGCGAACAGGGCTGTAGCCTGACACTCGTCGAATGTGGTGACGAGAAGCTTTGAGGCAACCCAGAAGGCGGTGGCTGCCAGCATCGACATCGACGGCCTGCCGGACGCGTTCATCGGCGGCAACGACCGGATGGCCATGGCGGCCCTTCGGTTGCTGTCGGATCGCGGCGTCACGGTGCCGGACCGGGTGCGGGTGACCGGCTTCAACGCGTTCGATTTTGCCTCTTTCGCGACGCCAAGCCTGCTGACAGCCCGGTCGGACGCCTATGAAATGGGCCGACGGGCAGGCGCCGAGATGATGGGCGCCATCGAACACGGCGGGTTCGGCGACAACAGCGTCGTCCTGCCGGTCAGCATCGTCCCCGGCGACTCTGCCTGACGGCGGATGCGCGGCGATGCCTTCGCGGGCGTTCAGGGCAGGCATGACTTGACATCTTGACAGGTCGGTCAAAGCTGTGCAGGTTTACTTTAACGATAAAGTTGAAGGTAGATCGCATGGCTGGCCCCGATTCCGGTACCGAAGACGCAGTTGTCGCGGAAATGCGCGCGACGTTCTTTTGCGCGCTGGTATCCGACGTGCTCGACAGCCTCGGGGTCACGAAACAGGCGCTGGGGCCGGGGATCCGCCCTTTGGACGACGACCTTGTCCTTGTGGGCCGGGCGCGGACGATGCTGTACGCGGACGTCTATGCACCGCCGGGGCCGGATGAAAATCATTACGCGCTGGAAATCGGACTGGTCGACGATCTTCGGCCCGGCGATGTCGTTGTCGCGGCCTGCGGCGGCACCGGTCGCATCGCACCCTGGGGCGGTCTGCTCAGCACGGCGGCGGATTATCGCGGTGCCGCCGGTGCGGTCATGGACGGCTATGTGCGCGACATCCGCCATGTCCGCGACCTGAAATTCCCGGTCTTTGCCGGCGGTATCGCGCCGCTCGACAGCAAGGGTCGCGGCAAGGTTGTCGAGGTCGACGTGCCGGTCGAATGCGCGGGCGTCATGGTCCGGCCCGGCGATATCGTGTTCGGCGACGCCGACGGCTGCATCGTCATTCCCCGCGATCTTGAAATGGCGGTGCTTGAGGCCGGTCGCCAGAAACTCGCGGCGGAAAACAAGTCGCTCGAGGCATTGAAGGCGGGCAAGACGCTGACCGGCGTCTATGCCGAATTCGGGGTCTTGTAAAATGGCCGATGCGCCGACTGCGCCTGCCGCCGCCGCCCCGCGCCCCCGGTCCGGGCCGGGGGTCGTGCGGCGTCTGTTTCAGCTCGACGGAGCCTCCGTCGCCCTCGTTTTCGTCGTCCTGATCGTCGTTTTCATGATCGCCGCGCCGCAGGCCTTTCTGGGCTACCGCGTCTACATGAGCTTTATGGCGACGGTGCCGCCGCCCCTGATCATCGCCCTCGGCGTCACGCTTGTCGCGGTCGCGGGGGAAATGGACCTGTCGTTTCCGTCGGTGGTCGCGGCGGCGAGCTATGTCTTTGCGATGCTGTTTCAGGACTATGGCATGACCTGGCTCGCCCTTGGGGCGGCGATCGGCGTGGCGACCGCGATGGGCCTTGTGAATGGCCTCGTCATCACGCTTTTGGGTATTCCGTCGCTGATCGCGACGCTGGCGATGCTGTTTTTGTGGGGCGGGCTGGTGACGGTGGTCTCCGGTGGCATCCAGCTTGCGATCCCCGACATCTACGGCACGGCGATGCACAGCGTTCTGGTCGGGCGTATCGGTGGCGTCGTCCCGGTGCAGATGATCTGGGCGTTGCTGCTGGCGGGGTTCATCTGGCTGCTGCTGAACCGGCACCGTTTTGGCGAAAGCCTGCTGTTCATCGGCGACAGCCTGGAGGTGGCGCGTGTCGTCGGCATCGACCCGACCCGCGAAAAGGTAAAGCTGTTCGCGCTGTCGGGTGCCCTGTCCGGTCTGGCGGGGGTGCTGCTGACCCTCGAGACCAACGCCTATTTTTCAAGTCAGGGGATGGGATATCTGCTGACGGTCATCGCGGCGGTCTTCATCGGCGGCACCTCGATTTTCGGCGGATCGGGCAAGGTTATCGGCACGGTGTTTGCCGCCCTCATCGTTACCGTGATCGAGGCGGGCCTCGTGGCCTCCGGCATTCAAGGGTTCTGGACGCGGTTCTTCATCGGCCTCGTCTTTATCCTGTCGGTTACTGCCAACGGCGTGATCGAAGACCCGGAGAAAGTGCCGCTGGTCCGCATTCTGCGAACGAAACTGCGCCGACGATAACGCGCGGACACGACCCGAAATGCAACAGGAGGAACAGTGGAATGAAACGTCTCTTTGGAACTTTTCTGGCGGCATGTGCCGCCGTCACGCTGGGCGCGCAGACCGTCACCGCCCAGGAGAGGGAGCCGGTCGACGGTGGTCTGACCGTCTACATGCAGATGGGCGGCAATCCGGGCGGGCCCGCGACGCTGGCGCGCGAACTTGGCGCACGCGATGCGGCCCGGGTCATGGACATCACCCTGATCGAACAGCATTCGCAATGGGACCCGCAGCGCATGTTGCAGCAGGCGAACGAGGCCCTTGCCGCACTGCCCGACGCGATCATCCTGATGGGCCACCCCGGAACCGAGGTGATGACGGCCTTTCTGGACCGTGCGGGGCGCGAAGGTGTCACCGTCGTGGTCGGCAACAACGATCTGCCGGGGTCGGGGCTGAGCTATTTCGGTCTCGACAATTACGAGGCGGGCGCGAACCTTGCACGGCTGACGGTTCAGGAAGGCGGACTTGCGGCGGGTGACAGCGTCGTCGTCTATGGTGCCTTCATCGAAGGCGCGCCGGGCGCCAATGTGGCGCGGGGATCGCTCGCGGCGCTGGATGAGGCGGGCGTCGTCTACGACCGGCTGCAATGGTCGAACGAGGCGGTGCAGGACCCGTCGCTCGCGGTGCCGATCCTTGTCAGCTATCTCGAGAGCAACCCCGACACCCGGGCGATCATCGTCCCCGGACATGGCGGGATCACGGCGTTCCTGGGCAAGGTTCTGCGCGATGCGGGCAAGGAACCCGGCGAGATCGTGACGGCGGGCTTCGACATTTCGCCCACCGCGATCGATGAGGTCAAGCGGGGCTACCTGACGCTGGTCCTTGACCAGCAGCCGTATCTGCAAGGCTTCATGCCGGTCGTGGCGGCGGTCCTCGAGGCGAAATACGGCCTCGGCGGTCTGTATCTCAACACCGGCGGCGGCATCGTGACGGCAGACAACGTCGATCTGATCGAGACGCTCGTCTCGCAGGGCATCCGCTAGGACATCGGTGGCGGGGGCATCGCCGTCCCCGCCAACTTACCGCAATCACCCAATTGGACGGCAGACCACGATGAGCGATGAACCGATCATGCGGCTGGAAAACGTCGGCAAGACCTATGGCCCGGTCGTGAGCCTGAGGGATGTATCCCTCGAGGTCGGCGCGAATGAAATCGTCGGGCTGATCGGCGACAACGGGGCGGGAAAATCCACCCTGATCAAGATCATGACCGGCGTCGAAACGCCGACCTCCGGCGAGGTTTTCATACGCGGAGAACGCATCGATTTTGCCGACTATTCGGTTCAGCGGGCCCACGAGCTGCGCATCGAAACGGTGTATCAGACATCTTCTCTGGGCACCAAGCAGCCGCTGTGGCGCAATTTCTTCGTCGGGCGTCCGATGACGAATGCGCTGGGTTTCATCAAGGTCCGCGAACAAAAGCGGGTCACCGAGGAAATCATGCGCGGCACCATCGGGTTTCGCAGCGCGGGCATCGACGTCAACACCCATGTGGGCAAACTCTCGGGGGGCGAACGTCAGGGCGTCGCCATCGGGCGTGCGATGTATTTTGAAAGCGACCTGATCGTACTGGACGAGCCGACGGTCGCGCTGGCTCTTTCCGAGGTCGACAAGGTTCTGAATTTCATCCGTTCGATCAAGGAGAACGGTCGCTCGTGCATCTATATCGAACATAATATTCACCACGTTCACGCCGTTTGCGACAGGCTGCTGGTCCTGGATCGGGGCAGGCTCGTTCTCGATTGCGAGGCAAGCGCCATGAGCTACACCGAACTGACCGATTTTCTGCGCGATTTGCACTTCGACACGTCCGGGCATTCGGACGATGCCGAACGCGCTGCGGCCGCGACATGACGCGCTCCGCACAACCGTCGCGCCGCTGCGGCAGACCCGGGGGACGGCATGGGTGACGGACACGCGATCCCACCGCTGGAGCAGAACGAATTCACCGGTCTGATCGGCACGGCGCGGGCGCAGATCAATCCGCCAGCGGGCATCTATGCGCGGACCTGGGGCAGTTCGGACCATGACATCGCCGACGGCATTCACCGTCCGTTATATGCAACCTGCCTTGCGATCGCCGATGCCGAAACGTCGGCGCCGGTCTATTTCGTAACGCTCGATCTGATGGTCTGGCTGTCGGCCGCGGACGAGGCTGGCATCCGCGGCCCCGTCGAAGCCGCGCTCGATATCGCGCCAGGCCGGCTGATCCTGCAGCTGTCGCATAGTCATGGCGTGCCCTTTACCGATCCGGGGCTGGCCGACGCGCCGGGCGGCCATCTGATCGCGCAATACCGGTCCGAAATTCTTGCGGCCTGTCTGGAAATCGCCCAGGACGCGCGGGCCGACATGGCGCCCTCGGTTCTGAGCTGGGGCACCGGGAAATGTGGCCTTGCCTACAACCGCGACCTCGTCCTGCCCCGGACCGGAGAAGTTGTCGTCGGTCTGAACCCCGAGGGTCCCGCCGACGATACGCTCGTCGTCGGTCGCATCACCGGTGCGGACGGCACCGTCCGTGCCACGCTGGTGAATTATGCCGCCCATCCGACGTCGCTCGGCGGCGGCAACCGGATGATTTCGCCCGATTACATCGGGGCGATGCGCGAACTGGTCGAGCGCGAGACACAGGGCGCCGTCTGCGTCTTTCTGCACGGCGCCGACGGCGATCTGACGCCACGCCGCAGCTTTGAGGATGACACCGACGCGGCGGATCAGAATGGCCGCGAACTTGGATATGCCGCTCTCGGCGTGCTGGCGGGTCTGTTCGCGCCGGGCAACCGCATGGTGTTCGACAAACGAGTCGATTCGGGCGCGACACTGGGCCTGTGGCGGTTCGAAAAGCAGGCGCCCGACCGGTCGGTGATGGCCAACGTCGGCCACGCAACGCTTCGGGTGGGGGAATTGCCGTCGATTGCGACGTGCATCCGCGACGTGGAGGATGCGTCAGACGGGTTCCGGAGAGAACGCGCGCGGCGCCGTCTGGCATTGCGCCGCAAGGTTGGCGACGCGGCCGATTTCGATCTTCCGATCTACGTCTGGCGGCTGGGCAGGTCTCTGTTCGTCGGCGCTCCTGTAGAATTCTACAGCGAGGTACAGATATCCCTGCGCGCCCGGTTTCCCGATTTTACCGTGATCGTTCTGGATGTCTGCAACGGTTTCCTGAATTATCTGCCGCGAAAACAGGATTTCGAGCGTGGCACCTATGCGGCCCGGATCTCGCTGTTTGCCGAAGGCAGCATGGAGCGGGCACGCGACACGGCAGCCGCCATGATGGCGCAGATGGCCGAGGGCGACCGATGATCGCTGTATGTTCGCCGGGGCGCGGCGGTCTATGCGGGCGGTTTTGGCGGCAGGTCGCGTTTCCACACCCGGCGGGTGGGCGCGGCGGAAACGGCCAACATATCCGGCGCCAAAGCGGGGCGGGCATGCCGCCTGCGCTGAACGGTTATCGTCGACGCGTCGTCTGACATCGATACGACGACCCTGGACCGGCCCGCGCGCCACGCGCACTAAAGGATCGCGGTGGTGACGAGGCGGTCCTGCACGAGAGCCGCAAGATGCGCGATCTGCGGCCGCAGGGGACCGCCTTCGTGACGGCGGACCTTGAGGGCCTCCACGGCCTCGGTCAGCGAGACGTCACCGGCGCTGTGGGCGATGCCGCTGAGAAATTGCGTAAGATAGTCGATGGCCTGCGCGTCTTCTTCTCCCGACAGGACGTCGGCCACATGCGCAAGATCGTCGCGCAGGGCGATGGGATCGGGGGCCACGTGTTCCTCGAGAACGATGCGCGGTCCCGGCGGTTGCCGGTCGCGCGGCAGATGCCGCAGGATCGCCGCCTGAAATTGCGCAAGGCGACCGACGGGTTTGGCCATGAAACCGTCCGCCCCGGCGTTCAGCGCAAGCTGCTCTCCTTCGGGATCGCCGCTGGTGCCCAGCAGGATTTCGACGCGGGGGGCGGTGCGGGCCAGTTCTTCGATAAGTTGTATGCCCGACCCGTCGGGCAGCCCCAGATCGACGATGACCGCCGACGGGCGATAGACCCGCAAATGCCGATGCGCGTTGAAAAGCGAATCCGCCCGCCGGATCCGGGCACCGGACCGCAGGCACAGCAGGCGAAACGCCTCCGAGGCATAGCGGCTGTCCTCTACGAGCAGAACGGTTAGGCCCAGTAGCGGTCGGGCGGCTGTCGGTGGCCTGCGGCTTAGAAAGTCGTCCAAGGTGTCCATGTCGTTTCCCCCAGTGGATGCAGAACCATCAGCACCAGCGAATCACAATTCTAGGTTAACGACGATGAAACCATTTGGACTGCGGCCCCAGGCTGCGACCAATGGGCGCTTGTGCGCGGTTGGCCGGGCCACGATAAGGCGGCGAACTAGGCAATCGGAGAGACGCGATGATCGGTCGGCTGAACCACGTGGCGATTGCCGTCCCGGATCTTGCCGCGGCCATCGCGCAATATGCGGATGTCCTTGGCGCGGATGTCGGCGCGCCGCAAGACGAGCCCGATCACGGCGTGCGCGTGGTGTTCGTGACATTGCCCAATACCAAGATCGAGTTTCTGCATCCCCTCGGCGGCGCGTCCCCCATCGCCGGTTTCCTTGACAAAAACCCGCGCGGCGGGATCCATCACATGTGTTACGAGGTGGACGATATCCTCGCCGCGCGTGACCACCTTGTAGCGTCTGGCGCGCGGGTTCTGGGCGACGGTTCGCCGAAAACCGGCGCGCATGGCAAACCGGTCCTGTTTCTGCATCCAGCGGATTTTCTGGGCTGCCTGATCGAACTGGAGGAAGTCTGATATGTCCATCACATCCGCCATCGTATTGTTTGCGGTGTGCTGGTTCATGGTGTTCCTCATCGTGCTGCCATTGCGCCTGCAAACGCAGGGCGAGGCGGGCGAGGTGGTTAACGGCACCCACAGCTCTGCCCCGGCGAACCCGCAGATCGCCAAGCGTGCAAAGATCACGACCGGCATCGCTGCCGTGTTGTGGGTGGCGCTGGTGGCGGTGATTCTGTCGGGGAACTTTTCGATCCGCGATATCGACTGGTTTGACCGGATGGGGCCGCCGTCCGATAGGTCGTCCGATACGTCGTCCGATACGGCGGTCGACGAGGAAACGCGAACCGCGCCCGCAGTGACGCCCGAAGTCACGCCAGAGCGCTGAAGGCGCGCGGATGCCCCGTTAGGTGTCAGCCCATGTCACCAGACCGTCGATATCGGGGCGCGGGCGTTCAGGCGGCGGCGCGGTTTCGGTGCCGATGTGGATGAAACCCGCGATGCTTTCGTGCGCGGCGAGGTGCAGGCCGTCGTGGACGAAGGCCGCATCGTGACTGGCCCAGCCCGACAGCCAGTTGGCCCCCCAGCCGCTGGCCAGCGCCGCGTTCAGCAGCGCGAGGCAGACGGCACCGGCGGAGTATATCTGCTCGATCCGCGGGATCTTGTCCGAGGGTTTCGGTGCGGCGACGACGGCGACGGCGAGGTCCGCGTCCCGAAACTGCGCGGTTGCCTTTGCGGTGCGGTCCGCGTCGATGCCAAGGGCCGTGGCGCGGTCGACGACGAGCTTCGCTAGGCGCGCCAGAGCCTGTTTCTCCAGCACGATGAACCGCCAGGGTTCCAGTTTTCCATGATCCGGCGTCCGCGCCGCCGCGACGAGCATCGGCATCAGAGCCGCACGGCCGGGCACCGGTGTCGTCAGGGTCTTGGCCGGGCGGGACCGGCGGGTAGCGAGAAAATCGAGGACCTCGGGATGCGGTCGGGCGGCGTTGACGGGCATGTGGCAGAACTCCTTTGTCTCGATGTCGGTGGCCAGACCTCCTGCGTCAACGGGGTCAGGTGCCGCAGGGGGATATGACGAAGCCGCCGGGGCGGTCAACGGCGCCAGAGCGGCGCGAAACCGGCGAAGGCACCTTGCAGCTTTGCCAGCGCCCGGTTGCGCCGCGATGGCGGGCGGCACGGTGCCTGTCGCCAGACGGAGTGCCGCGATTTCGGGCGGGCAGGGGCGCTGCGTGACCGGATCGTGATAGCGCGGATAGGCAATGAGGCAGCCGTGCACGAGGGCCGCGATGTCGAGCCTTGCGTGACGGCGGGCCAGGGGGGGGGCGCGGTCGGACGTCAGGCCCCAGCCCGCGTAGAAAGGCTGGCCCAGACAGGTGACGGGCACACCGCGCAACAGCGCCTCGAACCCCAGGGTCGAAGTCATCGTCCAGACCTCGTCTACCGCCTCGAGGGCGGCGACGGCATCGGTGCGCGTCAGGACCGCGTCGGCGGCGGCGGTATCGGCAACAGTGCCGGGGCGCAGGCCTGCCTCGACGTCGGGGTGCGGCTTGTACAGGATCACGGCCGCGGGATTTGCGGCCCGGGTGGTGGCGAGCAAGGCGGCATTGGTGGCCACATCGGTGGCACCGAGGCGGATCGAGGCATCGTCCTCGACCTGACCGGGGACGAGGATGCGACGACCTGTCGGCAAGGTATCCGGCAATCGGCCACCCAGGTTGTATTTCGTCAGACGCGCGGCGGTTAAGGTGGCAATGAGGCGACGGGACCGGTCGCGGGCATCCAGCGGCAGGTCGTCGCTGGCGTTGAGGATGTTTTCGAGGCGGCTGGGGCGCGTCGGGTCGTAATAAATGCCCAGATCGTCGAGGACGAGCGACAGGGGCGCGATCAGATCGGCGCCGAGGCCGCGCGAGCGCAGAAAGCCGTCTTCGATCCGGGTGGCCTCTGTGGCACCGGTGGATTTGCCGGACCAGACCATCAGGGGCCGTGGCGGGGACCGCTCGCCGCTCCCGTGCGGGCGCGTCTCGCTCTTGACGAAATGCACCGGCGCGTAGAGGCCGAAAACCCTTTGCAGCGGTGCGCGTTTCCACAGGCGCATCCCCGCGGCGTCCCAGCCTGCGTGATCGTCGCGCCAGCAGCGGGTTTCGGCCTCGAGGGTGTCGATGGTCTCCTCCAGGGTTGCGAGACGGTCGCGGTAGGGGCAGTACCATACCGGATAGAGGATCATCGCCGCGGCAAAAAGCTGTGCGCGGGTCAGTCTGCGCTGCCGCCGGTCGAGCGGCGTCCGGTCGTCCGTCAGGCCCCAGCCTGCGTAGAACGGCTGCCCCATCACCACCGGCCGGTGCCCGGCGCTGATCGCCTCGAACCCCAGTTGCGACGACACGGTGTAGACCGCCACGGCGCCGTCGAGCAGGGCGTGCGGCGACAGGGGGGCTGTCAGCAATTCCATGCCCGCCGAAAGATCTCCCTGCCGGAAATGTCCGTCGCGATGGCCGCCCTGCGTTTCGGGGTGGGATTTGACGAGGATGCGGGCGGTCGGGTGCTCCTCGCGGGCAAGGAACAGCATTTCGAGGAAGGTGTTCCGGTCGGCGCGGCTGGCGCGGACGCTGGCATCCTTGTGCGTCTGGTCGACGACGAGGACATAGCCGGGGTCGGGCGCCGCAAGATCCGGATCGAAGGCATTGTATTTGCTCAGGTTCGCGCGCCGCAGCCGAGCCATCGCCAGTTTTGCACGGGTCAGGATCGCGGCATCGTCGAGCGGGTCTTCGGCGAGGATGCGTTCGAGGTCGGAGGGCTGCGCGGGGTCGAAATGCACGCCCCGCGTATCGAGATGCAGTCCCAGCGGGGGCTGTGCGGCGGGCGATCTCGACCGTCCGGGCAGGACCGAACGCAGGAACGCATCCTCGACCCGCAAGATTGGCGCATCCGCCCATGCGGCGACCTTTTCGCCGCGCGGCGCTGTGGGGGACTGCCCCCAGATGCCGACGAAATCGCCCGCCCCCGGTGCGCCGAGGGCCACGCCATAGCCCGACAAGTGCAGGATCCGTTTGATCCGACGCCCCGCCGGCCCCGTCAGAAATCCGCCGTTGTACACGCAAAGACGCCGCGGAGAGGGCCCCGCGGCGTCCGGTGTCGCACGGATCGTCAATCTAGCCGCCGGACACGGAGGTGACCGTTTCGACCGAGGCGAGGGTGCCTGTCAGCGCCGCGATCACCTTGTTGAACTGGGTGAAGGGCGCTTCGGTCACATAGACCGTGTCGCCGTCGCGGATCGCGAAATCGCGGGCAAAGAACATGCCGTTGGGCCGCGTCAGGTCGAGGACATAGACCACGCGCTGGGTGCCGGTGATGTCGTCGCGGCCGACGAGCTGGCGGGCGATGGCCTCGGGCTCGTTGCGAAAGATGAACACGCCGGTGGGATCGGCAGAAGCCGTCGACAGACCGCCGACCTGGGCCAGCGCCTCGATGGCGGAAATCGCCTGCGCCTCGAAGGGAACGAGGTTCTGGGTGCCGGTTGCGCCAAGGGCGGTGAAGGTGCGGGTGTCCTCCTCGACGATGATCCGGTCGCCGCCGCGCAGGGCGATGTCGTGGGCGGGATGCTGATAGAGGTCCTGAAACCAGATCGTGCCGGTAAGATCGCCGCGCACGACGGTCACCTGCGCAACCTCGGGCTCGATGGCAATGCCACCGGCGCGGGCCAGCATGGCCGTGAGCGTGCGGGTGGGCCGCTCGATCGGATAGACGCCCTGCGCACCGACGCCGCCGACGACCGACACCGTGGTGCCGTCACCGGCCAGGCGGCGGATCTGCACCTGCGGATCGGGCGTCTGTTCCTCGAGGCGGGCGGCGATCAGGCGGCGCACGGCCTCAGGGGTATTTCCCGCCGCGCGCACCCGTCCCGCGTAGGGCACGAAGATGAACCCCGCACCGTCGACCTGCACCTCTTCGAGGACGGTCGCGTTCTGGCCCGTGGGCACCAGCAGACCGTCGTCGACGTTCTCCCAGATCGTCAGGCCAAGGACGTCGCCCGGCTCGATCGTATCGGACCCCAGAACGCCCGAGTTCTCGAACCGCGACGAAAACCCAAGGGCAGGCGTGAGGCTGGCGATGAGGTTGACCCGGTCATCGACCGTCAGCACGAAGGCGTCGCCCTCACGCATGACGGAGCCGGAAAAGATCTCGCCCCGGGTGGGGCCGGAACGGGGGAGCCCGCAGGCGGCAACAACGGCCAATGCCGCAAGTGCCGCCACGCCACGGGTCAGGCGCAAACGCTTGGAAATCACTGCTCGGTCTCCTCGACCTGTTTTTATTGCCTCGGTCTTTTTTTATCGCCGCCGGTCTGTGCCGGTCGGATCTTTCTGTGCCGGTCGGGTCTTTGGGGTACATTGCGCGGAAAATGCGGGAAAATCCACATTCGGGTGCCGCCGGGATCGGGTTCGGGCCCGATCTGTTGCGACAAAGGCGCGTTTGGCCCTGTGCGGCGGCGCAGGATCACCAGATGGTGTGGCCGCTACTTTATCACGCGCAACGGCTGGCGTGGCGCCAGCTTGCCCGAGCGCAGCGCATCGTAGGGATCCTCGGCGTCGAGCATCATGTCGACAACCTGCCGCATCACCTGACGGCGGCCTTTGGTGGAATAGAACCCGCCGGGGATCTGGCTGGTTTCCAGCAAGAACCGCCGGTAGTCGCGGAATGCGCGGCCATCGGGGCGGCCGGGCTGCGCGAAAAATTCCGCCATCGGTTCCTGTGCGACGAACTCGGGCTTGGCATAGACCGCGCGGCCCATGACCTTGAGCGGGATGCCGCGCCAGAGCACCTGTTGCCCGGCGGTGGAGTTGACCGTGACGGCGGTACGCGCATGATCGAGCAGCTTCGCAAGTTTGCCGCCGCGCAGATAATGCACCCGTCCCGTCACGCCGTGCGAGCGCGCAAGGGTGTCGATCATCGCGCGCAGAGGCGCCCGGCCCGTTTCCAGCGGATGCGCCTTGAACACCAGATGATGATGCTGCGGCGCACCGGCGGCAAAACCGCGCACCACCAGCTCGAGAAACTCGGACATCTTCGTAAACGGCGAATGTTTCTGAAAGCTGGCGTCATGTTCGAGTTGCAGCAGGGCGAGGTGATAGGGATAGCCCCCCGCCCGGATCCGCCCCGTCGCCCACATCCGGTGCAGCGCGATCCAGGGCATCAGCACCAGACGTTTGGTATAGAGCATGGTTTCGGTGGTCAGCGGCAGTTCGCGGTGCCGTCTGAAGCCTTTGTAATCGCCGTTCCGGAACAGTACGAACCAATGATACAGCGCGCCGTAGAAAACGTGCTGGCGCATGTCGCCCCACTGGGCGGGCGGTTCGGGCACGTCGAGGTCCGACATCTCGAGGTCGGCCTTCATCTGGGCGACGCTCATGTCCATCAGACGCGAATTGCCGTTCGACCCGCCACGCTCATAGGTCACCCAATAGGGCCGCATGTATCCCTCTTCGAACACATGCACCGTCAGATCCGCCGCGCGCGCGATGGCCACGGCCTGCGCGTGGATGGGCCGCGTGTCGCCATACAGCACGATGTCGGTGATGCCGCGGTCGGCGATCAGGGCAGAGAATGTCGTGGCCCAGTCCTCGGACGTGCCGCGATAGGGGATATAGCCGGGGCTGCCGAACCAGAACGCCCGGTCGCCCGCATTGAACCCGACCCGGAAAACCTGCGCTCCGGCGGCGCGCAGCATCTTGCCCAACCGGAAAAAGAACGGCCCGTGCGGTCCCTGAAGGAACACGAACCGGCGCGACCCGGGGCTGACGGAGGGTTTCGAGGATTTGCGGGGCACCGTTGTTCCTGGCTGCAAGCGATGTTTGTGACAGACCGCCTAGCAGGGCGGTGCGGCACAAATAGGGCATTTCCGGCCCGCGCCGGAAAGACCCCCGACGGGGAAAAACGAAGCGGCGTTTCCCGTGCCCGCCGGTGGCCCAGCGGGCCACGTTCCCCTTTCCGTCCGGGTCTTGCCGGGGCCCGGTCCAGCGGCTAGCACAGAGGCCTTGGCTGCCAAACAAAGGATCAGCGCGATGTTTACCGGGATCATCACCGATGTGGGCGAGGTGCTGTCGATAGCCCGGCAGGGCGATCTGCGGGCGCGGATCGGCACCGCCTATGACGTGGACGGCATCGACATCGGCGCCTCCATCGCCTGCGACGGTGTGTGCCTGACGGTCGTGTCACTTGGCCGCACGCCGCGCCCCTGGTTCGACGTGCAGATCTCATCCGAGACGGTGTCGAGGACCGGCATCGGCGCGCACGCCCCGACCCACGCGGGCTGGGTCGAGGGGACGCGACTTAACCTCGAGCGCGCTCTGCGCGTCGGCGACGAGTTGGGCGGGCACATCGTGTCGGGCCACGTCGACGGCGTGGCGACGCTTGTCTCGCTGACCGACGAGGGGGCGAGCACGCGGATGGTTTTCGAGGTACCGGATGCGCTGGCCCGGTTCATCGCCCCCAAGGGATCGGTCGCGCTGAACGGCACCTCGCTGACCGTCAACGAGGTGGCGCCACGGGGCGACGCGGCGCATTTCGGCGTCAACATCATCCCGCACACCAAGGAGATGACGACATGGGGGCAGGCGGCGGTCGGCGACCGGATCAACCTCGAGGTGGATACCATGGCGCGCTATGTCGCGCGGCTGCGCGAATGGGAGTGACATCGCGCAGACAGGCGTGACGTTGCCTGTTCCGGCCCCATCGCGCGCGGTGCCGAGGCAGGACGCAACCGACCGGTGGTTTCCGGCCAGAAGGCGCCGGGTGCGCGCAGACGGGCCCGTCGCCGCCCCTTTGCATCGCCGCGTCCTTCGGCTATCTGCGGCGCAACCTTCACAGATCGGGGCCGCAATGGCGCATTCATTCGAAGAACCGGGACGGGTCGAGCGTGACTGGTCGGACGCCATCTCCTCGATCGAGGAGATCATCGAAGACGCGCGCAACGGCCGGATGTTCGTTCTCGTCGACCATGAGGACCGCGAGAACGAGGGCGACCTCGTGATTCCCGCGCAGATGGCCACGCCCGACGCGATCAATTTCATGGCCAAACACGGGCGCGGGCTGATCTGCCTTGCGCTGCCCGGCACGCGCATCGACGCGCTGGGCCTGCCGCTGATGGCCTCGCAGAACTCGTCGCGCCACGAGACGGCGTTTACCATCAGCATCGAGGCGCGCGACGGTGTATCCACCGGCATTTCGGCGCAGGACCGGGCGCTTACCGTGTCAGTCGCCATCGACGCCGGCAAGGGGGCCGCCGACATCGCCACCCCCGGCCACGTGTTTCCCCTGCGTGCCCGCGATGGCGGTGTCCTTGTGCGCGCGGGCCACACCGAGGCCGCCACCGACATCGCGCGCCTTGCCGGTCTGAACCCGTCGGGCGTGATCTGCGAGATCATGCGCGAGGACGGCGAAATGGCGCGACTGCCGGATCTGGTGGCCTTTGCGCAGCTGCACAACCTCAAGATCGGAACGATTTCCGACCTGATCGCCTACCGGCGCCGCCACGACAACCTGATCCGCCAGCGCACCACGCAGACCATCGAGGCCGAGTTCGGTGGCACCTGGGAAATGCGGATCTTCGCGGATGAGACGCAGGGGGCGGAACATATCGCCCTCGTCAAAGGCGACATCACCGGCGACGACCCGGTGCTGGTGCGGATGCACACCCTCGACCCGCTGCTGGATGTGATCGGCACCGGGCCGAAGGGGCGGGCGGCGGAGTTTTCCGACGCGATGACGGCGATCGCGGCACGGGGGCGCGGCGTCCTCGTGCTGCTGCGCGACACCAACATGAGACTGACGGCCAGCGAGGAAGTCTCGCCCCAGACCCTGCGGCAATACGGCGTCGGCGCGCAGATCCTGTCGACGCTGGGCCTCAGCCAGATCGTCCTGCTGACCAATTCGCCACAACCCAAGGTGGTGGGCCTCGACGCCTACGGTCTCGAGATCACCGGAACCCAGCAAATATCGGAGCTTGGCTGATGGCCGGACCGTCGCATTACACCCTGCCGCGGCCCACGTTCGATGACGCACCGAAGATTCTTGTCGTCGTGGCCCCCTACTACAAGGACATCGCCGATGCCCTCGTCGCCGGCGCCACGGCCGAGATCGAGGCCGTCGGTGGCACCGTCGACGTAACCGAGGTGCCCGGCGCGCTGGAGATCGCCACCGCCATCGCCATGGCGGCGCGGATGCGCGACTTCGACGGCTATGTGGCTCTGGGATGCGTGATCCGGGGCGAGACGACGCATTACGACACCGTGTGCAACGATTCGTCGCGCGCGCTGATGCTGCTGGGCCTGCAGGGGGTGTGCATCGGCAACGGGATCCTGACGGTCGAAACCACCGCGCAGGCCGAGGCGCGGGCCGAGCTTGCGGGCCAGAACAAGGGCGGCGGTGCGGCAGCGGCGGCGCTGCATCTGGTGGCACTGGCCCGCACATGGGGCACGAGGGGCAAGGGCATCGGCTTCGGCGCGCCCCTTGGGGGCACCCGGTGACGATCTCGAACAACCAGCGCCGCAAGATGAAATCGGCGGCCCGTCTGTATGCCGTGCAGGCGCTGTTCCAGATGGAATCCTCCGGTCAGACCGTCGAACAGGTGACGCGCGAGTTCGAGGATCATCGGTTCGGGGCGATCTATGACGGCATCGAGATGCAGGAAGGCGACCTCGATACCTTTCGCGCGCTGATGGAAACCGCCGTCGATCAGCAGGCGAAAATCGACCAGATGACCGACCGTGCGCTGGTGGCGAAATGGCCCATCGCGCGCATCGACCCGACGCTGCGGGCTGTGTTCCGGGCGGCGGGGGCTGAAATGACCCAAGGTGAAACGCCACCGAAGGTCGTGATCGTCGAGTTCGTCGATGTCAGCCGGGCGTTCGCCGAGGACGACAAGGAAACGCGCTTCGTGAACGCGGTGCTGGATCATATGGCGCGCGAGGCGCGGCCGGAGGCGTTTGGGTGATGCGCCGACGGGTCTGCGTTGCACCGCGCAGAGAGGTCGGCTGGGGTTCGAGCCCGCGATGATCGGTCGATGAACGGGGTTAAAGTCCCATCGGCGGCGAGCAAAACGGACGACGGTTCTTGTGGAACGTTGGGGCGTGACAGTTTTCTGCGAAAACTGCACGTTGGGTAGGGGTGTTGGCCCCCTGTGGAGCCAAGTCACTTTTTGCCTTGCAAAGAAGTGACGGGAACCGCGGCAACCGTCGGGGCAGCTATTCCCGAGGACCTGTTAGTACAGGTGGGCGCCAGGTAACCAGGCCAGGGCCAGGACAGAGCCAGCTCCCTCGGTTTTGCTTAAGGCCACTGGAATTGTGCCCCTTGATGACGCGAAGCGCAGAAACCCGTCACCACACAGGTAGGGCGCGTCAGAGGCCTGTGCAAGAGGGATGATGCGGTGCCCGCCGTAAACGCCGCCTAGCTTCGGGGTTCGGTGTCGAGAAGCCATCCCCCCGGTCCCACCATCTCCTTGGGCAGGCGAAGAAGGATACGCTCGACGATACCGACGGCGATAAGGCTCATTCCGACGTCGAAAAACGTGATTTCGGCGATAAAGGCGGCAAGTGTGGTCATGGACGCCGGCTCCTTGGCAGGGGTTCGACACAAGGTGTGAGGGCATGGCGTGTCGACAAGATGGCGCGGGTACGTCGCAATTCAGACAGGGTGCCGAGATCTGCCCGGCCTGGCGGTCGCATTCCGCAGAGTGCCGCCATGAACAGGATGTGCCTTGACCGGCACGTCGCACAGCCACTTGATATTTGTTCATGGATTGTTCATCTTTCAGCCTATGTCCGACATCACCGTCCAGCCCGCCGCCGAAACCCCTGCACCGATGCCGGGTCAACGGCTCGCGCGCGGGGTCTGCCGCCACCTGCTCGGCCACGGTTTCGCGTCCGTGCTGGAACTGGTGCCCGCGCCCGGCCTGCGCGTCGATGTGATGGCGCTGGGCCCAAAGGGCGAGATCTGGGTGATCGAATGCAAATCCGGCCTGCCGGACTTTCGCGCCGATCATAAATGGACCGGCTATCTGGACTGGTGCGACCGGTTTTTCTGGGCCGTCGACGCCGATTTTCCAACCGAGGTGCTGCCCGACGGGACCGGGTTGATCATCGCCGACGGCTACGACGCCGAAATCCTGCGCCTCGGGTCCGAGGCCCGCCTTGCCGGTGCGCGGCGCAAGGCGATGGTGCAAAAATTCGCGCGTCACGCGGCCCTGCGCCAACAGGCGGCGCGCGATCCGGGGCTTGTGCTGGCGACGTTCTGACGCCCGGTCAGCGCTTTTTCTTCGGCGCGGCGGCACGGGCGGCTGCGGCAGCGGCGCGGATTTCCTCGGCGATCTCTTCGGCCTCTTCGGGTTCGAAATCCATCGGGATTTCCGCCTCGCCCGCCGATACGAATATTCGGACCATCCCCACATCGGTCGGCCCGATCTGCAGGTTTGCCTCTACGTCACGTTCGTTGTTGATACCCATGATATCTCTCCGCTGTTGGCTTGGGCTTACCGCGCGCGCCCCTCGCTTGGCAACCGCGCGCAATCATGCCTCTCATCCTGCCCGAAATATCCCCCCCGGAGGGTCCGCACTTTGTCCCCGCGTCACCGGCAGCCGTCTTGACGCCCGCCGCCACAGGCCCTAAACCGCCCCTCGCGTGCCGAGTTAGTTCAGGGGTAGAACGCTTGATTGTGGATCAAGAGGTCGCTGGTTCGAGACCAGCACTCGGTACCATCCCGCTCCCTCAGTCCGGGACCAGCCGCCCCCAGCGGTCGTAGTCCTCGGTTTCCTCGACCTCGACGGTGACGATATCGCCGGGGGTCAGGGCGCCGTGGCCTTCGTCGATGAACAGGTTGCCGTCGATTTCGGGCGCGTCGCCCATCGTCCGGCAGGTGGCCGCACCGCTCTCGGGGTCGGGGTCGACCGTGTCGACGATCACCTGCATGCGCCGCCCGACGGATGCGGCCAGCTTTGCCTGGGAAATCGCCTGGGCGCGGGCCATGAAACGGTCCCAGCGGTCCTGTTTCACATCCGGTGCCACATGATCGGGCAGCGCGTTCGATCGTGCCCCCGCGACGTTCTCGTACTGAAAGCATCCGACCCGGTCGAGCTGCGCCTCATCGAGCCAGTCGAGCAGGACCTGAAATTCCGCCTCCGTCTCGCCCGGAAAGCCGACGATGAACGTGGAGCGCAGAGTGATGTCGGGGCAGGCGGCGCGCCAGGCGGTGATCTCATCCAGCGTGCGGGCCGCGGCGGCGGGGCGTGCCATGCGGCGCAGCACGTCGGGATGCGCGTGCTGAAACGGGATGTCGAGGTAGGGCAGGATGCCCGACGCCGGATCCGCCATCAGCGGGATCAGATCGCGTACGTGCGGGTAGGGATAGACGTAATGCAGCCGCACCCAGGCGCCCAGCGTGCCGAGGTCGCGTGCCAGATCCAGGATCGGCGCCTTGCTGGGCCGGTCCGCCCGGTCGGTGCCATAGGCCGAAGTATCCTGAGAGATCACCAGCAGCTCGCGCACGCCGCGCTCCACCAGCTTTTCCGCTTCGCGCAGCACCGCCTTGTGGGGCCGTGAGGCCAGCCGTCCACGCATGTCCGGGATGATGCAGAATTTGCATTTGTGGTTACAGCCTTCGGAAATCTTGAGGTAGCTGTAGTGGCGCGGCGTCAGCGAGACCGCCTGCGCGGGGAGCAGATCGACGAAGGGATCGGGGCTCGGCGGGACGGCTTCGTGCACCGCGTCGAGAACCTGTTCGTATTGGTGCGGGCCGGTGACGGCGAGGATCCGGGGGTGGTGTTCGCGGATATAGTCTGGCTCGGCGCCCAGACATCCCGTCACGATCACCCGTCCGTTCGCCGTCAGCGCCTCGCCGATGGCATCGAGGCTCTCGGCCTTGGCGCTGTCGAGAAACCCGCAGGTGTTGACGATCACCGCATCGGCGCCCGCGTAATCGGGCGAGATGTCATAGCCCTCGGCGCGCAGCCGCGTCAGGATTCGCTCGGAGTCCACCAGCGCCTTGGGACAGCCGAGGGAGACCATGCCGATGGTCGGCTGCCCGGGACGCCGGGGGGCAGAGTGCGACGCCCGGGGGGCAAGGCCGTCCAGCTGCGCCTTGGGCGCGAGGTCATCCAGCCGCGCCTTGGGCGCGAGGTCATCCAGCCGCGCCTTGGGCGCGAAGTCATCCAGCCGCGCCTTGGGCGCGAGGTCCGGGCGGAGGTTTGGGGGGTTCTGAGGCATGAGGGCGCTATAGCGACGTCCGCGAGGCGAGGAAAGCCCGGTGTGTGGCATCCCCGGGCGAGACGAGAAGATCCCGGCGCGCGGCGACGCCGGAAGGGCGAGGGGCCAGCCCCTCGCGCTCCCCGGGATATTTACAGCAGGATGAGGGGGCGGAGGCTCTTGGCGCAAGCTACCAGGTATCGACGCCGAGCAACCTGCGCCCCAGGGGCGACAGTTCGGCGGGCGATTGGCGCTGTTTTTCCCATTCGCGCGGATCGCCGGGGAAATCGGGCCGCTTCGGCGGCTCCATCTCCTGCCACAGCCGGATCCGTTCCGCGACCTCGGCGCTGTTCTCCGGCTCGGCGGGGTGCATCGAGATGTACTGCGCCACCCGGACCTTGTCGGTCGAGATGTTGGGCCGCACGCCGTGCGCCAGCAGCGAATTGAAGATCATCAGATCGCCCGGTTCCATCGAGATGTTCTCACGTTCCAGTCCTGTGGTGTCGGGCAGGATCGGATTGCGGTCGGCGGGCTGCGTTGCGACCCAGGTTTCGAAATGTTCGAACAGGTGCGGCACGCATTGAAAGCCGCCGGTCTCGCCGTCCTGCCGTGCCAGGCTCAGGACGCCCTGCACGCCGATCGGCAGCGGACGCTGCGCGGTATTGACGTCCCAGTGGATGAACCCGTCGGTCGAGGTCGCCCCCGGTTTCGGCGGATTGAGGTTGGCACGGTCGATAGTGACCCACAGATCGGTGCGGTCCCAGATATCCACGAAGGCGTCGTAAACTCGCTGCGCCTGCCGATTGTCCCACATTGTCTGCTGGTGATACACCTCGACCATGCCCGCGTTGTTGAGTTCGGCGCGCACATGCGCGCGGCGCTGCGGGGCGTACCAGGTGGCCGGATCGGCGGGATCCTTGTCGTCGAACGCCCAGACGCCCGCCGCCGTCGCCCTCGCCTGTTCCGGCGAAATCGCCTCGCGGACGATCACGTAGCCGCGCGTGATCCAGTGCTCCCAATCGGTCTCGCTCAAGACCCGCAGTGGCAGCGTCTTGGCGATATCCTTGAGTTGCGTCGTCAACCCTGCCGTCACAGGGTGTGAAATGTCGTCGGCGGTGATCATGGTGCGGCCCTCCCGGCGTCATCGTGGCAAAGGCGGCCGTACCTGTCCAATGAAACCGACCGGTGGCGGGCCGCGGCATCCGCCGCGAAAGCCGACGTCGACGTCTCCAGAATTTCGGCCCGGACTTCATGAAAAAGTCCGGCTGCCGCGTCGATCTATCGTCTGCGGTCGCGCCGCGAGGACATCGGCTGAAACGCAACGCCGACATGCGCCTCGCAATACGGCTTGCCCGTCTGCACGCCAAGACCGCAGAACCAGAAATCCTCTGTCGCGGGATCGCCGACCGGCCATTTGCAGGTCTTTTCCGTCAATTCCATCAGCGTCAGCCGCTTGGCCGATTTCTCGATCTCGCTGACCTTGGCCAGCGCCTCGGGGCTGATCTCGTTCAGCGAAGGCTGCGGCGGCAGCGGCTGTCCTGCCGGGATGATCGCGCGGCGCGCCGCCGACATCGGGATGTCGGGCAGGTCATCGTCGTCGATCACGATCTTCTTGGGCGCTTCTTTCTCGACGGGCGCGGCGTCGGCCGATTTCGTCTCGGGTGCGGCGGCCTCGGCCACCGCGTCCTCGTCGGGTTCGGGTGTTGCCGGCGCTGCCCCCGGGGCCGTCCGGTTCGACAGGCCAAGCCGGTGCACCTTGCCGATCACCGCATTGCGCGTCACACCGCCAAGCTCCTTGGCGATCTGACTGGCCGACTGGCCATCGTTCCACATCTTCTTGAGCGTCTCGACGCGCTCGTCAGTCCAGGACATCGGATTTCCTTGTTCGGGCAAAGGTGTCGCACAGGTGGCCGGCGTGCAAAGGCCCACACAGCTCTTGTCATTTCTCTCAACCCCTATTTTAAGCGCGGGCTGACGGGGATACAAGGCACGCCGCCCCGGGACCGTTCGGGGTATGGCGCAAAAGCAAGATCACCGGCAAAAGCAAAGGCCACGGCATGAGCGATACGACGTCACCCCCGGAGCAGACAACACCCCCGGACCAGATAACGTCACCGCATCTGTCGGTGAGCGTTCCGCGCCCGCACGGCGTGCGCCGTTTCGGCGCGGTAAACTGGCTGGGCGTGCGCACGTTGATGGGCCGCGAAGTGCGCCGGTTCATGAACGTCTGGAGCCAGACGATCATGGCGCCGCTGATCAATGCCGCACTGTTCCTGATGATCTTCACCATCGCCGTGGGCCCGGGCCGGGCGGACGTGCTGGGGGTGCCGTTCCTGACGTTCATCGCGCCGGGCGTGCTGACGATGACGGTGATCCAGAACGCATTTTCCAATACCTCGTCGTCACTGGCGAGCGCCAAGGTGCAGGGCAATATCGTCGACACGCTGATGCCGCCGCTGTCGCCCGCCGAACTGGTGGCGGGGTATATCGCGGGGGCGGTTGCGCGGGGCCTGCTGGTGGCGGTGGTGATCTCGCTCGGCGTCTGGCTGGCGCTGGGCGTCGGGCTGGCGCATCCGCTCTGGGCGTTGACCTTCGTGGTGCTGGGCTCCATGTTCATGGGCGGCCTTGGCCTGATCGCGGGGATATTCGCCAATAAATTCGACCAGTTGGCGGCCATCACCAATTTCGTCGTCACACCTTTGGCCTTCCTGTCGGGCACCTTCTATTCCATCGACGCGATGCCGCCCGTCTTGCAGACCCTCAGCCACGCCAACCCGTTCTTCTACGTCATCGACGGGGTGCGCTGGGGAATGCTGGGCGTGTCGGACAGTTCGCCCTGGCTGGGCCTGGGCATCGTCGGCGCGGTGACGGCGGCGGTGCTGTACCTCAACTGGCGCTGGCTGCGCAGCGGATACCGCCTGAAGGCATAGCCGCCGTCGGTCGGCTTACCCTCGCCCGGTCGAGCACTCAGCCACGTCGCGCCGCGTCGATCCGTGCCACGTCGATCTTCGACATTTCCATCATCGCGCCGAAAGCGCGTTTCGCCTCGTCACCGCCGGCCATGATCGCCTCGGACAGGGTGCGCGGTGTAATCTGCCACCAGATGCCCCATTTGTCGCGACACCACCCGCAGGCATTGGCCTCGCCGCCGTTTTTGGTGATGGCATCCCAGTACCGGTCCGTTTCCGCCTGATCGTCGGTCGCGATCTGAAACGAAAACGCCATGTCGCGCGAGACGTTCGGGCCGACGTTCAGTGCCATGCAGGCCACGCCCGCAACGGTGAAATGGACCGTGAGAACATCGCCTTCGCTGCCGCCCGGGAAATCTGCCGGGGCGCGGTCGGTCCTGTCGACAGTGCTGTCGTCAAAGGTTTCGGCGTAAAAGGCCGTGGCAGCCTCTGCATCGCCGTCGAAGACGAGGCAAATGGTGTTTTTGGCGATATTCATTGTGTTTCCTTTCAGATCGCGACCGGGTAGGGCCGGATTTCGGGGCGTGGGCAATCGACCATGCGGGCGGTTGCGCCGCTTCATGTTAACCAAGATCCTTCGATTTTCGATCTGTATTTTTCATCAACCGGCGCCGGTCCGCGCTACGCATGGCTGCACGCCGGGTTGACTTTGGCGCAAGCGGCCCCCATCCCGCCCTCTTCGACGGCAGGAGACGCGAACCATGAGACTTTCCGACAGCATCCGCCAGGAATGGTTCGGCAACCCACGGACCGAACTTCTTGCGGGCCTTGTCGTGGCCCTCGCGCTCATCCCCGAGGCCATCGCCTTCTCGCTCATCGTCGGCGTCGATCCCAAGGTCGGGCTTTACGCCTCGTTCACCATTGCGGTGATAACCTCCATCGTGGGCGGGCGTCCGGGGATGATCTCGGCGGCCACGGCGGCGACGGCGGTGCTGATGGAGCCGCTCTTCGAGCATTACAACCTCGGCTATATCCTCGCCGCGACTGTTTTCGCGGGCCTGATCCAGATCGTGTTCGGCTTTGCCAGGCTGTCCTTCGTGATGCGCTATGTCTCGCGCTCGGTGATGACCGGCTTCGTCAACGCGCTGGCGATCCTGATCTTCTGGGCGCAGATCCCCGAACTGGTGAACGTGCCCTATCTGACCTATGCGCTCGTCGCAGCGGCGCTGGCGATCATCTATCTGCTGCCGCGGCTGACCACCACGATCCCGTCGCCGCTGGTCGCGATCATCGTGCTGACCTTTGCGGTATGGGCCTTCGGCTGGGAGGTGCGGACCGTGTCCGACATGGGCGCGCTGCCCGATACGCTGCCGATTTTCGCGCTGCCGCAGGTGCCGTTCGTCTGGGAAACCATCTCGATCATCGCGCCATTCGCCTTTGCCATCGCCGCCGTCGGCCTGCTGGAAAGCCTGATGACGGCCAATCTGGTCGAGGAACTGACGGACACGCCCAGCGACCGGAACCGCGAATGCGTGGGGCAGGGTGTGGCCAACACCGTCACCGGCTTCTTCGGCGGCATGGCAGGCTGCGCGATGATCGGCCAGTCGATGATCAACGTGAAATCGGGCGGGCGGGCGCGGCTGTCGTGCTTTGCGGCGGGTTGTTTCCTGCTGTTCCTGATCCTCGTGCTGTCGGATCTGGTGAACATCATCCCGATGGCGGCCCTTGTCGCGGTGATGATCATGGTCTCCATCGGCACGTTTTCCTGGTCGTCCCTCGTCAACCTGCGCACCCATCCCAAATCGTCGTCCGTGGTGATGATCGCCACCGTCATCGTCACCGTGCTGACCGAAAACCTCGCCTTCGGCGTGCTGACCGGCGTGCTGCTGTCGGGCCTGTTCTTTGCCAGCAAGATTGCGCAGATCTTCCGCGTTACCAGTGAGACGAGCGACAAGGGCCGCACCCGCACCTATACCGTCGAGGGGCAGCTGTTCTATGCATCGGTCGAGGATTTCACCGCCGCCTTCGATTTCCGCGAGGCCCTCGACGACGTGATCCTCGATGTGACCGACGCGCATATCTGGGACATCTCTTCGGTGGCCGCCGTCGACATGGTGGTGTTGAAATTCCGGCGCGAGGGCACGAAGGTGGAACTGCGCGGCATGAACCGTGCCTCCGAGACCATCGTCGACCAGCTGGCACTGCACGACAAGCCGGGCGCGATGGACACGCTGAACACGCACTAGGCACCGCTGGCGGCGCCCACGCCGGGGGATTCCCGGCCCGAAAGAGGACAGGACATGGACCGGATCACCGCATTCGTCGACGGATCGGACTACGGCGTCAGCGTCGTGGATTACGCAGGCTGGGCCGCAAGCCGCCTGTCGATGCCCGTCAGCCTCGTCCATCTGATCGGACGCCGCGAGACGGGCGGTGCCGCCGATCTGTCCGGCGCGCTGGCGCTTGGCGCGCGCTCGGCCCTGATGGACAAGCTTTCGGCACTGGATGCCGACCGCGCCGTTCTCGCGCGCGAGCGGGGCCGGGCGATCCTCGACGGGGTCGAGGCGCGGATGACAAAGAAAAACCCGGACGTCGAGGTCGAGACGAAGCTGCGTTTTGGCGAGCTGAGCACGGCGATGGCCGAGGCCGAGGCGCAAAGCCGGTTCGTGATCCTCGGCAAGCGGGGCGAGGCCGCGGGTTTCGACAGCGCGCACCTCGGCTCGAACGTGGACCGCGCCGTCAAGGCGTCGACGCGCCCGGTGATGATCGCCAACCGCACCTTCCGCGCGCCCAAACGCTTCGTCTTCGCCTATGACACCTCTGCTGCGGCGGGCCGCGCGTTGGAGCGGATGCTGTCGGGGTCGGTCCTATCCGGCCTTGCCTGCGATATCGTCAGCGTCGGACAGGCGAAGCCGCAACTGCGTGAGCGATTGTCCCATGCAGCGGGCGCTCTGCGGCAGGCCGGCTATGACGTCACCGAACATCTGGAAACGGGCGATCCCGAGGCCGTCATCGCCGCCAAGGTGACCGAAACCGATGCAGATCAGCTTGTTCTGGGCAAAAGCGCGCGTAACCGGCTGAGCCAGATGATCATCGGCTCGACGACGCTGCATCTGATGCAGACGGTCAAGGTGCCGGTGGTGATCTTTCCCTGAAGGCGGCGGATTGCTGTTTGCAACCGTGGCGTTCGCCGCTATCGTTTCGGTCATGATGCACGCATACCGCCCCTCGCGACACCGACGCTGACCCTCGTCCGGTTGGCGCGTCGACGCCCGTGTGCTCACGTTCCCCGTTTTTGCACCCCGAACATCCGCAGTCCGACGGACAGACCCCGGTTTGACAGTCGCACGGCCCTCGTTCAGGATTTTCAGATAGGCCCCGACAGGCCAAGGCCGCATTCGCCAAGGATTACCTCATGATACCGTCGATCCTGCCCACCTATTCCCGCGCTCCGCTGACGTTCGTCTCAGGAGAAGGCGCCTGGCTGACAACCGATACCGGCGAACGATACCTCGATTTTGGCGCCGGTATCGCCGTGAACGCCCTCGGCCACGCGCACCCCGCGCTGGTCGAAACGCTGACACGTCAGGCGAACGCGCTGTGGCACGTCTCGAACCTGTATCAGATCCCGGCGCAGCAGGAACTGGCCGACAGCCTTGTCGACCATACCTTTGCCGACACCTGCTTTTTCACCAATTCCGGCACCGAAGCCTGCGAGCTTGCCGTCAAGATGGCCCGAAAATACTGGTACGACAAAGGCGCCGACCGGTCCCGGATCGTGGCCTTCACCGGGTCGTTTCACGGGCGCTCCTCGGCGGGGATCGCCGCCGCCGGATCGGAAAAGATGACCAGGGGCTTCGGGCCGCTGCTGCCCGGCTTTACCCAGCTTGAATTCGGCGACCATGACGCCCTGCGCGCCGAACTGGCAAAGCCCGACATCGCCGCCGTCATCGTCGAACCGGTGCAGGGCGAGGGCGGCATCCGCCCGCTGCCCGACGCCTGCCTCAAGGGGCTGCGCGATCTGTGCGACGAGACCGGCGTGCTGATGATCCTCGACGAGGTGCAATGCGGCATGGGCCGGACGGGTCGCCTGTTCGCGCACGAATGGGCGGGCATCGCCCCCGATATCATGATGGTCGCCAAGGGTATCGGCGGCGGATTTCCCCTCGGTGCGGTGCTGGCCACCGAAAACGCCGCGTCGGGCATGACGCTGGGCACCCACGGCTCTACCTACGGCGGCAACCCCCTCGCCTGCGCGGTCGGTGCGCGGGTGATGGAGATCGTCGCCGACGATGCCTTTCTGGCCGGGGTGAACCGAAAGGCCGCGCTGCTGCGCCAGGGGCTCGAGGGGCTCGTCGCCGCCCATCCGACCGTGTTCGAGACGGTGCGCGGCGCGGGCCTGATGCTTGGCCTGCGGGTGCACGGCGCCCCCGCCGATTTCGTGACGGCGGCCCATGCGGCCCATCTGATCACCATCCCGGCCGCCGACAATGTGGTGCGCCTGCTGCCGCCTCTCAACCTGACCGACGCCGACATCGCCGAGGGCCTTTCGCGTCTCGATGCTGCCGCGGCGTCGCTCGGCTGACGTCGTCTCGTCAGAAAATTACCATTTCAAGGTGCCCGCGATTCGCACCGGTATCGGATATTTCATGAACCATTTCCTCGACATCCACACCACCGACGCCACCGACCTGCGGACCATCATCGACACCGCCCAGACGATGAAAACCGCGCGCAGCGGCCGTCCCAAAGGTGCGCCGGACGACATACAGCCGCTTGCGGGGCACATGGTGGCGCTGATTTTCGAAAAGCCATCCACCCGCACGCGTGTGTCATTCGACGTCGGCGTGCGGCAGATGGGCGGGCAGACGCTCGTACTGTCGGGCGCCGACATGCAGCTTGGTCACGGTGAGACCATCGCCGACACCGCCCGCGTGCTGTCGCGCTATGTCGACCTGATCATGATCCGCACGTTCGAGGAACAGACCCTGATCGAGATGGCCGAACACGCGACCGTGCCGGTGATAAACGGCCTGACGAACCGCACCCATCCTTGCCAGATCATGGCCGATATCATGACGTTCGAGGAAATGCGCGGGCCGATCCGGGGCCGCAAGGTCGTCTGGTCGGGCGACGGCAACAACGTGTTCAACTCCTTCGCCCATGCCGCCGGGCAGTTCGGCTTCGATCTGACGTTCACCGGCCCGCCGCCGCTGGACCCCGAGCCCGGCTTGCTCGCCGCCGCCCGCGACAAGGGCGTGAATATCGAGATCGAGCGCGATCCGGACGTCGCGGTGCAGGGGGCCGATCTGGTCGTCACCGATACCTGGGTGTCGATGCACGACCCGGTGTCCGCACGCGAACGGCGGCACAATCAGTTGCGGGGGTATCAGGTGAACGAGGCGCTGATGCGCCGCGCGAAACCCGACGCGCTGTTCATGCACTGTCTGCCGGCGCACCGCGACGACGAGGCAACCAGCGCGGTGATGGATGGGCCACATTCGGTTATTTTCGACGAGGCCGAGAACCGGTTGCACGCGCAAAAGGCGATCATGCGGTGGTGTCTGGGAAAGTGACGTGACGTTCAGGGAAAAGCCATAAAGAGCGTGACCGTGCGCGGACCCGCTGCAATCGGGGCTTTGATATTCAGCCGAAATCCGTTTGCAACGCGGCGGCCTTTCGGACCTTGATCAGAGCGTCTTGAGGATCGCCCTCAGGCCGTCTTCGGTCACCATCCGCGAGGCCTGTTTGGGCGAAACCCAGACCCGGTCGCGTCTGTCGGCCTCGGGAAAATCCTTCACCGTCTTTTTCACCTTCACCCGGAAAACACTGAGAATACAGGGAATTTCGTCGCCGTTCTTGTCGAATTTGGTGGTGATGAAGCTGCCCATCGGCTCCTCGGCGACGGATCCTTCCTTGACGCCTGCTTCTTCCCAGGCCTCGATGCGCGCGGCCTCGCCATCGGCCTTGCCTTTCATCGGCCAGCCTTTGGGCAGGATCCAGCGTCCGGCGGAGGAGGTCACGAGCAGAACTTCATAGCCCTTTTTGACCTTGCGGGTGCACAGGGCGGCAAGCTGTTCGTACACCGGCACCGTAAAGGGCGCGCGTTTGCGCGTTGCGGCCTGAAGACGGGAGTGGATAACCATTGAACTGCTCTTTTCTCGCACCCCTCTGTCGGGGATTTGGATAATCGTAACACACTTGGCGATAGAATAGAATCATGTAGCGACTTTCACGAGGATACCAACCGTCAAGTAAATAATACTACAATAAAGCAGGTCAGTAGACGAAAAACCGACCCTGGAATCACTGCGGCAGGGAGAACTGCGGGACAGATTGGGTCGGTGCGCGTCTCCGGACGTGCCCATGCGCCCCGACACTCACAGGTGATTCGCCCATTTGGACGCGGGCACCGCGGCGAACGTCAGTTGCGCGGTTTGGCGCGCAACGTCGGATCGGCGTCGCGCGGATTTTCGGGCCAGGGGTGGCGCGGATAGCGGCCCCGCATGTCGCGGCGCACATCGGCGTAGGAGCTGTCCCAGAAACCGGGAATGTCGGTCGTCGTCTGCACGGGCCTTCCCGCCGGCGACAACAGCGTCACGCGTATCGGCGTCGATCCCACCACCGGATGGTCGGTGGTGCCGAACATCTCCTGTAATCGCAGTGTAATTTCCGGCGCCTCCCCGGCATAATCTATCGGTGTCTTGCGGCCCAGCGGCGTGGTCCACTGTGGTGGCGCGGCGGTATCGACAGTGCGCGTCTGGTCCCATGCCAGCATGGCGCGCAGGGCCGGGGCCGGATCGAACCGGCGCCAGTGGTCGAGGGTGGAAAGACCGTCCAGATGCGGCGCGAGCCAGTCCTCGAGGCCGCCGGTCAGGGCGGCATCGGACAGGTCGGGCAGGTCGGGGTGGTGGCCCCGCACAAGCTCCACGCGCGCGCGAAACAGACGTGCGGCACCGCTCAGGGTCAGCCCGGTCTGGCGGATGCCCTCGCACAGCGCGCGGGCGATATCGCGGGGCGGGGCATCGGCCCAGGCGACGTCCGACAGGACCAGCGCGCCGAGCCGTTCGCGCTGTCGCGCCAGAACGCGGGCGTCCCGGCGCGACCACGCGACCGTCGTTTCGATCTGGATACGGGGGCCGAAAAGGTTGCGGATCTCGGCCTCGGTGATCGGCGCGGCGGTACGGATTCGCGCGCTGCGGGCATCACCGTCAAGGTCGGTCGCGACGAGATAGGGCAGGCCCGCCATCGGATCGTCGGGGCGCAGTTCTGCACCTTTGCCACCGGACAGCAGATACCGTGGCGCGTCGCCCGTACGCCGTGCGGCGATCCGGTCGGGATAGGCAAGGGCCGCAAGCGCGCCGACCGACAGATCGGGGCGCGGCGCGTCCGCCGGCAGGGCGCGGGCGAGGCGGCCGGCCTCTTTGCGGATCACCGCGAGCGCACCGGGATCCGCACCGGCGTCGCCGACCCGCAGCGCCCGCAGACGCAGCGTCAGATCGGCAGTGGCCCCGCGAAGGGGATCGCGCGCGGCCATCAGGGCGGCGAGGGGGGCGGCATCGCGTCCGCCGCACGACAGCAAATGTGCCAGCCGGGGATGGATCGGCAGACCGGCAAGGGCGCGGCCATGATCGGTGATCCGCCCGCCCTGCAAAGCGCCGAGACTGTCCAGCAAGGCGATGGCCTCGGTCATCGCGGCCTCTGGCGGTGGCGTCAGGAACGCAAGGTCGGCGCTGCCCCACAGGGCCAGCTCGAGGGCGAGACCGGTGAGGTCGGCGGCGGCGATTTCGGGCGGCGCGAAGGCGGCGTGCGCGCCGTCCTCGCCGCGCGTCCACATCCGGTAGGCGGTGCCCGCCGCCACGCGCCCCGCGCGCCCGGCGCGCTGCGTGGCCTCGGCGTGGCTGACCCGTTCGGTGACGAGGCGCGACATGCCCGACGCAGGGTCGAACCGGGCGCGGCGCGATTGTCCGGCGTCGACGACGACGCGGATATCCTCGATCGTCAGGGACGTTTCGGCGATGGCGGTGGCCAGCACGATCTTGCGGATCCCCGGGTCGTCCAGCGGCGCAATGGCGGCACGCTGGGCGGCGAAGGGCATCGCGCCATACAGCGGCCGCACGACGCAGCCCGGCGGCGTGCCAAGGCGGGCGGCAACGTCGCGGATCTCGCGCTCGCCGGGCAGAAATGCCAGCAGGCCGCCGGTGGTTTCGGCCAAGGGCCGTGCGGATCAGGGCGGCGGCGTCGTCGGCAAGCCGGGCGCCGCGCCGTCGCGGTCTTTCCAGATGCCGGATGTCGACCGGATAGGCGCGGCCCTGCGCGCGGATCATCGGCGCGCCCCCCATGAGGGCGGCGACCGGGGCGGCGTCCAGCGTGGCGGACATCGGCAGGATCATCAGGTCGGGTCGCAGGGCGCTGCGCACCTCGAGGGTCAGCGCGAGCCCCAGATCGACATTCAGCGAGCGTTCGTGGAATTCATCGAAGATCACGAGGCCGATGCCCGGCAATTCGGGATCCGATTGCAGCATCCGCGTCAGGATACCCTCGGTCACAACCTCGATCCGGGTGGCATCCGACACCTTCGCCGCACCGCGCATCCGGTAGCCGACGGTCCGGCCCGCTGCCTCGCCCAGGGTGTCGGACATCCGTTCGGCGCTGGCGCGGGCGGCAAGGCGGCGCGGCTCGAGCATCAGGATCTTGCCGGTCACGACGCCTGCCTCGAGCAGTGCCAGCGGCACGCGCGTCGTCTTGCCAGCGCCGGGCGGCGCCTCGAGAACCGCGTGACCCGTGTCGCGCAAGGCGGCGATCAGGGCGGGCAGGCAGGCCTCGACGGGCAGGGCGGGATCTGACGGGATCATCGCCGGGTTATGGCCCGGCAGAGCGCCGAGGGAAAGCCGGGGCCGCGCGGGCGGCGGCGCGCGCCCGGTCGCTCATGGAGCGCAGGGGCAAAGACGCGAAAGCCCGACACGATGGCCGGGCTTGCATCGAACAGTCGTAAAATCGCAACTCAGGCGGCGGTTGCGGCCTTGGCGATGTCTTTTTTCACCTTGAGGGCGGCGGGCGACAGTTCTGTCTCCTTGGCCTTGGCAAGGTAGGCATCCAGACCGCCACGGTGATCGACGGAGCGCAGGGCGGCTGCCGAAATCTTGAACTTGAACACCCGGCCAAGGGTGTCAGACATCAGCGACACATCGTTCAGGTTCGGCAGAAACCGGCGACGGGTCTTGTTGTTGGCATGGCTGACATTGTTGCCAGACATCGGGCCTTTACCGGTCAGTTCGCAGCGACGTGCCATGGGCTATTCCTTCGTGCGGCCGCGTCCCGGATCGCGGGCCGGGGGCCATCTCTGGGGCCGGTCCCGCTAGGGGGCGGCGGTTGGGGGCGCGGGCCTGTGCAGACAGACCCGTCAAACGGTTGCCTGCGCATAGAAAGAAACGCGGCAGGCGTCAACTGCGAAATGCCCGCGACGGCGCCGTACGTCCTCGACGTCCCTGACGGCTCAGCCCGGCGGTGGCAAGGCGGCGAGCCGTTCGGCCTCGGCGCGGGCCGTCGCGGCAAGGACGGGCCGGCGGGCCCCGGCGCGCGCCGCAAGCGACCGCCAGTACAGCGGCGACAGCGCCCGCGCGCGACGGTGCACGGCATAGATGAACCGCGGATCGGGCTTGTCCATGATCGAGGTGCGCTGCACCGGAAACCCCTGTTTGACGCTTGTGATCACATCCGTCGCGGGATGCCCGCCGAACGCCAGCCGGACGATGCCGACGCGCGGATACAGGCCCTGCAACAGGCTCGCATGGCGCACGTCCCTGGCATCGAACCCGTCGACGACCATGTAGCCTTCGCAGTCGGGCCGGGGCCGTGTCGCCAGATCGCCCAGCACCGCATCGAAACCGGCGGTTTCGGCGCGGTAGCGGTCGTCGAAGGGGGCCACGTCGGGATGCACCGACACCTGCGGCGATACCGCGAAGATATGCGTCGCACCCAGCGTTTGCGCAAACCGGAACGCGCCGTAGCCGCCCATCGAATAGCCGATCATCCGCACCTTGCGGTAGTGCGCGCACAGCGGCCCGAGGACCGCCTCCATCGCCGCGGTTTCCGAATTGACGAACCAGTCGTTCGCGCGGGTCTGGATGCGCAGCTGGTCATAGCCGTTCTGATCGAAGGCATGGGTGGTGCGCGCGGGCGGGAAATCGGTCTTGCCGATCTGGCGGAAATCGAACGTCACCAGCAGCTTGTGGTGACCGCTGGTGAAATATTGCGCGCGCAGGCGGTCGCCGTCGAAAACGAGGCGCTGAAAGGGGCCGGGGCCGCTCATGGGGTATCTCCGGATTGTGTCAGAGGCGTGATCGCGCGGCGGGCGGCGGTCGCGGGGGGCAGGGTGCCTGCGGCCACCTCCGCCTCGAGGGCCTCGATCCGGGCGGCAAGATCTGCGTCGCCCGTCAGCCGCGCCATCAGGGCCGCCGTCAGTTCCTCGTGGAACCAGTGGCGCGCCTGGGCCGCGCGGGTGCGCGCCCAGTGGCCGTTGTCCTGCCGCGCGAGGGCCAGCGTGGTGATCGCGTCCCATGCCGCGTCCAGCCCCGCGCCGGTCTGCGCCGAGACCATCAGCGCGCGGGGATATTCGGACGGATCGCCGGGGCGGGGCCGCATCAGGCGCAGGGCGCCGGCATAATCGGCGCAGGTGCGCGTGGCCTGTGGCATCAGATCGCCGTCGGCCTTGTTCACGAGGACCACGTCCGCCACCTCCATGATGCCGCGTTTGACGCCCTGCAATTCGTCGCCGCCCGCCGGAGCCAGCAGCAGGGCGAAGACGTCGCACATCTGCGCCACCATGGTTTCCGATTGCCCGACGCCGACGGTTTCGATGAGGATGATGTCATAGCCCGCCGCCTCGCACAGGGCGATCGCCTCGCGGGTGCGGCGCGCCACACCGCCCAATTGCGCGCGCGCGGGCGTGGGCCGGATAAAGGCACCGGGCGCGCGGGTCAGCCGCTCCATCCGGGTCTTGTCGCCCAGGATCGATCCCCCCGAGCGGGCCGAGGACGGATCGACGGCGAGGACGGCGACGCGGCTGCCCTGCGCGATCAGGCGCAGGCCGAGCGTTTCGATGAACGTCGATTTGCCGACGCCGGGGGTGCCGGACAGACCGACACGCAGGGCATCGGGGCGCCGCCCGGTCGCAAGGTCGGCGAGCAGGGCCTCGGCGTCCGCGCGGTGATCGGCGCGCGCGCTCTCGACCAGCGTGATCGCGCGCGACAGGGCCCGCCGCTCGCCGGCAAGAACACCCCGCGCGAGCGAGGCGATGTCGGCGCGCGGGGGGCCGGGATCAGACAATGCCGCGCCAGACCAGCCAGGCGACGAGGCAGCCCGCCACGACAAACACCTGCAGCGAAATCAGCGCGAGCAGCCGCAGGATCCTGTCCGTGCGCTCGACAGCCGGATCGATGCCGCGCAGATGGTCCGTGACGCGGGCGCGCGCATCGGCGATGCGCTGCGGGTCGACCATGCGGGCGAGTTTGGGGTTCTGCACCAGCGTTTCGGCCTGCGCGAGAAAGCGCGCGTCGCGGGCGATGGCGCGGGGCAGGCGACGGCCCGCCTTGTCGATCTGACGGGCAAAGGTGCGGCCCCCGACCCGCAGACGCGTCCGCAAAAGGCCCTGTATTTCCGCGATGCTGGCAGCGACGGTTTCGGTGGTCATGGGCGGATTGTAGAATGCCGTCCCGGGCGGGCCAATGGGGGCCGGGCGGCGGGCGGCGCAAATCGGCACCGGCGGTGCAGGATGACAACAGACGCGGCGCGACCGGCGGCGGCGCGATGCCCTTGCACCTGCGGCCCCGCCGGGCGAGGACAGGGCACCGCGGGCCCTGCCAGCGGGTGCCAAATGGAGCGGACGCCATGCTGAACCGGATCACCTTCGGCGACGATACCCCCGGTATCCCGCTGGTCATCGCCCACGGGCTTTTCGGGTCGGCGCGCAACTGGGGCGTGATCGCCCGCCGGATGGCGGCGACACGGCCCGTCATAACGGTCGACATGCGCAACCATGGCGACAGCGGCTGGACGCCCGCGCACGATTACCCCGGCATGGCCGGTGATCTGGCGCATGTCGTGGCGGCAGCCGCCGAAACGCACGGTGGCGCCGTCGATCTGCTGGGCCATTCGATGGGTGGCAAGGCCGCGATGGTGATGGCCGTCACCGCCCCCGGCGCGTTGCGCCGCCTTGTCGTCGCCGATATCGCGCCCGTGGCCTATGGTCACACGCAGGCCGACAACATCGCCGCGATGATGCGGGTGGATCCGGGATCCGTGTCGAGCCGCGCCGAGGCGGCGGAAATCCTCGCGATGGACGACCCGCGCGTCGCCGCGTTCTTCTTGCAAAGCCTCGATCTGAAGGAAGAGCGCTGGACCATCAACCTAGAGGTTCTGGCCCGCGACATGGCCGGTATCGTGGGGTTTCCGACGCTGACGGGCACCTTCGCGGGCGAGGCACTCTTTTTGTCCGGGGAGACGTCCGATTACGTCCTGCCGGCGCACCGCGACACGATCCGGGCGCTGTTCCCGGCGTCGCATTTCGCCCGGATCCCCGGGGCGGGGCACTGGCTGCACGCCGAAAAGCCGCGCGAATTCGAGGCGGCGGTGACGGCCTTCCTGGACATGGATTTCGACACCTGACAGCACCACATTTCCGGTGGCCCGGCGGCGCAGTGTGCCCGGGGGGAGTTGAGGATCGCAGACGGCGGGCATAAGTGATCCCTACGAGTTTAGGAGAGCGTCTTGGCCACTGCCCCAATTCCCGCCGCTGCGGCATTGCCCGGTCCCGATGCCGCGACATCCTCCGCGGCCCCCGCGCCGCCGCAGACCGTGACCGAGCGCGCAGGCTCGCGCCGGATCGGCGCGCTGGCCGCCCTGTGGCCGTTCATGCGCCCCTACGCCGCGATGCTGGCGCTTGCCGTAACGGCGCTGACCACCACGGCGGCACTGTCGCTGATCCTGCCGCTGGCCGTGCGCCGCGTCGTCGATAATTTCGAGGTGGCGGACGCGCTGCTGCTCAACAGCTATTTCGGCGCGGCGCTGTTCATCGCCGCCCTGCTCGCGGCGGGCACGGCGGTGCGCTATTACCTTGTGACGCGGCTGGGCGAACGGGTGGTGACGGACATCCGCAAGGCGGTGTTCGACCGGATGATCGGGATGTCGCCCGCGTTTTACGAAAAGATCATGACCGGCGAGGTTCTGAGCCGGATCACCACCGACACCACGCTGATCCTGTCGGTCATCGGCTCTTCCGCGTCGATTGCACTGCGCAACATGCTGATGCTGGCGGGCGGGCTGTCCTTGCTGCTGTATACCTCGCCGAAGCTGGCGGGCCTCGTGTTGCTGATCGTGCCCGCCGTGATCGTGCCCATCGTCCTGCTGGGGCGGCGGCTGCGCGCGTTGTCACGCGAAAATCAGGACTGGATCGCCTCGTCGTCGGGGTCCGCCTCCGAGGCGCTGCTGGCGGCGCAGACCGTGCAGGCGTTCACCCACGAGACGCCGAGCCGTGCCGCCTTCGCGGATGTGACGGAGCGCAGCTTTACCGCCGCGCGAAAGCGGATCGGGGTGCGTGCGGTCATGACCGCAATCGTCATATTCCTCGTGTTCGCGGGCATCGTCGGTGTGCTGTGGATCGGCGCGCAGGACGTGCGTTCGGGCGCGATGAGTGTCGGCGAGCTGGTGCAGTTCGTGATTTATGCGGTGATCGTGGCGGGCGGCGTCGGCGCCCTGACCGAGGTCTGGGGCGAGGTGCAGCGCGCGGCGGGGGCCACTGAACGGCTGGTCGAACTTCTCACCGTCGAGGATACCGTCATCGATCCCGCGACCCCTGCACAGGCCGCGGCGCAAGGCGAAATCGCGTTCGACGACGTGGTTTTTCACTATCCCGCGCGCCCCGAGGTTGCGGCCCTGAACGGCGTGTCGTTCACCGTTCAACCGGGCGAAACGGTGGCGCTTGTCGGTCCGTCGGGCGCAGGCAAATCCACGATCATCCAGTTGCTGTTGCGGTTCTACGATCCCACTTCCGGGCGGATTTCCATCGGCGGCGCCGCTCTCGATACGCTGGCGCGGGCCGATTTCCGGCAGGCCATGGCCGTCGTGCCGCAGGATCCGGTGATCTTTGCGGCCACGGCGCGCGAAAACATCCGTTTCGGGCGCCCCGGTGCGACCGACGCGCAGGTCGAGGACGCGGCCCGGGCCGCTTCGGCCCACGATTTCCTCGCCGTCCTGCCGCAGGGGTTCGACACCTATGTCGGCGAGCGCGGCGTTCTGCTGTCGGGCGGCCAGAAACAGCGTATCGCCATCGCCCGCGCGATCCTGCGCGATGCCGCCATCCTGTTGCTCGACGAGGCGACGAGCGCGCTCGATGCCGAAAGCGAGGTTGCGGTGCAGACTGCCGTCGAGGCGCTGTCGGCGGGGCGCACGACCCTTGTGGTGGCGCACCGGCTGGCGACGGTAAAGAAGGCGGACCGCATTCTGGTGTTCGAGGACGGGCGCATCGTCGCACAGGGCACGCATGACGCGCTGGTCGCGGAAAACGGCCTTTATGCGCGGCTGGCGCGGTTGCAGTTTACCGCCGGGCTTGCAGCCGAATGACGCCGTAGCGGCCGGGGCCCGAATTCTTTCGAAGAATTCGACGTCGAAGTTTTTGAAAAACTTCGTTCAGGCGTTTTCGAAAAACTCTGCCTGCGCCCGGCATTTTACCTTGCGCACCCGGTCGTTTCGCTGCGTCATGCTTGCACCCGCCCGTGCGGCCTTGGCATCAGGATCCGACGGGAACGGCGCGGACGGGAGACTGCGCAAAAGCGAGACTGCACGAACGGCACAGGGTGCGGACAAGTGACCGCGCGGAAAAACGACCGTGCCGGGTGAAATTCAGGGAGGACACGATCATGAGCTTTGCCTCGGTCGCAGACCGCAACGCCATCGAGGCGGAAACGACGTGGGAGACGCGCGACATACCCGCCACCACATGGGCGCTTTTGTCTGGCACCGCCGACGCCCATCCGGATCGCAAGGCCGTGACGTTTCAGATGTTTGCAGACCCCGGCGCCCGCGCCGACACGCTGACCTGGCGCGCGTTGCGGGAACAGACCGCGCAGGTGGCCAATATGCTGCGCAGTCATGGCATCGGCGAGACCGATGTTGTGGCCTACATGCTGCCCAACTCGATGGAAACGATCCTGACCTATCTGGGCGGGCAGGTCGCCGGGATCGTCAGCCCGATCAACCCGCTGATGGAGCCCGAGCAGATCGGCTCGATCCTGCGCGAAACCGGGGCGAAGGTCCTCGTGACCCTGCGCGCGTTCCCCAAGACGGACGTGGCGCAAAAGGCCGCGCAGGCGGTGGCGCTGGCACCCAATGTCAAGACCGTGCTCGAGGTCGACCTTTTGTCCTATATCGGCGGCATCAAGCGGTTCATCGTGCCGCTGATCCGGCCCAAGAACCCGGTGACGCACACCGCCCGGGTCCTGAATTTCAACGCCGAAATGGCCAAACACCCGAAAACGCTGGCGTTCGGGGACAGCACGGGCGACCGCGTTGCCGCCTATTTTCACACCGGCGGCACGACGGGCATGCCCAAGGTGGCGCAGCACCGCTATGGCGGCATCGTGTACAACGCCTGGCTTGGCGCGCGGCTGCTGTTTACCGAAAAGGACGTTCAGATCTGCCCGCTGCCGATGTTCCACGTCTTCGCGGCCATCGTGTCGCTGGGCGCCTCGCTCGGCTCTGGTGCGCATGTGGTGTTTCCGACACCGCAGGGCTACCGGGGCGAGGGGGTGTTCGACAACTTCTGGAAGCTGATCGAGCGGCACAGGGTGACGTTCATGATCACCGTGCCCACCGCCCTGTCGGCGCTCATGCAGCGCAAGGTCGACGCCGATATCTCGAGCCTTCGGATCGCGTTCTGCGGGTCGTCCCCGCTGCCGCTCGAACTGTATAAGAAATTTGAAAAAGCGGCGTCCGGCGTGGCGATCTGCGAGGGATACGGCCTGACGGAGGCCACCTGCCTCGTCTCGATCAACCCGCCGGAGGGCGAAAAACGCGTCGGCTCCATCGGCGTGCCGTTCCCGCACACCCATGTGCGGATCATCGACGTGGCGACGCAGCGCGACATGGACACCGATCAGATCGGCGAAATCTGCGTCGCCTCTCCCGGTGTCTACGATGGCAACACCTATACCGAAAAGGCCAGAAACAAGGATCTGTTCTATCCGGGCGCCGACAGCCCCCTCGGCCCGTCGGTGCAATACCTGCGCACCGGCGATCTGGGACGTATCGACGCGGACGGGTATCTGTGGATCACGGGCCGCGCCAAGGATCTGATCATCCGCGGCGGGCACAACATCGACCCCGCGGAAATCGAGGAGGCGCTGGCAGGTCATCCGTCCGTCGCCTTTGCCGGGGCCATTGGCCAGCCCGACGCCCATGCGGGGGAAATCCCCTGCGCCTACGTCGAGCTTGTGGACGGCGCGACGGTCACCCCCGACGAGTTGCGCGCTTTTGCCGAAAAGCACATCTCCGAGCGTGCGGCCTATCCCAAATACATCGAAATCATGGAGGAATTGCCGAAAACGGCGGTGGGCAAGACATTCAAACCCGCATTGCGTAAAATGGCGATCACGCGTGTCTATGACGCGGCGCTGTCCAAGGCCGGTGTCGCCGCGACCGTTGCAGAGGTGATCGAGGACAAGAAACGCGGCCTCGTCGCCCATCTGCGCAAGACCGGCACCGTCGGGAATGCGGATGTGGACGCCGCCCTCGGGGCGTTCACCCGGCCGTGGGTCTGGTCCGACGCGGACTGATGCGACGGCACCTGCGGCTCTCGGTTCCCCCGCTTTGGCGGTGTATCGGCACGTCCGGGGGGTTTTCTCTTACGCGGCACCCGGCTAGGGATAAGGCAATTGGCTCCGATGCGTAAAATAACGTATAGGGCGGGGCCGCAGCGAAGGTTCGAGCCCTAGATGAACGCCCTTGCCGATGTTACCGCCGACGCCCGCGTCAACAGCGCGAGGGAGGTCCCTCGTGGATGAAAGCGCGCCCGGCCAGTTGCCCCTTTCCGCCGCACCGCGCGACAACGATGTGCTGTGCCTCGGCGAACCGATGGTCGAGTTTTCCGAGGAAACCACGGGGCGTTACCTGCGCGGGTTCGGGGGCGATACGTCGAACGTGGCGATTGCCGCGGCGCGCGCCGGTGCCGCCGCGGGCATGGCAACGCGGCTGGGCCGCGATGCGTTCGGCGACATGCTGTGCGAGCTGTGGTCCGACGAAGGCGTTGATGCCAGCGCGGTGATTCGCGACCGCGCCGCCGCTACGGGGCATTATTTCGTGCATCAGGGGCCCTCGGGACACACGTTCACCTACGCGCGGCGCGGATCCGCGGCGAGCCTGATGCGCCCCGGCGATCTGGAGCGCGATGCGGTGGGCCGCGCGCGCGTGCTGCACCTGTCGGGCATCACCTGCGCGATTTCCGCCGGTGCCCGTGCGCTCGCCGAAGAGGCGGTGGACTGGGCGCGCAGCGACGGCACGCGGGTTTCATTCGATCTGAACTACCGGCCCGCCCTGTCCTCGGTCGAAGAGGCGCGATCCATCGCGCTGACGATGTTCAGCCGCGCCGACATCGCCCTGCCAAGCCTCGAGGAGGCGGAACTCGTGTTCGGCCTGACCGAACCGCAGGCGATCCTCGACCGTGTGCTGGGCCTCGGTCCGCAGGTCGTGGCGCTGACGATGGGATCCGCCGGTGCCTGGGTGGCGAGCCCCGAAGGACGCTGGCGGATCATGCCGGTGTCGGTGCGCCCGGTGGATGCCAGCGGTGCCGGCGACACATTCGACGGGTATTTTCTGTCGGGCCTGACGGCGGGTGACGATCTGCTTGTCGCGGCAGAGCGCGCCAACGCCGCCGCCGCCCTGTCCACGACCCGGCGCGGCGCCGTTGCGGGGATACCTTACGCCGCCGAAGTTGCGATCTGATCTTTGAGGTGCGCGATTCGCGGTTGTCTCCCGCCGGATCGGACATTCAGCCGCGCGCGAGGCCTTCGGCGGCGCGGGTGCAGCCGATCGTGGCCGGATTGAACGGAAAACTGCCCGATGCCGTCGAATCGGTGGTGTCGTCGATGTGCACCCGCAGCACCCGCGCGCCGTCGAGGCGGACATAGATCGGCGCAAATCCCCAGTCGGTGCCAAAGGCATCGAATCCGCGCATTTCACCGCAGACAACTGTCGTTCCGTCGGCCAGCGCAAATCCGTGCATGTCCTGAAACGCTGCCGATTGCGGCGTGCCGAGCGTTGCGGCCGCCGCTGCCTGTGCGCGTGCCGTGCTTGCAGGATCGAGGTCCATCGGAGTCGCCGGGATACGCGCCGGGCTGACGCAGGCGACCAGCGTTGAGATCACCCCCAAAACGAGGAACAGATGCGCACGAACCATCCGCCAATTGGACGGCGGCATGGTTAAGATGCAGTTAATTCCGGGAGGGCGGGCCACGTTGGATCGCGGCATCGTCACAGCCACCGGGGGCGGACCGCGCCCGGCGCGCGGGCCTCGATGCAGGTCAGGATGCTGACAATCTCGCCGCTGAATGCCTTGCGGATATCGGGCAGATAGGGTGGCAGGTTCGTGCATTCGAGCAGCAGCACGCGGACGCTGCCGCACAGGCGGCCCCGCAGCAAATCGACGATCTCCGCCGCTGCGCGGGCGGTATCGAGGTGGTCCGCGTCGGACTCGATCACCCGGCGCAGATGACACTCGCGGTGCAGGCCGATCACCGACCCCGCACCGAGGCCGCCGGCGTGACACAGCGCCCGCGCCGCCTCCGCGTCGAAGGTCAGCACCGCGACGGCATCGGCACCGAACCGGGCCACCAGACCGGGCAGCGCGCCCAATGCCGAGGCCACGACGGGGAGCCCCGTGGCGGCCACCAGACTGTCCTGATGCGGCGCCAGAAACCCGCACGACGTCGTGACGACATCCCCGTGTGCCCCCCGAAGAGCGCCGAAAAACGGCCGCAGATCGATCCGACCCGGATTGTGACCGACGATGCCCCGCGCCGTGGCGCCGGGGACGCGGCGGATGTCGGGGGGGACGGCGAACGTTTCGGCACAGCCGATGTCGCCGGGCGGCCTCGGGAAATGCGTATCCAGATGCAGGACCGTGACGCGCGGCGCGCTCATCCCGCGCTAGGCGTGCGGATCGTATCGGGCAGCCATGTGGCGATCTGTGGAAACGCCACCAGCAGCACGATCATCAGAAACATCAGCCCCACCATCGGCAGGGCGACACGGCTGATATAGCCCATCTGGTGGTTGGTCATGCCCTGCAACACGAACAGGTTGAACCCGACGGGCGGCGTCACCTGCGCCATCTCGACCACCACGACGACGAAAATCCCGAACCAGATCATGTCGATACCCGCCGCGCGCACCATCGGCTCGACGATCGCCATGGTCAGCACGACCGAGGAAATGCCGTCGAGGAACATGCCGAGAATGACATAAAAGACCGTCAGCGCGGCGATCAGGGCGATACGGCTCAGCCCCATGCCTTCGATCCAGGCTGCCAGTTCGCGCGGCAGCCCGGTGTAGCCCATCGACAGTTTCAGGAACGCAGCCCCCATCAGGATCAGCGCGATCATCGCGCTGGTCCGCGTCGCCCCCATCAGGCTTTCCGAAAATGTCCTCCAGTCGAGAGAGCCTTGCGCCGCGGCGAGCACCAGCGCCCCGATGACGCCGACCGCCGCCGCCTCGGTCGCGGTGGCGAACCCGCCGTACATCGAGCCGATGACGCAGAACACGAGGACAAGGACGGGCACGAGAAACCGGCTTTCGGCGACCATTTCGCGCCATGTCATGTCGGGTTCCGGGTCGGGCCGGGGGCCCCTGGTCGTGAAATGCCACCAGACGATATAGCTGGAAAACAAGCCCGCAAGGACGAGGCCCGGCACGATGCCCGCGATGAACAGCTGGATGATCAATTCGTTGATCGACACGCCGTAGACGATCAGCGTGAGGGACGGCGGGATCATCAGGCCCAGCGTCGCGGCACCCGCCAGCGTGCCGATGATCATGTCCTCTGGATAGCCGCGCTTGCGCAGTTCGGGGATCGACATCTTGCCCACGGTGGTGAGCGTGGCCGCCGACGAGCCTGAGACGGCGGCGAAGATCGTGCAGCCCGCGATGTTGGTGTGCAACAGCCCGCCCGGCAGATGCCGCAGCCACGGCGCAAGGCCGCGGAACATGTCCTGGCTCAGCCGGGTGCGGTACAGGATTTCGCCCATCCAGATGAACAGGGGCAGGGCGGTCAGGGTCCAGGACGCCGAGGTCGCCCAGATTGCAGTGATCATCGCGTCGCCTGCCGGCCGGGTTGTGAACAGCTCGATCCCGATCCATGCGACGCCCATCAGGGCGAGGCCGATCCAGACAGAGGCCCCCAGCATGGCAAACAGCACGAAGAGGAACACGAGTGAAACGTAGATTTCGGTCATGTCCGGCGCGCGGCGGCCGGTGTTTTGCACCCGCCTGCTGCCGTGGCATCGACGCGGCGCTCTGGGGTGTATTGGCCTGCCTCAATCCGGAAAAATTCATCTGGTTCAAAGACGGAACCGGGTGCCGCGGCCGGACGCAAGAAACGATACAACATCATGCCACGGCCTCCGCCCGGATCGGATTTTCCCCCGTCGCCAGCATCCGCGTCAACGTATCCCACAGCGCTACCGCAAGGATCGTGGACCCCAGCGCCATGGCGATCTGCGGGATCCAGACAGGCGTGAAAACCATCCCCGCCGTGCTGTCCGCCCACAGCGTGCTCCAGTCCGAGGGTCGGGTGATCAGCATCTCGAAGGCGGTCACCACGCTTTCGGGGATCTTGTCCTGTCCTTGCGTGCGTTCGTTGAACCGCTCGCTTTCAAGCGTGATTTTCACGGCATAACGCGCGAAATAGGTGGCGATCACGGCGGACAGGGCAACGGCGGCGATATCCAGCACGCGCCCCAGACGGTCGTTTATCGCCAGAAAGATCGATACCCGGATATGCGCGCCGCGCATGAGCGCGTGGGCCAGCGCAAAGAACGACGCCGCGGCCATCGCATAGCCCGAAAACATCGTCGATCCCGGAAAGGCGATGCCCGCCCAGCGGCAGACCATCTGTGCCACGATCAGCAGCAATATCAGAACGGTAAAACCTGCCGCCATGATACCCGCCACGACATATATCGCATCGAGCATCCGCCAGACGGGCCGCAGGACGTGGCGCATCGCAGGTCGCGCCAGCGCACAAAGAAGCGCGACGGCACCGGGCATGACAAACAGCCAGACCCAGAGCGGCAGGCCAAGAACGGTAGACCAGTCACGCATGGGGCGGTCCTTTCAGGCGATGCGGCGGAAAATACGGGACGAGCGCAGCGAGGCCCCGCCCGCCGTCCCCGAGGGATGAGCGCAGCGAGGCCCGCCGACCGTACCCGAGGGACGAGCGCAGCGAGGCCCGCCCGCTTCTCGTGCGGGGCGAGCAGTGCGAGACCCGCCCCTCGCAATGCTCAAGACCTCAGTTCTCCCTATAGGCGTCGAGGATCGCCTGACCGGCCTCGCCCGTATCCTCGAGCCATTGCGCCTGCATGCCCGCACCGATCTCCTGCAATTCGGCGAGGAACTCGGGGCCCGCGTCCGCGACGGTCATGCCGTTGGCCTCGAGTTCGGAGAAGTAGAAGTTGGTCAACTCTTCGGACCGCGCAAGACAGGCCGCACCGACCTCGTCTGCGGCCTCTTGCACGGCGGCCTGCATGTCGGCGTCAAGGCCGGCCCAGACGTCGCCATTCACCATGACGTAGTTGCGCGGCAGCCAGGCGTTCACCTTGTAGTAGTGGCTCAGCTGTTCCCAGACCTGGCTGTCATAGCCGGTCGATCCCGATGAGATGAACGCCGAGACGACGCCGGTGGCCAGCGCCTGAGACAGTTCCGCCGCCTCGACCTGCACGGGGATCATCCCCAGCGCTTCGGCGAATGTCGCCGTGGCCGCGTTATAGGACCGGAACTTGATGCCTTGCGTGTCGGCGGAGCTTTCGACCGCCTGATCGAAATAGAACCCCTGACCGGGCCAGGGGCAGGTGTAGAGCGTGACCAGATTTTGCTCGGCCAGCACCTCGTTGACCGGGCCGCGCGCGGCCTCCCACAGGCGCTGGTTGTCGGCGTATGTCGTGGCGAGGAAGGGGACGTTGTCCCATGCCAGGATGGGGTCTTCGTTGGCATGGCCAGACATCAGCCGCTCACCTATGGGCACCTGACCGGTCTGGATCGCGCGTTTGATATCGCTGCCGCCGATCAGCGCACCGCCTGCGTGCACGGTGATGTCGATGGCGCCGTCGGTCAGCGCGCGGACCCGGTCGGCGAACATCACGCCCATTTCGGAATGGAAATTGCTGGCCGGATAGGCCATCGGCATGTCCCAGGCCTGTGCGTGGGCGTCGGCGAGTGCGATCGTTGCGGCACTGGCGGCGAGCGCCGTTCCGACAAAAGCGGTGCTGAATTTCATGAGGTTCTCCATGTTGGGGACCCGCCGCCAAGTACCCTTGCGGTCGCATTATGCGTGGCGTCGGGGATCGAAGGCGCTCAAATCCGTGTTCAAGGCGGTGCCTGAGATCATATCCGCGACGATCCGACCCGTTTTGGGCCCGCCTGTCAAGCCGACGTGCTGGTGGCCAAAGGCGGCATATCCGCGACCGTCCGGGTCCAGCGGGCCGATCAGCGGCAGGCTGTCGGCGGGGGCGGGGCGGTGGCCCATCCATGTCACCTCGCGCTCCCATGTCACCCCCGGCAGGACCCGCGCGATATGGCGCCGCAGCATCGCAAAGGGCGCGGCCGAGGGCCCAGCACCCAGACCGCCGAATTCGATCACGCCCGCGCAGCGGATGCGCCCGTCCATCGGGGTGACGACGAATTTGCCCGCCGCCACCATCATCGGCGCACGCGGCATCGCCGACGGGTTCATCAGCTCGATATGATAGCCGCGCTCGCTCTCGAACTGCAGGCTCTTCAGCCCCAGCTTGCGGGCGATATCGCCCGACCACGGACCCAGGGCGAGCACGATGTGGTCCGCCGCCATCCGTCCCGCATCGGTCGTCAGTGCCTGCACGGCGCCTCCGTCAACCTCGACATCCGTGATCGCGGTGCGGACAATCGTGCCACCCCGCTCCGCGAAATGCGCGGCGAGGGCCTGCACATAGGCGCCGGGGTCCGAAATCCGGCCGTGGTTCTTGCAGCGGACGACGACGACAAAGGCACCGCCGAACAGCGGGTCGTGGGCGGTGGCGTCGGCGCCGCGCAGCACCTCGGATGCAACGCCATGCGCCGCGCGGATCGCCCATCCGCCTGCATCGGCGGCAAATTCCGCCTCGGTTGCATAGCCAAAGCAATAGTCGTCGTCGTGGACGAAACGCGCGGCAGGGGTTGCCGCCGACAGGGCCCGATGCTGGGCAAGGCTGTCGCCGAGCAGCATCGACATATGCGTTGCATAATGGGCGACGTGGGTGGTCGTGGCGTGGGCCAGATAGCGGCGCAGGAATGGCAACAGGCGCGGCAGATAGCGCCAGCGCAGGAACAGCGGCTGGTCGCGACCGCTCAGCATGCCCGGCGCGCGGCGCAGGATGCCGGGCGTCGTGACCGGGATCACCGCTCCCGCCGCCAGCACGCCCGCATTGCCGTGACTGGTGCCCGACGCCGGACCCTCCCGGTCCACGAGGGTCACGGTGTGCCCCGCCCGTTGCAGCCAGAGCGCCGCCGACACACCGACGATGCCCGCCCCCGCCACGATGATATTCGCCATGCGATTTCCCTGCCGGTCCGTGCCGGCCCCATCGGCCCGTGACATCTCTATCGCCCTGAGGCCGGACCCGTCATGTACCGTCCGCGACGCGGTCGACCGGCCCGCCCTGCGCCTCCCAGGTCGCGAATCCGTCTTTCAGATGCGACGCCGCAAACCCCATGTCCTGCAGGGTTGCCACCGTCAGCGCAGACCGCCAGCCCGACGCGCAGTGAAACACATATTGCTTGCCCTGCGCGAAAACCGGTTTGTGGTACGGGCTTTCGGGGTCGACCCAGAATTCGATCATGCCGCGCGGCGCATGGAAGCTGCCGGGGATAAAGCCTGCGCGCCGGCGTTCGCGGATATCGCGGATGTCGACGATGACGACGTCCGGATCGTCCAGCATGGCGATCAGATCCGGCGTTTCGACCTCGTCGATCCGGGCGCGTGCGGCGGCGACCATGTCGGCGGCGGTGGTGGTAAGGGGCATGGGGCTGTCCTGACTTTTAGCGATTTGACAGGACGCGGGCGGGCGACGCAAGGGCCGGGCAGGCGACGCAAGGGCCGGGCGGGCGACGCAAGGGCCGGGCATGCGGTACAGGACCGGTCGGCATTCCCGGGCGCTCCCGCCCGGGGACGCGCGGACGCTCCGCCTGAGGCAACGTGAACGGTGCCGGGGATTGCAGCCGGTGCACGCCGGTCGCGGCACAAATCGCGGTTCGTCGGTAACGCGCAGGGCGGCGATCCGGTCAGCCCGACTGGATTTCAACACCCCCGCGATGACCGACCGTCACACGCATCGGGTCGTTACTGAAATGTTTCAGGACGGCGGGCGGGATCCGCCGAACCGGTTCGCGGGTAAAAATCAAATCATGCGTGAGCAGTCAATCAGCTTCGCATGAACCGGTCAAAAACGCGGTAGAGGCGCCGGGGTCCGCCCGTACCGGAGAAATACGGTTTGCCAAATCCGAGACGGTCGCGATACACCTTGGCGCCATGACCGGCGACATCCCCCCGACCGACGAGACCGCGCCCAAACGGTACAGCGCGCCCGCTCTGGAGAAAGGGCTGCATATCCTTGAAATTCTGGCGGAGCAGGACACGGGGCTCAGCCAGAGCGAGATCGCGCGGGCGATGCAGCGGTCTGTCAGCGAGATTTTCCGCATGCTCGTGGTGCTGACCGACCGTGGCTATGTCATGCAGGACCCCGCGACGGACCGCTATGTCCTGACGTCCAGACTGTTCGAGGTGGCGCACCGGACGCCGCTGATACGGCGCCTGACGACGCTCGCGGCGCCGCTGATGGGCAAGCTCGCGCGCGAGATCAACCAGTCGACGCATCTGAGCATCGTCAGCGACGGGTTCATCCTGATCGTCGGACAGATCGATCCGCCGGGAAACCATGTGATGTCTGTCCGGCTCGGGGCCCGGCTTGAAATATGGCGGGCGTCGTCGGGGCGGGTCATCACCGCGTTTTCGGATGCCGATACGGTCGACGATCTGATGGCACGGGTGCCAATGCCGTCCGGCATGACCGAGGACCGTCTGCGCGCCGATCTTGCGGGGATCCGCGCCCGCGGCCACGAGATCACCGACAGTTTCGTGGCCCGCGGCATCGTCAATATCGCGGCACCCGTGTCGGACCATACCGGACGCGCGGTGGCCGCGATTACGGTGCCGCATCTGGAACGATTCAACGATCCCATCGATTTCGCAACCTGCGCCCGCCAGCTGATCGAAACCGCGAATGCGATAAGCCGCGGACTTGGCGGGCAACAGGTGCCTGCCTACGGCGATCTCAACCGGGATTAGTCCGATCGGCCCATGCGAGAGGCGCACCCTCCGGACCTGCCTAGTCGAGAACCAGCGGCGTGGACGGCGCGCGCATCGACGCGAAACAGGCCTCGACCAGCGCCATCGTGCCATAGGCATCCTCGACGCCGGAATGCAGGACGTCGTCCTCGCCCGAGGCCCTGCGCTGAAGGTTGCGCATCGGCCCGATGAAGGCGTCGGTGAACCAGCTTCCCACCAGCGGGATCCGCGCCCATTCGTCATCGTTGCGGCAGAACCACAACTCGTCCGGCTCGCCGTCGGGATAGGCGTAATTGACGCCGAGTTTGACCATCATCGCGCCTTGCGTGCCTTCGAACCGGAACCAGGCGGACTGAAATTTGCGGCCACACTGATGGTTGTGGTTGATCGACATCAGACCGCGCAGGCGAGACCCGTAATCGAGGATCACCGAGGTGCGGGTCTGGGCGAAATCCGCTGCACGCGGATCGTGCATCGAGCGCGCGAACACGCCCAGCGGATTTCCGGCGACGGCGCGGATCGCATCGAGGTAATGGACCGAATGCACCAGCAATTCGACCCGCTCCATCGGGATCAGAAACGGGAACAGTGACCACGGCGTATAGATGTTGAGATGCACCTCGATCTCGAGCAGATCGCCCAGCAGACCGCGCGAGACGGCATCCTGGACCGCCAGCATCATCGGCGAAAACCGCAGCTGAAAGTTCATCGCCGCCGTCAGGCCCTTGTCGCGGCAGATCTGCCGGATGTGGCGCGCCTGATCCTGATCGGGGCCCATCGGTTTCTGGATCAGCACGGTGGCACCGTCGGGCAGGTCCGGCAGGATCGCGGCGATGGCCTGCGGCGGCACGGCCACATCATAGACGACGCCCGTGCCATGTGCCGCGACGGCCGCCGCGACGTTTGCGTGGACCGCCGGAATGGCGTGATCCGCTGCGAGCGACGTCGCGCGTTCAACGTCGATGTCGGTGACGCCGGCCACGGTAAACCCGGCGCGTGCGTAGGCGGGCAGGTGGGCATCGCGTACGATGCCGCCCGCGCCGATGATGACGATGGGTCTGGGTGCTGCGGGGGCGGGCCATGTCTGGCGCAGGTCCGGCAGGGAATCGACAGTCATGATAGGGCCTTTCTGCGTTCGACGAGCAGGATATGCTCGCAATACAGTACCGTCTTGCCGGACTGATTGGTGGTTTCGCAAATTTCGGTCACACGGCCATGCCCCTTGCGTTTGGGATCGCCGGCGAGCGTGCCGACGGTCACCACCGTGCGGATCGTGTCGCCCGCATAGACCGGCGTCGGAAACCGCAAACGCTCATATCCATAGGTGAAGGCGCGCGGGTTGATCTGCGTCGCGGTCAGGCCGATGCCGATGGCGAAGGTCATCGTGCCATGGGCGATGCGCGCGCCGAACGGCTGCGTCGCACACCATTGGGCGTCCATGTGATGCGGAAAGAAATCGCCCGAATGGCCCGCGTGAATGACGATATCGGCCTCGGTGATCGTGCGTCCGAACGATGTTCGCGCCGCGCCCTGCCGGTAGTCTTCGAAGAATTGTTCGACTTCCATCGCGTCCTCCTCATATGCTGCTGCTCTTTTACATATACAATATAGTTTGACATGTGAAAGCTGCTGATTGAAGATGCACAGGCATGGCGCGGTATGGACGAGACCGCATCGCGCCGCCCGGGGGGAAAACATATGGCCGAAATCGGTGTTCATGCGCGCGGCGTTCCGGGCGTTCCCGCGGATCACGCGGCAATCCCGGTCTGGAATTCCGAGAACTGGTATTTCGAGGATTTCACCGCCGGCGACAAAATCCGCTCGATCCGGCGCACGATTTCCGAAGGCGAATCCATGCTCTTCAACAGCCTCGTGATGGACCACCACCCCTATGTTTCCGACGCGCGCTTCGCCGTCGAAGAGGGCCTGTTCGGCAAACGCCTTGTGGCGGGCGCGATGGTGTTTTCCGTGGGCCTCGGGCTGGCGGCGACGAACTGCCTCAACTCGTTCTCCTACGGCTATGACCGGCTGCGGTTCATCGCCCCGGTGTTCATCGGCGACACGATCTACACGATCCGCAAAAACCTCGACAAAGAGGTGAAGGACCGCGCGATGGGCAAGGTCCGGGTGAGTTATTCGGTGTTCAAGGACGCGGGCGAGCAGGTGTTGTATTGCGAGCATCTGATGACCGCGCTGTACCGCGATCCCGCACCGTTCGAGGCGCAGGCGGACGCGGCGATTGCCGCAACGCGGGCGGCAAAAGAGGCGCGCAAACATGCCTGACCTGCGCGGCATGACATGGGATCACAGCCGGGGTTACGACCCGATGGTGGCGACCTCGCGTGCCTATGCGGCGGCCCATCCCGGCGTTACGATCTCTTGGGAGAAACGCTCGTTGCAGGCCTTCGCCGACCGCCCGATTGCCGAGATGGCCGACGCCTGTGACCTGATGGTGATCGACCATCCGCATGTGGGCGAGGTGGCGGGGTCCGGCCTGTTGCTCGCCCTCGACGGGCTGGGGCGCGACGCCGAGGTTGCGACACTGGCGGGCCAGTCGGTGGGAGCGTCGCACCCCTCGTATGAATTCAGTGGCCGCCAGTGGGCGCTGGCCATCGATGCGGCAACGCCGGTGGCCGCCTTTCGAGCCGACCTGATCGACGCGGCCCCGACCGAGTGGGACGGTGTGATGGATCTTGCCCGCGCGGGCCGGGTGGCGTTCGCCCTGGTTCCGGTCAACGCGCTGATGACGTTCATGGGGATGGCGCGCAACATCGGCGCGGCCGTGGCCGAAGGGGCCGACCTGATCGACCGCGCGGCGGGGGCCGAGGTGCTCGACCGGATGGCCGCGATCTTTGCGCTGATGGACCGGCGCTGTCTGACCCTCGATCCGATCGGCATCTACGACTGGATGGGCGGGCAGGCGGATGCCCCCGCCTATGCGCCGTTCGGGTACGGCTATACCAACTACAGCCGCGCGGGCTATTGCCGGTTTGCGCTGACCTTTGCGGACGCGCCGGGCATCGGCGGACACGGGCCGCGTGGCACGGTCCTGGGTGGCACGGGCATCGCCGTTTCGGCGGCCTCCGCGCACCGTGACATCGCCGTCGACTACGCCTTCGGGATTGCGGGTGCCGCCTGTCAGCAAGGCGCGTTCTTCGACGCGGGCGGCCAGCCCGGCAACGCCGTAGCCTGGGACAGCGACCGCTGCAACGCCGCCACGCGCGACTTTTTCCGGCGCACGCGACAGACCCTTGAAAGTGCCTGGGTGCGCCCGCGCTATGACGGATACATGGGGTTTCAGGACCGGGGCGGTGACATCGTGCACGCCTTTTTGCGCGACGGCAGCCCGGTTCCCGCAACGCTCGATGCCCTTCAGACGGCCTATGCCGCGAGCCGCGCGTGAAGGCGCTGGCGCAAGAGGCGCGGCCTCTGAACGGGCTTGTCGTCCTCGATTTCAGTCAGTTCCTGTCGGGGCCGCTGGCCTCGCTGCGGCTTGCGGATCTGGGCGCGCGGGTGATCAAGGTGGAACGCCCCGGCACCGGCGATCTGTGCCGCAACCTGTACCTGTCGGACACCGATATCGACGGTGACAACAGCCTGTTCCACGCGATAAACCGCAACAAGGAGAGCATTGCCGCCGATCTGCGCGATGCGGACGACCGCGCCATGCTGACCCGTCTGATCGCGCGGGCCGACGTGATGATCCAGAATTTCCGACCCGGCGTGATCGAGCGGCAGGGTTTCGGCTATGCCGATGTGCGCGCGATCAATCCGGCCATCGTCTACGGCTCGATCTCGGGCTACGGCGAGGACGGGCCGTGGCGCGATCTGCCGGGGCAGGATCTGCTGGCGCAGGCGCGGTCCGGCCTGTTGTGGCTCACCGGCGCGCAGGACGATCCGCCGATGCCGATGGGCCTTGCCGTCGCCGACATGCTGGCGGGCAATGCGCTGGCGCAGGGCGTGCTTGCCGCGCTGGTCGGGCGCGGCCTCCACGGACGCGGCGCGCACGTGCAGACCAGCCTGTTCGAGGCGATGATCGATTTCCAGTTCGAGGTGCTGACGACGCATCTCAACGATGGCCACCGCGTGCCGGTGCGCAGCGCGGCGAACGCGGCGCATGCCTATCTGGGCGCGCCCTACGGTGTCTATGCGACCGCCGACGGACATCTGGCCCTCGCCATGACGCCCTCGCTCGAGCGGCTGTCGCGCCTGATGGGTATCGACGGTCTGGACCGGTTTCACGGCGACGCCGCCGCGATGCTGACGCACCGCGACGCCATCAAGACGGTCATTGCCGCCGCCACAGCGCAGCGGACGACCGCAGACTGGCTCGCCATCCTGCAACCGGCGGACATCTGGTGTTCCGAAGTGCTCGACTGGCCCGCGATGCTCGATCATGCGGCGTTCCGCGCCCTCGATCTGCGGCAGGTCCTGCGCCGGGACGGGAACGTGACGCTCGAGGCCGTGCGCGGCCCGGTCCGGATCGACGGGCAGGTTCTGACGAGCGACCGCGCGGCCCCCACGCTGGGCGCCGACCGTGACATAGTTCTGAGGGATTTGCTGTCCGACCCGATGCCGGCGGACAGCAGCGACGACCAGACGGCCCGCTGACGGGCGGATACCGGCACGATACAGGAGGACGACATGACCAGAACCATCGCAAAGGCCCTTTTGGCCACCGCACTCGTGCCGCTGATGGCCGCCCCGCTGGCGGCACAGGACTATGGCAGTTTCGACGGCTATACCCTGCGGGTCAAACTGATCGGCGGCGCGCAATACGAGCCGCTGTACGCGACCATCGCCCAGTGGGAGGAAATGACCGGTGCCACGGTCGAGATCCTGAGCCGCAAGAACCACTTCGAACTGGACCGCGAGATCAAGCAGGACATCGCGGCGGGAACGCTCGACTGGTGCGTCGGATCGAACCACACCAGCTTTGCGCCGCAATACGGCTCTATCTACACCGACCTGAACGACCTGATTTCGGACGAGACGCTGGCGGGCTTTACGCCGCTGATCCTTGAGCATTCGACCGTGGACGGGCGCCTTGTGCAGCTGCCGCGCCATTCGGATGTGTCGAACTTGTTCTATCAGGTCTCGCTGTTCGAGGACGCGGACAATCAGGCCGCCTTCGAGGCGGAATACGGCTATCCGCTGGCGCCGCCCGAAACCTGGGAACAGGTCAGCGACATGGCGATTTTCTTTGCCGACCCGCCCGATTTCTTCGGCTTTCAGTTCGTCGGCAAGGACGAGGCCGTCAACGGGCGGTTCTACGAGCTGCTGGTCGCCAACGGCGGCGCGATGTTCGACGACGACTGGAACCCGACATTCAACTCGGCCGCCGGTGTCGAGGCGTTGCAGTTCTTTGTCGATCTGTACGAGGCGGGTGCCGTCCCCGTCGGCGTGCCCAACTACCTCTGGGACGACACCGGTCTCGGCTTTGGCTCGGGGACCGTGGCGATGAACCTCGACTGGGGCGGCTGGTCGGCCTATTTCAACGATCCCGAAAGCGCACAGACCGCAGGCAACGTCGCCGTCGTCCGCGCGCCGATGGGTTCGGCGGGGATCCGCACCGGTTGGTCGGGGTCGCACAGCTTTTCGATCACCGAAACCTGCGACAACATGGACGCCGCGGCCTCATTCGTGACGTTCCTGACGGATCCCGCCCAGCAGATGATCGAAGCGCGGATGGGCATCCTGCCGACACGCACGCAGGTCTGGACAGATGCGCTGGCCGAGTTCGAGGCCGACGGCAACGACTACATGGTCGAAGTGTTTTCGACGTTCCGGACCTCGATGGCCGAGGATGCGTTCACCGTGCCGCTGATCCCCGAGTGGATCGAGCTGTCCAACGTGATGTGGCCCGAGATTCAGGCCGCCATCGTCGGCGACAAGACAGCGCAAGAGGCGCTCGACGATGCCGCCGAAGAAGCGCTCGAGATCATGCAGGACGCTGGCTACCTGTGATGTGAGCAACCCCGCCCGGTGCCTGCGCCGGGCCGCTGTTGGCAGAGATTCCGGTGCCTGCACCGGGTTGCTGTTGGCAAAGATTCCGGCGTCCGCGCCGGGTTGCGGACCAAAAGATCCCGGGACGTGCGCTGGGCCGCGACGAGAAAGATGCGGTGCATGCGCCGGGCCGCGATCCGACAAAACGGCCTCCCGGCGCCAGGTACGGCGCCGGGGCGCATCCCAACCCGAGAGCACCCCGATGGCATCGTTCTTCAAGACCAGACGCGCCGCAATGACGCCGATCCTGCTGTTGTCGCCGGCGCTGCTGACGATGCTGTTCGTGGTGGCGGTGCCGCTGTTGTTCTCGCTGTACACGAGCCTGACGAATTACCGCCTTATCCGGCCCGAAACGATCAACGATTTCGTCTGGTTCCGCAATTATATCCGCCTGTTCGGCGACGAGGATTTCTGGGCCGCGTTCGGCCGCACGATCCTGTTCCTGACCATCGCGCTGAACGTCGAATTCCTGCTGGGCCTCGGCATCGCGCTGTTGATCGCCAAGATCACCTGGGGCCAGCGGACGCTGCGCACGATCATGATGTTCCCGATGATGTTCTCGCCGATCCTCGTGGGGTTCATGTTCAAGTTCATCTTCAACGACAATATTGGCATTCTGAACAACGCGTTGCAATCGCTGAACCTGACGGACCGGGCGATCCCCTGGCTGGTCGACGGCAAGCTCGCGATGTTCTCGATCATCTTTGCCGAGGTCTGGATGAGCACGAGCGTCTTCGCGATCCTGCTGCTGGCAGGCCTGTTCGCGATGCCGCGCGAGCCGCTGGAGGCCGCAAAGGTCGACGGCTGCAATCCGTGGCAGGTGTTTCGCCACATCACCTTGCCGTTCATCATGCCGTTTGCCTTCATCGCGATGACGATCCGCAGCCTCGATGTGGCGCGCGCCTATGACATCGTGCACGTGATGACGGCGGGCGGGCCCGCGGGCCGGACCGAACTTTTGTGGACGTCGATCGCGCGGACCGGCTATTCCGACGCGCGCATGGGGCAGGCCAACGCGATGGCCTATCTGTCGACGCTGCTGTCCATCGCCTTCACCTATTACTTCTTTACCAAGCTGGTCGCGGCCCGCCGTTACATGGGGGGCGCGGAATGACCGTGGCGTTGCAAACACCGGCGCGGCGGTCGGGCACCAGTCAGATCAAAAAGCGGATCAACGCGGTGCTGCTCTGGATCGGCACGTTCTCGTTGATGATCGTGATCTGCGTGCCCGGCCTGTGGGTGGTGTTGTCCGCGTTCCGCCCCAACCGCGAGATCCTGGCCAAGCCGCCGATCTGGATCCCGCAGGACCTGACGCTGAACAATTTCGCCAAGATTTTCGGCTTTGGCGAAAATCAGGTCGCGATCCCGGTGCTGTCGTATTTCTGGAACTCGCTGGTGATCGCCACGACGTCCACATTCATCGCCCTCGTCATCGGCATGGCGGGCGGCTATGCCTTTGCGCGGTTCCGGTTCCGGTTCAAGAACGCCTGGTTCCTCGGCCTTATGCTGTTCCGCACGGTGCCGGGGATCGCGCTGTCGCTGCCGGTGTTCATGTTGTGGTCGTGGATGGGGATCATCGACACGCAGATCGGGCTGATCATCGTCTATGTGTCCCTCAACGTGCCCTTTACCGTCTGGCTGATCGACGGGTTCTTCCGGCAGATCCCGATATCTCTCTCCGAGGCGGCACAGGTGGATGGCTGCACCCGCTGGCAGGCGTTCTGGCGGATCGAATTTCCGCTGGCCCGCTCGGGCATCGCCGCCGCCGGTGTCTTTGCCTTCCTGACAAGCTGGAACGAATACGCGCTGGCAAGCCAGCTTACCCGCTCGACCGACAGCAAGACATTGCCGGTGGGCCTGATGGATTTCACCGCGCAATTCACCATCGACTGGGCGGGCATGTGTGCGATGGCCGTCATCATCATCGTACCGGCGATCATCCTGACGTTCGTCGTGCAGAAACATCTGATTTCCGGACTGACGTTCGGTGGCGTGAAAGGCTGAACATGGCAGGTATCGTCCTTGACCGCGTGGTAAAGAAATACGGGCGCATGGAGGTGGTGCACGGCATCGATCTCGCGATTGCGCACAACGAATTCGTGGTGCTGGTCGGTCCGTCGGGCTGCGGCAAATCCACGACGCTGCGGATGATCGCGGGGCTCGAGGATATCACCTCGGGCGATATCAGCATCGGCGACCGGGTGGTCAACGACCTGCCGCCGCGCAAGCGCAACGTGTCGATGGTGTTTCAGAACTACGCGCTCTATCCGCATATGAATGTGCGCGACAACCTTGGGTTCGGATTGAAGATCGCGGGGCAGACCGAGGCGGTGATCGCCGAGCGGGTGGACGAGGCGGCGGGCATCCTCGGCCTGTCGGAGCTGCTCGACCGGATCCCCGCCGAACTGTCGGGCGGCCAGCGTCAGCGCGTCGCGATGGGACGCGCCATCGTGCGGCACCCGGACGCGTTCCTGTTCGATGAGCCGCTGTCAAATCTGGATGCGAAATTACGGGTTCAGATGCGGACCGAAATCAAGAAACTGCACAATACCGTCCGCACCACCGTCGTCTACGTGACCCACGATCAGGTCGAGGCGATGACGCTCGCCGACCGGATCGTGGTGATGAAAGACGGTCATATCGAACAGGTCGGCACGCCGATGCAGGTGTTCACCCATCCGGTAAACACCTTCGTCGCCAGTTTCATCGGCTCGCCGCCGATGAACCTGATCCCGGCGCGGATTTCAGAGGGTCGCGTGGTATTCACGGGCGGCGGCGATGTGCCGGTGCCTGCGCGGTTGCGCGATCTGGTGCGCGAGGGGCAGGAGGTGACCTTCGGCATCCGTCCCGACGATCTGAGCCCCATCGGCCACGGCATTCAGGAGGCGCGCGAGACGACCGAACTGGACCTGACCGTCGATCTGGCGGAGCTTCTGGGGTCGGAAACCCTTATCTACACGACGCTTGCGGGGCAGGAGATCCAGGGCAAGATGTTCGATCCGCGCGACGTGAAACCCGGCGAGACGTTCACGTTCCGCCTGTCGCTCGACCGGGCGCACCTGTTCGACGCGGGCACCGGCACATCCGTGCGCGTGTCCTGATGGCGCGGATCGTCGAAATCGAGATCCTGATGGTCGATCTGGCGCCCGCCGTCACCCGCGTCGACGCGATCCAGAGTTTCGTGAGCCAGCAAACCCCGATGGTGCGGATCACCGATGCGCAGGGGCGCGTCGGCACCGGTTATTGCTATACCATCGGCACCGGCGGGCCGGCCATCGTCAGCCTGCTCGACGCAAACGCTGGCGCCCGCGCTGATCGGGCGCGAGGCCGAGGAAATCGACGGCAACTGGCGCGCGCTGCTGTTCACCACCCACGCCACGGCGGTGGGGGCGATCACCTCGCTGGCGCTGGCCGCCATCGACACCGCCCTGTGGGATCTGCGCTGTCTGCGCGCGGGCCTGCCGCTGTGGCGCATGGCGGGGGGCGCGCAACCGTCGGTGCCGCTCTACACCACCGAAGGCGGCTGGCTGCATCTGCCCGTCGAGGCGCTGGTGGCCGATGCGCTGGCGATGCAGGCGCGCGGGTTCACGGGCGCCAAGATGAAGATCGGCAAGCCGTCCATCGCCGAGGACCGCGCCCGTCTGCGCGCCGTGCGCGTTGCGGTGGGCGAGGATTTCCGTATCATGGTCGACGCCAACCAGTCCTTCGATCTGGCCGAGGCGATGCGCCGCGCGGACATGCTGACAGACAGCGGCGTGCACTGGTTCGAAGAGCCGATGCCCGCCGACGATGTGGGCGCGCATGCCCACCTCGCCCGTCATTCGCGGGTGCCCATCGCGGTGGGCGAAAGCATGTATGCGCTGTCGCAGTTCAAGGATTATCTGGCGCAGGGGGCCGCCAGTATCGTGCAGGCCGATGTGGCCCGTGTCGGCGGCATCACCCCCTGGCTGAAGATCGCGCATCTGGCCGAGGCGCATAACGTGCCCGTTTGTCCGCATTTCCTGATGGAATTGCACGTCAGTCTCGTCTGCGCCGTGCCCAACGCGCCGACCCTTGAATACATCCCGCAACTTGACGCGATAACCGCCTCGCGTCTTGATATACGCGACGGTCGCGCCTTTCCGCCAGAAACCCCCGGCCTTGGCATCGACTGGAACTGGGACGCGATCCGCGCGCGCATCGTGCCCGGCACCGACCACACCGTCACAGGAGGATAAGATGCAGCGCATGGCCATGGTGATCGGGGTCCGCCCCGAGCAGATCGCCGCGTACAAACGCCTTCACGCCGAAACCTGGCCCGGGGTTCTCGCCGCGATCTCGGCGTGCAACATCACCAACTATTCGATTTTCCTCAAGGAACCGGAAAACCTGCTGTTCGGGTACTGGGATTATACCGGCAGCGATTTCGCCGCAGACGCCGCCCGGATGGCCGCCGATCCCAAGACGCAGGAATGGTGGGATATCTGCAAACCGATGCAGGTGCCGCTTGAGACGCGCGGCGAGGGCGAATGGTGGGCGATGTTGGACGAGGTGTTTCATCATGACTGAGACCGCAACCGATCCCCGGATCGCCCGGTTGCGCGCCTGCTATACCAGCGTCGTGCACGACGTCATGCGCGCCAGAGGCCTGCGCAATTTCACCCTGCCGCCGCGGATCACGCCGTTGCAGCCCGAGATGACGCTGTGCGGCCCCGCCTGGACCGTCGAAGGCCGGGTGGACGAGACGGCGGACGCGCACCAGACGCTGATGGACTGGACCGGTCTGCTGTCGAAGGCACCCGGCGACCACATCTGGACGGCGCAACCCCACACCCACCAGATCGCCCAGATGGGCGAATTGTCTGCCGAGACGCTGCACCGCAAAGGCATGCTGGGCTGCGTTCTGGATGGCGGCCTGCGGGACGCGAGTTTCATCCTCGATCTGGGGTTCGCCTGCTGGCGCACCCATCATACGCCGCGCGACATCGTGGCCTTCTGGCGACCCACCGGGCACGGTGTGCCGATCACGATGGGCGAGGTGCGCGTCGAACCCGGCGACTGGCTGCACGGCGACCGCGACGGCATGGTGCGGATCCCGGCAAATCTGGTGGATGAGGTCAGCGATGCCGCCGAGGGTGCGATGGCTACCGAAAACAAGGTTCGCACCGCGATTTTGGGCGGCATGGATCCGCAGGCCGCCTACCTCGAATATGGAAAGTTCTGACCGATGTCCGACGCCCCCACCGACCCCCGGCTGTTGCTGCTGGCGCCCGACGACAACGTGCTGGTCCTGCGCGGCACCATCGCGGCGCAAGAGGTGGTGCAGGTCGGGGGTGTTTCCGTCACCGTCCCGGTGCGGATCGACATGGGCCACAAGATTGCCCGCCAGGCAATCGCGGCGGGCGCGCGGATCGTCAAATACGGCGCGCCCATCGGCTCGGCGACCGAGGCGATTGCCATGGGCGCCCATGTCCACATCCACAACGTCAAAAGCGATTATACGCCCACCTATGCGCTCACGCCCGCCCCGGAGGTTTCGTCATGAACAGCCACACCGGACCTCAACCCGCCGAGACAGCGCTCGCGATCCGGGGATATCCCCGGCCCGACGGCCGCAAGGGCATCCGCAACGTCGTCGCCGTCGCCTATCTGGTGGAATGCGCGCACCACGTCGCGCGTGAAATCGTGGCACCGCACCGCCACGCGGCCCATCTTATCGGCTTTCCGGGCTGCTTTCCCAACGTCTACGCGCAACGGATGATGGAGCGGTTGTGCACCCATCCCAACGTCGGCGCGGTGCTGCTGGTCTCGCTCGGGTGCGAGAGTTTCGACCGTCGGCGCCTCGAAGAGGTGATCCGCGACAGCGGCCGCCCCGTCCAGACCCTCGTGATCCAGCAGACCGGCGGCACGCGCAGCACCATCGCGGCAGGGCAGGCGGCCATCGCCGAAATGGCGCAAGACCTCGCCGGTGCCGCCACCGTGCCGATGTCCCTGTCGGAGCTGACCGTCGGCACTGTCTGCGGCGGGTCGGACGGCACCAGCGGGCTGACCGGCAATCCGGCGGTGGGCCGCGCCTTCGATATGCTCGTCGACGCCGGGGCGACCTGCATTTTCGAGGAAACCGGCGAGCTGATCGGCTGCGAGGACATCATGGCCAGCCGCGCCGTGACCCCCGAACTGGGCGCAGAAATCCGCGCCTCGGTCGACAAGGCGGCGGCCTATTACGCCACCCTCGGCTTCGGCAGCTTTGCCGCCGGCAACGCCGATGGCGGGCTGACCACCATCGAGGAGAAATCGCTGGGCGCCTATGCCAAATCGGGCCGCTCGCCGATCTCGGGGTTGATCAAACCGGGCGATATCCCGCCGCGCGGCGGCCTTTACCTTATGGATGTGGTGCCCGATGGCGAGGTGCGCTTCGGCTTTCCCAACATCTCGGACAACGCCGAAATCGTCGAGATGATGGCCTCGGGCGCGCATCTGACGCTGTTCGTCACCGGGCGCGGCTCTGTCGTGGGATCGGCGCTGGCGCCCGTCATCAAGGTCGCGGCGAACCCGCAGATGTACGCGCGCCTGCGCGACGATATGGATGTGAACGCCGGGCGGATCATCTCGGACGGGGCCAGCGTCGAGGACGTGGGGCGCGAGATATTCGACCTTGTGGGACGCACGGCGGCGGGCGAGGCGACCCGGTCCGAGGATCTGGGCCACACCGAATTCATCCTGACCTACAAGAGCTTTGATCCGATCGGGCCTGCGTGTCTGCCGGTGTGACGGCACAGACCCGAGAATGGGCGGCGCGGCGCCAAACCGTCGGAGAGTTGGCCCGTCTCGAAACGTCCCCCGCCCCGGACGCAGCCCGCGCCGTTGCCTGACCAACCGTGCCAGTAAGGAAACCCGATGATCCCCCTGTTCGATACCCACCAGCACCTCGTCTATCCCGATGTCGCGACATACCGCTGGACCGAGACGATACCGCCGCTGGCGGCGCGCGCGTTCACCATCGACGATTATCTGCGCCAGACGGCGGACGCCGGGATCACCGGATCGCTGTTTATGGAGGCGGACGTCGACCCTGCGGAAATTTCCACCGAGACGGGCCATGTGGCCTCGCTCATGGCGACGCCCGACAATGGCATTCGCGGTCTGATCGCGGCGGCCCGGCCGGAAACCGACGAGGGTTTCGATGCCTGGATCGACGTGGCAGCGGGCATGGGGGCCGTGGGGTTTCGCCGTATTCTGCATGTGATGGACGACGCCGTGTCGACCACCGACACCTTCCGGCGCAACGTCGCCCGGATCGGCGCCGCCGGGCATACCTTCGACATGTGCTTTACCGCAAAGCAACTGCCGCTTGCGTACGAACTTGCGCGCGCCTGTCCCGACGCGACGCTGATCCTCGATCATTGCGGCGTGCCCGACATCGCGGGTGCGGGCCTCGATCCGTGGCGCGAGGACATGCGGCGGCTTGCGACCTGCGAGAACGTCACCTGCAAGCTGTCGGGCATCTTCGCCTATTGCCCGCCCGGCGCGGCGACGCAGGCCACGGTTGCGCCCTATGTCGATCATGTCCTCGACTGTTTCGGGCCGCAGCGTATGGTCTGGGGCAGCGACTGGCCGGTGGTGGATCTGGCGCAGGGCATCGGCGACTGGATCGACGTGACCCGCGCCCTGCTTGCGCCACTGTCGGACGACGAGGCCGCCGCCATCGGCCACGAGACTGCGCGCCGGGTGTACGGGATCGCCTGATCGGCGACGCTTCCGGCGCGAATTCACGTTCGGGATCAACGGCCTGAGCCAACGGCACCTGTCCCGCGATTTATTCCGGTGCCGGCCGGGCCTGTGGCCACGGTCCACCGGCGCAGCCCGACCGAAGACAGCCACGACGGCGACGACGCGCCGGGGCCTGCGTCCGGCTGCGTCGACCGCGCCTGGCACGTCACGGCAGATACCGCCCCGAGCACCTTTTACTTGCCGCAGGGTCAGATATTTGTCAGACATATACTATCTGGCGGTTCGGGCGGTTCTCGTCCTTTCGGCGATATATGACAGGGGTATTGGTTTATGCAGATCATGAGGACGTTCGTGGCGGCCGCGGCGCTGACGGTGGCAACTGCGCTGCCGGGGGCCGCGCAGACCATTCAGGCGCCCGGCGACATCGCCGACGGCACCCATGCCGACTACATGAAAACGGTCTATGCGCGCGCGGGCTATCCCGAGATGATCCAGCTGCCGCTGACCTCGTTCGACAACGAATATGCCCTCGTCGGCCTCGGTGCCGAAAGCTGGGAGCAGTCCGAGGACGGCCTGACCTGGACGTTCACCCTGCGCGAAGGCCTGATGTTTTCGGATGGTGAGCCGCTGACGGCCGAAGACTATGTCTTTGCGCTCGAGCGGGCGGCAACCACCGGTTATGATTTCAACTGGTACTGGGATTTCGCCGCCGGGATCGAGAACTGGACCGCCGTAACCGCAGGCGAGGCCGGCGTCGAAACGCTGGGACTGACGGCGGTGGACGACCGCACGATCGAGGTCCGGACCGAGACACCCAAGCCCTATCTGCCCTCGGTCGTGTCGCTGTGGTATCCCGTGCCGGTCCACGTGGTCGAGGAGTTCGGCGACGATTATGCGACCAACGTCGACACGCTGGTCTCGTCCGGTGCCTATATGATCGAAAGCTGGGAAAAGACCAACAACGCGATGACCATGGTCCGTAACCCGATGTACACCGGGCCGTGGCCGGGCCTTGCCGAGCGGATCGAAATCGATCCCGCGCTGGGCGCGCCGGAAGTGGGCCTTCCGGCCTATATGGCCGACGAGGTCGATTTCAGCTTTCTGAACGCGGGCCAGATCCCGTTCATCGAACAGCGCTCGCCCGATGAATTGCGCCAGAACGCGATTTTCGCGGTGTCCTATATTGCCTTCGATCTGGACAGCCCGCCGTTCGACAACATCGACGTGCGCCGCGCCCTGCAATACGCCATCGACCGGGACGAGCTGACCTCGACGGTGCTGCGCGACCTTGCGGTGCCCGCCGGATCGCTGCTGTCGCCATCGTTCCCCGGCTATAACGCCGACATCGCGGCACAGGCGGTGTTCGATCCCGTCCGCGCGCGGGAATTCCTCGCCGAGGCCGGGTATCCGGGCGGCGAAGGCTTCCCGGAAGTCGAGATCTGGTTCCGCGATCAGGGCGGCTACAACGGAGCGATCACCGCGCCGATGCTGCAATACCTTCAGGCCGAGTTTGCCGAGCATCTGGGCATCACGATGAACCTGCGGATGCTGCCGACGCAGGACTGGATGCAGGGGATGATCGAAAAGGAGAACAACCTGTTCCTCGCCCCCTACGAGTACGACTACATCGATCCGTCGAACTTTTACGGCATCTTTTATGACGGCGGCCGTCACGATCACCGGCTGCCGGCGTATGACGCGCTGGTGGCACAGGCCGATGCCGATCCGGTCTGGGAACAGCGTCTGGCGCTTTATGCGCAGGCCGAACAGGTGTTGATCGACAACGCGTCGATGATCCCGCTGGTCCATCCGATCCAGATGTTCGCCGTCAGCGACCGTCTGACCGGCGAGGGCGTGGAGCCCAACAGCGCGGGCATGACCCCGCTGTCGCGGCAGGTGCCATACTTCTACGCGCACACCACCGTGGCCGAATGACAAGGACGGACGCCCCGCAGATGGCGGGGCGTCCATCCGCTGGAAATTCCGCCGTGACCCATCCGCTTGCCGATCAACCGCTGGTTCAGATCGAGGATCTGCACGTTTCGTTTCCGCAATCGGACGGGGTGGTTCAGGCCGTGCGCGGCGTGTCGCTGACACTGGCGCGCGGCGAAAGCCTCGGGATCGTCGGGGAAAGCGGGTCTGGCAAATCGGTGTCCTGCATGGCCGCCCTGCGTCTGCTGCGGGCGCCGCCTGCCCGGATCGAGGTGAAGACGCTGCGGATCGGCGATATCGACGTGATGGCGGCCCGCGGTGCGGATCTTGCGGAAATACGGGGCAAGCGGGCGGCGATGATCTTTCAGGACCCGATGACCGCCTTCGATCCGATGTTCACCATCGGCCAGCAGATCGGCGAAACCATCCGCGCCCACCGTAGCGTCGGCAAACAGGCCGCGCGTACCGAGGCGGAGGGCCTGCTCGACCGGGTCGAGATCCGCAATCCGGGCGCCGTCCACGACAGCTATCCCCACCAGCTTTCGGGCGGTATGTTGCAACGGGCGATGATCGCCATGGCGCTGTCGTGCCGCCCGCGCGTGCTGTTCGCGGACGAGCCGACGACGGCCCTCGACGTGACGGTGCAGGCGCAGATCCTGCATCTCATCAAAGAGTTGCAGGCGGAGCTGGACATGGGGCTGGTGATGATCACCCACGATCTGGGCGTCGTGGCCGAAACCGTGGACCGGGTGCTGGTGATGTATGGCGGGCGGGTGATGGAACAGGCCCCGGTGCAGGATCTGTTCGACACGCCGCTGCATCCCTACAGCCGCGCCCTGCTCGACAGTATGCCGGGGCACAGCGGCGGGCGGCAGCGCCTGACCGAGATCCCCGGCGCCTCGCCCGATCCATCCGACCCGCCGTCCGGATGCCCGTTTCACCCGCGATGTGCGCAGGCCGATGCGCAGTGTGGCGCGCAAATGCCACCGATGCAGGCATTCGGGCCCGGTCGCGAGGCCGCCTGCTGGAGGCTGATGTGACATCGGATGCGTTTGCCCGGCCACACGCCGGCCCGACAGATCGCGGCCCGGCTGCCGCCGACCCGTCGGTTCCCGCCCTTGAACTGCGCGGCATCGGCAAGACGTTTCAGCTGCGCAGCGGCGGCATGTTCGGCCAGACGACGGATCTCGTCGCGGTGCGCAATGTCGACCTTGTGTTGCCGCGCAATGCCATCGTGGGGCTGGTGGGCGAAAGCGGCTCTGGCAAGACCACGACCGGCATGATGGCCCTGCGCCTGACGGAACCCACGACGGGGCGGATCGTCGTCGGCGGCACCGATATCACCGACCTGTCGGTGGCCGCCCTCAAACCCGTGCGCCGCCGTCTGCAGGTGGTGTTTCAGGACAGTTATTCCACGCTCGACCCGATGATGACGCTGGCGACCATCGTCGCCGAGCCGCTGCATATCCACGGTATCGGCACCCCGCGCGAGCAGACCGAGGCCGCGCTTGACTGGCTCGACCGCGTCGGCCTGCACCGCAGTTTCGGCGCGCGCTATCCGCATGAATTGTCGGGCGGCCAGCGGCAGCGGGTGGCGATTGCCCGCGCCCTGATCCTCGAGCCGCAGGTCCTCGTCGCGGATGAGCCGACCAGCGCGTTGGACGTGTCGGTCAAGGCGCAGATCATCAATCTGTTGCAGGACCTGCAGGCCGAAATGGGCCTGGCGATCCTGTTCATCAGCCACGATCTGTCGGTCGTCAGATCCCTGACCGATACGGTGGCGGTGATGTTCAACGGCCGTATCGTCGAAGAGGCCGCGACCGAGGCGATTTTCACCGACGCCCGCCACCCCTACACACGCTCGCTGCTCGATGCGATCCCGGTGCGCAATCCGCGCGACCGGCGCATCCGTACGTTCCGCAGCCGTGAAGAACTGGAGGCCGCTGTGCCGCACCTGGACGCCGCACAGATCGTCGGGGCCCCGGATGCCGCCGCGCCGAAACTGGCCAAGACCGGGCAGGGGGCCGTCACGGCAGGACGACATGGCGCCCGGCTGGTCGTAGTTGCCCCCGGCCACCGCGTCGAGGCGGTGGTGACATGAGGAGCGCCGGATGAGGGAAATGCGTCGATGACCGGATATATCCTGCGCAGGCTCTTGTCGGTCTGCGTCACTTTTCTGATCGTTTCGGTCATCATCTTTCTGATGATGCATTCGATCCCCGGCGGCCCGTTTGACGGCGGCGAAATGCCCCTGCCGGACGATGTCCGCGCCCGCCTCGAGGCGCAGCTGGGCCTCGACCGGTCGCTGATCGAGCAGTACCTGCGCTATATGTGGGGCGTGCTGCGCCTCGATTTCGGGGTGCCGTTCCAGAGCCCGGGGGACACCGTGTTGTCGCTGCTGGCCGATGCCTGGGCACCGTCGTTGGTGCTGGGCGGCCTTGGCGTGCTGATCGGCGCGCCGCTGGGGATGCTGCTGGGCATTGCCGCCGCCCTCAACCGCAACACCTGGATAGATTATCTCGCCTCGACGGTGGCGACGCTGGGCCTGACGATCCCGGTGTTCGTTACCTCGATGCTGCTGATCCTGGTGTTCGCCGTCTGGCTCGGCTGGTTGCCGTCGTCGGGCTGGGGCGAGCCGAAAAAGTGGATCCTGCCGATCACCGCCTATGCGATGATCCCGCTGGCGACCTATGCCCGCTATACGCGGTCGGCGATGCTCGACACGCTGAACCGGCCGTTCGTGACGGTGCTGCGCGCCAAGGGCCTGTCGGAAGGCCGGATCATCTATGTCCACGTTCTGCGCAATTCGGCGATCCCGATGGTCACGGTGTTCCTGCCGATGTTCATCGGCACGGCGACAGGTTCGATCTTCGTCGAGGCGATGTTCCGGGTGCCGGGGCTGGGGTCGTTCTTCGTGTCGTCGATCCGCAACCGCGATTATCCGCTGGAAATGGCGCTGATGCTGATGCTGACGGTGGCGTTCTGCCTTGCCTACCTGATCTCGGACATCCTGTACGCCTGGCTTAACCCGCGCATCCGTCATGCGGGGCGCGGCAAATGACCGACACTGTACCGCTTGCCGTTTCTGCCCCCGTGCGCCCGGTGCGCAGCCCCGCGTGGTTCGCGTGGCGGCGGTTTCTGGCGAACCGGGCCGCCGTGGCGGGCGGCGTCGTCCTTGGCGTTCTGATCGTGATGGCGATTGCCGCCCCGCTGATCACCCGCGCGGGCCCTAACGAACAGGCGTTCCTGACCACGTCGCTGGCCTTTCCCAGCACGCAGCACTGGTTCGGCGTCGACGATCTGGGGCGCGATTTCTTTGCCCGCATTGTCTATGGCGCGCGGGTGTCGCTGACCATCGGCTTTGCCGCGGCGACGTTCGCGGTACTCATCGGCATCCCGCTGGGCGCTGTCGCGGGCTATTACGGCGGCTGGACCGACTGGGTCGTGATGCGGATCATCGAGATTTTCTCGGTCGTCCCGCCGCTCCTGGCCGCGATGCTTCTGGGCGCGCTGGCGGGCGGCGGGTTTGGAATGATCGTGTTCATCTCGGGCCTTTTCGGTTGGGTGCAGGTCTGTTTGCTGGTGCGCGCGCAGGTTGCGGCGTTCAAGGAAAAGGAATTCGTGCGCGCGGCACAGGCGCTGGGGGCCAGTCCGTCCTACGTCATCCGCCGCCACCTGATCCCCAACTCGGTGTCACCGATCATCGTGGGCTTCGTGCTTGCCATTCCGCTGGCGATGATGCTCGAGGCGTCTTTGTCGTTCCTTGGCATCGGCGTCCAGCCCCCCACGGCAAGCTGGGGGCAGATGATCAATTCGGGCATGTCGTTCATGTACTTTTACTGGCATCTGGCGGTTTTTCCGACGGCGGCCCTTGCCGTGACGGTACTGGCGACCACCCTGTTCGGCGACGGTCTGCGCGACGCGCTCGACCCGACCCTGAAAGGCAAGTGAAGATGGACGCTCTGGGCGCCGACACGTCGGATAATCTTGCCGCGCATTTCCTGCTGGACCCTGACGTCACGTTCCTCAACCACGGCTCGTTCGGGGCCTGTCCCGCGCCTGTGTTCGCGGCCTATCAGGGCTGGCAGCGGCGGCTCGAGGCGCAGCCGGTCGCCTTCCTCGATCCGGTGCGCGGATATGCGGCGTTCCTGCGCACGGCGCGGCGGGCATTGGCCGCCGAGGTGGGCGCGGAGGCCGACGATCTGGTTGGTGTGATGAACGCCACGGTGGGTCTGAACATCGCGATACAATCCCTGGCGCTGTCGCTGGCGCCCGGTGACGAGATCCTGACCTGCGATCATGAATACGGCGCGCTGGACAAGACCTGGGATTTCGTCTGCGCCCGGACCGGCGCTGAAATGCGGCGGATCACCCTGCCGATGCCGCATGTCTCGGTATCCGCGTTCACCGACGCGATGCGCACCGGGTTGACGGACCGCACCCGCATCCTGTTTCTCAGCCACATCACCTCGCCCACCGCCCTCGTGCTGCCGATTGCGCGGATCGTGGCCGAGGCGCGCGCGCTCGGTATCCTGGTGGTGATCGACGGTGCCCACGTGCCGGGACACATGCCGCTCGACCTTGGGGCGCTGGACGCGGATATCTATGCGGGCAATTGCCACAAATGGCTGATGGCGCCGAAAGGATCGGCGTTCCTGCACATCCGGCGCGGATTGCAGGAGCGCGTCGACCCGCTGGTCATCTCGCACGGCTGGTCGGCGGACCGCGCCGAGCCCGGCCCGTTCGGCAACACCGCCTTCGTCGACCGGATGGAAATGCAGGGCACCCGCGACCCGTCGGCCTTTCTGGCGGTGCCGGATGCCATCGCCTTTCGCGCGGCCCACGATTGGGACCGCGTCGGGGCGCGCTGCCACGACATTGCGCAGGAAACCGCCGCCCGTGTCGCGCGCCTGACCGGCATCGCCGCGCTGTCGTCGCCGGATCTGTGCGCGCCGCAGATGGTGTCGATGCCGGTGCCGCGCACCGATCCCGTGGCGCTGCAAGCTGCACTGATGCACGAGGCGGCCATCGAAATCCCCTGTTTCGACTGGCACGATACCACCATCGTGCGCCTCTCGGTTCAGGGGTACAACTCGGCCAAAGACATGGATCTGCTCGTCACCACGCTCGACCGCCTTCTTGTCGGCTTGCCGGAACGATGACCGGCGCGCAGGGCCCTCTGCGCTTTCTTGAACCGCTGGACCGGGGCGTGCGTGGCGGCGCCGTTCTCGACGCGCTGGCGGTGATGATCGCGCGCGCGGGCCTGTGCGTCGGCGACCGTTTGCCGCCGGAAGTGCAGATCGCGCACAGCCTTGGCGTCGGGCGGTCGACGATCCGCGAGGCCCTGAACCGCTGGGAAGGGATCGGCCTGATCCGGCGGCGACAGGGCGACGGCACCTATATCGCGGCCCCCGTGCCCGACCCGGACGGGCCTGTGCCTTTCGTCGTGCGGCTCGAAGGCGAGGCCGTTCTGCGCCTGCTCGAGGTGCGCCGCACCCTCGAGGTGGGCGTCGTCCGGCTGGCGGCGGAACGTGCCCCGCCGCTGGCCCGGCGCGAGATCGGCAGGCTGGCGGCAACCTTGCTGGAGATCGTCGCCGCGCGCGGCAGCTATCGCGCCGCCGACAAGCTGTTTCATCAGGCGATCTGCGATGCCTCCGGCAACCCGCTGTTCGCACCGATGCTGTCCCGCCTCGATCAGGCGTTCGAACGTGCGGACGACAGCCCGTTCAACCGCAACGCCTTTGGCCGGCACAGCTTTCCGGCGCACCGCGCCCTTGCGGATGCCATTATCGCCGCCGATCCGGATACCGCCGAGGCCGCGTGCAAGGCGATTATCGACAGCGTCGCCGGTGAGGTGCGCGACATCATCGCCAAAGGAGACGCAGACCGCGCTGCGGGCCCCGTGACCGACCCTGCGCCAGGCGCCGGGCGAGATGCCTGACGCGTGACAGCCGCCTATGGCGACGGAAACGGCGTCCGCCTGTGGGCGACGGTGGGCATTGAGGCTCCGGACCCCCCGAAACCGGGATTTCGTCCGGAAAAGACGGTGGCCCGTTTGAAAATGACAGACGCCTGTCAGAAAATGATTGACGTATGTCATCAAGGCTCGCATGGTCGCGTCATCTGGGAGGACGGCGTTGAAATTTGCGACACTTCTCGACGTGGCGCGCTCGGCTGGCGTCAGTTACGCAACGGCGGACCGGGTTGTGAATGCCCGGGGCGGCGTTGCGGAAAAATCGAAAGTACGGGTGCACGATGCCATCGCCGCTCTCGGATACCGGCGCGACGAGAGCGCCGCGAACCTCGCCCGCAAACGGATCTACCGGTTTCATTTCCTGCTGCCCGACGACAGCAACGAATTCTTCTGCGCGCTCAACGACGCGGTGCAGGCGCACAGCCGGCAACCCCGCGTCTCGCGGACCGCGTTTCAGGTCACGCGCATGCCGGCGTTTTGCGAAACGGCGCTGGTCCGCGCCCTCGACGGTATCGACGCGGGCCAGACGGAATGCCTCTGTGTCGTCGCCCTCGATACCCCGGCGGCGGTTGACGCGGTGCGCCGGGCGCGCGCCCGTGGCGTGCCGGTCGTGACGCTGGTGTCCGATATCGCCGCCGACGCGCGCGACCATTACGTCGGCATCGACAATCTGGTGGCGGGGCGCACCGCCGGACGGATGATGGGGCTGGCGCATTTTCGGCGGCCCGGATGCGTCCTGCCGATCATCGGCGCTGCCCGCGCCCACGACCACACCGAACGCCTGCGGGGATTTCGCGCACTGTTGCGGATGCAGTTTCCGCAGGTCGAGATCCTCGATCCGGTCGTCAGCGGCGACGATGCGGCGACGATCCATCGGGCCCTGTCGCAGGCGTCGCGGGCCCACCCGGGCCTCAGCGGCGTCTACAACGTCGGTGCCGGCAACGAGGGCCTGACCGGCTGGGTGTCGGGTATCGCCTCACCCAGCCGCCCGGCGATCGTCCTGCACGAACTGCTGCCCGGCTCGCGCCGCGCGCTCGAGGCCGGGTGGATCGACGCGGTGATCGACCAGAAACCCTACGAGACCATCGGCGAGGCCCTGCGCATCATGCACCTTGTCGCCGACGGACAGCCGCCACCCCACGCCGTCCCCGGCATCGCCCCCGCCATCTACCTTTGCGAAAACCTGCCGCCCGCCGGCCCCTCATCAGATCGGAACCCACCACGATGACCTCCTATTTCGCCGATATCGAACCCATAGCCTATGCCCCCGACGCCGAAGGACTGGCGTTTCGGCACTACGATGCCACGCGGATGCTGGGTGAGCGGTCGTTGCAGGATCACCTGCGGTTCGCCGCCTGCTACTGGCACAGCTTTGTCTGGGACGGCAGCGATCCGTTCGGCGGGCAGACGTTTCAGCGGCCCTGGTTTCCCGCCGACACGATGGATCTGGCCAGGCGCAAGGCCGACGACGCCTTCGAGATGTTCCGCATTCTCGGCGTGCCGTTCTGGTGCTTTCACGATCACGACATCCGCCCCGAAGGCGCGTCCCTGCGCGAGAGCCACGACCGCCTGAACGAGATGGCCGATTACGTCCTGGCCAAGATGGAGGACGGCGGTCCGAAACTGCTCTGGGGCACGGCCAACATGTTCTCGAACCGCCGGTACATGTCGGGTGCGAGCACCAATCCCGACCCCGACGTGTTCGCCTATTGCGCCAGCACGGTGAAATCCTGCATGGACGTCACCCACCGGCTGGGCGGCGAAAATTATGTCCTGTGGGGCGGCCGCGAGGGCTATGAGACGCTGCTCAACACCGATCTGGACCGTGAATTGCAGCAGATGGGCCGGTTCTTGCAGATGGTCGTCGACTACAAGCACAAGATCGGCTTCAAAGGCGCGATCCTGATCGAGCCGAAACCGCAGGAGCCGACCAAGCACCAGTACGACTACGACGTCGCCACGGTCTACGGATTCCTCAAGCGGTTCGGTCTCGAGGGCGAAGTGAAGTTGAACGTCGAGCAGGGACATGCCATTCTGGCCGGTCACAGCTTCGAGCATGAACTGGCGATGGCGCGCACACTGGGCCTGTTCGGCAGCATCGACATGAACCGCAACGATTACCAGTCCGGCTGGGACACCGACCAGTTCCCGAACAACACGCCCGAGGCGGCGCTGGCCTATTACGAGGTGCTCAGGGCAGGCGGGTTCACGACCGGCGGCACGAACTTCGACAGCAAGCTGCGGCGCCAGTCGATCGATCCGGTCGATCTGATCGCGGCCCATGTCGGCGGCATGGATGTCTGTGCGCGTGGTTTTGACGCCGCGTGGAAGATGCTGGGCGACGATGCCCTCGAAGGTCCGCGCCGGGCGCGCTATGCAGGCTGGGAAGGCGCCGGACATCTGGCCGAGGGCCAGACCCTCGACGGCATCGCCGCCGACGCCGAGGCGCGCGAGCTGAACCCGCAGCCCGAATCGGGGCGTCAGGAAATACTCGAGAACATCGTCAACCGCTACGTCTGATAGCCGAAAGGGATCGCCATGAAGACCATCAAGGGACCGGCGCTGTTTCTGGCGCAGTTCGCCAGCGACGCGCCACCGTTCGACAGTTGGGACGGCATCACGAAATGGGCCGCCGATTGCGGCTATGTGGGCGTGCAGGTGCCCAGCTGGGACGCGCGGCTGATCGACCTCGAAAAGGCGGCCGAAAGCCGTGATTACTGCGACGAGATCGCGGGCAGGGGCCGCGACAACGGCGTCGAGATCACCGAGCTTTCGACCCACCTTCAGGGACAGCTCGTCGCCGTGCACCCGGCCTACGACACCGCCTTCGACGGGTTCGCGGACCCCGCCGTGCGCGGCAACCCGGCGGTACGGCAGGAATGGGCGGTCGAGCAGGTAAAGCTGGCGCTGACGGCCTCGCGCAATTTCGGGATCGGCGCCCATGCGACGTTTTCGGGCGCGCTGGCCTGGCCCTACGTCTATCCGTGGCCGCAGCGCCCCGCCGGTCTGGTCGAGGCGGCGTTCGACGAGCTGGCCGCGCGCTGGCGCCCGATACTGGATCACGCCGAGGACTGCGGCGTCGATGTCTGCTATGAGATCCACCCCGGCGAAGACCTGCACGACGGTGTCACCTTCGAGATGTTCCTCGAACGTGTGGGCAATCATCCCCGCTGCAACATGCTTTACGATCCGTCGCATTACGTGCTGCAATGCATGGATTATCTCGACAACATCGACATCTACAAAGACCGCATCCGCATGTTCCACGTCAAGGACGCCGAGTTCAATCCGACGGGCCGACAGGGCGTCTACGGCGGCTATCAGCCCTGGGTCGACCGGGCCGGGCGGTTCCGGTCGCCGGGCGACGGTCAGGTCGATTTCGGGGCGGTGTTCTCGAAGATGGCGGCGAACGATTTCGACGGCTGGGCAGTCGTCGAATGGGAATGCGCGATCAAACACCCCGAGGACGGCGCCCGCGAAGGCGCGCAGTTCGTGCGCGATCATATCATCCGCGTCACCGACCGCGCCTTCGACGATTTCGCCGGTGGCGGGGCCGACGATGCGGCAAACCGCAGGATGCTGGGGATTGACCGGTGAGCCGGATCGCCGGTGAAGCGGACCCCGGCTGCGACGTAAAGTTCGACGCCGGTGGTAATGGCGGGTCACAGAGTATCCGCGTTTGCGAATTTCCGATCGAGGGGACAAAAAAATGACGGCACTCAGACTGGGCATGGTCGGCGGCGGCACCGATGCGTTCATCGGCGGCGTTCACCGCATCGCAAGCCGGATCGACGGGCGGTTCGATCTCGTTGCGGGGGCGCTGTCGTCGACGCCGGAGAAATCCAGGGCATCGGGTGCCGTGCTGGGGCTGGACCCGGACCGTTGCTATGGCACCTTTCAGGAAATGGCCGAGGCCGAGGCCGCGCGGCCCGACGGGATCGAGGTGGTGTCGATCGTGACACCCAACCACATGCATTTCGCCCCCGCGAAGGCGTTTCTCGACCGGGGCATCCACGTCATCTGCGACAAGCCGCTGACCGCGACGATGGCCGATGCGCGCAGCTTTGCCGAAACGGTCGCGGGCTCCGATGCGCTGTTTTTCCTCACCCACAATTACACCGGCTATCCGATGATCCGGGCCGCACAGGCGATGGTGGCCGAGGGTGCCATCGGCAGGATCCGTGTCGTGCAGGTGGAATATCCGCAGGACTGGCTGACGCAGGCCTCCGAGAACGATGGCTCGAAACAGGCGCAGTGGCGCACCGATCCCGAACGCTCGGGTGCGGGCGGCAGCACCGGCGACATCGGCACCCATGCCCATAACCTTGCGTGTTTCGTATCCGGACTGGTGGTGGCGGAACTGGCCGCCGACCTGCAGTCGTTCGTGTCGGGTCGGCAGCTCGACGACAATGCCCATGTCATGCTGCGGTTCGATGGCGGCGCGCGCGGGATGCTGTGGTGCAGTCAGGTGGCGCCGGGCAATGAAAACGGCCTGAAACTGCGGCTCTACGGCGAGACCGGCGGACTGGAATGGAAGCAGGAAGACCCGAATTATCTGTGGCACACGCCGTTCGGCGCGCCAAAGCGCCTGCTGACGCGCAACGGCCCCGGATCGGGACCGCAGGCCGCCGCCGTGTCGCGGATTCCGGCCGGACACCCGGAGGGCTACCTCGAAGGGTTCGCCAATATCTACACCGGGATCGCCGATGCCATCGAGGCCGCGCGCGACGGCAAACCGCGCCCCGCCGGTGCCGCCTTGCTGCCCGGTATCGACGCGGGCCTTGCCGGCATGGCGTTTATCGACGCCTGCGTCCGGTCGTCGGCGGACAATGCCGCATGGACCAAGGTGTAGGCGTTCCCTGTCGCCGGTGGCGGTGCCCTGCGTTTCAAACGGCGTCGCGGTGCCGCGCGACGATGGCTGCGCTGACATCACCTCTAGATCGCGGTGGAACGGACCGGGCCGTACCGGCACGATAACCTGCGGCCCGCACCGGCCCGTACCGGGTGACGGCGGGCCGGGTGCGGACACCCGCGTCGATGTATCGCCCCGTCCGGCGCTGACACCGCGCCGTCGCGCTCTGATCGCGAACTGCGGGCGTCGCAGCTTTCCCGTAAATGTCTGCGTTCGCCCCTTGACCTTCCCCTCGCTGTAACCCCCATGTCGGCAGAAGCACGAAAGCGAGGCTCCCATGTCCGACCCCACCACGATCACCCTGTCCATCGAGGGCATGTCCTGCGCCTCCTGCGTCGGCCGCGTTCAGCGCGCCTTCGCGGCGGTGCCGGGGGTTGCCTCGGCGCAGGTGAACCTCGCCACGGAAACCGCGCGGATTACCGGGACGGTGGATGCGGCGGATCTGGCGCGGGTGGCGCAGGACGCGGGCTATCCGGCCCGGGTGGCGGTGTTGGACATGGCGCTGGCGGACATGAGTTGCGCGTCCTGCGTGGGCCGGGCCGAACGGGCCCTGCGCGCGGTGCCGGGCGTGCTGGAGGCGGACGTGAACCTCGCGACGGAAAGCGCGCGGGTGCGTCATCTGGAAGGTGTGGCACCGGAGGATATCATGGCGGCCGCCACGGCTGCGGGGTATCCCGCGACGCGGCGGGGCGACGCAGACGACGATGCCGCCTCCACGGACAGGGCCGCGCGCAAGGACCGCGAGGCGCAGGTTCTGGCGCGCCGCACGATAATCGCGGCGGTGCTGACCCTGCCGGTGTTCGTGCTGGAGATGGGCGGGCATGTCCTGCCGGGCCTTCTTCGCCTCATCGCCGACACCATCGGGATGCAGACGTCCTGGGTGATCCAGTTCGTGCTGACGACACTGGTCCTGGCCTGGCCCGGGCGGGGGTTCTACGTCAAAGGCGTGCCCGCCCTGTTGCGGGGCGCGCCCGACATGAACGCGCTGGTGGCGCTGGGCACCGGCGCCGCCTGGATATTCTCGGTCGTCGCGACCTTTGCGCCGGGTCTTTTGCCCGAGGGCAGTCGCGCCGTCTACTTCGAGGCGGCGGCCGTGATCGTGGTGCTGATCCTGCTGGGCCGCACCCTCGAGGCGCGCGCCAAAGGCCGCACCGGTGTCGCGATCCAGCGGCTGATCGGATTGCGTCCAAAGACCGCGCGTGTCGAACGGGCGGGGGCGGTCACGGACGTGCCCGTCGCCGAAATCGCCGTTGGAGACCGCATCCACGTCCGACCGGGCGAGCGGATCGCGGTCGACGGCACGGTGGTGTCGGGCGCGTCATGGGTCGACGAGAGCATGATCTCGGGCGAACCCGCGCCGGTGGAAAAGCTCGACGGCGCGGCTCTCGTCGGCGGTACGGTGAACGGCACCGGCGCGCTGGTGTTCGCCGCGACGCATGTGGGGGCCGACACGGTCCTGTCGCGGATCGTGGCGATGGTCGAGGAGGCGCAATCGGCGCGCCTGCCGATCCAGGCGCTGGTCGACCGGATCACGTTGTGGTTCGTGCCCGTTGTCATCGTCGTGGCAATGGTGACAGTCGCGGTCTGGCTGGTCTCGGGGGCGCAGCCTGCGCTGGCGCTGGTCGCCGGGGTGTCGATCCTGATCGTGGCCTGTCCCTGCGCGATGGGCCTTGCGACGCCGACGTCGATCATGGTCGGCACCGGACGCGCCGCCGAGCTTGGCGTGCTGTTCCGGCGCGGCGATGCGTTGCAGTCGTTGCAGGGCGTGCGCGTCGTCGCCCTGGACAAGACCGGCACGCTGACCGCCGGACGGCCAGAACTGACCGACATGATCGTGATGCCGGGGTTTGACGAGGCCGAGGTGCTGGCGTTTGTCGCCGCGACCGAGGCCGCGTCCGAACATCCGGTGGCCAGTGCGATCCTGCGCGCGGCACAGGGCAGGGAGCTCGACGTGGCGCAGGCGACCGGTTTCCGCTCGATCACCGGGCACGGCGTCGCGGCGCAGGTTGCGGGGCGCGAGATCCTCGTCGGGGCCGACCGCCTGATGGTGCGCGACGGCGTGGACATGGCCGGTGCCCCCGATGCGCAGGCCCTGGCGGCCAAGGGGCGCACGCCGCTCTATGCCGCGATCGACGGGCGGCTTGCCGCGCTGATCGGCGTGGCCGACCCGGTCAAGCCGGGGACGCCGGCCGCCCTGAAGGCGCTGCACGCGATGGGCCTGAAGGTGGCGATGATCACCGGCGACAACGCGGCGACGGCGCGCGCCATCGGCGACACCCTCGGGATCGACGAGATCGTCGCCGAGGTGTTGCCCGACGGCAAGGTTGCGGCGCTGGAGAAGCTGCGTGCGCGGCATGGCGCCGTTGCCTTTGTTGGCGACGGGATCAACGATGCGCCCGCGCTGGCCGCCGCTGACGTCGGCATTGCCATCGGCACGGGTACCGACGTCGCCATCGAGACCGCCGACGTGGTGCTGATGTCGGGCGATCTGCGCGCCGTGGTCGATGCCCTCGCCGTCAGCCGCGCGACCCTGCGCAACATCCGCCAGAACCTTGGCTGGGCGTTCGGCTATAACATCGCGCTGATCCCGGTGGCCGCAGGCGTTCTGTACCCGCTGAACGGCACGCTGCTGTCGCCGGCGCTGGCGGCGGGGGCGATGGCCCTGTCGAGCGTGTTCGTGCTGACCAACGCCTTGCGCCTGCGCCGGGTACGGGCCGCCAAACCGGGCGGTCCGCCTTCGGGGACGCCCCGTCCAACCGCCGATCTCAGCCCCGCACCGGCCTGAGCCTGAAACCGCCCGATCCCCGTCGTGATCCGGACCGGAAACCCTCTGAACCGGCCCCTTCCCGAGCCATCCCCCGCGCCCGCCCCTTCCTTGAGAAAGTGCCCCATGAACATCGGTGAAGTCGCCCGTCTTGCAGGTCTGCCGCCCAAGACGATCCGCTATTACGAGGATATCGGCCTCGTGAAACCGCTGCGCGATACCAACGGCTATCGCGCGTTCCGCGACAGCGACATGCACAAACTGGCGTTCCTCGGGCGGTCGCGCGCGCTGGGGTTCACCATCGAGGATTGCCGCGCGCTGATGGCGCTGTGGGAGGACAAGGCCCGCGCCAGTGCCGACGTGCGCCGCATCGCCGCCGACCACCTGTCCCAGATCGAGACCAAGATCGCCGACCTGCGCGCGATGCACGACACGCTGTCGCATCTGGTCTCGACTTGTGCCGGAGACGACCGGCCCGACTGCCCGATCCTGCAAGACCTCGGGCAGGGCGCGCGCCGCTGAGAGGTACGGACGCGTCGGAGTAGCGCCCGGGATTTGTTGCGCCGGGACCGTCGGCTGAATGGTTCGCGACGACGCTTGCCGGAGAGGCCGCGGGGAAACGACGGCAGAACGTCCGAACCGTGCGCCGGGCCGATACCGTCGACAACCCGGACAGCGATCATGCCAGGTTCCGGGCGCGGGCAGGACCGCATCGTGCCACGGTGCGCAGATGCCGGGGTCGCTTCGGGGCACCAACCGGCCCATGTCGGAGCAAACGGGCGATGACCATCACGACAATCCTGTAACGATACCGGAAGATGCCGACGCATTCATGGCCGCAGGAGCCGCGAAATCGGCCCCCGTAACCCGTCCCGACGGCGAGCAAGCCGGAGCCTGCAGCGACCCCAAGCGTATCGTCCGCGACTAACAAGAGGACGATATCGCCAACGCGCCAGACGTTTGCGGCACGCAGGTGATGAACCGGTCCGTCGTACGACAGCATTCCACGATCCCGCACTTCTCCGCCGTGCTGGGTTCAGGTCGATGAATTGGCGGCGCAACTGTGACCGGCAGTCGAATTCCTCTGACCGACGGCGCCCTGCGCGCACAATGCGGTCGCCCGCCGATATCGGGCGGCGTCCATGTCGCGTTCCGTGCCAAACGCAACGGTGACTGACACCGCGCGCTTGTGACGCCTCCGTGCAGGTGGCCGGGCATTGGCCTCTGAGGCGGCGTGAGCGGTGCCGTGCACCTTCGCGATGACAGTGCGAGGTGCATGGGCGCTGAACCAGCGAGTTCGCCGTGAGCCAACCCGTTGAAAAGGCAGATCGGCGCACGGCCCGGGAGCCTCTGCAGCACATGCTCGAGGCCGTGCCCTCTCGCGTCCACACCGTTCTCACCGACAACCGCATGCAGTTTAACGAACGGCCCCGGAACCTTAACGCCATCTATCCGAGATCGATGCGCCTCGACATGATCTGTGAGGCAACGGGATAGAGCACCGCCCGACGACGCCCAAACATCCCGGAAGAGACGAGGATCGGGAGAAGTTGCGGTGGATCGTGTCGCCAAAGGGCGGTCAGGTCGAACGGATCAATCGCACGATCAAAGATGCCGCCGTCAAACGCTACCACGACGAAGACCCCGACCAACCGCGCGTCCACCTCGCGGATTTCATGGCAGGCCCGACTTCGCGCGCAGGCCCAGGACCCTCAGCGGCCTGACGCCCGACGAGTACATCTGCAAAATCCGGACTTCAGAGCCGGATAGGTTCATCGTCGATCCGATTCACCGGATGCCGGGACCGAACACCGAAGCGACGCAAGTTCGCCCCGCATCGCGCGTCGGATCCTTGGCCGATACCCCGTGCTGCGCCCGTTTGCGGCGGGTCCGGCACCTTCGGTTGGCACGACGATTCCGGTCGGTTGTGCACATATGTCACCAAACAACTGTGAACGACACGCCCTTTGTGTCCGGTTAGTGTCTGGGGGGAGGAATATAAATGACTGATTCTGCTGGGCACGTCTTCGATGCGGCAACATCGCCATACGCCGTCTTTCCGCTTGGCGGGATCGGGGCCGGAACGATTGGTCTGGGGGCGGATGGCCGCTTGCAGGACTGGGAGATTTTCAACCGGCCCTCGAAGGGCAGCGTCAACGGCTTTTCGCATTTCGCGGTGCGTGCGGAACGCGACGGGGCAGTCCTCGACACCCGCATCCTGCACGGGCCGTTTACCGGCAACCGGACCGGATCGCTGACAGCGCCCGAGTTCAACGCCTTCGGGTTCGGGCCGCGCCGACAGCAGATGACCGGGTTCCCGTCGTTCCGCAAATCGTCGCTTGCCGGGCCGTATCCTGTCGCCGATCTCAGGTTCGAGGACGCTGCATTTCCCGGTCCGGTGACGATGCGCGCGCTCAGCCCGTTCGTGCCGCTGGCCGACCGGGAAACCTCGATGCCGGTCGCGATGTTCGAGGTGACATTTCACAATACCGCCGATGCCGCCGTCGATTATACGCTGTTCGGCTGCCTTGCCTTCGATTTCGTCGACACCGGCGCGTCTGCCGAGGTGCGCGTCAGCCCGAACGACGGCGGGACGGACTCCGGGACGTCGGTCAGCGGCACATCGTCATTGCCCGAGGATCACGTCGATCACCGGCAGCTGTGTCTGGCGACGGATCACGACGACACGAGCCATCAGCACCATCTGTATCGCGGCAACTGGTTCGACACGATGGAGGTCTATTGGGCCGACATCTCGAAGGGGGGTCGTCTCAAGGACCGTAAGTATCCGGGTGCAAAGGACAATGCCGTCAACAATCAGGCCGATGCAATCGAACATTCGGTCATGGCCGCACATGTGACGGTGCCGGCGGGGGCGGTGCGGACGATCCGTGTCGCGCTGTCGTGGTATGTGCCGAATGTCCGAAAATACTGGATTTCGACCTTTCCGGTGACCTGCTGTTCACCCGGCGAGGTGCAGACGCAGTGGCGCAATTATTACGCGACCCAGTGGTCGTCGGCGCGGGACGTGGCCGACTGTGCGCTCAGCGATTGGGCCGGTCTGCGCGACCGGACGCTGGCGTTTCGCGACGTGTTGTCGGACACGACGCTGCCTGCCGCCGTCGCCGACGCGGTCAGTGCCAATCTGTCGATACTGAAATCGCCCACGGTTCTGCGCCTCGAGGACGGGACGTTTTACGGCTTCGAGGGATGTCATCCCTCGGCGGGCTGCTGCGAAGGTTCGTGCACCCATGTCTGGAATTATCAGCAGGCGCTGCCGTTCCTGTTTCCGGCGCTCGAACGGTCGATGCGGGTCGCGGATTTCGTCGAGAATCAGGACCCCGAGACCGGTGGCATGGCGTTTCGCCTGTCGCTGCCCAAGGGGATCGGGCGCAATACCGTCAGGCCCTGCGCGGACGGCCATTTCGGCAACGTCATGAAAACCTATCGCGACTGGAAACTGTCGGGCGACGACGACTGGTTGCGCAGCCTCTGGCCCGGCGTCAAGGCGGCCATCGGCTTTGCCTGGCACCCGGAAAACCCCGACCGCTGGGATCCCGACCAGACCGGCGTCCTTGGCGGACGGCAGCACCACACCCTCGACATGGAACTTTTCGGTCCGAACTCGTGGCTGGCGGGGTTCTATCTCGGTGCCCTCACCGCCGCGGCGGAAATGGCCGATTTCGTCGGCGATGCCGAGGCCGCGACACTCTATCGCGGGCTGTTCGCGCGCGGCAAGGCATGGGTCGGCGACACGCTGTTCAACGGCGAATGGTTCAGCCAGCAGATCGACATCGCCGACCGTGAAACACTGACGCCCTTTGTGTCGCAGAAGGGAAACGTGACACATATGTCCGGTGACATCTTCGAGCAATACTGGAGCGACGAGCACGAAGAGATCAAGTACCAGATCGGCGACGGCTGTGCGATCGACCAGGTGCTGGCCGAATGGCACGCCCGCCTTTACGGCCTTGAAAACCTGTATGACCCGGCGGATTTCGCCACTGCCGTGAACGCGATCTACGCGCATAATTTCGTCGAGCGGCTGGGCGATCTGGCAAACCCCTGCCGCGTCTTCGGCCTCGGGGAGGAAAGCGGCACCACGATCGGCAGCTGGCCGCGCGATGTTGCGCGCCCGGTGATCCCGCTGCCCTATGCGCAGGAAACGATGCACGGGTTCGAATATGCGTTCGGGTGCCAGCTGATGATGATCGGCGAGGTCGATAAGGGCGAGCGTGTGTTCCGCGCGGTGCGCGACCGGTATCGGGGGCACAACCGCAATCCGTGGAACGAATTCGAATGCGGATCGAGCTATGCCCGGTCGATGGCGAGCTATGCCGCCGTGCCGGTTCTGTCCGGGTTCACCTTCGACGCGGGTGCGGGCCACATGGGCTTTGCCCCGATCCACGACGTGGACGGCACCTATCGCAGCATCTGGTCGAACGGCATGGCCTGGGGCCAGATCACCCTCACCGCGCAGGCCGTCGATCTGAAGGTGCTGGGAGGCACGCTCAGCCTGACCGAACTGTCGGTGAACGGACGGATTTTCGACGCGGCACAGATCGCGTCTCAGACAGGCTCGGCCGCCGGGGACGGGCGCATCGGTCTGGTCGCCGGTGCGCAGTTTAGCCTCGCGCTTGCGGGGCACTGAGCCGCCCGGCGCGAAACGGAACACGAAAGGTCCGCACTGAGCGCGCCCCAGGAACGGCACGCGCGAGACGCACGAGACGAATGGCGCGTGCAAGACGCGCGAGATGCACGACAAACCCGGAGGAGGACACGACATGAAGACATTGATCATTCCGATGACCATGGCCGCGACACTGGCCGCGGGCCATGTGACGGCTCAGGTCGTCAGCGATGTGGAGGCGACGCTGACAGTGACGCAATGGTCCGCCGAGCAGGTGATCGCGGCCACCGATGCTGCCATCATCCGCTTTGCGCAGAAGTATCCCAACGTCACCATCGAAACCCAGTATATTCCGGTGTCCGGAAACTGGGGTGAATATGTCAACGGTGTCGTCAACCAGATCGCCACGGGCGACGCACCCGATATCATCGCCAGCGCGATCGAAGGCTTCGCGCAGCTGGGGGCGACGGGCGTGCTGCGCGATCTCGATACATTTGCGGACGGCGACGACGCGGCAGCCGAGGTGATGGCGGGCATCGAGGCCAACCTGCTGGACGGGATGCGCACCAAAGGGACGGGGGAACTGAACTTCTTCCCGACCGAGTGGAACAACATCGTCATGTTCTACAACAAGGACATGTTCGATGCCGCGGGCCTCGACTATCCCGCCGCAGACTGGACCTGGGACGATTTCCGCGAAACCGCCGCCGCCCTGACGCTGACCGACGCTGCGGGCAACACGACGCAGTACGGCTATTTCGTTCCCGGTTTCTATTTCGGGATGGAGCCCTGGTATCTGACCAACGGCGCCTCGGTCCTCGACGGCGACTGGGTTGAGCCCACGGTCGACACGCCCGAATTTCGCGAAACGCTGGCGTTCCTGCACGGGTTGATCGTCGAAGACGGCTCCGCTCCGGCCTATGAGCCGGGCGTCGGCACCGAGAAATTCACCGCCGGCCAGGTGGCGATGTTCTCGGCCGGTCACTGGCCGGTTCCCGCGATACGCGACGCGGGCCTCGAGAATACCGGCGTGCAGCATATGCCGATGAACACCGTGCAGACGACCGTGTTCGGTATCGGCGGTCTGGGCATCACCGAGGATACCGAGAACCCCGAACTGGCATGGGCCTTCGTTCAGGAAATGACCGGATCCGACTATCAGCAAAGCCTTGCGGATTCAGGCAGTTCAATTCCCTCGGCACGGGCATTCGCCACGACCGACGCATTCCAGTCCTGGCCCGACAACGCCGAGATTTTCTATGAAACGGCGGCCACCGCGATCCCCGTTACGTCGCCCGCGAACTATGCGACCGTGCAGGAGATCGTCGGGCGGTATCTGTCCACCTATCTGAACGGCGAAGTCAGCCTGGACGACACGATCGCCGGGATGGATCGTGAGCTGGATCGCGCGATGTCGCGCGTGAACTGAGGGCGTGCGATGTCGCGCGTGAACTGAGGGCGCGCGATGTCGCGCGTGAACTGAGGGCGTGCGATGTCGCGCGTGAACTGAGGGCGCGCGATGCCGCGCGTGAACTGAGGGCGTGCGATGTCGCGCGTGAACTGAGGACGTGCGATGTCGCGCCGGGACCGAGGGTGCGACGTCGCGTGTAAACCGAGGCTGCGATATCGCACCTTGCTTCGGGCTTCCGACGGCACGTTTTGCGATACACCGGTCCGGCAGAGCGCTGCCGGACCGGAAAATTTAGAAAGAGGCAGCCCATGGCCACCCTCCGTACCCGTGAAATGCGCGCCGGATATCTGTTCATCCTGCCGGCATATGCGCTGTATCTGGCGTTTTTGCTGATCCCGCTGATCGCGGCGATGGGCCTGTCGTTCGCGCAGATGGACCGCATCAGCTGGACCATCGAATGGGTCGGCACCGAGAATTTCGACTGGGTGCTGGGCGATCCGAGGTTTTGGACCGCCTTTCGCAACACCTTCTATTTCATCTCGATGTCGGTCATCGGAAATGTCGGACTGGGCCTCGTCGTCGCCCTCGCGCTGGACCGGACGATGCCCGCGCCGCTGTTGTACGTTTTCCGGCTTGCCTATTTCCTGCCGGTGCTGGTGTCGCTGGCCTTCGTCTCGTTCATCTGGAAATTTCTGTATTCGACCGATCTGGGCATCATCAACTATTACCTGCGCCAGATCGGCATCGGCAACGTGCCCTGGCTGACCAGTTCCGCGATGGCGATGGTGTCGGTTATCATCATGGATGTGTGGAAGAACATGGGGTTCTTCGTCATCATCTTTCTCGCGGCCCTTCAGGGGGTGCCGCGGACCCTGATCGAGGCCGCGGCCATCGACGGGGCGCGCCCCTGGGCCATCCTGACCCGGATCAAGGTGCCGTTCATCGCACCGGTCGTGGTGTTCTGTGTCGCCTATGCGACAATCAACGGCCTTCAGGTGTTCAATTCCGTCAAGATCCTGACCAACGGCGGACCGGGCGATGCCACCCGCACTGTGGTGATGTACATGGTTGGCGAGGCGTTCGATCTTGGCGATCTCGGCACCGGGGCGGCCTCCGCTCTGATCTTGCTGATCACCATCGGGTTCGTCATCATCTGCCAGTTCGGTCTCGTGCGCTTCGTCAACCGGGACAGACGCCCGTGACCCGCATGGCCGCGCCCCGCGATGCGCCCGTGTCGGCGCGCCTGTACAGCGCGATGCGCGTCATCCACTGGCGCAACTGGGGGGTGATGATCCTGCTTGGCATCGGCGCGATCGCGATGCTGCTGCCCTTTGCATGGACGTTCTCGACGAGCCTGCGTCCGGTGTCCGAGGCCTACCGCCTGCCTCCGAGTTTCCTGCCCGATCAGCTGGATCTGTCGTCCTACGCGCGGCTGCGCGACGGTCCCATTCCGTTCCTGCCGATGTACTGGAACAGCTTTCTCGTGGCGACGGTCACTACCGTCAGCGTCATCCTGACGAGTGCGATGGCCGCGTTCGCCTTTTCCCGTCTGCGGTTTCCGGCGTCGAACGTCCTGTTTGCCACGATGCTCGTCGGGCTGATGGTGCCGCCCGCCCTGGTGCTGATCCCGCTGTTCTTCGGGCTGGCCGCACTGGGCCTGATCGATACGTTGTGGTCGCTGATCCTGCCGGCACTTGCCAATCCTCTTGCGGTATTGATGATGCGCGAATTCATGCGCAGTCAGCCCCGCGAATACGAGGAGAGCGCGTTCATCGACGGCGCCAGCTACTGGACGATTTTCCGGCGGATATCGCTGCCGCAGATGGGGCCGCCCATCGCCGCGCTGTCGATCATCGTCTTCACCACCAGCTGGAACAACTTTTTGCTGCCGCTGGTCTTTGTGCGCTCGTTCGAGGTGATGACCCTGCCGGTCGGCATCCTGTCCCTTTTCGGCAGCTACGGCGCCGAGGAACTGTCCGTCATCCTTGCCGCCGTCGCCCTGTCGATCCTGCCGCTGCTCGTGGTTTTCCTGATTGCCCAGCGGTTTATCGTCGAGAGCATCGCCAGTACGGGCGTCAAGAAATGAACCAGTCACGGTCGTCGAGAAATGAACCGGTACGGGCGTCGAAAAATGAACCGGCATGGACGCCCGGAAATGAACCGGCACGGACGTCGAAGAGTGATCCGATCCGGACATTGCGTGATCGAAACAAACCGGAGAGCGGTGTAATGCTCGGATCGCAAGCAGTGCAGCATGTCGCCTCCATCGCCGGATACGAGGTCGGCGTTCCCGAGATCGAGCGGTTCGGCTATACGCAGTTCCAGTCGGCGGTCGCCACATCGGACAGCTGGGCGCATCACGACGGGGCAGAGCTGGTCTACATGCTCGAGGGCGATGCCTGCTGGGAGCTGGACGACAACCTTCTGGTGCCGATCTCGTCGGGGCAATGCGCGCTGTTTCCGCCGGGCCTGAAGCACCGGATCACCAACGGGATTTACCCGCCGAGCAGTTCGTTCTGGCTGGTGATGGTGCCGACGTCGAAACAGGCCCGGCCCGGCATGC
>CAVXHQ010000006.1:0-353475 GCA_963761735.1 uncultured Alphaproteobacteria bacterium
GCTATCGCGCGGCGTCGCTGTCGCTGCCGCCGGGCGACGTGTTCCTGCGCGCCGTCACCACGCTCGCCTGGGCGACCTCGTTTCAGCTGGTCGCCATGGCCGTCTGGCTTGGCCTGCGCCAGCGCGGCGAAATCGGGCGGGTATTAGCGGCGTGGCGCGTTGCGGGCCTCGTCGGCATCACCAGCCTGATCGGATCGCTGTGCTGGTTCATCGCGTTCACCGTGCAATCTGTCGGCTACGTCAAGGCGCTGGGCCAGATCGAAGTGGCCTTTGTGATGGTCGCCTCGGTCCTGTTTTTCCATGAAAAAATTACGGCCCGCGAGGTTCAGGGCCTTGCTCTGCTGACGCTCGGCGTCGTCCTTCTGGTGCTTTGGCGCCCCTGAACTATGCCAGCGGATCGGCGCCGTTCAGGCGGCGCACATGGTTCGCCTCGTCGTCGTTGCGAAAAAACGGCACGGCGACGGGCTGCGTCACCATGCCGTCGAGGGCTGCGATCTCGGCCAGAACCACCCGGGTGATGAACGGCAGATCGAGGTGGCGGACGCTGTCCAGCGATGCCCAGCGCAGGTCCGACAGCTCATCCGTGGCGCGCGAAAAATCGTCCGGGTCCGAGGCGAGTGCATTTACATCCGCCACCAGAAAGCGCGCGTCAAAGCGGCGCGGATTGTCCACCGGCGTGATCGCACGGAACACGAAGGCGAGACCCGCGCCGGAGGGCCGGTGGCCGGTCGCGGCAAAAGATGCCCAGTCGCGCGGGGGATCTTGCCAGACGCCGGGCACGCCAAGGACGAGGCCGGTTTCCTCCCACACCTCGCGGATTGCGGCGGCGACGACGGTGCGCGGTGCGACATCGCTGCCCTGCGCCAACCGGGCGGCGGTATCGGGGGCGATGTTCGTGGCAAGGGCGATACCGGCGTCACCGGCATCGACGGCCCCGCCCGGAAACACGAATTTGCGCGGCATGAAAACGGCGCGCGCGCCGCGCTGACCCATCAGAACGCGGATGCCGTCCGGGCCCGGTCGTATCAGGATCACCGTCGCTGCGGGACGGACCTGCACCGATGTTTCAGGTGGCAAAACCATGCATCCGCCGCGCCCATTGAATGCCGACGACGACGCCTTTCAGGCGTGGCAAAAGGGCCAGCGACAAAACCACCGCAGCGGTCGTGAAAACGGCCGCGAAAACCCAGGGCTCTGGCCGCAACCGGGTAAAAAAGACATGCATCAACGGCGCCAGCAGATGGCCCACGACCAGGATGGTCAGATAGGCCGGGCCATCGTCGGCACGGTGATGGTACAGGTCCTCGCCGCAATTCGCGCAGGCGTCCCGCACCCTCAGGTATCCGCTAAACAGCGGCGCGTCGCCACACCTCGGGCAGCGACAGCGAAAGCCGCGCCACATCGCGGGTTTCGTCTCCCGCTCCTGCGGGCGGGCCTGCGCGGTGGCGGCTATCTGTGTCATGTCGTTTCCTTTGACACATATGTGGCCCCGAAGGTCGCAAAAGGAAAGGGTGGCGACGCCCAGCGGGACGCGACAGATCGTGGCAGTGCCGCCCACGCGTCGCGGCCCCTTTGCTCCGGAGGGTCTGAGCCGTCGCCCCGTGCAGGCCTCACGCGGCAGAGGCGCCCAGCGTGACGGTGTTGCGGCCCGCCTCCTTGGCCGCATACAGCGCCCGGTCCGCCCGGTCATACAGATCGACCGCGCCGGTGTCGCGCGGATGGCCATCCCCGCCCAGCGCCACACCCACCGACAATGTCACGTCGATCCGGCTGCGCCCCGGCTGCGGCAGGGCGCAGTCGGGGTCGTTGCCGTCGAACGGGCGCGCGGCGATGACCCTGCGCAACCGTTCCGCCACGATGCGGGCGCCGGCCTCGGTGATTTCCGGCAGGACGACGAGGAATTCCTCGCCGCCGATTCGCGCCACCATGTCGCGCGGCCCCACCTGATCCTTCAGCCTGCGGGCAACCGCGCGCAATACGCAGTCGCCGGTCGCATGGCCGTAGGTGTCGTTGATCCGCTTGAAATGATCGATGTCGAGCATCATCACCGCAAAGGTCTGCAGCGTCGCGTCCGCCTCTTCGACGAGCATGTCGAGGTGCGGCATCGCGAAACGCCGGTTGTGCAGCCCGGTCAGCGGGTCGATGACCGCGGCTTCCAGATCGCGTCTGACCGAGGCACGCATGCCGTCGGCGATCTTCTTCTGGCGCAGCAGGGTCTCGATCCGGTGCGCGAGTTCGTCGCGTCCGACCGCGTCGGTAACCAGATCGTCGATGCCCATGTCGAGCGCCATGGTTGCCAGATCGGCGGCATCCTCGGGCACGATAAGAAGTTGCGAGGCCAGCCGCAGCGGCGATCCACTGCGCAATTCGGACATCAGCCGAAAAATTTCGCCCGTGGTCATGCCGCCGGGCGTGCCCACCGCCGGGTCGATGATGATAAGGTCGGGTGCGGGACGCCCCGGGGCGATGCCAGTCCCGTGACCCCCGAGGCCTGTGGACAGATCGTCGATCCGCTGCGCAAAATACATGTCCGCAAGGTGTTCGTCGTCCGTCTCGTCGAAATCGGCGGTCAGCGGATATATCTCGAACCGTGCCGGATCTCGCGCCGCGAGACCGGCAAGGGCGTGCGACAGGCCAAGCGGCAGACCGGCGCTGTTCGGCGTATCGGGCGCATGGGCCGCGAGCACCACGATGCGTTGCGGCAGATCGAACGCCGCGACGGCCTCGGCAAATCCGTCTGCACGCTCGGTCGCACGTTCGGCGGCGTTGCGCGGTCGCAGATCCTCGAGTTCGGCACGGGCGCGCAGCAGGTTCCGGATGCGGGCCAGCAGAAACGGGGCGGCAAACGGGCGGCTGATGACGATGACATCGTCCGCGCCGGCATTCAGCGCGTCGATACGTGTCGTGCCCGTGTTGGTCAGCAGCGTGCCTTTCCGGCCCGCGCGGTCGGGCGCAAGGTCGTCGAGGGCGATCACCAGCGGCACCGGATTTGGCGAGACCGCCGGACGGAGAAAGCGCCGGACGGTTTCGATGTCGGTATCGGATCTCTGTGCGGCGCCGGAACACGCCTCGGCGCGCCCGGTTTTCAATCCGGCAACCAGACCGGACATCGCCTCTGACGCGGCGCCACCGGCCAGCAGGTCAGACGTCCGCAACAGCACGAGGTCCGGACGGACACCCTGCGCCAGCAGGCGCCGGGCCGCGGCGGCATCGCAGCACTGTTCAACCCGGTAGCGCGCCTTTTCTAGGAGTGCGCGCAGCACGATCCGCTGCGTCGGGATAGGCTCGACAATCAAAATCTGACCCGACATGGTAAATACTCCAACAACCACGCTTGGCGGCGTGACCAAGGATGCACGTCTAAAAGTTAAAAAATGGTTTCAACAAATAAGGAATGATGAAGATGACGCCCGAGGCCGCCGAAACGATCGCCTTGCAGGCGCTGGCGTGGCTGGCCGCCAATGACGAGCTTTGGCCTGTGTTTCTTGGGGCCAGCGGGTCCAGCGCCGAGGACGCACAGGCCGGTGCGCGTGATCCCGCCTACCTTGGATCGGTGCTGGAGTTCCTTACCATGGACGATAATTGGGTGATGGCATTCTGTGACGATGGCGGGCCTGAAATACGATATGCCGCTGCGCGCCCGCTATGCCCTTCCGGGGGCCGAGCAGGTGCACTGGACATGAGCGCGCCGACAGCCGGGTTGACCGGCGTGCGGGGCGTCGTGTTCGACAAGGACGGCACCCTGTTCGATTTCAACGCCACCTGGGCCGTGTGGACTGCCGGTCTGATCGAGGACACCGCGCCGGACGCCGCGACCCGCGCGGCGATGGCGCAGGTATTGGGGTTCGATCTGCAAGGCCGCAGCTTTCTGCCCGGCAGCATCGTTATCGCCGAAACCAGCGAGATGATCGCCCACCGGCTGCTGCCGTTTTTCGCCGATATGACGGCGGCGGATCTCGCACGGCGTCTGAACGACCGTGCCGCCCGCACGCCACAGGCGCCGGTGCTGCCGCTGGTGCCGTTTCTGGCGCGGTTGCGGCAGGCGGGCCTGCGTCTCGGCGTGGCGACGAATGACGGCGAAGGCCCGGCGCGGACGCATCTGGAGGGCGAAGGCGCGGCGCATCTGTTCGATTTCATCGCCGGATACGACAGCGGCCACGGCGGAAAACCCGCGCCGGGGCAACTGCTGGCCTTTGTCACGGCGCAGGGCCTGACCCCCGGCGACTGCGTGATGGTGGGCGACAGTCTGCACGATCTGCACGCCGGGGCCGCGGCGGGCATGCGCACCGTCGGCGTGCTGACGGGGGTTGCGGACCGGGCCGATCTGGCGCCCGCCGCCGATCTCGTGCTGGACAGCATCGCGGGCCTGCCGGACGCGCTCGGTCTCTGACCCGGTATCACCCCGTTACCGAAAACGACATCCGGCGTCGCCACGGGCATATCGCCGCGCGCATCCGGCCCGCATGATGGTGCAGGGTCAATCGCACCCACGGGGAAAAGACATGACCGGGGACGTCACACGGCGCAGACGCGGCGGCGGACGGGCGGGCAATTCGGCGCGGCGCGGCCATGCCGCGATCGACCAGATGCCGTGGCACCCGCCGCTGAACACCGACCGCCCGACAGAGCCGCTGGACGGCGACGGCGTTGCCGCGATTCACGATGGCGCGATGCGGATCCTCGAAGAGATCGGGATCGCGTTTCTGAACGACGAGGCGCGGGCCCTGTTTCGCGCCGCCGGCTGCACCGTCGACGGGGCCAACGTGCGGATGGGGCGCGACTGGGTGATGGAAATGGTGCGCCGCGCGCCCGCCACGTTCACCCTGACGCCGCGCAACCCCGACCGGCGCCTGACCGTCGGCGGCGCCCATATGCTGTTCGGCAACGTCTCGTCGCCGCCCAATTACTGGGACATGGAACTAGGCCGCAAACGCCCCGGCACCCGCGCCGCCTGCGCCGATCTGCTGCGGCTGACGCAATACTTCAACTGCATCCATTTCGTCGGCGGTTATCCCGTCGAACCGGTCGATATCCATGCCGGCGTGCGCCACCTCGACGTGTTGCACGACACGTTGCGGATCACCGACAAGGTCGTGCACGCCTATTCGCTAGGGCGGGAACGGGTCGAGGACGTGATGGAGATGGTGCGCATCGCGGGCGGCCTGACGGAGGCCGAATTTGCGGCGACACCGCGGATGTTCACCAACATCAACTCGACCTCGCCACTGAAACACGACGTGCCGATGATCGACGGCTGCCTGCGCCTGATCCGGCGGGGGCAGGCGGTGATCGTGACGCCGTTCACCCTTGCGGGGGCAATGGCGCCGGTGACGATGGCGGGGGCCGTGACGCTGTCCATCGCCGAGGCGCTGTCGGCCATCGCCCTGTTCCAATACGTGAAACCGGGATGTGCCAGTGCCATCGGCACCTTTACCTCGAACGTCGACATGAAATCCGGCGCGCCCGCGTTTGGCACGCCCGAATACATGCGCGCGACGCAGATGACCGGGCAGATGGCGCGGTTTTACGGCCTGCCGCTGCGCGCGTCCGGCGTCTGTGCCGCCAATGTGCCCGACGGACAGGCCATGTGGGAGACATCGAATTCGCTCTGGTCCGCCGTCCAGTCGGGCACCAACATGGTCTATCACGCGGCAGGATGGCTCGAGGGGGGCCTGATCGCCTCGCCCGAAAAATTCATCATGGACTGTGAGGTTTTGCAGATGATCCAGCGGTACATGGCGCCCGCGATCACGGCGACGGGCGCGGACGACATCGCGCTGGACGCGGTGCGCGAGGTCGGGTCCGGCGGGCATTACTTCGGGATCGACCACACGCAACAACGCTACGCGGCCGCGTTTTACAGCCCGATCGTGTCAGACTGGCGCAATTTCGAGGCATGGGACGCCGCCGGTGCCGTCTGGACGGCGGAACGGGCGCACCGGATCTATCGGGCGATCCTCGAGGAATTCGTGCCGCCGCCGATGGACGCGGGCAATGCCGACGCGTTGAGCGATTTTGTCGAACGGCGCCGGGCCGAAGGCGGCGCGCCGACGGATTTCTGATGCGGGCCGAGGCGGCGCAACCGCCGACGCCAGGCTCATTCATCATCGCCGCAAACGGGGTCGTGGGCCGCTTGTCCGGGCGCGCTGCCTGTTCCACGGCACCGCGTCGTGTTCCGCATGGCGCGGGAGCGACAGAGGATCGGGGGCGTTCACCACGCGATCCGCAATTGGAGCCCGCCGCAGCGACGCCGCTGACCCTCACGCATCCGTGACCCCGCTTTTGGTGCGCCGCCTGAAACTATGCCCGACCGGTATCGTGACTGTTGCAATCCCGACCACGACGGACGGGGCAACAACAGGATCACAAACATGCTCAAGGCATCCATCTTCACCCTTTCCGTGTCCGGTCTCGCGGCCCTGTCGCTGGCGGCACCCGCCGTTGCTCAGGACAACCCGATGGTCGGTGGCGCCGAAATGATGGCCGACATGAACATCGTCGAAAACGCGATGAACTCGCCGATCAACACCACGCTGGTCGCCGCCGTCGTCGCCGCCGATCTCGCCGAAACGCTGTCGGGCCCCGGTCCGTTCACCGTGTTCGCGCCCACCGACGAGGCGTTCGAGGCGATCCCCGCCGAGACCCTCGAAGAGCTGCTCAAGCCCGAGAACATCGCGCAGCTGCAGCAGATCCTGACCTGCCACGTCGTCGCGACCGAGGCATTCGCCGCCGACATCATCGGCATGGTCAACGACGATGGCGGCGTGTTCCCGGTCACCACCGTCGGCGGTTGTGTCCTGAACATCGCGCTGGACGGTGACACCGTCACCATCACCGACGAGCGGGGCCGCGTCGGCAACGTCATCGTCGCCGACGTCGACCAGTCGAACGGCGTGATCCATGTGATCGACACGGTGCTGCTGCCCGCCGAATAAGGCGCGGCACGTACCCCGGTCCAAAAGGCCCCTTGCTGGGGGGAGGGCCCCGCGGAGACCTTGCAAGGGGTTTTCGCGGGGCCCTTCTTTTGCGCCGGGTCGGTTTTGCGCGGTGCCGTGGTGCCCGTTGCGCGGGCCTGCCCGGATCGGGGATGAGTTGACGCGATCCGGGGTCTGACTTGCTCGCGATTTCGGCTCTTTCCGTCAGGCTCCCGCCTTGAGACACTACGGGTCACAGCCGCACATGAGGGCCGCCCGATGATCGAACTCCGACACGAGGATTTCAGCGCCTTCTTCCAGGCGCCGTTCGATGCCTACGGCCCCGCAACTCCCTATGTCTCGCCTCTGAAATCGGATCTGGCCCGCTTCCTCGATACCCGCAAGAACCCGCTTTTTGCCGATCCGGACAGCGCGCTGACCTGGTGGACCGCGCACCGCAAGGGAGAGGTGGTGGGCCGCATCTGCGCCCATGTTCATGCCGCTTCGAACGCCGCCCACGGGCTGCGGCGCGGCTATTTCGGCTATTTCGATTGTGCCCGCGATGCGCGGGCCATCACCGTCCTGCTGGGTGCCGCCGAGGACTGGTGCCGGGCGCGGGGCTGCACCGAGATCATGGGTAATTTCAACCTGACCGCGATGCAGCAGATCGGCGTGATGACGCAGGGTTTCGGCGTGGCCCCCTATTCCGACCTGGTGTGGTCGCCCCCGCATCTGGCGCCGCTTCTCGAGGCGAACGGCTATGCGGCCAGTTTCGGGATGACGACCTTCGAGGTGGACCTGACCACCGCGGCACCGCCGGTGCTGAAGCCGCATAATATCGCCGTGCGCGACGATCCCGCGTTCACCTTTGCGCCGATCACGCGCCGCACCATTCCGCAGCGGATGGAAGAGGCGCGCCTCATCCTCAATGCGTCGTTCGCGAAAAATCCGATGTTCGTGCCGGTGACGGCGGAAGAGTTCCACTTTCAGGCCAGGGACATGAAGTGGGTCATGGATCCGCGCATTTCCGCGGTGCTGCACAAGGACGGCAAACCGGCCGCCTGCATCATCTGCATCCCCGATCTGAACCCGTTTCTGAAACGCATCCGCAGCCGGATGGGCCTGACCGCACCGTGGCATTTCATCCGCCACCGGATGCGCAACACGCGGGCGGTCCTCATCTTCTCGGGTGTGATGCCCGAACTGCAGGGGCAGGGGGTGAACCCCGTGGTGTTGCACCGGGTCATCACCAACGCGCAGGCGGCGGGCTATACGACGCTTGGCAACACGTGGATCGGCGACAGCAATGCCGCGTCCCTCGCGCAGAAGCGCAAGGCAGGGGCGCGCGAACTGCACCGGCTGCACCTGTTCGGCAAGGCGCTGTAGGGCCACGTTCTCAGCGTTTCCGAGGATCGCCCGCGCGATGAACGCGGTCGCCGGCCCGGTTTCAACGCGGTGTTATCGCGGCTATCGCCGTCATCGGCCCCGGTGTCACCCCGGCGCCACCGTCCATCCCGTCTGCACCGGCAGGAACGCCTCGACGGCCACGGTTGCCACGACCGTTCCGTGTACCCGCTGGCCGCCGGGCACGACCCGCACCTCGCAGCGCCCGCCGACCCGCGCCACAAGCTGCGCGCCGTCGATGCCCGCGCCGTCCGGCACGCCGATGCTGACGACGATCCGCACCGCGTCGTCGGGCAGGCCGAGCGCCGCCGCTACCGGCAGGTCCGCCCGGTCGAGGGCGGCGCGCAGGCCCTTGTCGGCGGCGATCTGCGCCGCCCCGGGGCCGTCGGGCGCGCGGCCCATGTCCATGCGGATGATGATGCGCCGATCGGTCATTCGGTTTGCCTCGCCATCGCGAAGGACACCGAAATCGCCGCGTTGGCGATCACCGTCGGCTTGCCGTCCGGGCGCGGCACGTCGAGCCCGCCAAGGCGCACGCGGATGCGGGGTTGGCCGTAGGGAAACACCGCTTTCAGCGTCTCGATGTCGACCGCATCCGGGTTTTGCACGCCGATGTCCGCGTCGATCAGCATGTCGGATTTATCGAACCCGAACAGCTCGGCCATGTTGATCGACGAATGCCACAGCGCATCGGTCAGCGCGCGTGTCGCGGCCTGGGTATAATCCTGACGGCGCAGAGACGTGCCAAGGCCGTATTCCGTCAGCACGCGGGTGGGTTCGATCATGCACGTTTCCTTTTAGGTTACACTACAACAGTTTGAGGTATTCCAGCAATGCGGTCTTGTGGGCCTCGGGCATGTCCGCGAAATCCTCTTCGTGACCGCCGGACGACAGCCCGAACGCGCCGGTATCCACCCGTGCGGGGATCGACCACGGCACGTAATCCCGCGGCGGATCGAGATCGATACCGACGCGTTCAAGATCGAGCCTGTGGCCGCCCACGTCGAACGTCGCGGGACGTTCGTCAGGGTGCATCAGATGCCACAGCGTCGGCACGGAGCCATTGTGGAAATAGGGCGCCGACGACCACAGGCCTTCCAGCGGCGGGGCGGTATAGGTGGCGACCGTGCGGGCGTTTATGTACTGGCCGAACAGGCTGTCGTTCACGGTTTGCGCAATCTGCGGCGTGAGCAGGCGGGCACGCTGGGGATCGGTGCCGATATCGCCTTCCCAGTTTGGAAAGGACGTCAGCTGCGGGTCCGTCGGGCTGTCGTCGTAGGTGCCGTGGCATGCAGCGCAGCCGGTGGCGTAGAGATCGCGTCCCGTTGCGGCCAGCCCCGCGTCGATCTCGCCGGGCCAGGGCTGCGCGGTATATTCGGCCATCCAGGCGGTGATATCCATGCCGTCGTCGATGTTGCTTTCGGCCACCTCGACGCTGACACCCATCGACGGCACCGTGAAATAGGCGATGATGCCCGCCAAACCGCGCCGGTGTTCCGGCGTGATGTCGCCCGCCCGAACGGGCACGCCGTGGTCGATGCCGGGGATCGCATAGGTGCCCGAATTCAACAGCTTGGTGCGCCACAGCCGCCCGCCAAGGTCGGGGACGGAGTTGAAGATGCTCTCGGTCAGCACGGTTCCCGGCGCGATCAGGCCAAGCCGGTTCCGCAGGCTGTCCAGCCCGTTCGTCGCCCCCGCAAGCGAGGCGCGAAACGGCAGCAGCCGCCCGTACTCCGAATCCCGCGCCGCAACCTCTGACCGCAGCGCGGGCAGCACCGCGTAGCGCAGCGTGAGACGCTCCGTGAGGCCGGTGTCGGGGTACATCGTCTGCATCACCTCGAACAACCGGTCGGTATCGTTGCCAAAATCGCGCACGGCGGTGAACAGCGTTTGCGTATACGCCTCGAGGTTGATGGAGCCGTTCGGCGTGCCGAGCCAGACGCGGCCCGGATCCGGCGCGCCGTCGGCGCCGTAGACCACCGAGGAATGGCAGGCCGCGCAGCCAATGTTGCCGATGGTCGCGGCAAGCGGTGGCCAGCGCGACTGCGCCAGTGCCACGTTCTGGCCCACGGGTGTGGCGATGTCGGGGGCGGGCAGGCTGGCGGGCCAGTTGGCAAAGCTGTCGGGGCTGTGAAACCCGAACAGCCGGAACAGCGCGTTCACATCCACCGCGGCCGCCGCCGCCACGTCGCCCTGCGCCGACTGGAGGGCCATCGCGGCGGTCGTCAGTTTCCAGGGTGCGGCGCTGGTGCGCAGCGTGTCGCTGGTCAGCGCGTCCCAGTCACCGAAGGCGAAGGTGACGATGCCGCGATCGGGTGCCGTGGCCGCAGCGGCCATTCCGGCATCGTAGGCAGGCGACGTGCCCGCGAAATCGAACGCGCCGGGGCGCAGCAGGCTGACCGCGACGGCGACGAGAAGGGCGAGGGGCACGATCAGGCGGCGCATCGGCAGGATCCGGTTCGGGGTCCGGTCAGGACCGGGCCCGGCCACTGAGCCACGGCAGGGGCGGCGGAACAAGGCCCGGGGCCGGCCCTGTCATAAAACGTGAACAACGTTCATGCGGTTTTCGCTACGCGAGGCACTCCGCCAGGCCCCGCGCCATCTGGCGCATCATCTCGCCGTACAGGTCCGGACCGGGGGTCAGGAACACGGCGTCGGGGTCGACGGTGACGCTGCGCGCATCGGTGCCCTCGCTCAGCAGGGCGGTAATGGCGGGCGCCGTCTCGGGATCCGCGAGGATGCAGGCGATATCGCCCGCGCGGACGTTGTCGCGCAATTCGGCCATGCGGGCGGGGCCGGGAGCGTTGGCGTCGGACAGGGCGATGGCCCCGGCGGCGGGCAGGGCAAAGCGGGTCTCGAAATACTGATAGGCATCGTGACTGACGAGGTAGGCGTTACCGGCGGTCCGGGCCGGTTCGAGGATCGCCTCGATCTCGGCGGTCAGCGCGTCGAGCGCGGTCCGCTGTGCCGCCGCGTTGGCGCGGTAGAGAGCGGCGTTCTCGGGGTCGGCTCCGGCGAGGGCCTCGGCGATCGAAACGCTCCACACGGCGGCGACGGCGGGGTCGAGCCAGGCGTGTGGATCGACGGCTCCCGCCTGTTCCGTCGCCTCTTCGTCGGCATGTTCCTCGTCTTCGTGCCCCTCTTCCGCATGCCCGTGTTCTTCGGCAAAGCGTGGATCGTCGCGCAGCGGCAGCGCGGCCCATCCCGTCGTCCCGAGCAGCGCCAGTGTGGCCGCATCCGGCGCCAGCGCCGGTAGCGCCTCGGCAAGCCAAGGAACGAACGCCGGACCGGTCCAGATCACCAGATCCGCGTCCGTCAACCGTTGCGCATCCGAGGGCCGCAGGGCAAAATCGTGCGGCGACGTGCCGGGCGTGAGCAGCATCTCTGGCGCACCGACCCCCGACATGACCTGCGCGGTGAGGGAATGCAGCGGAAAGGTGTCGACCACGACGCGCGGAACTTCTGCGGCGGCGGCCGTGCCAAGGAGAAGGATGATGGCGGCGGCGGAAACGGATCGGGGCATCTGATGATCGCTCTTGCTCAGGGGGGTCGGATTTCGTATGGCAGATATGTTATAACATCACAATACAGATGTTATAGTATAACATCCAGGAGCCTGCCAATGTCCGCCGCGCCACCGCCCGCCGCACACGACGCCTTTCACCGCCACGACCACGGGGCCTGCGTGGCCTCGGCCCTCGCGGCCGCCGATGCCGCCTGCATCGCGCGCGGGGTGCAGTTCACGCCCGTCCGGCGCCGCGCGCTCGAAATCCTGCTGGAGGCACATGCCGCCATGGGGGCCTACGACGTGCTGGCGCGGCTCGCGTCCGAGGGCTATGGCGCCAAACCGCCGCTGGCCTACCGCGCGCTGGCGTTCCTGACCGACCAGGGCTTTGCCCATCGGATCGAGCGGCTGAACGCCTTCGTCGCCTGCGCGCGTCCCGGTGCGGCGCACGATCCGGCGTTCCTGATCTGTCGCGGTTGCGGCACGGTGGCCGAAATGCAGGCGCAGGGCGCGATGCAGGCGCCCGCCGCCGCCGCCGGTTTCGTCATCGAACAACGGGTCGTCGAGGCCGAGGGGCTGTGCGCGGCATGTCAGCAGACGCCATGCTGAGGGCCGCCGGTTCGCCGCATACCGTGGTGCCCGCAGGGGCGTCGCCCGCGCCGCTTCTGATCGAGGCGGTGGACGTCGATGTCGTGCAGGGCACCGCCCGCGTCCTGCACGGCGTGACGGTCGGCATTGCGCGCGGCGAGATCGTGACCGTGGTCGGCCCCAACGGCTCCGGCAAATCAACGTTGCTGCGCCTGCTGATCGGCGCGCTGAAGCCTGCGCGCGGAACGGTGCGCCGGGCCGCGAACCTGCGCATCGGCTATGTGCCGCAACGGCTGCACGTCGGCACGACGCTGCCGATGACCGTGCGCCGGTTCCTCGATCTGCCGGTCCGGGTGGACGGCGCCGCAGCGGACGCGGCCCTTGACGCCGCGGGTGTGGCGGGGGGGGCGGACCGGCAGATGGCCGAACTGTCGGGCGGTCAGCTTCAACGGGTTTTGCTGGCGCGGGCCACGCTGGGCGCCCCCGATATCCTGATGCTGGACGAGCCGACGCAGGGCCTCGATCAACCCGGATCGGCGGCGTTCTATCGCCAGATCGAGGCGGTGCGCGCGCGTCTTGGCTGTGCCGTCCTGATGGTCAGCCACGAATTGCATGTCGTGATGAGCGCGTCGGACCGGGTGATCTGTCTGAACGGGCACATCTGCTGCGAAGGCCGGCCCGACGTCGTGCGCGCGGCCCCGGCCTATCGCGAACTGTTCGGCACCGGCACCGGCGGCGCGCTGGCCCTGTACCGGCATGACCATGACCACCATCATCACGGTGATCGGCATCCTCATGACGACCATGCGGGACATTCCCATGCGCAACCAACGGATCGTGGCCTCTCGCCGGGCCCGGCGAGAGACCGGGAGTCCTGCGGGCACGGTGCGCAGCCCATCGACGGCGAACGGTCCGCCGCCGTACCGCCCGTTGTCGACATGGCCGCGGGCGAGGACCGGTGATGGCGCACGACAGTATCCTCGCACGGCGTGCTGACGCAAGATACCGGTATGCTTGACGATTTTCTGGTGCGTGCCGCTCTTGCCGGTGTTGGTACGGCGGTGGCCGCCGGAATTCTGGGGCCATTCGTCGTCTGGCGCAGGATGGCTTACTTTGGCGATGCGGTGGCGCATTCGGCGATCCTCGGGGTGGCGATGGCGCTCGCGCTGTCGCTGCCGGTGGCGGGCGGCGTGCTCGCCGTGGCGCTGGCGATGGGGTTTGGCGTGTGGTTTCTGGGTGGGCGCGGCGTTGCGCAGGACACGATGCTCGGGGTCTTTGCCCATGTAACGCTCGCGGCGGGCCTTGTCGCGCTCGCCCTCATCCCCGGCGTCCGGATCGACGTCGAGACGATCCTGTTCGGCGATGTTGTGATCGTGGGGCGGGGCGATCTGGCGCTGATCTGGGGCGGCGCACTCGCGGTTGCGGCCATCGTCGCGTGGCGGTGGAATGCGATGCTAACGGCGACGCTGTCGCCCGATCTGGCCCACGCCGCAGGCATCGATCCGCGTCGCGAAGAGTTGTTGCAGACGCTGCTCCTTGCCGGGGTGGTGGCCGTGGCGATCAAGGTCGTCGGCGCGCTGCTGATCACCGCCCTGCTGATCGTTCCGGCCGCCGCAGCGCGGCATCTGGCCCGCACGCCAGAGGCGATGGTGATCTGGTCGGTGGTCATCGGCGCGGTCTCGGCGGTGAGCGGTCTTCAGGCCGCGCTCCTGTGGGACACGCCGGTCGGCCCCTCCGTCGTCTGCGCCGCAGGACTGGCCTTCTGTCTGGCGCGGGCGATGCGCGGACGTGTCGGATAGGCGAAAATTGTCTGCTCGGTTCGCGCGAAAAGGCGGATATCGGCCCTGAAATTACCCGGATCTTAACCTGAGTGGGTCATTTTCATCCGGTGAAGTACGCCGATATTCACCGATGACAGGATCGCCCCGATGACCAGAGTCCGCGTCACCCTTGCCATGTTCTGCGCGATGTTTTTCGCCACGGTTGCCGCAGCGCAGTCCTGCGCCGTGCCGGGCAACGTCAACCAGCTTGCATCGGCGCTCGCTCAGGGTGTCAATCAGGCGCGGGTCGGCAATGGTGTCGCCGCCATCGCCACCGATGCCCGCCTGATGGCCGCGGCACAGCAACAGGCCTGTCATGTCGCCCAAACCGGACGGATCGAACATCGCGGTGCGGGTGGTTCGACATCGAACGACAGGGTCCTGCAGGCGGGGTTTCGGACTTGCCTGACGGCAGAGAACCTTGCCTGGGGCTATCCGCAGCCGGGACGGATCGTCAGCGGCTGGCTGCAATCGCCCGGCCACCGAACCAACATGCTGCACCAGCGGGTGAGCGCTTTCGGCGTCGGTGTCGCGCAGGGCGCGCAGGGGCCGGTCTGGGTTCTGGTGCTCGCCCGCGCCTGCTAGGCGGCGTGGGTGCCCGGAACGTCCATCGATATCGTCACCGGTCCGTCGTTGACCAGCGACACCCGCATATCCGCCCCGAACCGTCCGGTTTCGCAGTTGATGCCCAACGTGCGCAGCGCGGACACGAACCTCTCATAGCCAACCGCACCCACATCCGGCGGCGCGGCGGCGGAAAATCCCGGTCGGTTTCCACGGCTTGTATCGGCGGCAAGAGTGAACTGGCTGACGATCAGGGCGCTGCCGCCACAATCGAGGATCGAGCGGTTCATCTTGCCCGCATCGTCGCGAAAAATCCGCAACCTGGCGATGCGCGCCGCCAGTCGCGTAGGCGCGTCCTCTGCATCGCCCGCCATCGAACATACCAATATCATCAGGCCCGGCCCGCACCGTCCCAAGACCACGCCATCCACCGCGACCGAAGCCTCGCTCACCCTTTGCAGAACCGCCCGCACGCCCTAGCTCTGGTTCAGATACATCAGCGTCCCGACGATGCCCGCCACGATCAGGCCACACAGGATCGCGAGTGCGATTTTCCATTTCGAATAGGGCCGTTCGCCCTGCACCTTGCCGGTGCGGGCATTCACGACGAACCGGAACGTCCGCCCGCGATACTTATACGCGGCAAGCCAGACCGGCAGCAGGATATGCTTGAACGTGATGTCGTCATAGGCGGTGTTGACGCTGCCCACCCGCTGCTCGTCGCCGCCGATGTCGGCGCGCACGTCGCGCACGATCTGCGCATCCATGATCCGCTGCGCCTGCTCGTACCCCTCTGCCAGCTCGACCTGATACCCTTCGGCGGCAAATCCGGCAAGAAATTCAGGCCGGTAGGGCGCAAGCTCGGACAGGTCCCAGGGGGCGAGCCGGTCGGTATATTCTTGCGGCAGCGAGTTTGACGCGAGGATCAGCACATCGTCGAAAAACCGCGCGACCCGGCCCGAGGTACTGGCCCACCGCGTGCGCCGCTCGCGCACCGTCTGCCGCTTGCCGTCGCGGGTGACGGTTCTGCTGACGTAATAATAGGTGCCGCGCGATCCGGTATAGCGCGACCGCGTATCGGTGTCGTAGGTCCAGTAGGGGACGTAGATCCCGGTCATCGCGCGGCCCTTGCGGGCGTAATCCTTCAGCCCGTTCGGCGCGAACCACAGCGCACCCAGCCAGTCGGTCATGTGGCCTCTTGCAGTCCGCTCGTCGATGCCGAACGGCAGGACGGCGGCGGGTTTGATGTGGCGGTGCGTGCCGGTGTCCATCACCAGCGGCGTGTCGCAGAACGGACAGGTCGCGGCCTGCACCGTTTCGCCAAAGGCGGTCTGCGCGCCGCAGTTCGGACAGGTGACGACGCGGGTTTCCTCGATCTCGGCGCCCGCCGCACCTTGCCGCAAGGCCGCGTGAAAATCGTTCTCGGCGGTCGCCTTTTCAAGCCCGTCGAGAGGGTCGATTTCTTCGGTATAGCCGCAATTGGGGCAGATCAGCTCCTTGCCGCCGGGCGCGAATTCCATCTGCGCGCCGCAGGCGGGGCAGGGAAAACGGTGCTCCTCGATCGGACCTGCTGGGTCCTGCCCGGTATCCCAGGGGTTTTCAGTGGCGTCCGACATGGGCAAAAACCTGAAATCAAAGGTACTTGTGGGTGAACCGCGGCAGGATCCGACGCAGCGCATTGTCGTACAACGCCGCGTGGCGCCAGATATGAAAGATCGCGTGAAAGGCGGCCGCTGACAAGAGCACGAGCAGCGATATCCACGCAGGCCCCGGCGCAACGAGGCCAGAAAGCTCTGCCACGTTGAGCAGTGCCGAGAGCGCCACCAGCCCGTGCATCGCCCAGTGCATCGGTGCAAAGAACCGCCGCGCTGTCCCCTTCAGCTTCGGTCCCGGCGTCGCATGCAGCCCGTGCCACATCGTCAGGCCGAGCCAGAGCACCGCCAGCGCCACATAGGCCCAGCGGAGCCAAAGAGCCTGCGTACCGCCTTTGATCATCGCCAACAGCACCAGCGCAATCGGCCAGTGCAGCGCGATGTTAGCACGACGCCGAACCCCGGGGGACAGGCCGCGTGTCATAAAAACCGGTGCAGCGCGCGTGGCGTCATGATCCGCAACGCGTTGTCGCGCAACCTGAAATGCCGCCACAGATGGAACGCCGCGTGACACGCGGCCAGAACGGCCAGCGCGTAAAACTCGATCGAATGCACGAGGCCCACAAGGTCGTTGGCCGCCGGCAGATCCAGCGGTACGGCAATCGGCACGATCCCCCCGGCCCAAAGCTGCACGGCGGACGTCACGCCAAGGCCAAAGCCCGTCACCGCGACGCCGAAAAGACCCCAGATCAACGTCCTGTGCAGCAGGCCATGAACGGTGCGGGCCCAAGGCGGCAGCTTTGGGCCGGGCCGTGACGCAAGGCCGCGGCGCAGGTAGTCCACCGTCCAGAACAGCGCACATGAAACGAATATCAGGCCCAGCACCGAATGCAGATGCACCGCCCAGGGACCCACCCGCTGCACATCGCGCGGCTGCACCAGCGTAAACCACACGAACAGCGGCAGTACCGTCCAATGCACGGCCTTGAGCCATGTCCGGCGCTGCGGCGCGCGGCGTGTCAGCCACGACAGGATGGAAACGGATGTCATGGCCAAGACACGGCCAGCGAAAGGAATGGGTTTCGGGCGTCGTGCCCGGCGCAGACCCCCCGCAGTGCGGTGACGCCCGCTGTCCTCAATCTCAATCCTTCGACCCTCAAAGCCGCGGCCTCAGGCTCCGGGTGGCGGCGGCGGTGGCGGCGCCACGGTGAACAGGGTGGCAAGGCCCGCGACCTCGCCCGCCTTGAGCCATCCGTCCTGACCGGCGGTCCAGACGGTACTGTCCCGCTTGATCTGACCGCTGGCGATCATCTGGCCCATGGTCGCGCGGCTGAACGGGCCGGTGGTCTGGCCGTTGGTTGCGACGTGCCAGACGGCCTCGACGGGGGGCGGCGGCGGCGCGGGGGGGGCGGGGGTCGGCGCGGGTGCCGCGCCCCAGGGACCGGCGATACCGCCGGCCATCCCCATGCCGACGCCCATCCCCATGCCCATCCCGGCGGCGCCTTCGTTGGCGGCGGCGATCGTCATCGCCTCGGCTGCCGAAAACTGCGCGTATCTGTTCAGGTCGCCCGCGATGCCCATCGACGTCCGTTTGTCCAGAACCGCCTCGATGGCGGCAGGCAATGATATGTTTTCAATATAGAATTCTGGGATCGAAAGACCGTACCCCTTGATCGTCGGCGCAATCGCATCGGTGATGAGTTTCGACAGATCGCGGGTGTTCGCGGCCATGTCGAGGACCGGAATACCGGAGGAGGCCAGCACGCGGGACACCTCCTGCACCATGATATTGCGCACCTGAAAGCTGATTTCATCGGCGGTAAATTCGCCATCGGTGCCGACGATTTCCGTCATGAACAGACCGGCATCGGCGACCCGCATCGAATAGGTGCCAAAGGCGCGGATGCGCACGGGGCCAAACTCGGGATCGCGGCACATGATCGGGTTCTTGGTGCCCCATTTGTTATCGTTGAAGCGGGTCGTGTCGACAAAATAGATCTCGGACTTGAACGGGCTCTGAAATCCGTGGTCCCAATGTTGCAGGGACGTCATGATCGGCATGTTGTTGGTTTCGAGCTGGTACAGCCCGGGCGTGAACACATCCGCAAGCTGGCCTTCGTGGATGAACACCGCCGTCTGCCCCTCGCGGACGGTCAGCTTGGCGCCGTATTTGATTTCATGACCGTAGCGCTGAAACCGCCAGACCATGGTGTCCTGCGTGTCGTCCGTCCATTCGATGACGTCGATGAACTGGCCGGAAAGGAAATCGAGGATGCCCATGGGATGCGTTCTCCAAAAATTCTGTCGTCATTATATAGGGGATCGGGCGCGCCGTGCAAATCGCCGGGCGCCGGGTGAAATCGCGAACTAGAGGGCGCTGACGGTCCGGTCGCCGATAAGCTCTCGGGCGATTTCGCGCGCAATCGGGGCGGCCTCGGCCGCTGTCATGCCGGGCGACAGGCGGCGGTCGTAGAGCATCCGCAACAGCAATTCGTCATGGGTGGTCAGCAGGCCGAACTCCTCGTCGTCATTGAAGATCGACGGGCGGGCCGTGGGGCTGTCGTTGGCAAGGCCCATGGCCTGCGCCATCTCCTCGTGCAAACACGACAGGCGCAACAGATCGGGATGCTCGCCACGCACGAGGATGACCGCCTGCGCATACTCGGAGCTGCCGCCTTCGGAAAACGCGATGGCCAGGCACAGCGTGTCGCGCGGCGCCCGCAGAAAGGCGCGGACCGAACTTTCGGCGATGCCCGGGACCAGTTCGCGCAATCGCGGGGCGAACGCGGCGCGGTCGTCCTCGTTCAGGACGAGAACGTGGAAATTCGCTTCCGTGTCCGCCGGCGCGATCGGCACGCCGGTCAGGCGCGACAGGCGGGCGGCAAAGGTGGTTATGGAATTGGCGTCGCGGGCGCGCTGTTCGGCGGGCACGGTGGCGCCGAATTCGACGCTGAGGCGCACGGGACGTTCCCAGCGGCGCAGACGGCTGACGGTGGCCTGCGCGCTCAACTCTCCGGCGGCATCGAGGCGGTATTCGTCGAACAGCGCGATGCGCACGAAATTGCGGGTCAGCATCACATCGGTGAACGGCGTATCCGGCCCGCCGCCGTCGCCGCGAATGAGGCCCTGCGTCAGCAGCCGCTGTTGCAGGCGGGCGTAATAGGCCGTGAGCGCGATGCTCTCGGGCGACCGCTCGGGGAGGGGGGCCGTGTCCGGGCGTGGCACCGGGCGTTCCGTGGGCGGTACCGGAGCGACGGCGACCTCGGGCACCGGCGCCGCCGCGCAGGCTGCAAGCGCCGCAAGGCACAGTGCCCCCCACGGGGCCGTCCGTCGAAAGTGAGGTTTGCGCCGGGTCATGTCTGCGCCTTGATCAGGGACCGGTCGGGGGCCAGACTCTCTGTGTATGCCGCCGGCCCCCGCGCCGCTAGCCCCGCGGACCGGTTGCGCCGCCGACCGTGTCGCCCATGCCGGTGCCCCGCGCCGATGCCGAGGCGAGCGTGTCCTTCAGTTCGCTTTCCATCTTTTGCAGATCGGCCTCGGCGGCGGCGCGGCTCTTCTTGCCTTCGTCGGCGATTGCCAGGCTTTCGTTGATCGTGGCGATCAGGTTCGCGTTGGCGGCCTTCACCGCCTCGATGTCGAACACGCCGCGCTCCATTTCGGTGCGGATCGTCTTGTTGGCACTGCGCAGGTTTTCCGCGTTCGAGGTGAGCAGCTCGTTCGTCAGATCGTTGGCCTCGCGCACGGCCGTGGCGGCCTCGCGCGAGCGTTGGATGGTCACGGCCTGTGCCAGCTGGGTTTCCCACAGCGGAACGGTGTTCACGAGCGTCGAATTGATCTTGGTCACGAGGCTCTTGTCGTTTTCCTGCACCAGACGGATCGATGGCAGCGACTGCATCGTCACCTGCCGCGTCAGTTTCAGGTCATGCACCCGGCGTTCCAGGTCGTCGCGCGCCGATCGGATGTCGCGCAGTTCCTGCGCCTTCATCACGCCCTGATCTTCGGGCGCGGCCTGTACCTCGGCCTCCTTGGCGGGGATCGTCGTGGCATCCAGATCGCGCAGTTTCTCCTCGCCTGCCGCAATATACAGCGCCAGCTCGTCATAGAACGCGAGGGTTTTGTCATAGAGCTGGTCGAGGCTTTCGATGTCTTTCAGCAGTGTGTGTTCGTGGTGCAGAAGTTCGGTCGTGACACTGTCGATCTGGCCCTGCACCTCTTCGAACCGGGCGGTGAACTTGGCAAAGGGGGCCGCGCGGCCGAGGAGTTTCTCCCACCACGACCGCTCGCGGCGGACATCGAGTTCGCTGATCGAAAAGCCGCGGATGGTGGTGACGATACCCCGCAGCGAATCGCCTGCGGGACCCACGTCCTTGTTGCGCACACCGGCCAGCATCGCCTGCGATATGACCTGCAATTCCGACTGGGCCGACGCGCCGAACGAGACGATGGAATTGGTGTCGTCCATATCGAGCTCATTCATCCGGCGGCGGATCTCGGCGCCGACCTCGGGGGGCGCCTCGGCGAGGGGAACGACGGACCCTTGCGGTTCCGCCAGCACCACGGCTGTCACTTTTTCAACTTCGGAAACGCGCGAGGCGGCTTTTTCCTGAGTGGTTTCGGCCATTTATTGTCCTTTTTCGATCCGGCCCTGACGGGGCGATGTGTCGCAGGCCCGCCGGGCCGGCTTATTCCAGGGTCACGCCTTCGCGGCGCAACCGGTCCCGCAGGACCTTGATTTCGACGTCCATCTCATCGCGGTCGCCGGTCAGCATCGCATCGGTCTGCGCCGCGAAATTGCTTTCGAGATCGCCCAGCAGCGCTTCGTAATCGCTGCGCGCAGCGGCGTCGCGGCTGCGGGCATAAAGATCGGCGAACTTTACCGAGGCATCGCGCGCGCCCATCAGATAGACCGACAGGTATTTGCGCGCTGCCGTCAGATCGCGCGGGTCTTCTTCGACGGTGCGGATCATCTTGCGCGCCACGGCGCCGAAGGCCGCGACGCGGGCCTCCAGGGCGCGGTCCCCGAGGGTCGCGATATGGTCGGCCATGGCGGCAAGATAGGTTTCCGCCTCGTCGACGACACGCGCGACGCGGTCCTGCTGAAAGGTGTCGATGCCGTCCATCCGCTTGTCGTGCAACGGATCGATCCCGAAGGCCACGAGGTGCAGCGCGCCCGCGACCGCCCCGTACAACACGCTGGCGAGGATGCCGCTGTCGCCGGTATAGGCGGCAAGGGCGGTGCCCGCGCCGGTCAGCGCCGTCGCCAGCATCTTGCGCGGCAGGGCGGGTCTGCGCGCGACGGGACGGGCGTTGAACGCGGCCTCGGCGCGCAATCCCTCACGCAGCAGCCATGCGGCCAGGATAAGGGCGGCGGCGGCAACCAGTGACAGGGCGAGCGAAGCGGCCCCCTCGTTCAGGGCCAGCACTGCCAGCAGCGGGCCGGGCACGAACAGGGCACCTGCCTTGCGTCCCGCCCGTGACACTGCGCGCTGTTCGGCACGGGCCTCGCGAACCGCCGTTTCCGCCGGCGTGGCGGTGTCCGCCGCTGCCGCGCCGGGGCTGAAGGCGCCACCGAACCGTCTGGCCATGACCTAGCCTCCGATCCAGCCGGTGACGATGCCGAACAAGAGGGCCAGCAGCAGCGCGAACGACAGGTTCTTCAGGGCGGCGGGCATGGCGGGTTCTTTCGACTGGGTCACGAGGGGGTCGGGGGTTTCATGGCGCGTAAGCGCCGCGTGCACCGATGTCAGGGCCACCGCGACCAGCGCCGCTATGGCAACGACGAAAAGCAGCCGGATCATTGCAACAGGGCCCTTTCGCAATAACTACGCCGGGAATGCGTGCCGCGTTTTCGCAACAGCGCGTGACGCACCGGACAATATAGTCAGTGTGCCCGTAATTGCAGCCCCCTCGCAAGGATGCCTGCCGCAACCGAGGCTGTAAGGCCTGCATTCATCCGATCTGATGATACCCGCAGATGCCATGTTCGGCACGCCGCTCACCCGGAAAGACGCATCGCAATCTTGCGCAAAGCACGGTCACCTGTCGCCGCGCGTCGGTTTCGGCCTCGGTTTTGCGGGCCGCCGGCGTGGTGCCGTGCCGTCCGGGGGCCGCTGCGTCCCGTCGCGGGATTTCGCGAATGCGCCCGGCGTCCGGCTCTTGGCCGATCCGGGTCCCGACGCCGATCCTGCGCCGAACGTGGACCCCGATGACGCGGCGGACCCGGATTTTGCCGCGCCGCGCGGTGCTGTTTTTCCGGCCGTCGCGGATTTGCCGGTTGCGCCGGTCGGTCCATCGTCCCCGGTGCGCCGGACCCGGCTGACGAAGGCCCGTGGCGTGGTTTTCCCGCCTGCGCCGCTCACGGATCTTTCCTGACGTGCGCCTTTGCCACCTGCGTCCTCGGGCCGACGCGCGCCTTTGCCCGTGCTGCCCTGCCAGTGCCCGCGCCGTCACGATGCAGTCCGCGTGTCGGCTTGCCCGTCGCCGTGCCCGAATCTTCCGCCTTCATTGCCAGACCGAGCTGATCGCGCAAAACCCGCGGCTTTATCTCCTCGATTTCTCCGGCGGGCAGATTGCCCAGCTGAAACGGCCCGTAGGACACCCGGATCAGCCGGTTCACGACCACGCCGATGGCCTCCATCGCGCGGCGGATCTCGCGGTTCTTGCCTTCGCGCAGCGCCACCGTCAGCCAGGCGTTCGCGCCCTGCTGACGGTCGAAGGTTACTTCCATCGGCTGAAAATGCGTGCCGTCGTCGATCGTGATCCCGGTGCGCAGTTTTTCCAGCGACGGTTCGGAAACCGAGCCGTTGATCCGCACCCGGTAGCGGCGCAACCAGCCGGTCGAGGGCAGTTCCAGGCGACGTTTCACCGCGCCGTCGTTGGTCAGCAACAGCAGCCCCTCGGAGGTGATGTCGAGACGTCCCACCGGATTGACCAGGCCGATTTCAGCGGGCAAGCCGTCGAAAATCGTCGCGCGCCCCTTTTCGTCGCGCGCCGTCGTCACCAGCCCCGTGGGTTTATGATAGAGCCAGACACGGGCACGTTCCGGCGCGGGCAGCGGCTTGCCGTCGACGGTGATCCGGTCACCGCGGGCGACGTTCAGGGCGGGCGAGGTGATGGTGCGGCCGTTCACACCGACGCGGCCCTCCTCGATAAGTTTTTCCGCATCGCGCCGGGACGCAATGCCCGCCCGCGCCAGCACCTTGGCGATTCTATCGCCTGTCCTGCCGGCGATCCGATCGTCCCTTTTGTCGGCGCCCCTGTCGCGGGGCACAGTGTCGGGATCGGTTTTCGGGCGGGGGGTGCGGGGTTTGGCCATGCGGATCGCTTAGCCGGTTTTACAGCCGCGCGCCAGCGGGCGGTGGCGGCACGGAATTGCCGCACGACAGAGTTTGGCCTTGTCAGACGGGCGCTGGTTGCGCCACTCAAGGTCCATGTTCCGCTCTTACATGGATATCGCGCTGGCCGAGGCGCGGGCCGCCGCACAGCGCGGCGAGGTGCCCGTCGGCGCGGTGATCGTCGCGCCCGCGGGAACCGTGCTGGCGCGCGCCGGCAACCGGTGCCGCGAGCTGGCGGACCCGACGGCCCACGCCGAAATGCTCGGCATCCGGGCGGCTTGTGCCGCCGCGGGCTCCGAAAGACTGGTCGGCGCCGCCCTGTATGTGACCCTCGAGCCTTGTGCGATGTGCGCCGGTGCCATCGCGGCGGCGCGTGTGGCGCGGGTGTATTATGGCGCCGACGATCCCAAATCGGGCGGCGTCGCGCACGGCGCCCGGGTGTTTGCGCATCCGCAGTGCCATCATGCCCCCGAGGTCTATCCGGGAATCGGCGAGGATGCGGCGGCCAGGCTGTTGCGCGCATTCTTTGCGGGACGGCGCGGGGCGTAGCTGCGGATGCCTCCGGCGGGGATATTTAAGGCAGGATGAAGGGGGCCGCGCGCGTCAGGGCGGGTCTTGCGGTAGCGGGCAGGCGGTGGGGCGCGGGCGTCTCGACTTTGGGAGGCGGGGGGCGGATACTGCGGCCATGAGTTTGCCCCCCGGTTTCATCGACGAATTGCGCACCCGGCTGAGCCTTGAACAGGTCGTCGGGCGAAAGGTGATGTGGGACACCCGCAAATCGAATACGGCGCGCCGCGACTATTGGGCGCCGTGCCCCTTTCATCAGGAGAAATCCGCGTCTTTCCATGTGGATGACACCAAGGGATTCTACTACTGCTTTGGCTGTCAGGCCAAGGGGGATGCGTTTTCCTTCGTGCAGCAGACCGAGAACGTCGGGTTCATGGAGGCGGTGGAAATCCTTGCCCGCGAGGCCGGGATGCCGGTGCCCGCGCGCGATCCGCGCGCGCAGGAAAAGGCCGACGAGCGCAGCGTTCTGGCCGATGTGATGGAACAGGCGGTACAGCATTACCGTCTGCAATTGCGCACCGGGGCGGCGACGCAGGCGCGCGCCTACCTTGTCGAACGCGGGCTGAACGAGGCTGCGCAAGCCCGCTGGGAAATCGGTTTTGCGCCAGATCAGCGGCGCGGTGTTACCGATGCGCTGGTGAACAAGGGCGTGTCGCTGGCGCAGATCGTCGAGGCCGGGCTGGCCGCCCAACCCGATGGCGGCGGTGCGCCCTACGACCGGTTTCGCGGGCGGATCGTGTTTCCGATCCGCGACGCACGGGGTCGCGCCATCGCGCTCGGCGGACGGGCGATGGACCCGGACGCGCGGGCTAAATACCTGAACTCGCCTGAAACCCTGCTGTTCGACAAGGGTCGCAGCCTGTACAATATGAAGCCCGCCCGCGAGGCCTGCGGCCAAGGCGAGACGCTGATCGTCGCCGAGGGGTACATGGATACCATCGCCTTGTCGGAGGCCGGTTTCGGCGCGGTCGTGGCCCCGCTGGGGACCGCGATCACCGAGGATCAGCTGGCGTTGATGTGGCGGATGCACCCCGAGCCGGTGATCGCGCTGGACGGCGATGCCGCGGGCCTGCGCGCGGCGATGCGGCTGATCGATCTGGCGCTGCCGTTGCTGGAGGCAGGGCGGTCCTTGCGGTTCGCGCTGATGCCCGCGGGCATGGATCCCGACGATCTGATCCGGGCGCGGGGCGCGGCTGCGATGCGCGACGTGCTGGGGGCCGCGCTGCCGCTTGTGCAGCTGTTGTGGCGGCGCGAGACGGAAGGCAAGATCTTCGACAGCCCCGAGCGCAAGGCCGCCCTCGACAAGGTGCTGCGCACCGCGACGCAAAAGATCGCCGATGCCTCGCTACGCGGCCATTACGAGCGCGAGATCCGCGATCTGAGCTGGGCGCTGTTCGGCAAGGCGCGGCGGCAGGGCGCGCCGGAACACAAATCGTGGAACGGCACCTGGGGGGCGAAACCCGCGCCCTACGGCCAGGCGCGGGCCGTGACCACAGGGGCGAAATCCGCAGCGATCGCGGCGCGGGGCGACGGTGCCGGCACCGGCCTGCGCGAGGCGGTGATCTTTGCCACGCTGATCCGCCATCCGACGCTTGTCATCGGCGTCGAGGCGCACCTCGAGGCGCTCGAATGCCGCGATCCGGGGCACACGCGGTTGCGCGATGCCATTTTACGCCATGCCGAGGCGCCCGATCTGGAGGCGGCATTGCGCGACGCGCTGGGTCCCGAGGCGCTCGACGCGCTGTTTTCCATGCCCCAGATCGCGATTGCGCCCAGCCTGCGCCGCGGCGACACGGAATTTGCCGAGATGGTGGTGCGCGAGGAACTCGCGAAGCTGAACGCGCCGCTGGCCCGCAAGACCGAGACGCTGGAGGGCGAGGAGGAAATCTCGTCGGCCAGAGACGAGCGGATGACCTATCGCATCCGGCAGGCGAACGAGGCCTTCGAGCGGGCGCAGCGCGGCACCCATGCCGATACCTCCGAGACCGAAGTGGCCCCCAACGGGGTGACGCTGCAACGCGAGGAGATGGACAAGCTCGACGCTATTCTCGCCAGCGCGCGCGTTGCAAAAACGCGGCGCAATCCTAAGTAATCAAAGATCAGTCTTTTTCCATCAGTGTGTCGTGCATCGCCCGCCTTGTGCCCCTGACCGGTTTGGCGCAACACGGGCAGGAAATTCACGCAATACCCGTTGCGAATCATCGCCCGCGCCTGTTGATTCGAATCAACCGGCGTCGCCGAATCACCGACGATACGATTTTTGCCCCACGAGGAGCCCCGCCCATGGCCGCCAAGGACAACGACGACGCCCGCAAGGAAGACGACAACGACGGCGCGATGCTCGACATGAGTCAGGCCGCCGTCAAGAAGATGATCGCCGAGGCGCGCGAGCGTGGGTACATCACCTACGATCAGCTCAATCAGGTGCTGCCGCCCGATCAGGTCTCGTCCGACCAGATCGAGGACGTGATGTCGATGCTGTCCGAAATGGGCATTCAGGTCACCGAAGAAGAAGAGAGCGAAGAGACCGAGGAAACCCAAGGATCCCGGGAGCTTGCGACGACGGCGACGGGCAACCGCGAGGTTACGCTGTCGGGCGCCGAGGCCGAAAAGCTCGACCGGACCGACGATCCGGTGCGCATGTACCTGCGCGAAATGGGATCGGTCGAACTGCTGAGCCGCGAAGGCGAGATTGCCATCGCCAAGCGCATCGAGGCCGGGCGAAACACGATGATCGCGGGCCTGTGCGAAAGCCCGCTGACCTTTCAGGCGATCACGATCTGGCGCGACGAATTGCTGTCCGAGGACATCCTGCTGCGCGACGTCATCGACCTCGATGCCACGTTCGGCACCCAGATGGATGAAGAAGGCGGTGCCACACCCGTCGTCGAAGGCGCCCCGAAGGCCGAAGGCGAAAAGACCGAAGAAAAGACCGAAGTCGACGCTGACGGCAATGCCATCGTGAGTGACGACGACGACGACGAGGACGAGCAGGCCAACCTGAGCCTTGCGGCGATGGAGGCGGTACTGAAACCCCGCGTTCTCGAAACCCTCGAGGTTATCGCCAATGATTTCTATACGTTGAGCGAGATGCAGGACGCGCGGATGTCGGCGACGCTGAACGAGGACAACTCGTTTTCGGACGGCAACGAGGCGACCTATCAAAAGCTGCGCAGCAAGATCGTCGAGCTGGTCAATTCAATGCACCTGCACAATCTGCGGATCGAGGCGCTGATCGATCAGCTGTACGGCATCAACCGCCGGATCATGGCCATCGATTCGTCGATGGTGAAGCTCGCCGACCAAAGCCGGATCAACCGTCGCGAATTCATCGACGCGTACCGGGGCCGCGAACTCGATCCCAACTGGCTCGAGGATATGGGCAAGAAGGCCGGTCGCGGCTGGCAGATGCTGATCGAACGCTCGACCGACAAGATCGAGGAACTGCGCACCGAAATGGCGCAGGTCGGCCAATACGTCGGCGTCGACATCAACGAATTCCGCCGCATCGTGCAACAGGTGCAGAAGGGCGAGAAGGAGGCGCGGTCGGCCAAGAAGGAAATGGTCGAGGCGAACCTGCGTCTGGTGATTTCGATTGCCAAAAAATACACGAACCGCGGTCTGCAGTTCCTTGATCTCATTCAGGAAGGCAACATCGGCCTGATGAAGGCCGTGGACAAGTTCGAGTATCGCCGGGGCTATAAATTCTCGACCTATGCGACATGGTGGATCCGTCAGGCAATCACCCGCTCCATCGCCGATCAGGCGCGCACGATCCGTATTCCGGTGCACATGATCGAAACGATCAACAAACTGGTGCGCACGGGCCGCCAGATGCTGCACGAAATCGGCCGTGAGCCGACGCCGGAGGAGCTGGCTGAAAAACTGCAGATGCCGCTGGAGAAGGTCCGCAAGGTGATGAAGATCGCCAAGGAGCCGATTTCGCTGGAGACGCCGATCGGCGACGAGGAAGACAGCCAGCTTGGCGATTTCATCGAAGACAAGAACGCGATCCTGCCGCTTGATTCGGCCATTCAGGAGAACCTGAAAGAGACGACGACGCGGGTTCTGGCGTCTCTCACCCCCCGCGAAGAGCGGGTGTTGCGGATGCGGTTCGGGATCGGGATGAACACCGATCACACCCTCGAAGAGGTTGGTCAGCAGTTTTCGGTGACCCGCGAGCGGATTCGCCAGATCGAGGCCAAGGCCCTGAGAAAGCTGAAACATCCCAGTCGCAGCCGCAAGTTGCGGTCGTTTCTGGATCAATAGGAGACGCCGATGTCGCTATTGTCGAAACTGTTCGGAGGCGGCAAGAAATCTGCCGCACCCGAGGCGGAAGCCGAGGAATATCAAGGCTTTCGCATCGTGCCGGGCCCGATTGCCGAGGGACAGCAGTACCGCGTGGCCGCGAGGATCGAAAAAGAGATCGATGGAGAGACGAAAGTCCACCAGCTGATCCGTGCCGATACCATAGCGGGCTACGATGAGGCGGTGAAAACCTCTGCCGCCAAGGCCCGGCAGATGATCGACGAGCAGGGTGAGCGGATCTTCCGCTAGGCCATCATGCAGATCATCGAGGTCGAAACGACCGGGCAGGGCCTGTACGAGATCACCGGACAGGTGCAGCGCGCTACGCCAGCCGGGGCGGGTCTGCTGACCCTTTTTGTCCGCCACACATCTTGCTCGATCCTCATTCAGGAAAATGCCGACCCGGAGGTGCAAGCCGATCTGACGGCGTTCTTTGCCCGCCTTGTTCCGCCGACGACCGATCCGTCGATGGCCTACCTCACCCATACCTATGAGGGGCCCGATGATATGCCGGCGCATATCAAGGCGGCGTTGCTGCCGGTCAGCTTGTCTATTCCTGTCCAGGACGGTCGGCTGGCACTCGGAAAATGGCAGGGAGTTTACATTTTCGAACATCGCAGCCATCCGCACCGACGCGAGGTCGCAATCCACGCAGGGTTGACCCGACGCCCGACAATGCGGGCGACCGGGTGGCGGCGTCAGAAGAAAAAGAAATCCGACGCGGTAAGATCGGCGACGTGCAGGGTGCCGTTTGCGGCGTTCACGACGACAGGACCGGCGGCGCCTGCATCGATCAGCACCGCGTCGCCAGCTTGGGTGAACGTAAGATCGGCAAAGGTGACGCCTTCGAGGGCGATGGTATCGGCGCGGTCATTGTAATCCGCGATGGTGTCGCTCTCGCCGTCGGCGGTCAGAACGAAGGTGTCGCAGCCCCGGCCACCGGACAACAGGTCCTCCCCGGCGCCGTCGCGCAGGGTGTCGCGCCCGGTGCCACCGTACAGCGCGTCGTCGCCGTCTCCGCCGCGGAGGTTATCACCGCCCCAGCCGCCGCGCAGCATGTCGTTGCCGTCGCCGCCGTCGAGGGTGTCGCGCCCGGCCCCGCCATACAGGTCGCCGCGCAACCGGTCGATAGTGTCGTCGATGCCGTTCGTCACGGTTTGAAAGTCGTCCCGCGCCGTCGCAATCGCGGTCTCACGCTGGTTTTCTGCACGGGCGGGTAACATCTCATAGCGGGCCTCGGTCTGGGCAATCAGGGTCGCGTTGCCGTTTGCCGCGGCGATTGCGGCGTCAAGAAAGTTCTGAGCCTGATCGGCACCTGCGCCGAAAGTAACTTGTGCGGCCGTCACTGCACGTTCGAGATCCTCCTCCGCCACCGCAAGCTGGGCGTCTCGCGCCTCCAGTGCCGCGCGCAGGGCCGCCCGCGCCGCGATGATATCCTCGAGCAGGTCGACATTTCTGAAATCGTCGACGGCCGCGAGGTAGTTTGCGTATTTCACGTCACTCGCGTCGCCCTGCGCCTCAACCGGCATGGCGTAGTCCCAGAGCGCCCGCGTGGCGTTCTCCAAATCGTCGGACAGCCGTTGCGTCAGCCCGGCAATCAATGCGGCGGCGCCCCGCGTCGAGGTCGGCAAGGGTATCGTCGCGGATCCGCGTGGCCACCAGGGTCTGGCTGTCCCGGTCGTCCGAAATCACGATCAACCGGGCCGCACAGCCGTCCGTGGCCGCCGCGACAACGGCCGCATCGCCATTGGCCAGTGCTATCGCCTGATCGCGCGCATCGGCGGCATCGGTGCGCTGCATCGCGCTGGCATCGTTTATCATGGCGACGGTATCGGCGAGGACCTGTCCGCAATGACCGCCGCGTTTTCCGCCTCACTGCGGCGCGCCGCCACATCGTCCCGCGCACTCGCCCGGATGGCGTTGAGGCTGGCGTATTGATCTGCGACCGCGTTGACATGAATCAGGTACTCGAAACCGGCAGAGGCGCATTGCGGCTCGCGGATAGAGACGAGGTCTTCGAAAAGATTTTGCATGGGGATACCTTGTACAAAGTCGGACCGGGTACAAAGTCGGACCGGGCGGATGCCGGGCACAAGGGCCTGCCGGTCGGGAACTCAGAACCCTGCACCGTGTCGGGCCGTGACGAAAAATGAATTCAAGTAGGCAATCCAGTACGGAACCGCGAGCGGTTCTGTCCAACCTCGGGGCGAACGGACGTCGCTCTCGTATATTAACCATGTTTTTCAAATTTTTTGTCTCAAGTTGGCTGGCTGTCGTCCCGGCGCCGGACCGTCGCGGCGCACAGAACAGACAGCGCGCCGGGCCGATCGTTTGCGGCGCGGTGTGCCCCGAAGGACTCAGGGCACGACGCAACATGTGGGTGTCCGGATTGCCCTCTACCCACGGGGTGCCGGTCTGCCTATAGTTGTCGCAGAACGGCGGGATCACTCCCCAACAAAAACAAAAACAACAGTCGAGGACAGGTTATGCGGTGCCCGTTTTGCGGAAATGTGGATACTCAGGTCAAGGACTCGCGCCCGGCGGAGGACCATGTCGCCATCCGCAGACGCCGGTTCTGCCCCGCCTGCGGCGGCCGTTTCACAACCTATGAAAGGGTGCAGCTGCGCGATCTGGTGGTGATCAAATCCAACGGCAGGCGCGAGGAATTCGACCGCCCGAAACTGGAACGCTCGATCCGGATCGCCTTGCAGAAGCGCCCCGTCGAGCATGACCGGATGGATCAGATGATCTCCGGCATCGTGCGCCGTCTGGAAAGCATGGGCGAGACCGACATCCCCTCGTCCCAGATCGGCGAGATCGTGATGGAGAGCCTCGCGCGGATCGACACCGTCGCCTACGTGCGGTTCGCCAGCGTTTACAAGAACTTTCAAGCTGTCGGCGATTTCGAAAAGTTCATGGACGACCTGCGCCCGTCGGAGGAGCCCGAAGACACGTGACTGGTCCTGAGGTGACTGGCCCTGAGGTGACTGGCCCTGAGGTGACTGGCCCTGAGGTGACTGGCTTTGACAGGAATAGCCCCGACAGGTCCGCCCGCGACGCCCGCTTTATGGCCCATGCTCTCGCGTTGGGGCGTCGAGGTCTTGGCCGCACGTGGCCGAACCCGGCGGTGGGGTGCGTGATCGTGCGGGACGGCCGGATCGTCGGGCGCGGGCGCACCGGGGATGGCGGCGCGCCACATGCCGAGGTTGTGGCCCTGGGGCAGGCAGGGCAGGCGGCGCACGGTGCCACGGCCTATGTCACGCTGGAACCCTGCGCCCATCATGGCAATACCGGACCCTGCACCCTGGCGCTGATCGAGGCGGGCGTGACGCGTGTCGTCGCGGCGGTCGGCGATCCGGACGCCCGCGTGGCCGGACGCGGTTTTGCCCAGTTGCGCGCGGCGGGCATCGACGTCTCGACCGGCGTGCGACAGGCCGAGGCAACCCACGATCATGCGGGATTTTTCAAGAGCGTGGTACTCGGCCTGCCGTTCGTGACCCTGAAATTGGCCATGACACTCGACGGTCGCATCGCGACGGCGGCAGGCGAAAGCCGTTGGATTACCGGCCCGCAAGCGCGTGGTGTCGTGCACGGCCTGCGCGCCAGCCATGACGCGGTGATGATCGGTGGCGGCACCGCGCGCGCCGACGATCCGATGCTCGACGTGCGGGGCCGGGGCGTGGGCAGGCTGCAGCCGCTTCGCGTCGTGGTCTCCGCCGGGCTGAACGTGCCGCTGGACGGAAAGCTGGCGCAGAGTGCGCGGCGACAGCCCGTGTTGATGTGTCACGCGATGGATGCAGACCCGGCCGCCGTCGCCGCGTGGAAGGCTGTCGGCGGCACCAGCATGCCGACCCGCAGCGACGGGCGCGGTGTGGAAATGCTTTCGGTGCTGTACGGCCTTGGGGCGGGCGACGTCACGCGGGTTTTGTGCGAAGGCGGCGGCGCCGTTGCGGCCTCCTTGCTGGCAGCGGGGCTCGTCGACGAGATCGTGGTATTCACCGCCGGGTTCGCGCTGGGCGCCGACGGCCTGCCGGGGATCGCCGCGATGGGCGTCGACGTGCTGACCGCGGTCGAGCGGTTCGATCTGGTCGACACCCGGCCTGTCGGCGCGGACACCCTGACCCGCTGGGCTAAACGCGCGCCCTAGCCGTCGGACGCGGCGCGGGGATAGCCCAGCCGCCCGAGGGCCTCGCGGATTTCGTCCAGAATGACCGGATCGTCGATCGTCGCGGGCATCTTGAACGTCTCGCCTCCCGCGATTTTCGACATGGTGCCGCGCAGGATCTTGCCCGAGCGGGTCTTGGGCAGGCGGGGCACGACCACAGCACTTCTGAATGCCGCAACGGGCCCGATCTGGTCGCGCACCATCGCCACGACTTCGGCCACCACCACGGCCTCCGTCCGGTCGCAGCCCTTGTTCAGGCACACAAAGCCAACGGGCAACTGGCCTTTCAGGGCATCTGCCACGCCGACCACGGCGCATTCGGCGACATCGACGTGATTGGCCAGCACCTCTTCCATCGCACCGGTCGACAGCCGGTGCCCCGCGACGTTGATCACGTCGTCCGTGCGCGCCATGATATACAGGTATCCATCGCCGTCGATCATCCCCGCGTCGCCGGTTTCGTACCAGCCGGGGAAGGTCTCGAGATAGCTTTTGGCAAAGCGCGCGTCGGCATTCCACAGCGTCGGCAAACAACCGGGCGGCAGCGGCAGACGGATCGCGATGGCGCCCAGCGTGTCAGGCGGCAATCGCTCGCCCGCCTCGTTCAGGATCGCCACGTCATAGCCGGGCATCGGCACGGCGGGCGAGCCGATCTTGACGGCGACGTCCGGGTCGAGCCCGACGGGATAGCCCGCGATGGTATAGCCGGTTTCGGTCTGCCACCAGTGGTCATAGACCGGCACGCCCAGCACCCGTCCGGCCCAGTGGATCGTATCGGGGTCGGCCCGTTCCCCCGCCAGGTACAGGGCCCGCAGCGACGAAATGTCGTGGTCCGCGACCCGTGCGCCTTTCGGGTCGTCGCGCTTGATCGCGCGAAACGCGGTCGGCGCGGTGAACAGGACCGCGACCTTGTGATCGTCGATGACACGCCAGAACGTGCCCGCGTCCGGCGTGTCCACGGGCTTGCCCTCGAAGATGACGGTGGTGTTGCCGTGGATCAGCGGCGCATAGCAGATATAGCTGTGCCCGACGACCCAGCCGACGTCGGACGCGGCCCAGAACACCTCGCCCGGATCGACGTTGTAAACCGCCTTCATCGTCCAGTTGAGCGCCACGAGGTGCCCGCCCGTTGGCCGAACGACGCCCTTTGGCGCGCCCGTGGTGCCGGATGTGTACAAAATATATGCCGGGTGGTTGCCCGGTACGGGAACGCAGTCCGCAAGGGCCACGCCGTCCTGCGCCACATGCCAGTCGACGTCGCGCGGCGCCGTCATCGCGGCGACGCACTCGGGGCGTTGCAGGACGATCGTGCAGCGGGGTTTGTGGCGGGCAATGTCGATCGCGTGATCGATCAGCGGCTTGTAGGGAACGACGCGCCCCGGCTCGAGGCCGCAGGACGCCGCGATGATCGCCACGGGTGTGCAGTCGTCGAGGCGCACGGCAAGCTCGTTGGCGGCGAACCCGCCGAAGACCACGCAATGGATCGCGCCGATCCGCGCGCAGGCGAGCATGGCAACGACGGCCTCGGGGATCATCGGCATATAGATGACGACGCGGTCGCCCGTGCCGATCCCCCGCGCAACCAGCGCGCCCGCCAGCGCGGCGCAGCGGTCCTGCAGGTCGGCGTAGGTGATTTTCGACACGGTGCCCGTCATCGCGCTGTCGTGGATGATCGCCACCCGGTCGCCGTGCCCCGCCATCACATGCCGGTCGACCGCGTTGTGGCAGCCGTTGACCATGCCGTCGGCGTACCATTCGTACATGGGGGCGTTCTCGTCGCCGAGCGCGCGGGTGGGAAACCGGTCCCAGTCGATTGCCCGCGCAGCGTCAAGCCAGTATGCCTCGGGATCCGCCTGCCACCTGGCATAGGTCTGTGCGTAGGTCATCGTCGGTCTCCCCTGTTGGGGCGATTTTGGGTTGTCCGGCACCGCACCGCAAGTGGGCGTTTCGATGGCGGCGCATGTCCGGTGCCGGGTGGCTCTGTCTGTGCGGGGCCCGGATCGGACCTGGGTCAGACAGGCGGATCTGCGGCGTCTGACACCGGCGGCGCGGGTCGTTGCAAACGGCGGAATGGCGACACCGGATAAAACACGTCGCGCTGATCCGTCCCGATGGACGACGCCACGGATCAGGGCGCAGGCCGGGGCGGAGCAAAAATCTCTCGCGTCGCGGGTCTGCCGCCTCAGCCGTAATGCGCCACGGGTGTGCCCGCCAGCGCGGACATGTTGAGCAGTCCGCGCGCGGTGATCGACGGCGTGACGATATGCGCGCGGTTGCCCATGCCCATCAGGATCGGCCCCACCTCAAGGCCACCCCCCTTCATCTTCAGGATATTGCGCACGCCCGATGCCGCATCGGTATTGGCAAAGATCAGCGCGTTCGCAGGCCCGGTCAGACGCGAACCGGGAAAGATCCGCTCGCGCAACTCGGGGTCCAGCGCGGCATCGACATGCATTTCGCCTTCGTAGTCGAAATCGCGGGGGGCGGCGTCGAGGATCTCGAGGGCGCCGCGCATCCGCCGGCCGGTATCGCTGTCGAGGTTGCCGAACTGGCTGTGCGAACACAAAGCGATCTGGGCGCGTACGCCGAACCTGCCGACATGACGGGCCGTGGCGATAACCGTCTCGGCGATCTGCACGGGCGACGGCTGCGGGTGCACCTGCGTGTCGGCGATGAACAGGGGGCCGTCCTCGAGGATCATCAGCGACAGGGCGGCGACCGGATGCAGACCGGCGCTGCCCGCGCCCGCATCGGGCGGCGTGCCCAGCACGTTGGTGATATAGTTCAGGTGCCACAGATACTGCCCGAAGGTGCCGCAGATCAGGCTGTCGGCCTCGCCGCGGTGCACCATGACCGCGCCGATGGCCGTGGTATTGGTGCGCAGGATCGCCTTGGCGAGGTCGGGGGTCACGCCCTTGCGGGCCATGATCTCGTGATAGGTGGTCCAGTAATCGCGGTAGCGGGGGTCGTTCTCGGGGTTCACCAGTTCGAAATCCTTGCCCGCGCGGATGGTGATGCCCGCCCGTTCGCTGCGCGCCTCGATCACGTCGGGACGGCCGATCAGGATCGGCTGGTCGGTGGTTTCCTCCATGATCGCCTGCGCCGCGCGCAGCACCCGTTCGTCCTCGCCCTCGGCAAAGACGATCGTCCGCGTGGCAGAGCGGGCCGCCTCGAAGACCGGGCGCATGATCAGCGCGGATTTGAAAACCGACCCGTCGAGGGATTGCCGGTACGCCTCCATATCGGCGATGGGCCGTGTCGCGACGCCGGTTTCCATCGCGGCGCGTGCCACCGCCGAGGCGACGACGCCGATCAGACGCGGATCGAAGGGTTTCGGGATCAGGTAATCGCGCCCGAAGGTGAGTTGCTCGCCGGTATAGGCGGCGGCGGCCTCGGCGCTCGTCGTGGCGCGGGCGAGGGCGGCGATGCCGTCGATGCAGGCAATCTTCATCGCGTCGTTGATATCGGTCGCACCGACGTCGAGGGCACCCCGGAAAATGAACGGGAAACACAGCACATTGTTGACCTGATTGGGAAAATCGCTGCGTCCTGTGGCGATGATCGCACCCGGTGCCACGGCGCGCGCATCCTCGGGGGTGATTTCGGGCGACGGGTTGGCAAGGGCAAAGATGATCGGGTCGTCGGCCATGCGGGCGACCATCTCGGGTTTCAGAACGCCGGGGCCGGACAGGCCCAGAAACAGGTCCGCGCCGTCGATCACGTCGCCCAGCGTCGCGGGTACGGTGCCTTGCGCATAGGCCGCCTTTTGCGGCGACATATCGGTTTCGCGGCCCTCGTGGATCAACCCGTGCAGATCGCAGAGCCAGACGTTTTCGCGTTTCACGCCCAGTTTCAACAGCATGTTCAGGCAGGCGATGCCCGCCGCCCCGCCGCCGGTCGACACGACCTTGATGTCGGCGAAATCCTTGCCCGCAAGGCGCAGCGCGTTGCTGACGCCCGCGCCCACGACGATGGCGGTGCCATGCTGGTCGTCGTGAAAGACGGGGATGTTCATGCGCGCGCGGCAGATATCCTCGACGATGAAACAATCGGGCGCCTTGATATCCTCGAGGTTGATCGCGCCGAACGTCGGTTCCAGCGCGCAGACGATATCGGCCAGCCTTTTGGGGTCCGGTTCGTTCAACTCGATGTCGAAACAGTCGATGTTGGCGAATTTCTTGAACAGGACCGCCTTGCCTTCCATCACCGGTTTCGACGCCAGCGCCCCGATATTTCCAAGGCCCAGCACCGCGGTGCCATTGGTGACGACGGCCACCAGATTGCCGCGGGCGGTGTAATCGCGCGCGGTATCGGCGTCGTCGCGGATCTCGAGGCAGGCCTCGGCAACGCCGGGCGAGTAGGCGCGCGCCAGATCGCGGCCGTTCGCCAGCGGCTTGGTCGCGCGCACCTCGAGTTTGCCGGGTCTGGGATAGCGGTGATAATCGAGGGCCGCCTGTCGCAGCGCTTCTTTGCGTTCGTCCGTCATGGCGTGCCCCCCGAATGTATTGCCTCTTGTGGCTACCCGATCGGCGACGCGGGGGGAAGCGTCAGGCGGGTCCGGTCAGAAACCCGACAGCCCCCGCAACACCGGCAGTGAGATGGCCGCGACGGCGCCGACGAATGCGCCGGTGAGGGCGCGGCGAAGGATGCCCGCCGCGCCCGGCGTCAGGACTGTCAGACCGGTGCAGACGATTGCATAAAAAACGAGAGGGACAATATCCATGCCGCGCCTTTGCCGGTTTTGCTCGGCACAGCCTAGACCGGGACGTCGGCCCCGATCAATGCCACCGCAACCTTACCGCCGCAGGACGCGGGCGCGGATCATGCGCCGCGACCGGTTTTTTCCTGCAATGCGTCGATCTTCTTGGACGCTTCGGCCTTGGTCAGTTCCGGGTCGAATTCCGTACCGGCCTCTTCGCTCAGCGTCTTGAGATAGGACGCCTGCGCGCCGGTCATGGCCTCGTCGCCCGTTACCCAGTCCCCGACCGGTTTGTCGGCATTGCCCGGCGCGTCCTGCTTTGGTGTGTTGGTGATGTCGTCGGTCATTTCGGGTCTCCTTTGTTCCCCAATCGTTCCGGCCGCCGATTGGTTCCACCACTTGTAATTCTCTCAGCGCTGGTCCCAATCGCGGTGTGACGAAAACCGGTATCCGTGCCGAAGCGCACCTGCCGGCAACAGATCTGACCGGTGATCCCGGCTACTTTGGCCGGATCGGATTTCGGCCCGACCGGATCTGTCCGGCAGATAACCCGGCGGTCGCCGTGGTGTCCGGGCACGGCCCGTGGTTCCGCCTCGATGGGCATCTGGACGCGGTGCCCGGTCGGTCGATCCTGTCGATGGAAGATGCGGCAGTCGCGCGGGCGGACGATGACCAATGCTCTGCGGGTGACACGTCGGTCTGCGTCCTGCCGCTGACCGACAGGCCGCCAATCCCCGCCACCGCCGACGAAATTGCCGTGCGGCGTCTTGTCGACGGCGCCCCTTGGGTGATCGGACGGGCGGAAATGTACCTCCGCGATCTAGTGCCATCGCGTCTTGGCAGCTCGATCGACTCAAGCCCTATCCGCATCCCCGATGGCGGCCCGGCGCCTGACATGGTGCATGACCAAAAGGTCGGAATTCAGCCGGTCTTTTGGTATCGGGGCTGGGCCGATGCGATTGACGAGGATCAGGGGGTCGATCCGTCCGACGACGTTGAGGTTTGCGCGGTAAGGCTGCCGAGCGGGTTCCAGGCGCGGCATGTCCGACCCGTCCGGCGCGCACGCGCAGTTGCACGCCCCGGGGCTATTTCAGTTCCTGCAAAGCGGCGATCCGGCGCTGGGCCTCGTGCTTGCTCAGGGAAGCGTCGAAAATATCGCCCGCTTCCTCGCACAGCTGGCGCAATTCGGCGGCTTGATTGTCTGTCATCGGCTCGGCGCCGTCATCGGGTTTTCCGTCAACGATCTTGGTCGGCGATATCATGGCGCATCCTTTGTGTAAAATATGATACGGCATTAACCGGTGTCGCGCGCGCCGGGTTCCCTGATCGGGTCCGGTTTGCCGGTCAGACGCGGCCTTGCATCGCGGGGGTGGCGCGGTAACTCTGCGACGACGCGATTTGCCCGAGGGCAATGAGCCTGATGGCGGTTTGCCTGAGACCAGTGAAGCCGGGGCCAGTGAAGCCGGGGCCAGTGAAAACGGGGCCAGTGAAAACGGGGCCAGCGAACCTGAAAGCAGTGAACATGAGGGACGACGAAATGGACCTGACCGACGCCGCCCGCAATGCGCGCCTGAACGCCTATGCGCCGTATTCCAAGTTCAAGGTGGGCGCCGCGATACGGGGCACTTCGGGGACGATCTATTGTGGCGTCAACGTCGAGAATGTCGCCTATCCCGAAGGGACCTGCGCCGAGGCGGGCGCGATTGCGGCGATGATCCTCGGCGGCGATACCGCCATCGCGGAGGTCGCCGTGATCGGCGATGGCACCGAACCGCTGAGCCCTTGCGGCGGGTGCCGTCAGAAACTGGCGGAATTCGGGGCGGGCGATGTCCCGGTGACGCTGGCGACGCTGGGCGGCAAGCGGACGATGACGACGCTTGCCGCTCTGCTGCCCGGCGCCTTCGGTGCCACGCAGATGCATCACGGCGGACCGGAGCGGGGCGGGACAGGGCGGACGCAGGATACCGCCCAAGATATCGCCACGGAGACATAGGGTGGACGCCCGCAGCTTTATCGCGGCGGTCCGCGAGGGGGCGGTGCCAGAACCCGCGCATGTCGCGTGGTTCGCGCGGGGCCTCGCCGATGGCACCGTGACCGATGCGCAGGCGGGTGCCTTTGCGATGGCGGTGTGCCTGCGCGGCCTTGGCGATGCGGGCCGCGTGGCCCTGACCATGGCGATGCGCGACAGCGGGCAAAAACTGACCTGGGATCTGCCCGGACCGGTCATCGACAAGCATTCGACCGGCGGCGTCGGCGACTGCGTCAGTCTGATCCTCGCCCCGGCGCTGGCCGCCTGCGGCGCCTATGTGCCGATGATTTCGGGCCGCGGACTGGGCCACACCGGCGGCACGCTGGACAAGCTCGAGGCGATCCCCGGCGTCGCCACGCAGGTGGGCGAGGCGTTGCTGCGCCGCATTGTGGACGAGACCGGATGCGCCATCGTGGGCGCCACGGCGGGCATCGCGCCGGCGGACAAGCGGTTGTATGCGATCCGCGATGTGACGGCGACGATATCCTCGGTCGATCTGATCACCGCGTCGATTCTGTCGAAGAAACTGGCCGCGGGCCTCGACGCGCTGATCCTCGACGTCAAGGCGGGCAGTGGCGCGTTCATGAAGACGAGCGCCGAGGCCGAGGTGCTGGCCCGCGCCCTCGTCGACACGGCGACGGGCGCGGGCTGCCGGGCGGCGGCATTCGTGACCGACATGGATCAGCCGCTGGCCCCGGCGCTGGGCAATGCCGTCGAGGTTGCGCTGTGCATGGCCGTCCTGTCGGGCGACAGCGCCGCCGCGCCGCGATTGCAGGCGCTGACCTGTGCCCTTGGCGGGCGTCTGCTGGATCTTGCGGGCATCGCCGACGGGGCCGGGGACGGTGCCGCGCGCATCGGACGGGCCATCGCATCGGGCGCCGCGATGGAGCGGTTCGCGCGGATGACGGCACATCTTGGCGGGCCGCCCGACATGGCCGAGGACTGGCCCGCCCATCTGCCCAGGGCGCCGGTGGTCGGCGATGTCCTCGCCCCTCGGGACGGCGTGGTCACGGCGATCGACGGCGAGGCGCTGGGCTGGGCCGTCGTGGGCCTCGGCGGCGGGCGCCGCGTCGAGACCGACCGTGTCGATCCGCGCGTCGGCCTGTCAGAGGTGGCGTCTCTGGGCGCGCAGGTGCCGCGCGGGGCCCCGCTGGCGATGGTGCATGCGGCAACCGAGGACGCGGCAGAGGCCGCCGCCGCCGCCGTGCTGCGCGCCTTCACCTTCGGCGAGGGCCCGGTGCCCGATGCCCCCCTGATACGCGGAGAAATCGGATGAGCCGGGCATTTTTGATCGTCATGGATTCCGTTGGCATTGGCGGCGCGCCCGACGCGGACCGGTTCTTCAACGGCAGCGTGCCCGACACCGGCGCCAATACGCTGGGCCATATCACGCAGGCCTGTGCCGACGGCAGCGCCGAAGAGGGGCGGACCGGTGCGTTGCGGGTGCCGGTGCTCGACGCGATGGGCCTTGGCGCGGCGGTCACGCTCGCCTCGGGGCTGCGCGCGCCGGGCCTGGACGCGCAGCCGACGGGCGCATGGGGCGCCGCGACCGAGGTGTCGAACGGCAAGGACACGCCGTCCGGCCACTGGGAACTGGCGGGCGTGCCGGTTCCCTGGGAATGGCACACCTTCCCCGACACCTTTCCCGCCTTTCCCGACGATCTGGCGTTGATGATCTGTCAGGCGGCGGGCACCGGTGGCATCCTGGGGAACCGCTATGCCAGCGGCACGCAGGTTCTCGTCGACGACGGGGCGCGTCACCTGACGACCGGCTGGCCGATTTGCTATACGTCGGTCGACTCGGTCCTTCAGATCGCGGCGCACGAAGAGGCGTTCGGCCTCGACCGGCTGATGACGCTGTGCGCCGACATCGCGCCGACGCTGCATGCGATGCGGGTGGGCCGGGTGATCGCGCGGCCGTTTCTGGGCGCACCGGGTACGTTCAGACGCACCGCACACCGGCGCGATTTCGCGATTGCGCCCCCGGGGCCGACGCTGTGCGACTGGACGGCACAGGCCGGGCACCCGGTCCATGCCATCGGCAAGATCGGCGACATCTTTTCGATGCGCGGCATCACGGACGTGCAAAAGGGCCGCGACGCGGACCTGATGGGGCATCTGGGCAGGGCGGTGGACGGGGCGGTGGACGGATCGCTCACCTTCGCCAATTTCGTGGAGTTCGACAGCGAATACGGCCACCGCCGCGACGTGTCGGGCTATGGGCGCGCGCTTGAATGGTTCGACGCGGAACTGGGACGCCTGCTGCCGCGATTGCGTCCCGACGACCTGCTGATCGTCACCGCCGACCACGGCAACGATCCGACGTGGACCGGCACCGACCACACCCGCGAGCGGGTGCCGGTGCTCGCCCATGGCTTGCCCCCCGGGCCGCTGGGCCATATCGCCTTTACCGACGTGGCCCGGATCGTGGCGGACCACCTGAACGTAAAGGTTCCGGCATGACACAGGATGACATCGATTTCAGGACGATCCCCAAGGTCGAACTACATACCCACCTCGAAGGGTCGGCCCCGCCCGCCTTCATCCGGCGCCTCGCGCAGGAGAAAAAGATCGACCTGACCGGCGTGTTCACCGAGAGCGGCGGCTATGCGTTTCGCGATTTCGACCATTTCCTCAAGGTCTACGACGCGGCCTGCACCGTCCTGACCGGCCCCGAGGATTTCCGCCGCCTGACCACCGCGTTCCTCGAACAAAGCGCCGCCCACGGCGTCGTCTATACCGAAACCTTCGTTTCGCCCGATTTCTGCGGCGGCAGCGACCTCGGCGCCTGGCGCGAATACCTCGCCGCGATGCAGGAGGCGGCGCAGGCGGCAGAGCGCGCCCACGGCATCACCCTGCGCGCGATCGTCACCTGCCTGCGCCACGAAGGGCCGGACAAGGCGCGCGCCTCGGCGCGTTGTGCCGCCGAAACCCGCGGCGCATTCCTCACCGGGTTCGGCATGGCCGGCGCCGAGATGATGGGCCGCCCCGCCGATTTCGCCTACAGCTTCGATCTGGCGCGCGAGGCGGGGCTGTCGCTGACCTGCCACGCGGGCGAATGGGGCGGGCCGGACATGGTGGCCGAGACGCTCGATGCCTTGCGGCCCGCGCGGATCGGCCACGGCATCAACGCGGTGCGCGACGCGGCCCTGGTATCGCGGATCGTGGACACGGGCGTCGTCCTCGAGGTGTGCCCGGGCTCGAACGTGGTGCTGAAGGCGGTGCCGTCCTGGGACGCGCACCCGATCGTGACACTGCGCGACGCAGGCGTGAAAGTGACCGTGTCGACCGACGATCCGCCGTTCTTCAGAACCACGATGACCCATGAGTTCGACATGCTGCACCGTACCTTCCGCTGGGACGCGGACGATTTCGCCGTCCTGAACGCCACGGCCCTCGAGGCGGCATTCTGCGACGCCGATACCCGTGCGAAAATCGCACGGAAACTTGATGCCCAAAAAATCGGGGCCCCGAAATGAGCGAGACCATGACCGAAACCACCCCGCATTGCACCGTCGTCACCCATCCGCTTGTGCAGCACAAGCTGACGCTGATGCGCGAGGCCGACACGTCCACCGCATCGTTCCGGCAGCTCTTGCGCGAGATAAGTCACCTGCTGGCCTACGAAATCACCCGCGAGCTGCCGATGACCACGCGCCGTATCACGACGCCGGTCGAGGCGATGGACGCGCCCGTGATCGAAGGCAAGAAGCTGGCGCTGATTTCGATCCTGCGGGCGGGCAACGGGCTGCTCGACGGGATCCTCGAGCTGATCCCCTCGGCGCGGGTCGGGTTCGTGGGGTTATACCGCGACCCCGAAACGCTGAAGCCCGTGCAATACTACTTCAAGGTCCCGACACAGCTCGACGAGCGGGTATCCATCGTCGTCGACCCGATGCTGGCCACAGGCAATTCAAGCGTCGCCGCCATCGACCTGATCAAGAAGGCGGGCGCGAAAAACGTGCGGTTCATGTGTCTGCTGGCGGCCCCCGAGGGCGTCGCGCGGATGCGCGCGGCACACCCCGACGTGCCCATCGTCACGGCCGCCATCGACAGCCACCTGAACGATCACGGCTATATCGTTCCGGGACTAGGGGATGCGGGCGACCGCATGTTCGGCACAAAATAAAGTAATTTTTTTGGGGGTAAGTGGCAACAGTCGCTTTACAACGCGGCCACTGTCGCTAATTCTCTGGCAGTATTCTGCGGGGGATATATGCCGAAGCCACGTTTCACTTCTTGCCTCATCGGGGCCGCAGCGCTCACGTTTTCGACGGCGTTGGGCGCGCAGGCGCAAACCGGCGTCCCGGCGGAATATCCGCCCGAAAGCTATGGCGCCAACCAGTACATCGACAGCCGGGGCTGTGCGTTCATCCGCGCGGGCATCGGCGGTCTGACGGAATGGATCCCGCGCGTTGCCCGCGACCGCAACCAGTTGTGCGGCTTTCAGCCGACGAATGCGCCTGCCGCCCCGCAGGCACCTGCCGGGCCGGTGGTCACGCCGGTTCAGGCCCCTGTGGCGACACCGGCCCCTGCACCGACGCCCGCGCCCGCTGTCCGCCCCGTCGTTCAGCCCGCGCCCGCGCCGCGCCCGACCGGAAACGTCGGTGCCCCTATCGCCACCGTCGCCGGGATCACCACCCCGCCATCGATCCGGCCCGCCGGGGCCTCGCCCGCCGTCGTACCAATGCCTGCCGTGGCGCCCGCCGCCGTGCGCACGCCGGCCCCTGCGGTTGCCCCGGCCCCCGCGATCACCCGGGCCGAGGCCTGTCAGGGCCGCACCGGTATCCAGCGCGGTTTCGTCTCGCAGGCGACCGGTCAGCCGATCGATTGCGGCACCGCGCCGGACGGTTCCGGGCAACCCGCGCTCATCCCTGCGACAGTGACCGGCCCGGTGCCGGTCATAACCCGCGCCGAGGCCTGTCAGGGCCGGACCGGCGTCCAGCGGCTTTTCATCTCCGACCGTACCGGACTGCCGATCGACTGTGGCCCCGGCGCCGGTGTGACGACCATCATTGCCGCCGATATCGCGGCGCCGCAGATCGTCGGTCCCTATGCGATCCCGTCGCTGGCGGGCGGGCAGGTTGCCACCCTTTTGCCCGGTCAGGCCGATCCCTATCCCGGTATCCGGCGCGCGACCCTGTCCGAGATCTGCAGTGAAATCGCGGCCACCGGGGCGCGGTTCCGCAATGTGGTCACCGATCGGCCGGTGATCTGCGATGGCGCGCCGTCCGTGCTTACCTCCGCGCGCGGCACGATGGTGCCCGGCGGACCGGCAGCGGTCGGCGGCCCCGCCGCTCCGGGCCTGACCGCACCTGCCGCGACGCAACTTGCACAGGGTGCCGCGCGTCCGCAGACCACCCGCACCGTGTCGCCAAGACCGACCGGGCTGGGCGAGCTGTTTGCGCCGTCGCCGGTGCCCGCGTCGAACCCGATTGCGCCGCTGGTTCAGCATATCCGTCCCCCGGCGGGCTATGAGCGGGTCTGGGACGATGGCCGCATCAATCTGAACCGTGGTGTCGCACAGCCTGTCTCGGGGCAGGTCGTACAGTCGCGGACGGTGTCGCGCACGCCAGTCGCCGCGTCGGCGGTCCGATCCGCGATGCCCGCATCGGCGCCCGCACAGCAGTTCATTCAGGTCGGTACCTACGGCACGCCGGCCAACGCCGACGCCGCCGCGGCACGGTTGCGCGGCCTCGGTCTGTCAGTCGGATTTGCCAGCGCGACCCGGAATGGCCAGGATCTGCGCATTGTCGCCGCCGGGCCGTTCGCCTCTCCGGCACAGTTGACCGCCGCCCTTCAGGCGGTGCGGTCCGCAGGCTTTGGCGACGCGTTCGCGCGGAACTGATCGGGTCCGATCCTGTCCTGATCCGGGGTTGGGCATCCCGACGCAGGGTTGGACATCCCGACCACGGGTTGGACATCCCGACGCATTACTGGACGGCACAGATACTCTGAAGGCTGATCCAGCTGCCGTCCGTCAGGACCGCACGCTCCGGCGGGATCTGATCCAGCGTGGCGGCCAGATAGGGCGCGAGTTCCGCGTCGCTGCGGCCCGAAGCTGCCGCCCATGTGTTGAACATGACCTTCGCCCCCGCGAACCCTTCGGCCATGATCCGCGGCGCGCCAAGCGGCGGCGCCTCAGCGATCAGGTCGCGGGCCTGAGCGGCCAGAGTGTCGTCCGGCAGATTGCCGGTGGTGAGCAATGTCAGCGTTGCCATCAGGCCCGCCTCGCGCAGGACGCCGTCCATCGGATCGGTCGCGGGCCGCGACAGGGCAGCCGCAAGGATATGTCCCGCGACGACGTCGGGATCGTCGGTGCCCGCGATCATCTGGCGCGACAGCACGATGATGCCGCCGGGCAGATACAGCGCGGCGGGGATCGCCTGCGGCACCACCACCACCTGACCCGGCGCGTCGCGGCCCAGCAGCCGGGTGTGCAGCGACGCCAGCGCCGAGGTGCCCAGCGGATTGCGGCAGGTGGCCCCGGTGATCCGCTGGATATGCCCCAGCAGGGTCGCGCCGATTTCGGTCCGCTTCGACTGCGGCACCGCGTCCATTGCCTGTTGACGCAGCGCGCCCGGCAGCCACCAGGCCAACAGCGCCAGCGACACCGCAAGCACCGCCAGCCGCGACACCGACCGCAATCTGCCCGGACGCGGACGGGCGCGGTCGACGGCGCGGCGTACCTTTTCGAGGGCTTCGGCCATCAGATCGTCCTCGATCTCGACCGTTTCACCGCCCTGCGGATCGGGGGAATAGAGTGCCGGACGCACGCCGGGGTTCAGCCGGATGATCGCGGGCAGGGACCAATGGGTGATCGGGCGCGCGGCACTGTCGGAAATCACGAGGGTCGCATCGCCGAACGACAGCACCACCTCGCGGCGCTGTTCATCGGCGCTCGGACGCCAGAGGCCGGTGCTTTCAAGTCGGGAATATTCCCTGAGTGCCGTCATATCCGCCTGCTGCACCTCGTCCGGCGCGATTGTCCGCCCGGTTGCCCGGAGTGTAGCGGCTTGCCGCCGGTTTGAACAACCGTTCCGCGCGACGGACCCCGAGAAGCGGCTGCGACGGCCGCCTCCAGCACGATCGTATGAGGCCGTGCGGCCCGGTCATCGCCGCGGTCGCGATTTCTTTGAAAGAAATCGACGTCGAAGTCTTTGAAAGACTTCGGGACCGGCCGGTCAGGCCACCTTTGCAGCGGCGAACTGCCCATAAAAGCTCTGTCCCTTGTCGGCCATCTCGCGCAGCAACGCGGGGCAGGCGAAGCGGGGACCGAACGTTTCGGCAAGGTCGTCGGCGCGGTCGGCGGCATAGGGCGCGCCCAGCATGTCGAGCCACGAGAACGGACCGCCCGACCACGGCGCAAAGCCCCAGCCGAGAATCGCGCCTACATCGCCCTCGCGGATGTCCGTCAGCACGCCGTCCTCCAGCGCGCGCACCGCCTCGAGGGTCTGGGCGAACATCAGGCGGTGTTGCACGGTTACAAGGTCTGGCTGGTCGTCGGCCACGGCGTATTTCGCGGCCAGACCGTCCCAGAGGCCAGTACGCTTGCCCGCATCGTCATAGGCATAAAAGCCCGCGCCGTTCTTGCGGCCAAGGCGCCCTTCGCCTTCCATCCAGAACAGCACCTCGTCCACTTCGGCATCGCCATAGGCATCGCCCATCGCCGCCTTCGTCGCCTTGGCGATCTTGACGCCCAGGTCGATCGAAGTTTCGTCCACAAGCTGCAGCGGCCCCAGCGGCAGCCCCATCAGTTTGGCGGCGTTTTCGATCAGCACCGGTTCCACGCCCTCGCGCAGCATCCGCATGCCTTCGTTCAGGTACGGAATGATGCAGCGGTTGGCGTAAAAGAACCGCGCGTCGTTGACCACGATGGGCGTCTTGCGGATCTGGCGCACGAAATCGAGCGCCTTGGCCACCGCGACATCGCCGGTCTGCTCGCCCCGGATGATCTCGACCAGCAGCATCTTGTCGACGGGCGAGAAGAAATGGATACCGATGAATTGTTCGGGCCGCGCGCTGGCGCGGGCCAGCATCGTGATCGGCAAAGTGGATGTATTTGTGGCGAAGATGCAGTCCTTTGACGTCACGGCATCGACGGCTTTCGTGACCTCGGCCTTGATCTTCGGGACCTCGAACACCGCCTCGACGATCAGGTCGCACTCGGCCAGCGCCGCGTAATCGGTGGTCGCCACGATGCGGTCCAGCACCTCGGCCTTGCCGGCCGCCGTCATCTTCTTGCGGGCGATGCCCTTGTCGAGGATGCCGGTCGCGTGCCCCTTGCCCTTGTCCGCCGCCTCCTGCCTCTGGTCCAGCAGCACGACGTCGATGCCTGCCTTTGCGGCGACATAGGCGATGCCCGCGCCCATCATGCCTGCGCCCAGCACGCCGACCTTGCGCACCCGCTGGTCCGGGGCCCCGGGCCGGTTGGCGCCCTTTTCGAGGGCCTCCTTGTTGATGAACAGCGACCGGATCATCGCCGAAGACGAAGGGTTCATCAGGACGTTGGTAAACCAGCGCGCCTCGATCCGCAGGGCCACGTCGAACGGTACCAGCGCGCCTTCGTAGACCGCACTCAGCAGCGCCCTGGCCGCCGGATAGACACCCATCGTCTTGCCGTGAACCATCGCGCTGGCGCCCACGAAGGTCATGAAACCGGCGGGATGATAGGGCGTGCCACCGGGCATTTTATAGCCCTTGAGATCCCAGGGCTTGACGATATCGGCGTCCGTGGCACCCAGCACCCAGGCCTTCGCCGCCGCCAGCAGACCGTCCGCGGGCACTACCTCGTCGATGACGCCCGCGCGTTTCGCGCCAGCAGGATCGTGCAGCTTCCCTTCGAGCAGCAGCGGAGAGGCCGCCATCGCCCCCATCTTGCGGACCAGTCGCGTGGTGCCGCCAGCGCCCGGAAAAATGCCGACCATGATTTCGGGCAGGCCGATTTTCGCCCGTGGGTTGTCGGCGGCAAAGATGCGGTGACAGGCCAGCGGCAGCTCGAGTCCGACGCCGAGGGCGGTGCCGGGCAGGGCCGCGGCGATGGGCTTGCCGCCTTTGTTGGTCTTGGGCTCCATGCCTGCACGCTCGATCTTGCGCAGCATGTGGTGGCCCTGCATCGTGAAATCGAACAGCGCCTGCGCGGCCCCTCCTTCCGCATCGGCATTGCCCGTTCCGGAACCAGCTTCCGCGCGAATACCGGCCAGCACGTTCAGGTCCATGCCGCCCGCAAAGCTGTCCTTGGCGCTGGTGATGACGATGCCTTTGACGGCGGTATCGGCGAGGGCCGCGTCGATCAGGTCGTTGAGGACGCCCATGCTGTCGCGGGTCATCACGTTCATTGATTTGCCGGGGACGTCCCAGGTTATCGTGGCAACGCCGTCGGCGTCGGTCTGGGCGGTGAAATCGGGTTTCGTTTCGGTCATCGGGGCACCTTCGGACTGGATCTGGTGGAATGGATCTGGCGGGCTGGATCTGGTGGCATGGATCGGGGCAGAGTATTCTGCGTGGCATGTGATAATTCTGGTCCGCGACCGACCGGGTGGCACCGGGGTCCTGCGACCGTCCGGTTCAGGGAGAGGATACGCCCGGCGTCGCATGATCCTGTGCAGGACGCCCGAAATCGGGCAGCACCGGCGTCGCGTTTATGCGGACCGGTCCGCCAAAGGTTTCGGCTGTGTTGAAGATTGCGCTGGCATAGCCCGTCGACCGCCATGCACCGTCCGTTCCGCGCAGCAGGCGCACGCGGTTGGGATAGGGCGGTATGACCCGCACACCGCCGATCAGCTGGTGGCTGTCGTGGATGCCCGCAATCTCGTCCGGCGAGACGAACCGCGCCCGGCGGGCGATGCGGACGATCAACGTGTTGCCCGTCGCGCCGAAACGGGTGACGAAATCGCGAAACAGCCGCTCGATCCCGGTCCTGTCGGTCAGGGTGACGCTATCGGTTTCGGTGACCATCGAGAACGGCAGCGCGATGCCGTCGGCAAACCCTTCCAGATCGTCGGCCATCACCGCGTCCGACATCCGGTCGAGGAAATCCTGAAACAGGGCGCGGGCCTCGGGGTCCGGGTCGGTCAGGCATAACAGAACCCTGCTTTCGGGGGCGTCGTCCTCGAGGGCATAATCCGCCGACGACACCCGCCACACGCCGTCTTCGCGGACGAGGACGGAATAGACCGGGTAGGGGCGCGACAGCTCGTCGGCGCCGACCATGATCCGGTTGACGTGGGTTGCCTTGACCGTGTCGGGCCCGCTGTATTCGGCTGCCACGCAGGTACGTTCGAACGCCGTCACGCCCTTGCGTTCGTAAAGGGCGCAGATCTGCAGGAACATCTCGCGAAATTCGCTGACCGTCACGATGACCTTTTGCTGCCCCATCGTCTTGATCGTCTGGGGCAGTGCGAAACAGGCCCGCGCCAGATCGAAATCGTGCGTCATCAGCGCCCGCGCCGTTTCCCGCAGGAGATATTCGGAAATCTGTTTCGCGGTTCTCGTTTCGGGCGGGTGCATGTCTAGATCCTCTCGATGATCGTGGCCGCCCCCATGCCCGACGCGACGCACAGCGTGGCGAGGCCGGTTCCCTTGCCCGAACGTTCCAGTTCGTCGAGCAGCGTGCCGAGAATCATCGCGCCGGTCGCCCCCAGCGGATGGCCCATCGCGATGGCGCCGCCGTTGACGTTGACGCGGTCCGGCGCCACGTCGAACGCCTGCATGAACCGCAGCACGACGCTGGCGAACGCCTCATTGACCTCGAACAGGTCGATGTCGCTGATGGCCATGCCGTTGTCTTCGAGAATTTTCTGGGTGACGGGCACCGGGCCGGTGAGCATGATCGTCGGGTCGGTGCCGATCTTGGCCGTCGCGCGGATGCGGGCGCGGGGTTTCAGGCCCATCGCCTCGCCATACTCCTTCGATCCGATCAGGATACCGGCGGCACCGTCGACGATGCCGGACGAGTTGCCCGCGTGGTGGATGTGTTCGATCCGCTCCAGATGCGGGTACTTCATCATGGCGATCTTGTCGAAACCGGGCATCACTTCGCCCATCGCCTTGAACGCCGGGTTCAGCGCGCCGAGCGACTGCATGTCGGTGCCCGGGCGCATGTATTCGTCGGTGGACAGTATGGTCAGGCCGTTCTGGTCGGTGACCGGGACGACGGAATTGGCGAACCGGCCCTCGTCCCAGGCGATCTTGGCGCGTTTCTGGCTCTCGACGGCGAGGGCGTCGGCGTCGTCGCGGGAAAACCCGTATTCGGTGGCGATGATATCCGCCGAAATGCCCTGCGGCACGAAATAGGTGTCCATCGCGACACTCGGATCCACGGCGATGGCCGCGCCGTCGCTGCCCATCGGCACCCGGCTCATCATCTCGACGCCGCCCGCGATATAGGCCTGTCCCGCGCCGCCTCGGATCTGGTTGGCGGCAAGGTTCACCGCCTCGAGACCGGAGGCGCAAAAGCGGTTGATCGACAGGCCGGGGATGCTCTGGTCGAGGCCCGAGGCCAGCACGATGGTCCGCGCGAGCCCGCCGCCCTGTTCGCCGATCTGGCTGACATTGCCCCAGATCACATCCTCGACGGCGTGGCCCGTCAGGCCGTTGCGCGTGCGCAGCGCGTCCAGAATGCCGGCGGACAGGCGCACGGCGGTCACTTCGTGCAGGCTGCCGTCGGCCCGTCCCTTGCCGCGCGGGGTGCGGATGGCGTCATAGATATAGGCGTCGGTCATGGGCGTGATCCTTGCGTCTCGTGGTGCGCTTCGGGCGGTATCGGCGATGCCGCCCGGGTGGTTTGTGTCGCTCCCGCCAATGTCCCGTCGAGGACAGGACGGCGGGCGAAGTGTTTTTGCGCCCGGTCCGCGGGCGCGTTCTCTCTGCGCCCGGTCCACGGGCGCCTCCCTTTTTACGCCCGATCCGCGGGCGCCCCCTTTTTTACGCCCGATCCGCGGGCGATCCCGGCATCAGATCATAGGGCGCCTTCCAGCCCGGGGTGGCGGCGATCGCGTCGAGCCAGCGGTCGAGGTTGGGATAGGCTGTGCGGTCGAACTGAAACGGTTCGGGATAGTACAGATAACCGCAGCAGGCGAGGTCGGCGATGGTCATCGCCTCACCGGCCAGCCACGACCGGTTTGCCAGACGCCCTTCGAGGATCTTCAACCCGGCATTGAGCCGCCCCGCCATGAAAGCGATGACATCGGCGTTGCGCTTTTCGGGCGTCAGGAAATTCATCTGAAACCGCAGACCGCCCGCCACGCCCGACACCTTGTGGTTGTCGAAAAACATCCACCGCAGCACCTCGCGCCGTTCGTCGGCGGACCGCCCGCCCAGCTTGCCGGTCTTGGACGAGATGTAATCCTGAATGACGCCGGACTGGGTCAGCACGGTATCGCCGTCGATCAGCACGGGCACCTCGCCCATCTCGTTCATCGCGCGAAATTCATCGGTCCGCGCACCGCCGTTGAAGAAATCGACGTAGACCGGCTCCCACTCCGCATCCGCGAAGGTAAGCGTCAGGGCAGCCTTGTAGGCGTTGCCGCTTTCGCCGAAGCAATGGAGTTTCATGGTCATGTCGGTTCCTCAATTGGATTTGTGCCCGGATGCGGGCCGCTATTGAACGCTGTCGGCCGAAATATCCGGCGCGGTCACGCCTTCGAACTGCGCAAAGGCCTGCATCAGAAAGTCGAAATGCACCGGGCTGTCGATCCGCGCCAGATGGGCGGTGCCGTCGTCGACGAAGGCGATTGTTGTCGTGCGGACCAGCGTCTCGTCCGTCCCGGTCGTCATCGTGGTTTCCGTCGGGATCTGCATATAGGGCAGGCCGGTCCCGGTCTCGGCCACTACGGCGGCGTCGGTGTCCAGCGTCATGGAGGCGATCACCGAGGTGGACGTGAAATTCTCGATCATTCCCGCCTTGGCCGCCGCGAACGTGGCCTCGTCCATATTCATCCCCGCAGCCATCGGGCCGAGGACTTGGGGCGGCGGGGTAAACAGGACGCGATCCATGTCGCCTGCCTCCAGTGCGGCATCGAAGGCGACAAGCTCTTGCGCGATGGCGACGCGGTCGGCGGTGGTGAAAGGGGCGGCCTGGGCGGGCAGGGCCGCGAAAAGCGACAGGGCGAGAGTGGCGATGAGGTGTTTCATGGGGTTCGGTCCTTTCGGATATCGGATATCGGATCAGCGCTTGCGCGCCTCGAGGCTCGGAGTTGAACAGCCGCAACCGGTGGCCGAATGTGTCTTCGTCGATGACGCTGTCGAAATTCTCGAACAGGAACGACAGCGCCTCGCCTTCGTCGAGCCCGGCCTCGGCGGCGAACCTTTTGAGACGGCGATAGCCGTCCTCGGTCATCGCAACCGGAAAGCGGCGGGTCAGGCGCAGACGTTTGGGCATCGGTCACTCCCTTTGGCGGATAAAAGACGCGATCGGCGCCCAAAGGCCAAGCACAATCGCGCTGTTTTTCTAGCACGAAACCGTACCTGTCCACAAAACCTCAGCCTCGCACAAACGCGTGTTGCCGTGCGGGATACCGCCGCCTGCACTGTCGCGGGCGGCAGGCCCCGTGTCGAAAGGACCGGACACCCCGGCGAACGGGGCAACCCGACGCCGGCCGCCCGCCGCCCACGACGGCTCAGAACGCCATCGCGTCAAGGGCCATCACGGTTTCGGCGCCGCTTTCGATCCGGGCCAGATGCGCTTTCACGGCAGGCAGCTGGCGCACCATGTAATAGCGCCCCGTGGCCAGTTTCGCCTCGTAGAAGTCGCGGTCGGACGCGCCGGCGTCCAGCGCCGCGAAGGATGCCTTCGCCATCCGCGCCCACATGTACCCCAGCGAGACATGCCCCATCATGTGCATGAAATCATATGACCCCGACAGTGCGTTGTTGGGGTCTTTCATGCCGTTCTGCATGAAATACATCGCCGCTTTCTGCAGATCCCCGGACGCCTCTTTCAACGGATCGAGATAGCCGGACTTCAGCGCGTCGTGGCCGTCGTTTTCCGTGATGAAATCCTTGATCATCGCGAAATAGGCCATCACATGCCTGCCGCCATCCTGTGCAAGCTTGCGGCCCACCAGATCGAGGGCCTGAATGCCGTTGGCCCCCTCATAGATCATCGCGATCCGGGCATCGCGCGCGAACTGCGACATGCCCGATTCCTCGATATAGCCGTGACCGCCGTAGACCTGCTGCGCCGCCACCGCCATCTCGAAGCCCTTGTCGGTCAGGAACCCTTTCAGAACCGGCGTCAGCAATGAGATCAGCCCGTCGGCCTGCGCGTCGTCCGTCTTGTGCGCCCGGTCGATCAGGTTGGCGCCCCAGTAGGTGAATGCGCGGGCGCCTTCGACAAAGCTCTTCTGATCCATCAGGTTGCGGCGGATATCGGGGTGGACGATCAGCGGATCGGCCGGGCCGTCCGGATTTTCGGCCCCCGTCACGGCGCGCCCCTGAAGGCGATCCCTGGCATAGGCCACAGCGTTCTGATAGGCCGCCTCGCCCTGCGCATAGCCTTGCAGGGCCACGCCAAGACGCGCCTCGTTCATCATCGTGAACATCGCGCGCATGCCTTTATGCGCGTCGCCCAGCAGATAGCCGGTGGCCGCGTCATAGTTCATCACGCAGGTGGCATTGCCGTGAATGCCCATCTTTTCCTCTATCTTGCCGCAGGTCACGCCGTTGCGCGCCCCCAGCGTGCCGTCATCATCGACCAACACCTTGGGAACGATAAACAGCGACACGCCCTTGATGCCGTCCGGCCCGCCGGGGATCCTGGCGAGCACCAGATGGACGATGTTGTCGGCCATGTCGTGATCGCCCGCAGAGATGAAGATCTTCTGCCCCGTGACATGGTACGACCCGTCGTCCTGCGGCACGGCCTTCGTGCGCATCAGGCCCAGATCGGTGCCGCAATGCGGCTCTGTCAGGTTCATCGTGCCGGTCCATTCGCAACTGGCGAGCGGCGGCAGCCACTTGTCCTTCTGCGCCTGCGTGCCGTGGGCAAGGATCGCCGAATAGGCGCCATGGGTCAGACCCTGATACATGTTGAACGCCATGTTCGCCGACACGAACGTCTCGTTCACCGCCGAATGCATCAGATACGGCAGGCCTTGTCCGCCATACTCTTCGCCCGCGTCCAGCGACATCCAGCCGCCTTCCTTGAGCTGGTCGAACGCCGCCTTGAATCCCTCCGGCGTACGCACCACGCCATTCTCCATGACGCAGCCCTGCGTATCGCCGACGCTGTTCAGCGGCCCGAGCACGTCGGCGGCGACCTTGCCGGCCTCGGACAACACCGCGGCGGTGAAATCACGGTCGAGATCGGCGTACCCGGGGATATCCTGTGCCGAGATTTCGAGGACATCGTGCAGCACGAATTGCATGTCCTTGACGGGGGCGGTGTAACTCGGCATCGGGTTCTCCCTTTTGGGTGTCGGTCTGGAAGCGGTCGGATTGGCGGCGATAGATCTGGAGTGGGTGATCTCCGGGCGGTCAGGATCAGGCGGCGTTGTCGGTGCGGATCTGCGCTTCGGGCTGTCGGTCGGCGGATGCCGCATCGCCGCTCTCGCCACGCAGACGGCGAAGTTCGCCGGCCCCCCAGTTCATTTCCGCGCTCAGCTCGGCAATCGCCTCGTCGAGTTCGGCACGTTGCGCCTTCATCTCGATCAGATGGCGTTCGGCCATGTCATAGGTGCGCGTCAGCTGCGTCTCCTGCTGATCGCCCATGTGATACAGGTCGAGAAGCTGGCGAATTTCCTCGAGGGAAAAGCCGAATCGCTTACCCCGCAGAATGAGCTTGAGACGTGCCCTGTCGCGGCGCGAATACAGGCGACGGGCACCGGTGCGGGCGGGCGCAAGAAGCTCCTTTGCCTCGTAAAAGCGCAACGCGCGGGCGGTTACGTCGAACGTCTCGCACATTTCGCGGATGGTAAGGGCGGTATCTGCCGCGTCGGCAGGATCGCGGGGATCTGAAGGGGTCATGGCGGTTCTTCCTGAGTACGTCACGCCAAGCCGAACTGGGGTGCTTTCCGGTCCCATGCAACCGAAAGTGACGTTAACGTAAACAATAACGCGGCGTCACAGGGCGTTGTTGCGCTAATCCGGCTTAGTGTGTGTGTAGCGTGACAGTGGCGCGAAACTAATTATACCGGACTGACGGGTTTCGCGATTGGCGAACCTTTTGAGGTAGCGCGAACGGTTTTTGCGTAGCGATCTTATAGGGTTAGGTGGATACCGCCCAGGCAGCATTCCGGTATAATTGGTGACAGGCTCCGAAAAGCTAAGTGGCTGATTTTGTTGAGGTCGGAATGCGATTGCGAAAGCGATTGGGAAAGTTCAGCCCTCGAAGAACTCGCCGTAAATGCAGAGCTGCATCGCCGCCTGGGCGTCCATGCCGTGGTCGGCCATTCTTGTCGCGATATCGCTACATGCCTCTCCATGCATGTCGGCCATAGCGGCGGGCAACTTGTGCCCTCTCGTCATCGCAGTCTCGTAGTCGGTCAATAGCACTTGGTAGTCTCTGATCATCCTCATGATCGCAAGTTGCATCCCGGCTTTCTCCAGCGGTCCCCAAAGCTCCCACGGCGTGTCACCATAGAATTTCCGAGCTGCCGCATTGGATGCTAAGGGATGATACTTTTTAGGGACGCTGTCTCGTGTTCGCCAAGTGGCAACGGCGCTTCGAGATAGCCCCATGGCGCTCCCTAAGTCCTGATCCGTTGAGACAGCATACCGCTTCTTCAATTTCTCGATGAGTATGTCGGTATCATCTGGCATAGCCGCCCCTTGACGGCTCACATGTGAGCCTATAACGTCGCATCGTGATACATGTGACCAAATAGGCCAGATGACGTGAGTATCCCTACACCAAGTTCACAGCTTTTGAAAGACACTCGCGCAACGCTCGTGCGGGAAGGCACTTCGCTTGCGGCGTGCTGTCGTGAACATGGGTTGGACCGAACGGCAGTGAGTGCCGCACTATCCGGGAAAAGGTCCGGGCCAAAGTCTAGAGCGCTTGCTGCTGAGTTCCTACAGATATTGCAGGATTCGCGATGAGCCGACTATCAGCCTCAGACTTTTCCATCGCAATGGGAATAACTGTTCAAGCCGCTCGACTTGCGATGGCTCGTTGCGCAGACGGCAAGACATGGAACGGGCTTCATCTTCCAGTAGTTGAGATCGCAGGTCAGCGGGGTGGCGCATCCGGTCGCACATGGGGCCTCGACCTCGACGCGCTCGACCCCGAGCTGCGCGCCCTGTTTCAGCCCGCTTCAACGGACGTTAAAAACTTCATTCATCAGCTCTTCGATGACGGCTTTTCCGAAGGGGCCATCGGGTTGGCGCGGTGGCGCTGGTCGATTGTCAGCGACGCCGCCGCGCTGCCCATTGGCCCGGCTCGCGCCGCCGAAGTGGCAAGGATCACGGCCCAGACCTATCACCTCGAAGGCAAGGACGTGTCGGTCTCCAAGTCCACGGCCTATCAGTGGCTGGCCCTCTACGCGGACGGCGGCTTCAAGGCCCTTGTCCTTGGCGGGCGCGCGGATCGCGGCAAGCGGCGCGTCGGCATCACGCGCAAATGGGACGCCGGGATCGACCTCGAAGAGGACGCGCGCACCAAGATCATCGACACGATGACCGCCTACGGCAAGAGTTTCGTGCGCAGCGATGCGAGCCTTCGGAAACTGGCCATGGTAGGTGCGCGCAAGCTGGTCGAGATGTGCCGCGCCGAAGGCTCGCAGCTCACCGCGCCGCAGCTCACCGCACTCTGCAAGCTCAACTCGAAATGGTCGGGCCAGTTCGCCCAGTTCAAGCGGGTGGCGCGCAAGGAACGGGACGCCAAAGCACATTTCGACAAGGATCAACCCCGCATTGGACGGCACCGTTCGCCCATGTGTGAATCCCGGAGGCAAACTGGGCCACGGAAACGGTGGGATTACCTGACCGTCGCGGAGTAAAATTCCGCCATTCTGAGACCCGGGGCGGAAGCTGAGGGTCGGGAGATGTATTCTGTGGAACTGTATACCCGGGTGCGCAGAGCGTGCCATGTCGAGGGCATGAGTGAGCGCGAGGCGGGGCGGAAGTTCGGGATCGACCGCAAGACAGTGTCGAAGATCCTGAAGCATTCGGTTCCGCCGGGATATCGGCGCCAAGCGATGCCGCAGCGTCCCAAGCTTGATCCCTTTGTGCCGGTGATCGACCAGATCCTCGAAGAGGATAAGAGCAAACTCAAGAAACAGCGGCACACTGCCAAGCGAATTCATGCGCGGCTGCGCGACGAGCATGGCTTTACGGGCGGGATCACCATCGTCACTGATTATGTGCGTGAGAAGAAGCGGCGGACGCGGGAAGTGTTCGTGCCGCTGTCGCATGCGCCGGGCCATGTTCAGGTCGATTTCGGCGAAACGCTGGGCGTGATTGCCGGTGTTGAGTGTAAGCTGCACTACTTTGCGATGGCGCTTCCGCATTCGGATGCGTTCTTCATCAAGACCTACCCCGCCGAGACGACCGAGGCGTTTTGTGATGGCCACAACGCCGCTTTTGCATTCTTCGGCGGCGTGCCCTTGTCGATCCTCTACGACAATACAACGATCGCAGTGGCGAAAATCCTGGGCGATGGCCTCCGGTTGCGCACCCGCGTCTTTTCGGAATTGCAGTCGCATTACCTGTTCGACGACAAGTTCGGCCGACCGGGCAAAGGCAATGACAAAGGCAACGTCGAGGGGGTGATCGGATATGGGCGGCGCAACTTCCTCGTTCCCGCGCCGCGGTCCGACAGCTTCGATGCGTTGAACACCTGGCTGGAAGATCAGTGCCTGACGCGACAGGGCGACATTGTGCGTGGTCATACCGAGACTGTCGGTGAACGTCTGATGCGGGATCTCAATGCGCTGATGGCGCTGCCGACCACCCCTTACGATGCTTGCGACAGGGTCAGCACCCGGGCGACATCGATCTCCATGGTCCGTTATCGCAACAATGACTACTCGGTGCCTGTCGCTCATGCCCATCACGAGGTTCAGGTTCGTGGGTATGTCCATGAGGTTGTGATCGGCTGCGGGGCCGAGGTGATTGCCCACCACCGCCGGTCCTACGACAAGGCGGACATGGTATTTGATCCGATGCATTACCTGCCGCTGTTGGAGCAAAAGGTTGGGGCGCTGGATCAAGCCGCACCGCTGCAAGGCTGGGATCTGCCGGATGAGTTCGCCACCCTGCGCCGACTGTTGGAGGCGCGGATGGGGAAGAAGGGCAAGCGCGAATATGTTCAGGTTTTACGTCTGCTGGAAACGTTCGAACTGACCCATCTGCATGGTGCGATCCGGCAGGCGCTCGATCTCGGGGCCATCGGCTATGATGCTGTGAAGCATCTTGTCCTGTGCCGGATCGAGAGGCGTCCGCCACGGCTGGATCTCGATATTTATCCCTATCTGCCCAGAGCACAGGTCGGGACGACAGACCCGGCCAGCTACATGAGCCTGATGTCGGGGGTGCCGACATGAGCGACACTCCGCAGGTCTTATTGCAGCATCACCTCAAGGCGCTCCGACTGCCGACCTTCAAGAGCGAATATGGCAAGCTGGCCCGTCAGTGTGCGGCAGAGGGCAAGGATCATGTTCAATATCTGCTGCGGCTTTGCGAACTGGAGCTGATCGAACGCGAACGCCGGATGGTTGAGCGGCGGATCAAAGCCGCGAAGTTCCCGGCCACCAAGAGCCTCGACAGTTTCGACTTCAAGGCGATCCCGTCGCTCAACAAGGTCTTGACCATGGAGCTGGCACGTTGCGAATACGCTGATCGCCGCGAGAACATTATTGCTCTGGGTCCATCGGGAACCGGCAAGACCCACATTGCCTTGGGGCTTGGTCTCGCCGCTTGCCAGAAGGGCCTGAAGGTCCGCTTCACGACGGCCGCCGCGCTGGTGCATGAGTTGATCGAGGCAGCCGATGATCGGCGTCTGCAGCGCCTGCAAAAGCTGATTGTCAGTCAGGATCTGTTGATCATTGACGAACTTGGCTTCGTTCCCCTGAGCAAATCCGGCGCGGAGTTGCTGTTCGAAGTCATCTCGCAGCGCTATGAGCGAGGATCAATCGTCATCACGTCCAATCTGCCGTTTGATGAATGGACCGAAGTCTTCGGATCCGAGCGCCTTACCGGCGCCATCCTCGACCGCCTGACCCACCATGTTCACATCCTGGAAATGAACGGCGACAGCTACCGGCTGCGACAGAGCCGCAAACTCCAAGACTGAAACCGCAAAAACAGCAGCAATGCTGGCCTGCGGCCAGCGCACTCTGGCGCGCGTCAGCTACTTGGCGAGCACACGCGCCAGAGCGCCGCGAACATCCAGGCCGTGGCCCCATTTTGCGCCGGTAAATGGTCCCTTTTGTCGCCGAGATTGACACCATCCGCACGTCGGACAGACCATCGTTGCGGTGGAACATCAGCACGTCATCCGGCCAGACAGGCTCGACGCTGACCAGTGTTGCCGCTGACTGCGCCCCGACCGCAAGAGATTGTCTGAGGTGCCCCCCGAAAACTGGACACTGACGTAAGCTCCGGTTTGCTGTCTGTTGATCTTCACCACGAAGGAGATCGAAGATGTCGAAATGAGGTGCCCCCCGAAAACTGGACACTGACGTAAGCTCCGGTTTGCTGTCTGTTGATCTTCACCACGAAGGAGATCGAAGATGTCGAAACGAAAGCAACATGCCCCGGAATTCAAAGCGAAGGTGGCACTGGAGGTGCTGAAAGGCGAGGAGACCGTGTCGGAGCTGGCGAGCCGGTTCGGCGTGCATCCGACGATGATCAATCAGTGGAAACGTGCGCTGCTGGATGGCGCGTCCGGTGTTTTCGAGCGCGGCAGCCGCAAGGTACCGGTGATCGATGAAGACCAGGTCAGGGATCTGCATGCCAAGATCGGGGAACTGGCGGTGGCCAACTCTTTTTTGGAAAGAAAGCTCAAGCCCTGGGGCGAGAAGTGAGGCGCGGGATGATCGAGCGCGACCATCCGGACCTGTCGATCGGTCAGCAGTGCGCGCTGCTGTCGCTTCCGCGGTCGTCGTTCTATTACGCGCCGCAGGGTGAGACGGAGCAGAACCTCGCGCTGATGCGATTGATCGACCTGCAATTCTTGGACGCGCCGTTCTTCGGCGTTCGTCAGATGACGTGGCACCTGCGCAACGAGGGCCATGCGGTGAACGAGAAGCGCACCGCTGTCTCAGCGCGCTGCAGCGAAAGGGCCCGGTGCGCAACGAGGGCCATGCGGTGAACGAGAAGCGCACCCGTCGGCTCATGCGCCTGATGGGGTTGATGCCGATCTACCAGAAACCCAACACCAGCAAGCCGGCGAAGGGGCACAAGACCTATCCCTATCTGCTGCGGGGGCTGCGTGTTGACCGGCCAAATCAGGTCTGGTGCGTGGACATCACCTACCTGCCGATGCGCCGCGGGTTTCTCTATCTGGTGGCGATCATGGACTGGCATACCCGGATGGTTCTGTCGTGGCGGATCTCGAACACGCTGGACGCGGACTTCTGCGTCGAGGCGCTGAACGAGGCCATCTATCGGTTCGGACCACCGGACATCATGAACAGCGATCAAGGATCTCAGTTCACGTCGTTTGCTTGGACAGACTGCCTGCGCCGGTCCGGCATCCGCATCTCGATGGACGGCAAGGGCCGCTACCTGGACAACATCTTTATCGAGCGCCTGTGGCGCACGCTGAAATACGAGTGCGTCTATCTGCATGCCTGGGAGACCGGGTCTCAGGCCCGCGCGGGTGTCCGGAAGTGGATAGAGTTCTACAATCACCGCCGCCTGCACAAGGCCCTTGGCGGTCGACCACCGGCGGTGGTCTACTCACTGCAAATCAAAGCAACGCAACCCGATCAGCAGGAGCAGATCAGTGCTTAAAAAGCGCCAGATCCTGTCCAAGGAATGGGGAGCACCTCAGTTCACCGGCTCAGATTTCACCGACGTGTTGCGTGACGCCAAGGTGAAGATCTCCATGGACGGACGCGGCCGCTGGATCGACAACCGCATGATCGAGCGGCTCTGGCGCTCGCTGAAATACGAAAGTGTCTACCTGAATGCCTTCGAGACCGGATCGGAGGCGAGAGCCGGGATCGGTACCTGGATCAGCTACTACAATGAAAAACGCCCGCACTCATCGCACGGGCTGCTGACCCCGAGCGAGGCCTATGATACGTCGCCCCAGACCCTGAAAACCGCCGCCTGACATGAAACCAATGCGATAGCTCAGCCAGGCGGAAAGCTGGTCGAAAAATCAGGACCACCTCTGTGATTGGGCAAGGAGATGACCTGGCTCGCGCCGCATGACGGTAGGGGCTCGGACTGATCGTTCCGGGCAACGTCGTCGTCCGGTCCGGCGCGATGCAGCTTGGGATGGCCGCAACCAGTGGCGACGAAGGGGTCTTACAGACCCGCAGTCTCTACCAGTTCTCCCGTACTCCCCAGTATGTGGCCGATATGGCCATCCTCATCGGGATCTGGCTGCTCACCGCTGGGATCCTCGTGTGGCCGGCGATTATCACCGGGGTCGCGGCATTGATCCTCGCAGTCTTCGCCGAAGAACGCTGGTTGATCGATCGCTACGGCGATGACGACAGAAGATACCTTCGCACATCCCGAAGGTTTCTCTAGAAATCGCAAGCGGGTAGTCTTCACGGACAAGTGACTCGCCGCGGTGTTGAACCTTCAGCAAATGGAGATCCTACACGGGGCACGATATCAGACCGAGGGGCTATTCGATGAAACGACAGACAGCAGCGGTGCTGACCCGCCGGAGGGCGCCGGTGGGCGCGGTCGCGAGCGGCATGACGCTCGGTGCCGGTGCGGCAATGGCGCAGTCGGCCGCCGGATGCGACTCAGCCGACAACCCTCTGTGTCCCCACGCGCTCTACCTCTCCCGTCAGCACAACCGCGTTCACGGGACCGGCGACACGGGCAATACCGGCCGAAAATCATCCGATGGATGTATCGGCCTCTACAATGAACAAGTTAAGGAGTTGGTTGGTTTGGCAAAGGTTGGAACCCAGGTGAATTTGTTTTGAGTGCGGTCGTCGCCGGTCGGACCCCCTTGCGCAAAGGGCTGCCTTTCGCGGCCTTCCTTGTCCTGGGCGCATGTTCCGTATTTCGTCCCGATCCGCCGGTTCCGCCGGAGGAACGGCCGATTCCCGAGGCCGTCTATTCTCTGGCGGCACCCAACCAGGATCTGTCGTCCGTTCGGCTGTTGCCGCGGGATGGATGCTATTGGTACATGCACCGGGGTGTGGTGGAGGACACCCTCTTGCCGCTGCGCGCGAATTCCGGCACCCAGATCTGTCTGCAAAGCCAGGCATGAACAGACATAGGCGGCGCGTCATCGACGCGCCGCAGCGCCAACCGGTACACGATGTCGCCCGTACCGCGCCGCGCCGATGGCACGGGTGGGGGCACGCGGCACGACGACATCAGGATCAACTGATGGCGGTCACGTTGTTCTCTGCCGGATAGAGGAACGCCGTGGAGTCGAGTTCCACCCGCGGGAACAGCTCGTTTATATGGGGCATGACCATCCGGACGCAGCCGGAACTCGCACGGCTGCCGATCGACCAGGGTTGGGGCGTCCCGTGGATCCGCAGGTAGGTGTCGCGATCCCCGACATACAGATAGATCGCCCGCGACCCCAGCGCATTCGTCGGTCCCGGTTCCACGCCACCGGCGAATTCGGCATACAGATCGGGCTCGCGCTCGATCATGTTCTGCGTGGGGGTCCAGTGCGGCCACTCGACCTTTCGCCGCATGGTATAGGTGCCCGGCTCGTACAGATCGCCACGTCCAATCGCCACGCCGTAGCGCATCGCGGTGCCGCCCGTCTCGACATGATACAGATACCGCGCGACCGCATCGACATGGATATCCCCAGGGGTCAGACCGTACTTCGCGTAGACGCGGGTGGGGAGGAACCGCCGGTGTAGGCCCCAAGGGTTCGACGTCGCCAGATCGAAACCGGGCGGCGTCACCTGTGCATCCCAAGCAGCTTTTTGGTCATCGGTCGGCCAGGTATTTGCAAGCGCGGGCCCGCCGATAGCTGCGGAAAAAAGGGCCGCAGTGCTCGTCACAAAATGTCGTCTTGTCAGCATCCATGCATCTCCAACGTTTCGTCTATTGAACTTTGTAGCGCAAAAGACGGCGCTCATGGCCTTCTAACACCTCCACCCGCTGGAACTTCAACACACTATCGCTCACAAACCCTTGTAGGGCAAAAATTTGCCGCTGCACGGATCTCTCATGGATCTGACCATCTCAAGTTCGACGTTCTGCATGTCGTCGCTGGGAAAGGGCGATCAGACTTCGCATGACGTTCAGGTTCCCGGCCCTATATGCGCTGGTCATTCCACGAAGGCATCAGGCCAGCATCCCGCGGCGACGCCAATTTCCGGATACATGAGGTCAGGAAATCGCCAACGCCGCTCGCGTTTCGGGGAATCTTCAAACGGCGCTTTTGGGGAGATTACGTCCGGCGGTTACAGGCCAGAAACGAGGCCCTGCGCGCTTCGAAATACCTCGGTCGCGCGATCTGGCGAAACCGGAGCGGATACCACCGCCGGACACCGTCAGAAGGAACTGTCTTGAGACAGGCAGGGCGGGCACCTGGCGTCTTGAGAGGTCTTGTCAGAACAAATCCGCTTGAGGCGGACAGGGCGGTTTCGGAGCGTAGATGCCTGTCAAAACGCGCCCCTTTCAAGGGCTTTCACAGCAGCCCCGAGATCATCCGCCCGGCGGTGATGATGTACGTTCGATTTCCATTTTCGTTCCGCAATGTCGAGGACCTGTTGCACGAGCGCGGGATCGACATCGGCCACGAAACGGAGCGGTACTCGTGGAATGGATTTGGACCGATGTTCGCCGCTGAAAGCCGTCGTAAACGTGTCCGGCAAATGCGTGCGTACTCGAATTGGCGATGGCACCTGGACGAGGTTTTCGTGAAGATCGACGGCGAGCGGCACGACATGTGGCGCGCGGTCGATGACGAGGGTGAAGTGCTGGAATCCTTCGCCACAAAGCGTCGGGATCGCAAAGCGGCCTTGAAATTCCTAAAGAAATCAATGAAGCGGTACGGCCGCCCTCATGTATTGGCGACCGACAAACTTCGATCCTATGGCGCGGCACTGAAGGATATCGGCAATGCCGACAAGCAGGAAATTGGCCGTTGGCTGAACATTCGGGCGGAGAATTCGCACCTGCCGTTTCGGCGACGAGAACGGGCCATGCAGCGGTTCCGGAGCATGCGAAGTTTGCAAAAGCTCGCGGCCTTCATTCCTCCGTCGGCAACCATTTCAATCAGGAGCGCGCGCTCTGCAGCAAAGAGAATTTCAAGGCCAACCGAGCCGCCGCTCTCGCCGAGTGGCGCCAACTCAGCGCGACATAAGGGTCAGCTTCATTGTGCTTGCAGAGACTGGTTCGCATTCGTCTGACACCACCGGAAACGGGGCTCAGGTCAACGCGTGAAAATAGCGCGTCATGCGCAATCTCAAACGGGACAGCACCACTATTTGTTGCCGAGAACACAATCACGGCAAAACGACAGGGGACTGCCCTTGCCCTCAAAGGACGTCGGACCTCGAGCGGCCACCGGTCCGGTAACTTTAGATACCCGTCGATGGGGCGGAGTGTGCCCCCTACCACAGGCTCCAACAGTACCGTGAGTAACTACCGGCAAAAGAGCCGGCTCGTTGCTGCGTGGCAGCATTTGGTCTGAAAATATGGCTTCCTCCACACCGAGCGACGCATTCATCCGCGCGAAGTTCGGGCCATGGAAATGGTGACGGAGCAAATTGCGTCGCCAAGTAAACTCAACAGCATTGCCTGAGCAGTTTCCGGTCGCCACGCTCCATCACGTCCGTTTTTGACTGAGGGCGACGGCCAGGATGATGATGCCACCGCGTGCGATCAACTGCTGGCTGAACTCAAGACCCATGAGAATGAGTCCGTTGTTGATCAAACCGATCATCATGGCACCGACGACCGTGCCGATAACGGTCCCTTTGCCGCCAAACAGGCTCGTACCACCGAGAACGGCCGCGGCAATGACCGAAAGTTCGTCGCCTTCGCCGAGTTGGAAACGACCAGACTGAAGGCGCCCCGCGTAGAGCATTCCGGCAACGGCGGCAGCGGTCGACGAGACAACCAGGACGCGGAATTTGATCCGAGCGGTGTCGATACCCGAAAAACGCGCTGCCTGTTCGCCACCCCCGGTTGCCAGTACACGCCGCCCAAAGCTGGTGCGCCGCAGCACGATGTGGCCCAGTGCGCCCAGGACAAGTATCCAAATCAGCAACACCGGGATCGGTCCGATAGAGCCACCGCCAAACACCCAAGAATAGCTGGGACTCAGGATCGGCACGGCAGCGGTATCCGAGATCCACATGGCGATGCCCTTGGCAATGCCCATCATCGCCAACGTGGTCAAGAACGAAGGAATGCCGATCCTCGTCGTTAACCACCCGTTGAAGCACCCCACCGCAATTCCCGTCGCAAGCCCGGCAATGACGCCGCCAACCGGCCCCGCGACCGAAATCGCCAGCGCCACGGTAACGGTGGCAAGCCCCGCCACGGCCCCAACCGACAGGTCGATCTCGCCCGCTGAAAGCACGAAGGTCATCGCGATCGCCATCACGGCGATCATCGCGGTCTGGCGCACGATGTTGAGCAGGTTGTTAGGGTTGAGAAACCCCTTGTCGCTCAGCGTCAGCGCAAAGATGACAAAGATCACGGCGAAGCCAATGTAGATAATATTCTGCCGCCAGTCGCCGATCAGGCCACGCAGTCGGTTTTGGGTTTCAGCGGTGCTCATCGGTGGTTCCTTCCCCTGCCGCGAGGGCATCCTGAATGGCTATTTGCAATCGCTGTTCGGCCATCTGCAAACGATGTGCTGTTTCGGTATTGGTGTCTGCCGTATCGTCCAGTTCGGCGCGCGCCATATCGCGGTGCAGACGGCCATCGGCCATCACCATGATCCGGTCACAGGCTGCCAGTAGCTCGGACAACTCGGACGATATGATAAGGATGGCTTTTCCGGCGGCGGCAAGATCACGGACAAGTCGGATAATCTCGGACTTCGATCCGATGTCGATGCCGGCGGTCGGCTCGTCAAGGACGAGAACATCGGGATCGGTCGCAAGCCATTTGCCGATGACGACCTTTTGTTGGTTACCCCCCGACAAGGTGCTTACCGCATGGTCGCGGCTGGCTGTTTTGACCGACAAGCGCTCAATTTGGGTATCAGTAATCTCGCGGATCCGCGCCTCGTTGACGATGCCCCTGTGCGAGAGGCGGTCCAGCACGGCGAGGGTCATATTCGAGGCGACAGAATGGGCCGGTATGATGCCCTGTGTCGCGCGTGCCTCGGGGACGAGAGCGATGCCTGCGCCAATTGCGTCGCCTGGTTTGCGAATGCGCACGGGCTTGCCACGGATCAGCATCTCACCCGACGTCATCGGATCGACGCCCGCCACAAGCCGCGCGAGCGATGACCGCCCCGAGCCCAAAAGCCCTGCAAGGCCAAGGACTTCGCCGCGATGCAGCTGCAATGACACATCGACCGGCTTGTTCCGGCCTGATACGCCGCGCAGCTCTAGCAGAACCTCGCCCTTGGTTGTGTCCCCGCGTTCGACATCGGCAAGTCCGAGTGAGCGCCGGCCCACGATATGTTCGATCATCGTTTCAATCGGCAGGTCGGCCAAAGGGGCGGTGATCACATGTTTACCGTCGCGCAGGATCGTGGCGCGGTCCGCGATGCGGGCAATCTCGTCCATGCGGTGACTGACATAGATGATTGCCGTGCCCTTTTCCCTCAGAGTCCGCAGAAACGTGAACAGCCGGTCGACATCGGACACGGCCAGTGCCGTGGACGGTTCGTCCAGAACCAGCACCCGCGCGTCCTGCGAGACAGCCTTCACAATCTCGGTCAGCTGCTTTTGTCCGGCGCCCAGATCGCCGACGAGCGCCTTGGGATCGACATCGACACCGAGCATCGCAAACAGCGCATCCGCTTTGCGCTCGGCCTCGCCGTCGTCAATGAAACCGCGCCCCGATTTGGATTCTCGCGTCAGAAAGACATTCTGGGCGACGGTCAGGGTCGGGATCAGGCTCATCTCCTGATAGTTCATCGCGATACCGGCAGCGCGCGACGCCTCGGGGGTGTGCACGTCGAGCTTTTTGCCCCAGACCTCGATGCTGCCGGAGGTGGGCACATGTACGCCGTTCAGCACCTTCAGGATCGTTGACTTGCCCGCGCCATTGCCGCCGAGCAGCGCGTGCACCTCGCCCGCGTGCACCTCAAGGTCCACGTCCTCGAGAGCGCGGACGCCTCCAAAATGTTTGGAGATGCCCGTCATTCTGACTGCGACCTGCGTCATTACGCGGCTTCCCAACCGCCGCTTTTGCCGGACTTGATCAGCGCTTCTGCGACACGTTCTGTCACAAGCGCCTCCGCGAAATCGGGCGACGGTCGCGTGTTGTCGACGATGGCGCGGCAAAAGTCGTAGCATTCGATGATCTTGGTTTCGCCGTACCCGATACCAAGCGCAGGGATTGGCCAGAGGCCGTCGCCGTAAGGGTGTGCGGGGCCAGTGTAGATGGTGCGAAAGCCGCGGATGTCTGCCGGATCATCGGCAAACATAACCTGCAATTCGTCGCGCCGCTCGTAATTGAAGTGGATCGAGCCCTTGGTGCCGTGAATTTCGAGGGTGATATAGTTATTGCGGCCCCAGGCATTGCGCGTGGCCTCGATGCTGCCAATAGCGCCGTTGGCGAAACGCACCATCGACATAACTTCGTCGTCGACGTCAACCTCGGCGCGTTCGGCGCCCGCCGATTTTTCCGATGCGCCAAGTTTGTCGACACCGCCTTGCTGGATAGGACGGGTCTTCACATAGGTCGAGGTGATCGCCTGAACGGTCTCGATGGGCCCGACAAGGTAATGCGCAAGATCGACGACATGTGTGCCGATATCGCCAACAGCACCGGAGCCCGCGATTGATTTCTGAAATCGCCATGACAGCGGACCATCGGGGTCGGCGGACCAATCTTGTAGGTAGGTGCCGCGAAAATTGATGACTTTGCCGATACGGCCCTCGTCAATGATCTTCTTGGCTAAGGCGATTGCAGGCGTGCGACGATAGTTGAAGGCAACCATGGTCTTTGCGTTCGACTTGCTGGCCGCCTCGGTCATGGCCTCGGCTTCTTCCAGAGTTGACGCTAGCGGCTTTTCGCAGATAACGTGTTTGCCCGCTTTCAATGCCGCGATCGCAATTTTCGCGTGAGAGTTGTTGGGGGTAACGATGTCGACAATATCGATGTCAGCGCGGTTTACCACCGCTTCCCAATCGCTTGACGCTTCCTCAAAGCCAAAGCGCGCACGGGCATCTTCGGCAGCACCGTCCGTGAGGTCAACGACAACCTTGCGGTGCGGTATCGCAGGGGCGGGCCAGAAAAACATCGGCATCGCCGCATAGGCCATCGCATGTGCTTTGCCCATGAAGCCGCCACCGATCATGGCTACGTTCAGCGTCTCGGTCATTGGAGACCTCCGTTCGGGATTTGATGGGGGGGGTGGGGCAGGCGGCAAGATGTGCACCTGCCCCGGGGAGGATCAGTTCATCGAGTTGGTGATGTTGTCCGTTGCCGGCGCGGCATAGACGGTCTGCCATGCCTCCAGCAGCGTATCACGGGTGACCGGCAGCGCGGGGAGAGCGACAAAGGCAGGTGCCTCTTTGCCCAGAAGCCCATAACCGGCAAGCAATGCTTCGGTTACGCCCTGATCGTAAGGGCGTTGCGCGCCCAGACCGTAGATGAAACCACCCTGCGCCATGCTGATGGCGACGTTTTCACCCAGATCGATGGTGGTGATCACCAGATCGTCACGCCCCGACGCGCGGGCCGCTGCGATGACACCTTCGGCGGGCACATCCCAAACGGCCCAAATGCCATCGAGCGTTGGATTTGAGGTCAGCATTGCACCGGCGGCACGGTCGGCATCACCCGAGAAGTCAGGCCCGCCAATGCCCTGTTCGGCCACGATTTCGATGTTCGGATAGTCGCTTTCAATCGTCGCCTTGAACCCGTCGTAACGCTGACGTGTCACAAAGAAGTCGGCCGCGTGAAAGACGAGACCGATCTGGCCCTCTTCGCCGAGCGCTTCGGCCATCAGATGCGCCGCCGCGACACCGTTGCCATAGTTATCGGCAGAAACCGAGGCTACATAATCGGTACCAGCGACGAAGCCAGCGGGTACGTTGTCCATGAACACCAGATGCACGCCTGCGTCAGCGGCTGCGCGATATGCGGTGGCGGTCGCAACGGGATCGGTCGGGATCGACACGATGATGTCCGGCGATTGTGCCATGATGGTCTCGATGTCGGCGACCTGCTTCTCGGCGCGGAAGCCCGCATCGGTCACGGCGATCACTTCGATACCCATTGCTTCGAACTGGGTGCGCAGCCCGTTGATCTGCGCCTGACTCCAGTCGTTACCACCGTAGTGCATGACGATAGCGGCAGTGGCCCCCATCTCGCGGATTTGGGCGAGTTCATCTTCGCTCAGCACGACTGAAGACGCCGCTGCGGGCTCTTCGCCATTGGGGCCAAGCGACAGAACCGTGTCTTGCAGGGCTGCCAGGGCTTCTGCAGGGTTCGACAGGGCGGGGCCCGCGATGAGTATGGATAGAGCGGCGACGCTCCCCATAAGTGTATGACGATTAAGCATATTCTTCCTCCCAAGAAGCCGGGACGATCCCGGATGTGTGGCCCGATCAGGCCTGTTTCAAGTAATTCATACTTGCGCGTGCGCCCTCTGCGGCGTCCTCCCACGCGTCAAGTTCTGTGCAAACCCAGCCATCAAAGCCGGACTCGCGGAGCGCTGCGATGATCGCATCCGTCGGGACATCACCACGGTCGAGCGGCGTAAAGGCAAAGGGCTTGCGTTGCAGCCCTTTGAGATGAACGTAAGAAATGCGGCCCGCATGCTCGCGGATCATCGCGGCAGGGTCGCCGCCGGCGGCCGCAAGGTGTGCGGTGTCGGGGCAAAAATCGATTGAAGTCAGCCCAAAAATGCGGCGCACCTCTTCGGGGCCTTCAACGATTGTGGATAGATGCGGATGGTAATGTGCGCGCAAGCCACGGTCACCGGCGAGCGCCACAACACGGTCAAGTGCTGCACCCAGCTTGTCAAAGTCGGCGTCGCGGGTGCCGTCAAAACGTTTTGCCCCGCCACCGACGACCAGATGCGGCGCGCCAAGCTCGGCGGCGCGATCGGCAACCTTGGCGATGCGGTCCAGCTCTTCGGGCAGAATGTCGTCGAAAATGAAGTTAGCACCGGAGTAGGCGGCAACGAGCGATATTCCCGCATTCTGCAGCATTTTCCGGAAAGTGACTGCATCGACGTCCATCAGATTGCCGTCGAACAGTTCGACACCGGTGTAACCTGCGGCCGCGATGTCGGCGAAGGCGCGGTCCATGTCGCCAAAGGTGCGGTAGCGCAGCTCCGTGATCGACGTGACGCCTTGGGCCTCGCCGCCCAACGGACCCCAGCAGTTTGCTTGGTAAGCTAGTTTCCAGTCGTTCATCGGCCCGTCCTCCACTCCGGTCAAATCAGTATTTGGATATGTCTATGCACGAAAATTGCGTTGGTCAATAATTAATCAGCACAACTAAGTATACTTTTGCATTTAAAATGCAGAAGTCATAACTTGTCAGGCGGTTGACGGCGCAATAAGGTCGGAAAAATCGCTAAAAATGAGTAACTGTCGGTGCCGATGACAAGATCGATAGAGAATCACTCCCGCTCCCGAGGGCGACCGCGTGGCGGTGATGGTGTCGCGGCCAGCCTGTGCGACGTGCTCAACCTCGTCCGGCTCGAGCGCGCAGATACACGACAGGAGATCGAGCGGACGGGGGCCTTCGGACGCGCGATTGTCGCTGACAGATTGTCGACCCTTGGCGATCTCGGGCTGGTAGACGAGAGCGGCACCGGCATCACTTCAGGGGGGCGGGCGCCGCGTATTGTCAGTTTTTGCAAGGATCGCGCGCGGATTGTGGCGATCACCCTGAACCAATCGGCGCTCGGCGTAGGGATCGCAGACCTCACCGGACGTCTGTTGACTGAACACCATGAACCCGGAAATCTGGCCGACCCGCGCGCCTGCGTCGAACGCATCGCGGCGCTAATCACCTGGATTGTCTCGCGTCAGGCCAAAAGCCCCGACCTGTGGGGCATCTCGATCTCGGTTCCAGGCCCGGTTCTGACCGATCCTTCTGAACGTTTCGCTGGCAAAACGCCCGACTTTCTTCACGGTTGGGGGGACAGCGGACTTGTTGAAACATTGCTTCGGCAATTCGGAGCGCCGATCTGGATTAGGTCTTCGGTCGAGACCATGACAATGGGCGAGATGCACGGCGGTGAGGGGCAGGGCGAAAGTTCGATGCTCTTCGTCAAGATCGGCAAGCGCATCGATGCGGGCCTCGTGTTCAGTGGTCAACCTTATCATGGCGCATCGGGGGCTGTCGGGCTGATCGGCCAGCTTCCGGTCACATCAGAAGGCCGCGCGGGCACTCTTGATGCCATGGCCGGCACCGAGATGATCGAGATGAGCGGCCGTAAGGCCGCCGCCTCGGGAGAAAGTGCCGCACTGGTTGATATCGAGGCCCGCAGTCAGGAAATTACTGCCAATGAAGTCTGTCAGGCGGCCCAGATGGGCGATCCTGCCAGCATCGCCATCATAACGCGCAGTGGCCACCTGATTGGCGGTGTCATCGCGACGTTAACAAGTATGCTAGATCCCCGATTGATCGTGCTGGCAGGGTCTGTTGCGCAAACCAACGATATCCTGCTCGCCGCTGTGCGTGAAACGGTTTACGGCGTCTCGCATCCTCTGGTTACCCGCGACCTACGCGTTGTGCGCAGCCAGATGGGAGCGTCGGCCGCACTTCTGGGAGCGGCTAGTATCGCCGTAAAGTCCCTGTTTAATCATAGTGTTCTCAAAGACTGGATCATGGCAGGCAGCCCGCAAGGCCATCCGGAGTTTGCCGCGCTGCTCGAAGCGATGGACCGCCCCTTAGCGCAGCCCGCACCCTCCGCTCCCCCGCCACCCCCACCATTGAGGACATAACATGCAGGTCGTTGGCCTTGGCCCCCATGGCGAGAACGCCGCAGCGCCCGAGCGCGTGATGTTGCTGCCCCAAGACATCGCAACTGCCCGCGCCCGAGGGCTGCGGGTGGCAGTCGTCATGCATACGGTCAAAAGCGATTGGGCCAAGCATCTGATCCAGGGGATCGTGGGCACCTTGGGTGAATGTGGCGCAGTTGTCATCGACGTTGTCGATTGCAAATTCTCGCCAGAGGTCCAGATCGCAGCATTGGAGCGCCTGGCGACCGAGGGCCCCGACGCGATCATCTCGCTGCCGGTTGATAACGCTTCCGTGGCCGATGCGCACAGAGCGGTCTCCCGGTCAGGGATCAAGCTGATACTGGTCGACAATGCGCCAACAGGCCTGCTTCCCGGCACCGATTATGTCTCACTGATTTCTGCTGACAATTTTGGCCTCGGCAAGATGGCCGCAGAAATGTTGGCCGAACGCCTTCCCGAAAGCGCCACAGCGGGACTTGTCGGCTTTGATGCAGACTTCTTTGCAACGAACGAACGCGAGCTTGCATTTACGCGATGGATGGAAGTCAACCGGCCCGATGTCAGCGTGCAAACAACGCGGTTTGGCGAGCCACCCGCAGCCGGCAAAGCAACAAGCGCGCTTCTTGATTTGCACCCCGACATTGCGGGCGTATTTGTGGTTTGGGACACGCCTTGCGTCGATGTCATTGCCGAACTTACAAATCGTGGATTGACGATTCCAATTACAACGGTTGATCTTGGGCACGATGTGTCGATCAATCTCGCGACAGGCGGTCCGGTTGTCGGCATCTCGGCACAACGTCCGTTTCTGCAAGGCGAGGTAGTTGCCAGGACAACGATAACAACGCTTCTGTTTCGCAGCTGTCCTGAGTGGGTAGCCCTCCCCGGATTGCTTGTGACCCGTAAGACAGTGGCCGAAAGCTATCAGGCAATTTGGCGTGTACCTGCACCCATCGAAATTCTGCGGGGTCTGGATCTGCTGCGCTGATACTGAAGCCTGGGCGCCTGGCGTCGAAAGTGGACCAACCGAATTATTGCCGGACCGGAGCTTGATTTTCGGAAAACCAGTTCTTTCAAACACAAAGGTTCAACTGCGTGAAATAGCGATATTTTAGTGCGACCGCTGCCTCTATTGCCTGCGACGGAAAACTTCTGTCAACTGGGGAAGCCATTCGCGGTGGAAGTCCGTTTAACAATAGCGTCCACACCAGCGTCATTCGAAAAGAATGTGGCGATAGCCTCACATTTTTAATACAATTCTTAAACGGGTTCACATGCAAGCAGCCAGCTTCTGCGGACCTGCCTCATTGTTTCTGATGGGACGTTTGGTGGGCGACGCGCTGGCGAACGGGCTTGATCGAGCGGCGACGTCGGCGGCCAACTAGTAGGGGATTAGTAGGGGATGTACGTCAAACGTTCTCTAACATCGTCTGGCATCGTCCAAGATCGAGCCCGGAATTAGTCAATTGATCGTAGTATTTTAGATGGCATATTCGGGTATGGTGCGGTGCGGTCCAACAAGTGGACGGCAAAATTCGTAATGAGGGGGTCAGGGGGGCGAATCCCTCGTGCGGTACAATTGCCTCAATACTATCAGATGCTTGGTCAAAAATTCTGAGATTGCGCGGATGCACGTCTGTCCACTGTGACATTTGACTTCTATCGTTGTTTGAAGTGCGCCGAAGCTCCACCTTCGAAACGAGTTTGGCAGGACCCCTCGACCACTAAGCGACAGAGAACGAACGGACCTGACTGCACTTTCGTACCAGGCGCAAAGAGCGACCGGTCCCAGCCAAAACGCGGGCACTGTCAGACAAAACCAGCTTGAGACGGGCAGGGCAGTTTCGTATCCTCGTCGGATGACAAAACGCAGCCCATTTCGCTACTTCAAAACCAGCCCGGAGGTGATCCGCCTGGCGGTGATGATGTACATCCTCTTTCGCTGCGGAATGTCGAAGATCTTTTGCACGAGCGCGGAATCGATATTTGCGACGAAACCGTGCGGTTTTGGTGGAAACGGTTTGGCCCGATGTTCGCGGCGGATATCCGCAAATGGCGTGTCGATCTGTTGCGCACATGCCGCCACTGGCGTTGGCATCTCGATGAGGTTTTCGTCAGGATAAATGGAAAGCAACATTACCTTTGGCGTGCCGTCGACCACGAAGGTGAAGTCCTCGAAAGCTAGGTGTTCAGTCCCGGCATCTGGTGGGTCGGATTTAGGATGAATCTGTCCGGCTCGGATGTCCAGATCTTGCAGATGTATTCGTAGGGCGTGAGGCCGCCGAGGGTCTTGAGCCTTCGCGCGTAGTTGTAGGCTGCCATGAAGTCACCAAGGTGGGTGCGCAGCTGATCGTGGCTGTCGTAATGGTAACGCTTCACGGTCGCCTCCTTGATCGTTCGGTTCATTCGCTCGACCTGGCCATTGGTCCACGGATGGTTTGGCTTTGTCAGGCGGTGCTCGATCCCGTTGGCCTCGCAGATCATGTCGAAGCGCATCTGCCGCGAGTATGCCGTGTTCCTGTTCCGCGGCTGCTCGGCGAACTGGATGCCGTTGTCCGTCAGGATGGTGTGGACGTGATACGGCACGGCCTCGAGCATGTGCTGGAGGAACTCCCACGCCGTCTTCGGTCGGCTTTCTCAACGAGCTGGGTCACGGCAAACTTGCTGGTCCGGTCAATGCCCACGAAGAGGTAGAGCTTTCCTTCCGCGGTCTGCACCTCCGCAATGTCGATATGAAAGAAGCCGATCGGATAGCGCTTGAATTTCTGTCGCTTCGGTTTGTCCCCCTCGACGTCCGGCAGGCGGGATATGCCGTGCCGCTGCAAGCACCGGTGCAGGGCCGACCGCGTCAGGTGCGGGATCGTCGGTTGCAGGGTGTCCAGCGACATTCGGATCTGGCCCTAGGGCGACATGAAGAACTGGCCCACCTTCAGGTTGATGCAGTGATGGTTTCGGTCGTCGCAGCGGGCTTTTGCAAAAGCCCGCTGCGACGCTTTTCGCGGAGGCGATAGCTGTCGCCCCGGATCGTGACGACGTGACTGTGGTGCAGCAGCCGATCAAGGATCGCGGTGGCGACGACCGCGTCACCGAAGACGGTGCCCCATTCGCCGACCGCGCGGTTCGATGTGACGAGCAGGGCGCCGCGCTCGTAGCGTCGTGAGACGAGCTGGAAGAACAGATGCGCGGCATCGGGCTCCAGCGGCAGGTAACCGAGTTCGTCCACGATCAGCAGCTTCGGCTTGGCGTAGTGTGTCAGCCTCTCTTCAAGGCGGTTCTCGGATTGCGCCTTGGCCAGGTTCGCCACCAGTTCCATCGCGCCGGTGAAGAGCACCGTGTAGCCGGCGACGATTGCCTCGCGACCAAGCGCCACGGCCAGATGCGACTTGCCGACGCCGGGAGGGCCCAGCAACAGGAGCGCGTCGCCGTTGGCGATGAAGCGCCCCGTGGCAAGGTCGCGGATCTGCGAACGGTCGATCGAGGGCTGAGCGGCGAAGTCGAAGCCGCCAAGGTCCCGCACGAACGGGAACTTCGCCAGCCCAAAACTCATGTCGATGCGGCGCTGGTCTTTGCGGGCGATCTCGCGCTCGCACAGAAAGGCCAGCGCATCGCGCAGCGTCATCTCCCCCCGAACGGCTTCGTCCAGCAGACTGTCGAGCTGATCCCTCATCGCCGTCAACTTCAGTCGCGTGAGCATCCGGTCAAGGTCGTCCTGCGTATGCACGCCCATCACCAGGCCCCTCCGGCGACAGCCTCATACTCGGCGAGGGGGCGCAGCAGTGCCGACACCCCGATCAGCGCCTCAACCCCGTCAGCAGGTGTCCTGGCGCGGCCCGCTGAACCTGCCACCCCGGCAAAGTGGACAGGGTCGATGATCCGACCGCGGCGGCCGGCGCTGCGCCGGTGGCAGGCGACCTCGACGCCGGCATGGGTAACCCGCACCGTCTCAGCCGTGACCAGCACGCGGACCCGCTCGCCGATCAAGCGCCATGGGACCGAGTAGGCATTCGTGTCCATCTCCACTGCACAGTCAGGTGCGACGCGTCGGCTCAGTTCGCGCGTCGCCATGAACGAGCCGCAGTGCTGGAGGGGCTTCAGGTGACCGGCTTCGTCACGCGCGAAGCGCAGGCCCGGGGCTTCGCCTGTGGTGCCATGGACCCGCAGGTCGGCGATCTGGCGGGTCCATTGCACCAGATGAGCTTCCAGCGCGGCAAAGCTTCTCGAAGGCACGCCCCGCGATCGCGTTGCCCTTCACGTAGCCGACGCCGCGCTCGTCCTTGCCCTTCGTCCGGGGTCGATACGGCGCGCAGGCCTTTACCTGAAAGCCCCAGTGCCGGGCAAAGGCATGCAGCTTCGGGTTCACCACGACCTCGCGGCTGGCAATGTCGTGGCTCAGGATCAGTGCGCGGGCATTGTCGAGCAGCACCTCTTCCGGCACGCCGCCGAACGACGCGAAGGCGCTCTCCATGCCTTCAAACCAGTTCTCCTGCCGCTCGCCCGCGAAGGCCCGCACGTGGATGCGGCGGGAATAACCCAGCGTCGCCACGAAGAACGACACCTGCCGCGACACGCCGCCGATCTCGACCCGCCGCTGCCCGAAGTCGATCTGCAACTGCTGGCCCGGCCGCGTCTCAAAGCGCACCGTTGCCCGCGCCTCGGCCCGCAGCTCCTGACGCAGATGCGCCACCGCCCGTTCGACCGTGCGAAGGCTTACCTCGATGCCCTTCTCGGCGACAAGCTCCTGACGGACCACATCTGCGTTGCCCGCATGGCGGCGAAACCGCTCCTCGACCCAACCCTCCAGGCCATCCAACGCCTTCGATCGCGGTGGCGGTGACGCCCTGCGCCACGTCCCCTCCTTCAACCATCGCCGTGCAGTCGTCCTCGAGCACCCAAGCTCCGCAGAAATCCGGCGGGCTCCCCATCCGAGAAACTTCAGCCTCAGCATGGCCGAAACATCATCCGGCTCCTTCATCTCATCCCTCCGCAGACCCTCGGTCTGCGGCAGCGTCTCAACTGTTCGATTGGTCATCCAGACTTCCCTCTCAGCTTATCGAGGGGGCCAGTTCCTCATGTCGCCAGAGGGCCAGTTTGTCGTGTCGCCTGACACAGGGCATAAAGGCAATCGTCCAGCGGCAGCAGCGTATGGCGTCGAAAGGCGACGATCATCGCCTCCTCTGTCTCGGTCAGAACCGTCGAGCGCGGCTCTCTCGGCCCCGTCTTCATATCCTCAACCGTCGCCCGCCTGCGCCACTTTGCGACCGTCTTGGGATTGATCCCAAGCTCTTGGCTCAACTGCGAGAGCGAAGCTTGCGATCGCTGTATTGCTGCTCTGACGGCGTGCGTGGTCGTGGCGCTCCCGTGACGAACTTGTCCCATAATGCTTCCTTCCATTCCAACGAAAGGATCACACCATCAAACCGTGGGATCAAACACCTACGTGACCAAGACACGCGATCGTAAAGCGGCGTTGAAATTTCCAAGGAAATCAATGCGCCGTCATGGTCGGCCCGAGACAATTTTGACGGATCGACTGCGGTCCTACGCGGCAGCGCTGAAAGACCTCGGCCGTGGCGATGATCGTGAGATGGGAAGGTGGCTCAATAACCGATCCGAGAATTCCCATCAGCCGTTTCGGCGGCGCGAAAGGGCGATGCTACGCTTTCGGCAGATGCGATGTTTGCAGAATTTCGCATCGGTTCACGCCTCCTTCCACAATCATTTCAACCGCGAACGCATCGCCGCATGGCGGGCCGACTTCAACACCGCGCGGCCCAACTCGTCGCTCGGATACATTACCCCGGCGGCCTACGCCGCCTCCCTGAAACCGCAATGGCCATCGGCGTTCCGCTCGAAGGAAAGCTCCTCGCCAATGGCCATCGCTCACCCCGCGCAGACGCGCAAATCTCAACCCATGATTCCGGTCGCGGCTGGATGAGCGATGGGGGTCACGTCAATACAAGCCAATGGCGCATGGGGTGTCTTCGGGGCCAAGCAAGTCATCCTTGGTCCCTTGGTCCCTTGGTCGGGATCGCCATAGGCTGGATCGGTGGCCAAGTTCTGATCTATGCGAAGGACTATGACCTGACCTCCGACGCCTACGAAGGGATCGGGGCGTTGGCCTTGGCTGGCGTATCCTACCTGTTGGCGACACTAGTTGGCGGGAACGGGTTCATCTCGGCCTTTGTTGCGGGACTTGTCTTCGGGGCTGTTGTCGCGGGGCGGTGCAAATTCATCTATGAATTCGTCGAAGGCGAAGGCCAGATGCTCGCATGGTCCGCTTTCCTTCTTCTGGGTGCGGCATTGGTACCACAGGCCATCGCACGCCTGATATGGCCGATGGTCGGGTTGACTATGGTCAGCCTGTTCATCGTGCGCCCCCTTGCCATCTGGATATCACTGATGGGCACGGACGCGTCGCCCCTCACCCGCATTTCCTTTGGGTGGTTCGGTCCGCGTGGGGTGGCCACAGCCTTGTTCGCGCTGCTGGTCGTCGACATGATCCCGCATGAATTGGGCGAACCGCTTCTGCATATCACGGTGAACACCGATTGGATCAGCGCTCTGTTCCACGGTGTGACAGCAGCCCCTGCTGCAAAATGGTATGGACGCAAGGTAACCCAGATGGGACCATGCCCGGAAACGCAACCCATTCACGACACTGCAACCCAAGCCTAACAACACATATCGAGGACAGCCATGAACAAGACAGCCCTCTTAAAGACCAAAGACCTGGCCGATCGAAAACCAGAATACGCGATCGTAGGCGAGGTCGATCTGGTGGTTGTCCGCTTTGACGGTGAAATTTCCGTCTTTTATGGTCGGTGTCTGCATCGCGGTGCGCTTATGTCGGATGGTCATGTGCGGGGCAACGACCTGATTTGCGGCGTTCATAACTGGGATTATCGGTTGGATAGCGGCGTATCGGCCTATGCCAACGACGAAAAGCTCCCAAAGTTCAATTCATGGGTCGATGGTGACGATATTTGCGTGGACGCGGATGAGATCAACGCCTGGGGTTTTGCAAACCCGCAACCCTACAACCGGGACTCTTATCTTGGGCTCTATGCCGACCCGAGCCACGGTATCGCCGAAGAGCCTTACAACGGCATGATCCAGAACTATGCCAAGAACGGTCTGTCAAAAACCGGCCACCACGGCATTGTGGAATCCATGGGCGTGTCCCGTACCGAATTGCCCGATTGGGACGATATCCAACTATTGACCGCGCAACTGGCCAAGCCACCGCTGTTGGATAACGACGCGGTCGGTACAGAAGTCATTATTGGGCCAAATGCGAAAAAGCCGCTGCGCCTGAAAATTCCACTTTTTGTCTCGGATATGAGTTTTGGGGCCTTGTCTGAATCCGCCAAGGTCGCTCTTGCGCGTGGGGCTGAAATGGCGGGCACGGGCATTTGTTCTGGCGAGGGCGGCATGTTACCGGAAGAAAAGGCCGAAAATTCGCGATATTTCTACGAACTCGCCTCTGCCAGGTTTGGATTCGATTGGGACAAACTGAACAGCGTGCAGGCCTTCCATTTCAAAGGCGGCCAAGGGGCCAAGACAGGCACCGGCGGGCACTTGCCCGGTAACAAGGTCAAAGGCAAAATCGCCGAAGTCCGTGGCTTGGAAGAGGGAACGGATGCGATCTCTCCCTCGCGATTTCCCGAATGGACCGAAATCAGTCAGATCAAGGCATTCGCCGACGAAGTACGGGAACGCACTGGCGGCATCCCCATCGGCTACAAACTGTCGGCGCAACATATCGAAGCCGACATCGACGCGGCTATCGCGGTTGGCGTCGACTATATCATCCTTGATGGGCGTGGTGGCGGCACTGGCGCTGCCCCGATCATCTTCCGCGACAATATCTCGGTCCCCACGATCCCCGCCCTTGCTCGCGCACGGCGTCATCTGGACAAACTGGGGCGCAACGACATCTCGCTTGTCATCACCGGCGGCCTGCGTAAACCGGCAGACTTTATCAAGGCCATGGCGCTGGGCGCTGACGCCGTCGCGGTGTCAAATTCCGCGATGCAAGCCATCGGCTGCCTTGCCATGCGGGCCTGCCATACGAACAATTGCCCTGTCGGGATCGCGACCCAGAAACCACATCTGGTGAACCGCTTGATTGCGGAAAATTCGGCCAGGCAACTCGCTAATTTCTTCAACGCCTCGGTAGAGTTGATGCAGGTCATGGCGCGCGCCTGCGGTCATGATCATGTGTCGAAGTTTGACCATGATGATCTTACGACATGGAAGAAAGACATGGCCGAAATCTCTGGCGTCAACTTTGGGGGCGTCGCATGAACCAGGCAGAGATCACCCTGTTGATCGTCAAGCTTTGGGGCGGCATTGGATTCTTGGTCGCCATTCCGTTCCTGACGTTCGGTATGGACAGGCTGGATGAGGATGCACGCGGGGCCTATGTGTTCCGGCCCTTGCTTGTCCCCGGTATCTTACTGATTTGGCCACTTGTCTTGTGGCGCTGGTACGTCCTGGCGACTGGCAAGGAAGAATGGTCGCTCCGCTACCTTCCGCCCCGCAAGTCCCATCAGTATTTTGCCCTGATCATGCCCATCGCCATCGTGATTATTATCGTCGTAGGCCTGTCCGTTCGCCAAACATGGCCCGCAGACATTGCGCCCGTCCAATTGTCGGAGCCCGCGCAATGAGCGTCAAATACATCCCCGTTCAATGGAACCGCAACAAATGGCTCTATGACTGGATCATGCTGGCCGGGGTGGCCTTGTTCCTTTGGACATTCCTGTTTGTCAGCCCTGAACTGCTCAGCCACGAATTCCCGATCAATCCGCAGGTGCATAACGCCCGCGCCTTCGGGGCCTGTGCCTTTATTATGCTGACGGTGATCTTATGCATCGGGCCGCTCGCCCGGATTGACCGACGTTTTTTGCCGCTTTTGTATAATCGCCGGCATTTCGGAGTGATGACCACATTCGTGGCGATCACCCATGCCAGTTATATCCTCAACTGGTATTTCGCTTTCTCGAGCTTCCGACAAATACGAGGCATTGCTTTTCGCCAATACCAGCTTTGGCCAATTGGCGGGTTTCCCGTTTGAAATCTTCGGCATCTTTGCCCTGATTTGCCTGTTGGTTCTGTCTGCGACCAGCCACGACTTCTGGATGAAATTCCTGACCCCGCCGATCTGGAAACGGATGCATACGTTGATCTATTTTGCCTATGTTGCCGTGGTCGCCCACGTCAGCCTTGGTATCCTGCAAGACCAGCAAAACCACACCTTCACGGCGATCTTCATAGGCGGTGCCTTCGCGGTTGCCGGGCTGCACGCCTATGCGGCTTTGCAGGACAGGCGCGGCGGCGATGAGGTTGGCACAGTCGTGGACGACTGGGTCGATATCTGCGATGCAGGCGACATCACCGAAGGCTTTGCCAAGATCAAAATCCTGCCGGGTGGTGACCGGGTTGCCGTGTTCAGGCAAGACGGCAATCTCAGCGCCATTTCCAACGCCTGCGCCCACCAAAACGGGCCATTGGGCGAAGGGCGCGTGCTTGATTGCCTTGTGACCTGCCCTTGGCACGGTTTCCAATATGATGTGACCAACGGACGCTCACCCGCGCCCTTCACCGAGATGGTGCCGACCTACAATATTCGCCTGCAAGGGACCAATGTGCAGGTCCACCGCGAGGCCAATGCGCCCGGAACCTATGTCAAACCGGTGCCCACGCAGGAGACAACGATATGAGCGACAAGGCCCCCTTCTTTGTAGGCTACCTGCCCGTCCCCGGCGCCCTGCGCAAATTCCTGTTACTGGCGGCAACGCTGGTGGTGGCAATTTTTCTGTTCACCGGATTGCTGATTGGCTCAACCCAAGACGAACCCGCCGCATCTGGGTTCCGTTTCGACTATGGCAGGCAGACTGTGACCGGCGTCATTGAATTAACGCCCTATCCGCTGCTGCGTGTCACCGAAGGCAACGATCTGATCATGCCCGGCAAAACGCTGATGTTGACCGGTGCCGGAAAATTCGGCGTCGATGACCGCGCGGTCGGGCTTGAAGGCCAATTAGCCACTGTTTCCGGGATCATCCTGCAAAGGGGCACCATCGACATGATGCAATTGCGGGCAGGACAGCAAGGCATACGCGCAGCTGAGGGCGTCGCACCCGAAATGGAAATCGAACCCTTGGGTCGATGGCAAGTCACAGGTGAAATCTCCGACGGAAAATGCTTGAACGGGGCCATGCGGCCCGGACGCGGATTGGCACACAAGGCCTGCGCCAACCTGTGCCTTCTAGGTGACGTTCCAGCCGTTTTCGTTTCGACCCAACCGATAGAAGGGTCCGATTTCATGCTGATCACCGGACCAGACGGCACGCGCCTTCCCGACGCGGCCTATGACTACATCGGCCAATTTATCTCTCTGGAAGGTGACTTGGAACGGCGCGGCGACATGCTCGTACTCCGAATGGACGTCACGACAATGGAGCTGATCGACGGATGAAACGGATTGCACTTCTCGTCCTGATGGCCGTCTTGGGTATCATCATGCTGTACCTGTCGCGATTCTGGTTTCTCAACCTCTGGCCACGCTCTGGCCTGTTTGGCTGGCAAGAACTCCGGCCTGACGGCGGCCTGTTAGGGCGCTGGCTACGCGGCACACCCCTTGCCCCATTTGAGCTGCTGATCTGGGCCTGCGGTGTGTTCTTGATCCTGACCTATCTGCAAAAATTCATCGACTTCATCCTGCCCGCCAAAACACCAGAAGAGGACTCTGATAATGACAGCTGAGAACCTGGACTGGATTTCTGTCGGTCGTATCGAGGACCTACCAGAGGGGCGTGTCAAAACCGTCACCGCACGCACAAAATCGATCTGCCTTGTGCATTTCGACGGCCAATGGGCCGCTATGAACAACCATTGCCCACACCAAAAGGGGCCGCTGGGCGAAGGGTCCATCGAAAAAGGGATCGACGACAAATGCTGGATCCGTTGCCCATGGCACGGCTGGGACTTTGACCCGCTGACAGGCAAGCCACCCGGCGGGCACGAGGACTCCGGCCAAGACATTTACCCGATCGACATCCGCGATGGCGAGATTTTCGTGGGGTTAGAGGTAGAACCACCACATACGCGTGACGTCTCTGACGTGATGGTGGAAACCATGACCAACTGGGGCGTGCAAACCGTCTTTGGCATGGTGGGCCACTCTAACCTTGGGCTGGCGGATGCAATCCGGCGGTCGGTTCAGGACAAGAACCTCAAATACTACGGCATCCGGCATGAAGGGGTCGCGGCCTTCGCGGCCTCTGCCTATGGCAAGCTGACCGGTCAACCGGCGGCGTGCCTGACTATCGCAGGGCCCGGTGCCACGAACCTTCTGACCGGCATGTGGGATGCCAAGGTTGACCGTGCCCCTGTGCTGGCATTGACGGGGCAGGTGCAAACCCAAGTCTTCGGCCCCGGCGCGTTCCAGGACATCGATCTGAAATCCGCATTTGACGCTGTGTCGACGTTCTCGCAGCCGGTGCTTGCCACATCTAACCACGCTGAGCTGATGTCGTTGGCATGCAAAAGCGCCATTGTCGAACAGAACGTGGCCCATCTTATCTTCCCCGACGATGTGCAGACAATCCCATCCGACAAACCCGCAGCATCGCCCGTTGGGCGCATGGGCGGCACCCGCGTTGTGCCCGCACAAGACGATATCGACGCGGCAGTAGCCCTGCTCAACAGCGCGAAACGCCCGATGATAGTTGTGGGTCACGGCGCTTACGGCGCACGCGACCAGATCATCGCGCTGGCCGAGAAAATCGGCGCGCCCGTCGTCACAACATTCAAGGCCAAAGGGCTGATACCCGATAGCCATCCACTTGGCGGCGGCGTCTTGGGCCGCTCCGGCACCCCCATAGCAAGCTGGTTCATGAACGAGGCGGACGTATTGGTCGCTTTCGGGGCCAGCTTTTCAAATCATACCGGCATCGCGTTGAAAGAGAACATCATTCAGGTCGATTATGACCGAATGCAACTGGGCAAGTTCCACGCCGTCAAAGTCCCCGTCTGGGGCGAGATCGGGGCGTTTTGCGAAGCGGCTGGTGACCAGATCAAACCCAACCCCGATGCGGTCGATCAACGGCCCGAAATGGCCGAACGCTGGGCGATATGGCGGGCCGAAAAACGACGCAGGCTGGCGGAGGAAAACGATGGCGGTATACATTCTTTTGCCGTCTTCGATGCGCTTGGTAAATTGGTGCCTGACGACGCGATCTTTGCAGTCGATGTGGGCAACAACACCTATTCCTTCGGACGCTATCTGGAAACCAAGGGTAGCCAACGTGTGCTGATGTCTGGCTATCTGGGCTCCATCGGTTACGGCTTTCCAGCAGGGATCGGGGCATGGGCCGCAACACAGGACATCCCTGCACTCAAAGGACGCAAAGTCGTCTCAATCTCGGGCGATGGTGGGTTCGGGCAATACCCGATGGACCTGACAACAGCCGTCAAATACGGCATGGACGTCACGCATATCCTTTTGCACAACGGCGAACTTGGGAAGATTTCCAAAGAACAACGGTCGGGTGAATGGCCGGTGTGGGAAACCGATTTACACAATCCATCGTTCGCAGCATTCGCAAAAATCTGCGGAGCGCATGGGCAAAAAGTTACCAACACCGAAGACATCGCCGTCGCCATCGCAAAGGCATTGGCAATAGAGGGACCAGCGCTTGTCGAAATCATGACGGACGCGGAACTGGTTTAAGGATTGTCAGCGTGGCACTTTTTATCTGCGAGACTGGTATCGTTTGGCAAGTCCATGGCGGGTGGTGATGAAGTGAGCACCTAAACTCCTCCAAATTTGTGTAGAGTCCGCCCAACAAAAGGACGGACAAATGAACACACGATTTACGAATGAACAGATCGTTGCGATGATCAAAGAACAGGAAGCTGGCGAGAAGACTGCTGATGTATGTCGAAGGCACGGGATCAGCTCAGCGACGTTCGTGACCGGGTTCAACGACAGCTTCGTCCGGCGCTGTCAGACAAAACCAGCTTGAGACGGGCAGGGCAGTTTCGTATCCTCGTCGGCTGACAAAACGCAGCCCATTTCGCTACTTCAAAGCCAGCCCGGAGGTGATCCGCCTGGCGGTGATGATGTACATCCGGTTTCCTCTTTCGCCGCGGAATGTCGAAGATCTTTTGCATGAGCGCGGGATTGATGTCAGCCACGAAACCGTGCGGTTTTGGTGGAACCGGTTTGGCCCGATGTTCGCGGCGGATATCTGCAAATGGCGTGTCGATCTGTTGCGCACATGCCGCCGCTGGCGTTGGCATCTCGATGAGGTTTTCGTCAGGATAAATGGAAAGCAACATTACCTTTGGCGTGCCGTCGACCACGAAGGTGAAGTCCTCGAAAGCTACGTGACCAAGACACGCGATCGTAAAGCGGCGTTGAAATTTCTAAGGAAATCAATGCGTCGTCATGGTCGCCCAGAAACGATTGTGACGGATCGATTGCGGTCAAACGGGGCAGCGCTGAAAGACCTCGGCCGTGGCGATGATCGTGAGATGGGAAGGTGGCTCAATAACCGATCCGAGAATTCCCATCAGCCGTTTCGGCGGCGCGAAAGGGCGATGCTACGTTTTCGGCAGATGCGATGTTTGCAGAAGTTCGCATCGGTTAACGCCTCCTTCCACAATCATTTCAACCACGAACGCACCCTCACGAGCCGACCGCACTTCAAGGAAGCACGAACCGTCGCTCTTGCCGAGTGGCGTCAGCTCGGTGCGACCTGAAGGCCGGGGCACCTGCTATAAAGAGACGAGTGCGCATTCGTCTGACAGCACCGCCATGACTATGCCCGTGCGTCCGGTCGAAAGGAAGGCCGGTTCAACGGGATTAACCGCGTCGATGATCTGCTGCCTTGGAAAACTGCATCACAGGGGCGGTCAGGCCGGACGTGTTACGGTCAATGTCACATGTCTGACACAGGAGAAATCTGCCGCTATCCAAACACGGCGGACCTCGCGAGCCGTCGTCCATCTCCTAGACAAAAAATGGGAAAAGCAAAGAAACAGTATGAATCTCAAAAAAACCAACGATTCTTTGTAACGATCTGACGATGCACGCGTCTGAGTAAGAGTTCGGGGACCTGTCCAATAACATCCACTAGAAATATGGATATGGCCAGTAGCGTCATAAACATCAGCATTCCAATGCGAAAAGGTGCGGCATCGATATGTATCCAGACGTTTTTCTAGTAGCGCCCGAACTGCGAATGGTGGGCTCGACCCACAATGGTTCCGCCGTAGGTCGGCCAAGCTTCGAGGCAATGAAAACAAGATGACAAAACAAACCAACTATCTTGCGGGTTCCGTGGCGATCTTCACCGGCCTGCTGGTGCTGGCCTGGACCACCCATGGCACCGGGATCGTCGAAAACGATCCACAACGAAATATCTTCATCCCCGATGAACTGATGACCGAATTGCAGGTCAAGGCCGCCTTTGATGGCGACCGGATCTGGTTCCGGTATCGGTGGCCGGCGGAACGTCCGTCGATCTTCAACGACGTGTTGGTCTATCAGGATGGCGACTGGGTCACGCGCGGCGGCGAGGAGATCGGCCCTGATCCCGATTTCCTGGTCGAGGACCGGGTGGCGATGATGATTGATGACGGCTCGGTGCCGCTGTTTGGCCGCTACGGGGGCTACATCACCATTGGCGACGGGCTGTCCACATTTACCGGTGCCCCGGAATCGGAAGAAGAACGTACCAAATACCTTCCCACGACCCGTACCGATCCCAATGAATTCGAATCCGTTCTGCCGGAAAGCGATCTGGAAACACTGCGCGAGGCCGGTCAATTCATCGACCTGTGGCAGTGGCGCTCCAGCCGGTCGAACCCGATCGGGCTGGGCGATGACGGGTTTGTTGCCGAAGATCGCACCGGCGATGCCGGCACCGGTCCTTACACGACGAATTTTGACAGCGAGACGGGTCAGCCGCTGTTCATGTTCGACCCGGAGGTTGCAGGCTATCGCGCGCTGTCGATCGACGCCGTGACAGGCGGCGATGTCGGGTTTAACGACACCTATTACCTTTCCGATGAAACCGCGGTGGCATTCGACCCGAATGCCGATTGGCAAAACGGCGATACCATACCACGCCGTTATCTGCGCCCCAGCGCCGGCTCGCGCGGCGATGTGGTGATGCCGCAGGCCGCACGTTGGCGAAACGGGTTCTGGGATGTGACGCTCGTGCGCGACATGGATACCGACAACGAGCTGGACGACAAAATTTTCCGGGACGGCGGCAATTATGACGTGGCCTTTGCGGTGTTCCGCAATGCGTCCACGATGCGGTGGCATTATGTGTCGCTGCCGGTGTCGCTCGGGCTGGAACAGCCCGCACAGATGGTTGCCGAACGCGTCGATCCGGATACCGGCCCCGACTGGACGCAACCCTGGACTGAAGTGCCGATGTTCTATCCCGGGCAAGTGACATGGGGCCGTCTGACCGACGCGCGCCAGCACCCCGGCGCCGACCGTATCGCGCAGCGTGTGCCGGTCGCGTCCCGGCATACCGAGGAACAACTGGCGCTTTACGGCGTACAGATGGAATTTGCCGAGGATATCCGCAAACAGTGGCTCTGGACGCTGTTCGCGAGCCTTAGCCTGATCGTCGGACTGGGCATCAGCATCAACATGTTGATGCGCCGCAACGAGGAGGATGCGTGATGACCTACCCGGACAGGACACAGGCCGCCCTCGGCACCGCAGCAAAGGCACGAAAGGATACCGACATGAAACGCTCTGGTTGGATGGCGCGCGGCGGCCGGATCGGACTGACAGGCGCCGGCATATTGGTGGCGGCGACCGGCGCGGCGCTGGCGCATGGCGCGGACGGTGGGGTGTCGGTGGCCGTCGAGGGCGCACCCTCGTGGTCGCTGAGCCCGGTCTATCACATCCTCGTCGCGCACTTTCCGGTCGGCTTGTGGGTGACGGCCTATCTGTTCATTCTGATCCGCTGCCTCTCGGATGCGGATTTCGCGGTGCGGCTGCAAAAGGCGATCTGGCCGGTGGCGGCCCTGGGCACACTTGCCGGCTTTGTAACCTACGGGCTGGGGCTGACGATCTATCCGTGGTCGGCGATCACCGAGTCTCCGCTGGGGCGCAACCACATCATGCTGGCGACCTGGACCCTGTCCTACTGGACGGTGATGAGTGTGCTTGGCTATCGCTTCCGCCGCCACCTGTTCGAAGGCGGGCAACGCTGGATCACGCTTGTGCTGGCTACGATCGGTGTGATGGTGATCACGATCACCGGCACCCTGGGCGGATCGCTGACCGGCACGCCGTCGCTGGTGACCAAAAGCCTCGGTTGGATCGGCTGGGACGTTTACATGACTTTCTATCTGCCAACCTGGATGCTGGCGACCTTCTTTGCCGGAACGGTGGTCCTGATCGCGATCGGCCTTGCCGGCCGGGCGCGTCGTGCTTGACGCGGCGCGGGCGGACAGAAACCCGCCAGCCGACATTCAGAGCGCGATCCCCGATTATCTGGAGCAGCATTACTGGTGGGCCTATTTGCGGCCCGCCAGCCTGCGCATCTTTGATCGTGCGCCGGTCGTATCGGCGATTCTGTGGGGCCAGTATCGACGGCTGTCCGATAGCGTCCTTACCCATATCGCCCCCGGTGACAGGGTGCTGCAACTGGCCTGCGTGTATGGCAACCTGTCTGAACGGATCGCAGGGCGCGTCGGCCCGTCGGGAGGCCTCGATATCGTGGACATCGCGCCGATCCAGATCGCCCATGTGCGCGGAAAACTGACCCCGTTCAATTGGGTGCGCGCGATTGTCGCAAACGCCGCCACTGTTCGGTCCGAGCGCTATCGCTCGGTGGCGTGTTTCTTCTTGCTGCATGAATTGCCCGATCCGGTCAAATGTGCGGTCGTCGATGCCGCGCTGGCAGCCGTGGAGCCCGGCGGACGGGCGATCTTTGTGGATTATGCCGCACCCGCGCGACTGCACCCGATGCGGCCTGTCATGGCTGGTGTCTTTGCCATGCTGGAGCCGTTTGCCACTGCCATGTGGCGCACGGAGATTTCACAGCTGGCATCACATCCGCGGGATTTTGCCTGGACCCGCTCATCGCATTTTGGCGGACTTTATCAGGTGGTTGTCGCGGAGCGGGCGCTGGCCAAAAGGCGGTCAGTCGCACCGAACGCCAATGCTTCACATCTTTCCGGTCAATCCGGGCCCGTGCGTTTGTCTCGTCCGGCAACGGAAATTGTGTAACGGGACGGACGGTCGAGCGTCTTTAAAACAGGTGGAAAAAAAAATTCCGCCAGTTTTGAAACAAGGAGAAGCGTTATGAAAGTTTCTGGACTGATTGCAGTTTCGGCCATGGCGGCCACAAGCTTTGCGGGCGCCGCTTGGGCGCATGAGATGGATACCGACGAAGACGGTTTTTATTCGCTTGAAGAGATCAGATCTGACTTTCCCGACCTGACCGGCGACGAATACGCCGCGATGGACACCGATTTGGACGGCCAGGTCGATCCGGACGAACTTGCGGCCGCAAGGGTCGACGGGCCGCTGAAACCGAGCGAGTGAGCCTCGCAGCAGCAGATCGAGGCCCGCCGTCGGCTGGATACTGATTTGACTGACGGCTGACACTATTCGCGACCTGGATAGTCTCTTGAAATCCCAACCAGAATGGAGAAATGACATGAAATTGAACGTAATTTTTGCCAGTGCCACCGTCGCGGTATCGGTTTTTGCCGACGCCGCAGTGGCGCACGAGATGGATACCGACCAAGACGGTCTGTATACGCTTGCGGAAATGAGAACCGAATATCCTGATCTGACCGAGGCCGATTATGCCGCGCTCGACACCAACGAAGATGAAGCCTTGGACGTGGAAGAGCTGGAGGCGGCCTGGGCGGACGGCCGGCTGGAACAAATGGACGACTGACGGTTTGACCTGAGCCCCGTTTCCTCCTTCAGATTTCGGTAGAGTCCGCTCCGAACGAGGAGACGGAGAATGAAGAGATCGAGGTTCGGCGGAGAGCAGATCATTGCGATGCTGAAGGAGCGGGAGGCCGGAATGCCGACGGCTGAGGTTTGCCGGAAGCACGGGGTGAGCACGGCGACCTTGTACAAATACAAGGCGAGGTATGGCGGGCTTGAGGTTTCGGGCGCGCGCCGGCTGCGGGCGCCCGAGGACGAGAACGGCAAGCTGAAGAAGCTTTTGGCCGAGGCCATGTTGGACCATGCCATCCTGACGGATGTCGCGGCAGAAAAATGGTGGCGATGCGGAGATTTCCGCCATTGGTCCGAGGATAATGGACGCCCGGCGTCAGCCGGGAAGCGGTGGCTCAGGCTTGTGCGACGCACGGGCTGAGCCAGCGTCGGGCGTGTCAGGTCTTGGCCGCGGATCGATCGAGCGTGCGGTATCTGGGCTTTTACAACAGCCGACGACCTCACTCATCGCTTGACGGCAAAACGCCCGATCAGGCCTACTTTAATCAACCGGTGCCAGACGCGGTAGCGGCATAACCAAGGCGGAAATCCACCTAGGAAACGCCCGGAACCTGTTCAGACAAACCGAGCCACCTCTGACAGCGACATTACCTCTGGCGTGCCGTCGACCACGAAGGTGAAGTCCTCGAAAGCTAACCACCTCTACTACGCGACAATTTCAAGTTGAACCGGTCCGTCGCTCTCACCGAGTGGCGGGGTCTCTGTGCTGGATCAACGGCAGCCCCGCTGTCCTGGCTGAGACCGGTTCGAATTGGTCTGACAGCACCTCGCTGCGGAATGTGGAATGCCTTCTGCATGAACGGGGAATTGAGATCAGCCACGAGACCGTGCGCTTCAGAGACCATCAAGTCATAATCTCGGCTTGGCCGAACCCGTTGATCAGACGGTCCTTAACCCTTGCAAAAAAGGAGCCCTCCACAAATTACAGCATCTTCAGGGTAGATGTGCAGGCTGACAGGGGTTGCGCGGCAATTTGGCTTGCGTGCCCGGGCGCTTGACGGCGGGCCCTCTGGACACGGTTGGCGCTATCGGACTATTCATACCAAACTTTGTGATACAAACCGGCGGTCTGTGATGTTGGGATTTCAATGAGCCATAAATTTTTATTGATCGATGCTGAAAGCGATTTTGCGATTCTGAAGAGCGCGGCGTCCGAAGGCCGTGTCCGCATCCTCAAACTGCTGCATCAGACTGGCGGACTCAATGTCAACGAGATCGCCGAAACCCTGGGACAGCCCCAGTCATCGGTATCGTCGAATGTGCAGTTGCTTGAAACCGCCGGACTGATCCGGACCGAGATGACCAAGGCCCGCAAGGGCAGTCAGAAGATCTGTTACGCGGTTTATGACGAGTTGGTCATTTCGTTCCACCGAGCGGCAAAGGAGATGGATTCGGACGTGGTCGAGGTCTCGATGCCGCTCGGACTTTACACCCAGGCCGATGTCATGGGGCCGTGTGGCATCTGCTCCACCGAAGGCATCATCGGGCATCTCGACGTGCCGACCACCTTTCTCGAGCCGGACCGGATGAAGGCGTCGCTGCTGTGGTTTACCAGTGGGTTCGTCGAATATCAGTTTCCCAACAACGCCCTGTTGCGCGCGGTCGCCCTGGACCGGATCGAGTTTGCCCTGGAAGTCAGCTCTGAGGTGCCCGGCACCCGTCCGAACTGGCCCTCCGACATCAGTCTGTCGATCAACGGGGTCGAGATCGGCGACTGGACCTCGCCTGGCGACTTCGGCGACAAACGCGGCATTCATACGCCGCCATGGTGGAAGATGGCAGGCTCGCAATACGGCCTGCTCAAGACCTGGCAGGTGAATGGATCGGGGTCGTTCGTCGACGGGACCAAACTCTCGGACATCACGCTGGACGACCTCAAGCTCGAGTCGCACCGTTCGGTGCGGCTGCGGGTCGCGGTGAAGCCGACCGCGCGCAATCCCGGCGGCATCAATATTTTCGGCCGCGGATTCGGGAACCACGATCAGGATATCGTCATGCGGCAATACGTGAAAACAAAGCTTTAGGGCTATTTTGCCTGCTGATTACGCAAACTGTTGACAGGTTTGATCGGCTGAGCAATCATATTTAAAAATTCGGTGTGAACCTGAAATTATGATATGATTGGACGGACTCAGAAATGAAAACACGCATTGCCGTCCATCGCGACTTTCGCATCTCGCAGATCGACGACCGGTTGTACTCGGCCTTCATAGAACACATGGGGCGCGCGATTTACGGCGGTATCTACGAACCCGATCACCCAAGCGCGGACGCTGACGGTTTTCGGACTGATGTGCTGAAATTCGTGCGGGATCTCAAGATCCCGGCGATCCGCTATCCGGGTGGAAACTTCGTGTCCGCCTACAACTGGGAGGACGGGATCGGACCCAAGGATCAGCGCCCGGTCCGGCTCGACCTTGCCTGGCGGTCCAAGGAGACCAATCAGGTCGGCATCAACGAATTCGGCAAATGGGCCGACATGGCGGGAATCGAGATGATACTGGCCGTCAATCTCGGCTCTGCCGGACTACAGGATGCGCGCAATTTCCTCGAATACGTCAACCATCCGAACGGCACGACCTGGTCGGACCTGCGCGCGCGGCATGGCGTCGCAGATCCATACGGCGTGAAGATGTGGTGCCTCGGCAACGAGATGGACGGCCCCTGGCAGATCGGCCACAAAAAGGCCACCGAATATGGCCGCCTCGCCAACGAAACATCCAAGGCGTTCAAAGGCTTTGACAGCACGATCGAAACGGTGGTTTGCGGGTCGTCCAACGACCAGATGCCGACCTATCCCGAATGGGAGCGGCAGGTGCTGGAAGAGTGCTACGAGAACGTCGACTACATTTCGCTGCACAAGTATTATGGTAACAACAGCCGCGACACGCTGAATTTCTTCGGTAAGATCGAGGAAACCGGCCGCTACATCCAGACGATCGGCGGCGCCATCGACTACGTCAAATCGAAGAAGCGCGCGAAGAATGACGTGCATATCTGCTTTGACGAATGGAACGTCTGGTATCATATCCGGGATCAGGATTCCAGCAACGTCAAGACCTGGGACTGGCCCGAGGCGCCGGCGCTGCTGGAAGAAACCTACAATTTCGAGGACGCCCTGTTTGTCGCCGGGCTGTTGAACGAATTCATCCGCCGGTCAGACCGGGTCAAGATCGCCTGTATCGCGCAGCTCGTGAACGTCATTGCTCCGATCCGCGCCGAAAAGGGCGGCCCGGCCTGGCGGCAAACCATCTACTACCCCTACCAGTTGGCCTCGCTCTACGGTCGCGGCACGGCGCTGAACGTGTCGGTGGATGCACCGACCTACGACTGCCGGGTCGCCGACGACGTGTCGTTCCTCGATGTCGCGGGTGTGCTGGACGCCGGCGGCACCATCGTCACGCTGTTCATCGTCAACCGGCATCTGACCGAGAATGCCGACCTCGATGTCACGCTGACCGGGTTTGCCGGGGCGCGGCTGGTCGAGCATCTGTCGATGGAAGGGTTCGATTTGCGGGCCGGCAATTCGGGCGACAAACCCGATGCGGTGGCACCGGGCAAGGGCAGTGGCGTGGCCGTCGAGGACGGCGCCGTCAGGGGCCGGCTGGCGCCCCTGTCCTATCATGTCCTGCGCGTCGACGTCGAGCTGAACACCATGGGGGTCACACTCAAGAACGTCGCCAAGGACTTCGGAGCCGTAAAAGTGATCGAAGACGTCTCGCTCGAAATTCCTACGGGCAGTTTCGCGGTTTTCGTCGGCCCCTCGGGCTGTGGCAAGTCCACCCTGCTGCGGATGATCGCCGGGCTGGAAGAGACCAGCGACGGCACCATCCGCATCGACGACCGCGATGTGACCCAAGTAGAGCCCGCGCAGCGTGGCGTGGCGATGGTGTTTCAGAATTACGCGCTCTACCCGCATCTCACGGTGTTCGAGAACATGGCCTTCTCGCTGCGTCTGGCCCGGGCGAACAAGGCCGATGTGCGCAGGCAGGTCGCCGAGGCCGCACGCATTCTCAAGCTCGGGGATCATCTCGACAAGAAGCCGTCACAGCTGTCGGGGGGACAGCGGCAGCGCGTCGCCATCGGGCGGGCCATCGTGCGCGACCCCAAGGTATTTCTCTTCGACGAACCGCTGTCGAACCTGGACGCCGAACTGCGGGTTCAGATGCGACTGGAGCTGACCCGCCTGCACCGGCAGATCGGCGCGACGATGATCTACGTCACCCACGATCAGGTCGAGGCGATGACCCTGGCCGACAGGATTTTCGTGCTCAAGGACGGCATCGTTCAGCAGGCCGGCGCCCCGTTGGACCTCTACGACGATCCCGACAACCGGTTTGTCGCGGGCTTCATCGGCTCGCCTGCCATGACGTTCATCACCGGCACCGTCGCGGGCCGGGACGGCGGCAGGCTGATGGTGCGGACGTCCGGCACCGAGGCGCACACATTCCATGCTACCGTGACGCAGCAGGTTGCGGACGGCACCACGGTCGAGATCGGGGTTCGGCCCGAACACTGGGTTCTGTCGGATACCGGCATGACGGTGCGGGTGGAAATGACCGAAGATCTGGGCGACGTCTCCTACCTGCATACCACCACTGCGGACGGTCGCGAGATCGTGGTCGCGCGGCAGGGGTCGCGCGACCGCGTCGATGGCACCTCGATCGGCATTGCCGCCGATCCTGCCCAAGTGCTGGTGTTCGACACGAACGGACGACGACTGAAGTAGGCGTGCGCCCCTGTCGTGAAAACGCGCACGCCACGATCAAGACCGGGGACCCGGGCCTCCCAAGGCTGCGCCCGGATAACAGCAAAAGGGAGAACCGACAAATGAGACTCATGAAAACACTCCTCTCGGCCACTGCGGCGGTCTGGCTTGCCGCACCGGCGTTCGCGCAGCAGGAGGTCATCTGGTGGGACTTTCTGAGCGGCGGCGACGGCGTCCGGATGAAGGCGCTGATCGATGACTTCAACAACACCCACCCCGATATCGAGATCGTGGCGACGACGCTGGAATGGGGCGTGCCGTTCTATACCAAGGTGCGCACATCTGCCGCCGTGGGCGAGGGTCCCGACGTGATGACCTATCACCTGAGCCGCGTCCCGCTTGGCCTGGACGAGGGCGTGCTGAGCCCGATCACCGAAGATGACCTCGCCAACGCCGGGCTCTCGACAGACGACTTCTTTCCCACCGCGATCGCGGCGGCAAGCTCGGACGATGTGCTCTACGCGGTGCCTTTCGACATCCATGCCGTCGTCTTGTACTACAACAGGGACCTGCTGGCGGGCTCGGAGTATCTGGACGCCGACGGCAACCTGACCGGTGTCGAAAGCCTTGAAGATTTCAACGCTGCGCTGGCCTGGTTACAGGAACAGGGCGTCGATACACCGCTGACCTTTGCGACCGGCGAGGCTGGTGGGCTATGGCGGGTTTTCTATACGCTTTTCTCGCAGCAGGGCGGCGAGCTGTTTACCGACGGCGAGGTATTGGCCGTTGACAACGCCGAAAAGGCCGCGACGGCGATCCGTACCATGACCGAATGGCGGGAATTGGGCTATGCGCCCGAGCAGGCCCAATACGAGGCCTCGGTCGCGCTCTATTCGTCGGGAGAGTCGGCGTTTCAGATCAATGGCGTGTGGGAAGTGCCGACGTTCACCGACCTTGCCGCCAATGACGAGTTGGGGTTCGAGTGGGGGGCGGTCGAGATACCGCCGCTCATGGGCGCCGAGGCAACCTGGGCCGACAGCCACGCCTTTGCGATCCCCAACGAGGGCGACGGGACCATTTCCGGCGAAAAGCGCGCTGCGGTGATGACCGTGATTGGCTGGATGGAGCAGAACGCTCTGCGATGGGCCGGTGCGGGCCACATTCCGGCCTACTTGCCGGTGACGGAAAGCGCCGACTATCAGGCGATGGAGCCGAACGCCACCTATGCCTCGCTGGCCAACAATGCCGCCTTCGATCCGCGCTCGACGCTGACCGGGGTGGCGTCACCGGCCTATGACGCAGCGCTGAACATTATCGGCCCGGCGATCCACGGCTACTTTTCTCCCGAGGAAGCCATAGCGCAGATCCAGCAGGAACTGTCGGCGATGATGCGGTAGAATCCGCAGTCGCACGACGATGCGCTCCGGCCCATCCGGGTCGGGGCGCGCCCGACAGATCTCGGTCGGTGCGCACCGCCGCCCCGTACCGGATGGACCCGCTGCACCAGGGAGACCGCACCGATGGCAATGCTTGAAAACCGTCGCAAGAAGAACCTCACCGCGCTGTCGTTGGTCGCGCCGTTCGTGCTCGTCTTCGCGGTCTTCTTCTTGTGGCCCACGATCCAGATGGTCCAGATGTGCGTTCACCGACGCCCCGCTGATCGGGGACGGGAACTGGGTCGGTCTGGACAACTACGCTCGGCTGCTCAGTGACCGATTGTTCAAGATTGCGATCTGGAACAACGCCTATTTCATCGTGTTGACTGTCATCCCGACCACGGTCATCGCGCTCTGCATCGCGCTGGCGATCAACCGGCTGAAAGGTAGCACTCAGTCGTTCGTGATGGTGCTGTTCTTTCTGCCCTACGTTCTGCCGGTTTCGGTGGTGACGCAGATCTGGGGCTGGATGCTGGACTTCCAGTACGGCGTCCTGCAACCCCTCATTTCGCTGGTCGTCGGCAAGAATATCGCGGTGTTCAGGGATCCCGACTGGGTGATGCCGATGGTCGCGGTGGTCACGATCTGGTGGACCAACGGCTTCAACGTGCTGCTGTTTATCGCGGGGCTGCGCAACATCTCCAGCGAGCTTTACGAGGCCGCCGCCCTCGACGGCGCGACCCGTGGCCAGCAATTTCGCCGCGTGACCTGGCCGCTGCTGTGGCCGGTGACGGCACTGGTGCTGACGCTGCAACTGATCCTGCAACTCAAGATCTTCGACCAGATCTACCTGCTGTCCGGAGGCGGGCCCTTCAACTCCTCCTACGTGCTGTTGATGCAGGTCTACCGCGAGGCGTTCCAGCTGAACAACGGCGGTTATTCGGCGGCGATCGCCACCGTGCTGTTCGTGTTGATCGCCGTGGTGTCGGTGCTGCAATTCCAGTTGCTTCGCGTCGGAGGGAACCGCCGATGAACCGGACCCGCAGACTCGAGAACGGCATCGTGACGGCGTTTACCATCCTGTGCGCGCTTTTCTGGGTGTTTCCGCTCTACTGGGCCTTCGTCACCTCGATCCGATCGGAATCCCGGGTCGTCACACGCCCCGGTCTGCTGCCGGACGAATTCAATTTCTCGGCCTATAGCGACGCCCTGTTCAATACCCGGATCCTGACCTGGTATTTCAATTCGGTCGGCACGGCCCTGATCGTCACGGGCGTGGTCATCTTGATATCGATCATGTGTGCCTATGCACTGTCGCAGATCCGCTTTCCGGGGCGCCGACTGCTGTATCTGGTGGTGCTGGCAAGCTTCATGATCCCGAGCCAGGCGTTGGTGGTCAACCAGTTCATCCTCATGCACCAGTTTGGGCTGATCAACAGCTGGGGTGGCATCATCCTGCCGCAGCTGATCGTGCCGGTGACGATCATCGTCTACAAGCAATTCTTCGATGCCGTGCCAAAGGAGATGCGCGAGGCCGCCGTTCTGGACGGGGGTGGCGATTACACAATCCTGTTCAAACTGTACCTGCCGTTGAATTGGGGCATCACCACGGCATTGGCGATCGTGACGTTCATCGGCGTCTGGAATGCATTCTTCTGGCCATTCCTCGTCATCACCTCGGAGGATATGATGACGATCCCGGTCGGCATTACCCAGGTCAACGACGCCTTCGGATTGGCCTATGCCCGTCTCATGTCCGTCGCGATGCTCGCGGCTCTTCCAGTCGTGCTCGCCTACCTGATCTTTCAGCGGCGGGTCACGGAAGCGGTGATGATCTCCTCCGGGGTCAAGGGCTGAGCGGAGCGAACGTCGCCGCGGCACTGTCAGAAGAAACTGGCTTGAGCGGGGCACGGCGGGCACCTAGCGTCGTACATGCCCCAACCCAGTCCCTTCCGGTACTTCGAAACCAGCCCCGAGATCATCCGCCTGGCCGTGATGCTCCACATTCGGTTTCCCCTTTCACTGCGCAACGTCGAGGACCTGCTGCACGAGCGCGGCATCGACGTCAGCCACGAGACCGTACGTTACTGGTAGAACCGGATCGGCCCGCTGTTCGCTGCCGGCATCCGCAAGCGCCGGGTGCAGGGGATGCGATCGCGCCAGTGGCGATGGCATCTCGACGAAGTTTTCGTGAAGATCAACGGACAGCAGCACTACCTGCGGCGGGCCGTCGATCACGAGGGCGAGGTCCTCGGGAGCTTTGTGACCAAGGCCCGCGATCGCCAGGCTGCATTGAAATTCCTGCGCAAATCTATGCGACGCCATGGTCGTCCGGAATCGATCGTGACGGAGCGCCTACGGTCATACGGCGCTGCGTTGAAGGCCCTCGGCCGCGGCGATGATCGGGAGATGGGCCGCTGGCTGAACAACGGGGCTGAGAATTCCCACCAGCCGTTCCGACGACGCGAGCGGGCGATGCTGCGCTTTCGGCGGATGCGATGTCTGCAGAAGTTCGCTTCGATCCATGCCTGCGTCCACGACCACTTCAACCGCGAACGCAGCCTCCGCCGCTGTTTGCGAAACTTTCCCGCCTCCGTCTTCAGCCAGACGGCCAGCTTCCCGGCGAACGGATCTAGCTTGCCCTGCCGCGCCCGCGCCCGCGTCGCGAACTGAGGCTGGGTCATGCCCGGGTTCAGATACTTATCGATCGTTCGCGGCTCTCTCGGACCGATGGCGTTCGCCGCTCACTGCGCGACATTCCGGTCCGCCGCGCGATCTCGCGGAGAAGCAACTTCTCCCGCAACGCCATGCGTCGGATGATGTTCAAAAGTCCCATGTGTATCACTCCGCTGTCCCCCGCTGCGCATCGCGTCGGGGGACGCGTCACATGGCTCAACTCTCAGCAGAAATAATCCCGCTACCCGCGTCGCTTCTGGCTGGAAATCAACAGTCAGTAAGCTACGGTGCCGATAAACTGCGCCGATGCGCCGCTAATTTACGCGGGACAATTCAGTCATGAGATCGGCAAATCCGCTGGACGTCTCCAGAGACAAGACGTTTTCTGCGATGGCCCGCGCCCGTTCGGGCGATACGATGGTTTCGACGTTGCGGTTGAATTTGCGAATGACATCGCCGTCAGACAAGGGCGCATCCGGGTTGCCGCGATTTATCGCCACGCGCTTGTCGATCACCTGGCCGTTCACGAGGGTGACGCGCAGGTGGCCGGGGAAATATCTCGGGAATCCCGTCGTTCCCTTCGCGGCATTTTCATAACCGGTCCTGCGCGCGAGCGAGAGCAGATCGTCGCGGCGGATCTGCTCGTCGGTGAAGGACACCTGATCCACGCGCCCGTCGATCAGACCGCAGGCGACGAGGTAGGGCAGGCTGAACTTGGCACCGTAAGCGTTGCTCGGGGCGTGTTTCGCCTCGATCGGATCGCAGACAAAACCGGCGGCCACCTCGTCGATGATCGCATGGATGTTTCCGATGTCGCCGGACCGCACGCCGTCATCGCGCAGGGCGATAGCGCAGTCGATCGCCCCGTGGGCAAAATGGCAGCAGGGATAAGGCTTGATCGACACCCGCTCGGTTTCCCAGCGGTGACCGAGGCCGTCGACGGTCAGGGAGGCATCGCACAGGTCGGGCAGGCCGTGGGTGTTGAACAGGCCGTTGCGGCCCTCGAATATCGGTAGTGTCTCAGTTTGAATTTCTGCGCTCGGACTTCTTGTAAGGACCGCGCTTCGTAGGAGCGGGCGCGCGTGAGTCGATCAGGCTGACGATCCATGCGGTGTCGCGCAGGACGTCCGACACGCCCGCAGCCATCGCGGGGGTCATTTTCAGCGACTTATGCATCCTCACGAAGTTGTAGTGGACGAAATAGAGCGACAGCATGTGCAGGTGGTTTTCAAGCTTCTTGCTGAACCCGTTGGTCAGGCGAGTGAAGCGACGCATACCCATCCGCATTGTGAGGTTCTGGCGCTCGACGTAGGATGTGCTGACCAGTTCCTTTACCGGCTGCCCCATGATCGCCTCCTTGCGAATGCCGGTGCATTCTGCGGGGCTGTATTTCTTCTCGTGACCCTTTGACCCCGTGTTCTCGCCGTACAGCTTGATGAGCATGGCATAATCTACATCTGCGCCGAACGCATCCTCGACAGCCTCCAGATAGGCTTTGTGGCCGTCTGTGGTCAGTTGAACGCGATTGCTGAGACGGTCGCGCAGATCAAACATGAACTCATGCGCGGTGCCAGCTGAACGGTCGCCAACCTCATAGGACAGGATCATCTTGCTATCGGCGTCGATTGCCGTCCATGTCCACACGTCTCCCGCGCCATCGGGTGCGGATTTTGCGGCGGGGACGTTTTTGTCTTTGGCATAGCAGAAAGACCAGATTTCATCGCACTCGACGCGGACAGACCCGACGTTGCGAACCGTCTCGTCATGGTAAGCGGCGCAGGCTTCACCAGCATCGACCAGCAGCTTCGTCACGGTGTTGATCGACACGCCGACCGTACGGCTGATCGAGCGCATGGACATGCCTTCGACCAGCATGTTGAGGATCATTGCGCGCTTGGTGATGTCTAGCTTGTTCATGCACCCAATGTAGGATGCACGAGGTTATTTGGCAAGCATAAAGTTCACTCTGACCTGAAAAGGCCCGTTAATATTACACTCACTAACCCCAATACCGCAGCGGCTGTCGTCCCTGCCATTATTGACAGAACGGGGCCGTCTAGGGTGAACCACTCAAATGCTCCATCGACAACGATAATGCTGAAAATAATAAGGCAATAAATTGAGTCAAAACCAAAAACCCACCAAGAAAAGGGGCGAATTAGCTTGGCTTTTTCTTCTGCCGCATCAACCTTGCCCGAAAGCCTGCCGACTTCCGCCTCTAACGTCTCGTTTTCGAATCGCAACCTGGAGTTTTCCGATAAAACCTCAGAGAATTTAATCTCTGAGACTGGAAAAGTTCCGTCTGATAGCTCGTAATCTGAGCTATCAATCGCGGACAGGTCAGGCTGCGGTCGCTGTTGCGGCGAGCTTTTGGTAGTGCTCTCTGATTTCGGAGTCGTCAATCTGAGACATCTTTCCTCGCTGATAGAAGGCGCCGAACCACGGGGTGCCTGACCTGTGCGTCAAATCAGACAGCTTAAACGCCGAAAGACGTCCGTATTTTCTCCAAACTCGATCTAGAATTTCTATATCGACAGCCGATAATTCCGCTTGGTAGGGATTGTCATCGTGGTCACCATCAAAAAAATAAAATGGATTTCCGTCAGAGGGAGTAATTAGCCGCGATACCGGTCTCTTACCATTAAATTTCGTGTGCTCATACAGTTCTGGGAAAACAGGGCCATAGTCCCAAGCCTAAATGGCGTCATCCGCCAGCGGCTCGCCCACTAAGGCAAGCTTCCAACCGTGCGCAATGTATACCAGTTTCTGGAGATGCATTTGAGTGAGACGGCCCATTGCTCCGTTCATCTTCAAGAATTCGTTGGCAATTTCAGTCGAGATCGGCATCACTCCCACCTCGCGTTCGCGGCCCGGCAGGCGATATCCTTCCGCTGCTCGGGGGTGGTGCTCTCCTGACGCGCCTTCGCACCCGCCAAACCGCTCTTGCGCTTCGCCGGTTGCTTCAGTGATGTCTCTTGCTCTTCGCCGGTCGCGATCCGGGCAATGTGAACAGCATTGCCGATCACGTCCGCCGGGCGCTTCTGCCCCTGCGGTCCTTTTGGCATGATGATCCTTTCCTCCCAAAGGTGTCTCACGACGCCTTGTCAAAGATTCTAGCACATTTTCCCATATTGTCACTATTCCTGTCATTCGCAAGTGCAGCATGGATCACCTCGCAATCGCAGCATCGTGATCAGATCCAGATTGTGGCACCAAAACCTTAACCAACCGCTAACCGGACTGATAACGGTATCATTATACCTCATTTTTCAAACTGAGACACTACCAGATTGTCCGGGTGCATCGCCTTAACCTTTGCGGATCTTGCGTCGGTTGCGGGAGTTTCCTGCAAAGCGTGATTTTTTCGGGCGCATATCCGGATTTAACCGGCACCCGATCATGCCGAGGCAGCGTCGGCGGTTTTCCCGCACCTGAACCACGGGGAGCTGACGGACACCGGTCCCAAAGGGGCCGCTGGGCAGGCGTTCCGTCTGATCAAAATCCCTGGCCGGGCGACTATGACAAGCGAAGGCCAGATTCGGGATCGAAGAAATGCAGGTCGTCCAGATCGACGCGGACGCGCGCTGTCCCGCCTTCCGTCACGCCACTGCGGCGGTCGAACCTGGCGAGGATGTTCGTGGTTTCCTGCGACAGTTCCTTGATCGAGTCCGGATCGCCGGCGTCGACCCTTTTGCCGTCGAAACCAAGATGCACGATAATGTCCGAGCCAAGCTCCTCCACCAGTTCGACCGCAGCCTCGAATTCGGTGCCACGGCCCGTGACGCCCGAAAGTTCCGCATCCTCCAGTGCTTCGGGGCGAATGCCGACGATGAGGTCGCGGTTCTCCCACTCCTTGAGGAACGGCCGCTTCTCCAGTTCCGCGTTCGAGACCTTGAGTTCGAGACTGCCGATACGGATGCTTCCTGGAGTCACCTTCGCTTCGAGCAGCGCCATGGAAGGCGACCCGATGAAGGCACCCACGAACATGTTCACCGGGTTGTCATACAGGGTCTTGGGGTTGGCGACCTGCTGGAGGACACCGTCCTTCATCACGGCGACACGGTCGCCCATTGTCATCGCCTCGACCTGATCGTGAGTGACGTAGATCGTCGTCACGCCAATGTCCTTTTGCAGTCTCGCGATTTCGGCGCGCATCTGAACGCGGAGTTTCGCGTCGAGGTTGCTCAGCGGTTCGTCCATCAGGAACAGCGCCGGTTCACGGACGATCGCGCGGCCCATGGCGACACGCTGCCGCTGGCCGCCCGACAACTGGCCCGGTTTACGGTCAAGCATTTCGTCGAGTTCGAGGACGGCCGCGGCGGACCGGATCATCTTGTCGGCTTCGGCCTTGGGCACCTTGGACATTTTCAGGGAAAAGCCAATGTTCTGATATACCGTCATATGCGGATAAAGGGCATAGGATTGAAAGACCATTGCGATATCGCGGTTCTTGGAGGCGACGGTATTCACCGATCGCCCGTCGATCCTCAATTCGCCACCGGTGATCTTTTCAAGTCCCGCGACCATCCGCAGGGCGGTGGATTTGCCGCATCCCGAGGGTCCGACGAGAACCAGGAACTCTCCGTCGGCAACGTCGAGCGAGAACTCCTTGAGGGCCTCGAAGCCGTTCGGGTAGGTTTTGGATAGCTGATCTATTTCGATCCGCGCCATTTGACTATTCCTATTTTACAGCACCCTGCGTCAGACCCTGCACGACATATTTTTCGAGCCACAGGTAAACGAGAAGCAATGGGATTATGGACAAAAGCGCGAACGCTTGGATAAGTCCCTGATCGGCGAGGCCGAAGGTGTCGCCCAGCAGGAACAACTGATACGGTAATGTGCGGATATCGTCCGAACTGCTGAGCGCGAGCACATAGGCGAACTCGTTCCACGAATCGCGCAGAGACAGCACGGTGACCGTCAGAAGGCCGGGGATCGCGAGCGGGACGATGAACCGGAAGATGATGGTGAGCGTTCCGGCGCCGTCCATGCGTGCCGCCTCGTCGATGTCCTTGGGGACGGCGGCGACGAAACCGATCAGGATCCACGTGGCCAATGGAACGGCGCTGGCGGCATAGACGACGATCAGCGCGATCCGCGTATCCAGCATCCCGATACCCTGCACGAGGTCGTAGAGCGGCACGATCAGGCTGACACGCGGGATCAGTTTTGGGATCAATATGAACAGCAGTAGGATGTGCCGCCAGGCAAAGGCGTAGCGCGCGAACCCGTAGGCCGCGAGCAGGGACAGCAGGATCGCGATGACGGTCGACGACACCGCAAGGATCGTGCTGTTCCATGCGGCGCATCCGGCTTCGTGATCAAGCCACGCAGTAACAAAAGCGATTGCACCGCCAAAATGAAGCACCGTGCCTGCTTGAATGAAGTGTGAGCGGTAGCCCGTCTCTGTGACGGGCAACGGCGTCTTGTTTTGGGTGCGCAGTTCGATGTGGTCGATTATGCCGAATTTTTCAGGTGTGAAAGTGATCTCGATTTCAATGCCGCGCCAGATGATTTTGTGCTGTTCCATGTTCTTTTCCTCCGCCTTAAAAGAGTCGCCGTTTACGCGGCAACTCCCTGCTTTTCCTCGTGGGTTTCGGCTTTGGGCTGAAGGCTGTCCAGATAGTCTGCGGCCTTCTGGGCATAAGCGGCGGCACTGAAGATCGCCCGCTTGTCGTTCTTCAGAACCTTGAGCCAGCTCTGGATATAGGCCGCGTGATCCGTGCCCGCTTCGGGTGTCAGGCCAAGATCAGCACAAAGAAACGCCGCGCCAAGTTCGGCAACAAGCTCTTCCCGCGCATAGCCTTCATCGCCCCATGTCTTGCGCCCGAATTCACGGTCGAGGCGGCTGCGATGCTTCGTCCAATGTGTCAGTTCATGCGCCAGGCGAAGCCCCGGGCCTGCGCTTCGCGCGTGACGAAGCCGGTCAGCCATGTTCAGCTCGCCTTGCTCCAGATCGGCGATGATCTTGTCTGTCACTTTCTGATAGATATCTGTTTTCATTCGTCTTTTCTCCTTTTTGCTTAGTTGGTTGCGCATGCAACCGAACTAGGCCCGCGCCAATGAGCGGGGGGAGACCGTCAAGACCGCAGACAGCGGAGGGGGATCACCCGTCCTGCACAAACGAAGTGCGGAAGGACGGGGAAACCGCTGGCTGCGCCCGAAGCGCAAGCGAAGGGCTTGGTCTTGATGGATGATGGGGTCGCAGACCCCTCTTTAAGAAGGAAAAGGTTCAGCCCTTCAAGGCTGGAAGCAGCTATCGCGCAAGGGATGGAAGCCGAATGGCCAAGACCGCCAAAGGTGGGCTCGGTTCACGACAGCCTGGCCCGTTAGGGTTCGCTGCCAAGAGAATCAAATAAAAAGTGAACTTTTGAGGCTACATCAGTTCCGAATGGTAAAGGGAATCGAGCGCATCAGAGAAATCATACGATTTTGTAGTCATGCCAGAATTAAGTTTAGACTTTGCATACTGTTTTCTAGTCTTCCATATTTGTGCAGCCTTAGGAAGTGCAGCATCGACAAGAGTTAGAAGGGAATCATCGATTGGAAACCTGATGATGTTTGTTCGTGTTATGTGAAAACCATCCCCGACAGTAAGCCAATAATCCATAAAAAGATCAGAGGTCACGATACTCAATATTCTCAGAAAATCTTCTTTACTAGAAAAGCATAATGTATTGACGGCTGATCCTGCATTCTCTCTGATTCCAACATAATTTCGCGCCACCCCGGCAACGTGAAGCTTGTAGCGTCCCTCACGACTGACATAATCCTCGATTGTCACTCGTCCCTTTGAAGATCTTTGCAGATAATGAAAAATATTCTCATTCTGCGGTCGGGGTATTTGATCATCAAAATAATAGTTTGTTACATTGTGATAATGAGCAGGCGTTGCCAAAAATTCGCCACGGTTTTTCTTCGACCAGCGGTTGAGTTTTGTTGAAAAAACGCGGGTTTTAGGTGATGGCATCGATGAGATAATAGTGCAGCGCTGGCTATTCGCTTTGTTAGTATTCTCATGCTTCGGCTTGCCAGACTTAAAGAGTGTATCTGGGATGTTATCAAAGTGAGATAAGGCGATCGTGCGCTCATTTGCGATAAGAGAGGCTCGCATAATCGAATAGTCGCGACTGAAAGCTACCGATAATGGTACGATAAAATGAAGCGAACCCATTGCTCCTATGTCATTCAAGGCTGTGTCAAGAAAGTCAGCAAACCTGTTCTTCCAAAGTGATATGCCCTTTTCGTTCGTCACAAATGGTGGATTGCCGAAGATCATTAATGGACTAGAAGGGCGGCTATAATCACAATCTAGAAAATCCGAGTGTACATAGCTTGTGTATTCAAATGAAACGTCGCCAGCGGCTTCTAGAACTAAAATTTGCGCTTTTACAAAGTCTAGTGCTTGCGCATTCAAATCAATTAAATCAACATGAATAGCGCCCAGCTCCGATGGGTGCACTCCGACAGCTAGAAACTTCTCTAGCAAAGAAAAAAATAACGCGCCTGCGCCAACAGAGGGCTCAACAAATGTATGTGCTTTCAAGAATTGCAATGCTGCTACAGGCTCATGAATCCCGCGCAATCGAAAGAATTCATTCCAGAAATAACGCGATACGTCGATGGGGGTATAGTATGAGCCAGTAAGCTTGCGCGCTTGTTCAGAACCGCACAAAGACACATATGAAAGTTCCCTCTCAGCATCTTCTGCATTTTGAAGTACCTCTGCGAGCCTAACCGCCCAAGCGGATTGCGATGCCTTGTTCGAGATAGTCGTCTCTTGGTCGCAGTTCGACGTTGGCTGGTACTTGATATTTTTGTTGAGCAAGTGCCTCAATTCCATCCAGTCCTTTGTTTTGGTTTGTCTGTTCAAGATATTCCGCCCGGTCACGATTGAAAATCAGCCTCTGACCTGGCGCTGGCAATAGGAGAGCATCATCATAAAGTCGATGATGCTCAATACATAGCGCCAACCCGTTCTGAACGACGTTAGGGGAGTTTTCTATTGAGTGTGGAACTATGTGTGCGGCCTGTACTAGTCCGAGTTGCCTGTTGCAAATACAACAAGTTTGTCCATAGGCATCCATCACCCATTTTTTAAAGCGGGGATCTCGTGGGTAAGCCTTACGTTCGAAGGTGAACTTTTCGCGCTGCTGATCTTCTTCAACATCAAATTCCCCCCCCGTACCCAAACCGCCGTCACCGAAGGTAGAGGAATGATCACCCATCAAGCGAACAATACTTTCTTCTGAAGGCAAGCGATGAAAATGTTCAATGTTTTCTAAGTAGAACCCGAGAGCATTTGAAGGAAGTGCTATCGCAAAACTTTGCTCACCTAAGAGTCGTGCTTGGAAGGAGTGAACTGCTGCCTGATTCGTTGATACGCCAGCAAGTTGAGATTGTCGGGCATAGACCGAGACGACAGTTCTTGCCTGCAACGAAAATACGTGTCTTGGATCCCAGGCGACAAAGGTTTTACCACCTTCAAAAAAACCGAGGAATGCAACGCGCAGGCCAGATTCTTCACGGCGTCTTTGAACTTCAATGAACGACCTGGCAATTTGAATTCGAACCTCATCGTCGTTGTCACGTGCGTTCCCTGAGTCGTGAACATACGATATATTCGCAGAATAACCTTGGTGGTTCAGAGTGAATTGAGTAGGGTTCGGCCGCTCAGTTATTCTGAAATCCTCAGAGTAAGCACCAAGGGCGTCTTTTACAAAATAGTAAAGTAGAGCATTATCTAAAGGCATTAGAGGCTCTCAATTAGGTGATGTACCATTTGCTGACCAAGCAAGCACGGCACGGCGTTACCAATCTGCTTTTGAACCGAGCGGCGGTTTCCAAAAAACTTATAACCTTCTGGGAAGGTTTGGATCGCAGCAATTTCTGGTACGCGTAGCCTGCGACTATCCCAATGGAATGGACCCACCCATGGACCGGGCTGCGCTGCAATCGTAATGGATGGCAGGTCAGGATGGAGCTTCATCAAGAAGTTCCAAAAGCGTCCGCCGGGGCGGAAGGTTCTACCATCATAATTGTCCAGTTTAGACAGCGCAATGTAGTTTTTGCCGGCTGGGACATTAACCAACTCATGATAGTAAGTGCCTTCACTTGCATCCTCTTGCGGCTCTGAATATTTCTTGGCGGAGAATTTCTTTATGAGATCACCGACGCCAACATATGGTTCAAAGCCGTTTAAAAGCTCAGGCTTGGTTGGGTCACCATGGGTTTGATGTGGGTCTGAAATGCGGCTCTTCGCACCGCGAATGCCAAACACAAAAACCCGCTTGCGCTTCTGCGGCACACCATAATCGGCAGAGTTTGCACGATAAACGGTGCATGCGTAACCCAAGGCCTCAGCCTCGGCAACGAAGCGCTGAAAGGTTGGCAGGTTCGAAGGATGTCGAATGCTCTCGACATTTTCAAACAAGAAGCCGTTTGGCTGTAGTTCTAATACAGCACGCAGATATTGTCCTAACATATTGCGCGGGTCGTCTTCGATCAGGCGATTATTATTTTTCACCCAATAACCGTTTTTCGAGAATGGCTGACATGGCGGGCCACCTATGAGGATTGTGTCCGAACCATCCCGCCAATGGGTAAAATCAACGTTTTGAATATCATCTTCTAGAATAGAAGAGTTATGACTTGCAATTTTATTTAAACGCAGCGTTTCAGCAGCATCGGGTTCATTCTCAACACATGCTACAATCTCCGCACCTGCGTTGATTGCGCCTACGTCAAGGCCTCCTGCGCCCGAAAATATACTTATGCACTTGACCAATGCTTGCCCCTTTCCCGCCACCTTTATGATATGTGGCTCGTATCTGTTTGAGCGCAAAGCACAAAGCATGTGCCTATTGCGGAAGCGTATGCTTCAGAATTTATGATGCCCGAGTCGGGTATCCGCTGGAATTCAAGGATAGATACATATGGTGTGGTTTGCAGTAACAATTCACCACAGCTAGCGAATTATCCACATTCGTTCACTTAACGTTCTGGGCTGGTATACCTTCGCGAAGGTTAATGCAAGATTGTTTAGGGGGGCATCCAAGCTGCAGAGGGTTGGTCGGGGTTGCAAAGGGTGCGATGCGCTACTGCTCGGTGGGCTGGTTCGAAGGAAGGGCAGCGCGAAAGCTCCCTTCCTCGTCTCCAAGAATTGGTCATGGGGGTATCGGGGGAAGCAGGAACGCTCCCCTGATCGGTGGTCAATCAAGCGGTTGATTGTGCATGGTTCGGTGTAGGTGGAGAGGCAGTTCTCCAAGCCCTACGAGTGGGGTTCAGGGGACGCGATAGCCCCTGATCTTCCTGAAAGGATCGATGGGTGCACGGAGAGCGAAGTCTCCTGCGAGTGGTGGAACGGCGATACGTTCTGCTGGCCTGAAACCCGCTCAATGCGGGTGAAGGCCAGTGCCTGGGGGATGCAACGGGGGCGCGCAGCGAGCCCCCTTGCCAAGAGGTTTTGTACTACAAAACACATCTTGCAGGGCGGAAAATGTCAAAAAGCGGCATGTAGTACAAATATTGTTTTGTAGTACAATGGTTTGGGGTGAATATCAGGCAAACAATTGCGGGTAGATTTAGGAGGCTATTGCTCAAGCTGCTCGATGCGGGCTTCGAGGGCTTTGATCTGGGTTTGCTGCGCCTTTAGGGCTTCGACCAGAGGGGCGACCATGCCAACATAGTTCATTGACTTGAAGCCGTCTTCGCCTGTCGTCACAAGGTAACCGTACGGTCTCCCTGCACTGCCGCGCATAGGGAGTGAGGGATAGTGTCCGCTTAGGATAGCGGACACTAAGGGGCGATCGATGGCGCGTCGTGCGAGACGGCTCTGGACGGCTATGCCGGGTTCGAGGATCTCTACCGGTCCGGCGACATCCGCGAGGTCGCCTGCATGGCTCATGTCAGACGAAAGTTTGTCGACATCCATAGAGTGTCAATCTCGGCGACAAAAGGGACCATTTACCGGCGCAAAATGGGGCCACGGCCTGGATGTTCGCGGCGCTCTGGCGCGTGTGCTCGCCAAGTAGCTGACGCGCGCCAGAGTGCGCTGGCCGCAGGCCAGCATTGCTGCTGTTTTTGCGGTTTCAGTCTTGGAGTTTGCGGCTCTGTCGCAGCCGGTAGCTGTCGCCGTTCATTTCCAGGATGTGAACATGGTGGGTCAGGCGGTCGAGGATGGCGCCGGTAAGGCGCTCGGATCCGAAGACTTCGGTCCATTCATCAAACGGCAGATTGGACGTGATGACGATTGATCCTCGCTCATAGCGCTGCGAGATGACTTCGAACAGCAACTCCGCGCCGGATTTGCTCAGGGGAACGAAGCCAAGTTCGTCAATGATCAACAGATCCTGACTGACAATCAGCTTTTGCAGGCGCTGCAGACGCCGATCATCGGCTGCCTCGATCAACTCATGCACCAGCGCGGCGGCCGTCGTGAAGCGGACCTTCAGGCCCTTCTGGCAAGCGGCGAGACCAAGCCCCAAGGCAATGTGGGTCTTGCCGGTTCCCGATGGACCCAGAGCAATAATGTTCTCGCGGCGATCAGCGTATTCGCAACGTGCCAGCTCCATGGTCAAGACCTTGTTGAGCGACGGGATCGCCTTGAAGTCGAAACTGTCGAGGCTCTTGGTGGCCGGGAACTTCGCGGCTTTGATCCGCCGCTCAACCATCCGGCGTTCGCGTTCGATCAGCTCCAGTTCGCAAAGCCGCAGCAGATATTGAACATGATCCTTGCCCTCTGCCGCACACTGACGGGCCAGCTTGCCATATTCGCTCTTGAAGGTCGGCAGTCGGAGCGCCTTGAGGTGATGCTGCAATAAGACCTGCGGAGTGTCGCTCATGTCGGCACCCCCGACATCAGGCTCATGTAGCTGGCCGGGTCTGTCGTCCCGACCTGTGCTCTGGGCAGATAGGGATAAATATCGAGATCCAGCCGTGGCGGACGCCTCTCGATCCGGCACAGGACAAGATGCTTCACAGCATCATAGCCGATGGCCCCGAGATCGAGCGCCTGCCGGATCGCACCATGCAGATGGGTCAGTTCGAACGTTTCCAGCAGACGTAAAACCTGAACATATTCGCGCTTGCCCTTCTTCCCCATCCGCGCCTCCAACAGTCGGCGCAGGGTGGCGAACTCATCCGGCAGATCCCAGCCTTGCAGCGGTGCGGCTTGATCCAGCGCCCCAACCTTTTGCTCCAACAGCGGCAGGTAATGCATCGGATCAAATACCATGTCCGCCTTGTCGTAGGACCGGCGGTGGTGGGCAATCACCTCGGCCCCGCAGCCGATCACAACCTCATGGACATACCCACGAACCTGAACCTCGTGATGGGCATGAGCGACAGGCACCGAGTAGTCATTGTTGCGATAACGGACCATGGAGATCGATGTCGCCCGGGTGCTGACCCTGTCGCAAGCATCGTAAGGGGTGGTCGGCAGCGCCATCAGCGCATTGAGATCCCGCATCAGACGTTCACCGACAGTCTCGGTATGACCACGCACAATGTCGCCCTGTCGCGTCAGGCACTGATCTTCCAGCCAGGTGTTCAACGCATCGAAGCTGTCGGACCGCGGCGCGGGAACGAGGAAGTTGCGCCGCCCATATCCGATCACCCCCTCGACGTTGCCTTTGTCATTGCCTTTGCCCGGTCGGCCGAACTTGTCGTCGAACAGGTAATGCGACTGCAATTCCGAAAAGACGCGGGTGCGCAACCGGAGGCCATCGCCCAGGATTTTCGCCACTGCGATCGTTGTATTGTCGTAGAGGATCGACAAGGGCACGCCGCCGAAGAATGCAAAAGCGGCGTTGTGGCCATCACAAAACGCCTCGGTCGTCTCGGCGGGGTAGGTCTTGATGAAGAACGCATCCGAATGCGGAAGCGCCATCGCAAAGTAGTGCAGCTTACACTCAACACCGGCAATCACGCCCAGCGTTTCGCCGAAATCGACCTGAACATGGCCCGGCGCATGCGACAGCGGCACGAACACTTCCCGCGTCCGCCGCTTCTTCTCACGCACATAATCAGTGACGATGGTGATCCCGCCCGTAAAGCCATGCTCGTCGCGCAGCCGCGCATGAATTCGCTTGGCAGTGTGCCGCTGTTTCTTGAGTTTGCTCTTATCCTCTTCGAGGATCTGGTCGATCACCGGCACAAAGGGATCAAGCTTGGGACGCTGCGGCATCGCTTGGCGCCGATATCCCGGCGGAACCGAATGCTTCAGGATCTTCGACACTGTCTTGCGGTCGATCCCGAACTTCCGCCCCGCCTCGCGCTCACTCATGCCCTCGACATGGCACGCTCTGCGCACCCGGGTATACAGTTCCACAGAATACATCTCCCGACCCTCAGCTTCCGCCCCGGGTCTCAGAATGGCAGAATTTTACTCCGCGACGGTCAGGTAATCCCACCGTTTCCGTGGCCCAGTTTGCCTCCGGGATTCACAGCCGACATTGCGAAGGCCTGCAAATGCGGAGTGGAGCCATTCTGGGCATATGCGCGGGCTGGCGGCTACACGGGAGGATTGCCCGATGGCGTTCAGATCGGCGGCAAGGGTGATCCAACGAAGGTGATCCTCGACGATGTGGTGGGTTCGCTCAAACTGTTCCGCGACCCTGACGGCACTGCCTACGCGCGGGTCGGGGCGCGTCGGATCATGCGCATCGACTCCATTGAGTTTGCGGATTGGCTGCGCCGCACGGCCTATGCCAGCGGCGTGACGGCAAGCCAGGAGCAGATCAACCTTGTCGTCGGCATCGCGCGGGCGCACGCCTATGAGACTGTCGAAGACGTGCATCTACGGGTCGCACGCAAGGAAGGCATCATCTACGTCGATCTGTGTGACGCGGACGACCGTGTACTGACGATCTCGGCTGAGGGTGCCTCACTGATCGAAGGCGACATGGAATGCCCAGTCGTGTTCCGCCGTTCGAAGCAGTTGCCAATCGACATTGCGGGCAAGGGGTCAACGGACGACATCCGCGCGATGGTCAATATGGACGACGACCAGTTCGTGGTCTTCATGGCGTGCGCCGTGAAGATGTTCTTCCCAGACACGCCATCGCCTATCGTCAACCTGATCGGTGAGTATGGGTCTGCAAAGACATCGACGACACGGGTGCTGCGGTCACTGATTGATCCTGTGTCCGCGATGGTCGCGCCGGGTTCAGAGAAGGCCGACGACGTGCTGATCCGGGCGTGGCACAACTATGTGCTGACTCTTGAGAACATGTCCGACCTGACGAAACTGTCAGACACGCTTTGCGGCATCACGACGGGCATGGGGTTCGAGGTGCGCCAGTTGTTTACCAATGGCGATCTGTTCTCGATATGGGTGCGTCGGCCCGTGATCGTCAACGGCATCGACCCGTCGAAGTACGCAGCAGACCTGATCTCACGGATGGTCGAGATTGAGTTGGAGAAACCCGAAAAGCGGATGCTCGAATCCGAGTTCGAGCGCAAGCTGATCGAATCCGCGCCGCGCATGTTCATGGGTGCAGTGGGCCTCGTCGTCGAAGTGTTGAAGGTCTTGCCGCAGATTGACCCGCATGAGTTCGCGGAGAACGTCCGACTGGCCGAGTTCGGTGCCATTGGCGAGGCGACAGCGCGCGTTCTTGGCAAGGAACCCGGATGGTTCGTTGGCATGATGGTCGAGGCGCAGGACATTGCGCAGGACGAGGCGGCAGACGATTCCGCGACCATGCAGGCCTTGAACGCGATGCAGGAGCCTATCGCACGCCACGGCAAGTTCTGGGGCACGCCGCAGGAATTGTTATTTGAGATGCACAGGGCGGCGGAGGCAATCGACATGAGCACGACGCGTCTACCACAGACAGCGGCGACATTGAGCCGGGAGTTGAACCAACTCAAGCCGTCGCTGCGTAAACACGGTTGGCAGATCGAAAAGAAGTCGCGGAAGTGGGTGATCATCCCGCCGCCGGAGGTGTCGGCGGAGCAATTGGCCGCGATGGCGCGGTGATTGAACGGGGCGGCACTTCGGTGTCGCCTTTTTCGCTACAGATTACAGGGTGCGTAACCATTCACGTCGTTTTAGCCATAGAGGATAATTAGTTGGTTGGTTGGTCAACCATCACCGACCAACCAACTAACTTTTCCTTCTGAGTAAAAAGGCATGAATGCCTGCGGTGCCTGCACGGTTGCGGACGTGCCAAGCAATAGCGCCTGCCGATATTCCCCCGAAATCTCCGCCTAGTTATTGCGACCAAGTCGCAACATCGTATTAAATCTCAGCCCTACTGAATAGTAATCATTAGTTCTGCACTTGGCGCACAAGCGGTTAGACGGTTTTTGCAACGCGCTTTGCAACATGGGCGAATAACCCACCGAAAAAGTCACTCATAATCAGGCAGAACAACCGCGCCACTGCACATGCAATCGACGCCTTCGCCCGCTGGTGCATCAGCGCCGCGATCTGTTGGGGCGCACGCGGTCGCCTTGTTCAAAACCGACACATGATGCCCGACACGCGCGACCGCTTGTCAGTGACGCGCTTTGGCGCACTAACCCTACACAGCACCTTAATCTCCGAAGGCTCCACCTCGTTCTGTCCGCATCCGTCCCAAAGCGAGGTGATACGCATCGCCTGTCGGGCCTTGTGATGAAACCTCGCTCTAAGGTGGCCCGACATTCCTGCTCGCCTTGGGGCGCACCATCGCACGAAAGGACAATCCCCGTGACATTCAATGCAGCCATCAGCGGCTCGACGGCGACGATCACCGTCACCACGACGGCCAATTCCACGACCTTGCGCGTTCCGAACGCGACAGCCTTGGGCGACCAACTGACAGCCCTTGCGACCAACCCAAGCGCCGCCCCCGTCGATCAGACGCCCGACTATCTGGTGTATCCCACGGACGACGGCGTGCGCGTCACGTCTGGGCCGGGGCAGGTGGATATTCCTTGGCGTTGGGTCATGCCCATCGCGAGCCAGTTGAACGCCTGACCATGCTGCCGGGCCAGTCACAATCGCCGGAAGCAGCCTTCGTGACGGCGATCCTCATGCAGGCATACCGCGACCTGTTCGTCACCGTCCGGGATGAAAGCAATGCGTCCTTCACAACGCAGTCGGATCAGGATCGGGCGATTGAGTTCCTGACCGACCTGTCCGGCGGCAACGCACGACACCGCAACGCCCTCTGCGCCCTGATCGGTTGGGACGGCGACGTTCTGGCTGCACGCGTGCGGGCGATGATGGAGGGCGACGACTTCGCCCCTCCCACGCCCGACGCAACCCCGGCGACCCTCGAACGGCACGCGGCAGCCGTCGTGCGCCTGCGGGAACGTTGGCGGCACCTGCAAACACCTCGGCAGCAGCGCGCCGCCTGACGGCCCAGCAAGACCTTAAATACAGCGTCAGCACCTTGTTCTGGCGGTCTACAACGCGAGCAAGCACCCATAAATTCATCTCATGAGAGCAGCGTTGCGTCGCTCCTAATCTGTCCAAACCAGATTGAGCGCGGCGTCCCGATCACGTCGCGCTCATTTTGGATGGACACATAGGAGAAACGCCATGCCCGACGACACGACTGCCGCCCTGCAAGCCCTCATGCAGCAGGTCACGAAGCTCACAGAAACCGTCACCGACCAGCAGAAACGCATGGACGACCTCCATAAGCACAACAGCAGGTTGCTCGACAAGGTGATGGACACGAAGCGCGAAAATACCGTGCAGACCCCGCCCAAGAAAACCATCGTGGACATCGCGGACGAAGAAATCCACGAGCGCAAAATGCGCGCGGCGAACCTCGAAAAAGGCCCTGATGGAAACTGGTATCCGCAAGGCGTTCGTCCTGCCCACAGCCTGACCCGTGAGGATGCCCGCGACCCGGCCAAGTATCGCGCCGCGAAAGAAGCAGCGCAGAAGGCAGGCGTGACGCTAACCGTGATCGACGATGGCAATGGTGATCCGACGCGTCAGCCCCGTGCGCAGGTCGCAAACACCCGCACGACGGTCATCAAGGACGACGACACGAAGCGCGCCTATATCCGAAAGGACATCTTCGGGACGCCTGAATTCCAAGAGCAATACAAGCAACTGCGCGCAAACGGCTATACGCCCGTCTCATGGGCGCAGACCGACGACCTGCCCCCGCACATGCAGACCAAGCACCGGATGATGGAGAACGCAGCCAATGCAAGCGACTCCTGAGGACCGTGCCTGTCTCGAATGGGCGTGCCGTGTCGTCTACGGCATCGAGCCCGAGACGGAGATTTACGCCCGACGCGACCTGTCGCTGGTCTGGGACGACCTGTTCAAGATCGACCCAGCCGACAACGGCAGCGATGCGTCAATCGCCGCGCTTGCGCAGATGATGAAACTCCACCTTGGAGGTGCCAGCTTTGGTGAGTTGCGCGGCGACCTGATCGGGTCGGGCGTCGGGGAACAGTTCGCAAATCGCGTTCATGATCATCTGGTGGATGTCCTTGTTTCTGAATGGGCGGCACTGCGTGGCCGCATCCGTTGGTATCAGGACGATATTGCCTGCACCGCCTCTGGTGAAACCACAGCATCAGGAGAAACCCGATAATGGCACAGGGCGGGAACAAGCACTCCGATCGCAAAGCAATTATTGACATGCGTGCGGACAAGAACGAGATCATCAAGGACATAGTTCTGGAACGCCGTTCGATGGCCGAGATCGCCCGCCGCCTTGGCGTCGATTACACGACGGTGCAGCGGTATCGGGACGAGAAAATCACCGAGGAAATGCGCCGTTCGATCCTCGCGGAAACCCGCGTTGCATCCATCGAAGCAGACACGGAGGTGATCAACCAAGACCGCATGGACATTGCCATGACCTACGAGTCCTTGGCGATGCGTGTGGAACGCCTGATCACCAAGGCAGAGCAGAGCGAGGACGATCACTTTGCCTTGGCAGCGATGGAGGGGCTTCGTCGCACCCTGCGAGATATAGCACAGCTTCAAGGTAAGCTCGCGACCAACCTGACCGTCAACGTGTCCCTTGCGGAATCGAAAGAGTGGGTCACGCTGCGCCGCATCCTTAACGAGGTCGTCGAAGAAGTCCCGGAGGCCCGCGAACCGCTGCTGCGCCGGATGCGCCACGAAGTCCTGTCCGTTACGCGCGAAGAAGGCGGCGCGCTATGACCCATCGCGTTTTCGAAGGATGGCACTCCTATGGCCGCCGCGTCGCTGTCGCGACGAAAGTGGGCAATATTGATTGGGCGCGTCTGCCGCACTGTCGGAGCGTGATGCTGGCCGAAGGCGGCAAACTGTTCTTCACTGGCAATGCGTGTAAACGCGGACACTTCTCGCCGCGCAATGAGCATGGCGATTGCACGCAGTGTCACCTGATGCGCCTCGCGGAGCGTCGCGATGCCTTTTGATGGTCTCCACGACTTTTGCAGCCTGATCGAACGCGACCTCGATCCCGGCGCAGAAATGTTGCACTTCCTGCGGCAGGAGGTGCCGACCGCCACCCATGTTGATCCTTGGCAGGTTGAGGCGATCACGTCCGACGCACAGACGGTTGCACTTCTCGTGTGCCGACAGGCGGGCTAATCCTGCGTCCTCGCGACGCGAGGGGTTCGCGAGTTGAAGCGCGGCGGCACGATCATCTGCGTTGCTCCTGCGGAACGGCAAACGCGCGAGATCACCCGCAAGGTTCAAGCATACCTGCGCGCGACGGACCTCGTGGTCGAACGCGCGACCCAGACGGAAATTGAATGCTCGAACGGCGGGCGGTTCATCGCTGTGCCTGCCTCCGGGGCGACGATCCGGGGTTACACGGCTGACCTGCTGCTGGTTGACGAGATGGCCTATCTGCCGGGGGCGAACGGCGGCGAGGATGTCGTCGTGTCGATCCTGCCGATGCTGCGCGATAACGGGCAGACCTTCTACGCCAGCACGCCCGCTGGAAAGAACAACCTTTTCGCCAGCCTGTTCCTCGAACCCAAGGACAACGTTCACCGGATCAAGGTTCCCGGCACTGCAATCCCGCGCCTTGCATCCCGCGTCGAACGCCTGCGGTCGCAACTGTCGGCAACGCGATTCCGGCAAGAGGTCATGTGCGAGTTTCTGTCGGACGGCCTGTCTTACTTCGACCTTTCCACCATCGAGAATGCCACATCACAGGAGGCCGCAATATGTCCACGCTTTTGAATCTGGTCCACATGCCCGACGGACGCGTGATCAACGAGACCAAAATGGACCCCGCCATTGAGAGAGTGACAGGATTTGTTAGATACTTCGTCGGCGCAGACCTTGGACAAGCCAACGACTTTTCGTCCTCCGTGGTCGTGAAGGATCAGCAGTTGCCGATAGCCGATGGAAGCCGCGTCAAACTTGGCCCGCGCGAGCGGACGGTCGTCTTTGCCGACAAGTTCCGGGGCGTGTCTTATGTCGATGTGGTCGATTACCTCATTCGCCTGCGCAACGCGCCGCCCTTCGGGGGCAAATCCGAATTGATTATCGACGGCACTAGCATCGGACGGGTCGTGTCCGACATGCTGCACGAGCAGTCGGTCGATCACACGGCTGTCCAGATGACCGGGGGCCAAGAATGGCGTAACCGTACGGTCTCCCTGCACTGCCGCGCATAGGGAGTGAGGGATAGTGTCCGCTTAGGATAGCGGACACTAAGGGGCGATCGATGGCGCGTCGTGCGAGACGGCTCTGGAGCGACGAGGAGAAGCGCTCGATCTGCTTTCAGACGGCAGCGCCGGATGTGTCGGTGGCGCAGGTTGCGCGTCGATATGCGATGAACGCCAACATGATCTTCAAATGGCTGCGGGATCCTCGATACGCCCCCACCGCCGAACCGGTGGTCGAGATATGCGCTGCGGATGTCGCTGGCTTCCTGCCGGTTGAGATCGTCGATCAGCCGGAGTGGAGGGATCATGACGCGGTGTCTGATCCGACCGCTGATCCTGGCACAATCGAGATCGATGTCGCAGGTGGTCACCGACTGCGGATTGTGGGCACCTACGATCCCGAGGCGCTGGCCCGGCTGATCCGGGGCCTGTCGCCATGATCCCGGTCCCGTCGAACACGCGGGTCTGGCTGGCGGCCGGTGTCACAGACATGCGACGGGGGTTCACGACGCTGGCGGCTCAAGCTGAGACGGCGCTGAAGCAGGACCCGTTCGCTGGCCACCTGTTTGTGTTCCGCGGGCGGCGTGGCGATCTGATCAAGATCATCTGGTGGGATGGCCAGGGCGCGTGCTTGTTCTCGAAGCGCCTTGAGAAGGGCCGGTTCGTCTGGCCGTCGGCGAAGGAGGGTAAGATCTCCCTGACGGCGGCGCAGTTGGCGATGCTCCTGGAGGGCATCGACTGGCGGGCCCCGCAGCGTAGCTGGAAGCCGCTCAAGGCAGGATAAATTGCCCTGTCGAGGGCATTCAGGATTCCCGCCGCAGCCATGTTTTGCTATAGTTTGGCATGCTTGACGTGGCCCAATCCCTGCCGGAAGATCCCGATGAACTACGCCGCTTCACGGCCCTTTTGCTGGCCGAAGTGAAGTCGCAGGCGATGCTCATCGAGAAGCTGCGCCATCAGCTGGCCGGGCACCGCAACTCTCGGTTCGGCGCCTCATCGGAGATTATCGAGCAGCTTCAGCTGGCACTGGAAGCCAGCGAGATCTCGATCGCCAAGATGACGGCCAAGCTGCGGCTTCCCGATGAGGAGCCGAAGGACAAGCCGAAGCGCCGTCCGATCCCGGATCACATCCCGCGGATGGAAGTCGAGTTGACGACCGGCGGCGATGATTGCGCCAAGTGCGGCGGTCGACTGCGCCGTCTGGGCGAGGATGTGACCGAGGAGCTGGAGTATGTGCCCGGCCGGTTCATCGTGAACCGCATCGTGCGGCCGCGCTTTGCGTGTTCCGGCTGCGAGGCCTTCACGCAAGCGCCCATGCCGTCGCGCCCCATCGAGCGCGGGCGCCCCGGGCCAGGTCTGCTGGCGCATGTACTGGTCTCCAAATACGCCGACCACTTGCCGCTCTATCGTCAAAGCCAGATCTTCGAGCGCGACGGGCTGGACCTGGACCGCTCGACGTTGGCCGACTGGGTCGGCAAGTCGACGGCGCTGCTTGAACCGCTGGCCGACGCCATCGGACGACATGTGCTGTCGGGCGAAGCCATCTTCGCAGACGACACGCCGGTGAAGATGCTGGCGCCCGGCATGGGAAAAACCGCGACAGCGCGGCTCTGGGCCTATGGGCGAGACGAACGGCCCTGGGGCGGGGATGCCGCGCCCGCCAGCTGGTATCGCTTCTCGCCCGACCGGAAGGGCCAGCACCCAAAGGATCACCTGTCAGGATATCGCGGCTGGATGCATGCGGATGGATACGCCGGGTTCGAGGACCTCTACGGGTCCGGCGACATCCGCGAGGTCGCCTGCATGGCTCATGTCAGACGAAAGTTTGTCGACATCCATAGAGCGCAGGGCTCGGCCATCGCCGACGAAGCCGTCCTGCGCATCGCCCAACTCTACGCAGTCGAGAAAGAAGCGAGAGGGTCACCGCCAGACCTTCGCGTCGAGATCCGGCAAGCGAAGGCGAAGCCCGTCTTCGACGATCTCGAGGCATGGCTGCACCTCCAGCTGCCATCCATTTCCGGCAAGTCGCCATTGGCCGCGGCGATCCGCTATGCCCTGACCCGCATGAAGCGGCTCCAGCCGTATCTCGATCACGGTGTCCTGGAACTGGATAACAACACGGCCGAGCGTGCGATGCGATCCGTCGCGATCGGCAGGAAGAATTATCTCTTCGTCGGATCACTGACCGGCGGCCGCGCCGCCGCCATCGCCTACACCCTGATCGAAACCGCCAAGCTGAACGGCGTCGACCCGCAGGCCTGGCTCGCAGACACGCTCGCTCGCATCCCGGACTACAAGATCACCCGCGTCGACGATCTGCTGCCCTGGCGTTGGCGGAGTAGAGCGGTCAGGCCGGACGCTTACAGAATGGCGACGCTCCGGGCGCTACGTCAACGCGGCCAAGACCCTGATGATCGAGAACCTTGCCGTGCTATTCGCCGCTGGTGATCTGAAATTCGCCCAAGACCTGCCGCTGCGGAAAGAGATCGAAGAAGACCTGGCCTCCTTTACGACGCAGACCACGGCGGCAGGCAATCAGATCATCACGCAGTCGCGAAACGCCTCGGGTCACGGCGACACGGGCATTGCCTTGATCGTCGCCGCGTTCGCCTCGCAATACCTGACGCCGCAGAATATCCGGGTCGGCAGGCTGGTCGGAATGTACTAGAGACGCGCAGAAGCTAGGCGCTGAGGCGGGGCCTTTGGCAGCCGCCCACAACAACGCGCAATTGACCAACATTGGCTGTCTGCGACGCGCTCATCAAGCTGTCAGTGAACATTGCCCGCCTCTTGGACAGAAAGCCTGCTTCAGTCGTACCGCTTCATAAAATCTGATTGAAGTTCAGCAGAAGCCTTTGCTAGCAGAACCCTAGCGCGTGAGTCATCCACCTCATCGTAAACTTCACGGGCCTTTGCTATAATTTTCTTGAATGCTACATCGTCCATCCGATTTCCAAGTTTTACGCCAAGAAGGCTCGGAAATATACTGTCAAAACTCCCTTGAACAGCTTTCGCAGAAGGGATTGCCGCGAGAAAGTGCAGCACAAATTCCGGCCTCATCATATATCGCGAGCCTTCTTTGGCTACTACTTGGCCAGTCGCGTTCTTTACTCTGGTCTGCTGGGTAAGCCACCAAGTCTTGAAGCCATACGGATTTCCGCCGTTGCGCTCCCCGCCAGATCGGCGCCGTTGATAAATACGAAGAATAGTCAATGCCGCATTTCGGCATAGAATTTCTTCACTGGCAGTATCCCTACCGATTTTGTTGCGCGTTTCTTGAATGGTACTAGACAGACTTTCGAGTTTTTCGAGGTCGATACCTAATAACATTTCCCCCTCGGTTTCAAAGACAAAGCCAAACTCATTAATCAAATATTCCCTCAACTCATCTCGCGCAGATGTTTGCATGATCTCTGAAACAGTCAAAAATTGACCCAAATAATTTCCCCACGCGAAAGGAGATTTTTTACCTGACGCCCGTTCAATCTTGCTATAGAAAAAGGCTCGGATGAGGATCTTATTGATTTGGCTTGCTAGCTCAAATGTCATGAAGTTTTGAATTTCTTGATAATGATTAACAAATTCAAGGTGCGTTGTTCTGAAATGATGCCAAACCTCATCAAGCGTTTTTTCTGTCAAAACAAGTGTCGAGCCAGCTGCCTTGAGTAGTTTCAGAGCATTCTTGGTCATCTGGTCATCATCGGGAAGCGTGTGTTCCGAAAGTGACCGAACGATAAGATCAGCGCCGACGTAAAGATTGAAGTTCGAAGTCATACCCCGAAAGTACTCAACAACACGCGGTTCGTTTTTCAACATGAAGAGAAGTACATAAGTGCGCGACAATTTTCTAAGATATCGCCTCTCCTCCTTCGTGCTATTGTAGTAGGTCCCGCGCAACACTGAAAGTGAGACTTGGGCAATATGCCCTGCATCTGCTCCCACATGCCCTCGATCAGAAATTGCTTGATCTAAGATATCCTTAATTGAGGGCAATTCACTATCGTTACCTTCTTCACGCTCCAAGAACAGTGCTATTTCCAGCCCTTGAGCATGATATGATCTGTGGATTACGTCATGGCAAATCGCTACGGATTGCTCAATTAGACCAGAATTATCTGTTGCCGCAGAGAGGCTCTCCACTGCTCTATTTCGAAATATCTCACTGACTTGAAGCTTAAGGGTTTCGTCTTCAACGTTCTCTTCGCGAATTATTTTCCGTGTTTCGTAAGGTAGACAATAGCCACCTTCCTTCTTATGGAAATTAACTTTTCTTCCACCACTGCCTTTCGCAATCAAGTCTTCAATTCTATTCTTTAATACGCCTTTGAAAAATGTTTTGGCGGAAGGTAAAGATTCTATAACCTTGATTTCAATTTGTTCGAGAGTTAGGAAGCGACCTTTGTCAGGATTGGTTCCCTCAAGAGACCAAAGGATCAAACTATCTGTCACCGCTTCCAATAGCTGACTCTTTCCTCGACGGCGATCCAACTCTTGCCCAAGAAATACGCAAAGTGTCTTGGTCGGCATCCCATTAAAAGACTGGATTGTGTCTGCCGAACCGATATTCTCAAGATAGGACGCCGCCCCAGACACGTAGGCCTTGTAGGCTTGTAGTGCCCCCGGCGACCCGTTAACTTGATGCTGGAAATAATGCCCATCCCTTACGACGATCCGGCAATCCAACTCATCGCTCAAATCTTCTTGAATCTTGTCAATGAGGGTTAGCTTTTGACTAGTTGCATACATCAAGCTCTTAGGATTGCGACCAAATTCGCGAAGCCTTTTCAGGGTGTTTCTGATCTTCTGCTTTGGCTCCGCAGTAATTGAAGCCTGCATGAACTTTTGTGTTCCTTTCGCTTCGAAGATCCGATCATCCAATGCGCCGTCTGCACCGCCGTCATGGAAGCCACCCATAGGAACATAGTCTACACCCAACGTTGAGGCCAAAAAGCCTTGAGTGAAATTCTCAAAATCGGTACCGCCAACTCGAGATAGTGCTATTTCGATTACTCTTGGATCGACGGTGTCCACACAAAGGCTCCTACTAATGCTGTACCGTCTTTCAGATCACCATATCTAGTGTCTCATCGCAAGTGAATGTGGTTGCCGAATACGCAGGTCCTGTTCGTCTGACTACTTTTTCTGGTTTGATATTCCCAAGTACTGCACAGCCAAATTGTAAGCGTCCGGCCTGACCGCTCTACTCCGCCATTTTCCACGGTAGGAAGTCATCGACGCGGGTGATCTTGTAGTCCGGGATGCGAGCGAGCGTGTCTGCGAGCCAGGCCTGCGGGTCGACGCCGTTCAGCTTGGCGGTTTCGATCAGGGTGTAGGCGATGGCGGCGGCGCGGCCGCCGGTCAGTGATCCGACGAAGAGATAATTCTTCCTGCCGATCGCGACGGATCGCATCGCACGCTCGGCCGTGTTGTTATCCAGTTCCAGGACACCGTGATCGAGATACGGCTGGAGCCGCTTCATGCGGGTCAGGGCATAGCGGATCGCCGCGGCCAATGGCGACTTGCCGGAAATGGATGGCAGCTGGAGGTGCAGCCATGCCTCGAGATCGTCGAAGACGGGCTTCGCCTTCGCTTGCCGGATCTCGACGCGAAGGTCTGGCGGTGACCCTCTCGCTTCTTTCTCGACTGCGTAGAGTTGGGCGATGCGCAGGACGGCTTCGTCGGCGATGGCCGAGCCCTGCGCTCTATGGATGTCGACAAACTTTCGTCTGACATGAGCCATGCAGGCGACCTCGCGGATGTCGCCGGACCGGTAGAGGTCCTCGAACCCGGCGTATCCATCCGCATGCATCCAGCCGCGATATCCTGACAGGTGATCCTTTGGGTGCTGGCCCTTCCGGTCGGGCGAGAAGCGATACCAGCTGGCGGGCGCGGCATCCCCGCCCCAGGGCCGTTCGTCTCGCCCATAGGCCCAGAGCCGCGCTGTCGCGGTTTTTCCCATGCCGGGCGCCAGCATCTTCACCGGCGTGTCGTCTGCGAAGATGGCTTCGCCCGACAGCACATGTCGTCCGATGGCGTCGGCCAGCGGTTCAAGCAGCGCCGTCGACTTGCCGACCCAGTCGGCCAACGTCGAGCGGTCCAGGTCCAGCCCGTCGCGCTCGAAGATCTGGCTTTGACGATAGAGCGGCAAGTGGTCGGCGTATTTGGAGACCAGTACATGCGCCAGCAGACCTGGCCCGGGGCGCCCGCGCTCGATGGGGCGCGACGGCATGGGCGCTTGCGTGAAGGCCTCGCAGCCGGAACACGCAAAGCGCGGCCGCACGATGCGGTTCACGATGAACCGGCCGGGCACATACTCCAGCTCCTCGGTCACATCCTCGCCCAGACGGCGCAGTCGACCGCCGCACTTGGCGCAATCATCGCCGCCGGTCGTCAACTCGACTTCCATCCGCGGGATGTGATCCGGGATCGGACGGCGCTTCGGCTTGTCCTTCGGCTCCTCATCGGGAAGCCGCAGCTTGGCCGTCATCTTGGCGATCGAGATCTCGCTGGCTTCCAGTGCCAGCTGAAGCTGCTCGATAATCTCCGATGAGGCGCCGAACCGAGAGTTGCGGTGCCCGGCCAGCTGATGGCGCAGCTTCTCGATGAGCATCGCCTGCGACTTCACTTCGGCCAGCAAAAGGGCCGTGAAGCGGCGTAGTTCATCGGGATCTTCCGGCAGGGATTGGGCCACGTCAAGCATGCCAAACTATAGCAAAACATGGCTGCGGCGGGAATCCTGAATGCCCTCGACAGGGCAATTTATCCTGCCTTGAGCGGCTTCCAGCTACGCTGCGGGGCCCGCCAGTCGATGCCCTCCAGGAGCATCGCCAACTGCGCCGCCGTCAGGGAGATCTTACCCTCCTTCGCCGACGGCCAGACGAACCGGCCCTTCTCAAGGCGCTTCGAGAACAAGCACGCGCCCTGGCCATCCCACCAGATGATCTTGATCAGATCGCCACGCCGCCCGCGGAACACAAACAGGTGGCCAGCGAACGGGTCCTGCTTCAGCGCCGTCTCAGCTTGAGCCGCCAGCGTCGTGAACCCCCGTCGCATGTCTGTGACACCGGCCGCCAGCCAGACCCGCGTGTTCGACGGGACCGGGATCATGGCGACAGGCCCCGGATCAGCCGGGCCAGCGCCTCGGGATCGTAGGTGCCCACAATCCGCAGTCGGTGACCACCTGCGACATCGATCTCGATTGTGCCAGGATCAGCGGTCGGATCAGACACCGCGTCATGATCCCTCCACTCCGGCTGATCGACGATCTCAACCGGCAGGAAGCCAGCGACATCCGCAGCGCATATCTCGACCACCGGTTCGGCGGTGGGGGCGTATCGAGGATCCCGCAGCCATTTGAAGATCATGTTGGCGTTCATCGCATATCGACGCGCAACCTGCGCCACCGACACATCCGGCGCTGCCGTCTGAAAGCAGATCGAGCGCTTCTCCTCGTCGCTCCAGAGCCGTCTCGCACGACGCGCCATCGATCGCCCCTTAGTGTCCGCTATCCTAAGCGGACACTATCCCTCACTCCCTATGCGCGGCAGTGCAGGGAGACCGTACGGTTACGCCAAATTAGCGTCACGCATCGCCTTGCCGACGGCCAGCAGGCGGACCTGATCGACGCGCACCTCTCTTTTGCCCCCCAATAATAGATAGTGGCGGTTAGGGTCGGTTAGCTTGACTCTCTTGATCAGCTTCCGGGCCGCGGCAACATTCTGCTGCGGCGACTTTTCGGTATCACCGCGATAACGGTCAAAATGCTTGCGATCTTCGAGTTCAAGTTTGATCGTAGAGAAGGCTCTCTCGCTGGTTCCTGCTTTCGAAGGATCACTTCCCCCGAACAGTTTGAACAAGTCATCCTCTGACTTGATCATCCGGCACCGGGATTCAGGGGCTGCAATGAGGCGAGGCGGTCCCACATGTGGACGCGTTCGCCGCGATTAAAGTCAGGGGAGAAGAATTTTGCGATGGCTTTCGCAACCTTCTTTGCAACTGTAACTTCGGGAGCGGGAACCGCATCAACAGCACGTTTGACCGTCACATACAGGAAGCCGCCTTCAAGACGCTTGCCCTCGACCTTCCAGTCATCTGCTTCCAGCTTGTCGAATACATCTTTATGATCGACGAACTGTGCCTCGACGTTTGCTTTGCGTTGCTCGCCAACGAGGCCTAAAAACTTAGGGGTCAGAAGGGTCTGTTCATCGGCATCTAATTCGTCGCCACGCTCATACTTCGCCATGGCTGCGTATTGCCGCTGATGGTGCTCGTTGATTCTTTCGACCTCGGCACCGGCTTCGGCAATCTTGCCCTCAATCTGGCTCAAGCGTGCCCTAAGCCGGGCCACGCGCTTCTCGGCTGCGGCCTTGGCAGAAACGGTTTCTTCAAGTGCCGTGACAAAGATATCGTCGAGACGCGGGTTCAAACTGCCATCGTCCACACGCTGCGCAACGGCGGCGTCTGGGTGGTAGAAAAACCCGTCTGTGTATGTCTCATTCATGTGCTGATGCTGCCCTTAGAAGGCTTTGCAATCAAGCCTTTTCCGCTGGGGAACGAAAACGGCGTCGGTGACGCATCGGGATCGTAGGCAGTTGCAACGGACATGAGCTTGGAGATCGTACCGCCGTGCCAGTATTGGTGGTGTTTCTCGCCTATGCTCTGTGCCGGAAATTTTACAATCCGGCTTAAACCCTTCCGCTTGGCTCTGCTTGCGAAGAACGGAGCCATAAGCCCTATTTCACGCCCCTCGTGCCAATACTTCTCAATCAAGGGGCGACAGTGATCAGACAGTCGCGTGTCCATTTGAGTTTCAGAAGTGAGCCAGCGCCCATCATTCCAGCTAAATGCAAGACCATTACTGAAATCGCAGAATTCAGGATCGTCTCCCATCGCCCGCAATACCGCAATATCACCCGCAGTGAACGTCGCTGACCCCAGTTTCAAGTCAAGGCGTATAGCGATGATGCACCGATTGTCTGAGGCGTATAGCTGACTGCCTGACAACTCGACGAAACCAAGCCAAGGGAACAGCTTTGTTCCTCGTCCTCGAAATCTGTTGGCCATCACCAGCGCATTGATGAAACCCGGAGGCACGGGGGTTCTGCAATCAGGACCAGTCATAGGCGGCCTTCATACAATTGGTCGGACAAGAAACGGGCGCGATCCTCTTGGGTTGGATAGGCCCGCAGTTCCTCGCTGAATGGTGGGGGAAGTAGTACGCCCGCTTCATCGTATTGCCGCACCCCCGGTGCCTGCCATTTGAAGGCCTCGGCAAACGTGCGCAACTCGCCCATGCAGATCAGGCTGCGCGCCCGTTGATCAGTTAAGGCAAGTGTCCATGGGAAATACGTCTCAACCTTTGCCCGCACCCACTCGCGCTGGCGTTGAGGAAGGAATGAAACGTTTCGGTCATTGCTGATCATCTTGGATTGAGATTTGAGATCGTAGTCGTCCAACTCGACGCCGATATGATAGCCGCGATACCGAAGCCGTGACCTTTCCACGATATGTTCTCCCACACGGTCAAGTTCACCGTTTTCCGTCGTTACCAACTTAAATTTGTTCTGCGGATAGAATTCATCTTCGACGAGATCAACGGACCCATAGAAGCCATGCTCATTCCAAGCGGCAGAGTCGCCTGACGTCAGGCCAGCCTCGCGGATCATATCGTTTCCGGTCGTGGCAAGGCCATGCGTTCGCACTTCGCAGGATAGATCACTGAGAGCCATCCGCGCCAGCTTTGCCCAGCGCCAACGTTGTTCCTCGGGCTTTCTATTGTTCGGAGATAGGCAAAGGTATCCTTTGGCCTGATCGACCACTTCAAGCAGTCGCGCCGCACCCTCGCCCTGATGAAACACGGGCAGCACACGATTGCCAAATTCCGCTTGGAGTGCTGCAAAATTTTCGTCTGACTGTGCTATCGCTTCTCGCATTTCCACTGGCGTAGATTTGTCGTCCGTTATGACGTCTAGGTTGATCAGCCAAATCTCTTTGAACAGCCCACCTGCTTCGTCGAGGAAGCGGGAGTAAGCCGTCTTGACCTCATCAAGTGTGGCTGGTGCGCCTGCGTTCCAAGCCGTGAACGCGCCGGAGTCGAGCATAATGTGTGAGGGGCAAGCGGCCTCTCGGCTCTGGCTTGCGGTTTGCAGTGCTTCTGCATACGGCACCCACTTATCATCGATGCCGCGCCGCACGAGCAATGCCCGCTGCTCTTGGTCCTTTTGCTCAAGCCTTGCGATGGTCCGTGGCTCATGCTTGCAATAATCGTCAAAGGTCCGCACGCCCGCTTTGACCATGCTCAGCCACTTCATCACTTCTCGCGCGTATGCGCCATGCATTGAGAACAGCCTGTGCGAGCACATCTGGTTTTCTAGCGCTTGAAAGGCGTCGTTCTTCGGCGTGCCGGACATATACAAGTGCATCGTGCCCTCCTGCACATGAGCGTAGCAACCGCCGCGCAATCTGGGAACCAAAAAACAATTCATTCCAGCGCCTTACTGGAGTGGCCGTGATTTGTGGTGTTGCAGCGAACAGCATTACCGGTAGGCTATGATGTTGCAAAAATGTTGCAAAACGCCAACCCGCTCAATAGCAGCTAGTTCGTTTTATTGTTCATTTTCAAGATTTTAAATGGTGCCCCCACACGGACTCGAACCGCGGACCTACTGATTACAAATCAGTTGCTCTACCAGCTGAGCTATAGGGGCAACATGATGAAAACTCAGATGTTTTCGTAGTCGCTTTGAAATCGAGTATGCCCGCTTTGCATTTGCGTTGCAATTGATGTGGCCAACTCGATATTCATGCGATGCCGTTTAAACGACGTCCCCGCACTAGACAAGGCCATCTGTTTGCTTATGCATCAGAGGCTTGACCACGTTGCAGCGGTTGGTCAGCGCCTGTGCCATGGGAACCACGATTACCGGCCGGGTAAGTCACCGCGCTACAAGACCGCAGACTTCCATACGAAGCACCTGCGCAACGTCACTGTCGGTTCCGAGGAGCGTGTCTTCGTGTTCAACGAACGGGCCAGTCCGGTGACGGTGTACGAATGCTTCCACTTCCGCGAAGTGGCCAAGTCACCCGACGACCGGGAACGGGTCCGCGCGTTCTGTACGCTGTCGAAAACGAGGCGGCGCTCGAACAAGTCGGGCAGCGTGCGGCGCTATGAAGCCCATCCGACCGGGCTGACTCCGGAACGTCCGATCAAGGACATTCAGAACGAACACGGCAAAGAGGCAGGCAAAAACGCGTGGCGGATGCCGGCCTGCGGCAAGGCGTTCGACCCGATGATTGCCAAGGGGATAGCCGCACGCGGGGACGCAACCCAGACGGATACCGAACGCCGAACGAGCTGGCCAACCAGAGACGACAGGAACTACAGGAAAGCCAGTCCAGTCGAGCCGTCCGATGACGTCGCGTCCTCGCCACGAAGACAATCCCGATCTTCGCCTCGGACGTATACGGCTTGCGACAGGTCCACTTGTTGTCCTTGACGACCTTCGCACCGGCGCTTTTGGTTGTCGAACTCATCGTCGACTCCTCCGTGGTAGCGATGAGTCGGAAACATTCTGTTATCAAACTTCCCTATTCGGACCCGTCTGCACTGACGTCGGATAATCGCAAGACGATTGGCGGGGCCTTACCCTAGCTGCGTCGGCAGTACCTGTGCAGCAGGAACGCCACTACTCCAGGCAGTTTCAGGCTACCTGAATTCTGTACGCTCTGGCCGGTGTAATGGCCCCGGATATCGAGGCAATTCAGGGTGCCGACGACCGTGCCACCGACGATGACCGGTATGTTCATACAGCTCTCGTAGCCGAGCGATCTGATCAACGCGTGGTCGGGAAACACCGTCGCGATGTCGTCGATCGTACTTGCGACAAAGGTCTCGTGCCGGTCCAGAACCGCGGCGGTCCATCGGTTCGGCACGACGTCTTTCTGGCCATGAACCGGATAGGCGTCGGGTTGGTTGCTGTAAATCCGGCTGGCCTTTCCGGCGGCAGGATCGATCTCGGTCAATGTAAACAGCCCGACGCCGACAGTGGCGCGCACAAGGGTTTCGAGGGCGGCAAAGGTGGCCTGCGGCTGGTCCGGTGCGGCCAGTACCTCCTCAAACGGGTGCATCATCGGGCCCCTTTCACGATCGTCAGTTCACGGGGGAAATCGGTGAGGGAAATGCTGCCGTCCGCCGTAATCAAGACGTCGTCCTCGATGCGGACACCGACCTCGCCGGGCGCATAAAGGCCCGGCTCGATGGTGATGACCGTGCCTGCACCCAACGGCGTGTGGTTGCCGACCATCACCTGCGGCGCTTCGTGCACCAGAAGGCCAAGGCCGTGACCGGTTTTGTGGACGATCAGATCGGCAAAGGGCGACGCGGCCAGTACACCGGTGACGGCCGTGTCGAGGTCATGCGACGTCAGGTCTGGCCCCGCGATGGCGCGTCCTTTGGCATTGGCGGCAAGGACGGCGTTGTAAATGTCGGCGTGGCGGTCGCTTACATGCCCGAAAAATACGGTGCGCGTCATGTCCGCGTTCAGCCCGCCCCACAAGGCGCCGACGTCGATCAGCAGCGCGTCGCCGGCTTTCAGCGCACGGTCCCCCGGCTCGCCGTGCGGCTTTGCGGCGTTCTCGCCGATCAGGGCCAGCGGCGCAAAGGCAATGCCGTCCGCGCCGTTGGCAAGCATCCGTGTCTTGAGCAGCGCCACGATCTGCCGCTCGGTCATTCCGGTGCTCAGGCTGTCGTGCGTTTCGCGCACGGCCGTTTCGGTGATGGATATGGCGCGGCGCAGGGCGCTGATTTCTGCCTCTGATTTCGCCATCCGCAGGGCGTCCAATGCAGCCTCGGCGTCGGTCACACGGTCCGCGCCAAGCACCTCTTGCAAGGCGCGAAACTCGAACGCCCTCATCAACATGCCTTCAACCCCGATCGTGCCGGTCGGTATCGTCGCGGCGGCAAGGGCGAAGACGGCGGCATATCCGTCGCTGTCCTGCCAATAGAATGTCTGCGCGTCGGGGAATGTCTCGGCCCATTTCTGACGCTCAAGCTCGGGCATGATGCCGATGACCGTGCCCTGCGCCGTCACGATCAGCAGGGTCGGGCGCTCCATCAGATGAAAGTTCAGCCCCGAGACGTAGGCGAAGTTCGGCCCCGGCACCAGGGCGATCGCGGCAAGCCCGCTGTCGCGCACGATCCGGACCAGGCGTTGCATTGCGTCTGCACTTGCGTTCCGGGTCATGCGGCGTCCGCCGTCGGTGGGGTAACTGGCATTGTATAGCCCTCTTCGGCCTTGAAAATTCTCTCGATGATGCGCGCTTCGAACTGGATCTGCGCCGTCACCGCACGGTCGGCGGCATCGACATCCCCGGCCACGATCGTGTCGATCAGGGTTTCCCAGCGGCCGACGAGTTTGCGCCGCTCGTCGCCGTTACAATTCGGGAACAGATAGATGAATTTGGTCCTGATCCCGGCATCCAGGATCACGCGGTACGCGTTGTCGCGAAAGAAATTATCCGAGACCGTCGAGATATCGCGGCGCAGGCTCAGCTCCATTTTCTGGGCGGCCTCGTCCGGCTCTGCCAGAAGGGCCGATACGAGGGGGGCTGTTTTTGCCTGCAAGTCCACGGCATGCGCATCGGTTATCTTGGCGGCGGCCTCGCGCACCACGGCGCGGGACAGCAGGAAATACATATCGAGAAACGCCCGGAGTTTGCGCAAGACGAGCGGGGCCACGACCGAGGATCGGTTGGGCAAATTCTGCACAAGGCCCTCTGCCGCCAGCCGGACGATCGCTTCGCGGATCGGCGTGCGCGACACCCCGTATTGCTCGGCGAGCGATACTTCATCAATCGCGGTTCCCGGCTCGACGCGCAGCCACAAGATGTCGTCGCGCATCTGCTCATGGATCGCCAGACTGCCGCGCTGGGTCTTTCTGGGTGGCGCCGTGCTCATCGGATGACAACTTTCTTTGATTGACTCACGTCTTGTATTAAGTTTGTATTATCTCTGAGGGGTTGTCCAACGAAATGATCGCAAGACCGATCGCCGGTCCGCCCGCACGCATCAACAGGAGAGCTAGAATGGCGAATGTACTCAACGGTGTTGCGACTGCACTGCTTGCAACGGTTGCTGTGACGGGGGCAGTGACGGGGGCTGCGAGCGCGGAAGGGCGGATCGCATACTTTGCGGCGGCGTCGGAAAACGGTTTCAATCAGGCGACCTACGAAGGCATTCAGGAAATGGCCGCCGAGCGCGGCTACGAGACCGAGATTTTCGACGGTCAGTTCGACGCGTCGGTCCAGTTCGCGCAGATCGAGGACGTGCTGGCCAGCGGCAACTTCGACGGCTTCATCATCGCGCCGAACGACAATGTCGGTGTGTCGGGCGCCGTCGAGCAGGTGATCGCGGCAGGCTTTCCGATTGTCACGGTCCTGTTCCCGATCGGCCCCGAGATGAACAGCCTCGAGCCGCAGATTGAGGGCCTCACGGCGACGGTTGCCTCGCCGCCGGTGCCCGGTGCCACGCTGCAAGCCGAGGCGGTGGTCGATTTTTGTGCCGACAAGGACCCGTGCAACGTGATCATCCTGATTGGCGGCAAGATCTTTCCGTTCGATAATCTGCGGCTCGAAACCTACGAAGACGTGCTGGCGCGGCACGACAACATCGATGTCGTGGCCGTTGGCGAGGGCTACTATTCGCCCGAGGCCGGTCTGAATGCGATGACCGATATGCTGCAGGCAAACCCGGATGTGCATGTGGTCTTGTCGAACGCGGACCAGCACATGGCCGGCGCCGAGATCGCGCTGGACGCGGCGGGCATGAACGTGGCCGACATGTACATCATGGGCGGCGGCGCGTCCGACGTGGGTGTTCAGGCGGTGCGCGACGGACGCTGGGATGCGACGATGGCATATTTTCCCAAGACCATGGGCGCGCTGGCGATGGAGCAGATTGCCAATGCAATCGAGGGCCAGCCTGTCACCGTGTCGATCAACATGGATGAGGTTGGCCCGATACAGGCGCTGATCGACGCAGCGGCGCTGGAGGCCAACCCCGATTTCGTCGCCGAGTGGCAGCAGTAAGCCACGCACCAGCTTCCGGGGCGCGGCCTGCGCCCCGGTCCATTCCACGGGAAGGCCCTTTCAATGACGAAAAGCTATCGCGTGTCCGCCGATATCGGCGGCACCTTTACCGATATCGTGTTTCAAGACAGCGAAACCGGCGCCTGCGGTGCCACCAAGGTGCTGTCGACGCCGGAAAATCCGGCACTGGCAGTTCTGGAAGGGATCAACACCGCCATTCCCGCCGATGCCGAGATCGATTTTTTCGTTCATGGAACGACCGTGGGCCTGAATGCGCTGCTGACACGCAGGGGCGCGCAAGTCGCGCTGCTGACGACCCGCAATTTCCGCGACATCTATACCATTCAGGGCAATGACCGGGGCGAGATATTCTCGATCAGGTGGAACAAGCCCGTGCCGCTCGCCACGCTGGAACATACCTATGTGGCCACCGGCAGGCTTGCGGCCGACGGCGCTGAAGTCGACGCCCTGTCGACCGATGATCTGGATGCCTTCGTTGCTGCCGCCCGGGCGGAAAACTACGAGGCCGTCGCGATCTGTTTTCTGTTTTCCTATGTGAACCCGGCGCATGAGCTGGCCGCCAGGGCCTACCTCGAAGAGCGGCTGCCCGGCGTCGCCATTGCCCTGTCGCACGAGGTTTCGCCCGAATGGCGCGAGTTCGACCGCACCTCGACCACGGTGATGGACAGCTACCTGGCGCCCGTCGTGCGCAAGTATCTCGCCACGCTGGTGGGCGACCTGAAAACGCGGCTCCCGTCGGGGCAGGGCCTGCACGTGATGGAATCCAACGGTGGCGTGATGAGTGCCGCCACCGCCAGCAAGAACGCGCTGCAAACGCTGTTGTCCGGCCCGGTCGGCGGTGCCATCGGCGGGCGCGCCCTGGCGCAGGTCACGGGTCGGCGGAACCTGATCTGTGTCGATATGGGCGGCACCTCGTTCGATGCAAGCCTGATCATCGACGGCCTGCCGTCGACCTCGAACGAAACCAGCCTCGAAGGGTTGCCGGTACAGATGTCGGTGGTCGATATCCATGTGATCGGCGCGGGGGGCGGCTCTCTGGCCTGGGAAGAAGCCGGTGCCATGCGCGTCGGGCCGCAATCGGCGGGCTCGACGCCGGGGCCGGTGTGCTACGGTCGCGGCGGCACCCAGCCCACGGTATCGGATGCCAATCTGGTGCTGGGCCGCCTCGACAGCGCCAACTTCGGCGGTGGCGAGATGACGCTGGACCGCGACGCGGCCACGGCGGCGCTGGCGAAAATGGGGCAATCCTTCGCGATGAGCGCCGAGGCGATGGCGCAGGGTGTTGTCGATATCGTCAACGCAAAGATGGCCGACGCCATTCGCACCATCACCATCCAGCGCGGCATCGACCCGCGCGATTTCGCACTGGTGGCCTTTGGCGGCGCGGGTCCGGCTCAGGCGGCTGCGCTGGCCGACGAGCTTCGGATCGGCGAGGTGATCATCCCCGTACATCCCGGCGCCTTTTCGGCGTGGGGCATGCTGCAAACCGACATGCGCCACGATTTCAAGGAAACCATGTACGGGTTCTGGGACATGATCGCGCCGGCCGACCTTGAGGCCGCGTTTGGGCGGTTGACCGCTCGCGGCACGGAATACCTGCTCGCCGAAGACGTCGACGCGGCCAACATCAGCCACGAGCGCGGCATCGATTTCCGCTATCACGGGCAGGAATATGTGCTGACGATCCCCGTGCCCGATGGTCCGATCGACATGGCCGCCGTCCGCACCGCCTTCGATGTGGCCTATGCGCGGCAGTACGGCCACTCCAGCCCCGAGGGCCGTGTCGAGATGGCCAACATCCGGCTTGCGGCAATCGGGCGGATACCGCGCCCCGAGAACGCGCCACCATTGGCGATGGCGGCCGCACCTGAACGGACCCGCGATGTGGTGTTCGACGGCACGGCGCTGCCGACCCGGATCATTGACCGCAATGCGCTCAGCGACGGCCACCCCGTCACCGGCCCCGCGATCATCGAGGAAAGCACCGCCACGACACTGCTGCCCCCCGGCTGGCAGGCCGTCACGATAGCGGGCGGCCATATGGCCTTGAGCAAAGGAGCGTCAGCATGACAACGGCAGATCCCATCACCACGGAAGTGGTCCGCAATTTCGTGATTTCCTGCGCGCAGGACATGAATGCCTCGCTCTGGCGCTCGGCGCATTCGTCGGTGATCTACGAGGGCAAGGACAGCGCGGTGGCGCTGATGGACGAGCATGGCAACATGCTGGGCCAGTCTACCGGCGTGCCGCTGTTCATCGGGGCGATCGAGGTATGTGTGCACATCGTGCAGGACTACTACGGCGACGACATTCACGAAGGTGACATGTTCATCATGAACGACAGCTATATGCAGGGAACCCACCTGCATGACGTCACCGCCGTGGGGCCGATCTTTCACAAGGGCGTGCTGGTCGGATTCGGGGCGTCGCGGGCGCACTGGGGCGATATCGGCGCGATGGACCCGGGCTCTGTCATGGGCTCGACCAATATCTACCAGGAGGGTATCCGCATTGGGCCCACCCGCATCATCAGCCGCGGCAAACCGCAGCGCGAGTGGTACGATCATTTGCGGCTGAACACGCGGCTGTCGGATGCCACGATCGGCGATCTGGGTGCGCAGGTGGCCGCGATCCGCACCGGCGAGCGGCGGCTGTCGCAGCTTCTGGACCGGATTGGCCTGCCGGTCTACCACGATGCCTGCCAGAACATTTTCGAACAATCCCGCCGCATGGACCGCGAGGCGATTTCCGCGATACCCGATGGGTCCTGGTCGCGCGAAGGCTATCTGGACAACGACGGCGTCGGCACCGAGCCCGTAAAGGTGGCGCTGAAACTGACGATTGCGGGCGACCGCCTCGAGGTGGATCTGACCGGCTCGTCCGGTCCTGTCCCCGGCTCGATCAACTGCGGCGTCAAACAAACCGAGTTGTTGCTGCGGCTGGCCTACAAGACGATGATCAACCCCGGCAGGGCGATCACCGGCGGCTCGTTTGAAACCATGACCGTGAAAGTGCCGGACCTGTGCATGTTCAACGCGCAGGAACCGGCGGCCTGCGAGTGGTATTTCACCGGCCTCGGCCTGCTGGCCGACCTGTTCATTTCGTGCATGTCCGAGGCCGTCCCGGCGCGGTCGACGGCGGCGCATTACGGCGACAGCATGGTCGCCGGTTTCTTCTCGGTGGACAAAACCCGCGGCCAGTGGATCGCCCTCGAGCCGACAGCCGGTGGCTGGGGCGGGCGCATCGACAGCGACGGCGAGAACGCCCTGATCAACCTCGTGAACGGCGGCTTTCGCAACATTCCCGCAGAGGTCTACGAAACCAAGTTTCCCGTGCGACTGGAGGAATTCGCCATTCGTCCCGACAGTGGCGGCGCGGGAAAGCACCGGGGCGGCTGCGGCGTTATCCGGCGCTACAAGGCTCTCGAGGATTGCTTCAGCGCGCTGTGGTTCGAGCGTTCTGTAACGCCCGCCTGGGGCCTGAACGGCGGCGGCGACGGGGCAGGGCCCTCGGTTGAAATCCGCTGGCCGGATGGCACCACCAGCGACCCGCTGAAGATGCGCGCCCGCGAGGTGAAGGCGGGCACGATCATCGAGACGATGACCGGCGGCGGGGGCGGCAATGGCAACCCCAGGGCGCGGGCCTTCGACGATGTGCTGCGCGACGTGACGCGCGGCCTCGTCAGCCGTGACGCCGCACGCGACCTTTACGGCGTGGTCGTGACCGCCGATCTGACGGTCGATGTCGCCGCCTCCGAGGCACGGGCCTAGGATGCCTGCCACGGACGCAGTCGCTGAAATCGCGATTGCGGCGCGCGGCGTCGGGGTGTCGTTTTCGGGCATATCGGTGCTGCGCGACATCGATCTGGATATTCGCAGCGGTGAGATCCATGGCCTCGTCGGCGAAAACGGCGCCGGAAAGTCGACGCTTGGCAAGGTTATGGGCGGTTATTATGCGGCCAGCGCCGGCACGCTGAGCGTGTTTGGCGCGCCGGTCCACAAGTGGGGGCCGCCCGAGGCGCTTGCCCAGGGCATCGCGATCATGCATCAGGAATTGCAGCTGGTTCCGGATCTGACGGTGGCACAGAACGTGTTTCTGGGTATCGAGGACAAGCGCTTCGGCATTTTACGCAAGACCGAAGCTGCGCGGTTGCGGCAGCTCATGCAAACCACCGGCTTTCGCCTCGACCCCGACGACAGGGCCGGCGGTCTGTCGATCGCCGACCGCCAGCGCGTCGAAATTCTGCGCGCATTGGCGCGGGATGCGCGGGTGATCGTGATGGACGAGCCGACCTCGTCGCTTGCCAAGGACCAGATAGCGCAGCTGCACGACATGATGCGTTCCTTGCGCGATGCGGGCCGCTCTGTCATCTATGTATCGCATTTTCTGGACGATATTCTCGACGTGGCGGACCGGATCACCGTGCTGCGCGACGGCAATCTGGTGCACACCGTTGACGCCGCAGGGCAGAATAAATCGACGCTGGTGGCCGCCATGCTGGGGGGCGACAAGACCGAGACGCCGTTTCCGCCGAAGGTGTCGCCCACCGATCCGGCGCCGCTGCTGGAGGTGCGCGACCTGCGCTCGCAGACCGGCGTGAACGGCGTCAGCCTGCGTATCGGTGCGGGCGAGATCGTGGGTCTCGCCGGTCTGGTGGGCTCGGGGCGCACCGAGATCGCGCGCGCCATCATCGGTGCCGACCCCGCGACCGGCACCGTCACCCTGAAGGGCGCGGCGTATGTGCGGCGCAGCCCCGCCGCATCGACGCAGCTTGGCATCGTTCTGGTGCCCGAAGACCGCCGCAAGCAGGGGCTGGTGATGACCCTGCCCGTGTCGGGCAACACCACGCTGCCGCATTTGCGGCGGTTTGCACCGGGCGGAGTGCTGAACCGGCGGGCAGAGCGCGCCAGGGTGCGCAGTCTGATCGACGAGTTTCAGGTGCGCCCGCCGAGGGTCGACGGCGACATCTCGTCGTTTTCCGGGGGCAATCAACAAAAGGTTCTCATCGCGAAATGGCTGCTGGACGATCCCAAGGTCGTCATCCTCGACGAGCCGAGCCGGGGCGTCGACGTGGGGGCGCGCCAGTTGATCCACGAGGCCATCGCCGCGCTTGCGGCGCGCGGCGTCGGCATTTTGCTGATTTCCAGCGAGATCAACGAAGTGCTCGGCCTGGCCCACCGCACCTACCTTGTGGATCGCGGGCGCATCAGGTCGTCGGTCGACACCGCCAGCACCACCGAGGCCGATGTGCTGCGCCTGTTGTTTCACTATCAATCCGACGCAAAGGAGGGTCTCCCGGCATGACGAACACCGGAATCCTGAAGTTTTGTCAGGCCTATGCCGTCCTCATCGTCATCGCCGGTCTGATGATTGTCATGACGCTGCTGTCGGACAGCTTTTTTACCGTCGCCAACCTGCTCAACATCCTCAACCAGAACGCGCCGCTGGCGATCATGGCCTCGGCGATGACGCTGGTGATCATCGCGGGCGGCTTCGATCTGTCGGTCGGGGCGATCTTTGCGGCCGCGTCGGTCTGCTCGGCCTGGGTCGCGCTGGCGGTGAACCCGGTGCTCGGCCTGCTGATCGCGCCTTTCGTCGGGCTTGCCCTGGGATGCATCAACGGTTTTGTCATCACCCTGCTGAACGTCAATTCCTTTCTTGCCACGATTGCCACCAGCTTGATCTTCAAAGGCGTCGCGACGGTGATTTCCGACGGCAAACTGATCGCCGTGCGGATAGACGCGTTTACCTGGCTGGGGCGCGGCAAAATCGGCGGTGTGTTCGTTTCGGTCTGGGTGATGATCGCCTTCGCGCTGATCCTGACCTTCGTTCTGACCCGCTCTGGCTTCGGTCGCAAGGTCCTGGCCGTGGGCGGCAACGCGGACGCTGCGATCCTGTCGGGCATTCGGGCCAACCGGGTGCGGATCGTCACGTTTGCGCTCACCGGCATGGCCGCCGGTCTGGCCGCCGCTCTCGCCACATCGCGGATATCCATGGGGCAGGCCTCGGCCGGCAGCGGCCTCGAACTGCAGGCCATTGCGGCGGTCATTCTGGGCGGTACAAGCATCTACGGCGGTGTCGGCGCCGTCTGGAGGAGCATTGCCGGCGTGCTCTTGCTGGCCCTTATCAACAACGGCTTCAACATCCTCAATGCCGACCCGTTCTACCGCGATCTGACGACCGGCCTGATCATCCTTGCCGCCATCAGCGTCAGCTCTACTGGCAAAAAGGCGCACTGACCCTCCGTCGGGCCAGCCCGATATGATTGCCACTGACGATGGAACCGACAGGACGTCGCAGGCGGTGCTGAAACGATGCCGGAAGAGCGGTTTTGGATGGCATCACGTCGCCCCGGGCACGCCGACGCGGAATGCCCCTGGCGCGCCATCCGGTAGCCGCCGGCGGGACGAATGCCCGAACGAACCCATTTCGGGCAATCTTGCCGGAGCCTCGAAATCCGGCGGATCGGTGACGACACAATACGACCACACATCGCGTTGCCGAGTGGCGCCAGCCGTCGGTGCCGGTCTGAACCGTTCGACCCGGCCTGCCGCGCCTGTCCCCCACGCCCTGACCGCGACCAAATCAACAAAATGTATTGCGACGGATCATGCGCCTGAACGGCCCGGATGCGGGGGCCTGTGCGGCACAAGGCTATCCGAGCGGGCGGCTTTGCTGTAGACAGGGTGCCATTGAGACGTAAAGTCGATTATGCGCCGCAGGTCGCGGCTGGAGGAATGATATGGCCTGGATTGGAACCTTCCGAGGCGGTTCGACCGATTATCTCACCGGCGTGGAGGGCTATTTCGATCCTTCCGGCATGGAACTCGGGCTTGTCTCGCAACCTGTCGTCGTGGGGGCCGCGACGGCCACCAGCGTCACCCTTCAGGCGTTCACCAACCTCGGCTGGATCACCTTCACCGGCACGGGTCTGGCGGTGGCCGAACGGCAGGTGGTGCAGCAATCGGCGGGCGGCACGCTGCCCGTGTTCACCGCCGGCACGATCACCGGCATCCAGGTCCGTTTCAACACCGACCTCGACACGCTGACCACCGCGCTGGCCCTGTCGCCCGAACGCCGGGACCAGCTCTTGCCGCTGATCACCGAGGCGCAGCGGATCACGCCGCAGAACCTCGATCAGCGCCTGCCCGTGACCGGCGTGATCCAGACAGAGCCGTTTTCGGCCGCCGCGATGAGCCAGGCGATCGTCCAGGGCTATGCGCAGAACAGCATCGAGCCGCTGAACGCCTTCCTCAGCCAGTTCAGCCATTTCTATACCGGCGACGATGTGGCGGGGCGGTTCCGCGGGTTCGACGGCGACGACCGGATCAGCGGCGGCGGCGGTTTCGATTATATCGACGGCCAGGGCGGCGACGACATCCTGATCGGCGGGGCCGGGATCGACATCCTGATCGGCGGACCGGGCAACGACCTGTTCATTCCGGGGCCGGGCATGGATCAGGTCAGCGACGACATCCTCAGCGCGCCGGGCGAGATCGACACCGTGTCCTATGTGGATTCGCTGGAGCCGGTAATCGTCGACCTCAACCCCATCGACGGCGATCAGGGCGGCGACGGAATCCTCGGCGTCGAGCGTGTCATCGGCTCGAACTTCGGCGACGTCCTCTACGGCTCGGACACGCCGGGCATCGCCAGCGACACGCTGATCGGGGCGGCGGGCGACGACACGCTCGTCGGATTTCAGGGCGACGATCTGCTGATCGGTGGCGTCGGTTTCGACATCCTGTCGGGGGGTACGGGCCGCGACGTCGCCGCCTATGCCGCTGCCGCCGACCGGGTGCAGGTCTTCGACGGGCCGCAAGGCTCGGTGCTGGTATTCGCGCCGGGCGAGGGCCTCGATCAGGTGCTGGCCGACGTGGAGGCGTTCAGCTTTGGCGGCCAGATCTTCGGGCGCGGCCAGCTTGGCCGGTCGGGCACGCAGCTGCGGCTGGGCGACGAGATGAACAATACGCTGACCGGCACCCAGGCGCCGAACGGCGATCTGCTTGTCGGGCGCGGCGGCAACGACGTACTCAACGGTCTGGACGGGCCCGACATCCTGGAGGGCGGCGCCGGCAACGACATCCTGCGCGGCGACGCGGGCAACGACGTGCTGCGCGGCGGCGACGGAGCCGACACGGTGAACGGCGGCGCGGGCAACGACGCGCTGTTCGGCGGCGACAGCGACGCGGACCTGCGCGACGTGATCTTCGGCGGCGCGGGCAACGACCGGATCGACGGCGGTGCGGGCAATGACAGCCTCGCGGGCGGCGCGGGCGCGGACATCATCGAAGGTGGCGCGGGGGCAGACACGGTCATCGGCAACGCCGGTGCGGACGTGCTGACCGGGTCCGCGTTCTCGGATCTGATCTTCGGCAACGACGGCTTCGATTTCATCAACGGCGGTTTCGGATCGGACCGGGTGAACGGTGGCGCGGGCGCGGACCGGTTCTTTCACGCAGGCGTCGCGGGCCATGGTTCGGACTTCATCCAGGACTATTCGGGCACGCAAGGCGACCGGCTCGTCTGGGGCGGCGGCGCGGCAAGCCAGGGGCAGTTTCAGGTCAACTATGCCACCACCCCGAACGCCGGAGGCGGCACGCAGGAGGCCTTCGTGATCTACCGGCCCACCGGCCAGATCCTGTGGGCGCTGATCGACGGCGCCGATGAGACGATAAGGTTGCAGCTCGGCGCGGATGTCTTTGCGATCGGGTAGAGAGCGCGACGATCTGGCGCCCGGAACCTGCTCGGAGGGGCCGACCGGGCGGTCCGAATTGGCGGAATGCAGAAAATTCTTTCAGAAATCGCCGGGCCTTGTTAGGGTCTCGTCAATGTCATGATCGGTATCGGGGTTTATTTTATGCCTGTGCCACACCGACGGGACGACCATAGCGCCATGGCCGGGAGGGCTGTTTTCCGGTGTGCTCTGGTCGCAATCGCATTTCTGGGGGCTGTTATGAGTCCGGCATCGGGCCGCGCCCAATCTCTTGACATAACGGTTCCGGCGGACTGGTCGTCGGTTGAATTCCAGATTGATCCGGTGGCCGAGGACGGTATCGCGGCACCGTTGCCGCGGGGATACGTCAGGCTCTATTCCGGGCCTGTGTCCCAGCGATATCTGGCTGTGGCGGCACCGCTCTGGGATCTTGCCCCCGAGGCGGGCCTTGCCGACATCACCGATGCCGCCGCCCGGGCGGGCGTGGCGCCGGGCGCCTTTGCGCTGCCACCGGTCGGCCATGGCAAGCGGACCCAACCCAACAGGGTTCTGGCCGCCGGATTGCCCGGCGGCGCGACGGCGATCTTCGCGGGACGGATTGCGGTGGATGCGCCCGATGCGCCTGTCGGCTGGTTTCTGGCCTGCAAGGCCGACATTGCGGCATCCCGCGGCCTGACAACCCGGTTTGCCGGGGTGGCCCCCGGTGATCTGGTGGATCTGGCCGCCTGGATCTGCGGGGAAGCCGGCGCTTTTTGAGGCGCGGGCAGTTTGCAGACGTTCGGCGTTGCAAAGGCTCTGCACCACCGATTTTTGAATAACTTTTCTGAAGAGGATTTTTAAAGATGGCCAATACCACAGCCGAACGCGCTATTTCCGCTTCCTTGCCTGCTTCCGGGCGCACGCTTCTCGCTGATATTACCAACGACCGGATCTGGGCGGACGCGACCCTGCAGTATTACCTCGGGGGGGCGGACACGCTGAATTTCGATGCCGAATTCCGCGTCGCCTACGAGGGAGCAGCCGATGATTACTATCAGGAAGGCTCGAATCCCGACGCGCCCTTTGCCTATATCGACCAGATGGTCCGCGCCTATCAGATGATCGACAGCGTTATCGCGACCGATTTCACCCGGGTGACGAATGCCGCGACCGCGCAGACGACGGCGGATCTGGTGGTGATCACGTCCGACGACGCCGAGGAACCGCTCGAAGGCTTTTTCCAGCTTCCCGAAAGTGCGACCCGCGCGGCCGACGACTACTGGAGCCTTGGCACGATCACCAGCGATCTCGATTACATGAACACGGCGCCGGAAGCGGGGGGCGGCGAATACCTCAACTGGACGCTGATCCACGAGGCAGGCCACGGGATCGGTCTGTTCCATCCGTTCAGCGGCGGCGCCACCCGTCCGTCGGTCGGCGCGGCGCTGGATGACGAACGCTACACGGTCATGTCCTATACCGGGGCCACCGACGCCAACGCCTATGGTCATGCGGTGACGATGATGGCGCTCGACGTCGCGGCATTGCAGCAGCAGTACGGCACCGAGACCTATGCCACCGGAAATTCGACCTATACCCTGTTGGATCCGCGCGGCGGCGCGCTTCGCCTGGGCGAAGGCGACATGGCGATCGGGCGCGCCTATGCCACAATCTGGGATTCCGGCGGTGCCGCTGACGAGATCAACTATGCCGGCAACGCGAATTCGGTGCTGATCAACCTCAACGACGCCACGCTCGACCGCAGCGGTGTTGCCGCCGAGGTGGCGCCGTCGCTCACGGCGCTGCAATATACCGCGATCTTTGACCGGCTCTCGCAGGACCTGCAGACCGAAACGACCGACGCCAACTACAATGCGGGCGGATTCTTCAGCCGGGTGATGATCCGCGACGGCGAGGGGACCTATGCCGGCATCGACGGCGGCTTTGCCATCGCGAACGGCGCGCTGATCGAAAACGCGGTCGGCGGCGCGGATGCCGACCTGCTCATCGGGAACGAACAGGCCAACTCGCTGCGCGGCGAGGACGGCGACGACGTGGTGATCGGCGGCCGCGGGGACGACAGGCTGTTCGGCGGCGAGGGCTGCGATACCGCGGCCTTCTCCGGTGCGCAGGCTGACTACGAGATCACCGAGAACGACGACGGCAGCGTGACCGTGGTCCATTCCGGCGGCACCATGACCGACGGCAGCGACACGCTGCGCGACATCGAATTCCTGCAATTCTCCGATGCCCGCCTCGGTCTGGCCGAGGCCGAAGCGCTGACCCTGACCGAGATCACCTCGAATGCGTTCATCGATTTCGGTGCGAACACGATGTTCCGCAACGACGACCAGTCGCAGTTGGTCGACATCTCGCCGATCTTCGAGGAAGGAATTGTCATCGACGATGTCGTCTACGACGGGGTCTATCTCAACACCAACGGCAACATCACGTTCGGCTCGGGCCTGTCGACCTACACGCCGCAGGTGATCGGCGGCGGCTCCAACAACCGCATCATCGCGCCCTACTGGGCCGACGTCGACACGCGCAACCCCACCGATGGAACCAATCCCGGCTCGATTTACTGGGATTACAACGCCGACCGGGATTCCCTCGTCTTCACCTGGGAGGATGTCGGCTATTACAGCCGCCGTACCGATCTTCTGAGTTCGTTCCAGCTTGAGCTGCTCGACCGCGGCTGCGGCAACGTCGAGATGATTTTCCGCTACGAGGATATCAGCTGGACTGCAGGCGGCGCCTCGGGCGGCGTCGACGGGCTTGGCGGCTTCACCTCGCGGGCCGGGTTCTCGCTGGGCGAAATCCTGTTCGAGCTGCCGTCCTCCGGAAACGAGTCCGCGATGCTGGGCCTCGACAGCAGCCAGGGCAATACCGGTGTCTCGGGTGTCTGGCAATTCGCCGTCGCGGGCGGCGCGGTGCAGGGCGTCGGCGGGAACGAAGGCGACGTCTACACCGGAACCGACGGCAACGATGTCTACGAAGGCAATCTCGGCGATGACATCATCGACGGCGGCGCCGGTAACGATACGCTGTCGGGCGGCGCCGGCAACGACAGGGTCCGTGGCGGCGACGGCGATGACCGGCTGAGTGGCGGCGACGGCGCCGACACGGTCAACGGCGGCGCGGGCAACGACCTGATCTATGGCGGCGACACCGACGCGGACCTGCGCGACGTGATCTACGGCGGCGATGGCGACGACCGCATCGACGGCGGTTACGGCAACGACCTGCTGAACGGCGGCGCAGGGGCCGACGTCATGGAGGGCGGCTTTGGCGCGGATACGCTGATCGGCAACGCGGGCAACGACGTGCTGACGGGCTCTGCCTTCGGCGATCTGATCTTCGGCAACGACGGTTTCGATTTCATCAACGGCGGTTTCGGATCGGACCGGGTGAACGGTGGTGCGGGCGCGGACCGGTTCTTCCACGTCGGCGTGGCCGGGCATGGCAGCGACTGGATCCAGGATTATTCCGGCGCGGGCCGGGGGGCGAAGGCGACCGTCTTGTCTGGGGCGGCGGCGCTGCCAGCGTCGGCCAGTTCCAGGTGAACCTCGCCACCACCGCCAATGCCGGCGGCGGCGCACAGGAGGCGTTCGTGATCTACCGCCCCACGGGCCAGATCCTGTGGGCGCTGGTCGACGGCGCGGAAGAGACGATCCGGTTGCAGATCGGGGCGGATATCTTTGCGATCGGATGAGACGCTGTCGGGTTCGCGGCACGTCGTGATGTACCCCGGGGGGGGGCAGGTGCCCGGTCCCGCGGTTTGATGGTGCGATCATCTGGCTGGAATGAACGCAAACCTCTTGGTACGGGCTCATCGCGGCGGCGCCACGAATATTTTACCCTCTCACAGATGCTTGATGTGTGAGAGGGCAGGCTTTGCGCCAGAGCTGTAGGACAGCATTCGCAAGCGTCGCTCGCGCAGATGAGCGCTGAACTGGGTATCGATCCCAAAACGGTTGCGGAGCGGCGGAAACGGGCGACGGTCGCGAAACTCAAGACCGGAACGAAGGAACCGCGCGCGACGGTTTTGAGCGCGCCGTAGGAAGCGAAGATCGCAGCGCTCCGGCACGATATGCTGATTCAGTCGGACGATTGCCCCCTTTGCCTCGTAGCCCAAAATCCCGCTTCCGACCCGGTTTGCGGTGCGTCGGTGTCTGCCGCGAAACGGGATCTTCGGTCTGCCGGAGGGGACAACGACAGGCCCTGACGGCGGCGCTTCAAGCGCCAGCCGATCGGGTTCTTCCACACCGACAACGCTGGAGTCGGGACTTTTGAAGGCCAGCTCTACATGTTCGTGGCGATCGATCCCAACGGCAAGTTCGCGGTCATGCAGATCGTCGAGAAGGCCGATAAGGCGCACTGCAGGAGAGTTCTTGGAGCACGCGCCCGAGGCCGTGTCCTGTCAAGTATTCACCGGTCCTGGGCTCACAACTCATAACCAGAATATCACGGTTGCGGCGAGGGCGATGGTGGAGTGAAAGACGGTTACGGACCTGTCGCGGCGGGGTGCGACGACACGAGCAATCCCCTTGACGGGATTGCCGCCTGCAATGCCCATACCGTCATTTCAACGCGCAACAACGCCAAGCCGTGGAAGCCTACAAGTGCTGGAGCCATCGCCAAGAACGAGGCGGCTAACCCGTCGCGATACCCGGGCCTATCGCTGTGGCGACGGTAGAGCAGATACCACCGCCGGAGCCTTGCCGAAACGAAGATGCAACGGGCGTTGTTGCACAACTTTGACTTCCGATGATTCACATTGGGCATCCATGCGGTCAGACGGGGTCCATGACAAAGCCCTCACCAGCCCGTTACCGCACGACAAACTGGTCCAGCTACAACGCGGCGCTGCGCAAGCGCGGCTCTTTGCTGATCTGGTTGGACAAGGAGATGACCTGGCTCGCGCCGCCTGACGGTAGGCCCGGTCGCCCTGCGGTATTTTCGGATACCGCGATCCAGTTCTGTCTGACGATCAAGGTCCTGTTCAAGCTCCCGTCGAGGCAAACGACAGGAATGGTGGCCAGCCTGTCGGGGATGGCGAACCTCGACTGGGCCGTGCCGGATTATTCGACGCTGTGCCGGAGGCAGAAGACCCTCGCGGTTCAGTTTCCCTACCGTCGCGCCAATGGCCCGCTGAACCTGCTGGTCGACAGCACTGGTATCAAGTTTCCAGGTGACGGCGAATGGCAGGCCCGCAAGCACGGGCCGCAGGGCCGCCGCCAATGGCGCAAGGTGCATCTGGCCATCGACACGGCCACTTCGGACATCCGGGCCGTGGAGTTCACCCCCAGCAGCGACGGCGACAGCCCCATCCTGCCGGAACGGCTCAACCAGACCCCCGAGGGGGAACAGATCGGCACCGTGACCGCCGATGGGGCGTATGACACGCGCCGCTGCCACACCGCCATCGTCGACCGTCAGGCCACCGCGATCATCCCGATCCACAAGAACGGGCGGCCCTGGAAGGAGGACTGTCCGCCAGCCACGGCCAGAAACGAAACCCTGCGCGTCACCCGCCACTACGACGGGGCGTTCTGGAAACATTGGACCGGGTACCACGCCCGAAGCCGGATCGAAGCCAAGATGCGCTGCCTCAAGGCCTTCGGGGAACGTATCGCCGCGAGAGACCCCGACCGCCAGACTGCCGAAATCCAGATCCGCGTCGCCCTCATGAACCAATTCTCGGCCCCCGGAACCGCCGAGATCGTGCGCCTGGGCTGAACCCAACGGGGAAAGGGGAACGCACGTCTCAGGCGTCAGTTCTGCTACAATGCCGTCTAGAGCGACAACGGGCAACAGGAACCCTAGTCGTGTTGGTCACGCGAGCCAATTAATTGAAGATTTTCGATAACTGACGGCAGGCGTGTCTAGCTTCGTCAGTTTTACCGGATATAAGGAAGGCTTCGATCCGCTTAAGTGCTGCGCCGGTGTTAATGGAATCAAATATCTTGCCCTCCGAAGGATCGGGTCTCCGGATTGAAAAATATTGTAACCGCTTGGCCACCGCACCGTAGCCGAATTTATAAGGCTCGTCGCCGTGTCCAAAATCATAGTTCTCGCACCCGAGCATAATTGCACATTCAATACTGTGGAAGTGCAATGCCGCGCCGATAAAGGCCTCTTCCGCACTTTCGTCACGCCCCGCGATTATGAAGTGCATCGCCCCTATTGTCGGGTCCATGACATGACCCAATGCTCCCAACGGAACATCCCCTCGCCAGAGCACCGGCAAGAATAGTGCATCGGTTTGCAGCGCCGCTGCCAAGACCCTTTCGAAATTTGCCGCTACCTTCGTTGCCGAGGACGCGCCTTTTTTCGGCGACCACTTCTGATTCCAGAAACCCATGAGAATGGATATATCGGTCTCGAAACTATCGCTGTCGCAATGTGTAAAGTGATATTCGCCCGTCGTGAAGAATTGCCGCTGAAATGTCAATCTCGGCGACAAAAGGGACCATTTACCGGCGCAAAATGGGGCCACGGCCTGGATGTTCGCGGCGCTCTGGCGCGTGTGCTCGCCAAGTAGCTGACGCGCGCCAGAGTGCGCTGGCCGCAGGCCAGCATTGCTGCTGTTTTTGCGGTTTCAGTCTTGGAGTTTGCGGCTCTGTCGCAGCCGGTAGCTGTCGCCGTTCATTTCCAGGATGTGAACATGGTGGGTCAGGCGGTCGAGGATGGCGCCGGTAAGGCGCTCGGATCCGAAGACTTCGGTCCATTCATCAAACGGCAGATTGGACGTGATGACGATTGATCCTCGCTCATAGCGCTGCGAGATGACTTCGAACAGCAACTCCGCGCCGGATTTGCTCAGGGGAACGAAGCCAAGTTCGTCAATGATCAACAGATCCTGACTGACAATCAGCTTTTGCAGGCGCTGCAGACGCCGATCATCGGCTGCCTCGATCAACTCATGCACCAGCGCGGCGGCCGTCGTGAAGCGGACCTTCAGGCCCTTCTGGCAAGCGGCGAGACCAAGCCCCAAGGCAATGTGGGTCTTGCCGGTTCCCGATGGACCCAGAGCAATAATGTTCTCGCGGCGATCAGCGTATTCGCAACGTGCCAGCTCCATGGTCAAGACCTTGTTGAGCGACGGGATCGCCTTGAAGTCGAAACTGTCGAGGCTCTTGGTGGCCGGGAACTTCGCGGCTTTGATCCGCCGCTCAACCATCCGGCGTTCGCGTTCGATCAGCTCCAGTTCGCAAAGCCGCAGCAGATATTGAACATGATCCTTGCCCTCTGCCGCACACTGACGGGCCAGCTTGCCATATTCGCTCTTGAAGGTCGGCAGTCGGAGCGCCTTGAGGTGATGCTGCAATAAGACCTGCGGAGTGTCGCTCATGTCGGCACCCCCGACATCAGGCTCATGTAGCTGGCCGGGTCTGTCGTCCCGACCTGTGCTCTGGGCAGATAGGGATAAATATCGAGATCCAGCCGTGGCGGACGCCTCTCGATCCGGCACAGGACAAGATGCTTCACAGCATCATAGCCGATGGCCCCGAGATCGAGCGCCTGCCGGATCGCACCATGCAGATGGGTCAGTTCGAACGTTTCCAGCAGACGTAAAACCTGAACATATTCGCGCTTGCCCTTCTTCCCCATCCGCGCCTCCAACAGTCGGCGCAGGGTGGCGAACTCATCCGGCAGATCCCAGCCTTGCAGCGGTGCGGCTTGATCCAGCGCCCCAACCTTTTGCTCCAACAGCGGCAGGTAATGCATCGGATCAAATACCATGTCCGCCTTGTCGTAGGACCGGCGGTGGTGGGCAATCACCTCGGCCCCGCAGCCGATCACAACCTCATGGACATACCCACGAACCTGAACCTCGTGATGGGCATGAGCGACAGGCACCGAGTAGTCATTGTTGCGATAACGGACCATGGAGATCGATGTCGCCCGGGTGCTGACCCTGTCGCAAGCATCGTAAGGGGTGGTCGGCAGCGCCATCAGCGCATTGAGATCCCGCATCAGACGTTCACCGACAGTCTCGGTATGACCACGCACAATGTCGCCCTGTCGCGTCAGGCACTGATCTTCCAGCCAGGTGTTCAACGCATCGAAGCTGTCGGACCGCGGCGCGGGAACGAGGAAGTTGCGCCGCCCATATCCGATCACCCCCTCGACGTTGCCTTTGTCATTGCCTTTGCCCGGTCGGCCGAACTTGTCGTCGAACAGGTAATGCGACTGCAATTCCGAAAAGACGCGGGTGCGCAACCGGAGGCCATCGCCCAGGATTTTCGCCACTGCGATCGTTGTATTGTCGTAGAGGATCGACAAGAGCACGCCGCCGAAGAATGCAAAAGCGGCGTTGTGGCCATCACAAAACGCCTCGGTCGTCTCGGCGGGGTAGGTCTTGATGAAGAACGCATCCGAATGCGGAAGCGCCATCGCAAAGTAGTGCAGCTTACACTCAACACCGGCAATCACGCCCAGCGTTTCGCCGAAATCGACCTGAACATGGCCCGGCGCATGCGACAGCGGCACGAACACTTCCCGCGTCCGCCGCTTCTTCTCACGCACATAATCAGTGACGATGGTGATCCCGCCCGTAAAGCCATGCTCGTCGCGCAGCCGCGCATGAATTCGCTTGGCAGTGTGCCGCTGTTTCTTGAGTTTGCTCTTATCCTCTTCGAGGATCTGGTCGATCACCGGCACAAAGGGATCAAGCTTGGGACGCTGCGGCATCGCTTGGCGCCGATATCCCGGCGGAACCGAATGCTTCAGGATCTTCGACACTGTCTTGCGGTCGATCCCGAACTTCCGCCCCGCCTCGCGCTCACTCATGCCCTCGACATGGCACGCTCTGCGCACCCGGGTATACAGTTCCACAGAATACATCTCCCGACCCTCAGCTTCCGCCCCGGGTCTCAGAATGGCAGAATTTTACTCCGCGACGGTCAGGTAATCCCACCGTTTCCGTGGCCCAGTTTGCCTCCGGGATTCACAATCGTCGGTTGCAGGGCATAAAGGCAATCGTCCAGCGGCAGCAGCGTATGGCGTCGAAAGGCGACGATCATCGCCTCCTCTGTCTCGGTCAGAACCGTCGAGCGCGGCTCTCTCGGCCCCGTCTTCATATCCTCAACCGTCGCCCGCCTGCGCCACTTTGCGACCGTCTTGGGATTGATCCCAAGCTCTTGGCTCAACTGCGAGAGCGAAGCTTGCGATCGCTGTATTGCTGCTCTGACGGCGTGCGTGGTCGTGGCGCTCCCGTGACGAACTTGTCCCATAATGCTTCCTTCCATTCCAACGAAAGGATCACACCATCAAACCGTGGGATCAAACACCTAAACACCAAATGGACACCGGTCCCGGCCGGATGAAAGTTCATTTCAGGCCGACACGAACTACCGAGATGCCCAGAGCAGACCACGACGCACGATCTCGGTGACCTGCGGCACCTTCAGGTCGTCGATGGTGTGACCGATCGAGCAATAAAACACGCGGCCCCGATCCCATTTACGGGTCCAGACGACAGGAATTGTGGCGCCCTCGATCCAGTAAAGATGTTCACCCGAGAATGTCGTCGTCGCCAGTACGGTATTGGATGGATCGACGAGCATGTAATACTGCTCGGACAACAGGCGAAAGCTGTCGACACCTTTGACGATCTCATTGTCCGGCGCGGTAATCGTGACGTCGTAGTCGACGTAATCGTCCGTTGGCACGGGGTTGTCCGGCCAGCCGGGTGGGTGGGCCACGAACTGGCCGCCGATCAGGAAATGATAGGTCGGCCGGTCCCGGAACGCGTCGCCCATGTGGCCATGCCAGCCGCCGAATTCCGCACCCCTGCGCGACCAGGCGCAAAAGGCCGTCCTCTTGCGGCTTGGTCATGTTGCCGAATTCGGGTCGGTGGGCGGACCTCGCCGACGACCAGATCGGCACGATCAGATCGATATCGGCCATGTCATCCGGCGCGGCGAGCGGGTCGAGCGTGTCGTGCACCACGACCTCGAACCCGTTTGCGCGCAACAGATCGGCGCACCAATCGCCAAAAGACGTGGGCGCGTGCCCCTCCCAACCGCCGACGAACAGGGCTGCTTTCTTCATATCGGTTCCTTTCTGGCGAATGCGAGCATCGCTGCCATGTCCCTGGCCCCGAGGCCCTGTGCCTGCGCGGCGTGCAGCCGCTGTGTCGTGACCCGGCCCTGCGGCATATCGCATCCGGATGCGGCTGCGAGGGCAAGGGCCGCGTTCATATCCTTGGCCGCCAGATCGACAGTGAAGGTGACGGCGTTGTCCGCCTCGTTCAGGTACAGGTCGCGACGATAGGCGAGCATCGGGGCGCAGGCAGCACTTTGCGCGATGGCCTCGAAGGCGAGGTCCGTGGGGATGCCCGCTGACCTCGGCAAGCACCATGGATTCCGCGAACGACTGGTTGATGGCGTGCAGAAGGGCGTTGATGGCCAGCTTCATCGCGGCACCCGCGCCGGTCTCGTTCAGACAGATCGTGCGGCGACCCAGAACATCGAAGACCGGCGCGAGGCCCGTCGCCCTTTCCGCATCGCATCCCGCAAGGATGAGGAGCTCCGCGTCGGCAGCGGCCTGCGTCGCACCCGACACCGGCGCATCGACGATTATGCCGCCCGGCGGCGCGGCGGCGGCGAGGTCGCAGATGTGGTCCGGACCCATCGTGCCCATCTCGACGAAGGTTTTGGCACCCGCCCCGGCAAAGAGGCCGTTCGGCCCAAGGTGCACGGCCCATGAGGCGGCGGCGTCGGCAAGCATGGTCACGACCGTGTCGGCACCCGCGGCAAGGTCTGCGGGCGTCGCCACGACCGTTGCGCCGGTTTCGGCAGCAAGCCCGTGCGCAGCGTCTGGCGAGCGGTTCCAGAGAGACACCTCGAACCCCGCATTCGTCAGATTGCGCGCCATCGGCGTGCCCATCCGCCCCAGTCCCGCAAAGCCGATCCGCATCAGGCGACGGCGTGGGCGCGGATGCCGGATATGGCCTGCACGAGATTGTCCTCGGTCACTTCGTCGGCAGTGAAGGTGCGGATGATCTCGCCGTGGAACATCGCTATGACCCGGTCAGAGACGCGCAGAACCTCCGGCATTTCCGAGGAAATGACGATGATCGCATAGCCCTCGCCCGCCAGATCGCGGATCAGGTTGTGGATCTCGGATTTCGAGCCGACGTCGATGCCGCGCGTCGGCTCGTCCACGATCAGCACCTTCGGCGACATCGACAGCCATTTGCCGATCACGATCTTCTGCTGGTTGCCGCCCGACAGGTTTCCCGCCTGCTGGCGCCAGCCCGGCGTCTTGATCTCGAGGGCGTCCTTGTACTTGTCGAAGATCGCAAGTTCCGCAGCCGACGACACGAACGGCCCCGCGCCCATCGCGCCGACCTGCGGCAGGGTCATGTTGTCGCGGCAGTTCATCCCCAGAACGAGGCCCTGACCCTTGCGGTCCTCGGGGACGAGGCTGATGCCGTGACGGATCGCGTCGATCGGCGAGGCGATCGTGACACTCTTTCCTGCCAGCAGGATCTCGCCTGCCGACGGGCTGCGCAGTCCGAACAGCGTTTCGGCGATTTCGGTGCGTCCCGCGCCGACGAGGCCGTAGAAACCCAACGACCTCGCCGGCCCGTACCTCGAAACTGACGTCCTGAAACAGCGATCCGCACGACAACCCCCGCACCTCGAGGGCGACATTGCCCAAGGATGCCGCGACGATGGCGTGCGTCAGATCGAGGCTGCGGCCGATCATGAGCTGCGTCACCTCATCCTCGTTGGTGTCCGCCGTCACGAGCGATCCGCGATAGGCACCGTCGCGCAGCACCGATATCTTGTCCGAAATCGTGAAGATCTCGTCCATACGGTGCGAAATATAGACGACGCCGACGCCCTGATCGCGCAGGTCGTTTATGACGTCGAACAGTACCACCTTTTCGGCATCGGTCAGCGAGGCCGTCGGCTCGTCGAAGATCACCGCCTTGGCATCGACGGTCAGGGCGCGGGCAATCTCGACCATCTGCTTGTTGGCGATGGACAGGTCGCCGACGACGGTCTGCGGCGTGAACGAGCATTTCAGGCGTTTCAGGATCGCGGCACTGCGCGCGTACAGCGTCTTCCAGTCGACGCGCCCGAAACTCAAGGTTGGCAACTCTCCGAGATAGATGTTTTCGGCCACCGACAATTCATCGGCAAGGCTCAGTTCCTGATGAATGAACACCACGCCCTTGCTCTTGGCGTTGAGCGGCGAGGACATCACCGAAGCCACCTCTTCGACGAAGATCTGGCCCTCGTTGGGTTGGTGTATCCCGCCGAGCACCTTCATCAGGGTCGATTTTCCGGCACCGTTCTCGCCCAGCAAGGCGTGAACCTCGCCGGGCATCACCTGAAACGACACGCCGTCCAGGGCGCGGACCCCCGGAAACGTCTTGACGATATTCTCCAGTCGCAGCGCGGGCGTACTCATATCCGCAGCTCCCCTTTGCCTTTTCGGTTCAGCTGACTGTCGAGCAGCAGGACCGCGACAAGGATCAGCCCGATCACCAGGTTCACCATCGCGGTGTCGGCACCGATGTGGCCAAGGCCCTTGCGCAAAAGCTGGATCGCGATGACACCGCCGAAGGTGCCGATCACAGACCCCGATCCGCCGGTAAGTTTCGTGCCGCCGATCACGACCGCCGTGATCACCCACAATTCGTAAAGCGTGCCGTCGTTCGGATTGACCGAGCCGCTGGACGAATAGAACACCACCGACGACAGGCCCGTCAGAAACCCGATCAGGACGAAATTCCAGACCATGTGCGGGCCGACGCGTATCCCGGCATTCACCGCCGCCTCGCGGTTGTCGCCCACCGCATAGGCGTTGCGGCCGTGCACCGTGCGCGTCATCAACAGCCAGATCAGGACGGTGCAGACGATCAGGAATATCGTCGGCGTCTCGATCCCCAGAATGTCCGCCTCGGCGAAATCGACCAGCGTCCAGTTCAGGTACGATGTCGGATTTTCACCGTTGTACATGAACACGAGGCCGCGATAGCCGAGCATCGAGCCCAGCGTGACGATGAACGCGTCGACCCCGGTCTTCCACACGATCAGCCCGTTTACAAGGCCGAGGATCATGCCGGTCAGCAGCGCCAGCGCCCAGGCGACGGGGATCACCCAATCGCCCAGCCCCGCGAAGATCGGCCATGTCATGCTGTCGAGCATCACGACGGCGCACAGCGCGAAGGTGGCGCCTACGGACAGGTCGATGTTGCCGTTGATCATGACGATCGTCATGCCGAGCGCGATGATGCCGATGGGTGCCGACTGCTTGAACAGCAACAGCATGTTGTCCCAGTCCATGAATGCCTTGTCCGACGATGACAGGTACTCGCCCGCGATCGAAAAGAAGATCAGCTCGAGGACGATGAAACCCCAGATGGCGCCGGACTGGATGAATTTCGACAGGTTCATTGCGTCTTTTCCATGATTGGCCCCCTCATGCGATCGGCGACAGCAGTCGACCGCGCTTGGCCGCGATGTCGAGCCAGACGGCCAGGATGATGATCACCCAGGTCACGACGTACTGGACATAGAATTGCAGGCCGACGAGCAGCAGGCCGTTCTGGATGAACCCCAGGATCAGCACGCCGATCACCGTTTTGAACACTGTACCGGACCCGCCCAGCAGCGACGCGCCGCCAAGGATGACAGCGGCCAGAACGTCGAGCTCCAGGCCCTGCCCCACGGTATTCTGGCTGCCCAGCGAGCGGGACGCCTGAAGCAGGCCGGCCATCGCCACGCAGAACGACGAGATAACATAGCACGCGAACACGACACGCGCCCTCGGTATCCCCGAGAACGTTGCCGCCGTACCGTTGCCGCCCACCGCATAGACGCGCCGCCCGAAGGCGGTCCGCGACGAGCAGGACGCCCAGGATCACGGCGACCAGCCCGAAGATCAGCACCGGCACCGGCACACCGAGGACCGCGTCCTGTCCGAATACGCTGAACCACGTCCCCTGCTTGTCGTCGATGTCCATGTTCTTGCCGCCCGAATAGGTCAGCGTCAGCCCGTGGATCGCCGACAACATCCCCAGCGTCACGATCAGCGAGTTGAGCCGGAGATAGCCCACGAGGATGCCGATCACCGCGCCGAGGGCCATGCGTCATGACGAACATGGTCGGGATCGCGAGGGCCGGACCGATGCGGTCGTGCAGGTCGAGCATCACGATGGTCGAGAACGACATCATCGAGCCGACCGACAGGTCGAGGTTGCCGCTGATCACCACGAACGTCACGCCCAGGGCGATCACGCCGATGATCGCGGAGGAGCGTACCACGCCCAGCACGTTGTCGATCCCGAGGAATCGCTGATTGGCGATGGTAAAGCCGACCATGAAAAGTGCGAAGGCGATCAGGATGCCATTGCGGGCGAGCAACCGGAAAACCGCGCCCATCCGGTCGGACGGTTCGACCGCCGATTTCCTGACGGTTCCGCCTGTCGCGGCCTGCGCGGCGGTGGTCCCGTCGTCGGGAGTCCGTTCGGTACTCATGTCGATGCCATCCCGCAGCCGGTCGTGAGCATCTGCCCGCCACTGTGGTTGGGGTTGTTGCAGGCCGGGGCAAGAAAGGTGACCGTGCAGGAAATACCGACGCTTCGGGCTTGTCCGTCGCATGTCGGCCATGCCGTGCGGCCATTCTGGATGCGAACCTGCGCCCCTGCCTTGCGCGGGGCCCCAGCGACTGCATGGACGATGCCACGCACGATGTTTGCCCTGCTGCACGGACTGCGGAAATTGTAATACATGACGCCCCCCTTCGTTCTGCGTTCATACAGAAAAAATTGGCGCGACCCCTCCCAAAGGGCGCCGCGCCATTCAGGGAGGTTCAGAACACGGGCTTGGTGTAATCGCCCATGTTGTCCTGGGTGATCTTGGGCGTGTCGAAGTAGTTGAGGAACGGCACCTCCTCACCGGCGAGGATGTCGAGGGCCGTCTGCAACGCTGCCTCGGCGTCGTCGACCGGGGACTGATAGATCGAACCCCAGTATTCGCCCCGCTCCATCGCCTCGTAGCCGACGGCAAAGTTCGTGGCACCGACGAAGGTGATGTCCTCGGCACGGCCGGCCGCGATGGCGGCGTTCAGTGCGCCGACACCCATGTTGTCGTCACCGGAATAGACGCCGTCGATGTCGTCGTACTTGACGAGGAAGGCCTCCATCACCTGCTGCGATTTCTCGCGGTTCCAGTCGCCGGGCTGCGTTTCCAGCAAGGTCACGTTCGGGCAGACCTCGGGGAGGCGGTCCTCAAAGCCCAAGGCACGCTCGATGGCGGTCGTGTAGCCGGGCTGACCCGAGATCTGCACGATCTGCGCCTCGTCCTGGATGCCCAGGGCGGTGAACCGCTCGCACATGATCTCGGCCGACCGCGCGCCTTGCGTGACGTTGTCGGGACCCGAGAAGGACGCGACGAAATCGAAAGCCCGCCTCGGCGATATTCGAGTTGGTGACGATGACCGGAATGTCGGCCTGGCTGGCCTCGCGGACGGCCGGGATCACGGCCTCGCCGTTGGTCGGCCAGATGATGATCGCATCGACCTCTTGCTGGATCAGGTCCTGCACCTGGGCGATCTGGCGGGCAACGTCGCCGCCGGCGTCAAGGACGACAGTTTCGACCATGTCGTTGGCCTCAGCGGCGGCGATGAACGCCTGCTCGTATGTCGTCTGATAGCTGTCGACGCCCACGTTATTCTGAGTGATGCCGATAACGAACGGACCATGTGCATCCGCCGCGGCGACGGTGCCCAGACCGATAAGTGCCGTGGTGGCCACAATGAGCCTGCGTGTCGTGTTCATATTGATTTCCTCCCAGTGAAACGTTTCTATGAAGCCGAGCTCCCCGGACCTTACGGCCCGAACCGGCTTTCTGTGCCAGATACTCTCGAATTCGCGGACCGACCGGGCATGCCAAGATATCCACTATGGACATTATGACATCCATTCTGGCTTTTTTCCGGGTATCGAGAAATCCGCACTTTGAACATTCTGTGGAGGCCTTCGATATGAACGACCCTGATAGCCTGGGAGCGAAGCGCACAACTGGCGGACAAGATACTGTGCTGATGCAAGAAATCCATGATGGACACTTTGACCCCGAGGCGGACGGCGCCGGTCATGCGCGCATCCGCGACCGATCCGCTGGGTGTCATCAACTTTGTGCAGGGTTTCAATACCGAGGTCGACACCGCCCTCGGAACGGCACAGCCCAATCCCTACCTGAACATGGCGATGCACCTGATCCGCAGCCACATCGAGGGCCGCACGGTTACGGCCTCCACCCTCGTCGCCGCCGCCGAGGTGCCCTACGCGACAGCGCGTCGCAGGCTGGACGACCTTCTCAAGGCCGGCCTCGTCGAGCAGCGCACGCGCACTCCGTCGGGAAAGTCCTTCTCGCTGCACCCGAGCGTGGAACTGCTCGACAGGTGGAGCCAGTTCGCCGACCGCGTGCTGCGTCTCGCCCGCGAAACGCTGCCTGCGACCGAACCGGGTCCGGACGCGCAACGCACGCCGGACGACTATTACTTCGGCGGCTCCTACATGGCAGGCAAATCCATTCCGCCGCCGCAGGTCTTGCCTGAGCCGCTGACGCTTGCCGGTGGTCTACGCATACTTGTGCACGGCGACCCGACATTCATGGTGATGGAGACGCTGAAACGGCAGTTCGAGCAGTTGATCGGCACCAATATCGCCCAGCGCGCCTTTTCCATCGACCGCCTGCACGAAGAGACCCTGCGCAATGCCGAACGCAAGATCGAGCCGGTACGACATCATCGCTGTGGATCTTCCGTGGATCGGCGAATTCGCCGAGGCCGGTATTCTCTTGCCCCTGACCGAGGTGATCGATGTCGAACGCCTCGATCCCGGCGACTTTCACACCGCCGGATGGAAGGCGACCCACTGGCGCGGGCGTCCCTTCGGCGTACCGAGCCAGACGACACCGGAACTGATGTTCTATCGCACCGACTGGTTCGCGGGGGCCGGACTGGAGCCGCCTGCCACGACACAGGACGTGCTTCATGCGGCGCGCGCGCTGCATGATCCAGCCCGTGGCCGGTACGGCATCGCGTGGAATGCGGCGCGGGGCACGGCCCTAGGGCATCAGTTCATGATGGCCTGCGCCGATTTCGGCCAGCCGATCCTGAACCTCGCCCCGATTGCCGGCGGGTACGAAGCCGACGTCGGCGATCGTACCGATCTGGTGCCCACGATAGATACCCCCCGCGCCCTTCAGGCCGCGGAGTACCTGCTCGCGCTGCTCGAATTCTCGCCGCCCGACATCCTGTCGATGAGTTGGTACGAGCGTATCCGGCCCTATTCTGCGGGCAAGGTCGCGATGGCCTATGGCTATACGCTGCTGGCGCCGTACTTCGAGCTTGACGCCGCTTCGCCCGCCAACGGCAACACCGGCTATTTGCCGCATCCGCCGGGGCCGCATGGCACCCCCGTGGCACCCGTGGGCGGCTATGCCCTCGCCATTCCGGCGAACCTCGCGCCAGAGCGGCGCGCCGCCGCAGGCGAGGCGCTGATCGCGTTCACCTCGCCCGCGGCACAGAAACTCTACATCCAGAACGGCAGCCGAACGGCACCGCGCTATTCCGTCGGCGCAGACCCCGACGTGTGCCGGATGTCGCCGATCTTCGAGGCGGTGGACGCGATGTCGTGGCGCGACGAACTGCAATTCTGGCCGCGTCCGCCGGTGCCGCAGATCGCCGGTCTGATCGAGATCTGCGGCCAGGAAATGCACGACATGCTGCGCGGTATCGTGTCACCGGAACAGGCGCTGGGGAGAGCGCAGGACCGGGCCGAAAAACTCATGAAACCAAAAATCTGAGAATTCCAAGGGAGGAAGCCATGGACCCCGATCGCCTGAAGGGCAAGAACATCCTGATCACCGGTGCCGCGCAAGGCATGGGGGCGGCCAACGCCGAGTATTTTGCCGAAAGCGGGGCGAACGTGTGCCTTGGCGATCTCGATATCGATCTGGCCGAAACTCTTGCCGAAACAATCAACGGACGCGGTAACGGCAAGGCCGTCGCCGTCAAAATGGACGTCACCAGCCGCGCGGACAATGCCGCCGCCGTCGCCGCAGGCGTCGAGGCGTTCGGGTCGATCAACGTCGGGCTGTTCAACGCCGGCCTCAACAAGCCGCGGTTCTTCATGGATATCGACGAGGACAACTGGGACCTCATCATGGAGGTGAACACCAAGGCCGTCTGGCTGGGGATGCAGGAGGTGGCCCGCCAGATGATCGCACAGGGCAAGCAGGACTATCCCTACAAGCTCATCAACATGGGTTCCATCGCCTCTCGCAAGCCGCTGGTCGACGTGACGGTCTACTGCACGTCGAAGTACGGCGTCCTCGCGCTGACCCATTGCGGCGCCATCGGCCTTGCCGAACATGGCATCACCGTCAACGGCATCGCGCCGGGTGTGGTCGTTACGCCGCTGTGGGAACAACTGGACAAGGACCTGATCGAAATCGGCTTCAAGGAGCGCGAGGGGCAGGCCTACGAAGACATCGTGGCCAATGCGCTTCAGATCAAGCGGGTTTCCTATCCCAAGGACATCACCGGCACCGCCGCGTTCCTGGTCAGCGCCGACAGCGACTACATGACCGGCCAGATGATCCACGTCGACGGCGGCTGGTGCATCCAGTGATGGACCCCGCCTGACGGACTGCCGCCAACAGCTCAACCATCTCGATTATTTAGCGGCAGGACCCGTCCTGCTCTCCCGAAAGGAAATCCATGAGCCGCGCGCTTACGCCTAACATCCTGACGCCGCAGGACCTCGAGCCCAACTGGACGTGGGAGGGTCGCCTCCCCGCCTGGGGCCACACCAACGTGGATTTCGAACGCCGCGTGGATCACGACCGGTTGCGCCGGTACCGGCTGGCGCGGACGCATCAGGCGCTGAAGGCGTCCGATTGCGGGACGTTGCTGCTGTTTGACGTGAACAACATCCGCTACGTCTCGGCGACCAAGATCGGCGAGTGGGAGCGGGACAAGATGTGCCGGTTTGCGCTGCTGACGGGGGACGACGCGCCCTATGTCTGGGACTTCGGCTCGGCCGCGGTGCACCACAAGAAGTACTCCGACTGGCTGGTCCCGGACCATTGCCGCGCGGGCGTGGTGGGGATGCGCGGGACGATCCCGCCGAGCTTTCGGTCTGATGAAGAAATACGCCGAGGAGATCGCGGGCCTGATCGAGGACGCGGGCATGAAGGGGATGCCGGTCGGCGTCGACTATGCCGAGACGGCGATGTTCCATGCGCTTGCAGGAGGCGGGCCTCAACGTCGTCGATGGCCAGCAGATCATGCTGAGCGCGCGCGAGATCAAGAACTGGGACGAGATCCAGCTGCTGACGCAGGCGGCCGCGATGGTCGATGGCGTCTATCACATGATCTACGAGGAGCTGAAGCCGGGGATCCGCGAGAACGACATCGTCGCGATGTCCAACAAGATGCTCTACGAGATGGGCAGCGACGACGTCGAGGCGATCAACGCGATTTCGGGTGAGCGGTGCAATCCGCACCCGCACAATTTCACCGACCGCTATTTCCGGCCCGGCGATCAGGCGTTCTTCGATATCCTGCAATCCTATCAGGGCTACCGCACCTGCTATTACCGCACGTTCAATATCGGGCGCGCCACACCGGGGCAGAACGACGCCTACGTAAAGGCGCGCGAATGGCTCGACGCGGCAATCGGCGCGATCAGGCCCGGTGTGGGGACGGATCAGGTGGCCAAGCTGTGGCCCACCGCGCAAAGCTTCGGGTTCCCCGACGAGCTGAGCGCCTTCGGGCTGCAGTTCGGGCACGGCCTCGGCCTGGCGCTGCACGAGCGCCCGATCATCAGCCGCGCGGTGAGCCTCGACAACCCGATGGAGATTCAGACGGGGATGGTCTTCGCGCTCGAGACCTATTGCCCGGCGTCCGACGGCTATTCGGCCGCACGGATCGAGGAAGAGGTGGTGGTGACGGACACGGGCTGCGAGGTGATCTCGCTGTTCCCGGCCGAGGAACTGCCGATCGCCAACCGGTACTGACGCGGGGGCAACACCCCCCCGGTGAGGGTGGCGGGGCGAAACCCCACCCTACGGCGCGGAGAGGCGATGGTCCGCAGGGTCAGCGATGGCGGGGACACGCCCGGCTGGCCTAGGGCGCAGGCTCTGCCCCCGCAGGACGATGCAGAACGGGGGCTCTGCCCCCCACGGCCCCGGGGGCCATTCCCCCCGAGGTATTTACAACCAAAAGAATCCGGGAGGCCGCGCAATGGCGAGCGACGAGACCAGAACCGATGCGGCGGGCGGCAACACCGACGCCTACATGCAGATGTACCGGCAGATGGTGCGGATCCGCGCGTTCGAGGATCAGGCCAACCAGCTGTACCTGTCGGCGAAGATGCCGGGCCTGACGCATATGTACTCGGGCGAGGAGGCGGTGGCCGTGGGCATCTGCGAGGCGCTGCGCACGACCGACAAGATCACCTCTACGCACCGCGGCCACGGCCACTGCGTCGCCAAGGGCGCGGATTTCAAGCAGATGTTCTGCGAGCTGCTGGGCAAGGAAGAGGGCTATTGCCGCGGCAAGGGCGGGTCGATGCACATCGCCGACCAGTCGAACGGCAACCTCGGCGCCAACGCCATCGTCGGAGGGTCCATGGGGATCGCCACCGGATCGGCGCTGTCTGCCAAGCGGCTCGGGACGGACGACGTCACGGTCTGTTTCTTCGGCGACGGCGCGACGGCGCAGGGCCTGATGTACGAGGTCATGAACATGGCCGCCCTGTGGAAGCCTGCCGGTGATCTACGCCTGCGAGAACAACGGCTATTCGGAATACACCAGGACCGAGGAGATCGCGGCGGGCTCCATCACCGCGCGGGCCGAGGCGTTCGGGATCGAGGCTTTCAAGGTCGACGGGCAGGACGTTCTCGCCGTCAACGAACTGGCGACGAAGCTGGTGGAGCGGTGCTCGCAAGGGCGAAGGCCCGTTCTTCATCGAACTCGAGACCTACCGCTATCACGGCCACCACGTCGGCGATATCAACCGCAGCTATTACCGCGCCAAGGACGAAGAGTCGTCGTGGAACGCCGACCGCGATCCGATCACCAACTTTGGCACGTGGCTCATGGATCAGGGGCTGGCCAGCGCCGACGACCTGGCGGGCATCGGCGAGGCGATCAAGGCGGACGCCGAAGAGGCGGTCAAATACGCGCTCGACGCGGCCTATCCCGACGTCTCGGAGGTCGACATGCACGTGTTCACGGATGTGAAGCACGCGCTCGAGCACACCGGAGGACCCCACACATGACCCGCGAGATCACCCTATCCAAGGCCGTCAACGAGGCCATCGCCGAAGAGATGCGGCGCGACGACACCGTGTTCCTGATCGGCGAGGACGTGGCCGAGGCGGGCACGCCGTTCAAGATCACCGCCGGTCTCGTCGAGGAGTTCGGCACCGACCGCGTCATCGACACGCCGATCTCCGAGCCGGGGTTCATGGGCATCGCCGTCGGCGCCGCGATGACCGGATCGCGCCCCATCGTCGATCTGATGTTCGGCGACTTCCTGTTCCTCGTCATGGATCAGCTGTGCAATCAGGCCGCCAAGACGCACTACATGTCGGGCGGCAAGCTCTCGGTGCCGCTGGTGTTGCGCACCAACATGGGGGCCACGCGCCGGTCGGCGGCGCAGCACAGCCAGTCGCTGCACGCGCTGGTGGCCCATATTCCGGGCCTGAAGGTGGCGATGCCGTCCGAGCGCCTACGAGGCCAAGGGCCTGCTGAAGACCGCGATCCGCGACGACAACCCGGTCGTGATCTTCGAAGACAAGCTGATGTATCAGGACAAGGCCGAGGTGCCCGAGGAGGAGTACCTGATCCCCTTCGGCGGCCAACATCAAGCGCGAGGGGGCCGACATCACCCTGATCGGCACCTCGTCGATGGTGCAGGTGGCCGAGAAGGCGGCCGAGATCCTGAGCGCCGAGGGCATCGGGGCCGAGGTCGTCGACCCGCGCACCATCGTGCCGCTGGACATGGCGACGATCAACGCAAGCGTGCGCAAGACCTCGCGCTGTATCGTCATCGACGAGGGCCACCAGAGTTTCGGCGTCACGTCGGAAATCGCCGCCCGGATCATGGAGCAGTCGTTCTATCACCTCGACGGGCCGGTGATCCGGATGGGTGCTATGGACGTGCCGATCCCGTTTTCCCCCGCGCTGGAGGATATCACCGTGCCCACACCCGAGGGCGTCGCCGCCGTGGCCCGTCGCCTGATGAAGGGCGAAATGTACGACCCCATCCGGGGCGACGGGTACCGGGGGGCGACCGATGCCGCATGAGATCATAATGCCCGCCCTCGGCATGGCGCAGGACACCGGCAAGCTCATAGCTTGGTTGAAACAACCCGGCGACGCGGTGGCCAAGGGCGATGTGCTCTTCGAGGTCGAGACCGACAAATCCGTGGCGGAAGTCGAGGCGCAGCACGGCGGTTTCCTGACCGACGTGACGGCGGCAGGCGGCGACGACGTGCCGGTGGGACAGGTCATCGCGATGATCTCGGAGACTGCAGAGGACAGCGCCGCCCCCGCCAAAGAACTCGCCGCGACGGCCCCGCCCGCGACGGCCCCGGAGCCGGACAGATTGGCAGCACCCGCGCCGGATACAGGACCGGACGCAGAGCCGGAGGCGCAAGAGGCCGCGACGCCGGACGCCCGGCCCGCATCCCCGGCCCACGACGCAACCCCGGATATTGCGCCCGGGAGCCGCATCTTCGCCTCGCCCAAGGCGCGGCGGCTGGCCGACGAACAGGGCCTCGATCTGGGGCGCCTGGCGCAGGCGGGCCATCCGCAACCCTATCATGTGGGCGACCTCGAGGTGCTGCGCAATCTGCCGGCAGGCCGCAATTCGCCAGACGCCACGACAGAGGACACCGGCATCGGCACCGGAACAGGCATCGACAGCGGCGACACGGACACGGGCACGCAGATCCTTGCGTCTCAATCGCTCGACTGCCAGATCGCCGCCCGGGTCCCGCGCGCAGGCGTCGCCGATTTCCTCGACTGGATGGAGCGTGACGGCGGCGTTGCCCTGCCGTCCGCCCACCTCTTCGTCAGCTTTGCCGCCCGCACCCTGCGCGCCGCGACCGCCGACGCATCCGGCTCCGGAATTGGCGGTGCGCTCATCGTCGCCCTCGTCCCGCTGACCGGCACGCCTGTGACCTACTCGGACCCTGACCAAAGCCGCCTGTCGGCCCTGCGCGAGACCGATGCGGCCCCCGACCTGACCATCCGCGACCTGACGGCCAGTCGCCTGACCAGCGTCCGTCTGGCCGCCACGGACACTCCGACACTGTCCATCGCCCAGGCGGGTGAGGACTACACCCTCACCCTCGATTTCACCGAACGACAGCTGTCCGGGGATCGCGCCATCGCGATGATGACCGACCTCGCCGACCGCCTCGCGACACCGCTGCTCTCCGTACTGTGATAGGACTCCCGATGCCCGATACCGCCATCCCCACCGCCATCGACCACACCGACCTCTACATCGACGGCACCTTCCGACCCGGTGCCGAGGGCCACCGCTTCGACGTCATCAACCCCGCAACCGAAGGCGTGCTCGCCTCCGTCGCCTCCGCCGAGATCGCCGACGCCGATGCCGCGCTGGATGCCGCCGAGGCTGCGATGGCGGACTGGGCCGTCCGGACGCCCCGCCACCGCTCCGAGGTGCTGCGGAAGGCATGGGAGCTGATGACCGCCCGGCTGCCGGAGTTCGCGCACCTCATCACGCTGGAGAACGGCAAGGCCGGTGGCGACGCCATGGGCGAGGCTACTTACGCTGCCGAGTTCTTTCGCTGGTTCGCCGAGGAGGCCGTGCGCGCCGACGGCATGATCACCCACGCCCCCGCCTCGGGCGCGCGGATCATCGTGCAGCACAAGCCAGCGGGCATCGCCGTGCTCGTCACCCCGTGGAACTATCCCGCCGCCATGGGCACCCGAAAGATCGCCCCCGCATTGGCGGCAGGATGTGCCGTCATCATCAAACCCGCCTCCGAGACGCCCCTGACCATGCTCGCGCTCATGCCACTGCTGGCCGAGGCGGGGGTGCCGCCAGGTCTCGTTAACGTGCTGCCCTCGCGGCGCACCGGCGCGCTGGTCGATCACATGCTACACGATCCCCGCGTGCGCGTGATCTCGTTCACCGGCTCGACCAGCGTGGGCCGCAAGCTGCTGCACTCCGCTGCCGACCAAGTCCTGAAACCGGCCATGGAACTGGGCGGCAATGCCCCCCTTATCGTGTTCGAGGACGCCGACCTCGACACCGCCGTCACCGGCGCGATGCAGGCCAAGATGCGAAACCTGGGTGAAGCCTGCACGGCGGCAAACCGGATCTATGTCCACGCAGATATCGTCGGGGCCTTTACCGAGAAGTTCACCCAAGCGATGGCCGCGCTGAAGGTGGGCGACGGCATGCAGGATGGCATCGACGTCGGCCCGCTGGTCAATGCCGACACCCGCGACAAGGTCGCGGCCTTCGTCGCCGATGCCGTGGCGAAGGGTGCAAAGGTCGAGCTTGGCGGCGAGACGCCTCAGGGCCGCGGATTCTTCTATCCGCCGACGGTTCTGTCAAATGTCTCCGAAACTGCCGACTGCGTCCACGACGAGATATTCGGCCCCGTCGCCGCGATCCAGACCTTCACTGGGCAGGACGACGTCATTGCGCGCGCCAACGCCACTGAATACGGCCTCGTCGCTTACGTTTTCTCGGCAGACATGAAACGTGCTTTGCAGGTCTGCGAGCGTCTGGATTACGGCATGGTCGGCCTCAACAGGGGACTTGTCTCCGACCCTGCCGCCCCGTTTGGCGGAACCAAGCAATCGGGCCTTGGACGCGAGGGCGGGCACGAGGGCATGCTCGAATTCATGGAAACACAGTACATTTCCGCTAGCTGGTAGTGGACGGTGCGCTTGCCCGTGGGTGCGGTCGCAGAGTTGCCATGCTCTATGGTGGGGCAATATTTGTGTGAACGCCGGTGCGAAAGTCGTCCACGGTAGCGGCGGGATGATCTTGCTGCGGGCGGTGTAAAAGTCGGCCACTTTGACCCTTTCTGGCGACAGGGAGGGCGGGGATATATTCACCGTGGATTTGTATCGGAAGGTCCGTCTGGCGTGTCGGGACGGCATGAGTGCGCGCACGGCGGCGCGTCATTTCGGGATTTCGCGCGATAGCGTCCGGAAGATGCTGAGCTTTTCGGTGCCGCCCGGCTACAGGCGCCAGGCCGAGATCAAGCGGCCCAAGTTGGACGGCTTCACCGAGATCATCGACGTCTGGCTTGCCGAGGATCAGGGCCGGAACCGCAAGCAGCGGCACACGGCCAAGCGGGTTCTCGAACGGCTGCGGGATGAGCACGGGTTCACCGGCGGCTATACAATCATCAAGGCTTACATGCGCGAGCGGGAACGGCGGGGTCGCGAGATGTTCGTGCCGCTGACGCATCCGCCGGGACATGCCCAAGCCGACTTCGGTGACACGCCCGCGCTGCTGAAGGGGCTGCTGTTCGGCCCTGACGGCGCCGCGTTCTTGCCGACCCACACGCGCAAGGGCGGGAGGCTCTACCGCTACTATGTGAGCCAGACGGTGCTGAAGCACGGCGCAGGATCATGCCCGGTGGGCCGCGTTCCAGCAGGCGAGATCGAGGCCGCCGTCATAGACCAGCTCCGTGCCGTGTTCCGCCAGCCCGAGATTGTTGCGGGCACGTGGAAGGCGGCACGCGCACAGGACAGCGAGATCACCGAGGCCGATGCCCGTGACGCACTGACCCGAACTCGATCCGCTATGGGACGAACTCTTTCCCGCTGAGCAGGCGCGCATCGCGACACTGCTGGTCGAGCGGATTGATATTGGCACGGACGGGCTGAATGTTCGCCTCCGGATTGACGGCCTGAGTGGGCTGGCGCGAGAAATGATGGCTGATCTAGGAGCGGCGGCATGACCCGCGCGAAGCCAGTGCCGGAAACAGTGACAGTGCACATCCCGTTCCGCCTCGTGAAGCGCGGGGGGCGAAAGGAGATGCATATGCCCAAGGGTGCCGCGCAGCCGCGCCGGACGGAGAACACGTTGGTCAAGGCACTGGCGCGTGCCTTTCGCTGGAAGCGGATGCTGGAGACGGGCGAGTTCCAGACCATCGCCGAACTGGCCGAGCGCGAGGGTATCGCGCCCTCCTACCTGACGCGCGTCATGCGCCTCTCGCTGCTCGCGCCCGACATCGTCGAGGCAATATTGAACGGCCGGGAGGACACAAGGGTGACGCTCGCTCGAGTACTGGAGCCTATTCCGATGGAGTGGATCAGCCAGAAGGAACAGTTCAACTGACGCGGACGGCCCAAGAGCCGACCTCCAAAACCTACTCGAGATGCTGCGGTGCAGCCCTTGATTGCTGCCATTCGTGCAGAGCGCAGCATTCTGTCAGCCAAAACGTCGGTCAGCGGGACAAAGTGCTCTTTCGCCGCGGCTGCGCCAATGTCCGTACTCTTCAATTTGAAGAAGTTGGGAAACACGATGCGGGGTGAAGCAACCACTTGCTTCGTTTCAAAATAAGTAGCGCTATCATCGATAGCCAGGCTTTTGGGCCTATCGCGGCAAAACTTAAGTCTTTACCAGCCTTCTTAAGTAATGAGGGCAGGGTTCGTGCATGCAAAAAGGTCCTCCCCTCAAAATTACAGTTGATCTTGAGGGATAAGGCGTGGTTCAATTCTAGTATTATCTTGGCAATAAAGGCATTGCGCGCTGCTGCTTGGGTGAGCGGAGCCTTTCTGCTCATAGTCCGGGTCGTATTTGACCCTTAGCGTGCAACTGGCTCCTTTCAGATATCATCAGGCGGCGCGCCGCCAAAGCCAAAGGGTAAGCCATGTTACACAACGATAAACTCGAACAATGGGACCGTGAAAACTTCTTTCATCCCTCTACGCACCTTGCTGAATTTGCGCGCGGAAATGTGGCCCAACGGGTGATCACTGGTGGATCGGGCTGTCATATCGAGGATCGCGACGGCAACCGAATGCTTGACGCATTTGCGGGGCTTTATTGCGTTAACGTTGGCTATGGGCGTCCTGAGATTGCCGAGGCGATTGCCGATCAGGCCAAAGAACTGGCCTATTACCACTCCTATGTCGGCCACGGTACTGAAGCGTCGATTACGCTTGCGAAAATGGTGCTGGACCGTGCGCCCGATCATATGTCGAAGGTCTATTTCGGTCTGTCAGGTTCTGATGCAAACGAGACCAACATCAAGCTGATCTGGTACTACAACAACATCTTGGGCCGCCCCCAAAAGAAGAAGATCATTTCGCGCTGGCGTGCGTTTCATGGATCCGGCTTGATGACGGGGTCGCTGACGGGGCTTGAACTGTTTCACAATAAATTCGATTTGCCATTGGCGCACGTATTCCATACGGAAGCTCCGTTTTACTTTCGCCGTGATGATCTGGGACAAAGTGAGGCTGAGTTTGTCGCACATTGCGTGTCAAAGCTTGAGGAGATGATCCACCGCGAAGGTGCCGATACGATCGCAGCCTTCATCGGCGAACCTATGCTTGGCACGGGTGGCATCGTCCCACCTCCTGAAGGCTATTGGCCGGCGATCCAAGCCGTCTTGGACCAACACGACATCCTGCTGATCGCGGACGAAGTGGTTACCGGGTTTGGGCGGCTTGGCACGATGTTCGGGTCTGATCACTATGGGATGCGCCCGGATTTGATCGCAATCGCAAAAGGTTTGACATCAGCATACGCACCGCTGTCCGGGTCCATCGTGTCCGAAAAGGTGTGGGCTGCACTGGAACAAGGGACCGATGAATACGGCCCCATCGGCCATGGTTGGACATATTCAGCACATCCGATTGGTGCCGCTGCAGGTGTGGCCAATTTGGCATTGATCGACAAACTGGGTTTGATCGAGAACGCAGGCACCGTTGGCACCTATCTGAATGATGAAATGCGGGCGGCGCTTGTAGATCATCCGCATGTCGGCGACGTGCGCGGGGAAGGCATGATTTGTGCTGTTGAGTTCGTGGCCGATAAAGAAAGCCGAACCTTCTATAACGCGAGCGATAAGATCGGGCCGCAAATCGTCGGCAAGCTTTTGGAGCAAAGCAACGTCATTGCGCGCGCCATGCCTCAAGGCGATATTCTGGGTCTTGCGCCACCGTTTTGCCTTACACAAGCGGAGGCCGACCAAGTGGTTTCGGCAACCGTGCAGGCCGTCAATTCCGTCTTGGGCTAAAGCGCGGAAAGGACAGTAAAATGACCACCCATAACGCAGCCTTTGACAGTTCCGAATATGATCAGCGCATTGCCAAGACCCGTACGGCCATGTCGGCGCTGGGATTGGACGCAATGTTTGTCACCGACCCCTCCAATCAAGCCTGGCTGACGGGCTATGACGGGTGGTCATTCTATGTGCACCAAGGCGTGATCGTCACGATGGAAGGGGAGCCGATCTGGTGGGGCCGTCACATGGATATGATTGGCGGGCGTCGCACCTGTTGGATGCAGCACGACAATATAATCGGCTATGGCGACCATTTTGTTCAATCGACAGAAATCCACCCGATGCAGGACTTGGCCACGCAACTAAAGGCCCGTGGATTTGGGCGGGCGCGCATCGGTGTCGAGATGGAGAATTACTATTATTCCGCCAAGGCACATGCCGTTTTGACCGACGAACTTCCAGGTGCGATCTTGATTGATGCGACAGCCCTAGTGAATTGGCAGCGGTTGATCAAATCGGAGGCAGAGATCAGCTTTATTTGGAAGGCCGCGCGCATATCGGAAAAGGTGATGATGACGGCAATTGACCGTGCGACTGTTGGCGTTCGAAAGAACGACCTTGTCGCTGACATTATGCATGCGGGCATTGCGGGTGTCGGCGATGATTGGGGGGATTATCCGGCGATTGTGCCGCTGGCGCCCTCCGGGTTGGATGCCACAGCGGCTCATCTTACATGGGACGGTGCCCCGATGCGGAGCGGAGAAGCAACCTTCTTTGAGCTGTCGGGGTGTTACCGTCGTTATCACGCACCGATTTGCCGCACTGTTTTCCTCGGGACACCGTCAGATGAAATGCGACGCGTCGAGGCCGCACAGATCGAAGGGATCGCGGCGGGTCTGGATGCAGCTCGTGCAGGCAATCGGACATGCGATATTGCCAATGCATTCATGCATGTCATGGCCAAGCACAGGATCGAAAGGTCTGGCCGCATGGGGTATTCAATTGGCCTAAGCTACCCACCTGACTGGGGTGAGCGGACAGCCTCAATCCGTAGTGAAGATGAGACTGTTCTTCAGCCGGGCATGACCTTTCATTTTATGCCTGCCTTGTGGATGGACAGCTGGGGGTTGGAAACCACAGAGACACTCCTGATCCAAGAGGATAGTCCTGCGGAAACCCTCTGCGATATTGAGCGCAAACTCTTTGTGAAAAACTGACTCAATGATCGATCAGACCAAGCGCATTCTGTCAGACCTTATCGCCTTTCCTACGGTTTCGGCAGACAGCAACCTTGATAGTAACCGTCCGGGCTTACCGCTCTGCCGTGAATAGAGGGTGTTCGATAGTGTCCGCTTTGGATAGCGGACACTATGGGGCGTTTGATGGCGCGACGAACGAAGCGGTTGTGGACGGACGAAGAGAAGCGGTCGATCTGTTTTCAGACGACGGCCCCGGGTGTTTCCGTGGCGCGGGTCGCACGGCGTTATGCGATGAACGCCAACATGGTTTGCAAGTGGCTGCGTGACCCTCGTTATGCGCCGGAAGCTGGGGCGGTTGTTGAAGGGACCGCGACGGATGCAGCCTGTTTCTTGCCGGTCGAGATCACCGACCGGACGGAGAGCGGTGGCGCAGATCCCCACATTGGGCCTGGGCCCCTACCAAGCTCGATCGAGATCGACATCGCGGGCGGTCATCGGCTGCGGATCAACGGCACCTATCATAAAGCGCAAGACGCGGCGATCGTGCCGTTGATCACCGCGCTCGACGATGCGAAATTATACAATGAAGTAGTGGGCACCGTTATTGCGCAAAAGAACGACCGGACTGACCAGTATGAGCGGAAGGTGCGCAGAAAGACGATCCCCACGGCTTCGGAAATGGCAGAGTGGCTAGACTGGGAAAACCACGACACCCTGGGCGCACTGCTAAAGGAACTTGCGCGCCGCGCGATCAAAGAGACCGACCAAGACACGCGGTATCGAGCTGACCCGATCATCCAAAGTGCAGCGGCCAGCCGGATCGAGAGATTCAAGCAAGAAGTATTTGCCCATCTCTTCGCACGCTACCTTGCTGACAAAAAAATTCTATTCATCGCAGACATCAAGGACGCGCAGCCCACTAAACCCGATGAGTTGAGACACGCCATGACGGAGTTCAGGGATGCCTCACTTGAGCAGGCCGAGGCTTGGCACGCCCGGTTCTATACTTGGCTGTACCTCGTTCCGCCGCCAGAAATCTCGATGCTGCGTCACCAGATGAAGAAATCCGTCGCGCTGGAAACGAAGAGCCCCACCGATACTGACAAAAAGGCGGTCGAGATGTTGGGGCAGATGGACCGCCTTATGGCACTCTATACGCAGGTCCAGGCCGCTGGGTTCTCGGGTACGGAACATCAAGACAGGCTAAAAACGGCTAACTTCCTCTATGAAGACCAGAACGGTTTCGAAAAGGTCTATTCAAACAAAAGCGAAGACCACGACCAGACTTTTGCGGGCACGCGGCGCGGGCTCCGCCAGATGGTCCGTTACGGCGACATGCAAACGCTGGAGCCCATCTTTGCAAGCCACCGTGTCTCAAAAGCCGAGGTTACGACATTCACCGAAATGACGCCCGCCTCCGTCAAGAAACTGTTTGCCGATTTCGTCAAACTGCGGGAAGACATCATAGCAGCCACCAAAGCCGAGAAGCCAAAACGTGGCAGTCACGAAGAGACGCTACTGGTCGCGCTACCCGCCAATGTTGCCAGGTACGAGCGTGACTTGCTCAAGGTCGCGCATTACAATTTCCACGCCTCGGCTGCTAGGCTGACCGACCATATCAAACTGCACCACGTGCTGATGTCAGTCGTGGCCAAGCTCACCGACTACGCGCTGATGTGGGAGCGGGATAAGACCTTTGCCTATTTTGGTATGCTCTACCGAGCCATGGAATACGAAGGGTGTCAATCTCGGCGACAAAAGGGACCATTTACCGGCGCAAAATGGGGCCACGGCCTGGATGTTCGCGGCGCTCTGGCGCGTGTGCTCGCCAAGTAGCTGACGCGCGCCAGAGTGCGCTGGCCGCAGGCCAGCATTGCTGCTGTTTTTGCGGTTTCAGTCTTGGAGTTTGCGGCTCTGTCGCAGCCGGTAGCTGTCGCCGTTCATTTCCAGGATGTGAACATGGTGGGTCAGGCGGTCGAGGATGGCGCCGGTAAGGCGCTCGGATCCGAAGACTTCGGTCCATTCATCAAACGGCAGATTGGACGTGATGACGATTGATCCTCGCTCATAGCGCTGCGAGATGACTTCGAACAGCAACTCCGCGCCGGATTTGCTCAGGGGAACGAAGCCAAGTTCGTCAATGATCAACAGATCCTGACTGACAATCAGCTTTTGCAGGCGCTGCAGACGCCGATCATCGGCTGCCTCGATCAACTCATGCACCAGCGCGGCGGCCGTCGTGAAGCGGACCTTCAGGCCCTTCTGGCAAGCGGCGAGACCAAGCCCCAAGGCAATGTGGGTCTTGCCGGTTCCCGATGGACCCAGAGCAATAATGTTCTCGCGGCGATCAGCGTATTCGCAACGTGCCAGCTCCATGGTCAAGACCTTGTTGAGCGACGGGATCGCCTTGAAGTCGAAACTGTCGAGGCTCTTGGTGGCCGGGAACTTCGCGGCTTTGATCCGCCGCTCAACCATCCGGCGTTCGCGTTCGATCAGCTCCAGTTCGCAAAGCCGCAGCAGATATTGAACATGATCCTTGCCCTCTGCCGCACACTGACGGGCCAGCTTGCCATATTCGCTCTTGAAGGTCGGCAGTCGGAGCGCCTTGAGGTGATGCTGCAATAAGACCTGCGGAGTGTCGCTCATGTCGGCACCCCCGACATCAGGCTCATGTAGCTGGCCGGGTCTGTCGTCCCGACCTGTGCTCTGGGCAGATAGGGATAAATATCGAGATCCAGCCGTGGCGGACGCCTCTCGATCCGGCACAGGACAAGATGCTTCACAGCATCATAGCCGATGGCCCCGAGATCGAGCGCCTGCCGGATCGCACCATGCAGATGGGTCAGTTCGAACGTTTCCAGCAGACGTAAAACCTGAACATATTCGCGCTTGCCCTTCTTCCCCATCCGCGCCTCCAACAGTCGGCGCAGGGTGGCGAACTCATCCGGCAGATCCCAGCCTTGCAGCGGTGCGGCTTGATCCAGCGCCCCAACCTTTTGCTCCAACAGCGGCAGGTAATGCATCGGATCAAATACCATGTCCGCCTTGTCGTAGGACCGGCGGTGGTGGGCAATCACCTCGGCCCCGCAGCCGATCACAACCTCATGGACATACCCACGAACCTGAACCTCGTGATGGGCATGAGCGACAGGCACCGAGTAGTCATTGTTGCGATAACGGACCATGGAGATCGATGTCGCCCGGGTGCTGACCCTGTCGCAAGCATCGTAAGGGGTGGTCGGCAGCGCCATCAGCGCATTGAGATCCCGCATCAGACGTTCACCGACAGTCTCGGTATGACCACGCACAATGTCGCCCTGTCGCGTCAGGCACTGATCTTCCAGCCAGGTGTTCAACGCATCGAAGCTGTCGGACCGCGGCGCGGGAACGAGGAAGTTGCGCCGCCCATATCCGATCACCCCCTCGACGTTGCCTTTGTCATTGCCTTTGCCCGGTCGGCCGAACTTGTCGTCGAACAGGTAATGCGACTGCAATTCCGAAAAGACGCGGGTGCGCAACCGGAGGCCATCGCCCAGGATTTTCGCCACTGCGATCGTTGTATTGTCGTAGAGGATCGACAAGGGCACGCCGCCGAAGAATGCAAAAGCGGCGTTGTGGCCATCACAAAACGCCTCGGTCGTCTCGGCGGGGTAGGTCTTGATGAAGAACGCATCCGAATGCGGAAGCGCCATCGCAAAGTAGTGCAGCTTACACTCAACACCGGCAATCACGCCCAGCGTTTCGCCGAAATCGACCTGAACATGGCCCGGCGCATGCGACAGCGGCACGAACACTTCCCGCGTCCGCCGCTTCTTCTCACGCACATAATCAGTGACGATGGTGATCCCGCCCGTAAAGCCATGCTCGTCGCGCAGCCGCGCATGAATTCGCTTGGCAGTGTGCCGCTGTTTCTTGAGTTTGCTCTTATCCTCTTCGAGGATCTGGTCGATCACCGGCACAAAGGGATCAAGCTTGGGACGCTGCGGCATCGCTTGGCGCCGATATCCCGGCGGAACCGAATGCTTCAGGATCTTCGACACTGTCTTGCGGTCGATCCCGAACTTCCGCCCCGCCTCGCGCTCACTCATGCCCTCGACATGGCACGCTCTGCGCACCCGGGTATACAGTTCCACAGAATACATCTCCCGACCCTCAGCTTCCGCCCCGGGTCTCAGAATGGCGGAATTTTACTCCGCGACGGTCAGGTAATCCCACCGTTTCCGTGGCCCAGTTTGCCTCCGGGATTCACAGAAGGGTTTGGTCGCAAACTCGCGCAAGTCCTTGGGGCACTACCCCGATGTAACCGATACCACTCTGAACTTGTGGTCCGGCTGGATTGCATTTGGTGTTTCTGTAATGATCTGCGCAATCACCTATTTTGTGGTCTACAAAATGACGAGATTCGCGAGCGGTAGAAGGAACTCGCGGACGGTGCTACTCAACATGCTGGCAGCCCATCTGCGGAGAGGCGGCCGCTAGGCCGAAGCCAATTACTTCAAAATCTTTGACGGGGGAAGGCAAGACGCCTGCCTAACCCAGTTTTCGGTTTGTTCAAGCGGCTTGGATTGCCGTGAAAATGGCAGTCATGCTGAACCATTTCCAGAAGCACCTGTAAAATAACGGAAGTTTCTTCCGAACTTTGTAGCAAATGAGAAAAGGCACGAGAATTTCGATCTTTTTGGCCTTACAGAGGCCCGTGTCATCATTTTTCCATTTTATTTTCAATGTGTTGGATGTTTATGTAGGCGAATTTCAGTCTTGTCGCCTCTCGGAGGGTGTTTTGTGTCGTTTCATCCTGCCCTGTCTCCGTTGGCTCATATTGCTTCGTCCCCGTCTTACTATAATAGGTGGAAGGATAGTTCCGGGCCTGCGCTTCGCGCGTGACGAAGCCGGTCACCTGAAGCCCCTCCAGCACTGCGGCTCGTTCATGGCGACGCGCGAACTGAGCCGACGCGTCGCACCTGACTGTGCAGTGGAGATGGACACGAATGCCTACTCGGTCCCATGGCGCTTGATCGGCGAGCGGGTCCGCGTGCTGGTCACGGCTGAGACGGTGCGGGTTACAGTCACGTCGTCACGATCCGGGGCGACAGCTATCGCCTCCGCGAAAAGCGTCGCAGCGGGCTTTTGCAAAAGCCCGCTGCGACGACCGAAACCATCACTGCATCAACCTGAAGGTGGGCCAGTTCTTCATGTCGCCCTAGGGCCAGATCCGAATGTCGCTGGACACTGCCGCCCGGACATCCGGGTTTTGCTCAGTAGCAGGAGCGCTTTGCTCCTGACCATTGACAGGAGTGACGCATGACGCAGCACGAGCAAACGACCGATAACGCGGAGACCACGGCAGCTGCGCCGACGCCATCGACCAAACCTCAGCGCCCGCGTGCGACCAGGTCTGCCCAACTTGCAAAAATGTTGGCGACCAAGCGCGGCGCGGATGTCACGGCCATCGGAGCGAAGTTCGGCTGGCAGCCGCATACGGTGCGGGCGGCTTTGTCCGGGCTGCGGAAGGCCGGGCATAACCTGGTCCGCGATATCGACGTGAAGGACAAGCCATCACGCTACAGGATTGTCCGGGACGTCGCGGACACTTCAGCAGTGGTCGCACGCGATGAAGGATGACGCCGCAGAACTAGAGGGGCGGGCCGCGGTGCTGGAGCAGTGGGAGGTCGCCTTCCGGGCGCCGCCACCCGCCTACCTTTCGTTAGGCCTCATGGAGATGGCCTTGGCATACGATGCGCAGTGCAGGCGGGTAGGGGGCTTGCCCGCCGCAACCCGCAGAGCGCTGGAGCAGATTGCGTCGGGGAAGCCGGCTCGTGACATCGCAGTCGATCCTGCAAAGCCGGGAACCCACTACGTGCGCGAGTGGAATGGTCGCACCTATCAGGTGGCCGCCACCCGGGAGGGCTTTGAGATGGATGGTCGGACATGGCCATCGCTGTCAGCAATTGCCAAACACATCACCGGCACGACCTGGTCGGGACCACGGTTCTTCGGTCTCGCCAAGGTGCCGACGGCATCGGCTTTGCGATGAAGTAGACCCGCTGCGCCATCTACACCCGCAAGAGTTCCGAGGACGGGCTGGAGCAGGAGTTCAACTCTCTGGATGCGCAGCGGGAGGCTTGCGCGGCCTATGTCGCCAGTCAGAAGCACGAAGGCTGGGTGCTGTTGCTCACGGCCTACGACGACGGCGGCCTCTCAGGCGGATCGCTGGAACGACCGGCGCTGAAGCAACTGATGTCGGATATGGCTGCGGGAGAGATCGATCAGATCGTGGTCTACAAGTTTGACCGGCTGACCCGGTCGCTGGCGGATTTCTCGAAGATCGTCGATGTGCTGGATGCGGCGGGCGCGTCGTTCGTCTCGGTCACCCAGTCGTTCAACACCGCGACCAGCATGGGACGGCTGACCCTGAACATGCTGCTCAGCTTTGCCCAGTTCGAGCGCGAGGTGACCGCCGAGCGCATCCGCGACAAGATCGCGGCCTCCAAGCGAAAGGGGCTGTGGATGGGCGGGCTGGTGCCGCTGGGCTACGATGCGGATGGCAGAACACTGGCGATCGATACCACTGAGGCCGCAACGGTCCGCAAACTCTATGCCCTCTACGAAAAATACGGCACCGTTAGCGAGGTAAAGCGCCACGCGGATGAGTTGGGCCTCACGACAAAGGTGCGCTCATCAGCCAGCGGCGGGACATCCGGCGGTGGCCCGTTCAGCCGCGGTCATATCCATCAGATCCTGACCAACCCGCTCTATGCCGGACGGATCCGGCATCGCAAGGCGATCCACGCAGGTCAGCATCCGGCGATCATCGATCCGGAGGTCTGGGAACGGCTGCAGGGGATGCCGCAGGACGGGGCTGCAAAGACACGCGCTAAATCCACGGCCCGGCAAACGTCTCGGCTCTGCGGCAAGATCTTCGATGAGACCGGCGACCGGCTGACGCCGTCGCATACCAGGACGAAGGCTGGCAAGCGGTTGCGCTATTACGTCTCGCACCGCCTGATCGTCTCCAATGACAAGGAGGAGAGAACTGGAGGATGGCGACTACCTGCCGCGGAGCTAGAGACCCAGATCGCGGCACTGGCTCGCAAGATGCTGACTGCGCCGGATGCAGCAGCGAGGCTGCTCTCGGAACCCACAGCCGATGCTATCAGCGCGCTGCGCAAAAATCTGCCGTCAGACGCCGGCGATCTGGCTGAAAGCACGCTGCTCAAGACCGTCGCACACATCACCATCGCCCCCGGTGAACTGACGATCCAACTCGATCCCACCAGTCTTGCAAAGCTGGCGTCGATCAAAACGCAGGCCGTCAACGAGGACGCCCTTACCATCACCACCCCGTTCCAGATGCGCAAAAGAGGGGTGGAGACGAAGCTGATCCTGGCAGATGCACCGACAGGTCAGGACGATGCACTCATCCGCAACATCGCCAAGGCGCATCACTGGTTCGTGCAGATCAAGGCAGGAAAGACCTTTGCCGAAATCGCCGACGGCGAGGTCACATCGAAGCGCCGCATCCAGCAGGTGATCTCTCTCGCGTTTCTGGCGCCGGACATCATCCGGGATGTGCTCGACGGAAAGCAACCGCTCGGGTTCACATCGGACTGGTGCGTGCGCCATGCGCTGCCATCCGACTGGTCAGAACAGCGCGACCTGCTCCGCACCCTCTGAACCCACCCCACCAAACTCGTATCGCGCAAATGCCCTGCGCAGACTTTGGCTTGTGGCGGGCCTTATCGGGCCGGATTCACGAGTCTGCGCCAACAGTGTAGCGCCGCAAGCATTTGATACTTCGGCACATAGAAAATGCAATCGTGACCCGTCTCGAATGAGGGAGAACGCTGGCTGGGGTGGTAGGATTCGAACCTACGATACACGGTACCAAAAACCGATGCCTTACCGCTTGGCTACACCCCAACAGCGCGGCAACCGATACGCGGGTTGTGGGGGGGATCAAGCCCTTGGGGGCGTGAAAGTGCGGGTAGTTGTCCGGGGTCATTCCGGTTTGGCGTCGGTGCTCAGCAGGTCTTGCTTTGCGATGTCGTGGCGGTCGGCATCGACGATGCGGTCGAGGGCGCTTTCGCTTTCCGCCGAAACCTTTTCGACGGTCTTGTCGACGGGTCTCGCGGTCGCATGACGGGCGCCGGCCGGGGCCAGGCCGGGTCGTGCAGGATCGCTCCGGGTATCATCCGATTGCGTGACCGTCACGTTCGCGCCGGTGCCGCTCAGCCCGTCGACCCGCAGTGAATAGGTCGGGTCGGGCATCAGGATGTCGTCGGCCTCGAAAGCGAGCATGACCTGCCGCATCGCCTCGCCTTTGGCCAGCACGATCGAGGTATCGTGCTGGTCGATCCACCCGGTCACGGTGATCTGCATCCCCGCCTCGGTCAGCACGTCAAGCCAGCTTTCGGCCGCCGGAACGTCGAGCACAAAGGGCAGCGCCTGCACCGTTTTCGCCGCGATCTTGCGGGCGCGGGAGAGGTCGGCGGTCGGGTCCACGCCGAGGGTGAACATGAACCGCCGTTGGGCATTTTCCGAATAGTTCACGATCCGGCTCTTGAACACTGTCGCGTTGGGAATGCGGATGTGGTTGCCGTCGAAACTCAGCAGGATCGTCGCGCGGCTGGTCAGGCGGATCACCTTGCCCTCGTCGCCGTTGATCTCGATGGTGTCGTTGGGGCGGAACGGCTGGCGGATCGACAGCATGATCGACGCGATATAGTTTTCGACCGTGTCCCGCACCGCAAAACCAAACGCCAGACCGACGATGCCGGCGGCGCCCAGGATCGTGCCCAGCAGCGCCGAGGCATCAAGGATGTCGAGGGCCACGACGATGGCCGCGATCACGAAAATCACCATGACAAGCTGGCTGTACAGGGCGGCGATAAAGCTGTTGGGCGCCAGACGGTCCCACGGGCGACGCCAGCGCGACAGAAAATAACCCGCCGTCGCAATCACGGCAAACACCGTAATTGCGATCAGCAACAAGGGCAGCATCGTCGTGATCTGCGTCAGCCGCGCCTGAAACCGGTCGACGGCGGGGTCGAGCCTGCGGGCAATGTCGGTGGTCTCGACCACCTCGTTCTTGATCGCCACGACACCTTCGATCCGCGTCACCAGCGCGCCAAGCGCGTTCACCTCGGCCTGACTGTCGGTGGTGCCGCGCAGGGCGACGATGCCCTCGGCCACGGTGACGGTGACATCGTCGTAATTGCCCAGCTCGCCCAGGATATTGCGGATGCGCACCGCGATATCCGCGTCCTGCGTCGCGTCGTTGCCGGTCGCGATGGTGCCGGTGGGGCCGTCGGTGGCCTCCTGGGCCTGCGCGGCAACAGAAAGGCCGACCATCAATGTCAGCAGGAACAGGATACGCATGTCATTCGGCCCCGGGGGTCTCGGCAATCCGTCCGACCCTAGGGGCACCGCGCCCGGAGGCCAAGGGCGATCACAGGCGGATCGGATCCGCCTTGGCCAGCCGGTCGAACGCCATCAGCGAAGCGATCAGCGCGTCCATCTGCGCCAGCGGGATCATGTTGGGGCCGTCGGAGGGGGCGGTGTCGGGTGCCTCGTGCGTCTCGATGAACACCGCCGCGACGCCGAGCGACACGGCAGCGCGTGCCATGACCGGCGCAAATTCGCGCTGCCCCCCCGAGGCGCCCCCCATGCCGCCCGGTTGCTGTACCGAATGGGTGGCGTCCATGACGACCGGCCAGCCGGTTTGCATCATCCGGGGCAGGGCGCGCATGTCGGTGACGAGGGCGTTATAGCCGAAGGTCGTGCCCCGCTCGGTCAGCAAAAGCCGTTCGTTGCCGGTGCTCGCGATTTTGTCGGCCACGTTGTCCATGTCCCAGGGGGCGAGAAACTGGCCCTTTTTGATATTGATACAGGCGCCGGTTTCGCCGGCCGCGATCAGCAGGTCGGTCTGGCGGCACAGAAACGCCGGGATTTGCAGCACATCGACGGCCCCGGCCACCCGGGCGCAGTGATCGGCGGCGTGAACGTCGGTCAACACCGGACAGCCGATCCGCGTTTTGACCTGCGCGAGGATGTCGAGGCCCGCGTCCATCCCGAGGCCGCGCTTGCCGGTCAGGGACGTGCGGTTGGCCTTGTCATAGCTGCCCTTGAAGATATAGCCCGCCCCGTGCCGAGCGCAGATCGCCGCCATTTCGGCCGCGATCATCGAGGCATGGTCCAGACCTTCGAGCTGGCAGGGACCGGCGATCACGACCAGCGGCAGATCGTTGCCGAGGGTGAGCGGAGGAAGCGGGACGGTGCGCATGGGAGTGGCCTTTCGCGGCGGGCTGTTTTCGGCGTCACCCTATAAAGCGCTGGCCGAATGACAAGCCGGGGGGGCCGGGGCACTTTGCGATACCTGCAATGCGGTCCCCTCCCGAACCAGCAACTCAGGAGAGGTCGACCGGCGGCCGGTCGACCCACGAACAAATCAGTTCGATACCTGTTCGCGCAGGATCGACGCGGTCAGCGAGATCATCAGATAGATGCCCGCGAGGATCAGAAACGCGATGGCGGTGTTTTCGAAGGCGCGTGGATAGGCGGCCTGATCGGGGGCCACGGGGGCGACACCCATCGACAGATAACGCACCTGCCGGTTCGCCTCGAGGCGGGCGGTTTCCATCTGTTGCAGGGCCTGCTGGACGATGATCGTCTGAAAGGCATAGTTCTCTTCGGCCAGACGCAGTTCGGTGTTGTTGGACGCCAGCGAATTGCCGTCCGGCGACCCTGCCGTCATCCCGGCGCGCAGGTCGGCGATCAACGTGTCGACATTGTCGATCTGGTTGCGCAGGTCGGCGACCTGCGCCTGATTGGGCGTGCTGACCGACAGACGGCTCTGCAGGCTCAGCTGCAATTGCTGTCGCTGGCTTTCAAGCGCGGAGATCTGCTGGATCCGGGCCGTCGTCTCGCCCACCGGGTCGATCTGCTGCACGTCGCGCTGCACGTCGAGCAGGCTGGCCAGAGCGGCGGTGCGCCGTCCCTCGGCCTCCTCATAGGCGTTGCGGGCACCGGCCATCTGGTCGTCGCGCAACCGCCGGGTCAACTGGTCGACCTGTTCTTCGGCATAGCCGATGAGAGCCTCGGAAAACACCTGACTGGTGGCGGGATCGGCGGCGATCACCTCCATCCGGACGATGCCTTCGGTCGGATCGTAGGAGATGCGGACGCGATCGGAATAGACGCCGAACATCTCTTCGTTGGTCGCGTCGGCGGGCAGCCGCTGGATCGCGTCGATGTCTTCCTGGCTGAAATGTTCGCGGAAACCGTGATCGGCATCGAGACGCGCAAGGGCGGCGCGCGATGTCAGATAGGATTGTACCGTCGTGCTGTCCTGCTGTGTCGCGGCCGAGGTGCCGGCGAACAACCCGCCAAGACCGCCCGCAGACTGGCTCTCGGCCTGCTGGATCACGAATTCCGATTTGGTCGAGAACATCGGAGTGGCGAGGGCATAAAAATAATAGCCGACGAGGATCGTGGGGATCAGCACGAAGATCGCCAGGCGGCTGAACAACAGGCTGCCCTTGCGGCGGCGCCTGCGGGCCATGTCGCGCTGAATCCCGGCAATCTCGGTGGCGCGCAGCAGCGCGGGGTCCTTGCGTTCGGTGGCGGCGGGCGCAAGCGCACGGCCCCCGGAGACGGTCTGCGGCAGTTGGATACGGCCCAGCGGCGTGCCCTCGACGCCGTCGACGCCGTCGACGCCGCTGTTGGCGTTGGGCACGGTCTCGGTCTCGCCGGGCACGACGAGTTCGAGGATGTTGGACCGCTGAAACGGATCGATCCCGCGCGACCGCAACTGCCGGACGGCATCGAAATCGGAAGTGACGGCAAGGCCGTGCTTTTGCGCGACCCTGCGGGCCATGCGCAACTGCCGCCCGGTCAGGCCTTCCTGACGCAGGGCATCCATGTCGCTTTCGGCGGCGACGGCCTTTGCGCTGTCGATCTGCGCGGGGGGCACGGCGGATTTGGTCAGGTGAGGGGAGGCCGATCCTGCGCCGCGCGGCGGCGCAGGCGTTGCACCGGGCTGTGCGGTATCGTTGACGGCGGCAGGAGGGACGACACGGGCCGGACCCGCCCCGGCGGCTGCACCGTCCGACCCGGCCGAAGGCGGACGGACCCGCGCGGCAGGTGTGGCCGCCGCATCGGCGGGCGCCGACGCGCCGCGTGCGGCAGATGTCGCGGACACGGGCGCGCCCAGGGGGGCCGTGCGCCGGATGCGGAATTTGCGGGCCTTAGGCTTCGTAGTCATAGAGCTGCTTGGCCTCTTCCAGTGTGTCGAACAGATGCAGTTGACCGTCCCGAAGGACGGCGGCGGACCGGGCGAACCGTTCCAGCGTGGCGGGCTGGTGCGATACGATGATCACGGTGGTGGTTTCCAGCCGTTCCCGCAGGATCTCTCCTGCCTTTCGGTTGAATTCGGCGTCGGTGGTCTGCGGCATGCCCTCGTCGATCAGATAGATATCGAAATCAAGGGCGAGCATGATCGAAAACGTGAACCGCGCCCGCATGCCCTGCGAATAGGTCCCCACCGGCATATCATAATATTCGTCGATTCCGCACAGCCAGCGCGAAAACGCCTCGACGTAATCGGGATCGAGGTCATAGAGACGCGCGATATAGCGCGTGTTCTCGCGGCCCGTATGCTTGCTGACGACCCCGCCCATGAACCCCAGCGGAAACGAAATCCGGCAGCCGCGCAGGATCTGCCCTTCGTCGGCCTTTTCCAGACCGGCCATCATGTTGATGATCGTGGTCTTGCCGGTGCCGTTCGGCGCCAGGATGCCCAGCGAATTGCCAAGTTCCACGCGAAACGACGCCCGGTCGAGGATGACCTTGTGCTGCGTGCCCGTCCAGAAGGACTTGCTGACATTTCGGAACTCTAGCATGTCGATATCGGCCTGCGGTTCATGCGGTATTCTCGGGGTTCGGTTTGTTCGGCTGTCTTGGCGTCGGGACCTGTGGCGTGGTTAACCGCCCCGTCGGAACCCGATCTAGCGGCACAATATGGCGAAATGGTGCCTGAATGCATAATTTGTGTCGATCCTGGATACGAACAAGGGTCGTGTCGACGGCAGATCGCTTCACGACGGGCACTGTGATGCGCACGGCGCCGAGATGAGGTTTTGCGGCGCGGTGCCCCTGTCCGCGCACTGGCGCCGAGATGAGGTTTTGCGGCGCGGTGCCCCTGTCCGCGCACTGGCGCCGCGGCGATTGTCGCGCATCTGCCGCCCAAACGACCTCACCCAAGGCCGTATCCGCGCCGCGCCGGCTGGCCTAGGCCGTGCTGCACATGGGCGGTCGGCGGCGGCGGGCTATCTTGTGGTCAATGGAAAACCTTGCCGCCGAAATCCACGCCTGCCGCATCTGTGCCGACCGGTTCGCCGCCACGTCCACGCGCCATGCGCCGCGCCCCATCGTCTGGTTTCGCCCCGGCGCGCGGCTGCTGATCGCCAGCCAGGCGCCGGGCCTGCGGGTGCACGAGGCAGGCACGCCGTTCTGGGACCGGTCAGGCGTGCGGTTGCGTGACTGGCTCGGCCTCGACGAGGCCGCGTTCTATGACCGGTCCCGCGTCGGCATCGTGCCGATGGGGTTCTGCTTTCCGGGCTATGACGCGGCGGGATCGGATCTGCCGCCGCCCGCGATCTGCGCGCGGACCTGGCGCGCGCGGGTGATGGCCGTACTGCCGGACGTGCGCCTGACGCTGCTGGTCGGCGGCGCGGCACAACGCTGGCACCTAGGGACAAAGGCGGGCGTGACGCAGGTGGTGCAGAACTGGCGCACGGCCCCGCCGGGCATCCTTCCCTTGCCCCACCCGTCCTGGCGCAATACGGCATGGATCAAACGCAATCCCTGGTTCGAGGCAGACCTTGTGCCCGTGCTGCGCGCCCGGGTCGCACATGTGATGGCAGAGGCGGAAGATGGTTGAAACGGCGCTCGATACGGCCCACGCCGCGATGACGGCAAACGAGGACGACGACGCCGCCCGGCTGGCGTTCTATGCGCGGCTGGCCGAGGCGGAACTGTTCGTGGTTCTCGATGCCGAACCCGACGGCGACACGGTCGAGCCGCGACTGCTGGACGAAGACGGGGCGCGTTACGTGCTGGTCTTCGACCGGAGCGACCGGCTCGCGGCCTATTGCGGGCAGGTCGCACCACAGGTGGCCCTGTCGGGACGCGCGCTGGCCCAGATGCTGCGCGGGCAGGGGCTCGGTCTGGCGCTGAACGCGGGCACGGCCCCCTCCGACATGCGGATCGGTGCCGAGGCGGTGGACTGGCTCGCCGCAACGCTGGCCGCGGCACCCGAGACCGCCGAAGGACGCCCCGTCGAGATGTTCGACCCGCGCGGCGTGCCCGAGGCGCTGCTGACCGCACTCGACCGCAAACTGGCGGGCGCGCGCGGCATGGCCGATGCCGCGTGGCTTGTCGGTGTGCGCTATGCGGACGACCGGCGCGGGCATCTTCTGGCCTTTGTCGGCGCGCCGGTGGCCGCACATGAGGCGCTGGCCGCCGCGGTCCGCGAGGCGCTGGTATTTTCGGGCATCGAGGCGGGCGCGCTGGATGTCACCTTCGTGGCCCCCGACGCACCGGTCGCGGCCCGGCTTGGCCGCGTCGGTCTGCGGTTCGATCTGCCGATCCCGGACCGCCTGACGCCCGCGGCACCCGGCGGCGACCCGGCCCGCCCGCCGAAACTGCGGTAACGTGCCGGGCCGGATTGCTCGGAACGAGAGCTGTCGTATGACCGCGCGTTGCTGTTTCAATATCCCAGCGCGCGGTCGACGCGGTTCAGCAGAGGCTGCCCGGCCTCGGAACGGCGGATGTTTTCGGCAATCACCCGGCTCGCCGTCGCGGGGCGCGTCTCCGAGGCGATATGCGGCGTGACCGTCACCTTCGGATGCGTCCAGAACGGATGTGTCCTGGGCAAAGGCTCGATGCGGAACACGTCGAGCGTGGCGTGCCCCAGTGGCCCGGTATCGAGGGCCGCAAGAAGATCGTCTTCGTCGATCAGACCGCCCCGACCCGGGTTCAGCAACACCGCCCCCGGCGCGAGGAGGGCCAGTCGGCCGGCGTTCATCACACTTTCGGTCTGTTGCGTCAGCGGCAACAGCAACACCGCGATTTCGGCGCCGCTGAGGGCCGCCCGCAGGCCCGCGTCACCGGACAGGCACCGCAACCCGGGGATCGATTTCGGTGTCCGGCTCCACCCGGTGACGTTGAAACCGATACCGGCCAGCGTCGTGGCACAGACCCGGCCAAGTGCGCCGAGCCCCAGAACGGTGACCGGCCGGTCTGCGGCCAGCGGCGGCACGACACCGCCACGCCATATGCCATCCTGCCCATTGATATGCGCATCGAGGCCGAGGTGGTGGCGCAAGGCATGACCCGCCACCCATTCCACCATCCCCCGCTCCAGCCCTGCGTCGACCATCCGCACCAGCGGCTGTGTCAGCGTCGCGTTGGTGACGATCGTCTCGACCCCCGCCCACAGGCACAGTACCGCGCGTGTGCGGGTGTAGGGAGTGAAATCGCGCAGCGCGCCGTTCGGGGCATAAACGATATAGTCGACGTCCCCGGGGGCGTGGTCCTTCGATAGGTCCGCCGCGATCCCGACGCTTTGCAAGGCCGCCGTCAGCGGCGCGCGATAGGTTTCCCAGCGGCCTTCGGGGGCAGCGAACAGTACCTTGAGCGGCATCCTAGCGCGGCTTGTGGACATGGGCGCTTTGCATCAGGCCAAAGCCGATCAGCAGCACCAGCATCGCCGATCCGCCATAGCTGACCAGTGGCAGCGGCACGCCGACGACGGGTATCAGGCCCATGACCATCGCCATGTTGACCGCAAAATAGAAAAAGAAAGTCGCCGCGATCCCCAGGGTGACGAGCGAGGCGAACCTGTCCTGATTGGTCATCGCGGAGGCGACGCAAAAGAAGATCACGAGGCCGTACAGCACCAGAAGGGTGATCGCGCCGATAAAGCCGAACTCCTCGGCCAGCGTGGTAAAGATGAAATCGGTCTGTTTTTCGGGCAGAAAGTTCAGCCTGCTCTGCGTGCCTTGCATGAATCCCTTGCCGGCCCAGCCACCGGACCCGAGGGCGATCTGTGCCTGAGTGATGTTATAGCCCGCCCCCAGCGGGTCGTTCGTCGGATCCAGAAAGGTGTCGATGCGGCGGAACTGATACTCCTCGAGAAGTTGCCACGTCGTTCCCCGGCTGCTCATGACCGCGTAGACGGCCGCCACCACCGATCCGATCAGCGTCGCGAAATAGGCCCAGTGGACGCCCGCGAACCACATCATCGCGCCGCCCCCCGCCACCAGCAGGATCGCGGTGCCAAGGTCGGGCTGCGCCAGAACCATCACCGCCGGGATCGACACGAGCACGACGGGCACCAGCACCCAGAACGGATTGCTGACCCGGCGGGCGGGCAGCCAGTCGTAATAGGCGGCCAGAAAGATCACGATGGCGATCTTCATCAGTTCGGAGGGTTGCAGACGGATCGGCCCGAGTGCGATCCAGCGCTGGGCACCGCCGCCGCTGTCGCCGAAGAATGCGACCGCCACGATCAGCACCAGGCCGATCAGATAGGCGACGACGGCCATCGACCGCCAGAACCAGATCGGCACCATCGCGATCGCGATCATCAGTGCCATGCCCGCGCCGAACCGTTTCACCTGCGGGTCCATCCAGCGCGACGCATCGCCCCCCGCGACGGAATAGAGCATCAGAAAACCCGCGCAGGCGACTGCCGTCAGCAGCACGATGATGGGCCAGTTCAGGTACAACAGCTTGCGCAGCCCGGTGGGCACATAGCGCGTGTTGTATTCAAGATAGCTCACGGTGCGCCCCGCGCGTCCCAGCCATCGCCGTCAGGGCGGCTGACGAGCCGGTCGGCGGATACCGCGTTTTGCACGCTCAGGCCCGCCCGGCCGAGGCGGTACCTTCGGCGATCCACGATGCGATCCGCTCCTGCTGGCTCGCGATCGTGCCGCGCACCTGCGATGGATAGACGTCGAGCGGCGGGGCTGCGCCGTACAGCGCCTCGAGGGTGACGTCCCGCCCGATCGGGGCGGCCACGGTCGAGCCGCCGCCACCGTGTTCGACCACGACCGCCACGGCATAACGCGGGTTGTCGAAAGGCGCGTAGTTGACCCACAGGGCATGGTCGCGCCGGTCCCACGGCAGGTCGGCGTTGGAAATGACGCCGCGGGCGCGTTCCTCGACGGTGATGCGGCGCACCTGGCTGGTCCCGGTCTTGCCCGCCATCTGCAAGCCGTCGGCGTTGAACCGCGCGCGGTATGCTGTTCCGCGGGCATGGTTGACCACGTCGTACATCGACGCCCGCGTGCGCAGCAGGAAGTTCTCGTTGATCCCGAGGCTGTCACCGAGGCCGCTCGGCTGTTCCACACCGTTGATCTTGTAGACCAGGCGCGGCTTGATCTCGCGGCCGGTCGCAACCCGCGCCGCCATGACCGCGAGTTGCAGCGGCGAGGTGAGCACGTAACCCTGGCCGATCGACGCGTTCACCGTGTCGCCGATGCGCCAGTCCTCGCCGCGTTCGCGCCGTTTCCATTCCTGGTCGGGCGCGATGCCGGGCACGACGGCGGACATCGGCACGTCGTGGCGGATGCCCATGCCCAGCTTGCGCGCCATTGCCGCGATCTTGTCGATGCCGACGCGCTGGCCGATTTCGTAGTAATAGACGTCGCAACTCTGTTTGAGGCTTTCCTGAAGATTGATGTTGCCGTGTCCGCCGGTTTTCCAGCAATGGAACCGCGAGGTGCCGACCTCGATGTATCCGTTGCAGCGTATCGTCTCCTCGACGCCGACCTTGCCGTCCTCGAGTGCCGCGAGAAGGGTGGCCATCTTGAACGTCGATCCGGGCGGATAGGCGTCCTGCACCGCCTTGGAGGCAAGCGGGCGACGGTCGTTCTCGTTCAGACCGACCCAGTCGGTGGTGGAAATGCCGCGCACGAATTTGTTCGGATCGAACGACGGGGCCGAGGCAATGGCACGCAGGTCGCCGGTCTGCGTGTCGATCACCACGATCGACGCGCTCTCGCCCTCGAGGCGGGCCTCGCAATAGCGTTGCAGATGCGCGTCGATGCTCAGTTGCAGGTCGGCCCCCGGTATCCCGTCCTGCCGCCCGAGCTTCGCGCATGACGCGGCCACGGGCGTTGACCTCGACCTGCAGGGTTCCGGCCGACCCGCGCAGTTCGGCCTCCATCCTGTTCTCGACGCCGGTCTTGCCGATCTGGAACGTCGGGATCTTCAGAACCGGGTCGGGATCGTCGATCTGGGCCAGGTCGTATTCGCTGACGGGGCCGACATAGCCCACCACATGCGCCGTCACCGCCCCCAGCGGATAGGTGCGCGACAGGCCGACGCTGGCGGAAATGCCCGGCAGGGCGGGGGCGTTCACCTGCACCCGGCTGACGATGTCCCACGTCACCCGGTCCAGCACCGTCACCGGCAGCAACGGCGACCGCCGCTCTGCCTCCCTGACGACATCGTCGATGGTTTCGGCGTCCAGCGGCACAACGCGCGCCAGCCGTTCGAGGGCCTCGCGCACGTCGCCCGCATCCTCGCGCAGCAGGGTGATGCGATAGTGCTGTTCGTTGTCGGCCAGCACCTGACCCTCGCGGTCGAAAATCAGACCGCGGTTGGGCGGCAGCAGTTCGAACTTGATCCGGTTCTCTTCGGCCAGCAGGCGAAAGGCATCCGCCTGGTCGACCTGCATCTGGTGCATCCGCCACCCCAGAATACCCATGACACCCAGCTGCACCGACCCCATCAGGACGGCGCGGCGGCTGACCCTGCGGGCCTTTTCGGCAGTGTCGTTTTGCGGACGTCTCATGGGGCCTTCTCCGGCGTTGTACAGCTGCGCTTTTAAAAGGTCTTGCCCGTGGCGTCGACATCTCCCGGGCCCGGGCGCGTCACCCCAAAGATGAGGGAGGCGGCAAGCACGATCAAGGGATAGATCAGGATCGTCGAGACCATCTGGCTCAGCACCAGCGCAAAACTGGCCTGCGGCGTGACTGTCAGCGACAGGATCGTGCGGTTGATCAGCGTGATCGCGACGATGCCGACGGCAATCCCGGCCCATTCGACAGGAAACGGCAAGGCTCGCATCGCGACGGCGCGGGCGCGTAACATTTCGGTGAGGATCAGGACAAGCGCGGCCCACAGCCCCGGCGGCCGTTGAAACAGCAGATCGGTCAGCAGCATCAGCGCCGCCACAAGGATGCCCGGCAGCAGATCGGGCCTGCGCGACACCCAGACCAGTACCACACACAGGATCATGTCGGGCCCGACAAGCAGCGTCGGAATCGCCGCGCCCGAAAACAGCGCGGCGAAAAACGCGTCCGGCGAGACCACCACGGGCGGCAGGGTTTCGCGCGGCATCAGCTGCACGAAGATGAGGACCGTGGCCAGACCGACAAAGCCGAGCCTGCCAAGCCACAGGCGCAGGCGCCGCGTTTCAGCCATCGAACGCCTCCCAGCGGGGCGCCACGTCTTCGCCCCGCGCGGCAGGACGGACCGGCCCCTCGGGGACGACGGGCAGGACCGGGGCGATCACATCGATGCTGTCGGCGATCACCTCGCCATCGCGGCTGCGCAGGACGCGCAGGAATTCGAGACGCCCGTAATCGGCGGCGAGCCGTACCCGCAGGCGCCCGTCGCTCGCCGCGACGACCTGACCGATCAGGATATCGGGTGGGAAAACGCCGCCGTCCCCGGTGCTTTCCACCTGATCGCCGGCGCGCACGGCGGCGGCATCGTCGATGAAATCGAGGAACGGCAGCGCGGTATTGTCGCCCACGAGGATCGCCCGTTCCCCCGAGGGCTGCACCACGATCGGAATGCGGCTGGATGTGTCCGTCGTGAGCATGACACGCGCCGAATTTTGCCCGACACCCGCGATCCGGCCCACCAGACCGATGCCGTCCATTGCGGCCCAGCCGTCGACGATCCCGTCGCGCGCGCCCACGTTCAACAGCACGGACTGCCGGAACGGAGACCCGGAGTCGGCCATGACAACGCCGGTAATATAGGTCAGGTTAGGATCGAGCGACACGTTGTTGAGATCCAGCAGACGGGCGTTTTCCTGATCCAGCTGGATCGCCGCCTCACGCCAGGCCCGCATCTGCTGCAATTCGCGCCGCAGCTGCTGGTTCTGCTCGACCAGCCGCTGATAGCTTTGGAAATCGGCGACGAGGTTGACGATACCGGTGACCGGCGCCATCGCCCAGTCGAAATTCGGCACGACGCGGTCGATGACGGCAACGCGCAGACGTTCCACACGCGGGCTGTCGATCCGCCAGACGACGAAGATACCAAATAAAAACAGAACCGTGATGCCGATCGCCAGACGGCGGATCGGACCGGTAAAATCCTCTTTGTGGCTGCGGTCCCGTGCCACCGCTCCCTCCCGAACCCCGCCGAGTATTCCGGGGTCAGCTGTCGTAGTCTATGACGTGGCGCAGCTGCTTTTCAAATTCAAGCGCTTTGCCGGTGCCGAGCGCCACGCAGTTCAGGCTCTCGTCCGCGACGCTGATGGCAAGGCCGGTCTGCTCGCGCAGCGCCAGATCGAGCTGTCCCAGAAGGGCGCCGCCACCGGTCAGCATCACGCCCCGGTCGACGATATCGGCCGCCAGATCGGGCGGCGTCGCCTCGAGGGCGGTCATCACCGCCTCGCAGATCTGCTGCACCGGTTCGGCCAGCGCCTCGGCGACCTGCGCCTGAGAAATCTCGGTTTCCTTGGGGACGCCGTTCAACAGATCGCGCCCGCGGATCATCATCGACTGACCGCGCCCGTCGTCCGGCATCCGGGCGGTGCCGATGCTGGTCTTGATGCGTTCGGCGGTCTGCTCGCCCACGAGCAGGTTATGCTGGCGGCGCAGATAACTGACGATGGCCTCATCCATGCGGTCGCCGCCGACACGAACGGACCGGGCATAGACGATGTCGCCCAGCGACAGGACGGCCACCTCGGTGGTGCCGCCGCCGATGTCGACGACCATGTTGCCGGTCGGATCGGTGATCGGCATGCCCGCGCCGATGGCCGCCGCGATCGGCTCGGCGATCAGGCCCGCGCGGCGGGCACCTGCGGACAGGACCGACTGCCGGATGGCACGTTTTTCCACTGGCGTCGCGCCGTGCGGCACGCAGACGATGATCTTTGGGCGGCCAAAGAACGTCGGGTTCTTGTGCACCTTGCGGATGAAATACTTGATCATCTCTTCGGCTGTCGCGAAATCGGCGATGACGCCCTCGCGCATGGGCCGGATCGCCTCGATGCTGCCGGGCGTCCGGCCCAGCATCAGCTTGGCGTCTTCGCCCACGGCGAGCACCTTCTTGACGCCGTCCTTGACGTGATAGGCGACGACCGACGGTTCGGACAAAACGATACCGCGACCCTTGACGTAGACGAGCGTATTCGCCGTCCCGAGGTCGATCGCCATGTCAGACGAAAACAGGCTACGCAATCCGAACATCGACAACATCTTTCCAGCTAATCCCGGGGAACTGCGGCGGGTGGCAGCCCAACGCATCGCCGTCTTATAGGGCAGGGGGCAAGCGGACGAAAGGCCTGCTCGCAACGGTCTGGGCATCTTTTCGCCGCTGTCATATTTCGAATATGACGTATCGAAAATGACCAAATAATCGTTATTTAAGTGTCAGGAATTTCACTTTTCGAACATAGCGGCGATCACGTTGCGTGGATTGGCAGAAATATCGGAGGGCTTCGTCCGGCGCGCCTCTCCGGGATCGCATCTGCGGGCGGGGCAGGTCGCAGACACTCCTGCGCCGCGCCCCGCCCCTGTTTCAGCCTGCGTCGCGGTAGCTGACGCTCTTGACATCGGCGCCGGGCACCGACTTTTCGCGCCGGACGATCAGGCGGTTCAGGGCGTTGACGTAGGCCTTTGCACTGGCCACCACCGTATCGGTATCGGCGGACTGACCGGTGGCAATCCGCCCTTCTTCTTCAAGGCGGACGCTCACCGTGGCCTGGGCATCGGTCCCTTCGGTGACGGCGCTTACCTGATAAAGTTGCAGCCGTGCGGCGTGTGGATACAGATGTTTGACCGCATTGAACGTGGCGTCGACCGGGCCGTCGCCGGTCGCGGTATGGGCCTTGGCCTCGCCGTCGATCTCGAGGACCATTTCCGCCGTCTGAGGACCGTCCGTGCCACAGATCACCCGCAGACCCTTCAGGCGCAGCACGTCCTCGGCGCCGTCGTTGTGGTGAACGAGGGCGATGATATCATCGTCATAGACCTCTTTCTTGCGGTCGGCCAATTCCTTGAACCGCACGAAAAGGTCGGCCAGCTGATTATCCGCCATATCGATGCCCAGATCGGCCATTTTCGCCCGCAACGCGGCGCGCCCCGAATGTTTGCCCAAAGGCAGCGTCGTACCCGCAAGGCCGACGTCCTCGGGACGCATCACCTCGAAGGTCTCACGGTTTTTCAACATGCCGTCCTGATGAATACCGCTTTCGTGCGCAAAGGCGTTCTTGCCGACGATGGCCTTGTTGAACTGCACATTGAATCCCGAAATTGCGGCGACCCGGCGCGAGATGTTCATGAATTTCGTCGTATCGATGCGCGTCGAATAGGGCATGATATCCTGGCGCACCTTCATCGCCATCACCACTTCTTCGAGGGCGGTATTACCCGCCCGCTCACCCAAGCCATTGATCGTACACTCGATCTGGCGTGCACCTCCGTCGACGGCCGCCAGAGAATTGGCCGTCGCAAGCCCGAGATCGTTGTGGCAATGGGTGGCGAAAATCACAGTTTCGGCGTTCTCGACCTCGGCGATCAGACGCCGGACAAGGTCGGCGGATTCCATCGGCGCGGTATAGCCGACGGTGTCGGGGATATTGACCGTCGTAGCGCCTGCGCGGATCGCGATGTCCACGGTCCGTTTCAGAAATTCCCATTCCGTGCGCGTTGCATCCATCGACGACCACTGAACGTCGTCGCAATAGTTGCGCGCATGGGTCACGCTGGCGTGGACCCGTTCGGCCATCGCATCCATCGTGAGATTGTGCATCTCGCGGTGCAGCGGCGAGGTGCCGATGAAGGTGTGGATGCGCGGGCGACGCGCGTGTTTCACCGCCTCCCAGCAGCGGTCGATGTCTTTGAAATTGGCGCGGCTCAGGCCGCAGACCGACGCCTGTTTCGTGCGGGTCGAAATCTCGCTGACCGCCTTGAAATCTCCCTCGGAGGCGATGGGGAACCCGGCTTCGATGATATCGACGCCCATTTCGTCCAGCAGGTCGGCGATCTCGATTTTTTCGGCGTGGGTCATGGTCGCGCCGGGGCTTTGCTCGCCGTCGCGCAACGTGGTGTCGAAAATCAACACATCGTTCTTTGTCATGTCGGTGGTCCTGTTTTCTTAGCGTTTCGCCGAAAGTGTCTGTGGCGCGTTTCCCCTCTGAGCGGTCGCGCCGACAGGCACGCTCAGAGGCGGCTAAGAAGCAGGAGGGCGCGCAAGCACTGACCCGTGAGGGCCGTCGAGGGGATATGTATGCGCGTCGTCATGGCACCCACTATAGCGATGGGATCTCCTGTGAAAAGGGGGGAGCCTCCGGCGGGAGTATTTTTGGCAAGAAAAAGGGCAGGCGCGTGACAGCCGGGCAGGCAGCCCTAGATGCGGGTCATGGAAAAAGAGATGCAGGTCATGAAAAACGCACTGATCATCGGCGCCTCTGGCGGCATCGGCGCGGCGGTTGCCGATACGCTTCAGGCGCGTGGCACCGCCGTGACACGGCTGTCGCGCAGCGCGGACGGGCTGGATGTGACCGACGAGACCTCCGTTTCGGCGGCGCTGGGCGCACTGGACGGGCCATTCGATCTGATATTCGTGGCGGTGGGCGTTTTGGCGATGCCCGGCGGCGCCCCGGAAAAATCGCTCGGCGCGATCGATACCGAGGCGATGGCGCAGGTATTTGCCGTCAATGCCATCGGGCCGGCTTTGATTTTGAAACATGGCGTGCGGCTGTTGCCGAAGGGGGCGCCGTCGACAGTTGCGGTGCTCTCGGCGCGGGTCGGATCCATCGGCGACAACCGGATCGGTGGGTGGCATTCCTACCGCGCGTCCAAGGCGGCGGTGAACCAGATCGTGCACGGTGCCGCCATCGAGCTTGCGCGCAGCCACAAACAGGCGGTTTGCGTGGCGCTGCACCCCGGCACGGTGGAAACGCCCTTTACGGCGGACTATGCGGCGCGGCACAAGACGGTGCCCGCACCCGAGGCGGCCGAAAACCTGCTGTCGGTCATCGATGGGCTGACATCGGCGCAAACGGGCGGTTTTTACGATTACGCGGGCAAGGACGTGCCGTGGTAACGCCGCGCCTGATCCTCGTTCTGGGCGATCAGCTGAGCGACACCCTGTCGGCACTGGCGCAGGCAGACCGCGACACCGATGTCGTTGTCATGGCCGAGGTCATGGACGAGGCGCGGTATGTGCCGCACCATCCCAAGAAGATCGCCTTTTGTTTTGCCGCGATGCGCAAATTCGCCGTGCGTCTGGAGAAGGCGGGCTGGCAGGTACTTTACACCCGGCTGGACGATGCGGCCACCTCCGGGTCCATCGTGGGTGAATTGTTGCGTCGCGCCGATGAGGTTGGTGCGACCGAGGTGATCGCGACGGAGCCGGGGGAGTGGCGGCTGATTTCGGCCCTCGAGGAGGCGCCGCTGGCCGTGCACCAATTTGCCGACACCCGCTTTATCGCGTCGCACGCGCGATTCGAGGGTTGGGCCGAGGGGCGCAAACAACTGCGGATGGAGTATTTCTACCGCGAGATGCGGCGCGAGACGGGCCTGATGATGGAGGGCGACAATCCCGCCGGCGGCAAGTGGAATTTCGATCACGACAACCGCAAGGCAGCCCCCAAGGGCCTCGATCCGGCCGGGCCGATGGCGTTCACGCCGGATGAGACGGTCGAAGAGGTACTGACACTCGTCGAGGAACGGTTCGGCGAAAATTTCGGCGATCTGCGGCCCTTTACCTTTGCCACCGACACGGGGCAGGCGCGCCGCCAGCTTGCCCATTGGCTCAGGACCGGCCTGCCGGATTTTGGCGATTTTCAGGACGCGATGGTGAAAGGCCAGCCGTTTCTGTACCATTCGCTGATCAGTTTCTACATCAATGCAGGCCTGCTCGATCCGCTCAAGGTGTGCCGCGCCGTCGAGACCGAGTGGCGCGAGGGCCGCGCGCCGATCAACGCCGCAGAAGGATTTATCCGTCAGATCATCGGCTGGCGCGAATATATGCGCGGCATCTATTTCCTCGAAGGGCCGGACTATACGCAACGCAACGTGCTGAACCACGACCGCGACCTGCCGCCGCTGTACTGGGGGGCGCCCACGGACATGGCTTGCCTGTCAGAAGCGGTCGGTCAGACCCGCGCGCATGCCTATGCGCACCACATCCAGCGGCTGATGATCACCGGCAATTTCGCGCTGCTGTGCGGGGTGGCGCCGTTGCAGATCCACGAATGGTATCTGGCCGTCTATGCCGATGCCTACGAATGGGTAGAGGCGCCGAATGTCATCGGCATGAGCCAGTTCGCCGATGGCGGTCTGCTGGGATCAAAGCCCTATGTCTCTTCGGGTGCCTATATCGACCGGATGTCGGATTATTGCAAATCCTGCGCCTATTCGGTCAAGAAAAAGACCGGAGAGGGGGCCTGTCCGTTCAATTCGTTATACTGGCATTTCCTGAACCGGCACCGAGAGCGCTTCGAGGCGAACCCGCGCATGGGCAATATGTACCGTACCTGGGACCGCATGGACGCGAATCGCAAGGCGACGGTCCTGTCCGACGCGGATACGTTTCTGAAACGGCTCGACGCGGGCGATCCGGTTTAAGGCCATTTTGGATAGCGCGCCGGTCTTTCGGCGGGCCGATGTAAAGTCGTGCGAAGGGTTCGGGGAGAGGCCGAACGCTGGCGCGTCAGTTCTCGACCGGCACGACCTCGACGGTCTCGGCCGGCCCTTCGACGGCGGCGGGTGTCGCAAGAATGCCGTCCTGCCATTCGCCGTCGGCCTCTTCGCCCGTGGCATAGGTGAGGGTGCCGGCGCCCTGCCGACGGCCTGCGCGAAACTCGCCGGTATAGACGTCGCCGTTGGCATAGGTGGCGGTGCCCATGCCGTCGATCTCGCCGTTTTCCCAGGCGCCGGTATAGGTAAACCCGTCCGGCATCGTGATCGTGCCGGTGCCGTGCCGCTGACCGCCCAGAAAGGCGCCGTCGTAGACCGTGCCATCGGCATAGGTGGCCACGCCCGCGCCTTCGCGCTGGCCGTCGATCCAGCCGCCGGTATAGGTATAGCCGTCGGCGTAGGTCATCGTGCCCTGGCCGTGGTTTTTCGCGTTCAGGAAATCGCCGTCATAGACGATGCCGTTGGCATAGGTGGCCACGCCGCGCCCTTCGATCACGCCCGCGACCCATTCGCCTTCGTAGGTCGAGCCGTCGGGATAGGTGATCTTGCCGGTGCCATCCGCAAGGTCGCCCTCGAACTGGCCGGTATAGACAGAGCCGTCGGGATAGGTGACTTCGCCCAGCCCCTCGATCTGGCCATTCACCCAGGCGCCGACATAGCGGTAGCCGTCGGTGCCGGTGAACGTGCCCTGACCGTGGCGCCGGTCGCCCTGAAACCCGCCGGTATAAACGTCGCCGCCCGCGTAGGTGACCGTTCCGGTGCCCTCGCGGCGTCCCTCGACCAGCGTGCCTTCGTAGATGTCGCCGTTCGCCTGAACGAGGCGTCCCTCGCCCTGTATCTGGTCGGCGACCCAGCCGCCGGTATAGCTCAACCCGTCGGGCCGGGTCAGCGTGCCCGTGCCCTCGCGGCGCCCGGCGACCAGTGCGCCGGTATAGACAGAGCCGTCGGCAAAGGTGATCGTACCTTCGCCTTCCTTGACGCCGTTGATCCACGGGCCTTCGTAGCGATAGCCGTCCTGCGCCGTCATCATGCCCGTGCCGTGGTGCATCGCGTTGCGGAACGCGCCTTCGTAGCGGACGCCGTTGACGTAGGTGGCGATGCCGTCGCCGGTGATCTTGCCGTCGGTCCAGTCGCCTTCGTAGGTGCCGCCATCGGCAAAGGCGATGGCCCCGAACCCCTCGGGCTTACCGGCGGCGAATGTCCCGGTATAGACCGAACCGTCGGGATAGGTCGCGGTGCCCTCGCCCCGGATTTCGCCCTCGTACCAGTCGCCCTCGTAGATGTAGCCATTGGGCAGCGTGTAGGTGCCGGTGCCGTGCTGGCGGCCGTTCAGGAACGTGCCTTCATAGACGCCGCCGTCCTCGTATTGCTTGATCTCGACGGTCTGGGCCGGGGCCGCGACGGCAAGCCCCAGGGCAATGGCCGCGGCAAGTGAAAAGACGGTCGGCACGGGGCGGATGGGCATTGGGGACGGCTCCAGGTGGCGGGTCGGCGCGGGCGCGCCAGCATCGGGTGGGTCAAGTTAACGCTGCCCGACCGGGCTGACAACCTGCCGCGACGCCGCGCGGGGCCGGAGGCATGGCGCGCGCAGGCGGGTTTCCTTGCGGCGTGTACCTGCTACATGAGGGCGGATCGTGCGGCCTCTGTTCGCGGCACCCCTCAGGACGACAGGACGCCCCAAGATGACCGATACCTTTCGCCTGACGATGGCGCAGATCAACCCGACGCTGGGCGACATGGACGGCAATACGACACGCGCCCTCGCCGCCTGGCAAGAGGGCAAGGCGGCGGGCGCTGACATGGTCCTGCTGCCGGAGATGTTCCTCGTCGGCTATCAGCCGCAGGACATCGTGCGCAAAGAGGTGTTTACCCGCGAGGCGATGGCCCGCGTCGAGGCGCTGGCCGAAAGCGTCAGGGACGGTCCGATCCTTGGCATCGGCCACCCGTGGCTGGGCGGCACCGGGCAGGAGACGCTCGATATCACCAAGGTGGACCTCTACAACGCCTATTCGATCCTGAAGGACGGCAAGGTCGTCAGCCGGACGCTCAAGCACAATCTGCCGAATTACAACGTCTTTGACGAAGAACGCCTGTACCGCCACGGCCCGCTTGGCGGACCGTTCGATGCCGGGCCGCTTCGCATCGGCGTGCCGATCTGCGAGGACGCGTGGTTTCCGGACGTGGCCGAGGCCATGGTCGAAAGCGGCGCCGACATCCTCGTGGTGCCGAACGGGTCGCCCTATTTCCGCGACAAGCTGTCGTTCCGGATGCAGGTGATGATCGCCCGCGTCGTGGAAAACGATGTGCCGCTGGCCTATCTGAACATGGTTGGCGGGCAGGACGATCAGGTGTTCGACGGCGGGTCCTTCGTGCTCAACCGCGGGGGCGCGCTGGCGGTGCAGATGCCGCTGTTCGACGAGGTCGTGACCCACGTCGATTTCAGGCGGACCGACGCGGGCTGGGTGGCGGTGGAGGGCCAACGCGCCACGGCCCCCGACGCATGGGAGCAGGACTATCGCGCCATGGTCCTGAGCCTGCGCGATTATCTGCGCAAGACCGGGTTTGAAAAGGTGCTGCTCGGCCTGTCGGGTGGCGTCGACAGCGCGATCGTTGCCTGTATCGCCGCCGACGCCATCGGGCCCGCAAACGTGCGCTGCGTCATGCTGCCGTCGGAGTACACCTCGCAGGCCTCGCTCGACGATGCCGCAGATGTCGCCAACCGGCTGGGATGCCCCTATGACACCGTGTCCATCGCCGGGCCGCGCGCCGCCGTGACCGATGCGCTGGCACCGCTGTTCGAAGGGTATGACGAAGGGTTGACCGAAGAAAACATCCAGTCGCGCCTGCGCGGCCTGCTGCTTATGGCGCAATCCAACAAGTTCGGCGAAATGCTGCTGACCACGGGCAACAAATCCGAAGTCGCGGTGGGATATGCCACGATCTACGGCGACATGGCGGGCGGGTACAACCCGATCAAGGATCTGTACAAATGCCGTGTGTTCGAGACCTGCCGCTGGCGCAACGCCAACCACCGCGACTGGATGCTGGGCCGTCCCGGCGAGGTGATCCCCGTATCGATCATCGACAAACCGCCCACCGCCGAACTGCGCCACGACCAGCGCGACGACCAGTCGCTGCCGCCCTATGAAATCCTCGACGGCATCCTTGAGATGCTGGTGGATCACGACAGGTCCGTCGCCGATTGCGTGGCCGCCGGCTATGACCGCGAAACGGTGAAAAAGATCGAGCGGCTGGTGTATCTGAGCGAGTACAAACGGTTTCAGGCGGCCCCCGGCACGCGGCTGACGCGGTCTGCGTTCTGGCTCGACCGGCGGTATCCGATCGTCAACGGCTGGCGCGACAAAAGCTGATCCGGCAGGCAAGCGAAGGGTCCGGACGGCCTGCGCGATCGGGTTGAGCCCGATGGACGACCCTTTGCGCTCCCCGGAGGCATTTTCGGCGAGAGGAAGCTGCAGGGCGGCGATCTGTGGTACGGTCTCGTGAGGGTTCCGGAGGGTGATATGGCGAAAGCGGACAACAGGACTGTCGCGACGGCGCAGAGCGCGGACGATTTTCTGGAGGGCGTCGATGACAGGCGGCGCGACGATGCGCAGCGGCTGGATGCGCTGTTTCGCGAGGGGACGGGCTACGCGCCGCGCATGTGGGGGGCGACCATCGTTGGATACGGGCAGTATCATTACCGCTATGAAAGCGGACGCGAGGGCGTTTCTCTGGCGACCGGATTTGCGGTGCGCAAGGCGGATCTGGTTCTTTATATCATGCCGGGCTACGCCGAACTCGGCGACATGCTCGACCGGCTGGGCAAGCATCGCAAAGGCAAGGCCTGTCTGTATTTGAAACGGCTGAGCGATATCGACGAGGCGGTTTTGCGGGAAATCATTGTCGCAGGGCTGGCCGATCTGGCGACGAACTGGACGGTTTCGCCCACCTGACGGGCATCCGTGCACGGTCGCTTCGATTGCAGTAACCCGCAGCGATGTCACGGTCCGGCAACTTCCGGCATCTGGCTCCCGATGCAGGATAAGCCATACGACAGATCGCCGACGTCTCCGGGAAAATCTCGGCGGCCCTTGAATGGGCGGGTCGAGGATCGATCACGACCACCATTCGTCGATGGCCGCGATATCGTCGTCCGACCAGCCGAAATGATGCGCAAATTCGTGCACCGTCACATGCGCGACGAGTTCGGCCAGCGTCACATTCCCGCGCTCGGCCCATTCGTCGAGGATCGGGCGGCGGAACAGCCAGACGGTGTCCGGACCCACCGGCTGATCGAAGGCGCTCTTCTGGGTCAGCGGGATGCCGTCGTACAGCCCGCTGATCTCGAACGGACCGGCGTCCATATCCTTCAGGATCTGCTCGTCCGGAAACTCGACCACGCGCAGCGAGACCTGTGCCGCCGCCCCGCGAAACGCCTGTGGCAAGGCCGCGACCGTCGCGCGGGCGTGCTCCTCGATTTCGTCGCAGGTGGGGGCGGTGCTGTCCATGGGCGCGATATGGACAATCTCGGACCATTATGGAAGAGCCTGCGACAACCCTCGGAGGCCCACATGACCATCACCCGCTTCGCCCCTTCGCCCACCGGCTGGCTGCACATCGGCAATCTGCGTGCAGCACTTTTCAATTATGCGATTGCCCGGCAGGCGGGCGGCACGTTCATCCTGCGGATCGACGACACCGATCCCGAACGCTCGAAACAGGAGTATGTCGACGGCATCAAACGCGATCTCGACTGGCTGGGATTTGCCTGGGACCGGGTCGAGCATCAGTCGGTGCGCATGGAACAATACATGGTCGCCAAGGCGGAATTCATCGAAAGCGGCAGGCTGTACGAATGCTTCGAGACGCCGGTAGAACTCGATCTCAAGCGCAAGAAACAGCTGAATATGGGCAAACCGCCGGTCTATGACCGTGCGGCACTTGCCCTGACGGACGCCGAAAAGACGCGCCTGCGCGACGAGCGGGGGTCGCACTGGCGGTTCAAGCTCGATCATCAGCGCATCGAGTGGGACGATGGAATCCTCGGGCCGCTGTCTCTCGATGCGGCGTCGGTGTCGGATCCGGTACTGATCAAGAACAGCGGGCAGGTGTTGTATACGCTGGCATCGGTCGTGGACGACGTCGAAATGGGTGTGACGGACGTCGTTCGGGGCTCCGACCACGTGACGAATACCGCGACGCAGATCCAGATCATGCAGGCGGCGGGCGGCGCCGTGCCGATGTTCGGTCACCATTCGCTGCTGACCGGGCCGGACGGCGAGGGCCTGTCGAAACGCCTCGGCGCGCTGGCGCTGCGCGATCTGCGCGCGCAGGGCATTTCGGCGATGGCGATCATGAGCCTGATGGCGCGTCTGGGCTCGGCCGACCCGGTGGAACTGCGCGGCTCTGTCGACGAAATCATCGCCGGGTTCGATTTGTCCAGGTTTGGTTCGGCGCCGACGAAATTCGATCCCGCCGACCTGATGCCGCTGACCGCGCGCCATCTGGCGACATTGCCCGCCAGCAAGGTTGAAGACGCTTTAACTGCGGGCGGTGTGCCACTGGAGTTGCAGGATAAAGTCTGGACGGTCATCAAGGACAATATCGCGACGCTGGACGATATCGGTGGCTGGTGGGCGGTATTCTCGGGGCAGTCGACGGGCGTCGTCTCGGGCGAGGATGTTGAATTTGTGCAAGAGGCACTCGCCCTGCTGCCCGACGCGCCCTATAACGCCGACACCTGGTCGGCGTGGACGGCGGCGGTCAAGGAAGCGACCGGACGCAAAGGCAAGGCCCTGTTCATGCCACTGCGCCTTGCGGTGACGGGACGGGCCAAGGGGCCCGAAATGGCCGATGTGATGGCGCTGATGCAGGTAAAGCCAACGGCCTGACCGCGCCCGCGCGGCCCGTTCGGATCGTCCCGTGCGCAGTGCTACTCCCGCGCCCGCAGGACGGCCGCAGGCCGTGCGGCCAGTGGGCGCCATGCGTAGGCGAGATTGGCGAGCAATGTCAGCCCGATACCGAGGCCCAGCACATTCAGGGCCGAGGACCACAGCACGGTGTAGTCGGACTCGAACAGGAACGTCGCCACGGCCCAGCCGCCCAGAAACCCTGCCGCGAGGGCGACGCCGCCCGCGATCAGCCCCAGGATCAGCGCCCGCCATGCGAACGACCGCAGGATCAGCGACCGCGATGCCCCCAGCGTCTTGAGGACCGCCGCCTCGTAGGTCCGCGCGCTTTCACCCGCCGCCGCCGCGCCGATCAGAACCAGCAGCCCGGTCAGCAGCGTCGCCGCAGCCCCGTAGCGGGTCGCCTCGGCGATGCCCGACAACAGGCGCGCCAGTTGATCGACGGCGTCGCGCACGCGGATGCCGGTGATGTTGGGATAGGCACGCGCCAGATCGCGCAGGATCGCGGCCTCGGCGGATTCTTCGGCATAGACGGTGCTGATGAACGTACTCGGCGCCCCGGCAAGGGCTGCGTCGTTGAACACCATCACGAAACCCATGCCTCCCGACGACCATTCCACCTCGCGAAACGAAGTGACGGTCGCGGTGAGTTCGCGCCCCGCGACGTTGACGGTGACGGTGTCGCCCAGGGACAGGCCGATCTCGGTTGCCTCCTCGGCCGAGAATGACACGAGGGGCGGGCCGTCGTAGCCGGACGGCCACCATTCGCCTTGTGTCACGCGGGTGCCGGGGGGCAAGGCGTCGGCAAAGGACAGGCCGCGGTCGCCCTCGACGATCCAGCTGTCTTCGATCTTTTCCGCCGGCGGGCCGATGATTTCGGTGATGATGCCACGCACCATCGGCGCACTTTCGACGCGGGACACGGCGGGATCGTCGTTCAGCCGCGCAAGATAACCGTCCATCTGGCCGGGCTGGATGTCGACGAAGAAATACGACGGCGCCACGTCGGGGAACGTGTCGGTCACCGCACGGCGCAGGGTGCCGTCGACCTGCCCGATCGCGGCCAGCACCGACAGCCCAAGGCCGAGCGACAAGACCGTCGCCCCGGTTTCGGATCCCCGCGCCGACAGCGCCGCCAGTGCCGAGCGCAGTGCCGGGCGCCCCCGCGCAAGGCGCCCCGCCAGACGCGCCGCGATCCGTGCAAGCAAGGCGGCCAGCGACAACAGCACCAATGCGCCGACGATTCCGCCCGCCGTCCACAGGGTCAGGCGCCAGGCGCCGGAAAACAGCCCCGCCGCGCCGACGAGGCCCCCGGCCAGCGCCAGCGTCGCCAGCAGGATCGGCCAGCGCGGCAATCGGCGGGTCTGTCCGATGGCATCGCGGAACAATGTCGCGGGCCTTGTCTCGGACGCGGCGGCCAGCGGCCACAGCGAGAACAGCAGCGCGCAAAGCACGCCATACAGCGCCGCCTCGGCCAGCGGCGCGGGGTACAGGGCGATGGCCGCCGGAATCGGCAATCGCGCCTCGATCAGCGGCGCAACCGCAAAGGGCACGGCGGCGCCCAGTGCAAGGCCGATCGCCACGCCCAGCACCGTCAGCGCCCCGATCTGGATCAGATACACCGAAAATATCAGCCGCCGCGACGCGCCCAGCGTCTTGAGCGTCGCGATGACGCCGGTTTTGCCGCCAAGGTAGGCGCGCACCGCCGAGGACACGCCGACCCCGCCGACGGCGAGGCCCGCAAGGCCGACGAGGATCAGAAAGCTGCCCAACCGGTCGACGAATTGCGTCACACCGCCGGCCCCTTCGCGGCTGTCGCGCCAGCGCAACCCGCTGGCCGGAAAGGCCGTTGTCGCCGCTGCCTCCGTCGCCGCAAGATCGGTGCCGGCTGGCAGCGTCAGACGGTAGTGCGTCGAATAGATCGTCCCCTCGGCCAGCAATCCGGCCCCGTCCAGCGCATCGGTGCGCAGGATCGTGCGCGGCCCGAACGAAAACCCGCCCGACGCATTGTCAGGATAGCGCGTGAGGATCGCCGACAGGCGAAAAGTCTTGATCCCAAGGCGAAAGGCGTCGCCGGGCACGAGGCCGAGACGGTCCGCCAGCGCGGGTTCCATGACCGCGCCGTCGTCCGCGAGCGCTTCTGCCAGCGGCATGTCGGGGGAAAGTGTGACCGCACCGATCAGCGGATAGGCCCCGTCGACGGCACGGATCTGGGTCAGCGCGCGTTCCTCATCGGTGGCATCGTCGGGCACGGTGACGGCAAGCGACCGGAAATCCACAGTCTCCGAAACCGCCGTGCCGATGTCGTCCAGCCAGGCACGCTCGTCCGCGCTGGCAAAGCGGTAGGTAAATTCGACCTCGGCATCGCCGCCCAGCATCGCGGCCCCTTCGCGCGCGAGACCCGCCGCGATGGCGGATCGCACCTCGCCGATGGCGGCGATTGCCATGACGCCAAGGGCGAGACAGGCCAGGAAGATGCGAAACCCGCGCAGGGCGCCGCGCAGCTCGCGTGCCGCGAGGCGGAAAGCCAGCCTCATGGGACGATGCGCCCGTCGCGCAGCGACAGGACGCGGCTGCACCGCTGCGCAAGGTCGGCGGCGTGGGTGACCATGATCAGGGTGGCGCCGTGCCGGTCGCGCAGGCCGAACAGCAGATCGACGATCGCCTGTCCCGTCGTCGCATCGAGATTGCCGGTCGGCTCGTCCGCCAGCAACAGCCGGGGGCGCGGTGCCGCAGCCCGCGCAAGGGCGACGCGCTGCTGTTCGCCTCCCGAAAGCTGTGCCGGATAGTGATGCGCCCGGCTGCCGAGGCCGACCGCGTCGAGTTCCGCCGCGGCCCGGTCGAACGCATCCGCCGCCCCGGCGAGTTCCAGCGGCGTCGCCACGTTTTCAAGGGCGGTCATCGTCGGGATCAGGTGGAACGACTGAAACACCACGCCCATCGCATCGCGGCGAAACCGCGCGAGCGCATCCTCGGACATCGCCGTCAGATCGGACGCGGTGCCGTCGATGTTCGCGACGATGCTGCCCCGGGTTGCGGCCTCGAGCCCGCCCATAAGCATCAGGAGCGACGATTTGCCCGAGCCGCTGGGACCGGTAAGTGCGAGTGTTTCGCCCGGGCGCACCTCGAGCGTGATGTCCTGTAGAATATCCACTGTCCCCGCATTGCCCCGAAGGGATAACGACACATCTTTAAGGGACAGGACCGGCGGGGCGGCCCCGTCCGTGGCCGGAACCGTTTCTGTCGCGGGCATCGGGGACGCGTCGGTCGATTTGAGCATGATTGAGGGAGCTTTCGCGATGGGTTTGACGATGACGCGTTCGGTTCGATATGGGGCCTTCGCGGCACTGGGCAACCTCGCGCTGGCGATTTCACCGCTGTCGGCCCAGACCGTGACGGTCGTGGCGCTGGGCGATTCCCTGACCGCCGGATACGGCCTGCCCGCAGCGGACGGGTTCGTGGCGCAGATGCAGGCCTGGCTCGACGCGGCGGGGGCCGATGTCGTGTTGCAGAATGCCGGGGTGTCGGGGGATACGACGGCGGGCGGCCTGTCGCGCGTGGACTGGGCCCTGGGGCCGGAGGTGGACGCGATGATCGTCGCCCTTGGCGGGAACGATTATCTGCGCGCCATCGATCCGGACAACAGCCGCGCGAACCTTGCCGGGATCCTCGATGCGGCGGACGCGCGGGGAATCGGTGTCCTGCTGGTCGGGATCGCCGCCGGTGGCAACTATGGCCCCGATTATGCCAGCGCGTTCAATGGGATGTACGTCGATCTTGCGACGCAATACGACACGGCGCTGCGTTCGGATTTCTTTGCCGGTCTGGGCGATGTCCGTGACGCCGGAAACCTTGCGGATTTCATGCAGGCCGACGGTATCCATCCGAACGCGGCGGGCGTTGCCGAGATCGTGGCCGACCTTGGTCCGGATGTGGCGGCACTCGCGGACAGGTCACGATAACGGAGCCGTCAGCGTAATTTCACGAGGTCCGCACAGCTGTACGCCAGCGCGACCGGGGTTTGCGGTTCGCGGTGGCGCAGGTCGCGCGGCAGGCAGGGCGTGGCGCAGAGCTGACAGGTTGTGGCGCGGGCCGTGTCGATAAACCACAACCGGCCGCCCGGTGTCGCCACGTAGCCGTTGGTGTGGTTGAGGCGGTCGGTGTCCATGTCGAGTGCCGATGGTATCTCGGAATTATACGCTACATCGTACCCGGCATTGGTGTGGTAGGACGCAGTGATCTGCGTGGCAGCCGGGTACAGCGGCAGGGTACAGCCTGCGTGGGTGCCGCGCACGGCAGGTGTCGCGACCAGTGAAGCCGCGCGATCGATCCCGACAAAGCCGCAATATTCCACACCGTCAGCAAAGGACGTGGCCTGAAGCCGCGCGAGGGTGTCAGCGGCAAACTGCGCCTCTGACATCTGCGTCGGCTGTGAAAGCGCTGAACGGGGAAAGGTGCCGACTGCCGCTGCGGTGACACTCAATGCCAACATCACGCGGAACGGCGGGTTCATGGCCGCAGGCCTCCCGCGCCCATGAAGTCTGTCGGTCGTATCCCGCAGGATACGGACCGCTATCGGCGCTCGAGGACGCCGATAGCGGTCAGATCAGGCCAGAGCCAGATTGATCGCCGATTCGCGGCCGTCACGGCCGGCTTCGATGTCAAAGGTGACTTTCTGGTTGTCTTTCAGACCTGTGAGGCCCGAACGCTCAACGGCAGAAATGTGAACGAAAACGTCCTTCGTGCCGCCATCGGGAGCGATAAAGCCGAAGCCTTTGGTAGAGTTGAACCATTTCACGGTGCCAGTGGCCATCACGTGTTTCCTTATTTAGTACCGCTCGCGGGAATGCAGCGGATCGGCTCTGTCACAGTAGATCGATTGACTGGGCCGTAAGGAGACAGTGGTCGATGCGTAACTTCGCCGTGCACATATTCACCATCCCTGCCGGAATTTCAAGGGGAACGACAATGATTTGGCGAAATCGGGTTGTCGCCCGCGATATCGCCGGTTCGGCAAAACACGCGTCGAAACGCGTTTCGATTTGCCGGATGCCGCGCCGGAAATCGCAACGGGGCGAGGCATTGCCCGCCTCACCGCGCCGCCAGTCTTAGGCGGTTTCGGCGGAACGGCCCTGCATCGCCGGTGTCCGATCGGGATCGGCCGGAACACGGCCGCGCGGGCCCTGCGTCGGCAGCGTATAGGCGAGGATGGCAGATACCGGCCCCGAGAAGGCCCAGATCGCGAAAGACGTCAGAAACCCGAAGTCGAATACGAGATACCCGGCAAGTCCGAAGACGAACCCGAGCAGTGCGCCACACAACGTTACAATACCGGCCATGATGCTCTCCTTTGACGTCACCATCTTTGTCGCGGATTGAGACGGGATTGTGGCTGCCATCCGTTAACAAAGTGAAAACTTTCGACAGCGTCGGCAATCTGCCACGGGTCCGATCGGCGTTATCTCGCGCAAAAGCGGTTGTATTGGCGCCGACGCGCGGCAAGGCGGCGGGCGCGGGACCCGACGCAGGCAGACCCACGGCGGGTCATCAGGGCCGAAACCCGCGTCATCGGCGTTGCGAAGCGGGTTCAGTTTGGGCATGTTGCCCGCAACGAACGCCCGCAACGAACGACAGGCAGGACCGCATGCGTGCATCGACGAAATCACTGACTGCGGCCCTTGCCGCGATGTTGACGCTGGCGGCCTGCAGCAGCACTGGCCCCGTGGGTGCGGCCTGCCTCGACAGCGGTCGCAATGCGGCCTCCGCGGCTTTGTGCTCGTGCGTGCAGCAGGTGGCCGACCGGACGCTCAGCCGGTCTGATCAGGCGATGGCGGCGTCGTTTTTCGAGGATCCGCAGGCGGCCCAGGACGTCCGTCAGTCGGATAATCCAAGCCTCGAGGCATTCTGGCTGCGCTACCGCGCCTTTTCCAGTGCGGCGGAACGCAGCTGCCGCTGACATACATCACCGCAGGATACCCTTGCTGCGCAGCGCGCGGGTATAGATGTATTGCGCGATGAGCAGGACGCCGATCGCGATGCTGAACACCGCCGCAAAACCGCCCATTACCTCGAACGATGACGGTTCGGCGATGCCGTAGGACCAGATTGCCGACACCATGAGCCCCAGAGATGAGCCCCAGAAAGGACAGCGCAAATGCCGGGGCAGCGAACCGGCTGCGCAACAGCAACAGCACCGATCCCAGCACCGAAAACCACACAGCCGTCGCCCATGAGGCGACAAACCAAACCGGCAGGTCTGCCATCATCGCGCGCTGCCGCTCTGTCAGCATCGCAAGATAGGCCGCGTTGCCGGTTTGCGTGTTGCCGGTTTGCGTCATGAAATAATCGTAGGCGCCGCCCGCATTCCAGATCAGCGACACGATGCCGACGACCCATAGATGCCAGGGTGGTGTCATCGCAGGTGTGCTTCGCGCAAAGGCCCGGGCGCGCAAAGGCCCGGGCGCAGCGTGCGACGATTTGTCCATTTTTTCTAGGCGACGGTTGGAACGACGTGCCGTCGACGGCTGAAACGGCCCGTCAAGATCGTTTTCGCGCCCGGGGACACGCACGATCGGCGGCGGCCCCCGGTGCGCCGCCTCAAAGGTCGGGATAGATCGGGAAACGGTTGCACAGCGCCTCGACCTGCGACTTCACGTCCGCTTCGACATCGCCGTTGCCGTCCTCGCCGTGCGCGGCGAGGCCCTCGGTCACGGTGCTGATCCAGCGGCCGATCTGGCGGAATTCCTCCGTGCCGAACCCGCGGGTCGTCCCGGCGGGAGAGCCGAGGCGCACACCGCTCGTCACCGTCGGTTTTTCGGGATCGAACGGGATGCCGTTCTTGTTGCAGGTGATATGCGCACGGCCCAATGCGGCCTCGGTGGTGTTGCCCTTGACGCCTTTGGGGCGCAGATCGACGAGCATCAGGTGCGTATCGGTGCCGCCCGACACGATGTCGAGGCCGCCCTTCATCAATTCGTCCGCGAGGGCCTGCGCATTGGCGATCACACGGCTCTGGTATTCCTTGAACCCGGGGCGCAGCGCCTCGCCAAAGGCCACGGCCTTGCCCGCGATGACGTGCATCAGCGGCCCGCCCTGAATGCCGGGGAATATGGCAGAATTGAATTTCTTCGCCATCGCGGCATCGTTGGTCAGGATCATGCCTCCGCGCGGCCCGCGCAGCGTCTTGTGCGTGGTCGTCGTTGCGGCATGGGCATGCGGGAACGGCGAGGGATAGAGGCCCGCAGCCACCAGACCCGCGAAATGGGCCATGTCGACGAGCAGGTAGGCGCCGACCGTATCGGCAATCTCGCGCATGCGTCCAAAGTCGATGATGCGCGGAATGGCAGAGCCGCCGGCGATCAGCATCTTCGGCTTGTGCTCTGCCGTCAGGGCGGCGATCTGGTCATAATCGATCAGCTGGTCCTGCTGGCGCACGCCGTACTGCACCGCGTTGAACCATTTGCCCGACTGGTTTGGCCGCGCCCCGTGGGTCAGGTGCCCGCCCGCGTCCAGCGACATGCCAAGAATGGTATCGCCGGGGGTCAGCAGCGCCTGAAAAACGCCTTGGTTGGCCTGAGAGCCGGAATTGGGCTGCACGTTGGCGAATTCGCAGCCGAACAGCTCGCAGGCGCGCGAAATCGCGAGGGTTTCGGCGATGTCGACGAATTCGCAGCCGCCGTAATAGCGCCGCCCCGGATAACCTTCGGCATATTTGTTCGTCATGACAGAGCCTTGCGCCTCGAGAACGGCGGCGCTGACGATGTTCTCCGATGCGATAAGCTCGATCTCCTTGCGCTGACGGCCCAGTTCCGACGCGATCGCGGCGGCGATTTCGGGGTCGCGGGTGGCAAGGCTCTCGGTAAAGAAACCGGTGTCGGTGCTCATGACTTTGTTCATCGGGGCGCTCCTTTGCGGCGGAATGAGGCGTCTGGCGCCGTCATACCGGAGGAGCGCCTTGGGCAGAAGGGACAATTCGACACCCGGTGTGTGGCGCGGTCCCGGCAGGCGCGCAAACGGTGTACCTTGCCTTGCCAATCCCGGCCCGCTCCCCGAAGGTCGGGTTCCGCGCATTCCGGGGGGATCGGCATGACAAATATCGCTTTTGCGGCCAGCGAGGCGCCTCTTGCGCAAGAGGCGCGGGCCCGGTTGGCCGCGCGGTATGGCGACAGCGCATTGGACACGGCGGATATCGTCGTGGCCCTGGGCGGCGACGGTTTCATGCTGCAGATCCTGCACGCGACCGAACGGGCGGGCACGCCGGTCTACGGGATGAATCGCGGCACCGTGGGGTTTTTGATGAACACCTACGCCGAGGACGATCTGCCCGAACGGCTCGGCCATGCCGAAGAGGCGGTGATCCACCCGATCCGGATGACCGCGGGCGGGGTGCAGGGCGAGGTCACCGACGGTCTGGCGATCAACGAGGTGAGTCTGCTGCGCTCGGGTCCGCAGGCGGCCAAGCTGCGCATTTCCATCGACGGGCGCGAGCGGATGGAAGAGCTGGTCTGCGACGGCGCCCTCGTGGCGACGCCTGCCGGATCGACGGCGTACAACTATTCGGCGCACGGGCCGATCCTGCCGATCGGCTCCGACGTGCTTGCCCTGACGGCCATCGCACCTTTCCGGCCCCGGCGCTGGCGCGGCGCCCTCGTGCCGATGCGGGCGGTCGTGCGGTTCGACGTGATCGAGCCGGTCCTGCGCCCGGTGCGCGCGGTGGCGGATTCGCAACCGGTGGAAAACGTTGCCTGGGTCGAGGTCGAGAGCCATCCGCAGGTGCGTCATCGGATACTGTTCGATCCGGGTCACGGCCTCGAAGAGCGGCTGATCCGCGAACAGTTCGCCTGAGGCAGCGCGGCGTCCGCCTGCTTCAACCTATCGCTAAAGCACCGACCGTAAACACAAAATCCGCTGCCGTTATGCGATGACGGCGGTTTGCGGCGCCGTCGCTATCGCCTCGCGCCGCGGCGATATTGGTTGGGACGGCCGGGCATGTCCGGATGGTGTCACCGGTCGGATTTTGGCGCTGCCAGGATCCGCCGGGACACCCCAACCCGGCAGGCGGCTCGCTCCTGTCACAATATCCGGAGATATTTCATGACCTTCCTTGGTTTTACCAAAGCCCTCGGCACATCGACCGTTCTGGCCCTGACCCTTTCCCTCGCGGCCCCTGCTGCGATGGCCGACAACAATCGTGTGTCGCTGCAACAATGGGGCGTCGACAACGGCGTCGGCAGCGCGCAGTTCGGCACCCGTAACCGCCTGACCGTGGTGCAGGACGGCTGGCGCAATTCCGCCATCTCGACGCAGGACGGCGCCCGCAACCGCACCGTTCTGGGCCAGACCGGCACCGGCAACGATATTGTCGCCTCGCAGGCGGGCCGGTGCAACGTGCTGGGGATAAGTCAGTACGGTCTGCGCAATTCCGCCGATGTGGGCCAGCAGGGCCGCTGCAATGCGCTGGGTATCATTCAGGCGGGTTCCGGCAACCGTGCCGTGACGCGCCAGTTCGGCACCGGCAACATCGCCGTCATCGTTCAGGACTGACCGCGCCTGCCGGAGGCGCCGGGTCGGCAGCCTCCGGTTTCCTCCGGCTTTACCCCGCATCTCACTCAGACACAGGAGTTTCCCATGTCCCATCCCTTCTCCAGACGCGCGTTCGTCGCGGCCCCGGCAGCCCTGCTGCTCGCCGCCTGCACCGTGCCCGCCGCGACCGGTGCCAAACCCGTGCGCGCCCCGTTCGACTGTGCGTTTCGCGCCGTCGAGACGGCGGGCATGGTCGACATCACCGCATCCGTCGATCCGACGCGCGCCTTTGCGGGCCGCTACCGGTTGTCGTTGGGCCGCTCTGGCGCCGGCAATGCGGCGATGATCGATCAGGGCGGCGAGTTTATCGCCCGTGCCGGTGAGCGGATCGATCTGGGCCGGATTTCCCTTTCGGGGCCCGCCACGCTGGTCGGCACGCTGACCGTCGATTGGGACGGAGGGTCCGTCGACTGCCCGCTGACCCGCATCTGAGCTGTGTCCGGGCGGATTCGCCCAACTGAAAATTGTATTTTTCCAACCTGATCTAAAGGAACACTGCCATGTATCCCCGATTTATTTCACAAATTCGATCTGCACTCGTTGCCGCCGTCTTGTCTGTCGGCATCGTGGCACCCGTCGCTGCCGACGGCTCTTTGGCGATCCGGCTCGACCCGCGCACCCAGGCCGAGGCGGATGGTATCCGGCTCGCGCTGTCGCTTTACGGCCTGCACCGCGATATCCGGTCGGGGGCGGGGGTGACACAGCGCGGGTTGAACAATCTCGCGCGGATCGGTCAGTCGGGATCCGGCAATTTCGGCGTTATCGGCCAGCGCGGCAACGACCACCGTGGCAGTCTCGACCAGCGCGGGCAGGGCAATGCCTTTGGCGTGTTCCAGTCGGGACGGCGCACCAGTGCAGATGTCCGCCAGAGCGGCGGGCAAACCGGGCTGTTGTTCATTCACGGCTGGTAGGGGTGCGTCACAGGGCCGCGCGCATCTCTTCGAGCAATCCGTCGAAGAACCGGTCGAAGGCGGGACCGGGCTGGCGCGCGGCAAAGGCGGCGGCGGACGGGTCGGGGGCGCTGACCGTGCTGTTCGCCATTTCGGCAAGGACGGCGTGGCCGCAAAACGGCACATAGGTTTCCGAATAGCCGCCCTCGTGTGCCATCGCCAGCCGCCCGCCGCAGATATCCTCGGCCAGTGCCATGACCTGACGTGTCATCGCGGCAAACGTCTCGGCCGTGGCCAGCATCCGGCCCAGCGGATCGTTCAGCGCGGCGTCGTAGCCGCAGGCGACGATGATGACGTCGGGCGCGAAAGCGCGGATCGCGGGCAGGGCCAGACGTTCCATCGTGGCGAGGTATCCCGCATGCCCGGTCCCGGCGGGCAACGGCAGGTTCAGGTTGAACCCCGCGCCCGCACCTGTGCCCCGGTCGGCAAAGGCGCCGGTATCGAGGGGATAGTTCCGTTCCTGATGGATCGAGACGGTCAGGACCGATGGATCGTCATAGAATATCGCCTCGGTGCCGTTGCCGTGGTGCACGTCCCAGTCGAGCACCGCGACGCGCATTCCCGGCGTTGCCGCCTGGGCCGCCCGGACGGCAATGGCGATATTGGCCATCAGACAAAACCCGTTGGGCCAGTCGGGCAGGCAGTGGTGCCCCGGCGGGCGCGACAGGGCATAGGCGTTGGCACGGGTCCCGGCCAGCACGGTATCGAGGGCCGCCATCACCAGCCCCGCCGACAGCGCCGCGATATCGTATCCGCCGGGACCGAACGGCGCGCGCAAGCCGATCTCGCCGCCAATTTTCACCGACAGACCGGCAAAGGCATCGAGATACGCGGCCGGATGCACCCGCAACAGCGCCGCACGATCCGCAGGCGCGGCGCCCGACAGGGCAAGATCGTTCGACAGGCCGGTGACGTCCATCAGGTTCTTCAGCCGGCGCTTGGTCTCGGGGCTTTCTGGCAGACCGCCGGTCGGCATCGGCTGCACGAGGCCGCCGACCGGCAACATTCCGGCATAATTGCCGCCACCGTGCCAGAAACACTGCTCGTCCCAGAAAAACGCCGTGCGCGGAGCGGGCGTCATGCGGTGTGGTCCTCGCCGTCGCGCGCCGGGCGGCGGCGATAGATGCCTTCGGGCAGATCGAGGGCCGCGGCAAGATCGTGGATCTGACCGGTCGACAGGGTCAGCATCCGGACATCGCCGGTTTCCGGGTCAATCTGCTCGAGGGTGATACGGTCGTCGTGGGCGCGCAGGATCACGTCCTCGCGCAGAGGCGTATCGCCCTCATCCAGAAGGGTGACGACGGTGGCGTCAAAACTGTGCTCGATAGTGAACATGAAGTCGAGCCTAGGGGGGCCGGTGCGGGCGTTCAAGAGGCAGGCGCCGCTGTCACGTTGCGGCGAGGTCCGCCGCGACTGGCCCTTTGCACTGGAATGCCACCGCCCGCCGCCCTAGGTTCGGGCCAATGACAAGAACCGGCGACGGGCGGTGCCAAAAATGGTCTTGAATCGGTCTATGACGGCCCCGGCGCCGGGCGTGGGCATCCAGCGCCCGCGCGCGGCTGTGCTGACCTCGGTACTGCTGGCAGCCGTGCTGTGCGGCTGTACGTCGCGCGAGGTTTTCGCGCCGCAGGTCTCGCCCGGACGATCCGAGGCCACGGTGCCGGTGGGCGACGATGTAAAACCCGGAGACGCGGCGACAGCGGACAGTAGCGTTTTCGACGGGTTCGCCGATGCCAGAAGCGAGCGGATCGCCGCGCGGACATTCGTCGCGGTGGTCGATGCCGTCGAGCCTGTGGCCGAACGTATCTGCCGCGCCGAAAGCCCGCGGGGCACGAACTGCGATTTCCGGATCGTCGTGGACGACCGCCCCGGACAGCCCCCCAATGCGTTTCAGACGTTGGATCAGGACGGCCGCCCGATTATCGCCTTCACGCTGTCGCTGATTGCCGACGTGCGCAACGCCGACGAGCTTGCCTTTGTGCTGGCCCATGAGGCGGCGCACCACGTGGCGGGGCATCTGGCGCGTCAGCGCCTGAATGCGGAGGTCGGCGCGCAGGTTTTCGGCCAGCTTGCCGGGGCCGTCGGCGGTGCCACGCCCGAGGCGATCCGCACCGCGCAGGAATTGGGTGCCGCGGTGGGGGCACGCACCTATTCGCAGGATTTCGAGCTGGAGGCCGATGCGCTGGGAACGCGGATCGCGTTCAATGCAGGTTTCGACCCGGTGCTGGGAGCGGAGTTCTTTTTCCGCATTCCCGATCCCGGCGACCGGTTTCTGGGCACCCACCCGTCCAATGCCGCAAGGGTCGAGGCCGTAATGTCGACAGCGGCGGCGCTTGCCGCGCAGCAGGTGCGCTGAGGTTTGGCCAGGGCCCGCGGCGCGTGACGGGTATCCGGTACGGGTAGGTTACAGGACCAGCCGCACGGCCAACGCGATCGCCCCGAAAAAACATGCCGACGCGGCGACGACGAACCCGTGCCATACCGCGTTGGAAAAGCGCATCTTTTCGGTGGCGTAGAACGGCACGCCCGCACTGTAGAGCAGCCCCCCCGCAACGATCAGCCACAGCGCCGCCCCCGGCAGCGTCAGGGCCATCGGCCAGATCAGCGTCACGGCGAGCCATCCCATGATCAGGTACAGGACCGGCCCGAAGCGTCCCGGCACCTTCCAGAAGGCGATTTTCATCGCCGCCCCGATGATCGCCAGACCCCAGACGATGACAAGTACGGCGTAGGCAAACCCCGACCCGAGTACCATCACCAGAGGCGTATAGGTGCCCGCGATCTTGAGATAGATGGCCGCGTGGTCGATGCGGCGCAGGGTGGGGCGGATACGCTCCCACGGGGTCATGTGATAGGCCGCCGAGGCCAGGAAAGTGGCCACGAGGGCCGCGGCATAGACCGCCGCGGCCGTCCGGGTGCCCGGCGCCTGGCCGGATGTCAGGATCAGCAACACGATCGCGCCGGTGACGGCGAGCGTCAGGCCAAGCGCGTGGACGATGCCGTCTGCGATACGTTCGGGGCGGGAGAAGACTGGGTAATCGGACATGTGCGAAACCTAGGGCGTTGCTGGGGTCTGGCGAGGCTGCCGTGGCGGCAAGGGCCGACTGCTCGTCGCTCCCGTGCGGGCGCGCCTCGCGGCCAGGATGCCGCTGCGGGGTGCTGGTGCGGCGGCGTTGGATCGGTCATGGTATCGCAGCGGTTTGCGGCGATTTTTTGACGAAGGGACAGGCATGATTGGCGAACAATGGCGCCGGGTCCGGCAACGCGCGATCTGGTCGTGGAACGGTGCCGCGCATGTCTGGCGGACCGAAAACAGCCTCAGGCAATGGGTCGTCGCTTTCGCTGTGTCGATGGTGGTGGCGTTCGTATTGCCGCTGACGGCGGGCGAGCGTGGTCTGGTTATCTTTGGCGGGTTCATCGTTTTTGCAATGGAATGCCTGAACACCGCGATCGAGCGCGTCGTTGACGATATCTCGGAGGAATGGCGCGACAAGGCCGGGCAGGCGAAAGACGCAGGATCGGCGGCGGTGGCCCTCGTGGGAACGGGCCTTGGCCTTGGCTGGGCATGTATCCTGATCGGGCTGGTCGTCTAGGCCGCCCGGTGTTCAGGAAGGATCGGGCCGGTCCCGCTCGTCGAGCGCAAGCCCGGCGACGAGCGGCCCCCAACCGGCCCCGTGCATGTCGCGGTCCATCTTGCTGCCCTGAATTTGCGGGCGCGGCAGCGAGAATTTGATCACATTCAGGTCTGCGATATCGAACCGTCTGAGCGTGTCGGGGGCGCAGCCGAACGCGTCCGCAACCCGCGCGGTGGGCAGGCGGCGGCACAGGGCGGCCCAGTTTTCGGCGTCGGGACAGAAAATGTCGACGGTAAGCCAGAAGGGCCCGGCATTCTTGGAGCGCACCTTGTCGGCGAGATCTGCGACGGTCGTCATGATCGGGGCTCCGCTGCGGAAAGAAGGCGCAGGTCGAATGCGGCCATCGGATCGTCCAGCATCATCACATGGTGCAGGCAAAATTCATAGGCCGGACCCATTTCGACCTCGGCGGGCGAGAACGGGAACGCGAAGGTCGGCATTTCCTCGGACTCCGTCAAGGCGTGGTGCAGCAGCAGCGGGTTCAGCAGCCGGGCGACGTCGGTCGCGGTGGCCTGATCGGCGGCAGTGACGAGCGCCATGACGCCGACCTCGACGGGGATACTTTCGGCAGGCTCAAGGTCGCCAAGCGTCGCGGAGGTGCCGATCAGCCGCAGATCGAGGTGAAAGTCCACGCCCAGATGCCGGGCGACGCGACCCGCATGGACCGCACGGATGGCATCGGCCCAGTGCGCGGCATGGGCGACGTAGTGCGGGTCGCGCAGCGTCGCCATGGACATGGTGCGCCAGCCCGCGATGCGCGCCCCCTCGAGCTTGACGGTGTAGCGGTCCGACGGCACCCAGACACTGCCGGTGACGCGCGTTGCAGCGTCTTGGGCCGTGTATCTTGCGCGGGTGACGTCCAGATGACCGCCGGGTTCGTACAGGATGAACGGATCGGAATTTTCGTACAGCATGTGGGCCGCGACGGTGCGCGGCGTCGCGTCGGCACCCTGCGCCATCGGCGTCACTGTAAATCCGGCGTCGTCGAACAGCACCTCGATGACGCCCGAGGCGGGGTTGGTGGTGCACAGCGCACCGCATTCGCCGATCTTGGCGCCGTGCCAGGCGGCCCCGGCGTTCAGGCCCCGCATCAGGGGCAGGGCCGCGATGATCGCGGTGTCGGTGGTGCGCCCGGCAATGACGATCTCGGCGTCGGTGTTCAGGGCGGCGGCGATCTGTTCGGCGCCCGCCAGCGCCACGATATTGGTGCAGCCGGTCACGATGGCGTCCGTCACCTCCGGCGCGCCGGGCAGGGGGGTGACGCGGCCCGAGGCGAGGCCCGCGATCACGGTTTGCGCGTCCTGATCCGATTTCAGGACGGCGATGCGCGCGGTAAGCCCCTCTTCGGCAAGAATGCTCTGCGTGATGTCCACCAGCCAGTCGACCGCCGTCCCCGCGCCGCAGGTGCCCGCCGTGCCGATGACCAGCGGGCAGCCCGCCTGCGCGCGCGCCAGAATGATGGCGCGCCATTCGGCCCTGGTCGAGGCGGCGGAATATTTCGACACGCCGCGCCCCAGATAGGCGGGGCCGCTGTCTGTCGAGCCGCCGTCGATGGCGATGATGTCGGGCCCGCGCGCCACGCCGCGCGCAAGGGCCGCAGCGTCGAAGCCCAGCCCCAGCGCACCCGCCGGGATCAACACGCGGACGGGCTCAGTCATCGCGTTTCTTCGACAGGTTGATCCCCGTGCTGGCCGCGTCGAAATCGTCGGGCACGCCTTCGGGCGTCTTGATATAGCGGCGCAGGATCAGCGGCGCGGTAAAGCCCACGACGGCGGCGATGATCAGCCCGGTGGAGATGCCGTCGCTGAACAGATAGGTCCAGTCGCCGTCGGACAGCACCATGGCGCGGCGCAGCGCGTCCTCCATCGCGTTGCCCAGCAGGATGCCGAGGATGATCGGCACGGTCGGGATGTCGAGCTTGCGCAGCACATAGCCCAGCACCCCGAAACCGACCATCATCACCAGGTCGAAATAGCTGCCCGTAAGGGAATAGATGCCGACGAAAGAAATCATCGTGACCCCGGGCATCAGGATTGCGGGCGGCACCTGCAGCACTTTGACGAAGATCTTCACCAGCGGCACGTTCATGATCAGCAACACGAAGTTCGCGATCAGCAGCGCCGCGATCAGGCCCCAGACGACCTCGGGGGAATTGGTGAACAGCGTCGGCCCCGGCGTGATGTTGAGCGTGATGAGCACGGCCAGCAGCACCGCCGTGGTCCCCGATCCGGGCACGCCGAGCGTCAGCATCGGCACCAGCGCGCCGCCGGCGGCGGCATTGTTGCCCGCCTCGGGGGCGACGACGCCGCGTGCGTCGCCATTGCCGAACTGGCTGCTCTTTCCGGCGATGGATTTCTCCATCATATAGGTCATGAAACTGCCCAATGACGCGCCCGCGCCGGGCAGGATCCCGGCAAAGAATCCCAGGACCGAGGACCGCAGCGTCGTCCATTTCGTGTCCCACAGCAGGCGCCAGGGGATCACCACCTTTTCCACCTTCACACCGACGGCCGACGATTTGCCGTGGCTTTCGATAAAGATGAACACCTCGGAAATCGCGAACAGCCCGACGATGGCGACGAGGAAATCGACGCCGTCCGCAAGGTGCAGGTTGCCGAAAGTAAACCGCTCCATGCCCGTGGTGTTGTCCAGCCCGATCATCGCGATGCCAAGACCGAGGCAGGAGGCCAGCGCCGCCTTTGCCTGATTTTTGCCGCCCAGACCGCCGAGGGTGGAAAACGCCAGCAGATACAGCGCGAAATACTGCGCGGGCCCGAATTTATAGGCCACCTGCGCCAGGATCGGGGCCAGCAGCATCAGCCCGATGGTGGCGAACAACCCGCCAAAGAAGGACGCGAACCCGGACAGGACGAGGGCCTGCCCGGCAAGCCCCTGTTTGGCCATCGGATATCCGTCCAGCGTCGTCATCAGCGCCGGTTCGTCGCCCGGAATGTTCAGCAGGATCGACGATATCCGCCCGCCGTACATCGCGCCGTAATAGACGCTCGTGAGCAACACGAGGGCGGGCGTCGCCTCGAGGCCGAAGGAAAACACAAGCGGAATGAGGATCGCGACGCCGTTTGCGGGGCCAAGGCCCGGCAGCGCGCCGATGATGGTGCCCAGAAAACATCCCAACACCGCAAGGCCGAGGGTGAAAGGCGTGAGGGCGACCGAAAAGCCCAGGGCGAGGTTTGCGAGAAGATCCATCCTATATCTCCCAGCCGTCGGGACCAAAATTGATATTCGTCAGGCCGAGGACATAGTGGAACAGGACATACAGACCGATGGCGAGGCCGATGCCGGTCAGCGCCGCGAACACCGGACGTGGCGAGATCTGATAGCTGAGCAGCCCCGCGACGATGAACGTCGGGCCGACGAACCCCAGCGGTTTGAGCGCATAGGCATAGGCCACGAGGGCGGCGCAGGCGACGGCCAGCGACAGCAAGGTTTTTGCCTCGGGCCAGTCGGTGTCGGTATCCGGGCGCAGCAGCATCACCAGAGAGCAGAGGATGGCGACGGATCCGATGATGATCGGAAAAGTCTTCGATCCCACGGGATCGCTCAGAAAGCTGGTCTGGATGCCGGTGGCGGCAAAGATGTAGATGCCTGCGACGACGATCGCGAACAGGCCAAAGAGGCGGTCACCCAATCTCATATGCTGAACCTTTCGCGCGCCTTACGCAGGTATTGCCGATCCGGCGAGATGGCCGGAGCGGGGGTGCCCCCGGAACGATGGCTCCGGGGGCGGATCGTGCGGATGGATTACTGAATGACGCCGATTTCGCGGCTCAGTTCCTCGGTCTGGGCGATCACGCCGTCGATATAGCTCTGGAAATCGCCACCGACGCGGGTGAACGGTGCCAGACCGTTGTCGGCCATGATCTGCTTCCATTCTTCGCTGTCGGCCACCGCCTGCAGACGCGTCGCCCAGACGTCGAACTCTGCGTCCGTGATGTCGCCGGGCACATAGAGGCCGCGCCAGTTGACGCCGATCACGTCATAGCCCTGCTCGATCGCGGTGGGGATGTCTTCGAACCCCGGCACGCGCTCTTCGGTGAGCACCGCGAGGACGCGGATATCGCCCGATTCGAGGAAGCCCACGATCTCGGACATGTCGCCCGTCATCGCCTGGGTGAACCCGCCGATGGTCTGGGTGATCGCGTCGGCGCCGCCGTCGACACCGATATAGCGGACCTGTGTGACGTCCTCGAGGCCGGCGGCGACCAGCACCTGCAACGGCTTGAGGTGATCGAAACCGCCGACGGCGGAGCCGCCCGCGAAGGCCACGGACGACGGATCGGCGAGGATCGCGTCGACCAGCTCGTTCAGCGACTGATATTCGCTGTCGGCGGCGACGACGATGACGCCCGGATCCGCACCGATGGCCCCGACGAAGCGGACCTGATCGGCAGTGGCACCGCCGAAGGCGTTCTGTGCAAGGCGCGTCGTGGTGGCCGACGACGCGGCGATGATGAGGTCGGGGTCGTCGTTCCGCTCGTTCACGACGGTCGAATAGGCCAGGCCGCCGCCGGCACCGGCGATGTTGGTGATGACGACGGGTTCATCGACCAGATCGAGGTCATAGAGCAGCTTGCCGATCTGGCGGCAGGTGAAATCCCAGCCGCCGCCGGGGTTGGCGGGGGCGATACATTCGACGGCAAAGGCAGAGCCTGCGGCGAAAGTCAGGGCGACGCTGGTGGCCAGCGTGCGGATCATCGGTTTCATGTGGTCTTCCTCCCAGTGTTATTGATGCGCGACAGGTACGGTCGCGCGCCCGCCCCGTCCGCGTCCCGACTCAGGCGGTGCGGCGCCCGGGGGGCTGACAGGCAACTTTGCATTGTGAACCGGCGGGGTCAAAGCCCATCTTCGCTGCGGTGCGGCATGGCGTGACAGGGCCGGTGCGGCAGGGTAGGAGGGGCGCGTATCCCGGCCCTGCGTGCCGGCCGTTCGAAAAGGTCCGCGCCCATGCCCTTCCGCACCGTGCTGTTCGACATTGCGGACAACCCGCCCCCGCGCCTCGACAAGGCGCTTGCGCGCGACGTGCCGGACGATGCGGCGCTCAGCCGGTCGCGCCTCGCGCGCCTCATCGCGGCGGGGGCGGTGCAGGTGAACGGCGCGGTGATCACGGCGCCGCGCGCGCCCGTGGCGCCGGGCGATGCGGTTGCGATCACGGTCGAGGACTCGATCGAAAGCGATATGTCGGGGGAGGATATCGCACTGGTCGTGATCCACGAGGACGACGATCTGATCGTGATCGACAAACCGGCCGGCATGGTCGTGCACCCGGCCCCCGGCTCGCCCACCGGCACGCTCGTCAACGCGCTGATCCATCATTGCGGCGACGGCCTGTCGGGCGTTGGCGGTGAGAAGCGCCCCGGCATCGTGCACCGCATCGACAAGGACACGACCGGCCTGCTGGTGGTGGCGAAAACCGACCGGGCGCACCACGGCCTTGCCGCGCAATTTGCGGCCCACACCGTCGAGCGGCGCTATCTTGCCATCTGTCACGGCGTCCCCGATCCCGCCGATCCGCGGCTGCACGGTGTAAAAGGCACCAGCTTCGAGCTGGGCAACATCCTCAAGGTGCAGACGCATCTGGCGCGCCACAAGACCGATCGCCAGCGGCAGGCCGTCTATTTCCACAACGGTCGCCATGCCGTCACGCGCGCCCGCATCGTCAAGCGGCTCGGCACACCCGCCGCCGCCGCCCTGCTTGAATGCTGGCTGGAGACAGGCCGCACGCACCAGATCCGCGTGCATCTGGCGCATTGCGGCCACGGTCTGATCGGTGACGCCACCTATGGCGGCCGGCGCAAGCTCTCGGCGGTGTCGGTCGGCGCGGAGGGCCAGGCGGCGGCACTGGCGTTTCCGCGTCAGGCGCTGCATGCGGCGACGCTGGGTTTCGTGCACCCCGGCTCGGGCGCGGCGATGCAGTTCGAGGCGGCGATGCCGGGTGACATGGCGGAGCTGGCCGCAGCGTTGCACGGCTGATCTGTTACAGCCGGTACCATGTGCGTGAGTGCACCCAAATCCGATGGCCAATGAGGAACCTGCGCCTTAATACTGAGTTAATCATACGTCGGTAGGTGTTATTGAACTGAACGGTTCACTGACTATATCTATGTTAAGGCCGCAAACATAGCCCGGCCATCCAAGACCGCGACACACCGGCAGGCCGCACTTAGGGGGACCGCACATGTCCACATACGCCAATCTTCCCGCCCCGTCCCCGGAACAGGGGCTGAACCGCTATATGCAGGAAATCCGCAAGTTTCCGCTGCTCGAGCCCGAGCAGGAATACATGCTGGCCAAACGCTGGGTCGACCACGAGGATACCGAGGCCGCGCACCAGATGGTGACGTCGCACCTGCGTCTGGCCGCAAAGATCGCCATGGGCTATCGCGGGTATGGCTTGCCGCAGGCAGAGGTCGTGTCGGAGGCCAATGTTGGCCTGATGCAGGCGGTCAAGCGGTTCGATCCCGAAAAGGGCTTTCGCCTCGCGACCTATGCGATGTGGTGGATCCGCGCCAGCATTCAGGAATATATCCTGCGGTCATGGTCGCTTGTGAAGCTGGGCACCACGTCGGCGCAGAAAAAGCTGTTCTTCAACCTGCGCAAGGCCAAGAACCGGATCGGCGCGCTCGAAGAGGGCGACCTGCGTCCGGAAAACGTGCAGCGCATCGCCACCGATCTGGGCGTCACCGAGACCGAAGTGATCTCGATGAACCGGCGGCTGTCGGGCGGCGATGCCTCGCTCAACGCGATGGTCGGATCCGACGGCGATTCGGCGACCCAATGGCAGGACTGGCTCGAGGACGACGACGCCGATCAGGCGGGCGATTATGCCGAGCGGGACGAACTGGAGACCCGGCGCGAAATGCTCAACGCGGCGATGGATGTACTGAACGACCGCGAGAAAGACATCCTCGTGCAGAGGCGCCTTCAGGACGATGTCGTGACGCTCGAACAGTTGTCGGGGCAGTACGGCGTCAGCCGCGAGCGTATTCGCCAGATCGAAGTGCGCGCGTTCGAGAAACTTCAGTCGCGGATGGTCGAACTGGCCCGCGAAAAAGGCATGGTGACAGCCTGAGGCAAGCCCCGGAGCCTCCGGCGGGGATATTTGGGACCAGAAGAACGGGGCGCCGCGATATCCGGCGCCCTTTCGTTCGTCAGGGGCGTTGCGAGAGGCGGGCGCGAACGACGCGCTCGATGTTGGCGCCCATGACGGCGGCGATGTCGGACTGCGGCAGCCCGGCGTCGAGCAGAGCCTGCGTCAATGCCGCGAGTTCCGAGGTGTCGAAAGCCACCCGCACGGTCCCGTCGTAATCGGAGCCGAGCGCCACGTGATCCGCGCCCACAAGGTCAACCGCCGCCATGATCGCCGCAGCTGTGCCGGCCGGCGTGTCGTCGCAGGTGACATCCGCCCAGAACCCGATGCCGATCAGCCCGCCGGTTTCAGCGATGCCCACCATCAGCTCGTCGGAGATATTTCTCGCGCTCGGGCAATGGCTGTCGATGCCGGTGTGGCTGATGACGATGGGCATATCGACCATCCCGAGAACATCGCGCACCACCTGCTCGCCCGAATGGGCAAGGTCGAGGATCAGTCCCTGTGCCGCAACCTCGGCCACCACGGCGCGGCCCAATTCCGTCAGCCCGATGTCATCGGTCCCGTGCAGCGAGCCGCCCAGATCGTTGTCGAAAAAGTGCTGCAACGCGATCAGCCGGTATCCCGCCGCGTCGAGCACCGCCAGATTGCGAAGATCGCCCTCCAGCGGATGCGCCCCCTCGATCCCGAGGATGCCGCCAAGCATCTGGCCACCCGCCGCCCGGTCCGCCAGCACGGCATCCAGATCCGAAACCTCGCGGATCACCCGCAGTGCCGCGGGGTCCTGCGCCGCGAACCCGTGCAGTTTTTCCGCCTGGTACAGCGCGCGTTCCAGCAGCGATCCCCAGGTCCGCATCGGCCACAGCTGCGCCATGGCGAGCAGGGTGATGTCGTCGGGTGCATCGGCGGCGTTGGTCTCATAGTTCAGCCCGCGCGGGCTTTTGGTCACGGCGGTAAAGACCTGAAGCGCCACATTGCCCTCGACCAGCCGGGGCACATCGACATGGCCACGATCGTTGCGGACCATCAGGTCGCGGTTCCACAACAGGCTGTCGGCATGCAGATCGCCGACGATCAGACCGTCGTGCAGGGCCTGCGCCGCCTCACCCACGGGCCACGGATCATGTGCCGTGACGGGATTAAAGCGGTCATCCGCGATCGCAGGCCCAAACGCCAAAAACCCGGCAATGCCGAGGACGACCAGCACCGCCGCCCCGCCGATAACCCGCCAAATCACCCTTCCATCGCCTCCAGATCGTCGATGAACCCTTCGATCATCGACAGGCCCTTGTCCCAGAAGGCCGGGTCGCTGGCATCGAGACCGAAGGGTGCGAGCAATTCGGTGTGGTGCTTCGATCCGCCCGCCTTGAGCATGTCGAAATACTTTTCCTTGAAGGCGTCACCGCTCTCCTCGTAGGCGGCATAGAGTGCGTTCACGAGGCCGTCGCCAAAGGCATAGGCATAGACGTAGAACGGCGAGTGGACGAAGTGCGGGATGTAGGCCCAGAACGTCTCGTAGCCGTCCATGTACTCGAACACGGGCCCGAGGCTTTCGGCCTGAACGGACATCCACAGGGCGTTGATGTCATCGGGCGTCATCTCGCCCGCGCCGCGCGCCGCGTGCAGCTTGCATTCGAAATCATAGAACGCGATCTGACGCACCACGGTGTTCAGCATGTCCTCGACCTTGCCTGCAAGCAAAACCTTGCGCTCGGCGTCGTCTTTCGCGTTCGACAGCAACCTGCGGAACGTCAGCATCTCGCCAAAGACGCTGGCGGTTTCGGCCAGTGTCAGCGGCGTCGACGACAGCATCTCGCCTTGCCCTGCGGCCAGCACCTGATGCACACCGTGGCCCAGCTCATGCGCCAGTGTCATCACATCGCGCGGTTTGCCCAGATAGTTCAGCATCACATAGGGATGCACCTCGGTCACGGTCGGATGCGCAAAGGCGCCGGGCGCCTTGCCCGGTTTCACACCCGCGTCGATCCAGCCCTTGTCGAAGAACGGCTCCGCCAGCTTCGCCATCCGCGGATCGAAATCGGCATAGGCATCGAGGACCGTCTTGCGCGCCTCGTCCCAGCCGACGGTGCGATTGTTCTCCATCGGCAGGGGCGCGTTTCGGTCCCAGATCTGCATTGTCTCGAGGCCCAGCCATTTCGCCTTGAGCGCATAGTACCGGTGCGACAGGCGGGGATAGGCGGCGACGACCGCATTGCGCAGCGCCTCGACGACCTCGGGCTCGACATGGTTCGCCAGATGGCGGCCCATCTGCGGCGTTTCCATGCCGCGCCAGCGGTCCTCGATCTCTTTTTCCTTGGCGAGCGTGTTGTGAATGCGCGCAAAGGTCCGCAGATTCAGGCCCAGCACCCGCGCCACCTCGCGCGCGCCCGCCTCGCGCACGGCGCGGTCGGGATCGGTCAGCAGGTTGATCGCCTCTTCAAACCCCTTGTCCTCGCCGTCGACCACGAAAGTCAGACCCGCGATGGTTTCGTCGAACAGCCGGTTCCACGCGGCCGCCCCCACCGTCGACTGGTCGTGCAGGAATTTTTCCAGCTCGTCGGACAGCTGATAGGGCTTCATCGCGCGCATCCGGTCGAAAACCGGACGATAGCGCGCAAGGTCGGCGCTTTCGCCCATCAGATCTTCATAGTGCGCGTCCGCGATCCGGTTGAATTCCAGACTCCAGAACACCAGCGGCGTGGTGAAGGTGGTGATCCTGTCCTGACAATCGGACATGAATTTCGCCCGCTCCGCATCCGTCGTCACCTGATAATACCGCAGGCCCGCATAGGACATGATCCGCCCGGCGACACTGTCGATCCGCTCATAGCGCAGCACCGCGTCGAGCATCTGAGCCGCGTCGAGCGTCGCCAGCTTGCCTTCGAAGTCGGCGGCGAACCCGGCACAGGCCGTCTCGAGCCAGTCTATGTCCCGTTTCAGTTCGGCGGCATCGGGGGCGGCGTACAGATCGCTCAGATCCCATTCCGGCAGATCGCCAAAGGGGGTGTCGGCAGCGCCGCCGGGGCGCGCATCGTAAAGGGGGCGGGTCATCGGTCTCTCCTGTCGGTGTTGCCGTCAACATAGGTCGTCGCGGCATCCACCGAAAGGCGGCAGGTGCGCAAAAACGCCCCGGCTTTTTCTTGCTCCAAATACTCCCCCCGGAGGGTCCGCCATCACCGGCCCGCGCGCGCCTCAGCCATAGGTCGCAAGCATCTCGCGCAGATCGTCCAGCGTGTTGATTTCGTCCAGCGGCTTGTCGTGCCGCCACCGCAACATCCGCGGAAACCGCAGCGCCACGCCCGATTTGTGGCGCGTCGACGCCTGGATGCCCTCGAACGCGATCTCGAACACATGGTGCGGCGGCACCGCGCGTACGGGGCCGAACTTTTGCAGCGTGTTCTTGCGGACCCAAGCGGTGATCTGGCGGAATTCGGCGTCCGTCAGGCCGGAGTATGCCTTGGTGAACGGCACGAATACCTCGCCGTCCTGCCCGGTATCGCGCACCGCAAAGGTAAAGTCGGTGAACAGCGTCGCGCGCCTGCCCGACCCCTGTTGCGCATAGATCATCACCGCGTCGATGGTCAGCGGCGCCACCTTCCATTTCCACCAGTCGCCCTTCTTGCGTCCGGCCAGATAGGGGCTGTCGCGCCGCTTGAGCATCAGGCCCTCGGCACCCAGATCGCGGCTCTTGTCACGCTCGGCGGCCAGCACATCGAGATCGTCGAACGGCACCGGCGGCGAGGCGCGCAGCGGCACCTCGGGCGGCACGGCAGCGAGCAATGCCTCCAGTCGCGCCCGCCGCTCGGCGAAGGGACGGCCCCGGATATCGGTGCCCGCGTCTTCGAGCAGGTCATAGGCCATCAGGATCACCGGCGCCTCGGTGAGCAGTTTCCTTGGCACCGTCTTGCGCCCGATCCGCGCCTGAAGCGTGGCGAACGGCAGCGGAGACCTCGTCGCGGAACGCGAGTACCTCGCCGTCGAGAACTGTTCCGTCAGGCAGGAAATCGCGCAGCTGCGCCAGTTCGGGGAACCGGTCGGTGATCAACTCCTCGCCGCGCGACCACAGATGATGCTGTCCGCCTCGCAGGATCCATTGTCCGCGTATACCGTCCCACTTGCGCTCGGCGTACCAGTCGGCGGGCGTCTCGATCAGACCGGTGTCGTCCAGTGCGTAGGCCAGATAGAACGGATAGGGCCGCGACAGGTCGGCGGTCGGATCGGGGGTCTCGATCAGGCTGTGCCAGGTTGTCGTCGCGGGCGTCCACGCGCCCATCAGGCGGTGCGTCAGTTCAGCCTCGTGGATCCCCGTCGCACGGGCCAGCGCGCGGGTCATGAGTTTCTGGCTCAGGCCCACGCGAAACCCGCCGGTCAGCAGCTTGGTGAACAAGAACCGCTCCGGCGTGGTCAGGCGGTCCCAGGCGGCGAGGATACCGGCCTTTCGTCCGGCATCGTCCCTCGCCGAGAGATCGCGGATGTGTCCGATCCACCATGTCAGCGACCGGTCCGAGGTGCCGGACGGCGGCGGCAGAACAAGCGAAATCGTCTCCGCCAGATCGCCGACGATCGGGTAGCTTTCCTCGAACAACCACAGGGGGATCCCCGCCCGCTCGGCCGCCCATTCACGCAGAACCGTCGCCGTGATCGAGCGCCGGGGTCGGCGGCCTGAAAAGAGCGCGATGGTCCAGAGCCGGTCGTCTTCGGGGGCCTGTACGAAATATTCGGCGAGCGCCGCGACCTTGAGGGTCGTACGGGTGGTCCCGTCGAGGGCTGCAAACAGATCGGCGAAACGTTTCACGCGGCGCGTCCGATCCGCGACAGGGCACGAATTTTTTTAAAAAATTCGACGTCGAAGTTTTTCAAAAACTTCGTCCCGGAATTTTTGTAAAATTCCGCGCCGCCGTTCATGCCGCGCTTTCCGTTTCGTCAACGGCGGACGTCTCTGCCGCCTCGCCGTCGTATTCGGTGCTGACGACATGGGCATCGTATCCCGCCTCGCGCAGCCAGCGGGTGAATGGGCCAGTGTAGCCGTGGGTGACAAAAATCTTCTCTGCCCCGGTCTCGCCAATCGCCGCATTCAGCCCCGCCCAGTCGGCGTGGTCCGACACGATGAACCCCTTTTCCATGCCCCGCCTGCGCCGCACGCCGCGCAGCGCCATCCAGCCGCTCGCAAACGCGCTCGACCGGTCTGCGCCGAACCGGCGCGCCCAGGTACCCGACAGCGCCGACGGGGTCGTCACGACCAGCGCGCCCGGATGTTCCTTGATCCTCGTCTCCGGGGTAACGCGGATCGTTTCGGGCAGGGCGATGCCCTGATCGCGCATCACCGCATTGGTGTTTTCGACTGCTCCGTGGGTCAGGATCGGCCCGATATCCAAATCCAGCAGCCGCATCAGGCGCTGCGCCTTGCCAAGGGCATAGGCCCCCAGCACGCACGTCCGCCCTGCGGCGGCACTGGCGCGCCACCAGTCGTTGATCTGGCTGCGCAGCACATCCGGCGGCGTCCAGTTGAACACCGGCAGGCCAAAAGTGCTTTCGGTGATGAAGGCGTGGCAGCGCACCGGCTCGAACGGGTCGGACAAGCCGTCGTCGGTGGTTTTATAATCGCCGCTTGCGACCCAGACCTGTCCCGCAACCTCGATCCGGATCTGCGCCGATCCGGGCACATGCCCCGCCGGATGGAACGACACGGTGGCCCCGCCGATCCGGCGGACCTCGCCGTATTTCACCGTGTCCAGCGTGATGTCGCCAAGGCGGTGCCGCATCACCGGGGCCGCGATATCCGTCGCCAGATAGCGGCCCATGCCGCCCCGGGCATGGTCCGAATGGCCGTGGGTGATCAGCGCGCGCGGCACCGGGCGCCACGGGTCGATGTGGAAATCGCCCGCCGGGCAATAAATGCCCTCGTCGGTAAAGTGTCAGCACGTCCGCCATGCAACACAGGATAGTGCCGGGACGCGCGAAGGCTAGAGCCCCAGGTGCGCCGCGGCGATCTGCGGCGTCAGTTCGGTCACGCCGCCGGTCCAGATGCTGCGCCCCCGGGTGAGGATCGTGGCGCGGTCGGCGACCTTTGCAATCTCGCGCAGGGACTTGTCGATCAGCAGGATCGCCATGCCGTGATCGCGTTTCAGCGCCGCGATGGCCCCCCAGATTTCGGCACGCACCAGCGGCGCCAGCCCTTCGGTCGCCTCGTCGAGGATCAGCAACCGCGGATTGGTCATCAGCGCCCGCCCGATGGCGAGCATCTGCTGCTCGCCCCCCGACAATTGCCCCGCCCGCTGCCGCGACCGCTCGCCCAGCCGAGGGAAAAGCGCATGCACGCGGGCGGCGTCCCAATGCCCAGTACGGGCCGCGGCATGGAGGTTTTCGGCCACCGTCAGCGGCCCGAAGCACCGCCGCCCCTCGGGCACGAGGCCGATCCCGAGACGCGCGGCACGGTGCGCGGGCAGGCCGGAAATGTCGCGGCCCGCAAATTCGAGACGCCCGGTGGACGTCAGCAACCGGCAGATCGCCTTGACGGTCGTCGATTTTCCCATGCCGTTGCGCCCCATTAGGGCCAGCACCTCGCCCGCGCCGATCTGCAATTCCACATCGAACAAGGCCTGCGTCCGGCCATAGCTGGCGGCGAGGTTTTGCACCCGCAGCAGCGTCATGCCGCGTCGCCAAGGTAGGCGCGGCGCACGCCCGCATCCGCGCGGATTTCGTCCACCGTGCCGGTCGCGACGATACGGCCATAGACGAGAACGGAAATCCGGTCGGCCAGCGCAAAGACCGCGTCCATGTCGTGTTCCACCAGCAGGATCGGCGCCTGCGTCCGCAGGTCCGACAGGAACCGGGTCAGCGTCGCCGACCCTTCGGCACCCAGGCCCGCCATCGGCTCGTCCATCACGAAGGCTTTCGGCGCCAGCGTCAGGGCGACCGCAACCTCGAGCGAGCCGCCGCTGCCCGTGCGACAGTTCCGACGTGCGGCGGGCCGCCGCGCCGCCAAGACCGACACGGGCAAGGGCCGTCCGGGCGGTGACCGCAAGGTCTGCGTCGGCATTCAGCCTGCGCCACAGTCCGGGCCGTTTCCCCGATGCCCCCAGCGCGCCGAGCAGGACGTTTTGCCAGACCGTATCCTCCATCGCCAGCGAGGATACCTGAAACGTCCGCGCCAGACCGGCCCGCGCCCGCGCCGGAACGGACAGGTGCGTGACGTCACGCCCGCCAAGCAATACCTGCCCGGCATCGGGCCGCAATGTGCCCGCGATCTGCGCGATCAGCGTCGATTTGCCGGCACCGTTCGGGCCGATCAGCGCGTGGATTTCGCCGACCCGCAGGTCCAGCGACACATCGCAGGTGGCCTCCAGCGCGCCGAACCGCTTCGTCAGCCCGCGCGCCTGCAACACCGGTTCCGTCATCGCGGCCCCCGTGCGGCCAGCCCGATAATCCCGCCGCGTGCGAACAGCACCACGCACAACAACAGCGCACCGAGCCAGATGTGCCAATAGTCCGTCAGCCCGCCCAGCTGATGTTCGAGCGTGATGAAGAGCGCGGCCCCCGCCACCGGCCCGAACAGGCGTGCGGTGCCGCCGAGGATCACCAGCACCATGATCTCGCCGCTGGTCTGCCAGGACAGCATCGACGGGCTGACGAAGCGGTTGAGATCGGCGAAAAGCGCGCCCGCCAGCCCGGTGATCATCCCCGACAGGGTGAACGCCACCAGACGCAGACGGTAGGGCGACAGACCGACGGTCTCGACGCGGACCGGCGCCTGACGCGCGGCGTTGAGCGCCAGTCCGAAGGCCGATCCGGCAAGCCGGTGGGCGACATACAACCCTGCCATCAGCAGCACGAACGTCAACCCGTAGAACTGGATCGGGTCGAGCGTGTTCAGCCCCGGAAACCCGTTGCGCACGTAGATGGCCATGCCGTCGTCGCCGCCGTAGGCCTTCCACGACAGGGCAAAATAATAGAACATCTGCCCGAAGGCGAGGGTGATCATGATGAAATAGACCCCCGTGGTCCGCAAGCTCAGCGCGCCGATGGCAAGTGCTGCAAGGCCCGAGGCGGCGAGCGCGGCAAGCCAGATCAGCGGCATGGATCTGGTGCCCGTCCACTCGCCCACGATCGGGTCGAAGGCCTGCGCATGGCTCGCCAGCACGCCCATGGCATAGCCGCCGACGCCGAAGAACGCGGCGTGCCCGAGGCTGACCAGCCCGCCCTGACCGATGGCGATGTTCAGACCGACACCCGCGAGGGCCAGAATGGCCACCCTGGTGCACAGCGTGATGACGAACGGCGCGTCCGCGATCCATGCCGTCAACGGCACCACGATCAGGCCCGCGATCAGCACGGCGTTGACGCCTGTTTCGCGGCCGATGCCGCGTCGTTGGCCGCTCATGTCGGATCTTTCGCGGGCCCCGCCGGACGCCGGTTTCAAGATCTGGCCCCGAACAGCCCGGTGGGCCGCACCACCAGAACGCCCGCCATCAGCACATAGATCGCCATCGACGCCGCCGAGGCCCCGGCAGAGGCCGCCGCCGACGGATCGAGGAACAGCGCGAACAGGCGCGGCGCGAACAATCCGCCCAGCGTATCGGTCAGGCCCACCAGCAGCGCGCCCACGAGCGCGCCCCGGATCGAGCCGATGCCGCCGATGACGATGGTGACGAAGGCGAGGATCAGCACCGGCTCTCCCATGCCGACCTGCACCGACTGGATCGGCCCGACGAGCGCGCCCGCAAGGCCCGCGAGCGCCGCCCCCAGCGCGAAGACGATGGTATAGAGCGCGCGGATATCGACGCCGAGGGCCGCGATCATCTCGCGGTCTGCCTCCCCTGCGCGGATGCGGATGCCAAGCCGCGTGTGCGAGATCAGCAGCCACAGGCCCACCGCCACCGACAGGCCGATGGCGATCAGGGCAAGGCGATAGCGGGAATATTCGATGCCGCCGGGCAGGGTGACGGGCCCGGCGAGGGCATCGGGGATATCGAGATACAGCGGGAACGAACCGAAAAGCCAGCGGGTGCCTTCGGAGAAAATCAGGATCAGCGCGAATGTCGCCAGCACCTGATCGAGGTGGTCGCGCGCATACAAGCGCCGGATCACCACCACTTCGACCAGCGCGCCCGCCGCCGCCGCCGCCGCGAGGGCCGCGACCAGCCCCAGCAGGAACGATCCTGTCGCCGCCGCCGTCGCCGCCGCTGCGAACGCGCCGACCATGAACAGCGACCCGTGCGCCAGGTTGATCAGGCCCATGACGCCGAACACGAGGGTCAGACCCGCCGCCATCAGGAACAGCATGATGCCCGATTGCACACCGTTCAGCACCTGTTCGGCAAACAGGATCGGGGTCATGCTGTCGCGCGCTCCGAACGGTCGAGGTGCCAGGTCAGTGCGGTTGCGATACAGGCGGAAATCTCGGGCGGCACCGGCGCGTCCGGCAGCAGGGCGATGGCGCGGTCGCCGCGACAATCGAGACCCGGAAACCGGGCGCGAAAACCGTCGACGAGGCGCGTGGTGCAGATAAAAAAGAGGGCCGCCTCCTGCGGCCCCCCTTTGGGATGACCCAGACGGATCGTGCTGCCGATGCGGGGCTTTGCGGGCCGATAGGCGGGCTGGCCCCATTTCAGGGTCTCGCTCAGCGCACCGATACGCGGATCGCGCGCCGCGACGGCAAAGATCAGGCCGCGCAGCGCCAGCAAAGTGCCGTGCAATGCCGCGGGCTGTGCGGCGATGGCTGCCGCGACTGCGTCATCGATTGCGGGGCCGGTCCTGGGCCCGGTTACGGGTGGCGCCATCGGGTCCTCGTCCTTGTCCTGACCGAAAGGGGGCGCGGTCCGACGGAACGTCGGGCCGCGCGTTCCGGATCGACTCCGGTTCTGGAACTGCCCGGTTTTGAAATCGCCCGGTTCGGATATCGGGAAGTTCGGGCGTTGCCGGCCTAGAACTGGCAGTCGGGCGCATAGCTGTCGGTGTGATCCTCGAGTGCCGTTGCGATGATCGTATTGGTGAACATGTCGCCCTCCTGCACCACCTCGCGGACGTAGATGTCCTGAATGGGGTGATGGTTCGGCCCGAAGGCAAAATCGCCGCGCACGGATGCGAAATCCGCCGCCTCGAGGGCGGCGCGGAAGGCGTCCGGGTCGGACGGGGCGGCCACGTCGAGCGCGCTGAGGATCAGGTTTGCGGCGTCGAACCCCTGACTGGCATAGAGCGACGGCAACCGGTCGTATTGCGCCTGGAACGTCTCGACGAAGGCGGCGTTGGTGGGGTTATCGATATCGCGGTTCCACTGCGAGGTGTTGCGCACGCCCAGTGCGGCGGCGCCCACGGCCTGAAGGATCCCCTGATCGAAGGAGAACGCCGGTCCGATCAGCGGCAGGTCGACGCCCGAATCCGCGTATTGCTTGAGGAACGAGATCCCCATGCCGCCCGGCAAAAAGAAGAACACCGAATCCGCACCCGATGCGCGGATCTGTGCGATTTCGGCGGCGTAATCGGTCTGGCCGAGTTCGGTGTACAATTCGCCCGCGAGCGCGCCTTCGTACATCCGCTTGTATCCCGTCAGCGCATCGGTGCCCGCCGGATAGTTGGGCGCGAGGATGAAGCTGTTCGCATAGCCTTCGGTGTTGGCATAGGCGCCCGCGGCCTCGTGCAGGGCGTCGTTCTGCCAGGCGACGTTGAAATAATTCGCGTGGCAGCCCGCACCCGCGAGCTGCGACGGGCCCGCGTTGGGCGAGATATAGAACAGACCCTGCGCCGTCGCCGACGGGATCACGGCCATCGCGAGATTCGAGAATATGATGCCGGTCATGATGTCGACGCCGTCGGACTGGATCATCTCGTCGGCGATCTGCACGGCGCGTTCGGGGGCGCGTTCGTCGTCGCGGATGATAACCTCGATATCCGATCCGGCCTGCGCCATGGCGAGCATGAAGCCGTCGCGCACGTCGATCCCGAGGCCCGCACCGCCGCCCGACAGGGTGGTGATCATCCCCACCTTGACGTCGTCGTGCGCGTCCGCGACCGCCGCCCCCGCAAGGCAAAGACCCAAAGCGGTCCCCAGTCCGATTCCCCGTGCCGAAGTGCGAATGGTCATATCAGTCTCCCTGTTTTTGTCCTGCATCTTGCCGGTTGCGGCCCGTCCGGACCGGTGCCACGCGTTCTGTCCGGCCCGTCACCCCCGCGGTGCCGAGGCTCGTCATGGCGCACCGAATGTCAAGGCGCGCGCCGTCGGGCCGGTCAGAACGCCTTGAACGTCAGCGTCGTCAGCGTCCGGTCGATATTTTCGATGTCCGCGAAGGCGTCGTTCACAAACCGGCCCACGTCCTGACCGTCCGGCACATAGAATTTCACCAAAAGATCGTAATCGCCGCTGGTCGAATAGATTTCCGAATGCAGCTCGCGCGCGACGATGGTTTCCGCGACGGCGTAGGCGGTGCTGGTGCGGCAACGGATCTGGACGAAGATACAGGTCATATGCGGCAATTCTCTTTCGGGCCACTTGCGGGGCCGGGTGGGCGCAGGAATTTTGGGCCAGATACGCTGCGCGGTGTCTGGCGACGTGCATACAGGGGAATGGCGCGGTTTGGCTATCGCCATCGCGCGTCGGGCGCACTTTCGGGGCGCGCGGCCCCGTGGCATACCGCCCCTGAACCGCGATGGAGCACCGCCGATGACCCTGCCGAGAAAAGACCTCTTCGAAATCCCCGACGGCATGATCTATCTGGACGGCAATTCGCTGGGGCCGCTGCCGCGCGCTGTGCCTGCCGCGATCGACGATGCGGTGCAGAGGCAGTGGGGCGGACAGCTTATCAAAGGCTGGAACGCCTGCGGGTGGATGGCGCAGCCCGCCCGGGTCGGCGACCGGGTCGGCCGCCTGATCGGGGCGCCTGCGGGCTCTGTCGTCATGGGGGATACGCTGTCGATCAAGGTGTTTCAGGCGCTGGCGGCGGCACTGCAGATGCGGCCCGACCGGCGGGTGATCCTGTCCGACACCGGCAATTTTCCGACCGATCTGTATATGGCCGAAGGGCTGATCGCGCTGAAGGACGCAGGGTACAGGCTGCGATGCGTCGCCCCGGAACAGGTGCCCGACGCCATCGACGATACCGTGGCCGCGGTGATGCTCACGGAGGTCGATTACCGCACGGGCCGGCGGCACGACGTCGCCGGGGTCACGGCGGCGGCCCATGCGGCGGGGGCGGTGATGATCTGGGATCTGGCGCACAGCGCGGGCGCGCTCGAGGTGGACGTTGCGGCATCGCAGTGCGAGTTCGCCGTCGGCTGCACCTATAAATACCTCAACGGTGGCCCCGGCGCGCCCGCGTTCATCTATGTGCGGCCCGATCTGGTGGACGCCGTGCAACCCGCACTTTCGGGCTGGCTCGGCCACGCCGCGCCCTTTGCCTTCGACGCGTCCTATCGCCCCGGCGCGGGCATCGAGCGGATGCGCGTCGGCACCCCGCCGGTGTTGCAGATGGCGGCCCTCGAAGCGGCGCTGACCGTCTGGGACGGCATCGACATGGCGCAGGTGCGCACCGCATCGATGCGGCTGGGCGATCTGTTCATCGACCGGGTCGAGGCGCTGTGCCCGGCCCTGGTGCTGGCCTCGCCGCGGGACGCGACACAGCGTGGCTCGCAGGTGTCGTTCCGGTTTGACAACGGATACGCCGCGATGCAGGCCCTGATCGCGCGCGGCGTCATCGGCGATTTTCGTGCGCCGGACGTGATGCGGTTCGGCTTTACGCCTCTGTATATAGACGAGGGCGACGTTCTGGCCGCCGTCGACGTGCTGGCGGAGATCATCGACAAACGTCTGTGGGACACGCCGGGGTATCTGCGCGCGCAGGCGGTGACGTAACGCGCCCGCCTACGCGGCTGTCCCCTCCAGCACGACGACCGATTGCCACCCCAGCAGCACATCCCCGCCAACCGGCCCTTGCGGCGTCTGCGCCGCGCTGTCATGGCGCAGCGTCCAGACCTGACCTGCCTGTGGCGCGGGCAGGGTGAACGTCACATCGTCGCCTGCGTTGAACAGACACAACACGTCGGGCCCCGCCGTGGTCCCGATCCTGCGCCCGACCGTTCGCGCCCCGGCGGTGCGCCAGTCGTCGTCGCCCATCTCGCGGCCCTGCGGATGATACCAGCGGACAAGGTTGCGCCGCCCCTCGGCGTCCGCCGTGCCGGTGGCGAAACGCGGCGAGATAATCCCGTCGAGGTCGCGCCGCAGCGCCATCACCTCTGCCAGATGATCGGTCAGCGCGTGATCGGCGCCGTCCCAGTCGATCCACGCGGTCTCGTTGTCCTGCGCATAGGTGTTGTTGTTGCCGTTCTGCGTCTGGCCGATTTCGTCGCCCGCGAGGATCATCGGCACCCCCTGCGCGAGAGCCAGTGTCGACAGCATCGCCCGCACGCGCCGTGCCCGGGCCGCAAGGATATTCGCGTCGTCCGTCGGACCTTCGACGCCGAGATTGTCGCTCAGGTTGTTGCCATGGCCGTCGCGCCCGTCCTCGCCGTTCGCGGCATTGTGCTTGTCGGTGTAGCTGACCGTGTCGCGCAGGGTGAAGCCATCGTGGGCGGCGATGAAATTCACACTTGACGTGGCGGGCCGGTGCGAATGGTCGAATTGCACCGGAGAGCCCGACAGCCGCTGGGCAAATTCCGCCATCACCCCATCGTCGCGCCGCCAGAACCGGCGGATGTCGTCGCGGGCCTTGTCGTTCCACTCGCGGAATGGCCAGGGAAACCCGCCGACCTGATAGCCCCCCTCGCCGACATCCCACGGTTCGGCGATAAGTTTCACCCGCGCCAGCACCGGGTCCTGCCGGATCGCGGCAAAAAACGCGCCTTCGCGCTCGAACCCGGTCGCCCCGCGACCCAGCGTCGACGCCAGATCGAAGCGGAACCCGTCGACCTGCATGATCCGGACCCAGTAGCGCAGACTGTCGAGGACCATCCGCAGCACCATCGGATGCGCCACGTTCAGGGTGTTGCCGGTGCCGGTGGTGTCGAAGGAATGGCGCGGATTGTCCCCCGCCAGATAATAGCTGGCATTGTCGATCCCGCGAAACGACAGGGTCGGGCCGTTCTCGTTGCCCTCGCAGGTGTGGTTGTAAACCACATCGAGGATCACCTCGATCCCCGCGTCGTGAAACCGGCGGACGGCCTTTTTCACCTCGGTGATGTCGTGGCCGTGGATATAGCCGGGGTGCGGGGCGAAAAACGACAGGGTGTTGTAGCCCCAGTAGTTCGACAGCCCCTTTTCCACCAGAAACCGGTCGTTGGTAAAGGCGTGGACGGGCAGCAGTTCGATCGTGGTGACGCCGATGCGGTGCAGGTGGTCGATGACACCGGGCGAGGCGAGGCCCGCAAAGGTGCCCCGGTCTGCCTGCACCACGCCCGGATGCCGCATGGTCAGGCCCTTGACGTGCGCCTCGTAGACCACCGTCTTGCGCCAGCGGTGATCGGGGCGGGTCGCGTCCTGCCAGTCATAGGCATCGTCGACGACGACGCCCTTGGGCATGAACGGCGCGGAATCGCGGTCATCGAACGTCAGATCGTCGGTGCCGACCGTATAGCCGTACAGCGCGTCGTCCCATTCGATACCGCCCATCATCGCGCGGGCATAGGGATCGAGCAGCAGCTTGTTGGCGTTGAACCGGTGCCCCTTGCCGGGCTCATACGGGCCATGAACGCGGTAGCCGTAGCGCTGGCCCACGCCGATATCCGGCAAAAACCCGTACCAGATGCCGCCCTCCATCTCGGGCAGGGTATACCGCGCGGTTTCGGTCCTGCCGTCATGGTCGTACAGGCACAGATCGACGCGGGTGGCGTGATCGGACCAGATCGCGAAATTGGTGCCGCCGTCGCGCACCACGGCCCCCAGGCGTTCGGGACGGGCCAGCGACGTGTCGAAGGCATCGGAATAGGCGGGGTCAAGAGTGGCGGACATGGACACAGTACCTTCGGTGAGTAAGGTGGAGGTCGGGCGCGGCACGGGGAATGTCAACTGTGCCGCGCCGTCGCGGGGACCGTCGCGGGGCAGAACCCGTCCGCAGCCGCTGGACCGCACGATACTGCATCGTGTGTCTGTAGACTGGCGGGTTCGGTAACGCGGCATTGGCGATCTTTCGGGCGGTGGTTTCCGGCGCGGCGCCAACCACAGGAGCGATGCGGGATGATGAAGTACTGGACGGAGATTTCGCAGGCCGTCTTTGGCGGTCCGCGCGCGGCACCTGAGGTGACGGGCCCCGGGATCGGCGGTGCCGATACATGGCCTGCACGTCATGCGGTCACCGATTTCGCCTGCGCCACGATCGGGGCGGCGGGACAGGCCCTCGCCGAGGTTTCGGGTGCGGGGCCGGTATGGATCGACCGGCGGCTCGCGTCGCTGTGGTTTCACACCTCTGCAGCCCCCCGGGGATGGCAGATACCGGACATCTGGGACGCGGTCGCCGGAAACTATGCCGCGCGCGACGGCTGGATCCGGCTGCACACGAACGCGCCGCACCACCGCGCGGCGGCGATTGCCGCCCTCGGATGCGATGACACGCGCGATGCCGTCGGTGCCGCTGTCGCGACATGGCGGGCCTGCGACCTCGAGACGGCGGTGGTTGCCGCGGGTGGTGCCGCGGCGGCGTTGCGAAGCACCGCCGACTGGTCCGCGCATCCGCAGGGCAGGGCGGTGGCCGCCGAGCCGCTGGTGATCTGGTCCGACGCGGCCGCGGTCGCGCCCCGGCCGGTGCCTGCCGGTCCACGCCCGCTGGACGGGGTGCGCGTCCTCGATCTGACGCGGGTTCTGGCGGGGCCGGTTGCCACGCGGTTTCTGGCGGGCTGTGGCGCACAGGTCCTGCGGATCGATCCGCCGTGGTGGGACGAACCGGCGGTTCTGCCCGATGTGATGCCCGGCAAACGCAGTGCCGGTCTGGATCTGCGCCGTACCGACGACCGCGCGACGTTGCGCGCTTTGCTGGCCCGTGCCGATGTGCTCGTGCACGGATATCGTCCCGGTGCGCTCGACGCGCTTGGGTTTGGCCCGGATGCGCGCCGCGCCGCGAACCCCGCCCTGATCGATGTCAGCCTCAGCGCCTATGGCCACAGCGGCCCCTGGGCCGGGCGGCGCGGGTTCGACAGTCTGGTGCAGATGTCGTCGGGCATCGCCGCGCCGCGCGAGGCAGGCGGTGCGCCGCACCCTTTGCCGGTTCAGGCGCTGGACCACGCGACGGGCTATCTGATGGCGGCGGCGGTGCTGCGCGCGCTGGCCCTGCGGACGCGCGGACGGGTGGTCTCGGCGCGGCTGTCGCTGGCGCGGACCGGGGTGTTGCTGACCGCTGTGCCCGGATCGTGGGACGGCGCGCCGCTTGTGGCGCAGGCGCGGGACCGGGCGCCGGGCATCGAGGACACCGACTGGGGCCCGCTCTTGCGCCTTGTGGCGCCGGTACGCGTCGGGCCCGTGCCGCTGACGTGGGACAGGCCTGCGGGCCCGCTCCGGCGTGACGCGGCGGCGTGGAGATAGGCGCAGGTCCGGACGTGCAGGTGCACGGCGGATGACGCCCGTCCGGGGGGCCCGTTCGTGCGGTGGCGGTCCTTTTTACAGGCCGATGTCGGGCGGTTGTCGGGCGGTTGCGCGCGCGTGTTCACGCGGTTTCTGTGACCGCCGCGACCGAAGGGGCGGGGTCTGAACCGAACCGTCCCGCGCGGGCGAAACCGGCAGCGGCGTCGCCCTGCTGCAACATGCCCGGACAATCGCCATTGACAGCTAAATAAATCGGCATATTAGCCTGTTTTAACGCCACTGCCATCATTATCCGCATACAGTATCCGGGAGCGAATGCCGGGCAGAGGCCCCAGACCGATACCCCCGACAGTTATCAAGGAGCATGCCGGTGACCGACATCAACAAGCCCAAGGCCAACAAGGCGGCCCGTCGCCCGCTCAAGACCGGGACCAAGGCCACGGCACGGCGGATCATCAAGGCGAAGGACCGCGTGCCCCATATTTCCATCGTCCCGTCGGTGGCCGAAAAGGCCGCGATGAAAAGCAACGCCGACCTCGTCGCGCGCCGCGATGCCGCCGTCGCGCGCGGCGTCGCCTCTGCCGCGCAGGTATTTGCCGCCCGCGCCGAAAACGCCGAACTGTGGGACGTCGAAGGCAACCGCTACATCGATTTCGCGGGCGGTATCGCCGTTCTCAACACCGGCCACCGCCACCCCGCCGTCGTCGCCGCCGCCAAGGCGCAGGAAGACCTGTACACGCACACCAGCTTTCAGGTCGTCCCCTATGAGCCCTATGTGGCGCTTGCCGAAAAGCTGAACGAACTGGCGCCCGGCGATCACGCGAAGAAATCGCTGTTGGTCACGACCGGCGCCGAGGCCGTCGAGAACGCCGTCAAGATCGCGCGTGCCGCGACGGGCCGTCCCGGCATCATCGCGTTCACCGGCGGCTACCACGGCCGCACGCTGCTCACCCTCGGGTTGACCGGCAAGATCAGCCCCTACAAGAAGGACGTCGGCCCGTTTCCGTCCGACATCTACCGCGCGCCGTTTCCGAACCTGCGCGACGGCATCACCGTGCGCGACGCGCTCGTCGGTCTGAACAACCTGTTCCTGACCGATGCACAGCCAGAGCGGATCGCCGCCATCATCATCGAGCCCGTGCTGGGCGAGGGCGGCTATACCCCCGTGCCGTTCGAGATGCTGCGCGCCCTGCGCGAGATCTGCGATACGCACGGCATCATGCTGATCGCCGATGAAATCCAGTCGGGCTTTGGCCGGACCGGCGCGTGGTTCGCGATGGAGCATTCGGGCGTCGTGCCCGATCTGATCACCGTCGCGAAATCCATGGCCGGAGGCTATCCCCTTGCCGGTGTGATTGGCCGCGCCGAGGTGATGGACGCGCTGATCCCCGGCGGGCTTGGCGGCACCTATGCGGGCAATCCGGTGGCCTGTGCCGCCGCGCTCGCCGCCATTCAGGCGATCGAGGACGAGGGGCTGCTGGCCCGGTCGACCGCCCTGGGCGCCTATTTCCGCAGCCGGTTCGCCCAGATCGGCGCCCGTACCGCCCCCTACCGGATGTGGGACATCCGCGGCCTTGGCGCGATGCTCGCGATCGAATTCGTCACCGATTTCGAGAGTGCCACGCCAGACGCCGCATTGACCAAGCGGATCACGGCCCATGCTCTGAAGCGTGGATTGATCCTGCTGTCCTGCGGCATGCACGGCAATGCCCTGCGGATCATGGTGCCGTTGACCGCATCGGATGCGATCATCGACGAGGGTCTGGCGATCTTCGAGGCGGCGCTTGCGGATGCCATCGCAGAGACCTGAGGCCCGGCCCCGAGACGTCCCGGACCGGTGATACGACACAGGCGGACCCTCGGGTCCGCCTTTTTCATAGCCGCTGCCGCCCGGCCTGCGGAGGATCATTATTTTCGACACTGCGCCGGATCTGCGATCGTCCTCCCGGCCCCGGTGCGTCATCCGCATCGTGGGACGGGTGTCTTTGCAGGCGATAGGTCTGCGATACCGGTTTTTGCGGCCCTTATCGCCCGCCGGAAGGGCCTTCGGGCCATCGCGCCGGACGGGCGGATTAACGCCTTGCTCAGAATATTTAACAACACTAGGCTTTCTGGGTAAGCGACGGTTGTGGATGTTGCCTGCCGCCAGCCGACAGGGTGCGGAACGGGCAGGAAACTTTGTGAAAGTGTTCGGGGGCGGGCGGCGCGTGCCTTTCGTCCTGTCAGGCAGTCGCACACCGCGACATCGCGCACCAGCGACAGCGAGGATGCCGCAAGGCACAGCCTCGCGAACAACCGAAAAGAAGGGGAGAAACATGAAGACATTCAAGCATCTGGCATTCGCCGGAGCCGTGGCCACAGGACTTGTGGCCGCAACGGCCGGTCAGGCTCAGGAAGAGCGGTTCATCACCATCGGCACCGGCGGGCAGACAGGCGTCTACTTTGTCGTCGGCCAGTCGATCTGCCGTCTGGTCAACCGCAACACCGCCGAAACCGGCCTGCGCTGCACGGCGCCGTCGACGGGCGGCTCCATCGCCAACATCAACGCCATCACGGCAGGTGACATGGACATGGGCGTCGCCCAGTCCGACTGGCAGTACCACGCCTTCAACGGCACGTTCGGAATTCGCCGACAACGGCATGCCCGACCTGCGGGCCGTGTTCTCGGTCCATGGCGAGCCGTTCACGGTCATCGCCCGCGCGGATGCCGGCATCACCGACTTTGCCGACCTGCGGGGCATGCGCGTGAACGTCGGCAACCCCGGTTCCGGCCAGCGCGCCACGATGGAGGTCGTGCTCGACGCTCTGGGGCTGGACGATGGACGACTTCTCGCTGGCGTCCGAACTGGCGCCGGCCGAGCAGGCCGCCGCCCTGGGTGACAACAAGGTCGACGCGATCATCTATACCGTCGGTCACCCGAACGGCTCCATCCAGGAAGCGGCCTCGACCGTCGAGACGGTTCTCGTGCCCGTCACCGGCCCCGAGATCGACGCGCTGATCGCCGACAATCCGTACTATGCGGCGGCGACCATCCCGGGCGGCATGTACGACGGCTCGCCCGACGACACGCAGACGTTCGGCGTCAAGGCGACGTTCGTGACCCGCGCCGATGTGCCGGACGAGGTCGTCTACGAGGTCGTGAAGGCCGTGTTCGACAACTTCGACCGGTTCAGCGGCTGCACCCGGCCTTTGCCGACCTGACAGGAAGAGGAAATGATCTCGGCGGGCCTGTCCGCACCGCTGCATCCGGGTGCGGAGCAGTACTACCGCGAGCGCGGCTGGATCGAATAAACCGCATCGGGCCGCTCCTTCATCGGGGGCGGCCCTTTTCCTGTCCGGGACCGGACCGTCCAGGACCCCGTTTTCCGCCTGACGCGCGGCGTGCGTCAGCATCACGCCGCCGCACTATGCGGACAATTCGAGGGGCATGACATGAGCGATCACGAAACCGACAAGGACCAGCAGCAGGCCGCCGCCGTCGAACAGGCCGCGGCCGGTCGCGGCGGTCTCAGTCAGGCAGAACTCGACGCGCTCGTCGCCTCCTCCGACACCGGTGCGCGCGGGGTCCGTCGGCACGCTCGGCGTGTTCGTCACGGTCGTCGCCCTTGCCTGGTCGCTGTTTCAGCTCTGGATCGCCTCGCCACTGCCGTTCATGGTCGGCTTCGGGCGTTTTCAACTCGACCGAGATCGCGCTCGATCCACCTCGGCTTTGCGATTTTTCTCGCCTTTCTCGCCTTTCCCGCCGCGCGGACCAAATTCCAGTTGGTCCTGGGCGTCGGCGTGCCGCTCCTTGTAGGCTTCCTGTTCTATTGTTTCGGCCAAGGAAGGCACCAGCGATCTGGTGGATCCCGGTCGTCGCCATCGCCGTAGCGGCGGCGGTCGTCCTCGGCTCGCCCAAGGACCGCATCCCGCCGTGGGAATGGGCGATGGCGATCATCGCCGCCGGCGCGTCGCTCTATATCTGGTCTGACTACCGCGACGATTTCGGGCCGCGTCGGTGCGCCGATCACCCAGGATTTCGTCGTGGCCGTCATCGGCATCATCCTGCTGCTCGAGGCGACGCGCCGCGCGCTTGGCCCGGCCCTGATGATCGTGGCCTCGCGTGTTCCTGATCTATACGGTTCTCGGGCCGTACATGCCGGACCTGATCTCGCACAAGGGCAACAACCTGTCCGAGATCGTGAACCACCAGTGGATCACGACCGAGGGCGTGTTCGGCATCGCGCTGGGCGTGTCGACCGGGCTTCGTGTTCCTGTTCGTGCTGTTCGGCTCGCTGCTCGACCGGGCGGGGGCGGGCAATTACTTCATTCAGGTCGCGTTTTCGCTGATGGGCCACATGAAGGGCGGACCGGCCAAGGCCGCCGTCGTGTCGTCGGCGATGACCGGCCTGATCTCGGGCTCGTCCATCGCCAACGTCGTGACCACCGGCACCTTCACCATTCCGCTGATGAAGAAGGTCGGCTTCAGTTCCGAAAAGGCGGGCGCCGTCGAGGTGGCCGTCGTCGGTCAACGGCCAGATCATGCCGCCGGTCATGGGCGCCGCGGCGTTCCTGATGGTCGAATATGTCGGCATTCCGTATTTCGACGTGGTCAAGCACGCCTTCCTGCCTGCGGTCATCTCCTACATCGCGCTGGTCTATATCGTGCACCTCGAGGCGCTGAAGGCCGGCATGGAGGGCCTGCCGCGCGCCTATGTGCCCAAACCCATCGTGCAGCGCCTGATCGGCATCGCCTTCACCATCGCCGCGATCTGCGCGCTGTCGTTCGCGCGTCTATTACGGCATGGGCTGGATCCGGCCCGCGTTCCCGAATTCGGCGGGCTACATCATCTTTGTCTTCCTGACGGCGGTCTATGTCGGGCCTGCTCTACGTCGCGTCGCAAGAAGCCGCCGCTGAAGCTCGACGATCCGAACGCGCCGGTCACCAAACTGCCGCTGCCGGGGCCGACGGTCCGGTCGGGCCTGCACTTCATCCTGCCGGTCGTCGTGCTGGTCTGGGCGCTGATGGTGGATCGTCTGTCGCCCGGCCTGTCGGCGTTCTGGGCGACGACCTACATGATCTTCATCCTGCTCACGCAGCGTCCCGCTGACCGCGATGATGCGCGGCGAAGGGCGTGTGGGCGCGGCGATCAGCCAGGGCGTCACGCGACCTGATCGACGGGCTGGAGACCGGCGCGCGCAACATGATCGGCATCGGCATCGCCACGGCGACCGCCGGTATCATCGTCGGTGCGGTCAGCCAGACCGGCGTCGGCTCGGCGCTTGGCCGATGTGGTCGAGGTGCTGTCGGGCGGCAATATCCTGGCGATCCTGTTCCTGACGGCGATCCTGTCGCTGATCCTCGGGATGGGCCTGCCGACGACGGCGAACTACATCGTCGTCTCGGCGCTGCTGGCGCCCGTCATCGTGACGCTGGGCCAGCAGAACGGGCTGATCGTGCCGCTGATCGCGGTGCACCTGTTCGTCTTCTACTTCGGCATCATGGCCGACGTGACGCCGCCCGTCGGCCTTGCGTCCTTCGCCGCCGCCGCCGTGTCGGGCGGCGATCCGATCAAGACCGGTGTCGATCGCGTTCTTCTACAGCCTGCGCACGGCGGCCCTGCCGTTCCTGTTCATCTTCAACACCGAACTGCTGCTGATCGATGTGACGATGGTGCAGGGCATATTCGTCTTCATTGTCGCGACCATCGCGATGCTGCTGTTCGCGGCGGCGACCCAGGGCTGTTTCCTCGCCAGCAACCGGATCTACGAGACTGTGGCGCTGCTGCTGATCGCGTTCACCCTGTTCCGTCCGGGCTTCTGGATGGACATGGTCTCGCCGCCCTACAGCGAGGAGGCAGCCGACCGAGATCGCCGAGGCGGCGCTGGCGACACCGGTCGGGCGAGGACCTGCGGCTGCGGGTGTCGGGCGTGAACGATCTGGGCGATCCGATCGAGTTCGTGGCGATTCTGCCGATCGGCGAGGGGGCGACCGGCGAGGAACGGCTGGAGACCGCGGGCTCTGACGTTCCGCGAGGACGGCGACAGCGCTGATCATCGACGACGTGACCTTCGAAAGCCCGGCCGCAGAGGCCGGTCTCGACTGGGATCAGGAGGTGCTGCGCGTCCTGCGCCCCGTCGGCAGCCGAGCAAGTACCTGATGTTCATCCCGGCGCTGCTGCTGCTGGCGCTCGATCGTCTTTTTGCAACGCGGTCGGGCGGCAAAGCCGCACCGCACGCGCAAAACCGGCAGCAGCCTAGAGGAGAGACGCGATGTTCAACACGGTTCTTCTGACCGTCGATCTGAACGCCAAGGCATCCTGGCGAGAAGGCGCTGCCGCAGGCGGTCGAGCTGGTCCGCGCCTCCGGCGGGACGCTGCATATCATGTCGGTGGTGCCCGACATGGGCACGCCGCTGGTCGAAGGGTTCTTTCCCCGAGGATTTCGAGAAAAGGCCGTGGCTGCCGCAAGCGAGGCGCTGGACAAGCTGGTGCCGCGACAACGTGCCGGACGGCATCAAGGTCAAACAGCATCTTGCGTTCGGCAAGATCCACCGCAAGGTCCTCAAGGTCATCGAAGAGACCGAGCTGCGATCTCGTGGTGATGGCCTCGCACAAACCCGACCGGGTGCGCGAATTCCTGGTCGGATCCAACGCCGACAGGATCGTGCGCAGATCGCCTGTTTCCGTTCTCGTGGTGAGGGCGTAAGGCATGCGCCGTAGACAGCAGAGGATCCGGCGCACCCGGCGCCGACCTGTACGCATGGAGCACTCAGATAAATGACCCCCTTCGCAATCGCCGGCGTGCAGATGCACGTCAATGCCCTGGAATCCAACGTCGACGGGATGCTTCAGCGTCTCGACGTTCTGATGATCCGTTTTCCATGGACGCAGATGGTCCTGTTCTCGGAACTGTCGCCGTTCGGACCGCTGGATCAATACGCCCTGCCGCCCGAAAACGAGATTCTGGAACAGTTTCAGGCCGCCGCCGTCAAGCACGGTGTCTGGCTGATCCCGGGATCGATGTTCATCACCGATCCGGTGGACGGGCGCACCTACAACACCTCGTTCGTCATCAACCCGGCGGGCGAGATCATCCGCCGCTATGCCAAGATGTTTCCGTTCCGCCCCTACGAGGCCGGCGTTGCGGCGGGCACGGATTTCTGCGTGTTCGACGTGCCGGACGTGGGCCGTTTCGGCCTGTCGATCTGCTATGACATGTGGTTTCCCGAAACCACGCGCCAGATCACGTCGCAGGGCGTCGAGGTGCTGTTGCACCCGGTCCTGACCGGCACGACCGACCGCGACGCCGAACTTGCCATCGCGCGGGCGACGGCGGTGCAGTTCCAGTGCTATGTCATCGACGTGAACGGCCTGGGTGCGGGCGGCATCGGCAAGTCCTGCGTCGTCGATCCGACGTCGATGGTGCTGCACCAGTCCGGCGGGCAGGAGGACATGTTCCCGATCGAGATCGACCTCGACATGGTCCGCCGTCAGCGCGAGACCGGGATGAAAGGTCTGGGGCAGGTCCTGAAGTCCTTCCGCGACCGGTCGACCGATTTCTCCGTCTATGACCGCGCCAGCGGCACGGACGCCTACCTGCATACGCTGGGCCCGCTGGAAACCCCCGTCAAGGGGCGACGGCCGGTCTCGATACCATGGCGCCGGAAATGCGGGTGCCCTACCGCAGGTGCCCGCGGCGTCGGCGATGGATGCGGCCTATGGCTACAAGGCGCCGCCCGCCTTTCCGGACGAACCCCTGCCGAACCCCACGGCGGAACGGCGACGCCGCTGCCGGACGCAGTACCTGCCGAAGAGGCGATCGATACGGCGGCGATGCCGAACCCACCTGTTAAGCCCGGTGTTCTTACCGGGTCGCTGAAATCATCAGCCGGGTGGCCGTCGCGTTCCCCGGCCGGGTATCGGGGGAGACGCGACGGTAACGCCCGCGAAAGGGAGCGAGACACGATGGAGACGGTCAGCGACTATTATTCGGCGACGCAGCTGCGATCCGACAGGTGGAGCGCCCTGCGCGAGGCCGTAAACGCGATCAGCGCCGAAACGGCGCCTGCCAAGATCAAGGCGGGCAAGGCGCAGGATCGAGGAGCTGTTTGCCTCGCTGGCCCTGATCGAGCCCTATTGGGCGTTTCCGGGCATGGCCGCCTTTGACCACATGCGCCGCGTCAGTTCGCGCACGGCAAGTTCGACGAGTTGTCGTTCACGGTCGCGTCGTGTCGACGCGCGCGCTGACGACGGGGGCCTACCGGCGCCGCTCCATCCCGCTCGACCGCGATCTGAGCGACGAAGAGGAACACGACGACGAAGCGCTGCTGTCGCCGGAGGCGCGCGCACTGACGCAAGTCCCTATTTCGAGGTGCTGATCGTCGACGACGTGTCCGACCATCAGGAGCGCTGGCTCAAGGACAACGTCACGCGGATGCGCCGCCCCGAGGACCCGTTCACTTACGAGGCGGTCGTCGTGCCCAGCCTCGAGGACGCGCTGATCGCGGTGCTGTTCAATCACAACATCCAGGCCATCGTCGTGCGGCCCGGCCTCGTGCTCAAATCCAAGATCGACATCCGAGATCCTGCACAGCTATCTGGACCGCACCGGCGGCAGGCGAACCGACGATGCCATCGCTCCCCGAGGATTACGGCCCCGGACTGTGCCGCCTGATCGCAGAGGTGCGCCCCGAACTCGACGCCTATCTGGTGACCGAACGCTCGGTCGAGGATATCGCCGGTCTCGATCTCGGCATCTGCCGGCGCGTCTTCTACAATCAGGAAGACTTCATGGAACTGCACCTCAACATCCTGCGGGGCGTGGCAGGCGCGCAACAAGACGCCGTTCTTTACGGCACTGGTGGAATATTCCAAGCAGCCGACGGGCGTGTTTCACGCCATGCCGATCAGCCGGGGCAAGTCGATCACCCGGTCGCACTGGATCCAGGACATGGGTGCCTTCTACGGGCCCAACATCTTTCTGGCCGAAACCAGCGCCACGTCCGGCGGTCTCGACAGCCTGCTGGAACCGCACGGCCCGATCAAGGAGGCGCAGGAACTGGCGAGCCGCGCCTTTGGCAGCAAACAGACGTTCTTTGCCACCAACGGCACCTCGACCTGCAACAAGATCGTCGTGCAGGCGCTGGTCCGGCCCGGCGATATCGTGCTGGTCGACCGCGACTGTCACAAATCGCACCATTACGGCATGGTGCTGGCGGGGGCCGAGGTGGTGTATCTCGACAGCTATCCGCTCAATGAATACTCGATGTACGGCGCCGTGCCGTTGCGCGAGATCAAGCAGAGCTCCTCGAGCTGAAGGCCGCGGGCAAGCTGGACCGGGTGCGGATGCTGCTGCTGACCAACTGCACCTTCGACGGTCTGGTCTACAACGTCGAGCCGGGTGATGGAGGAATGTCTGGCGATCAAGCCGGACCTCGTGTTCCTGTGGGACGAGGCATGGTTCGCCTTTGCGCGGTTCAGCCCGACCTACCGCCAGCGGACGGGAATGCGCACGGCCAACAACCTGCGTGCCCGGTTCAAGACGGCTGCCCACACGCGACGCCTGGGAGGCGCAGCAAAAGGCGCTGGAGGAGGCGACCGACGAAGAGTTGCTGAACACCCGTCTGATCGCGCCGCCCAAGGCGCGGGTGCGCGTCTATGCCACGCAATCGACGCACAAGACGCTGACGTCGCTGCGGCAGGGTTCGATGATCCACGTCAACGATCAGGATTTCAAAGGCGAGGTGGAGCAGATCGTTCCACGAAGCCTACATGACCCACACCTCGACCTCGCCGAACTATCAGATCATCGCCTCGCTCGACGTGGGGCGGCGTCAGGTCGAACTTGAAGGGTTCGAATTCGTGCAGCGCCAGATCGAGGCCGCGATGTCGATGCGGCGCGCGATTTCGATGCATCCGCTGCTGCAAAAGTATTTCCGCGTGCTGACCGCCGGCGACATGATCCCCGAGGAATACCGCCAGATGCGGCGTCACCAGCTATTTCGACAACGAGCAGGGCTGGACCGACATGTGGGACTGCTGGGAGCAGGACGATTTCGTGCTCGACGCGACGCGCGTGACGCTGGCGGTCGGCGGCACCGGCTGGGACGGCGATACGTTCAAGACCGAGATCCTGATGGATAAATACGGCATCCAGATCAACAAGACCTCGCGCAACACCGTTCTGTTCATGACCAACATCGGCACCACGCGCTCGTCGGTGGCCTATCTGATCGAGGTGCTGGTCGAGATCGCCAAGGAGCTCGACGAACTGCTCGACGACGCCTCCAAGATGGAGCGTCTGTCGTTCGACCGGCGGGTGAAGAACCTGACGCGAGAACTATCCGCCGCTGCCGGATTTCAGCCGGTTCCACGACGCGTTCCGGCCCGACGACGTGACACCCGAAGGCGATATCCGCACCGCCTATTACCTCAGCTATGACGAGAGCGAACTGCGACTATCTGGAACTCGACGGTTCACTGAAGGAGGCGATGGAAGCGGGCAGGAGGTGGTGTCGGCCAGTTTCATCATCCCCTATCCGCCGGGTTTTCCGATCCTTGTGCCGGGGCAGGTGATCAGCCAGGAAATCCTCGCGTTCATGCGCGCCCTCGATGTGAACGAAATCCACGGCTACCGCGCCGACCTGGGTCTGCGGGTTTTCACCGACGCCGCGCTGGCCTTGCCGACGACGACAGCGGCCAAGACAAAGTCTCGAAGAAACTCGCCGCCAAGTAATTCGCGAAATAGAAGGAAGGGACGACATATGCCAACTAGTACTGAAGAACATCTCGGAAATTCGCCGGTTCTTTCACCGTAACGAGGATCCGATCTATTTCATCTCGGCGACCAACTTCAACCTTCTGGGCCTCGACGAATGGGTCAAGAATTTCAAGTATATCTGCTATATCGACTGCTACGGCGGCAAGCATCCGAACGTGTTCTGCCCCTCCGAGCAGCCGCATGCGGAATTCCAGTCGATCGAGGACATCAACAACTATCTGCTGCAGCACAAGGAGGTCATCGACTTCATCAAGCGTCGCGGCGGCAAGCCCAAGTTCGTGTTCCTGATGTTCGACGAGGAGACCGAGCGGCTGTCGCAAGGAACTGGGTGCCGACGTCTGGTTCCCCAAGGCGAAACTGCGCACCGGCATGGACAACAAGATCGAGACCGTGCGCATCGGCAACAAGGCGGGCGTGCCGTCGGTGCCGAACGTGCTGGCCGAGGTCAAAAGCTACGAAGACCTGCGCGAGACCTGCGAGAAGGCCGGGATCGGTCACGACCTGGTGCTGCAATCGGCCTTTGGCGATAGCGGGCACACCACGTTCTTCATCAAGTCCGAGGCCGATTTCCGCCGTCACGAGCACGAGATCGTCGGCGAGGGCGAGATCAAGATCATGAAGCGGATCGATTGCCGCGGTTCCGCGATCGAGGCCTGTGCCACCAAGGAAGGCACGATCGTCGGCCCGCTGATGACCGAGCTTGTCGGCTTCAAGGATCTGACGCCCTATCGTGGCGGCTGGTGCGGCAACGAGATCCTGTCGACGGCCTTTCCGCCGAAGGTCCGCCAGAAGGCCCGCGAACTGACGTTCAAATTCGGCGAACAACTGCGCAAGGAGGGCTATCGCGGCTATTTCGAGCTCGATTTCCTGATCGACAAGAAGACCGGCGACATCTGGCTGGGCGAGCTGAACCCGCGGATCACCGGCTGCTCGTCGATGACCAACCACGCGGCCTTCGCCCATGCCGACGCGCCGCTGTTCCTGTTCCACCTGCTCGAGTTCTCGAAGAAGAAATTCAACCTCGACACGACCGAGCTGAACAACCGCTGGGCCAACCCCGACATGATCGACTCGTGGTCGCAGATGGTGATCAAGCACACCGCGGACAGCGTCGACATCTGCACCGAGGCGCCCGAAACCGGCATCTACAAGATGCTGGAGGACGGACGCGTCGTGTTCGACCGTTTCGATTATCACCGCCGCGCCGTTGAATCCGAAAACGAGGCGTTCTTCCTGCGCATCCTGCAGCCCGGCGACTACCGCTATGAGGGTGCCGATATCGGCATCCTGGTGACGCGCGGCCGGTCGATGACCAAATCGTTCCAGCTGAACGAGCGGGCGAAAAAGTGGATCCACGGGATCAAGCAATCGGTCTCGGGCACCCCGCTTGCCGGTTGCGAATGCGGGGCCTGCGTTTGCGGAACCTGCATTCAAGATCATGTAGCGCCGTGCTCTGGCGCGCCCTCAAAGAAGATGCGCCCGGCCCCCAGTGGGCCGGGCTGTTTGCACGAGTACTGGCCCGATTATCAGCGGTGGTGGCTGAGGGAGGGCGCCAAGGCCCGCCCGACCTACGCCCGAGTGCCGCCGCGCGATGACCACCCACATGCCCGAGATCGTGCCGCTCTACGACGAGTTGTGCGAGCTTGCGGGGGGCGGCGATCTGGCGGCACGTTTCCTCAGTTTCTATTGCCCGCCGCCCTATCTGTCGGGATGCTCCCAGGCGATCTGGCCCGGCGAGGAACCGGTGCTGGTGCGCAACTACGATTACAGCTCCACCGCCTTCGACAGCCTGATCCAGCGGACCGGCTGGCAGGGCCGGGGCGTCATGGGCACGTCGGACGGCGCTTTGGGGGCTGGTCGACGGCGTCAACGATGCGGGCCTTGCCGTGTCGCTGACGTTCGGCGGACGGCGTGTCGTGGGCACCGGGTTCGGCGTGCCGCTGATCCTGCGCTACGTTCTGCAGACCTGTTCGACGGCGGCCGAGGCGGGCGAGGTTCTGCGCCGGGTGCCCTCTCACATGAGCTATAACGTCACGGTCCTCGATGCGCAGCGACGGTATCTGACGGCGATGCTCTCGCCCGACCGCGACACGATCATCACCCATGCCGCCGTGGCCACGAACCATCAGGAAAACGTCGAATGGGTCAGCCACGCGCGGTTCACCGCCACGGTCGAGCGTGAGCGTTTCCTGCTGCAACGCCTGACGCTGCACCGCGATCCGCAAGAGACGTTCATCGGCGCGTTCCTGCGTCCGCCGCTGTATTCGACGGCGTTCGACGCGGGGTTCGGCACGCTTTATACCGCCGTTTACCGTCCGCGCCTTGGACGAGATGGAGGTCCGCTGGCCGGGCACGATATGGTCGTTCGGCATGCATGATTTTCATCCCGCCGCGCGCAATGTGCAGATCCCCGGCGCGGCCTGAAAGGCCCGGCGCGCGAACCGGTGAAAGGAACCAGATGAGCCACATCTTCCCCCGCCATTCCAGAAACCTGCCCCCGGTCGCCGTGCGCGGCGAGGGATGTTATCTGTTCGACGCCACGGGCAAACAATACCTCGATGCATCCGGCGGGGCGGCGGTTTCGTGTCTGGGGCACAACAACCGTGCCGTGATCGAGGCGATCAAGGCGCAACTCGACAGCCTCGCCTATGCGCACACAGGGTTTTTCACGAGCGCACCCGCCGAAACGCTGGCCGATATGCTGATCGAGGCGGCGCCGGGCGAGATCGACAGGGTCTATCTGGTGTCGAGCGGATCCGAGGCGATGGAATCGGCGATCAAACTGGCGCGGCAGTATTTCGTCGAAACGGGCGCGCCGGGCCGGGGCCGGATCATCGCCCGCAAGCAAAGCTATCACGGCAATACCATCGGTGCGCTGTCGGCGGGCGGCAACGAATGGCGGCGCGCGCAGTTCGGGCCGTTGCTGATCGATATGAGCCATATCGACCCGTGCTATGAATACCGGCTGAAACGGGACGACGAGACGCCCGAGGCCTATGGCCTGCGCGCCGCGAACCTGCTCGAAGAGGAGCTGCTGCGGGTCGGCCCCGAAACGGTCATGGCCTTTGTCGCGGAACCGGTGGTGGGGGCGACGTCCGGTGCCGTGACGGCGGCGCCGGGCTATTTCAAACGCATCCGCGAGATCTGCGACCAATACGGCATCCTGCTGATCCTCGACGAGGTGATGTGCGGCATGGGGCGGACCGGGCACATGTTCGCCTGCGAGGCCGAAGGCGTCGCCCCCGATATCGTCTGCATCGCCAAGGGTTTGGGGGCGGGCTATCAGCCCATCGGTGCGATGCTGTGCACAAGAAAGATCTATGAGGCGATCGAGACCGGCACCGGGTTTTTCCAGCACGGACACACCTATCTGGGTCATCCGGTGGCGGCGGCCGCGGGCGTTGCCGTCCTGACCCAGATACAGGAGCACGATCTTCTGAGTTGTGTCCAGCGGCAGGGCCGGACGCTGATGGCGGCGCTGCACGGCGCCCTCGGTCAGCACGCCCATGTCGGCGATATCCGGGGGCGGGGCCTGTTTCAGGGGATCGAACTGGTCGCCGACCGCGAGACCAAGGCGACCTTCGATCCCGCCCGCAAGATCGCGGCGCGGGTCAAGGCCGCGGCCTTCGAGGCGGGCCTTGTCTGTTATCCGATGAGCGGCACCATCGACGGCAAACACGGCGATCACATTCTGCTGGCGCCGCCGTTCATCATCGAGGACGCCCAGATCGACGAGATCGTGAGCAAGCTCACGGGGGCGATAGACCGCGCCATCGCGGGGTAAGGCGTCGACACGCCCGGGCCTAGGCACCGCCATCCTGCGCCTGCGGTGTCAGCACGGCGGCCAGAAGCGGATTGGGAAATTTGCGTTTCACGGTCACGGCATAGAATTTCTCGGTCAGACCGACCAGATGATCGGCATCCTTGAGCAGCCCCGACGCCAGCTCGTCCTTCACCACGATCGAGGGCAGCACGGCCAGCCCGATATCCTCGCGGGCGAGCAGGCGCATCATCGCCATGTCGTCCACTTCCGCCGCCAGAATCGGCGTCACGCCGATTTTCGCGCACAGCATGTCGAACCCGGCGCGCAGCGGGCTTTCGTTCGTGGGGACGATCATAGGATTGGCGCGCAAAAGCGCGACAAGGGTCGTGCCAGCGGCGATCCGCCCGGGCGTGCCGATGATGCTGACGGGCTGCCGGGACAGGGGATGCAGGATGAACGTCGTCATCGCGTCCTGTGCGGGTGCGCGGTTGGTCAGAACCACGTCGAGGCTGAGCGTCTCGAGGCCCTGCATCAGCTCGATAGAGTTGCCTGACCGCAGCACCAGTTCGATGTCCGTCTTGCCCAGCAACGGCCGTAGAAACCCGATCTGAAAATTGCGAGAGAGCGTCGCAAGCGCGCCGACGCGCAGGACACCGCGCGGGTTGCCGGTCCGGCTCAGCGTGGCGAGCAGTTCCTGACCGGTGCTGAAGATCGTGTCGGCATAATCGAGGGCGATCCGTCCGGCCTCCGTCAGATGCAGCCTGCGCGCCCGCCGCTCGAATACCGCATGTCCCAGCCGGTCCTCGAGCTTGCGGATTTGCACCGAAACCGCCGATTGCGACAGATTGAGGCGGGCGGCCGTGCGCGTAAGGTTGCCGTCGCGGGCGACCTCCCAGAAATAGCGCAGGTGGTTGAAATTGATGTCTGCCATATCGTTCTGTTTAGGCGAAGGATACATGTCGAACAATGAATTTTTATAATGGTGGACGCCCACCTATGACGTTCCGGCACATCCCGCCCGAACGGAGTTTTTCATGTTGATCCATCTGCTGCCGCTACTCGCCCCCGCGATCCTGATCGGAGCGGCGATCCGGCTGCATCTGCGCCGCGATATTGCGTCACGAAAGGGGGCGGCACTGGCCGAAGGCGCCGCGGTGCTGTCGCTGCTCGTCGCGGTGGCCTCGACGGTGACGCTGGCCGCGCAGGGTGCCGGGTCCAGCCCGCTGATCGGCCTTGCGGGCATCGGCCTGTCGGCGCGGATCGACATCGTCAGCGTGGCGATGCTGCTGCTGGTGGCGTTCATCGGCTGGATCGTGGTGCGGTATGCGCGCACCTACCTCGATGGCGAGGCGCGGCAGACGGAATTCACCATATTGTTGCTGGCGACGCTGGGCGCGGTGCTGTTGCTGGTGCAATCGGGCAATCTGGTGCAGTTCGTGGCTGCCTGGATCGCGACGAGCCTGTGCCTGCACAGCCTGCTGCTGTTCTACCCTTCGCGCATCGCCGCACAGCGCGCCGCCTACAAGAAATTCGTGACCGCGCGGGTCGGCGATGCGGCCCTGTTGGGGGCCGCGGTCCTGATGATCGCGGCCTATGGCACGACGCAGATCGACGCCATTCTGGCGGCGGCGCGTTTTGGGCAGGGCGGCGGCATGGCCATCGCCGCCGCCGCGTTGCTGGCCCTCGCCGCGGTCCTGAAATCGGCGCAGTTTCCGACCCACGGCTGGCTGACCGAGGTGATGGAGGCGCCGACGCCGGTGTCGGCCCTGCTGCACGCGGGCGTCGTCAACGGCGGCGGGTTCCTGCTGATCCGGTTCGCCGATGTGATGCTGCTGTCGCCGCTGGTGCTGGCGGTCCTCGTCGGCATTGGCGGGTTCACAGCACTTTTCGGCGGCGTGGTGATGCTCACCCAGCCGTCGGTCAAGGTGTCGCTCGCATGGTCGACCGTGGCGCAGATGGGGTTCATGATCCTGCAATGCGGGCTGGCGCTGTTCCCGCTGGCGCTGCTGCATATCCTCGCTCATTCGCTGTACAAGGCGCATGCATTCCTGTCGGCGGGCGGTGCCGTTGAACGTGTCGCGGCGATCCGCAGGCCCGGCCCGGTGGCCGTTCCCGGTCTGGCGGCCGTGGCGCGCGCCTTCGCTCTCGCGATCGCGATCTACGGCGTCGTCTACCTTCTGTCGGGTTTCCTGATCGGGTTCGGCGCGAAATCGCCGCAGGCGGTCGCGCTGGGGATGATCCTGATCTTTGGCGTCGCCTATCTGCTGGCGCAGGGTCTGGCGGATACCGCACCGCGCGCGCTGACGACGCGGACGGCGATCCTGTCGGTGGTGGCGACCGTGGCCTACCTCGCGCTGCAACGCGGGTCCGAATGGATGGCGGCGGGGACATTGCCGCCCGCGCCCGTCGCGGGGCCGCTGGAATGGACGCTGATCCTGCTGGCGCTGTTCAGCTTTGGCGCGGTGGCGCTGGCGCAGGCGACGTTGCCGCTGTGGGCGCACCATCCGGCGGCGCAGGGCCTGCGGATTCACCTGTCGAACGGGCTGTACATCAACGCCATCGAGGATCGCCTGCTCAAGGGCTGGTCCCGCAGAACCATCCAGAAAGGAGCTACGTCATGAAGGCGCAGACCCATGCCGGCTTTTCCGGCGCTCACCTTGAAACGATCGCGGCATCCGAGGCGGCAAGCCGCGCGATCCCGCCGCTCTGGCCGCTGTCGTCCTCGGTCGCGGTGAATCCCTTCGTCGGGCAGACCGACCGGACGCTCGCCGACGTCAGTGGTCTGATGGGCCGCGTTGCGGGCATGTCGGTGGTGATGCCGAACGGCTGGTACGCCGCGCGCATCGGCGATGGCAGGATCACCGATGCAGACCTTGCGGCGGCGCTTGCAACGTCCCCGACGGGCGCGCCCGCCGATATCGCGGCACTGAGGGCGGCGGCGCAGGCGGCTGACGCGGCGCCCGACGGCACGCCGTCGGTGGCGGATCTTGCGGCGGCGGTTTCGGGCATCGACTGGCCGGGCATCGTTGCCGACCGGATCGGCGCCTGGGCCGCGGGCTATTTCGACACCGGTCAGGCCCTGTGGCAGACCACATCCGGGCGCGGCGCCTATGAGAGCTGGCAGATATTCGCCAGCAGGGACCTGACGCCGGAGATCGCGGGGCTGCGGGGCTTTGCCGCCCTCGTCGCCACGGCGCCGACCCGGGCGCGGACCGCGTTGTCGCTGGCCTGCGATGCCCTCGATCTGACGCCGGAGGCAATGCCCACCTATTTCCACCAGCTTTTGCTGGGGCTGGGCGGCTGGTCGCAGGTGGCGCGGCAACGGCTGTGGCAGGCCGAACTTGCCGGTGGCACGGATGAGATCACGACAGATATGCTCACGATCCGCCTGATCTGGGAGCAGGCGCTGATCGGGCAATATGGCGCGCAGATCGCCGACCGCTGGACCGGGACCCGCGCTGTCCATGCCGCCCCCGCACCGCCCACGGCGGCCCAGATCGCGGGCACCGTCCTGCAGGAGGCGGCGGAACATGCCGCGCAGCGCGACCTTGCGCGCCTCCTGTCGGGCACCGGGGAAACGCTGGCGCAGGGCCGTCCCGCCGTTCAGGCGGCGTTCTGCATCGACGTGCGGTCCGAGGTGTTCCGCCGCGCCCTCGAAAGCCTCGATCCCGGCATTCAGACGCTCGGGTTTGCGGGGTTCTTCGGGCTGACCGCCGCGCACCGGGATTTCGCCTCCGACACCGAGGAATTGCGCCTGCCGGTGCTGTTGAACCCGGGCGTGCACAGTTCCGCCGGCAGTGCCGGCGATGCAAAGGCCGATGTGTCTGCCCGCCTGTCGGCGCGTGCGACGCGGGCCTGGGGCCGGTTCAAGCTTGCCGCCGTGTCGTCTTTTGCCTTCGTCGAGGCGACGGGGCCGGTCTATGTGGCCAAACTTGTGGGCGATGCGCTGGGGCGAGGGCACGGGGCGCAAAAACCACCGCCGGCGCCACAGTTCGACGCGGGCTTTGACATGCAAGGCCGGATCGCGGCGGCGGCATCGATCCTGCGGGCGATGTCGTTCACGCAGAACTTCGCGCCCCTGGTCCTGCTGGTCGGTCACGGCGCCAATACGGTCAACAACCCGCACGCGAGCGCCCTGCATTGCGGTGCCTGCGGCGGTTATGCCGGTGATGTCAACGCCCGGCTTCTGGCCGGTCTGCTGAACGATCCGCGGGTGCAGGCCGGGCTGGCCGAGGCCGGGATCGATATCCCGGGCGACACCGTTTTCGTGGGCGCGCTGCACGACACGACGACCGATGCCGTGACGCTGTTCGATGCCAGATCGACGGCGGCGACGACCAAAATGCAGAACTGGCTGGCGGCGGCCGGAAAAATCGCGCGGACCGAACGGGCCCTGCGCCTGCCGCGCGCCGAAAGCGAAGCGGCGATCACCGCGCGCAGCACGGACTGGGCCGAAACGCGCCCCGAATGGGGGCTGGCCGGGTGCAACGCGTTCATCGCGGCCCCGCGCGACAGAACCCGGGGCAAGGCGCTGGGCGGACGGGCATTCCTGCACGATTACGACTGGCAGCGCGACGCGGGCTTCGGTGTCCTCGAGCTGATCCTGACGGCACCGGCTGTTGTCGCCAGCTGGATCAGCCTGCAATATTACGGTTCTGTCGTGGCGCCCGATGTGTTCGGCGCGGGCAACAAGCTGTTGCACAACGTCACCGGCGGTATCGGCGTGGTCGAGGGCAACGGCGGAACGCTGCGCTCGGGCCTGCCGTGGCAATCGGTGTACGGGGACGCAGGCTTTGCCCACGATCCGTTGCGGCTGTCGGTGTGCATCGAGGCACCGGCAGAGGCCATATCGGCGATCCTCGAACGGCACCCCGGCGTGCGCGACCTGTTCGACAACCGCTGGATGCACCTGTTCGTGCTGGACGCATCCGGGGCCATGTCGCAGCGCTATGCCGGAAATCGGGAATGGCAGGACATTGGCGGCGATGCGGCACAAGGCCCACGGGACGTGGCGGCCTGATCGTGCAGACCGGTCCGCCGCGGAAGAGCCTGTGACATCGGGCCGGCTTCATCGGCGTCTGCCGGCGCAAACACGCCGTGAACCGGTCCGGCGCACCGGCGGCAAACGCCGCCATCGGTGCGCTGCGCCTTGATGCAGGCACGCCAAGATGTCAGATGGATAGCATGACCCGCATCGATCTGTCCCTTGCCGCATCTGCCTGTTCGCAGTGTCCGATCCGCCACCGCGCCATCTGCGCGACCTGCGAGGGCGACGAGCTGGATCGTCTGGAGGCGATGAAATCGTACCGCAGCTGGCGCGCGGGCGACACCATCGTCATGGAAGGCGCGGCGATTCCGTTCGTGGGGTCGGTCGTCACCGGCTGCGCGACGCTGACCCGGTCGATGGAGGACGGGCGGATGCAGATGGTCGGCCTGCTGATGCCGTCCGATTTCATCGGCCGCCACGACCGCGACACCGCCGCCTACGAGGTGGTTGCCGCGACGGACGTGACATTCTGCCTGTTTCGCCGGGCGGAATTCCGGCAGCTGATGCGCGACACGCCCCATGTGACGGAGCGGATGCTGGAAATGTCGCTCGACGAGCTGGATGCGGCGCGCGACTGGATGCTGCTGTTGGGGCGCAAGACGGCGCGCGAAAAGGTGGCGACGCTGCTGGCCAACGTGCTGCGCCGCGTGGCGACGGCGGCGCGGCCCTTGCAGGCCGAACTGCCGCTGACCCGCGAGTCGATGGCCACCTACCTTGGCCTGACGATCGAGACGGTCAGCCGTCAGATGACGGCGCTGCGCAAGGCGGGGCTGATCGGATTGCACGGCAGACGCGGCATCTCCTGCGGCGATCTTGCCGCGTTGATGGACGCGGCGGGCATGGACTCCGAAGAGACCCCTGTCGAATAGACGGATCTTGCCGTCTACTTGATATGGATCAAGGCTGACCCCCCGTCCGGCTGCCATTTGCGTCTCATACGAGACGCGAAAAGGCGTGGCCCATGTCCGATATCTTTAAACTGACCGCCCTCGGCATCGTCACCCTGTTTGCCGCACTGGCGGCAAGCTGGGCGCGCGATCTGGCCTATCAGGTGCACGCGGTCATCATCCTGCTGGTGGCGGGCGGCCTGTTCTTCTGGACGTTGCGCCGCGTCGACATGTCCGGGGGGACCGGCGTCCTTGCCACGCCGGCCGGGTACATGGACGGGCCGATCCGCCTCGGCGTTATCGCGACGGCGTTCTGGGGGGTCACCGGATTTCTCGTGGGCACGATCATCGCGTTTCAGCTGGCGTTTCCGGCACTCAACATCGACTGGGCACAGCCCTATGCCAACTTTGGTCGGCTGCGCCCGCTGCATACGAGCGCCGTGATTTTCGCGTTCGGCGGCAACGCCCTGATCGCCACGTCGTTCTATGTGGTGCAGCGCACCTGTGCGGCACGGCTGTGGGGCGGCAACCTCGCGTGGTTCGTGTTCTGGGGCTACAACCTGTTCATCGTGCTGGCCGCGACCGGCTATGTCCTCGGGGCCACGCAATCCAAGGAATACGCCGAGCCGGAATGGTACGTCGATATCTGGCTGACGATCGTCTGGCTGGCCTATCTGGCGGTGTTCATGGGCACGCTGCTGAACCGGCGCGAGCGGCACATCTATGTCGCCAACTGGTTTTATCTCGCGTTCATCGTGACCGTCGCGATGCTGCATGTGGTCAACAACATCTCCATCCCGGTGAGCATCTGGGGCAGCAAATCGGTGCAGGTCTTTGCGGGCGTGCAGGACGCGATGGTCCAGTGGTGGTACGGCCACAACGCGGTGGGGTTCTTCCTGACGGCGGGCTTCCTCGGGATGATGTACTATTTCGTCCCGAAACAGGCGGGACGTCCGGTCTATTCCTACAAACTGTCGATCATCCACTTCTGGGCGCTGATCTTTCTGTACATCTGGGCCGGCCCCCACCACCTGCATTATACCGCCTTGCCCGACTGGGCCGCGACCCTCGGCATGGTGTTCTCAATCATCCTGTGGATGCCGTCGTGGGGTGGCATGATCAACGGGCTGATGACCCTGCAGGGCGCCTGGGACAAGATCCGCACCGACCCGATCATCCGCATGTTCGTGGCCTCGCTCGCGTTCTACGGCATGTCCACCTTCGAGGGTCCGATGATGTCGATCCGTGCCGTGAACGCGCTGTCGCACTACACCGACTGGACCATCGGGCATGTCCATTCCGGCGCCCTTGGCTGGAACGGTCTGATCACCTTCGGGGCGCTGTATTTCCTGACGCCGAAACTGTGGGGCCGGGCGCAGATGTATTCGATGTCCGCGATCAACGTCCACTTCTGGCTCGCGACCGTCGGGATCGTCCTTTACGCGTCTTCGATGTGGGTGACCGGCATCATGGAAGGCCTGATGTGGCGCGAGGTCGATGCCAACGGCTTTCTCGTCAACTCCTTCGCCGACACGGTCGATGCCAAATTCCCGATGTACGTCGTGCGCGGCCTCGGCGGTGTCCTGTATATGGCGGGTGGTTTCGTGATGGTCTGGAACATGTGGATGACCATCCGCGAGCCGCGCACCGCCGCCATCGCCCAGCCTGCGGAGTGACACCATGAGCAAAGACCCCCGCAGCCCCGGTTATACGCCCGACGATGACCCCAGGGTCGCGACAGCCGCCGATGCGCCAGAAAAAGTGCCCAACGAACTGCCGCCCGAAACGGTGACGATCACCTTCCACCAGCGGCTGGAACGCAACGCGACCCTGCTGCTTGCCGCCAGTCTTGCGGTGGTAAGCATCGGCGGTGCCGTCCAGATCGCGCCGCTTTTCTGGCTTGAGAATACCATCGAGGAGGTCGAGGGGATGCGCCCCTATTCCCCCCTCGAGCTGGCGGGCCGCGACATCTATATCCGCGAGGGATGTTCGCTGTGCCACAGCCAGATGATCCGCCCGATGCGTGACGAGGTCGAGCGCTATGGCCATTACTCCCTCGCCGCCGAAAGCATGTACGATCACCCGTTCCAGTGGGGATCGAAACGGACAGGACCGGACCTTGCGCGGATCGGCGGACGCTATTCGGATGAGTGGCACGTCGATCATCTGACGAACCCGCAGTCGGTGGTGCCAGAAAGCGTGATGCCGCGCTATGCCTTTCTCGCCGATACGCCGACGGATGGCGAGCATATCGGCGATCTGGTCCGGACGCACCGGTTCGTCGGTGTGCCCTATACCGACGAAATGGTGGAACTGGCGCAGGCGGATTTCCGCACACAGGCCGATCCGTTCAGCGATTCGGGCGATCTGCTGGACAGATATCCCGGCGCGCAGGTGCGCAATTTCGACGGCCGCCCCGGCATCTCCGAAATGGACGCGCTGATCGCGTACCTGCAAATGCTGGGCACGCTGGTCGATTTTTCGACGTTCACCCCCGATCCCGACCGCTGAGGAGGCCCCCGTGGACACCTATTCCTTTCTGCGTCAGCTGGCCGACAGCTGGGTCCTGCTGATCCTCACCGGTATTTTTCTGGGGGTGATCTTCTGGGCATTCCGTCCCGGATCGCGCGCCTTGCACGACGATGCGGCGGCGGTGCCGTTCCGCCATGCGGACGATCTGCCCGCATCCGACAGGCCCTTGCCTGCCGGAGAAATTCGCCCGGCGACGCAAAAGACGGACCGTGCCGGAGCCGGCCCCGATAGCACGGCGCGACGCAACGCCGAGGGGACATCGCATGACTGACACGACACCGACGGGCGGCAAGAAGATCGACGAAGCGACCGGCACCGAAACCACCGGTCACGACTGGGACGGGATCGAAGAACTGAACACGCCGCTGCCGCGCTGGTGGCTGTGGACGTTCTACGCCACGATCGTCTGGGGCGTGATCTATGTGATCCTTTACCCTGCCTTGCCGATGGTGTCGGGGTCAACGCAGGGTGTGCTGGGCTGGTCCGCGCGCGACGAGGTTGCCGCCGATATCGCGGCCGTCGACCTGTCGAACGCCGATCTGACCGAAAGCCTCGTCGCCATCGACCTGCGCGTCCTCGAGGAAAACGAGGCCCTGAACCGTTTTGCCATTTCCGCGGGCGCATCGGTCTTTGCCAACAACTGCTCGCAATGCCACGGGGCCGGGGCCGCCGGCGTGCAGGCGGCGGGCTATCCCAACCTTCTGGATGACGACTGGCTTTGGGGCGGGCAGATCGAGGATATCGCGGCGACCGTCCGTCACGGCATCCGCAACGAGGTCGACCCCGACGCCCGGTGGAGCCAGATGCCGGCCTATGGCGACTTTCTCGAGCCGTCCGAAATCGCGTCGCTGGCCGCGCATGTCCGCAGCCTGTCAGGCCTCGAAGGGGCGAACGCCGAGGGGGCCGATCTGTTCTACGACAACTGCGCCGCCTGTCACGGGGACGCGGGCCGGGGCGATCGCGAGATCGGTGCGCCGAACCTGACCGACGCAATCTGGCTCTATGGCGGCACGACCGAAGACGTCGTCTACACCATCGAAAACGCACGCTTCGGCGTCATGCCGCCCTGGGGGGAGCGTCTGGGCGAGGCGCAGGTGCGCGCCGTCGCGGCCTATGTCCACGGCCTCGGCGGTGGCGAGGCGCAGGTGGCGGACCCGGTCGATCCCGATGCGGCGACCGACGTTCCGTCCGCGAGCTTTCCGGCAAGTGCCGCCGAAACGCCCGACGCCGCAGGCGAGCCGCCCGTCGCACCGGTCGTAGAGGATGATGCCGGGGATGGTCCGGCAACCGAAACGACCGAGGCGGAAACAGTGCCGCCGAAGGACGCGGCAGACCCGCAGCCCGCTGAACCCGCACAGGGGACCGCGGTCCGCGAGCAAGCAACGCCGGACACAACCGCCGCCGAGCCGGAACCACCGACCGGTAACTGAACGCCTATGGCCCCACGACGTTCGTCCGGGGACCGGTCAGAACGCCGTGAGGACGACGATCATCGCGATGGTATAGACGGGGATGCCACCGCCGATCAGCAGGTAATGAAAGTTGCCCGCCGTCTGAGCGCGCAGCATCGATCCCATCTGTCCCGGCAGGTCGGGCCACGTATGGCTGACGAAATCGCCCTGCGTGAACACCGCCTTGATCCGCCCGTCGGCATCCACCACCGGCAGACGGCGGAAGCGTTCGTTGGACATCATTCGCAGCCGGTCGAGCATGTCGTCGGTTTCGCGCGCCAGCCGCGGGTTTTCGGTCATGATCTCGGACAGCGGCGTCGTCGTCGGATCGAGACCGCGCCCCACCACCTTGTTCATGATGTCGCGCTCCGTCGCCACGCCGATCACCTTTTCGTCGCCATCCACCACGATGACGCAGCCATGGTTCTTGTCCGACATCGCGGCCACCGCCTCCGTGACCGTCGTGTCAGGCGGGCGCGTCAGCGGGTTCGGCTTGTTCTTGTATTCGGGTCGGTCCATCAGGCGTCCGCCCGGGCGTTCGGTCTGGGCCATGTCGGTCGCCTTTTCGGTCTTGTCCGCGCAACCACCTGGACGCGGAACGCCTCCGGTCAAAATATCGGCAGTTGACGCAGATCAAAGTTCGGACGCCGCCGGGCTGTCAGGTGTGCCCCGTCACGGCCTTCCTAACCTCCGGTGGCATCAGGACGACGATGACCGACCAGACGCCTCTGTTTGCGGCTCAGGAACCGATCTTTCCACGGCGCGTGCGCGGCACGTTTCGCCGCCTGAAATGGTGGATCATGGGCGTCACGCTCGGCATCTATTATCTTGTGCCGTGGCTGCGCTGGGACCGGGGACCGAACCTGCCCGATCAGGCGGTGCTGGTCGATATGGCGAACCGGCGGTTCTATTTCTTCTGGATCGAGATCTGGCCGCACGAGTTCTATTTCGTCGCCGGATTGCTGATCATGGCGGGCCTCGGCCTGTTCCTGTTCACCTCCGCGCTGGGCCGCGTCTGGTGCGGCTACGCCTGTCCGCAAACCGTGTGGACCGATCTGTTCCTGATGGTCGAGCGCTGGATCGAGGGCGATCGCAACGCCCGTATCCGGTTGTGGCGCGCATCGTGGGATCTGCGCAAATGGCGCCTGCGGGTGACGAAATGGCTCGTCTGGCTGCTGATCGCCCTGGCGACCGGCGGGGCGTGGGTGTTCTATTTCGCGGATGCGCCAACGCTGGCGCGCGACCTTGTTACAGCGCAGGCGCCTTTCGTGGCCTACGGCACCATCGCCTTCCTGACCGCGACGACGTTTCTGTTCGGCGGGTTTCTGCGCGAGCAGGTGTGCATCTACATGTGCCCCTGGCCGCGCATTCAGGGCGCGATGATGGACGAAGGCACGCTGACGGTCGGCTACCGCGACTGGCGCGGTGAGCCGCGCGGCAAGGGCAACGCCCGCCGCGCCGCCGTTGCCGAAGGTGTGGGGCCCGCCGCCGCCGTCCGGTACGGCGCGGGCGTGGGCAAGGATGCCGAAGGTGCATCCCTCGATGTTGCGGGGCAAAGAGTGTCGCGCGACGGCGAAAGCCTGGGCGACTGCATCGATTGCATGGCCTGCGTCAACGTCTGCCCGATGGGCATCGACATCCGCGAAGGCCAGCAGATGGAGTGCATCACCTGCGCGCTGTGCATCGACGCCTGCGACGACGTCATGGCCAAGATCGGGCGCCCGCGCGGTCTGATCGATTATCTGGCGCTGGACGACCGGCCTCCGGTGCTGCCCGGCGAACACGCGCCCGTCCGGCCGCTGGGCACCGATGCGCCGCAGGGGCAGGGCGCCGCGACCGGCGTGCCCGAACGCACCGCTGCCGTCCGCGACGGTCTGACGGCGGATGCGACGACAACCGTACCCGTGGCGGGGGCTCCTGCACCGGCCCCGATTTCTGGCGACCGGCCTTTTGTGATGCCGCACAGCACCGACTGGACGCCTGCGCCGATCTGGAAACACATCCTGCGGCCGCGCACCATCGCGTACACCATCGCCTGGGCTGCCATCGGCGTGGGTCTGTTGTTCGCGCTGTTCATCCGCCCCGAAATCGAGCTGACCGTCGCACCGATCCGCAATCCGACGTTCGTGGTGCTGTCGGACGGTGCGATCCGCAACACCTATGACATCCGCCTGCGCAACCGGCACGGCGAGGCGCGCGATTTCGACCTTTCGGTCGGCACACCGGGGGCCTTCGATCTGACGGTCGAGGGCGAAGACGCCCGGACCGCCCGGGTGCCCGCCGATGCCACGCGGCTGGTCCGGGTCTATGTCGTGGCACAGCCCGGCACCGACGCCGCCGCGACCGACCGCACCGAAATCCGCATCTGGGTCGAGGAGACGGTTTCGGGCGAGCGGGCCGCGCGCGATACGATTTTCAACGGACAGGAGAGCGGCAATGCGCGCAGCACCCCGACGCAGTGAGCGTCAGATCGGCGGCGGTCATGTCCTTGCGATGTTCGGCGTCGGGTTCGGCATCGTCATCGCCGTCAATCTGGTGCTGGCGGTCAGTGCGGTCCGCACTTTTCCGGGGCTGGAAACCGACAACTCGTATGTCTCGAGCCAGACGTTCGATGCCGACCGCGCGGCACAGGACGCGCTGGGCTGGGACGTGACGGCGGCCTATACGCCGGGGCGTCTGACCCTGTCGGTCGTCGGGCCGGACGGTATTGCCCTGCGCCCGCAGGTGGTGTCGGCCATTCTGGGCCGCGCCACCACCGTGGCCTCCGACACCACCCCGGCGTTTGTCTGGGACGGAACGCTGCTCGGCGCGCCTGCCGATCTGGCGCAAGGCAACTGGAACCTGCGGATCGAGCTTGTCGCGCGCGACGGCACGCCGTTCCGGCGCCGGATCCCGATCCGGGTGCGTCCGTGACCGCCGCCTGTCGGGCCGGCCTTGCGCTGCCGGCGGATAGGCCGGGCGACGCATCGCGGGACGCCGCCGGGCAGGTGGTACATCTCTCGCTGCCGGCGATCCATTGCGCGGCCTGCATCGCCGGTGTCGAGGGCACGCTGGCACAGGTGCCGGGGGTGCGGGCCGCGCGTGTGAACCTGGGGCGACGCCGGGTACGGATCGTCACCGCTCCGGGGACGGGGGCCGGGGCCGCTCTGCGCGCCCTGGCGGACGTGGGGATCGAGGCGCACGAACTGGACGAGGCGGGCCCGCAGATAAACGCGGACGACGCGGGCCGTGCGTTGCTTGCCCGCGTCGCGGTTGCCGGGTTCGCGACGATGAACGTGATGGCCCTGTCGGTGGCAGTCTGGTCGGGCGCATCCGACGCCACGGCGGTGCTGTTCCACTGGATATCCGCCGCCATCGCCTTGCCCGCGCTGTCCTTTGCGGCGGTGCCGTTCTTTGCCTCGGCGATGGGCGCGCTGCGGGCCGGGCGCGTCAATATGGACGTGCCGATTGCCGCAGCCATCGCGCTGGCCTGCATCACGTCGCTGTACGAGATCATGCAGAGCACCGGCGGCGCGGTCTGGTTCGACGCCGCCCTGTCGCTCACCTTCTTTTTGCTGGCCGGTCGTTATCTCGACCACCGGGCGCGGGCGGCGGCGCGGTCCGCCGCCGCCGAACTCGCCGCGCTCGAGGTGCCGCGCGCCATCCTGATCGACGGCGAGGCGCACCGCACGGTCGCCGTGGCCGACGTCGTCCCCGGCGACCTGATCCTGTTGCCGCTCGGCGCGCGCGCGCCGGTCGATGGCACGGCGCAGGGCGCGACATTGCTCGACCGGTCGGCACTGACGGGCGAATCCGCGGCCGTGGTCATCGCGGCGGGCGACGCGGTCTGCGCGGGCGAGGCGATCACCGGTGCGCCGCTGGTGCTGGCCGTCACGGCGCGGGCGCGCGACAGTACGCTGCGTCGTCTCGCCGCCCTCGTCGAGGTCGCCGAATCCGGACGTCACCGCTATTCCGGCATCGCCGACCGGGCCGCGCGTCTCTATGCGCCGCTTGTCCACGGTCTTGCCGCGCTGGCCTTTGCGGGCTGGTGGATCGCCAGCGGCGACGCGCATCTTGCCCTGCGCATCGCGACGGCCGTGCTGATCATCACCTGTCCCTGCGCACTCGGTCTCGCCGTGCCTGCCGTCACCGCGCATGTCACGGGGCGGCTGTTCCGCAGCGGTGTGCTGTTGAAATCGGGCGATGCGCTGGAGCGGCTGGCCGACGTCGACTGCGTCCTGCTCGACAAGACCGGGACGCTGACGACCGGGACTCTGACGATTGGCGCGCCGGACCTCGACGACGATGCCGCAGGCGTTGCGCTGGCGTTGGCGCGCGGTTCCGGTCATCCGGTGTCGCGCGCCATCGTCGCGGCGCTGGCAGACCGTACGGCGGCGGCGGTCGCCGATATCCGCGAAGTGCCGGGAACCGGCGTTACCGGTCTGTGGCAGGGCGAAACCGTGGCGCTGGGACAGGTTCATGCCGGGGGGCGCGGCGATACGGGCACGATGCTGACCCTGCCGAACCGCCGGATACCGCTTGCCATGACCGAGCGACTGCGCCCCGGTGCGGCCCGGATGGTCGCCGCGCTGACCGCCGACGGGATCGAGGTGCGGATGCTGACAGGCGACCGCGAGGAGGCGGCGCGGGCGCTGGCGCGCGACCTTGGGATCGTCCGCGTCCATGCGGGCGTGCGCGCCGAGGCGAAAGCGGCGCTGGTCGCGGAATTGGGCGCGCAGGGGCGGCGCGTGCTGATGATCGGCGACGGGATCAACGATGCGGCGGCGCTTGCGACCGCGCATGTCTCGATGGCCCCGGCCTCGGCGCTGGACGCGGCGCGGGTGGCCTCGGACGGGGTGATCCTTGCGTCCGACCTGATGGTGATCGCCACGACACTGCGCGCCGCGCGCATGGCCCTGCGCCGGATCCGCCAGAACCTTGGCGTTGCGGCGGCCTATAACGCCGTGGCGATCCCGATCGCGCTGGCGGGATTTGCAACGCCGCTTGCCGCCGCCCTTGCGATGTCGGCCTCGTCGGTCAGCGTCGTCGCGAATGCGCTGCGCCGATGAATATCCTGATCGTGCTCATTCCCGTTTCGGTCTGTCTGGGCGCGCTCGGCCTTGCCGCCTGCATCTGGACGCTGCGCCACGGGCAATACGAGGACCTCGAGGGGGACGCGGCGCGTATCTTGCTCGACGATGTCGATATTGCCGCACCCCGGGGCGCCGCGACGTCCGACAAGACAGGCCGGGCTGAACCGCCCGGTCCGGCAGCGGACGCGCCCGCCGAAAAACCGCAGAAATCCTACATCACCGAGGGCAGCCAGAGCGACACCGCGGGCACATAGGTGACGAGCAGCAGCGCCGCGAGGATCGCCAGATAGAACGGCCAGATCGATTTCAGCGCCTCTTCGATCCTGATCTTGCCCACGGCACAGCCGACGAACAGACAGGTGCCGACAGGCGGTGTGCACAGCCCCAGGCCAAGATTGATCAGCATCATGATCCCGAACTGCGCGGGGTCCATGCCAAGGCCCTTGGCGATGGGCAGAAAGATCGGCGTGCAGATCAGGATCAGCGCCGCCATGTCCATGATCATGCCCAGAACCAGCAGGATGACGTTGATCATCAGCAGGATGACGATCGGATTGTCCGATATCGTCACCAGCGCGTTGCTCAGCCGCGTCGGCACCTGATACAGCGCCAGCAGATAGGCGAACGAGCTGGCGAAGGCGATCAGGATCATCACCATCGCCGTGGTGCGTACGGTGCCGGTGACCGCCAGCAAAAAGGCGTTCCAGCTGAGCGAGCGGTAGTAGAACACCGTCAGCAGCAGCGCATAGATCGCCCCGAATGCCCCCGATTCCGTGACCGTGAATACGCCCGACAGGGTGCCGCCGACGATGATCACGGCGGTGAGGAACCCCGGGATCGCATCCGCCGCCGTCGTGCCGACGGTGCGCCATCCCGGAAACGGCTCTGCCGGATAGTTGTGTTTCACCGACAGGATATAGGCCGCGACGGCAAGGCTGAAACACATCAGGATGCCGGGGACGACGCCCGCCAGAAACAGTTTCGACACCGACATGCCGCCGCCCGCCGCCACGGCAAAGATGATCATGTTGTGGCTCGGCGGGATGACGATGCCCGCGATGGACGAGGTGACGGTGACGTTGACCGCGAAATCCGCACGGTAGCCGCGTTCCTTCATCACCGGCACGAGGATGCTGCCGAGCGCCGAGATATCGGCGACCGCCGAGCCGGAAATGCCGCCGAACAGCATCGACGAAAAGATGTTGACCATCGCCAACCCGCCCTTGAGGTGGCCGACGATCGCGGAGGCGAGCCGCACGAGGCGGACCGCGATGCCGCCGTGCAGCATGATCTCGCCCGCGAAGACGAAGAACGGGATCGCCAGAAGCGAGAATGTCGACACCCCGGCGGTCGCCCGCTGAAAGGTGATCAGCATCGGGAACCCTTCGAACCAGAACGCCGAGGCCGCGGCGATGCCCATCGCAAAGGCCACCGGCATGCCGATCAGCACGCCGAGGGCGAAGACGGCCATGAGGATTGCAAGGCCCATGTCAGCGCTCCTGCCGGTCGGGGTGAGGTTTCTTTGCCAGATCGACGACGGACGCATCGGGGTCGGTTGCGGCGGCGATTCCCGCGCTCATCTGTGCGGCGACATCGGGTGCCAGATCGGCTATCGGGGCGCTGAGCGGCGTCCAGTCGGCATAGGTCAGGATGCGCCACAGGCCGCGCGCGCCCGCGAAAAGCACGATCAGCGCACCGGACAGCGTGATGGCGAGCGTGCGAAAGCTCTCGGGAATGTCGAGCATCGGCAACAGCGAATCCCAGCCGAACCGCATCAGGGCGACGCCCGCGACGGCCATGATGACGCCGAAACCGGCCAGCAGCATGTCGATGGCGATCATCACGATCTTCTGGGCGCCCACGGGCAACATGTCGCGGAACACCGACACGCCCAGATGGGTGTCCTCGTCGACGCCGACGGCGGCGCCCAGAAACGCGATATAGCAGATCAGCAGCAGGGCCAGCTGTTCCACCCATGTCGGCGTGACGTTGAGGACGTAGCGGCCGAATACCAGCCAGCCGAAGGTCATCACCAGAACGACCAGCGCCATCGAGGCGGTGAAAACGCAGACCATGCGGATGATGTCGAGCGCGGTCCGGACGTGGCCGGTCATGGTCGTGCGACGCTGCATCGGGATCTCGCGCTTGTTATTCGGGAATGGGGCCGGCAGCCCGCGCCACGGTTGCGCGGGCTGCCGGCGGGGATGCGCGGGATGTTATTCCGCGTTGCGGATCAGGTTGACCAGATCGGTCAGGTCGGGATTGTCCGCCAGAAACCGCTCATAGACCGGGGCCATCGCCTCCTGAAACGGGGCCTTGTCCTCGATGGTGTTCACTTCGGTGCCACCGGCGACGACGATTTCCATGCTCGCCGCCTCGCGGGCCTGCCACAGCTCGCGTTGCAGCAGGGCGCTGGTTTGACCGGCCTCCATCACGATTTCCTGCTGTTCCGGCGTCAGACGTTCGAACGTCGTCAGGCTCATGCACAGGCATTCGGGGATGATCAGATGCTCGGTCAGCGAATAGTATTTCGCGACCTCGAAATGCGAGGTGGATTCGTAGGACGGCGGGTTGTTTTCCGCACCGTCGACGACGCCGGTCTGGATCGACTGATAGACCTCGGCAAAGGCCATCGGCGTGGCGTTGCCGTCCATCGCCTCGACCATCATCACGAACAGGTCGTTGTTCATCACGCGGATCTTCAGGCCCTCGATGTCGGCGGGCGTCTCGATCGGGCGGACAGAGTTGTAGAACGACCGCGCACCCGCGTCATACCAGCCCAGCGGAACCATGCCGCGCGCGCGCATCCCCTCGCCGATGGCATCGCCGACCTCGCCGTCCATGAGTTCGTACATCTGCGGGATGCTCGAAAAGATGAAGGGCAGGGAGACCACGTTGGTCTCGGGGATCGACGTGCCCATCGGCCCGAGGCTGAACACGCCGAAGTCGATCACGCCGAGGCGGACCTGCTCGATGGCATCGGGCTGATCGCCCAGCACGCCGTTGTGAAAGACCGTCGCCGTGATCTCGCCGTCGGTACGCTCGGCGACCTCGGCGGCAAAGGAATCCATCGCGACGGAGACGGGGTAATCCTCGACGTGGATGTTCCAGCCGCGCAGTTCCTGCGGCGGCAACGGTGGTGGCGGCGACGGCAAGGCAGCTGCCGATCATCGCGCTGCGGATGGTGAAAGCCCGTGTCATAGTATCCTCCCAGATAGGTTTGTTTCGGTGCGGGGGATGCCGAAAACGGTCGCCCGCAGGCCCGGCAGTCCCAACAAGTATACTAGTATGTTTAAGGTGCGTTCCTGTCAATCCGGTTTGCAGGCGCAGGCTGTGAGAAACCCGCTCCCCCCGGGTCTGTCGCCGCCTGTCGTCGGCAGTACAGCCGGTATCAGCCGGAACGCGCCACCCACAGCGCGGACGCGACGATGGCAACCGACCCGAACGCCATCTGCACCGTCGGCACCTCGCCAAAGAAGACGTAGCCGGTGATCGCCGTCAGGATCAGGCTGAGATAGAAAACCGGGGCCAGCACGCCGGCGTCGCCCAGAAAATGCGCCCGCAGGAAACACAGTTGTGCGGCCTGCGCGAACACCCCGATGGCGAGCAGTACGGGCCAGTCGGCACCCATGACGGGCTGCCACGACCACAGCGCAAATGGCAGGGTGGCGAACGCCAGACCGCCCGCGTAGAGCGCCATCATGACGACGGCGGGCGTGCCGCGCAGGCGGCGGGTGGCCACGATGGCCCCGGTGCCGGTCAGCACCGTCACGCACAGCGCCCAGAGCGCCGGTGACGGTGCCGTCAGATCCGGCCCCACCGCGACAAGGGCACCGCCGAGGCCGATCACGGCGCCGAGCCAGCGCCGGGGCCCGATCCGCTCGTGCAGGATCAGCGCCGCCATGACCATCAGGATCACGGGCCGGGTGAAATTGATCGCCGTGAAAAGCGCGAACGGCAGGCGTGCGACGGCATAGAAACTGGTGGCGAGGGTGACGGTCGACAAACCGACGCGCAGCAGGTGCAGCCGCCGACGGTCGATGTCCGCAAAGGCCGCACGCTCACGCCAGATCCACGGGGCGAGCAGCACCAGACCGGCGACGGCGCGCAGGAACACCAGCTGGACGGCGGGAAATCCGAGCCCCATCAGCTTGACGATGGTCAGCGCCCAGATGTTGAGCGCCAGATCCGCGACGAGCCAGCCGCTGGCACGCAGGTTGTCTCTCGCGCTTGCGACAGGAAGGGATGAGGCGCTGCCGGAGGGCACCGGTCCGCCCGGCATCGGTCGTCCGCTCATCCGCGCGACACCGGGCGCATCAGCGGCCGGCGAGCAGGTTCGCCATCAGGCGGAAGGCGCCCGGCACGAGGGCGGCCATCTGCAGATGCAGGCCGAGGGCCACATGGCTGTGCCGTCCGGCACCGATATCGGCACACAGCAGGGCGCCGCGATGCGGATCCTCGCCCGGATCGGCCATCGCGACCAGCGGCACATAGGTGTCGTCCCAGCTTTTGGCGAAATACAGACCGCGTTCCTTGATCCAGCCGTCCCAGTCGTCCGGGCCGATGGCGTTGGGCCCGGTCAGAACCGGATGATCCGGCGCCAGGTGCGTCACCTTTGCGGTCTCGTCCGTCACGCGCCAGCGCAGTGACGGCTGGCCGATCTCGAGGCGGGCGGGCGGCGTGGTATCCGCATTCCAGGCGTCCCACGGGCGGTGATAGAGCGTCACGAGGGTGCCGCCCGCGCGGGTCCAACCGTGCAAGGCGGGCAGGGCGGCGGTCAGCGCGGGCCGGAACCGGAACGCGAAAACCCCGACGATCACCGTGTCGAAACCGTCGAAGGGGGCGGTGCGTGCAAGGGCGTCGTCGCCGATCTGCGTGACGGCCATCCCCATCGCGGCGAGGCCCGCGGGAACCGCGTCGTTGCCGCCGCCGACATAGCCGACGCGCACATCCGGCAGGGCGATATGCGCCGCCCGGATGCGCAGGACGGCGGGCAGGGTCCGCAATCGCGGGCCGGTGTGCGGCGCGGCCAGACGGTTTGCCGTCAACGCGGGCGCGCCGTTCAGGTGCAGCGCGAACGCCGACAGGCCGGGAGCAAGGTCCGCAGGTGGGACGAGCGTTGCATCGTCGCCGTCCCAGTCCTGCGACCAGCCCGCGGCCAGATCGAACGCGGGGTTCGTGCCGCGCCGCGCGATCAACGTGGTGCCCAGCGGGCCGGGTGCCGCAAGGTTGAGCAGCAGGCCCGAAGGCGCCAGCGTTGCCGAGGCGGCGGGCACCACCTGCGGCGTGCTGTCGAGGGCGGCGTCGCAATGCACGTCTACGCCGCCGATCCGCGCGGTCAGGCGCAGGGCGGGGGCCTCGGGGGCGAGGGGATCGTAACTTTCGGCAAAGGACCCGGAGGGCGGGATATCGGACCCTATTTCGATGCGATCGCCCTGCAACGTCCACCCGGCGGGCAGGACCGGGGCGATGGTCAGGCCCTCTGCTGTGCCGTCCCGCCGTTCGACGGTCAACGGCGTGCTCTCGCCGGGCGCGAGCCAGTCGTCACCGACGGTGCCCGCAACCCGGACGCCTGCGGCGAGGAACAGGACACGCACCAGCTGACGCTCCTTGAGGACAACGCGGTGCGCCTGCGCCGGGTCTGGCTGTGCCGCCCGGATCAGGGCAAGTGCCTCGGCGGCGGCGGCGATGATCCCGTCGGCCTGCGGAAAGGCCGCGATCGCGGCATCCATCGCCCCCTGTGCCGCGCCCAGACCGACCGCGTGCAGATCGCGCGGCAGGTTGTCGGTCACCGCACCTGCGTCATCGCCGACGCGGCTCTGCGCCAGATGCAGCGGCCAGTCGTGGCCTTCGGGTGTCCAGCGGCCCATGCCCTGGGTGCGATGAAACATGCGGCTGTGCTGGCCCATTTCGGCATAGCTCCACCCCGTCACCGGATCGTGGCCGGTGCCCGTGACGGTCACCGTGGCGTCGGGCGGCGGCACTTCGTCGTCATAGGCCGACCCGCCGCCGCCCCATGCGGGCAGGTACAGTTTCGACACCTGCCAGACCGGCAGATCGCAGCCCGCGAACCCCGGATCGGCCGCCCGCTCGAAGGCCAGATGGGCGGCCTGCGTCATCGCGCGGTGGTGGCCGTGCTGGCCCGGCACATCGAGGAACGTCGGCATCAGAATGTCGGGCTTTTCGGTGCGGATCACATGGACGAAACGCGCCAGCGTCCGGTCGCGGCCCCATCTGTCCAGGGTTTCGTCGCCCGATTTGGAAAAGCCGAAATCGGTCAGGCTGTCGTCCGCCCGATCCGGCAACCACCACAACCGCATGTCGAGACGGTCCGCCGCACGCGCCATCTCGGCGGTGCGCAGCGCACCCAGATCGGCGCCCGCCGCCGTGCCGATGTCGTTCTGTCCGCCTTCGCCACGGGTGGAACAGGCATAGGACACGGACATTCCGTCGCGGAACCGGAGGGCGGCGAGCATCGACGACGTCTCGTCGTCGGGATGGGCACCCGACTGCAGGATCGAGGCGCAGGAGCGCAGTGCCGTCAGCGCGCGCCAGAGGTCGGCGAGGCGGGTGTGGCTGCGGCTGTCGGCGAGGCGGTCGAGATCGGAACGGGGCATGGCGGTACTTTCGGTTTTGCGGGGCGGTTTGTCGGGCGTTCTACCGGGCGGTTTGTCGGGCGGTTTGTCGGGCGTTTTCGTCCGGTCGCAGGGTCTGGCGGCAGACGGGGCGTTTGGTTGCGGCACGCGTGTCGGGCAGGTGTGCAAGGGCCGTGTCGCGGGTGTTTGCGGTGGATGGCAAGGTCCGGTGACGGGATCAGGCGGGGCGATCTAGAGTGGGCGTAAAGATGCGGTCGATGACGAGGGCGGCAGCACCCAGGACGGCGGTCATGCGCCCGGCGGTGACGCGCATCAGGCGCGGATGTGCGCGGCCGGACCGGGCCGCGACCGACGCGGGCGAGAGCGGGATTTTCGCCACCAGCCGGTCGAGGAGTGCATCGGGCAGGGCACCGCCGAGGATGATGGTCTGCGGATCGAACAGGTTCTCGACGATTTGCACGGCGTAACCCAGCGCCGCCCCCGCCTCGTCCAGCCAGGCCGATATCACCGGCGCGCCCGCGTCCAGGGCGGCGGCGATATCTTCGCCGGTGCGCGCAGGATATCCGGCGGCGGCGAGGCGTTGCGACAAGGCCAGACGGCTGGCGACCGCTTCGAGGGTGCGGCTGCCCACGGGAATATGCCCGATTTCGCCCGCGTTGCCGAAGGCGCCGCGCAACAGGCTGTTGCGCGACACGATACCAAGGCCGATGCCGGTGCCGAAATAGATGAACGCATAGGTCGCAAGGCCGCGTGCGACGCCGTTGACACGTTCCGCGACGGCGGCTGCGTTGGCGTCGTTTTCGACCAGCACCGGCAAGTGCAGGCGTTCCGCGAACCAGTCCCGGGCCGCAAGTCCCGACCAGCCAGGCAGCTCTCGTCGCCGGATCCGACAGGCCGGTGGCGCCGAACGGGCCGGGTACCACGAGGCCGAGGCCCCGCAACTTCTCGGGGGCAACGGCGCCTTCGGTCTGTGCCGCGGCCCGGATCGCGACGATTTCGTCGAGCACCGCCTGCGGTGTTGCGCTGCGCAACGTGCGGCGCGCCGACCAGACGGCGCGGCCCGACAGATCGACCAGCGCGGCGCGCAGCGCATCGGGCCGCACCTCGACGCCGAGGGCGTAGCCGCCGCACGCCTTGACGCCGAACTGCACCGCCGGAAGGCCGCGCGTGCCCGTGCGCCGCCCGACCTGTTCGACCAGACCTTCCGATTGCAGCTCGGCGATGATGTTGCTGACCGCCTGTGTCGTCAAACCCGACGTGCGCGCGATTTCAGCCCGGCCGGCGCCCCGGTGCGGCGCCGCGCCCTCGCCCCGGACGAGCCGCAGCACCAGCCGCCGGTTGTAGGCACGACTGCGGTGCGCGTTCGAGCCGGGGAATCGGGGGGCGGGCTGCTCCATCCCTTTTGATTAGTCCACACGGCTTGAAAGCTCAATTCGCTTGACTTAACGTCGCTGCAATTCCTGAGTCGTGCCGCACACCGCACAGGTCGGCTCATCAACAAACGGGGGACGATTTCATGACCGCACCGAGAACCAGGGGCACTCTCGCCGCACGCACCATCCTGGCCGGCACCGCCGCGCTGGCCTTTGCAGGCATGGCGCGCGCCCAGGTCGAGATCGAATACTGGCAGTATTATTTCGAGGCCCGCGTCGATGCGATGGACATCCTGATCGAGAATTTCGAGGCGGCGAATCCCGGGATCACCGTCGTCATGACGACGTTCCCCTATGCCGATTACCGCACCAAGGTTGCGGCATCGATCCCCGCGGGCGAGGGGCCGGACGTCGTGCAGCTGTTTTACGGCTGGCTGAACGACTACGTCGAGGCAGAGCTGATCCAGCCGCTTCCGTCGGACGTCTTTGCCGCCGCCGACATCGAGTCCGAGTTTTTCCCGATGGTTCAGGCGATGAAGATCGACGGCGACTACTGGGCGCTGCCCACGGCCGTCCGCTCGCTCGCGCTGTTCTATAACGAGCGGCTGCTGGAGGCCGCGGGCATCGAGGCGCCTGCCACGACGCTCGAGGAACTGGCCGAACACGCGGCCCTGATGACCGAACGCGACGGTGCGGGCAACATCACCACCGAAGGGCTGACCACCGGCATGGGCGGGCAGGACCACCACTGGCTGCGCGAGGTCCTGTTCCGTCAGTACGGTGCCACGCCCTATTCCGACGACTACCGTACCGTGGGCTATGCCACGCCAGAGGGTGTCGCCGCCCTCGAATGGTACATGTCGCTGCAACTTGGCGACGACGCGGTGTCCAACAACACCTTCATGGACGAGGCGCAGGCCGCGTTCAAAGCGGGGCGCGCGGGCTATCACATCGACGGGTCGTTCCGGATCGGCGCGCTCGAGGATTCGCGCGGGTTGAACTGGGGCGTCACCGAACTTCCGGCCGGGCCGGACGGGACGCAGTCGAACTATTCGTCCTATTGGGTCAACGCCATCACCTCGGGCGCGCAGGACGAGGAATACGACGCCGCCGTGTTGTTCATGGAATACGTCACCTCCGACGAGGCGATGCAGGTCTGGGTCGATACCGTGGGCGAATTGCCGGCCAAGCCATCGGCGGCGGAGGTGGCCTCGGACGATCCGGTGTTCGGCCCCTTCGTGCGCGGCCTTGAATATGCGCACACGACGATCTTTGCGGACGAAAGCGCGCAGCGCCAGATCCTGACAGATGCGGTCAGCCGGATCGAACTCGAAGGGCAGTCGGTGGCCGACAGCCTGGCGCAGGCGCAGCAAGAAGAGCAGGCGCTTCTCGACAGCTATTACACCGAGTGATCGGCACCTGAAACCCGGTCGCCGCGCCATATCGGGCGCGGCGCACCACATTTCCGGCGGGGGCAGGGATGGCTTTCTACAAGGACCTTTCGATCAAGAACAAGCAGGTCGTCTGGGCCTGGGGGTTTCTGGCCGTCCCGATCGTCTTCTACGTCGTGATCCGGTTCTATCCGACCGGCAACGCCTTTGTACTGTCGTTCATGGACTGGAACCTGCTGGGCGACAAAACCTGGACCGGCCTCGACAACTACATCAAGCTGTTTACCGATCCGGTCTTCTGGAAAGTGTTCGGCAATACGTTCCTGTACCTTGGTATCGGCACCCCCGTCAGCCTCGCGCTGTCGTTTCTGATCGCCTATCAGCTCGATCAGGTACGGTTCATGCACAACACGCTGCGGGCCCTGTATTTCCTGCCGTTCATGACGTCCGCCGTGGCGATGGCATGGGTCTGGCGCTGGTTTTACCTCGATGTGCCGAACGGCGTGTTCAACAACCTGCTGGCGACGTTCGGGGTGCCGCAGATCGCGTTCCTCCGCTCTACCACTAACGCGCTGCCCTCGATTCTGGCGCCCGCGATCTGGATGGGTCTGGGGTTTCAGATCATCATCTTCATGGCCGGTCTGCGCGCGATCCCCAAAAGTTATTACGAGGCCGCGCGGATCGACGGCGTGTCCAACTGGACGATCCTGTGGGAAATCACCCTGCCGCTGCTGCGCCCGACGCTGGTGTTTCTCATCGTGTTCTCGTCCATCGGTTTCCTGCGGATTTTCGATATCGTGTTCAACATGACGTCGAACGATCCCGGCGGGCCGCTGAACGCGACCAAACCGCTGGTGCTGATGATCTATCAGACCGCCTTTTCCAGCTATGACATGGGGTATGCCGCCGCACAGACGGTGGTACTTTTCACCATCCTGCTGGTCGTCAGCCTGTTGCAGCTGCGCCTGCTGAGGGACCGCTGATGGCCGTGACCGATCTTGAAATCAAGGCGTCGTCATCGGCGCTGATGCGGGAATCGTCGCGCAAGGCGACCGGCTGGGCGCAGTACCTGCGCTGGCTGATCCTGTTCGTCGGCGGGATCGTGATGATCATGCCCATCGCCTATATGCTGTCGGCCTCGTTCAAGTTTCCCTACGAGGTGACGGAACTGAACCTGATTCCGAAAGAGCCGACCCTGGAGAACTATTCCTATGTGTTGTCGGATTCGCGGTTTCCGACGTGGTTCTTGAACTCTCTGGTGATTGCCATTGCCACGACGGTTTCCAACGTCTTCTTCGACGCACTCGTCGGCTATACCCTGTGCAAGTTCACGTTCCGCGGCCGTTACATCGTGTTCATCGCGATCCTGTCGACGCTGATGATTCCCACCGAAATGCTGGTGATCCCGTGGTATCTGATGTCCCAGCAGTTCGGCTGGCTCGACAGCTATTGGGGGATCATGTTCCCCGGCATGATGACTGCTTTCGGTGTATTTTTGATGAAGCAGTTCTTTGAATCCGTCCCCGACGACTTTCTCGAGGCGGCGCGCATCGACGGGCTGAACGAGTTCCAGATCTGGTGGACCGTGGCGATGCCGCTGGTGAAACCGGCGCTGGCGGCGCTGGCGATCTTCGTGTTCCTGGGCAACTGGACGGCGTTCATCTGGCCGCTGATCGTGACCAACTCGGTCGAGATGTACACGTTGCCCGTGGGGCTCACGACCTTCGCGGTCGAACAGGCGGTCGAATGGGAACTCATCATGACGGGCGCCGCGATCTCGGTGCTGCCGACGCTGATCGTGTTTCTGGTGTTCCAGCGCTACATCATCCAGGGCGTCGTCATGGCGGGTTTGAAGGGGTGAGCAGCTGCCCGGCAAAGCCGGCAAAAGGTCCGGTGGACCTTTTGTGCTGCTCACGGGCGGAGCCCCGGAGAGCGTCACGCTCCGGCCCGGCAAAAGGTCCGGCGGACCTTTTGTGCTGCTCACGGGCGGAGCCCCGGAGAGCGTCACGCTCCGGCCCGGCAATAGGTCCGGTGGACCTTTTGTGCTGCTCACGGGCGGAGCCCCGGAGAGCGTCGCGCGCCGGCCCGGCAAGAGGTCCGGCGGACCTTTTGTGCTGCTCACGGGCGGAACCCCGGAGAGCGTCACGCGCCGGCCCGGCAAAAGGTCCGGCGGACCTTTTGTGCTGCTCACGGGCGGAGCCCCGGAGAGCGTCGCGCGCCGGCCCGGCAAGAGGTCCGGTGGACCTTTTGTGCTGCGCACGGACGGCGTCCCGGAGAGCGTCACGCACCGGCCCACGCGCAAATCCTGCCGGAGCCTTGTGTGCCATCGCCGGTACCGCCCGATGACCGACCCCGACACCTTCCCGCACCCGGTCTACGCCGAAACAGTCCTTGCGCCGCTGTTCGACGGGGTAAAGACGCACTACGCGCAGCACATGGATGCGATCAATGCCGCACACCTGGTGATGCTGGGCGAGACCGGCATTCTGGCACCGGACGAGACCACGCCGATCGCCGCGGCGCTGCGCGAGATCGCGCGGTTCGATCCGGCGACGCTGCGCTATACCGGCGCGGTCGAGGATTATTTCTTCCATGTCGAGGCAGAGTTGCGCCGCATCCTCGGCCCCGATCTGGGCGGTATGCTGCACACCGCGCGGTCGCGCAACGACATGGACCACACCCTGTTCAAGATGGCGCTGCGGGACCGGACGGACTCGATGCTCGCCGGACTTGCCACGTTGGCGGGCGCGATGCTCGATACCGCGCGGGCGCAGGCGGGCACGCTGATCGTGGCCTATACCCACGGGCAGCCGGCGCAGCCGACGACTTTCGGCCATTACCTTTGCGCCGCCCTCGAAGTGCTCTTGTCCGACATCGCGCGGCTGCTGGCGGCGCGTCACGCCCTCGATCTGTGCCCGATGGGCGCCGCGGCGATCACGACATCCGGTTTTCCCATCGACCGGCACCGGATGGCGGACCTGCTGGGCTTCGCGGCGCCGAAACGCAACGCCTACGGCTGCATCGCGGGCGTCGATTACATCACCGGGCTCTATTCCGCGCTGAAACTGCCGTTCCTGCATCTGGGCCGGCTGATCCAGGATTTGCAGTACTGGACCGCCTTCGAGGTTGGCCAGATGCATGTCCCGGACAGCCTCGTGCAGATCTCGTCGATCATGCCGCAAAAGCGCAACCCGGTGCCGATCGAACACCTGCGCCACCTGTCGAGCGCGACCATCGGCCATTGCGACACCATCATCGGCACCATGCACAACACGCCGTTCACCGACATGAACGACAGCGAGGGCGAGGCGCAGCAGACCGGCTATGCGGCCTTTGCCAGCGGGGCGCGCGTGACCGCGCTGCTGTCGGCGATGATCCCGCTGGTGACGATCAATGCTGCCCGCGTGGCGGCCACGACGGATGCCGCCTGCATCACCGTGACCGAACTGGCCGACAGCCTCGTCCGCGACGAGGGGCTGTCGTTCCGGCAGGCGCATCACGTGGCCGCGATCACCGCTCGCGCCGTCATCGCAGCGGGCGTGTCGCTGGGGCAGGGGTTCGAAAGTTTCGCCGCCGCTTTCGAGGCCGAAACCGGTCGCGCGCCTGCCATGGACCGCGCCACATTTGCCGACACCGTATCGGCGCAGACATTCGTCGACCGGCGCGACCGCTTCGGCGGACCGGCCCCCGCGCCTTTGTCCGAGGCATTCGACGATTACGCCGAAACGCTCGACGGCCTGATCGCCCAAATCGCGCAGGGCCCGGCCCGTATCGCCACCGCCACAGCCGCCCGCGACGCTGCCTTCGACCTTCTGGAGACCTGAATGGCCAACCTCACCCTGCGCGACCTCGTCAAGAACTACGGCAATACCGAGGTGATCCATTCCATCAACCTCGAGGTGGCGGACGGCGAATTCGTCGTCTTCGTCGGCCCGTCGGGCTGCGGCAAATCCACGACGCTGCGGATGATCGCGGGCCTCGAGGAGGTGACGGGCGGCCGCATCGAAATCGGCGGGCGCAACGTCAACAATCTGGAACCCAAAGACCGCAACATCGCGATGGTGTTTCAGAACTACGCGATTTACCCGCACATGACGGTGCGCAAGAACATCGGTTTCGGCCTGCGGACGTCGAAGAAATCCAGGGACGAAAAAGAGGCGCGGATCGACGAGGTCGCCGAATTGCTCGGCATGACCGACTACCTGTCGCGCAAACCCGCCGCGCTTTCGGGCGGGCAGCGCCAGCGTGTCGCCATCGGGCGGGCACTGGTGCGCAATCCGTCGGTGTTCCTGTTCGATGAGCCGTTGTCAAATCTGGATGCCCAATTGCGGACGCAGATGCGGCTGGAGATCAAGAAACTGCACGCCCGCGTCGGCACCACCATCGTCTTCGTCACCCACGATCAGGTCGAGGCGATGACCATGGCCGACCGGATTGTCATCATGCGCGACGGGCACATCCAGCAGGTCGGCACGCCCGCGCAGGTGTACCACGAACCGGCCAACACGTTCGTGGCGCAATTCATCGGTGCGCCGTCGATGAACCTGCTCCCCGCCCGGGTCGAGGCGGGGCGGATCGTGTTGGGCAGTGGCGTCGTGCTGCCGGGTCTTGCGCCCAAGGACCCGCCGGGAACGGTTCAGGTGGGGATCCGCCCTGAGAACCTGCTCCCCGGTCCCGAAGACGGCGCGATCCTGACGGGAACCGTGGTGGTTGCCGAACCGCTGGGGGCCGACACGTTGTTGTACGTCGATATCGGCGGCACCGAGGTGATCGCCACCGGTCCGGGCCGCAACGCGCCGGGGCCGGGCGACAGGATCGGCCTTTTCGCCGATGCGCAGGAAATCCATCTGTTCGATCCTTCCACGGGCGCCGCGTTGCGGTGAACGCCCCGCTCGACATCCTGTGCGCCGGACGGCTGTACGCGGACCTTGTGTTTACCGGCCTCGATGCGGCCCCCGAACCGGGGCGCGAGGTTTTTGCGCAGGCGCTGACCCTCACGGCAGGGGGCGGCGCGCTGATCACCGCGTGCTATTGCGCGGCCCTCGGGCGTGCCACGGGCGTTATCGGGGTGCTGCCTGCCGCCCCATTCGATGCGGCGGTGCAGGGCGATCTTGCGCGCAACAACGTTGCCTCCCACGTCGTCGCGGCACCGGCGGGTGCCGATCCGCAGATCACCGTGGCAAGCGTTTATGGCGGCGACCGGGCGTTCGTGACCCGTCGCCCCGGCACGGCCCTGCCGGTGCCGTTTCACCTGCCACCGGCGCGGCATCTGCATATCGGAGAGTTGACGACCGCCCTCGACCATCCCGGTCTGATCCCCGCCGCGCGCGCCGCAGGAATGACCGTCTCGCTCGATTGCGGCTGGGACGCCGCCGCCTTTGCCGACGCCCGGGTGGCGACACTCATCGCCTCGGTCGATCTGTTCTTGCCCAACGAGGACGAGCGGGCACGGTTGTCCGCTCTCTCGGTGCCCGTGGCGCCGCGCGTCGGCACGATCACCAAACGCGGTGCCGCCGGGGCGGATGCCTGCGCTGCCGATGGCACGACGATAGCCGTGCCGTGTCCGCCCGTCGCCGTGGTCGATACCACCGGGGCGGGGGATGCCTTCAACGCCGGTGTCCTCGTCGCATGGCTGCGCGGTGCGTCGTTGTCGCAGTGTCTGTCGCTCGGCCATGCCTGTGGCGGCGTTTCCGTCGGGCGGATCGGCGGTGCCGGAAAGCTGCCCGCGCTCGCGTCCCTCAAAGGCGCGCAACCGGACTAGACCGCAAACGCGGTGGTTCGCGTCGCGGCACCTAGGGGTTGAACAGCGGAAAGCTCACCCCCAGTGCCCATGCCAGCACCAGTCCCAGTGTGATGCCCGAGGTCATCGGTCCCGACCGTGTGGCGACCGTGCGGCCCATGGTGCCGAAGACCAGATAAAACAGGATCATCACCGGCGCGATGAGGATCAGGAAAAACAGCCCCTCGAAATCGAGGACCACGGCGAGGCCGAGCGAGGCCAGCAGGCTTGCCCGCACGGCGATGCGCCGCACTACCGGGGCCGCGACTGTCAGCATCTGATCGGCGATCATATAGGGCAGCGCGCCGAGCGACAGGACGGCGATGATCCACAGCCGACCGGGTGTCGGCCAGAAATTGGCCACATACCTGTCGAGTGCCATTCCGAACAGGGTGCATCCCAACAACAAGAGTGCCAGACCGGCAACTGACGGGCGGCCGAACCGCATGCCCCAGTATCGCATCAGGCCAAGTTGCAGGGCGCCGAACACGAGCAGATGCAGGCCGATGTAATCTGCCACCAGAACCGGCAGTATCTCGGGGTTCAGCGGCACCGAGACCACCGGGGCCGCCCCTGCGGGCAGCAGCAGGACCGCCGCGATCTGGCGCCCGCTCAGCGGCTGGGGTGACGTGGCAATTGCGGGCAGGCGCCGCGCGACGGACCGGAACGCCAGCACCAGACCGCCCAGCAGGCCGATGATCGCCCATCCTGTCGGCAGGATCGACACCCGGGATGCGGCGGTATCCGGCACCCGCCCATAGGCCGCGTCGAGCCAGTCCAGCGCTTCGCGCCGTGCTGCCCGGCTGTGCAGGATCGACACGTGTTCGGAAAACGGTGCGGCAACCGCGCGGCGGGTGACGGGGCCGTTGCGCGCCGTCTCACCCTCGTTGGCAGACCCGTCGACCCTGCGCAGCGCCGCGACGCCAAAGTCGCGCAACCGCCTTTCCCACGCGCCGCTGATCAGCAACAGGGTGCGCGGCACCGTGTCGTCGATGACCTGCGAAAACGCCGAAATCAGGACGAGCGGCCCGGTATCCGCGCGCAGATCCGCCACGCGCACGAGTATATCGGTCGCCATCGAATGACCGACGAGAGCTATGGGACCGGCGTTCTGGCCCGTCAGGGCGGCGACCGCGTCGATGACCCCGGTCGTCTGGTCGACCAGCAGCCGCGTCGTGCCGTCGACGGAGCCGACATCGCCCGACATCGGCACCGGATGGCGGCCGTGACCCAGAAATTCGAACACGAACACCCGGTAACCCGCCTGTGCCAGCGGCAGCGCAAAGCCCTGCATCATCTGTTGCGATCCGGCGAAACCATGCGCCATCACGACAATGGGGCCGTCGGCATCGGACCGGGCGTAGAGCGTCACCGGCGTTTCGCCGATCCCGACGGGGGTGATTGCGACGCCGAGCCGGGCGAATTCCAGCACGGACACTGAAATCGCGATCAGCGCGGCGGCGAGATATCCTCTCAGCAGTTTTCTCCCGGATTTTCAGGGCCATGCCCGGATGGGTCGGGGCGCATTCTGGAAGCGTCCGCTGTGGCGGCAAAATCCCGGTGCGCCGCGCGATGCCGGTCTGCATCCAGCGGCCTTCCGGCCGGGACAAGGCCGGTGCAGTGTGACGGGCGTCTGGCGGCAGGGCGCTGCCACGGGGAGCCGTGGCACCCGCGCAAACCCCGCGACCGTCGCGTTTCGCGCGTCACAGACCGGCGTCCAGCGTCGCGGCAATCGCCTCGGCCTCGGGCGTCCGCTCGACAGGTCCGAGGCTGTCGGTAAACGCCGTGCCGTTGAGCGTCAGCGGATAGCGCATGTCCATCATCTCGGCCCGTTCGGCCATCAGGCCCCGCCCGGCGAGTGGGCAGGTCGTCACCTCGCGGTCGAACCCGGCGGCCTGCGCAAAACGCGCGGCCCAGTCCGCCATCGTGCGGTGATGCGGGGTGGCGATGTGCAGCGTCCGGGGCGGGATGTGGGACAGGGCCGCGCGGGCCACGGCGTCCGCGGCATCATCGATATAGATGAAGGATTGTTGCCAATGGGCCGCGCGCGCATCCATCCGGATCGGCCCATCGGCCTGAAGCGCTGCCTTCAACCACGCGAACCGTCCCTGCCGGTCGCCGGGCCCATAGATCGCGGGCATCCGCAGGATCAGGGCGCGCAGGTCGGCGGAGGCCCGGGCGGCGATCTCGATCGGGATCTTGTCGTAATCTCGCAAGATTTGGGGATCGATCCCCGCGGGCTTTGCCGACAAATGGCGATAGGGATAGAGCGTCTTGCGGACCGGATCTTCCTCACGCGCGGGTCGCTTCAGGACGGGGGGATTTTCGAGGCGGGCAAGACCGCCGTAATTCGCCGTCACATCTATGGCGCTGATCATCACATACCGCGCGCCCGCGCGGGCGGTGGCGTTCAGCAGCGGCTGCGTCGTCGCAAGCGTCAGGGTCATCACGTCGATCACGGTATCGACGCGGTGGTCGGCGAATAACCGGTCGAGCGTGCCGCCGTCCGTCCTGTCGGCTGCCGCAAAGCGGGCCCCTGCCACCGGCATCTGCGTCATCTGCCCGCGTGCGATCTGTACCGTATCGGCGCCCCGGGCCACGAGGGCGTGTGCAATCGCCGTGCCCAGAAACCCGGTGCCGCCGGGGATTGCCACGCTCATGGCACCGTCCCATGGCCGCTCGCGGCGATCAGCGCGCGGGTATACCCGGTCGCAGCGTGGCCACGGGCAAGGTCGTCGCGCGCCAGCGTTTCGACGATCCGCCCCTGCGCCATCACCGCCAGCGCGCTGCACATATGGCTGATGACGGCCAGATCGTGGCTGACGATCAGATAGGTCAGCCCACGTTCGTCGCGCAGGCGCGCCAGCAGGTTCAGGATCTCGGCCTGAATAGACACGTCGAGGGCCGAGGTCGGCTCGTCCAGCAGCATCACCTGCGGCTCGAGGGCCAGCGCGCGGGCGATGGCGATGCGTTGCCGCTGGCCACCCGACAGCTCGTGCGGATAGCGGAACCGGTGCGCGGGCGTCAGGCCGATGTCGGCAAACAGCGCGTCGGTACGGTCCGAGATATCGTCCATGCCGTTGATCTGCATCGGTTCGGACACCGCGTCGCCGACCAGGCGTTTGGGATGCAGCGAGGCGAAGGGATCCTGAAACACCATCTGCACGGTGCGCCGGAAATCGGCCCGCCGCGCGCCGGTGTGGCCCGCGCGCGCGTCGATGCCGGCCACGTCGATGCGCCCCTCCCAGCGCGGCACAAGCCCGGCGATGGCGCGCAGGATCGTGCTCTTACCCGATCCGCTCTCGCCGACGAGGCCGAAACACTCGCCCCGCGCCACGCTAAGCCGCGCGTCCTGCACGACGTGGGCCGTGTCGTACCACACGTCGAGGGCCTCGACGGCGATCATGGCAGCACCCACGCAGGATCGCGGTCCAGCACCGGCAGCGGCGACTGATCGCCGTCGATCCGGGGCATGCAGCGCAGCAGCCCGCGGGTATAGGGGTGTTTGGCCAGCGCCAGATCGCGGGCGGCGATCTCTTCGACGACGCGGCCCGCGTACATCACCAGCACCCGGTCGCAAAAGCGCGACACCAGCGGCAGGTCGTGGCTGATGAAGATCAGCCCCATGTCCCGCCTGCCCACCATGTCGTCGAGCACATCGAGCACCCGGGTCTGCACCGTGACGTCGAGAGCGGAGGTGATCTCGTCGGCAATCAGCAGATCGGGGGCGCGCACGAAGGCGATGGCGATCATCACGCGCTGTCCCATGCCGCCGGAGACCTCGTGCGGATAGAGGTTCATCACACGGTCGGCGTCGCGGATATCCGTCGCCAGCAGCATCTCGCGCGCGGTATCGCGGGCGCTGCGGCGCGTCACGCGTTTGCCGGCGTTCGCGGTGCCCAGCCGGATGGATTCCACGATCTGTTCGCCGATGCGGTGCACCGGGTTCAGGGCGTGGCGCGGATCTTGCAGGATCATCCCGATCCGGTCGCCGCGCAGGCGGCGCAACTGTCTGTTGCCGACCGATGTCAGATCGATGCCGTCGAACATCATCGCCCGCGCCTGCACGTTGGCGAGGCCCGGCAGGATGCCGAGGATGGCGCGGGCGGTCAGGCTCTTGCCCGATCCGCTTTCGCCGACGATGCCGATTTTCTCGCGGCCCATGGAAAAGGTGACATCGCGGACGGCCGGATGGTCGCCCCCCTCGCCGGGAAAGACGACGTTCAGCCCGTCGATCTGCAACAGCGGGGTCATGGTATACCTCGGAGGTGCGGAATTTCGGGGCCGCCAGTCCGCCCGTGTGCGGCCAGATCCATCATGTCGATCCGCCCGTGTGCGGCCAGATCCATCATGTCGATCCGCCCGTGTGCGGCCAGATCCATCATGTCGATCCGCCCGTGTGCGGCCAGATCCATCATGTCGATCCGCCCGTGTGCGGCCAGATCCATCATGTCGATCCGCCCGTGTGCGGATCGAGGATATCGCGCAGCGCGTCGCCCAGAAAGTTGAACCCGAGCGAGACGATGAAGATCGCCGCACCGGGCATTGCGGCGACCCACCACTGCTCGAATATGAACCGCCGACCGCTCGCGATCATCGCGCCCCATTCGGGCAGGGGCGGCTGCGCGCCAAGGCCGATGAACCCAAGGCCCGCAGCGATCAGGATGATGCCCGCCATGTCGAAGGTGACGCGCACCAGCGTGCTGGAGTAACAGATCGGAAAGATGTGGCGCGACATGATCCGCCAGTGCGACGCACCGGCAAGGCGGACGGCGGCGACATAGTCGGCGTGGCGGACGGCGAGGGTTTCGGCGCGGGCAAGGCGGGCGTAGGGCGGCCAGGCCGTCAGGGTGATCGCCAGGGCCGCGTTGACGATGCCGGGCCCCAGGACCGCGACGAAGGCCAGCGCCAGCAGCAGTTTCGGCACGGCGAGGAACACATCCGTCACGCGCATCAGGACAGCATCGGTCCAGCCGCCGAAATACCCCGAGACGACGCCCATCAGCAGGCCGATCGGCGCGGAGGTGAAAATGACGAGCGCCACGATGAAGATCGTGATCCGGCTGCCGTACAGGATGCGGGTATAGATGTCGCGCCCCAGTTCGTCCGTGCCGAACCAGTATTGCGCGCCGGGCGCGGTCAGGCGGGCGCCGAAATCGGGGGCGTAGGGATCGTGGGTTGCCAACACAGGCGCAAAGATCGCCACGAGGATCAGCAGCGTCCCGATGCCGAGGCCGGTCATGCCCAGCGGGTTGCGCCGGAACCGGCGGGCGAAACCGCGCGCCGCGTCTGGCCCGGGCCTGCCAGACAGACCGGCGCTGTAGGGGTGGCGCGGTCTTGGCTGTCGCCACGGTCATGTCACGCTCCGTGTGCATCGTTTCATTTCACGCTCCGCGTGGGTCGGTTCATGTCATGCTCCGGGTGCATCGTTTCATGTCACGCTCCGCGTACACCGAAAATTCATGTCACGCTCCGCGTGCGGGGATCGAGGACCCGGTACAGCAGGTCCGAGGCGACGTTGAGCAGCACGAACACCGTGCCGACCACCATCGTGCCGCCGAGGACGGCGTTGATATCGCCGCCCAGCAGCGATTGCGCGATATAGTTGCCGAGACCCGGCCACGAGAATACCGTCTCGATCAGCACCGACCCTTCGAGCAGTCCGCCGAACGACAGCGCGACGATGGTGACCAGCGGTATGGCCGCGTTGCGCAGGGCGTGGTGCACGACGATAGTGTATTCCGACGCGCCCTTCAGGCGGGCGGCCAGCACGTATTCCGAGTTCAGCTGTTCGAGCATCACCGACCGGGTCATCCGGCTGATGTAGGCCATCGAATAATACCCCACCAGCACGGCAGGTAGCACGATGTGGCTGATCGCATTGGCGAAAACCTCCCAGGATCCGGTGAGCGCGGTGTCGATCAGGATGAACCCGGTGACGCGACGATACGAATAGGCATAGCCGATGTCGATCTGCCCCGGCCCGCCGACCCATTCGAGTTCGGGCGTAAAACACGAGGAGCGCCATCAGCGCCAGCCAGAATATCGGCACCGAATAGCCGATGAGGGCCACGACGCGCACGACGTGATCGACCCATGTGTCGCGCTTTACCGCGGCGATGACGCCCGCCGGTATGCCAAGACCGGTGCCGATCAGGATGCCGAGGATCGCAAGTTCGAACGTCGCCGGAAAGAACCGCGCGATGTCCGACGAGATCGACCGGTTCGTCACCATCGAGGTGCCCAGATCGAGACGGATGACGTCCCAGACATAGGCGCCGAACTGCACGATCACCGGCTTGTCGAGGCCCATTTCCCGGAACACCCGGTCGTAGACGTCCTGCGGCGCCTGATCGCCGACGACGGTCAGGACCGGGTCGATCGGCACCACCCGCCCGATGAAGAACGTCAGCGCGATAAGGCCGAGCAGCGTCAGCGCCACGGTCAGCAGCACCGACGCGCCGCCACGGGCCATGCGCCCGGCGCGGCCCGCTACGATTGCGCTGCGGCCGGGGCCGGATGTGGGGGTCATGACGGGTCCGATGACGCAAGGGGGGGGCGACCGGCGGGTGCCGGTCGGCCCGGATTTTCGGGTCGCGGTTACTTCGTTACCCGCCAGTAGCGATCGTCGGCAAAGGTGACGCCAAGAACCAGGCCTTCGACGTTCGAGCGCACGCCGATAGCACGCTGTTCCTGGAACATGAACAGGAACGGCGAGGTGTCGGTATGTTCCACCTGAATTTCCTCGTACAGCGCCTGACGGGTCGCGGTATCGGTCTCGGCGAGGGCCGCCATCGTGCGCGGCGACAGGTCGCCGGGGGCGAAACCGAACCGGTCGGCAAGCGTTTCCTTGTCGTCGGGCGTGTCGGCTGCGGTCACCGCAAAGGCGCGCGCGTTCGAGTGCGGATCGGGGTAATCGGGGCCCCAGAGACCCATCCAGCCGTCCAGATCGTGGCTGCGATACCGCTCGAGCCACTGGCCGCCGTCCACGACCTCGAGGTTCAGGTCGATGCCCGCGGGTGCCATCGTCGCCTGCAAGGCCTGGGCGAAATCGACGTAGGGCGCGTTGTTCCAGACCACGATGTCGAGCGACAGCGGCAGTTCGACGCCCGATTCCGCGAGCAGCTCCTGCGCGCGTTCGAGATCATAGCTGAACGGCGTATACTCGCTCTCGCCCAGAAACCCGCCGGGGATCATCGTCTGGTGCACCGACACGGTGCCCTGTGCCAGGCTGTCGGCCATGCCCTGATAATCGATGAGCCATTTCATCGCCTCGATGACCTGCGGCTGATCGAGGCCGGGGGTGCGCTGGTTCATGCCCATGTAATAGATCACCGAGGACGGTCCGGTGATCGTCGTGGTCTCGGTGTTGTCGGCCATGGCGATATGATCGTCGGGTGCCAGCTTGTTGGCGATGTCGATGTCGCCCTGTTCCAGCAGCAGCCGCTGCGTCGCACTTTCGGCCACATGACGGATCACGATGCGGGCCATTTCAGGCGCGTCGCCCCAGTAATTGTCGTTGCGCTCCATCACGATGGCGACGGCAGGATCCCATTGCTGCAACTGAAAAGGGCCGGACCCTACGCTTGCCGCGCCCGATTTGAGCCAGGCGTTGCCGAAATCGCCGTCGACCTCGTTTTCGACCAGCGGCGCGCGTTCCACGATGGCCGCGACATAGGCCGACAGCACCACGAGGAAGAACGACGGCGAATAGGCCTCGGCGATGGTGACGACGAGCTTACCATCCTCGACGCGGACCATGTCCTCGACGTTTTCGGGAGTGAACCCGAACTGCGTGATGATGAAGGCGGACCGCGAGTTGAGTTTCACCGCGCGTTGCAGGGAATAGGCGGCGTCCTCGGCGGTCACCGGATTGCCGGACGAGAACGTCGCGCCTGTCGCCATGGTGAACGTATAGGTCAGGCCGTCGTCGCTGATCTCCCAGCTCTCGGCCAGCTGCGGCTGAATGTCGGTGGCGTCGTCGATGTTGACGGTCACGAGGTTCTGGTAGACCTGCGTGGTGACGAGGACGCCGCCGACCTCGGATACCTCATGCGGATCGAGCGACAGGACATCGTCGATGACGTCGGCGATGACGAGGGTGTCGGTGGGCGTTTGGGCGTAGGCCGGCGCCGCGAGCGCCAGCAGCATCGCGGTGGCGAGGCCCCTGGTCGAGATCTGAAAGGTCATGGTGTTCTCCCTGAGGACGGGTGCGCGGTCAGGCACCCAGGTTGATGGTCCGACGATAACGCCCCTTTGCCGGTGAGGGCAATCGGGGCAACCGCCGGTTTGCGCAATGATTTCCACGCGGCCCGTGGATAGGACGATCCAGGGGCCGCGCGGATGCCGGTGCCCTGAAATCGGGCAAGGCGGCGCTGCCGTTGCGCGACGGCGCGCGGGTCAGTCGCCCATCGTCACGTCGCGGAAATAGGGCACGTTCAGGTTCGAGCGCCAGAACCCCTGCACCTGCGGCGACATCATCATGTAGTTGTAGCGGTGGTACATCGGCAGGATGACATGGTCGTTCATCAGGATCGCCTCCGCCTCGTGCATCGCGGCAAGCCCTTCGGCCTCGTCGCCCGTCGCCTTGGCGGCATCGAGGGCAGCCTCGAACGCGGGGCTGTCCCAGGCGGCGAGGTTGTTGGGGCTGCCGGGCAGGAACACGTCGAGGAACGTCATCGGGTGCGGATAATCCGCGCCCCAGCCCATCTGCGCGATCTGGTACTGAACCTGCTGCACTTCCGGGTAGTAGACCTGCCATTCCGTTGCGCGGATCTGCACGTCGATGTTCAGGTTTTCCTTCCACATCTGCTGGATCGCCTCGAGGAGTTTCTCGATCGGCGGCGAGGTATAGGTCACGAACACGGTTTCGGGGAACCCTTCGCCGTCCGGATAGCCCGCCTCGGCGAGCAGGGCCTGCGCCGCCTCGGGCTGCGCCGTCTCGGCCAGACCGTAGGTGCCCGCGCCGTCCCGGAAATCCTCGCCGTTCAGCGTCAGGCCGTAGGGCACGAGGCCGATGGCGGGCCGGTCCGCCGATTGCAGCACGAAATCGACGATGTCCTGCCGGTCGATGGCCATCGACAGCGCCTGACGGACGCGCACATCGTCCAGCGGCGGCTGCGCCGGGTTGAAGAACGCGTAGGTGGTGCCAAGGGCAGGCACGACCATGAACGCATCGCTTTCGGCGATCAGACGCGGGATCTCGGGGGCGGGCACCGCCTCGATGCCATCGACCTGGCCGCTCTCCATCGCCGTCAGGGCCGTCGCCTGATCGGGGATCAGCCGGAAGGTGAGGGTGTCGAGCGTGACGGCACCCGCGTCGTAATACTCGGGGTTCCTGGCAAACACGACCGACTCGCCGAAATTGAATTCCGTCACCATGAACGGACCGTTGCCGATGAAGGTTTCGGGGTTGCGCGTCCAGCCGTCCGGGTCCGCCTCGACGACATCCTCGCGCACCGGGAACCAGTTGGTATAGGTGATGAGCGGCAGCAGGTAGGGCACGCGCTGCGACAGGGTGAATGTCAGCGTCCTGTCGTCGGGCGCGGAAATGGCGACGTCGCCGGTCCCGCCCGCGTCGTAATGCGCCTGCGCGCCCTCGATCAGGTAGAACTGCGACGGGTTTTTCGCCCCCGACGCGGGGTCGAGGATGCGCATCCACGCATAGACGAAATCGCCCGCCGTGACCGGCTGCCCGTCCGACCAGTTGGCGTCGCGCAGGGTGAACGTCCAGGTCAGGCCGTCGTCGGACATCTCCCAGCTTTCCGCCATCGCGCCTTCGATCTCGCCGTCCCGGGTGAACCGCACGAGGCCCTCGAAGGTGTTGCCGATGATCGGTGCCGCGAATGTTTCGGAGGTCAGGCCGGGGTCGTAGGTCGCGCTCTCGTTGTTGACGACGTAGGTCAGGTCGCCCTGGGCGAGCAGGGGGCCTGCGATAAGGGCCGCGAAGGCGGTGGAGATCATCAGGTTACGCATGGGAGGTTTCCTTTTGCAGGGTGGGGCTGCCGGGACCGGACAGCTTTTCAGCGCCGCTGTCGGGCGGCGACGTCTGGGTGCCGCCGGTGGGCGACGACGTCTGGGTGCCGCCGGTGGGCGGCAACGGGTGATGACAGGCGACACCGTGGCCGTCTGCGGCAATGTCGAGGGTGGGTTCCGTCCGCGCGCACAACCCGGTCGCGCGTGGACAGCGGGTGCGAAAACGGCAGCCCGAGGGCAGGTCGAGCGGCGAGGGCACCTCGCCGGTCTCGAAGGGGGTATCGTTGCGCGCGGCGGGATCGGGGACCGGGATCGCCGACCACAAAAGCTGCGTGTACGGGTGACGGGGGCTTTCGTGCAACGCCTCGCAGGGCGCGATTTCCACGAGTTTGCCAAGGTACATCACGCCGATCCTGTCCGCTATGTGCCGGAGCATCGACAGGTCGTGCGTGATGAAAAGATAGGCCAGCCCGAGGTCGCGTTTCAGGTCCGACAGCATGTTCACGATCTGCGCCTGGATAGACACGTCAAGGGCGGAAATCGGCTCGTCGCAGATCACCAGATCGGGGTTCAGCGCGATGGCGCGCGCGATCCCGACGCGCTGCCGCTGGCCGCCCGAAAAGCTGTGCGGATAGCGGTCTGCCGCATCCGCGCCGAGGCCCACGCGCACCAGCAGGTCCGCGACGCGGGCGCGGCGGCTGTCACGGGTGCCCTCGCCCATTATTTCGAGGGGTTCGGCGATCAGCTCGCCCACCGTCATCCGCCCGTTGAGGGCTGCGACGGGGTCCTGAAATACCATCTGCATCCGGTGGCGGTGCGGTTTGAGGGCCGTATCGCCGAGCTGCGTGATGTCGATCCCGTCGAGCAGGACCCGCCCGCCGGTGGGTCGGTACAGACGAATGAGAGCGCGCGCGAGGGTGGATTTGCCGCAGCCGCTCTCGCCGACGAGACCGAGGGTCTCGCCGCGTTGAATGGTCAGGCTGACGCCGTCGACGGCACGCAGCGGACCCGCCCTGGTGCTGAAATGCATGTGCAGATCGTCGAGTTCGAGCAGCGGCGTCATGGCGCAACCTCTGCCGGTGCCGCCGGATCGGCCAGCCAGCAGCGCGCGCGCCGTCCGGGGCCTGCGTCGTACAGCGCCGGCAGCGTGGCGCAGATGTGCATCTCGTGCGGACAGCGCGGCGCGAACGGGCAGCCGGGCGGCGGGTTCGCCATGTCGGGCGGGCTGCCGGGAACCGGCGACAGCGGGCGGCCCGCCGTGCGCGGATCGGGGATCGCGGCGAGCAACCCGCGCGTGTAGGGATGGCGCGGTGCGGCGAATATGTCGGCCACGGGCGCCTCCTCCATCACGCAGCCGCCGTACAACACCATGACGCGGTCGGCGGTTTGCGCGATCACGCCGAGGTCGTGGGTGACGAGGATGATCGCCATGCCGAGACGGTCGCGCAATTCCGTCAGCAGGCCGAGGATCTGCCGCTGGATGGTGACGTCGAGGGCCGTCGTCGGCTCGTCGGCGATCAGGATGTCAGGCTCGCAGGCGATGGCGATGGCGATCATCACGCGCTGCCGCATGCCGCCGGAAAACTCGTGCGGATAGCTGTCGATGCGGCTGCGCGCGGAGGGGATGCGGACCAGTTCCAACAGCTTTATCGCGCGGGCGCGGGCCTGCGCCGCAGACATGCGGCGATGGCGCTGCACCACCTCGGTGATCTGGCGCCCCAGCGTCATCGTCGGGTTCAGGGCCGACATCGGATCCTGAAAGATGACGCCGATACGGTCGCCGCGCACGCGCGTCAGCCGCCGTTCGGACAGGGCCAGCAGGTCCTCTCCGTGGAAATGCGCCGAGCCTGCGGTGATGTGCCCGCCGCGTTTCAGCAGGCGCAGCACGGACATGCAGGTGACGGATTTGCCCGATCCGCTTTCGCCCACAAGCCCGAGGATTTCGCCGCGCCGCAACGTCAGGCCAACGCCGCGCACGGCCCGGACGGTGCCCCGCGCGGTGCGGTATTCGGTGTGCAGACCCTGCACGTCCAGCACGGTGTCGGGCGCTGTGGCGCCCGGTGCGCCAGCTTTGGCAAGGCCGACGTTCAAGACGCAAGCCTCGGGTCGAGGGCGTCGCGCAACCCGTCGCCCAGAAAGTTGAATGCCAGCATCGTCAGACTGATCGCGACGGCGGGAAAGAACAGCTGGTGCGGATAGGCGCGCAGGGTTTCGACCGCGTCGGAGGTCAGCGTGCCCCAGGACGCCTGTGGCGGGGTGACGCCAAGGCCGATGAAGGACATGAAACTCTCGATGAAGATCGCCGAGGGGATCAGCATCGTCAGCGTCACCAGGATCGGCCCGAAGGCATTGGGCAGCAGATGACGGAACAGGATGCGGCTGCGCGTCGCACCCATCGTCCGCGCCGCGGCGACGAAATCCTGGCTTTTGAGGGTGAGGATCTGGCCCCGCACGATCCGCGCCATGTCGACCCAATAGACGGTGCCGATGGCAAGCACGACGCTGAGTAGCCCCGATTGCAGCACCACCATCATCAGAATGACGTAGAGGGTGAGCGGGATCGTCGCCACGATTTCGACGAACCGCATCATCACCGCGTCGGTGCGCCCGCCCGCGAGGCCCGAAATGCCGCCATACACCACGCCGATGACAAAGTTCGTCAGCACGGCCGCCGCCGCCACCAGCAGCGAAATGCGCGCACCGTACATCTGCCGCACAAGGACGTCGCGCCCCAGCTGATCGGTGCCGAAGGGGTTGCGGGTATTGAGCGACAGACTGCCGGGCGTGGACGGCGTGCCGTCGACCGTCAGGACAGGCAGGCGCTGGGCGTAGTCCAGGATCACCGTGCGGCCCGCGATCTCCCAGGTGCTTTGCCGGGCGATCATGTCGCGGGCGCCGGGGCGCAACAGGTCGTCGATACCGCCGCCCTCGCCGATGGCATAGAGGCTCAGGTTGCTTTCGTTCACGAACACCTGGGTGCCGCCGATGTCGTGGGCGCGGTACAGGGGCGGCAGGTTCGACAGTTCGAGCCGCTGCTCGAAATAGCTGTAGGGCGACGCGAGGGGGCCGAAGACGGCGGCGAGGATGAGAAGGACGATGAAGGTCAGACCGGCCATTGCCGGGCGGTGCCGGAACAGACGTTCGCGGACACCGCGCCAGAAACCGCGACTGGCGGCCGGCGCCGCGACGGGGACCGTCTCGGGGTTGGCACCCGGCACGACAGGGCGCCACATTTCGGGGTCGATGGCACCGGTAATCTGCGTGCCAGTAAACGGTGTGCCAGAAACTTGCGGGCCAAGAATTTGCGGGCCGGTCATTGGCGATCCCCATAGGAAATGCGCGGATCGAGCCAGAGGTAGAGCAGGTCCACGATCAGGATCATCAACATCAGGAACGCGGCGTAGAAGATCGTGATGCCCATGATGGCGGTATAGTCGCGGTTGGTGATCGACAGCACGAAATGCCTGCCGATACCGGGAAGCGCAAAGATCTGCTCGATCACGAAGGACCCGGTCAGCAGGTTCGCCACCACGGGACCGAGGACCGTGACGACCGGGATCAGGGAATTGCGCAATCCGTGGCGCAGGATCACGGTGGACGCGGGCAGGCCCTTGGCGCGCGCTGTCATGATGTAGTCCTGTTCCATCGTCTCGAGCAGGCTCGACCGCGTCAGGCGGGCGACGAACGACATCCAGAACCCCGAAAGGGCGACCACCGGCAGGATATAGCCGCGCCAGTCGTCGAGGCCGAACGCGGGTGTCCAGCCCAGCCGCAGCGCAAAGACATAGAGCGACACGGTGGCGATGACGTAGGACGGCACCGCGATGCCCAGCGAGGCGATCAGCATGGCCAGCGTATCGGGCCAACGACCGCGGTTGAGCGCGGCGACGATGCCCGCGGGCACGCCGACGGCGATGACGCAGATGATCGCCAGCAGGCCGGTCTGCGCGGTGACGGCCAGCCCCTCGGCAATCATCGAATTGACGCTGACGCCGGGGTATTTGAACGACGGGCCAAGATCGAGCGTCAGCACCCCGCCCAGATAGTTCAGGTATTGCTGCCACAGCGGCGCATCGAGACCGAATTTGGCGTTCAGCGCCGCCTCGATTTCCGGCGCCAGCATGCGCTCGGAGACAAACGGCCCGCCCGGCACCGCGTGCATCAGCGCAAACGTCAGCGTGATGACGGCGAGCAGTGTCAGCCCCATCATGCCCACGCGCCGCGCCAGCCAGCCCAGCGGGAGGCGCTCGGCGGCGGTCATGCGCCGGCCATGCCGGGCCGCTGACGGAACGTCGGCCCGTTGCCGAGCCAGAAAACCGTCGCCGGATCCGCCGTGAGATTGCGCGCCTGATGGCGCATGTCCGACCGGAAATGCAGGGTGTCGCCGGGGCCGAGGTCATGGGCCGCGTCGTCGATCTCGAAGGTGATCCTGCCGGACCGGACCTCGACGAATTCCTCGCCGGAATGACGGTCGATCTCGGTCACGAAACCGGCGGGCAGGGTGATGAGAAAGGCCGAGAACGAGGCGCCGACGAACTCGCCGTGCAACCGCTGATAGGTCATCCCGTCGGTGCGGATCCACGTCGTCTCCCGGTCCTGCGCGCGGCTGACGAGGCCACGGGCCCCCGGCATTTCGATGAAATGACCCAGATCGAGAGACAGCGCCACGGCCAGCCGTTTCAGCGAACTGAGTGATGGCGTGGCGATATCGCGCTCGATCTGGCTGAGATAGCCGATGGACAGGTCGGCGCGCAGGCTGAGTTCCTGCAAGGTGCAGTTCTGGCCGCGCCGGGCGTTGCGCAGCAGTGCCCCGACGCCGGTTGCGGCGGGCACGGTCTCTGGCCGGGCAGAACCTGTCATGCAGCGCCACTCTAAATGGTGATGGAAACAGCGTATCTAAAAAAGTTAGATAAAGGCAAAGAATATTTTCCGGGGCTGCCGGGCAAACTGCAGTCGGGAGTTTGGAATGGTTTTTTCACGTCGCGCCGGATGATCAGGACAGATCTGCGGGCAGGGGCGGTGCAATCCGATCCAGGGCGTTTTCGATCCTTGAATTCCGATCGGTTCGTTCCGCGCGTGTCCGGACCGCGAACCCCTGTCCCGGAACCAGAGTGCGGATCTTCGGGTGCGTCCACCTGCTACCCCGCTTGCCGGACCTCCGCCTGATCTGCACCAGGACTGTTCAGTCTGAGGATGGCGGCCGGAACCTCGGAGGCGGACATGGGACGTGCGTGGAAAAATCCCTGCGCGAGGTCGATCCCCATATCGCGCAGCAGGTCGCGCTGGGCCCTGGTTTCCACGCCTTCGGCGACCAGCCGGAAATCCATCGAGAGGGCCAGTACCCGAAGAGCGCGGATGATCGCCTGATCGTCCCGACTATTGAGCACATCGCTGATGAAGCTCTTGTCGATCTTGACCGAATTTACGGGCAGCTCCTGAGCTGGACGATCGACGAGAACCCGGTCCCGAAATCGTCGAGCGAAATGCGGCATCCGGCGTCGCGCAGGTCGGTCAGATGGCGCGTAAACTGCGCGCGCGAGGGGCCGAAAAGACAGTTTTCGGTCACCTCGATCACCAGTCTGTCAGGTTCCAGATCGTGTCGGGCAAGGTGCGACAACACGTCTTGCGCGAATTTCGGGGCCATCAGATCGCCCTCGGCGGTGTTTATACCGACCCTCTCGAACGGAATGCCCTGGCCGGTCCAGTCGCGCATGTCCGACAGGATCCGGGTCAGCATCACTTCGCCCAGCGGCGCCGAGATGGCGGGATCGTCCAGCACCTCCCAGAAGACGCCGGGGGTCAATATGCCCTTGTCGGGATGGATCCAGCGGGCAAGCGCCTCGAATCCGCCGACGGCACCGGTTTGCAGGTCGACCAGAGGTTGGTAGAACGCCTCGATCTCGCCTTTGCCGATGGCCTTGCGAAAGGTTTCGCGCAGCGTCAGCTTGCGGCTGAATTTCTCCTGCATGTAAGGAAGATAGTCGCAGATCCGACCGTCACGCGTCTTCTTGGCGGCGTGCAAGGCAAGGTCGGCGTTCTGCATCAGGGCGCCGATGTCCCTGCCGTCGCGCGGAAAGATGGCGCGTCCGGCCGAAATCGTCGAGTGGACCATCCGTGTGCCGTCGAAACCGGGTGTCTCGATGGTTGTCGGAAACGACAGGCTCGTGCCATCGCCCGTCACGTCCTCGGTCATGACCACGGCGAATTCATCGCTGCCGACGCGGCAGACGAGGCTGCCGTCAGGCACGACGGCGCGCAATGCATCGGCAAAGGCGCACAGCAGGTCGTCCCCGGTCTGATGGCTGAAGAAATCGTTCACCTCCTGAAAGCTATCGAGGTCGAACATCACGATTGTCGCCCCCACCTGTCGGTCCCGGCAATCGTTCAGCAGGGCACGCGCGCCTTCCTTGAAACCATGACGGTTCGTCAGGCCGGTCAGCATGTCGTGATGCGCCAGAAAGAGCGACCTGCGGTCCGATGCCTTTCGGCGGCGCACAGACCGCATGTACATCGCCATCGGATACCCGAACGCAGCCACCAGCAGCAGGAGCGCCAGCGCGCTCCGCTGATAGAGCAGCTGGCCAATGCGCGCGGACCGTTTGTCCAGGTTGACGAGCGCCCGCACCACATAGCGGACCGTGCCGTCGATCGTGACCGGGTGATACACCTCTGCGAAGGTTCCGGGCTGATCCGGCCGTGTCCCGTCGTGGATAAAAATCCGGTCCGGTCCGCCGTCGCGCAGCTGCCGGATCTGCGCTCTGTTCATCGGCAAGGGCCGCGGCAGGACATCGGTGTCGGCCCCGGCACCCTGCAGATCGCGCCTGTGCTGCTGCGGACCGACGGATTCCGGGATCGCTGCGCCCGTCTGAAAACGCATCGCGCAGTTGCAGCCGGTGTGATGGATGTCGATCTGATAGATGTTGTCGACCGCCATGATCGCCTCGATCAGGGGTTCGAATGCCGCACGGTCCGGAGGCGTCCGATCGGCACCTGCGCCGGGTGCCGTCAGTGCGAGGATACGGCGTTCGATGTACCGGGCCCAGTCCGTGCCGATCATCTCGGATTCCGCACGCAGATCCCGGTCGATGGCACGTTCGATGCCGAACCAGCCGACGCCGGAAAACACGAGGGCCGCGCACAGTAAACTGGCGACCAGCCGGGGCACGAATGAGGTCATGAGGATTCCATTGCGCCCACTTTCTATGAGGCCCGTCCTAACAAGGGACGAAGAACCGCGATAAAAGTGACGGCATTTTTATCAGGTCGTTCACGAAAGCCGCCTTTCGACCGACCCCTGCCGAATTTCCCGCCGGCGGACGATCAGTCGACGGTGTCGCCGAAGAGTGCGCGGGTGATCGGCGACTGCGCATCCCGCAGCCCGTCGAGCACGGAAAAATGATTCTGCGCGCCGTCGATGTGCAGCTTTGCGTCGGCGTCGAGGCCCAGCCACATCTGTGCCATGAGACGGGATTGCCGGATGAATTCGGGCCGCTCGCCACCGCCGACCCACGCCGTCAGGGCTGGCCGTGCGTGAGGCAGGTGCAGGACCGGGCTTTCGGCGCGCGCCTCGGCGGCGTCGAGACGCAGCGTGGCGTTCATCGCCGTGTGCAGCAACGGACGCAGGTCGTGGACGCCGCTGATCGACAGGGTGTGGGCGATACGCGCCAGCACCGCGGGCGGCAGGGCGCTGTCGGCGCAGATCATCCGGCTGACGAGATGCCCGCCCGCTGAATGCCCCGCGAGGTAGAGCGGCCCCGGCACCCTGTCCGCGGCGGTGGCAATGGCGCGGGCGATCGCGCGTGTTATCGCGCCGATCCGCGCCTCGGGGGCGAGGACGTAGCTGGGCAGGCACACGGCCCAGCCCCGCGCGCAGGCGCCCTGCGCCAGATCGGTCCAGAACGATTTGTCGAGCCGCATCCAGTAGCCGCCGTGCACGAAAACCACGAGGCCTTTGGGCGGGCCTGGGGGATAGACGATATCCAGGCGTTCGCGGGGATGATCGCCGTAGGGAATGTCCTGTGACAGGGTGGATGTGGCGGCGCGGTAGGCCCCTGCGCGGGCGGCCCATCGGTCGGGCAGCGCCGCCGATCCCGGAATATGCGCCATGTTTGCAAAGGCGTCGTCCCAGTCCCGGGGGGGCATCGGGCTCGTTCGGTGCGTTCGGGTTTGCGGAGTGCGCACTGCCGCTGCAGATCTGGATCCGTCGCGATCCGTCGCATCGTCATCGGTCATCGGCGCGGTCCTTTCGACGCGGCGGATTGCGCCGGGCGGAGGATGTGCGGCACCGGCACGTCTAGCCGCGACCGGTCGCCCGCCACATCGCCTCGGCGCGCGCACCGCCCTTGCAATAGCCCAGAACCGGACCCGTCGCCGCCGACAGCGCCGCGTCCTCGCGCGCCACGTCGTCGGGCGTGTGCTGTCCGGGACGCACGGGGATGTGGACGGTGGCGATGCCGTGTTCCGCCGCCGCCGCCGCGATCTCGGCAAAGGCGGGCTGGTCCGGCTCCTCGCCGTCGGGGCGGTTCGCGATGATGAGGGTTACGCCACGGGCGGCGATCTGCGCCATGTCGTCGGGGGTGATCTGCGGGGTGATGGCAAAATCGGGCGCGATGTCCTTGATCTGCATGATGACCTTTCAGGCTTTTCGGGGGGTTCAGGCGGGGTCGGGGGCGGCGCGGCGCGGGCGTGGAACGCCGCGCGCCACGAGGATGCCGACGATGAGGGCGGCGATGAAAAGGGCCACGTCGGTGCCGCCGAATAGGGCGACGGGCAGGGCACCGCCGGGGCAGAACCCCGCGATGCCCCAGCCGATCCCGAATGTCGCGGCGCCGCCGATGTGACGCCCGTCGATGCGTGCGGCGGCTGGCCCCTGGAAGCGGCGGTCGAGCAACGGCGCCGGGCGCCGGAAGACCCCGGCATAGCCGACAGAAGTCACGGCCAGTGCGCCGCCCATGACGAAGGCAAGCGACGGGTCCCATGTGCCGGCGATGTCGAAGAAATTCAGCACTTTCGCCGGGTTCGCCATACCGCCGAGGAGGATGCCGGTGCCGAATATCAGGCCGATGAGACAGGTTGCGAGCCGCCGCATCACCACCCCCCGGCCAGATGGCGGATGACATAGACGGTGGGCCCGCAGGCGGTCATGAACACCACCGTCGCGGCGATGGACCGGGGCGGCAGACGGGCCATGCCGCAGTCCCCGTGCCGCGAGGGCAGCCGCCCCCGAACGTCACGCCAAGCCCGACGGTGAACCCGCCCAACAGCAGCATCGGCGCCGGGACCGGCACCGAGATGACCGGCCCGCCGCCGGTGACGCCGCGCCCAAGCAACGGCGCCGTGACCATCCCCGCGATCAGTACCGCGCGCCAAAGCCAGTCGGTGCGCGATGCCGGACGCAGGAACCCGGCAAGCACCCCGGTGGCGCCCATGATGCGCCCCGTGGTCAGCATCAGCAGGACGGCGGCCAGACCGATGAGGCCCCCACCCGCGAGCGATTGCCAGGGGGTGAAATCTGTCACGTCAGCGCCCCGGCGCCTGCGACACACACCTGACAGCGCGTCCTGCACAGGTACCTGCCCGCACGCGCGCCGGGTTGCCGTTGCCCGGAACCCGCGGTCATGTGATGACGTTGGGGGCGGTGCGGCCCGTGTGATAGGCCAGCTTGGTGATCGTCTGTGCCGCTTCGATCACGGGCGCCAGCGCCTCTTGCGGGTCCTGCGCCAGTGCGCCCGCGTCGGTTTCGACGGCCTCGAGATAGAGGCGCAGCGTGGCCCCCACGGTGCCGGTGCCCGACAGGCGCAGGACGAACCGCGCGCCGCTGGTGAACGCCACGATCAGGCCCTGATGCTCGGACCGCGAGCCGTCGACGGGGTCGTCGTACGCAAATTCGGTTGCGCTATCGACGGTCAGGCTGCCGACGGTCTGGCCCGGCAGTGTGACCAGCTGGTCGCGCAGCCCCGCAAATACCGCATCGGCCTTGTCCGTCTCGACGTCTTCGTAATCGTGGCGCGAATAGTAATTGCGTCCGTATTCGGCCCAGTGCGCGGCCATCATATCGGCCACCGGGGTGCGGTGATGCGCCAGTATCTGCAACCACAGCAGCACCGCCCAAAGGCCGTCCTTTTCGCGCACGTGGTTGCTGCCCGTGCCGGCACTTTCCTCGCCGCACAGGGTGACGTTACCCGCGTCGAGCAGGTTGCCGAAGAATTTCCAGCCCGTCGGTGTCTCGTAACACGGCAGGCCCTTGGCCGCCGCGACCCGGTCGACGGCCGCCGAGGTGGGCATCGAGCGGGCGACGCCTGCGAGGCCGTCGGCGTAGGCGGGCGCGTGATGCGCGTGCGCGGCCAGCAGGGCAAGGCTGTCGGAGGGCGTCACATAGACACCGCGGCCCATGACCATGTTGCGATCGCCGTCGCCATCCGATGCGGCGCCGAAATCGGGGCCGTCAGACGCCATCATCGTATCGACGAGTTCCTTGGCCCAGATCGGATTGGGATCGGGGTGGCCGCCGCCGAAGGTGGGCGAGGGGACGGCGTTGATGACCGACCCTTCGGCAGCACCCAGACGCCGCTCGAGGATCTCGGTGCCGTAGGGGCCGGTGATGGCGTGCATCGCGTCGAAACGGATGCGAAAGCCGCTTGCCAGCAGGTCGCGGATCGCGTTGAAATCGAACAGTTCTTCCATCAGGGAGGCGTAGTCGGCGACCGGATCGACGACCTCGACCTGCATCGTCCCCAGGCTGTGCAGACCCAGAGCCGACAGGTCGATGTCGGAGGTTTCGACGGTTTTATAGGTGCTGATCGTGGTCGTCGCCGCATAGATGCGGTCGGTCACGCTTTCGGGCGCGGGACCGCCGTTGGGCGTGTTGTATTTCAGGCCGAAATCGGCGTCGGGGCCGCCCGGATTGTGGCTCGCCGACAGGATCAGGCCGCCGTCGGTCTGGTATTTGCGGATCAGGTGCGAGGCGGCGGGCGTCGACAAGAGCGCGTCCTGTCCGACGATCATCTTTGCGGCGCCGTTGGCGGCGGCCATGCGCAGGATCGTCTGGCTGGCGACATCGTTGAAGTAGCGCCCGTCGCCGCCCAGCACGAGGGTTTTGTCCGCCACGCCGCCGATCCCGTCGAAAATCGCCTGAACATAGTTCTCGAGGTATCCCGGCTCCATGAACGTGGCGGTTTTCTTGCGCAACCCGCTGGTGCCGGGTTTCTGGCCGGTGATCGGCCCGGTCGGAATGGTGCGGATTTCCATGATCTCTCCTAGCGGGTGCGCCCGGCGCCGTGGCCGTCTGAGCGGTTACAATAGCCGCCCGTGCCCGGACCTCAAGCCGGGATCAGGCGGGCGGGGCCGGTTCCTGCAACAGAACCACGACGCTGCGTGCCGCGACCTCATATGTATCGCCCGACGGGACGCGACCTGCCGGTTCGACGCGGGGATCCGCGGTGTCGATGTGGCAGGTCCAGTGCAACCCGGCCTGCGGGGCGGGCAGCGTCGCGGTGAGGGCATCGCCCGCATTGAAGATCAGATAGATCGGGTGATCGCTGCGGGCATAATCGGGGCTGCCCGACGCAGTCATCACTTCGGCGGCGATGGCGCGCAGATCCGGGTTGAACCAGTCGCGGTCGGCCATCGGCGTGCCCTGTGCGGTGCGCCAGACCAGATCGTGCCTGCCGTCGATCAGGCGCGACCGGGCATGCAGAAAGCGGGTCTGCCGCAGGATCGGATGCGCGTGCCGCAGTGCCGTCAGCCGTGCGCAGAACGCAACGAAATCGCGGGCCGCGTCGCCTTGCTGCCCGTCTTCAAGGGTCGGCCAGTCGACCCAGCCGGTCGGATTGTCCTGTGCATAGGCGTTGTTGTTGCCGCCCTGGGTGTTGCCCATTTCGTCGCCCGCAAGGATCAGCGGCGTCCCCTGGCTCAGCAGCAGCGTCGCCATCATGTTGCGCCGGCGCCGGGCGCGGGCGGCCGTGATCGCGGCGTCCCCGGTTGGCCCCTCGGTGCCCATATTGTCCGAAATGTTGTGGTCGTGGCCGTCGGCGTTGTCCTCGCCGTTCGCCTCGTTGTGTTTTTCGGTGTAGCTGACGACATCCATCAGCGTAAAACCGTCGTGCGCGGTCAGCAGGTTGACCGAGGACGTCGCGGGCCGCCTGTCATGGTCGAACCGCAGCGCCGAGCCGGACAGCCGTTGCGCCAGCTTGCGGGTCATATCGCGGTCGCCACGCCAGAACCCGCGCACCTGATCGCGGTATTTGTCGTTCCATTCGCCCCAGGGCGCGGGATAGGCGCCAAGCTGGTAGCCGCCCGGTCCGGTGTCCCAGGGTTCCGCGACAAGTTTGACACGGCCGAGCACCGGATCCTGACGAATCGCCTGAAAGAACGGTGCCTGCCGGTCGAAACCGTTTTCGGTGCGGCCCAGAGCGGAGGCAAGATCGAAGCGGAAACCGTCGACGTGCATCACGTCGACCCAATAGCGCAGACTGTCCATCACCATGCGCAGGACCATGGGATGATTGAGGTTCAGCGTGTTGCCGGTGCCTGAATCGTTGATGTAATAGCGCGGATTTTCGGCGAGCCGGTAATAGCTCATGTTGTCGAGACCGCGAAACGACAGGGTCGGCCCCAGCTGATTGCCCTCGGAGGTGTGGTTGTAGACGACATCGAGGATCACCTCGATCCCGGCGCTGTGAAACCGGCGCACCATCTCCTGAAACTCGGCGATCTCGCCGCGCCCGTCGGGGGATTTGACCCGGTAGCGCGGTTCGGGCGCAAAAAAGCCGGTCGTCATGTACCCCCAGTAATTGCGCAGGTTCTTTTCGACGAGGTGCCGGTCGTCCAGAAACGCCTGCACGGGCAGCAGTTCGACCGCCGTCACCCCCAGTTTTGTGAGATGTTCGAGGATTTGCGGCGAGGCCATCGCGGCATAGGTGCCCGCATTCTCGATGTCGGTGCGGTTCGCGGTCAGGCCTTTGGCGTGCGCCTCATAGAAGATCGTGTCCGACATCGACCGTGCGGGCGGGGCGTCGCCCTGCCAGTCGAAATCGTCGTCGACCACCACGCATTTGGGCATGTAGCGCGCCGAGTCGCGGGTGTCCTGCACAAGATCGAGGTGGCGCGAGCGGACGTCATAGCCCATCAGCGCATCGTGCCAGTCGGGATGGCCGTCCGCCGCCCCCGTCAGCCTGCGCGCATAGGGATCGAGCAACAGTTTATGCGCGTTGAACCGGTGCCCTTCGTCGGGCCGGTAGGGGCCGTGCGCGCGAAAGCCGTAGCGTTGACCGGCGCGCAGCCCCTCGACGTGGCCATGCCAGACGTGGCCGATGTTTTCGGGCAGCTCGATCAGCAGCGTTTCGTGCCCGGCGGCATCGAACAGGCACAGCGTCATCCGCGTGGCGTGCTGCGAGAATATCGCGAAATTGACGCCCGCACCATCGGGCGTGGCGCCCATTGGCCACGGGCGCCCGGCGGTGACGGTCAGATTGGCGTTCATCATTCAGACTTCTGGGGACGGCTTTGGGGCGGTTCAGACAAGCTCTCGGTACAGGGCGGCGTAGGCGCGGGCAGAGGGGCCCCAGCCGACGGGCTGTTTCATGGCGTTGCGCTGCAGCTTAAGCCACGCCCTTTCGTCTGCGTAAAGCGCACAGAGCCGTGCGACCGCGGTTTGCAGGGAAACGAGGTCGATGGGACTGAATTGCACGCCCGTCGCGACCCCCATTGCCTGCGCGGCAGGCGATGCGTTGATGACCGTATCCGCCAGCCCGCCGGTCAGCGCCACGAGGGGGATCGTGCCATAGCGCAGACCGTAGAGCTGGGTCAGCCCGCAAGGCTCGAACCGCGAGGGCACGAGGATCGCGTCGCCCCCGGCGATCAGACGGTGCGACAGCGCCTCGTCATAGCCGATGTGCACGGCGACGTTGTCGTCCCGCGCGGCGTTGCGAAACGCAGCCTCGAGGCCCGGTTCGCCGGATCCGAGAAGGGCGAGTTGCCCGCCCTGTTCCAGCAGCCCCGGCAGCGCATCGAGCAGCAGATCGAGCCCCTTTTGCCCGGTCAGCCGGCTGATGACGACGCAGAGCGGCCCTTGTGCCTGCGGCAGCCCCAGTTCGTCCTGCAACGCCTTCCTGGCGGCCTTTTTGCCTGCCGGGTTCTTGAATGTGCGGATGTGCGGGTCGGTCGCGGGGTTCCAGACATCTTCGTCGATGCCGTTGAGGATGCCGGACACCACGTCGCGGCGCGCGCGGATCACGCCTTCCATGCCCATCCCGAAGGCCTGCGTTGCCAGTTCGGCGGCATAGGTGGGCGAGACCGTGGTGATCCGGTCGGCGCCCGTCAGTCCCGCCTTGAGGGCGGAGATCCGCCCCCAGGCCTCATAGCCGTCGGGCGTCATCCGCCACGGATCGAGGCCGAGGGCCGCGACCTTGCCCGCATCGGCAAAGCCGTGAAAGGCCATGTTGTGAATCGTGATCACCGTACCGGGGCGCGTGGAATTGCCGTCGCGGGGCAGATATTCGGGTACGAGGCCCGCCTGCCAGTCGTGCAGATGCAGGACCTGCGGCACCCATCCGGCCACAGCACCCTGCGCCATCACGGCGGCGGCCTGCGACAATGCGGCAAAGCGCTCGGGGTTGTCGGGCCAGTCTGTGCCGTCCGGTCCCAGATAGATCGAGCCGGGCCGGTCATAGAGATGCGGCGCGTCGAGGATATAGAGCGACAGTCCCGCGTGCCGGGACGAAAGCAGCCGCGCGGGCCCGCCCAACAGGTCGGGCAGGTCGGCGCATTTGCGGGCCTTTACGGCCTTCAGCACCGCCGGATAGCCCGGCAGCAGCACGGCCATGTCAATGCCCTCGGGTGCCAAGGCACCGGGCAGCGCACCGACCACATCGGCCAGCCCGCCGGTTTTCACCAGCGGCGCGCATTCCGACGCGACGGAGAGGACGCGCAGCCCGCTCACGTGCCGGCGGCGCGCTTGTCGAGCATGTCCTGCGTGATCAGCGTCACGCCGCGGTCCGTCACCCGGAACCAGCGCTTGTCCTGTGCCGGATCCTCGCCCACCACCAGACCCTCGGGGATCTGCACGCCGCCGTCGATCACGACGCGCCGCAGCCGGGCGGAGCGGGCGATATTGGCGTAGGGCAGCACCACCGCCTCTTCGAGAACCGCGTAGGAATTGGTGTGCACTTCGGTGAACAGCATCGAATTGCGCACCTCGGTGCCCGAAATGATGCAGCCCCCCGACACCATCGACGATACCGCGATACCGCGTCTGTCGGCCTCGTTGTGGATGAATTTGGCCGGAGGCACGCCTTCGGCATAGGTCCAGATCGGCCAGGACTTGTCCCAAAGATCAAGCTCGGGGGTGAAATCGGTCAGGGCGATGTTCGCCTCCCAGAAGGCGTCGATCGTGCCCACATCGCGCCAGTAGGCGGGGGCCCCCGGCGCGCGGACGCAGGAGGTATCGAACCGGTGCGCCATCGCCTTGCCGTTCTTGACGATGTCGGGGATCAGGTCGCTGCCGAAATCATGGGTCGAGTTCGGATCCTCGGCGTCGCGCAGCAGCAGATCGCGCAGGAAGGGCCACGAGAAGACGTAGATGCCCATCGACGCCAGTGCCACGTCGGGGTTTTCCGGGGTGGCGGGGGGATCGTCGGGTTTCTCGAGGAAGGAGGTGATCTGTCCGGTCTCGTCCGTCGCCATGACGCCAAAGGCCTTGGCCTCCATCCTCGGAACGGTCAGGCAGCCGATGGTGACGTCGGCGTCGGTGTCGACGTGCTGGCGCAGCATCACCTCGTAGTCCATTTTATAGATATGGTCGCCCGCCAGAAGGATGATGTAATCGACGCCATAGCTGTCGACGATGTCGATGTTCTGGGTGACGGCATCCGCCGTGCCACGATACCAGCTGCTGTCGCCGCCCCGCTGCGAGGCGGGCAGGATGTCGAGGAATTCGTTGCGCTCGGCGCGAAAGAACGTCCAGCCGCGCTGCAGGTGACGAATGAGGCTGTGCGCCTTGTATTGCGTCGCCACCGCGATCTTGCGGATGCCCGAATTCAGGGCGTTCGACAGGGCGAAGTCGATGATCCGGGTCTTGCCGCCAAACGGGACGGCGGGTTTGACGCGCCGGTCCGTCAACTCGTGCAGGCGCGATCCGCGCCCTCCCGCGAGGACGAATGCCATGGAACGTTGGCTCAATCTGCGGTTTTTCGGCATTGATGAACTCCCTTTGGAAAACCGTTCGCGGTTCGAATCATGGGCCCGTCAGGCGGTGCCGGTGTCGTCGGCCAAGCGCAGGAACAGCGTCGACAGCGGCGGCAGCGTCAGGCGGACCGACTGGTCCTGTCCGTGCGCGGCCTCGGGTACGGAATCGACGCCGCCCATGTTGCCGCGGTTGGCGCCGCCATAGGCGCCTGCGTCCGTGTTCAGCAATTCGTCCCAGCGTCCGGCGCGCGGCACGCCGACGGCAAAGTTCGTCCGCTCGACCGGGGTCATGTTGCATACCACAAGGCAGGGCGCGTCGCCTTCCGCCCCGAAGCGGACCCAGGCAAAGACCGACTGCTCGGCATTTGCGGCGTCGATCCACATGTGCCCGCCCGGCTCGCAGTCGCGGACATGCAGGGCGGGTTCGGCGCGGTAGAGCAAATTCAGGTCACGGACCAGATTTTGCACGCCTTTGTGGGCCGGGCGCCGGGCCGCGTCCCAGTCGATCTGGATATCGTGATCCCATTCGGCGGGCTGCGCGAATTCGCATCCCATGAACAGCAGTTTCTTGCCCGGATGGCCCCACATATAGCCGTAGTAGGCGCGAAGGTTGGCGAACCTCTCCCATTCGGTGCCCGGCATCTTGTCGATCATCGCGCCTTTGCCGTGCACCACCTCGTCGTGACTGATCGGCAGTACGAAGTTTTCGGAAAACTGCCACAGGATCGGCCGGGTCATCGCGTCGTGGTGGTATTTGCGGTAGATCGGGTCCTCTTCCATGTAGGCAAGGGTATCGTTCATCCAGCCCATGTTCCATTTGTACCCGAATCCAAGGCCGCCCGCGTCCACCGGCGCCGAGACGCCGGGAAACGAGGTGCTTTCCTCGGCCACGGTCATGATGCCGGGGTTGGCGGCATAGGCCAGCGTGTTGACCCGTTTGAACAGGTCGATCGCCTCGTAGTTTTCGCGCCCGCCGTCCTTGTTGGGGATCCATTCGCCGTCCTTGCGGGAATAATCGCGGTAGAGCATCGAGGCTACGGCATCGACGCGCAGCCCGTCGACGTGATATTCCTCAAGCCAGTAGAGCGCGTTGGCGGTCAGGTAATTCGCCACCTCGACCCGGCCATAGTTGTAGATCGCCGTGTTCCAGTCGGGATGGAACCCTTCTTTGGGATCGGCGTGCTCGTACAGATGGGTGCCGTCGAAACAGGCCAGGCCGTGCGCATCGGTCGGGAAATGCCCCGGCACCCAGTCGAGCAGGATGCCGATGCCAGCGGCATGGGCCGCATCCACAAGATCGCGAAATTCGTGCGGCGGCCCGAAACGGATCGTCGGGGCGTAGAGTCCGACCGGCTGATAGCCCCAGGAACCGTCGAAGGGAAATTCGCTGATCGGCATGAGTTCGATATGGGTGAACCCCATGTCGGACACATAGGCGATCAGATCGACGGCCAGTTCCTTGTACGACAGCGGCCGGCCCTGCTGATCCCAGATGCGTTTCCACGACCCGAGGTGGACCTCGTAGATCGAGATGGGCGCATCGCGCCCGTTGGCGGCGTCGCGGCTGTCCATCCAGTCCGCGTCGTCCCAGCCGTATCCCGCGATGTCGCGCACGATGCTAGCGGTTTCGGGCGGGTGCTGGGCGCCGTATCCGACGGGATCAGCCTTCAGCGGCAAGGCCGCGCCGTCCGCGCCGATGACCTCGTATTTATAGGCGGCGCCGTCGGCGGCACCGGGCACGAAAATCTCCCGGACGCCGGTGGTGCCCCGGGCGCGCATGACGTGCCGCCGCCCGTCCCAGGCGTTGAAATCGCCGACGACCGACACCCTGCGCGCGGCGGGCGCCCAGACGGCGAAATGGGTGCCGCGCACGCCCTCACGGGTCATCACATGGGCGCCGAGCGCGCGCCACAGCTGGCGGTGCGTGCCTTCGCCCAGCAGGTATTCGTCGGTTTCCGTCAGCACGGGGCCAAAGGCATAGGCGTCGGCATACTCCCATGTCGCGCCATCCGCGCCGGTGCCGCGCAGGATATAGGAACTGTTCGTTTTCAGCCCCGTCACCACGCCGCTGAACAGCGCGCCCTGCACCCGGGTCAGGGGCTGTGCGGCCCCGTCGATCACCGCCGACAGCGTATCGGCGCCGGGGTCGATGGCCGTTATCCAATAGCTGTCACCCGACCGGCCCACGGTGCCGCCGGTGCCGCCGGTGTCCGGTTGCGGACCGAGGATCGAAAACGGGTCGGGATGCGCCGCGTCGAGGATCTGGGCCACGACATCGTCGGTCAGGAAAGGGGCGGTCTTTTGTTTCATCCTGTGACGATAAAGGGAATGTGCCGCGCTGCAAGCCCTGGTTGCCGCAGCCCCCGTGCCGGTCCGCAGTGGCGGCGATGCGGGGAGCATGACGTCAGGCGCGGCTGGTCGGCTGCCCAAGGTCAGGCGCTCCGGATCGGCCGTGTCGCGTCAGGCGCGGGGCGTCAGGATCAGGTCGGCGGAGAGCTGTTTGGCGGCGACGCGTTTTGCGTTGGGGATGTCGTTGCTTTCGGCGCGGCGGGTTGCGGCGGCACGGCTGAGACCATGGCTCAGCCAGCGCTGGATCAGGCGGCTGCGCAATTCGTCCATCGGCACGTCGATGCGGGCGGTCAGATCCCAGACATCCGCCAGATCGCGCCAGGGCTTTTCGTCCAGCAGCAGATAATTGCCCTCGGCGATGATCGCGGGGCAGGCGGGTTCGATGGCGACGGCACCGGCGATGGCGATGTCGCGCTGCCGGTCGAACCGCGGCACGATCACCTCGCCGCCCTCTTTCAGACGCCGGACCGTGCGCACGAAGCCCTCGGCATCGAAGGTTTCGGGCGCCCCCTTGCGGGCACGCAGACCCCGCGCGTCGAGCACCGCATTGTCCAGATGAAACCCGTCCATCGGCACGATCTCGGCGCGGCAGCGTTGCTGGCGCAACCGGCGCACCACCTCTTCGGCCAGCGTCGACTTGCCGCTTGCCGGACCCCCGGCGATGGCCACGACGACGCGGGCCTGCGTCTCGCGCAGCTCATGGACGGTTTCGGTGATGGCATTCACATGGGCGGTTATGTCGAGCACGGAGGGGTCCTTTGAGGCCGGAGGCGAAGCCGGTCAGACGCTGCGGATGCGGCAGCGAGGCAAGGGCTATCGGGGAAACGGGCAACGGGCAAGGCGGCAAACGGTCAAACCCGCGACGACCGGGGCCGTGGCGAACACCCACCGGTCACGGGCCAGCACAGGCGGATCGCACGCCGCGTCCCGCAGGTTGTCATCGACATCGCCCTTGTCACAAGCCCGTGTTGCGATAGTTCTGTCGTGCGGTGATGACCTGCCGCGATACGGTCGCGTCGGTCCGCGCACCATGCCAGGAGCGCCGCCGGCGGCCGTCACTGTCTGAAGGAGCGACGATGATCGGGGCGATGTTGGCAGTCTGGCGGGTGATCCGCGACATTCTGGCGTTGAGCGACAAGGTCAACCTTGGATTGATTTCTGCCGGCGTGGCATTTTTCGGGATGTTTTCGGTATTTCCGGCGATTGCCGCCCTGATCGCGGTGTTCGGCCTGCTGGCCGATCCCGCCATCGTGGTCGAACAGCTCGAGCTGATGCGCGATATCATCCCGGCCGAGGCCTATTCGCTGATTTCAAGTCAGATCACCCGACTGCTCAATGCCGGTGTCGATACGCTGGGGGTGGCGACGGCGGTGTCGCTGGGCCTTGCGCTGTGGGCGTCGCGGCTGGGGGTGGCGGCCCTCATGCAGGGGCTCAACGCGATCAGCGGATCGCCGAACCGCAGCGGGGTTCGGCATTACCTAGTGGCTCTGACCCTGACGGTGTCGCTGATCGGCATCTGCGTCACGGCCCTGCTGATGGTGGTGATCGCCCCGATCGCCATCGCGCTGTTGCCGATATCGGCGGCGACGGGATGGATACTCGAAGGGGTGCGGTGGACCGTGGCGTTTGCCATCGTGCAGGCGGCGCTGAGCATCCTGTACCGCTTCGGTCCGAACCGGAGAGGCGACCGGATGCGCTGGTTCACGCCGGGCGCACTGCTGGTCGTGGTGCTGTGGATCGCGGCCTCCTTCGGGTTTTCGTATTATCTGACGAATTTCGGCAGCTATAACGAGGTTTACGGCTCCATCGGCGCGGTCATCGCGATGCTGATGTGGCTCTATATCTCGGCCTACCTCATCCTGATGGGGGCGGCGTTCAACGTCGTGATCCTCGACGCCCGGCACAAAGCCGTCGAAGAGGCGCAGTCGATATTCGAGGCCGACGACCGCCCTCTGCGTGGAGCGGCGGATGTCGGCGTCGAGCCGGTCGGGTTGCAGTAGCGGCCCCGGCGCGGGGGGCCGCATCTATGATCGGCCCGGGTATCGCATCATCGGCCCGGGCCTTGCGCCCAGTCATCAGCTGTGCAGCGTCTCGGTCGAGGCAAAGAACATTGCCTGCGATACCGCCGAGCGCACCTGATCCTCGACATAGGGCTTGGAGATCAGGAACGCAGGTTCCGGACGCTCGCCCGTCAGCAGACGCTCGGGGAAAGCGGTGATGAAAATCACCGGCAGATCGCCGTGATGCCCGAGGATTTCGCGGACCGCATCGACGCCGGACGAATTGTCCGCCAGCTGGATATCGGCGAGGATCAGGTCCGGACGCTCGGTTTTTGCAAGTTTCACGGCGGCGGTATGCGTACGGGCGACGCCGATGATCGCATGACCCATGTCCGACACGATGCTCTGCAGGTCCATCGCGATGATCGCCTCGTCCTCGATGATGAGAATGCGACCGGCGATGCTGTCCTCCATCTCCTGGCGCGCGACGCCGATCAGATGCTCGACCTCGTCGATTTCGGTGCCCATGATCGTGGCCACATCGGGGGCCGAAAAATCCTCGATCGTGTGCAGCAGCAGCGCCTCGCGGGTATTTGGCGTAAGTTTCGCAAGATGCGCCTGTGCCGCGGCGGCGAGGCCTGTCTCGGTGCCCGACACCGGTGCGCCGGTGCTCTGCCAGATCGAGTGGAACACTTTGAACAACGACACGCGCGGTGCAACGTCGGGATTGAAGATCTCTCGGTTGTCGAGAATCGCCTCCAGCGTCGCAACGGCATAGGTGTCTCCCGATGCTTGCGAACCGGTGAGTGCCCGCGCATAGCGCCGCAGATAGGGCAATTCGGAACCGATCTGTGTGGACAGATCGGGTGAAGTGGTCGTGTCGGTCATGCAGGATGCCCTTGTCTAACATTGTCTGGAACTAAACGCGCAGTGCGGCGTTGAGTTCCCGAATCTGGCGATTTGCGTCGGATTAAATTGTGCCGTGGGACGCTCCGACGGACAGAACGGGCCCGCTTCCGTCTTTGTATGTCGCATATATGAAGTGTAGGGTCGAAATCCAAACCGGACGCCATCCTGACGGTGTACGGCGCGAACGAAGGACAAAATTGCCCCGATGACAAAGTCCGGAACGCGCAAGTCGCACAACAAAGATTTAGATGATCACCTGAAACGCGCCTTTCAGAGCATGACGGAAGAGGCGCTTCCCGACAAACTTGCGTTGCTTCTCGCCAGGTTGCGGGACGAAGATGCCGCCGCGACGGGCGAAACCGGTACGGCAGCGGACGGCACGAAAGAGTGAAGGTGAGCGATCCGAAGGAAGAGTTGGTCACTCATCTGCCCGCAATGCGTGCCTTTGCCCTCAGCCTGACGCGCAACAGCGCCCAGGCCGACGATCTGGTGCAGGACACGGTGGTCCGTGCCTGGACCAATCTCGACAAATTTCAGGTCGGCTCGAACCTTCGGGCATGGCTGTTTACGATCCTGCGCAACATCTTCTATTCGGGACGGCGGCGCGCCAGCCGCGAGGTCGAGGACGTCGACGGCGTTTTTGCCGCCACGCTGACGCAATTGCCGGCGCATGACGGCCGGCTGGAACTGCGCGAGTTCCTCGAGGTTTTTGCGACGTTGCCGGATGAGCAGCGCGAGGCGCTGGCGCTCGTCGGGGCGTCGGGGTTCTCCTATGAAGAGGCTGCGGAAATGTGCGGCGTCGCGGTCGGCACCGTCAAGAGCAGGGCGAACCGGGCGCGCGCCAAGCTGGCCGAACGTCTGGGTTCCAGACAGACGGTCTGACCTGACCTGGCCGCGTCGAACGGGCGGGTCGGCCACTGCGTTGAGGCGTCGCCCCCCGGGGACGCCTCAGACCGGAAAACGACTACCGCCGCTGTCAGACGCCGTTCAGCGTTTTGCAATGATGTGTCGCTGTGGCAACGGCGATACAGCCCCGCCGCTGCGTTTTGCGGGGACGGCGGGCGCCACTTTCCCCGTGGCAATTGCGCCGCAGCGGACCGTTTCGCGCTTGGCCTGTGACAAACCTGCAACCCTGCGTCCGGCGCGGCATATCCGCGGGTTTTTGCACAGGTTTCGAAGCGTTTCGTCGAAAAATAAGGCGCTGGCAGGGTTCTGGCGGGGATGCGGCCCGCTGCGGTGTGCGAACAATGCCGCTACGCAACACATTGGCGCCACATGTTCGACGCAATCGGCAACTTTTGGCTGGAATTTGACAAATCCGCCGTCTACCTTCTCGAACAAGAACAAAAAGCGCGTCCCGCAAATGAGGATGTGCATTGAGGCGGAGCAGGAACAATGGCAGCGACAAATTTTGTCGTCCGCAATGACGCGGGCGTAGTCAATCGTGGTGTGACCGGGGGTAACGGTCTGGCACTGCCGATCGGGGCCTCGGCCGGATCGGATATTTCACTCAATCTGACGCAGCAGCAGATCATGTCGTATGGACGTGTCGGCACTTCGCTGGAAATCACGCTGACGGACGGTCAGATCATCGTGGTCGACAATTACTTTTCGGGCAACGGCACGCCGCAGAGCGATCTGTTCCTGTCGGACAATGGGTTGCTGACCCAGGTGGAACTGGCCCCCGGGCAGGGCGGTGTGTATTATTCCACCTATGTCGCGGAAGACAGCTATGGCAAGTTCACCGCCGCTGACGATCTGTATTTCTACCCCGGTCAGGACACCATCGTGGCGGCGCCCGTGGGTGTGGTCGCCGACGATGGCGTCGGCATGCTGGGCGTGCTGCCGTTCCTTGGCGGACTTGGCCTGTGGCCGCTCGCCGGTATCGCCGCCGCGGCGGTGATTCCCGCGATTGCCGGTGGCGGCGACGACGATCCCACCGTTCTCAACAATGGCGAAGAGCGCCCCGAAACTCCGGAAACGCCGGAAACGCCCGACGCCCCGATTACGCCGGAGACCCCCACGACACCCGAGGTTCCGCCGCTGACCGGCACGATCCTGACCGGCACCGTCGAGGCTGGCGATGTCGTCAACCGCGAAGACCGCGAGGACGGCGTCGACATTACCGGCACCGGCACCGTGGGCGCGACCATCGTCGTCACCATCGACGGCGAGACCCAGACGACGATCATCAATGAGGACGGTAACTGGAACGTCGTCTTCGGCCCCGACCAGATCACCGAAGGCACCTATCAGGTGGACGTCGTGGTCGTCGTCTCCAACGAGACCGGCACCCTTCAGATCGACGATGCGCTGCGCGTCGATACCGAAATCACCGTCACCTTCGACGAAGACAGCGTCGGCGGCGACGGCACCGTCAATCTGGACGAGAACAGCGACGTCGTGACCCTGTCGGGCACGACCGATCTGGGATCGAGCGTCGTCGTCACTGTGGATGGTGTCGAATACGACGCCATCGTCACCGAAACCGGCTGGATCTGCGGCTTTCCGGGCGGCACCTTCAATCCCGGCGAATACGTGCAGAACGTGTCGGTGACGGCCACCGATTCTGTCGGCAACACGGCAACCGTCACCGGCGATTTCGTCGTCGATACAGTCACCACCGTCACGCTCGACACCAATACTTTCGGCGGCGACAGCGTCCTCAACTTTACCGAGCGCAACGGCGGCGTCACGCTGACCGGCACCGCCGAGGTCGGGGCCACGGTCATCGTGACAATCTCGGGCGTCGCGGGCACGGTCACGGTGTCGGAAACCGGGACGTGGAGCGCCACCTGGTCCGTAACCGATCTGCCCGGCGGCCTGATCGAAAGCACGGCCGGTGTTACCGTCGTGTCGACCGATCTGGCGGGCAACAGCGCCACGGCCACGGGGACCATCGCCATCGACACCTTCGTCAACACCCTCACGCTGACCAGCGTGCCGGTGACGGGTGACGACATCATCAACGAGGCCGAATGGGGCAGCGACATCGACCTGTCGGGTCAGGTCGAGGCCGGTTCGACCGTTACCGTCACCATCAGCGGCGTCACCCGCACCGCCACCGTCACCGCCGAGGGTGAATGGTCGGTCACCTTCGAGGGCGGCAGCCTGCCGGTCGGCGAATACGACGCCGATATCCTCGTCAACGCCACGGACGGGGCCGGCAACACCGCCAGCCTCACCCACGGCGTCCGCATCGACACGGTCGTGGGCGAGGTTGCCCTCAGCCCCGAACCCATCGAGATCGACGATGTCGTCAACGCCGTCGAAGTATCGGATGGCGTACTGATCAGCGGTACGGCAACGGCGGGTCTGACCGTCACCGTGACGCTCGGGGCGGCCAGCCATCAGGTCGTAGCCGACGGCGACGGCAACTGGGACTCCTTATTTGCAAGCTCGGAGGTGCCCGGCGGCACCTATACCGCCGACATCACGGCCTCGATCACCGACAGTGCCGGCAACTTCCGCTCGGTGAGCGATACCGTCGGCATCGACACCGAACTTACCGTGTCGATCGACGGCGACGTCGAGGGCGACAACATCATCTCGGCCCTCGAGGCGCGGGACGGCGTGGAATTCAGCGGCACGACAGAACCGCTTTCCACCGTCGTCGTGGGATACGGGTCCGCCAGCCGGACAGTGACCGCCGACGGATCCGGCGTCTGGATCGCGAGTTTCGATGCCGGCGACATCCCGTCGGGCGACATGGCACAGACCGTTACGGCGCAGGCCACAGACCGGGCGGGCAACACCGCAACCGCGGAACACGCCTTCCGGGTCGACACCGTCGTCGAGCCGCTGACACTGCGCACCGTCGAAGGCGACAACCTGGTCAACCGGGCAGAGGCCGCAGACGGCATCGCACTGAGCGGCACGGTCGAACGCGGCGCGACCGGGATCGAGATCACCTACGAAGGCACGGTCTACGCGGGCACGATAGCGTCGAACGGCACCTGGAGCGTTCTCATTCCCGCAGGCGATGTGGTGGCAGGCGACGGCGATGTCGTCACCGTCGCGATCACCGCGACCGATCATGTCGGCAACGTGCGTACCATCGACGGCACCTTTATCGTCGACACGACGCCGCCCGAGGCGCCGGTCATCGAAAGCTACCGGGTCACGGGCACCGGAGAGGTGCGTGAATTCACGACCTCGCTGACTGACGACGACATCGAGATCCATTCGCTGAACGGCGACGGGGCCCCAGTGGACGTGACGCCGGACCCGACCGTCGACACGGTGTTCAACGAGACGAGCTTTCGGTTCGATCCGTCCGTCGCCGCAGGCACGCATCTGGTCATGACGGCGGCCGACGATGCGGGCAACGCAACCTCGACGCTGTTCGTCGTCGACGAGCTGGGCACCAACGTGGTGAACGTGGATCGGGGCAACCTCGACGGGTTCGATGTCGAGGCGATCGATCTGCAGTTCGCCGAGGACAGCTCGCTGACCCTGTCGGCCACGCAGCTGGAATCGCTCTCGGCGCATTCCAACCGGCTGACGATCCACGGTGGGGCCGACGATACGGTCAACATCGCGGGAGCCACGGCGACGGGCACCACCTCGGAAATCGGCGGCCGCATTTTCGAGCATTACACCCTCGGCAGCGACGGCGGCACCCTGATCATCGACGACGAGATCAACGTCATCACCTGACAAGACAGTGCGTTCCGGGGCAAGGCTCCGGGGCGCGCATGCGGTGCGGAGGGCGGATCAACCGCCCCCGCGCATCCCGTACGGGTACGGCGGAGACCGACGAGGGGCAGGCACATGGCAGAACGGACAATGGCAACAGGCTGGCGCGGTGCGTGCCGCCACGGCGGGGTCGCGCTCGTGGCCGGAACGGCTCTCGCGCTCGCGGCCTGCACGAACGCCGACAATGTAACACGCGAAGGGCCCTCGTTCATCGGGGGCCTGTTCGGCGGTCCGGAGGCGTCCGGGTCCGCCGTCTCCGCGTCCGGCGCGCCCGCCGCCCTGGACGCGCAGATGCGCGACGGTACGAATTCCGCGCTGATCGAAGGGCTGCTGAACCGCCGGTCCATCGTCGCATCGGGGCCGATGCGGGACGTGGCCGACGCGGTGATGGCCGCCAACGCGCGCGCCGCCGAGGCGGACCTGCGCGCGGCCGTGCTGCGGGCCGACGCCCGCGCGCTGAACTGGCTGCCGACGATTGGCCCGAATATTTCGCTGACCTCGATGGGAAACATCGTGGCGTCGTTGATCCTCAATCAGGCGATCGTCGATCACGGTGCGCGCCGGGCCGAGCGCGATTACGCCAAATACGACGTCGAGGTCGCCGCCGTGGCGCTGGCCGAGGACAGCAACGACCGCGTCCTGCAAGCGCTCGAACTGTATCTGCGCGCCGAAACCGCGCGCTCGGATGCCGCCGTGCTGGCCGCAGGCATGGAGACGATGGACCACTTTTCCTGGATCATGAGCGAGCGGGTGAACGCAGGTGTCAGCGACCGGGTCGACCTGCAGGTCGTCACCCAGCGGCAGAACCAGATGCGGTCCGACCTTGCCTCGGCGCGCGAGACCGTCGCCTCGGCCACAAGTGAATTGCAGGCGATGTCGGCCCGCCCGGTCGGCGGCATCACCGGGTTGTCGCCGCTCGGCGCGCCGGGCGCACGGGCGCAGGCCCTTGCCGTGATGCAGTCCGAGGCCGAGAGCCGCCGCGCCATCGCCGGTGCCGTGGCGGCGCGGGCGGGATTCCTGCCCGGCCTGTCGGTTGCGGGATCGGTGGATCAGGACGGGCAGACGGACTGGGGCCTGAACATCGACGCGGCGAACGCGCTGGGGTTCGGCAATGCCGCCAGCATCCGCGCCATCGAGGCCGAAGAGCAGGCCGCCGCCGCGCGTGTCGCACAGGAGCGGGAGCAGGCAAACCGGACGATTGCCGCGATGGAGGGCCAGCTGATCTCGCTGCGCCGTCAGGAAGGCGAGGCCCGCGCGATCGCCGCACAGGCCGCCGGAAACTATGAACTCTTTGCCCAGCAGCAGCGGGCCGGTCAGCGCAGCGTCACAGAAACCGTGACCGTGTTCGAGACCAAGATCCGCGCCGAACGTGCCGCGGCCGAGCTGCGCTATGACATCGCGCGGCTGGAAATCAGAATTGCGGCCGTCCTTGGGGCGCTCGTGGATGGAGAACAGATATGAGCGCGCTTGCCAAAAGCACCGCACAGGACGCCGCTGTGTCGGGGCCGGTCCTGGCCTTCGATCTGCCGACCGGCAAAGGGGCGAAACCGCACCGGATCAGCAACCGTGCGCCGGTCGTCCCCGGAGGGAACCGTCATGTCGTCTCCGGAGGAGCGAATACCGACGCCCGTCCGGTGGCGGACACGGCGCCAGCGGGCCTGACGTTCGGCGGCGCCGTCGTGAACATGCCGGCACCGCATCCGGTTCAGGTCGCCGGACCTTTCGATGGCGCCACCGCCGCCGGGGCCGCCGCCGACCGGTCGCCCGCGGCGCCGACTGTCGCGACATCCAATGCCGACGCAACGCCCGTCGCGGCACCGGCGGCACACCCCGTCGCCCGGATCGTTCCCCGAAAGGCGGAGACATCCGTCTCGCTGCACAAGGATCTGTCCGCTCCCGCGACCGATCCGTTCTCGCCACGCGCCAAGGCCCGCGCCGACCTGTCGGCGATCTACGCCGGTGTCCTCGGCGTCGATGTCAGCCGCGCCGATATCCTCGAATGCCTCGCCATTTCCGGTGGCGATCATCCGACGCCGGAAATCATCGCCAAGGCGCTGACCAGAGGCGGGCTCGTCACCCGGATCGAAAAGACCGATGCGCTGACTGCGCGGCTGTGGCCCGCCCTGTGCGAAATGACCAGCGGTCAGGTGGTTCTCGTGCTCGAACAGCGCGGGCAAAGCCTGTCGGTCTATGATGCGACCTGCCCGGGCAACCGCACGGATGTGGCGCTGGCCGAATTCATGCCGGTCTATGCGGGCACGGTGATCCGCGCCGATGTGGGTCTCGACGAGCTGCACCGCCGTCATTACGACGTCGCGCCGCAGGGCCACTGGTTCTGGAGCCATCTGACCAAGATGCGGCGCCATATCTTCGAGGTGGCACTTGGCTCTTTCGTGGCGAACCTGCTGGCCGTCGCCGTCGCGCTGTTCTCGTTGCAGGTCTATGACCGGGTCATCCCGCATCAGTCCATCGCGACGCTGTGGGTGCTGGCCATCGGTGCGGGCCTCGCCATGCTGCTCGAGGCCGCGCTGCGCATCGCGCGCGCCCGGTTGATGGACGGGGCGGGGCGGCAGATCGAGATGTCGGTGCAGACGCTGCTGATGGACCGGGTGCTGGGCATGCGGTCCGGGTTGCACGGCCAGACGCCGTCGAACACGTTTTCCAGCGTCCGCGAGTTCTCGTCGATCCGGGAGTTCTTTACCGCGTCGACCGTCGGCACCCTGACCGACCTTCCGTTCATCGTGTTGTTCCTTGCCCTCGTGGCCTCGATCGGCGGCAATGTGGTGTGGGTATTGTTCGTTGGCGGAATCCTGATGGTGCTTCCCAGCTTCTTCCTGCAAAAGAAGATGATCGCGCTGACCCGCGCGACACAGGGCGCATCCACCAAATCGTCGCGCCTGCTGATGGAGGCGATCTACGAGGCCGACACGATCAAGACCAGCCGGGGCGAGGACCGGTTTCGCCGGACCTGGGCCGAGTTGACGGCGCTGTCCTCGCTCGCGACCTCCGAGCAGCGCAAGCTGTCGACGACGCTGACCTATTGGGCGCAGGGCGTGCAGCAGGCCACCTATGTCAGCGCGGTCGTCGCGGGCACGTTTCTGGTCTTTGCCGGACAGTTCACCATCGGCACGATCATCGCCGTGGGCATCCTGACGTCCCGCACCCTGGGGCCGTTGACGCAGCTTGCCGGCACGATGGCGCGCTGGTCGAACGTCAAGGGCGCGCTCGAGGCGCTCGACGGGATCGCGCTGGCGCCGCAGGACGAGGCCGAGGGGCGGACCTATCTGCGGCGCGACAGGCTGGCGGGCAATTTCGAGCTGACAGGTGTCACCTATTGCTACGACGAGGACGGCGCGAAGTCGCTCGATATCGGCGCGCTGAAACTGGGCGGCGGCGAACGTCTGGCGATCCTCGGGCCGAACGGCTCTGGCAAATCGACCTTCCTCAAAATCATGGCGGGTCTGTATCAGCCCACCGAAGGCCGCCTGATGATCGACGGCGTCGAAATGGCACAGATCATGCCGCGCGATATCCGCCGGTCGATCGGGTACCTGGGGCAGGACGTCCGCCTGTTCGCGGGCACCCTGCGCGACAACCTCAACCTGACGCTGCTGGAGCGCGACGACGACCGCCTGCTGCGCAGCCTCGATTTCTCGGGCCTTGGCGATTATGTGCGTGGCCATCCCAAGGGCCTCGATCTCGAGATCCGGGACGGCGGGGCGGGCCTGTCGGTCGGGCAACGCCAGTCGATCGGCTGGGCGCGGCTCTGGCTTCAGGATCCGAAGATCTGCCTGCTGGACGAACCGACGGCCTCGCTCGATCAGGCGCTGGAGACGAAACTTGTGGCGCGGCTGCGCACCTGGCTCGACGGGCGCACGGCGATCATCGCGACGCACCGACTGCCGATCCTCGATCTGGCGCAGCGCACGGTGATCCTGGCCAACGGTCGTCTCGTGGTGGACGGACCGACCGGCGAGGTGCTGGCGCATCTGGCGGGCAAAAAGGACCTGGCGGTCGAGCAGGAACCGGCCGTCGAGCAGAAATTGTCCGGCGAACAGGAGCTGGCATCATGAGCGTCGCCTACGCCGACGAAATCGGCGCCCGCACCCGCGGCTCGTCCCTCGTGATTTGGCTCGTGGGCCTCGTGGTTCTGGTATTCATCGTCTGGGCGAAATTCGCCTGGATCGACGAGATCGTGCGCGCCGAAGGCGAGATCGTCTCGTCGGCACGGCCCCAGATCGTGCAGAACCTCGAAGGCGGGATCCTCGCCGAACTGCTGGTGTCCGAAGGCGACGTGGTCGAGCCGGGGCAGGTGCTGGCGCGTCTGCGCGGCACCAATTTCCAGTCGCGGGTGCAGGATTACGTCGAGCAGATCGACGCGCTGACCACCCGCAAACTGCGCCTCGAGGCGGAGATGGCGGGGCAAAGCACCTTCGAAGCGCCAGCGGACATCGCCGGGCGCAACTCCTCGCTCGTCGCCTCGGAGGCGGCGCTGCTTGCCGCGCGGCAGGCCGATTACATCAGCCGCACCGAAGGGGCCGCGCGCATCGTCGCCGAAACCCGGCGCGAACTCGAGGTGATGGAGGACCTGCTGGCCCGCGAGATTGCGGCGCTGATCGAGGTGACGCGCGCGCGCAACGCCCTGTCGGACGCCGAAATCCGCTACAACGAAATCGTGACGGGCACCGAACTCGAACGGGCGGCGGAGTATTCGCAAACCTTGCAGGAACTCAACCAGATCGAGCAGGAAATGCGCGTGGCACAGGACCAGCTGTCGCGCACCATCATCACCTCGCCGATGCGCGGCGTCATCAACAACCTCGGCGTGACGACCATCGGCGGCGTGATCCGGCCCGGCGAAGAGATCTTTCAGATCATTCCCCTCGACGACGAGTTGTTCGTCGAGGCGCAGGTGATGCCGCAGGACATCGCCACGGTGGTGCCGGGTCAGCGGGCGACGGTAAAGCTCACCGCCTACGATTACACGGTCTACGGCAGCCTCGACGGCGAGGTCATGGTGGTGTCCGCCGATACCTTCGAGGACGAGCGGCGGGCCGATCTGCCGGAAACCTACCGGGTGACCCTGCGCGTCGACCTCGAGAACCTGGACGCGCGGCAGGCGCAGATCGCGATCCGGCCCGGAATGCAGGCGACGGTGGAGTTGCATACCGGGGCGAAGACGGTGCTGACCTATCTGCTGCGTCCGCTGTACCGCTCACGCGAGGCCCTGCGCGAGCCGTGAGGCGGGGCCCGTGGCAAGGTCCGGACCCTGCGGGGCGAGTTATTGAAGCAAGAAAAAGGGGGGCGCCGCGATTTGGGGTGCCCCTTCGCTCCTGACGTTCGGGCAGGTGGGCCGCGCCGGGCGATGTCGGGGCGCACGCCCTTGCGGCTCCGGTTGCGCGTCACTAAGACTTCTGACAGGATTTATCGGATAAGGCGGGGGCGACCCGCAGGACAACAAGGCAGAACCCATGCAGAACCCCGTCGATACCTACATGAACCTCGTGCCGATGGTCGTCGAACAGACCAGCCGCGGCGAGCGGGCCTACGACATTTTTTCGCGCCTGCTCAAGGAGCGGATCATCTTCATCAACGGCCCGGTCCATGACGGGATGAGCCAGCTGATCGTCGCGCAGCTCTTGCACCTCGAGGCCGAGAACCCGAAAAAAGAAATCTCGATGTACATCAATTCGCCCGGCGGCGTGGTGACGTCCGGCATGTCGATCTACGACACGATGCAGTATATCCGGCCCAAAGTATCGACGCTCTGCGTCGGTCAGGCGGCCTCCATGGGCTCTCTTTTGCTGACGGCGGGCGAAAAGGGGATGCGTTTCTCGCTTCCGAACTCGCGGATCATGGTTCATCAACCTTCCGGAGGGTATCAGGGGCAGGCAACGGACATCATGATCCACGCCGCCGAAACCCAGAAGCTTAAAGACCGCCTTAACCAGATCTATGTCAAACATACCGGCCAGACCCTGAAAAAGGTCGAAGCGGCACTTGAGCGCGACAACTTCATGTCCGCCGAGGATGCCAAGGACTGGGGCCTGATCGATGAAATCCTGACCACGCGCGAAAAGCCTGACAGCGACGACAAGTAGACCGTCACGACGCATGTGCGGACGCCCGGCACCGATCCATCGGCGGTGCCGGGTGCGAGACCCTTCGGGCGGGTGCCGTGCCGCGGGGTCGCACCGCCGACCGTCGCGCACAGGACAGTTTGACGTTGTGGCTCCGGTGGCGCTGTTTTAGGTTTGGGCACGGGGCAAAGCAGTCAAGACGGCCCGCATGGGCCACGGAGGACGATATGGCGACCACGTCGGGCAGCGACAGCAAGAACACTCTCTATTGCAGCTTTTGCGGCAAGAGCCAGCACGAGGTCCGCAAGCTGATTGCAGGGCCGACGGTGTTCATCTGCGACGAATGCGTCGAGTTGTGTATGGACATCATCCGCGAGGAAACGAAATCCTCGTCGTTGAAATCCTCGGACGGGGTGCCGACCCCGCTGGAAATCTGCGAGGTGCTGGACGATTATGTCATCGGTCAGATCCATGCCAAACGGGTGCTCTCGGTGGCCGTTCACAACCATTACAAGCGCCTGAACCATGCCGCGAAATCCGGCGACATCGAACTGTCGAAGAGCAACATCCTGCTCATCGGGCCGACCGGCTGCGGCAAGACACTGCTGGCGCAAACGCTTGCGCGCATCCTCGACGTGCCGTTCACGATGGCAGACGCGACGACGCTGACCGAGGCGGGCTATGTCGGCGAGGACGTCGAGAACATCATCCTCAAGCTGTTGCAGGCGTCGGAATACAATGTCGAGCGTGCGCAGCGGGGCATCGTCTATATCGACGAGGTAGATAAGATTACCCGCAAATCGGACAATCCCTCGATTACCCGCGACGTGTCCGGCGAGGGCGTGCAGCAGGCCCTATTGAAGATCATGGAAGGCACCGTCGCCTCCGTGCCACCGCAGGGCGGGCGCAAGCATCCGCAGCAGGAATTCCTGCAGGTGGATACGACCAACATCCTGTTCGTCTGCGGCGGTGCCTTTGCCGGTCTGGACAAGATCATCTCGGCGCGTGGCAAGGGCAGTGCGATCGGTTTCAACGCCGACGTCAAGGACGCCGAGAGCCGGGGCGTGGGCGAGGTTTTCACCGAACTCGAGCCCGAGGACCTGTTGAAATTCGGTCTGATCCCGGAATTCGTCGGCCGTCTGCCGGTTCTGGCAACCCTCACCGATCTGGACGAGGATGCGCTGGTGACGATCCTGACGGCGCCCAAGAACGCGCTCGTCAAACAATACCAGCGCCTGTTCGAGATCGAGGACACCAAGCTGACCTTCACCGAGGACGCATTGTCGGCAATCGCCAAGCGGGCGATCGAGCGCAAGACGGGTGCGCGGGGTCTGCGGTCGATCATGGAGGATATCCTGCTCGACACGATGTTCGACCTGCCGGGCATGGATACGGTAACCGAGGTCGTCGTCAACGAAGAGGCTGTGGGCCGTCAGGCCAAGCCGTTGATGATCCACGGCGATCCGCCGGTGAAAAAGTCGCTCGCGACGTCCAAATAGGGTGTCCGGCCCGATCCGTCGCATCGGTTCGGGCGGCATCTACGAGGACAAGATCGGCTACGCCCGCGCCGTCTCGGCGGGTGGGTGGATCCATGTTTCGGGCACCACGGCACAGGGGGAGACGATCCCCGACGATGTGGTGGACCAGTGCCGCACGGCGCTCGAGACGATCCGGGGCGCCCTGGCGCGGTTCGGCGCGGATTTCACGCATGTGGTACGTGTCGCCTACATCTTGCCGGACCCGGCGGAGTTCGCGCCGTGCTGGCCGCTGCTGTCCGAAACATTCGGCGCGCATCCGCCAGCCGCGACGATGATTGCCGCCGCCCTCATCGACCCGAAATACCGGATCGAGATCGAAGTGACGGCGTATACCGGCCCCTAGATCCGCACCCCCGCCACTGGACGCCGCACCGCGATTGCGGCATGTAGAGCGCAACACGAACCAAGGAATGCACCTCATGTCGTTCATGACCGGTCTCAAGCGTCTGTTCACCTGGTGGCACGGATCGAGTTATGGCACGCAGCTGTGGACCTGGCGCAATGGCGAGCGGGTCGGCGAGGATGCGCAGGGCAACGTGTTTTATCGCAACGCCGACGACAGCCGCCGATGGGTGATTTTCAATGGTGAGCCGGAAGCGAGCCGTGTCGCACCCGAGTGGCACGGTTGGCTGCACCGCACCTGGGACCATCCCCCGACCGAGGTGCCGTTGGTCCATAAGGCATGGGAAAAACCGCATGAGCCGAACCTGACGGGGACGGCGCTGGCATATGCGCCGGCCGGTTCGCTGCGCCGTGTCGATCCGGCACCCCGCGCGGATTATGAGGCATGGACGCCCGAATAGGGCGCTGCACGAGGGCCAAGATGCGCTACTCCCCCCCTGAAATAGTCGCGGCAGGCGTGACGTCCGCTGCACGGTCGTTGTGTTCCGGGCACCCGTCGTGACCGATGACGGCAACTCGACGTGCCCCACGGGGGAGAGCCGCCTTGCTCAGCTCCGTCGGCGGGGCGGGCGCGTGAAATGGCTTGTACTGGCCCTCGCGCTCTGTGCCGCGCCCGCTGCCGCACAGGAAGCGACGACGGCGCCGGGCGGCATTCTGCGCGTCCTCGACAAGAATACCGGCGTTCTCTCGGACGTCGAACTGCGCGCGGGCGAAGAACGGTCCATCGGCCTGCTGACCATCCGTCTCGACGAATGCCGCTACCCGACCGACAACCCGGCGGGGGATGCCTATCAATGGCTGTCGATCACCTATCGTGGGCTGACGGAGCCGGTATTCCGCGGCTGGATGATTGCGAGCGCGCCTGCGGTCAGCGCGATGGAACATCCCCGCTACGATGTCTGGGCGCTGCGCTGTATCACCTCCTGAGGCGGTGGCACGGCGCCCCCTTCGGCGAACTCGGCAGGCACCGCGAGCGCCAGCGACAGCCGTTCCTGATAGTCGTCCCGAGCAATTTCGATGGCGCCGAGGCGCGCCAGATGCGGTGTGAGAAACTGCGTGTCGAACAGCCTGAAACCAGCGCGGCGCAGATGATCCGTCAAATAGGCCAGTGCGATCTTCGAGGCATCGGTGCGCCGTGAAAACATGCTTTCGCCAAAGAACGCGGCGCCCAGGGTGACGCCGTAGACGCCGCCGACAAGGTCTGACCCTTCCCAGATTTCGATGGAATGGGCGTGGCCAAGGTCGTGCAGCGCGCGATAGGTGCGCGCGATGGCGGCGTTGATCCAGGTCTCGTCGCGGTCGGCACAGCCTGCGACCACCGCATCGAACGCCCTGTCGTAACTGATGCCAAAGGGCTCGGCCCGCATCCTGCGCGCGAGGCTGCGCGAGATGTGAAACCCGTCCGGCGGCAATATCCCGCGCCGTTTGGGCTCTACCCAGAACACATCCGGGTCGTCGCGGCCCTCCGACATCGGGAACACGCCAACGGAATAGGCGTGCAGCAAGAGGTCCGGCGTCAGCCGGGGGGCGTCTGCACGCGGTTTCACCGCTCGGGGTATGCTTCTTTCAGCCACGCCTCGAGCCAGTGGATGTTGTAGGCCCCCGATTGCACGTCCGGCTCGTCAAGGAGCGCGCGGTGCAGCGGCACGGTGGTGTCGATCCCGTCGACGATCAACTCGCCAAGCGCGCGCGACAGGCGGGCCAGCGCCTCGGGGCGGTCACGTCCGTGCACGATCAGCTTGGCGATCAGACTGTCGTAGTGCGGCGGGATCGAATAGCCGTCGTACAGGGCGCTGTCCATCCGCACGCCAAGGCCGCCGGGCGCGTGATATTGCGTGATCTTGCCGGGGCAGGGCCGGAAATCCGGGAATTTCTCGGCGTTGATCCGCACCTCGATGGCATGACCGCGGATCGACAGTTCATCCTGCTTGAAGGACATCGGCAGGCCCGCCGCCACACGGATCTGTTCGCGCACCAGATCGACGCCGAAAATCGCTTCGGTCACGGGATGTTCGACCTGAAGGCGGGTGTTCATCTCGATGAAATAGAACTCGTCGTTTTCGAACAGAAATTCGATTGTTCCGGCACCGATGTAGTCGATCCGCGCCACTGCGTCGGCGCAGACCTTGCCGATGCGGGCGCGCAATTCGGGCGTGATCGTGGGGCCGGGGGCCTCCTCGAGGACCTTTTGATGCCGCCGCTGCAGCGAGCAATCGCGTTCTGCCAGATGCACGGCGCCGCCGCGTCCGTCACCGAACACCTGCACCTCGATATGGCGGGGCGTGGTGAGGTATTTTTCGAGATAGACTTCGTCGTTGCCGAACGCGGCCTTGGATTCGGACCGCGCATTGTTGAATGCGGCCTCGATGTCCGCGGGCGTCTGCGCCACCTTCATGCCGCGCCCGCCGCCGCCGGCGGTGGCCTTGATGATGACCGGATAGCCGATTTCGAGTGCCACGCGGCGTGCGTCGTCAAGCGTCGGAACCCCGCCGTCGGAGCCGGGCACGCAGGGCACGCCGAGCTTTTTCATCGTGTCCTTGGCGGTGATCTTGTCGCCCATGACGCGGATGTGTTCCGCCGTCGGGCCGATAAACGTCAGCCCGTGATCCTCGAGGGCCTGCACGAAGGCCGCGTTTTCGCTCAGGAAACCGTAACCGGGATGGATTGCCTGCGCGCCTGTCACCTCGGCGGCGGCGACGATGGCGGCAAAGTTGAGATAGCTTTGCGCCGACGCGGGCGGGCCGATGCAGATCGCCTCGTCGGCCATGCGCACATGCATCGCGTCGGCGTCGGCCGTCGAATGGACGGCGACGGAATGGATGCCCATCTCGCGACAGGCGCGCACGACGCGCAACGCAATTTCGCCACGGTTGGCAATCAGGATCTTGTCGAACATTTTTTCACCCGGCCCGGATTTCATGGTCACGGCTATTCGATGATCATCAGGGGCGCGCCGTATTCGACGGCGCCGCCATCCTCGACGAGGATGCGTTTGACCGTGCCACCGCGCGGTGCCGGTATCTGGTTCATCGTCTTCATCGCCTCGATGATGAGGAGCGTGTCGCCCTCCTGCACCTGTTGGCCGACGGCGACAAAGGGCGGCGCTGACGGCTCGCCCTGCATATAGACGGTGCCGACCATCGGCGAGGTGACGGCGCCGGGCAGGCCCGCGGGATCTGCGGCGGGCGCCTGAACGGCTTGCGGCGACGCCTGCGGCATCGCCATCGGGGCTGTCAGCGCGGCCGCCGGTGCGGCGACCACCTGCGTCTGGCGACTGACGCGGACATTCAGGCTGTCGTGGTCGCCATAATCGCGCTTCACCTGCAATTCGGTCAGGTCATTGTCCCGCAAAAGTTCGGCCAAAGCCTTGATAAAGCTTACGTCGCTATCGTGAGAGGTCGTCTTGCTCATGTATGTCCCCTGGCCGGTTGTCCCTGTGCGTCGTCAGAGCCGGGGCCGTGCCAAATAGGGCAGACCCCGGTTTTCCGGCGCGTTTGAGGGGGCTTATACGCCAAGCGGCGACCCGGGGAAAGCGGGCAGCAATGAGCATGTCGGCAATCGGCAGATCGGGGTGCCAGGGACCCCGGAAACCGGGCCGCCATTGGCCCGGGGTGCCGGAATTACGGTGCAGCCGCATCGGGCGACGGCGCTTTTTCGCTGCGTACGGGCGCAGCAGTGGCGGTGTCAGGCGCCGGCCGCGCGACCTCGGGCGCTGCTGGCGACAGTGCGGGCGCAGGGTCTGGCGCGGCGGTCTGTGCCTGACGCCGCGCGTCGGCGTCTTCGGTCTTGCCGGTGTCCGAGGCGGTCTGTGCCGCATCCGCCTCGGCGCGCGCGCGCGTTGCCGCCGCCTCTGCGGCGTCGGCCCGTCTGGCTGCGGCCTTGGCGCGCTGTGCCGCCTCGGTGTCGGGCAGCATCGAGACACCGTAAGGTTTCAGTGTTCGGTCGATGCCGTTCAGCCGCTTGTCGAGCGGCAATGCCGGATCTGTCGGTGACGCGCTGTCGGCACGCAGCATCGATTTGGAAATTTCCACGGTTTGGGACAGGTTCTGCGCTGGCACGGGACTGGTCACCGCTGCCACTGCCAGCGGGACGTCCGGGCGCGGATTGCGCGCGATTGCGGCCGCATCCGCCGTCGGTCGCTGATCCGGCATGAACTGCGGGGCGGGCGCACGCTGCTGCTGCGCGCCAAGATCGATACGTTCCATTTCAGGCTCCTCAATATCGGAGAAGCCCCCATCCATCGCTAGTATCGCGCACAGATCCTAAGAACCGATGAACGGCTACCGGTTCATCCGGTTTTCGATCAGGTCGTCCACCACGTCCGGATCGGCCAGCGTCGAGATATCGCCAAGGGTCGCATGGTCGTTTTCGGCGATCTTGCGCAGGATCCGGCGCATGATCTTGCCGGACCGGGTTTTTGGCAGGCCCGGCGCCCACTGGATCAGGTCCGGTTTTGCAATCGGACCGATTTCGGTGCGGACCCATTTTTCAAGGTCGCGGCGCAGCTCCTCTGTCGGCTCGACGCCGTTCATCAGCGTGACATAGGCATAGATGCCCTGACCCTTGACCTTGTGGGGATAGCCCACGACGGCACTTTCCGCGACCGATGCATGGGCGACTAGCGCGCTTTCGACCTCGGCGGTGCCCATCCGGTGACCCGAAACGTTGATCACGTCGTCCACCCGGCCGGTGATCCAGTAATAGCCGTCCGCGTCCCGGCGACAGCCATCGCCGGTGAAGTAATATCCCTTGTAATCCGAGAAGTAGGTCTTCTCGAACCGCTCGTGGTCGCCCCAGACGGTGCGCATCTGGCCGGGCCAGCTGTCGGCGATGCACAGCACGCCGGACGCCTCGGTCCCGGTGATTTCCGCGCCGGTCGTGGGCTCGAGGATCACGGGCCGGATGCCAAAGAACGGCAGTGTCGCAGAGCCCGGTTTCGTGGGTATCGCACCGGGCAGGGGGGTCAGCAGGTGGCCACCGGTTTCGGTCTGCCACCAGGTGTCGACGATCGGGCAATTGCCCTTGCCGATGACCTCGTTGTACCAGTTCCACGCCTCGGGATTGATCGGCTCGCCCACGGTGCCGAGCAGTTTCAACGACGACAGGTCGTGCTTTTCCACCGGATCGTTGCCATGCGCCATCAGGGCGCGCAGCGCGGTAGGTGCGGTGTAGAACTGGTTGACGCGGTGCTTGGCGCAGACCTCCCAAAAGCGGCCTGCGTCGGGATAAGTCGGCACGCCTTCGAACATGACGGTCGTCGCACCATTGGCCAGCGGGCCATAGACGATATAGCTGTGCCCCGTCACCCAGCCGACATCCGCGGTGCACCAGAACACGTCGCCGTCGTGATAGTCGAAGGTATATTGATGCGTCATCGCGGCATAGACGATGTAGCCGCCCGTGGTGTGCACGACGCCTTTGGGCTGGCCCGTGCTGCCGCTGGTATACAGGACGAACAGTGGGTCCTCGGCGGCCATTTCCACGGGCGGACAGTCGTTCGACACGCCCTCTTCCATCTCGTGCAGCCAGAAGTCGAGACCGTCGCGCCAGGCAATCTGCTGGCCGGTGCGCTTGACAACGAGGCATTTCACGTCGGCAAACTCGTCACGCAGCGCCTGATTGACATTGTCCTTCAGGTTCGTGATCCGGCCACCGCGCGGGGCACCGTCGGAGGTGACGACGACCTTTGCGCCGCAGGCGTTGACACGCGCGCCCAGAGAATCGGGCGAGAACCCCGCAAAGACGATGGAATGGATCGCCCCGATCCGTGCGCAGGCCAGCATCGCATAGGCCGCCTGCGGGATCATCGGCATGTAGATAACGACGCGGTCGCCCTTTTCGACGCCCATCTCCTTGAGGACATTGGCGAATTTGCAGACATGGGCGTGCAGCTGCTGGTAGGTGATGTGCTGGGCCGCGTCGTCGGGGCTGTCGGGCTCCCAGATGATCGCGGTCTGCGTGCCACGCTCTTTCAGATGCCGGTCGATGCAGTTGGCGGCGATATTCAGAGTGCCGTCGCTGTACCATTCGATGTTCACCTTGCCGGGCGCGAAGGACGTGTCCTTGACGCGGGTATAGGGCGTGATCCAGTCGATGCGCCTGCCGTGCTCGCCCCAGAACGCCTCCGGATCGGCGATAGAGGCGGCGTACATCGTGTCATAGGTGGCGCGGTCGGCGTGGGCGTTGGCGGCCTGCGCGTCGGTGGGCGGATACATCTTGGTCATGGGGGCGGTCCTTCGTGTCTCGTGTCGCGGCGTCGGCCGGTCAGATGGCCAGATATTCCTCCCGGAGCTTGGCGTCGTCCAGCACCTCTTTCGCCGATCCGTCGAACACCACCGATCCTGTGTCGAGGATCACCGCGCGGTCGGCAAGTTTCAAGGCGGCAACGGCGTTCTGTTCGACGATCACCGTGGTGATGCCCTGATCGCGGATGATGTTCAGGGTCTTGGCCAGTTCCTGCACGATGACGGGGGCGAGGCCTTCGTAGGGCTCGTCCAGCAACAGCACCTTGATATCTCGGGCCAGTGCCCGGGCGATAGACAGCATCTGTTGCTCGCCGCCCGACAGCGTTACGCCCTCTTGTTTGCGGCGTTCCTCGAGGCGCGGGAACAGCGTATAGATCCGATCGAGAGACCACCCGATGGGCGGCGCGATCTGCGCCAGTTTCAGGTTTTCCTCGACGGTCAGGCCCTGAATGATGCGCCGGTCCTCGGGCACGAGGCCGATGCCCGCGCGCGACGCCTCGTGCGCCTTCATCTTGTGCAAGGGCTGATGATCGAGCCAGATTTCGCCGGTGGTCAGGGCCGGGCTGTCAAGTCGTGCGATTGCGCGCAGGGTCGATGTCTTGCCCGCGCCATTTCGGCCCAGAAGCGCGAGGATTTCCCCTTCGTGGATGTCGAACGACACGCCCTGAACGATATAGCTTTCGCCGTAATAGGCCTCGACGTTCCAGACGCTGAGGAATTTTGGTGCCGTGGCGGCATTGTTGACTTTTTTATCGAAGGGGGCGTTCATTTCGGATCCTCGGTTCGGGAAACGAATTCTTTCAAAGAATTCGACGTCGAAATTTTTGAAAAATTTCGTTTGTCAGACCTGCGCCTCGCCCAGATAGGCTTCGCGGACTTTGGGGTGGCCCTTGATCTTGTCGGGCGTGTCCTCGACCAGCGGCGTGCCCTGCGCCAGCACCGTTATCCGCTCGGCGAGGGAAAACACCACATGCATGTCGTGCTCGATGATGCACATCGTGATCTTGCGCTTGGTCTTGATTTCCTTGAGCAACTCGATGGTGTTGTTGGTGTCGGCGCGCGCCATGCCCGCCGTCGGCTCGTCCAGCAGCAACAGGCGCGGGTTCTGTACCAGACACATTGCCATTTCAAGACGCCGCTTGTCGCCGCGCGACAGGCTCCCGGAATGGGCATCGCGTTTCTCGAGCATTTTCACGTCTTCGAGCATCGCCTCGGCCTCTTCGCGGATCTTAACCTCGGCCCCGACGCTTTCGATGCCATGCATCCGGAAGGCGCCATCGCGGCGCGCGAAACAGGGGATCATCACGTTTTCAAGGACCGTGAGGTCGCCGAATATCTCTGGCGTCTGAAAGACCCGGGAAATGCCCATCTGGTTGATCTGATAGGGTTGCCGTCCCAGCACCGATTGCCCGTCGAACAGGACAGAGCCCGAGTCCGGGATTAGCTTGCCCACCAGCACGTTCAGCAGCGTCGATTTGCCGGCACCGTTCGGGCCGATGATCGCGTGTACGGTGTCTTCATGCACGCTCAGGTTCACGTTACCCAGCGCCTGAAGGCCGCCGAACCTCTTGTTCACGCCCTTTACTTCGAGAATGGCCATGATGTTTTCCTATTCAGCGGGCGTGGTTTTGGCGGAGGCGGGCGGCGTTGGCTTGCGGCGGCGGAACAGCCGCCCGATCCGCTGACCGCCCTCGACCAGACCACCGGGCAGGAAAATGACCACCGCCATGAACAGCAGACCCAGCGTCAGGTGCCAGCCCGACCCGACGAAAGGGTACAGGACCGACACGATGAAATCCTCGAGGCCATCTGGCAGGGCGGCGAACCACGAATGCAGGATATCGCCGTTGATCTTGGAGATGATGTTTTCCAGGTATTTGATGATACCCGCGCCAAGAACCGGCCCGATCAGCGTGCCGACGCCGCCCAGGATCGACATCACCACGATCTCGCCGCTCGCGGTCCAGAACATCCGTTCGGCGCCCGTCAGCGGGTCCATCGCGGCAAGGAGTCCACCGGCGAGGCCCGCATACATGCCGGAGATCACGAAAGCGGCAAGCATATAGGGACGGGTCGACACGCCGGTATAGTTCAGCCGCTGCTGGTTCGATTTGACCGCCCGCAGCATCAGGCCCATGGGCGAGCGGAAGATGCGGATCGACAGATAGAACGCGGCGATCAGGAACACGGCGCACAGGTAGTAGCCGTTCTGGAACACGAATTCGTATCTGCCGACCGACCATGTCGCGCTGTCGTTCATCACCCAGCCGAACAAATGCGGCGTCGTCGGCGCATCGACGCCCTGTAGATATTGCGGATCGCTGGTGTAAACCTGCAGACCGGTTTCACCGTTGGTGAGCGGCGTCAGGACCGAATAGGCCAGCGCGTAGGACATCTGCGCGAAGGCAAGTGTCAGGATCGAAAAATAGATCCCGGAGCGGCGCAGCGAAATGTACCCGATGACGATCGAGAAAAGCCCGGCCACGATAACGGACAGGATGATCGCCGGGACAATGTTGTAGCTCAGCAGTTTGAACATCCACACGGCGGCATAGGACCCGACGCCCAGAAACGCCGCATGTCCGAACGAAAGATATCCCGTCAATCCGAACAGGATGTTAAATCCGATGGCGAGGATGCCGTAGATCGCGAACCGCTGCATCAGCGCGGGATAGCCCGCGTTGAAGCTGTCGCCCATCGCGCTGCCTTCGGGGAAGGGGTTCAGCAGAAAGGGTGCGGCGAGCGCCATTGCGCAGACGATGACGAACAAGGTGAAATCGCGTCGGTTGAGGCCCAGCATCGGATTATTCCTCCATCACGCCACGGCGGCCCATAAGGCCCCGCGGCCTTGTAAGCAGAATGACGATTGCAACCACGTAGATGATGATCTGGTCGATGCCCGGCAAGATCGCCTTGACCTCGTTCATCGAGGCGAAACTCTGCAGGATGCCCAGCAGGAACCCTGCGAGTACCGCTCCGGGAAGCGAGCCCATACCGCCGACGACGACGACCACGAAGCTCAGCACCAGAAAATCCATGCCGATATTGTAGTGCGGCGCCAGCAGCGGCGCGTACATCACACCCGCGACGCCAGCGACGGCGGCGGCAAGGCCGAACATGAAAGTAAAGCGCTTGTCGATGTCGATGCCCAGCAGGCCCACCGTCTCGCGGTCGGCCATGCCGGCACGCACCACCATGCCGAAGGTGGTGAATTGCAGGAAGGCAAAGACACCCGCAATGATGACGGCGGAGAAGATGAAATAGGTCAGCCGCCAGGCGGGATACAACACGCGCCCCGGCTCCATCCCGATGGCGGCACCGAAATCGATGGAATTGGCGAAAGCCTGCGGAAACGGTGTCTGGATCGGGTTGGCGCCGTAAACCGCCTTCACGATCTCGCCCAGCACGATGGCCAGGCCGAAGGTCACGAGGATCTGGTCAGCGTGGGGGCGTTTGTAGAAATGCTTGATCAGGCCGCGTTCCATGATGAACCCGAACAGGATCATCAGTGGAATGGCGAGGAGGATGGCGATCGGCACGGACCAGTCCTGCATCCATAATCCGACATCGTCGCCGAACCAGGCCTGCACATAGGGCGTCTGCACTTTCGCCGGATTGCCGAGGAAATCGAGGCGATCGGGGTCGACGGTCTCGAAGCTGAGCGACAGGAGCCGCGAGGTCGTCACAGCGATGAACGCACCGATCATGAACAGCGCACCGTGGGCAAAATTCACCACACCCAGCGTGCCGAAAATGAGAGTGAGTCCCAGCGCGATCAGCGCATAGGCCGAGCCCTTGTCGAGACCGTTCAGAATCTGAAGCAGAATGGCGTCCATGGCGATGGCCCCGTCATGAGATGTCGGAAATGTGCCCCGCCCCGGAAAAAGGGGGCGGGGCAGCAACCAGGCCCGAATTCTTTCAAAGAATTCGACGTCGGAATTTTTGAAAAATTCCGTGCCCGGCCGATAGGGCGCCGATCAGGCGCCGGGGTTGCACTCCCCCAGATCGCCACCGGCGAACATCGGGTGATCTTCGGGGTACTCGACCTGTGCACGCGGTGTCTGCTCGACGATCTCGAGAGTGTCGTAGCCGGTCATCGCGGCATTGCCGGATGGCGACGCGACGCCCTTCATGACGAGAACGTCCTTGAAGCACTGATGATCGGATCCGCGATAGGTCGTCGGTCCGTTGCCCATGCCGTCGAAGTCGAAATCCTCGAGGGCCTCGACCACGGCGCAGGGGTTGAACGACCCGGCCCGCGTGACGGCATCCGCGTAGAGCAGCGTCTGCACGTAGCAGGTATGCGCGGCACCCGACGGCGGCCGCCCGTACTTTTCGCCGAACGAGCGGGTGAACGCCTGCGTGCCCGCATCTGGCAGCTGCCAGTTCCAGTTCATCGACCCGTAGACATCCTCGATGTTGGAGCCTGCACCGGCGGCCATCAGCTCGGAATAGAGCGGCACGATGATCTCGAAGTTGACGCCGTCGACCTGACGGTCCTTGAGACCAAACTGAACCGCCTGAGTAAGCGAGTTCACCATATCCCCACCGTAGTGGTTCAGGATGAGGACATTGGCGCCAGAGTTCAGCACCGGCGTGATATAGGACGAGAAATCGCCCGCGCCGACCGGCGTCAGCACGTTCTCGACTGTTTCCCAGCCGAGCGCCTCGGTCGTGGCGGCGACGGATTCCTGCGTCGTATAGCCCCAGGTGTAGTCGGCCGTCAGGTGATAGGCGCGCCGGTCGTTGCCATAGGCATTCGACAGCACGGGTCCGAGCGCGGCACCGGACATATACGCGTTGAAGAAGTGGCGGAAACCGTTGCGCTTGCGGTCCTTGCCGGTCGTGTCGTTGGAGTGGGTCAGACCGGCCATGAAGATGATCCCGGCCTCCTGGCACAGGCCCTGCACGGCAATGGCGACGCCCGAGGACGAGCCGCCGTTGATCATGATGCAGCCGTCTTTCTGGATCATCGACTGGGCGGATGCCCGGGCCACGTCAGATTTGGTCTGCGTATCGCCGGTGATGAATTCAACCCGCTTGCCCAGAATGCCTGTGCCGTCGAGGTTCTGCTCGGAGAACGTCGACAGCATGCCGCCGTCGCCGATCCCGTTCAGGTGCTCCACGGCAAGTTCCTGCGCGCGCAGCTCGTCGAGGCCCTCTTCGGCGTAGGGGCCGGTCTGCGGCACGTTGAAGCCGATGGTGACGGTGTCGCCGGTCGGTGCATTGGTAAATCCGGTGTGCGCCTCGGCGCGCAGATATGTCGGCATTGCAAGGCCCGCGGTCGCGCCGGCGCCGGCATACATGCCGGTCTTCAGGACGCCGCGCCGGGTAAAGCGTGATCTGGTCATGGTTATCCTCCCATTCGGAATGCGCCCTGCCTGCCTCCTCGCGGGCGGGGTCTGCAACGGTACGTCTTTTTCCATTGCTGCGCATACTGTGGGCCGGGACAGAATATGTCGCAATGAACAGTTCATCCTTTCGCAAAGTGTTGTAAGGATTCGTGACATTTGCTTTAGAAAGCTGTAAATTTCTTATCAATGGCGTGCAGAAACAAGGGACCGCATCGTGCCTGACAAAGGATCCGGCGACATGCCGCAGCGCAGCGACACGGGCGCACGCATCCGGGCGCGGCGTCTCGGGCTGGGCCTTTCCCAGGCCGACCTTGCCTCGCGCGCCGGGATCTCGTCCTCTTACCTCAACCTGATCGAGCACGACCGGCGCAGAATCGCGGGACGCCGTCTGGCCGACCTTGCGCGCCAACTGGGGTGCGATCCCGCCGGTCTGACGCGCCCCCCCGACAGGGAACTGGCGGGGGTACTGGACGCTCAGGGCATCGACGAGGACACAGATGCGCTGGCCCTGCGGTTTCCCGGCTGGGCCGCTCATGTGGCCGCGCAGGCACATGATATCGCGGCGTTGCAGGCCCGGCTCGCCACGCAGGGAACGTGGCTTGCGCAGGATCCGGCACTGGCGGCGGCGCTGCACCAGATCGTCACGACAGCCGCGTCGATCCAGTCGACGGCGGGCATCCTCGTGGACGGCGATCTGGATGCCGACTGGCAGTCGCGGTTTCACGGCAATATCCATGACGACAGCCAGCGTCTGGCGCAGGCCAGCGAAGCGTTGATGCGATATGTCGAACGGCTGAGCGACGGGCCGCGCGTCGATCCGGAGGCCGAACTGGCCGGATGGCTGGTCGGTACAGGGCACCATGTGGCTGCTCTTGAGGACGGCACGCAGGCGCAGGCGGCATCCGCGAATGGCACGACGGCAAATCAGGTGCTGGGCCAATCGACGACGGATGAGACCCGCGCTGGCGCACCGGCGGCATATGACACGAGAGCCGGAATGGCGACGCAAACGGCGACGGAGGCCGTCATTGCCCGCTGCGTGACCGATGCGGGTCTGCGGCACCCGGCGTCGCAGGCCCTTGCACATTGGCTTCGTGGGTATGCCGGTGATGCGCAGGCTCTGCCGATGCCTGTCCTGCGCGATGTCTTGCGCACGGAAGGCACGGACCCGGTTTTCGATCCCGTCGGGATTGCCGCCCGGCTCGGGGTCGATCCGGCGCTGGTCTTGCGGCGGTTGGCACGACTGCCGTCCGCAGCGGGCCTGCCCGCAACCGGCCTCGCGGTCTGCGACGCGGCGGGCTGCGTGATCGATTTCAAGGGCGCGCCCGGGTTCGATATGCCCACGTCCGGGGCCTGCCCGCTCTGGCCGCTGTTCGAGGCGCTGTCGTCCCCCGGCAGGCCTGTCCGGGCCGTGATGCAGATGCCCGGCGCGGCGCCTGTGACGTGTTTTGCCATCGCCATGCCGGTCATCGCGGCCTTGGGTGCGGCACCGCAGATGCGCGCCACGATGCTGGTCGTGGCCGATGCGCCGCAGGGTCCGGCGCGCGCGGCGGGGGCCACCTGCCGCCGGTGCGGTGTTGCCGGTTGCGCCGCGCGCCGCGTGCCGCAGGATACCGATGTTCCGGGTGTCGCGGATCCGTCGCCGCGCAGTGCGGTGTAAAGCCGGATGCCTGCGGACGTTGCGATTGCCCGCCTGCGGCACCGGCACCGGCAACGACGCGACAGGCTCTGCGGTCTGCGTCCCCGGCTGCTGTGACAGGACCAGCCTTCGCCACGTCCGGGCTTTGACAGGACACCGAGGCGCGCGGTACACACGGCAGGTATGATCGGATCGCCGCCGGGGAGGGCGGGTGTCCGGTTCGGTCCGTCGCGCCGGGGGGATGCTATGTCAGGACGTGTCCTGTTGATTGAGGACGAGCCCAATATCGTCGAGGCCATCAGCTTTATCCTGACCCGCGACGGCTGGACCGTGCATGTCCATTCCGACGGCGAAACCGCGATGGATAAATTGCGCGCGACGCCTCCCGACGTGGTGATCCTCGATGTGATGCTGCCGGGCCGGTCGGGGTTCGAGATCTTGCGCGACATCCGCGAAGACCCGGCCACCGCCGCGACGCCGGTCATGGTGCTGACCGCCAAAGGGCAGGCCCGCGACCGGGACATGGCGCGTGCGCTGGGGGCCACCTTGTTCATGACCAAACCGTTCTCCAACGCCGAAATCCTGTCCGCCGTGCGCGCCTTGGCGCAGGGGTGATGGGCCCCGCCGGTCGGCAGGACAAACCGGTGTTTCTGGCGCGGGGCCGCTATCGGCAACGTCGCCTGCGCGATGGCATGTTGCTGATGCCGGTACTGGCAGGCGTGCTGTTCGCCGTGCCTCTGCTGTGGCCGCGCGGAGAGATCGGGACCGAACTGCAGGCGACGGCCAACAGCGCCGCATTGCTGTATCTGTTCACGGTCTGGGCCGGGCTGATCGTGCTCGGGGCGATCCTCGCGCGGTTCCTGCGCCGCGACGAAGACGATGCGCCGGGCGGCCCTGAAGGACGGTCCACGCCACCCGGGGCCACCCCGCCGCAGGCACCGGATGCACGCCCGTGATCTCGTTCAACCTGCTGGTCGTGACCGCCCTTGGCTACGTCGCGTTTCTGTTCACCGTCGCCTTCGTCGCCGAGCGCCGCGCCCGCACGGGCGACGATGCCTGGCTGCGCGCGCCGCTGATCTATACGCTGTCGCTGTCGATCTACTGCACCGCCTGGACGTTCTACGGCGCGGTCGGCTATGCGGCGCGCTCCGGCCTCGAATATCTCACGATCTATCTCGGACCGACCCTCGTGATGCTGGGCTGGTGGGGGCTGCTGCGCAAACTGGTGCGGATCGGGCGGGCGCAGCGGATCACCTCGATCGCCGACCTGATCTCGTCGCGTTTCGGCAAATCGACGGCGCTGGGCGTCATCGTCACCGTGTTGTGCGTCGTCGGCATCACGCCCTATATTGCATTGCAACTTCAATCCATTACGCTCAGTTTCTCAGTCTTTGCATCAAGTTCCGGAAGGGTCTGGCAAAGCGCCGACCTCAACGTCGTGGCCCTGCTGTCGGCAGCGTGGCCTCGCGCTCTTCACGATCCTGTTCGGCACCCGCAATCTCGACGCGAACGAGCGCCATCACGGCGTCGTCCTGGCCATCGCCATCGAGGCGGTCGTCAAGCTGGCGGCGCTGCTGGCCGTCGGCATCTTCGTCGTCTGGGGCCTTGGCGGCGGCGTGACCGAGACGCTGGCGCGCATCGACGCCTCGCCTATCGCGCGGTGGCAACAGGATCCGGGCCGCTGGATCGGGCTGACGTTCCTGTCGGCGGCGGCGTTCTTGTGCCTGCCGCGGATGTTCCACGTCATGGTCGTCGAAAACGCCGACGAACGGCATCTGGCCACGGCAAGCTGGGCGTTTCCGCTCTACGTTCTGGCGATGAGCCTGTTCGTCGTGCCCATCGCCGTCACCGGTCTGGCGCTGATGCCCGAAGGCGCCAACCCCGACCTTTTCGTGCTGACCGTGCCGTTGTCCCAGGGACAGGGCGGGATCGCGACGCTGGCGTTTCTGGGCGGATTTTCGTCGGCGACCTCGATGGTCATCGTGGCGACGATCGCCCTTGCGACGATGGTGTCCAACAACATCGTCGTGCCGATCTGGCTGCGCGCGCGCTCCGGCGGGGCGCAGATCTCGGGCGATGTGCGCGCCGCGGTGCTGCTCGCACGGCGGCTGTCGATCCTGGGCGTTCTGGCGCTCGGCTATCTGTATTACCGCATTTCGGGCGGCGGCACGGCGCTGGCGGCCATCGGCCTGATTTCCTTCGCCGGTGTGGCGCAGATCCTGCCCGCGATGCTGGGGGGATTGTTCTGGCGGGGTGCCACGCGGATCGGGGCGGGCACGGGCCTCGTGCTGGGGTTTGCCGTCTGGGTCTGGACGATGCTGTTGCCCGGCGTCGAGGGCGCACTGTCGGCACAGGTGCTTGCCGACGGGCCGTTCGGGATCGCCGCCCTGCGCCCCGGCGCGCTGTTCGGTATCGAGGGCATCGACCCGGTGCTGCACGCGGTCGTCTGGTCGCTGGCGCTGAACGCGGGCGCTTTCGTCGTGGTGTCCTTGCTGACGTTTCCGACGCCGCTGGAACGGCTTCAGGGCGCGCAATTCGTCAATGTGTTCGAACATTCGGGCGCCAGCATGGGCGGGCAGGGCGGCGCGCAGGCAGAGGACCTGCTCGTCATGGCGCAGCGCATCATCGGCGCAACACAGTCGCAGGCGATTTTCCGGGCCGCCGCCACGGCGCAGGGCAAATCGGGCTGGCTTCCGGATGTGACGCCCGATTTCGTCCAGTCGCTGGAACGCGAACTGTCGGGGTCGGTGGGGGCGGCGACGGCGCATGCCATGGTCGGCCAGCTGACCGAGGGCGCCGCCGTCTCGGTCGAGGACCTGATCGCCGTGGCTGACGAGGCCGCGCAGATCGTCGGGTATTCCAACCGTCTCGAGGCCAAGAGCGCCGAACAGGACCGCACCGCCCGTGCCTTGCGCGCCGCCAACGACAAACTGACTGCGCTGTCGGTGCAAAAGGATGCGTTTCTCAGCCAGATCAGCCACGAATTGCGCACGCCGATGACGTCGATCCGCGCGTTTTCCGGCATCCTGCGCGAGGGCGGCGCGGACAGTGCCGCGCAACGCCGCTATGCCGCAATCGTCGAGGACGAGACGATCCGCCTGACCCGCCTTCTGGACGATCTGCTGGATCTCAGCGTCCTTGAAAACGGGCAGGTTGTGCTGAACCACGAGGTCGGCAGCCTTGCCGCCGTGCTGGACCGCGCCCTGACCGCGACGGGGCCGTCCGACCTGATGGTAGAGGTGCACGGTGTCGAGGGGATCGGCCTGGCCACCGACCTGGACCGGCTCAGTCAGGTTTTCATCAACCTGATCGCCAATGCGCGCAAATATTGCGACGCCGCCGTGCCGCATCTGTCGATCCGCGCGGCCCGGACGGCGGCGGGCATCACCGTCGATTTCATCGACAACGGCACGGGTATTCCGGCGGACCGGCACGACATGATTTTCGAGAAATTCTCGCGGCTTACCGATACGGCGCGCGCGGGCGGTGCGGGCCTTGGCCTTGCGATCTGCCGCGAGGTGATGGCGCGGCTGGGCGGGTCCGTCGCCTATCTGCCGGGGCAGGGCGGGGCGGCGTTTCGCGTGGTTCTGCCTGTGTCCGGCGCGGCTGCCGATGCCGGGAAATGACGCCGGTCGATGCGATTTTTGCCGCCGCGTTAGGATCCTGGTAACCACCCGTGGGCTAAGACGGGGTCGGGAAACGGTGCCGACTGGCGCCGGATCACGCGAACCGGAGGCCGCAGAACCATGAAGCAAGACGGCGCGCAATCGGTCCTGGGGCGGCTGCTTCGGTCGGCACAAGAGGTCGCGCGGGAACCCGTGACATCGGCGCGGGCCTTGCGTCTTGCGATGGCCCGTTCGGCCGAACGATCCGTTGGGCTGACGCTGACGGTGATCGGCGTCACCGAAGAGGTGATGCCGCTGGATGTACTGCTGGCGCAGGTGGATCCGTCGTGGATGCTGATCTCGGTCGGGGGGGGTGACCGGCTGGTCGGCTTTGCCGGCCTCGATCTGCAAACCCGCACTGCCGTCGTCGAGGTGCAAACCTTGGGCGAATTGCGCACCAAACCCGCCCCCGAACGTCCCGTGACGGCCAGCGATGCCGCCCTGTGCGCCCCTTTCGTGGCCCGGTTTCTAAGCGATTTTTCCGTAACCGCCGACGGCACCCCGCTGTCCGGCTGGACCGACGATCTGGCCGCGGGGGCGCGGTTTGCCGATGCGCGGGCCGTCGGAATGGTGCTGCCGGACTGCGAGATGCGGCTGGTGCGCCTGTCGCTCGATCTGGCAACGGGCGACCGGCAGGGTCAGCTGATCCTCGCACTGCCGGTCCGACGCGCGGCGCCGCAACACGAAAGGTCGGGTCCGGGGCCGACATTTACCGATCAGCTGCGGTCCAATGTGATGGACGCGCCGGCCGCCTTGCTGGCCGTGCTGCACCGGATGCGGTTGCCGTTGAGATCCATCGACGCTTTCGAAATTGGCCAGACGATTCCCCTGCCGGGCGTGACGGTCCGCTCGATTACGGTAGAGGGGTCGGACGGAACGCCGGTGGCCGAGGGCCGTCTGGGACAAATCACCGGCATGCGGGCCGTGCGGATCGAGGCCCGCGGTGCCGCCGAGATTGCCGAAATGCGGATGAAAGCCGCGGTCCGTCCTCTGAAAGAGCCGGATCGCAAACAGCCGGCCCCTCAGATGCCCCGCGACGCCGGATCTGCCTTTGCCGCCGAAATGGACAAGTCGGGTCCTGACCCGGAAATTCCCGGGCCCGCGCCCTCCGGCCCTGTGTCGCCGGATCTCGCCAAGAGAACATCTGCGCGGATCGACACAGATTCAGGCACGCAGCAGGTCCCCTCTGGACACGGGATAACTGAACACGGTACAGACGATCCGGAGATCCGTTCCGGCGCAAGCATCCCCGTAGACAGCGATTCTATCAATTGAAACAATGGCGTGGAGGTGTAGACGGTTTCGCGGAACCATTCCGTCTGACGGGTCCGTTCTGGTTCGGCATGCGGCGGGCAGGTCTGCATATTTCCGAAGATGGATCGACACCACAGGGTTGGTAAAGTCGACTTCTCGGCTCTGTCAGGTCTTTTCTGGCGACAGACGTGGCCGCAGCGGCGCAAGATCGTATCCGGCCTTGCGGGTCGCGGCAAGAATATCGTCGACCGGCATCAGCCCCGCCTGACCCAGCGACCAGACGACGGAACAGCGCGTCCCGCTGGCGCAATAGGCAAAGACCGGCCCGTCGGCGGTGGCCAGAATCTCCATCTGGCGCGCGACGCAGTCGTCCATCGTGTCGTGGGTCAGCGGATGCGAGATAAATGTCATGCCGGCAGCCTCGACGTGTTCCGCCATCCTCGCGGCACAGATGTCACCGGGTATTTCATAATCGGGGCGGTTGCACAGAACCGTACGGAATCCCGCAGCCTTTATTGCCGGAATATCCTGCGGCGTGATCTGCGGCGACACCGCGTAGGCGTCGGTGATGTGGCGTATATCCATAAAGATGGCGTAGCGCGCGGCGCGGCGTCAGTCCAGCCCCCGGTGGGCCGTCCGGCCCCCGCGATACTGCCGCGCGACTGCCGCGCGCCCGTGGAAACGTCGCCGGATTGCGCCATTTTGCCCTCATATCGCGTGAAAATGCGCCAAGTGCCGCGATTCACTGGCAATGCGCGCCGCAGCTGTGGATAAGTTTGAGAAAATCCGGGACGAACCCGGTGCGATGCAATTGGCAGGTGAGGCGCAGAGTATACCATGGCTGAAGGACTGATCCGCGCCCGCGTGGTAAAGGGGATCGCCATGATGGCGATGGCGCGACCGCCCGTGAACGCCCTCGGGACGCCGCTGCGTCGCGCCTTGATGGACGCTATCGAGCGCTTCGACGCCGACGCATCGGTCGCCGCCATCGTCCTCATGGCCGAGGGGCCGCAATTCTCCGCCGGTGCCGATCTGCGCGAAATCGGTCGTCCGGCTCAGGCCCCGTCCCTTGCCGATCTCTGCGACCGGATCGAGGCCTGCGATACGCCCGTGATCGTGGCCCTGCAGGGCGCGGCCCTCGGCGGTGGCGCGGAGCTTGCCCTTGCCGCGCACTACCGCATGGCGTTGCCCACCGCCGTGATCGGCCTGCCCGAGGTGGCGCTGGGCCTGTTGCCCGGCGCGGGCGGCACCCAGCGTCTGCCCCGCCTCGCCGGGGCGGCCATCGCGTTGCACATGCTGTCGTCGGGCCGGCCACTCGATGCGGACCGGGCGCAGGCCGTGGGCCTGATCGACGGCATCGTCACCGGAGAGTTGGCCTCTGCCGCCTTCGCCTTTGCCACGAAAATCGCCGCCGACGGCACGCCGCCGCGCCGCGCCGGAACCGACCGCGCGCAGTTGATCGACGGATCTGCCTATATGGCCGCTGTCACCACGGCGCGCGCGCAGGCGGGCAAGAGTCATGCCCGCGCGCGTATCGCGGACTGTGTCGAGGCCGCGCTTTTGCTACCGCCGGTGGCCGCGATGGCATTCGAGCGCGCCGCCTGGGAGGATTGCCTTGCCCATCCGCAGTCGCGCGCGCTACGCCATGTCTTTCTGGCCGAACGCCGGATTTCGGCCGACCAGCTCACCCGCGACGACAGCGGCGCACGGGTGCCGACACCGGCGGGACAGGCGATGATCGCCCGGCTTTGGAATGCGCAGGACCGCGCCATCGTGGCGATGGTGGCGGCGGCCGAGCCCGAGGCTGCCATCGACGGCGCGATGGTGAGCTATGGGTTCGCCGCCGGACCATTCGGCGGCACCGAGGCGCTGGGTGGTGCGGGGGCGGGCACGCTGCAACGGCGGGTGATCGCCGCTCTCATGGCCGAGGGCGCGCGGATGGTCGAAGAGGGCCTCGTGGCGCGGACCGGCGATGTCGATGCACTCGCGGTGCACGGCATGGGATTTCCGCGGGACCGGGGCGGCCCGATGATGGCCGCGGAAATCGCGGGCCTTCTGGCGCTGCGGCGGGACATGGGCGACTGGAAAAACCAGGACCCGGTCTGGGCCGTTCCGGGTCTTGTCGACGACGCGGCGGTCGCGGGCGGATTTACGGCGCTGAGCGAGGCTCAATGAACGGGGCTGTTGTCATGCAACGAACGCGATACGGCGGCATGCGGCGCGGGCCGGATCGCAGGCTGAGCCAAATGTCACGCCGGCCCGGAAGGCTGCTGAGCGAGACCCCGATCTAGGCCAGAATAACGCCGACGACGACCATCATCAGCCCCAGAAAAGACAACAGCAACGCCCCCATATTGAGGGGCAGCACCTTGTTCAGACGTGCGCGCAGGGCGTCGTCGTCAAGGCCGGCCCGGCGGGCGCGGGTTACGGCAACGATGGAGGCGACGATGCCTGCAAACCCTACGATCGTGATTGCGGCACCGAACCAGACCAGCGTTTCCATATCCTGCGATCCTTTGTTGTGCGGCGTTCGGCGTCCCACGGGGACGGCCTGGCTGGCAACCGCCCTAGCGTCCGGACGCCATGTCTGCAAGGGTGGCCGTCACCGGTCGAGCAGGGCCGCCGCCCGTGCCGTGACGGCGCCGAGGGCGGCCTCGATCGCCGGGCGGTGATCGCCGGCGGTATCGTCGCGCGACAGTCCCGTGCTTGCCACCGCAAACACGCAGGCGCCGCGCCCGAATGGCAGCGGCACCATCAGCCGGTCCCATGTCTTCAACCGTCGTGCCCGCGCCGTGTCCCAGGCATAGACCACGACCGGCAGTCCGGTGATCCGCGCCCAGTCCAGCGGCGCGTCATTGAGCACGCGGACCGGCCCGTTCGGCCCGTCGCCGGTGATGCCGACGGTCACCCCCGCCCTTGCCTGCCGCATCACCGCCCGGCTGATCGCCAGGTTTGAGGTCTTGGACGACATCGCCATCGGGGTAGAGCCGAAAAGCGGCTGCAACTCGCCCGCCAGTCGCCCGATGGACGAGGTATCGTGAACCGACAACATCGGCGTGCCGACATGCTGCTGCCAGTGCACGGTACACATCATCAGATGCTCGTGCCACATCACGAAGACGACCGGCCCCTTGGCGGCAAGTGCGCGCACGGCGTCCACCCCCTCGACACGCCAGCGCACGCCCGCGCGACATCGCCGCAGCCAGAAGGCCACGAGCCGCGTCACAATGCCGCGCAGCAACGGCATCTCGCGCAGACGGCGGCTCAGCGATGGCATGATGCTGGATGGCTGGCGGCGGGCAGGGCGCGCTCCGGTATTCTGGACGGGACGGTCGAAACCTGCGCGAGAGGCCGCCGGCCCGCAAGGGCCAATCGCGTGTGCCGGGGCGTTTCACGGCCCCAAGCGGTGGTGCGCCCGACAAACCTGGATCGCACGCCACATCTGCTCTTGATCGGGGCGACATTCCGGGCTAGTCGATGCACCGGCCTTAGGGGTATAGCTCAGTTGGTAGAGCGACGGTCTCCAAAACCGTAGGTCTGGAGTTCGAGCCTCCATGCCCCTGCCACTAAAAGTTCTTTGAAAAAAATGCCTTGCATTGTTACTTTTCGGAGCGAAGGCGAGGACGTCACTCCGCAAAATGGCAATTCTTGCTTTTTGCGACCTTGTTGAACCCGTCGATGCCTTCCGCAACTGTGGCTTAAGTGGGTTTCGGTCCGACCTAATGATTCGCAAGACGCTGTTTTTGTTGATATTTTTAGAAACAACAACGGTCATCGAAACCGTTGGTCCACTGCTTCAAGAAAACGAGTTGGGTTCCAGAAAATCGCATCCAAGCGGGTGGCGATGGAGAGCGGTCGTGCGCTCTGGGTGATGAGCAAAGGCTTAGCGGCAATCGGTGTCTGCAAGGGACCCTGCCTCCGCCGAGATTTTTTTCGGCGACGAAGACATCGTCCCGTTCAGGCGGGATTGCCATTTTTGGCCAGATTGCAGTCGCGGGACGCAATCCGTGCATTCGATACTGTCGTTTTGCCGCCACGAACATGAGCGACGACATGGTCGGCATGCCGCTCACCCAAAAACAGCTTTTCGCCTGTACAACCAGTCCTGATCTGGCACGCCTGCACCTGTCGCGATGTGCTCGAAACAAGGTATCTCCTCTCGCACGTTAAAGCCTGGGTCGACCCCCTGCCTGGCCATGCCACGATACTCAAGAGCGCGGTCACGTGCTTGGTTCGGGGTTACGATATCCGACCACCAAGACCGAAGTCGGTGCGCAGCGGCTCGCCTTCGCGGTTGCGCTGGCCTTTCACGGCAAGAGGAACGATTCAGCGCCTTGCGCCGGACGGATCGACCACACGGTACAAACCGATACAGCCGCCGTGACGACCGGGGCCGAGGGTGCGGACCAAATTTTTCGTCAGGTTTCCGCTAAGTACAGCCATGGAAATACCGCGATTCCGACGACGCGATGAACGAAAGGTTAAAGCAAATACGAATGCAGATAAGCTATCAAAAACAAAACTTAAAAGGGCTGAACAGTAGCCTGCGGAATTGCATGGAAATGAAGGGTGGCGGAGACGAAGT
>CAVXHQ010000007.1:0-402704 GCA_963761735.1 uncultured Alphaproteobacteria bacterium
CTTCACCCGGTACGTCACGCCGTCGCCGCCGGGATGCGCAACCCAGTTGGCCCCGGTCATGAATTGCCAGACGGAGTTGTCGCGGAACGCGTCGCACATGCCGCCGTGACAGCCCGCGATGCCCGCCCCCTGTGCCACGGCCCCGGCCACCACGGCGCCGTCCTCACGGCTGAGCTGCGACATCGTCCAGACCGGCACGACAAGGTCGATCTGCGCCAGCCTGTCCGCATCGCCGAAGACCGCGAGGCTGTCCGTCAGCTCGACCGCGATCCCCTCTTGCTCCAGCATGTCCTTGAATATGCGGGCAACCTTGTCGGGTTCGTGGCCATCCCAGCCGCCCCATGTGATCAGGGCACGGGGTGCTTCGGTGCTCATCTCTTCTCTCCCATCAGACGCGGAATGCGGGTCTTTTCCGGCACCAGAACCGGACGCGGACGCTCTACCACAGGTTCGGACCGGGGACCGGGTGTGGCGGCGACGCGGACCTGTGTGCGTGTAGGAGTATGGACTGGCGCGCGGCCGCGGCGAAACGGCAGCAACGCCACGCCGAGCAAAAGCGTGGCCAGCAGCCCGCCCCCCGCAAACCCGAGGCCACCGGCGGCAAGGCCCGCGACGCTCAGCGGTGCGGCGGGCGCGAAATCGTCCATCGTCGCGCGCAGCGTCGCGGCATCGCCAAGGCGCTGCGGCATCGTCAGACGCGCCAGTGGCGACGCCGCGCGCAGCGTCGCCAGGTCGTCGGACAACACGGCGTGCCGCGCAAAGGTGCGGCGCATGTCGGCCTGCCTTGCGGTCAGGAACGGCGTGCCGGTCATCTCGCTCAGCGCCTCGTCCCGGCCCATGCCGGCATCAAGGGCGGACCGGTCGAAATCGCGCACGACCTGCGTCAGCGCATCGACCTGCCCGGCCAGCCGTTGCAGATATTGTTGCGAAAATTCAGGGTATTGCGAAAACGTCGCCGCCCCGGCAAGCCCGCCGGCAAGGACAAGCACCCGGATCATGGCGCGCCCCCGGCGGCCTGTGCCCTGTCAGTCGAATCGGTCATCATGCGGCCTCGGAACATGCTCGTTTTTCGGCATTCTATCAGACCCCGCGACGGCATGCGTCCCTTTTCTGGTGCTGTCCTCCCGAAGGCCGGTCACGTTTGTTGCGAAGTAAAGAGAAACACTCTTTGTGTACGGTATACTTGACTCTATGTCTTGTTCAGCATACCGATAGGCCCAGTCGTATTCCGGAGATCCGTCATGGCGCACGCAGAACGCAACACCCTCATCGCCCTGCTGAGCAACCTGATCCTCAACGCCTACGTCGTCTGGCGCCTTGTGGGCCTGTACGGATCGGGCGCGCTCGACGGGCCTGACGCGCCGATGCTGGCGGCACGAATGCTGATCTGGATCATCTGCGTCGCCATCGTCATCGGCATCGCCCTGGCTATCGCCTCGAACGTCATTGCCGCCGCTCTGTCACGCGGCGACGCCAGCGCGTGGATGGCGGACGAGCGGGACCGTCTGTTCGAGATCCGCGGGCTGGCCGCGACGATGGCGGTGGCCGTGGCGGGATTCCTGTTGGCATTCGCCGCACTTGCGTGGGGGGTGCGGCCGGTGACGGCAATTCTGACGATCTATTTCGGCTTTGCGGCAGGCAGCCTCGTGGGCGACCTCGTACGCATGGCCAGCTACCGGGCGGGAGGCTGAAACGGATGGCCGACCTGCCGATCAGCAACACGATCCGCCGCCTGCGGTTCGACGCGGACGAGATGACGCAAAAAGAGCTGGCGCGGCGCACAGGCGTCACCCGTCAGACCATCGTCGCCATCGAAAACGCGAAATACGCGCCGACTCTCGATCTGGCGTTCCGGATCGCCCATGCCTTTGGGCGGCCCCTCGAAGAGGTTTTCATCTACACGCCGCCGCCCTGACCGCGCGGTATAATTCCTCAAAACTTCAATATCGTAAAGGAATTCCCGATGGACCGTGCGTCCCGTGGCAGCCTATTCGTGCCTGCCATCCTATATGCCCTGACCGCCCTGTTGATCCTGATGGCCGCCGTGCGCGCCGTGCAGGTGCCGACGGGAACGCTGCCGCCCGACGCTGCGAAATTCTACGACGCGCCCGTCGCGTTCTGGCTGCACGCCGTGGCGGGCCTGATCTTTGCTGTGCTCGGGCCGATGCAGTTTTCGCGCGTGGCCCGGCAGCGTTTCGGCGCCTGGCACCGGCGTGCCGGGCGGGTGCAGGTGGCGGCGGGCGCGGTGCTGGGTCTGTCCGGCCTGCGGCTGTCGGACAGGTTCGGTGGCCAGATCGATCCGACCGACATGGCGCGGATCGCCTTTGCCGCGATCCTGCTGGTCTGCCTGTGGCAGGCCGTGGCGCGGATCCGTGCAGGCGACGTCGCGGCACACCGCGACTGGATGATCCGGGGCTATGCGGTGGCGATGGGCACGGCGCCGCTGGCCCTGGTATACCTGCCGATCTTCGTGATCATGGGCGCGTTTCCGCCACCCGGACCGCTGGATCACGCGATTTTCGTCGGCACATGGTGTGCCAGCATCGCGGCGGGCGAGACCGTGATCGTTCGCCTGCGGCGGCAGGGGCGCAGCCCTACGCCGCCGCCGTAGGGCAGACCTGCCTAAAGGGCAGGACCCGCCCAAAGTGCCGTACCTGCCGAAAGGGCTGCGTAGACTGCCGCCACCTTCGCCACAGCGGCCTCCGGTGTCAGTTCTTCGCTGATACCGGTACGTCGCGCGGTCAGCTCTACGACACCGTTTTTCAACCCGCGCGGCCCGACCGTGATCCGCCACGGCAGACCGATCAGATCCATCGTCGCGAATTTCTCGCCCGCCCGCGCGTTCCGGTCGTCGTACAGCGGATCGAGGCCCTGCGCCTTCAGCGCGCCATACAGGCTCTCGCAAGCGGCATCGGCGGCGGCGTCGCCCTGTTTGAGGTTCACGATACCGCAATGGTACGGCGTGACGCCTTCGGGCCAGATGATGCCCTTGTCGTCGTGGCTGGCCTCGATGATGGCGCCCAGCAGGCGCGACACGCCGATGCCGTGCGAGCCCATGTGAACGGGGACCGGTTTGCCGTCGGGGCCCTGCACCCTGGCGCCCATCGGCTCGGAGTATTTCGTACCGAAGTAGAAGATCTGACCAACCTCGATACCCCGGCCAACCTTGCGGCGTTCCTGCGGGACGGCGTCGAACAGGGCAGTGTCATGGGTCTCGTCGGTGCGGGCATAGCGCGAGGTGAATTCGTCACAGACGGCAGCGATGGCGGCGCGGTCGTCATAGTCGATCTCACGCTTGCCCAGCGCCAGATCGGTGACGGCGGTATCGTAGAACACCTCCGATTCGCCCGTCTCCGCCAGCACCAGAAACTCATGGGTGTCGTCGCCACCGATGGGGCCGCTGTCGGCGCGCATCGGGATCGCCGTCAGGCCCATCCGCTCATAGGTGCGCAGGTATGCCACCATGTGCCGGTTATAGGCATGCAGCGCGTCTTCTTTCGTCAGATCAAAGGTATAGCCGTCCTTCATCAGGAATTCCCGGCCCCGCATGACGCCAAAACGCGGGCGCATCTCGTCGCGGAATTTCCACTGGATGTGATAGAGCGTCAGCGGCAGATCCTTGTAGGACGACACGCCCGAGCGGAAGATGTCGGTGATCATTTCCTCGTTCGTCGGGCCGTACAGCAGGTCGCGGTCCTGCCGGTCGGTGATGCGCAGCATCTCGGCGCCGTAATCGTCGTAGCGCCCCGATTCGCGCCACAGGTCGGCGGGTTGCAGGGTTGGCATCAGCAGCGGGATATGGCCCGCGCGTTCCTGCTCTTCGTGCACGATCTGCTCGATCCGGCGCAGCACCCGCAGGCCCAGCGGCAGCCACGAGTAAATTCCCGCCGCCTGCTGTTTGATCATGCCGGCGCGCAGCATGTAGCGGTGCGACACGATCTGCGCCTCGGCGGGGGTCTCTTTGAGTACGGGCAGAAAATAGCGGCTGAGGCGCATGGGCGATGTCCTTGAAAGTGCCCGTCGATGTCTAGGCGAGCGGCACGGCGCAGGCAAGCACGGCTGCTGAGCGCGTTCACTTGGTTTGGTCAACGGGCAAAATGACGATCTAATGTTTTCAATGGGTTGCGGGGCGGCGTTTCACTTGGTTTGGCCGCTTTCGTGGGTTTGGGAGGCAGATTGACCTGAAACCCGATGCGGGCGCTGTAAATTGTTCAATGAAATCAGTGGTGCATTCGTGAAGCCGTGGGCAATTTTGCCCACGACCCACGACCTGCTACGGAGCCTTTTTCACATCGGATTTGACAATTACTCGCTCAACTAGATCGTCGGAAATCGCTCGGCGGTGCTGACCTGTTCTATTTGAGAATTTTTCTAATGTCTCAGCGGACTCCATGAATTCCAACAATGCCAAAGCCGCTATTTCATGTTTGTTTTCTTCAAGACCCGCGAATATTTCATGTTTGTCCATCATGGCAAGCATGCCGTTATACGCGACCATTGCATAATCTTTCGCCGACAATTCTCGCGAAGCGCCAATACGGCCACGGCCAATTATCCAATCGACTGAGACGTCAAACGCGTCGGCAATTGCGACTAATGCGTCCACTCCGGGGCGCTTCGCTCCAGTGGACTTCATATAGCTTTCAAGCGAGCTTTTAGGCAGGCCACAGCGTGAAGCCATTTCATGCACCGTCAAACCGTGCTGGTGCCGCAAAAAGTGCAGGCGCGTTGGTAGGTCGTATGACTCTTTGTCAGTCATTGACAACCGCACGATGGTATGGACAATAGCACTATCGTATGCTTCCAGCATGAGAGGGTAGCAATTGTTACTCGCTAACACACATTTGGATGGTAACCAAGGTCCCTATCTTGTCGTCAGGGCCGCATTCGTGGCCAAAAACTCAACCCTGTCGGGGTGGTGTCGGGCAAACGGCGTTCACATTCAGAATGTTCGATCTGCTTTTCTGGGAAAGTGGTCTGGACCAAAGGCCACTGCCCTAATCGCGCGTGTTGAAGCAGCTGCAATGGCTGACGATAAGTGATTGTTTCGATTCCTTCCATCCAAGGGGTTGCTGGTGTGCCCTGTGATCGCAGCGACGCCGGATCGTGGCTACAACGTCACCGAGTTCCAATCTTTACTGACTTCCGGGATGGTCGGAAACCTCAATTTGTTCACCTTGCCGACCTTCCAGACGAAGTCCGTCACGCTTATCAGCGCCGCCTTGCGGAAACCGCGTCTTTGCCAATGGGGCAACAGGACGACAACGCACACGAGGCTTTTGCCCAGCTTTCAAAGGGCCATCAGGCCAAGGCGCACGAGAAATTCGCCATACTCACCTTCTTTGCCCGGCACGAGCGGGCGGGTCTGGGGTATGCGCAAATCAAGCCGTTGGTGGATGCTGACAAGGCCCTGCCCGATTGCCCGGCCCGCAAGACGATCCGCGCGTGGCAGAAGGCGGTTGAAGGCGTCGATCCGGCGAACTGGGCACCGGTTCTTGCGCCGGGATGGAAGCCCCGCATAGCGCTGGCAGATATATCGCCTGAGGCATGGCATGACTTCAAAGACCGTGTAGGGCTGTCAGGAACCAACGGGCACGGCTTCAATTTCAAACGCATCTATCGAAAGATGGCTCGTATTTCGCGGCTTGAAGGCTGGTCTTGGCCGTCTGAAGCGACTGTCTGTCGCCATTGGGCCAACCTTGATCCAGTCGAGCGGCTTACCCTCGAAAAGGGAGCGGCCTTCGCGGCCAAGCAACTGGCCATGTATCAGCAACGCTCTTTGGACGGCATGTTCGCCATGCAACAGGTCGAACTGGATGGGAAAGAATTCGCGGTGACGGTGACGTTCGAGGACGGCACGACCGGGTGTCCATGGGTCATCATGTTCACTGACAGGGCGTCCTCACGGATCGTTGGATGGTCCGTTTCAACATCGGAGAACGAAGAGGCGGCAAGTGCCGCCGTCACCCATATGTGTGACTACAACAGCATCCCCGACCTTGTCGTCACTGACAACGGTTCAGCCTTCAACGGCAGGCGGATGGCTGGAGGTCTCAAACCTCGATACCGGACGAAACAACAGCGTGCGGCGGACTGGGAAGTTCCCGGCGTCCTGAAAATTTATGGGATCGAGTTACAAAACAATGCCCCCGAACAACCGCGCGCGAAGATCCCCGAAAGCATCTTTTCCGCCATGCGCCACGTAGTAAACGACCCGGTCTTCTACAAAGCGCAGCGGTCCGGTCCAAGCGACATACCAAACCCCAACCCGACCGCCGTTCCCGTCAGTCTTTTCAAAGCATTGCTGGCCGAAGAGATTGCAGACTTCAACGCTAAAACCGACAGCCGCGCCAAGGGATTGCGAAAGGGCGAAAGCCGCGACCTCGCCTTCGAACGACTATCCGAAGGCCGCAAGCGGCGCTACGTGACGCCGCTCCAGCGCCGCAGTGTGAAACTGGACTGGAAGCTGCGGACCGTCATGCCGGATGGCCGCGTGAAGTTCGATGGCGGTCTGTTCGGTGATGCGTCAACTCAATCGGCAATGCTGCTCTACGCTGGCAAGCAGGTTCTCGTCGGCATCGATCCGACCGACTACAGCGCACCGGCAGTCGTGCGGGAATGGGTGAAACAGCGGGGCTACACGGTCCTGCTCGATCATCTGCCATGCTTCGCGCCCGCCAAGCATCAGGACGAAGCCAGCCGCCGCAGGGCCGTGCAGGAAAAGCGGCGCATGGCGAAGCTGACCAAGGAATTCGAAGTGCGCGATGCGGACATGAAAGTCGCCGCCTTGCGCAGTGCCGTCGCCGCAGGGGCGACAGCTCAGCCTCCTAAGACGCCCACCGTTATCAGTCTCGACACGCGCGGTCCGTTCTCGGCTGCTGACGCAATTCACAAGTCCGGCAGCAAGACTGCCGACACCGCAATTCCGCGCAAATTCCTTGAAAACCTCAAAGAAGACACGCGGCGTAAGCTGGCAGAAGGCCAGTAAGTGGCATGGGGAACGCGGACACGTCCCCCAATGCCGATCATCGCGGGCAAGCCCGCATACTGACGAAGACCAGAATGGCACAGATACTGAGCTTTGAAAATACACGAGAGGCGTGGCGCGATCCCAGTGAATGGGTAGAGACCGAAACCCACGGCAGCATTGTTGCCCAATTGGACCGTATCCGTTCCGTTGATGGGGCGGCGATGACGATGATTGCAGGCGCTCCCGGCATTGGCAAAACGCTGGCGGCAAGGGGATATTGTCTGGACTTGGCTGTGGATATCCATCGCTTTGGCCACTTCATTTCTGTTGTTAAGGGCGAGGGCACTGTGCGGGTGTTGGTTGCCCAAATGATGCGTAGCCTGAACCTGAGCTTGGCTAACAATATGGGCCTCGATGATGCGCGCGAATTGATCGCCAAGCGGATCGGCCGGAAGAGCGTGATCGTCGTGGACGAAAGCCAGTATCTCGACCAGAAGGACAGAAAAACAGGGGTGCGCGGTGCTGGTTTCGAATGGATGCGCGGCCTTGCAGAGACGGCGGAATGCGGCCTCGCTTTTTGTGGTGATCTAACGCTGATTGGTCTGATTGGAGCCTACCCACAGCTTGAAAGCCGCGTTCGGATGCACGGGTCGCTGATCCTCAAATCAGTCCCTGACGCGGACGTGGCGGCAATGGCTTCCGAAACTGGTTTCGAAGATCCAGCTTGCTTTGGGGTCTTACGGGCTGTCGCGGCATTGGCGGGTGGATTGCGCAACGTCGAAAGCGTCCTGACGACCGGAGCCGCCTTTGCTGGAACAGACCGGCGGACCGCTGAGCATTTGAGGGCAGCGGTCGAATTTCTCAAGCTGACATCGAAGGGAGGCCGGTGATGCGCGACGTATTCTTGAAACTCACAATGCCCGACGAAGAGGCGGCGATGTTCGAGGGCCGCTGGTCTATGGTGGTGCCGCTGACGGAAGCGGAACTGCATGAGCTGCGGGACCTCATGCACAACAGCGCTCAATTCGGCGTCGTGGTTCGCGAGGTGGTCGCGACCCTGTCGCAGGTTCTGGAAAGCGGCGGGGATGCAGAGGGGCACATCCGCAAGACGCTGGCGATGCTTTTGGAGCCGTCCGACCAGATCAAGGCGGTACACGAGCGGATGTTCGAACTGCTGGGCCGGGCCGTCTTCGTATCGGGCGGCGGGCAAAGAGGACGGATGCAATGACCTATGACGATGAGCAGAAAGCCATCGGCGATGCGGCAACCGCAAAGCTGCAGGGCCACGGTGGATGCGCAACCGCGCCATGTGATCGCCGTCCGGAAGCTCGACCTCGAAGACCAGGCGGATCGCCTCGCAGAGGCTCATGCCATGTTCTACCGGATTTCCCGTGTTCTTCGGGTTATCAGCCACGGCGAACTCGATCCAGATTTCGTCGTCGCGGTCGCTGGATTGGCCGAGGTCGCAGTCGAGCGCATGGCCGAATTCGACATGGAGACGTCGTCGGTGTTTGCGCGGGGGCAAATCTAGTGCACCTGCACGGAATTTATGTCCGTGCCCCATGGTGGAAAGGTGAAGACATGAAAATCTCGACCAGACAGAACCGCTTGCTTCATGTGGCAAAGCGGAAACTGGGGCTGACCGAAGACATGTATCGGACTGCCCTTGTCAACGTCGCCGGTGTGACCAGCGCCACCGAACTGGATCAGGCGGGCTTCGACGCGGTCATGGCCCTCTTCGAGCACTGCGGGTTCAAGCCGATGGAAAAGACGGGACCGAACTATGGCGCACGTCCCGGCATGGCGAGCTTTGCGCAGCTCGAATTCATCCGCAGTCTCTGGGCCGAATACTGTGTCTTTCGCTCGTGGTTCGATGACGACCGCAAAACGATGGACGCGGCCCTCGACACATGGCTGTCAAATCACTCGAAGGTGTCGAGCCTTCGTTTCGTGACCGGCCCGCACGCGGCAAAGATCATCACCGCGTTGAAGTCGATGTGTTCGGACAAGCGCAAGGCGGCGTAAGCCGCACGGCGATGCGACAGGCGAGGGGCCGTGCGGGTAAGACCGTGCCGCCCTTTCGCGTTTTGGCCCAACACCGCAAACAGGCCCGCAGAGCGCCGTCGCGACCGTCAGGCCACCGTGCCCCATGAAATCGCAAGACGGCGTTCCTGACCCGTTTAACAGGTATTCAATGGAGCTGCTACGGGCCGGGGTGGGGCGTGGCGGGAAAGGTGCGCGGTGGAGGGGCGGGAAACCCTCATTGAAAGCGGCTTTCGCCGAACTGCCGGAACCCGTTTCCGATGTCACCGCGCGGGCCAGACAATACCGCGATGCCCGCATCGCGCAACAGGCATCATTGACACCTTCCCGCGCCGGTCTTTACGATCACCGGGCAGGCGCGACACGGTGATATTCTCGCGGCCGTAGCACGATCCCCGGATCGGAGCGCGATGCAGGGTTCCCGGGCAACCGGATGCGAGGCCCTGCCGTCTGCACATCGCCCTTCCCCTCAGCCGTCACCCACTAACCGTAGTGGATATAACCCATCCGCCTCTTTTCCTACTTTGTCCGGGCATCCACCGAAATGTCAGGACACCCCGCTCATGCTCGTCAATGCCAACGCCCTAGACCTCGTCTATCGTGGCTTCCAGACCATCTACACGGACGCCTATGACAAGGCCCCGGCCCATGCGCTCGAAATCGCCATGGAGGTGCCCAGCGTCTCGCGCGAAGAGACCTACGGCTGGATGGGCCAATTCCCGCAGATGCGCGAATGGATCGGCCAACGGGTCATTCACGGCCTGTCGGCGCACAGCTTCACCATCCAGAACCTCGACTTCGAAAGCACTGTCGGGGTCGCGCGCAACGATATCGAGGACGACCGGCTTGGCGTGTTCAAGCCGGTATTTTCGGAAATGGGATGGCAGGCGCGACAGCATCCCGAACGGATGATCTTCGGGTTGCTGGCCAAGGGTTTCGAGAGCCTGTGCTATAACGGGCAGAACTTCTTCGATACCGACCATCCGCTGGTGAACGAGAACAACCAGACCGTCAGTTTCAGCAACATGCAGGCGGGCAGTGATCCGGCGTGGTTCCTCCTCGATACCTCTCGGACGATCCGTCCCATCGTCTGGCAGGTCCGCAAGCCCTACGCCTTCGTCGCGATGGACAAGCCCAGCGACCCCCACGTCTTTCTGAACAAGGAATTCGTCTACGGGGTCGATGCGCGGGTGAATGCGGGCTTCGGTCTGCCGCAGCTCGCCTTCGGATCGAAAGCACCGCTGACCGCCGCGAACTATGCCGCCGCGCGGGCCGCGATGATGGACTATCGCAGCGACAACGGGCGCGTTCTGGGCATCATGCCGGACACGCTTGTGGTCCCGCCCGCGCTCGAAGCCGCCGCGCTCGAAATCCTCAATTCGGATCGCAACGTAGCGGGTGCGACGAACGTCTGGCGCGACACCGCCAAGCGCATCGTCACGCCGTTCCTCACGGCGGCCTGAGTGCCGTGACCGGGCGACAGATTGCCATATGCGACCGTGCGGTTGCACCCGATCCGAAGACCGGCGTTGCCCCGGAATGGGTGCACCTGTTTCCGATGGGCAAGATGCGGGGCCGCGATGGGCGCAAGTTCGACCTGTCTGACCCTGACATGGTGGTTGCGGCCTTTGCATCGAACGGTGCCGACCTGCCGGTTGACTATGAGCATCAGAACGACAAACCGAAATCCGGTCCCGTCCGCGCCGCCGGGTGGATCAAGGAACTGCGCGCGACCGCCAACGGGCTTTGGGGTCGGGTCGCATGGACCGCGACAGCCGCCGCGATGATCGGCGCGAAAGAGTACCGCTATCTCAGCCCGTCGTTCCTGCACCTCAAGGACGGCACCATCGTCGCCGTCAAGGGCGCGGGCCTCGTCCACAATCCCAACCTTCACCTTACCGCGCTGGCGGCACAGGAGGACACCATGGCCGATCCCGAAACCACCAAGCCGGACGGACGCGCCGCCCGCATCATGCGCCGCCTTGCGGAGATGCTGAAACTCCCTGTCGATACCGAGGACGACGACGTGTTCGCGGCCCTCGAAAAGGCGTTCGACGCGCAACCCGATCCGGAAAAGTTTGTGCCGATCGAGGCGATGGCCGAGGCCCTGCGCGACCGCAATACGCAGGTCGCGACCATGGCCCAGTCGTCGGCGACGGCCAAGGTGGAGGACGCCATGCGGCGCGGCTATATCAGCCCCGCCATGAAGGGATGGGCAACGTCGCTCTGTATGCAGAACGCCGACAGTTTCGACGCCTTTCTCGAAAAGAGCGGACCAAGGTTCGCTCACCTCTTCGAGCCGTCGCGCCTGAGCGCGGCGCACTTTTCCCGGTCGGAACCGTCGCCGGACACCGGACTTGCCGCGACAGTCTGTTGGCAGCTCGGGCTGGCACCCGGCACCCTGAGTTCCTGAGAGGTTGGCGCGGGGGGCTGAGCCTCGCGCCGATGCCAGCCACCGGATTGTCCCCCGGTGGACAGTGGAAGCGCGGCCCGAATTCTGAGGTGGACGCCGGGCCGCGCGACCGGGCGAGAGAGAGCAGGCCGATGACCGACCCGATTGATCCCATGAACCCGCCACCGAAACCGACCGCCCAGGTCGCGGTCTATTCGGACGTGATCGGCGTTGAAATGGCCGTCGCGTTTCTCATGCGCTACGGCGGCGCGGGCTGCTACATTCCGAAGATGCCGACCGGCCAGCACGAGCTGGTCGCGTTCATGGGGATGGACAACGTCCTTGCCCTGTCCCGCCGCGCGAACCTGCCCGCCCGCGTCCCGCTCGCGAAACCGTGGCTGGCGCGCTACTGGGCATGGAAGGGCGACAGCGTGTCGCAGATCGCCCGCAAGCTGAAATCGACCGACACCATTGTGCGCAGATGGGTCCGGTCGTGAAACCGATCCTATCGCCCAGGCTCGCGGCGCACCTTGCCGATCTCGCGCGTGTTCGGCGCGAGGTGAAACGCAATGGCGAAATCCTGCGCGCGGCAATCGACGGAAATGACCGGTGCACGGCAGCGGTTGAAAGGGTCATTGAACGGACCGGTGAAGGGACGTTCAACGGGCAATCTAATTGCGATATACCGATGACGAAACACCGGGCCGCGCGCCGCCGTGGGCGTCAGCCCAAAATCGACACCGATCCTGAATTGCGAGCATTCATCCTCGCGCGAATGGACAAGCTCACCTATGCTCAGATCGAACGCGAGGTCGAAGAGGCATTTCCGCCCGAACGTCAGGTGAAAAGAAGCGCCATCCACACATGGTGGCAAAACCAGATTTGAGGGTGTCTAAGCCGGATGGGCGGACGCTTCCGGAATATCTCAGAACATTTGACCTGATCTCGCGAGAACGGACCGGACACCGGCTCAAACCAAGTGACAACGGGTGGTCAAAGCAAGTGACGGTACACAGCTGAAGGGCGGCGCACGCGGCACCGCCCCCCCCCCCGGCTCGTCCTCAGGTCGTTCTCGGATCGTCGTTGCGTCAGCGCGGCGTCAGCGCGGCGTCAGCGGCCCCTGCCGCGTCCGGGCACGATCATCTTCCTGGGCGTCGTATCGCCCCGCACGCCGTGCCGCGCATGAAGATCGCGGCGCGGGTCTGCCTTGGGCGGCCGTTTCGCGGCTTTGCCGTCCTTTGGCGTGGCGTCCGGTGTGACGACACCGGGGTCGCCGGGTTTCGGCTTGTCGGGAATATCCGGCATGGGATGCCTTTCGTCGATCTGGCGTATCATAAGACCGCGCCGCCGCCGCCCCGGAACAGGGCCAGACCTGCGGGGCAAACGTCCGCCACCCCGGACTGCACCGACAGATCGGCGCCCGGCATGCGGAATTCGTGTCTGAGAAACGTCGCTGTGCGGCGGCGCGGCAATCGGGATGCGCCTCGGCGGGCGCAGGATCAGGCCTGATTGTCCATCGTCGTGCACTCCTCTACGGTTCGGAACTCATACCACACTATCAGCCGTCGGTCACCTTCTTTGCACAAGGGGTGGTCCGCACCGCAATCGACATTCCAAACCGGGCCAGGTTTTCGTAGCATGGCACCGGTCAACCCAAGGAGCGCCGCATGGCCCTGCCCGTCAAGCAACAGGCAAAATACTGGGGGATCGCCGCGGCGGCCCTTTTCGTGGTGCTGTATCTGCTGGGCAACGTCATCCTGCCTTTCGTGCTGGGGGCTGCCTTCGCCTATCTGCTCGATCCGCTGGCCGACTGGCTGGAACGGCTGGGCCTTGGCCGCAGTGTCGCGGTCACGATCATCTTCGTTGCCGCCGTCGCCCTGTTCGTGGGCATCGTCATCCCGGCGATCAATACCGTCTACACCCAGACGCAAAGCCTGATCGACGAATGGCCGCAGATTTCGGAGCGGCTGAACCAATGGCTCGAGGCGAACGCACCGTCGCTGATGGATAGCACCAGTGCCGTGCGCCAACGGCTTGCCGACATGGCGCAAAGGCTTGGCAACAACGGCGGCGACGTGGTGAGCGGGCTGTTGTCCTATGTGTCGGGCGTGGTCGGCATCGTCGTGCTGCTGGTCGTGGTGCCGGTGGTGACATTCTATCTGCTGCTCGACTGGGACCGCATGGTCGCCAGCATCGACGCGCTGGTGCCGCGCGAACATGTGGACACCGTGCGCAAGCTGGCGCGGGACATGGACCGGACGCTGTCGTCGTTCATTCGCGGGCAGAGCCTCGTGTGCCTGATACTGGGCACGTTCTATGCCGTGGCGCTGATGCTTCTGGGGCTGCGGTTCGGGTTCGTCGCGGGGGCGGTGGCCGGTATCCTGACGTTCATCCCCTATGTCGGCGCGGTAATCGGGGGGGCGCTGTCACTGGGCCTCGCCCTCTATCAGTTCTGGGGCGACTGGGGCTGGATCGCGGCGGTGGGCGGTGTCTTTGCGCTGGGGCAGTTCATCGAAGGCAACATCCTGACGCCCAAACTGGTGGGGTCCTCGGTCGGGCTGCACCCGGTCTGGCTGTTGTTCGCGCTGACCGTTTTCGGGACGCTGTTCGGCTTTGTCGGGATGCTGGTGGCGGTGCCGGTGGCGGCGATCATCGGGGTGCTGGTGCGGTTTGCCGTCGAGAACTATCAGGACAGCACGCTGTATTCCGGGGGTACCCTGCCGCCCGGCGCGGCACCGGTTACGGCGGCGGGTACCGTGCCCGCAGCCACAGACGACGCCGCGTCCCCGCCCGCCACCGACGGCGGCGGATGACCGCGCGTGCATCATCCGGCCCGCCCCCGCCGGCCGCGCGGCAGCTGAGCCTTGATCTGCCGCCCCGCGTCGCCCTCGGTGCGCAGGATTTCTTCGTCTCCGAGGCAAATCGCAGGGCCTATGCGCAGGTGACGGATGGCGGCTGGCCGCACGACAAGCTGGCGCTGATCGGCGCTGTCGGCGCGGGCAAAAGCCATCTGGCCCGCGTCTGGCAGGCACGGACGGGCGCGCGGATCCTTGAGGCACACAGCCTTGTCGAGGCGCTTGCGCGGACGCGCCCCGCCGGGGATGCCCTGATCGCCATCGAGGATGCGGATGCGCTGACGCCGGACGCCGAAGAGCCGCTGTTTCATCTGCACAACCGGCTGGCGGCAGGCGGCGGGCACCTGCTGCTGACCGCCCGGACGGCCCCGGTCGACTGGGCCATCGCCCTGCCCGACCTTGCCAGCCGGATGCAGGCAACGGCGATGGTGCGGATCGGCGATCCCGACGACGGCCTGCTGCGCGCCGTCCTGATCAAGCATTTCGCCGACCGGCAGCTGATGCCGAGCCCGCGGGTGATCGACTATCTGTCGACCCACCTCGAACGCTCGTTCGCGGCGGCGGCGGCGGCGGTAGCCCGCCTCGATGCCCTCGCCCTGTCGCACAAGTCGGCCATTACCCTGACGCTCGCCCGCCATGTCGCGGGGCCGGATGCCACACCCGATGCCGCACCACGCAACGATCCGCCCGGAGAGCCCGCATGACCGCCAAAGCCCCCCCCGCCTTGCCCGCCGATTTCCTGTCGGCGCCTTTCGCCGAACCTGTCGATCTGCCGGGCGATTTCACCGGGCCCGCACGGTTCGTAAACCGCGAACTCAGCTGGATCGGGTTCAACCTGCGGGTCCTCGAAGAGGCCGAAAACGCCCGCGTGCCATTGCTCGAACGGCTGCGGTTCCTGTCGATCTCGGCCACCAATCTGGACGAATTCTATACCGTGCGCGTGGCGGGGCTGCGCGAACTGGCGCGCGCGGGCAACACAACGCCCGCCGCCGATGGCCTGATGCCCGCCGAACAACTGCGCCTGATCAACACCAGCGCACGCGAGCTGATGGACCGCCAGCAGGCGACGTTTGCCGCGCTGCGCGAGGAACTGGCCGCCACCGGCATCGCAATCCTCACCCATCAGGAAGTCGGCGCGGGCGACCGCGCGTTCCTCGAGGATGTGTTCCTCAATCAGGTGTTCCCGGTGCTGTCGCCGCTCGCCATCGATCCCGCGCATCCGTTCCCGTTCATCGCCAACGAAGGCTTCGCCCTTGCCCTGCAACTCGAGCGTGCATCGGACAAGCGGCCGTTGCGCGCCCTGCTGCCGGTGCCGCATCAGATCGACCGGTTCATCCCGCTGCCGACGGACGACGGCGCGCGGTATCTGCCCCTCGAAGAGCTGTTGCTGATGCACCTCGACCGGCTGTTTCCCGGCTACCGCGTCAAGGGACACTGCGCGTTCCGGGTGCTGCGCGACAGCGACCTCGAGGTCGAGGACGAGGCCGAGGATCTGGTCCGCGAGTTCGAAACCGCCCTGAAACGCCGCCGCCGGGGCGAAGTGATCCGGATGAAGATGTCGAGCGGCGCGCCGAACGCCCTGCGGACCCTGATCATGGAGGAACTGCCGGTGACGGCAGAAGAAGTCGTCGAGATCGAAGGCCTGATCGGGATCGGCGATGTGTCCGAACTCGTCACCGATGCACGGCCAGATCTGTTGTGGCCGCCGTTCACGCCACGCGTGCCGGAACGGGTGCAGGACCACGACGGCGACATGTTTGCCGCGATCAAGCAAAAGGACATGCTGCTGCACCACCCCTACGAGACCTTCGACATGGTGATCCGGTTTCTGCAACAGGCCGCCCGCGACCCGGACGTGGTGGCGATAAAACAGACGCTGTACCGCACCAACCGCAACTCTCCCATCGTCGAGGCGCTGTGCGAGGCCGCCGAAGAGGGCAAGTCGGTAACGGCATTGGTCGAGCTGCGCGCGCGGTTCGACGAAGCCGCGAACATCCACCAGAGCCGCCGTCTGGAACGGGCGGGCGCCCATGTCGTCTACGGTTTCACCCAATACAAGACCCACGCCAAGATGAGCGTCGTGGTGCGGCGCGAGGGCCGCAACCTCGTCACCTATACGCATTTCGGGACCGGCAACTACCACCCGATCACCGCGCGCATCTATACCGATCTGTCGCTGTTCACCTGCGACGCGAAACTGGGGCGCGACGCGACCAAGGTGTTCAATTACATCGGCGGCTATGCGCAGCCCGAGGGCCTCGAACACCTGACGATCTCGCCGCTGGCGATGAAGAAATACCTGATCGGCATGATCGGGGCAGAGGCGAAGAACGCAGCGGCGGGCAAACCCGCGGAAATCTGGGCCAAGATGAATTCGATCATCGAAGGCGACGTGATCGACGCGCTCTATGCCGCGTCGCAGGCAGGCGTGAAAATCAGCCTCGTGGTGCGCGGGATTTGCGGGTTGCGCCCCGGCATCAAGGGGTTGAGCGAGAACATTCGCGTCAAATCGGTGGTGGGCCGGTTCCTCGAGCACAGCCGGATCGTCGTGTTCGGGGCCGGGCATGCCCTTCCGTCGCTCAAATCGCGGGTGTTCATCTCCTCGGCCGACTGGATGGGCCGCAACCTGAACCGCCGGGTCGAAACGCTGGTCGAAATCACCAACAAGACGGTGCGCGCCCAGATCGTCGATCAGATCATGGCCGCCAACCTGGCCGATATCGCCCAAAGCTCGGTGATGATGCCAGATGGCAGCTGGACGCGGGCGACCTGGCCCGACGGCACGTTCGCGTTCAACTGCCACAGGTTTTTCATGGAGAATCCGTCGCTGTCGGGGCGCGGGTCCGCCGGGGCGGCGGATGTGCCGCAGCTGACCCACGCACACGACTGAGGCGCGCCCCGCGTTCACCGGCGGGCGGGCGCGGCCCGTCCAATTCCCGGCGGACCGTTGACGATCCCGTGAGAGAGGCTACACCCTGTCACGACGCATCGACCCTCCGGGAGCACCGCATGGACAAGACCGAAGACCGACAGGACGTGGCCCCGAAAGGCGCAGCCCCTGGGTCGAACTGGGGCCCCTTCGGTCGCCCGATCTTCAACGATGCGGCAAGTCAGGCGCTGTCGCGGCTGGGCGTCGTCGATGTGGGATCGAACTCTGTCAGATTGGTGGTCTTTGACGGTGCGGCGCGGTCACCGGCCTATTTCTACAACGAAAAGATCATGTGCGGCCTCGGCGCAGGCCTGTCCGAGACCGGCACGCTGAATCCCACGGGCCGGGTGCGCGCACTGTCGGCCCTGCGCCGGTTCGCCACACTGGCCGACGGCATGGGGATCATGCCACTGACGGTGGTGGCCACGGCGGCGGTGCGCGAGGCATCGGACGGCGCCGATTTCTGCGCCGAGGTGCTGAAGGAGACCGGCCTGACGATCTATACCATCGACGGCGAGGAAGAGGCGCGCCTGTCGGCACAGGGCGTGCTGCTGGGCTGGCCCGGCAGCTATGGCATGGTCTGCGACATCGGCGGCTCCTCGATGGAACTGGCCGACCTTGCGGACGGCGAGGTCGGGCAGCGCGTCACCTCGCCGCTGGGTCCGCTGAAACTGCGCGAGATCAAGGGCGGCAAAAAGGCCCTGAAAAACCACATCAAGGCGGTGATGCTCGACCTGCACGTCCGGATGGGCGAAGAGCGCGACATGCGCCTGTTCCTCGTCGGCGGATCGTGGCGGGCGATCGCGCGCGTCGACATGGAACGGCGCGGCTATCCCCTGACGGTGCTGCACGAATACCGGATGACGGCGCGCAACGTATCGGCGACGCGCGATTATATCGAACAGGCGGAAAAGGACGGCGGACTCGACGATCTGCGGGGGCGCTGCAATATCTCGTCGGACCGGATGGCCCTCGTGCCGCTGGCGATCCAGGTCCTCGACCGGCTGCTGAAGGTGTTCAAACCCAAGGACATCGCCGTGTCGTCCTACGGCATCCGCGAGGGCATGCTGTACGAACAGATGCCGCAGAGCCTGCGCGACCGCGATCCCCTGATCGAAAGCTGTCATTTCGCCGAGGCCAAGGATGCCCGCCTGCCCGGTTTCGGACCCGTGCTGTACGATTTCGTCAAACCGCTGTTTCCGCGTGCCGACTGGCAAAAGGCGCGGATTATCCGGGCGGCCTGCCTGCTGCACGACGTCTCGTGGCGCGCGCACCCCGATTACCGCCCCGAGGTATGTTTCGACAACGCGACCCGCGCCAACCTTGGCGGGCTGAAGCACTGGCAGCGGGTCTACCTCGGGATGGCGCTGCTGCACCGCTATACCAACAACCACAAAGGTTCGCGTTACGAACCGATGTTCGCCCTGCTTGACGAACGGGCGATCCGCGAGGCGGAGGTGCTGGGGCGCGCGATGCGACTGGGCGCGATGCTGTGGCTGGGCGCCGAGGTGCGGCCCGGCGTCCTCGACTGGAAACCCCAGAAAAAGGAGCTGCGCCTGATCCTCGATCCGCGCGCCGAACCGCTGTTCGGCGAGGTGGCGCAGGCGCGGTTCAATGGGCTCGCCGATGCGCTGGGGGCAACGGGCGAGGTGCGGATGCGCAAGACCGCGAAGGCGCGCAGCGCCTAAAGGTCGATTTCCTCGGGCGGGGCGACGTAGGGCGGCGCATCCTCACGGCGGCGGATGATGATGTCGCCGTTGTCGAGGATTTCCGGCGTCTGATAGTTTCGGATGTCGTCGATGGCGGACATCAGCCCCGCCATCGCAGGCCCCATTTCGGCCACGAAACGCTCCAGCGCGGGTTCGAACTCCCGGGCCAGCCCCTCGAACTCTTCGAGGGCCGGGGCCATTTCGCTCATCAGGCCGCGCATCAGCAGTCGCGCACCCTCTTCCATCAGGTCGAACCCGTCGTCCTCGGGAACGGGAAGCGCCTCCTGCGCGGCCATCGGGGCAAGCGGCGCGGCAAGGGAGACGGCGACAGTCAGTGCGGCAAGGCGGTTTGAATGTTTCATGGGACGAGTATACGCAATCGCGCTGCGGTTTTCACCCCCCTCGGCGTCGCGGTTCACACAGGCGCGAGGATGAATGACTGCCCCGATGGCGCCGCCGCGGTAAAGACCTGTCGAACGCCATGGCCGTCGGGACCGCAGGCCGCCGGCCCTCTCGGTGTCGCAAGCGAGAGCAGGATGGCACAGGGTCTGGTCATCGCCATTTCTCCTTTCGGGGTCCGGGCGCTCTATCGCGAAATGATGGTGTAGGGTTGGTTCGACGGATTGCTGACCGCGATGACGGTTTGCAGGATCTCGCTCCCCGTGGCGCAGGCCGACAGCGCCGTCAGGGCGATAAGGCAGATAAATGTTCGGGTAAGGGTCATGGCGTCCTCCGCTGTTCCCCTACCGAGTACTTCAAGCATGAACGCCGTTCAAGTTTTTTCTTGAACGATGTTCATTTAGATATCGATCTCCAGAACGACCGGAAAGTGATCGGATGCCGTCAGCAGCGCGGCCCGCAGATCTGCATTTCGGAAAGCGACCGGGTCCTCGAAGGGATGCAGGATGCGCCATCGCGGATCGTGGCGTTGCAGCCCCGGACTGACCATCACGTAATCGAGCAGCGCCTGAAGCCAGCGCCAGTCCGGCGGCACCGCGAACCGCGCGGTGGTCGGCAGTGCCGCCGAGAGCCTGCGCGGCTGCATCGCGGCAGCGGCGTGCGGGTCGTAGAGACGCGCGGCCGCCCCCTCGCCCAGCACGATCTCGACGCCCGAGCGGCCAAAGAGCAGTTCGTATTCGTCCAGACCCGGCCCGTCGTTGAAATCGCCCATGACGATCAGATCCGCACCTTGGGCGAGATGCGCGTCGACGCGGCGGCGCAGCCAGATGCATTGCGCAAGCTGTTTGCGGCGGTTGGCGATCGACAGACGCGTCGCCTCACCTGCGGTCTTTGCGCCCGTCGGTACCTTGGATTTGGCGTGCACCCCGATAACCCGCAGCGCCGTGCCCCGCACGGTGGTGATCGCCAGCTCCAACGGCGGTTTCGACCAGACCACCGCGTCCGGCCCGCCGTCGAGATCGAGGTCGATGTGCAGGTTCGTGTCAAAGCGCGGCGCGTCGGCGGTGTTCGCCGGATCGGGGGCGGTGCCTTGCGGATCGTGGGCGACGGTCATCGTCGCGGGGTCATACAGCCACATGATCTCTTGCTGCGTGTCGTTTTCAAACCCCAGAACCGCCCGGTTTGCCCGCAGGCCGAAATGCCGCGCGAACCCTTCGAGGGCATGGACACCGTCGCGGCGGCGCCCCGAATTGGGGGCCTCGATGACCATGATTCCATCGCTGTCAAGCGCGCGGAATACCGTGCCAAGGGCCGCGATCTGCTGCGCGCGGGTGATGTCGTGGCGCCCCGACCAGCCGTCGTCCAGCCGCAGTTCTCCAGTGTCGTCAAAGAGATGGTCGAACCATTCGACGTTATAGGTGGCGATGCGCATCGCCTATTCGAGCCAGACCGCACCCTGCGGAGCGTCGATCCGGACACGCAGCGCAGGCGCGGCGGCGACATGATAGCTTACCATCTGCGCGCCCTCGCCCACCAGACGCGGCAGGACCAGCGCACCCAGCCGGTCGGCATCGGGATGATGCACCTCGAACGCGCCAAGCCGCAGACCGTGGTCCGGCAGACCCCGCGCGGGATGCACGCCCTCGGGCCAGCGGATCAGCGTCGGCAAGGCGGCGTCCTGCGGCAGGTGGCCGTCGCCCGGCACCGTAAGCTCCCATGCGAGATCGCCACGGCGCAGGGCTGTCGCCGGGCCAAGACCGGGCAAGGCGGCCAGATCCTGCGATGCGGCGATCCAGTTGGCCAGTTTCGGTCTTTCGGGCGCATGATCGAGGGCGAACCACCGCGGACGGGGCGGCACCGGGGCCTCCGGGTCCGGCGCAATAACCTCGAGGTAGAGGGCCGGACCAAGGCCCAGAAGCCGGTTGTGGGTGCCAAAGTGCGCGTGTGTGCCGCCCGGCGCCATCCGAACCCCCAGCAGTCTTTCGAGCCAGGCGACACCACGCCCCAGATCGGCGCAGGCGACGGCGAAGTGGTCGATATTCAGCGTCGCCTGCGGTGACGGTCGTGCGGTCATGACGGTGTGCTCCCTGCAAATTCTCGGCATCTGGACGGACCCCGGCGCAGGCCGCCACGGGTCTTTGGCCTGCGGCATCGACGCCTCAGACACGCCGTCCCGCCACGGACCCCCCAAAACAACGCCTAGACGCGGTTCGCGCGGATCAGGGCGAGCACGTCTCTGGCGGCATTGGGGATATGCGTGCCGGGGCCAAATATCGCCTTGACGCCCGCGTCCGTCAGGAACCTGCGGTCCTGCTCGGGGATGACGCCGCCGCAGATCACCAGGATTTCGCCCGCCCCGGCCGCCTTCAGGGCCGCGACCAGTTTCGGCGCCAGCGTCTTGTGCCCGGCTGCCTGTGACGAGATGCCGATGACGTGGACGTCGTTGTCGATGGCATCCTGTGCGGCCTCTTCCGGCGTCTGGAACAGCGGGCCCATGTCGACGTCGAATCCGATATCGGCAAACGCCGTGGCGATCACCTTGGCGCCCCGGTCGTGGCCGTCCTGACCCATTTTCACCACCAGCATCCGCGGGCGGCGGCCCTCTTCGTCGGCAAATGCCTCGACGTCCTTCTGGATCGCGCCGTAGCTCTCGTCGCCCTCCCAGGCGGCCCCGTAGACGCCCGCGAGCGTCTTTACCTCGGCCCGGTGGCGTCCGAATGCCTCTTCCATCGCGTCGCTTATCTCGCCCACGGTGGCGCGGGCGCGGGCGGCGGTGACGGCGGCGTCGAGCAGGTTGCCCCCCTCGCGCGCGCGGCGGGTGATTTCCACCAGCGATGCGGCGCAGGCGTCGGCGTCCCGGGTTTCGCGGATCCGGGTCAGGCGGGCGATCTGGCCCGCGCGCACGGCGACGTTGTCGATGTCGCGGATATCGATCGGGTCTTCGGCGCCGCGCCGGTATTTGTTGACGCCGACGATCACTTCGGTGCCGCGATCGACGTTCGCCTGACGTTTCGCGGCGGTTTCCTCGATCTTCAGCTTCGGCTGGCCGCTCGCCACCGCCTTGGTCATGCCGCCCATCGCCTCGATTTCTTCCATCAGCGCCCATGCCTTGTCGGCCAGATCGGCGGTCAGGCTCTCGACGTAATAGCTGCCCGCAAGGGGATCGACGACACGGGTGACGCCGGTTTCCTCTTGCAGGATCAACTGGGTGTTGCGCGCGATGCGGCTGGAAAACTCCGTCGGCAGGGCGATGGCCTCGTCGAGCGCGTTGGTGTGCAGCGACTGGGTGCCGCCAAGGACGGCGGACATCGCCTCATAGGCGGTGCGGATGACGTTGTTGTAGGGATCCTGCGCCTGCAACGAGACGCCCGAGGTCTGGCAATGGGTACGCAACATCGAGGATTTGGGATTTTTCGGCTCGAATTCCGTCATCACACGGTGCCACAAAAGGCGCGCGGCGCGCAGTTTCGCGGCCTCCATGAAGAAATTCATGCCGATGGCGAAAAAGAACGACAGCCGCCCGGCAAAGGCATCCACGTCCATGCCGCGCGCAATCGCGGTGCGCACGTATTCGCGGCCATCGGCGAGGGTGTAGCCAAGCTCCTGCACGAGGTTCGCGCCGGCCTCCTGCATGTGATAGCCCGAAATGCTGATGGAATTGAATTTCGGCATGTTTTCGGCGGTGTATTCGATGATGTCGGCGACGAGCCGCATCGACGGCTCGGGCGGATAGACATAGGTGTTGCGCACCATGAATTCCTTGAGGATGTCGTTCTGAATGGTGCCCGACAGCGCCGCGACGGGATGCCCCTGTTCCTCGCCCGCGACGATGAAGCTCGCCAGAACCGGGATCACGGCACCGTTCATCGTCATCGACACCGACACGGTGTCGAGCGGAATGCCGTCGAACAGGATCTTCATGTCCTCGACGCTGTCGATGGCGACACCGGCCTTGCCAACGTCACCCATCACACGGTCGTGATCGCTGTCATAGCCCCGGTGTGTCGCCAGATCGAAGGCCACGGAAATGCCCTGCTGCCCGCCCGCGAGGGCGCCGCGATAGAACGCGTTGCTCTCTTCGGCGGTCGAGAACCCGGCATACTGACGGATCGTCCAGGGACGGCCGGCATACATCGTCGCCTTGACGCCGCGGGTGAACGGCGCGGCGCCGGGGCTGCCGCCCAGATGATCGAGGTCTGCGATATCCTCCTGCGTATACACAGGCGCCACGTCGATCCCCTCGAGGGTGCGCCACACCAGCGTTTCGGGGTCGCGCCCCTTCAGTTCCGCCCGCGCCCTGTCAGACCATGTCGTCCCGCTCATGCGCGTCCGCCTCGATAGGTGGCTTCCGGTCCGTCCGGCCTGCCGTTGCGACGACTATCTCAAAGCCGGGGGGCTGTGACCAGCCCCGTGGCGGTTGCGCAGGTGCTGTCATGTCGTCAACCTTCGATGTGTCGGCTGCGCCTGTGGCACGGAATTGTCCGGGACAGGCGACCGGAACGGTCTCGGGCGGCGCGCGCGCTGTTTCCACCAGCCGGGCCATTCCGCCTGCCCCCGATCGCAGCCACGCAAGGTCGGTTGCATAATCGTGGCGCAGCTTTGCCTGCTGATCGCCGTCGAATGGCATCCATCGGTCCGGCGCCTCGGCCAGACCATCGGCGGCCCGCGTATCGCCCCGCATCGCCAGAATACGGCGCAGCCCGGCGGGCCCGGGTCCGGCGTTGTGCCAGTCGCGCAGGCCCACAAGGCCGCGTGCGCCGGCCATCGTCGGCACCATGTGCCGCAACGGCACCTCCGGCTGCGACACGAATCTCTCGAACGGCCAGACGATCAGGTCGGCATCGGGAAAGACCGCCGCAATCTCTTCGATGACATCCCGCCACCGGCGCGATTGCCCGGTCAGGGCCGCAAGCTCTTGCGGTTCCGGCATGCCGCGGCCCTGCCCGATCCGGGCGGCAAGGGCGGAGGCCCAGAACCCGTCGTAGGCCCGCAACGACAGGCCGATGCGCCGCACACGGCCCTGCAGACCAGCGGCAAACCGGTGCAGCCGCGCGCGCAGATCGGGATACAGGATGGCCGCGTGAACATTTTCCACAACGCTGCCGATCATGTTCGGCTCACTTATCAAAAGGTCGCCGTGGCCAGACCGTTCGAGACGCACCAGCTCGATCATCGTCGCACCCAGCGACCGCTCCCCGCGCCGCGTCATCTGCGCCGAAACCTGAGCGGTCGGGTGCATCAGCCCTGCGAAAAACCCGCCACGCGTTTCCTGCGGCCCCCAGATGGCGACGCCGCGTGCGGCAAGATGATCGCCGTTGCGGCGCACAAACTGCTGAAACGTGGCCGTGCCGCAGCGATGCGCGCCGATATGCAATGTGACGTCGATGGCCCTGCCCCGGTGTGATGTCGCCGCAGGTCAGCGCCGCGCGATGCACCCGATCCTGAAGACCAAACCTGACGATCCGGTAAACGATAAAATTATCATAACCCCGGATGTCATGCGACACATCGACCTTCGCATCCTGGCAGCGACACCCTATATCTAAGATATGATGAAAAGAACGCCCCTGCCGCGCACCGCCTTCGTTGCCATGATTTCCGCATTGGCCCTGCCCTTGCCTGCCACGGCGCAGGAGGCGGTCGAGGCAAATCCCGTCGTTACCGAGGAAACCGTCGCCGTCGACGCCGCCATCGAAGGTGTGGAGGTTGACCTGATCGCCCGCTGGCTTGCAGATCCCGGCACCATCTTCAACGCCAGCGAGGTCGTGCTCGACGATCTTCAATATGTGGCGCGACCACTGATCATTCTGGCCAATTCGCCCAACGATCCGATGGTTGCCGAACAGCTCGGCCTGATTGCCGAACGCCCGAACGAACTTTCCGCGCGCGACGTCATCATCATCATCGATACCGATCCGGATGCCGCAACCGCGGTGCGCGCGCAATTTCGCCCGCGCGGATTTTCCATGTTGCTGATCGGCAAGGACGGACGCGTGGCGTTGCGCAAACCCGTGCCCTGGGCGGTGCGCGAGATCGTGCACACCATCGACCGGCTGCCGATCCGCCAGCAGGAGCTGCGCGACAACTAGGTGTTCAGTCCCGGCATTTGGTGGATCGGATTGAGGATGAATCTATTCGGCTCTGATGTCCAGATTTTGCAGATGTATTCGTAGGGCGTGAGGCCGTTGAGGGTCTTCAGCCTTCGGGCGAAGTTGTAGGCTGCCATGAAGTCGCCAATATGCGTGTGCAGCTGACCGTGGTTTTCGGAGTGAAAGCGTTTCACCGTCGCATCCTTGATCGTGCGGTTCATCCGCTCGACCTGGCCGTTGGTCCAAGGGTGGTTGGGCTTGGTGAGCCGGTGCTCGATCCCATTGGCCCCGCAGATCATGTCGAAGCGCATTGGCCGGGAATAGATGGTGTTCCGGTTCCGGGGCTGCTCTGCGAACTGGATGCCATTGTCCGTGAGAATGGTGTGGACTTGGTAAGGCACGGCTGTGAATCCCGGAGGCAAACTGGGCCACGGAAACGGTGGGATTACCTGACCGTCGCGGAGTAAAATTCTGCCATTCTGAGACCCGGGGCGGAAGCTGAGGGTCGGGAGATGTATTCTGTGGAACTGTATACCCGGGTGCGCAGAGCGTGCCATGTCGAGGGCATGAGTGAGCGCGAGGCGGGGCGGAAGTTCGGGATCGACCGCAAGACAGTGTCGAAGATCCTGAAGCATTCGGTTCCGCCGGGATATCGGCGCCAAGCGATGCCGCAGCGTCCCAAGCTTGATCCCTTTGTGCCGGTGATCGACCAGATCCTCGAAGAGGATAAGAGCAAACTCAAGAAACAGCGGCACACTGCCAAGCGAATTCATGCGCGGCTGCGCGACGAGCATGGCTTTACGGGCGGGATCACCATCGTCACTGATTATGTGCGTGAGAAGAAGCGGCGGACGCGGGAAGTGTTCGTGCCGCTGTCGCATGCGCCGGGCCATGTTCAGGTCGATTTCGGCGAAACGCTGGGCGTGATTGCCGGTGTTGAGTGTAAGCTGCACTACTTTGCGATGGCGCTTCCGCATTCGGATGCGTTCTTCATCAAGACCTACCCCGCCGAGACGACCGAGGCGTTTTGTGATGGCCACAACGCCGCTTTTGCATTCTTCGGCGGCGTGCCCTTGTCGATCCTCTACGACAATACAACGATCGCAGTGGCGAAAATCCTGGGCGATGGCCTCCGGTTGCGCACCCGCGTCTTTTCGGAATTGCAGTCGCATTACCTGTTCGACGACAAGTTCGGCCAACCGGGCAAAGGCAATGACAAAGGCAACGTCGAGGGGGTGATCGGATATGGGCGGCGCAACTTCCTCGTTCCCGCGCCGCGGTCCGACAGCTTCGATGCGTTGAACACCTGGCTGGAAGATCAGTGCCTGACGCGACAGGGCGACATTGTGCGTGGTCATACCGAGACTGTCGGTGAACGTCTGATGCGGGATCTCAATGCGCTGATGGCGCTGCCGACCACCCCTTACGATGCTTGCGACAGGGTCAGCACCCGGGCGACATCGATCTCCATGGTCCGTTATCGCAACAATGACTACTCGGTGCCTGTCGCTCATGCCCATCACGAGGTTCAGGTTCGTGGGTATGTCCATGAGGTTGTGATCGGCTGCGGGGCCAAGGTGATTGCCCACCACCGCCGGTCCTACGACAAGGCGGACATGGTATTTGATCCGATGCATTACCTGCCGCTGTTGGAGCAAAAGGTTGGGGCGCTGGATCAAGCCGCACCGCTGCAAGGCTGGGATCTGCCGGATGAGTTCGCCACCCTGCGCCGACTGTTGGAGGCGCGGATGGGGAAGAAGGGCAAGCGCGAATATGTTCAGGTTTTACGTCTGCTGGAAACGTTCGAACTGACCCATCTGCATGGTGCGATCCGGCAGGCGCTCGATCTCGGGGCCATCGGCTATGATGCTGTGAAGCATCTTGTCCTGTGCCGGATCGAGAGGCGTCCGCCACGGCTGGATCTCGATATTTATCCCTATCTGCCCAGAGCACAGGTCGGGACGACAGACCCGGCCAGCTACATGAGCCTGATGTCGGGGGTGCCGACATGAGCGACACTCCGCAGGTCTTATTGCAGCATCACCTCAAGGCGCTCCGACTGCCGACCTTCAAGAGCGAATATGGCAAGCTGGCCCGTCAGTGTGCGGCAGAGGGCAAGGATCATGTTCAATATCTGCTGCGGCTTTGCGAACTGGAGCTGATCGAACGCGAACGCCGGATGGTTGAGCGGCGGATCAAAGCCGCGAAGTTCCCGGCCACCAAGAGCCTCGACAGTTTCGACTTCAAGGCGATCCCGTCGCTCAACAAGGTCTTGACCATGGAGCTGGCACGTTGCGAATACGCTGATCGCCGCGAGAACATTATTGCTCTGGGTCCATCGGGAACCGGCAAGACCCACATTGCCTTGGGGCTTGGTCTCGCCGCTTGCCAGAAGGGCCTGAAGGTCCGCTTCACGACGGCCGCCGCGCTGGTGCATGAGTTGATCGAGGCAGCCGATGATCGGCGTCTGCAGCGCCTGCAAAAGCTGATTGTCAGTCAGGATCTGTTGATCATTGACGAACTTGGCTTCGTTCCCCTGAGCAAATCCGGCGCGGAGTTGCTGTTCGAAGTCATCTCGCAGCGCTATGAGCGAGGATCAATCGTCATCACGTCCAATCTGCCGTTTGATGAATGGACCGAAGTCTTCGGATCCGAGCGCCTTACCGGCGCCATCCTCGACCGCCTGACCCACCATGTTCACATCCTGGAAATGAACGGCGACAGCTACCGGCTGCGACAGAGCCGCAAACTCCAAGACTGAAACCGCAAAAACAGCAGCAATGCTGGCCTGCGGCCAGCGCACTCTGGCGCGCGTCAGCTACTTGGCGAGCACACGCGCCAGAGCGCCGCGAACATCCAGGCCGTGGCCCCATTTTGCGCCGGTAAATGGTCCCTTTTGTCGCCGAGATTGACACACGGCCTCAAGCATGTGCTGTAAGAACTCCCAAGCGGTGCGCCGATCTGCCTTTTCAACGAGTTGGCTCACGGCGAATTTGCTGGTGCGGTCGATTCCCACGAAGAGGTAAAGCTTACCCTCAGCCGTCTGCACCTCGGCAATATCAATGTGAAAGAACCCTATTGGGTAGCGTTTGAACTTCTGGCGCCCAGGCTTGTCCCCCTCGACATCCGGCAAGCGCGATATGCCGTGTCGCTGCAGGCACCGATGAAGCGACGACCGCGTCAGGTGCGGGATAGACGGCTGAAGGGCATAGAGACAGTCGTCCAGCGGCAGCAGCGTATGACGCCGGAATGCCACGATCGCCGCCTCTTCCGCCTTGGTCAGAACTGTTGAGCGCGGTTCCCTTGGCCCAGTCTTCATATCCTCGACCGTCGCCCGCTTCCGCCACTTGGCAACCGTCTTTGGATTGATGCCGAGCTCCTCGCTCAGCGCCGAGAGCGAAGCTTGCGATCGCTGTATTGCAGCTCTGACGGCGTGCGTCGTCGTCGCGCTCCCGTGACGAACCTGTCCCATGTTGCTTCCTTCCATTCCTCAGAAAGGATCGCACCATCAAACCGTGGGATCAAACAGGGTAAAAAGGGGGGCACAGTCGCTTCATCGGGCGCAGCAAGGGCGGGCTGAACTCAAAATTGCACACTGTAACGGACGGCAACGGGCGGCCGATCGGCATGTTCCTGAGTGCGGGGCAGACCTCAGACTACATCGGTGCGCGGGCGCTCCTGTCATCGTTGCCGTCCGCCAAAGCCCTCCTGGCAGACCGTGGTTACGATGCGGACTGGTTCCGTAACGCCTTGATCGAAACAAATATCCAGCCCTGCATCCCCTCCCGGAAATGCCGCAAGGTGCCGATCCCGCACGACGCCGTCCTCTACCGTCAACGTCACCGGATCGAGAACGCCTTCGCCCGGCTCAAAGACTGGCGACGGATCGCGACGCGCTACGACAGATGCGCTGATCTCTTTCTCTCAGCCTGCGCCCTCGCAGCTGTCGTCATGTTCTGGCTATAAGTCCTGACCCTAGGGCGCGGTCAGCGCAGCGGGCGGTTTTTCCGGTTCTGCGCATGGACGGCGACGCAGACGCCGAGAAAGACCCACGTTGCGAATATCACGATCAGCGCCGGACTGTCCCCAGGGGCAAATCCGCCCCGCGTCCAGACCAGCACGACGACCGACCCGTACAGAACGAGTGGACCGAGCAGCCAGACGAAGACCGGCGACGGCTGCAATCTTCCGACCAGCAAACCGCCATGGTAGGTAACCAGCCCGATCAGCGGCAGCAAAAAACCCGCCGGATTGGGCTCGGCTCCCGCTGAAACCCTCCCGTTCACGGCCACGGCAAGGCCGGTCCACATCGCCGCAAACGCCGCCCCGGTGGCCAAAAGCCCGATCAGCGCCGCCCCCCATCGCGGGGACATTCAGTCGAATTCCATGATCACCTGATCGACGGCAAGGCTTTCCCCCGCCGCCGCATGCACGACGCGCACCGTGCCCCGGCGTTCGGCGCGCAGGATATTCTCCATCTTCATCGCCTCGACGGTGCACAGCGCCTGCCCTTGCTGCACCTCGTCGCCGACCGCCACGTCCAGGCGCACGAGCAGACCGGGCATCGGACACAGCAGCAGTTTCGACGTGTCGGCGGGCACCTTGACGGGCATCAGGGCGGCGAGCTCCGCCTGTCGCGGGGTGCGGACATAGACCCGCAGGTCCGCGCCACGGGTCCGCAGACGATAGCCCTGCGTCGCCCGCCCCACCTTCAGAACAAGGGGCGCCCCGCCGACCGTGAGACGGGCAAGCGGCTGTCCCGGTTGCCAACCGCTCGTCACGCGCAACATTTTGCCGTCCCCGAATTCCGCATCACGGAAATGCACGTCGGCACCGTCGTGGTCGGCCCGAACCGTCACCCGATACTCCGCGCCCTGCAGCGAGACGACCCAGTCCTCGCCCACCTTGCGCTCGTGATTGTCCATCCGGCCCGAAATGCGCGTGCGGCGGATTTCGCCGACGCGGTGCATGGCAGCGGCAGCGGCGGCGACGCGCTGCACCTCGGGATCCGACAGGGTCACGCCATCGAACCCGTCGGGCCATTCCTCGGCGATAAAGGCTGTCGTGGCCTCGCCCGCGATGAATTTTTCATGATCCATCACGGCACTCAGGAACGGCAGGTTGTGACCGATCCCCTCAACCTCGAAGGCGTCGAGCGCGGTACGCATGCCGTCGATGGCGGCCTCGCGGGTCGGCGCCCAGGTGCACAGTTTCGCGATCATCGGATCGTAGAACATGCTGATCTCGCCACCCTCGAACACGCCGGTGTCGTTGCGCACGGCACTGCCAGAGACGTCGGGCGTCGCTGGATCGTCACCGGCAAAGGCCCATTTGCCGGACGTCCGCATCGGCCCCGCCGCCACCTCGGCGGGCGGGCGATAGCGGGTCAGACGACCGATCGAAGGCAAAAAGCCGCGATACGGATCCTCGGCGTACAGCCGGCATTCGATGGCCCAGCCACAGCGTTTCACATCGGCCTGCGCCATCGACAGCTTTTCACCCGCCGCAACGCGGATCATCTGTTCCACGAGGTCGATCCCGGTGATGAGTTCTGTCACCGGATGTTCGACCTGCAACCGGGTGTTCATCTCGAGAAAATAGAAGTTGCGCGCCCCGTCGACGATAAATTCCACGGTCCCGGCGCTCGTATACCCAACGGCGGCGGCCAGCGCGCAGGCCTGTTCGCCCATCGCGCGGCGGGTCTCGTCGTCCAGAAACGGCGACGGCGCCTCTTCGACGACCTTTTGATTGCGCCGCTGAATGCTGCATTCGCGCTCGCCCAGGTACAGCGTCGTCCCAAAGCTGTCGGCGAGCACCTGTATTTCGATGTGGCGCGGCTGGGTGATGAATTTCTCGATAAAGATGCGGTCGTCGCCAAAGCTGTTGGCAGCCTCGTTCTTCGACGACTGGAACCCTTCGCGGACCTCGTCTTCGCGCTCTGCGATGCGCATGCCTTTGCCGCCGCCGCCCGCCGATGCCTTGATCATCACCGGATAGCCGATCTCGCCCGAGATCCTCACCGCCTCGTCGGCATCGGCGATCAGGCCCATATGGCCGGGCACCGTGCTGACGCCCGCCTCCCGGGCGAGTTTCTTCGAGGTGATCTTGTCGCCCATCGCCTCGATGGCGCCCACCGGCGGGCCGATGAAGGCAACGCCGATCGCGGCAAGGGCGGCGGCGAATTTCGGGTTTTCGGACAAGAAGCCATAGCCCGGATGCACCGCCTGCGCCCCCGTCGCGCGAACCGCCTCGATGATGCGGTCGATCACGATATAGGACTGATTTGCGGGCGCGGGGCCGATGTGCACCGCCTCGTCTGCCATCTTCACATGCAGCGCGCCCCGGTCCGCATCGGAATAGACCGCGACCGTGGCAATCCCCATCCGGCGGGCCGTCTTGATGACGCGGCAGGCAATTTCGCCGCGGTTGGCGACGAGGATTTTCTTGAACATGTCAGTTTCCGGTATTGGCTGCGACGGCAGCGTATGCGGCGAGGATGTGCAGCGGGCGGGAAAGGCGCAGGCAGGCGAGGCGAAAGCATACGCCGTCCGGACCGGCAAAGCGGGGTTCGCAAACACAAAAGCCGCCCCCGCGATGTGCGGAGGCGGCCTTGGGACCGGTGCGTGCGCTGGAAGGCGCGCGCGTCAGACCAGTGATACGGCGATCAGCGGCAGTTCGGCGCGCCGGGTGCGACCGAGCAGCTGACGGCACCGGCGGCACCGCCGATGAGCGCGCCGTTGACGACATTCTCCCCGGTGACGGCAGCGGCGGCACCGCCGATGAACGCACCGGTTGCGGCACGCTCGCCATCGGTCTGACCGCAGGCGGCGAGGGTTGCCGAAATGCCGAAAACGGCGATGATCTTGAAGGGGATGGCCATATGTCTTCTCCTGTCGTTTCTTGATTGCGCCCGAGAGTTTCGTTCAAATTTCTGGGCGTGGCTTTGGATGGCACCATTGCTTGCATGCAGACCGGCGCCCCACAAGTGCGGGTTTGCCCACCTTTGCGACGATATCCAATAACAAACCTATCTGCGCGTCGATTTCGGGCCGATAAATGCCGTCCGCCGCGAGGTTCCGGTGCCGCGCCGCCAGCCGCGATACCGTTGGCACAAACGCGAAGCGGCCCACCCCTGAAAGGAGTGAGCCGCCCCGTTGGGGAAGGGTAACGGTATTGACAGATCGCACCCGGAAGCTTGCTGGACCCGCCGGGTACACCATCACTCTGGCACCCGGATGCCGCTGCCGCAAACCCCCAATTCTGGGGAGAGGGGGTTTGCGCAAATTCCCGCTTGGCGGTGGCGATAACCGGCCTACTCAACGTGGGGTTGCGGCCAGGTTTCATGCGGTGGGACCCGGCGTTCCGGCAGAACCGTCGAATACCTCCGGAAAGGCGGCGCGCGCCCGGTTTACGTCGATCCGCAAGAGCGCCTCGTAGTCTTCGGGATCGAACGGTTCGGTCGCCGCCACCACCTCGCGTCCGAACAGCCAGCCCAGCCTGCCCGCGTCGAGATTGCCGCGCACGAAGGGCTCTGCGCCGAAATGGGCCCACAGGGCGGCCAGAAAGCCCTCGTCCGCGCGCCTGTCGGCGGGGCGGCGGTCCGAAAACCGCTCGCGGGCCGTGATCCGGGTTGCCCCCTTGTTGGTGGATCGCCGTATCGTGAACTGAAAATCCGTGCCGGGCAGCCGCCCCGGGAATCCTCGGTGTTTTTCCATCAGACCGGTCTTTCCATCAATACAACTCCCAGACGCAGGTATCGCCCGATACGGTGAACCCCTCGAAAAACTGGACCGCGCCGGGATCGGTTTCGCCGAATGGCACGGGCCGGTCGGCGATGGAGATGACGATGTTTCGCGGCGCAAGCCCGTTTTCGGCAAGGGCCGGGATCACCTGCGTCTCGCAGATCCAGACGAAATCGCGCGAGATGTCGTCATACGCCGCCCCCGCCTGCCCCAGATGCGGCGCCAGCAGGCGCAGGCGCACCGTGCCGTCATCGGCCATCACCTCGGCGATGGAGACGCCAAGGCCCGACGGCGTGGTGAAATCCTGTGCCGCGGCCGGCCCGGCGCCGGTGCTGACGAAAGCGGCGCCGAAGATACAGGCGCAAAAAGGAGCGGTTCCGCGTTTCATAGCGGAATATTGTCGTGTTTCTTCCACGGGTTCTGCTGGCTTTTGCCGCGCAGCGACGCAAACGCCCGGCAAATCCGCTTGCGCGAGGTGGCGGGCGCGATCACCTCGTCGATAAAGCCGCGTTCGGCGGCGATGAACGGCGTGGCGAAGCGGTCCTCGTATTCGGCGGCGCGGGCCGCGATCTCCTCTGCCGTGTGACCGCGATAGATGATCTCGGTCGCGCCCTTGGCGCCCATGACGGCGATTTCGGCGGTGGGCCAGGCATAGTTGAAATCGCCGCGCAGATGTTTCGACGACATCACGTCATAGGCGCCGCCATAAGCCTTGCGGGTTATGAGCGTCACCTTGGGCACCGTCGCCTCGCCATAGGCGAACAGCAGTTTCGCGCCGTGTTTGATGACGCCGCCGTATTCCTGCGCCGTGCCGGGCAGAAAGCCCGGAACATCGACGAGGGTCAGGATCGGGATCTCGAAGGCGTCGCAGAACCGCACGAACCGCGCCGCCTTGCGCGAACTGTCGATGTCGAGGCAACCGGCCAGAACCATCGGCTGGTTGGCGACGACGCCGACCGAGCGGCCTTCGAGGCGGATGAACCCGGTGAGGATATTCCTGGCGAAATCTTCCTGAATCTCATAAAAATCGCCCTCGTCGGCGAGTTTGTGGATCAGTTCCGTCATGTCGTAGGGCGTGTTGGCATTGGCGGGGATCAGGGTATCGAGGCTCGGCTCGATCCGGCCCGGCGTGTCGAAGAACGGGCGCACGGGGGCGACTGTGCGGTTCGACAGCGGCAGGAAATCGACGAGGCGGCGCACCTCGGACAGGGCCTCGACGTCGTTCTCGAAGGCGCCGTCCGCGACGGAGGATTTGCGGGTGTGGGTAGAGGCGCCGCCCAGCTCCTCGGCCGTCACCACCTCGTTGGTGACGGTGCGCACGACCTCGGGGCCGGTGACGAACATGTAGGACGTGTCTTTGACCATGAAGATGAAATCGGTCATCGCCGGGGAATAGACCGCCCCGCCCGCGCAGGGGCCCATGATGACCGAGATCTGCGGCACCACGCCGGATGCCATGACATTGCGCTGAAACACCTCCGCATAGCCCGCAAGTGAGGCCACGCCCTCCTGTATCCGGGCGCCGCCGCTGTCGTTCAGCCCGATAACGGGGGCGCCGTTCTGCACCGCCATGTCCATGATCTTGCAGATCTTCTGGGCGTGGGTTTCCGACAGGCTGCCGCCGAAAACGGTGAAATCCTGAGAGAACACATAGACCATGCGCCCGTTGATCGTGCCCCAGCCGGTCACCACGCCGTCGCCGGGGGGACGGTCGTCGGCCATGCCGAAATCGGTGCAGCGGTGGGCGACGAACATGTCGAATTCCTCGAAGCTGTCGGCGTCGAGCAACAGGTCGATCCGTTCGCGCGCCGTCAGTTTGCCGCGCGCGTGCTGTGCCTGCACCCGCCGTTCGCCGCCGCCCAGCCGGGCGGCTGTGCGGCGGTCCTCGAGTTGTTGCAAAACGTCTTTCATACGCGCCCCCTGACAGCCGCGGCCCGGTGTCCGGCACGGCTGACATTCACCCTAGACGCAGGCAGCGCCGGGATGAAGGCCAAACGACATACCGTGCCGCCCGGTGTCGCCCGCCCACCCGATGGTTCGTATTTGCACAGGGCATCGGCAGGTGCGTCACGGTGCGCAATTATGGACGCAGTCCCGGGACCGGACTAGATCTGAGCCATGACGAAATCCCCTAGCGTCCGGTTTCTTGACCGCACGACGCCCCCGCATATCGTGACGCTGATCCTGCTTGCCGGGGTTTCGGCGCTGAACATGACAATATTTCTGCCCTCGCTGAACGCGATGGCGCTGTATTTCGAGACCGACTACGCAATCATGCAGCTGGCCGTGTCGCTGTACCTTGCCACCACCGCCGTCCTGCAGATCGTCGTCGGCCCGATATCGGACCGGTATGGCCGCCGACCGGTGCTGCTTGCGGCGCTGGCGATCTTCATTCTGGCCACGATCGGGGCGCTGTTGTCGCAATCGGTGGGCATGTTCCTGATGTTTCGGATGCTGCAGGCGGTGGTGGCCAGCGGCATGGTCCTGAGCCGCGCGGTGGTGCGCGACATGGTTCCGCAGGCGCAGGCCGCCTCGATGATCGGCTATGTGACGATGGGCATGGCGCTTGTGCCGATGATCGGGCCGACGATCGGCGGCGTCCTTGCCGAACTGTTCGACTGGCACGCAATCTTCGTCTTCCTGGCGCTGGCGGGCGCGGGCGCGCTGGCGCTGGCCTGGGCGGACCTTGGCGAAACGGTGTCGGGCAACGGCGTCAGTTTCGCCGAGCAGCTGCGTGGCTATCCCGAGCTGCTGCGTTCGCCGCGGTTCTGGGGCTATTCGCTGGGGGCCGCCTTCGGCTCGGGCGCGTTCTTTGCGCTGCTGGGGGGCGCGTCCTATGTGGCGGGGACGGTTTACGGGCTGTCGCCGCTGTGGGCCGGCGTTGCCCTCGGCTCTCCGGCGATCGGCTATGCCTCGGGCAATTTCCTGTCGGGGCGCTATTCCGTACAGGTCGGCGTCAATCGGATGGCCCTGACGGGAACGCTCGTGACCACGGCGGGGATGATCCTGTCGATCGTGCTGACACTGGGCGGGCTGTCGCATCCGCTGGTGTTTTTCGGGTGCTGCACGTTCCTCGGTCTGGGCAACGGGCTGTTGATGCCCAACGCCATCGCGGGATCGCTGTCGGTGCGCCCGCGCCTTGCCGGCACCGCCAGCGGATTGTCGGGGGCGATCATGGTCGGCGGCGGCGCGGCGCTGTCCGCCCTTGCCGGTGTGGTGCTGACGGGCGGCAGCACGACGATGCCCCTGCAGATCATCATGGCCGTCACATCCGCCTTGAGTGCCGTCGCCATCTGCTATGTGATCCTGCGCGAACGCCGGATTTCGGGTGCCGCCGCGCATCCCGCCTGAGATTGGTTGCGTTCGGGTGCCGCGCGCGACAGGATCGGACGACAAATCATCGGGGGAAAGAGACATGGAACTTAACGGCAGCCGCACAATCGGAGCCGACCGCGCAACGGTCTGGGCACGCCTGAACGACGCCGAGACCCTGCGCGCCTGCATCCCCGGCTGCACCGAGCTTTCGGGCTCGCCCGAGGAGGGATTCGAGGCGGTCGTGGTGCAAAAGGTCGGGCCGGTGAAGGCCACGTTCAAAGGCGCGGTCAGCCTGTCGAATGTGGTGCCCGGCGTCAGCTATACCATCACCGGCGAGGGCAAGGGCGGTGTTGCGGGTTTTGCGAAGGGCGGCGCCGACGTGGCGTTGACCGAGGTCGAGGACGGCACGGAGCTGACCTATCAGGTCGAGGCGCTGGTCGGCGGCAAGCTGGCGCAGCTTGGCAGCCGGATCATCTCGGGCTTTGCGCGCAAGATGGCGGATGCGTTCTTCAACAACTTTCAGGCGGCGGTCGAAGGGACGGATGCACGCAGCGCCGACGCAACGCCGGACGTCTGATCACCGCCGCGCCGCACGCCAGCCCGCCGCAACCGCCTCGGCTTCGGAACAGAACCACCGTTCGCCACGGGCGGAATTGATCCGGGTTCTGGCGTAATTTTCCTGCGTCGGCAGGTGATAGATCAGGCCGTTATCGCTTATGTTGCCTTTGATGACGCAGCCCGGATCGGACGACGTTGCGGGCCTCGTTGCGGGGGACGCACCTGCGCGCCGGAACGCCTCGGGCGTCTGCATCGTCACCGACCACAACCCGGCACGGGCGCTGCGGGCATCGTCCTCGGCGGCGGCATAATCGGTCGAATAACGGCGATAGGCCAGCGCGTATCCTTCGCGCACCAGCGCCTCGTTCAGGTTTGCACCGTTCAGGTCGCAGCGCACCACGGGCCGGTCGTAGCGGTCCAGATCCATCTGCAGACAGGTGACCTGTGCGCCTGCGATCCGCTGGGTCAACGCGTCACGCGCCCATGCGCCGCAATCGAATGGCCCCGACACCGGTGCCTGTGCGCCACCGACGCATTCCTGCCCGATTTCGGGTGCGTCAAGGCCGTGCAGCCGCAGGGACCGCCCGTCGATCGACAGCCCGTCGCCGTCGATAACCTGCGGCACGCCTGCAAACATCGTCGACGAGGCACCGCCCGCGGCGCGCGGCGTGACAGGGGAGATCGCGTACAGGCCAAGGCCGAACAGGACCGCTAAAAGGAGAAATATTCGCATGGCCCGACACTCCCACTCCAATGCGCCGAAACCAAGGCCACATCCAAATAGAGTAGAATTGTCGAGATAAAGCGGTTCTTGCGGGCACCAGGACTAAACCTATGGATGATTACCGCTGCGACACCTGCCATCTTGGGTTGATCCACGGGGCGAGGTTTTCAGGCGCAAGGGGCGCACGGCCCAGAATATGATCCGCCGCCTTCTCGCCCACCATGATCGATGGTCCGTTCAGATTGCCATTGGGAATCCGTGGAAAAACCGAACTGTCGGCGACCCGCAGCCCCTCGACGCCGATCACCCGGCATTCGGGATCGACCACCGCTCCTGCGTCCGTCGCGGCCCCCATCCGGCAAGAGCCGCAGGGGTGATAGGCGCTCTCGATGTGCTCGCGGATGACGGCGTCCAGGTCATCGTCGGATTGCTTGTCCTCACCGGGCTGAATCTCGTCGCCCCGGAACGGCGCAAAGGCCTCCTGCGCGAAAATCTCGCGGGTGAGGCGGATGCAGGTGCGGAAATCGGCCCAGTCCTGCGGATCCGACATATAGTTGAAGCGGATGCGCGGCGCCTGTGCCGGATCGGCGGACCGCAGCGTGATGTCGCCGCGCGAGGACGACCGCATCGGCCCGACGTGCGCCTGATAGCCGTGACCGGCGGCGGCGACCTTGCCATCGTAGCGCACGGCGAGTGGCAGGAAATGATACTGGATGTCGGGGTATTCGACGCCGGCCGCCGACCGGATGAACCCCGCGCTCTCGAACTGGTTCGACGCACCCAGGCCGCGCTTGGTGAACAGCCACTGCGCGCCGAGCGTCGCCTTGCCGAGCAAATTCCAATAGGTATAAAGGCTTACAGGTTTGACGGCCTTCATCTGGATATACATCTCCAGATGATCCTGCAGGTTCTGCCCCACACCGGGCCGGTCGGCGACGACATCGATACCGTGTTCCGCCAGATGGGCGGCGGGGCCGATGCCCGACAGCATCAACAGCTTGGGCGAGTTGATCGGCGAGGCGGCAATAATAACCTCGCGTTGCGCGTCGATGATCTCGATCCCCGGCCCCCGCCGCACCTCGACGCCGCGCGCGCGGCCCTGTTCGATAACGACACGGTGTGCCAGCGCGTTGATTACCCGGCAACGCCCGGTTTTCTGGGCGGGTCGCAGATAGGCCTTGGCCGACGACCAGCGGCGGCCCAGATAGATCGTGGCCTCCATCGGGCCGAATCCCTCCTGTTGCTGGCCGTTGTAGTCGTCGGTGACGGGATATCCCGCCTGTTCGCCCGCCGCGACGAAGGCGCGGGTCAGCGGATTGGCGCGCGGGCCCCGGGTGATGTGCAACGGCCCCGATTTGCCGCGCCACGACCGGTCGACAGGACCGTGTGCATGTTCCATCCGTCTGAAATAGGGCAACACGTCGGCATAGGCCCATCCCGCGGCACCGCTGTCGGCCCAGTGGTCGTAGTCGCGCGCGTGGCCGCGGACATAGACCATGCCGTTGATCGAGGACGATCCGCCCACCACCTTGCCGCGCGGCGTCGCAAGGACACGCCCCCCCAGATGCGGCTCGGGTTCGGAATGGAATCCCCAGTCGTAGCGGGCCATGTTCATCGGATAACTGAGCGCTGCGGGCATGTTGATGAACGGCCCCGCATCGGTGCCGCCATGTTCGATGACGATCACGGAATATCCCGCCTCGGTCAGGCGATAGGCGATAGCGCAGCCGGCGGAACCGGCACCGACGATGACGTAATCGGCCTGCATTAGCGGTATCCTCGGATCATGAAAATGCTCTCTGACGGGGGCGCACGGGGCAATTGTCGACCCTCCGGGGGGAGGTATTTTCAGCAAGAAAAAGGAGCGTCACTCGCCGCGGGGGAAGCGCTTGTTCCCTTCGAGGACGTTGAGATCCATGTGGTTGCGCATGTAGGCCTCGGAGGCTTTTTTCAGCGGCTGATAGTCCCACGGAAAATAGTCGCCGTTGCGCAGCGCCTCGTATACGATCCAGCGGCGCGCCTGACTTTCGCGGACATCGGCGTCGTAGCGGGCAAGATCCCAGCGCATTTCGGCCTCGGCGCGCAGCCGGGCAAGGGTGCCGTCGTGTTCGGGGCGGCCCGCAAGGTTCGTCGTCTCGCCGGGGTCTGCGTCCATGTCGAAGAGCTGTTCGGGATCGAGCGCGCAGGCGGTGTATTTCCAGGTGCCATGGCGCAGGCAGACCAGCGGCGCGTAGGAGCCTTCGGCCGCGTATTCCATCGCAACGGGGGCGGTGCGTTCCGTGCCGCGCGCGAGCGGGACGAGACTTTGTCCATCGGTCCAGGGCATGATTTCGGCCATGTCGATACCTGCAAGATCGCAGAGCGTCGGCAAGGTGTCGATCGTCGACACGGGTGTGTCGATGCGGGCGGGCGCGAGACCGGGGTCGGCGACCATCATCGGCACCCGGGCAGAGCCGTCGCGGAACGACATCTTGAACCATGTCCCGCGCTCGCCCAGCATATCGCCGTGGTCGGACACGAACAGCACCGTGGCCTCTTGCCGGGTGTCGGTCAGCGTCTGCAGGATCTGGCCGATCTTGTTATCGAGATAGCTGATGTTGGCAAAGTAGGCGCGACGGGCGCGACGGGCCATCTCGGGCGTGATGTCGAATTTTTCATAGTCGAAGGACTGCAACAGGCGTTTCGTATGCGCGTCATGTTCGAAAAATGCTATTTCGGGCTGCGGCGGATCGAGGTGATCGCAGTCTTCGTACAGGTCCCAGTACTTTTTGCGGGCGACGTAGGGGTCGTGCGGATGGGTGAAACTGGCGGTGAGACACCACGGGCGCGGATCGGTGCCGCGCGAGAAATCGTAGATCCGCTGGATCGCCTGATGGGCGACGTCGTCGTCGTATTCCATCTGGTTGGTGATTTCGGCCACGCCCGCGCCGGTAACGGAGCCAAGATTGTGATACCACCAGTCGATCCTCTCGCCGGGCTTGCGATAGTCCGGCGTCCAGCCGAAATCGGCGGGGTAGATGTCGGTCGTCAGTCGTTCTTCGAAGCCGTGCATCTGATCGGGGCCGACAAAGTGCATCTTGCCCGACAGGCAGGTGAGATAGCCTGCGCGCCGCAGATGATGCGCGTAGGTCGGGATACTCGAGGCGAATTCGGCCGCGTTGTCATAGACCTGCGTGCGGAATGGCAATTGCCCTGACATGAACGACGCACGCGCAGGCGCGCAGAGCGGCGAGGCGGTATAGGCGTTGGCAAAGCGGACGGACCGGGCTGCGAGCGCTTTGAGGTTGGGCGCATGAAGCCAGTCGGCGGGGCCGTCGGGAAACAGCGTGCCGTTGAGCTGATCGACCATGACGATCAGGATGTTGGGGGACGTCATGGGCGCAGTTCCGTGTCGATGGCGGCACCCACATGGGCCGCTGCGGCGCCGCCGGATGTCTTTTTCAACCCCTCGTGCAAATACAGCCCGTCGATCAGCCCGGCGATCCGGATCGCGGTTGCGACGGGATCGGAGGCACCGAGTGCGCGCAGATTATGGATCAGATTGGATCGCAGGCGGTGCTGATAGACGCGCAACAGGCGCGCGGCCTGCGTGCTCGTCCGGCTGAGAACGTAAAAGTTGAGCCATGCGGCCACGACCTCGGGCCGGAAATTCGACGTGCCGAAAGCGGCGCGCACGATGGCATCGAGACGGGCGCGGGGGCCGTCCGCCATGAGCAGCGCGCCGCGCACCTCGGCGCCATAGACGCCCATGATATGGCGCATCGCGGCGAGGAAAATCTGTTCCTTGCCACCGAAATAATGATGCGCGAGGGCTGTGGACATGCCCGCCCGCCGCGCGATCTGCGCGACCGTGATATCCATCGTCCCTGCCCGCCCGATCTCGGTGATCGTCGCATCGACGAGGGCGGCGCGGCGGATCGGTTCCATTCCCAGTTTCGGCATTTCTTCCTCACGGCCCCACACGGCCCGCGCGGAACCTGCGGGATATTTATTGACTGGTCAATCAATAAAACCCGGATCAGCCTTTGGTTGCCGCCACCGATGGCGTGATCGCGCGCCGTGCCCGCGCCTCGCGCCAGGTTAGAAACGACACCGAGGCCATGATGACCGCCCCGCCAATCACGACCCAGACGTCGATGCCTTCGTCAAAGAAGAGCGCGCCAAGCGACACCGCCCAGACCAGTTGCAGGAACGTGACCGGCTGCGTCACGGTCAGCGGGGCGGCCGCAAAGGCGAGCGTCATGGCGTAATGCCCCGCCGTCGCGAAACAGGCGACGAGGAACAGCCAGCCGAGTTGCGGCAGCGTCGGCGTCACCCAGACCGCCCAGGCGAACGGCGCGAGGCCGATGGTGACGCTGATCGACAGCATGCCGACGACGACGGGCGCGCGCACCTCGCCCGATACGATCTTGGCGATCAGGTAGGAGCAGGCGAACAGGACGGCGGTGCCGAGCATCGCGATATGGCCGGCCTCCACCGTCCTGATCCCGGGCCGCAGGATGATCGCGGCACCGACGAGGGCCATCGCCACGGCCGCAAGGCGGCGCGGCGGCAGCGCCTCGCCCAGAAACAGCGCGGCGCCGAGGGTGACGTAGACCGGCGACAGATAGTTCATCGCCGTGACGTCGGCGAGCGGGATGCGCGCCATGGCGAAAAACCACGCGATCACCGCGAGGGTGTGAACAAGTCCGCGCAGGCCGAAAAGCCCGTTCTGACGGCGGCTGAGGCCCGCGGCAAGGATCGGGCGCAGCATCGGGATCACGAAGACGAGGCCGAGGGCGTAGCGCAGGAACGCCGCCTGTGCCGCGGGCAAATCGCGGCCGATATGCTTTACGATTGCCGTGACGGCCACGAAACTGAGCCCGGTGAGGAGCATCCAGCCGATGCCTGCGAGGGGTCTCGGTTCAGCGGTCATGTCCGCAGATGACGCCAAGGCCGCGACGCCCGCAAGGGCCTAGTCGTTGGCGATCAGCCCTGCCGCGATCGACCACATCAGCACCGCAATAAGCGCATCGAGGATGCGCCATGCAACGGGCCGCGCGAAAACCGGCGTCAGCAGGCGCGCGCCATAGCCCAGCGCGAAAAAGAACACGAACGAACCGGTGACGGCCCCGGCACCGAAGGCCAGCCGCGATCCCTGCCATTGCGCCGCGACGGACCCGAGCAGAACGACCGTGTCGAGGTAGACGTGCGGGTTGAGCCAGGTCAGTGCCAGGCAGGTCATCAGCGTCGCGCGCAGCCCCGCCGCCTGCCCTGCCGCCGCGCGCAACGCACCGCCGCCGGTCCATGCCGACCATGCCGCGCGCCCGCCATAGACGATCAGGAACGCGGCCCCTGCCCAGCGCATCATCGGGGCAAGCCACGGCGCCTCTGTCACCAGCCAGCCAAAGCCGCCGACGCCCGCCGCGATCAGAACCGCATCCGAGGCCGCACAGGTCAGGCAGACCCAAAACACGTGACGGCGCAGGAGGCCCTGCCGCAGAACGAAGGCGTTCTGCGCCCCGATGGCGAGGATCAGCGACAGGCTGAGGGAGAACCCGGTGAGATAGGATGTCAGCGGGGCCACTACCCCCGTCCGTTATCCGCGTAGGAGGTGCGTCGGGCCACCGCGCGGGCCCGGAACGCGCAGCCGAGGGTCACGACGAATACAAGGGAGATGCCCCCCAGACCGCGCTCGTACAGGCCGTCGACATCCGTCGGAAGAAAGAAAAAGACCGGGGCGGCAAGGATCCACACGACGCCTGTCGCGCGCGACAGACGTGCCAGCTTCGGGGCGACCCGCCCGATGCCCGACGCCATCGACAGCGGCGCGACCGCGAAAACCACGCCGACGATGTAGACCAGATAAATGTGGATGACGACGCCTTCGGTGTCGCTGTCGCCATATTCATCGCGCGCACCGATCAGAAAGACGACGAGGCCCGCGACGATCAGGGCATAGATGCCGACCGTCCAGCCGCGCCCGCCAAGGTGCGCATGTGACGCCCCGACGGCACAGCCGATAAGCGCCGCGGCATAGGCATAAAGACCGGTATCGACGATAAACTCGTAGCGGCCCGCGCCAAGGTCGCTGATGGTATCGGCAATCCAGTCGTGGTCGGGCACCAAGAAATCTCCGACCACCACCGCGATGCCGAGCATCAGGCAGCCTGTCCATGCGAGGACGGCCATCGCCGTCAGGATATGGGGATGTTCCGCCAGCGCGGCGGCCGGATCAGCCTGCGTCCGCATAGGCCGCCATCACCGCGTCGTCGGCCTCGAAGTTGGTGGTGACGGTCTGCACGTCGTCGTCGTCCTCGAGGGTTTCGACCAGCTTCATCAGCGTCGTCAGCGTGGCAAGGTCCACCGGGGTCGTGGTCTGCGGTTTCCACACCAGCTTGGTCGAGAGCGATTTGCCCAGCGCCTCTTCGAGTTTCGTCGAGACCTCGGCCAGATCGTTCGCCTCGCAGGTGATCCAGTGGCCGCCGTCATCGTCGGAATGCGGATCGTCGTCGCCCGGCTCGCTCTCGACGTCCTCGGCGCCGGCGTCGATGGCGGCCAGCATCACGGTATCGGGGTCGCCGGCGGCGTAGGGAAACGTCACCTGCCCCTTGCGGTCGAACATGAATCCGACAGAACCGGTCTCGCCAAGGTTGCCGCCGTTCTTGCCGAAGGTTGAGCGGACCACGCTTGCGGTGCGGTTCTTGTTGTCGGTCATCGCCTCGACGATGACGGCGACGCCGCCCGGCCCGTAGCCCTCATAGCGGATCTCGGTATAGTCCTCGGCGTCGCCGCCCTGCGATTTCTTGATCGCGCGCTCGATCACGTCCTTGGGGCAGGACACGGCCTTGGCCTCTTTCACCGCAAGGCGCAGGCGCGGGTTCTTGTCGGGATCGGGGTCGCCCATCTTGGCGGCGACGGTGATCTCTTTGGCGAGCTTGGAAAACAGCTTGGAGCGGACGGCGTCCTGCCGCCCCTTGCGGTGCTGGATATTTGCCCATTTTGAATGGCCGGCCATGAAGGTGCCTCCTGTCGTCGGAATCCGGGGTGCGCGGCAGACCTGGAACCGCTGCGCAATGGTCGGCGTCTTAGCCGAGCGGGCGGGGGCCGCGCAAGAGGCCGGGTCGCGTCACCGCCCCCGTGCGCGGCGGACCGCGCCGACGATAACGACGACGATGCCCGCGAAGGCCATCGCAATCGCGATCTGTCCGGTCCGGCGCACCGGTGCGGTGCCGGCATCCGACGAGACGGCGGTGATATCGCCGGTGGCGCCAAGGTAAAACACGGCAACGCCGAGGCCGAATATCACCAGGCCAAGGATCAGGAGCGTTCGGGACGTCGGCATCGCAAACCTTTCGACAATAGGTCAGAGTGGGAAGAACAGCGGGATGACCCATGCCGCCGTCAGGGCCGTCAGGACGTTCAACGGCAGACCGATACGCAGGAAATCGGTGAAATGATAGCCGCCGGGGCCATAAACAAGGGTGTTGGTCTGATAGCCGATGGGCGTGGCAAAGGCGGCGGAGGCGCCGAACATCACCGCCACGATCAGCGGGCGCGGATCGACGCCGAGGCTGGCGGCAAGACCGATGGCGACCGGCGTCAGGATCACGGCCACGGCGTTGTTCGACACCAGCTCCGTCATCGTCGACGCCAGCAGATAGACCGCCAGCACCACCGCCCAGTCCGGCAGGTCCATCAGCGCGGGCGTGATCTGCGTCACCACGATCTCGACGGCGCCGGACCGGTCGAGGCCCGCCCCCACCATCAGCATTCCGAAAATCAGGCCCAGCAGCCGCCCGTCGATGGCGCCGAACGCCTCGTCCGCGTCGATCGCCCCGGTCAGCAGGACCACGACGACGCCGAAAAACGCCAGCATCGCGATGCTTGCCACGCCCAGCGCCGACAGCACGACGATCGCGGTCAGCGTGCCGAGAACGATCGGTGCGTGGCCGCGCCGGTAGGCCCGCTCGGTCGGATGCGCGACATCGACGAGGTTCATATCCTGCGCCAGCCGTCCGATATCCGCAGGCGCCCCTTCGAGGAGCAGCGTGTCGCCCACCCGCACGATGATATCGTCGAGCTTGCGTTCCAGGTTCTGGTCGCGCCGGTGCACCGCCAGCGGATAGACGGCATAGCGCCGCCGCAGCCGCAGCTCTCCCAGACGCCGCCCGACCATGCGACAGCCCGGTGCAATCAGCGTCTCGACCGTGGTGGTTTCCACCGCCGACACCTGATCGACGCGCCGCAGTTCCTTGTTCGCCTGCAGGGCCAGCAGTTCCGTCATCGCGGTGCGCAGCACGACCCGGTCGCCGACCTGCAGCTCCACCCCGTCCATGTTGCGCCGCAAGGACGCATCGCCGCGGATCACGTCGATCAGGCGCACGCCCTCGCGTTTGAACAATTGCACGGACGTGACCGCGCGGCCGATCAGGTTGCTGTCGGGCGGGATCACGGCCTCGGTGAAATACCGCATTTTCGATTTGTTCGACAGCACGCCCGCCATGCTGGTCCGGTCGGGCAGCAGGCGCGGGGCGGCGATGGCGAGATAGGCCACGGCGACGGCGGCCATGCAGAGCCCTGCCCCGGTGATCTCGAATATCCCGAAAGGTTCGAGACCGCTCGTCCGCACGATGCCATCGACCAGCAGGTTCGTCGAGGTGCCGATCAGGGTCAGCATGCCCCCCAGGATCGCGAAATAGCTCAGCGGGATCAGCAGTTTCGACGGCGCATGGCCCATCTCGCCGGCCAGTTTCACGAAAATCGGGATCATCACCACGACGATGGGCGTGTTGTTGATCACCGCCGACAGGGCCAGAACCGTCAGCGTCAGGGTAATCAGCGTCGTCTTCGGTCGCCGCACCACATGCCGTGCGGCCACCGCCGACAACCAGTCGAGCGCGCCGGTCCGCACCATCGCGCCGACCACGACGAACAGCGCCGCGATCGTCCAGGGTGCGGGGTTGGCGAAAACCGCGACCGCGTCGCCTTCGGGCAGGATGCCCAGGATCAGCATCGCCGCCGCCCCCGACAGCGCCACGACCTCGACCGGGAACATCTCGCGCACGAAGGCGGCAAGCATGAGGCCGACGATGACGAAGGCCGCGATGGCCTGCGCGTCGGAAGAAAGCGTAATGCCGAACATGGAGATGCGGTTCCGGTGAGGGGCTGAGTGCAGGATACGCCGGGCAGCGGGGCGAGGGAAACGGTTTGACGGGACTGCGTCCACGGACAAGGGGCGATCCGACGGCACCTTGAACTTCGGTCGCTGTGTGGTGACTACTGGCATCTATTGCCCGAAAGAAGGAGCCGATTTTGCGGATCATGTGTCTGAACGGATGGGGAGGAAAGCTCGGCGGCGACCTTTTGCCCTATGTCGCCGCGATGGCCCCCGATATTCTGTGCCTTCAGGAAGTCGTCCACAGCCCGGCAAGCGACAAGGACCGGCTGATCTATCGGGACGGGGATCACGTTCTGCCACAGCGGGCCAACTTTTTTCGGGATGTCTGCCGGGCCCTGCCGGGCCACGCGGCAACCTTTTGTCCCGCGGCGCAGGGCGTTTTGTGGGATGGCGACCGTTCGGTGCCGTCGCAATGGGGCCTTGCGACGTTCGTGCACGGATCCCTGCCGGTGATCGGTCAGGTGCAGGGCTTCGTCCACAAGTCGTATTCGCCCGTCGGCTACGGCGATCATCCCCGTTCGCGCAGCGCGCATGGCGTCAGGGTATATGACCACCGCAACGACCGGCCCGTCAGCGTGACGCATATGCACGGCCTGCGCGACCCCGGTGGAAAACACGATACCCCGGAACGGCAGGTTCAGGCCCGGCGTCTCCTCGATCTGTCGCGGCAGGTATCGCAGCCGGGCGACCTCACGGTTATCTGTGGCGATTTCAACGTCGAACCCGACAGTTGCACGCTCGGCACGTTGCAGGACACCGGAATGGTCGACCTGGTGACGCGTCGCGGATTTCCGGGGACCCGGAACACGCAGTACAAAAAGAGCGGGCGGTTCGCGGATTACATGCTGATCAACCGCGAAGAGGCCGTGCGTGATTTTCAGGTCATCTACACGCCCGAAGTTTCGGACCATTGCCCGCTCGTTCTGGACCTGTAGCACCGGGGCCGGAAAGCGACCGTGCGACGTGCGCTATTTCACCGCGGCCTCCGCCCTGCGCGGCGCCACCAGCGACAGGCTGGCCAGCATCATCACGAACGCCATCCAGACCCAGAGCGAATAGCGCTCGCCCAGAATGAGCATCGACCAGACGACGCCGAACCCGGTGACCAGCGTCGCGACCTGCGCCGCAAACACCGCGCCCGCCCGCCCGACCATCCAGACGTACAGGGCATAGACGATGGCGTGGAGCAGCGACGCACCGATCAACGACGCCTCGACGAGGCCGTACGAACGGACCGGCGTGATCCACTGGCAGGACGCCAGCGTCAGCGGCAGGGTGATCGCCATCCCGGCAAGACAGGCGCCCTGCAGCACGATAAGCGCGTCCAGGCCGCCGGTGCCCCAGCGGCCCACGACGTTGCCTTCGACCGCATAGACAAACGGCGCGATGAGCGCGACGGGCAGCCAGACGACCAGCGCGGGGTCCGGCAGGCTTGCCTCGGGCAGCGCAATCAGGGCGACACCGAACAGGCCAAGGAACAGCCCCGCGACCCGCACGAGCGAAAACCGGTCGACGCCCATCGCCAGCGCCATCGGAAAGGCGAACATGGGCACGGCGGCAACGATGATCGCCATCACACCGGCGGGCAGATGGCGGATCGCAGCGTACGTCGCGATGCCGGGGATGATCGTGCCGGCAAGGGCGATGAACACATAGAGCAGCAAGGCGCGCCGGGTCAGGCGCAGGCGGCGTCCGCGAAGCGCGTTGACGGCGCTGAGCAAGACCGCGCCGATCGCCATTTGCCAGAAGATCAGGCCGAGCGAGCCGAGGCCCGTCGACGTGTAGATCTTGCTCAGCGGCACCGTCAGGCCCCAGCCCGCGCCCATCAGCGCCAGCAGACCGGTCATCCGGGCGCGGTCGCCGGGCGGGGCGTCGAGAACGGCGCTCATGGGCCGCACGGGGACAGTCGCCCCCCCTGACGCACAGGCACGGCACGGGTCGCGAGGCCGGTGCGGTCGTCGGTCTCGACGTAGAACCCCGACAGCGTCGCCTCTTCCGCCGCGGGTGCGAAGCGTTCCTTGTTCATGCCGGTAACGAACCGGCGCATCGGTTCGGCCTTGTCCATGCCGATCACCGAATTATAGTCGCCGCACATGCCCGCGTCGGTCAGGTACGCCGTGCCGCGCCGCAGGATCATCGCGTCGGCGGTGGGCACATGGGTGTGGGTGCCGACGACCACGCTTGCGCGTCCGTCGCAGAAATGGCCCATCGCCATCTTTTCGCTCGTCGCCTCGCAGTGCATGTCGATCAGGCTGGCTTGTACCTGCCCGCCCGCCGGATAGCGGCGCAGCACCTCGTCCACGGCGGAAAACGGATCGTCGAAGGGGCGCTTCATGAACACCTGGCCCAGAACCTGCGCCACAAGCACCTTTCGGCCCTGCGTCGCGTCGAATACCGCCGCGCCGCGTCCCGGCGCGCCCTTGGCATAGTTCAGCGGGCGGATGATGCGGCCTTCGGTTTCGGCATGGGCCAGCATGTCCTTCTGGTCGAAGGCATGATCGCCGAGGGTCACGACATCGGCGCCCGCGTCGAACAGCGATCTGGCGTGGGCGGCGGACAGGCCGACACCGTTGGTGGCGTTCTCGCCGTTGACCACGACGAAATCGAGACGCCAGTCGGCACGCAGCGTCGGCAGATGTGCCGTCACCGCCGCCCGGCCCGACCGGCCCATCACATCGCCAAGAAAAAGTATACGCATGGCACGGTTGGTATGCGTGCGAGCGCGCCGGGGCAAGGTGCGACGACGGCGGCAAGTTGGCGCGCAATCGCGGCGCGGTCGCGGCCCTGGCCGGATCAGGGCACGATCACCCCGGTTTCGGTGACGATCAGGTCGAGGGGTTCGTCCGTCCCCTCGAGCGGCAGATCGGGTGCCTGTTGCGCGGCGTAGGCAAAACCGATGGCCAGCGTGGGACGTTCTGCCCGCAGGGCGGCAAGCGTGCGGTCATAGAAACCGCCGCCGTAACCCAGTCGTCCGCCGGTCCGGGTAAAGGCCACGAGCGGCACGACCAGAACCTGCGGGACCACCCAGTCGCCAGCCGCGGGGATCATCGCGCCAAAGGTGCCGCGTTCCATCGCACGGCCCGGATGCCAACGGCGAAACCGCAGCGGCTGACCGGAGGCGACGATAACCGGCAGCGCGACGGGGCCCTGCCGCGACGCCGCCTCAAGGGCCGCCGCCGGATCGATTTCGGTGCGCATGGCGGCATATCCCGCGACCGGCGCGCCCGCATGGTCGTGCAGGACGCGCAGAAGATGTGCCGCATCGCCGTCCCGACGGGATGCGTGGGCGCCCGCCCGGCGGGCGAACCCAGCGGCGCGGGCCGCGTTCTTGGCGGCGACGAGAGCGGCATCGGTCATGGCAGGCCGTTCACGGCAGGTCGGTCATAACAATATCGCCGCCGCCAGCCCCAGAAACGCAAAGAAACCGACGATATCCGTGACCGTGGTGACGAAGGCACCCGATGCCAGCGCCGGATCGATCCCGAATTTGTCGAGCACCACCGGGATCGCGATGCCCGCGAAACCCGCAATCACCAGATTGGCGATCATCGCCACCGCGATCACCACGCCCAGCATCGGATCGGTGAACCAGAACGCGCCGACGAGGCCCATGACGACCGCGAATATCACTCCGTTGACCGCGCCCACCGCCACCTCGCGGCGGATCACGCGCCAGATGTTCTTGGTGCTGAGGTCGCGCGTGGCGATGGCGCGCACCGCGACGGTCAGCGACTGCGTACCCGCATTGCCGCCCATCGATGCGACGATCGGCATCAGCACGGCAAGGGCGACATAGCCCGCGATGGTCGCCTCGAACATCGAGATGACACCCGACGCCAGGATCGCCGTCGCGAGGTTCACGGCCAGCCAGGGAAACCGCTGGCGCGTCGTCTCGACGATGCTGTCCGAAATCTCCGAGTCCGATCCGACGCCGGCCAGACGCAGGATATCCTCGTCGTGTTCCTCGTCGAGGACGGCCATCGCGTCGTCGATGGTGATGACGCCGACAAGGCGGTCGTCGTCGTCGACCACGGGCGCCGAAATCAGGTGGTACTGGTTGAACGCATAGGCGACGGCACCCTCTTCGTCCTCGACGTGAAAGGTGCGGTAGCTGTCCTCGGCGATATCGGTCAGCAGGACGCTCCGGCGCGACGACAGCAGACGGCCGAGCGTGACATATCCCTGCGGCTTGTGGCGCGCGTCTATCAGGATCAGGTGATAGAACTGCTCGGGCAACGACACGTCGGAGCGCAGATAGTCGATGCTTTCGCCCACGGTCCAGTGTACCGGCGCCTGCGCCACCTCAATCTGCATCAGACGTCCGGCGGAATATTCCGGATAGGCCAGCGCCTTTTCCACCGCCGACCGTTCGCCGGGATCGAGCGAGCCCAGCACCGCCTCTTTCTGGTCGTCGTCGAGGTCTTCGACAAGGTCGACCACGTCGTCGGATTCCAGACCGCGCATCGCGATGGCAAGTTCCGCGGGATCGAGGCTCTGGATGATCTCTTCGCGCAGGTTGTCGTCGAGTTCGGACAGGATGTCGCCGTCGATGCCGCCTTTCCACAGGGCAAGCAGGGCGCGCCGGTCGCGTTTCTCGATCTGTTCGAGAAGGTCGGCGATGTCGGCGGGGTGCAGCGGGTCGAGCAGCCCGTTCAGCGCCGGCGCATCCTCGGCCTCGACGGCATCGAGCACATCGTCGAACAATCGGGCGGGCAGCCGGAAATCGTCGTCGTCCTCGGGGACCTCGGGGTCGGGTCTGGAATTGGCCTCGGTCATCGGTCCCTCGCTTTGGCGGAACCATATCCTACCGGTGCGTCGCGGCAACCGCCGATGCGGGCGGACGGCCTATGTCCTGCGACACAACGGCCCTTGCAGTCGTTTGGGTTGCGGGCGATGAAGGTGAATGAACCCGGCACAAATATCAATACAATACCGACGATGACCCGAAAACTGCTTCTCGGACAAACGCTGACCTTCGGGCCGGGCGCCGATTTACGCCCCGATCACCTCGCCGCCCATCATGAGAGCGACGGCGCCGTCCTGATCGACGGTGGCCGTATCGCGGCGGTGGGCACGGCGGACGCGCTGCGCGCGGCGCACCCGCAGGTGCCGGTGACGGACTACGGGCGTGGCCTGATCTCGGCGGGTTTCGTCGATACGCATATGCATTATCCGCAGACCGCGATGATCGCCTCGTGGGGCAAGCGTCTGATCGACTGGCTCGGCACCTATACCTTTCCCGAAGAGATGCGGCTGGCCGACCCGGCCTATGCCGACACGATCGCCGCGCGGTCGCTGGATCTGGCACTTGCCCACGGCACGACCACCGTGGCGTCGTACTGCACGAGCCATCCGCACAGCGTCGATGCGATCTTTACGGCGGCCGCCGCGCGCGACATGCGTATCGTCGCGGGCAAGACCTGCATGGACCGCAATGCGCCCGCAGCGCTGCTCGACACCGCGCAGTCGGCCTACGACGACAGCAAGATGCTGCTGAACCGCTGGCACCGCAAGGGGCGCGCGCTGTATGCGATCACGCCGCGGTTCACGCCGACGTCGACGCGCGAACAGCTGCACGCCCTGGGGGCGCTGTGGTCGGAATATCCCGACTGCCTGATGCAGACCCATCTGAGCGAGCAGGTCGACGAATGCGGCTGGGTCGGCAAACTGCATCCGCAGGCGCGCGATTACCTCGATACCTACGAATTGGCAGATCTTCTGGGAGAACGCGGGCTATACGGCCACGCGATCCATCTGACGCCGCGCGAACGGGCGCGCCTGCGCGAGGTGGGGGCGGCACTTGTGCATTGTCCGACGTCGAACACCTTCATCGGATCCGGCATCTTCGACCTTGCGGGGTTGCGCGCCGAAGGGCAGCGACTGGCGATTGCGACGGATGTGGGCGGCGGGTCGTCGTTTTCGATGCTGCGCGTCATGGCCGCCACCTATGAGGTGTCGCAGCTCAACGGGCTGGCCCTGCACCCGTCCGAGCTGATGTGGCTCGCGACGCGGGGCGGCGCGCAGGCGCTGCATCTGGATGGCACCATCGGCACTCTCGCGCCGGGAGCCGAGGCGGACCTCGTCATCCTCGACCTGGCCTCGACGCCCGCGATTGCCCAGAGGGCGGCGCAGGCGGATGATTTCTGGCAGGCGCTTTTCCCGACCATCATGATGGGCGACGACCGGGCCATCGCCGCGACATGGGTTGCCGGTCGTGCGATTTCGGGCAGCCGGACATAGCAGCGAAACCGGCCGGGCCACGCCTGCCGGTTCAACACGCACCGATACCGGGCACATCACGTCGGCGCCAGGAACGCGGGGAGCTTCCAGGGCCGGGTGCGACGCCGACAGCCTCCCCGGTCACTCGAATTGCGATCCCAGCAGCAGGACCCAGGTCGTCTCCTCGCGCCCGACGCCGAATTCGTCGACCCGCGCGTCCAGGATGTTGGCGCGGTGCCCCGGCGAGGCCATCCATGCATCGAGGACTTCATCTTCGGCGACAAAGCCCTGTGCGATGTTTTCCGCGAGAACCTCATAGTTATAGCCCGCCGCGATGGCGCGGTCACCCGCCGTACCTCCCGAAAGGTCGGTGTGCGAGACATAGCCGTTCAGAACCTGATCCTCGGCGTGATCCTGCGCGATGTCGTTGAGCACGCCGTTCTCGAGAACGACCTGAACCCCCGCACTTTCGCGGAAATCGTTGAGTTGCAGTCCGAACGTCACGAAACCGACCTCCGGCTCGGGCATGTCGTCGAAATCGAAATCGACGGTCATGTCCAGTACAGGCTCAACCGGCTCAACAGGTTGAGCTGGCTGTGACGGCTGAACCGGCGCAGCTGGCTGAATTTGTGGCGAAGCGTTCTGTTGCGCCGAGGCAAGAACCACGACACCCGGTGAACTGCCGCAGGCGGTTAGCAGACCGCAAGCAACCAATATAGTGAAACGCATAGTGGCGTATCCTTTCTCATCAGCCCCCGCCGATGCGATGAGGAATAGACACCGATTTGGACCGTGGCGCGGCACCGGTGGGCCAACGACCGCCTCAATCCAGCCACATCCCGATCCGTGAAACACCGGGACGATGCGGCCCTGTCCGCCGGTCCACGCGCATGGCGACGATGGCCCTGCGCCCGCGCCGACGGGCGGGAACGACGGAAAGTTCGTTGCAAACATGCGCAGGGTCCGTGTCGCGCGATGGCGATCCTCGTCATCGGCACGGCGGCAGCGTCGGGGGCGCGACGGCACGGTCCCGGGCCCGACGGCGCACTGCCACAATTCCCGCGGCCGTCGGCGGAAACAGATTGTTTCCAAAAACGATCGTCGTCGATCAAGACGCAATCGGGTGGATAACCGGCGCCAGGACCGTGCGACGCCCACCGCGCGGATATTCATCCGAGGCCGCAGGCCGTGCCGGGCGCCCGGACGGCATGTCACATCACGGGCGCCCGCAGGCTGCGGTCTTGCACGGGCGGCACCCGTGAAACCGGCCTCGACGGGGCTTTCGGGCGGTCTTTGGTCATCCGCGACGGGAAACGGCCCCGCCACCGCGGACCGGCAGCTGGCGTCAGTCCGCGTTCAGCAGCGCCATCGCCGCAGCATGCAGACCGGTGTCCGCCGCGGCCAGAACCCGGCCGCCCATGTGGACCGGTCCGCCCTGCCAGTCGGTGACGATACCGCCCGCCGCCTCGATGACGGCAATCGGTGCCTGCACGTCATAGGCCTGCAATCCGGCCTCGATCACCAGATCGACGCACCCCGAGGCGAGCAGCGCATAGCCGTAGCAATCCATGCCATAGCGCGTCAGCCGCACCTCGCCCGCCACCCGGGCAAACCTGTCACGGTCCTGCGGCGTGCCGATTTCGGGGAACGTGGTGAGCAGAGTCGCATCGCGCAGCGGGCGTCCGGCGCGGACCCGCAGCGCGCTCTCGCCCATCGGACCCGCGACGGATGCAGCGCCGAAACCACCGGCAAAACGCTCGGCGATATAGGGCTGATCGATGATCCCGAACAGCGGCCCCCGCGCGTCCGCCACCGAGATCAGCACCCCCCAGGTCGGCGTGCCCGAGATGTAGCCACGGGTGCCGTCGATCGGGTCGAGCACCCAGGTCAGCCCGCTGGTGCCCTCTTCGACGCCGAATTCCTCGCCCAATATGCCGTCCTGCGGCCGATGCGCCGCCAGATGGGTGCGCATCGCCTTTTCGGCGGCACGGTCGGCGATGGTGACGGGATCGAACCCGGCGTCGCCCGATTTGTTGTCGATATCGACGGGGCGTCGGAAATGGGCAAGCGTGACGGGCCGCGCGATATCGGCAAGCGCGTGGGCGGTGTCGACGAGGACGCGTGCCAGATCCGCGTCGATGCGCCCGGTCCACCTCGCCGTACCCTGGGCGAAAGTCCCCGCGGTGCCCATATCGTCCGTCATCGCATACCACCCTTTGCCGGAATATGCCGCTGGCCTAGGCGGAAACCCGATACCGTGCAAGCCATCCGGGCGCCGGATGCAGAAACCGGGCAGCCCGGCGGGACACCTCAACCGGGCACTGCACCGGGCCGATCCGGGCACTGCCCCAGGTCAGACACCTTCGGAAACACCAGAAGATCAAAAGACCAGAGATGATTGCACGGACGCCGGACCACCGCAGCCAGGTACCCGCTCTACAGGGCGATACAGCGGTGCTGTCAGGAGGCTCGATGCGCGGGTCTGGGCCGTCAGGGGCGCGCGATGCTTGCCGACATCTGCGACGGCGATGCGTCCGGCCGGGTATCGGTCGCCACGTCGCTCAGCGCGCGGGCAAGATCGAACAGGCGACGGCGCTGCACCTCGGGGATCGCGTGATAGGCGCGCAGCAGTTCGACAGCCTCACGGTCGGACAACAGGTCATCCTCGCTCATGGTGCCGGCAGTGGCCATGCCGCTCTGCAGGCCGTCGAAGAAGAAATCGATCGGCACGCCAAGCGCGGTCGCGATATCCCAGAGCCGCGACGCGGAAACCCGGTTTGCGCCCGTTTCGTATTTCTGGATCTGCTGAAACCTGATCCCGACCTGACCGGCCAGCTGTTGCTGCGTCGTGCCGATCGCCCACCTGCGCTGGCGGATCTTTTTGCCGACATGGACGTCAACGGGGTGGCTCATGATCTTGTCTCCTGCGGCGGGCGCACGCGGAGAGGTGCACCGCACGCCGCCAGATCGCCATGGAATCGCAGCGCCGCCGACGGCGCCGCTGTCATCGTTTTCTCCAGATGAGAGTATACAACTCCTTTGCAACGCCGTCACCACGTTTAGACATTTTGTTGATATCGCTCTTGAAAATTTCCGAAAAATCGCGCCGCCGGTCGATCGGTCGACACAGCCCCAGCCGCCGCGCGGTGCATCGTCGGCGGCCGGCAGTTACGGCCCGCAGACGATGATCGTTATCCTGTCGCCACCACCAGCGAATGTGCCGACGGATCTCTGCGCGTCTCGGTCTGCGGATCGCGGCGCGCCTCGGGCGGCACCCTGAACGATGCCCGCAGCAGCTGCGCGAGTTCGTCGGCCACGGGCCCCTGCGCCCGGCTGTTGCGCCCCATGTAAAGGTTGATCCGCGACACGCCCAGGGCCGGCAGCACGCCACCGTGCGCCACCGGTACGCAAGGCGCGGGGATGGTGCCGTCGAGCATCGCGTGGATCGCCAGATCGGCGCTGACCGCCGCCTCGACAGACCGCGTGGAATTGCTCTCGACAGCCATCGTCCAGGGAATTCCCGCCTCGTCCAGCGCCTTGTGTACCGCGGCGCGAAAGATGCATTCGCCCTCGAAGGCAAGCGGCAGGGGATGGCGGCGCCATGCCTCGCCGTCGGGCGCACCCATCCAGATCAGCTGCCGTTCGCACAACGTTTCGCCGCCGGTATCGACCCCCTTTTCGGTGGTCAGGATGAGGTCGATGGCACCGCGGGCGAAATCCTCTTTCAGCGACCGGGTGAACGACGAAATCAGGTTTACCCGCACCCGCGGACAGGCCGCGGCGAACCGGCGCAGGACCGGGGCGATGGCGGGTGAGACGATGTCGTGCGGCACGCCCAGCGTGATCTCGCCTTCGTAATCGGACGCTGTCATCCGCCCGCAGGCCTCATCGTTCAGTGCCACGATCCGGCGCGCATAGCTCAGCAGTTGTTCCCCCGCCGGGGTCGGCGTCACACCGCGCCCGGAACGGTCGAGGAGTGCTATGCCGAGGCTTTCCTCAAGGCGTTTGAGCTGCATCGAGACCGCAGATTGCGTCAGGTTCAAAAACCCTGCCGCCCGCGTCACCCCGCCGGTTTCGGCCACAGCCAGAAACGATCGGAGCGACGTCATATCCAGATTTCGAATCATATCACAATCCTTGATGTGTCATAGTACAAACATTCATTTTTAATATGCATCAGGGGACTGTACGTATCAAGCATCGAAATGAAACGACGCGATTGCATCACATATTTTGAGGTTTCCCATGTCCTGCGCCGCCACTGCCTGCCTGCCCCGCGCCACTCCGATCGTCCGGCGCACGGCCCTCCGGTCCCGCCCGTCGCCGCTTGCGTGGCTTGCGTTGTATCGCCAGCGCCGCGCGCTTGCGGCCCTCGACGCACACCTTCTGGATGATATCGGCGTCACTGCCCGTCAGGCCGACCGCGAATCCGCGCGCCCGGTCTGGGATGTACCGCGGGGCTGGCGGTCCGGCACCTAGGGCGTCCCGGCAAAGATTTGCCGCGTCCGGGGCCCCGGTGCCGTCACGATGACGGGATCGAATGGCCACCCTTGGGCAACATTCCGCACCTGCCGCACCGAATGTCGCGAGCAATGCTAAAATCTGCTGCACCACCGCAGCCAAAACCACGCGGCGCGTACAAAAACGCGCGTTGCAATACTTGTAACAGCGCACGTTCCTGCCAATATATTACGCAAGCCGTTCGGTGTTGTCGCCGCGCGGCACTGGCGTCATTTTTCGGAGGTCCCGATGGCTGAACTAAATACAATCCGACCGCAGGCCGGCACACGCTCGGCCGCGATCGACGAAGGGCTTCGCGCCCACATGAACAAGGTCTACGGCACGATGTCCGTCGGCATGCTGATCACCGCCGTCGCCGCCTGGGCGATGTCTGGTCTGTCGGTCACCGATACGCCGACGCAATACGCGATGGGCGACGGCACCTATCTGACCGGCCTCGGCTATGCGCTGTTCGCCTCGCCGCTGAAATGGGTGGTGATGTTCCTGCCGCTGGCGATGATCTTTGCCTTCGGCGCGCTGATGAACCGGCTGTCGGCTGCCGGCGCGCAACTGTTCTTTTACACCTTCGCCATGGCGATGGGCGTCTCGATCTCCTGGATCTTCCTCGTCTTCACGGGTTTTTCGGTCGTTCAGGTGTTCCTGATCACCGCAGTCTCCTTTGCGGGCCTGTCCCTCTGGGGCTACACCACGAAAAAGGACATTTCCGCCTGGGGATCGTTCCTGATCATGGGCGTGATCGGCCTGATCGTCGCGATGGTGGTCAACATCTTCCTTCAGTCCGAAGCGATGATGTTTGCGATTTCGGTGCTGGGCGTGCTGATCTTCGCGGGTCTGACGGCCTATGACACCCAAAAGATCAAGACGACCTACATCGAGCATGCTGCAAGCAACGATGCGGAGTGGCTGGGCAAGGCGGCCATCATGGGTGCGCTCAACCTCTACCTCGATTTCATCAACATGTTCATGTTCATGCTGCAGCTGTTCGGGAACAGAAACTAACACGTCTCTACGTGCCTCGCAGATGAAAAACCCGCCGAAGCATATGCTTTGGCGGGTTATTTATTGCTTTCCGATCGCAATGGAGTGACCAACGACATGGGTCCTGACCTGCTCCCCGGAAACGTCCGCGATTTGGGGTTAGTCTGTTCCTTGCAAAGGAGACAGACGATGAAGCGATCAAGGTTCACGGAAGAACAGATCATCGGCATTCTGAAAGAGCACCAGGCCGGACTTGGGGCGAAGGATCTGTGCCGCAAGCACGGCGTCAGCGATGCGACCTTCTACAAGTGGCGTGCTAGGTTTGGCGGTATGGAGGTGTCGGACGCGAAGAAGCTGAAGGCGCTGGAGGCCGAGAATGCCAAGCTGAAGAAGCTGCTGGCCGAGCAGATGATGGATGTGTCCACGCTGAAGGAGATGCTGGGAAAAAAACTTCTAAGGCCTGATGCGCGGCGTCGCGCCGTGGATTGGGCCATGACTCAGAAAGGATATCGGCAGCGGCGGGCCTGCGCTTTGGCGGGGATCGATCCGCGGGTTTATCGAGCGCGACCATCCGAACCTGTCGATTGCCAGGCAATGCGGACTGCTGTCGATGGCCCGATCGTCGTTTTACCATGCCCCGCGCGGCGATGCAGCTAATCGATGTGCAGTTTTTGGAGACGCCGTTCTTCGGGGTCCGCCACCCTCTCGGGACATTGCTGCGCAATGCCCTGCCGGGCAGTGGATGACCTGGCACCTGCGCAACGAAGGTCACGCGGTGAACGGAAAGCGCATCCGGCGACTGACGCGTTTGACGGGGCTCATGCCAATCTACCACGAACCCAACACCAGTCGGCCGACGACAGGGCACAAGACCTGCTCCTACCTGCTGCGCGGGCTGCGTGTGGAGCGACCAGACCAGATCTGGTGCGTCGACATCACCTATCTGCCGATGCACCGCGGGTTCCTCTACCTGGTGGCGATCATGGACTGGCATACCCGGATAGTTCTGTCGTGGCGGATATCGAACAGTTCGACATGAGGCCGCCTTTGGTCCGGGGGCCATGCCGGACGGAGGCCGGTTTCTGCGTTGGGGCGCTGGACGAAGCGATCCACCGCTTCGGACCGCCGGACATCGTGAACAGCGATCAGGGCTCCCGGTTCACGTCGTTTTCCCGGACAGACCGCCTGCGTCGGCCAGGCATCCGCATCTCCCTGTCCAGCGACATTCGGATCTGGCCCTAGGGCGACATGAAGAACTGGCCCACCTTCAGGTTGATGCAGTGATGGTTTCGGTCGTCGCAGCGGGCTTTTGCAAAAGCCCGCTGCGACGCTTTTCGCGGAGGCGATAGCTGTCGCCCCGGATCGTGACGACGTGACTGTGGTGCAGCAGCCGATCAAGGATCGCGGTGGCGACGACCGCGTCACCGAAGACGGTGCCCCATTCGCCGACCGCGCGGTTCGATGTGACGAGCAGGGCGCCGCGCTCGTAGCGTCGTGAGACGAGCTGGAAGAACAGATGCGCGGCATCGGGCTCCAGCGGCAGGTAACCGAGTTCGTCCACGATCAGCAGCTTCGGCTTGGCGTAGTGTGTCAGCCTCTCTTCAAGGCGGTTCTCGGATTGCGCCTTGGCCAGGTTCGCCACCAGTTCCATCGCGCCGGTGAAGAGCACCGTGTAGCCGGCGACGATTGCCTCGCGACCAAGCGCCACGGCCAGATGCGACTTGCCGACGCCGGGAGGGCCCAGCAACAGGAGCGCGTCGCCGTTGGCGATGAAGCGCCCCGTGGCAAGGTCGCGGATCTGCGAACGGTCGATCGAGGGCTGAGCGGCGAAGTCGAAGCCGCCAAGGTCCCGCACGAACGGGAACTTCGCCAGCCCAAAACTCATGTCGATGCGGCGCTGGTCTTTGCGGGCGATCTCGCGCTCGCACAGAAAGGCCAGCGCATCGCGCAGCGTCATCTCCCCCCGAACGGCTTCGTCCAGCAGACTGTCGAGCTGATCCCTCATCGCCGTCAACTTCAGTCGCGTGAGCATCCGGTCAAGGTCGTCCTGCGTATGCACGCCCATCACCAGGCCCCTCCGGCGACAGCCTCATACTCGGCGAGGGGGCGCAGCAGTGCCGACACCCCGATCAGCGCCTCAACCCCGTCAGCAGGTGTCCTGGCGCGGCCCGCTGAACCTGCCACCCCGGCAAAGTGGACAGGGTCGATGATCCGACCGCGGCGGCCGGCGCTGCGCCGGTGGCAGGCGACCTCGACGCCGGCATGGGTAACCCGCACCGTCTCAGCCGTGACCAGCACGCGGACCCGCTCGCCGATCAAGCGCCATGGGACCGAGTAGGCATTCGTGTCCATCTCCACTGCACAGTCAGGTGCGACGCGTCGGCTCAGTTCGCGCGTCGCCATGAACGAGCCGCAGTGCTGGAGGGGCTTCAGGTGACCGGCTTCGTCACGCGCGAAGCGCAGGCCCGGGGCTTCGCCTGTGGTGCCATGGACCCGCAGGTCGGCGATCTGGCGGGTCCATTGCACCAGATGAGCTTCCAGCGCGGCAAAGCTCTCGAAGGCACGCCCCGCGATCGCGTTGCCCTTCACGTAGCCGACGCCGCGCTCGTCCTTGCCCTTCGTCCGGGGTCGATACGGCGCGCAGGCCTTTACCTGAAAGCCCCAGTGCCGGGCAAAGGCATGCAGCTTCGGGTTCACCACGACCTCGCGGCTGGCAATGTCGTGGCTCAGGATCAGTGCGCGGGCATTGTCGAGCAGCACCTCTTCCGGCACGCCGCCGAACGACGCGAAGGCGCTCTCCATGCCTTCAAACCAGTTCTCCTGCCGCTCGCCCGCGAAGGCCCGCACGTGGATGCGGCGGGAATAACCCAGCGTCGCCACGAAGAACGACACCTGCCGCGACACGCCGCCGATCTCGACCCGCCGCTGCCCGAAGTCGATCTGCAACTGCTGGCCCGGCCGCGTCTCAAAGCGCACCGTTGCCCGCGCCTCGGCCCGCAGCTCCTGACGCAGATGCGCCACCGCCCGTTCGACCGTGCGAAGGCTTACCTCGATGCCCTTCTCGGCGACAAGCTCCTGACGGACCACATCTGCGTTGCCCGCATGGCGGCGAAACCGCTCCTCGACCCAACCCTCCAGGCCATCCAACGCCTTCGATCGCGGTGGCGGTGACGCCCTGCGCCACGTCCCCTCCTTCAACCATCGCCGTGCAGTCGTCCTCGAGCACCCAAGCTTCCGCAGAAATCCGGCGGGCTCCCCATCCGAGAAACTTCAGCCTCAGCATGGCCGAAACATCATCCGGCTCCTTCATCTCATCCCTCCGCAGACCCTCGGTCTGCGGCAGCGTCTCAACTGTTCGATTGGTCATCCAGACTTCCCTCTCAGCTTATCGAGGGGGCCAGTTCCTCATGTCGCCAGAGGGCCAGTTTGTCGTGTCGCCTGAGCGACGGCGAACACACGCAGTTTCTCAATAGCAGAACTGGGCATGTGCAACTGACAAAATGGATTGGATTGCAGCCGGCGTCGGTGATCATTTTCGAGGCTACCGGTGCGTATCATCGGCAGCTGGAGCAAGCGCTTGGTTCAACTGCCATACCGTTTGTCAAAGTGAACCCAAAACAGGCGCGCCGGTTTGCGCAAGCCAGTGGCAAGCTGGCGAAGACAGATCGTGTGGATTGCGAGATGCTGGCGAAGATGGGTGCGGCCTTGCAGCTGGTCCCAAAGCCCATCTGCGCAGCAAATCTGTATGATCTGAGAGAGTTATTATCTGCACGGCGGGCACTCATTAAAGATCGTATAGCCGCCAAAGCACGTAGGGGTACGGCTTCTAACGCTCTCATAAAGCAGCAATTGGAAAGGCGTCTACGCCAGATCGAAAGCGATACTGCAAAAATTGATGCGTCGATGCTGAACCTGGCAAGTCAGGATCAGCACATGAGCGAACGGCTGGAAATTCTGTCCAGCATCCCCGGAATTGGGAAGACAACAGCGCTCCTCATTCTCGTGGATATGCCGGAGATCGGTGCCTTGGACAGCAAACAAGTTGCCAGCCTTGCCGGGCTCGCGCCCATGTCACAGAGCTCTGGGAAATGGCAGGGAAAGGCGCGGATACAAGGTGGCCGCCCAAGTCTGCGACACGCTATCTTCATGCCTGCTCTGGTCGCGATCCGGTTTAATCCGGATCTGAAAGCCAAATATGATCAACTCATCGCCACAGGGAAAGAGAAAAAAGTTGCGATCACAGCGGTCATGCGGAAGCTGCTGGTCCTTGCAAACGCTCTGCTGCGCGATCATCGGAAATGGGCAGAAAAGGCGACTTGACCAAGACGGATACTCGGGACATCGCGAAGCGATGCCCTGCGGGGCAGCGATCGAGCGCCTTTGGCGCACGCTGAAATACGAGTGCGTCTATTTGCACGACTGGCAAACTGGATCACAGGCCCGCGCGGGCCTCGGCAGTTGGATCGAATTCTACAATCACCGCCGCCCGCACAAGGCCCTTGGCGGCAGACCGCCCGCGGTCGTCTACTCTACGAGAACCGAAGTCATGCAACCCGATCGGCAGGAACAAAGAGTAGCTTGAAAAGCGCCAGATCCTGTCCAATGGATGGGGAGCAGTTCATAGCCGGATGCGTCGGCAAACGAATGTAAGTGGAAGGCACCTCATGGATCTAGCGATCACAAGTCTGGCTGCGGTGGCGAACGGCGCCGTGCTTTTGTGGCTCACGGCGACGGTCATTGCGCATCGCAGACGCGATGGCGTTGTCCTTGGGGACAATGGGGACCGGGTTCTGGCGAAAAAGATCCGGGGACAGGCAAATGCCGCCGAACAGATGCCCATCGCCCTTATCCTTATGGCGCTGATCGAGGTTCAGGGTGGCGGCGGCTGGATTCTCGGCATGCTCGCCGCGCTCTTCACGATCGGGCGCGTCCTGCACGGCTGCTATTTCGCGCTGCCGGGTCTTGGCTGGCGGCTGCAATTCTGGGGGATGGTCGCCACGCTGGCGGCACAGGCGGGCCTGTTGATCGCGCTTGGCGTTACGGTGCTGCGTCCATAGATCGGACGGTGGCGCCACAACAACCAAAAGGCCGCACCCGGAAATACCCGGTACGGCCTTCGTCGATAGTCTCCGGGGCGCCCAGGGCGCTCCGACCGGGCAAGACTACTTGATCTTGCCTTCTTTGTACTCGACATGCTTGCGCACGACGGGATCGTATTTCCGCACGACCATCTTTTCGGTCATGGTGCGGGCGTTCTTCTTGGTAACATAAAAGTGGCCGGTGCCCGCGGTCGAGTTCAGGCGGATCTTGATCGTGGTCGGTTTTGCCATGTCGCTTGTCCTTACGCGCGCCGGGGCCGGGTCGGCCAGCGATTGAATGTCAGACCTGCCTTTTAATCGGACAGGGTGCGGTGTCAACAGCCCATGAGCCGGGGTCGTCTGCGCGGACGGCCTGTAAGCCGGATTTTGTCCCCCGCGGGTTTCCCCGCGGCTAGCGACCATTCCTCTGAACGACGCGTTGCCGCGCCGCCTCTGGCTGCCAACCCGGGCCTCTCGGGGTCTGGCGTCCCTGCCGTTGCGTCGCCGCACGGCACGAGGCCCCTATTTGGCATTGCTCCCGGTGGGGCTTGCCATGCCGTCCGTGTCGCCACGTCCGCGGTGGGCTCTTACCCCACCGTTTCACCTTTTCCCCGTTCCGCCAGAGGCGAACCTCTGTCGGATTTCGGGGTAGTCTCTTCTCTGTGGCGCTTTCCCTGGGGTTGCCCCCGCCGGGGATTACCCGGCACCGTGCCATGTGGAGTCCGGACTTTCCTCCCCGTCGGTTCTTCGCAAGAAAAACCTGACGAAGCGGCCGCCCGGCCATCCGCGCCCTGCCCGCCTAGCCCTGTGACGCGATCCCGTCAACGGGGAACCGGCGGGCAATGTCCTGCGCCGCCACCACATCCGCTCCCTCCAGCGGCCCCCGCGCCATCGGCCGGAATCGCTGCCGAAACGCCTCGAGCCGCAGATCCGCCGCCGCAGCCGGATATCCGATGGCCGTCAATGCGCCGTCCATCGCCGCCTCCGAGGCGCGCCCGCACGGGAGCGACGAGGGCCCCGGCCACACCGACAGCCCGCCAAGCGCCAGTCTGCGCCAGTCGAACCGGCGTCCCGGGTCGCTCTTGCGTGCCGGCGCAATGTCGGAATGGGCGATTACCGCCTGCGACGCGATCTCCCACCGGTGCAGAACTTCCGACAATACCTCTTCCAGCCGCGCCATCAGCGGCGCCGAAAACGGACTGCGCCCATCATTGTCCAGTTCTATCCCGATGGAGCGTGAATTGATGTCGTCAAAACCGCCCCAGCTGCCCGCGCCCGCGTGCCAGGCCCGCCTGTCTTCCGCCACCAGCGCGTGCAGGCTGCCATCGCGCCCGATAAGCCAGTGTGCCGACACCGCATGGTCAGGCGCACACAGTCGTTCGCAGGCCGCCTCGGCGGTTCGCATCGCGGTATAGTGGATGACCACCAGCGTCGGGCTCAGGCCGTCCCGGCGCACGGTATGGTTGGGCGACCGCCAGCACCGGTCCGGTGTCGCCGCAGCCACCCTGCGCGGTCCTAGTTGCGGCCTACGGCGGACAGGAACGGTGCGGGATCCCAGCCGCAGGCAAACCCGTCGCCGTCCGGGTCGATGCCCGAGGGATCGCGGTCCGGACCACCACGCGACAGGAAATCGCGCTGCGCATCGTCGGGCGACCGGTACCGCGAACAGTTTCGGGTAAACCGAGATTGCCCGGACAGGATCGAGCGGCTGTAGTACTCCTGACCGCGTCGATTCGGGGCAGACAGGGCGTATTGCACGATGTTGGGGCCGGAGTTGCTCCGCTGCGGCAGCGCCTCGGGGGCGATCACCTGATAGGCGGCCTGCTGCTGTTCGCGGCGCGCCGCATCCGATTCTATCGTTTCACGGTCGGCGACGGCACCGAAATCCTGTTCGTCCGAAATGCCCGTCGATGCGATCGCCACGGGCGCCGCATTTCCCGGCGTGGCCTGCACGCCGGCGGTGCGCAGCGGGTCCGGCCCGACGACGGGGCCCGAGCCGATCGTCCCGGCCCCGAGGGGCGCATTCGCGACCGGCGCCGCGCCGATCCCGGCGGCAGCAAGCTGAGACGACGGAATGCCACCCGGTGCCGTTGCCAGCGGAGCCTGGGCAGGCGTGCCCGCCAACTGCGACTCGCGGCGCGCACGGTCGATCTCGAACTGGCTGAAGCTGGGCGAATAGCCCACGCCTTGCCCGGAATCGGGCACCGGTTGCGTGGTGCATCCCGCCAGAACCGCGACGCCGATCAGCCCCGCCACCATCTGCATCTTTGCCGTAAACATCATGCTACCCGTCCTGTCTGGACTTTTGACGTCCCTACCACCAGCGCGCCGGTTTTGCCACGAAGCCCGCCGCACGTTCCAGTGAATAGGCGCAATTGAGCAACTCAGCCTCTTCCCAGGGCCGCCCGATCAGTTGCAGGCCGAGCGGCAGGCCCTGCGCATCCGTTCCGACAGGCACCGCGATGCCCGGCAACCCGGCGAGGTTGACCGTCACGGTGAACACATCGTTGAGGTACATCGCGATCGGATCGGCATCGGCCATCGTGCCCAGCGGGAAGGCGGCGGAGGGCGTCGCGGGTGTCAGTATCGCGTCGATGCCCTCGGCAAAAACGGTATCGAAGTCGCGCTTGATCAGTGCGCGCACCTTGCGGGCGCGGTTGTAATAGGCGTCGTAGAACCCGGCCGACAGCACATAGGTGCCGATCATGACGCGCCGCTGCACCTCGGCGCCGAACCCTTCGGCGCGGGTCTTCTCGTACATCTCGGTGATGCCCTCGCCGGCCGATAATTTCGCGCGGTGTCCGAACCGCACGCCGTCATAGCGGGCAAGGTTCGACGATGCCTCGGCGGGCGCGATCACGTAATAGGCGGGCAGCGCGTATTTCGTATGCGGCAGCGATATGTCGACGATCTTCGCCCCGGCATCGGCGAGCATCTCACGTCCCATCGTCCATAATGCGTCGATATCTCCGGACATGCCGTCCATGCGGTATTCGCGCGGAATGCCGATGGTCTTGCCACGGATATCGCCGGTCAGAAGCGCCTCGAAATCGGGCACCGGGATATCGGCGCTGGTGCTGTCGAGCGGGTCGTGCCCCGCCATCGCGCGCAGCATGATCGCGGCGTCGCGCACGTCGCGCGTCATCGGCCCCGCCTGATCCAGGGACGAGGCGAAGGCCACGATGCCCCAGCGCGACACGCGCCCATACGTCGGTTTCAACCCGGTGATGCCAGTGAAGGCCGCAGGCTGGCGGATCGAGCCGCCGGTGTCGGTGCCGGTCGCCCCCAGACACAGGTCGGCGGCGACGGCGGCGGCAGACCCGCCAGACGATCCACCGGGGGTCAGAGCCACGTCATCGGCGCCCCGCCACGGGTTCACGGCATTGCCGTAGACGCTGGTTTCGGTGCTGCTGCCCATGGCGAACTCGTCCATGTTCAGCTTGCCCACCATCACCGCGCCGTCGCGGAACAACTTGTCGGTCACCGTCGACTCGTATTCGGGACGGAATCCCTCAAGGATCCGGCTGGCGGCCTGGCTCGCGACACCTTTGGTGCAGAACAGGTCCTTGATGCCCAGCGGAATACCGCACAGATCCGGCGACACGCCCGCCTGCAGGCGCATGTCGGCGGCATCCGCCTGCGCGCGCGCGATGTCTGGGGTGTGATGCACGAAGGCGTTCAGCGCATCCGAGGCGGCGGCGGCATCGAGGCAGGCTTGCGTCAGCTCGACGGCCGTCACGTCGCCCTTGCGCAGGGCATCGCGGGCGGCGGCGATGGTCAGCTTCGCAAGATCGGTCATTCCACCACCTTCGGCACGGCAAAGAACCCTTCGCGGGCGTCGGGCGCGTTGGCGAGCACCGCCGATTGCTGTCCGCCGTCGGTGACAACATCCGGCCGCCGTTTCAGGCGCATCGGCGTCACGCTCGTCATCGGCTCGACCCCGTCGACATCCACCTCCGACAGCTGCTCGATGAACCCGAGGATCGTGTTGAATTCGGAGGCCAGCGCGCCCAGCGCGTCTTCTTCGACGCGGATCCGGGCGAGTTTCGCCACGCGGCGCGCGGTTTCGATGTCGATGCTCATGATTTCGCCGGCATGGATTTGGGCCTCCGCAGGACACAGCAGTTGATTGCGCATTTAACGCGCCGCCCGTGGCGCTGCAAGCGGTGGTACGGATTGCACGGGCGCTAGTCGAGCGTTGCCCGCGCCGCCGCGTTTCGCGCGGCCCGTGTCACCTCTTCCACCAGCGTCTGCGCCATCGACCGCATGACGGCCACCTCGATCCCCGCGGGCGTGCGCCGCAGCGCCGCCGTCATATGTCCCACCAGCGTCAGCGCCACCGCCCCGACCGGGAACGCGCCGTCCCGCAGATCGACCGGCACCAGCCGGGCGAGCACGTCGGGCATCGCCGGACCGCTCAGCAGTACGACCGCCCGGGCGCCGGTCTGCGAGACCAGCGCCGCGTCGGAGGCCAGACCGTCCGGGGCCGCCACGCCGGTCAGCAACGCCCTGCCCCGGCCTGCCCAGAGGAGTGCTGCATCGCCGGAGGTCACGCAGGTGTTCTGTGCGGGAAACGACAGGCCGAGCGCGTCCAGCGCATCGCTCACCGCCTGTTCCCGCCCGCGAAACGGCACGATCAGCGTCTCGGGGCCGCGCGAAACGGCAACCATGCGCAGCCCGCCTGTTTGCACAGGCAGGCCCGTAATGCCCGCGCTGGCAAGTAACCTAGCCACGCATCCGCCCCCCGTCCGCATCGACGAACACCGGCGGGACGATCTCGCACAGCGTCTCGATCCCGCGCAGGTGGTCGACAAGACGCACCGTTTCGCCGATCCGCCGCGCACCGCCCGCGACAAAGCCCAGCGCGATCATGTGACCCAGCGTCGGCGAGTGACACACGGAGGTGACATGGCCGGTCGCGTTCTCGCGCAAGGCTGCGTCATCGGGCGCGAACAGATGCGCCCCCGCCGTCAGCTCGCCACCGGTATCGACGGGCCGCAGACCGATCAGACCGCGCCGTCCGGTGGCCGACAGTCCCGGACGCCGCAACGCGGTTTGCCCGATGCAATCGCCGGATTTCACCATGCGGCCCATACCCAGATCCGTCGCCGTCACCCGCCCGTCGATCTCGGCATGGGTCACGAATCCCTTTTCGATGCGCAGCACGTTCAACGCCTCCATACCGTAGGGCCCGCCGCCCATAACGTCGGCCTGCGCCGTCAGAAACCGCCACAGGCTCTCGCCGCAGGCAACCGGCACGGCGACCTCGAAGGCCTGCTCGCCCGAGAACGAGATCCGGAAGATGCGCCCCGCCACGCCCGAAACATTCGCCGTCCCGCAGCCCATATAGGGCAGACCGGCGTCGGTCGTCTCCTGATCGAGGACCGAGTTCAGCAACTCGCGCGCGCGCGGACCGGCCACCGAAAACTGCGCCCAGCTTTCGGTCACGCTGACAATCGTGACGTCAAGATCGGGGCGCAGCACCTGTGCGGCATGGTCGAGATGGCGCATCACGAGGCCCGCGGCCCCGGTCGTCGTGGTGACGACGAAATGCGTCTCGTTCAGCCGCGCGGCGGTGCCGTCGTCCATCACATGCCCGTCCTCGCGCAGCATCAGGCCGTAGCGGACGCGCCCCACCCGCAGGGTCGACATGGCGCCCGCATAGACGAAATCGAGGAAGGCGGCGGCATCCGGCCCCTGCACGTCGATCTTGCCCAGCGTCGACACATCGCAGATGCCGACGCAGCGGCGCACCATGTTCACCTCGCGGTCGCAGGCCGCGCGCCATGTCGTCTCGTCCGGCGCGGGGAAATACGACGCGCGATACCACAACCCGGCCTCGATCATCGGCGCGCCGCGCGCAACGCTTGCGGCGTGGCTTGTCGTCAGGCGGCGCGGCGCGAACCCCATGCCCTGCGCCCCGGCCCCCATCGCGGCGATGCTGACGGGCGTGTACGGCGGGCGGAACGTGGTCGTGCCGGTCGCCGCGACGGTGCGGCCCGTGGCGTCGGCGAGCACCGCGATGGCGGTGACGTTCGATGCCTTGCCCTGATCGGTCGCCATGCCTTGCGTCGTGTACCGTTTCATGTGCTCGATGGACGTAAAGCTCTCCTGGGCCGCCAAACGGATGTCTTTTACGTGCACGTCGTTCTGAAAATCGAGGAACTTGCGTCCCCTGCCCTCGACCACCCAGAGCGGGTCGATGGCATAGACGCGGGCCTCCGCCCCGGGCGCCGTAAATGCCGGCGCCTCGATCCCCAGCGATTGCAGCGCCTGCCCGGCGGCGCGGTGGCCCTCTGCCAGACATCCGGCGGTGTCGAAAACGCCGCACGCGGCACCCGCGGGGATAAGGCCGGGGACGGCACCGGGCGCATCGCCGGGGCCGGGAACGAAGCTCTGGATCGCAGCGTCCCAGACCGGCCGCGCGCCCATGTGGCAGGTCAGGTGCACCGCCGGGTTCCAGCCGCCGGTCATCGCCAGACAATCGGCGCGGATGTTGCGCCGGGCGCCGCCCATCTCGACGGTGATATGATCGAGGCCGTGGCGTCCGCTGGTATCCACGACCCGCGCGTTGGTGAACACCGGATAATCCGCGCCGGTCGGGCCGGTATCGCCGGGCAGGATCAGCGCGCCGACCTGAACGCCCGCCGCCGACAGATCGCGGGCCGTGCGCTGCGCATCCGCCGTTGTGCCGAACACCGCGATCCGGCGGCCCGGAGCCGTGCCCCACCGGTTCAGGTAGGCGCGCACCGCACCCGCCATCATGATGCCGGGACGGTCGTTGTTCGGGAACGCGATGGGCCGCTCGATCGCGCCGCCCGCCAGGATCGCGGTGCGCGCGGTGATCCGCCAGAAACATTCGCGCGGCGCATTGCCTGCCGGCAGATGCAGCGACACCCGTTCGAGCGCGCCGTAGATGCCGCCATCATAGGCGCCCGTCACCGTGGTGCGCACCATCAGCCGGACGTTGGGCAGGGACGCCAGTTCCGCCAGCACCCCGCCCGCCCAGTCGTGCGCCTCGACGCACCCGATATCCTCGACCTCGGCCAGCGTGCGCCCGCCCATGCGGAAATCCTCGTCGGCGAGGATCACGTCGGCGCCCGCGCGACCGGCGGTCAGCGCGGCCATCAGGCCGGTCGGCCCGGCACCGATCACCAGCAGATCGCAGAACGCGAAGGCCTTGTCACAGGTCTCGTCATTGCTCAGGCCCGACAGCGCGCCCAGACCTGCGGCATGGCGGATCACCGGTTCGTACAACCGCGTCCAAAAACTGCCCGGCCACATGAACGTCTTGTAATAGAACCCCGCGCCAAGGAACGGCGAGATCAGGTCATTGACCGCCATCACATCGTATTTCAGCGAGGGGAACCGGTTCTGGCTGTGCGCGGTCAGGCCGTCGTGCAATTCGGCCATCGTCGCGCGCACGTTCGGCACGCCCTGAGCGCCGCTGTCGATATGGACCAGCGCGTTGGGCTCCTCGGATCCGGCGGTGACGATGCCGCGCGGACGGTGATATTTGAAAGACCGGCCCACGAGGCGCACGCCGTTGGCCAGAAGCGCCGAGGCCAGCGTGTCGCCCGCCCGCCCGGCGTATCCGCGCCCGTCGAAGCGAAACTGCACGGGTGCGGCGGCGCCCAGACGGCCCTGTCCCGCGATGCGGTTGATGCCGGTGTCGTCGCCGTCCATCATTTCGCCGTCCCGCCGGGGAGCGTCGATCCGTGCACCGCGTGGCTGGTGGTGTCGCGATGTACCACGAGCCATGTGCCACAGGGATCGTGATACCACTGTTCGGCGGTCTCGCCCGCCGGGTTGTCGCGCAGATGCAGATACGCGTCCCATGCCGCGCCGAACGCCCCGGACGCCGGGGGCCGCGACAGGTCGGCACCGCGATAGGTGAACTCGCGGCTGTCACGGGTGCCGCAGTGCGGGCAGGTCAGACGCATCCTGGCATATCTCCGGTCTCGCGGCACCGGGGGCTGTCCGGCTTCACGGGCATGGTGTGCTTCACGGGCATGGTGTGCATCACGGGCATCGCGTGATCGTATTGTTCGAAAACGCGACGTCGTCGCTGCCGACGAAGGTCACCTCCATCGTGCCGCCGATGGCGAGGAAACCGGCGAAGATGCCGTTGCGGCACAGGCCACGCGCCAGATCGTCGCGCACATCGGCCCCGAACGTTCGGTTGAAATCCTCCCGCGGGATCGTCTCGCCCGCCACCGGCGCCCGGAAATCGACCTCGAGGATCTGGCCGTTGGCGCGCACGTCGTGCTGCACGAACCCGTCGCCCACCCGCTGACCGTCGATGAACGACAGCTCGTCCGCCAGAAGGCGCGCGGTGTCGGCCACGACGGTGGCGCTGTCGGGGGCCGGATCGCGCGGCACAGGTGCCGCGCCGCAGGCGGCGAGCGACAGGGCCGCGACAACGCTAATGCAGGTTGTGCTGCGCACCGGTGCCCTCCTCGTCCATCAGACCCGCGCCGGTGCGAAACCGGTCGAGGCGGAAACCGGCGGCGGTTTCATGCGTCTGTCCGGTGGCCATCAGGTGCGCCATGGCGAACCCCGACGCAGGCACCGCCTTGAAACCGCCGTAACACCAGCCGCAATCGATAAAGAGGCCCTGCGTGTCCGTGGGCGCGATGATCGGCGATCCGTCGGGCGTCATGTCCATGATCCCGCCCCATGAGCGCAGCACCTTTGCCGTGCCGATCATCGGCATCAGTGTCATCGCGGCGTCCATCACATGCTCCTTCATCGGCAGGTTGCCGCGCCCCGCGTAGCTGGCGTAGAAATCCAGATCGCCGCCGAACACGAGGCCGCCCTTGTCGGACTGGCTGATATAGAAATGGCCCATCCCGAAGCTGACGACATGGTCGATCACCGGCTTCAGCCCCTCGGTGACGAAGGCCTGAAGGACGTGGGACTCGATCGGCAACCGCATCCCCGCCATCGCCGCCACCTGACCGGACCGGCCCGCCGTCACGATCCCCACCTTTGGCGCGCGGATCACGCCGCGGGTGGTCTGGACGCCGGTGACGCGGCCGTTTTCGATGTCGATGCCGGTCACTTCGCAGTTCTGGATCAGGTCGACGCCGCGCCGGTCCGCGCCGCGCGCGTATCCCCAGGCGACCGCATCGTGGCGCGCGGTCCCGCCTCGGGGGTGGTACAGCCCGCCATGGATCGGGAACCGGGCGGTGTCGAAATCGAGGTAGGGCAGATGTGCGCGCACGCCCTCGCGGTCGAGCAGGATCGCGTCGTCGCCCTGATTGATCATCGCATTGCCGCGCCGCGCAAAGGTGTCTCGCTGGCCGTCTGAATGGAACAGATTGATGATGCCGCGCTGCGAATGCATGACGTTGTAGTTCAGATCGGCGGAAAGGCCCTCCCAGAGTTTCAGGGAATGGCTGTAGAATTCCGAATTGCCCGGCAGAAAGTAGTTGGCGCGCACGATGGTGGTGTTGCGCCCGACGTTGCCCTGCCCCAGCGCACCCTTTTCCAGGACGGCGATATTGGTCAGCCCGTGGTTTTTCGCAAGGTAATAGGCCGTCGACAGCCCGTGCCCGCCGCCGCCGATGACGATGGCGTCATAGGCCGGTTTCGGATCGGGCGTGCGCCATTGCGGCTGCCAGCCGCGCTGGCCGCGCAGCCCCTCCCACAGCACCCGAAATCCCGAATAGCGGCCCATCGTCTCTGCCCGCGTCCCTCTGTCTGACGTCAGGGACAAACAGTAGCCAAGGAGACGGCAGACGCAACGGCGGTTTCGGTCCCGGCACGAAGGCGCCGGGGCCCGTCACGCCTCAGTCGAGGAAATCGCCAGACAGCCGGTATGCGCCGGGCCGCGCACCCCCGGGTCACGACAGGTTACCGGCGCGCCCTGCGGCGATACCGACCGGTGCGTGCCGGTCACCGCGACCCAGTCGCCCTGGCGCGCACCGGCCGGTATCGACCTCGATGATCGCCAGCCGTTCAAAGCTGCGCAGGATGTCCCAGTCCGCGCCCGGCCCCGGGCGGACGCTGAGATAGCCTTCGGGGCCGATCGCATCGCAAAACATCGTGCAGACCACCGTGCACAACAGGCCAGGCGCCATAGGGCCGGGTCATCTCGCGGACGAGACCGGCGGGGGCAATGCTGACGCAGCGCTGCGTCTCGGCGCTCACCGGCGCGGCGCCGACGGGCACGGCGACCGTGACGGCGATCGCCGTGCCCGCGATCCGACGGCCTGTCGCCGATACGGTCAGAGACCCTTGGCGCGATAACTTGCCGCAACCTTGGAGATCGACACCAGATAGGCGGCGGTGCGCAGGTCGGGGATGTCGTCGCGGCTGTTCCAGACCTCGGAGATCGCCTGATAGGCGGCGCGCATCGTGTCGTCGAGACCGGAGCGGACCAGTTCAAGTTCTCCGGCGCCGCGCAGGTATTTATCCTTGAAGCCGGGGCTGAGCGTCCAGTTGATCGAGCTGTCCTTGGAAATCCGCTCCAGTTCGTCGACGATGAGCTGGTGGCGGTTCTCCTCGTTGCGGCGCTGCATCCGGCCAAAGCGGATGTGGGACAGGTTCTTGACCCACTCGAAATAGGATACCGTCACACCGCCCGCGTTGGCATACATGTCGGGGATGATGACGCAGCCCTTTTCGCGCAGGATATCGTCGGCGCCCGCCGTGATCGGGCCGTTCGCTGCCTCGATGATCAGCGGGGCGGTGACGCGCGCCGCATTGCCCAGATTGATGACGCCTTCGAGCGCGGCCGGCACGAGGATGTCGCAATCGTGCTCGAGGACCGAGGCGCCATCCTCGGTGAATGCGGCATCCGCGAACCCCCTGACGCCGCCGTTGGCCTTGATGTGGGCGAACACCGCCTCGACGTCGAGGCCCGTGTCGCTGGTGATGGCACCGTCACGCTCGATGATGCCGATGATCTTGCAGCCGTCCTCCTCGGACAGAAACTTGGCGGCGTGAAAGCCCACGTTGCCGAGGCCCTGCACGATCAACTTCTTGCCGTCTAGGCTGCCGGACAGGCCCGCCCTGGCCATGTCGGCGGGATGGCGAAAGAACTCCTGCAAGGCGTATTGCACGCCGCGGCCCGTGGCCTCGGTCCGGCCCTGGATGCCGCCCGCGTTGACCGGCTTGCCCGTGACGCAGGCGTTGCCGTTGATGTCGGTGGTGTTCATCCTCTTGTACTGATCGGCGATCCAGGCCATCTCGCGCTCGCCCGTGCCCATGTCGGGGGCGGGGACGTTCTGGCTCGGGTTGATCAGGTCGCGCTTGATCAGCTCGTAGGCGAAACGCCGGGTGATGAGTTCAAGTTCGTGCTCGTCCCACGCGCGCGGGTCGATTCGCAGCCCGCCCTTGGAGCCACCGAAGGGCACCTCCACCAGCGCGCATTTATAGGTCATCAGAGCGGCAAGCGCCTCGACCTCGTCCTGATTGACGGCCATGGCAAAGCGGATACCGCCCTTGACCGGTTCCATGTGTTCGGAGTGGACGGAACGATAGCCGGTGAACGTCTCGATCTTGCCGCGCAGGCGCACGCCGAAACGCACGGTATAGGTGGCGTTGCAAACCCGGATCTTTTCCTCGAGGCCGTCGGGCATATCCATCAGCTTGACCGCGCGGTTGAACATGATGTCGACGGATTCGCGAAAGCTCGGCTCGGCGACTGTCAGCTCTGCGGCGCTGGTATCGGGGGCATTCATCTTGAAGTGTTCCTTCCTTATCCACCGGGTTTGCGGTGGTTTTATGGTCGTTGCGGCCGGATCGGGGCGGGCCGTCGCCTGGTTTACGTCCATCCGCCGCGCGGCGGGAGGTCATCTCGTCCGTGTCGTCGCAACGCCGGGGTCTGAACGCAGACCCCGGCGTTGCGCGCAGTGGACCGGACAGGGCCGGATGCCCGGCGCCAAACGGCGTTTCGCGCGAACAGGCCTGTGCAGCCCCGCAAGACACCGCGGACCGGATCCCGTCAACGGTTGTGAGCCTGACGCTAGACCCAATTCGTTAACAGGGCACGAAATGTATGTCGATTTGTCGGAAAATCGTGGGACCAGCCCGCAGTACCAGAACCGCGGCCTCCCTCCCCGGTCGCGTCGTTTCCGGACGATAAACAACACTGGGGCATTTCGTCAAATTATCGCCATTCCCACACCTTTCCGACGCATTTGTAACGGTTTTCGCCGTATTTCCGACACCTGTATCGGGCATATCTGCGAACGCGGCACCAAGGCCCGCATGGTGCAGCGGCCCATGTCGGCACCCAGACGCCACATCGCGTCCCGACCCCGGCGGACCGCCGCATCGATTGAAGAGGAAGATAAGTCATGACACGCAGGCCAGCATCAGGTGCTATGCGACAGACCTCCCGGATCCCGGAAATCTCCCGGTTCGGGCTCTCCCGGCGCCGCACCCGCCTTGCGCGGCGCATCCTGCGCAGGTTTGGCCGGAGCGAAGACGGCTCGATGATCGTCCTGACCCTGTACCTTATCCTCATGATGGTGATCATGGGCGGCATCGCCGTCGACATGATGCGCTCCGAAACCTACCGGACGCGGCTTCAGGCCACGCTCGACCGCGCCGTCCTTGCCGCGGCCGATCTGGACGTCTGCCTCGATCCGGCGCTGAACCCGACGCTGGTCGTCAACGACTACATGGAGAAAAACGGCTTCGATCCCGACGAGGTCAGCGTTCAGGTGACGCCGACGCTCAATTCCTGTCAGGTCGAGGCGACCGCGACCCTGAACATCAACACCATCTTCATGCGGATGGTCGGCACCGACGTCATCTCGACGCCGTCGTCCAGCGCGGCGATGGAATCGCGTGAACAGGTCGAGATCAGCCTGGTGCTCGATATCTCGGGCTCGATGCGGTTCAACAACCGGATGGCCAGATTGCGGCCCGCGGCGACGGAATTCGTCACCACCGTGATGGCCTCGGCCGCGCCGGAGACGATGTCGATCAACCTGATCCCCTACGCCGGCCAGACCAATCCCGGTCCGCTGATGTTCGATTACCTGAATGCGGTGCGCTATCCCACACCGATGATCCCCGACTGGACGACGCCGGACGACGACGACGAAATCCCCTACCCGAGCAATTCCTCCTGCATCGAGGTGCCGCCGACCAATTTCAACGCGAACCTGCCGATGAGCGGCCTCGACCAGACGCCGATGTTCATGAACTGGAACATCGCGGCCAGCGTGATGGAATGGGGCTGGTGCCCGAAAGACGAGACCGGCATCATCTATGCCTCCGACAACATCACCACTCTGAGCAATGCGATCCGCGACATGCCGATGCACGACGGCACCGGCACCCACTACGCGATGCGCTGGGCGGTATCGCTGCTGAACCCGTCGGCACAACCCGCGATGCAGTATCTTGCCGATGCGGGCGCGGTTCCGGCCTATTTCGGTGCCAACCGTCCGCGGGCCTTCAATTCGGCCGACGGCCTGAAATTCATCGTGCTGATGACCGACGGGCAGATCACCGAACAGGTACGTCCCCGCGACGTGAACCACGATGAGAACCCGTACCGCGAACTGTCCCGGCGCAACCGCACCCAGCGCGAGAACATCACCTCGGCCAGTCAGAATGTCCGCAGCTTTTACGAGATGTGCGACGCGGCCAAGGACAACGGCATCATCATCTTTACCATCGCCTTCGAGGCCCCCGGCAACGCCGAGACACAAATGGCGAACTGCGCCACAAGCCCGGCGCATTTCTACAATGTCGACGGCCTGACCATCGCCACGGCGTTCCGCGCCATCGCGGGGCAGATCAATCAGCTGCGGCTGACCCGATGAGGTCCGCCGCACGCCGCCCTGCCGGGTTGCGACCGGTGGCGACGCGGTGCCTGTCGCCGCGTCGCCAGGGCCGTACTCCCCGGAACACCGTGAGGTCATTCAGATGAGACACCACCCGATATCCTCAGACGCCGGACCGGACCGCAAAGGCCGCGATATCCGCCACGCGACGGGTCTGCGCGCGCACCTTGCCCGTTTTGCCCGCGAAGAGGGCGGTGCCGCCACGGTGGAATTCGTCCTGTTCCTGCCATTCTTCATGATGATCTTTCTGTCGACCTTCGAGATGGGGATGCTGATGGTGCGGCAGACCATGCTGGATCGCGGCATGGACCTGACCATCAGGCTGATCCGGACGAACCGGATGGTCGATGGCGACGGCGTCGTTCAGGTCAACCGCGCCAATATCCAGCGCGCGATCTGCACCTATTCCGCGGGCATGATCCCCGATTGCGCAAACCGCCTGCGGGTGGAAATGGCCCGCGTCGATCCCCACAACTGGAACCGCCTGCCGCTGGCGCCCGACTGCGTCAACGTCGACGAGCCGGCGGCACCGGCCGGGCCCTTCGATCAAGCCACCCCGAACGAGCTGATGTTCATCCGCGCCTGCGCCCTGTTCAATCCCGTTGCACCGACCGCCGGTCTGGGTGCCGGACTGCACCGTCAGACGGGCGATCTTTACGCCATGTTCACCACGAGTGCCTTTGCAGTGGAGCCGAGATAGCCATGACACCGATCCTTTCCCCTGCAAACGCCGGCGGGCGGCGCCCGGCGCGCGCCCTGCACCGCACGATCCGCCGCTTCATGCACGACGAAACGGGCTCCCAGTCGGTCGAGGCAATGCTCATGTTGCCGATCATGATCTGGTGCTTTCTCGCCACCTACGTGTTTTTCGATGCCTACCGTCTGCAAGCCCTCAATTTTCGGGCGAGTTACCTGATCGGGGACGTGATGAGCCGGTCGCTGACCGAGATCACGCCGGAGTTCATGGATTCGATGCACGATCTGCAGACCGCGCTGATCGAAACCCGCGAACCCGGACGCCTGCGCGTGACGGTATTCCGGTTCGATGCGGCGGCACAGCGCCACGACGTCTGCTGGTCGCAGACCCGCGGCGGCGGCGCGGACATCACGAATGCGCGGCTTGCGGCGATGACCGACGATATTCCCGACATGACCGACGGCGAGATCTCGATCATGGTGCAGAGCCAGGTCGACTACGAACCGATCTTTGCAGCCGGAATCGGGACGATGTCCTACGACAACTTCAGCATCACCAGCCCGCGCTTTGCAGGTCAGCTGATCTTCAATTCGGTAAACGACGGAAACGGAACGGTCGGCACGCGGGTCTGGAACTGCGTCTGAGGGGCCGGATCCGAGGGGGGGGTCAGCGTTCTTCGCGTGCCCGCAGCCACAGGGCCATCTGTTCGCCCATGAACCGTGTCGGCCGTCCCGGCAGCACGCCGCCGACGCCGACCCGCCGTCCGACGCGCCACCACAACCCCGGCGCCCAGCCGCGCGGGCCGCGCGATTTAAGGACCACGGAAAAGCCGTTCGACGGCTTGTTGGCAAAGGATCCGCGCTCGACCTTTTCGATATCGTCCCAGGCGGCCAGAACCGTGCCGCCGCTGTCGCGCAGCCCGTCGGCGTCGAGGATGATGCTCAGGTGCGTCACCCGGCGCATCCGTTCGGCGGCGAGCAGGAACCCGGCGCCAAGGGCGATCACGGCCACAAGGCGCAGCGGCCCCGCGCCACCCTGACTACTGGCCTGCATCCCGCCCCAGATAATCAGCACACCCAAAGCGTACAGGGCGGCAAGTGCCAGCACCCGCCGCGCGGGCGAGGCCGCAACCTCGACATCCGGGGCGGGCAATTTGCTCAGATCGGGATTGAAGGGCAACATAGCGCAAACGCCTTTTTGGGACCGGGGCTGGCCACGACCGGACCTTGCGCTCTGCCTAGCGCATGTCGGGGTCCCGGCGCCAGTGCGGCGGGCGCGGACGAACCGGGCGGCGCAGGGCGTTGCAGTCCGGCGCAGGGCTTTGCGGCAGCGCGCAGGGCTTTGGGCAGGGCGTTGCGGCAGCACGCAGGGCGTTGCAGTCCCGCGAAGGGCGTTGCGGTCGCGCGCACCTTGCGGACCGCCCGACCGGAGGGATAGCATCGCGCATCCCGCCCAAAGGCCCGCGCGCATCCGTGACCTCACTTTTCCGCCTGCCCCGCGTCTTTTCCGGACGCGACTACCGTTTGCCGCCCGTCGGCCAGCGCGGCGCCATTGCGGTGGCGTGGCGCCCGGACAGGCACGGTGCGGGCCGGTATGTGGGGCTGTTCGTGTGCCTGACCCTCGGTGCCTGCGCGGAGCGACCCGATGTCGCCTCGCGGATCGACCCTGCGGCCCTGTCGGAACCCGGCCCCGTGCTGATGCCCCTGTCACCGGTCCTGGCGGCCGCCGACGGCATCGCCGCCGCCGGCCCTGTCGCGGGTCCGCCGCCCGCGCGTCTCGCCGCCCTGCGTGCCCGCGCCGCCGGTCTGCGCGGTCCGGTGGTCGGGCCTGCGGTGCGCGCGGCGATGGCTGCCGCCGGGCGGCGGGCGGCGGGCGGCTAGGTCTGCACCGATACACCTGCGTCAGTCCCGGGGCCGGGATCCGCACCCGGTTGCCAGATCCAGACCCGCTCGGGGACCGCGACATACGGCCTGCGGCGCACCGGTCGCCAGCGCCCTCGTCGGGGCAAAGCTGTTGCTCCGGTGCCGGGCCGGTGCCCGATTGAACCGCCGCGCGAGTCAGGCTAAGTCCCGCGCACCCAATCGCCGCGCCAAAATTCCCGCGCGGCCCAGTCAAGGACCGATCCGATGACCGCATCCGATGCCCCCCGCCCTCCGCTGCGTCTTGGTATCGCGGGATTGGGCACCGTCGGGGCGGGCGTGGTCAAGATGCTCTCCGACCATGCCGATCTGATCGCCGCCCGCGCCGGACGCCCCGTCGTCATCACCGCCGTGTCGGCCCGCGACCGGTCCCGCGACCGGGGCATCGATCTTGACGGATTTTCGTGGGAGGACGACGCCGCCGCCCTGGCCGTGCGCGACGATATCGACGTCTTCGTCGAGCTGATGGGCGGCCACGAAGGCATCGCCCGCACCGCCACGCAGGCCGCCATCGCGGCGGGCAAGGACGTGGTGACGGCGAACAAGGCACTGCTGGCGCATCACGGACAGACCCTCGCCGAAACGGCGGAGGCCGCGGGCCTCGCGATCCGGTTCGAGGCGGCGGTAGCGGGGGGTATTCCGGTCGTCAAGACGCTGACCGAAGGCCTTGCGGGCAACGAGATCAGCCGGGTGGTCGGCGTGATGAACGGCACCTGCAATTTCATCCTCACCGAGATGGAAAAGACCGGCCAGGGCTATAATGCGCTTTTCGAGGAATGCGCCCGTCTGGGATACCTCGAGGCGGATCCGATGCTGGACGTGGGCGGCATCGACGCAGGCCACAAGCTGTCGCTGCTGTCGGCCATCGCCTTCGGCACGAAGGTGGATTTCGACGGCGTCGAGCTGGAAGGCATCACGGCGATCACGCTGGACGATATCAAGGCCGCAGGCGACATGGGCTACCGGATCAAACTGCTGGGCGTGGCACAGATGACCGGGCGCGGCCTCGAACAGCGGATGTCGCCGTGCCTCGTTCCCGCCCTGTCGCCGCTGGGGCAGTTGCAGGGCGGCACCAACATGGTGGTCCTCGACGGCGACGCCGTGGGCCAGATCGTGTTGCGCGGTGCCGGTGCCGGTGCGGGGCCGACGGCCAGTGCGGTGATGGCAGATGTGATCGATCTTGCGCGCGGCATCCGGGTGCCGACCTTCGGTCAGCCCGCCGCCGCGCTGCGGGCCGTGCGCCCGGCGCGGGCCGCCGTTTCGGCGCCGTATTACATGCGGATGCAACTGCTCGACAAACCCGGCGCGCTGGCAAAGGTGGCGCGCGCCATGGGCGAGGCGGGCATCTCCATCGACCAGATGCGCCAGTACGGCCACGAGGACACCTCCGCCCCGGTCCTGATCGTCACCCACAAGACGACGCGGTCGGCAATCGACGCGGCCCTCGGCGCGTTCGGCGAGACGGGCGTGGTGACGGGCGATCCGGTGGTGATCCGGATCGAGGCGGTCTAGGGTCTCGCGACAAGTAACCCCGAGGCGTACCGACGCCGACGTCCGAACAGGTGCACGACGATGTTCAGCCACATTGCGATCGGGATTTCCGATCTCGACCGGGCACTCGCCTTCTGGTCGCCGATCATGGCGCGTCTGGGCCATGTGCACTGCTTTACCGACACCGATCAACCCGGCGCCGGGTGGGAGCCCGCCGGTGGCGGGCGCCCGTTGTTCGTCGTCACGACACCCTATGACGGCGCGCCCGCCACCACCGGCAACGGGGCGATGACCGCATTCGTTGTCGCAGACCGTGCCTCGGTGGACGCCGTGCATGTGCTGGCGACCGGGACGGGCGGCACCGACGACGGGCCCCCGGGCCTGCGCCCCCACTATCATCGCGACTACTACGGCTGCTATTTCCGCGACCCCGACGGCAACAAGATCGCCGTGGCGTGTCACGCGTCCGTGACGGCCGCCGCAGATCGCGGCCCCCGCAAAGACGGCGACCGTTAGCGGTCACATGGTTGTCATCGCGGGTCTCCGCGGTCTAGATCCGACCCCAGCCACCGCACTTGCGGACCCATCCGAAAGGACATCCCATGCCAGCCGCCGATTTCCCAACTGCCGGTTTCAATGACCGCACACTTTCGCTCGGCCTTGCCCGCGTGTCCGAGGCCGCCGCGATCGCCTGCGCCGACCTGATCGGGCGTGGCGACGAGAAGGCCGCCGACCAGGCCGCCGTCGACGCGATGCGCACACAGCTCAACCGGCTCGACATTCAGGGCGTCGTGGTGATCGGCGAGGGCGAACGCGACGAGGCGCCGATGCTGTTCATCGGCGAAGAGGTGGGATCGGGGACCGGCCCCGCCGTCGACATCGCGCTCGACCCGCTCGAGGGGACGACGCTGACGGCCAAGGACATGCCCAACGCGCTGGCGGTGATCGCGATGGGCCCGCGCGGCTCGATGCTGCACGCGCCCGACGTGTACATGGACAAGCTGGCCGTGGGGCCGGGGTTCCGGCGTGGCGTCGTAACGCTCGACATGTCGCCGTCCGAGCGGGTGTCGGCGCTGGCGACGGCCAAAGGATGCAGCACGCGCGACATCACCGTCTGCGTGTTGGAACGCCCCCGTCACGAACAGATGATCGCGGAAATCCGATCGACCGGCGCGGCAATCCGCCTGATCACCGATGGCGATGTCGCGGGCGTCATGCATTGCGCCGAGGCAGCGACCACCGGCATCGACATGTACATGGGATCCGGCGGCGCCCCCGAAGGCGTGCTGGCGGCGGCGGCGTTGAAATGCATGGGCGGGCAGATCTATGGCCGTCTGATGTTTCGCAACGACAACGAGCGCGGCCGCGCCAAAAAGGCCGGGATCACGAATTTCGACCGGGTCTATACCCGCGACGACCTGGTGACCGGCGACGTGATCTTTGCCGCGACCGGCGTCACGGACGGCAATCTTGTGCCGGGGATCAAACGCGAGCCCGGCTTCGTCACCGCCGAGACGATCCTGATGCGGTCCAAGACCGGATCGGTGCGGCGGATGATCTATCGCAATCCGGTGGCGTGACCTTGTCGCAGACGTCGCAGCCTCCGGCGGGAGTTTTTGAGGCAAGAAAAAGCCGGGAGCGGTCGTGAGCGATTTTCTGGACGTTTCGTCCTCTCTGACCGGGCGTCGATGGGTCGGGCCGGACAACGCCGCCGACAGGCTGTGCGAGGCGATGATGCAGGCACAGCACATCCCCGACGCGCTTGCCCGCGTGCTCGTGGCGCGCGGCGTCGTGCCCGGCGACGTGGCGGCCTTTCTGGCGCCGACGCTGCGCGACCTGTTGCCCGATCCACTGTCGCTGCGCGATATGGCGGCGGCGGCGGCGCGGGTTCTGGCAGCGGTCGCGGCGCGCGAGAAAATCGCGATTTTCGCCGACTACGATGTCGATGGTGGCGCGTCGGCCGCCTTGCTGCTCAGCTGGCTGGGCGATCTCGGCACCACGGCAACCCTATATATCCCCGACCGTATCGACGAGGGCTATGGCCCAAACGAGGCCGCGATGGCAAAGCTTGCCGACGCACATGACCTGATCGTCTGCGTCGATTGCGGCACCCTCAGCCACGCACCGATCGCGGCGGCGGCGGCGGCGGATGTCATCGTGCTCGATCACCATCTGGGCGGCGACACCCTGCCCCCGGCGCTGGCGGTCGTGAACCCGAACCGACAGGACGAGAACGGCGATCTTTCGCATCTGTGTGCGGCGGGCGTCGTGTTTCTGATGCTGGTCGAGGCGAACCGGCAGCTCAAGTCCGACGGGTCGCGCGGGCCAGACCTGATCGCCCTGCTCGATCTGGTGGCCCTTGCGACCGTGGCGGATGTGGCGCCACTGGTCGGGGTGAACCGCGCGTTCGTGCGGCAGGGCCTTGCCGTGATGGCCCGGCGCGAACGGATCGGGTTGCGCGCGCTGGCGGACGCCGCCAACCTCGACACTGCCCCCACGCCCTACGCGCTCGGTTTCGTCCTCGGTCCGCGGATCAACGCGGGCGGGCGGGTTGGTCGTGCCGATCTTGGCGCGCGTCTGTTGTCGTGCCGCGACCCGCGGGAGGCCGAGGCTCTGGCCGCCCGCCTTGACGCCCTGAATACCGAACGCCGCGATATCGAGTCGCAGGTGCGCGCCGCCGCGCTGGCGCAGGCCGAGGAACGGGGCTTCGAGGCCCCGCTGGTCTGGGCGGCGGGCGACGGCTGGCATCCGGGTGTCGTGGGGATCGTCGCCGCCCGCCTGAAAGAGGCTGCGGACCGGCCTGCGGTGGTGATCGGCTTCGACGGCGATGACGGCAAGGGATCGGCGCGCTCGGTCAGCGGCGTCGACCTCGGCGCCGCCGTCCACCGCCTTGCAGCCGAGGGCCTGCTGCAAAAGGGCGGCGGGCACCCGATGGCCGCGGGGCTGAGCCTGTCGCGCGCCCAGCTCGCGCCGGCGATGGCGCGCCTGTCCGACTTGCTGGCACGGCAGGGCGCCGGGCAGCAGGGCCCGCGCGACCTGCGCTGCGACGCCGTCCTGATGCCCGGCGCCGCGACCGTCGATCTGATCGGATCGGTCGAGGCCGCGGGCCCGTTCGGCGCCGCCGCCCCCGCCCCGCGTTTCGCCCTGCCGGATGTCGTCGTGCACGCCGCTCGCGAAATCGGCGCGGGTCACCTGAAAATGACGATCGGCGACGGCCTTGGAGCGCGGCTCGATACGATTGCCTTCGGCGCGCTCGACGGGCCTCTGGGGCGTGCCCTGATGGGTCATGGCGGCAAGAGGTTCCACCTTGCCGGGCGCCTCGAGGTCAACCAGTGGCGGGGCCGCAGCCAGCCACAATTCCGCTTGGAGGACGCGGCGCCAGCGCATCGATAAGGCGGTGACCTGAGGACAAAACCATTCACACCGGTTCGTTGCGATTTTATCGCCGAACCCTCTTGCCCTCGAACCCAGCTTTGCCTAAACCGCGATCACTGCGTGGCCCGTTCGTCTATCGGTTAGGACGCTAGGTTTTCAACCTAGAAAGAGGGGTTCGATTCCCCTACGGGCTGCCACTTTTATCTGTAAGTGCCTGAAAATAATCAGAAAAACGAGGTCTCCGCATCTCGTTATACCTTTCCTTATACGCATGGCTGAAATCTACCCGCTTGAGATTCCCCATGCCTCATCGTCCATCGGCCAATCGGGATCAAGGTCAACGCCAGCCGGTGCATCACCATCGAAATAGACACCGTTGTGCCCGCCTACCTTGCGACCTGCCTCCGCTATCGCCCATTGCAGGTCCGGAACCCATAGACCGTCGCAAACGGTAACGCTGTACGTGGCGCACGCCTTCGAGTCGCACCAGATGGTTTCGAGACGCCGCACCATGTCTGGCGTTAGCGCGTCTACCATGCGCTTCATCTCGGCAATCTCGGATGCGAGGTCATAACGACTGGACAGAAAAACCCCCTTGTAGGTCACGGGGTCATGCTTGGCGTCCGCTTGCGCCCGCGCGGCTTCTGCCTTCGCCTTCGCCTGTTGTATCGTCCATGTCTCGATCAGGAACATCGACATTGATCCGGCAAGGTTGACGGCTAACGCCGCGTGGCGCTCAGCGGGTCTAACCTTCCGTCGCCCACCGCCATGCGCATCGCTGATCTTGTTTCTTAGGCCACCAAGGTTTTCGACAACCGACTGACACCCGCCAAGGATGCGTTTGAATGTGTCTTCCGTGTGTTGCGACGGCGATAGGCTTAAGTGCTTAGCGGTTTCACTGTATAGCTTGGGCAGGTCCCATTTGTCGGAGATTGCTAGGTCCGCGTCTTCGAGGATGTGTTTGCAAGTCGCCTCTAGCAAAGTCCGCGCCGCTGTAATCGCGCCTTCTGGGTCAGTCTTCCTGCGGTTCAGCGCCCTTTTGCCAGATGTCGGAGACGCCATCGGCATCGTAGTGCGTGAGGGTGTCGGAGATACCGGCGTCAGCCGGTGCGCCCGAGTCTGACAAAAACTCCAAGAGCGGCTTAAATTGCGCAACGATGTGTTTGCGACGGGCTGCATAGGCACCTTCGCCCGTATGTGAATCCCGGAGGCAAACTGGGCCACGGAAACGGTGGGATTACCTGACCGTCGCGGAGTAAAATTCCGCCATTCTGAGACCCGGGGCGGAAGCTGAGGGTCGGGAGATGTATTCTGTGGAACTGTATACCCGGGTGCGCAGAGCGTGCCATGTCGAGGGCATGAGTGAGCGCGAGGCGGGGCGGAAGTTCGGGATCGACCGCAAGACAGTGTCGAAGATCCTGAAGCATTCGGTTCCGCCGGGATATCGGCGCCAAGCGATGCCGCAGCGTCCCAAGCTTGATCCCTTTGTGCCGGTGATCGACCAGATCCTCGAAGAGGATAAGAGCAAACTCAAGAAACAGCGGCACACTGCCAAGCGAATTCATGCGCGGCTGCGCGACGAGCATGGCTTTACGGGCGGGATCACCATCGTCACTGATTATGTGCGTGAGAAGAAGCGGCGGACGCGGGAAGTGTTCGTGCCGCTGTCGCATGCGCCGGGCCATGTTCAGGTCGATTTCGGCGAAACGCTGGGCGTGATTGCCGGTGTTGAGTGTAAGCTGCACTACTTTGCGATGGCGCTTCCGCATTCGGATGCGTTCTTCATCAAGACCTACCCCGCCGAGACGACCGAGGCGTTTTGTGATGGCCACAACGCCGCTTTTGCATTCTTCGGCGGCGTGCCCTTGTCGATCCTCTACGACAATACAACGATCGCAGTGGCGAAAATCCTGGGCGATGGCCTCCGGTTGCGCACCCGCGTCTTTTCGGAATTGCAGTCGCATTACCTGTTCGACGACAAGTTCGGCCGACCGGGCAAAGGCAATGACAAAGGCAACGTCGAGGGGGTGATCGGATATGGGCGGCGCAACTTCCTCGTTCCCGCGCCGCGGTCCGACAGCTTCGATGCGTTGAACACCTGGCTGGAAGATCAGTGCCTGACGCGACAGGGCGACATTGTGCGTGGTCATACCGAGACTGTCGGTGAACGTCTGATGCGGGATCTCAATGCGCTGATGGCGCTGCCGACCACCCCTTACGATGCTTGCGACAGGGTCAGCACCCGGGCGACATCGATCTCCATGGTCCGTTATCGCAACAATGACTACTCGGTGCCTGTCGCTCATGCCCATCACGAGGTTCAGGTTCGTGGGTATGTCCATGAGGTTGTGATCGGCTGCGGGGCCGAGGTGATTGCCCACCACCGCCGGTCCTACGACAAGGCGGACATGGTATTTGATCCGATGCATTACCTGCCGCTGTTGGAGCAAAAGGTTGGGGCGCTGGATCAAGCCGCACCGCTGCAAGGCTGGGATCTGCCGGATGAGTTCGCCACCCTGCGCCGACTGTTGGAGGCGCGGATGGGGAAGAAGGGCAAGCGCGAATATGTTCAGGTTTTACGTCTGCTGGAAACGTTCGAACTGACCCATCTGCATGGTGCGATCCGGCAGGCGCTCGATCTCGGGGCCATCGGCTATGATGCTGTGAAGCATCTTGTCCTGTGCCGGATCGAGAGGCGTCCGCCACGGCTGGATCTCGATATTTATCCCTATCTGCCCAGAGCACAGGTCGGGACGACAGACCCGGCCAGCTACATGAGCCTGATGTCGGGGGTGCCGACATGAGCGACACTCCGCAGGTCTTATTGCAGCATCACCTCAAGGCGCTCCGACTGCCGACCTTCAAGAGCGAATATGGCAAGCTGGCCCGTCAGTGTGCGGCAGAGGGCAAGGATCATGTTCAATATCTGCTGCGGCTTTGCGAACTGGAGCTGATCGAACGCGAACGCCGGATGGTTGAGCGGCGGATCAAAGCCGCGAAGTTCCCGGCCACCAAGAGCCTCGACAGTTTCGACTTCAAGGCGATCCCGTCGCTCAACAAGGTCTTGACCATGGAGCTGGCACGTTGCGAATACGCTGATCGCCGCGAGAACATTATTGCTCTGGGTCCATCGGGAACCGGCAAGACCCACATTGCCTTGGGGCTTGGTCTCGCCGCTTGCCAGAAGGGCCTGAAGGTCCGCTTCACGACGGCCGCCGCGCTGGTGCATGAGTTGATCGAGGCAGCCGATGATCGGCGTCTGCAGCGCCTGCAAAAGCTGATTGTCAGTCAGGATCTGTTGATCATTGACGAACTTGGCTTCGTTCCCCTGAGCAAATCCGGCGCGGAGTTGCTGTTCGAAGTCATCTCGCAGCGCTATGAGCGAGGATCAATCGTCATCACGTCCAATCTGCCGTTTGATGAATGGACCGAAGTCTTCGGATCCGAGCGCCTTACCGGCGCCATCCTCGACCGCCTGACCCACCATGTTCACATCCTGGAAATGAACGGCGACAGCTACCGGCTGCGACAGAGCCGCAAACTCCAAGACTGAAACCGCAAAAACAGCAGCAATGCTGGCCTGCGGCCAGCGCACTCTGGCGCGCGTCAGCTACTTGGCGAGCACACGCGCCAGAGCGCCGCGAACATCCAGGCCGTGGCCCCATTTTGCGCCGGTAAATGGTCCCTTTTGTCGCCGAGATTGACACCCGTATGATAATCTTTCAGATAAGCCCACACATCATCGCCGCTAACACTGTCGCGGACGAAATCGGGTAAGAGGCGTTTCGTGGCAGGATTATCGAAGAATTCCGCGCGCAATAGACGAAACTCAATATCGTCCATCTGTCCGCCCGTGCCGTGCGTAATTATGATCGAACGTAGTTTGAGCGCGTTGTCATATCGGTTTTTCATTTTGCTAACTTCTGCCCTTTGTCCGTAGTTTGGCTAACCGATTGGATGCGTTTTGGCTAACCGCCGCTCGAAACTAATTTTATCCAACCTTACTTTCCGGATACTATTTTTATCCAATCTTACATTCATTCTGTCGCGCAGAAAATGCGCACGTTTACGAATCCATATTTCTGACATGTAGGCGGCTACTGCGCGCCGATGTGACCCCCGCCCCCGGTCCCCCTCTGGGTCCCCGTAGCTCGATTCTAAGGGGTGTTCACCCGCTAACGCGGGCCTCTACCACCTCAGAACATGAAGGCGCTCAGCGCGTGCGTTTGAGGCTCTATGTGCATGTCCGCCCATCGGCCTGACGGGTCTAGAATGCACCTAGAACAACATACGCTGAGCCAAGCAATATGATTGCGATAATGGATGTGGCGAGTTGCATAGGTATTTTCCTTATTTGGATAGGGCCGCGTAGCGGCAAGATACCCGCTCACGCGGGGCAGTCTGCAAGCAAGCGATAGACAGACGAACGGGCTATCCCAAGCCGCTTGGCTATTGCGGTAGGCGTCAGCCCTTGTGCCTTCATGTCTGCTATCTGCGCTGCATCTATGGTCGCTGGCCTGCCCTTGAAGACGTAGGAGGGTGTGCCTTTCAACTTCTTGGCGGCGTCTATGCCTTCGCGTTGGCGGTCTTTGCGTATCTCTGTCTCAAACTCAGCGATTGCGCCAAGCATGGTGAAAAACAGGCGTCCGGCGGGTGTCGTGGTGTCGATATCCTGTTCCAGCACCTTCAAGCCCACGCCCTTTTCGTCCAGTTTGTGCGCGATGTTATGAAGGTCGCGCGACGATCTGGCCAAACGATCAAGACGCGTCACGACAACCGTGTCACCTTTGCGGATGCCACGGCTTAGCATGTCCTCTAGGGCCTCACGGCCCTTCCTCTTAGTGCCAGACACCTTTTCACTGTAAAGGTGTTCCGGGCTGACGCCCGCGCATGTCAGGGCGTCAACTTGCAAATCTAGCTTCTGTCCTGCGCTGGATACCCGCGCATATCCGATAAGTTCGCCCATGATTTTGCCTTTCTGTCTCTTTTGACTGTCCTACAAATGTATAGCGTCCGATAAGTGATTCGATAAGTCTAAAAGGACATATATGGCAGGTTTCTCGGTGTCCGGTGTAAGTGTACTTAAAGGGGACACTTGAGGGCTTGCGGGCGTCACATTGTGGTCGCCCATTCCGTGCGCCATGCGCTTCCGCTCACATCGTCGGACCAATTATCTTTGCACGGCAGAGCGGGTAAAGCCTCTGGTCATCAAAAGTGAGCGCCCGTCAAAAGTACCTGAATAGCTACAACAAATGACCAATCATCAAAACGCGATCCCGTCAAAAGTGTTGAAAGTCGCGCGTTGCGCCCAAGGCTAAACGGTGGTCTTTTAAGAGCATGGAAGCGCTCGAAAACCTTCTACAACTTCCCTATCAGACTCTCGCGATCTTGGTCGCGGGATACCTGTCTTATCGTCTCGCGTATACGGGCCGCGACACAACACACCGCACGCTAGACACGCTGGCGATTGCACTGGTGTTTGCATTTGTAGCGCAGGCCGCGTCAGCGGGCCTCTTGACCCTCTACAACTGGAAATATCCGGTCCCATCGGGCGGCGAATTACCATTATGGGCGGGCTACGGGGCAAGCGTGGGCGGGATCATCGTCGCGCTACTGGTGGCGGCGGGGTGGCGCAAGTTCATTAACAAAGCTCTGCCATGGATTCTCAGAAAACTGCGGATTTCATCTGCTGATAGAAATCATGCCGCATGGGAAAGCGTGATTGCCAACGAAGACTCTGGCCCGTCTTCGATCACCATTGTGAAAAAGGATGGTGCAAAGGTAATGTCAGAGAAGTTAGCGGACTTCGAGAATGCACCGTTTGGTCCGGCAATTTTGGGCAATGACGGTTCTGTCGCAATCTACGTCACGCATTTCAAAGACAATAACGCAGAGGAATGGGAAAGCAACGAAGTTGACTATGCAGACTGGGGGCCAGAGATTACGATTATCCCCTCAGATGAAATTGCAGAGATCAGAATTCGGCACAGCCGCAAGCCTTCCGTACTCAAGATGTGGGGTCGGAAAAAGGCTTCTATGACAACGGTCGGAACAGAGCCGGAAGAAAGCTAGAACGCTATTTCTTTGGCGGTGGTGACGACGAAGGGGCGCTAGGGATGGGTCTAGCGTTGTCGGGGATGTAGACGGGTCCGCCCCCTGACTGTACTTCAAGTGCTTGCATGGCGTTACCTTTTGGGTGGTGGTGGCGAAGACGGGGCCGCAGGCATAGGGCGGGTGTTCGTCTCAGGGATTGGGCGCGACGGTGGCGTAGATGGGCGTGGCGGCGTTGGCGGGGCAGATGGTTTGCTAGTCATTGATTTACCTTTTCGGCTTTGGGGGCGGCGATGATGCGGGTTTACTGGCAACCGGTTGCTGCGATCTTTCAATCACTACTCGTGAGCTAGACTGACGCGGCGTAGGTCTAGGTGTTTGTGTGGGCTTAGCCATGCTTTCTACCTCTTTGGTTTAGGTGGTGGGGGCGTTCCCGGCGCAGCGGAACGGGGCTGTCGTGATCCTTGAACCCGGCCAATACCCCCCTGACGCGGGACCGGCTTTGGCTTGGGCTTTGTCGGGGGTATCGGTTTCTTTGCCATGCTTAGCGCTTTGGCTTGGGCGGCGGCGGCGCAGTCGGGGCGCTTGCCATCGGCTGTTGTGAATTGATCGAAATGCGCGAGTAATCCGGTTTTGCGACCATCATCTCGATTTGCTCAGTCTTGGTTTCTTCTTTGCTCATCTTCGCGCCCCTCTGACTCGACAGTTATTCAGAACATAAGGAAAACACGGCGGCTTTTCTAGCATGATCTGACCTAGGGACACGTGCTTAGCACAAGATATTGGGTGCCGCCATATTGGTGTGTAATGAAAGCCGAGTGGCGGCGGGTTTGTCTTTTCGTTTATTGCTCCTTGAGACGATTCCACGCAACTTTTGACTAACAAAGATTTATTTGTAAGCTTCGGGCGCGCAGCCACTGTAAGGGTATTTGGAGCACCCGAAAAAGTGCACAGTCACTCGGTGCGCGAAACTCCAAGTGTATGACGCACCGCCTTCTTGAGATTGTTGTCAACGTGAACGAGGGTATCCATTCCATTGTCAGCACCCATGCGACGGACAGTCATTTGGATACGTGCCTGCCCGCCTTGATCCGGGTCACCAAGGATGAATCCGCGCACGTCAGGCTTTGCAGTTGATAACAGCACTCTGAAATCCTCTGAGGTGCCAAGAAAGGCATCAACAATTTCCGCAGAAAAGCGGAAGCGTTCGTCATCCGTTTCAAGTTCATCGAATTCCGCGCCAGCATCGCCAAGCGGCAGCATAATCACTTGCGTCATTACGACATACGGAAGCTTCTCACTGTGATCGACAAACACCCACTCCATACCGTTCTGGCCTTCAAACGTCATGTGCGTCATTGACCAGTCGGTATGGAATTCGGGACTCTCAGTGCGGCTTTGCGCTGGATTGGATATGCGCTCCAAAGATCGAAGTAAAAGGCTAAGCTGTTCATCTTTATCTTTTCGAAGATCAATCCAAAGTTTCTCGCGAAGGAAAAGCGGAATTTCACAGTCGTCCAACACAATTGGAATGACCAAAACTGATTTTTCTTCAAGTTCGCGAACAAGGCCCGAGCGCAGTTCCTTCTTGCACCATTCCGACTGCGTGGAGTTCTTCGATAGCAGAACCAAGAATCGCGTCCGCCCCGCCAAGCGCTTCTTCGATTTTTTCGATTAGGGAATCACCGCGTTCAACTCCCATTGGTCTATCCAAACATTCTGCTTTGCTTGAACAAGTATTCTCGCCAATGACTCAGCGGTGTCCTTATCCGAATGGTTGTAACTGATAAAAATGGGCAATGTTCCACGCCTTTTGATCAATTCCGAGTCTGCGGTGTACCATCATAAAGGCTACCGCAAGTAGAGACGATACCTCCAGACGGGAATTGTTCCAACGTGTTCCGACATGTTCCAAAGGCATATTCTGCAAGCCTTTGATAATGTTAGGTTGTTCCAGTGTTCCAGTTGTTCCAGCCTATTTGCACTTACGGCAGATTTACGGCGTACCAGTGCGAGGGTGGTAGATGGTTCCCCTCAACTCTTGCCGATAAATTCCTTGGAACAACTGGAACATTGGAACAAGTCATTAAAATCAAATACTTACGTCATTCTGACGTTGGAACAAGCTGGAACAATTTGGAACAATTTAATGAAAACAATGCTTTAGGCCATCATGAGACGCGAAAGGCCCGCTGACGCGGGCCGTTCCACACCTTCCAAGGTGCCTATCCATCACGTTTCAGGCGCAGGCAGCATCAATGGTTCAATACGTAGGTCATAGCACTGCACATTCTGTTCCAACACCGTCCAAGTATCGGCGTCATCTTCATTCGCGCGACGGTAGTAGCATTTGGAGCGCGCGCGCCGTGCCGTCAGCGGCTGACCATACAGGCGTTCGAACACCCGCGCCGGGTCTGTTTCCGCAGCCTGACGGCTGTCCCCGTGCCGCGTCACGAATTCATGCAACATGCGTTTCGGTATCAACGTCTGACCGGCAGAAAGATCGAAACGATACTTCTCAAGCCCGTCTTGATGTAGAAACTCACCGTCTTCCATCATCTGGGCGAACGCCCGATATACCGGGCGCATGGTTTCTCGCTCCATCAACTTCCGGTCATGGGTTTCGGGGGCCATGAGAACATCGCTCCACTCCATGCCCGCGTCAGCGGGGTTATAGCTCGCTAGTTCATGGAACAGCGCCCGCAGGCTCGCGCCTTCGATCTCCTTCCGCAGCATCTTGAAATAGGAAATGTTACCTTTCTGCCGGTTGGACACGCGCCGAACAAAATAGCGCCGTTCGGACCCGTTGCCTTCGATGTTGATTGCGTCCGGATGATTGCTGTCGAAGACGTAGCGGGTGAATGAAGGCATCGTGATAGGCTGAATGTTCTTCACCTCCACGTCGCATTCTTCATGGTCAACTTTGTGTTTCAGCGCATTTGCCACCCTTCTGTCACCAGAGAACACCGCTTCCTCTGAAACGCAGACAAGGTTCATGGCATGGCGCTGACCGGACCAGCGCCCGACAACTGCGTCTGCATCCCCGAACGTGGTACCGTAGGGATGCACCAGCGAACGCAATAGGTGCCCGAACGTGCCTTTGCCAATGCCGCCTTCGCCCCAGATCACCAGTGCCGTCTTGGGCTTCTCACCGGGGCGCTGCACAAGATGCGCCATCCAATGCCATAGCCACTTGAAATCTTCCGTATCACCAGCGCAGATCACGTCACGGATGAAGGCTTTCAGCGCATCGCAGTCACCGGGTTCCGGTTCAACCGTGAAACCTCGAAAGAGGTTGTAGGTCGCAAGACCGATCTCAGCGGGATACGGGGCGAAGGCGGTGCCATCCCAACGTTTCGTCTGAGTAAAGAACACGGGCACCGGGTTGATATTCTCCCGCCCGATAACCTCGCCTTCCTCGTTTCGGAGCGTGGTCGTTATCTTTCGATCCGCATACCAGTTGGTTAGCGCCGTTGTGCTCCACACTTCCAGCTTGGGCGGCTCACCGGGCATCAAGTGTCGTATGAACCGGCCTTCGCCGCCGATGTTCACGTATCGAAATCCGCGTTCGAGTGACGCCAGCGCCGCGCCCATCGTGTCACCCAAAGACGCCGTGATATCAAACGGGGTATCGTCTTCCGCCTCTGTCTGTTCTGCGATGAAGGTGCGCGCCTGCGCTACTCGGTTCGGCAGGTAGTCGTCCGTAGCATAGCGTTTGACGTTCCGGTCATCCTTGCACGGCGCTGCAAAGATAGCATCGCGCAGCGTCTCTATGAGCGCGTCGTTATCGTCTCCACCTGTGGCGTAGTAGGACAGTGCCGCCTGATAGATGGTCTTGTCGAAGCCATGCAGACCCTCGCCGTGCCCCATCAAACCGATGTATGCGTCAAAGCCACCGCTAACGCGGTCCTTACTCCCCTTAGCAGACCTTTTAGCACGGGCTTCTTTTTCGATCTTCGCATCTGCGTCCGCGCGATGCTTGGTCGCTTCATAGGCCCGCTGCACAAGCCATTCCGGCGCGTCGGCAACCTCACATTCACCGGGCATGCAGCCTTCAAGCCAATCATAAGCGGTGCCGTTTGGATGCAGTGAAGGCGAGACAACAATCTGACCGTTTGCACCGCGCACATCCACGCCGGGGGCAATTGCGCTGGCAGTGTTTCGGATGTCCACACCGGGCGCGCGAAAAATAAGGTGACGTCCGCCTGAGCCGGTCACGGATTCCCATGTCTTTGGAGCGGGGCCATGCTCCGCTTCCAAGTCTGCCCATGCTTGCAGTCCCTCTGGCCCATCAAGGTCAATGACCATCAGTCCGCATCCATCGGGGAAGACCACCGACAAATTTCGCGGCGCATTGATTGGCGCGAACGGATAAACGTTGCCCTTGCTATCTGCGGGATACTCGCCTTCGCCACGCCAAGCTTGCGAGATTTCGTCGTGATCCCGCGTGGCACGGTTCTGCCACCCCGTCCCACGTGGAATCTTGACCTGACCGACGGGACCAGTTCCCTTTCCATTGTGTTTTAGTCCGTGGGAGTCGATCACGTGCAGGCCAGCGTCAGCGTAGGCATGTGCGGCTGCAAGTGTGGCGACGTTGTGTCCATCGGCGCGGCCCGCAAGTTCAATAATCGCTTTGTCTATATACTTCTGCGGAAGTCGCTCTGCGAACCGCTTGTAGAACGCTTTTGCCTCTGGCGTCTTGTAGGGGCTATTGCGTTCGCGGAGTTTGCGAAACACATCATTTGTCGCCCGTGCGGCTTCTAGATAGTCAATATCATCTGACACATTTTCGCTATCCGCCAAGGCGGTTATTTCACTCTGTTTTTTCATTCTAAGTACCTGTGTTAATTGACATTTAACCACTTACGTGGTACTGTCATGATGTTGATTGATTGATCGCCCCCGCCCGTCGTACCTGTGACGGGAGTTCGGGGGCGATCATTTTTTATTGTGCAGCAACATGATTAAAAAATCGTCTACGATATCACTTAACCCACTGACAAAAATAGATAATAATTTCGCTTAGGCTTGCTTCTCAGAGATATACAGACTCGAAACACGCGCCTTTCCAGTTCTTCGCACCGCCCCGATGCGTTCCCAAAGGTTCACAAAAACTGGCAACGTATTCCGTCAACACCGATGCCGAGAACGGGGACTCGTGATGCTTCATCACGTAGGCTGTAAGTTCGCGCACATCATTGCAGACAATACCCGTTGCCGGGTCGCCGTGGATGTTAACCCGCAATGGGAATGAAATAGACGCGCCGCCTTTTTCCATAAGTTCGGCGGATTTGCGGTCCAGTCGCAGTTCAATCATCGCCCAGCCAAATTTGCGTTTGCATCCGCAAGAGCCGCAGCGTCCAGCACGAATGAAGCCGCGTCCGAGTCCGCCCAGAGATAGCGTTGCCCTCGCTGGATGCGCATCGCACCACATAGACGCGCGGCCATGACCATTTCGGTGTCAGTCACGTTGAAAAATTCTGACAAGCTGGGAATTTCGAAAATCACATCCATCGGCGTGGCAAGGTCGCGGTCCACAAGTAAACGGTTGGACAGGTCCAGAACGCGATTCACGTCTAGTTCGGGATGCACGATTAGGTCCGCAAAGGCTTCGCGCGCCGCCGCTTCTTGAGGGTCACAGTCTTTCGATGCGAGGGCCTTGCAGAGGGCTACGTGGCTTTCGCTGCGCTCGCGCATGCTATTGAAATTAAGGGGGATCATCTGTCAGTTGTCCATTTTGGAAACTCCTAGCGGTCGGGATAGGATAGTTGGGGATTTGACTTCCCGCACATCGTCGGAATGGTCGGGAAGTTCGGGCGGGCCGATGACCTACCCACTAGGTCACCGGCCCTATCGCAGGTGTGGAGAAATCACCGGCGGATTGTTTGGCATCCGTGCAATCCAATGCAGGTGGGGGTTAGCCACCGGACGCCGCGCACCTCATACCGCCCAGCACGTTTAGAACGCACTCGGGGCGAGCGGGTGAAGGTCTATTCTGTTTGTTTGACGCCGCCGCAAGTTGCGCAAATTTCGTTTTGGTCCACCGCAGAGAAGAACCGGGACAAAGCGGCGATGTTGATATCGGGGTCGTTCTGTTTAGCCACTGCCCGCGCCTCTGGATTCTCAAGAAACGGTTCAAGACGCTTTAATAAAGAGGAAAGCAAATCTGACTCCCGGATTACGCGCTCGACACTGCTATCGTCGTCCGTCATTTTTTCGGCATGGTATCGAAGCTGTTTCAAACTTTCGCGGACCAAGAACACACTGTTAGTTGCAACACGATTGGGGATGGTTAGGTCTGACATCGGCACACTCTCCCCGTAATCTCATTAAGCTTATCGGCTAGATCATCGGGCGCGTCAGGCTTGATATCGTGTTCTTCCTGATACTTGCTCAATCGCCCGGTGTTGTCTGACCAGACTCTGCGCAATTGTTCCAATCGCAAAGGGCTGACGGCACTAGCCTTTCCGACGATGTAGGCCCGGTGAAGGGAATCGCTTACTTCGCCAAACAGCTTGAGTACGTCCGCCTTGGTGTAACTTTCGTAACCGTACGGTCTCCCTGCACTGCCGCGCATAGGGAGTGAGGGATAGTGTCCGCTTAGGATAGCGGACACTAAGGGGCGATCGATGGCGCGTCGTGCGAGACGGCTCTGGAGCGACGAGGAGAAGCGCTCGATCTGCTTTCAGACGGCAGCGCCGGATGTGTCGGTGGCGCAGGTTGCGCGTCGATATGCGATGAACGCCAACATGATCTTCAAATGGCTGCGGGATCCTCGATACGCCCCCACCGCCGAACCGGTGGTCGAGATATGCGCTGCGGATGTCGCTGGCTTCCTGCCGGTTGAGATCGTCGATCAGCCGGAGTGGAGGGATCATGACGCGGTGTCTGATCCGACCGCTGATCCTGGCACAATCGAGATCGATGTCGCAGGTGGTCACCGACTGCGGATTGTGGGCACCTACGATCCCGAGGCGCTGGCCCGGCTGATCCGGGGCCTGTCGCCATGATCCCGGTCCCGTCGAACACGCGGGTCTGGCTGGCGGCCGGTGTCACAGACATGCGACGGGGGTTCACGACGCTGGCGGCTCAAGCTGAGACGGCGCTGAAGCAGGACCCGTTCGCTGGCCACCTGTTTGTGTTCCGCGGGCGGCGTGGCGATCTGATCAAGATCATCTGGTGGGATGGCCAGGGCGCGTGCTTGTTCTCGAAGCGCCTTGAGAAGGGCCGGTTCGTCTGGCCGTCGGCGAAGGAGGGTAAGATCTCCCTGACGGCGGCGCAGTTGGCGATGCTCCTGGAGGGCATCGACTGGCGGGCCCCGCAGCGTAGCTGGAAGCCGCTCAAGGCAGGATAAATTGCCCTGTCGAGGGCATTCAGGATTCCCGCCGCAGCCATGTTTTGCTATAGTTTGGCATGCTTGACGTGGCCCAATCCCTGCCGGAAGATCCCGATGAACTACGCCGCTTCACGGCCCTTTTGCTGGCCGAAGTGAAGTCGCAGGCGATGCTCATCGAGAAGCTGCGCCATCAGCTGGCCGGGCACCGCAACTCTCGGTTCGGCGCCTCATCGGAGATTATCGAGCAGCTTCAGCTGGCACTGGAAGCCAGCGAGATCTCGATCGCCAAGATGACGGCCAAGCTGCGGCTTCCCGATGAGGAGCCGAAGGACAAGCCGAAGCGCCGTCCGATCCCGGATCACATCCCGCGGATGGAAGTCGAGTTGACGACCGGCGGCGATGATTGCGCCAAGTGCGGCGGTCGACTGCGCCGTCTGGGCGAGGATGTGACCGAGGAGCTGGAGTATGTGCCCGGCCGGTTCATCGTGAACCGCATCGTGCGGCCGCGCTTTGCGTGTTCCGGCTGCGAGGCCTTCACGCAAGCGCCCATGCCGTCGCGCCCCATCGAGCGCGGGCGCCCCGGGCCAGGTCTGCTGGCGCATGTGCTGGTCTCCAAATACGCCGACCACTTGCCGCTCTATCGTCAAAGCCAGATCTTCGAGCGCGACGGGCTGGACCTGGACCGCTCGACGTTGGCCGACTGGGTCGGCAAGTCGACGGCGCTGCTTGAACCGCTGGCCGACGCCATCGGACGACATGTGCTGTCGGGCGAAGCCATCTTCGCAGACGACACGCCGGTGAAGATGCTGGCGCCCGGCATGGGAAAAACCGCGACAGCGCGGCTCTGGGCCTATGGGCGAGACGAACGGCCCTGGGGCGGGGATGCCGCGCCCGCCAGCTGGTATCGCTTCTCGCCCGACCGGAAGGGCCAGCACCCAAAGGATCACCTGTCAGGATATCGCGGCTGGATGCATGCGGATGGATACGCCGGGTTCGAGGACCTCTACCGGTCCGGCGACATCCGCGAGGTCGCTTGCATGGCCCATGTCAGGCGCAAGTTCGTCGATGTCCATCGGGCGCAGGGCTCTGCCATCGCCGACGAGGCGATCAAACGCATCGCCTACCTCTACGCAGTCGAGAAAGAGGCGCGGGGATCACCGCCGGACAGGCGGGTCGAGATCAGGCAGGCGAAAGCGAAGCCCATCTTCGATGATCTTGAGGTCTGGCTGCACCTCCAGCTGCCATCCATTTCCGGCAAGTCGCCATTGGCCGCGGCGATCCGCTATGCCCTGACCCGCATGAAGCGGCTCCAGCCGTATCTCGATCACGGTGTCCTGGAACTGGATAACAACACGGCCGAGCGTGCGATGCGATCCGTCGCGATCGGCAGGAAGAATTATCTCTTCGTCGGATCACTGACCGGCGGCCGCGCCGCCGCCATCGCCTACACCCTGATCGAAACCGCCAAGCTGAACGGCGTCGACCCGCAGGCCTGGCTCGCAGACACGCTCGCTCGCATCCCGGACTACAAGATCACCCGCGTCGATGACTTCCTACCGTGGAAAATGGCGGAGTAGAGCGGTCAGGCCGGACGCTTACGCCCTTTCGAGCGATAGCGTTTGAGCGTATCCATCTGCCCCGTGAACGTGCGCGCCAGCTTGTTCAGCGCCTTTTCCGCCGCGTCCTGTTGCGGGATGGTTTCGACGTGGTTCAACCGCCGCGCCAGCATCATCGTGGCGTTGTGGATTGCGCCCATCTGGGTCAGCAACAGTACCTCGGCAGGATCGCGGGGGTTCATCGCCGCGACAAAGCCCACGACGGCATTCGATGCGGCGTCGTCAATCCTGCGCGCGTTCGACCCCAGACAGGCGACCTGCGCGGTCACATGGACGGTCAGGTGCTGTGATCCGGCCTTTCTGGTCAGGTCTGCCCACGGACCTGCCAGTTCGATGGTTATGGACCGTTCGGACGTCTCGGATACGAACATCGTGGGTTCATCCGGGGTTTTGCTCAGTTTCCTGTCGGTCATGTCTTGCCTTTCGGGGTCTTGCTCTTCGGGGGCTTGCCTTGCGGTTTCTGGGCCGCCGCGCGGTCTTGATTGAGGTGGAACAGCCGCGACAGGATTTCGTCGCTCGTCAGGGTGCCGTTGCGAAAATCGTCGCCCCAGCCATAGGCGTCGGCCACCGCCGCGTCCAAGGCGCGGTGCGCGTGGTCGAGCCATGCGGGCCGGGCGTTGTAGAGGTTCGTCAGGGTGCGTTTCTTCAACTCCTTTGCCGCTGCCTCGTCCTTTGGCAACAGGCGGTCGGGATAGCCCGGCACCACCTCGGGCACGCGGTCGACCAGATCGGCGGGGTTGAGCCAGTTTTCCCGCAATTCGTTCAGGCGCGCGACGGGGGCGGCGATGGCCTGCGCGCGCGGGTCGTCGGCGTAATCGGCGGCGGGAATGTCGGGGGTCAGGCCCCCGGGGAACGGGAAGGTTTCGAAGGTGGTATAAAGTAGTATCGTTCCCAACGCCAATCCACTGTCCCATCGATAACGCCTGCTGTGACCCCTGAAGACGTGCTCGTTGTTGGTTAGAGTTTTCCGCTGGATTTTCCCTGGCTGGGAGAAGAGCGGAAACCCATGAAAGCATCTAAGTTCACGGACGCGCAGAAGGCGTTCATCATCAAGCTGGGCGAAGGCGTGCCGTCAGACCGGCTATCCCAAAGCGATCGGAGTCGAATTCATATCGCGCGATATGGATCTTTGGGCCTGTCAAAGGACCGTCGCTGTGGACGTCTCGCGACCCGGCAAACCGAGGATAATGCTTACTTCGAAGCCCTCAATGAGAGGTTCCGCGCGGACTGCCTGAACGCTCACCGGTTCATGGGGCCTGAAGATACGGCCGAAAAGCCGAAGCCGCGGCGCAGAGACGACAACGAAGAAAGGCCGCACAGCGCGATTGGGAACAAGGTCCCGGCGGCGCCGATGAAATTGCCGCACGCATCCAGCCCGTCTGTGTGATCCAAGTGCGGAAAATCTGCTCCTGACCGGGGCCACCTTGGGTAGCACAGCAGTGCCTGTCTGTACCGGTTTTTGACTGGGGAACCTAGCGGGCGAAGGTCTCTGTCAGCTTTGGAATTTGCAGGTCTTTTGTAGGCAACGGTATGAAACTGGATGAAACCGGACGCTACCATACGATAGAGCTTCGTCACATAAATGAAACTCTGAGTGGTCAAATGAAACCAAGACACCCTGCTTGGAAGGCAAGGATCTTACCATTTCACGACGCCCGCATTGCGATCGTGGTGTTGTCGAGGCCCAAATCAGCATCAAACGGATGGAACGGCGTTTCTCTCGAGCACCTGAGGTCGCGAGATGTTGCGGGTCATCACCGTGGGGCGGCACAGCGCCGGGGATGCATGCTGCCCGGGGCCGGAGTTCCATCAAGGCGCATGCCATTCGGGCCGATGCCCTGTGCGTGACGCGGCCCTGCAGGGCTGGGCGCCCCGCGCGCATGGCAGACATGCGGCAACCGGCCTGACGCGGCGTCATCCGGATCGCCAGATAGGTTTGGAAAGGAACGTCCAATGCTCGACATCATGACCGACCCCGCGATCGTCCGCCCCGAGGGCCTGCCCGACGAGATGCGCCTGCTGCTCGACGCATATCCGCGCGACAGCTGGGGCGCGCACCCGGGGTTCCGCGAGAAAACCCGTCAATGGCTCGGCGCGCACCGGATGTTTCGCCAAATGGCGCAGCGCCTGCGCCTCGATGCCGAGGGCTATCTGGACGCCACGCGCACGCCCGAGGACTATGCCGCAGGCCTGTCCCATGTCGGTGGCGCGCTCGTCGGCAACCTGCACGGCCACCACGGCTGGGAGGATCACAGCTACTTCCCCGAGCTGTCTGCTGCCGATCCGCGCTTCGATGCGGGGCTCGACGTTCTGGAACAGGACCACGCCGATCTCGACCGGGTGCTGGACGGATTCACCCGCACGGCCAACCGCGCGATCAAACTGATCCAACTCGACGAGACGCAGGCCCGCGACGAGATTGGCCGGCTCCACGGCGCCGCCCGGACCATCGAAGCGTTCCTTGCGCGGCACCTGACCGACGAGGAAGAGCTTGCCGTGCCGATCATCCTGCACCACCGTTTGCGGGGATGAGGAGAGGGCGATGACCGAACCAGGTGCAGATGCCGCGGTCCAGGAAGACCAGAGCGACGCCGCCGCCCGCCGCGCACGGGGTGAATTCGTGCGCGGCGTCAGCGGGTTCCGGCACGCCATCGGCGATCCCGATTTCCCGGCGGAACCCGGGCGGTATCATCTGTTCGTGGCGCTGAACTGTCCGTGGTGCCACAGGGTCACGCTGGCCCTCGGCATCCTTGGTCTGCGCGACGGCATCACCGTGGACGTGGCCTTTCCCAACCGCACCGACGAGGATCACCCTGCGGGCCCGAACCTGTGGGAATTCGATCCCGCGCGCGTGGCAACCCTTACCGGCGCGCCGCTGCCCGACTGTACGGCCGAGACCGGCACGGGCCGAAATTACCGGCTGGCCAGAGATATTTACCGTGCCGAAGGATCTGACGAACAATCCGTCCCGATCCTTTACGACAAACAGGCCAACCGCATCGTCAACAACGAAAGCGCCGAGATCCTGCGCATGATGAATGCCGGTGCCGGGGCGCTTGGCAGCACGATGTCCGACAATGACCGGCCCGATCTCTATCCCGACAACGCCGACCTGCGCGCCGGGATCGATGGGCTTAACGGCCTGATCTACACTGCCATCAACAACGGCGCCTACAAGGCGGGGTTCTCGGCGGATCAGCGCGTCTACGCCACCGCCTTCGATGCCTATTTCGACGCATTGGACCGGTTGGAGCACCGTCTCTCCGATGGCCGCCCGTTCCTGACGGGCCACACCTTTACCGAGGCCGACCTGCGTCTGTTCCCGACGCTCTACCGGCACGATCCGGTCTATTATGTCCGGATGAAGCTGAACGGCGCGCGGATTCTGGATTACCCGCATCTGTGGCGCTGGCTGTGCCGGGTTCACGCCTTGCCCGGCGTCGCCGACAGCGGGTCGCTGATCCACTGCAGGCAAGGATATTTCGGCAGATCGTGGAACGGTGTCGTGCCCTTGGGTCCGCTGAAGCCGATGCGCTATCCCGACGCCTACGCGCACCCGGAACTTGCCGGCTAGAGCGTGTTGCGCACAATCGTATTCAGACCGCGACCAGAACTCGTTTGACTGCGCAAACGCTGCCTCGGGTCGCGGTCTGAATAGTTGAATCATACTGCGCGCAACACGCTCTAGACGACACCCCGTTGGCTGAGGATTGTCCGGTCGGGTATCGGTTGGTCCAGAATGTGGCTCAGGGCGACGGCGGCCGATCAGGGCGGGCACTGAAGGTCGCCAACCGATCAGAAGCGGTCGTTGCAGCAGGACATCCACTCGAACCCGCACCGGCCATCGATGCGGCGAGACGGGATCAGGGCGCCGGGACGGGCTATCTGAGCAGTGGTCGTCAGCGTGGTTCCGGGCAGTCCAGTTGGTCGACACGGATGCCCATCGCGGTGTGCGTGCCACTCAGCGGCATCCCCCGTGTCAAACGCACGGCACGCAACGCCGGTTCACGGCCCCGCAGGCGCGATGCTGCACAGCAGGGCCGGTTCGATTGCATCGAGATATCCATATTGCGCAGTCCTGAAGGGCCGATGCCACAGGTGAGCGACAGCTGCGTGACTGACGCGACAGGACACCGTCACGCGACGGGCCGTTCCTGCATCGGGGTAAGTGCGTCGCTCCCCCCGATCGCCCCTTTCGGCAGATTCCGCAGCGAGGCGTAGGCCTCTGAAAGATGGGTCTGGATCGCTGCGACAGCCCCGTTTTCATCCCGTGCGGCGATCAGATACCGGATGTGCTGGTGCTGCGCGACCAGCACCTTGCTGAACATCGCATCGGTGACGTTCCGCGACACGAGAAACTTGAAAACCTGCGATTTCAGCGTCATCCAGCAGCCTTCGATCCGTTTGTTGTGGGCCGCGATGTAGATCAGGTGATGAAACGCCACGTCGAGCTCGGCCAGTTTGACCGGATGCGCCGCCGCGCCCAGATCGGCAAGTTCGTCGAGCACCGCCGCCATTGCCGCCAGGTCGTCGCGCGTGCGGTGGCGGGCGGCATGTCTGACGGCGAGCATTTCAAGGGCGAGGCGCAGTTCGAAGATCTCGTCGATATCGGCGTCCGACAGCACCGCAACCGCCGATCCGCAATTGCGGCGCGACACGATGATGCCTTCGCGTTCCAGCGTCTTGAGCGCTTCGCGGACCGGCCCTCTGCTGACGGCGAAGCGCAGGGCCAGGTCGGCCTCGCGCAGGTTCGCGTTCGGGGCGAGCTGGCCGGTGATGATCTGTATCCGGAGCTGATCGGCAACATCGTCCGCCACGGCCTGTCGCAGTCCCGGTCCGGTGCGGATCGGGGGGTGGGGCGGGCGCGTATCTGTCATCGTGCGGTTCCATCGATAGTATCGTGATAATTGCCGTGCAAAGCACCGTGATCGTCGTACCAGAGCAACCGTATCGGCGCTCGGGGTTCCCCTGCTCCCTTTCTATCATCTTGCCGGGAAGATTTCAAAACGGCGACGTGGCGGCGCCAGAAGCGACGATTTCATAAGAAAATATCTGAACTGGGGGGAAGTCGCGTGCCACAGATCAGCTCCCTTCGACAAAGGTGACGCAAGTCATTGACTATTGCAGTGCAATCCGTAACGATTTCGTCATTGCCGCATGTACTTTGCCATGGAGAGTTACAGTGCCAAACAATACCTCCCGACCGAACCTCACCCGAAAGCGCCTCAAGGGGCTGCTTGCCGGACCGCTGCTTGCGACCTTGATGTCGATGCCCGCGGCCGCGCAGGAGACCGACGAGACGACCCTGCGCATCGCCCGTCCCGACGACGTGCGCGCGCTCAACCCGCTGCGGCAGGCCAACAACGGCACCAGCGAGGTGACCTATCAAATCCACGAGGGCCTTGTGACGGTGAACGTCGATCAGGAGATCCAGCCGGTCCTTGCGACCGGGTGGGAACTGCTCGACGACGGGCTGACCTACCGGGTGTACCTGCGCGAGGGCGTCACCTTTCACAGCGGCGCGCCGTTCAACGCCGAGGCGGTGGCCTGGAACATGGACAAGCAGCTGAACGGCGATCCGCCGGGCATCGCCGCGGGCCTGATCCCGCCGATGACCGCCATCGAGGTCGTCGACGCGTACACCGTCGATTTCACGCTTGAAGAGCCGAGCGGCGTGTTCATGGCGATTCTCGGGGCACCGCTGTTCATGATCGTCGATCCCACCGTCTACGCGGAACTGGGCGAGGACGGCTATGACAGCGGCCCCAGCGGCACCGGGCCGTTCATGTTCGAAAGCTGGACACCGGGCGTCAGCGTCGACCTTGTTGCCAACGACGACTACTGGAACGCGGACAACGGCCCCGAGGTCGACCGTGTCGAGTTCGAGGTGATCCCCGAGGCCTCGGCGCGTGCCATCGCGCTGCGCAACGGCGAGGTGGACATGGCGTTTTCGATCTCCGCCGAAGAGATCGGAAGCTTCGACGAAGACGGCTTTCAGGTGTTCAGCGCGCCATCGACGCGCCTTGTCTATATCGGCCTGAACACGGTCGACGGCATCGTCGGCGATGTCGACGTGCGCCGCGCCCTTGGCCATGCGACCGACCTTGAGCAGGTGCAGATGATCATTGGCGCCAACGGATCCATCGCGACGGGTCAGGGTGTCGAGGCGGCCTTGGGCTTTTTTCCGTCGGTCCGGGAATACGAACCGCAGGCAGCGGCGACGCTGCTCGACGGGGCCGGATGGGCGATGGGCGATGACGGCGTGCGCGAAAAGGACGGCGTCCCGCTCGAGGTCACCGTGCTGACGCAGGGCCGCACACCGGGCGAGATCGAGGCATTGCAGGTGATCCAGCAGCAATGGCGCGCGGTCGGCGTGACCATGGTGATCGAGCTTGTCGAAGGCGGGGCGATGACCGCCAACCTCACCGAGGCGGCAGGCGCCCACACCGACGATCCGTCGATGGTGCCGGGCTATCAGGGTTTCGTGCTCGCCTCGGGCATCCGCACCGGCGAGGTCGGCTATATCACCGAACAGCCCAAGTGCGATCAGGGCGCCCGTGGATGGGAGCGCTATTGCAACCCGGACTACGACGACGCGTTCTCGCTGTCGCAATCGACCGCGCCCGAAGAAGAGCGACTGGAGGGATACCGACGCATCGCCGAGCTGTTCTACGAGGACGTGATGCGGCTGCCGATCTTCGTGTTGCAGATCAACGTGGCGGCAAGCGACCGGGTGCAGGGCTTCGTGCTCAACCCGAACCAGTCGCTGAGCCTGCGTGGCGTGTCGGTCGGCGACTGACGCGGGCCGCGATTGCCAGATGCGCCCGGTCCGCGATGGCCGGGCGCATGTCTTGATGTAACCCGGATCGGGCCCCTTCGATGACGCTGTTCATACTGCGACGGCTGCTACAGCTCGTGCCCGTCCTGATCGGCGTCCTGATCGTGGCCTTTGCGGTCACGCGCCTGACGCCGGGCGATCCGGCCGAGATCATGGGCGGCCTCGAGGCGCGCGAGGAGACCATCGCGGCGATCCGCGAAGACATGGGCCTGAACGAGCCGATACCTGTGCAATTCGCGATCTATGTCGGCAACGTCGCCCGCGGCGACCTCGGGCAATCCTATTACAACGGCCGCAGCGTCAGCGGCCTGATCGCCGAAACGCTGCCGCGCACGGCCCTGCTGGCGCTGGTGGCGATGGTGTTCACGCTGGCCGTCGGTATTCCCACGGGCATCCTGTCGGCGCTGCGCAAGGACAGCTGGATCGACATCGGCGCGCGGTCCTTCGCCCTGATCGGCGTCTCGGCCCCGCCGTTCTTTGCCGGTCTTCTCGCCATCGTCCTGTTCGCCGGGTACCTGGGCTGGCTGCCGTCCTACGGCGTCGGCACCTGGCAGCATCTCGTGCTGCCGGGCATCACCCTGGGCCTGTCGAGCGCCGGTCTGGTGATGCGCCTGACCCGGTCGACCATGCTCGAGGTGCTCAACGAGAACTACATCCGTACCGCGCGGGCCAAGGGCCTGTCGGCGCGCGCCACCAACTATGGCCACGCGTTCCGCAATGCCGCGATCCCGGTCGTGACCATCGCGGGCCTGCAACTGGGCTCGTTGCTGTCCGGCGCGGTGCTGACGGAAACCGTGTTCGCCTATCCCGGCATCGGGCGGCTACTGGTGCGCTCCATCTTCGAGCGGGATTTTCCGGTGGTGCAGGGCCTGATCCTGCTGATCGCGGTGATCTATCTCGTCGCCAATCTGCTGGTCGACCTGCTGTATACCGCCATCGACCCGCGGATCGAATACCGATGACCGCGCGCTCGCCCCTGATGCTGGAACTGCGGCGCAGCCGGATCACGCAGATCTCCCTTGCGGTCGCGCTGATCTATGTCTTCGGCGCCATCGCCGGGCCGTGGCTGGCGCCCTACGATCCGAACGCGATCCTGTCGCGCCCCCGGCAACCGCCGTCCTGGCAATTCGTCATGGGCACCGACGAGATCGGGCGCGACCTGTTCAGCCGCATCCTGTACGGCACTCGCGTCGCCTTTACGGTCGCCCTCGTCGCCACCTCCATCGGGCTGGTCGTGGGCGGGATACTGGGGCTTATCGCGGGATATTTTTCGGGGTTTGCCGATTCCATCGTGATGCGCACGATGGATGTCCTGCTCGCCTTTCCGGGCCTTTTGCTGGCGCTGGCGATCATCACGATCCTCGGGCCGGGGCTGACCAATGCGATGATCGCCATCGGCGTCGGCGGCATCCCCGAATACGCCCGCCTGATGCGGGGCGAGGTGCTGGGCCTGCTGAACCGCGATCACGTGCTTGCGGCGCGGTCCATCGGGGCGAAAGATCTGCGGGTGATCGTGAAACACCTGATCCCCTTCGCGGTGCCCACCATGCTGGTCTATTCCACCGCGCAACTCGCCCGCGCCGTCCTCACCGAGGCGGGGCTGAGCTATCTCGGCCTCGGTGTGCAGCCGCCGATCCCGTCATGGGGCGCGATGATCGCCACCGGGCAGAAACACCTGACGACGACGCCGATGATGGCGATCTTTCCCGGCCTTGCGATCATGATCCTGATCTTCGTGCTGAACATCCTGGGCGACAGCCTGCGCGACGCCCTCGATCCGCATCAGCGCGGCAAGGCGTGACGCAACCGCCACAACAACGGAGACGATACCATGACCACACTCAGCTATGATTTCGAGGACGCGGTGGCGATCGTCACCGGGGCCGCGCGCGGCGTCGGCCGCGAGATCGTGAACCTGTTCGTGGCCTCCGGCGCCCGCGTCGTCGCCGCCGACCGCGACGCCGAGGGGCTGCATGAAACCTGCGCGCCGCACGGAGACCGGGTGCGCGGCATCGAGGCGGACGTCAGCACCGAGGCGGGTGCTGCGGCCATCGTGGCAGAGGCGACAGGCGGGTTCGGCGCGCTGGATATCTGCGTCAACAACGCCGCCGTCGCGCCACATGCGAACCTGTTCGACGAAACCGTCGAGGTCTGGGACACGGTGTACGGCGTCAACTGCCGCGGCACGTTCCTGATGACCCGCGAGGCGGGCAAGGCGATGATCGCGCAGGGGCGCGGCGGGCGGATCGTCAACTTCTCGTCGGGCGTGTCCAGCCGGGGATCGGCCGGGGCGGCGGCCTATGCGTCGAGCCGGGCTGCCACCGAAGTCCTTCAGCCGGGTCGCGGCGATAGAACTGGCGCCGCACGACATCCTGCTCAACACCGTCAGCCCCGGCCTGATCGACACCCAGCCCAAACCGCTGCCGCCGGGCATGGCCGAAGGCCTTGCAAAACGCATCCCCACCCTGCCGCTTGCGCGTGCGGGCCTGCCCGAAGAGGTGGCGCAACTGGTGATGTGGCTGTCGTCGCCCGGGGCGAGCTATGTAACGGGGGCCGTCTATACCGTCGATGGCGGCGCCGGCGTCGGCACGCGGGCGGGGCACGAAATCGTCGACGACGACACCCGCTATGACTGGGTCACCGGCCGGACGCGAAACTGAGGGAGAGAGCCCTGTGACCCTTCTCGAGGTCGACGACCTGCGCACCACGTTCAACACCCCGAACGGTCCCCTGACGGCCGTCGACGGCGTATCGTTTCGCGTCGCCGAAGGTGAGACGCTGGGCATCGTCGGCGAGAGCGGCAGCGGCAAGTCGGTGACGGCACTGTCGATCCTGGGGCTGACCGGATCGGCGCGCAGCGAGGGGGCGGTGCGGTTCGGCGGGGACGACCTGCTGCGCCTGTCGGACGCGGCGATGCGGCGCATCCGGGGCGCGCGTATCGCGATGATATTCCAGGACCCGATGACCTCGCTCAACCCCGTTCTGCGGATCGGGCGGCAGTTGACGGAAACGATCCGCCTGCACACCGATGCGAGCCGCGCGCAGGCCACGGACCGGGCGGTCGACCTGCTGGAAACGGTGGGGATACCGGACGCGCGACGACGGCTGCGCGACTATCCGCACCAGTTCTCGGGGGGCATGCGGCAGCGGGTGATGATCGCCATCGCGCTGGCCTGCAACCCCGCGCTGGTGCTGGCGGACGAGATTACCACGGCGCTCGACGTGACCATTCAGGCGCAGGTTCTCGCCCTGCTGAAACGGCTGGCGGCGGAACGGCGGACGGCCTTCGTGATGATCACCCACGACCTTGGGATCGTCGCCGGCATGGCCGACCGGGTGGCGGTGATGTACGCGGGCCAGATCGTCGAGACGGCCCCGACCGCCGCCCTTTTTGCCGACCCCCGGATGCCCTATACGGCGGGCCTGCTCGCCTCCCTGCCCCGCATGGACGGCGACCGCACGCAGCCGCTCGTACCGATCGAAGGGGCACCGCCGAACCTTGCCGATCCGCCCGCAGGCTGCCGGTTCCGGCCCCGCTGCGCCCACGCCCGCGCCATCTGCGAGGCGCGCCCGCCCGCCCTGCGCGCCGTGGCGGGCGACGATCATCTGGCGCGCTGCTGGGCGACGCAGGACGCGGCGGGCGGCGGCTGGCTTGTCGGGCGCGATCTGCGCGTCCCGGAGGTGCGCTGAGATGGATGTGACGCTCGGCAAAGAGGCACCGCCGCTGCTGGATGTCCGCGACCTGCGGGTGGCGTTCGCCCTGCCCCGCACCTCGATCCGTCAGGTCGAAAGACGCAGCCTCGTCGCGGTCGACGGCATCACCTTCTCGATCCGGCGAGGCGAGACCCTGAGCCTCGTCGGCGAATCCGGCTCCGGCAAATCCACGACGGGCCGCGCGATCCTGCGCCTGCCGCCGCCCACCAGCGGCTCGGTGACATTCGACGGCACCGACATGTCGACGCTGGGCCCGGGGGACATGCGCGACATGCGCCGCCGGATGCAGATGATATTCCAGGACCCGTTCGCCTCGGTGAACCGCCGCATGACGGTAGCCGAAATCGTCGCCGAACCGCTGGTGGTGCACGACCTGGCCAAGGGCGCGGCGCTCAAGGCGCGGGTGCGCGAGCTGATGGATCTCGTCGGCCTCGATCCCGACTGGGCCGCGCGCTATCCGCACGAGTTTTCGGGCGGGCAGTTGCAACGGATCGGCATCGCCCGGGCGCTGGCCGTGGGGCCGGACCTGATCGTCGCGGACGAGCCGGTGTCGGCCCTCGATGTCTCGATCCAGGCGCAGATCGTGAACCTGCTGGTCAAGCTGCAAAAGGATCTCGGCCTGACGATGCTGTTCATCGCCCACGATCTGGCCGTGGTGCGGCACCTGTCGACGCGGGTGGCGGTCATGTACCTCGGGCGGCTGGTGGAAATCGCCGACTGCGACGCGCTCTATGCGCACCCGCGCCACCCCTATACCCGCGCCCTGCTCAGCGCCATTCCGGTGCCCGATCCCGTTGCAGAGGCCCGGCGCGACCCGATCCTGCTCGACGGCGAGGTGCCCAGCCCGGTCAATCCGCCGTCGGGATGCCGGTTCCGGACGCGGTGCTGGAAGGCGCGGGCGCTGTGTGCCGAGGTCGAACCGCCCCTGACGGAATTGTCGCCCGGCACACTGGCGGCCTGCCATTTCCCCGAACCTGCCGACTAGATCGCCGCCTCAGCCGCGCACCTCGCCGCGCAGCCACGACCGGAACTGTACCACGCGCGGCAGCTGCGCCTTGTCCTGCGCCGTCACCAGATAATAGCCGCCCGGCCCGTTCACCCGCACACCGAAGGGTGCGACGAGATTGCCCACCGCGATGTCCCGTTCCACCAGAAAGCTGGGCAGCAGCGCCACGCCAAGACCCGCGATCGCCGCCTGAAGCACCATGAAGAAATGTTCGAGCCGCAGGCCCCACCGCATCCCCGCGGGGTCCGTTCCGGTCGACCGGAACCAGTGATCCCAGGACTGCGGGCGCGTCGAATGCACGATCAGATCGTGACGGCGCAGCATGTCCGGGCTGTCGAGGGGATAGGGCCCGTCCATCGTGCGCGGGCTGCACACGATCAGCAGCTCCTCGGACATGATCGGTTCTGCCAGACAGCCCTTCCATTCGCCGAACCCGAACCGGATCGCGGTATCGAGCGTCGCGTCGAGCAGCTGGACGGTTTCGCCCGCGGGCGCGTCGCTCGACACGATGTTGAGCGACAGGTCGGGATGGTTGTGCTGAAACGAGGCGAGGCGCGGGATCAGCCATTTGGTGCCGAACGTCGGCAGTATCCCCACGGTCAGCGTGCCCTTGCCCACGCCCGTAGAGATCAGCTCCTTGGTCCCTGCCTCCAGCCGGCCCAGCGCCTCGCTGACCAGATCGGCGTAATAGCGGCCCTGATCGGTCAGCTCGATCGTGTGGCTGCGCCGGGTGAACAACTCGACCTCGAGATAGGTCTCGAGCGATTTCACCATCCGGCTCGCCGCACTCTGCGTCACGTTCAGCTCGGCGGCGGCGCGGGTAAAGCTGCCGTGCCGCGCCGTTGCCTCGAAGGTGCGCAGCCCGTTCAGCGACGGCAGGATCCTGGCAGTCATGTTCATTCCTCCAACTCATGCACGAACGATCTTAAGGACAGTTGAGTGCGTCACCGTTAGGCGGTGGACTACACTCAGAAAACACCCGCAGCGCCCCGCGCGCCCGCCATGGCACACCCCGGTCATCAGGCGTCACAACGAACGGAGACGACATGAGTCTTTCTGCCATCGGCCACGAGCTTACCGCCGTCACAATGGGCATCGACGTCTATGAGCGCAAGAAGAACGACGGCCGAAGCCTGCTCGACGGCGAAGGGCTGGTGCCGATCTACATGGGGTCCGATATCGTGGCGCCGCGCGATTACGCCGGCTGGGACGCGGTGAACGACGATCTGGCAAAGCTGCGAAAATCGGTCGATGCGCTGGCACCCTCTGCCAGGCAGGTATTCCTTGATGGAATGATGATGTCGCTCAAGGTGGCGGTCCGGCTGTTTTCGGGCGGCTCTCCCACCTTCGAGGAAAAGGTGACCGATCTGGTCGGCGCGCCGCGCGGCAAGGTTGACGATGCGGTCATCGAGACGGCGCGCGACAACCTCGACCGGTTGCTGACGCGCGCGGGCATCACCCGCGGCAAACTGCCCGACCGGGTCTCGCAATGGGAAAACGTCCGGGTGCTGGCGGTCGGCGATCTTGAGACGATGTTCACCGATCTGATGGAGACGGCGCGCGCCCGCACCGCCGAGATGATCTTCGACACCGGCGACTATACGATGGCGCTGAACCCGGTCAGCGACGTGCCCTATACCGCGCGGTGCAATTTCGACGAAGGCCTGATGGATCTGAACACGGATCTCAGCTTTACCCGCGCCGCCCTGAAACACCTCGTCTGCCACGAGGTCTATCCCGGCCATTCAACGCAGCTTTTGTACACCCGCGCCGAGGTCGACGCGGGCCGCGCCACCGAGGACGCGCTGCTGATCACCGCCAATGCCATCACCGGGTGCGTACAGGAGGGGATCGGCGATCAGGGCGTGCAGCTGATCGACTGGATCGAGGACGACGACGACCAGATCCATCTCGAATTGCGGCGGTTGCGCTCCGCCGCGCAAACCACGGCGACCTGGGCCTATATGGTCGAGGGCAAGCCCGCCGAAGAGGTGATGACCTATCTGCGCGACATCGCCATGGGACAGGAGGCCTGGGCGCGGGGCCGTCTGCGCATGGCCGCGCATCCGTTCCGCGGCCCGTTCATCGCGTCCTACTGGGCGGGCAACGAGGCGGTGCGCACGGTGCGCGAACGCGTGCGACCCGATCAGCGCGAGGATTTCCTGCGCGTTCTGTACGGCCGTGCCAACAGCCCGCGCAGCCTCGATATGTTTCCAGCGGAGTGAGCCCCATGAAAATCACCATCATCGGCGCGGGCGCCATCGGCGGCCTTGCGGGCGCGTATATGTCTGAGGCGGGCCACGATGTGACCCTTGTCGATCGCTGGGCCGAACACGTCGACGCGATGAACGCCAGAGGCCTGTTCATCGACGGCGTGCGCGGCGAAAAGACGGTGAAGGTGCGGGCCATGACCCCCGACCAGCTTGCCGGCGACCTCGGCACCGTGCTGATCGCCACGAAATCGCAGCACGCGGTCGAGGCGGTGGAGCAGCTCATCCCGCTGATGACGTCCGAAACCTGCGTCGTATCGTTTCAGAACGGGTTCAACGAACCGGACATGATCGCCGCCCTGAACGATGCGGGCCTGCCCGGCGACGCGATGGTCATGGGCTCTATCCCGAACTATGGCGGCGCGCTGGTCGATCCCGGATACATCGAATACGTCCACGAGGGCCCGGTCCAGCTGGGCGAGATGGACGGGAGCGACAGCGCCCGGCTGCACGAACTCGGCGACGCGCTGTCGGCACTGACCGACGTGCAATACTCCGATCACATCTGGGGCCAGATCTGGGCCAAGGAGGTCTACGCCTCGCAGGTCGTGTTCTCGGCGTTGGCCGACGCGCGCATCCGCGATACGCTGGGAGACGAGCGCTACGCCCGCATCGCCGGCGCGGTGGTGAAAGAAGCCCTCGAGATCGCGGACGCCAAGGGCATCGACGTGCAGGCCTTCGATTTCTTCGACCCCGCGAACTACCGGGTGAAGACGGCGGACGATACGCGCAAGCTGCTCGACAACATCAACCACGCGATCTGGCTGCTGAAGAAGGATCAGGACGGCAAGACCCATGATTTCAAGAAGAAGGGGTCGGGGATCTGGTGGGACATCGTCTATCGCAAGCGGCCCTCGGAAACACGCTCGTCGTCGGGCAAGCTGATCGGTTTCGGCAAGGAAGCGGGCGCGGACACACGGTTGAACGAAAAAATGTTCGGGATGATCTACGAGATCGAGGACGGCAAACGCGAACTCGGCTTCCACAACTTCGATGAACTCGAGGCCTATGTGTCCGAATGCGGAAAGACGTTACCATGAGCGATCGACAAGAAACTCGGCGTCGGCGTCATCGGCACCCATGCCTGGGCCGACAAGGCGCACCTGCCCGGTTATGCCGCCCACACCTCCGTCGACATCGTCGCCGTCTGCGACGTGGACGAGGACCGCGCGCGGGCGGCGGCGGAGAAGTTCGGCGCAAGAAAAGTATACACCGACGCCGCAGATCTGATCGCCGACGCCGAGGTGCAGATGGTCGACGTCTGCACGCCGACGCACACGCACCTGCCCCTGTCGCTGGACGCAATCGCCGCCGGAAAGCATGTGCTGTCCGAAAAGCCGCTGCACACGCAAGCCGCCCCCGCCTTCGACGCCGCCGCCCGGGCGGATGCCGCCGGTGTGCGGACCAAGCTCGGCTTCACCTTCCGCTATTCGCCCGCGATCCGCTGGCTTCAGGCCGCCGTGGCCTCGGGCGAGCTGGGTGAAATCTATCACATCCACGGGTTCGAGCAGAACCAGCAGTGGCTCGATCCCGATTATCCCCTGCGCCAGATCGCCCCCGATGCCAGACGCGACGAACTCATCCCCTCGTCGATCGTCGGCTACGGCAGCCACCTGATCGACCTGATGCGCTGGATCGGCGGCGAGTTCGGTTCCGTGGTGTCCAGCATGAAGAATTTCATCCCCGAGCGGGTGATCCGGGGCGAGGAAGGACGCCAGCGCATCCTCATCGACGACGGCACCGTGGGCCTGGTGGAATACAAGAGCGGCGCGCAGGCGACGTTGCAGACGAGCTATGTCGCCGTCGGCAATTACCCGGGCGTCGAGGTGCGGGTCTACGGCTCCAAGGGCGCGGCCATCGCGCGGCTGATTTCGGAGTACGACGTGCAGGAAACGCTGATGGTCGCCACGAAAGAGAACTTCGAGTTCCGCAAACTGGACCTGCCGGACAGCACCCTGCCACCGGGCACCACGCTGGCGACGCCGTGGCCGGAGCTCTATTACCGCAATCTGGTATGCCACTTCGTCGACGAGATCCTCGACGACAAACCGCAGGAATGCACCTTCCACGACGGCGCCAAGTCACAGGAAATCGTCGACGCTTTCATCCTCGCCCACAATGAGCGGCGCTGGGTCGAGGTGGGGAAATGACCGACGCCGTCGACGCCTACCTTGCGTATCGGTTCGACTGGCGCCCCGTCGACGCGACGTTCATGGGGGCCGAGGGCCACGACCACCGCCTGCCCCGCACCGGGCCGGACGCCGCAAAGGCCGAGCGGGCGGAACTGAGCGACCTGCTGGCGCTGGTGGAGACCGACGAAACAATCGACCCGATCGACCGCCACATGCTGCGGGCCGACATCGGTGTCGACATCGACGCGCTGTCGTTCCGTCCCCGGCACCGCAACCCCGCGTGGCACACCGGCGAGGCCGCGTTCGGCATCATCGGCCTGCTGCTGCCGCAGACCTCCCGCGAAAGACGCGGTGCGGTGGGCGATCGTCTCGCCGCAATCCCCGGGTTTCTGCGCGACGGCCTTGCCGCCATCGGCACCGATGCCGTTCCCGCAGGCTGGATCGCCCGCGCCCGCGCCGAATGCGCCACCCTCACGCGGTTCTTGCGCCAGGAAATCCGGCTGCACGAGGATTGGCAGGACGACTGGGCGGCCCACGCCGATGCCGCCGCCGATGCCTTCGACGGATACGCCACCGCCCTCGCCGGGGTTCCCGGCGATGCCGACCCGGCCTGTGGCACCGATCACCTGACACGCATCATGCGCGACGTTCACGGCCTGAATTTCGGACCGGACGAGGCCGTCGCCCGCGCCCGCGCCACCTTTGACAGCACGACCCGCGAGCTGGCCCTCATGGCCCGCGCCATCGACCCCGAAACGCCGTGGCAGGACCAGATCGCCGCCCTGTCGGCCATCGGTCCGCAGAGCGAGGCGGAGGTGCTCGCCGAGGTGAAGGCCCTCGATGCGCAGGCGGCCGAGGCCGCGGCACAGGCGGATCTGATGACGCCCGACCGGGACTACGGCCTCGATTACCGCTATTTCCCCGACTGGACCGCCGGTATCGCCAAAGACCTGTATTTCCTGTTCTATCGCTCGCCCCCGGCCCTCTCGCCGGGGACCGGCAGCGTCTATTGGGTGAACCGCGCGGGCGAGGACCTGCCCGCCTATCTTGCCGCCAATTCCACCGCGATGCTGAAAACCGTGCATGCCGTTCACCACGGTCGCGTCGGCCACCACACGCAGAACGCGCACGCCCGCCGCGCGCCGGGCCGCATCGCGCGGATCGCGGGGACGGATTGCGCCATGGGCCTTGCCATGCCCGGCTCCGGCACCCTGATCGAAGGCTGGGCCTGCTATGTCGAGGATCTGCTGATCGAGACCGAGGGCTTCTATTCCGCCGCCGAATTGCTGTTGCTCAAGAGTTTCGAGCGGCGCAACGCGGCCAGCGTCCTCGTGGACGTGAACCTGAACACCGGCGCCTGGTCCGCGGACGAGGCCGCACGGTTCTATGCCGAAGAGGCCGGGTTCGCCCCGGCCCGCGTGCCGGGCGAGATCATCCGCAACTCGATGTTTCCCGGCTCGCGCCTGATGTACGGCCTCGGCGTTCAGGGCATCCGCGATCTGCGCGCCCGCTGGACCGGCGACACCCGCACCTTTCACGACACGCTCCTGAGCTATGGCCACGTCCCGCTGGCATCGGTCGCCGCCGCGATGGACGCGGACGGATTGCTGCGCCCGTGACCGGACCGCTGATGCAGATCACGGATCTCGTCACCGAGTTCTCGTCCGAGGACGGCACCGTGCAGGCCGTCAAGGGCGTCGATCTGACGATCCAGCCCGGCGAAACGGTGGCGCTGGTCGGCGAAAGCGGCTCTGGCAAATCCGTTACCTCGCTGTCGATCATGGGCCTTCTGCCGCGCGGCATGGGCCGTATCGCGCGGGGCGAAATCCTGTTCCGGCGCCGCGACGGCACCGTCCTGGACCTTGCACGGCAGTCCGAGGCGACGATGGCCGAGATCCGTGGTGCCGAAATCGCGATGGTATTTCAGGAGCCGATGACCAGCCTCAACCCCGCGCACCGGATCGGCGACCAGATCGCCGAGGCCGCCCGCCTGCACGAGGGGCTGGGCCGCCGGGCCGCCCGCGCCCGCGCCGTCGAGATGCTGGAACTGGTGGAAATTCCCGAACCGGCCAGGCGCGCGTCGGTCTATCCGCACCAGTTGTCGGGGGGGATGCGGCAGCGGGTGATGATCGCCATCGCCCTCGTCTGCAATCCGACGCTGCTGATCGCGGACGAGCCGACGACGGCGCTGGACAGCACGATCCAGTTGCAGATTCTCGTGCTGCTGCAACGCCTGCAATCCGACTTCGGCATGGGCATCCTGTTCATCACCCACAACCTCGGCGTCGTGGCCGAAATCGCCGACCGCGTGGCGGTGATGTACGGCGGCCGTATCGTCGAGGATGCAGCCATGGTGGCGATCCTCGACAGTCCCCGTCATCCCTATACCCGCGGCCTGATCGGCTCTGTTCCGCGCACCGACCATGTTGCCCGCGCGTCGGGACACCGCGAGCGGCTTGCCGCGATCCCGGGCAACATGGTCGATCCGCGCAATCCGCCTCGGGGGTGCGATTTCGGTCCCCGCTGCGCCCATGTCACGCCCGCCTGCCGCGCCGCCGTGCCGGATTTGCAGGACGCCGGTGCCGATCGTCGCGTCCGCTGCATCCGCTGGGAGGAAATCGCATGAACGCGACGCCCCCGATGCTCGAGGTTGCCGACCTTTCGGTCCACTTTCCCGTCGGTGGCGGCTTGTTCCGCGACCCTGCGATCGTCCGCGCCGTCGACAAGGTTTCCTTCCGTCTGAACCGGGGCGAGGTGCTCGGCCTCGTGGGCGAGAGCGGATCGGGCAAGACCACGCTGGGCCGGGCGCTCCTGCGGCTCGTCGAGCCGACGTCCGGTTCGGTGAAGCTCGACGGCGAGGAGGTCACGACCCTGCCCCCCGCCCGTCTGCGCGCGGCGCGCAGTCAGATGCAGATCATCTTTCAGGATCCTTTCGCCAGCCTCAATCCCCGGATGAGCGTCGAGAGCATCCTCGGCGAGGCGCTGCACCTGCACGGCATCGGCACCCGCGCTGACCGTGCGAGGCGGATCGCGGACCTGCTCGACCGGGTCGGCCTGCCCGCGAATGCCGCCCAGCGCTATCCGCATGAGTTTTCCGGCGGGCAGCGCCAGCGCATCGGCATTGCCCGCGCCCTGTCGGTCGAGCCTGCGTTCATCGTCGCGGACGAGCCGGTGTCCGCCCTCGACGTGTCGATCCAGGCGCAGATCGTGAACCTGCTGGCAGACCTGCGCGAGAGCATGGACCTGTCGCTGCTGTTCATCGGTCACGACCTGTCGGTGATCGAATATCTCTGCGACCGGGTGATCGTGCTGTATCTGGGAAAGGTGATGGAAAGCGGATCGGTCGCCGACATCTATCAGCGTCCCGCGCATCCCTATACCCGCGCCCTGCTGGACGCCGCACCGCAGGTCACGACCGCGCGGCGCACCGACCGGGTGATGCTGACGGGCGATCTGCCCAGCCCGCTCGCGCCGCCCTCGGGCTGCGTGTTCCGCACCCGCTGTCCCTATGCCACGGAGGCCTGCGCGCGGACCGTGCCGCCATTGGACAGCGCCGGTCCCGGTCATTTCGTCGCCTGTATCCGCGCCACCGAGATCGACCTTGCCACCGCCACGGGCATCCGCGTGCCAGCATGAGTTTCCCGCATGAGTTCACCGCATGGCACGGCCCAGTATTTCGAGGATTGTTCCGATGACCCCGCCCAATAGCCTGACATCATGACCCGTATCTACATCGCCTCCAAAGGGGATCGCTCCGGTCTTGCCGCCCTGTTCAGGGCCGAACTGCCGGAGGCCGAAATCCTCATCGATCCCGCCGATCTGGCGCAGGGACCGATCCCTTTCGCCGTCGTCGGGCGGCCCGACCCGGGCACCATCGCGTCCGTTCCGGGCCTCGAGGTCGTTCTGAGCCTGAACGCGGGGGTCGAGCATCTGCTGGCCAGCGGCGAGGTGCCAAAGGGGATGCCGATCGTGCGCATGGTGGACGACGGCCTTGCCGACGGCATGACCGAATGGGTCGCCGCGCAGGTGCTGGCGTGGCACCGCAACCTGCGGGCGTACGACAGGCTTCAGTCCGATACCGACTGGGCGCCTTTCGCCGAGAAACTCGCCCGCGAGCGTACCGTCACCGTGCTGGGTGCCGGGGCGCTGGGGCGTCCTGCCGCCGAGTTGCTCGCGCGGATCGGGTTCAACGTGCGGGTCTGGAGCCGGACGGGCCGGGCCGTCGAGGGCACGCGTGCCTACGGCGCAGATGCCCTGACCGCGGCGGTCAGCGGCGCCGATGTACTGGTGAACCTGCTGCCGCTCACCGATGCGACGCGTGACATCGTCGATGCCGCCCTGCTGGGACACCTCGCCCCCGGCGCGGCGCTGGTCAACGGCGCGCGCGGCGCCCATATCGTCGACGCCGATCTGATTGCCGCACTCGATGCGGGCCAGCTGTCGCACGCCGCCCTCGATGTGTTTCGTACCGAGCCGCTGCCCGAGGGCGACCCGCTCTGGGCGCATCCGAAGATCTCGGTTTCCCCCCACGTCGCGGCACCTACCCATCCCGGACCCGCCGTGGCGGAAATGGCCGCCAATGTGCGGCGTTACCTGAACGGCGAGGCGATGCGCAATGTCGTCGACCGCAGCGCGGGCTATTGAAATTGCCCCCTGGACCAATTCTCCCGGCTAAATGCGATCAGCTCAATCTCCGCAGCCCTATCCCCGCAGCCTTATCCCCACAGCCCAATTCCCACAGCCCTATCCCCTCAGTAAGGAGTGACCAAATGACCCAACTGACCAGACGCACCCTCATGCAGGCCGCAGGCGCCAGCCTCGCCACCGTGGCCGCGACGCGCGCCAACTGGGCCTTCGCCCAGAGCGTCGGTGGCACCCTCACCGTCGGGCTGTCATATGAAATCGACACGATGAACACCTATTCGACCGGCTATCTGGCCGATGCGCAGCATACCATCATCGAAGGTCTGCTGGCGCCCGATACCAACGCACAATACGTGCCGGTCCTCGCCACAGAAGTGCCGAGCATCGACAACGGCGGTATCGTTCTCAACGAGGACGAGACGAAAATGACCATTACCTACAAGTTGCGCGAAGGCGTGCTGTGGCACGATGGCGCGCCGTTCACCAGCGCCGACGTCAAATTCACCTGGGAGGCGGTCAAGGACCCCGCCTTCATCGCCGAATCCAAGGCCGGCACCGAAGACATCGACAGCATCGACACGCCCGACGACCTGACGGTGATCTGCCACTACAACACGGTGGCGCCGGATTTCGCCTCGACGCTGTTCACCTTCGGCATCCTGCCCAAACACATCCTCGAAGGCGCGGACCTCAACAACCACCCGTACAACGAGCTGCCCACCGGCACCGGCCCGTTCATGGCGACCGAATACGCGCGCGGCCAATACGTCGTCCTCGACCGCAATCCGAACTACTGGCGCACGGCGGACGACGGCACGCAGCTGCCCTACCTCGAGCGGCTCATCTTCAAGATGCTGCCCGACACGAACACCACGATGACGCAGCTGCGCACCGGCGAACTCGATATGATCGTCCGCGCGCCGTACAATCAGGCCGACCAGATCGCCGCGATCGACGGGATGCGTGTCCTGACCGGGCCGCTGCTGTCCTGGCAGCACCTCGATTTCAACATGCGCAACCCGCTGCTGAGCGATATCGCCGTGCGTCAGGCCTTTGCCCACGGCATCGACCGCAGCGTCATCATCCGCGCGCAGGGCGGCTTTCCCGAGGCGATCAAATCCATCGTCGTGCCGGTGTTCGATCTGTATGATGACAATACGCCGGAATTCGAATTCGACGCCGGGATGGCGAACCGCATCCTCGAGGATGCGGGCTATGTCATGGGCGACGACGGCGTGCGGGCCAAGGACGGTGAGCGACTGTCTTTCGACTTTGTCACCAGCGCGGGCCGGTCCGATGACGAGAACGTCCAGCAGATCATCATGGCCCAGATGAAGGACGTCGGCGTCGAGCTGATCCCCGACAATCAGGCCGGCGTCGCCTACCGCGAGGCGCGCTATAACGGCAACTACGACCTGATCTACGGACGCTGGATCACCTCGGCCGACCCGGTCTATTCCGGCTTTTACGGCACCGAGGGGCCGAACAACGGTCAGGGCTATTCCAACCCCGAACTGGATGCAGTCTTTGCCACGCTGGAAAATTCGCTCGATCCGGCCGTCCGGCAGGAGGCCGCATCGCAGATGCAGCGTATCATTGCCGAAGACTTGCCGACGATTCCGCTGACGACAAACGTCGCCCTGATCGCGGTGGTGGAAAAGCTCAAGAACTTCGTGCCGAACCCCACCAACATGACCAACTTCGTCGATACCTCCGCATGGTATTTCGAGGAGTGAGACAGACCGGGCCGATCCTCCTCCCAAGGTCGGCCCGCCCTCACTGCCAGACCGGTCCGCTTTCCTCCGGGCGGGCCGGTCCTTCTTGTCTCTGCCGTCCGGGCCCGCCGTCGTTTCGGTGGATCCGGATATGTCGACACCCGATCCGCCACAGACCCCACGGGATGCCCGCGTGACCCTGACATTCCTCATCCGGCGGCTGCTCGGCGCGATCCCGCTCCTGTTCGGGATCTCGCTGATCCTGTTCGCCATCATCCATCTCGCCCCCGGCGGCCCGCTCGACGTCTATGCCGACAACCCGTCGGTAAGTGCCGAGGCGCTGGAACAGATCGCCGACCGGTTCGGCCTGAACGAACCGGTGCCGGTGCAATACGTTTTGTGGCTCAAAGCGATGCTGACCGGCGACTGGGGCCTGTCGATCCGCACCGGGCGCCCGGTCCTCGACGAGATCGTCACCCGGCTCGGTCCCACCCTGCAACTCGGCGGGCTGGCGATGCTGATCTCGTTCTGCATCGCGCTGCCGCTGGGCACCATATCCGCCGCGCGTCGCGGCAGCCGCACCGACCGCACGCTGACGCTGGCGTCGTTCGCGGGCATATCGTTGCCCGTGTTCTGGTCGGCGCTGCTGCTGCAACTCGTGTTTTCGGTCTGGCTCGGCTGGCTGCCCTCGGCGGGGATGAAAACCATCGGCGGCGGCGATTTCGTCGACCGCCTGCGCCACATCATCCTGCCCGTCACCGTCCTGTCGCTGGCCACCATCGCCTCGTGGAGCCGGTACATCCGGTCGGGCATGGTCGATGTCCTCAATCAGGACTACATCCGCACCGCCTATGCCAAGGGCCGTCGCGAAAAAGGCGTCATCGTCCTGCACGCGCTGCGCAACGCGATGATCCCCGCCGTCACCGTCATCGCCATCGATTTCGTCACCATCATTTCGGGCGCCGTCATCACCGAGACGGTGTTCGCCTGGCCGGGCATCGGCCGTCTGTTCATCGAGAGCATGAACGGCCGCGATTACCCGATGCTGATGGGCCTGATGATGATGGGCTCGGCGGGCGTAGTGGTGGCCAACATCGTGGCCGATATCGTCTATGCCATGCTCGACCCGAGGATCCGCCATGGTTGACCTTTCGACCGAAACGCAGAGCCTGTCGCGGCAGCCCTCGCGCAAACCCTGGCGCCAGATCGTGCGCCGGTTCTCGCGGCACCGCCTTGCGATGACGGGTCTGGTGTTTCTCGTGGTTCTCGGCCTCGTGGTGATCGTGGCACCGTGGTTCCTGCCTTATACCTACGACGCGCAGGATTTCACCTTCATCGGCTCGCCTTCGCCGATGAGTGCGGACCACTGGCTCGGTACCGACGAGCTGGGCCGCGACGCCCTGACCCGCCTCGTCTACGGCGGGCGCGTGTCGCTGGGCGTGGGCCTGCTGGGGGCGATCATCTCGACGTTCGTCGGCTCCGCCATCGGTGCCGTTTCGGGGTTCTACCGTGGCTGGGCCGACATCGTGCTGATGCGCCTGACCGATGTGATGCTGTCGATCCCGACGCTGCCGCTGGTCCTTTTGCTGTCCACCATGTTTCGCCCCAGCCCCGGCCTGCTGGTCGTGATCGTCGGCGGTCTGATCTGGATGGGCACCGCGCGCCTCGTCCGCTCGCAGTTCCTGGCCCTGCGGGAGCGCGAATACGTCGAGGCGGCCCGGGCATTGGGTGCGGGCGGTGCGCGCCTGATGTTCCGCCACATCCTGCCCAACGCGCTGGGGCCGATCACCGTCGCCGCGACACTGGCGGTGGGCACCTCGATCATGCTGGAATCCGGTCTGTCGTTCCTCGGCTTTGGCATCCTGCCGCCGGTGCCGACATGGGGCAATATCCTCAACAACGCCAGTTCCTGGCTGTCCATCGCGCCATGGCTGGCAATCCCGCCGGGTCTGTGCATCTTTTTCACCGTGCTTGCCGTCAACTTCGTCGGCGAGGGCCTGCGCGACGCCATCGAACCGCGTCAGTAGTATCCGAAAGGTCGACGTCATGAACGATTCCCCGTCCCGCGACGACATGCCCGCCCGCATCGCGCGCCTGAAACTGCCCGGTCGGGCGGCAGGTGCCGCCAGCGTCCGCGATGCGGACCTCGCACTGATCGCGCAGGCGCCCGACGGGTTCCTCGACACCACTCATTTCGACACCGTCCGCTTTGCGCCGCCGCCCTGGGCGCAGGAGGTTTTCGTCGCGGCCCTGCGCGACGGGGAACGCGCCTACAGTCCTTATCGCGGCCACGCCGACGTGCGTGACGCTGTCGCCGCCAATGTTTCGGCCCTGCTGGGCATGGAGGTGGACGGGGCGCGCCACGTCATCCTCACCCCCGGCACGCAGGCGGGCCTGCTGGCCGCGATCTCGTCTCTGGCCGACAGCGGCGGCACCGTCGCCCTCGCTTCGCCCGAATACCTGTTCGACGAGCGGATGTTGCGGTTCCTCGATATAGAGATCGCACGCGTGCCGATCCTCATCGACGCGGGCACTCCCGATCTCGAGGCCCTCGAGGCGGCGTTCCGGAACGGTGCGCGGGTGTTCGTCTTTTCGCACCCCTCCAACCCGACGGGTCTCGTCTATTCCGCCGACACGATCGGGGCGATCGCCGATCTCGCGCGGAAATACGACGCCTGTGTAATCGCCGACGAGCTGTACTGCCGCCTTGTGCACGGCGATACGCCCTTTCCCCACATCGCCGCCCTGCCCGGCATGGCCGAACGGGTCGTGACCCTGCTGGGGCCGAGCAAGACCGAGTCCCTGTCCGGCTTTCGCCTCGGCGTTGCCGTGGCAGCCCCGGACCTGATCGACCGGATGGAGAATGTCCTGTCGATCACCGCCTTGCGGGCACCGGCCTATGCGCAATCCTTGCTGAAACACTGGCTGGCCGACGATGCCGGTTGGCTGGCCGCGCGGATGGTGGATTTCGCCGCGCTGGGAAAGATGACAGAGGCGAAGCTGGGTCGGTTGCCGTGGCTCAGGATGAAACTGGGTGCCGGGACGGCCTATGCCTGGCCGGACGTCTCAGACCTCGGCCGCAGCAGCCATGACGTCGCGACGCGGCTGCTGACGCAGGCCGGCGTGCTGGTCAGCCCGGGGTATCAGTTCGGCCCGGAACACGAAGGACGGTTCCGCGTGTGTTATGCCCGCAACGAAGCGGAATGGTCGGATGCGCTGGACCGTATGGTCGACGTGCTGGCATCCATGATGGCGCAGAGAGGCGGTGCCTGAGAAAACGCGAACTGGACGTCGGCTCTGATCCGGCGTCTGCCAGTCTTCGGTTTCGACGCGTCCGACGAGGTCGGAACGGCGACAGCATGGCGCAGCGTTCCGGACCAGGATGGCACCGGGAACATGCAAAGGCGGCGCGGCCTAACCGGCGACCCCGAGCGCGCGGTTGCGCTGTCGCCCGGTTGTCAAAGGTTGCTGAATGAAACTGACCGGGGCCGCGCGTTGTCATGGGTTTGAGCCCGCGGCGGCCGCGCGGCCCGATCAGCAGGGAACACCGTGGTCTGAGAGACGCCGGACCCCGGACAAGGCATGTGATCGACCCAAGGCCGGAATTGGAAACCGGTCTCGCGGCAGATACGCCGAAACCATTTCAATGCATGTCTTTCCACATCCGGCAGCGGTTCGGCGAGCCCGCTTGCGCAGCAGGGACCCGGACCGGCGAACTTTCGCGGTCTGACCGAGTTTCAGCACGGAAATCGGGCGGGACGCGAATGCCGTGCCGGCAGTCTCTGCGCACGTCCTCTGTGCACGTCGTTCCGGGTCCCGGAGCCCCGCCGTGGATCGTTCGTATATCAAAGGTTTGCGTCGTCGGGCGATCCATCGGACCTGCCGTTCTCGCCGATATCAACCGCCAAGAGCGGCGGCATGGAAATCTTCGCGGTAAGGCCGCGCAGTCGCCGGCAGGATCGGCGTGTGGAAATAGGTCTCATGGCGCAGCTGGCGTCGCAGCACGGGCCAGACTTCGGAGTAGGCGGCGGCAATCGACGGGCTCGGGACCGGCAGATCGTCCCTGATCAGCGCATGAAGCCGGGGTAAGGCGTGAAACGGCACCATCGGGAACATATGATGCTCGACGTGGTAATTCATGTTCATGTAGATGAACCGGCTGACAGGATTGATATGGACGGTGCGGGTGTTCATCCGGTGGTCGAGGACATCTTCGGCCAGGCCCGCATGTTGCAACACGCCAAGCAGGATCAGGTGCCATGAACCAAAAACCTTTGGCAGGACGAACAGCACGATCGGCACGACCGAGCCGGTCAGAACCGCCAGCACAAAGATTGCCGCATAAACCGCACACCAGACGCGCGCGACGGTGACGACACGGGCCTGCTCGCTTTGCGGGATATAGGTCCGTTCCGCTTCGCCCAGAACGCCCGCCGCGTTGCGCAGCATCGTCTGCCAGCCCGACAGCATGTCGATGACGCCGACCACGTTCAGCAGCAGCCTGGCAAGATCGGGCGGGCGCATGATCGCGATTTCGGGGTCGCGCCCGACGATGATCGTATCGGTGTGATGGCGCGCATGGCTCCACCGCCAGGCGACCGGGTTGCGGATGATCATGAACGACGCGATGTGATAGACGACCCGGTTCATCCAGTCCGTCCGAAACGCCGTTCCGTGACCGCATTCGTGCCAGCGCGCATCGCCTCCCGACGCGTACAGGACGGAATAGACGAGAAGAAAAGGCACCGCCCACCACGACGGCCACAGAAGCGCGACCGCGATACCGGTGACAAGGATCATGCCCAGCCAGAGTGCCGTGTCGACGATTGCCGGACCGTCGCTGCGCCGCATCAGGTCGCGCATCGTCTTGCGGTCGACGTCCGTGTGATACCATTGCGCGGTGGCAAGGCCGGTCTCGACCGCCGCCTGCCCGCGCGCGCCCAGAAGATCGTAGTCGGATGCGGCCATGTCCGTCCTCCAGGGGGTCTCCGGGCCGGAACGCGCCCGAACGATGCGGTGTTTATGCCAACGCCGGGGTCCCCGGCCAAGCATGGATGCCGCGAAAGCATCAAAATACGTCAGAAACTATCACGCAGGACGAGGTGCACCGCCCGGTCAGATGTTCTCGCTCGTATAAAGATCGAAGGGGATGCGTTCGACGACACTGCGCCGCGCCCCGGTCTGGCCGGGCGGATCGTTGGGTGCCGCCGCGTCCCGCACAACCTCCATCGCCGCGCTGACAAGGCGTTCGGCCATAAGCCGCATCGGCGTGGCGAGCGTCAGCGTCAGATAGCCATCCGTCAGCGCACGCCGCCGGTCATCGGTCAGCTCCATCGCCACGACCGGCACGGCAAACGGGGCACGCACCTGCCGAAGCGCCGCGACCGCGCCGCTGACGGCACCGCCGCACATGAACATGCCGCGCAGATCCGGTTCGGCGTTCAGCAGGTCGAGCGTCGTCCGTTCCGCCAGATCCCGGTCCTCGAAATTGCTGACCGGTTCGAGCAGATGCAGATCGGCGCGATGTTCGCGCATATACGACCGAAAGCCGATCTCGCTCAGCTCGTGGCAGCGATAGCGGTGCGAACCGGCGATGATGCCAAGACGCCCCGGCACGGTGCAGGCACGGTCGAGCATCCACCCCGCTGTCCGGCCAAGCTTGACCCAGTCGGCACCGACATAGCCCACGGGGACCTGCGCGGAATGTTCGGAAATGAGAGCGATCGTCGCAACGCCGCGCGCGGCCAGCGCGTCGATGGCACGCGAGATTTGCGGATGCTGGGCGGCCACGACGCTGACGATCTGCGCTTTTGCCCCGACGCGCAGCATATCCTCGGCGATGGCTGCGGGTGACAGATCGTCGGCATGGACGATCCGCGCCCGCACCCGTCCATTCGATACCGCCGCCGCCGCCTCTGCGATGGCAATGCCGAGGTCCCGGTAGAAGGGCCGGAAACTCTGATGCAGCACGACCCCGATCGTCAGGTCGGGACGGCGCGCATACAGCCGGTCCCGGATCGCCGTCGCGGCATAGAAACCGATCCGCTCCGCCGTCTCGAGAATGTGCTCAGCCGTCGCTGCCTTGACCGGATACCGGCCGTTCAGCAAACGGTCGACCGTCGAGATACTGACTTCGGCCTCCCTGGCCAGATCGGCGATTGTGACGCGGGACATGACAGATCCTGAATACCGTTACGGGACGGACAATGACGGCAAATGACATTAAATGATAGATGCTTTGACGGTTGTGCGTGACAGGTTGCCGCGGGTCATGTCTTGGTGGTGACACGCTATGGGAGGATTTCATGACGACATCGCGACCCCCGGGCCCCGCACCACGCGACGCAGACGCCGGCTGACATGGCCGACGTCACTCTGCGCGACATCTACAAGGTCTATGGCAACCACGTCGGCGTGCGGGGTATCACTCTGGACGTGCCGGACGGTGCCTTCGTCGTGCTCGTCGGCCCGTCGGGCTGCGGCAAATCGACGACGCTGCGGATGATCGCGGGCCTCGAAACCATCAGCCACGGCGAGCTGCGCATCGGCGGCGATCTCGCCAATGACCTGCCCTCGCGCGAGCGGCGCACCGCGATGGTATTCCAGTCCTACGCGCTCTATCCGCATATGTCCGTGCGCAGGAACCTTGCGTTTTCGCTGCGCCTTGCCGGCATGACGCAGACGCAGATCGACACCCGCGTCGACGAGGCCGCGCGCATCCTCGAACTCGGCCCCTACATGGACCGCAAGCCCGCGAACCTGTCGGGCGGACAGCGCCAGCGTGTCGCCATGGGCCGCGCCATCGTCCGCGAACCCGAAGTGTTCCTGTTCGACGAGCCGCTCTCCAACCTCGATGCAAAGCTGCGCAGCCAGATGCGCCTCGAGATCAAGCGGTTGCAGCATCGCCTGCAGGTCACCACGATCTATGTCACCCACGACCAGATCGAGGCGATGACACTCGCCGATATCGTGGTGGTTATGAAGGACGGGCGCATCGCCCAGCAGGGCACGCCGCTCGAGGTTTTCAACGCGCCCGACAGCAAGTTCGTCGCGGGCTTCATCGGCTCGCCGCCGATGAATTTCATCGAGGGCCGGATGGAGGGCGGCGCCGTCGTGGCGCCGGGGTTCACCGTGCCTCTGCCCGACCGCTTCGATGCACCGCCCGATGGCCATGCCGTGACGCTGGGGGTGCGCCCCGAGGACATCGTCCCCGAAGGCCACGGCGTGCGGCCGGTCAACGGCGTCGAATTTCGCGCCACCGTCGAGCTGACCGAAATGCTCGGCAACGAGACGCTGCTGTTTCTGACCTATGAGGGCATCTCCCTCACCGGACGGATGCAGCAACCCCGCGCCGTGGAGGACATGGAGGAGATGTCCTTCCGGCTCAACACCGACCGCGTGCACCTGTTCGACGCACAAACCGGCGCGACGCTGGACCGGAGCCGACCGGCACACCAGCCCGCCGCCACATGACCACACCACTGGGAGGACGACACATGAAGACCTTTATTCCACGCGCACTGGCAAGCGCCTCGCTCGTCGCGCTGACGGCGGGCGCCGCTTTTGCCCAGGAAGTGATCCTGAACCACGACAAGAATTTCTGGTCGGCGCAGTTGCAGACCGTCGGCGACGTCTGCGGCGAGCAGACCGGCGTCCGCTTCATCGAGCAGGCCTATACCCCGCCCGAGCAATACCGCGCCTTCGTGCAATCCTCGATGGCCGCGGGCCAGACGCCGGAGATGTTCACCTGGTGGTCGGGTGCCACGTTCCGCGAGGACCTGATCGCCACGGGCCAGATCGCGCCGCTGAACGACCTGTGGGCCGAACTGACGGCGGACGGCAAGTTCGCCGCCGTGTCGGCGGAGCCGTTCACCGTCGACGGCAACATCTACGCCGTCCCGCTCGCCTTCAACCGCTGGCTGATGTTCTATAACCCCGAGCTTTTCGCGCAGGCCGGGATCGAAGGCACGCCGACCACCTGGGACGAGCTGATGGCGGATGCCGACGCCCTCGTCGCGGCAGGCATCACGCCGTTCGTCGCCACCAATCAGGACGGCTGGCGCGGGTTCATCTGGTTCGAGGAGATCCTGATCCGCCTCGACCCCGTCGCCTACAACGGGTTGTTCGACGGCACGACGTCCTACAGCGACCCGGTCGTTCGCGAGGCGTTCCAGATCTGGTCGGACATGTATGCCAAGGGCTATTTCTCCGATCCGCGGTCGAACCAGGAGGTGCAGGATTTCGCCTCCGGCGCCGGCGCGATGAACCTGATCGGCGACTGGGCCATCGGTCTCATGACCGACGCAGGGATGGAGATCGGGACGACGCTCGACGCCTTTGTCGTGCCCAACATCACCGAAGGCCTGCCCGCGGGGATGGTCTTCGAGGCGGCACCGGTCGTGATTTCGGTCGAGGGCGCGCAGAACCCCGATGTGATGACCGCGATCCGGTGCTGGGCCTCGGATGCGGCGGCCTCTGCATGGGGCGAGGCGTCGGGCAATTTCATGGGCAACACCGATGCGACCGCGCCGAACGCCATCGTGACGGCGACCAGCACCTACATCGCCGACAACGACGCCGTGTTGTACACCCGCTGGTGGGAGGGCGTCCCCCCCGACCTGCAGGGCGATTCGGTCGCCGCCTTTGCCTCGTTCATGCTCGACCCGACAATGGAGCAGGCCGACGAGGTGATCGCCGAAGTGACCGCGCTGCATGACGCCTACTGGGCCGACAACCAGTAACCGCAGCGCATCGGTCCGGGCGGGATCTCCCGCCTGCCCGGACCTCTTCTTTCAGGATCTGCCCCGCCATGACGCCCGACCAGACCGCCCTGCTCCGCGACGACGCCGCGATCATCGCGCGGCTGGGCCGTGCGTCGCTGACCCGGGCCGAGGGCGCGCAACGGCGCCGTCAGTTCCGTATCGCGCTGGTGTTCATGGCACCTGCGATCCTGCTGACGACCGTGGTGCTGATGGCGCCGATCCTGTTCAACATCTGGCTGAGTTTCACCGAATGGAAGAAATTCGCCGGTCTCGATCAGTTTGCGGGCTTTGACAATTACGCCGACCTGATCGCCAACCCGAATTTTTCGGAAGCGACGATCAACACCGCGATCTGGGTCACCGCCTCGCTGGTGCTGCCGGTCGGGCTTGGTCTGCTGTTCGCGCTCTCGCTGCGGGGCATCCCGTTCGAGAATGCGTTCAAGAACATCATCTTCTTGCCCCGCGTCATCGCGCCCACGTCGATCGGGGTGATCTGGTTTTACGTCTATGCGCCGCAGGGGATGCTCAATACCGGGATCGGGGCGGTGACGGGCACGCCCACCGACACCGGCTGGCTCTATCAGGACAACACGATCATGGCGGCGATCATCGTCACCTACCTGTGGCAGAACGTCGGCCTCGTGATGGTGCTGCTGCTGCTCGGCCTTGCCGCGATCCCCACCGATCCGATCGAGGCCGCGCGGATGGACGGCGCGACGCCGCGACAGGTGTTCTGGCATATCGTGCTGCCGCTGCTGCTGCCGACGCTGCTGGTGGTGTCGATGCTGTCGATCCTCGCGGGCTTCGGCGCGTTCGATCTTTTGTGGATCATGGGTCTGGGGTATCCGGGGCGACGGACGCTGTCGCTGTCGGTCTACATGTATTTCGAGGGGTTCTCCAAAAGCGCCTGGGCCTATGCCGCCGCCGTCGCCGTCGTTCTCGGGGCGATCACCCTCGTCGTCACATGGTTGCAGGCATGGCTTCAGGTGCGCGCCGACGGGCTGAAGGGCTAGCGCGATGGCAAAGGTGTTCATCGACGACCTGACCGGAGAGCCGCTGCCGTTCATCCCCGCCGACGCGAAAACCGGCATGTCGGGGCGGACCTGGGCGATCCTGATCTTTGCCTCGGTCTGCGCGGTGCTCTGGCTCGTGCCGTTCTGGTATCTGGGCATTTCGGTCCTCAAGACCACCCAGGAATATACCTTCTCCGGCCCGCTTGGCCTGCCATCGGGCGTCGCCCCGCTCTGGGGCAATATCGTCGATGCATGGACCGCCGCCGACCTCGGCTCGGCCTTCGTCAATTCCGCGATCTACGGCGTTACCGGTGCCGGGCTGGCGGTGTTTTTCGGCGCGATGGCGGCCTATGCGCTGACGCGGTTGAAATTCGCCGGTCGCGGGTTGTGGTTCATGCTGATCTTTCTGGGCACGATATTCCCGTTTCAGATGTACCTGATCCCGCTGTTCTTCGGCTATTCCCGCCTCGGCATCATCAACTCGCAATTCGGGATGATCCTGCTGTACGTCGCGATCTGCATCCCGTTCCCCACGCTGGTCCTGAAAAATCACATGGCGCAGATGTCACTGGAAATGGACGAGGCCGCGCGGATGGACGGGGCGGGCGAATTCCGGGTGTTCTGGTCGATCATCCTGCCCAATTGCACCGGCTCACTCGTGGCGCTGTTCTTGTTGCAGTTCACCTGGATCTGGAACGATCTGCTGTTTTCGATGGTGCTGGGCAACCGCCCCGAAATCCGCTCGGTGATGAACGCCCTGCAGGTATTTCAGGGCAACTATTCGGCCACCGGCCCCAACATCGCCCTGACGGCGAGCCTGCTGGCAAGCCTGCCGCCTGTGCTCGCCTTCGTGTTCCTGCGGCGACATTTCATGGAAGGACTGAAAGTATGAGCGAGACCTGGCACCGCGCCTGCGCCGCCGAGGACATCGACGAAGAGGACGTGATCGAGGTCACGCTGGAGGGGCGCAAGATCGCCGTCTATCGCGACGAGGCGGGCGATTTCTTTGCCACCGAGGCGACGTGCACCCACGAACAGGTGGCGCTGTGCGGCGGCCTCGTCGTGGGCGACGTGATCGAATGCCCCAAGCACAACGGCCGTTTCAACTATAAAACCGGCGAGGCGCTGCGCGCGCCCGTCATCCACGACCTGCAAACCTTTCCCGCCAAACGCGAGGGTGACGATGTCTTCGTCGCCCTCTGACAACCCGGAGGCCCGCCATGGCCAACCTTGACGAGACCCGCTTCGGCACCCGCGACGCCTTTGGCGCCTATCAGCCCGCCGAGCCGATCACCTACGCGCCGATCAACGACTGGCCGCCGCGCCCCCGCGTCATCCTGCGCTGGCTCGTCGGCTGGCCGGGGTTCATCTTTCCGTGGCATTTCCTCTATTCGGCAATCGCCGTGACGGTGTGGATGTTCCTGACGCCATCGCTCGGGACGATGGCGACGTTCTCGCCGGGATGGATCCTAGGCGTCCTGGCGCGCAACTATCTGCTGGTCGGGGTCTACTACAGTCTCTGGCACGGGCGGCTGTACCTGCAAAAAGCGCAGGGAACGGCGACGAAATACAACGGAAATTCCCCGAAGGCGAGAACGACGGCTTTTTGTGGAACAACCAGCTGCTCGACAACCTGACGTTTGCGCTCGCCTCGGGCGTGCCGATCATGACGGCCTTCGAGGTGACGGGCTATTGGCTCTATGCCAACGGCTATGCGCCGATGGTCGATATCACGACGACGGGCGGCATTCTCTGGGTGGGGTTCCTGCTGTTGACGCTGCCGCTGTGGACCGAGGTGCATTTCTATGTCGTGCACCGCCTGATCCACTGGGGCCCGCTGTACCGGACCGTTCACCACCTGCACCACCGCAACGTAAACCCTTCGCCGTGGTCCGGCATTTCGATGCACCCGGTGGAACATGTTCTGTATTTTTCGGCCATCCTCGGCGCCTGCCTGATCCCGGCGCATCCCATCGTCATGCTGGGGATCATGATGCGCACCGGCCTTGGCCCCGGTCACGGCCACGCGGGCTTCGAGCAGGTGGTCCTGCCCGGCGGTGGCACCGCCACGGTGGGCGATTTCCCACACTACCTGCACCACAAGTATTTCGAGGTGAACTATGCCAACGACCTGATCCCGCTCGATCACTGGTTCGGCAGCTTTCACGACGGCACGGAGGCGTCCGACGCCCGCCTGCGCGCCCGGATGAAACGCAAGGCCGCGCGCACCAAAGGGGCGACGTGATGCAGAAACTCGCGATCTATCAGTCGCTCTGGGCAATGGAGCGGCGCCAGCCGGACGGCATGGAATGGCCGCTGGAGGAAAAGCTGCGGCGGATCACCGACGGCGGCTATGACGGTGTGTCCGCGCAGTGGACCGACCGCGACCTTGTCCGCAGCGTCGCGGCCCATGCCGCGCAGACCGGCACGGGCATCGAAGGCGTCTGCTTTCCCGCCACGATCGACGACCTCAAGCCCCTGCTCGACCTCGCGACCGAATTTCCGGTCGCGCATCTGAACGTGCAGCCCAACGTCATGCCCCGCACCGTCACCGAGGCTGTCGGCATCCTCGAAGGCTGGATGCGGCTCGCCGAGGAGGTACCGTTTCCGGTCCTGTTCGAGACGCACCGTGACCGGATGACGACGGACCTGCACTTCACCCTCGACCTGCTGGACGCGCTGCCCGATCTGCCGCTGCTGGCGGACCTGTCGCATTTCTTCGTGGGCCGCGAGTTTCCGGTGCCGGTACCGGACGCGCACCACGCCGAAATCCGCCGCATCGTCGGCAACGCCTGGGCGTTCCATGGCCGGGTGGCCAGCCGCGAACAGGTGCAGGTGGAGGTCTCGTTTCCGCAGCACCGCGACAACCTCGACCTGTTCCTCGGCTGGTGGCGTGCGGGGTTCGACAGCTGGCGGGGCCGCGCCGACCCCGACGCCACGCTGGTGTTCACCTGCGAACTGGGACCGCAGCCCTATGCGATCTCGGGTCCAGACGGCGCGGATCTCAGCGACAGGTGGGACGATGCGCAGATGCTGCGCCGCGAGGTGCGCGCGGTCTGGGCGGCGCCCTGACGCGCCAGGCCGTTACCGGGCCTTCGCGCGTGCCCTCTTTACCTGATACCGCTCGTTCATCAGCCGCTCGCCCTCTTTCGTACCGTCGTGAAACGTGCCGGACAGCTTGTCCGGCGCGGCGAGCCCTTCGGAATAGTTCACCTCGAAATACTTGTGGTGCAGATAGTGGTTGCAGGCGAGGGTCGGGACCGCCGTCTCGTCGTCCAGCACCACCTTGTCGAAGCCGATATGCCCCACCACCGCGCCATAGCCCGCGAAATACAGGTGATATATCGCAAGGACCGGGTTCGACGACACGATGAAACGGATCAGGATGCCGCTGAAATACAGCAGATGCCCGACCGGGGGCATCGACAGGCTGGAAAACGGCGCCGGATTGACGCCGTTGTGATGCAGCTTGTGGATCCAGCGGCAGAACACGGGCACATGGATCAGGCGATGGACGAGGCAGAACGGCGCGTTCGTCACGCGCAACGGTTTGAAACCGACGCTGCCGCCCGGCACGCCCGGACAGACGCCGGACCGCCCGCGCGGATCGCCGGTCGTGTCATCCCGTGCCCGCCCCCTTTCCCTGCGAGTGCAACGGTGCTAGCCCCCCGGACAACCGCAATCTTCAATCCGTGAGGCCCCAAATGGCAGTTCAACGCACCTTCTCCATCATCAAACCCGACGCCACGAAACGCAATCTGACCGGCAAGATCGCCGCCAAGTTCGAGGATGCGGGCCTGCGTATCGTCGCCTCCAAGCGCATCCAGCTGACGCTCGCACAGGCGCAGGCATTCTACGGCGTCCACAAGGACCGGCCCTTCTTCGGCGAGCTGACCGAATACATGGTCTCCGAGCCGATCGTGGTGCAGGTCCTCGAAGGCGAGGACGCGATCAGCAAAAACCGCGAAGTCATGGGGGCCACCAACCCCGCCGATGCCGCCGACGGCACGATCCGCAAGGAATTCGCGCTGTCGATCGGTGAAAACTCGGTCCACGGCTCGGATGCGCCCGAAACCGCCGCCGAAGAGATCGCGTTCTTCTTCTCGGGTCTCGAACTGGTCGGCTAGACCGCCCCGGACCGTCGACATGAGCGGCCAGCCGCGCAACATCTGCGCGGCTGGCCATTTTTCATAGCGGCTTCTACTCTTTGCGCATGGTCAGACCGCGCATGTCCTCATCGTTTGACCGCCCGGTACGTCGCCTCGCGCGGCTGGCGGTTTTCCTGGCCATCGTGGGCCTCGTGAGCACCGCGATCTGGCGGCAATCCTACGGTGAGGCTCTGGCGCAACTCGACCGGACGGGGCGCGCGGGTCTGGCGCTGGCGGCGGACCGTCTGGCGGGCGAGCTGGAGCGGTTTCGCGCCAATGCCGTGCTGACCGCCCAACGCCCCGAGATTGCCGCGACCCTGGACGGACGGCTGGACCGGGCCGGCGCCAGGGCGCTGCTGGTGCAGATCGCCGATGTCAGCGGCTCGCTCGATATCGTCATCGCCGACGCGACCGGCGCGGTTCTGGCCGCCGCCCGTCCGGGCGGCACGTCGGCCTTGTCGGGCACACCGCATTTCGACCGGGCGCTGGACGGGGCGCTGGGGCTGCACAACATGTCGAGCGTGCCGTACGGGCGGCGGGTATTTGCCTTTGCGGCGCCGGTGTTCGCGCCGGACGGCCCGGTCATCGGCGCGGTGGTTGTCGTGGCCGACGTCGAGGCGGTCGAGGCCGAATGGCGCGGCGGGCCGGTGCCGGTATTCTTCACCGACACCTCGGGGGCGGTTTTCGTGACCAACCGGTCCGAATTGCTGATGCGAAACCGGTTCCTTGCCGCCGCCGGCGCCGCGCCCCCGCCCGGCGCCGCGCCCCCGCCCGGCACCACGACGCCACGCGGGTCCGCCTTTCCGGTGTTCGAGCGCGAGGAAGGCTGGTTTGCCGCCCATGACCTGTGGCGCATCGACGGCGGTCGCTATCTGCCCGCGCGCGCGCTGCATCTGGTGCGCGAGGTGCCGGTTCTCGGCCTCACCGGCGAAACCCTGATCGACGTGGCCCCCGCGCGCGCCATCGCCACGGCACAGGCCGCCGCCGTGGCGGGCATCATGCTGGCCCTTGGCACGATGTTGTTCTGGGCGCTCGAGCGGCGGCGGGTTCTGTTGCGCGTCGCCGCCGACCTCGAAGCCCGGGTAGAGCGGCGCACCGCCGCCCTCAGGGCCGTGAACGCCGATCTGACCCGCGAGGTTGCCGAACGGCGCGGCGCCGAGGTGCGGCTGGCCGCGGCGCAGGCCGATCTGGTGCAGGCGGACAAGCTGTCTGCCCTCGGCCAGATGTCGGCGGGTATCAGCCACGAGCTGAACCAGCCGCTGATGGCGATCCGCTCGTTCGCGGAAAACGCCGAGGCCTATCTCGCCGCGGGCCGTCCCGAACCGGCGGGCGCGAACCTGTTGCGCATCTCCGAGCTTGCCCGCCGGATGGGGCGGATCATCGGCAACCTGCGCGCCTTTGCGCGGCAGGAAACGACCCGGATGGGCGACGTCGATCTGTGCGCCGCCGTCGATGCCGCCGTCGAGATGTCGCAGACACGGATGGCGGCACGAGGCGTCACGCTGCGCTGGCACCGGCCCGCAGGTCCGGTGATCGTGCGCGGCGGCGATGTGCGGCTGCAACAGGTCGTGCTGAACCTGCTATCGAACGCCGCCGATGCGATGGAGGGACAGCCGCGGCGCGACATCGCGCTGCGGATCGACCGTCAGGACGGGCGCGTGATCCTCGAGGTACGCGACACCGGGCCGGGGATCGCCGAGCCGGAAAAGATCTTTAATCCCTTTTACACCACCAAGCAGGTCGGTTCTGCCAACGCGGTCGTTGAAACGACCGGGATTGGCACCGGCGGTGCCGGAGTTGGCGGGACCGGGATCCGGGCAGAGGGGATCGGCGGCGGCGGGATCGGCGGCGATGGCACGGCACGGCACCGAACCGGTGCGGCCGACAACGGCGAGGATGGCATGGGGCTGGGCCTGTCGATCTCTTACGGACTGGTGCAGAGTTTCGGCGGGCGGATACGGGGGCGCAATCACCCCGATGGCGGCGCGGTTTTCGCGGTGGAACTCGAACCCGGCGCTGCCGGGATTCGGCGTGCGGCGGCGGAATGACCAACCCGATATCAGATCCGGTCTCTGGCCCGCTCCCTGGCCCGATCTCTGGCCCGATCTCTGGCCCGGAAACCGCAGCGGGGCCCCGGCGCGTCCTGCTCGTCGATGACGACCGCGAGGTACGCGAGGCCCTGGCCCAGACCCTCGAGCTGGCGGGGTTCGAACCGCAGATCGCGGCGTCCTTCGTCGAGGCGCGCGATCACATCGAACCCGCCTTTGACGGCGTGATCGTATCCGATATCCGGATGCCGGGGCGCGACGGATTTCATCTGCTCGACCATGTGCGCCGCGTCGACCCGGACCTGCCGGTGATCCTGCTGACCGGTCACGGCGATGTGGCGATGGCGGTGCGCGGGATCGCGGCGGGGGCCACCGCGTTTTTGGAAAAACCCTGCGCGCCCGGCGCGTTTGTCGCCGAGGTGCGCGCGGCCCTTGCCGCCCGCGCCGCGACGCTGGCCACGCGGGCGGCGAAACGAAACGCACAGGCGGGGGACGCGGCGGCGCGGATGCTGTTCGGCACCTCGGAACCGGCGCAGGGTCTGCGCGACCGGGTGCGGACAGTGGCGCGCGCGCGCGGCGAGGTTCTGATCGCGGGCGAAACCGGAGGCGGCACCCCCAAGGTCGCCGAAGTCGTGCACCTGCTGTCGCCCGCCGCGGCACGGCCCTTTGTCAAATGCTCCGGCGCGGCACTCACCCCCGAGGCGCTGGCCGCGGCCCTGTCTCAGGCCCGCGACGGCACGCTGTACATCGACGAGATCGGCACCGCGCCGGGGGCCACGCAATTCGCGCTGCTCGACCTGCTCGATCAGGGGCAAAGCGCGCGGGTTCTGGCCGGCACCACCCGCGATCTCGACGCCGAGGTGGCGGCGGGCCGGTTCAGTGCCGATCTGTACTGGCGCCTGAATGTGATGTCGGTCCGCATCCCCGCGCTGCACGAGAGGGTGGGCGATATTCCGGTGCTGTTTCGCCACTACGTCGCGCTTGCCTGCGAACAGGCGAACCTTGCCGTCCCCGACATTCCACCCGAAACCGAGGCGGCGCTGATGGCGCGGGACTGGCCCGGCAACGCGCGCGCCCTGATGAGTGCGGCGATGCGGTTTGTCCTCGGGGTGGATGACGACGGCACCGCGGATACCGGTGCCGCGCCCGGTCTTGCGGCACGAATGGCCGAGGTCGAGCGGCGGTTTTTGATCGAGGCGCTGCGCCGGACCGGCGGTCAGGCCAGCGATGCCGCGCGTGATCTGCAACTGCCGCGCAAGACGTTTTACGACAAGCTGACCCGTCACAATCTGCGGGCCGAGGATTTTCGCAAGGACGGCGCCGGTTGAGGGCGCCCGGTGACGGCACTGTTTGAACGCGGTGTGCGGTTTTACGCACAGATGCCGCGCTGGCGGCGCGAAGTTCCGCACAGGCGGACGCGAACGATCTGCCGGTTTGTGGCGCGTTCTTCGCTAACGGCATATTTCAAATAAATAATTTCTCTTTTACCCTTTGCGGCATCAATCCGCTTGCAACATCGCGCGCCGCACCGTCAACTCTGCGCCATGCCCCGCGCCCGATGCGGGATGCGAAACGAAAAGTCTCAGGGAGGAGACCTCATGAAATTTTCAACCTTTGCCGCAGCCGCTGCAGCCGCCACCATCGCCGCATCCGCGGCCCCCGATGCAGCCTACGCCGACCCGATGGGCTGCGACGACGGCGAAATCGTCGTCAAGTTCAGCCATGTCACCAACACCGACCGCCACCCCAAGGGCATTGCCGCCCAGCTCCTGATGGAGCGGGTGAACGCCGAGATGGAGGGGACGATGTGCATGGAGGTGTTCCCGAACTCCACCCTGTACACCGACGAGCAGGTCATCGAGGCGCTGTTGCGCGGCGACGTGCAGCTTGCCGCGCCGTCATTCTCGCTCTTCGAGAGCATCACCCGCGCCTATCGCCTGTTCGACCTGCCGTTCCTGTTCGACGACATCGAGGCCGTCGACCGGTTCCAGCAGTCCGAAGAAGGTCAGATGATGCTCGACGCGATGCAGCGTCGCGGTGTGCAGGGCCTGGCCTACTGGCACAACGGGATGAAGCAGATGTCGGCCAACGTGCCGCTGGTTGCGCCGGGCGATGCCGATGGCCTGAAATTCCGCGTGCAGCCCAGCGACGTGCTGGTGGCGCAGATGGAGGCGATGGGCGCCTCGCCGCAGCCGATGGCATTCTCCGAGGTCTACGGCGCGCTGCAGACCGGCGTCGTCGACGGACAGGAAAACACCTGGTCCAACATCTACGGCCAGAAATTCTTCGAAGTGCAGGACGGGATCACCGAAACCAATCACGGCATCATCGACTATCTCGTGGTGTCGTCCTCCGACTTTCTCGACAGCCTCGAGCCGGAGGTGCGCGAGCAGTTCCTGACGATCCTCGACGAGGTCACCGCCGAGCGGAACGCCGCGGTGGGCGAGGTCGATATGGCCGCGCGTCAGGCGATCCTCGACGAGGGCGGCGAAATCCGCGAACTGACCGCAGAGCAGCGTCAGGCCTGGGTCGAGGTGATGATGCCCGTCTGGGCAGAGTTCGAGGAAGAAGTGGGCGCCGATATGATCGCCGCCGCGCAATCCGCCAACGACGGCTGATCGCCACGCGTGAAACGGCCCGGGCGGGAAGATACCCCTGCCCGGGCCAGCCGCGTCCCGTCACGGGGCGACCGAGGCACGGCGCAGGCCGAACGGGGGAAACGCGATGTCATCGACGAAATACCAGCCCGGGGGCCGTCTGTCGCGCGTGATCAACAGTCTCGAAGAAACGGTTATCGCGGTGCTCCTGGGTCTCATGACGCTGTTGACGTTCACCAATGTCGTGCTGCGGTATGTTTTCAATTCGTCGATGATCTGGTCCCTCGAGGTCGTGCTGATCCTGTTTGCATGGCTGGTGCTGTTCGGCCTGACCTATGCGTTCAAGGTCACCGCACACCTTGGCGTCGACGCGATCACCGGCATGTTCCAGAGCCGGGGCAGACGGATCTTCGGGCTGATTTCGGCGGCGGTCTGCATCGCCTATGCGCTGCTGGTGATGAAAGGCGCCTGGGATTACTGGGCACCGTTCGCGGACCTGCCGAAATTCACCGGGCGGGTCATCCCCACAGGCTTCGACACCGAGGCCCGCCGGTTCGCCTATACGATCACCGGCGATGTGCCGATCCCGTTCGAATGGCTGCGGACCTGGCTGTCGACCACGTTCAATTCATATGAGGAAGGCGGCGAGACGGTCGTCGAGACCTATCGCAAGATGCCGGTTCTGGTGCCCTATGCGATCCTGCCTTTCGCCGCGACGCTGATGCTGTTGCGCATCTGTCAGGCGACGGCGCGGATCTGGCGCGGCGAGGCCGAAAGCCTGATTGTAAGCCACGAGGCGGAGAACGCCGTCGAAGAGGCCGGACGCGCCGCGGCCGCCGCCGACGCACAAGAACAGACCCGCACCGCGACGGCGGTCGGCAATCGCAGCCTGCCGCCCGGTGCCGCCGATGCCGATAGCCGTCCGAACCCGACCGGGTCTGGCACGACCGGGCCCAACCTGAACAAGGAGGGCTAGCCCCATGGAAGTCGTCCTGCTCTTCGGCATGATCATCGGTCTGCTGCTCCTGGGGGTGCCCATCGCGGTGGCGCTCGGGTTCTCGTCGATCGTGTTCCAGCTGTTCTTCTCCGACACCTCGCTCGCCTCGATCGCGCAATCGCTGTATCAGGCGATGGCGGGCCACCCGACGCTGCTGGCAATCCCGTTCTTCGTGCTGGCCTCGTCGTTCATGTCGACGGGCGGCGTGGCGCGGCGGATCATCCGGTTCTCGATTGCCTGCGTCGGGCATCTGCGCGGCGGTCTCGCCATTGCGGGCGTGTTCGCGTGCATGATGTTCGCCGCCCTGTCGGGCTCGTCGCCCGCGACGGTCGTGGCCATCGGCTCTATCGTGATCGCCGCGATGAAGGCGCAGGGTTATACCAAGGATTTCGCCGCCGGTGTGATCTGCAACGCAGGCACGCTCGGCATCCTGATCCCGCCGTCCATCGTCATGGTCGTCTATGCAAGCGCCACGGATGTTTCCGTCGGCCGGATGTTCCTTGCAGGCGTGTTCCCGGGCCTGCTGGCGGGCCTGATGCTCATGGTGACGATCTATATCATGGCCGTGATCAAGGGGATGCCCAAGGGCGAGTGGCAAGGCTGGCGCGAGATCGGCGCCTCGTTCCGCGATGCGCTGTGGGGGCTGATGCTGATCGCGATCATCATGGGCGGCATCTACGGCTTTCCCGGGATCAGCCTGGATCGTGGCGTCTACTGGTCGCCCGGGGTGTTCACCCCCACCGAGGCCGCCGCCGTCGCCGCCGTCTATGCGTTCTTTATCGCCTGTTTCGTCTATCGCGACATGGGCCCGCTCGCCGCCCCTTCGGGGCGCAGCCTCACCGCCCCGAAGGGGCGCAGCCTCTCCGCCGCCGCCGTCGGGGATATGGGCGAGGACCGTCGTCTGTCGCTGCTGACCGCCCCCTGGGCGCTGCTGACCGCGTTCTGGCACCGCGATACGCGCCACACCCTGCTCGAGGCGGGCAAGCTGACCGTCACGCTGATGTTCATCATCGCCAATGCGCTGGTCCTCAAACAGGTTCTGACAGACGAGCGGGTCCCGCAGGAAATCGCGGAAGCGATGCTGGGCGCGGGCCTCGGGCCGATCACCTTCCTCATCATGGTCAACGTGATCCTGCTCATCGGCGGTCAGTTCATGGAGCCGTCGGGCCTGATCGTCATCGTCGCCCCGCTGGTCTTCCCCATCGCGATCTCGCTCGGGATCGATCCGATCCACCTTGGCATTATCATGGTCGTGAACATGGAGATCGGCATGATCACCCCGCCCGTGGGTCTGAACCTGTTCGTCACAAGCGGCGTGGCAGGCATGTCGATGATGGCCGTCGTGCGCGCGGCCCTGCCGTTCCTCGGCGTTCTCTTCATCTTCCTGATCATCATCACCTACGTGCCGGTCATCTCGACGTTCCTTCCGAACTGGGCGATGGGGCCGCAGGTGGTGATAAACTAGCGGGCCGCGAATGCAGGCTTGACGTCCGCGCGGGGTTCGGGCCGATTGGCCCGACCCAACCCCCGGAGCCTCGCCATGACCCGCGCCCTGCAAGCCAACCGCAAAGAGCCGTTCAGCGGCGAGACCCGCTCAGCCGTCATCTTCCTGCATGGTTACGGCGCGAACGGCGCCGACCTGCTGGGCCTTGCCGATCCGCTGGCCGAACACATGCCCGACACCCTGTTTCTGGCCCCCGACGCACCGGAGGCCTGTGCAGGCGCACCGATGGGGTTTCAGTGGTTCCCGATCCCCTGGATCGACGGGTCGTCCGAGGAAGAGGCGCACCACGGCCTGACGGCGGCGGCTGCCGACCTCGACGCCTTCCTGACCGGCGTGATGGTGGACGAGGATCTGCTGCCAGAGCAGGTCGTGCTGCTGGGGTTTTCCCAGGGCACGATGATGGCCCTGCACGTCGGGCCGCGCCGTGACGATGCGCTGGCGGGCATCGTCGGATTTTCGGGGCGGCTGATGCTGCCCGATCTGCTGGGGGACGAGGCGCTGACCCGGCCGCCGGTCTTGCTGATCCACGGCGATCAGGACGATGTCGTGCCCCCCGCGAGCCTGCCGGAGGCGGCCGAGGCGTTGCAGCTGGCGGGCTGGAAAGAGGTCTATGCCCACATCATGAAGGGCACGGCGCATGGCATCGCGCCCGATGGATTGCAGGTGGCCCTTGCGTTCATGACCGACAAGCTGGGGCTGGGCTGACGCCCGCGCCCGTCATCGCCGTGTCACATCCCCGCGCGACACCTTCGCACAGGGCGAGATAACGGCAGGATCAAGGGCTTGTCAGAGGTGAAGCGCCGGATATAGTGCCGACAGGATGAGGGGAAGACGCGCCCGATGGATGTCGATTTCAGAACCCAGTTCGTACGTGAGGCGGCCGGCACCCGGCATCACCCGGCATTGGTGCTGAACGCCGATTACCGTCCCCTGTCGTATTATCCGCTGTCGTTGTGGCCCTGGCAGGAGGCCGTCAAGGCGGTCTGGCTCGACCGGGTCGAGATCGTGGCGCAATACGACGAAGTCGTGCGCAGCCCGTCGACGACGATCCGCATCCCCTCGGTCGTGGTCCTCAAGGATTATGTGAAACCGCAGAAACGCGTGGCATTCACCCGGTTCAACCTGTTCCTGCGCGACGAGTTCTGTTGCCAGTATTGCGGCGCCAAGGGCGATCTGACCTTCGATCATGTGATCCCCCGGGCGCGCGGCGGCATCACCTCGTGGGAAAATGTCGTCGCGGCCTGTTCGCGCTGCAACCTGCGCAAGGGCGCGCGGTCGTTGCGCCAGTCCGGTCTGGCGCTGCGCAGACGCGCACGGCAACCCGGCGCCGAAGAGCTGCGCAACATCGGCCGTAAATTTCCGCCCGGCCACCTGCACGACAGCTGGGTCGATTACCTCTATTGGGACGCCGAACTCGAGGCCTGATCGCACCCGGCTCTTCCGGTGTCACCCGGTCCGGCGCGTCCGCCGATATGCGGCACATTGCCGGACGCGGGTTGGGCGATTGACCGCACCCGGCGGTTGAGGCATGGGGAGCGCATGCTGCGTATATCCGATATCACCTATTCCATCGAAGGCCGTCTGCTGATCGACGGCGCCTCCGCCACGATTCCCACCGGCCACAAGGTTGGCCTCGTGGGCCGCAACGGCACGGGCAAAACCACCTTGTTCCGGATGATCCGGGGCGAGCTGATCCTCGACGCCGGCACCATCGACCTGCCCCGCGGCTGGAAGATCGGCGGCGTCAGCCAGGAGGTGCCGGGTAACGAGGTGTCGCTGATCGACACGGTGCTGCGCGCCGATACAGAACGTCACGATCTGCTGGCCGAATCCGAAACGGCAACCGATGCGACCCGGATCGCCGACATTCAGGTGCGCCTTGCCGACATCGACGCCTGGTCCGCCGAAGCGCGCGCGTCCACGATTCTCAAGGGTCTGGGGTTCACCGACGCCGAGCAAAAGATGCCCTGCTCGGCGTTTTCGGGCGGCTGGCGGATGCGCGTGGCACTGGCCGCCGTGCTGTTCTCCGAGCCCGATCTGCTGCTCCTCGACGAGCCGACGAACTACCTCGATCTCGAAGGGGCGCTCTGGCTCGAGGCGTACCTCGTGAAATATCCCCACACCGTGCTGATCGTCAGCCACGACCGCGAGCTGCTGAACCGCTCCGTCGGCGGTATTCTGCACCTCGAGGACAAGAAACTTACCTATTACACCGGCACCTACGACAGTTTCGCCCGGCAACGGTCGGAAAAGCGCGCTCTTCTGACGTCTGCGGCGAAAAAGCAGGACGCCAGGAGGGCGCACCTTCAGGCCTTCGTCGACCGGTTCAAGGCCAAGGCAAGCAAGGCCAAACAGGCGCAAAGCCGCGTGAAAATGCTCGAAAAGATGGAGACGATCCGCGCGCCCGAAGATGCGGCGCGCACCGTGTTCACCTTTCCGCAGCCCGAGGAACTGTCGCCGCCGATCATCGCCACCGAGGGCGCCGCCGTGGGGTATGGCAACCACATCGTGCTCCATGACCTGAGTCTGCGGATCGACCAGGACGACCGCATTGCCCTTCTGGGCCGCAACGGCGAGGGGAAATCCACGCTGTCCAAGATGTTGTCCGGCAGGCTCGAGGTGGCGCGCGGCACGATGACCGCGTCCACCAAGCTGCGGATCGGGTTCTTCGCCCAGCATCAGGTCGAGGAACTGCGCGTCGACGAAACACCGCTTCAGCATCTTTTGCGCGAACGGCCCGAAGAGGGTCAGGCCCGGCTGCGCGCCCGCCTTGCGGGCTTTGGCCTGATGGCCGCACAGGCGGAAACCGAGGTCGGCCGGCTGTCGGGCGGTCAAAAGGCGCGGCTGTCGCTGTTGCTGGCCACCCTGCCCGCGCCGCATCTGCTGATCCTCGACGAGCCGACCAACCACCTCGATATCGAGAGCCGCGAGGCCCTCGTCGAGGCGTTGACCGCCTACACGGGTGCCGTCATCCTGGTCAGCCACGACATGCACCTGCTGAGCATGGTCGCCGACAGGTTGTGGCTGGTCAAGGACGGGCGCGTGGCCCCGTTCGACGACGATCTGAACGCTTATCGCACGATGCTGCTCAGCACGGACAAACCCGCCAACAAGACGACGGACCCGTCCAGCGCGGCCCCCCGCGCGCCAGCAAAACCGGCCCGCGCGAGCCGCGAACAGGTTCTGGCGATGCGATCGGATGCGCGCAAGGCCGAGGAGCGTGTGAAGAAAATCAATGACATGCGCGACAAGTTGGCGAAGAAGCTGGCCGATCCGGCGCTGTACGAAGATGCGCGCAAGGGCGAGCTGGAAACCTGGAACAAGAAGTACGCCGAAGTGATGGCGGCGCTGGAACGCGCCGAAGCGCTCTGGATGGCGGCCCTGGAAAAGCTCGAAAAGGCGCAGGCCGCCTGATGTTTCTTCTGGTTCGAAATATCCCCGCCGGAGGCTTCCCGACGCAGCCCCGGACGCCCGGCCGGATATGAACGGCGACGACATCGCCCGGGTCGCCTATCTTGGCCTGCTGGTCCTGGCGATCGCGGGTTACTACTTTGCGCAAAACCGCAAGAACCTCGGTCAGTTGGCGCAATACGCGGCGATCTGGGGGTTGATCTTTCTGGGCGCCATCGCCGCCGTGGGCCTGTGGACCGATATCCGCCGCACCGCCGTGCCCTCGCAATTCGTGGGCGACGCCGGGCAGATCGTCGTGCCGCGCGGGCGCGACGGGCATTTCAAGCTGACCCTCGACGTGAACGGCACCCCGCTCGATTTCATTGTCGATACCGGTGCCAGCCAGATCGTGCTCAATCGCGACGATGCGATCCGCGTCGGTCTCGATCCGGACGCCCTCGCCTATCTGGGTCGCGCGCAAACGGCCAACGGCATGGTGCGCACGGCGCAGGTGATGCTCGATACCGTCGGTCTCGAAGGGGCGATCGAGCGGCGTGTCCGCGCCGTGGTGAACGAAGGCGAGATCGACACCTCGCTTCTGGGGATGAGCTATCTCGACGGATTCGCCCGGATCGTCATCGAAGACGACCGTCTGATCCTGAGCCGTTAGGCCGCCGCACTTTCGGCCTTTTTGGTCCACCGGCCGTCGACTTGCGCCCAGTATTGCGCCCCGATACCGGCATCCGTCACTTCTTTCCACTGGCGCCGCGCGGCGGCAACCGCGTCCGTATCCTGGCCGTCGAACAACACGCAGGCGCGGTCGAGGGCGCGGATTTCATCGGCGGTGACACCCGCGCCGCCAACGCTCATCAGGCAGGTCGCGCCATTCGCCGCCCGCTGCCCGGCAACGCACAGCAACACCGGCTGCAAGGCATCGTGGTCGCCACCCGCGATCCCGTGCGGCAGGAACCGGTCGTCTCCGGCCCACAGCGCCACATCCAGCGTTTCACGGATCGCGGCGTCTGGCACCCGCACCTCGACGCGCCACCCCGCGCCGCGCGCCCGTTCGATCAGCACTCCAAGAGCCACCTCTGCCGTGCTTTCGGTCAGATGATAGAAATAGGCCTCGCCCATCGTGCCCTCCTGCGCCGCCCCCGTCCTAGCGCACCACGCGCTTCGTCACCAGACATCTGCCGCGAAGGCACCATATTCCGCAATGATCCGGTCTGGAATTTCAGGGAAACTTCGCCGGCTCAACGCGGCGTGACCGGTGACACTTAACGGTTGGGGGCCGGGTCCGCTTGCGATATGTTGTGCCGCATCGGGGGGGTCGGCACCAGGCGACCATGGGCGGAAAGGGCGGCACATGGCACGGCTCGACAGGTATCTGCTGGCGCAGCTGACGATGCTGTTCGGCTTTTTCGCGCTCGTTCTCATCCTCGTCTACTGGGTCAATTCCGCCGTTTCGCTGTTCGATCAGCTGCTGGCCGACGGCCAGTCCCTTGGCACCTTCGGGCTGTTCACCCTGTTGTCGCTGCCTGCCCTCGTGCGCATCGTGCTGCCGATCGCGGCCTTTGCCGCCGCCCTGTATGTCACCAACCGGATGGCATCGGAATCCGAACTGGTCGTGGCGCAGGCCACCGGCGCCTCGGCGTTTCGCCTTGCGCGCCCGGTCGTGGTCTTCGGCCTTGCCGTCACACTGCTGATGGCGCTTCTGACGCATCTGCTGGTGCCGCTGTCCACAACCGAGCTTACCCTGCGCCGCGCCGACATCGCGCAGAACGCCACGGCCCGCCTGCTGCGCGACGGACAGTTCCTGACGCCCACACCGGGCATCACGTTCTATATCCGCGACATCACACCGGACGGCGAACTGCTCGACATCTTTTTGTCCGACAGTCGCGCAAACACCGAATCCGTCATCTATACCGCGTCGAGCGCCTATATCGTGCGCACCGATGCCGGCCCGCAGCTCGTCATGGTGGATGGCATGGCGCAGACGCTCGATACCGAAACCCGGCGGCTGGTGACCACTTCGTTCGACGATCTGGCCTATAATCTTGGCGGTCTGATCGCGGAACCCGGTGCGGCGACACGGCGCCTGTCCGAACTCATGACATGGGAACTGCTGGCGCCGACCCCGGCGCTGGAGGCGGAAACCGGCGCCTCGGCGGCGCAGATGATCGTCGAGGGGCACGACCGCACGGCCCTTGCCCTTCAGGCGCTGGTCAGCGCGTTGCTGGGCTTTGCCACACTGCTGCTGGGCGGGTTCAGCCGGTTCGGCGTCTGGCGACAGATCGTCGGCGCGATCTTCCTGCTGATCGGGATCAAGGTCGTCGAAGGCATGGTCTCGGGCGTCATCGGCGCCGATCCGCGGCTTTGGCCGTTGCTGTATCTGCCGGGCGCGCTGGGGCTGGGCATCGCGGCACTCCTGCTGGCGCTCGCCGACCGGCCCTGGCTGTTGCGGCGCCGACCGCGGGTGCCCGCATGATCCTGCACCGCTACTTCGCGCGTCGTTTCGCGCGCGCGATCCTCGCCATCCTGGCGCTGTTCTTTGCGATGCTGGCGCTGATCGACCTGATCGATCAGGCCCGCCGGTATGGCGACGCGGTGTCGGGCTTTGGCGAACTTGTCGCGCTGACGCTGCTGGCGGTGCCCGAGGCGTTGTACGGCATTCTGCCGCTGGTCGTCATCATCGCCACGCTGGCGCTGTTTCTGGGCCTGGCGCGGTCGTCCGAACTGGTGGTGACGCGGGCCGCCGGGCGCTCGGCGGTGCGCGCGCTCTGGGCGCCGGTGCTCGTGGCGCTGGCCTTCGGGATCATCGCCGTCGCGCTGTTCAACCCGCTCGTCGCCGCCACGTCAAAGGCCTACGAGGCCCGCCTGAACGATCTCACCGACGGCGGCCGGGTGCTGGCGCTGTCCGAGGACGGCGTCTGGCTGCGGCAAGGCAACGGGCGCGAACAGACAGTGATCCGCGCGACGGGTGCAAGCCTCGATGGCACGCGGCTGACCGGCGTCACCTTCATGACGTTCGGGTCCGATGGCCGTCCGACCCGCCGGATTGAGGCCGCGGCCGCCCGCCTCACCCCCGGCGCGTGGTCGCTGACGGATGCCAAGCAATGGCCGCTCGACGGCGCGGAAAATGCCGAGAATGCCGCGACGACGCAGGCCACGCTGCGGGTGGCGTCGACCCTGACGGCGCAGGAAATCCGCGACAGTTTCGGCACCCCGGCCTCGATCCCGATATGGGAACTGCCGCAGTTCATCGAGCGGCTTCGGGCGGCGGGATTTTCGGCCCGGCGCCACGAGGTATTCCTGCAAATGGAGCTGGCGATGCCGGTGTTCCTCGTCGCGATGGTGATGATCGGCGCGGGGTTCACCATGCGCCACCAGCGGGGCGGCAGGACAGGCGTGATGGTGCTCGCCGCCGTCCTGCTCAGCTTCGGTCTGTATTTCCTGCGCAATTTCGCCCAGATCCTCGGGGAAACCGGACAGATTCCCGCGCTGCTCGCTGCCTGGGCGCCGCCTCTGGCCGCCATCGGTCTGTCGCTGGCGTTCATCCTGCATCTGGAGGACGGCTGATGCGCTGGATTTATGCCCTTCTGCTGGCGGTCCTTGCCGGCGCTGCCCAGGCGCAGGGTGCGGCAACGCTGGTCGCCGATACCGTCACGGTCAGCCAGACGGACGGCGCGCAATTACAGGCCACGGGCAACGTGCAGGTGTATTACGACGGCACGACCCTGTCCGCCGCCGCCATCATCTATGATCAGCGTTCCGACCGTCTTACGATCACCGGCCCGATCCTGATCCGCACGCCCGAAGGGGCGATCATCACCGCCGACCGGGCCGAGATTGAGCCGACGCTAGAAAACGGCATCCTGCGCGGCGCGCGCCTCATCCTCGACCGGCAGTTGCAGCTGGCGGCCAATTCCATCGACCGGATCGACGGGCGCTATTCCGCGCTGACCCGTGCCGCGGCCACCTCCTGTGTCGTTTGCGGCAACCGCCCGCCGCTCTGGTCCATTCGCGCCGACCGGGTCATCCACGACGAGGTGGAACGCCAGCTGTATTTCGAGAATGCGACGTTCCGGATCCGGGGCGTGCCCGTGGCCTGGATCCCCCGGATCCGGCTGCCCGACCCGACGCTGGACCGCGCGACGGGCCTTTTGATCCCGACGGTGCGCACCACTTCCGAGTTGGGGATCGGCATCAAGCTGCCCTACTTCATCGCCCTCGGCCCCAGCCGCGATCTGACGCTGACGCCCTATGTTTCCGGCGATACCCGCACCCTCGAGGCGCGCTATCGTCAGGCGTTCATGTCCGGCACCCTCGAGGTCAACGCCGCGATAAGTCAGGACGACATTCTGAACGGCGTGACCCGCGCCTATGTCTTCGCTGCCGGTGCCTTCGATCTGGGGCGGGGATTTCGCCTCGATGTCGATCTCGAATCGGTCAGCGACGCGGCCTACCTTCTCGACTATGGCTATTCCGACAAGGACCGTCTGGACAGCGCCGTCACACTGACGCGGGTGCGGACGTTCGATCTGCTCTATGCGGATCTGACCGTCTACGACAGCCTGCGCGACGACGAACCGAACGCGGAATTGCCGCCGTTCGTCGCCGAACTGACCTATGAGCGCCGTATCGTGGCCCCGCTTGTCGGCGGCGTTCTCACCTATGGCGCCTCGTTCGATGCCTTCGAGAGGACATCGGACAGCACCGGCGACAGTGGCCGCGACATGGCGCGCGTCGGCGTCGACCTGGCGTGGCAGCGGCAGACGATACTGGGCGGCGGGTTCGTTCTTGACGCACTAACGGCCCTCGACGTCGACTATTTCGCGGTACGCAACGATCCGGAGGCCGACAGCGGTGCGCGCGCCGTCTCATCGGGGGCCGTCACCCTGCGCTGGCCGCTGATCCGGCGCGGCGCCGCGGCCACCCACCTCCTCGAACCGCAGGTCTCGCTGGGCTGGACGGCTGCGACGGGCATCGCCCCACCGGTCGAGGACGCGACGCTCACCGAGCTCGACGAAGGCAACCTGATGGCGCTGACCCGGTTCCCCGGACAGGACGCGACCGAGACGGGCTGGCGCTCTGCGGTGGCGCTGACCTATACCCGGATCGCACCCGACGACACGGCGGCCTCGCTCACCTTCGGTCGGCTGCTGCAATCGGAGGAACAGGACGGCTTTTCTCCGGCCTCCGGCCTTGCCAGCCGCAATTCGGACTGGTTGCTGGCCGGCCACCTCGATCTTGCGGGCGGCTTTGGCCTCGATGCGCGGGCGCTGTTCGACGACACGTTCAACTTTTCCAAGACCGAGGCGCGGATCGACTGGGCGAATGAGCGCATCGCCGTCGCCGCCTCCTATCATTATCTGCCCGCCGATCCGACCCGCGAACGCCTCGACCGGGCCGAGGAATGGACCGTCGACGCCGCCTGGACCGTGAACGACAACTGGCGGCTGAACCTGGGCGGCCGCTATGACGTCGCCCGCGACGCCCCCGCCGAGGCCGACATCGGCCTGCGCTGGCGCAACGAATGCGTGACAGTGGACCTTTCGCTGTCGCGCCGCTACACCTTCAACGACGCGGTGGACCCGTCGACCGACGTCGGCTTTTCGATCAGCCTGGACGGATTTTCCGCCCGGGGAACGGGAAGTGCGGCCGCCGCCGCGTGCGCGGAGTGACCGCCGCCAGATCCAACAGGGGCGCGAAAACGGCGCCCGAGCAACGAGGCCCGAACCACATGGCGTCCACTTTCGTGACCACGATCAGGTCCATTCTCGGGGCCGCCATACTCGCGGGCATGGCCGCGCCGGTGGCGGCACAGGGCCTGTTTTCGCCCGTCATCACGGTCAACGAGGACGCGATCACCGCCTTCGAGATCGACCAGCGCAAACGCATGCTCGAGGTGTTCCGCTCGCCCGGCGATCTGGATGCGCTGGCACGGGAACAACTGATCGAGGACCGGCTGAAACTTGCGGAATTGCGCCGGGTCGGCCTGCAGATCACCGACGAAAGCCTGACCGAGGCGATGACGGATTTTGCCGCCCGCGCCAATCAGGATCTCGATCAGTTCCTCGCGGTGCTCGCGCAGAGCGGTGTCGAGGAACAGACGCTGCGCGATTTCGTCCTCGTCGGCACCACGTGGCGCGATTATGTCCGCCAGCGGTTTGGCCCCCGCGCCGAGATCACCGAGGCTGAAATCGACGCGGCGCTTGGTGCCGCGGCGGGCGGCGGCAGCACCATCGAGGTGCTGCTGTCCGAGATCATCATCGCCGCCCCGCCGCCGCAGGCCGCAGGCGCCCTTGCGACCGCCCGGCGCATCGCGACATTCACCAGCCAGTCCGCCTTCGAGGCCGAGGCCCGGCGCGTGTCCGCCCTGCCCAGCCGGGCACAGGGCGGGCGTCTCGACTGGCTCCCGATCACCAACTATCCGCCGCCGCTGCGCCCCCTGCTGCTCGATCTCGCCCCCGGCGAGGTGACCGCACCGATCGAGATTACCAACGGCGTCGCCCTGTTCCAGATGCGTGGCGTGCGCGAGGTGTCCTCGCCGCCCGCCGAACCCGTGGCGATCGACTATGCCGTCTATTACGCCGCCGATCCCGTCGAGGCCGCCGCCGTCGCCGCCCGCGTCGATACCTGCGACGATCTGTACGGCATCGCGCGCGGCCTGCCCGCCGAGCGGCTGACCCGCGTGACGCAAGCCCCGGCACAGATTCCGCAGGAGATATCGCTGCAACTCGCCCGCCTGGACACGAACGAGTTCTCCGCCGCCCTGAACGGTGCCGGGGGAACGGTCGCCTTCGTGATGCTGTGCGGACGCGAATATTCGGCCCCCGAGGGGGTCAGCCGCGAAACAGTTGAAAATCAATTGCGATCGCAGCGCCTTGCGGGATATGCAGACGGCCTGCTCGCGGATCTGCGGGCCTCTGCCGTGATCATCGGCGGCTGAGGCGGACACCGATGAGCGCCACCGACACCACGATCGTCACCTGCGGCGAGCCTGCGGGCATCGGCCCGGAAATCGCGGCTGCGGCTTGGGACGCGCTGCGCCACGACGGCCCGCTGCTGTGGATCGGCGATCCGGCGCACCTGCCGGGCGGCACGCGCTGGCAGCCCTGCGACGGCCCCGAAGACGCCGCCGCGATCACGCCGCACGCCCTGCCGGTCCTCGTGCGGGATTTCGGCGCGCCCGCCGTGCCGGGCCGACCCGACGGCAGCCACGCAGCCCACATCGTCGCCGCAATCGCCGAGGCCGTGGCCCTGGCAATGGCGGGGCGCGCCCGGGCGATCTGTACCGCGCCGATCCACAAGGCGGCGCTGATGCGCGGCGCCGGTTTCGCCTATCCTGGCCATACCGAATATCTCGCCGCTTTGGCGGGCGATGTGCCGGTGGTGATGATGCTGGCCTGCGACGCCCTGCGCGTCGTCCCCGCCACGATTCACATTCCCCTCGCGGACGTGCCCGCCGCCCTGACGGCGCAACTGCTGGGGCAGGTGATCCGGACCACGGCCCACGGCCTGACGCGCGATTTCGGCATTGCCGCCCCGCGCATCGCCGTCGCCGGGCTGAACCCGCACGCCGGCGAGGACGGCAAGATCGGGCGTGACGAAATCGAGACGATCATCCCCTGCCTCGACGCACTGCGCGCGGAAGGGCACGACATCGCCGGGCCGCTGTCGGCGGATACGATGTTTCATGCCGCCGCCCGTGCGCGCTATGACGTGGCGGTCTGCATGTATCACGATCAGGCGCTGATCCCGATCAAGACCATCGATTTTTCGGGCGGCGTCAACGTCACGCTCGGCCTGCCCTACGTCCGCACCTCGCCCGACCACGGCACCGCATTCGACATCGCCGGACGCTGCACGGCGGACGCAACGTCGATGATCGCGGCGCTGCGGATGGCGCGCGACATGGCGGCGGCGCGCGGGACGTGAGGGCGCGCATGAGTATTTTTGGCAAGAAAAAGGCGAGGCGACTCGTGGCTTGGGAACCGTCTTGAGCGGCATCGACGATCTGCCGCCCCTACGGCAGGTGATCAAATTCCACGGGATCGCCGCGAAAAAGGCGCTGGGGCAGAACTTTCTGCTCGACCTGAACCTGACGGCGCGAATCGCGCGGGCCGCGGGCGCGGGCGACGACTCCGATTTTCTCGAGGTCGGGCCCGGGCCGGGGGGCTGACGCGCGGGCTGCTGGCCGAGGGGGCGCGCCGGGTGCTGGCAGTGGAAAAGGACGCGCGCTGCCTGCCCGCGCTGGCCGAAATCGCTGCCGCCTATCCCGGGCGCCTCGAGGTGATCGGCGGCGACGCCCTGAAGATCGACGTCGCATCGCATCTGACCCCGCCGGTGCGTATCGCCGCCAACCTGCCCTATAATATCGGCACCGAACTGCTGGTGCGCTGGCTGACGCCGCCCGAATGGCCGCCGTTCTGGATCTCGGCCACCCTGATGTTTCAGCGCGAGGTCGCCCAGCGGATCGTGGCCGTGCCCGGATCGAAGGCCTACGGTCGGCTGGCGCTGCTCGCGCAGTGGCGCACCGATCCCCGGATCGTCCTCGATCTGCCGCCGGAGGCCTTCGTGCCCGCCCCCAAGGTTTCGTCCTCGGTGGTGCATCTGACGGCTCTGCCCGCGCCCCGGTTCGAGGCCGATGCCGCCGTGCTGAGCCGCACCGTGGCCGCCGCGTTCAACCAGCGGCGCAAGATGTTGCGCTCTGCGCTGCGCGGCCTGTCCCCCGACATAGAGGCGCATCTGATGCAGGCGGGGATTCCGCCGACAGAGCGGGCGGAACAGGTATCGCTGGAGGCGTTCTGCGCGCTGGCCCGCAGCCTTGCGGGCAGCGGCGCGCAGTAACGCGACATCGCGCGCAGTACGCAGATGAACGACGGGACAGGGGGCATCCGCAAGGCCCCGGCGCAGGTGCGCATCGACCCAATGCCGATTGCGCCGGGCGCCCGCGATAAAGCGCCACTGACGGCGTCCCGGCCATTCGCGGTTGCCGGGGGAAAGCTCCGGTCGGGTGCGCCCGAGATAGGTGACAGACCGTCGCGCGATCCGCCAGAGACGCAGTGCGACGGGTGGATCGATCCAGATCACGAGGTCGGCGCGCGCCTTGAGGCGAAGGATCGACGGCCTGCCCTCGATCGCCCAACCGGGCGCATCGGCGGCAAAATCGAGGTCGGCGTCAAGCGCGACCCGGTCACGCCGGCGCCAGGACCGCGTCAGCGCAAGCGCATCCTTGTGGATCACCGGTAGGTTCAGTGCGTCGGACAATCGCAGCGCCAGCCAGGTCTTGCCCGCACCGTTGGCGCCGGTGACGAGGATGCCGTGTGGCAGTGAAGGCATCGGCGGGCGGGACCGGGTGCCCCCCGTCCCTGCCCGCGCGATTACTCTGCCGCTTCGGATGCGTCAGGCGTGGCCGTGGACCCGCCAGCACTTGCGGCATCCGCTTTCGGCGTATCCGGCGCTTCTGCGTCTGAACTTTTGGGCGCATCCGTTTTGGGCGTATCCGTTTTGGCCGCCTTGGGCACGCGCGGTTTGCGGGGGCGCGGCGTGCGGGCAGGCTTGGCGGCGCTTTCGGGGGTATCGACAAGGCCGGGGCCATCGTCGGTACCGTCGGGCTGATCTGCCGTGCCCGGATCGAGAAGCATCGACGGGGTCGGTCCGTTGAACGCCTCTTCCTGCGCCCGAAGGCGATCGGCGCGTTCCTGGCCATGGCCCCGGCCCTGAGTGCGCGCGGGGCGCGTATCGCCGGCGCCCTGTTCCGTTTCCGGTGCCTGCGGGCCATCGGCCGGTTGCTGGGCCCGGTCGGCGCGGCTGCGCGTGCGGCGCGGCCCGTTGCCGCTGTTTTTCTCGGCGACTTTGTCATTTCCGGTGTCGCCGGCGGTGTCATCCTCCGCAACGGCATCGGCCTTGTCGTTGTTTTTCGCATGGCGCTCGCGGTTGGCCTCGCGTTCCCGGTCGCGCTCTGCCTGACGGTCGCGGTCGGCCTGCATCTGGCGATCGCGCTCTGCCTGACGTTCGCGGTTCTGCTGGTCCTGCTCTTCGCGCTGCTTGTCGACCTCGCGGGTCGCCTCGGCAAGCATCCGGGTATAATGTTCGGCGTGCTGGGCGAAATTCTCGGCATTGACGCGGTCGTTGGACAGTTGCGCATCGCGGTGCAGCTGGTTGTATTTATCGATGATCTGCTGCGGCGTGCCGCGCACCTTGCCGTCGGGACCGGAGCTGTCGAAAACCCGGTTGATCAGGCTGCCGCCCGTGGGCCGGTTGGTGTTGCGGTTCTTGTTGCCGCGCGAGCGGGACTTGGTATTTCTCATGAAGCGTTCGGTCCGGCTTGGGTGTGAGGAACTGTCCGCAGACATGCGGGGGCCCGTGATCGGGCGGGGCCGTTGAAACGTCAGGGCCACTGAACGTCGGGGCCATTGAAAGGTCGGGTCCGTGAAAAAGGGGGCCCTGTTCCGGTCGGTCTGTCCGCACGGGCGTGCCCGGCGCGTTCTGGCAGAATACCGGAAAACGGGGCGCAAAAGCCCACGACCGATGCTGTTTTGTAATCATGTCCGACGGTGTGCCGCAAGTCAAAATCGACAGCACCGCCGCGCCCGCCGCGTTTTGATGCCGCTACCGGCGCAAATCGATCACACGGTCGCGCCCGTCGAGATCCGGATGCACGGTCATCTGTCCAAACCCGGTGGCGCGGGCGATGGCGCAGACCGCCGCGGCCTGCGCAGGCCCGATTTCCAGCAACAGTCGCCCGCCGGGCGTCAGAACCCGGGGCGCCTGTGACAGGATCGCGCGGTAGGCGCTCAGGCCGTCGGCACCGTCCGTCAGTGCAGTGTGTGGCTCGTGGCAGCGCACCTCGGGGGCGAGGCCGGCCATTTCCGCCGCGGCAATATAGGGCGGGTTCGAGACGATCAGATCGAACGTGCCCTCGATGCGCGCGCACCAGTCGCCGGCCACGAACGTCACCCTGTCGGCAACGCCGAGGGCCGCCGCGGTTGTGCGCGAGATATCCAGCGCGGCGATTGAGATATCGGCGCAAACACCTCTGGTTCGGGGACGTTCCGCCAGCAATGTCAACGCGATACAGCCTGATCCCGATCCAAGATCGAGCACCTTTTCAAAGGGTTTCTGCAGGGCCAGTGCCACCAGACATTCGGTTTCGGGGCGCGGATCGAGGACATCGGACGTTACCGTGAAATTCCGCCCCCAGAACTGGCGGACACCCGTCAGATGCGACACCGGCCTGCGCGCGGCCCGCGCCGCGACCGCGCGGGTAAACCTGAGTACGATCCCGGTCTCCAGCGGGTCGTTGACATGCAAGGTCAGGCGCGCCCGGTCGATGCCCATCGCATGGGCCAAAAGATGCCGCGCGTCGCCCGCCGCATCGGCCACCCCGGCCTCTTGCAAAGTGCGCACCGCCTCGCGCAGCACCAGCGTGCCGGAGGTGTACACGGGCGCGCTCATCCCTCCAGCTCGGCCAGTGCGTTGGCCTGTGCCTCGGCGGTGAGCGCGTCGATGATCTCGTCGAGATCGCCGCCTATGATGGCGTCGAGGCGGTACAGCGTCAGGTTGATCCGGTGATCGGTCATCCGGCCTTGCGGAAAATTATAGGTACGGATGCGTTCCGACCGGTCGCCGCTGCCGACCTGCGACTTGCGCGCCCCCGCCCGTTCGCCGTCGATCCGGGCGCGCTCAAGATCATAGAGCCTTGATTTCAGGACGTTCATCGCCAGTTCGCGGTTGCGGTGCTGGCTCTTCTGGCTGCTCGTGACGATGAGGCCGGTGGGCAGGTGGGTGATCCGCACCGCCGAATCGGTGGTGTTGACGTGCTGGCCGCCGGCCCCGCTGGCGCGCATCGTGTCGATGCGGATATCCGTCGCGGGAATGTCGATGGCGACGTCCTCGGCCTCCGGCAGAACGGCAACGGTGGCCGCCGAGGTATGGATGCGCCCGCCGCTCTCGGTTTCGGGCACCCGCTGGACGCGGTGCACACCGCTCTCGTATTTCAGGCGGGCAAAGACGTTCTCGCCGTCGATCCGCACCACCGCCTCCTTGATACCACCCAGCTCGGTGACCTGCTCTTCGATCACCTCGAACCGCCAGCCCCGGCCCTCGGCATACCGCTGATACATGCGCATCAGATCGGCGGCGAACAGGGCGGCCTCGTCGCCGCCGGTGCCGGGGCGGATTTCGATCATCGCAGGCTTTGCGTCCGCCGCATCGCGCGGCAGCAGCGCCAGCTTTACCGCCGCCTCGGTCGCCTCGATGCCAGCCCCAAGCGCGTGCAGCTCCTCTTCGGCCAGGCTGCGCATCTCGGGATCGGCGAGCATCGCCTCGGCCTCGGCAATGGCATCCATCTGCGCGCGCCAGGTCTGAACGCGCTCGGCGACGGGGCGCAGATCGGAGTATTCCTTGGTCAGGGTGGCGATTTCGTCGGGCGTCAGGGTGCCGGACAGCTTCGCCTCCAGAAACTGGAACCGCTGGGTGATCTGGTCGAGGGTGGCGCGCTGGATCATCCGCCGTGAGTGCGGGATGCGCCGCGCGCGGTCAAGGGCGGGCGTGGTGCACCGGGCTCACGCAGGTGCCCTGACGCCGAGGTCTTCGTGCCGGTGCGGACGTCGTGCCTAGGAGGCCGTCGTGCGTTGGAGGGCGTCGTGCCTAGGCGGGCGGTTGCCAGACAAGATCGGGCGCCTCGTTCAGGCCGCCGAGCTCGCGCAACCAGCCGCGCAGGCGCGCACCGTTGACACCCATGTCGGCCTGGCCGATCACCTGCCGCGCCACGACACACAGATAGGCCGCATCACCGGTGCCGACGATCTGTGCCGTCGTCACGTCCGGATAGCCCATGAGGGCCGAGCGCGTCACCCAGCTGATCCGTCCGTCGGCGACGCTGCCGGCCAGCCGCGTGGTGCGCGGCGCGGCAAGCGCGATGGCATCGAGGCGGGCAAGATCATCCGCACCGAAAGAGACACGCGCATCGGGGGCCGCGCAAAAGGCGGCACCGTTGCGGCCCGGCGGGGTAAAGGCTGGCGCCGTCAGATCCTCGTGCCAGCGCGCGGCATCGACGGTTTTCAGGCGCGCGTAGATCGCCAGGGCAACCGTCGCCGCAATGACGAGGGCCGCGACGACGACAAGAACGGTGACGAAAATCTTCACGGGGCCGGCTCCGGTTTTTGTTGGACAGGGCACAGATAGCGCCGCACCCGCCGACGTCCATCAGCGGTTTTGCGCAAGGTTCCAGCAGTACAGCGCCATCAGTTCCGTCGCCACATGGGCGCCCGCAATCGCGGTGGCGCCGGTGGCGTCATAGGGCGGCGAAACCTCGACCACGTCGCCGCCGACCAGATTGATGCCCGCAAGGTCGCGCAGGATCGCCGCCGCCTGCCACGAGGCCAGCCCGCCCCAGACGGGTGTGCCGGTGCCCGGCGCGAAGGCGGGATCCAGCGCGTCGATGTCGAACGTCAGATAGGTCGGCCCCTGCCCCACGATCTCGCGCGCGCGCGCCGTCACCCAGGCCGCGCCTTTTTCATGCACCGTGCGCGCGTCGATGAATGCGATGCCGAGATAGTCGTCGCATTCCGTGCGAATGCCGATCTGGACGGAACGCGCGGGGTCGATCAGGCCCAGTTTCACGGCCTTGTAGGTCCATGTGCCATGGTCGATCCGGCCCATGTCGTCGTCGGCCCACAGATCCGAGTGGGCGTCGAACTGGATCAGGCCAAGGGGGCCGAATTTGGCCGCATAGGCGCGCAGGATCGGCAGGGTGATGAAATGATCGCCACCCAGCGTGATCGTGCCCGGCCCGGCACCGAGAATCGTCGCGATGTGATTTTGCAGCCGTGCGGGAAAAGACGCCACGTCGGCGTAATCGAAGGCCAGATCGCCGTAATCGAGGATCGCGAAATCGCTCAGCGGATCGAACCCGTTCCAGCCGTAGGGCGGATCGTAGGGTTGCAGCGCGCTTGCCTCGCGGATCGCGCGGGGGCCAAAACGCGTGCCGGTGCGGTGCGTCACCGCCTGGTCGAACGGCACACCGGTGATGGCGAGATCGGCACCTGCCAGATCCTTGGAATAGCGCCGCCGCAGGAACGACGTGGCCCCGCCAAAGGCGTTCTCGAATGACAGACCTTTCAGGTCCGGTCGCGTGAATGCCTGATCCACCTGGGTTTTCGCGTCTTCGAGGGCCATGTCGTGTCCTTCTGGTCCTGGGGGCCACTGATCCGGGCGGCGCGCTTTTCAGCAGAACGCCGCCAGCGGGATTCTCGGCAAAATTCGGTTTTCCCGGCAACGGCAGCGCGCGCCTTTCATTTCCGCGACGAAATCGGCGATATGGGGGGCGACGGGCATATCGGTCTCCGGAAAAACGGAAGGCAACGTGTCCGCGACGTAACCCGCACGCAAGGGGCCTGCAATGCCGTCAGACGACATCCACCCGACCGCCCGTGACGCCATCATCGCCGACAGATCCGACGATCCGGCCCGCCAGATCACCCGCCTGCTGGCGATCATGGCGCGTCTGCGCGATCCCGTCACGGGCTGTCCCTGGGACATCGAACAGGATTTCACGAGCATCGCGCCCTATACGATCGAGGAGGCCTACGAGGTCGCCGACGCCATCGCGCGCGCCGACTGGCCGGACCTCGAAGGCGAACTCGGCGACCTGTTGTTGCAGGCGGTCTATCACGCGCAGATCGGCGCCGAGGCCGGACATTTCACCTTTGGCAGCATCGCGCGCGGCATCGGCGACAAGATGGTGGCCCGGCATCCGCATGTTTTCGGCGATGAGAATCGCGAAAAGTCCGCCGTGCAGCAGACCGCCGACTGGGAACGCCTGAAGGCCGCCGAACGGGCGAAACGACAACAGGCGGGCGTGCTCGACGGGGTGGCGCTCGGGCTTCCGGCGCTGACGCGGGCCGTCAAGCTGCAAAAACGGGCGGCGCGGGTCGGATTCGACTGGCCCGACATCGGCCCCGTTCTGGACAAGATCGCCGAAGAGGCGGCAGAACTGGTCGAGGCACGCGAAACCCTGACGCAGGTGCAGGTGACCGAGGAGCTGGGCGATCTGATGTTCGTGATGGCGAACCTCGCCCGACACCTCGACATCGACCCGGAGACGGCGCTGCGCGGCGCGAACGCCAAATTCACGCGGCGATTCGGCGCGATCGAGGCGCGGCTGGCCGCCGCCGGGACAACGCCGCAGGACAGCACTCTCGCGGAGATGGACGCGATCTGGAACGAGATCCGCGCGGCGGACAAGGCGGTCTGACGGCACAGAGGCCGCAGCACGGCGCGGTCAAAAATACCTGACTATTTAATTCGGGATTGACCAAAGTGTTTTACTCGGGTTTAGATGCCGCATCCTGAACTTCCCATCTCACAAGGACCACCCCATGACCCTGCGCACCGCATTGCTCGCCACGGCGACCGTCCTTGTCGCCCTGCCCGCCGTGGCCGACGTGAACATCTATACCACCCGTCAGCCCGACCTGATCCAACCGGTGATGGATGCCTTCACCGACGCCACCGGTATCGCCGTCAACCTCGCCTTCGTGGACGAAGGCATCGTCGAACGGCTGGTCGCCGAGGGCAACCGGTCGCCTGCCGATCTGGTGATGACGGTCGATATCGCCAACCTGCAGCAGATCGTCGATGCGGGCGTGATCCAGCCGGTGGACAGCGAGATCCTGACCGCCGCGATCCCCGCCAACCTGCGCAGCCCCGACAACATGTGGTTTGCCCTGACCAAACGCGCGCGCATTGCCTATGCCAGCCGCGACCGCGTGGCGGACGGCGAGATCACCACCTACGAGGCGCTGACGGGCCCGGAATGGGAAGGCCGACTGTGCACCCGGTCGGGCGTGCACAACTATAACCTCGCGCTGCTCTCCGCCGTGATCGCGCACCACGGCGAAGAGGCGGCGACCGAATGGGCGGCTGGCATCCGCGACAACCTCGCCCGGTCGCCAGAGGGCAACGACCGCGCGCAGGTTCGCGCGATCTGGGCCGGCGAATGCGACGTCGCGCTGGGAAATACCTATTACATGGGCCTGATGCTGGCCGATCCCGAGCAAACGGAGTGGGCGAACGCCGTGCGGATCGTGTTCCCCGAGTTCGAGGATGGCGGCACCCACGTTAACATCTCGGGCGTGGCGATGACGCAGGCGGCGCCGAACCGGGACGAGGCGCTGCAGCTGATGGAATACCTCGTATCGGCGGACGCGCAGGCGATCTATGCCGAACTGAACCACGAATACCCGGTGATCGACGGGGCCGCCGTATCGGAAATCGTCGCTGAATGGGGCGCGTTTACCGACGACACCATCGGGCTGGACGAAATCGCGACGTATCGCGCCGCCGCCCTGCGGATCATGGAAGAGGTGAACTTCGACGGATAGTGTTCGGGGGGCGCGTCGGGGGGCTCTGCCCCGCCTTCGGCCCCCGGGATATTTTTGACCAGAAGAACGGGGGGGCGCGGTTTTTGCGCCGCCCCGTTGTTTTTGGGCCTGTCGCGTTGCGGACCAGTGGCGTCCGGACCCTTTCGGTTCAGAAATGGGTGGGGTCAGGCCTCGGCGCGTTCGGCCAGGGTCAGCCATTCTTCTTCGGCGGCGGCGAGTTTCGATTGCCGGTCGGTCAGCGCCTCGGTGCCTTTGCGAAATTTCAATGGCTGTGCGGTGAACAGGTCGGGATCGGCGAGCAGCGTCTCGAGTTTGGCGATCTCGGACGTCAGCCGCTCAATGAGCACCGGCAGTTCCGACAGGCGATGGGATTCGGTAAAGGTAAGGGCGTTCGTGGTCTTCTTCGGAGGGGCTTTCGGTGCCGCTACGGTGCGCTTTCCGATGGCCTCGGCCAGCGGAGCCGCCTCCGGCGAGCGTTGTGCACGATAATCCGACCAGCCGCCCGCGTATTGCACCGCACGCCCGTCGCCTTCCATCGCCACGGTCGTGGTGGCGACCCGGTCGAGGAAATCACGGTCGTGGCTGACAAGCAGGACGGTGCCGTCGTAGTCGCCCAGCACGTCCTGCAGCAGGTCGAGGGTTTCGATGTCGAGGTCGTTCGTCGGCTCGTCCAGCACCAGCAGGTTCGAGGTGCGTGCCATCAGGCGGGCCAGCAGCAACCGCGCCTTTTCGCCGCCCGAAAGCGACCGGACCGGCGCGCGGACCTGAGATTCGTCGAACAGGAAATCCTTGAGATAGCCGACGACGTGACGCGGGATGCCGCGCACCATGATCTGATCGGCCTGGCCGGATACGCGCATATCCTCATCGCCGGTCATGCTCTCCCACAAGGACAGGTTCGGGTCGAGGGCGGCGCGGGTCTGGTCGAAATAGGCAACCGTCAAGTTGGTGCCCAGAACGACGCTGCCCGCATCCGGCGGGATCTGGCCCAGCAGCATCCGCACCAGCGTCGTCTTGCCCGCCCCGTTGGGACCGACGAAGGCGATACGGTCGCCGCGCTGCACGGTCAGGTCGAAATCGCGCAGGATCGTGGTCTCGCCGAAGGATTTGGCGATACCCTTGGCCTCGATCACCTTGCGCCCCGAGATCTGCCCGGATTCTGTCGCGAAGGCGGCCGTGCCCTGCCGCTTGATCTGCGCGCCACGCTCGGCCCGCAGATCGGCGAGCGCGCGGACCCGGCCCATGTTGCGCTTGCGCCGGGCCGAAATGCCCTCGACGGCCCAGCGCGCCTCGGCCTTGATCTTGCGGTTGAGCTTGTGGCGCGCGAGGTCCTCTTCTTCCCAGGTTTTGTCGCGCCAGGCCTCGAAACCGTCGAAACCCTGCTCGCGTCTGCTGGTCATTCCCCTGTCGATCCAGAGGGTTGCGCGGGTAAGTTCGCGCAGAAACGCCCGGTCGTGGCTGATCAGGATCACGGCGGAGCGGGTCTCTTTCAGGGTCTGTTCCAGCCAGCCGATCGCCTCGATGTCGAGGTGGTTGGTCGGCTCGTCGAGCAGCATCAGGTCGGGCGCCTCGGCCATCAGGCGGGCGAGTGCCGCACGGCGCCGCTCGCCGCCGGACGCCGTCGCGACCGGGCGGTCGGGATCGAACTTCAGGCCCTCGGCGGCCATTTCGACCTTGTAGTGTTCGGCGGGATCGAGGGTATCGGCGGCGAAATCGCCCAGGGTCTCGAAGCCCGACAGGTCCGGATCCTGCTCCATGTAGCCGACGTGCATGCCCGGTGCCACGACGCGGGTGCCCCGGTCGACCTCCGTGAGGCCGGCCATCACCTTCATCAGGGTGGATTTGCCAGAACCGTTGCGCCCCACGAGGGCGACCCGGTCGCCCGGCTGTACGGAAAGGGTCAGCCCGTCGAAGACGGGCGTGCCGCCAAAGGTGAGCGTGACGTCGGAGAAGCTGAAGGAGGGGTGCGCGTGCCATGGGCGCGAGGTAGAACGTGGCGCGGTGGAGCGCAAGACGCCTAGGCGTCGCGGTGCGCCAGCAAAGAGCGGATGCGGGCGGCGGGAACGGCGCCGATATCGAGGGCGGTGAACACGTGCAGCGTGTCGAGATCGCGGTCGATGACGGCGGTGTCGCCGACCCAGCCGCCCATCGCCAGATAGGCGCGCAGCAGCGGCGGCAGTTGCCGCAGTGCGGTCGTGCGGTCGGCTGCGGCGGGAAAACCGCTTAGCGCAACGATATCGGTGGCGCGCGTTGCGGGGCGCCGGTCCGCAGGCCCGAGGTGGCGCGCATGCAGGAGTGCCAGAGCCGCAGCATGCGCGCGCGGATCGGCCCCCGGAAACGAGGCACAGCCGAACAGCGTCTGCGCGCCCGTGTCGCGCATCAGCCCGGCCAGCGTGGTCCAGGCGACGCGCAGCGCCTCGCCGTCCTGCGCGCGCGGATGAATGCAGAACCGGCCCAGTTCGGCGAGCACCCCACCCTCGGCGTAAAGTGCCGCCAGATCATAGTATTGCGCGGTGTAGCTATGGCGAAAATCGTCCTGCGTCGCGAAGGTCGCAAACCGGAAGGTGGCGACAAGCGCACCGGCTGCATCCTCGATCAGCAGGTGGCGGCACCGGACATCGAAGGCGTCGCGGTCGAGGCCGTCGGCACGCTCCCGCGCCGCCCCCCGGGTGCAGAAACACAGGTGCCGCAGGGCCTGCGCCCGGCGCAGATCCCCGGCGGTGTCGGCAAACCGGGCGCCGTAGCGCCCCGGGCGGAGCATCATCGTCATCGCGGTCCTCGCCCCGGTGGTCCGTCCCCGCCTCCGAAAAACACGCCGGCGGTGCCGGAACGTGCCTCCCTTGGCGGGCGGGTTACTGCGCCCTAGATAAAGACAGGTCAGACAAGAGGATACTACCCATATGGACAAAGTCGTCAAAACGGACGCCGAGTGGCGTCAGCAGCTGTCGCCCGAGGCATTCAAGGTATCGCGCAAGCACGGCACCGAACGCGCGGGCACCCACGATGATTTCCCCAAGGCGGACGGCACGTTCGCCTGCGTCGGCTGCGGTGCGCCGGTATTCGAGAGCCGCACGAAGTTCGAGAGCGGCACCGGCTGGCCCTCGTTCTATGCGCCGATCGATCCCGATGCCGTCGGTGAGACCGTCGACCGCAGCTTTTTCATGAAACGGACGGAGGTGCATTGTGCCCGCTGCGACGGGCATCTGGGCCATGTGTTTCCCGACGGACCGGCACCGACGGGATTGCGCTATTGCATCAACGGCGTGGTGCTGAGCTTCGATCCGGCGACCGGGTCGGATGACTGAAATCGCTGCGGCCTGACACCGGAAATGCCTCACACCGGAGATTGCGGACACCGGAAATGCCGGAAACCGGACGTGTCCGAGACCGGATGTGTCGGGGAACCTGGGCTCCTGACACCACGGTCGCCCTGAAATACACCCCGGCGCTCTATTCGTCACCCGACAACAGGGTGCCGGCGTCAAAGTTGCCGAGACTGCCCAGCAGCTGACGAATGAACGTCGTGTCGCGGATGTTATCGTCCGTGACGCGGCGTGACAGCACCACGACACGGCCGTCCTGCAGCCCGAACCGCTCGATGTTGCGCATCACGCCGCTGTCGTCGAAGGAGATCGCGAGGACTTCGCGCTCGGTTTCCTCGGGCTCGAAAAACGCGACGTGCCGGAACCTGCTGGCGACATAATAATATCCCGATCCGTCCAGAACGCCGCCCGATGTGGGGGTGCCGACGGTCGTGGCGACGGTTTCGCGGGTATCGACGCCGACCTGCAGCAGCGACAGATCCTCGGCAAGCGGCATATACCCGTGGTCGCGGTAGAGCGTTGTGCAGGCGGTCACGAGCGTCAGCCCGCCGACGATGACAGCCCGGCGCAGGGCACGTCTGGCGCGGGCGGCCGGCGTCGGCGCCGCAGTGCGGTCGATGCCGGGATATTTGGCACCGGTGCTGCCGGCACCCGTGGTGCCGCCCCCATGATCGAGATTTCTGCCCACTGCATCGCCCTCTTGCCCGTCGCGGAGAATAGCCGCGAAAACCGCCCGGCGACCAACGGTCGGGCCACCCGATCCGCATCCCGAACATACGGCCGTTACCGCATCGTCCCGGCCCGGACGTCAGGGCCGTGCCACACCGCACAACGCTTGCCTCGGGGCGGGCCGCCTTTTATGCGCTTATATCAACAGCCGCGCCCACATCAAGAATGGATAACTCATGTCCGCCAACCCTACCGGCCCCGCCGCCCTGCCCCGTTCGGTGATCCGCCTGGCCGATCTGTCCGCGCGGCACGAGACGCCGGTCTTGTTCACCCCCGACGCGGGTGCACGGGCCGCCATTGCGGCAGAGCTTGGCCTCACCGAGGTGCGCAAGTTGCGCCTCGAAGGGCGGCTGATGCCGGAGGGGCGTCACGACTGGCGTCTGTCGGCACGTCTGGGCGCGACGGTCGTGCAGCCATGCGTCGTGACCCTCGATCCGGTCGTAACCCGCATCGACGAGGATTTGCAGCGCCACTACAGCGCCGATGCCGCCCTGCCCGAAGGCGCCGAGATCGAGATGCCGGAGGACGACACCGTCGAGCCGCTGCCCGCAAGCGTCGATCTGGTCCGGATCGCCCTCGAGGCGCTGGCCCTTGCGGTGCCCGATTATCCGCGCGGCGACGGCGTGGCCGAGGTCGACCTGACGGTGACCGAACCGGGGGCCCTCCCGCTCGAGGGCGCCGCACTGAAACCGTTCGCGGGACTTGCGGGCCTGAGAGCGCGGATACTGGGTGACGACCCGGACCCGGATACAAGGGACGGGCACGGCAAAGGGCCGGCGACGGCATCAGATGACGGCAGCCGGTAACGGCACCCGATGACGGCGGCACCGACCCGGCCGCGCCACCCCGCGCCGCGCCGTCATTTGCCAAAGGGGGCAGGGCCGCCCGGCCAATGGAGGCCGCGACGGCAGACCGGGTCTCGACAGAGCCTATGCAAGCCTGTAAGAGGCCGCGAACCACCCCTGCGAACGTCATCGCCGAACCGGTGTGCGCACTGCACGGGGGCTATCGTTTCATCCGGGCGCGCCATCGGTGCCACCCCGCCTATACCAGATCAGACCAGAGGTTGTGCCATGGCCGTCCAACAGAACAAAGTCTCCAAATCCCGCCGCAACAATCGTCGTTCGCACGACAGCCTCGTTGCCGCCAACCCCAACGAATGTCCGTCCTGCGGCGAGCTGAAGCGTCCGCACCACATCTGCCCGTCCTGCGGATCCTACGCCGAACGCGAAGTGATCGCGCAACCGACCGGCATCGATCTGGACGACGACGCAGCCTGAACGACCGCGGGAACCGCCCGCTCGGGCCACCCGCAGCGCCGGCAGGGTGCACAGGTGGTCCGCGCGCGGGATCGCGACAAAACGAGGGTGCCCGAAGCGGCATCCGGAAGATGTTCGGGCGGCACGCGTCATGTCGAAGTGTCCTGCACCCGAGTACCTTAGGAAATGCCTCAGGGGGCGGCAGATGAATACCGACGCCCGCGACGACCGGACCGGCCCGAAAATCAGCCCCGAAGGTCTGACCGGCCCAGAACCCGGAACCGGCCCGGAAACCCCGATCGGTGCCGGCAGCCAGACCGGTCCTGACAACCAGACCGCTCCTGCCCGGGACGCGGGGCCTGTCGTGCTTTCCGTCGATGCCATGGGCGGCGACAACGGACCCGGTGTGGTCGTCGCGGGTCTCGAGAAATTTCTGCGCAAGGAACCCGCCGCGCGCATCCTGCTGCACGGCCCCGAGGCCGAACTGGCGCCGCTGGTCGACAAGGCCGGCCTGAAAGACCGGATCACCGTCGTCCATGCCGCCCAGACCGTCGCCATGACCGACAAGCCGGGCCATGTGATGCGCAACGGCAAGGACACCTCGATGTGGTCGGCGATCGAGGCGGTGCGTGACGGCCGCGCGGCCTCGGTGGTCAGTTGCGGCAACACCGGCGCGCTGATGGCCGTCGCGATGATCCGCCTGCGCCGGGCCGAGGGTGTCAACCGCCCCGCCATCGCCTGCCTGTGGCCGTCGCACAATCCGGCCGGTTTCAACGTCATGCTCGACGTCGGCGCCGATATCCGCGCCGATGCGCAGGATCTGCTGACCTTCGCGATGATGGGTGCCGCCTATGCGCGCAACGGCCTCGGCGTCGCGCGTCCGCGGATCGGCCTGCTGAACGTCGGCACCGAAGAGCACAAGGGCCGTGCCGAACTCAAGGACGCGGCAGACCTGATGGAGGCGGCGGGCGAAATCGGCGAGTTCGACTATGTCGGGTTCGTCGAGGGCGGCGACCTGCCGTCGGCCCGTGTCGATGTGATCGTCACCGACGGGTTTACCGGCAATATCGCCCTGAAGACCGGCGAAGGCACGGCCACGCTGATCTCGGGCCTGCTGCGCACCGCCCTGAAACGGACGCCGCTGTCGATGCTGGGCGCCCTGCTCGCGCGCGGGTCCCTGCAGGGGCTGCGCAAGCGGATCGACCCGAGGCGGGTGAACGGCGGCGTGTTCCTTGGCCTTAACGCCACCGTCATCAAAAGCCACGGGTCCGCCGATGCCACCGGAATCGCCGCGGCTACAGCGCTGTCCTGGCAATTGGCGCAAAGCGGCTTTACCCGGCGCGTTGCGGCCCGCCTTGCCGCCGCCGCCGAAATTACCCGGATCACCGCGCCGGACGACGAACGTGCGGCGTCCGACAGCGCCGCCGCCGGGGAAAAAACCTCAGGCACGGGAGGCGAAGCATGACGTTGCGCGCCGTCGTCCGGGGCATCGGACATTACCTGCCCGACCGCGTCGTCGAGAACGCCGAATTCGAAAACTGGGTCGACACCTCGGACGAATGGATCCGCAGCCGCTCGGGCATCGAACGCCGGCATTTCGCCGCCGAGGGCGAGATGACCTCGCATCTGGCGACCAAGGCGGCCCTTGCCGCACTGGCCTCGGCGGATATGGTCGCGGACGACCTCGACGCGATCATCCTGGCGACGTCGACGGCGGATTTCACCTTTCCGTCCGCTGCGACGATGGTGCAGCACGCCCTTGGCATGACGCGCGGCTTTGCCTTCGATGTGCAGGCGGTCTGCGCGGGTTTCGTCTATGCGCTCGCCAATGCAAACGCGCTGATCGTCTCGGGTCAGGCAAAACGGGTCATGGTGATCGGCGCCGAGACGTTCTCGCGCCTGATGGACTGGGACGACCGCGCGACGAGCGTGCTGTTCGGCGACGGCGCGGGCGCGCTGATCCTCGAGGCGGCGCAGGGCAACGGCACCACCGCCGACCGTGGTATCCTGGCCACCGACCTGCATTCAGACGGCGCGCACCGCGATCTGTTGTATGTTGATGGCGGCATCGCCACGGGCAGTACCGGTGTGCTGAAAATGGAGGGCCGCGAGGTTTTCCGCCACGCCGTCGAGAAACTGGCGCAGACGGCGCATGACGCGCTGGCAAGCGTCGGTCTGGGCGCGGATGACGTCGACTGGGTCGTGCCGCATCAGGCGAACATCCGCATCATTCAGTCGACGGCCCGCAAGCTGGGCGTGCCGATGGAGCGGGTCGTGGTCACGGTGCAGGATCACGGCAATACATCCGCCGCGTCGATCCCGCTGGCCCTGTCGGTGGGGGCCGCGCGCGGTCAGATAAAGCGCGGCGACCTGCTGGTGACAGAGGCGATCGGCGGCGGTCTTGCCTGGGGGTCCGTCGTGCTGCGCTGGTAGCGCCGGGGTGCGGGAATGCGCCCGTGCCAAGCGCTTGATATTGACTCTGATTTTGTACCCCGTCTACGGTACGTCATGATGCGGGAGATTTGCCGATGGGCGAGACAACACTGACACGAATGGACCTGGCAGAGGCCGTTCACGCGCAGGTGGGCCTGTCCCGCAACGAAAGTGCGGGCCTCGTCGAAGCGGTCCTGACGCATATTTCCGATGCACTGGTATCGGGCGAAACGGTCAAGATCTCGTCTTTCGGCACCTTTGCCGTGCGTGAGAAATCCGAACGTATCGGTCGCAATCCCAAGACCGGCGAGGAAGTGCCGATCCATCCGCGTCGGGTGCTGACGTTCCGCTCGTCACATCTGATGAAGGACAAGGTCGCCGCCGGAAACAAGGACGCCTGACGCCGGGCGCCGCAAACCCCGCGGCGATCTTTTTGCCGGCGCGCCCCGGTTCGGACGATGTGTTACGCTGCTGATGTGTTACGCGGACGATGTGTTAAGCTGCTGATGTGTCACGCTGACGTCGTGCCGGTTTGACGGCAGATCAGTTTGACGGCAGGACACCCAGACGGCGGGTCAGTCTGAAGAGCCCTGGGGCGCGGCACCTGAACAAAGGACATCCAACATGGCCAAATCGCGCGATGCCTTCCGCACGATCAGCGAAGTAGCCGAATGGCTCGACACGCCGGCGCATGTGCTGCGGTTCTGGGAAAGCAAATTCGCGCAGGTAAAACCGGTCAAACGTGCCGGGGGGCGGCGCTATTACCGGCCCGACGACATGATGCTGCTGTCGGGCATCAAGGCGCTGCTGCACGATCAGGGCCTGACCATCAAGGGCGCGCAAAAGCTGTTGCGTGAAAAGGGTGTGAAACAGGTGATGTCCCTTGGCGAAGATCCCGAAACCGACACCGGGGCCCTCGACGGCGTGTCCGTTCCGGTCGAGGAGGCCGCGCCCGAGACGAAGTCCGCCGACGGCCCGGGCAGCCCTGAGCCAGCGACCGCGCCCGATGCGGATGAGCGCCGCGAGCCCGTGAGCCCTGCACCGCAGCAAACAGAGATCGCGGCGGCACCTCCGGCGGACGAAAACCGTGCCGCCGACCCCGACGATCCGTGGCCGCGCGACACCGAGCCCAGAGAAACCGAGCCCCGAATGACTGAGCCCGAGAACGACAGCCCCGCAGACCGCTTGGCCGGTGTCCGCAGCGCGACACCGGATGATCCCGCGCCGCAACCACCCGTCGACATTCGCGATGCCGCGACCGCAGCGGCCGATGAGACGACGGATGCGGCGACGGACAAGACGGCGGACAAGACGGCGGATTCCGCGGCCGCCGAATCAGCCATGCCGGACGGCTCCGCGCCAGAGATCTCCAGGCCGGAGGGCGCGTCACAGGGCGCCCAGGTTCTTCCCTTTACGCCAATCCGCCTCGCCTCCGAACGGCGCACGGGGCGCATCCCCGCGATACCGACCAATCCGGGCGCCTTTGCCAAACCCGGGCCGCTCAGCGCGCTTCTCACCGCCAAACCGGGCCTCCTTGCCGCCAGCCGGCCCGCGCTCGTCACCTGTGCCGCGCAGTTGCAATCCCTGCGTGCCCGTCTTGGCCCGTCCGCGCGCCCCTGACGAAACCTGTCCTGCCCGCAGAGCCCGTTCAGCGCCGGTTTTGCGGCCCCGCGTCCGGTCTGCCGTGCCGTCCCCCGAAACGTCCCGTCAACTTGGGCTTGCCCCCGGCGGCGGAATGGGTCAGAACGCGCGCAGTCGGGCTATAGCGCAGCCTGGTAGCGCGTCCGTCTGGGGGACGGAAGGTCGCAGGTTCGAGTCCTGCTAGCCCGACCAATCATCACAGCTATCAGCATTTTAGGTGCCTCCGTATCGAAGCGCGCGCCTGAACACGCGCGGCGCCTCCGGGCCTGCGATGCCATTCGGCCAAAGACCCTGCCCGCGACGACGATGCCAATTTTGTGGCTGTCGGCGGTTGTGCCGAAAAACGGCCCCTCCTGAAAAATCAGGTTTATGCGCGTACCGATCTGGACGATGGTCGAGCGGCCCCCTAGGCAGATACCGTGGCCACGGCGTGCCGCGCGGCGGCAGGAGGGACGATGCAGACCGGCGTTCTTTCCGACATCCAGATTGCCGCGCTTCACGACGCAGACGGCATCTCGGCCTCCAGCCCCCTGGTGGCCGGACAAATCCAGCCCGCCTCGCTCGACCTGCGACTGGGACATCAGGCAACACGGGTGCGCGCCTCGTTCCTGACCGGGCCTGCGCGCACCGTTGCCGAACGGTTGCGCGATTTCGCGATGCACGAGATCGACTTGGCCCGTCCCGCCGTCCTCGAAAAGGGCTGCGTTTACGTGGTTCCCCTCCTTGAAAGCGTCGTCTTGCCGCCGGGCATGTCGGCGGCCGCCTCGGCGAAATCCTCGATCGGCAGGCTCGATCTGCTGACCCGCGTGATCACCGATCACGGCGTGGAATTCGACCGGGTGCCGGCGGGGTACGCCGGTCCGCTGTATGTCGAGATCTGTCCACGGTCGTTTTCGGTGGTGGCCGAACGGGGCCAGATGCTGAACCAGATCATCTTTCGTCAGGGCGATACGGCGCTCGACGACGACGCGCTGCGCGCCCTGCACGCCAGCACCCCGCTGGTCGCGGGCGGTGAGGCGCCGATCCTGACCGGCGGTCTGGGGTTTTCGGTGGATCTGCGGCCCGCCACCGGCAGTCTGGTCGGCTACCGCGCCAAACCGCATACCGGCCTGATCGACCTTGCGCGCACCGGTCATTACGCAGCCGCCGACTATTGGGAAGAGGTGCATTCGACGGACGGACACATCATTCTCGATCCCGGCGCGTTCTATATTCTCGTCAGCCGCGAGGCGATTTCGATCCCGCCCACCCATGCCGCCGAGATGGCGCCCTACCTTGCGATGGTCGGCGAATTCCGGGTGCATTACGCGGGGTTCTTCGATCCCGGCTTCGGCTTTGGCCCGTCGGGCACCGGCTCGCGCGGCGTTCTCGAGGTGCGGTGCCACGAGGCGCCTTTCGTGCTCGAACATGGCCAGACCGTGGGCCGCCTGATCTATGAGAGGATGAGCGAGGTCCCTGCCCGTCTGTACGGTCAGGACATCGCGTCGAATTATCAGGGACAGGGCCTGAAGCTGTCGAAGCATTTTCGCAGCGCCGGTTGAAGGCCGGGCATCCTTGGCCCCGGAACAGTCACCTTTCCGCTTTCAGAACCGCGAGAACCGGCGCAACAGATTGACGCTGCGCCGGACGTTGCGCCCCGTGCGCGAGCGCCCGAAGATCACCCAGATCACAAGCCCGATGGCCAGCCCGAAGAGGCGGCGCAGGATCGCCCGGACAAGCCACAGCAGCATCCTCATGTCCCGTCCTCCCGGAACAGCGGCGCCTGTGCGGCCTCTGCCTCGGCGTCCGGGTCCGGCGTGCCCGGCACGGGGCGGTTGTCGAGCAGGCCCGCCGACCGCAATTCCTTGAGGCCCGGCAGATCGCGCGCGGTTTCGAGCCCGAAGTGGTCGAGGAAACCTTGCGTCACCACGAAGGTCACCGGCCGCCCCGGCGTCATCTTGCGGCGGCCGAAACGGATCCATTCCATCTCGATCAGCTGATCGACGGTGCCGCGCGACACGCTCACGCCGCGGATTTCCTCGATCTCGGCCCGCGTTACCGGCTGATGATAGGCGACGATCGCGAGGGTTTCGATGGCCGCGCGGCTCAGCTTGCGTGTTTCCACGGTTTCGCGGTGCATCAAAAACCCGAGGTCGGGGGCGGTGCGCAGCGCGAAGGCCTCGCCGACGCGGACGACGTGCACGCCGCGCCCCTCGTAGCGGGTCGTCAGGTGGTGCAGCGCCGTTGCCGGGTCGCAGCCGTGCGGCATCCGGCCCGCAAGGTCGGCAAGCGTCACCGGTTCGGCGCTGGCAAAAAGGATCGCCTCGACCATCCGCTCCTGCTCGCCCATCGGCGGAGCCGCGAAAAGGCCCGGCTCGCGGGTGCGCAGATCCTGGCGCTGTGCCTCATCCGTCATCGCGCGCCCTCCGGCGGATGTGCAGCGGCGCAAAGGCGTCGCGCTGCCGCATTTCGATGCGCCCTTCCTTGGCGAGTTCCAGCGAGGCCGCAAAGGTCGACGCGGTGGCGGACCGGCGCTTTTGCGGATCGGTGGTCCAGCCCTCTGGCAGATAGCTCGAAATGTCTGTCCAGTCGGCGGCATAGCCCAGCAGGCCACGCATCCGCTCGAGCGCCTCTTCCATCGTGAACACCGACACGCGGTCGAGCACGAAGGGACGGAATTCGTCCTTGGTACGGATCCGCGCATAGGCCTGCATCAGATCGAGCAGCGAGGCGGAATAGCGCACCTCGCGTATCCGCGTCACCTCCTGCACCTGCCCCCGGCCAAAGAAATCGCGCCCCAGCCGGTCACGGCCCATGAGCTTGGCGGCCACCTCGCGCATCGCGGCCAGCCGTTCGAGCTGAAACGCCAGATGCGCTGCAAGGTCCTCGCCCGAGGGCCCGTCGGCAGTGGGATCGGGGGGCAGCAACAGGCGGGATTTCAGGAACGCCAGCCAGGCGGCCATGACAAGGTAATCGGCCGCCAGTTCGATCCGCAGATCGCGGGCCGTGTCGATGAACGCCAGATATTGCTGTGCCAGTTGCAGGATCGACACCTGCCGCAGGTCGACCTTCTGGGTGCGGCCCATCGTCAGCAACAGGTCCAGCGGCCCTTCATAGCCGTCGACATCCACGACCAGCGCCTCGGCGGCGAGCCGGTCATGCACACTTGTCGCGGGGTCGCGGGTATCGTCGGCAAAACCGTCGGACATCGGTCCCTCTCAGGTCAGCAGCGTCGCGAGTTCGGCGTCCAGCGCGCGCGGATCCACAGGCTCGGGGGCGCGGCGCTCGGCCAGTGCGGCATCGGCGCGGGCCAGTGCTGCATCGGTCATCGCCCCCGAGGCCGTCGCCACGGCCTGCATTTCGGCGAGGTTGCCGTTGGAATGCAGCACGAGGTCACACCCCGCCGCAATTGATGCTGCCGCCCGTTCGGCAACGGTGCCCGACAGCGCCTCCATCGAGATGTCGTCGGTCATCATCAGCCCGTCGAATCCGATATCGTCGCGGATCACGTCCATCACGGCGCGCGACACGGTGGCGGGGGTGTCGGGGTCTATCGCCTCCATGACGATATGCGCGGTCATGCCCATTTTCATGCCGCGCAAGGCGTGGAACGGCGCGAAATCCCGGGCGTTCAGCGCCTCGCGCGAGGCGCTGACGCGCGGCAGGGAAAGATGGCCGTCCACCTGCGCCCGGCCATAGCCGGGGATGTGTTTCAGGACCGGCAGGACGCCGCCCGCCAGCATCGCGTCGGCGGCGGCGCGGGCGGCCTCGACGACGGTCAGGATGTCGCTGCCATAGAGGCGGTTTTTCAGGACCGGATGGCTCTCGTCCTCGACCAGATCGGCGAGCGGCGCGCAGTTCACGTCGATCCCGGAGGTATGAAGATCATGTGCGATCAGGCGGTTGCGCACCCATTGGGCCCGGATCGGCTGCCGCGCGCGCGCCATCTGGTCGAGGGCGGGCAGAAACTCGCGCCAATGCGGGCCGCGCAGGCGCTGCACCCGCCCGCCTTCCTGATCGACAAGGATCGGGGCGTGCCAGCCCGCGGTCTCGCGCAGATCGGCGCAAAGCACGCGCAACTGCCCCGGCGAGGCGACGTTGCGGGCAAACAGGATAAAGCCCCAGGGCGCGGCATCGCGGATGAAATTGCGCTCGTCCGGGCGCAGAACGGTCCCTTTGACACCGAAAATCGCGGCCGTGTGATCCATCAGCCGCCCGCCACGGGGATGCACAGGGCGTTTTCGGCAACAAGGGCGGCACAGAACCGGCCCGCATCGTCGAAATCGTCGAACCCCATCGCCCGTAGCCGGAAAAACCGCCTTTCGCCACTGCTGGCCTCCTGCACGACGCGCTGCTTGCCGGACATGAATTCGGCGAATCGCCCGGACAGCGTCTCCCATTCGGCGGCGGCCTCTTCGGCGGTGTTGAAGGCGCCCAGCTGCACCAGCGTGGCGTTTGCGGGGATCGCGACGGGGGCTGCCGGCGCGACGGGGGCCCCCGGCACCGGCACCGGCACGGAGACCGGCGCCGCAGAGACCACGAGGCTCACCGGGCGCGCGGGCGGCCGCAGGGCCCGCGTCACGCCGGGGATCGACGTGGCGATAACCGGGGTGCCGGAGCCCACCGCCCCGTCGAGGGTGACCGTCACCGGCACATCCGTGCCATCCGACAGCGCGCCGAGGGGGGCGGCACCGGCGGCGATCTGGTCGGCCAGTGCCGTGATGTCATCCAGCGACAACGGCTGATCCGCGGCCGGTGCGGTGGCCACCGCGTCGGGTACGGCCAGCGCCGGCGTCTCGAGAGAGGGCGTTTCGGGCAGCGCCGCATCGAACACGCCGGCATCGATGCCGACGCCTTCGGGCAGCATCTCGTCCGCCTCGGCGGTTGGCATCACCAGCAGATCCTCTGCCGTGAGGTCCGATGTCGCGGGGGCGAGCATCAGGCGGTCTTCGGGGGCCTCGGGGATGCCTGCCGCCGCGATGGCGTTGACGGCCAGCCCGGTATTGAGCGTCAGATTGCCGCCCGGATCGACCGGGGCCTCGCGCATCGCGGTCTGCGCGGCGCTGACCACGGGCACGCCCGAGACGTCGCGCACCACGAGTCTATAGCCCCAGACGCCCATGCCGATGAGAAGCGCCACCGACACGATGGCCCCGGTGAATTGCGTCAGGCGGCCAAGACGGGCCGACAGGGCGGGGACCGCGACGGGGTCGTCAGGCGCGTAGCGGGCATACGGCGCCGCCGGGCGCCTGTGGCCGCCGGCAGCTGCCGCGCCATAGCGTTCGGGGGCACGCAGGGCGCGCGGCCCGGCTGTCGGGGCGGCCCACCCGGGGCCGTCGGTCATATCTGCCATGTCTCTCGCCTCACTCCGGGGCGGGCCTTCGGCCACTTTCCCGGTTCCTGCTCTGCCTCATCGCCGCAGGAGGGCCGTGCGCTTCAGCGCATCTCTTCCAGCGGCGTCACGCCAAGGATACCCAAACCCTGCGAAATCACAACGCTGGCGGCGCGGATCAGCGCGATTTTCGCCGATGTTGCGCCCACGTCACCCATTTCAAGGAACCGCAGCGTGGAATTGTCGTTGCCCGCGTTCCACAGCGAATGCACATCGGACGCGATATCATACAGATAGAAGGCGATCCGGTGCGGCTCATTGCCGCGCGCCGCAATTTCCACCAGCCGGGGCCATTCGGCGATCCGCCGCGCAAGTTTCAGCTGTGCGGCGTGGGTCATCAGGCTCAGATCGGCCTGTGCGAGGGCCGCGTCGGAGATGTCGACCCCGGCCTCGGCGGCCTTGCGCAGCACCGAATGCACCCTGGCATGGGCGTATTGCACATAGAAGACCGGGTTGTCCTTGGACTGTTCCGTTACCTTGTCGAAATCGAAATCGAGCGGTGCGTCGTTCTTGCGTGTCAGCATGTGGAACCGCGTCACGTCGGGGCCGACCTGCTCGACGACCTCGGCCAGCGTGACGAAATCCCCCGTCCGCTTCGACATCTTCAGCGGTTGACCGTCTTTGAAGAGCTTCACCAGCTGCGTCAGTTTGACGTCCAGCTGCACCCGGCCATCCGACAGCGCGGCGACCGCCGCCTTCATCCGTTTGACATAGCCGCCGTGATCGGCGCCGAACACGTCGATCAGGGCATCGAAACCGCGCGTGACCTTGTCCCAGTGATAGGCGATATCGGGCGCGAAATAGGTCCACGCTCCGTCGGATTTGCGCACCGGCCGGTCCACGTCGTCGCCATGCGCCGTCGAGCGGAACAGGGTCTGCTCGCGCGGCTCCCAGTCCTCGGGCATCTTGCCCTTGGGCGGCTGAAGCGTGCCGCGATAGATCAGACCCTTGGCGTCGAGCGTGGCGATCGCCTCTTCGATCCGGCCCGTTCCGTAGAGCGATTTTTCGGAATAGAACGCGTCCATCACCACGCCCAGCGCGGCCAAATCCGAACGGATCAGGTCCATCATCGCATCGGTCGCGAAGACGCGCACATCGTCGAGCCAGACGTCCTCGCCCGCGTCGAGCAGGCTGTCGCCCCATTTTTCCTTCATCGCCGCACCGACCGGTACGAGGTAGTCGCCCGGATATAGGCCCTCGCCAAGCTGCACCTCGAACCCGCAGGCCTCGCGGTAGCGCTGAAAGGCGGAGCGCGCGAGGGTATCGACCTGCCCGCCGCCGTCGTTGATGTAATACTCGCGCGTCACGTCCCACCCCGCGAACGCCAGAAGCGAGGCCAGCGCATCGCCGAACACCGCGCCGCGTGTGTGGCCGACATGTAGCGGGCCTGTCGGATTGGCGGAGATGTATTCGACGAGGACGCGCCGCCCGGCGCCGAGATCGGACCGGCCATAGCCCGCATCCGTCAGGGCCGCGCGCACCACCACCTGCCAGACGTCCTGCGCCAGCGACAGGTTCAGGAACCCCGGCCCCGCCACCTGCGCAGCGGTGATCCGCGGATCGGCGACCAGCAGTTCGGCGAGCGCCTCGGCGATGTCGCGCGGGCTCATCCCCGCCGGTTTCGCCAGAACCATCGCCGCATTCGTCGCCATGTCGCCATGGTCGGCATCGCGCGGCGGCTCGACGGCAACGGCGTCGAACGTCAGCCCCGCAGGCAGGGTGCCGCGCGACACGAGAGTGTCGAGGCTGTCTGTCACGAGGGTGCGGATGTCGGCGAAAAGGTTCATGGCGAAGCTCCTGTTTCGCGCGGGGTATCAAGAAGGGCGCACGGGAAACAGGCCGGGTTTACCACGGGCGGCGGCTGCGTCAATGTGCGCGCCAAACCGGGACGCGGCGGGACGGGGGATGGTGATGAGGGGCGCTGTGCGCAAAACCCTGCTCTGGATCGCGCTGGTGCTGGCGCTGGTCGTGGCGACAACGTTTGCGTGGCTGGAACTTTTTGCGGGCGCCGGGGCCACGGCCGCGATCCATGACGCGGTTGCCCGGACGGTGCCGGGGCCCGCGCCGTCCAATGTTTTCATCGCCATGCATCAGGCGTCGATGGTCTTGCTGGCGCTGTTGTGCGTGGCAGGCATGGCGCGTCTTGGTCGCACCGGGTCTGCACCGGGGCTGGCAGGCGCGTGGGGGATGCTGGTCTGGCTCATCCTGCTGGGGCTCGTCGCGCTGACGCTTGCGCTCGGGCTGATCCCGGCGGTGACAGAGGCGCCGGATTGGTGGCTCCGGACGCCCGCGGCGCCGTTCGACACGTTCGACGTGATCGCGGATCTGTCGGGGGCCACGGCGACCGGGCGCGACGTTCTTGCGCCTGTGCTCCTCGCGCTGTGGCTGGTGTCGGCGGCGGTGATGACGGCGCGGGGGCCTGCCGGGCGTCGCGTCGCGTGGGGCGTCGCGGTGCTGGCGCTGGCCTCGCTGCCGCTGGATCTTGCGGGGGCGGACGGGGTGTGGGGAAACAACCTGGGGCCCGAAACCCTGCGTTTGCTGGATACGGTGCGCACTGTCGATTATCTGCCCGCCGTGGGCGTGCTGCTTGCCTGGGCCGCCTATGCGCTCAGCGACGGGGTGCGGGCGTCGGTGCTGTACATCTTCGTGGGCGCGCTTTTGGGGGCCGCGACACTCGTGAACTACGAGGACGCCGGACGTGTGGGATTGCAAAACCTACGGTTGGCGATGCTGCACCTGTTCTGGGGCACGCTCATCGTTTTTGGCCTGCTCGCCTGTGCCGCACACAGAAACCTACGGGTGTCGCCACCTGTGTTCGCCGCGCACGCCGTTGCCCTGGCCGTCGTGATGCTGGCCGTTGCGCAACGCTGGTCGACGCCTCACGGCTCGGGTCCTGCCGGGATCGCGCCGGAGACCGCAACGCTGCGACAGGAGGCGGTGCTGCTGTCATCCGGCCTTGCGCTCGTGGTGGTCCTCGCCATGGCGGGGGCGGCCGCGCTGTCCGCAAGACCGCGCCGCGCCGCCAAACGGGACGGGGCGGAAATGTCTGCGGCGGGTTCGGGCACGAAGACGGCGTCGTGAACGACGCGCCCGGCACCATACGCCGGCACCATACGCATGTATTGTCCGCGCTCGGGCACGCGTCGGAAACATCGCGCTCTCGCGCCCACCGATGTCCGTGTCGACCAACCCCACTCGCGTGGCCAACGATCACCGGGGTCGACAGGCCCTGCTCGCGTCGCGCCCCGCCACCGGGGTCGACAGGCCCTGCTCGCGTCGCGCCCCGCCACCGGGGTCGACAGGCCCTGCTCGCGTCGCGCCCCGCCACCGGGGTCGACAGGCCCTACTCTCGTCGCGCCCCGTCACCGGGGTCGACACCCGGCGCGGTGAGGGTGCCGCCGCACAGCCGCGCGTGGCTCTGGATCGCGAAGCGGTCCGTCATGCCGGCGATATAATCGGCGACGATGCGGGCAAGGGCCGTTTCCCCCCCGATGAGGCGGCGGCGTCAGCCACGTCCTTGCGCCATTGCTTGGGCAGCTCGTCGGGGCGAGACATGTACAGCGGGAACAGATCGTCGATCATCGCCGTTACCTCGCGGCGCATCCTCACGACGACCGGCGCGCGGTACATCCGGGTGAACAGGAACGCGCGGATCACCTTGAGATCGGACCACAGCCCGTCCGAGAACCGGATCATCATCCGCCCGGCCCCGCGCACGTCCTCGACCGACCTCGGGCCGACCTCGCGCAGGGTCTGCCGCGCCAGCACGATGACGTCCTCGACCAGAATCCCGAAAAACCGGCGCAGCGCCTCGTGGCGGCGGCGGTAATAGTTCAGATCGGGGTATTTCGCGTCTACTCGCGCGAAACACTCTTTCAACACCGGCAGTTCCGCCAGCTCGTCGGTGGAAAACAGGTCGGCGCGCAGCCCGTCGTGCAAGTCGTGGTGATTGTAGGCGATGTCGTCGGCAAGCGCGGCCACCTGCGCCTCGGCCGATGCGTGGGTGTGCAGTTCAAGGTCGTGACGCGCGTTGTAATCGGCGAGCGCATAGGGGACCGGATCGCCGACCGGACCGTTGTGCTTGGCGATGCCTTCGAGGGTTTCCCACGTCAGGTTCAGCCCGTCCCACTCGGCGTAATGCCGCTCGAGCGAGGTGACGATGCGGATCGCCTGCGCGTTGTGATCGAAGCCGCCGTAGGGCGCCATCAGCGCGTTCAGCGCCTCTTCGCCGGTATGGCCGAACGGCGGATGGCCCAGGTCGTGCGCCAGCGCGATCGCCTCGGTCAGCTCGACGTTCAGGCCAAGCGCGGCGGACACGGTCCGCGCCACCTGCGCCACCTCGATCGAATGGGTCAGGCGGGTGCGGAAATAATCGCCCTCGTGTTCGATGAACACCTGCGTCTTGTGTTTCAGCCTGCGAAAGGCCGAGGCGTGGATGATCCTGTCGCGGTCGCGCTGAAACGGCGAGCGAAAGGCGCTCTCTTCCTCTGGATAGAGACGCCCGCGCGCGCGTGCCGGATCCGTGGCGAAAACCGCCGTCTTTATTGCCTGCATGGCGTTGCCTCGCCTGTTGGGCCGTCGACCGGTGCCGTCTGCACCCGTTCGATGTCTGTGTCCGATGGTGGCCGTCCCGGGCCGCTTGTCCATCGTCGTGCCTTTTCCTATATGTAAAGGGTGTGCCGACCGACAGGGCGAAATCGTCCCGCCTGTGTCATCGCCCCTTTCACATCCTGCGAGGCCCCCGATGCTGACCCTGCCCCCCAAAGTGACCCCGCGCGCCTTCGAACGACTGGCCGAGATTGGCGCCGCCGCATCCGGCAAGGCCCTGCGGGTCGCCGTCGCCGGTGGCGGCTGTTCGGGATTTCAGTACGAGATCGACCTCGACGATGCCGCGGCGGACGACCTGGTCCTGAAAGGCGACGGCGACCTTGCGGGCGAGCACGTGGTGATCGACGCCGTGTCGCTGCCGTTCCTTGCGGCGGCCACGATCGATTTCTCCGAAGAGCTGATCGGGGCGCGTTTTACCATCCAGAACCCCAACGCAACGGCATCCTGCGGCTGCGGCACCAGTTTTTCGATTTGAATTCGGCGAAAAATATTACGCCTTTTCAACCTATTGAAAAAATAATGCATCATTTTACACTTTGCCCGGAACTGTTTGCGCCGTCTGTCCGTTATCTATGCAACGAAGCAATACACTTGGAGTTTACAATGTCCTATCGCACAACAATCGCCGCCCTTACCCTTGGTACAGCCGTCGCTTTCGGTTCCGCCGTTTCGGCCCAGAGCTATTTCGGCAACCAGATGGTCGCCGATATGGACGCGAACGTCATCACGCTGAACGTCGTCACCGCAGAGAGCGCCGGCTACGTCGCAATCTATGATTTCACCGGTGGTGAAGTAGGCGACAAACTGGGCGAGATGGCCGTTCTCGAAGGCGCGAACGCATCCGTCCGCATCGGCCTCAACGGCAACGTAACAGGCAACCTGATGGCCGTCCTGTTTGCGGGCGAAATGATGGCAGACGCCGACCCGATGACGGGCGTCGCGATGCTCGAGATCGACGTTCAGGACTGATTCCAGACGTCTTTGCGGAATTGGGGGCTGCCTTCGGGCGGCCCCTTTTTTGTGCCCTGCCGTTCCGGCACCTCCAGTCCATCCCGCCGGGCACGCCGGTTTGCGCGCGATATCGGTGTGCTGAACGTGTGGTCGCCGCCCCTCGGCCCGTGCTAGATAAACATTTCACCGGCGGAGCACAGAGATGAAGATCGCAACCTTCAACATCAACGGCGTCAAGGCGCGGATCGCGGCGTTGAGCGACTGGCTGCTCGAAAGCGCACCCGATGTCGCCTTGCTGCAAGAGATCAAATCGGTCGACGAGGGCTTCCCGCGCGCGCATTTCGAAGAGATGGGGTACAGCGTCGAAACCCACGGGCAAAAGGGCTTTAACGGGGTGGCGATCCTGTCGAAGCTGCCGCTTGAGGATGTGACGCGTGGCCTGCCGGGCGACGATGACGACGAACAGGCCCGCTGGATCGAGGCGACCGTGGTGGGCGACCGGGCGGTGCGGCTGTGCTGCCTGTATCTGCCCAACGGCAACCCGGCGCCGGGGCCGAAATACGACTATAAACTGGCCTGGATGCAGCGCATGGAAGAGCATGTCGCGGCGCTGATGAAACAGGAAATGCCCTGCGTTTTTGCGGGCGATTACAATGTCATCCCACAGGCGCAGGATGCCAGCAGGCCCGACGCCTGGCGGCAGGACGCCCTGTTCCGGGCTGAAACCCGCGCGGCGTTCCGACGGTTGCTGGCGCTGGGTCTGACCGAGGCGTTTCGCACCCGGCACCATGGCGCGGGGCACTACTCGTTCTGGGATTATCAGGCCGGGGCCTGGGACCGCAACGACGGCATCCGCATCGACCACCATCTGCTGACACCGCAGGCCGCGGACATTCTGGGCGACGTCTGGATCGAAGCGGACGTGCGGGGCCGCGAAAAACCGTCCGACCATGTTCCGGTCTGGATCGAGCTTGCCGCGTGAAGGCGGCCCTGTCGCTTGCGCTGATCCTGAGCGCCGGAAGTGCCGCCGCCCAATGCCGGATCCAGACGGCAGGGTCGAATTGCGTCACGGTGCCGGATGCGCAGCGCGCCACACCCCTGGTCGCGCCGGGCGATATCCTCGATCTGCGGCAATACTCGATGTTGTTCGGCACGCTGCGCTACGGCCTGCCCGCGCCACAGGACGGCTGGGTTTACTTCAGGGTTGGCCGCGATATTGCGCGGGTCCACCTTGAAACACGCGAAGTTCTTGAAATCGTGACCGATCAGGCGAACCGGGCGTTTCGCTAGCGGGTGTTACCTGCGTCAAAGCCGTACAGCCAGTCGAGCCGGTCGATGAAGGCGCCGGGTGCCACGCGGCCCAGCATCCCGAGGGCGAAATGCGCGCCGCGCCGTTTCAGGCCGCTCAGATGATAATTGCGCGCATTGGCGTTGGCCGCGGCGATCGCACGCGACACGCGCGGGCGCCGGACCGCGGCATAGGCGGCAAGGCCCGGCCCCTGCCCCATATCGGCGACGCAGCGCGCCAGAACCACCGCATCCTCGAGCGCGAGGTTGGCCCCCTGCGCCAGAAACGGCAGCGTCGGATGCGCGGCGTCGCCAACAAGAACGACCCGCCCGTCCTGCCAGACGGATGGCACCTCGTGGCGGAACAGACCCCATAGGTGCGTGTCCGTCACCTCGTCCAGCAGATCGCGCAGGCCCGGCGCGCACCGTGCAAAGGCAAGCCGCAGGTTCGTCGGATCGTCGGCCTGCCGCCAGCCTTCGCAGGCCCAGTCACGGCGTTCCTCGACGCCGACGATGTTCACCCGGGTGCCGGTCAGCGGATAGGTGACGGCATGGCGCCGGGGTGCCATCCAGATCCGCGCCTCGGGCGGATGATCGGCCTGCACGACGGCGCGCCAGGCCACCTGACCGGTGAAAAAGGGCTCCGCCGGGCCGTTCAGGTGGCCGCGCATCCGTGAGCGGATCCCGTCGGCACCGATGACAAGGTCGGCATCGGCGAAATCGCCGCCGTCGATACCGTCGATCCGCCGACCTGTCCGCACCCGCACGCCATCGGCCCGGCAGGCATCGTGCAACAGCCCGATCAGGGCCGCGCGGTGCACGAACCGGTAGGGCGGGGACTGTTTGTCAAGGGCGAACCGGGCCACGGGACGCCCGGAAACAGCGTCGGTCGGCACCACCGCCCGGGCAACGATCCCGATACTGTCGAGCGCGTCGGCACAGCCAAGGGCGGCAAGGGCGCGCGCACCGTTGGGCGTGATCTGCAGGCCCGCGCCAACCTCGGCGATCTCGGCCGATTGTTCGTGAAGGACGACCGAGGCACCCAGCCGGGCAAAGGCCAGCGCTGCGGCAAAGCCACCGATACCGCCGCCGACAACCGCGACCCGGCCGGGCTGCCCGCCCCGGGAAGGGCCGCGCGCAGGCTGGCCTTCCGGTTGCGCGGCGCTGGCGGGCCGGCCGCCCGGTGCCCCGCGATCAGTCGTCGCGGTGCACCTTTTCGCGGCGCTCATGACGCTCCTGCGCCTCGAGGCTCATCGTGGCGATGGGGCGCGCGTCCAGTCGCTTGAGCGAAATCGGCTCACCGGTCATCTCGCAATAACCGAACTCGCCTTCGTCGAGGCGGCGCAGGGCGGCGTCGATCTTGCTGACCAGCTTGCGCTCACGGTCGCGGGTGCGCAACTCAAGGGACCTGTCGGTCTCTTCCGAGGCGCGGTCGGCGACGTCGGGAATGTTACGGGTCTGGTCTTTCATGCCGGAAATCGTGTCGCGGCTGTCGGACATCAGGTCAATTCTCCATGCGTTGAGCTTGCGACGGAAATACTCCGTCTGACGCTCGTTCATGAAGGGTTCGTCCTCGGCAGGACGATAGTCATTTTGCAGAATCGTCTCGGCTTTCATGGTCACTCCGATCACTCGGCCGGTGCGGTGCCTGTTCAAGCGGCACCTGCATCTCGGCTCCCCCGTTTGGCTGCGCCCCCTTTAGCGCCTCGTCCGCGTCCTGTCACTAGGCAAATCGGGCCGTACGGGCAGACGTGATGCCCGCCCCCCGCGCTTGATGCCTGCGGTCCCAGCCGCTAGAGCGTGTTGAAAGATCAGGAGGATCCCCCCGTGACCCCGCGTTTCACCGGCACCGAGAGCTATGTCGCGACCGACGATCTGACGCTGGCGGTCAACGCCGCCGTCACCCTGGAACGTCCGCTGCTGGTCAAGGGCGAACCGGGGACCGGCAAGACCGAACTTGCCCGTCAGGTCGCCGCCGCACTGGGGATGCCGATCCTTGAATGGCATGTGAAATCGACGACGCGGGCGCAGCAGGGCCTGTACGAGTACGACGCCGTGGGCCGATTGCGCGACAGCCAGCTGGGCGATGCGCGCGTCAACGATGTGCGCAACTATATCCGTCAGGGTAAAATGTGGCAGGCGTTTACCGCGCCCGGGCGTGTCGTCCTGCTCATCGACGAAATCGACAAGGCGGATATCGAGTTTCCGAACGATCTGTTGCAGGAACTCGACCAGATGATGTTCCATGTCTATGAGACCGGCGAAACCGTGCGCGCTCTCCACCGGCCCGTGGTCATCATCACCTCGAACAACGAAAAGGAACTGCCCGACGCGTTTCTGCGGCGCTGTTTCTTTCATTTCATCCGGTTTCCCGGGATCGACACGCTGAAGAAAATCGTCGACGTGCACCATCCCGGCATCAAACCCGCCCTGCTCGAGGCGGCGCTGACGCAATTTTATGCGCTGCGCGAGGCGCCGGGGATCCGCAAGAAACCCTCGACGTCCGAGGTTCTCGACTGGCTGAAACTGCTGCTCGCAGAGGATCTGACGGCCGAGGACCTGCGGGCCGACATAGGCTCGGCCCTGCCGCGGATGCACGGTGCCTTGCTCAAGAACGAGCAGGACGTTCATCTGTTCGAACGGCTGGCATTCATGGCGCGATCGGGCGGGCGGCGCTAGATCCACCGGGTCGGCGCCCGGTTTCACGGGCGGCGAATTTCCGCGCAAATCTGACAGATTATCAACATCTTGCGGGGCCGAATGCGCCGTCCACAAGGCGCCTGCGGCCTTGAAGTGACACTCGGCATCCGCGTCCCGTTCCCACGCGATGACCGGGTGATTTGCGCCGCAACATCTGTCCTATTCGACCGGTCGGTCACGCCTTGCCATGATTCCGCCCCGATTGGTTTCTAACGCAGGCGCGAGATCGCGATGAAATTCCGGACGATGAACGATCCGGGACCGCCGTGAGGAAACGAGCCTTGATCCTGTCCCCGTCCCTGGACCAGCCCGCCCGGCGCCCGCGCCGCATTGCCTCGGGCCGCCCGTTGGCCTCGCGGCGCCGCCACATCAGCGCCGCGATCGCCCTTACCGTTCTGGCGGCCTGCGCACCCGCGACCGATGCAACCGTGTCGCGCGCCCTGCCCCCCGATTTTGCACTGCCCGAAATGCGGATGTTCACCGCCGCGCCGGTCACGCCGCCGATCCGGTCGAACTCCGAAATCGCGGGCGATTTCCTCGACCTGACGTTCCGGATGGAATCGGGCCGCGCGGTGCCGGTGATGACCCGTTTCGAGGGCCCGGTTTCGGTGCGGATCATCGGCGCGCCCTCGCCCACCCTCGCCCCCGACCTGCGCGCCCTGATCGGGCGGTTGCAGACCGAGGCCGGCATCGACATCTTCATGACCGGCGCGCCGGACGCCGCGATCACCATTCAGGCGATCCCGCAGGCGGAACTGAGCGCCGCCGTGCCGCGCGCGGCCTGTTTCGTGGTGCCGCGCGTATCGTCCTGGGAGGAGTTCAAACAGGTGCGCCGCACGCCGCAGGTCGACTGGACCGCGCTTACCCGCCGCGACCGTGCCGCGATTTTCGTGCCCTCGGACGCCGCGCCGCAAGAGATCCGCGACTGTCTGCACGAGGAACTGGCGCAGGCCCTCGGGCCGCTGAACGACCTGTACCGGCTGCCCGATTCGGTGTTCAACGACGATAACATCAACGCCGTCCTGACCGGATTCGACATGCTGATCCTGCGCGCCTACTACGCGCCCGAGTTGCGCAACGGCATGCAGCGCGGCGAGGCGGCCGCGATCATGCCCGGTCTGCTGGCGCGCCTCAATCCACGCGGTCAGCAGGCCCGTGCCCGGCCCCGCAACGATACCTCGCGCGACTGGATCACCGCGATGGAGACCGCTCTTGGCGGTCGTGGCGGCCCTGCGGCACGACGTCGCGCCGCCGAGGATGCGATCAACCTTGCCCGCGCCTTCAACTGGACGGGCGCGCGCCCCGGTTTCGCCCATTACGCCTATGGCCGGTTGCAGGTGCAGAACGATCCCAACCTGGCGCTGGCCGCCTTTCGCGAGGCCGAACGGCAGTTCCGCCTTTCGCCCGAAACCCGCCTGCACGAGGCGCATGTGGCTGTGCAGCTTGCCGCATTCGCCCTCAGCGCGGGGGATGTCGAGGGCACGCTGGCGCTTGTCGACGGGGCCATTCCGATTGCCGCAGGTTATCAGAATGCCGCCCTACTCGCGACGCTGCTGATGTTTCGGGCCGAGGCGCTCAGCCTGTCGGGACGCCGCACCGAGGCCGAGCAGGTCCGTCTGGACAGCCTGGGCTGGGCGCGCTACGGGTTTGGAGACACGATGGTGATTTTGGCCCGGCAGGCCGAGATTTCCGCCCTCAATCCCGGTTCCCGGAGCTGACACCATGATTTTTCCTGTCGCAGGCATCCTGATCGGTGCGTTTCTGGGAGCCTGGCAGGCAAGGCGGCGCGGCGGCGCGGCGCAGGACATGGCGCAATGGGCGACTGTGTTCGCACTGATATTGGGGCTGGTGGGGCTCTTCGTGCTGATCGGCTTTCAACGCAGCGCCCTTTAGGCGCGATGTTTCTGCCGTTTCTCGGGACGTTGCGCGCCCACGGCCTGCCCGTTTCCTTACGCGAATATCTGACCTTTCTCGAGGCGATGAAAGCCGGTCTCGCGACCTACGATGTGCAGGCGTTCTATCATCTGGCGCGTCTGACACTGGTCAAGGACGAGCGGTTGATCGACCGTTTCGATCGGGCGTTTGCCCATAGTTTTCAGGGCCTTGAGGACATTCCGACCGAGGCGTTGGTCGGCGCTCTCGATCTGCCACGGGACTGGCTGCGCAAACTGGCCGAAAAGACGCTGACGGCACAGGAAATGGCGCAGATCGAGGCCACGGGCGGGTTCGATGCGCTGATGGAGACCCTGCAAGAGCGGCTGGCCGAACAGCAGGGACGCCACGAGGGTGGCAGCAAATGGGTCGGCACTGCAGGCACCTCGCCGTTCGGCGCCTACGGCTACAACCCAGAAGGTATACGGATCGGCCAGACCGAAAGCCGTCATCGCCGCGCCGTAAAGGTCTGGGATCGCCGCGAATTTCGCAATCTGGCCGGTGACGCCGAACTGGGCACCCGGACGATAAAGGTGGCGCTGAAACGGCTGCGCAAATGGGCGCGCGACGGGGCGGACGAAGAACTCGACCTTGACGGAACGATCCGGGCGACGGCGCATCACGGATATCTCGACGTGAAAACCCGCGCAAGCGCGCGCAATGCGGTCAAGGTGCTGTTGTTTCTGGATATCGGCGGGTCGATGGACGACCATGTCTCCCTGCTCGAAGACCTGTTCTCGGCTGCGCGGGCGGAATTCCGGCACCTCGAGACGTTCTATTTCCACAATTGCCTCTATGACGGCGTCTGGCGCGACAACGCCCGCCGCCGTACCGCGCAGACCCCGACGTGGGACATCCTGCGCACCTATGGCCCCGACTGGCGCTGCATCGTCGTCGGCGATGCGGCGATGTCACCCTATGAAATCGCGGTTCCGGGCGGCGCAAGCGAATATTGGAACGAAGAAAGTGGCGAAACATGGCTGCGACGGATTGCAGAGCATTGGCCGCATCACTTGTGGATCAATCCTGTCGGCGCTGAAAACTGGGGATACGTGCAGTCGACGGCGATGATCCGCGAGATCCTCGGACCGGATCGCATGGTGCCGATGACACTCGACGGTCTTGCGCGCGGGATCAAGTTGATCGCACGTTAACGGCCTTCATGCGATGCATGAAGAACGCTCTCTATTTATTTGATATGGATTTATTTTCGTCTTGCTGTTGCAGCCGTTGCAGTGCGCGCATCATCGCATCTGGCATGTCAGAGGTCGCAGGCAGGGTGGTGTTACGCTCACCGTACAGGGCCTCGCGGAGCGCCGATTTCAGCGTGTCGATCGGTGGTCTGTCGTACATGTGCTCTCCCTGCGGACCCGCGGAGACGGCCTCCGGGTTGTCCGTCAAACAGGTGGGTGACACTGAAAGTTCCGGTTCATGTTGACGGGCCGTCGCATCGGCCACGGGCGATGCAAATCCGCAACATCCCCTCAACGCACCCGCCCTTGTCCTGCTGCGCGGGCCACGCCATATCCTTTGTATGCTGAAATTCACGCCGATCCTCCTCGCGGTTCTGTACGGGTACATTCTGTACCGGTTTTCCGCCTGGCGGACGGCGCGGGAACTCGATGCCAAATCGACGGAGCTTGCCGATCCACGGCTCAAGGCACTGACCGATGCGATGGCAAAGGCCCTCGATCTGCGGCGGATCAAGGTGAGTATCTACGAAATCGAACCGGTCAACGGCCTTGCCGCGCCCGATGGCCGGATCTTTATCACGCGCGGTTTCATGGACAGGTACGCGGCGGGCGCCGTCACCGCCGAAGAGCTGGCCAGCGTCATCGCGCACGAACTGGGCCACGTCGCCCTGGGTCATTCGCGGCGGCGGATGATCGACTTTTCGGGCCAGAACGCCTTGCGGACGGCGATTGCCATGGTGATCGGGCGGTTCATCCCCGGCGTCGGCCCGCTGATCGCGAATGCCCTGATGACCCTCGTGTCCGCCCGCCTGTCACGCAACGATGAATACGAGGCCGACGCCTATGCCACGGCTTTGCTGATGAAATCCGGCATCGGCGCGGGGGCGCAGGTGTCGCTGTTCACCAAGCTGTCGAAACTGACCGGCGCCCACGGTGCCAGTTCGCCCGCCTGGCTTCTGAGCCATCCGGCGAGCGAAGAACGTATCGCCGCGATCACCCGCAATGCCGAGGCATGGACACCGCGTTAGACCTGCGCGAGGGTTTTGCCCAACCGTGGCAGGCCGGCCTTGCGCATCAGTTTGCGCACCGGCCAGGCCACGCCCGACAGCCGCTCCGCCTCGGTCACGACAGCCGCGGCAACCGCCGAGACGGCCTCTGGTTGCGCTGCGTGCAGCCCGAGCAGGAATCCGTCCGGGTCGGCCCGGCTGATGCCCTCTTCGGCAAGGATGTTGCGCGGAAAATCCTTTGCGTTCATCGTCACGATTCCGTCGCAGGACCCCGAAATCGCGCAAGCGAGCACATGGATGTCGTTTGCATCGGGGAGCCACAGCCGCGCCTCGAGCCCCGGCTGTGCCGCCACCGCCGCTGCGGGCCAGGCCGCGCGCAAACGGGCGATCTCGCCCCGCGCGATGACGTCGTCGCCCCGCCGCGCCGCCGCCCGTGCCCATTCCTCGAGGATCCGGTCGGACCATCGCGGCACGAACAGGTCTGCCGCCGCGCAGCCCAACAGGATCTCGCGCATGACCGTGGGGTACAACACGCAGGCATCCAGCATCATCCTCACGGTACGCGCTGCCATCAGCGAGACTGGCCCGAGGGGCGGTCAGCTCCGCAGGGCAGGACGCGCGGGCCGGTCACAGCCGAAATGCCAGAGCCTTGAGATAGCCGCTTTCCGCCAGTTGCGGCAGCACCGGATGGTCCGGCCCGGCAAAACCGGTGTAGACGATCGCGCCCTCCCGCCCCGCCTTGCCGATGCCCCGGGCGCAGGCGCTGCGGAAGGCGGCAAGGTCCACCGCGTGGCTGCACGAGCACAGCATCAGCGTCCCCCCCGGCCGCACGAGCGGCGCGGCAAGCCGGGCTGTCCTCTCATAGGCGCGCAGGCCGGGGTCGAGCGCTTTTTTAGACGGCGCAAAGGCCGGCGGATCGCAGACGACCAGATCGAAGACCTCGTTCTCGGACGCAAGGGCCGCCAGCGTGTCGAAAGCATCGCCTTTGCGGCAGGTCACACGGGTTTCGGCCCCCATCGCCACGGCGCCGCGCCGCGCCAGATCGAGCGCGGGGGCAGACCCGTCGACCAGCACCGCATGAGCGGCGCCTGCGGCAAGTGCCGTCAGCCCGAAACCGCCCACATGACAGAACATGTCGAGCACCCGGCCACCCCGCGCCAGCCCCGCCGCAAAGGCGTGGTTCGGTCGCTGGTCAAAGAACAATCCGGTCTTCTGGCCGCCCATCACATCGGCCATGAACACCGCGCCGTTCATCGGCACCGCAATCGGCTCTGCCGGGGCTGCGCCCAGCACAACGGTGGTTTCCTCGTTCAGCCCTTCGAGAGTGCGCGCCCTGCCTGTTGCGTTCTTGATCACGCAGGTGACACGGGTGACCGCAACCAGAGCCGACACCAGCGGGCCGATCATCGCCTCCGACCATGCCGCGTTCGGCTGCACCACCGCCGTATCGCCGAACCGGTCGATCACGACGCCGGGCAAACCGTCCGCCTCGGCGTGAACCAGACGATAGAACGGATCGCCGAACAGCCGCTCGCGCAGCGCCAGTGCCGCGCGCAACCGGATGGCAATCCAGTCCTCGTCGATAATCGTGTCCGCATCCCGGCTCATCATCCGCGCGCCGATCTTTGACACAGGGTTGACCGTGACGACGCCCATCGGCGCACGGTTCGCGTCCTCGAGAACGGCAAAACTGCCCGGCGCCAACCCTTTGGTGCGCCGGTCCATCACCAGTTCGTTGGTATAGACCCAGGGAAATCCGTGCCGGATCGCCTGCGCGCCCGCACGCGGCAGCAGGCGCACGACCGGATAGGGTGACCCAGGGTCCGACGGGGGCGGCGAAAGGTTCATGCTCATGCCTGCCCCCTATCCGCTTCGATGTCCGTCGAAAAGACCCAAGCGCCGGGACCGCCGTACGTCCGGGACGGCCCGATGCCCGCAACAGCCGTTCCGTCCGGTCCATGCTTTTCGGTGACGAAGATCCAGAGAAATATAATGATTGCCATCCGCGGCGCGCGTATCGTTGCCGCGCGCAGGTTCGGGCGGTCGGGCTGGTTGTTAGCGCTAACAAATCATGCTACGCGCTGTATAACACGCCTTTTCCGCTCAACACCGCATTCCCCTTTGCTTTCGAGGTCTGTCATGTCGCTCCACCCTACCCTCGCCGCTGTCACCGACCGTATTCGCGCCCGTTCCGAGGGCCCCCGGCGTACCTATCTCGACCGGATGGGCGCCGCTGCCGCGAGCGGGCCGCGGCGCGGTCATCTGGCCTGCGGCAATCAGGCCCACGCCTATGCCGCGATGGGTGATGCCAAGGAAACGCTCGTCGCCGAGCAGGCGCCGAACCTCGGCATCATCACCGCCTACAACGACATGCTGTCGGCGCATCAGCCGTTCGAGACCTATCCGCAGTTCATCCGCGACACGGCGCGGGCGGCGGGCGGCACCGCGCAGGTCGCAGGCGGCGTGCCCGCCATGTGCGATGGCGTCACGCAGGGCCAGACGGGGATGGAACTGTCGCTGTTCAGCCGCGACGTCATCGCGCTGGCCTCTGCGGTGGGCCTGTCGCACAACACCTTCGACGCGGTGGTTTACCTCGGTGTCTGCGACAAGATCGTGCCGGGCCTGATCATGGCCGCCGCGACATTCGGCTATATCCCCGGCGTGTTCATCCCAGCGGGGCCGATGGTCTCGGGCCTGCCGAACGACGAAAAGGCACGGGTGCGGATGGAATTCGCGGCCGGCAAGATCGGGCGCGCCGAACTCATGGCCGCCGAAATGGCGAGCTATCACGGTGCCGGCACCTGCACCTTCTACGGCACCGCCAATTCCAACCAGATGCTGATGGAATTCATGGGAATGCACCTGCCCGGCTCGTCCTTCGTCAATCCGGGCACGCCGCTGCGCGAGGCGCTGACCGCCGAGGCCACGAAACGCGCCCTGTCGATCACCGCATTGGGCAACGAATTCACGCCCGTCAGCGACGTCCTCGACGAAAAGGCCTTCGTGAACGGCATCGTCGGGCTGATGGCGACGGGCGGCTCCACCAACCTCGTCCTGCACCTGCCGGCCATGGCGCGCGCCGCCGGTGTGATCCTCGATCTCGAGGATTTCGCCGACATTTCCGAGGTCGTGCCGCAGATGGCCAAGGTCTATCCCAACGGTCTGGCGGACGTGAACCATTTTCATGCGGCGGGCGGCCTTGGCTATCTCATCGGTCAGCTTCTCGATGCCGGATTGCTGCACGACGACGTCAAGACGGTCGCAGGCGCCGGTCTCGATCTCTATTCGCAGGAACCGACGCTCGAAGGCGGCACCTTCGCCTACCGCCCCGGCCCGACCGTCAGCCAGAACGACAAGATCGTGCGCCCGGTGTCCGACCCGTTCAACGCCCACGGCGGACTGGTGCAGCTCAGCGGCGATCTGGGCCGCGCGGTGATCAAGATTTCCGCCGTCAAACCCGAGCATCATGTGATCGAGGCGCCGGTGCGCATCTTTCACGATCAGGCGGACGTCAAGAAGGCCTTTCAGGCGGGCGAATTCACCGCCGATACCATCGTCGTCGTCCGTTTTCAGGGACCGCGCGCCAACGGGATGCCGGAACTGCACTCGCTCACGCCGACGCTGTCGGTCCTGCTGGATCGCGGCCTGAAGGTGGCGCTTGTCACCGACGGGCGCATGTCGGGCGCGTCGGGCAAGGTGCCCGCCGCGATCCACCTGTGCCCCGAGGCCGCCGACGGTGGCGCGCTGGCGTTGTTGCGCGACGGTGACGTGCTGCGCCTCGATGCCACGACCGGCACGCTGACCTGCCTTGCCGACCTGACCGGCCGCACCGCCGCCGCCGCCGATCTGGCGCCCAACGGCAACGGCGTCGGGCGCGAGCTGTTCGAGGTGTTCCGCCAGAACGTCGGCCACGCCGACGCCGGGGCTGCCACGATTCTCTGACGGCCCGGACACGAACCGCTCCCACAGGCACATCGTTTGCACGCGCCCCGGCCCCTCATCCTGCCCAAAATATCCCCGCCGGAGGCTCCGCCCTCGCCCCGAAACACTCCGGCCCGCCACAAGGACACCGACATGACCCCCGAACACGCCTCCGAACTCGCCGAAAAGGTCTGCGCCCTCGCTCCCGTGATTCCCGTCCTCGTGGTCCACGATCCGTCCCGCGCCGAAGGTCTGGCCCGCGCGCTTGTCGCCGGTGGCCTGCCCGCCCTCGAGGTGACGTTGCGCACGCCCGCCGCCCTCGAGGTCATCGCCGAGATGGCAAAGGTCGACGGCGGGGTCGTGGGGGCGGGGACGTTGCTGACCGAACACGGACGTCGAGGCCGCAAAGGCCGCGGGCGCGACATTCGGCGTTTCGCCCGGCGCCACCGACCGGTTGCTGGACGCCTGCGAGGCCAACGACCTGCCGCTGCTGGCGGGCACCTGCACCGCGTCCGAGGTGATGCGCCTGATCGAGCGCGGCTATACCGTGGCCAAGTTCTTTCCCGCCGAGGTGAACGGCGGTGTCGCGGCCCTCAAGGGCATCGGCGCGCCGCTGCCGCAGATGCGGTTCTGCCCGACGGGCGGGATCGGCCTGAAGAACGCGGCAGCCTATCTGGCCCTGACGAACGTGCTCTGCGTCGGTGGCAGCTGGGTCGCGCCCGCCGATCTGGTCGCGGCAGGCGACTGGGACGCGATCACCGCACTGGCGCAAGAGGCCGCAGCCCTGCCCCGCTGACGATCCGGCCCCGCGCAGATCGCCGGGGCGCTGGTCGGGCCGGGAATCGTGGGGTTTTCGACCGTCACCGGTCCTGCGGCGTGCCGCTACGCCTCGCCGAGACGCGCCGCGCGGCCGCCGCGCCGCCGGGGCGCGTCGGCCTCCGCCAGCCCTTCGCGCAGTGTCGCGGTCATCGGGTGATCGACGGGGGCGTCGGCATATTGCACCAGCATCGCCCGGATCGCGCCGTGCATGTCGGCGCCGACGGGCAAGGACAGCGCCCAGTCGAGCAGGATCGACCGGCATTCCGGCCCGGTGATCCCGTCCATCGCAAAGGCCTCGCGGATCAGCGCCTTGGGGTCGGCAGCGTCGCCTTTCATCGGTCGTCCTCCAGCAATCGGTCGATAATCTCCGCCGCAGCACTGCCTTTCGCTGCAAGGTCCGCTGCCAGCGCCTGCGCCCCCGGTGCCGCGCAATCGCGCAGGACCACGCGCCGCCCGCCTTCGCATAATGCGCCGACGTCCATGCCGTCCCCGTTCAGCAGGCGCGCGGCGGATTGCAACGCCGCAAATACTTGCCAGGCGTCGGTCAGAACGCTCGCTCGCGCGGCGTCGATCAGGCCGCCATCGACCCCGGCGGCAATCTGCCCTTGCGTATCGCGCACCGGGGCACCCGTGCGCAAGGCCAGCATTTGCGCGGCGAGTTCGATGTCCTGCAACCGCCCGGGGCCTGCCTTTGCCTCCCAGATGCCGCCACCGGGACGGGCGACGTGTACGCGGGCGCGCATTTCCACCACGTCGGTCAGAACCGTCGGGCCGTCGGATTTCTCGCGCAGGATCGTTCGCCGCGCCGCCTCGACGTCGCGTTGAACCTCTGCATCGCCCGCGACCGGGCGGGCCCGGGTCAAAGCCAGATGCTCCCACGTCCATGCGGTGTCGCGCTGATAGTCGATAAAGGCGGTGAGGGAGGTCGCCACGGGCCCCTGCCGGCCCGACGGACGCAGGCGCATGTCGACTTCATACAGGCGCCCCTCCGAGGTGGGCACGGTCAGGGCGGTGATCAGGGCCTGCGTCAGCTTCGCGTAATAGGGGGTGGGCGCGATGGGGCGTTTGCCGGTGGAGGCCGTCTCGCCCGCCGCGTCATAGATCACGATCAGGTCGAGGTCGGAGGCCGCGTTGAGGCGCCCGGCGCCGAGCGATCCCATCCCCACCACCGCCGCACCGCGGCCCGGCGGCGGCCCGTGCCGCGCGGCCACCTGTGCCGACGCGACGGGCCACAGGCCCGCCACGACCGCCTGCGCCAGATCGGCGTATTGCGCGCCGGCCTCGTCCGGGCCGATCAGCCCGCGCAGATGGTGCACGCCGATGCGGAAATGCCAGTCCTTCTGCCAGCGTCGTGCCGCGTCAAGCTGTGCTTCGTGGTCGCCCGCCCGTACCAGAAGGGCGGCAAGCTCCTCGGACAAGGCCGCCTGTCCGGGCCAGTCGGCAAAGAACCCGCCACCGATCACCGCATCCAGCACGCCGGAATGATGCGACAGATAGTCCGCCAGCGCGGGGGCGGTCGCCGCGATATCGACGATCAGCTGCGTCAGCGCGGGGTTCGCCTCGAACAGCGAAAATAGCTGCACCCCGGCGGGCAGCCCCGCGACGAAGGCATCGAACACGTCCAGCGCCTCGTCGGGGCGCGGCGCCGCGGACAGACGCCGCGCCAGATCGGGGCGCAGCCGCCGGAATATCGCGACCGCACGTTCCGAGCGCAGGGCGGGATAGCTGTGCCACCGGGCCATCGTCCGCGCGCCGAAAGTGTCATCGCCGGAGGTGCCCGCGGCTGGCTCGGCCCCCTTGCGCACCGGCGTCCCGGGCGCGAAAAACGGCTCGGTCAGGGCGTCCACGGCCATGATCCGGTCGGTCAGCGCGGTGCGCAGATCCGCGACGCCGGTGTCCATGAACGCGGCGAGCCGGTCGAAGCCCTCGGCGTTCACCGGCAACCGGTGGGTCTGCGCGTCGTGGATCATCTGCACACGGTGTTCGACCTCGCGGTGGGCGCGGTAATGATCCGTCAGCGCCGTGGCGACGTCCGCACCGATCCAATCCGTGGCGGCAAGGGCGGCGAGGGCCGGCACCGTGCCGCGCACCCGCAAGGCAGGCGCACGACCCCCGGCGATAAGCTGTCGGGTCTGGGCGAAGAACTCGATCTCGCGGATGCCGCCCCGCCCGAGTTTCATGTCGTGCCCGTCCAGGACGAAGGCGCCGCCCAGCCCCTTGTGGGCGCGGATCCGCAGACGCATGTCGTGGGCGTCCTCGATCGCCGCGAAATCGAGGTGCCGACGCCAGACAAAAGGGCGCAACCCGGCCAGAAACCGCTCGCCCGCCGCGATGTCGCCGGCACAGGCGCGCGCCTTGATGAACGCCGCCCGTTCCCATGTTCTGCCGACGCTTTCGTAGTAATTCTCCGCTGCGGCCATCGACAGGCAGACGGGCGTGACGCTGGCATCCGGACGCAGGCGCAGATCGGTGCGGAAGACATAGCCGTCCGCCGTGATGTCGGCGATCAGCGACATCAGCTTGCGCGTCACCCGCACGAAGGCCGCGCGCGCGTCGGCGATGTCGACGGGCGCGAACCGGGTGTCGTCGAACAGGCAGATCAGGTCGATGTCGGAAGAGTAATTCAGCTCGGACGCGCCCATCTTGCCCATCGCCAGCACCACCATGCCGCCCGCCGTTTCGGCGTCGTCGGGGCCAAGCCCCGGCAGGCGGCCCCGGGCGATTTCGGCGGCGACAAGCGGGACGATCCCGGCCTGAAGGGCGGTATCGGCAAGCCGGGTCAGGATATCCGTCACCGTTTCCAGCGGCCAGACACCGCCCAGATCCGCAAGCGCCGTTATCAGCGCAAGACGCCGTTTTGCCTGTCGCAACGCGACCGGCAGATCGGCAAGGCAGGTGTCCGGCAGGTCCGCAAGGCAGGCCTCGGTCGCGGCCCCGGGATCGTCGAGAGCGTCATGCAGCCACGCAGCCTCGCGCGCGATCAGCCCGGCGAGATAAGGACTGCACCCGGCGGCACCGGCGATCAGATCGGCGGCCGATCCGGTCAGACCGGTCACGGCCACGGCCTCGGCCCCGATGGCGGGATCGAAAGGCCGCGGCACGCGGGTAAGGCGGTCGGAAAGGGACATCGACGACGACATCCCGCGACCATGCGCGCGCGTCGGGGCCGGGTCAATCGCCCGGCCGGACGACAGGTCTTCGGGCCGTGACCGTGACCAGCACAGGGCGGGATTTCGGGCGTGCGGGCGCGGCGAACGCGGGCGCAACCGTCACCCGAATGCCCTTGCCGCAGTGATTTCATATCCGGAAACAAGACCTTGCGGCTGCGATGTGAAAAAGATTCACATTCCCTCTTGATCGACCGTCAATCGATGGCAATATGTCAAATGTGAAGAGCGTTTACATAAACCCGGAGCCAGAGGAGCCCCATACCATGACATCCACCGATATCGACCCCGACGCCCGTTCCGCCCGTGGCTATGGCGACTGGAACGATGGCCCCCGGCGCGGCCCGGACGTGCGCGGCTTTCTTGCCCGGTCAGAGGCATGGCTCGACGAGCGGGGCCGCCCCGCATGGTTTGTCGCCATGGTTCTGGGCTTTGTCTTTGCCTGGCCCGTCGGCCTCTTCCTTCTGTTTTACATGATCTGGAGCAAGCGCATGTTTTCATTTTCGAACCGCAGTTGCCGCGGCTCCCGCCGCCAGGCGACGCGTGACATGGCGCAGGGCGCACGTACCGCGATGCGCTCTTCCGGCAACACCACCTTCGACGCCTACAAGACGGCGACACTGCGGCGCCTGGAGGAAGAGCAGGGCAGCTTCGAGGCGTTCCTCGAGCGGTTGCGCGATGCCAAGGACAAGGCAGAGTTCGACCAGTTCATGGAAGACCGTGCCAAGGCGGGCCCCTCGGAGACGACCGGCGATGCCCGGACCGAGCCGCGCCGCGACCGCGCCGCCAGGGACGATCGCAGTGATGACCGGTCTGACGACCGCTCGGGCACATGGTCCGAAGGGCCGATGCGCCCCGCCGGCTGACCGCTGACACGCACCTGACCGGACAGGCGCCCCTCCCCGGAGGTGCGCCTGACTGGCGTTGGAACCTCTGCCTTCGACCCGCTTTTCACAATTCTGGCCCCGCGCCGTTTTCCGGCGTGGGGCCTGTGCATTTTCACAGGGGTTGGCGTGACGCCGCGGGGGCGCTACCCTGCCGCTGAAACTCGGCCCGCAACAATTCCGGCACCCTCTCCCAATGCGTCACAGCCTTCCACTTGCACCGCAATTCTACGTGACGGCGCCGCAGCCCTGCCCCTATCTCGAGGGGCGGATGGAGCGTAAGCTGTTCACCGCCCTGCAGGGCGAGCAGGCGGAACGTCTGAACGATGCGCTGTCGAAACAGGGGTTTCGGCGCAGTCAGAACGTGCTGTACCGCCCGTCCTGCGCGGAATGTTCGGCCTGCATGTCCGCCCGGATCGATGTCGCGGCCTTCACGCCGTCGCGCAGCCAGGCGCGGGTGCTGAAACGGGGCGCGCATCTGCTGCGCCGCGCGACATCGCCCTGGGCCACCGAAGAGCAATACGCGCTGTTCCGCGACTACCTCGACAGCCGCCACGCGACGGGTGGGATGGCCGACATGGACCTGTTCGAATTTGCCGCGATGGTCGAGGAAACGCCGATCCGCTCGCGCCTTATCGAATATTCGGACCCCGGCGATCCGGACGGGCCGCGCGGCGGCATGCGCGCCGTGTGCCTGACCGATATCCTCGATGACGGGCTGTCGATGGTCTATTCGTTCTTCGAGCCGGGGCGCGAACGCGACAGCCTTGGCACCTATCTGATCCTCGATCACATCCGCATCGCCCGTGAAATGGGCCTGCCTTACGTCTATCTGGGGTATTGGGTGCCGGGCAGCCCCAAGATGGGGTACAAGGCAAAGTTCAACAGCGTCGAGGTCTATCGCCGTCGCGCATGGGCGCCGATCGGCGATCTGGAATCGTATTCCTCGGAGATGCACCCGCTGTCTGTCGATCCCATCGCCGAACAGGTCGCCCGCATCGCCCTGCCCGATACGTCCACGCGGGTGCGACAGACGCCCCGAACGTCCGACTGATCCGCGCGGCGGTGCGTCAGGCGCCGTCCGGGGGCGGCCGGTCGGTTTGCACAGCGCGCAGATAGGAGACGATCCGCCGACGCCAGGGGCCGAGGGCCCGGTCGGTCCAGATCAGAATGCGACCGCGCCGGTCCGTGAGGCGATCGCCCTCGTTCAGTGCGCGCAGGGTTTCGGGGCCGACGACCTCTCCGGACAGGGTGATTGCGACGATCCGCGCGCGGCGGCGGCGCACCCATGGCAGTGTCGAGCGGAGATGGACGAGCCATTCGGCGGGCATCATGAATTCCGCCGCGAATTTCACGATGAACGAGGTGGGAAGCTGGCGCATGCGTCGTTGTGCGGCCCAGCTTATGAAACGGTCGTCGGCGCGGCTTGGCCGGAATACGCGGAACCGGCCCGCCGCGATCACATCGCGGAACCGGGCGTCGATGAAGCCGCAGTGCGCGGGATGAAAGACCACCATCGAGGAATTGCCGCGTGCGTGCAGCGATCCGGCGGTGAGGAACGCCAAAATTCGCGAGAGACGTGAAAACGGCAGGATGCCCCCGCGCAGCATCCGGATTTCGCGTACCGGATCGCCAAAGGCGAGGGCTGCGCCGATGTCGCCGAAGATCAGCGTGTCGAGATCGACATAGATGGCGGGCAGGTCCGCGTCGAGAACGCCGTCCTGAAACAGGCACAGTTTCGCCTGACACCCGCCTGACAAAAACTCGGGACGCGCATAGAAATCCGGGATCCGCCGCACCGCGATGTCGGGCGGCAAATCCGGGTGATCGCGGTCGGAGAGCAGGACGAAGGACGGCACCGACGCGGCATGTTCCGTGATCCGCCGGACGAGCAGGGCCACGTCGCGCGCGTCGTATTTCGTCCCCCAGCACAGCATCACGCACTGCCATGAAGGTGCCCCAGCGGTCACCGGCGCGGCGCCCTAGCCGCCCAGCAGGTTCGGCACGATGGTGACGATCCCGGGCACCAGTGCCAGAATGATCAGGCCGACGACCTGAATGGCCACGAAGGGCAGCACGCCGCGATAGATGTGCCCCGTCGTCACCTCTTTGGGGGCCACGCCGCGCAGATAGAACAGCGCGAACCCGAACGGTGGCGTCAGGAACGAGGTTTGCAGATTTACCGCGATCATGATCGTCACCCAGGCCGGATCGAGGGTGCCGCCGTAGATCACCGGCCCGACGATGGGCACGACGATGTAGATGATCTCGAGGAAATCGAGGACGAAACCGAGGATGAACAGGATCAGCATCACCAGAAGGAACACCGTCCATTCGTTGTCGAAACTCTTGAGGAAGGCCTGGATATATTCCTCGCCCCCGAAGGAGATCAGCACGAGGTTGAGGAGTTGCGAGCCGATCAGGATGGCAAAGACCATCGCCGTCACCTTGGCCGTCTCGCGGACCACGGGGCTCAGCACGCCGCCCGCGAACAACACGATGCAGGCATAGAACAGGCCGCCCATGAAGAACAGGAACGCGCCGAAAGCGACGAGAAAGCCGATCCAGGATTCGAGGCTGACGTTTTCGGCACCGATCCGCAGATCGAAGTTGACGCCGATGAGAAGCATCACGGCGATGGCCATCGTCGACCACAGGATGATCCCGCCCGATTTGCCCTGCTCGCGCAGCTTGCGGTAGGCCGCGAGCATGATCGCGCCGCCGGCACCGAGGGCCGCCGCAGGTGTCGGGTTGGTGATGCCGCCGAGGATCGAGCCGAGCACGGCGACGATCAGCACCAGCGGCGGAAAGACCACGCGCAGCAATTCGTTGCGGCCCAGCAGGTTCGCGCCGTAGCGCGCGCCCAGCAGGGTGATGGCAACCGGAATGGCGAGGATCAGCGTCGTCGCCCCGGCGGAGGTGAGCGGCGAAATCAGGACGATATCGGCCAGCAGGGCAAGGACGATGCCCGCGGCGCCCGCGATGAGCATGGCGGGGTTCGCCGTCGGCGACACGCCGCGCGCCAGTGCCAGCACCAGCGCGAAGAGCAGCAGGAAGACGGCGACACCGGTGCCGATGGGGGGAGCGTCGGCGACACGCCCGGCGCGCAGGACGCTGCGTTCGTCGTCGCTGAGCAGGCGGGAGGCCGTGGCGCCGCCGCTGTCGACGATGGCCTGCTGTTCCGCGATGGCGGTGTCCCAAGCGGTCTGCCCGTGCAGATCGATCATCGACGCCTGACATTCGGCGGAGACGTTGGTGCGCAGCGAGGCGCCGGCACTCGCGTCGGTATAGCTGTCGACGGTCACGTCCTGAGAGCCCACGACGCCCGCCTGCCCCAACACGATCAGCCCGCCGATCAGGATCACCGGCGCGGCGAGGAACCACGTCAGCTTCTCGTGTTTCGTCGTGACCTCTCCCTTCGATCCGGCCATCGCCACGGCGGGCGCCTTGTGCGGATAGACCATCGCATAGCCGAAGGCATAGGCCGCGTAGAGGAAGGCGAGGAAGATACCGGGCAGCAGGGCGGCCTGAAACAGCGTGCCGACCGAGACCACCGCAGGCTCGCCCAGATAGGTCAGCGCGTCGGAACAGCCCAGCGAGCGGGCGCGGTCCTCTTGCGCTGTGGAATAGATATCGCCCGCCAGCGTGCCGAGCAGAACGATGACGATGGAAGGCGGAATGATCTGACCCAGCGTGCCCGAGGCCGCGATGACGCCGGTCGCAAGTTCGGGCGAATAGTTGTTTTTCAGCATCGTCGGCAGGGCCAGCAGGCCCATCGTCACGACCGTGGCACCGACGATGCCGGTGGACGCGGCAAGAAACGCGCCCACGACGACGATGGAAACGGCGAGACCACCGGGCAGCGGGCCGAAGACGCGCGCCATCGTGGTCAGCAGATCGTCGGCGATTTTCGAGCGTTCCAGCATGATGCCCATCATCACGAACATCAGCACAGCCAGCAGCGTCTCGATGCTGGCACCCGCCAGCACCCGCTCGTTGATGCGGTTGACGATGAAGCCGAGGTTCCGGTCGAGCGCCATTTCCCAGCCGCCCGGGAACACCGGCTCTTCGATGCGCGGCAGATCGGGATAGCGAAAGATCGAGATGTCGGCGGGCCGGATCCCCTGCCCCGTCAGCTGGTGAAACGCGTCGGACCCGGTGTCCAGCGCCTGGTGGATCAGGAACCCGTTGGTATCGAGCAGGGCGATGATCGTGAACGATACCACCGCGGCCCCGGCGATGGCGAAAGCCACCGGAAACCCCGACAGAATCGCGCCGAACAGGCACAGAAATACGATGATAAGACCAACTTCGACGCCGTCCAGACCGAAAAACATGGGGCAGGTAACCTTTCAGGGTCTAGTGGATCGCGGCCACGGTATCTGCGGTGGGATCGCCGGTCGGATCACGGTCGAGGTGCTTGCCCTCGGACGCCGGTCCCTCGCGCCATTCGAGCAGCGAGCGCCAGAAGAACGCCATCGCCTGAAGCGCCATCATCGCGGTAAAGATCAGCAGCAGGATCTTGAACAGGAAATAGGCGTTGAACCCGTTGGGCGAGAACCCGATGGTTTCGACGTTCCAGCGCAGGGCGCGGGCCTTCATCATCAGCTGTTCCAGACGGTCGGAGGCGGACGGGTTCGGCACCACGAGGTGACGCCACATAAAGAACCACGCGTAAAGCCAGATCAGCATCGCGGCGGGCACCATGAAGAACATCGATCCCATCATGTCGATCACCCGCTTGGTCGAAAACGACACCTTGGAATAGACCAGATCGACGCGGACGTGCCCGCCCTGAACGAAAGTCCAGGCGATGCACATCGACACGACGATGGCGTTGTAGAGTTTCAGCTCTTCGGACCACCACGAGATCGGGAAACTGGCGGTCATACCGAACCCGAACGACAGCTCGGCGACGGCAAAGACCCGCTGCATGAAGATGATGACGATCTGCTGGATCACCATGATGAACCCGGCCCAGGCGGCGATGCGCCCGATGGTGTTGGCAAATCCCTCGAGGCCGCGCACGAGGCCCCACATCACGTCGCGCCAGACCACGCCGCAGATCGTGAGGATCGCGAAGACGACGAAGACCGCGAAGGCCAGCTCCTCGGACGCGCCATAGTAGATGAAACGCATCATCGCCTGCGGATCGGCCCAGTTGAGCCAAAGCCCCGGATGGCTGATCGCGAAGGCGATGTTGTAGAACGTCTCGAGGATACTGGAAAAGAACCAGGCGACATGGTTGATGCCGTCGGCGAGGCTCGCGGCATAGGCATCTCCCGCCTGGACGGCGGCGTCCCGTGCCGCGGCCAGATCGTCGGCGGGCACGGCATCGGCGATGGACTGCAACTCGCCCAGCATGCGTGTTCCGAACGCTTCGGTGGCCTCGGCGATCTGTTCGGGCGTGGCGTCGGCGGCGACAGCGGGCGCGTCATAGAGCGCCGCGACATCGGCGGGATCGACCCCGTCACCGGCCAGCAGGCGGGCGACGACGGCCTCTTCGGCGGGCGAAATGCCGGCGGCCAGATCGTCGATCAGCGCGTCGGCCTGCCGGGCAAACTCTGCGTCCGCATAGAGCGACGGGTCACGGTCGCCCTGCGCCCAGCCCAGCCAGCGGGTGAATCCATTGTCGTAACCGGCCCAGAAGCCCGCGTCTTCACCGTTCATAAAAGCCCCCGCTTCATGCCGTTCCGGCATCTCGTATCAGGCATTCGCGGCGTGTCCCGATCTGGATCGCCGCCCGGACGGAATGCCCCGCTGGGCATCGGCAACCGGCGGCGCGCAGGGCCCGCCGATTGCAAAACGCCGTGTCGCCCGGGTCAGGAACCCGGGTGACAGTGACGTCGGTGTCAGACGTTACGGCTTAGGCGAGAACGCGGTCACGCTGGGCGCGATAGGCGCTTTCGGAGCGGTCGATCCAGCCAGAGGAGGCCATCATCGACGAGTTGTAGCTCTCGATGACGCGGTCATAGATCTCGTCGCCGCGATACTGGTCCATCGTCTCGGCGGCTGCCGTGCCCATTGCATCCCAGACAGCGTCGGGGAATTCGAGGACGGTGACGCCACCGGCCTGAAGACGCTGCAGTGCGGCACCGTTTTCGGACATGAACTGCGCGAGGTTCCACTGGTGTGCCTCGCCTGCGGCGATTTCGCAGATCTTCTGGTGGGCAGGCGACAGGCTCTCGTACACGTCGCGGTTGAACGCGAGCGACAGACCGGCGCCCGGCTCGTGGAAACCGGCGGTGTAGTAGAACTTGGTGATTTCCTGAAATCCGGCCTTTTCGTCCGCCCAGGGGCCGATCCACTCGGTGCCGTCGATCGCACCGGAGGCAAGCGCCTGGTACACTTCGGAGCCGGGCAGGTTCTGCACCGAGGCACCCATGCGGCCCAGCGCTTCGCCACCCAGACCGGGCATGCGGAACTTGAGACCCTGGAAATCCTCGGGGCCGGTCACTTCGTTGGCGAACCAGCCGCCGGCCTGTGCACCTGTGTTGCCGCCGAGAAAGCTCTTGAGACCGAAGATCTGGCCCAACTCGTCGTGGAACTCTTGGCCGCCACCGTGATAGTACCAGTTCGCAAGTTCCTGCGCCGTCATGCCGAAAGGCACGGAGGTGAAGAACGCATAGGCGGGGTGCTGGTTGATGAAGTAGTAATCGGCACCGTGGTACATGTCGGCCTGACCGGAGGTCACGGCGTCGAACACCTCGAAGGCACCCACAAGTTCGCCCGCGGCCTTGAGATCGACGGTCAGCGCGCCATCGGTCATCGCGGTGATGCGTGTCGGCGCAGCGCTGTGCCGCGTCATGCACACCGGCGAGACCACGGCCCCATGTGGTGACGAGGGTCAGCGTGCGGTTGCCTTGCGCATAGGCGGGGGCGGCAAGCGATGGTCGCGGCAGCGGCAGAGCCGCCGATGGCGGATGTCTTCAGAAATGAACGACGGTCCATAAGGTTCCTCCCAAGGAATATTCTTCGGCCATCCCTCTGGGGGGCGGCTCGTTTGCGTGACCGCACCATAGGGGGTTCCTGCCCGGGACGGTATACCCACTGTCGCCGATTACGCACAAAGTTTAGTCGTTTGCGTGTCTGGACGCACATGATCCGGGCTGCTTCACCTGTCCAGTCCGGGCTTGTCCCTGCCCGCGGAAGCGCGCGGAGCGCTGCGGGGCGATGGACAGAAGGGCGAAAACCATGATTCGCACACAGATAGCGCTACCGCCTGACAAAGACATGTTTTTCACGGGCGTGGGACATGGCCCAATCGGCGGCGGAAGCGGTGCGGGACAGCACCGCCAGCGGGCGGACCGCCCTGGTGTGCGCAGCGTTCGGACGGCTGCGGTGCCCCGGCGGCGCCATGCGCATGCCGTGGTTACATGTGCCGGACGGCCACGGATGTTGCCAAACGGCGGCCTAAACGGTTTGGGTCATGAACCGGCGGTCGGCAACGTCGGCGAAGCCGGACCCCCGGCAAAACAGCTGTCCGGTGGTATCGACGGCATCGACCCGCGCGTGGATCGCCGCGATGCCACCGCGACCCAGCGAAACCAGCACCGCATGGATCACCGCGCGCCCGATGCCACGGCGGCGGACCGTGTCGCGGACGAAGACATCCTCGATCCAGGCCTCGCGGAAACCGAGCGTGAAAGACCAGCCGAAGGTGACGATGGCATAGCCCAGCGGCGCCCGCACCGGTCCGATCAGCCAGATCGCCCCTTCGGGTCCGCCCCGCACCAGCGGTTCGGCCAGCGCCTCGCCCGCGACGGCGTCGATGGCGGCGCCCGTCCCCTCGGCCCGGCGGCGGGCGATCAGCGCCCCGATCTGCGGCAGATGTGCCGGTGTCGCCAGCGTGATTGCCGTGCTCACAACCGCCCCAGCCGCTCTGTCATCCGCTCGAAAAATGCGGCTGCGTCGATGTCGCGCAGGAACAGCGCGTTGGCGGGCCGGCCGGTGACGCGCCACCAGTCTGCGACGGTCATGCCCATCGTCAGATGGCCCGTCGTTTCGATTTCGACATTGATGTCGCGGCCCCCGAACAGCTCTGGCCACAGCAGATAGGCGATCACGGTGGGGTCGTGCAGCGGCGCGCCGTCGGTGCCGTATTTCGCGGTATCGAAGCGTTCGAAAAATCCGGTCCAGGCGGCAACCGTGCGCCCCACCTCGGTGCCCAGGGCCAGGAATGCCGCGTTGCGGTCGGCGGTCGTCAGGGCCTTGTGCGTCATGTCGAGCGGGCAGACCACCATCGGGCACCCTGCGCCAAAGACGATCGACGCCGCCTCTGGATCGACGAAGATGTTGAATTCCGCCGTCGGGGTGATGTTGCCGACCTCGAAATAGGCGCCGCCCATCAGCACGATCTGCTGCACCCGGTCGATGATATCGGGGGCGCGCTGAAAGGCCGTCGCGATATTGGTGAGGGGGGCAAGCGGGCACAGGGTGACGGTGCCGGACGGCTCCTCACGCAGCGTTTCGATGATGAAATCCACCGCGTGCCGGTCCTGCAACGGCATGGTCGGCGGCGTCATGTCGGGCCCGTCGAGGCCGGATTTGCCGTGCACATGCTCTGCCGTGACGAGCGGGCGCGACAGCGGCGCGTCACATCCCGCGAACACCCGCATATCGGGACGACCGCCAAGTTCGCAGACGATCCGGGTGTTCCGTTCTGTCAGCGCGAGCGGCACGTTGCCCGCGACGGCGGTAATGCCCAGCACCTCAAGCTCGGGCGAGGCCAGGGCCAGCAGAATGGCCACGGCGTCATCCTGACCGGGATCGGTGTCGATGATGATCTTGCGCGGCGCGGTCGGGACGGTCTGGGGTGCCATTGGGTCTCCATGAATTGTCTGGTCCCGAACAAAGGCAGCATCCGGCGCACCGCGGGAATTAATCAGAGCGCGGCAGCTGCGTCCACCCCGTCAGGCGCGGGCGGCGCACCGCCGGTTCCCCCCACCCCCGCCGGTGGTCCCTGGCCGATGGGCAAAAAGGTGCCCGGCCTGCGCGGCACAGCGCGCGTGGGCGGTGCCCGATCCGGCGGTCTCCGGCCCGGATCGGCACCGCCCACGCGGGCCTCTGGCGCGGGGTGCCGCGGCAGGTATCTGGTCAGCGCTGAAGGCATCCTTGCCTTCGCATTCCATCTAGGAGACCACCAATGACCAAACCGACCCAGAAGACAACCGCACTGGCCGCGACGCTTGCCACCTTTGCCCTGCCGCTTGCGGCGCAGGGTGTCGATGCGGCACTCGACACCAACGGTGACGGCCTGCTCAGCTTTGCCGAAATGAACGTGGGCTATCCTGAGTTGACCGAAGACAGCTTCATGGTGCTCGACACCAGCGGTGACGGCGTCCTCGACCCTGTCGAAGTGGCCGATGCGCAGGCCGCGGGCTATCTGGCACCTGCCGACGGCTGACAGGAGGGCCGGGGCGGTGTGCATCCTCCCCCCGCCCCGGCCCCGTTTTTTCCGTTGGCTCCGGACCGGCCCGACGGTGTCAGCGAAATTGCGATCAAACGCTTTTTTCACCGCGGTGCAGTGCGGCGACGCCGGTGCGTGCCAGCTCCACGAGGCCCAGAGGGCGCATCAGATCGGCGAAGGCGTCGAGCTTTTCGCTGGTTCCGGTGATCTCGAACACAAAACTCGCCAGTGTGCTGTCGACGACGTTGGCGCGAAAGATATCCGCCAGCCGCAGCGCCTCGACGCGGCGTTCTCCCGTGCCCGCCACCTTGAACAGCCCCAGTTCCCGCTCGACCGCGGCCCCGTCGGCGGTCAGGTCATGGACCTCGTGGACGGGGATGATCCTGCCAAGCTGGGCGATGATCTGATCGATGATATGCGGCGTGCCCGACGTGACGATGTTGATACGGCTGCGATGGCCCTCATGATCGACCTCGGCGACCGTCAGGCTTTCGATATTATAGCCGCGCCCGGAAAACAGGCCGATGACGCGGGCCAGCACGCCGGGTTCGTTTTCCACGAGCACCGCGAGGGTGTGTCGCTCGACCTGCTCTTCGATCGGATCGCGCAGGTTGTAGGCGGAATGGCTTGTGGCGCCTTTTTTGATCTTCAGCGGGGGCATGGCGGGGTTCTTTCGGCTGGTATATTGCATTGGCGCACAGTGGCGTGTCGGATCGGTAGTATCGGCGCAAAATTGTTGATTTGAGACCGGCGGCCCCTCAGACGGACCCTAACGAGACGCGGCATACTGGGCCATTGCCCGGGCCGCCAGCACAGGGAAACCATCATGACGACGCATCCGGAAACTGCCGCCCCCACAGCCGTCAGCACTCAAACCGTCGCCGGTATGGCATTGGCCACGCTGAGCGCCGGGGCACTGGCGACCGTGGCCTTCGACATGTTCGGCCAGGGCCTCAGCCCGCTGCTGGGCTATGCCAAACTGGCGCCCGTGGGCCTTGCGAAGCAATCGCTGAACGTGCTGACCGGCATCGACAGCACCCCCGCTGCCTATCTGCTGCATGCCATGACCGGTCTGCTGCTGTATCCGCTGGGCTGGCTGCTCATTGCCGAACCGCTGCGGGCCCGCATCTGGCCGTCGTTTCCGGGAATGGTTGCGGCGGCGATCTATGGCGTCGTCCTCTTCGTCTTTGCCCTTTATATCATGGCGCATCTGGTGGCGGGCAATCCGCCGTTCCTTGGCTGGACCGGGATTACCTGGGTCGCCCTGTGGGGGCATGTCGTGTATGCGCTGGCGATGGCCGGTGTGTTGCGCGCGCTCGACCGGGTCTGACGCGCGCGGATCCACCACCGGGCTCGAACTTTTTGAAAAAGTTCGACGTCGAAGTTTTCGAAAAACTTCGGTCCCCCGGTGGCGGGCGGCGTGCCTCACACCATCACCGCGCCGCCTGCCTCGATCACGCCTTTGGTCGGCGCGTCGCCCAGCAGCATATCGTTGTGGGCCTTGCCCGAGGGGATCATCGGAAAGCAGTTCTCGTGTTTTTCGACGCAGCAATCGAAAATCACCGGTCCCGGATACTCGATCATTTCCATGATCGCATCGTCGAGTTTCGCGGGGTCCTTGCAGATGATGCCCTTGGCGCCGAACGCCTCGGCCAGCTTCACGAAATCGGGCAGCGCCTCGGACCAGCTTTGCGAATAGCGCTCGCCGTGCAGCAGTTCCTGCCACTGGCGCACCATGCCCAGACGCTCGTTGTTGAGGATGAACTGCTTGACCGGCAGCCGGTACTGCATCGCGGTGCCCAGCTCCTGCATGTTCATCAGCCAGGACGCCTCGCCCGCGACATTGATCACGAGGGCGTCCGGATGCGCCATCTGCACGCCGATGGATGCGGGAAATCCGTAGCCCATGGTGCCGAGACCGCCGGATGTCATCCAGCGGTTGGGGTCCTCGAAGCCGAGGTATTGCGCGGCCCACATCTGATGCTGGCCCACTTCGGTGGTGATATAGCGGTCGTGGTCCTTGGTCAGCGCCTCGAGCCGTTGCAGCGCGTATTGCGGCTTGATCGTGGTTTCCGACGGCTTGTAGCTGAGGCATTTCACGCCGCGCCAGCCGTCGATCTTCTTCCACCATTTGCCAAGCGCTTCGCGCTCGACCTTGCGGCCCCGCGATTTCCAGACGTCGAGAAGATCTCCGAGCACGTTGCCCACATCGCCCAGGATCGGGATCTCGGTGCGGATCACCTTGTTGAGCGAGGAGGCGTCGATGTCGATATGCGCCTTGACGGAACCGGGGCTGAATTTTTCGAGCAGACCGGTGATCCGGTCGTCGAACCGGGCGCCGATGTTGATCATCAGGTCGCAGTCGTGCATCGCCATGTTCGCCTCGTACAGCCCGTGCATCCCGAGCATGCCCAGCCACCGCTCGCCCGACGCAGGGTAGGCGCCAAGGCCCATCAGCGTCGAGGTGATCGGAAAACCGGTGGCCTCGACCAGTTCACGCAGCAGCTGCGAGGCGGCGGGGCCGGAATTGATGACGCCGCCGCCGGTGTAGAAGACCGGGCGTTTCGCCTTTTCCATCGCTTCGACGAGGGCGGTGATCGCCTCGATGTCGCCTTTCAGCTTTGGCTGATAGTGGCTCTTGAGGCTCTTCTTTTCGGCATAGCTGCCGGTGGCGAACTGCACGTCCTTTGGGATGTCCACGAGGACGGGACCGGGCCGGCCCGACGTGGCGACGTGAAACGCCTCGTGCAGGGTGGCGCCCAGCCGGTCCGTCTCCTTGACCAGCCAGTTATGTTTCGTGCAGGGCCGCGTGATGCCGATGGTATCGGCCTCCTGAAAGGCGTCCGTGCCGATCATGAATGTCGGCACCTGCCCGGTCAGGACGACGATCGGGATGGAATCCATCAGCGCATCGGTCAGGCCGGTCACCGCGTTGGTCGCCCCCGGGCCCGATGTCACGATGGCGACGCCGGGTTTGCCGGTGGACCGCGCATAGCCTTCGGCCGCGTGAACCGCGCCCTGCTCATGGCGCACGAGGACGTGTTTCATCTCGTTTTGCTGAAAGATCGCATCGTAGATCGGCAGGACCGCACCGCCGGGATAGCCGAAAACCGTATCGACGCCTTGGTCGAGCAGCGCCTGAACCACCATCTGGGCGCCGGTCATCTGGGCGGCGGCGCCGCGCCGGGTTTTCGGTGACGGGGTCTTGGTCGAAGCGGTCCTGGGGGTCATCGGTCTTGTCCTGTTTGATATCGGCGCATGAGGGAGGCGGGCGCGAAAGGCGGGCAGCAGAGACGGGTGTCGGTCGTGCGTATCGAAGTCGGGCATAAAAAAGCCCCCGGATTTCGGGGGCGCTGGGAAACCGGGAAGGTCGGAAATCTCACTGGCCCAAGCGCGGTCCTTCTACGACGACCGGTCGTGTTTCTGCGATGGGCAACATGGCGACTTCTCCGGAGTGATGGTGGACCATAGGCGCGCCGCCCTCCGGAGGTCAACAGTGCGAGGTGGAGAAAGTGACGCATCGTTGCCATTCTACGCAATTTTGTTGCTGACATCGCGGCGATATGCGTTTTTTCGGGCCGGTCGGTTGATCAGGACGATGCCCGCGGCGACCAGACACAGCGCGCCGATCAGCGCCAGGCCCACCTCCTCGGACAACAACGCCCACCCGAGAGCGACGCCGAAGACCGGTGACAGAAAGCTGAACGATGCAACACCCGAGGCGGGATAGATCGACAAAAGCCAGAGCCAGAAGATAAAGCCCGCGCTGACGACGACCACGATCTGAAACCCCAGACCGGCGATATGCAGCGGCGTCAGCTCTCGGATGAACGGGCCGAACAGCGGTGCCGCGAGCAGCAGCAGGGGCCCCGAGACCGCCACCTGCCACATCAGCTGAACCTCGGGGCGCAGGTCGCGCAGGCGGGTGCCACGCGCCATCAGGGCCAGTCCGGCCCAGGCGACCGCGGCAGCCAGCGCCAGCCCGTCACCGAGCAGCGATGCATCGCCGCCTCTCTTGCCCGACATCGCCAGCGCCACACCGGCCATCGCAAGGGCCAGGCCGCAGGCCTTGCGCGGCGTCATGCGATCGCCCGGCAGGACGAAATGCGCGCCGATCGCCAGCCAGACCGGCATCGAGTTGAGCAGGATCGAACTGCGCGCGACGGTCGTATGATCCAGCGCGACGAAGAGCAGGATGAACTCGACCGCAAACATCGCGCCGATTGCCAGACCGAGCAAAACCATGTGACAGTCCGGGCGGGCGACAGGCAGGCCCCGCCAGCGAATCCAGAGCCAGATGCAGAACGCCGCCCCCAGCGAGCGCAGGGCGGCGAAGAAAACCGGCTGCAATCCGTCGTTGACGACGCGGACGAGCACCTGATTGAATGCCAGAAGCAAAGCCATGAAAATCAGGCTTGCTGCGCCAAAGGTATCGATCTGGGGTTTCTTTTCCATCCGCAGCGCATGGGCCGGGCACGTCGCGGTGTCAATCGGATGCACTGCGGACGTTGTCCGCATCGCCCGCAAGAGGGCCAAATTTTTTCAACAAAAATTTACGTCGAAGTTTTTCAAAAACTTCGTTGACGGAATTGACCGCGCAGGCAGGCCGGAGAGTTTTGTCCCCGGCCAGTCGCAGATTCAGTCGATGACGCGGACCGCCGCCATCATGTCAGGCGCGCCGATGACGGCACCGTTGGCACCCTCGCCGCGCTTGATCTGGTCCAAAACACCGAGACCGTCGGTGACCTGACCAACAACGGTATACTCGCCGTCGAGGAACGGGCCGGGTGCGAACATGATGAAAAACTGGCTGTTGGCGGAATCCGGGCTTGACGAGCGGGCCATGCCCACGACGCCGCGATCGAACGTGATGTCCGAGAACTCTGCCGGAAGGTCCGGCTGGTCGGAGCCTCCCGTGCCCGCGCGCGACGTGTCGCCGCCCGAGGTGCCGAACTGCACGTCGCCCGTTTGCGCCATGAAGCCGTCGATGACGCGGTGGAACACGATGCCGTCGTAGGCGCCCTGTTCGGCCAGATCGGTGATCCGGGCAACATGCTGCGGTGCAACATCCTCGAACAGATCGACAGTGATCGTGCCGTTCGCCTCACCGGCAACGTCGATTTCAAGACCGGTAGCGAAAGCCGGGCTGGCGGCCATAAGGCCCGCGGCGAGGATGAGACTACGCATCGGCGGCGACCTTGACCTTGATCATGCGATCGGGCGCCTGCGGCGGCTCGCCGCGGGTGATCGCATCGACGTGCTCCATCCCCGAAATCACCCGGCCATAGACCGTGTACTGATTGTTCAGGAAGTGGTTGTCGGAAAAGTTCACGAAGAACTGGCTGTTGGCGGAATCCGGGCTTTGGCTGCGGGCCGCACCGATGGTGCCGCGATCGTGCGGCAGTTTGGAGAACTCGGCCTTGAGGTCCGGCAGGTCGGAGCCGCCGGTGCCGGCGGAACGGATGTTGAAATCCTTTTCCATGTTGCCGTTGGCGACGTCGCCCGTCTGCGCCATGAAACCGTCGATGACGCGGTGGAAGGCGACATTGTCATAGGCGCCGCTGCGGGCCAGTTCCTTCATGCGCTCGGCATGTCTGGGGGCCACGTCGGCGAGCAGCTCTATGACGACGTCGCCGCCCGAAAGCGTCATGACGATCGTGTTCTCTGGGTCTTTGATCTCGGCCATCGGGGCCTCCTTGGGGTAATGGACTTCGGTTTGTGGCACCCTGTACTTGGGGGCGCGGTGATTGCCAAGCAAGAGCGCCGGGCCGCTATGGGATAACCGCGCCTGTGCCCGGCGGTTCCCGCCAAGTGTTGTCCCGGCGGTTCCCGTCAAGTGTTGTCCCGGCGGTTCCCGTCAAGTGTTATCCCGGCGGTTGCCGCCAGGTGGGGGTCGAGGCGGTTCCCGCGAGCCCGGGACATGACGGTTGACGGCACGGCGGGTCTGCGCCACGCCGAGATGGAAACGAATTGCCACGAGGGATATGCAAGATGGGCTGGAAAACGCTGGACGACATGGATCTGGGCGACAAACGGGTACTGGTGCGCGTCGATCTGAACGTGCCGGTCGAGAAAGTCGGCGCCGGGACCGAGGGTGCGGGCGGCTGGCGCGTCACCGACACGACGCGGATCGAGCGTATCGTGCCCACGGTGCGCGATATTCTGGCGGCGGGCGGCACGCCGATCCTGCTGGCACATTTCGGCAGGCCCAAGGGCAGCCCCGACCCGGACATGAGCCTGCGGATCGTGCTGCCTGCGCTACAAGAGGCTCTGTCGCGCGAGGTGACCTTCGTCGAGCGTCCGACCCGTGCGTTCATCGACGCACAGCCGCAGGACGCCGTGATCCTCGTGGAAAACACCCGGTTTTCGGCGATGGAAGAGGCGAACGATCCGAAAATGGCGCAGTTTCTGGCCTCGCTGGGGGATGTTTTCGTCAACGATGCGTTCTCGGCGGCGCACCGGGCCCACGCCTCGACCACGGGGGTCGCGGAACTGCTGCCCTCCTGCGCGGGTCGGCTGATGGCCGAAGAGCTGGTGGCCCTCGAAAAGGCGCTCGGCTCGCCGGACCGGCCCGTGGTGGCGGTGGTCGGCGGGGCAAAGGTGTCGACAAAGCTCGACCTGCTGCGCAACCTCGTCGAAAAGGTCGACACGCTGGTGATCGGCGGCGGCATGGCGAACACGTTCCTCGCGGCGCAGGGGTACGACGTCGGCAAATCCCTGTGCGAACACGATCTGGCGGAGACGGCGCGCGAGATTGCGCAAAAGGCCGTGGCCTGCGGCAGCACGATCCTGCTGCCCCGCGATGTCGTGGTGGCCCGCGAATTCAAGGCAGGTGCCGCGAGCGAGGTGGTCATGGCCGAGGACTGCCCGCCGGACGCGATGATTCTCGACGCGGGCCCCGATTCAGTGGCGCATATCGTGCAGGTCCTCGAGGCGGCGCGGACGCTGGTGTGGAACGGCCCGCTCGGCGCGTTCGAGATCGCCCCCTTCGATGCGGCCACGGTCGCGGCGGCGCAGGCGGCGGCACGGCTGACGCTGGCGGGCAAGCTGGTGTCGGTGGCAGGCGGCGGCGATACGGTCGCGGCCCTCAATCAGGCGGGCGTGGCAGGCGATTTCACCTATGTGTCCGGGGCTGGCGGCGCGTTTCTGGAATGGATGGAGGGCAAGGACCTGCCCGGCGTGAAGGCGTTGATGGACTGACGGGGACAGACCGGCGCGAAACGCGGCGGGGTCCGGCGTGCAGACCCGTCGGGATGGAAAACCGTCCCGGAGCGTCGACCGGCCCTGACCGGTAACGCCATGTGTCAGCGTCGCCCCATTCCGGTAACGTCATGTGTCAGCGTCGCCCCATTCCGGTAACGTCATGTGTCAGCGCCGTCCCATTCCGGTAACGCCATGTGTCAGCGCCGCCCCATTCCGGCGACGCGTCGGCGTGCCCGGGAACCCGGCACACGCCGACGGGACGATCCCGCACCCGCCGGCGCGTCGGCGCGCCTCTGCGCGGCACCGGCCGAAATCCTGACTTTGATCTGCACAACCCCGCGCATAGGGTGAAAGGACCCCCCTTCAATTAAAGGATCCCAGATGGAATATTTTGCCCCACACAGCACCGTCCGCCGTCTGGCGACGGCCACCCTGTTTGCCGCAGGGCTGGTGCACCGCCCTTGCCGCGCCACTGTCCGCCGAGGGCGATCCGCGGCCCGGCATCTGGGATGTGATCACCCCCGACGCCATCGCCACGACGCTGTTCAACGTCGGCATCACCGTCCTGCGCACCGAGATGGAGGTGCGCTACGACTACCTTACCCCGGACGTCGCGCGCGGCAGTTTTGCAGTGGCGGGGCTTAGCCTGCGTCCGCGTCTGTGGCACGACGACGCGGGCCAGTGCGAGATCACCGTCGACCGCGCGACGATCACCCAGTCGGGCGGCACCCTCGGGCTGGCATTTCCGCTTGGCGTGACGGCGGGCTCGGTGAATTTCATCGGCGTCGAGGCCACGGCGGCCTGCCTCGAGCCGGAGTTTTCGGACATGGCGCGGGCCGTCGGGATGCGGCGGCTGGTCCTCGATCAGGCAAGGATCGACATCGGCTATGACGTGGCCTCGGGCGAGGTGTCGGGAGCGATGACCCTTGGCATCGAGGGGCTGGCGCAGATCGACCTACGGGCGCGCGGCACCTATCTGACGATCCCCGGTGAGCTCTATTACGCCGAACCCGCGGTGCGGATGCACGAGGCGGTGATGACGCTGCGCGACGATGGCGGCTGGGGCCTTGTCGCGCCGATGCTGCCCGGCGATTTCCGCAACCCCGAGGTAATCCGCGAAGTCGGCACCGAACTGCTGGTCGACCTGCTGGGCGAAGGCGCGCAACTGGGCGCCACCGACCGGCTGTTCATCGACCAGCTGATGGCGCGGGTTGCCGATTATGTGGCCGATCCGGGCGAGATCACCCTCGAGGCGAACCTGCCGCCGTCCGGCGTCGTGGTGAGCGAGAGCAGCCTGCGCGCACCTGTCGATATCGTGCGGGTGCTGGCGCTGACGGCGCGCACGTCGCCGCAGGCGCGGGCCGCGATCCTGCCGATCGAGGAACTTGCGACGACCGGTGCGGCAGGTCCGCAGGCGCAGCTGACGCTGGCACGCGCCCTGCTCGCCGGGGACGGCGTGCCCCGGTCTGCCGCGATGGCCATCGAGCTTGCCAATCCGCTGGTTGCCTCGACCGATGCGGGAATCGCGGCGCAAGCGGCGCTGCTGATCGCGCAGGCCGAGTTGCCCGACGCGCCCGAAACGGCCTATGAGTTTGCGCTCGTCGCCGCCGGGGCCGGTCTGTCCGGGGCTGTCGCGGTCCTCGATGCGGCGGAGACGCGGATGACGACGCAGACCGTGCTGGCGGCGCAGCCCGCGCTCGGCGCCGAAGGTGCGGCACCGCTGATCGGTCGTGCAGGCGTCGACAGCGACGATCCGCGCGATCTGCGGGCCGCCGCACTGGCCCGGTTGTACGGCGTCGGGGCGGCGCGGTCCTATGCGCAGGCCTATTACTTTGCTCTGCTGGCCGAGGCGGCGGGCGATATCGCGGCGACGTCGCTTGTCGACGAGATCGACGCCCGCTTCGCACAGCGCGGCCCCGACGCCGCACAGGCGTGGAGCGCGGCACGCGAAGGTGCCGAAATGCAGGCCCTCGCGGACTGGATCGCTCTCGATCTGCCTGCCCGCTATACCCGCGACTGACGCAGGTTGCCGACGGCCTGCGCGGACCGCTGCCGTTGGGGGCGGTCCGCTTGTCTGACGCCGGCGGCGCCCGGCGTCCGTGGCAGGTGCGGAACAGGTGCGGTCGGCGCGGCGCTGGTGGCGCTAACAGAATTGCGCAAATGTCGCACCCGGTCTAGGCCGATGGGCATCAACGACAGGAGCGCCCGATGAAGACCACCAAAGCCGTCCAAAAGATCCTTGCCAACTACGAAGGCGAAACGCCCGGCGTCAGAGGGCAGTTGGCGCGGATCCTGATGGAAGGCAAACTTGGCGGGTCCGGCAAGCTTATCATCCTGCCGGTCGATCAGGGGTTCGAGCATGGACCCGCGCGGTCGTTCGCCCCGAACCCCGCGGCCTACGATCCGCACTATCATTATCAGCTTGCGATCGACGCGGGCATGTCGGCCTATGCCGCCCCGCTCGGTCCCCTCGAGGCGGGGGCGGATACCTTTGCGGGGCAGATCCCGACGATCCTGAAGGTGAATTCCGCCAACGCGCTGATGTCGGCGACGGGCGGCAAGAACCAGGCGGTGACGGCATCCGTCGACGATGCGCTGCGTCTGGGCTGTTCGGCCATCGGCTTTACCATCTATCCCGGATCGGACAACGGCATCGACATGATGGAAGAGATCGTGCAGATGCGCCGCGAGGCCGCAAGCGTCGGCATTGCGACCGTCATCTGGTCCTATCCGCGCGGCGAAGGCATCACCAAGGACGGCGAGACGGCCATCGACGTGGCGGCCTATGCGGCGCATATGGCGGCCCTGCTGGGCGCGCATATCATCAAGATCAAGCTGGGCACCGATCACCTGATGCTGCCCGAGGCCAGACAGGTCTACGAAGAGCGCAGGATCGACGTGGGCACGCAGGCGGCGCGCGTTGCGCATTGCGTGCAGTCGGCGTTCGACGGGCGGCGGATCATCGTGTTTTCGGGCGGCGCGGCCAAGGGGGCCGACGCCGTGTTCGACGATGCGCGCGCGATCCGCGATGGCGGCGGCAACGGCTCGATCATCGGGCGCAACTCGTTTCAGCGCTCGCGGGAAGACGCGCTGGCGATGCTGGGCAAACTGGTGGACATCTACAAGGGCCGCGACTGATCCCCGGCGCCCGGGCGGGTTGATGGCCCGGCGTCCGTGACGCAGAATGCGCCATTGGACGGAGGGGCAGAATGCGCCATTGAACGGAGGGATTGCGATGAAACACAGGTCTGTCGCGGCGTTGTTGACGCTTGCGGCATGTGCGACGACAGAATTTCAGCCACCGCCCTGCGCCTGTTTCAACCCCACCGTCGTCAACGGCGACATCGCCGTCGGCGTGAACGGTATCACCTATGCCGAGACCGACACCGGGGCGCGTGTCGAGCGGTTTCGCACCGAGGGCGCGCTGTTTTTCGATGGCACCGCGGCCCCGGCGCGCTTTACCCTGCGGCTGACGGGCGGCCCTGCGTCTGTGCGGGCCAGCTGGCCGGGCACGGGACCGTTCGTCGTTGGTTCCACAGCGCCGCTTCAGCGTCTCGATTTTTCGCAAAGCGTGGCCGTTGGCGACGTGCCGGGGCCTGTCACCGCACGTTATGTGAATTATGAACTTGGCGGTGCGGGCGGTACGGCCCGGGTGACACAGGCGGTGCCGCAGGCGGGCGGCGTCCGGATACGGGGCACGGCCAGAGGCGAGGTCTGCCCGGTCGGCGACGGACCGGACCGGGCGTGCGTGACTGTCGAGGTGCGGTTTGCCTTCGACGCCGATGCCCTGCCCGAGCAAGCGGCGGTCGATCTGCCTTTGGTTGTTTTCGGCTGAGAGCAAAGGCCGGTCGTGCGGCATACGGCCCGCGTCGGTCAGTGGCCGGTGCCGGATTTTGCGCGCGCGCTCAACGTGCCGGTGGCGTCGTTTCGGCGCCAATCGAGGATTTTGACGCGCTGCCGATTTTTCGGGCCGGGAGGGATTCACAAAACACCGGCACCATGCGATGCTTGTCCTCAACGCCCCGCAACGAGGGCGCGCCGAGGCAGAGATGATCAAAGAGACCCGCCCTTCGCTGGGACCGCTGTTGTACCTGATGACGATGCTCCTTCTGGGGCTGTATTTCAGCTTTGCCGCCGTGCAGGGCGATTACGGCGTGTTCCGGCGCGCCGAGGTTCTGGGTGAGCGGCGGGTGCTGGAAGCCGAGCTTGCAGTGCTGTCCGCCGAGGTGGCGCGGATGGAGAACCTGACGCGCCGGTTGTCGGACGATTTTCTCGATCTCGATCTGCTGGATGAGCGGGCGCGCGATATGCTCGGCCTGATCCGGTCCGACGAAATCGTCATCCGCTGAGCAACAGCAGGGCGCCGCGGTGCTGCTCCATCCACCGACGATCCGGCCCGTGCACAGCGCCCGCGCGTCGCGCGCGTTGAGCGCGCCCCTGCCCTTGCAGTACCGCGCGGTGTATGGAATGGTTTAACACTAAACTATATGTCCGGCCTTGCTGCGTACCCTCGGTGGCAGGCCGACACCGGGAGGAAACACACTCTATGGCCACCAGAAAAGCCCCGTCCAAGACAGCGTCCAAAGCCACCGCTCGTTCCGATGCCAAATCGGCGGATGCCGAGACCGCGAAATCGGGTACGGCAAAGCCGGGCGCGAATGTTTCTGCCGAAGACCTGATGGGCCACTACCGCGAGATGCTGCTGATCCGGCGTTTCGAGGAGAAGGCCGGCCAGTTGTACGGCATGGGTCTGATCGGCGGTTTCTGCCATCTGTATATCGGTCAGGAGGCGGTCGTTGTCGGTCTCGAGGCGGCGGCGGAAGAAGGCGACAAACGCGTCACGTCCTACCGCGATCACGGTCACATGCTCGCCTGCGGGATGGATCCCAAAGGTGTGATGGCCGAGTTGACGGGCCGTGAGGGTGGCTATTCGGGCGGCAAAGGCGGCTCGATGCACATGTTCTCGAAAGAGAAACATTTCTATGGCGGACACGGCATTGTCGCGGCACAGGTGCCGATCGGAGCCGGTCTCGCCTTTGCGGACAAATATCTGGAAAACGGTCGCGTGACATTCGCCTATTTCGGTGACGGTGCGGCCAATCAGGGACAGGTCTACGAGACCTATAACATGGCCGAGCTGTGGGATCTGCCGGTGGTTTTCGTCATCGAAAACAACCAGTACGCCATGGGCACCAGTCAGAAACGCTCGACCAAGTCGCCGTCCTACTGGAAACGCGGCGAAGCCTACGGCATCCCCGGCGAAGAGGTCGACGGGATGGACGTTCTGGCCGTCAAGGAGGCGGGCGAGCGCGCCGTTGCCAACTGTCGTGAGGGCAAGGGGCCCTATATCCTCGAGATCAAGACCTATCGGTATCGTGGCCATTCGATGTCGGACCCCGCGAAATACCGGACCCGCGAAGAAGTGCAGAAGATGCGCGACGAACGCGATCCCATCGAGCAGATCCGCCAGATCCTGCTGACCGGCAACCACGCGAGCGAAGACGACCTCAAGGCGATCGACAAGGAAATTAAGCAGGTCGTGAACGACGCCGCCGAGTTCGCCAAGGAAAGCCCCGAGCCGCACGAAGACGAGCTGTGGACGGACATCTACGCCAAAGAAGTGCCGCAGGAGGTTGCGTGATGCGATGCGCGGCAGGTCTTGCCGCCGGATTTGCGCTGCCGGATGCCGGTCATGCCGACGGCATGCCCGGAGCCGACAGCACGTTTGATACGCCTGACGATGCAACGGCCCGGCTCGACCGGATTTTCGAGGCGGATGCCGCGTTCCGGTTCAACGGGATCGCCGTTGTCGGCACGCGGTTTTCCGTGACACCGACGGGGCGTGGCTGCATGATCGAACTGCGGCTGGCGCTCGACGATCCCGATCCGCCGTCGACGGCGGTTTCGCGGGCCTCGACGCGCGATCGTGTTCGCGTCAGCGTCGCAATCGCGACCGACGCGCGGATGGACGACATGCAGTTGGCGCCCATCGACACGCGCGGTGGCACAGGCCTTGCGCAGTCCGACATCGGCATCAGCCGGGGCGACGCGCCGATCGGAGCGACCGCCCGGACCGGCGCAGGCGGAGGCCGTACCGGTACGCGCTGCACCGGCCGGCCCATCGAGGCGGTGCTGTCTTTGCTCGTCGTGCCCGATGCGACGGACGCGGCCACGGCCATGGTCGCGGACGACATCCGGTCCTTGATTCAGATATGCGAAACCGCACCGGCCCTCGCCGGCCAGGGAGACCAATAATGCCCACCGAAATTCTCATGCCCGCCCTGTCCCCCACGATGGAGGAAGGCACCCTTGCCAAATGGCTCAAGGCCGAGGGCGATGCCGTCGCCTCGGGCGATATCATCGCCGAGATCGAGACCGACAAGGCCACGATGGAATTCGAGGCCGTGGACGAAGGCACGCTGGGCAAGATCCTGATCGCAGAGGGCACCGAAGGCGTGAAGGTGAACACGCCGATCGCCGTGATGCTCGACGAGGGCGAAAGTGCCGACGACATCGAGGCGGCCCCCGAAAAGGCGAGCGCTCCGGCGCCTGCCGACAAGGCGCAATCCTCGGAAGACGCCCCTGCCGCCGGGATGGCGCACCCAAAGCCTGCCGAAGTGAAGGCCGACCGGTCGCCCGACTGGCCCGAGGGCACCAAGATGAAGACGATGACCGTCCGCGAGGCCCTGCGCGAAGCAATGGCCGAGGAAATGCGGCGCGACGACAACGTGTTCCTGATGGGCGAAGAGGTTGGCGAATATCAGGGGGCCTACAAGATTTCGCAAGGACTGCTCGACGAGTTCGGACCCAAGCGGATCGTGGACACGCCGATCACCGAACACGGGTTCACCGGCATCGCCGTGGGTGCCGCGTTCGGCGGACTGCGACCCATCGTCGAGTTCATGACGTTCAACTTTGCGCTTCAGGCCATCGACCAGATCATCAATTCGGCGGCCAAGACGCTGTACATGTCTGGCGGCCAGATGGGTGCGCCGATGGTGTTTCGCGGCGCCAACGGGGCGGCGGCGCGAGTCGGCGCACAGCACAGCCACGATTTCGCGGCGCTCTACATGCAGATCCCCGGGCTGAAGGTGGCGATGCCCTATTCCGCCGCCGACGCCAAAGGCCTGCTGAAATCCGCGATCCGCGATCCGAATCCGGTGATCTTCCTTGAAAACGAGATCATGTACGGGCGGTCTTTCGAGGTGCCGGACATCGACGATTTCACCGTGCCGTTCGGCAAGGCGCGCATCGCCCGCGAAGGCGCGGATGTGACCATCGTGTCGTTCGGCATCGGCATGAGCTATGCGCTTGCCGCCGCCGAAAAGCTCGCCGAAGAAGGCATCGACGCCGAGGTCGTCGACCTGCGGACGCTGCGGCCCATCGACACCGCGACAGTCATCGAAAGCGTCAGAAAGACGAACCGCTGCGTCACCGTCGAAGAAGGCTGGCCGCAGGGCTCTGTCGGCTCGTGGATCGGGTCCACGATCATGCAGGAGGCATTCGATTATCTGGACGCGCCGGTGATTTCGTGCACCGGCAAGGATGTGCCGATGCCCTATGCGGCCAACCTCGAAAAGCTCGCTCTGGTGACGACCGAGGACGTCATCGCAGCGGTGAAAAAGGTCTGCTACAAATGAGCGGGAATCTTTCCGACATGCGTATCGGGGTCGGTGCGATCGTCGTGTTCGCGCTGGTCGCGGGCTATATCTTTGGCTCGGATCTTGCCCGGACGTATAACCGCGCCGACGCCGCAGCATTGGCTGAATGATGGAAATCAACGGAAAATCGGCAGACGGTGCCGCCTATCTCGTCAGCGTCACACTAGGCGGCGATGCAGTCGAGGCCCGCCTCAGCGACGCCTTGCTGTCGTCCGAATATGGCCGCAGCGCGACCGTCACCCATCAGGAGGCCTATGAATGGATCTCCACCAACGCCCATGACATCCGGGATGCGGTTGCCCAACGCTTCGCGGGCCGCACACCGCGCAAGCCCTACGACCAGATCACCCTGGCATAAGGAGACAAGACAAATGCCCATCGAAATCCTCATGCCCGCGCTGTCCCCCACGATGGAGGAAGGCACGCTTGCCAAATGGCTGGTCAAGGAAGGCGATACCGTCGCGTCCGGCGACCTGCTGGCCGAGATCGAGACCGACAAGGCGACGATGGAATTCGAAGCCGTCGACGAAGGCGTGGTGGGCAAGATCCTCGTCGCCGAGGGCACCGAAGGCGTAAAAGTGAATACGGCGATCTGCGTGCTGCTCGAGGACGGCGAAAGTGCGGATGATATCGGCACGCCGTCCGAGCCGAAGGAGGAGGCATCGTCCCATGCCGCGCCCGCGGAGGCAACGGAGACGACCGAACCCGCGCAAGGCTACGGGCGCGACGGAGACCAGAAGGACGCCGCCGTGCCGGCGCAATCCGCAGACGAGACGCGCCCGCAAGGGAGCGGCGAGCGGCTGTTCGCCTCGCCGCTGGCGCGCCGGATAGCCAAGGACAAGGGCCTCGATCTGACCGCGATCAAAGGCACTGGACCCAAGGGCCGGATCGTGAAATCCGACGTCGAGGACGCCAAACCGGGTGCCGCACCGGCCAAGGCAGAGGCCGCGAGCGCGCCTGCGGCAAAGACCGATGTCGGCAGGACCGAGGCGCCGAAATCCGCAGCCCTCGCCTCTGGCCCCGATGCCGCCACGGTCATGAAGATGTACGAAGGCCGCGACTACGAAGAAATCGCCCTCAACGGCATGCGCAAGACCATCGCCGCGCGCCTGACCGAGGCCAAGCAGTCGATCCCGCATTTCTACCTGCGTCGCGACATCCACCTCGACGCGCTGATGGCGTTCCGGAGCAAGCTCAACAAGACGCTGGAGTCGCGCGGCGTGAAGCTGTCGGTCAACGACTTTATCATCAAGGCCTGCGCGCTTGCCCTGCAGGAGGTGCCCGACGCGAACGCTGTCTGGGCCGGCGACCGGGTGCTGAAGCTGAAACCATCCGACGTGGCCGTTGCCGTCGCCATCGACGGCGGGCTTTTCACGCCGGTCCTCAAGGACAGCCACATGAAATCGCTGTCGGCCCTGTCGGCAGAGATGAAGGATCTGGCGACCCGCGCCAAAAGCCGCAAACTCGCCCCGCACGAATACCAGGGCGGCAGTTTCGCGATCTCGAACCTCGGGATGATGGGCATCGATAATTTCGACGCCGTGATCAACCCGCCGCACGGCGCGATCCTTGCGGTCGGGGCGGGCGTGAAGAAACCGGTGGTGCTGGACGACGGCACGATCGGCGTGGCGATTGTGATGTCGGTGACACTGTCGGTCGATCACCGGGTGATCGACGGGGCGCTGGGGGCGCAGCTGCTCGCCGCGATCAAGGATAACCTCGAAAACCCGATGGCGATGCTCGCCTGACGCCGCATCCATGGGGGCGCTCGGGGGCGATACTAGCTGCCCGGTCGCCCTAGTCGTCGTCGGGCTTCCAGTCCGGCTGGGTCTCGAATGTCATGACTTCCGGTCCCAGACGATCCCAATGCGGTCTGTCACGCGTAAATATCACGACCTGAATGTCGAGTTCTGCCGCGTCGTCCATCGTCCCCATGGTCAGGGTCATATGGTTCGGCATGTGTGAGTTCGTGCCGTAGACCGAGCTGCCGCACTGCGCACAAAATGCCTTCGTCACGGTCGATCCAGTGGCCGAAACATAGCTGTAGGTGGCAGGTTCTCCGTGCAGGGCGACGGCTTGGGCGGGAAACATCGCCCCGACCGTATGCCCGGTCCCGCTCGACCGCCGGCATTCATCGCAATGGCATTGACCGACGACCACCGGCGGCCCGGCGGCCTTGTATGACACCGCACCGCACAGACATCTTCCCGGGTAGGTCCGGTTCATGCGGGTGGGCATCGCGCTATTGCAATAAACCGGATCTCACTGCAACAGACTCTGGTGCATCGAGATCGACGGCTGGTCGCAGCCCGCCTCGCCGACGATCCGCGCGGGCACACCCGCGACGGTCTTGCACGGCGGCACCTCTTCGAGAACGACAGAGCCTGCGGCGATGCGGCTGCAATGGCCCACCTTGATGTTGCCCAGAACCTTGGCCCCTGCCCCGATCAGCACACCGTTGCCGATTTTCGGATGCCGGTCGTCGTGTTCCTTGCCCGTGCCGCCCAGCGTGACGGAATGCAGCATCGACACGTTGTCGCCCACCACCGCCGTTTCGCCGATGACGATGGAATGGGCGTGGTCGATCATGATGCCACGCCCGATCCGGGCGGCGGGGTGTATGTCGACGCCGAAAACCTCGGAAATCCGCATTTGCAGGAAATACGCGAGATCCGTGCGGCCCTGAGTATACAGCCAGTGACCGAGCCGGTAGCTCTGCACCGCCTGATAGCCCTTGAAGAACAGCAGCGGCTGCAACAGGCGCTGGCAGGCGGGGTCCCGCTCGAACACGGCGGCAAGATCGGCGCGGGCGGCGGCGCTCAGGTCCGGCTCGGTGGCGTAGGCGGTATTGGCGATATCGCGCAGGGTCTGCTCGGACATTTCGCGCGACGCGAGCTTGAGCGAGATGCGGTAGGCGAGCGCCGCCTCGAAATTCGGATGGTGCAGAATGCCTTCGTGGATCAGGCCGCCCATCAACGGCTCTGCCGCGACGGCCTTTTCGGCCTCCTCGCTGATCCGCGCCCAGATCGGGTCGAGTGTGCTTATCTGACGGTTCGGTTGTGCCATGGGGGCCTCGAAGCTGGGACGGTCTGATGAATATGCTGACCATGTTATGACAAACGGCCGCCCGCCGGAAGGAAGAATGAGTGATGGCCCCGATCACGATCCGTCATGTTTGCCCGACGGGGCGGTCCGGGCGGCAACGGGCCGCCTGCGCCAGCCGCCGATTGCGTCGATAACCTCTGCCAACGCGGCGCAATAGGCCGCGTCGCAGCGGGGTGGCGCCTCGGTGCGGATCATCGTCCGCGCCGCCGCCCGGAGCGATCCGTCGCCCATTCCCGCCAGCAGCCGCCCCGTCCGTTTGCGAAACCGGTCCGCAAGGTCGGCGCGGCGCAGGATCCGCGACATGGTGTCGGACGGGTCGATGCCGGGCAGCGCAAGCACGGTGCGGGTGCAGTGATCGAGGTCTTGCGGGATGACAGGTCGCATGGCGTCTAGGCCACGACGACACTGCGGACCGGTCCGGGACCGAAACTGTCCGACACCTGCGCCACCTCGATCGACACCGCCTGACCGGTGGCACCGTCGGCTGCCTGCATTGCGTTGGTATAGGACCACGCCGGCGAGGTCAGCGTCTCGATCCGCACGGTGATACCTCCGGCGCGCGCCACCAGAACGTATTCCTCCACGGCCTCGTTGAGGGGCACCTCTGCGCCATCCCAGCTGTCGCCGTCGATCCGGGTGCGCCGGATCCAGCGCGCCGTGATGCCGCCGGGGGTGCGCACAGCCCGCAGGTGGGCCACGGAATAGGGGCGCAGGCCGACACCGGTGAAGGTTTCCGTGCGGCCCAGATAGCTGATGTCGTCGGGCGCGCGGCGGGCCGGGCCATAGCGGAAATACCGCGGCAGATTGCGCTGGGAGATGCTCAGGTCGATCTGCTCGGGCGTGCCGTTCAGCAGGACGACGCGGCTGCCCGCAGGCCAGATATCGGGCGCGATACCGTTCGTGCCCGCCTGCCCGCGCAGCCGCCAGGACAGGTCATAGACGCCCGCACCGACGAGCGTGGCGGTGGTAAACTGAAACACTTCCCAGGGCTGGGCGGCGCCGTCGCCGATGGCCATGGCGTTGCCGCCCGACAGCACGCGCGCCGGCGGCAGCGACGACAGCGCGCCGCGAACCAGCCGCACCCGCAGGGCGGGACCGCGATCCCACAGCCCGGCGCAGGCGGCGTTCAGCGGCGTCAGCGTCGTGCCGACGACCGAAGGCCGCGGCAGAAACCGGTCGAGGGTGTAATCCTCGTCCGCCTCGGAGGCGTACAGGGCGACGGCGCCCGGCCAGGGCTGTGCCGTGACGGCGACATAGGGCGCATGCGGCACCTCGTCGCCGCGCAACAGCGGCAGGTCGAGGAACGTCGCCGCCACCGGCACCGGCGGCACGTAAGAGCGCGGCAGCGGCGCCTCTTCGCTGGCCGATTGCGGCAGGTACACCTCGGGATCGACACGCACGGCGTCGACGGAACGATGCTCTGTCGTCTCGAGGGAGTCGATCCGCCACAGCCCGCCTTTGGGCCCGTCGCCAAGATCGATCACATCGCCGGCACCGAACGCATCCGCCGAAGGCGGCAGCGCAAACCGGGCCGTCTCGCGTGCCAGCCGCGCCTCGGCCAGCCAGCGTTCCGCGACACGCTGCCCCTCTGGCCGGGTCAGCGCCAGGGCCAGTTCGCTTTGGGTGATCGTCGACTGCCGCTCATCGGGAAAGGCGGCCTCCACGGCGCGCACTTCATAATCGCCCTCGCCCTCGATGAATGTCACGCGGACGCGGCCCGCGACCTCGGGTTCGGACGCGCGCGTCACCTGATAGGTGGCGTCACGACCGGGATCGAGGACGAGGCGGTCGGGCGCATAGGTGCCGTCGCTGCGTCCGTCGCGGGTGCGGAACACCAGCGTCCCGTCGCGTTCGATGGCGTCGAAACCGTATGCCATCATCAGCGGTTGCAGGACGGCGCGGGCCGTGTCCGTATCGTCGACGCGGTAGCCGCGCAGGATGCCGTACAGGGCGCTGGTGTCGACCTTGGTCACCCCGGCGCGGGCGCAAACCTCGGCGATGACGGAGGACAGCGGGCGGTTTGCGGTGCGTCCGGTCAGCCAGTGGCCGCGCGCATAATTCGCCCCGTCAGACCACAGCGCGGTGTTGCCCGGGAATGCCGGAAACGGGCGCGCGTCCCATGTCCAGATATGGGTGCGCGAGATATCGATCATGCGCCCGCCGTAAACCTCGGAGGTGGGGTTTTCCGCCGGGTCCGCCCAATGACGGCTGAGGGCAGACAGGTATTGTATCTGGATGTAGTCGTCCCTGCGGCCGCTCGAATAGTATGGCAATTGGCTTTCCGAGGATTTCGGATCGAGGAACTTGTTGGGCTGGTTGGTGCCCTTGTCGATCGCCGCACAGCCAGCCTCGGTAAACCAGATCGGCTTGCTCTGCGGCTTCCATGCGGTGGGCGTGCCCTGCCGGACGCCACCGATGCGGTCGTAGTGCGGGTTGGTCCACCAGTTGCGGATGTCCTTGTACCGATAGACCCAGGGCTCGCTTTGCGCGCCATCGGTGATCGGCGTGCGGATCTGAAGGTCGCGGTTTTCGTCGGTGGCATAGAACCAGTCATAGCCCTCGCCGCCCGCCACATTGGCGGTCAGATAGTCGATGTCATAGATCGCACCCGCCGCGGCATCGAGGTGGTCGGTGCCGTCGCGCCAGTCGGACAGCGGCATGTAATTGTCGATGCCGATAAAGTCGATGTTCGCATCGGCCCACAGCGGATCGAGGTGGAACAGCTTGTCCGCCGTTCCGGCAGGCTGATAGCCGTGGTATTCCGACCAGTCGGCGGCATAGCCGATCTTCGTCGCCGCACCCAGAATGCCGCGCACATCGGCGGCCAGCGTGCGCAGGGCGGCGACGGCGGGAAACGAATTGCCCGCCCCCCGGATCTGCGTCAGGGCCACCATTTCGGTGCCGATGCAGAACGCGGTGACACCGCCCGCCAGCGCGCACAGATGCGCCTGATGCAGGACGAACCGCCGAAATCCCCAGTCCTCGGGGCCGGTGTAGTCCACCGTCTGACCGTTCGTGGCGAAATCGCCCGCCGTCGCGGTGCCGAAGAACGCGGCAACCTCGGCCTCGGCCGCTGCCGTCCCGTCCGTCGTGCCCGTCATGCCGGGGGCGAGCGCGGTGGTGATCCGCCCGCGCCACGGCAGTGCGGGCTGACCCGCCGTGCCGGTATAGGGATTGGGCAGGGCATTGTCGTCGAGCTGATCCATCAGGATGAACGGATAGAACACCACGTCCTGTCCCGCTGCCCGCAGCGCCGTGATCGCCTCGATCACCGAGGCATCGGTGTGCGCGCCGCCATAGATCGGCCGGTCGCCCACGCGCGGCACCAGCGGCGCCGCCGCGCGTGTCACACCCGATACGCGCCAGGGCATCGCCTCGGCGTCCACTTCCTGTTGTTCCACCTTTGGCCGGATCGTGCATTCCCCGGCACGCAGATCGTCGCCGAACCATGACACCACGAGGCTGACAGAGCCGCATTCCGGCAACTCGTCCCCCAGCGCGTCGAGCGATGCGGCGAAATCGGTCTTGCCCGACGGCGAGTTGAGGTTCACCGCCTCCTGCTCGCCGTAGTTGCGCGACAAGTATACCGGCGTCGTCGCCAGTGCATATTCGCCCGATCCGGGGATCAACGCCACCGCCTGCACGAGGCCCGCGATGTCTTCGCCCTCGACGGGACCGCGTTTGGCCGACGGCGCGAACACCTCGAACGACAATTGCGGCACGCGGTTGCCGAACTGGCCAAGTTGCAGATCCTCGAGCACGACATAGGCCATGCCACGATAGGCGGGCACGCGGCCCGCGCCCTCGACGGCCTCCATCTTCGGGTCCGGCAACTGGTCGTCGCCGCCCTTGTAGACGCTCATGCCGAGGCTCGCGGGAGAGATCTCGACGCCGTCCGCCCAGACCCGGCCGACGCGGGTGATCGGACCGCGACACAGCGCGATCGCCAGGCTGACGCTATAGCTGTAGGTGGTGGTCTGCGGCTGAGGTGCGGCACCTTTGCCGCCGCCCGTCGTCTCCGCGCCTTCGAGGAATTTCGTGGCCCAGATCACCTGCCCCGCCACCCGCATCCGCCCGTAGACCTGGCTGACAGGCGCACCTTCGCTGGCGCCCGTCAGGCGAAACCGGTCGACGCGGCCCGTCTCGACCGGGGCCGAGCCCGCGCCAAGGATGCGTTCGTCGATACGGCGGCCCACCGTGGCACCGACGGCACGGCCGATGGTGGCCGCGGACAACCCGAGGACAGAGCCGCCGACAGAGCTGCCAAGCGCCATACCGGCGGCGGAAAGGACGATGGTAGCCATGGGCGAATACCTCGGTTCAGGTTTGGGAAAGGGCCCGCGCGGGGCCTTGGTCGCAGGACGCCGGAAACGTGAACCGGGCGACGATGCGGCGCGCCCAGGGGGCGCTTAGCGGGCTTTCGACGACGCCGTGCCGGGCGTAGGAATGGATGAACGTGGGCGTGTTGCCGACGTGTCCGGCTATGCCGAGATGTTTGGCGACGGAGCCGTCGCGCATCCGGAACAGCAGCACATCGCCGGGTGCGTCTTGCCTCGCCGGTTGCAGATGCCGCAGCGCTGCGCCCCACAGGCGTTCCTCGCCCTGCGGCTCGGACCAGTCGACGGTATAGGCGGGCGGCACTTCCGGCTCGGGGCCGATGACCTCGCGCCAAAGGCCGCGCAACAGGCCGAGACAGTCGCACCCCGCCCCGCGTACGGCGGCCTGATGCAGGTACGGCGTGCCGATCCAGCCGCGCGCGGCGTGGACGACGGGGTGCGCGCCGTTCCTGAAATCCGCACTCATGAAAACAGGCTCCCGCCGTCGTTGTCTTCGGTGGTGCGCGGCACCTGGATCAGCCAGTCCTCGCCGGGAATGAATGGAAACCCCTGAAAGTTATCGATATTATCGAACTTCAACCGACAGGTTTCGGCGTGCTTGTCGCAGCCGGGTTCGAGGCGCAGGCTGTCGCCGGGCAGTATCTTTGCGCGCAGCGGTTCCCACAGTTGCAGGCTGCGGGCGGCACCGGCGGCGCCTTCGTCGTTCTTGATCAGACCGCTCAGACCGGCGCCCTCGCCGGTCAGCACCCGCAACGTGCCACGCTCGAACCAGCGTTCGGCAAGGATACCCAGGCCCGCAAACCGGAACGTCTGGTCGCCCGTCACATCCTCGGCAGGCAGCGTCAGGGAAAACCCGGCGCCGTTCAGGTTGAACCGGCATCTGTCATCACCCAGCACCGCGCCACAGCCGCGCTGAAACACCCGGCCCTGCGGCTGGTTGAGCATTTCGGTCAGCCCGCGCAGTTCCGCATGAAACGCCCCAGCACCCCGGCGGATCTCGCCGATGGCGCCGCAGAATTTCAGCTCGCGCGCACCGACATCGGCCCAGTTCACTTGCCAGGCACGCACGGTCGCGCCGTCGAACCGGCCTGCGTCGATATCATCCTCGGAAATCGCCGCATCCGACAGGATGCCCATCGCCTCGCCATTGTCCACGGACAGACCGGTGCCCTGCACCAGCGCCCCCGCCGTCAGGCCGGTGTCGGCGCGAAACGCGATCCCGTCAAAGGTCAACGCACGGTCGTGGTCGGTGAACCCGTACACCGTCCCGTCCGTCCGGGTGATCGCCCAGCATCGGCAGACGGTGGTGACACCGGTCCCCAGATGCGCCGTCAGCGCACTCATACCCGCACCTCGAGGATCGGCACGCTGGGCACCTCGCCCGCGCGGAACGTCGACACCGTCACGTTCAGCATCGCGGTCGCAAAGCGCACCGGCACGTCGAACTCATAGCCCGCGCGGATTTCGCCGCCCACGTCGGGCGGATGGGCGAAAGTGAGGATCCCGGTATTCTCATCGAGGGTATAGTCGATCCCGCGCTGCAATTCGTCGGCGCCCACCGAGATGCGCGCCGTATCGGGCACGATCTTGTCGATCGGCCGGACATATTCGATACCGCCCGATGCATAGGTTCTGGTGATCTGAAACGTGTCGCGGATCCCGTCGCCAATGCCGACGAACTCATCGAGCGCCGAGATCTCGCGGTCCGCCGGGCCGGTCCGGTAGTCCGACCAGTCCTTCCAGCGAAACCCGTACATCTCGCCTTGCCGCGCCTCGAAGAACGCGATCAGCACCGACAGATCGTCAAGGCTGCGCAGCGAAAGCCCTGCATCGTACCGGCGGCGCGCGTGCGCCCAGGGGGTGTTGCGTTCCTCGTGGCCGTTGGCCAGCGTGACGATCTCTGTGCGCCGCTCGGGTCCGCCCGAAGAGCCAAAGCTCAGCGAGGCGGGAAAGCGGATTTCGTGGAATTTCGCGGTCGGCGTCATGGCGTTCTCCCTTGGCGGTTGATCAGCGGTTTCTCTGGCCGCGGCCGAGCAGACGCTCCATCTGGGCCGCGATCTGGCCCTGCGAGCGGGCGAAACCCTGCACATCGGGCGTGGTGATGTTCATGTTGACGGTGACGGTGCCGCCGCCTTGCGCGGCCACCCCGAGGCGCGCCGTCCGAGCCGCGGGTCAGCGGCATGATCGCCTCCGGCCCCGCCTCGCCCATCAGGCCGGTGCCGCCCCGCATCGGGAACGCGGTCGGCCCCGAGACGACGCCGCCCCGGGCGAACGGCATGACGCGGCCCTGACTGAACGATCCGCCTTGCGCGAAGGGGATCATCCCTTCGTACAAATGGTTTACGCCGCCGGCGAGCAATCCGCCCAACTGCGAGGTGATCGGCGTTATCGCCGCCGAATAGGTGGTATTCACCATCGAACGGGCGACCGAGGACAGCGTGTCCGACAGGCTGGCGCCATTCAGGACGAGGCCATCGAACGCCCGCCGCAAACCGCCTGAAAACCCCCGTTCCAGACCCGCGAGATCGCGGTTGGTATCGTTCAGGGTGCGGCGCACATCGGTCAGCTGCGATGAAAACGCCCGCACCATCCCCGAGGCATCGCCGAGCGTGGCGTTCAGCCCGTCGAAATCGTCGTCCAGGGTGTCGATCTCTTGCATGTTATCCTCCATCGTCGAATTCAGGGGCGCGGTTTATCCGGATAGGCCGCGGCCAGCTCCTCGAGGCGGGCGCGCGCCATCACCGTGCCACCGCCCTCGCGCCCCAGCATCAGCAGCAGCTCATAGGGCGTCAGCGACCAGAAGGTGCGCGGCGCCAGACGCAGTTCGCGCAGACCCGCGCGCATCAGCCCGGCCCAGTCGAAACAGCTGCCGGACCGGCTCCCGGAACCGTTTCCCAAACCGCTCATTGCGGCCCCGAAAACGCCCGCGCCAGCATCACCGCCGCCGCCCGGGCCGCCCCCACGGGGCCGCCCTCGATCTCGGCGGCGATCAGATCCGCCGCCCCGCCGCGCCAGCCGCCGCCGCGCAGACCCGCGACGATCAGGGCCATCACATCGCGGCTCGAAAACGCGCCTTGCTCGAACCGCTCGACCAGTTCGACGAGCGAACCCGTCGCAAGCCCCGCCTCGAGTTCGGCCAGCGCGCCCAGCGTCAGCTTGCAGGTGTGGCGCGTCCCGTCGATCGTCAGGACGACCTCACCGGCAAACGGATTGCCCTCGATCCCCGCCACGCTCAGACCGTCTCGAAGCTGTCGAAGGTCAGCCTTCCCGTCGATGCCATCGACAATTCATAGGTGGCCTCGCCGTTATGGCTGCCCGCATATTCGATCGACGTGATCTGGAACGCGCCGGTCAGCGTGCCGAAATCGGGCACGACGATCTGGAAATCGGGCGTTTCGCCGTCGAAAAAGATCTGCCGCGCGCGTTCGTCCGTCGTCGCGTCCTTGAACACGCCGGACCCCGACAGGGATGCCGTGCGTACACCCGCACCGCCCAGCAACTCGCGCCAGCCGCCCTCGCTTTCGAGCGATGTCACGTCCACCGTCTCGGCGTTGAGGCTGATGCGCGTGGCGCGCAGGCCCGCTGCGGTTTCGAACAGGCCATCGCCCGTCATGTCGATCTTGATGAGAAGGTCTTTGCCGTTCTGAGCTGCCATTGTCGTCACTCCTTGCAGGAAATCGTTGAATTCTGGGCCAAAGGCGGCGCGAAACCGGTTCCGGAACCGCGCGGAAATTGCCGTGGTGCTGGCGTGGAACCAATCGGTTCAGGGCCCCGGTGGGGGCGCCACTTCGCCATCGTCGGTCCGTGCGCGAAACAGCAGGTCCACCTGTCGCCGCTCGGCGGTGCCGGTGCGGCGCGCCTTCGCCTGTCGAAACCACAACCCCACGAGGGTGCCACGGGTCAGTGTCAGGTCCGCGTCGATCAGCGCATCGCAGATCACCGCCGCCACCGCCTTGGCCGCCGAAAACCCGGCCGCATCCGACACCACCGACACGGTGAAATCATGCTCCGCGCCGCGCCCCGTCATGTCCGATTTGTCGCGCGCTTCCCCGGCGCCCAGCGCCACGTAGATCTGCGGCAATGTTCCGGACGGCAGGGCGTCGTAGATCGCGGTGCCGACCAGATCGGTCAGCGGCACATGGGCGTTCAGCTGCGCATAGACCGCCGCCTGAAGACCCGCACTTGCGGCATAGGTCATGCCACCACCTCCTGGATTGCCTGACAGGTCAGGTACTGCGGCGCCGCGTCCATCAGGCTGACCGACAGGATGCGCCAGATCTGGGCGCCTTCCCGGAACCGCTGTTCCGGTCTGGGGCGGCTTGGTGCGCCGAACGGTGCGGCCCGGATCGTGATCGCCGCACTCACCCGGCTCACCGGTGCCGCGACGTCCGCCGCCTCGCGGCCGGTGCCGGTGCGGATCTCGCCCCAGACAACGCCCAGCGGCGTCCACGTCTGCACGAAGCCGCCCGCCCCGTCCGCGGTGCGCACCGGTTCTTCAAGGGTCAGCTTGCGGTTCAGCTCGGGCGCGGTCCTTGCCGCACTCATCGTCCCAGGCCCATGCGCACGGTGCGGTGCCGCTCGATCAGGCTCGACACGCCGAACGGCATGCAGCCCGCACCAAGGCCGGTGTCGTGGCGATATTCGTAGTAATGCGTGGCCAGCATCATCGCCGCCTGCGCCAGATCGGGCGGCAGATCGGACCATTCGGGGCCGTAGCCCGCCAGAAACACCACCTCGGTCAGACCGCCCGTCGGTGCGGCGGCAAAGGGGCCCGCCAGCGACAGCACACACGGGCTGTAGGCGTCGGGCACCAGCCGGTAGGACGCGGGATCCACGTCCCCAGCCACACCGTCCGCATCGACCACGCTCAGCCGCACGATCGCGCTGACCGGTGCCAGTGGCAGGGTCAGGCTTTGCGCCCCGCCGCCCCGCGTCACCTTCCACAAAAACTCGCGCTCCAGCAGGGCCTTGCCCGTGCGCGCCTCGATCGCCGCGATTGCCGCCCGCAAAAATCCCACAAGCACACCGTCCTGCAACGCATCGTCGGCAAAGCCGGTGCCCAGTCGCAGATGATCGCGAAATGCCGCGACCGGCAGGTCCTGCGCGGGAATGGCGCCTTGTTCTGTCAACATCATCTCGGGTGTCTCCGAAGGTCGGCCCGTCGCCGCGGCCATTGCATGTGAACTCGTTTGTCCGGTGTCTGACGCGCCGCCCGTCCCCACGCCGTTCGGACGGAGGGAACTGCTAGCGACGTGAAGCATGAGGCAGCACGCCAGAGCCGTGGCGGGGGCGCATATCGCCCCCCGCCTGCCGCCCGCAGCCTTAGCTGGTGGCGATGCGCAGAACCTTGATCGCGGCGAAATCGCTCACCGCGCCGCCGACGCGCTTGGTTGCGTAGAACAGGACGTGCGGCTTGGCCGAGAACGGATCGCGCAGCACGCGCAGGTCCGGACGCTCGGCGATGGTATAGCCCGCCTCGAAGTTGCCGAACGCAATCGGAAAGGCGTTGGCGGCAACGTCGGGCATGTCCTCGGCAATGAGGACCGGATAGCCCATCAGACGCGCAGGCTCACCCGCGGCAAGGCTGTCGGCCCACAGATAGCGGCCGTCCGCGTCCTTGAGTTTGCGGACCACGGCCGTCGTCTTCGAGTTCATCACGAAGGAGGCCCCCGCCCGGTACTGCGCGCCCAGCGCATAGACCAGATCGACCAGCGGATCGCCCGAGGTAAGGGCGCCCGCCGCACCCGAGGCCACCCAGCCAAGACCGCCCCAGGCCCAGGCGGAGTTCGCGACGTTGGTATATGTCAAAAAGCCCTTGGGCTTGTCGACGCCGTTGCCGGACACAAAGGCCGCGGCCTCGGCACGGGCAAACTTTTCGGCGATACGGGCCGACAGCCAGCCCTCGATATCGAAAGCGCTGTCGTCGAGCAGACGCTGAGAGGACTTCGGCAGGGCCGACAGTTCGTGCAGCGGGATCGTGATCCGCTCGATCTGCGGCGTCGTCGTCTCGGTGCGGGCGGCGGTTTCGGCGGCCCAGCCGGCACCGATGTCGCCCCGGTCGATCAACACGTCATAGGAGGTGCTGTCCACGGTCACCACGTTGGCAATGGCCCGGACAGAGGCGGCACCGTAGAGCACCGACTTGATCGTGTCGGCGGCCTGCGGCGACACCAGATAGCCACCGTCACCGGCAACAGTCGTCGACAGCGCCTTGCCCTCGATATCGAGGCCGCGCAGACCATCGTCGTCACCCGACCGCAGATAGGCGTTGAACGCCTTCTGGTGGGGGGCATCGGCGTGGCTCTCGGCGCTCAGCGCAGGGCGCATTTCGGCAAACATCGTCTTACGGTCCAGCTTGGTCATACGGTCATCCTGCTGTTTGAGTTTGGTTGTCATCTCGGTCATGAAGCCCGCGATTGCAGACTTCAGCTCGGCTGCGGGGCCGGGGTCGGCAGACAGATCTGTCCCGGCCCGTGGCGTTGCCCCGGATAGAATGGGGGGAGTGGTCATGGATCATTCCTCGCTTGGGTTAATTTCGTCGGACCCCGGGTCTCGTCGCCTCCCGGGGCCCTGTGCCGCGTGCCTTAGCGGCCCTCGCGGAACACCGCCGCCGCATCGTCGAAGACACGCGCCATCTCGCGCAGGGCCGCGGCCTCGTCCTCACCGACAAGCGCGGGCGCCCCCTTTCCGGCGACACGCGCCTCAGGCAGCATCGGGAACGTCACGACAGACACCTCCCACAGGTCCAGCTCGGACAGACGGCGGCGGCCCGATGCGTCCTTGGTGGCCCGAACGGTGCGATAGCCGATGGACAGCCCGTCGATGGCGCCCGCATCGATCAGCGCCACCGCCTCGCGGCCCCGCGCCACATCGCCAAGGATCCGGCCCTTGACGTACAGGCCCCGCGCGTCCTCGCGGACCTCGTCCCAGACTCCGATCGGCTCGGACGGATCGTGCTGCCACAGCATCTTGACCCGGCCACCTTTCGCCGCGATCTGACCCAGCGAGGCCGCATAGGCGCCCCTCTCGACCACATCGTTGCCCTGATCGACAGAACCGAACAGCGAGGCATAGCCCTCGATCACCCGGCCCTGCGTGCCATCGGCCGTCACCTGCACATCGCCCAGACGGGCGAACTTATGTTCCAGATCCATTGCCATACTCCTCAAATCCCGCTCAAAACCCGACCCGACTGCACCAGGCCGATCACGAATTCGCCCAGCACCACCGCCGCGACGCCGTAAACTGTCAGCCACAACCGCTTTTCCAGCCGCTCGATCAGCGCCTCGATCTTGCCCAGTTGCAGCGCCATCTGCGCGAATTGCAGCGCCACAAGCCGCTCGTGCGCCTCGAGTTTCAGTCCCGGCGCGCAGGCAAACGCCTCCCTCTCGCGCCGTTCATCCATTCTCACCGACCTCCAGGCTGGGCAGGCCCAGCAACGACCGCTTTTCACCCACCGTCAGGAACGATGCCTCGGCCACACGCCGCCACTGCATGTCGCGTTCCTCGGCCAGTGCCGCGACCTGATCCAGATCGGGGCGCAACTCGAAATCCTCGCCGGTAAAATCCTCGAGCCAGTCACCGATGGACGCCGCCACCCGTGTCGCCAGCGGCAGCACGGTCAGGCGGTAGAACGCCCGGTTCGCCTCCTGATAATTGGCGTAGGTCGCGTCGCCGGGGATCCCGAGGATCATCGGCGGCACCCCGAAGGCCACGGCAATCTCGCGGGCCGCCGCTTCCTTGGTCTTCTGAAATTCCATGTCGGACGGCGAGAACCCCATCGGTTTCCAATCGAGGCCGCCCTCCAGCAGCATCGGCCGCCCCGCATTGCGCGCACCCTGATGCTGGCTTTCCATCTCGCCCACCAGCCGGTCGTACTGGTCCTGGCTCAGCCCGCCGGACCCATCCAGACCCTTGTAGATGATCGCGCCCGAGGGCCGGGCCGCGTTGTCCAGCAGCGCCTTGGACCAGCGCGACGCCGCGTTGTGCACGTCCAGCGCCGTTGCCGCCGCCTGCATCGGCGAGAACCCGTAATGGTCGTCTGTCGGATGAAAGCTCTTGATGTGGCAGATCGGGGAAACGCCCGCGCCCACCGCGAACCGATGCTTGCGCCCCGCCACCGCGTATTCGTATCCGACGGGCCAGCCATCGGCGCCGGGCACGACCGACATCCTGTCCGACCGCAGCACATGCATCTCGCCGGGCAGCGCGCCGTCGCTCACCGCCTCGACGTATCCGTTGCCGGTCAGCAGGATCTGCCCGATCAGCGCCTCGAAAAATTCCGCCCGGCCCTGCGCCGCATTCGGGCGGGTCACCAAGTCCAGCACCGGGTGCGTCTCATAGCGCCGCGACGCGTCCTGCAACACCAGCGGGAGGGCAGCAGCCGCCTCGGCGATCAGCTTGACCGCGCGAAACCCGACCGGATTGCCGAGAAACCCCAGCCGCGTCAGCGTGACGGTATCGCGCGGGCTCCATGCCACGCGACCCGCAGCGGCGCCCGTGGCGACTGTCCCCACCGCCGAGGCCTTGGCCTCCGGCGGACCACTACGGCCCGAGGCCTTAACCTCCGGCAGCGCGCTGCGACCGGGCACAGCGCGCACGGCGTCCTGGGCCGCATCCGCTTTCCTGCGCATTCCAAACATGTCCATCTCCTCCGGCACTGCCCAATCGTCGACTTCGAGATGCACTTTGCCTGAGAGGCTTTAAGGTGCCCTGTCCCCACCGTCCGGTGCCCCCGGTGTCCGGCGCAACACCCCCGGCGTTCGCGTCCGAGCGACCATTCGCGGACGAAACGCGCCGACGACCGCACCGCAGCTCCGGCGCCGCCTCCCCGCCGCCGGTATCGGGCGCAAAAAAAGGGGCCGCGCCGAAACGGCACAGCCCCCTACAGGAAAACATCGCGGCCCAGATCGCGCTCAGACCAGCCGCAACCTCGGATTGCTCCGCGCCAGCGCCGCGCCAATCATCGCCTCGTGCAGCGCCCAGACAAGCGCATCGACCCGGTCGGGCGATCCCTTGCCATCGAACCCGGTGCGCGTCATCAGCGCCATCTGATCCTCGAGCACGCCCAGCCCCGGCAGATGCCGCACACGGCCCTGCTCATAGAGCGCGGCGACCGGCTCTGCCCGCACCCCCTTGGACTTGGTGGCTGACACCTTCGAAAACGGCACGTGCTGATCCACCTGCCGGATCATCGCCTCCACCATCGCCCCACCCTGGTTCACCTCGGCCACGATCCGGTCGGCCCCGTATCTGCGCGCCGCATCGACCGCCGCCGCGGCCCACCCGTTCGGAGAGGCCACAAGGCTCACGTCCTCCAGCACATAGGCCCGCCAATCCGCGATATTCTCGGCGTAGGTCACCCCCACCACGACGATCCCGCATTCGTCCGCCTTCTCCCCGGACGACGCCGAAGGATCGACTGCCACGACGATCCGGTCACACGCGGGCGCCCTCCGCACCAATGCATCGTCCAGCATCGCCCGCGTCCACAACGCCCCTTCGGTGTCTGACAGCAACACGCCCTCGATCTCCTCACGCCCCTGCCGCGATCCGGCATAGCGCGCCTCGATCTCCGTCAGGAACGCATCGGCCAGATAGGCCCGGTTTGCCTGCGTCGGCGCGTGGGTGGCCACCGTGCTGTCGCGTTTCATCAGATCGTGCAGCATAGCTGTGTTGCGCGGCGTCGTTGTCACGCAGGCGCGTGGATCGTCGCCCAGTCGCAGACAGAACTGCACCATGTCCCAGGCGTCCTGCGCGCGTGTCCATTTCGCAAGCTCGTCCGCCCAGACCAGATCGAACTGCGGCCCCCGCAACGCCTCGAAATCCTGCGCCGAAAACACCCGCGCCTCCGCCCCGTTGGGCCACACCAGCATCCGCCGCGTCGAGATCCACTGCGGACGGCGGTCGGGCGGCGAGCAGGCCAGAATGCCGCTCTCGCCGAACACCATCACCTCGCGCGCCTGATCGTAGGTTTCCCCCACCAGCGCCACCCGCCGCGCCCGCCCCGGATCGTGCGCCCGCGCGCCCTCGACATTGCTGCGCACCCATTCGGACCCGGCGCGGGTCTTGCCCGCCCCGCGCCCGCCCAGAATGACCCACGTCCGCCAGTCGCCCGTCGGCGCGATCTGATGCGGATGCGACCAGAACTCGAACAGGTACGGCAGCACCCGCAATTCCGCCTCCGACATCGCGTCAAGGAATTCAGCCCTCTCGGCAGCACTCACGGATGCGAGCAAGGCGGCACCCGATCTGAGCGCGTGCGGCGTCGAGGTCGAACCCATCGCCTCCGGCGCCACTTCGACCCTCGCGTTTCGATTTCCACTCATGATATTTCTGCTCCGTCTCGATGGCCCGCATCAGCGCCGTCTCCAGCTCCTTTTGCTTGGCCGTGATTTCCCGGGCCGAACCGCTCTCACCCTCACGCGCCGCGCGCACCAGCACCGCCAGCGTCTCGCGGACGCTGACCAGCGTGATCACGCAGTCGTCGAAAAGGGATTTGAGCCTTGGGTCCGACGCATCGACCCTACCTGTCATATCGTCATCGTTCATGTATCGGGCTGACCTCCGCCTACCCGTCCACGAAAACATACCGCAAACACGCGGGATCGCCCCCGCAGTGCCCGCCCTGTCCTAGCCTTTGCAACATGACTGAAAAACCGCCAAAAGTCAATGACTTGCTTGGCACTCCGCAACGCCTGCAGGCGCGTTGCGGGCAGATTGGGTTAACCCACAACGCACCCTGCGCCTACACCCCGTTAACCAGGACCGCCCTAGTTGCCAGAGCTTTCCTGCGCCGCCGCCGCCTGTTCAAGCGCGCGGTACGCCGCCACGTTGCGGTTGTGATCTTCCAGCGTCACCGCGAAATTATGCCCGTCCTGCGGATCGAGGCTGCGGGCCACGAAAAAGATGAAATCCGTCTCCGCCGGGTTCATCACCGCCTCGATGCTTGCGCGTCCGGGGTTGGCGATGGGCGTTGGCGGCAGGCCGTCGATCACATAGGTGTTCCACGGCGTTTCGGCGCGCAGCTCGCTCTGCCGCAAGCCGCGCCCCAGAATGCCTTCGCCCCCCGTCACGCCATAGATAACCGTCGGGTCGGTCTGCAACCGCATGCCCAGTCGTAACCGGTTCTCGAACACGCTCGCGACCGTGCGTACCTCGTCCGTGCCGCCGGTTTCCTTCTCGACGATGGACGCCAGGATCAGCGCCTCCTGCGGGCTCGCCAGTGGCAAACCGTCATCCCGTCCCGCCCAGGCTTCGGCCAGCACCGCCTCCTGCGCGCTCGTCATGCGCGCCACCAGGTCGGCAACCCGCGCCCCCGGCAACACGTCATAACTGTCGGGTGCCAGCGCCCCTTCCGGCGGAAACTCACTCACGTCGCCTTCGAGGATTTCCAGCCCGTTCAGCGCCGTCATCACCTGCCAGACGGTCGTTCCCTCGACGACCTGAATCGCGAACTGCGTGTCGCTGCGGGTCCGCACGGCGACATATTCCACCGGTGCTTCCTCGGTCAGCGGCTCAAACCGCACGATCTCGACGAACCGGTTCGTCGCGGGATCGAGTTCACGGACCCGCGCCACCGTCCGCCCGATGCCGACAGTGTAGACAACCTGCGTGCCACAGGTACTCGCCCCGCCGCGCGTCACGAGATCGACGATGGATGACATCGACGACGCGGGCGGCACAAGGAAACTGCCCGCCTTCAGGTCCTCGTTCTTGCCGGAATAATCCGCGCCCATGCGAAATATCGCGGGCGAGGCGATGGCGCCCTGTTCGGCCAAATCCAGGCTGACCGCACGCATGTTTCCACCCTGCGGGACGCGCAGACAGATCGCCTCGGCCAATGGCCCCTCCGCACTGTATCGACCGACACCCCAGGTCACGGCCCCGGCGCTCAGAAACAGTGCCACGATCAGAAACGTCATGCCGTTCGCTGCAACATGACGCCACATCAGGCAGCCGTCCCACGGTCGGGCCGTCCAAACACGACGCTGGCGTTCGTACCGCCAAAGCCGAACGAGTTCGACAAGGCCACATCCACCTTGCGCACCCGTTTCCGATGCGGCGCCAGATCGACGACCGTATCGATGGCCGGGTTATCGAGGTTGATCGTCGGCGGCACCACCTGATCGCGCAGCGCCAATATCGAAAACACCGCCTCGATCGCCCCCGCCGCGCCCAGCAGATGCCCGGTCGCCGATTTCGTCGACGACATCGTCACCTTGTCCGCCGCCTCTCCCATGATCCGTTCGACCGCGCGCAATTCGATCACGTCGGCCATCGTCGAGGTGCCGTGCGCGTTGATGTAATCCACATCTCCCGCCGTGATGCCCGCATCCTCGATCGCCGCCCGCATCGACCGTTCGGCCCCGTCACCGTCCTCGGCGGGGGCGGTGATGTGGTGCGCGTCGCCGGACATGCCATAGCCCAGCACCTCGGCATAGATCTTCGCGCCGCGCGCCAGCGCATGCTCGTATTCCTCCAGCACGACGATCCCCGCGCCTTCGCCCATGACGAACCCGTCGCGGTCGGCGTCATAGGGCCGGCTCGCCTTGGTCGGATCGTCGGGCCGTTTGGTCGACAGCGCCTTGCAGGCGTTGAACCCGGCAATCCCGATCTCGCAAATCGCGGCCTCGGCCCCGCCCGCGATCATCACGTCGGCGGTGCCGTATTTTATGATCCGCGCCGCATCGCCGATGGCATGTGCGCCCGTCGAACAGGCCGTCACGATGGAATGGTTCGGTCCCTTGAACCCGTAACGGATCGAAATCTGACCCGAAATCAGGTTGATCAGCGCACCGGGGATGAAAAACGGCGACACCCGCCGCGCGCCCTTGTCGCGGATCAGCAGCGCCGTTTCGGCAATCGAGTTCAGCCCGCCGATCCCCGATCCCACCATCACGCCGGTGCGGATCCGGTCGGCCTCTTCGGTCGGCATCCAGCCCGAATCCTCGACCGCCTGCTGCGCCGCCGCAACGCCGAACAGGATGAAATCGTCGATCTTGCGCTGATCCTTCGGCGCCATATAGGTGTCGGCATTGAACGTGCCGTCACGGCCATCGCCGCGCTTGACTTCGCAGGCATAGGTCGTCGCCAGATGGCTCGCGTCGAACCTTTGGATCGTCGCGGCCCCCGATTGCCCGTCCAGCAATCGCGCCCAGCTTTGCTCGACCCCGTCTGCCAGCGGCGTCACAAGCCCCAGCCCTGTCACAACAACCCGACGCATGCTGCCCCCTCGGTTTTATCTTGTGTTCTCATGCCCGCAATAGCGCGCCCCGTCCCCCGGGGGCAAGACCCGGCACCACCACCGCGCGGCTCTCCACCGACCGGGCCGTCACACCCTCGCGATTTTGAGAAACCACCCGATCCCGAAAGACCGATCGGCACGGCACTATCGCACCATCCAAAAACCTCCCGGCCCGTCAAATGCGCGTGCCCGTCACAGGCCCTGGCCCATCAAAGGCCCTGGCCCGTCAAACGCAAAACGGCGCGCCACCGGGCGCACCGCTATATTTCGTGTCTCACCGGTCCCGCCACGGGACCTGCGGACCTACTGGGCTTCGGAGATAAACTTGACCGCATCGCCAAAGGTCTGAATCGTTTCGGCGGCATCGTCCGGGATCTCGATCCCGAATTCTTCCTCGAACGCCATGACCAACTCGACTGTGTCGAGGCTGTCGGCACCCAGATCGTCGATGAACGAGGCGTTCTCGACGACCTTGTCCTCCTCGACACCAAGGTGCTCTACAACGATCTTGCGCACGCGATCAGCGACATCGCTCATATCCGGTCCTCACGTTCTTTTTCGGGCACTCGGGCCCTATGTCGTGCCCCGAAGGGCGGCTATTTCCGTCACCCGAAGGCGTCTCTTCCATCCGCAAATGGGCTTTTTCCGACGCGGAGGCAAGCCCTTCCACCGAAATCTTGTCGCGGTATATCAGACATCCAGCCACGGGCAAACCGTTTCGCCGCCCGTCCCGCCACCGCAAAAGCAGCAGCCAAGGCCATGTCAGCACCACCGCGCGCGGCAGCGTCGCCGCCGTGACGTCACAGCCGATACCGCAGGAGACACCCTCGTCCCGGCTCTGCCGGAAACAGAATTCGCGAGCCTCCGCACCGGCCGCACGCGCCGTCACAACGCCAGGCCGTCAGCACCAGCGATCCGGTGCCAGGCCTGCGTTTCACAGCATCGCCATGCCGCCGTTCACATGCAGCGTCGCCCCCGTGACATAACCGGCCTCCGCGCTTGCCAGATACAGTACCGCAGCCGCAATCTCCGCGGCCTCGCCCATCCGCCCGGCGGGGATCTGCCCCAGAATACCGGCCTTCTGATCGTCGGTCAGTTTGTCCGTCATCGCCGTCGCGATGAACCCCGGCGCCACCACGTTCACGGTGATCCCGCGGCTCGCAACTTCATGGGCAAGGCTCTTGGACATCGCGACCATGCCCGCCTTGGCAGCAGCGTAATTCGCCTGACCGGGATTGCCTGTCGCGCCCACGATGCTCGAAATATTGACGATTCTGCCCCAGCGGGCTTTCATCATCCCGCGAATGACACCTTTGCAAAGCCGCATTGTCGCGGTCAGGTTCACGTCCAGCACGCTCGACCATTCGTCGTCCGACATCCGCATGAACAGGTTATCGCGCGTTATTCCCGCGTTGTTCACGAGGATATCCACGCTCCCCATCGCCGCGGCTGCCTGTTTCGGCAGGGCCGTCACCGCCGCCGCATCGCTCAGGTCGCAGGGCAACACATGCACCCGCTCGCCCAGCGCCGCCGCCAGCTCTTGCAGCGGCGCCAGCCGCGTGCCCGAAATACCGACCACTGCCCCCGCGCCATGCAGCGCGCGCGCGATCTCGCCGCCGATGCCGCCGGACGCCCCGGTTACCAGCGTCGTTTTTCCCGTAAGATCAAACATTTCTCACCTCTTCTTCGCGCATGGCGTTAACTTTGCACCGTAATCGACTGAATATCCTCGGGCACGCCCACATTTCGCAGTGCAATGCCCTTGTCGATACGCCGGATCATCCCCGACAGCGCCTTGCCCGCGCCGATCTCCCAGATCTCGGTCACCCCCTGCGCCGCCATCCACATCACACTCTCGCGCCAGCGCACCGATCCCGTGACCTGATCGACCAGATGCGACCGGATTTTCGCCGGATCGGTGACGGCGCTGGCGACGACATTCGCCACCACCGGCACCACAGGCTGCGTAATCACGACCGCGTCCAGCGCCGCGGCCATCACATCGGCCGCGGGCGCCATCAGCGCCGAATGAAACGGCGCCGACACCGGCAACAGCAGCGCCCGCCTCGCGCCCCGCGCCCTGGCGATCTCCACCGCCCGCTCCACCGCCGCCCGATGCCCCGACACAACCACCTGCGCCGGGTCGTTGTCGTTGGCCGCCTGACAGATCTCGCCCTGCGCGGCCTCTTGCGCAACCTCGGTCACCGCCGCCAGATCGAGGCCCAGTATCGCCGCCATTGCGCCGATCCCCACGGGAACGGCGGCCTGCATCGCCTCGCCCCGGATCCGCAACAGCCGCGCGGTGTCGCCAAGGTTCAACGCCCCTGCCGCGCACAATGCTGAGTATTCGCCCAGCGAATGACCGGCCACGAAAGCGGCGCTCGTCACCGCGATCCCCTCGGCCTCCAGCGCCCGCATCGCCGCCACGGATGTCGCCATCAGCGCGGGTTGTGCATTTCGCGTCAGGGTCAGCGTGTCGATATCGCCCTCCCAGATCAGCGCCGAAAGGTCCTCGCCCAGTGCCGCATCGACCTCGTCGAAAACGGCCTTCGCCGCCGGACAGGACTCGGCAAGAGCGCGCCCCATGCCGATCGTCTGCGCCCCCTGGCCCGGAAACACGAATGCCCGCATGCCGATATCCTCCCCTGTCATACCCTTCCGATCTAACGCCAAGGGTCCCGGTCCACAACATGTGCACATGTGCCGCGCGAAACGGCGGCCTTGCAAGGGCCCGGTACCCGCGCCGATAAGGCCGGGCACCGGTGCCGGACCGCCCGGGGATACATATCGGCGCTTGCGCACCGTTATTCGACGGCACCCGCGCCGGCAATTTCGCCGTACCCGCGCGCCAGGAGATATTATGTCCGCCCAGAATACGGCCCGGACCTATGGCAGCGTCACCCGCGCGTTCCACTGGAGTATCGCGCTGCTGATCGTGACGCTGATCCCTCTGGGGCTCGTGGCGAACCGGCTTCCCTTCGATACCGGCGCGCAACTGGCGCTCAAGGGGGCCGTGTTTCAGGTGCACGAGACGCTGGGCATCTTTGTATTCATCATCGCTGCGGCGCGTATCCGGTGGGCGATGACGCAGACAAGACCGGTCCCGCTGCACCCCGAACGCCGCGCCGAGAGCTTCCTTGCAGACCTCGTTCACTGGCTGCTGTACGCATCGCTCGTCCTTGTGCCGCTGACCGGCTGGATCGGACACGCCGCAACCGAAGGCTTTGCGCCGATCTGGTGGCCGCTCGGTCAGGGCCTGCCCTTCGTGCCGAAATCGGACGCCGTCGCGCATACCTTCGCAAGCCTGCACATCGTCTTCGGGCGTGTGTTGATAATCGTCTTGCTGCTGCACATTGCGGGCGCGCTGAAACATCACCTGATCGACCGCGATGCCACCCTGCGCCGCATGTGGCGCGGCGCGGACGCGGGGTCGGGCACGGCCACGCCGGTCCCGCCCGCCTGACCGCCCCGGTGGCGGCGTTTGGCGTCTACGCGCTGGCCCTCGGCACTGGCGTCGCTCCGGGGCTGTTTGCCCTGCAGGACCGGGGCGCCGCCGTGCCCGTCCTCGCCTCCGTCGCCTCCGACTGGCAGGTAACGGACGGCACGCGTGCCCTCACGGTCACCCAGTTCGGCAGCCCCGTGACCGGCGCCTTCGCCGACTGGACCGCCACTATCGCCTTCGACCCGGTGGCACCAGCGGGCGAGACACCCGTCGGGTCCGTCACCACCACCGTCTCGATTGCATCGCTCACGCTGGGCTCGGTCACGTCCGGGGCGACGGGGCCGAATTTCCTGGCCGCGGACACTTTTGTCACCGCCCTGTTCCGGGCCGACCTGTTGCGCACCGACGCAGGCTACGTCGCCCAAGGCACGCTCACGCTCCGCGACGTGACGCGTCCGCTGACCTTTCCGTTCGACCTGACGGTTGACGGCGACACCGCAACCGCGTCGGCCGTCATCGCCCTAAACCGCCTCGATTTCGGCGTCGGCGAAACGATGCCCGACGAAAGCACGGTCGCCTTCGCCGTCGACATTGCCGTCGATCTCACGGCCAACCGGGCTGCTGAGTAAATGCGTGCGCCGCGCGGGTTTGACGGCGCGGCGCATCGGCCGATCGCGTCAGACAAAACGCACGGGCGTCACGGCAGCGGTCAGTTCCAGGTCAGCCCGCGTCCGCCTTCCGCCTTTGGCGACAGCATAAGGTCGCGCCCGATACGGTCCCTCAGGATACCCAGCTTCGACACGGCCCCCCGTGCCACCGGCAGCTGCGCCTCGGCGTTGCGATAGTACAGGACCAATTGCCCGGGCGTCTGGAAAATGCCCTGACGTTCCGCCCCGACGTCGATCCTCACCGAGCCGATGGCGTCGAAACCGTACCGCCCGATCAGCGTCGGCCGTCCGGCACGGTTGCGAACGACTTCACGGATTTCGCCCAGCTTGGTGTCGATTTGAATCTCGCTGTCGAGACCCCGGCTGGCGAACCACAGACAGAACGCCGCCAGCGCGATGGTGACGACGGAGGCGCCGATCTTCATGCCCAGCACCGATCCGTCGAACATCGCCTGCGGCATGACCCACAATCCCAGCGTGACGACGCAAAACCCAAGCCCCATGCCCCAGGACAGAAACTGCATCATCCACAGACTGAATGGCACCGCCTCGGTCGAGCGGACAATATAACCCCAATAGGTTTCGTCGATGACGAAGTGATCGCGTTCGGCGTCACGGCTGCCCGAAGATGACGGCGAGCTGCTGCTTTGGTCGGCAAATGCCGATGCGCCTTTAGTCGTGCCGTCAGATCCCGAAAGGCGTCTGCGTTTCTCGGCACACGCCGAAGGGTTTATACCCGTGTCGGCATACGCCGATAGGACTTTACCTGTGTCGGCATACGCCGATAGGACTTTACCTGTGTCGGCATACGCCGATAGGACTTTACCTGTGTCGGCATACGCCGATAGGACTTTACCTGTGTCGGCATACGCCGATAGGACTTTACCTGTGTCGGCATACGTCGACGGGACTTTACCTGTGTCGGCATACGCCGACGGGCCTACTGCCTCGAAATCGCTGGTTACCGTCATGTTGGCCTCCTCGCTCGACAGGGGCGTTTCGCCCCGATTATTGTGCGTCGACCATTGCCGGTAATGCGGGCTGAAAGGTGGCACCCGCGTGCCGCCAACAAGGTAAATTCACGCCTTGGCACATCCCGATGGCGCCACCGCCCCTTTCCCGGCACGCGCGTCCTTGTCTGCGACGGGCATGGCTGTATAAGGCGCGGACCTTCCGCTGCACGAATCCCATCCGCGCAGCCTCTCGTGACAGGGAAGCGGAAGGCTCATCCCCTGTCGTTGAAATGCGCCGTGTCAAAATACAGGAGACCGCATGCCGCTATATGAGCATGTCATGATCGCGCGTCAGGATCTTTCCAACACGCAGGCCGAATCCCTCGTCGAACATTTCTCGACCGTCCTCGCCGACAACGGCGGCAAGGTAGAAATGTCCGAATACTGGGGCGTCAAGACGATGGCCTACAAGATCAACAAGAACCGCAAAGGGCACTATGCCTTCATGCGCACCGATGCGCCTGCGCCCGCGATCCTGGAAATGGAACGTCTGATGCGCCTGCACGACGACGTGATGCGCGTCCTGACGATCAAGGTCGACGCCCACGAGGACGGACCCTCCGTCCAGATGCAAAAGCGTGACGAGCGTGACCGCGGCCCCCGCGAACGCCGCTAACTCCAGGAAAGGACAGATAAAATGGCCACCAAACCCTTCTTTCGCCGCCGCAAGTCCGATCCGTTCGAGGGCGACAACGCCCCCAAGATCGACTACAAGGACACCCGCACGCTGCAGCGCTATGTCTCCGAGCGGGGCAAGATCGTGCCCTCCCGGATCACCGCCGTCGGTGCGAAAAACCAGCGCGCGCTGAGCCGCGCGATCAAGCGGGCCCGCTTTCTCGCGCTCCTGCCCTACGCCGTGAAATAAGGAGACAGACACATGGACGTTATCCTTCTTGAGCGCGTCGCCAAACTTGGCGAAATGGGCGAGATCGTAAAGGTTAAGGACGGCTTCGGCCGTAACTTCCTCTTGCCGCAAGGCAAGGCCCTGCGGGTGAACGAGGCCAATATGGCCCGCTACGAGGCGCAAAAGGCCGATCTTGCGGCCCGCAACGCCGAGACGCGCAGCACCTCGCAGGACGAGGCCGACAAGATCGACGGTCAGACCTTCGTGATCATCCGCTCGGCCTCCGACGCGGGCGCGCTCTATGGCTCTGTCACGCCGCGTGACGCCGCCGAGGCCGCCGCAAACGACGGCTTTACCGTCGACCGCAAAAAGATCGTGCTTGGCGCACCGATCAAGTTTCTGGGCCTGCACGACGTGCTGATCCAGTTGCACCCCGAAGTCGAGGCAACGATCACGCTGAACATCGCGCGGTCGCCCGAAGAGGCCGAATTGCAGGCCGCTGGCAAATCGATCCAGGATCTGGCCGCCGAAGAAGAGGCCGCCGCCGAATTCGAGATCCAGGAGCTGTTCGACGATATTGGATCCGCCGCCTCGGAGTTCGACGACGACGATGCGCCATCTTCGAAGAAAGCCGATACCGACGACTGAGACATCGCCGGTTTCGTTCGGATCAGGCCGCAGCCCTTCGGGGCGGCGGCCTTTTTCATGCTATGCGCGGCACGGCGGCCCGGCCCACCCGGAAAAAACCGTGTCCTTTCGATTTCGGGTTTCGGACACGGCGGCTTTCGGTACCCTGAACCCATGAAAATCGACTTTCAAAAATCTCCCGAAGACTTCTTCTTCGCGCCCGGCACCGATCCGGGGTTGAGCCTTCTGGAATGGCCCGCATGGCTCTGGCGCACCCGTCCGGGCGGCAGCGTCACCGGCCACGCCATCGGCACGTATCCGCATCAGCGCGAAAAGGTCGAACAGCACATCTTCAACTTCGGACGGTTCCGCCAGTTCGGCGAGGTGGCCGAGGTCAACTGCATTCCCGCCGTTCTCGACGACGTGCAGATGACGCATTCCTTTGCCAGCGTGCAGGGCCGATGGTTCCTGAACGGGGCGGCGGGCACCCGCCTGCGCAATCGCTACGCCTGGAAGGCCGAGGGCAGCGACGATGCCGTCATCGACTATTTCGAGAATGTAGCCACACGCAAACGCCACGCTGCCGCCGCTGACCGACGCCGACTGGCAGGATCTGCCCGCCGTCCTCGAATGCCGCAATTTCTTCAACTACTATCATTTCACCACCGAAACGCTGTGCCAGCTGACCACGCTGTGTGACATCGGTCACCGCGGTCCGGTCTATATCCACGCCCCGTCGGGAAAGGCCGCGGGCTTTCCCATGGCGTTCATCACGGCGCTGTTCCCCGAACTCACTGGCCGCGTCCATCTCGTGCAGAAGAGCCGCCGCTATCCCCGCGCCCTCACTTCATGGTCTTTGCGCCATTATCTGCACCACGCGCCGCCGCATCTGATGGATCCGCTCGAAGGCCTCGGGCGGCCAAGCTGGCTCTGGCAGGGACGTCGCGCCAGCCGAGGCTCGCAGGCGATCCTTGCGATGAACGGCTATGACGCCGCCCTGCGTCGCCTGAACGCCCGCGCCCGGCGCATCGTCGCGGACGTCGACGCGCGCCACCTGCCGCGCCGGTTCTGGATCACCCGCGATGTCACCGGCCCGCGCAACCGGGCGATGAAAGGCGAGGCAAAGATGAAAAAGGCGCTGCGCAAGTTCGGTTTCGTCGCTATCAGCTTCGAGAGTCTCAGCCCGCTGGAACAGATCGCCCTCGTCGCCAATGCCGACATCATGGCAGGCTATCACGGCGCGGGTTTCGCCAATATGCTCTATGCCGGTCCGCAGACCCATGTGCTGGAAATGGGGACCTATCAGACAGCATTGCACCGCTGGGCCGATTTCATGCCGCACGCCCATGCGGCGGGCTGTCACTACACCAGCTTTTTCGCCGATTTCAACAAAGACGCGCCTGAGGAAACGCCAGAGGTCCTTTCCGAAGGCCTGCTTCCCGTCGCCATTTCCGACGCAGGCATCGAGGCCGTCTGCGCCCATATCGAGGCAATCCTGAAGGCACCGCGCTTCACCGGCGCGCAGGCCCGCGTGGTCAGCCGTGCCGCGGCCCATGATCTGGCGCGCGACGATGCCGCCCTCGACGCGCTCCTCGCGCAGCACGCCGATCTTGTCCCGCAAAGCCCCGAACTTCTGATCGCGGCGGCCAACCGCGCCGGGCATCGCGCCGACTATGAGGCAGCCTTCGGCCTGCTTGCCCGCGCCAACAACCTGTCGCCGAACCGGCCACTGGTCCTCGAACGTCTCGTGGCGCTGGCCAGGGCAACCGACCGGCCCGACGCCGCCGTTCTGTTCGCCTCGCGGCTTGCCGAGGTTTCGAGGTCCACACCCGCAACAGGCTCTTCCTCCTCCGTCTGATCGCCCTCGGGGCAAAACGGATTTTTACAAAAAATCCGACGCCGAAGTTTTTCGAAAACTTCGCCACCGCCGTGCCAGCGGCCGCACCAAAAAAGACCGCCCCGTGGGGGGCGGCCTTCAGTCGGTGTCGACGCGGGTTGGCGTCTATTCTTCTTCGAGCGCCTCGACAGCCTTTTGCAGGTCGTCCTTGCTCGCGTCCTTTTCGCTCACCTTTGCCTGTGCAAAGATGTGGTCGATCACCTTGTCCTCGAAGATCGGTGCCTGGATCTGCTGACGGGCCTGCGCGTTTTTCTGCACATAGTCGAAGAACTCGCGCTCTTGTCCGCGGTACTGCCGCGCCTGCGTCATGATCGCCTGCGTCAGTTCCTGATCTGTGACCTGCACTTCGGCCTTCTGGCCGATATCGGCCAGCAGCAGGCCCAGTTTCACGCGACGATCGGCCAGCTTGCGGTGCTCGTCCGTCGTCTCGATCTCGGGGTGATCGTGGCCCTGAACGTCGGGGTTGTCCTCGTGCCACAACTGGTGCGCGATCTGGCTCGCCTCGGCATCCACCAGGCTCGGCGGCAGATCGAACGACACCAGCGTGTCGAGCTGATCGAGCAGTGCCCGCTTGCTCACCGCGCGCGCCGCACCGGCGTACTCCGCCTCGAGACGTTCGGTGATCTGCACCTTCAGGGCCGCAAGGTTCTCGGACCCGAACTTCTTGGCCATCTCGTCGTCGATCTCGGCCTTGACCGGCTCTTTCACGGCCTTGATCCTGCACGAGAACACGGCAGATTTTCCGGCGAGATTGGGCGCCTGATAGTCGTCGGGGAATGTAACCTCGACGTCCGTCTCATCTTCGGCCTTCACGCCGACAAGCCCCTCTTCGAAGCCCGGAATGAACGAATTCGATCCCAGAACGAGCGGATAGTCTTCCGCCGTTCCGCCCTCGAACGCTTCGCCGTCGACCTTGCCGACGAAATCGATGACGACCTGATCGCCGTCCTTTGCCGTCACTCCCGCCTTGCGGTCCTCGAAATTCTGCGCCTGACCGGCAAGATTTTCCAGGGCCTCGGCAACGTCCTCATCGGCGGCTTTCACCACCAGCCGCTCGATCTCGATCTTGCCGAAATCGACCTCCGGAACGGGCGGCAGGTTTTCGTATTCGACCGCGACGACGACATCGTCGCCTTCTTTCCAGTCTTCGTTCGTCATCTTGATCGCGGGCTGCATCGCGGGCTTGTCGCCGCTGCTTGCCAGATGCTCGTTCAGCGCACCGTCGATGCTCTCCTGCATCGCCTCGCCCATAACCTTGGGCCCGTGCTGCTTGCGCAACATCGCCAGCGGCACCTTGCCCTTGCGAAAGCCCTTCATCGCCACGTCGGGCTGCGCTTCCTTGAGCTTCTGGGTGACCTTGTCGTTCAGCTCGGCCGCCGTCAGCGTGATCGTATAGCCGCGCTTGAGGCCTTCGTTCAGGGTCTCGGTGACCTGCATATCCGTTCCTTTGTGTATCGGGGCGCCTCGCTGAGCGCCCTTTTTGTGTCGTCGGCCCGCCGTCCCCGGGATGGGGGGCAGAGAGGCATCAAATCGTGGTGCGGGTGAAGGGACTCGAACCCCCACGCCTCGCGGCGCCAGAACCTAAATCTGGTGCGTCTACCAGTTCCGCCACACCCGCATGATAACAAAGGCAGATCGTTCCCTTAAACGGACCCGCCCCCGAGGTCGCGCGCTTTCTAGCAAAGGGCGGCACCGTATGCGAGCGGAAAATCCGCCGGTTCGGACCGCGCAGACCCGTGCCCGGCAATTCCGGGAAAATGGATAATCAGCTGAAAAAGGCCGGACCATACCATGTTTCCGCCACATTCTTTGCCGACGATGCGGCAGACATCAGCAAGAGCGGGAAACACGCCATGCGCCAGGGACGGACAAGCGACCGCGAGGCGGACGCCGACAGTATGTCAGCGACGGTTTGCGATACACATGCCGTGCGGACCGAAGAGGGATTTTGCGCCGGCACGCGCATTCTCACCCTCGACGGTGAAATGCCGGTCGGGCATCTGACGGCAGGCGACCGCATCATCACCCGTGACAGCGGGGTCGCGACCCTCGTCGCCGTGACCGCTGTCGCCCGCAAACTGGCGCTGGTCCGGATCAAAGCAGGCTCGCTCGGTCACACACGGCCCGACATCGACATGGTCCTGCCACCGGCTACCCGTATCCACATCCGCGACTGGCGCGCCGAGGCCCTGTTCGGCAGCGCGACGGCCATGATCCCCGCCGAACGGCTGATCGACGGTGAATTCATCGCCGCTGTGGCATCTGAAAAGGTCGTCGTCCATCGGCTCGCCTTCGATGCGCCGCACGTCCTGTACGCCGACGGCCTCGAAGTCGCGGTAGGCTGAACCCGGACCCCTCGCTACGGGGGCTCGCGTGCGGCCCACGCGGCCGGCGCGCATCGTCGCAGTCGTGACGCGATACCCGTCGCCACGACCTTTCCTTGCCTCGATGCACGCCACGGTTGAACGTTTACCCACCCGGCCGGCGTGCCGCAAATGCGGGCCGCCCCGCCCTCAGCCCTTCCCGTTTTCAAACAGCATATCTTTTACGCATCCCGCACAACATGCGGGCAGCCACTCTGGATTCCCGCTTCTGCCCGTGGCATGCCTGTCCGGTCGAATTGTCGCGGGACCCGGATGATGGTCTCACCCACACCAATACACATGCAAGGGAACACCCCGATGAAAAAGATCGAGGCCATCATAAAGCCATTCAAGCTCGATGAAGTGAAAGAAGCGCTTCAGGAGGTTGGCGTGCAGGGTCTGAGCGTCATCGAGGTGAAAGGCTTTGGCCGTCAGAAAGGCCATACCGAGTTGTATCGCGGCGCCGAATACGTGGTCGACTTCCTTCCCAAGGTAAAGATCGAGGTGGTCTTGGCCGACGATATGGTCGACGCCGCCGTGGCCGCCATCATCGACGCCGCCAAGACCGACAAGATCGGCGATGGCAAGATCTTCGTCTCGAGCGTCGAGCAGGCGATCCGCATCCGCACGGGCGAAACCGGCGAAGACGCGATCTGACCCGCAGGATTTGCCGATGGCGCACGGGTCTCCATCGCGCGCCCTCAGCCCAGATTTTCACGACATGCACCGAAAAGGACACGGCAAGAGATGAATAAAGACAAGCTTCTCAAGATGATCCGCGAAGACGACGTCGAATATGTCGATATCCGATTTACCGATCCGCGCGGCAAACTTCAGCACGTCACCGTCGTGGCCGACCTCGTCGACGAAGACTTCCTCGAGGAAGGCTTCATGTTCGACGGCTCGTCGATTGCCGGCTGGAAGAGCATCGATCAGTCCGACATGAAACTGATCCCCGATTGCGACAGCGCCTACGAGGACCCGTTTTACGCCGAAAAGACGATCTGCATCCATTGCAGCGTCGTCGAGCCCGACACGATGGAGCCCTATGACCGCGACCCGCGCGGCACCGCCGAAAAGGCCGAGGCCTACCTTAAATCCACCGGAATCGGCGATACTTTCTACTGCGGTCCCGAGGCGGAATTCTTCATCTTCGACGACGTCCGCTATTGCGTGACGATGAACAAGGTATCGTTTCAGGTCGATGCCCTCGACGGCGCGTGGAACAGCGATACCGAATACGAGATGGGCAACACCGGCCACCGGCCCGGCGTCAAAGGCGGCTATTTCCCGGTGAACCCGGTCGACGACGCGCAGGACATGCGCTCGGAAATGTTGTCGACGATGAAACGCATGGGCATGAAGGTCGACAAGCATCACCACGAGGTGGCGTCGTGCCAGCATGAGCTTGGCCTGATCTTCGGCACGCTGACGCATCAGGCCGACGAGATCCAGAAATACAAATACGTGATCCACAACGTGGCCCAGGCCTACGGCAAATCGGCGACGTTCATGCCCAAGCCCATCGCCGGCGACAACGGCACCGGCATGCACGTCAACATGTCGATCTTCAAAGACGGCAAACCGCTGTTTTCGGGCGATAAATACGCCGATCTCAGCCAGGAAGCGCTGTATTTCATCGGTGGCATCCTGAAACACGCCAAGGCGCTGAACGCGATCACCAACCCCACCACGAACAGCTACAAGCGCCTGATCCCCGGCTTCGAGGCCCCGGTGCTGCGGGCCTATTCCGCCCGTAACCGCTCGGGCTGCGTCCGGATCCCGTGGGCCGAATCCCCCAAGGCCAAGCGCGTCGAGGCCCGCTTCCCCGATCCGGCGGCGAACCCCTACCTGTGCTTCGCAGCCCTGCTTATGGCCGGTCTCGACGGGATCAAACACAAGATCGACCCCGGCCCCTCCTCGGACAAGGATCTGTACGATCTGCCCCCGGAAGAGCTGGCGGCGATCCCGACGGTCTGCGGTTCGCTCCGCGAGGCTCTCGACGAGCTTGAAAAGGACCACGACTTCCTGCTGGCAGGCGACGTGTTCACCAAAGGCCAGCTCGAAGGGTACATGGCCCTGCGTTGGGAAGAAGTGCACGCCTATGAGCAAACGCCGCACCCGATCGAGTACAAGATGTATTACAGCGTCTGACCGCAGCGCGACGTCGCGCGGTATTTTCGAAAAACGCGACGTTTCCAGACACCATGCAAAACGGCCCCTTCCGGGGGGCCGTTTTTTTGTGCGCAACACCGGTCCAATGGCTTGGACTTCGGGACTGTTTCGGTCGGACCCGTCCGGTTAACCATCTGAACGGCCGCGTCCTTTCCTAAAATTTGTGTCAAAATCACGCCGTCAGCACGGGCCGCGTCCCGTCACGCTTCGACGCAATCCTGGCTCATCCCCCTAGAGAACAGGCGCGAATCGCTCCGGAGACAGCCCGGTGCGGTGTTGCAACATTCCTCTTTCACCGCACGCATCGTCCACATTCAGGTCACAATCTCTCGGCTTAGTACCGTCAGGCAACGCCGAAGACGTCGTGACCGAGGCAGAAGCCCGAAAAATATTTCGTGGAGTGAGCGACCGATGGCACCCAATATCATCCCCTTCATACCGCCCCATATGGCGCGGCGCACCGTCACGCTGCGGTCGACCGACCGGTCCGACATGCGCTCCGTCCTCGAAATGCTGCGCACGATAGATCCCGAACTCATCGCCCGCTTTGCGCCTCGGCGTACCCAGTCGCAGGGCGCCCCTTCAGGATCCGTCCGGACTCAGCCCGACAGCGTCGCCGCCGCAAATGCCCGCGACTTGTTGCAGCCCCCCCTGCCCGCCAACACGGGTCCCGCCCTGCCGCGTCCCGATATCGCGGCACGCACCCGCACGCTGACGTCGCTGGTTCTGCCAGACGGCTCGGCCAATATCCTGACGGCAGAGGTCGGCGGCGCGTCGATGACGCTCTGCCTGCGCTGACCTGACCGGCACTACCGCCCGTCCGGACCGCCGCGGTACGGCACGCCGCGGTACGGCACGCCGCGGTACGGCACGCGCGGGTTGACGCATCGACCAGCCCGCCGTCAATGGCAGGGCCCTCCTTGCGTCCGGCATCACGCATTTTCAGGACGCAAACCGCTCGGAGCTTCCGGGCAGGATTCTCGCCTTATCCGACGCCCTGCGGCCCAAAGCACGTGTCAGATCAGCCCGGCCGCCGTGCCGGAGGCCGCCTCCTTCGCGGCGCGGTCAAAGCGGATCACAGCACCGCTGAAGGCAATCTGCCTCATTCCACCGCCGACACCGCAGCTTCACCTCCTCGTGACGATACGGTCACGGCCCTTGCTGTCGCGACACGCAGGCCGCAAGTTTTATCTTCAAGTCAAGGAGCCTGCCCATGCCGACGACCCGTTTCACCTTTCCCGGCCATAGTGGCGCAGCGCTCGCCGCCCGGCTGGACATGCCGCCCGGGCCGCATCTGGCGACGGCGATATTTGCGCACTGCTTTACCTGCGGCAAGGATATCAGGGGCGCGCGCCGCATCGCCACGCGGCTTGCGGCGATGGGCATTGCGGTGCTGCGGTTCGATTTTACCGGGCTGGGCCATTCCGAAGGCGAATTTGCGAATACGTCGTTCACGTCGAACGTCTCCGACATCGCCGCCGCCGCCGCGGCCCTGTCCGAGCGCGGCATGCCGCCGACGCTGCTGATCGGGCACTCGCTGGGCGGGGCTGCGGTCCTCAAGGCCGCGGCTGGAATGCCGGGCATTAAGGCGGTCGCCACCATCGGCGCTCCCTTCGATCCCGGACATGTGACGCATCAGTTCGGCGATGCCCTGCCTAGGATCATCGCCGACGGCGTGGCCGAGGTCGATCTGGGGGGCCGCCCCTTCAACATCGGCAAACAGTTTCTCGACGACGTGGCGAACGGCGCCCTCACCCCTGCCATCGCGGATCTGCGCGCCGCCCTTCTCATCCTGCATGCGCCACTCGACGACACGGTCTCCATCGACAACGCCAGCCAGATCTTCATGGCGGCGAAACACCCCAAGAGCTTCGTCACCCTCGACGACGCCGACCACCTGCTGACCCGCGACGACGATGCCGAATATGCCGCCGATGTGATCGCCGCCTGGGTGCGCCGCTATATCCCGCTGACGCCGCCCGCGCCGCCACCCGGCGTGCCGGAGGGGATCGTGCGCGTCTCCGAGGCCGATCCGGCCGGCTTTCTGCAGGATATCCAGTCCGGCCCGCGCCACCACGCGCTCGCCGACGAGCCGCGCGCCTATGGCGGCACCGATCAGGGCATGTCGCCCTACGGTTTCCTGACGGCGGGACTGGGGGCCTGCACCTCGATGACGATCCGGATGTATGCCCGCCGCAAGGGCTGGCCGCTGACCCATGTTGCCGTCGACGTCAGCCATGACAAGGTCCACGCACAGGATGCCGATACCGGTGCAACGCAGGGTGCGCCCCGGATCGACGGCTTTCATCGTCTGATCCGCCTGTCCGGCGACCTCGACGCCGACCAGCGCAAACGCCTCCTCGAAATCGCCGACAAATGCCCGGTTCACCGCACCCTCGAAAGTTCGAGCACGATCACCACCGCCCTGACCGACGACTGACGCACCCCAAGCGCCCGCAGACCTGCATTTTTCTTGCCAGAAATACTCCCCCCGGAGGGTCCGCACTTTCCACCGGCGACCTGCGCAGGAAAAAGGGCACGAGCCCGCGCCCGCGCCCTTCCCCCGATGTCATCGCCTTACGTCATGACGCACGGCGTCACCCGGCAGCATCGCCCGTCCGCTAGCGGCGGGCGGCGCCCACCAGTTTCCACAACGCGGGCAACAGCATCGCCGCCAGCACCAGCTTGAGCACATCGCCCACGAGGTACGGTGTGACACCCCAGGCCATCGTCTGCGCCCAGGGACTCGCGAATTGACCGGGCAGGAACGCGCCGCTCTGCACGATATGATACAACCAGACGACGCCCGGCAGATAGACCAGTACCGAGCCCGCCAGCATCGCCAGCGCCATGCGCCCGACCGACCGATCCCAGCCCATGCGCGCAAAGGCGCCCAGCGCCATCACGGCCAGCAGCCAGCCCAGAATATAGCCACCGGACCCGCCCAGCATATAGGCCATGCCGTTATAGGTCGCCGAACTGCCGGCGAACACGTCATAGCCCGCAGCACCGATCGCCAGATACCCCAGCATCGTCACCAGCCCCAGTCGCGGGCCATAGGCCGCACCGATCGTCAGCACCGCGAATGTCGACAGGGTGATCGGCACCGGCGAGGGCCACATCGGCACCTGCACCTTCGCCGCCGCGATCAGCGCCACGACGCCCGCCAGCACAAGCACCGCGCGCCGGATCCAAACCGCACTGCCTGCCGCGGGCATCAGGGCCTCTGCCAGTACGCTGCGCCCATTCATCGTTTCGGCCATGTGTCTGTGTCCTCTTGTGAAGATTGTTCCGTCATTCATTGCCCGACAGGGCTGCCCGCTGCAAGGGCGGCGTGGCGCCGATACCCCCCACGGCGCTGTAGACCGACGTCATCGTATAGTCCTTGCGCGGTCCGCGCACGATCCATTCCGTCGTCCATTCCGCCAGTTTTGCCGCATCGTCGCGGCCCGCGCCCGCACCGAAATCATAGCGCACGAGGTACAGATCCTCGCCGCACGGATGTTCTGCACGCAGATCGCTTCCCGGCTCGAACCGGTGAAAATCGCGCCCATCGGCAAATCGCACCACGATCCCGGCACCGTCCGCCTGCCACAGATATTCCCGTGCCGCCTGCATCGGCATCTGCCCGTCGATCCGCAGCGTCCCGCTTTCGCAGTAGCGCATCCCGTCGCCTTCGGGCGCAATCACGGCAACGCCATCGAACAGGGCCGAGACGACCGGCGGTCGATCCCTGTCGCCCACGCCCGGCACCCGGACCCCGCGATCCCCAGCGACCGCAAAGCGGTCTTCTACGTCACGGGCGACCGCAAAACGGTCCTCCTCATCACGGGCGACCGCGAAACGGTCGACAATCCGCCGCGCGACCCGCCAGCTGCCCGCAAAATCCAACAGTCCGATCATCTCACCCCCGGCTACCCGCCCGTTTTCACCCGCACCCCGGGCCTGCGTCAAGCGGCGGCACAGGGCGCACCCGCCCAGCCGGTCCCGCCGCCTTGTCCCGCCCCGGGCCCAACCGTATAACCGCGCCGAACATACCAGGAGTGCCGCGATGATCCCCCGCTATTCCCGCCCCGAGATGACAGCCATCTGGTCGCCGGAAACGAAATTCCGCATCTGGTACGAAATCGAGGCCCACGCCTGTGACGCGATGGCCGCCATCGGAATGATCCCGGCGGAAAACGCGGCCGCCGTCTGGCGCGCCAGGGACGTCCAATTCGATGTCGCCCGGATCGACGAAATCGAGGCGGTTACCAGGCACGACGTGATCGCCTTTCTGACGCATCTGGCCGAACACATCGGCGCGCACGACGCACGCTTCGTTCATCAGGGAATGACCTCGTCCGACGTGCTCGACACCTGCACCAACGTGCAACTCACCCGCGCCGCCGACCTGCTGCTGAACGGCATGGACCGCGTCCTCGACGCCCTGAAGGCCCGTGCCTACGAGCACAAGGACACGATCCGCATCGGCCGCAGCCACGGCATCCACGCCGAACCCACGACGATGGGCCTTACCTTCGCGCGCTTTTACGCCGAGATGGCGCGGGGCCGCAAACGCCTTGAAAATGCGCGCGACGAGATCGCCACGGGCGCCATTTCGGGGGCCGTCGGCACCTTTGCCAACATCGACCCCTCGGTCGAGGACCACGTCTGCAACCGCATGGGCCTCATTCCCGAAACGATCAGCACGCAGGTCATTCCGCGCGACCGTCACGCCATGTTCTTTGCCACGCTCGGCGTCATCGCAAGCTCTATCGAAAACATCGCCACCGAGGTGCGCCACATGCAGCGCACCGAGGTGCTGGAGGCCGAGGAGTTCTTTGCGCCGGGCCAGAAGGGCTCGTCCGCGATGCCGCACAAGCGCAATCCGGTGCTGACCGAGAACCTCACCGGCCTCGCGCGCCTCGTGCGGATGTCGGTGATCCCCGCGCTGGAAAACGTGACCCTGTGGCACGAGCGCGACATTTCGCATTCCTCCGTCGAACGCGCCATCGCGCCCGACACCACCGTCACCCTCGATTTCGCGCTGCATCGCCTTGCCGGAGTGATCGAAAAACTGGTGATCTATCCCGAACGCATGTTGGAAAACATGAACAAGTTCCGGGGCCTGGTGATGTCGCAACGGGTTCTTCTGGCGCTCACCCAGGCCGGCACCAGCCGCGAGGACGCCTACCGCCTCGTGCAGCGCAACGCGATGAAAGTGTGGGAGCAAGGCGCCGATTTCAAAACCGAATTGCTGGCCGACGCCGAGGTCACGGCCGTCCTGACGCCCCCTCAGATCGAAGAGAAATTCGATCTTGGATACCACACCAAACACGTCGATACGATTTTCGCGCGTGTTTTCGGCACCTGAACGCGGCACCGGACGGGACACCGGTCGGGGCAGACGTGCCCGGACACCCCCGTAACCGCGATCGTTTTAAATGGCTTTTGCCGCACCTTCCTAACACCATCTTTACCCTCGCGCCGTAACGATCAACCGTGGCGCCCCTTGTGCGCGTCCCGTTTTCGCGCCGCACCAGAGGGCCCCGCCGCATGACTTTCGCCATTGCCGATTTTACGTCCGCCACCCCTGCCGAACAGGCTGGGCCGTCCGGGCTCACCGCTCTGGCCGATGCCCTGCCCCGCGGGCTGAGCAAACGGCGCAAGGCGGCGATGGTCATCCAGATGTTGCTCTCGCAGGGACAGAAACTGTCGCTGGCGGACCTGCCGCAGGACGTGCAACTCAACCTGACGCGGGAACTGGCCGCCCTGCGCATCGTCGACCGCGAGACGATGAACACCGTCGCCGAAGAGTTCGCGAAAACCCTCGGCGATGTCGGCATGGCCAATCCCGGCGGCATCGACGGGGCGGTCGCGGCGCTTGCCGACCAGATCAGCGCCTCTGCCGCAGCCCAGCTTAAATCCGAGGAAAGTCGCCGCCGGATCGCGATGGATCCCTGGGCGCAGATCGTCTCGCTCACGAAAGAAGAGCTGTTGCCGATCCTCGAAACCGAAAGCATCGAGGTTTCCGCCGTCGTGCTGTCGAAACTGCCGGTACCCAAGGCCGCCGCCCTTCTGGGCATGGTGCCCGGTGAACAGGCCCGCAGCATCACCTTCGCGATGAGCCGGACAGGTAACATCCTGCCGGACGCGGTGGGCCGCATCGGCGCGGCCCTCGCCATGGCGCATTGCATGAACCCGGTCCCCGCCTTTCCCGCCGGTCCCGACAAACGGCTTGGCGCGATCCTCGACAATTCGGGCGCGATCACACGCGAGAGTATCCTCGAAGGACTGGGCGAGCAGGATCCCGAATTTGCCGATCAGGTCCGGCGCGCGATCTTTACGTTCCGCGACATCCTCACCCGCGTCGAGCCGCGCGACATCGCCACCGTGCTGCGCGGCGTCGAGGGCACGACACAGGTAACGGCGCTGACCGTGGCGCTTGCCAGTGGCGGCGACGATGCGGAATCGGCGGAATTCATCCTGTCGAACATAACGCAACGTCTGGCGGATCAGATGCGCGAAGAAATCGGCGAGCGCGGTCGCATCCGCAAATCCGAAGGCGAGGCCGCGATGAAGGCCGTCGTCGATGCGGTCAAAAAGGCGGCGGAACGCGAGGACATTCGCCTCATTCAGGACGATGACGACGAATGACGCTTCGCGCGTTATCACGCCTGGCTGAACCCTGACCGGCAGAGGCCCGCGCCTGTCGACAGGATTTGCGCATCCGCCCCTTCACGTCCGCAAGAAGTCTCGACGCCAAAGAAAATGGTCTGAACGCAAGCCGGTCTTCGATGGCTTCCCAATCCCGATCAACCCCGATCCGAACCGGGCGACAGCCCGACCGACCTAGACCTCGCACCCGGCCCCGCGCTATGCGGGTGCATGACCAGCGACGCCTTCCCCCCCGACGCTTCGCCTTCCGGCGCATCGCGCGGCGACAGGATTTCCGATGCGGCGATTCGTGCGCTGATCGGCACGACAATGCAGTTGCCGTACCGGACCCGGCTGCGATTCATCGGGGCGGTGATGCGCCGCGCGGTTGGCCCCGGGGCAGGATATCGCAAACGCGCGATCGACAACGTCGCCCTCGTCTGGCCCGAGCTTGACGCCTCCGCCCGGCGACTGATCGCGCGGTCCGCCCTCGACAATGCGGGCCGCACGCTGATCGAAAACTATGGCTGGGCCGAATTCGGCGATCATCTGGCCACGACGGAACCGCAGGGCGCCGGTCTCAAGGCTCTCGAGGACGCGCGCGCAGCGCAGCGTCCGGTCCTGTTTGTGACCGGCCATTTCGGCAATTTCGAAGCACCGCGTCAGGTCCTGACCCGCATGGGTTACACCATCGGCGGGCTGTACCGGCCGATGTCCAACCCCCTTTTCAATGCGCACTATGCGCAAACCATGTCCCGCACATCTGGCCCGGTTTTCGCAAGCGGACACCGTGGCACCGCCGCCTTTGTCCGTCATCTCAAACAGGGCGGCATGGCGACGATCCTGTTCGACGTGCGCGACAGCCGCGGCCCCGCGCTGCCGTTTCTGGGCCGGCCCGCGCTCACATCGCTCGGGCCCGCCACGATCGCGCTGCGCACCGGTGCCGTGGTGATCCCCTATTTCGGCACCCGCGGTGTCGATGGCATATCCTTCGACGTCGACATCGAGGCCCCGATCCCCGACGGCAGCGTCGAGCAGATGACCCGCGCCATGACCGCCCGCCTGGAGGCGCGGATTACCGAAAAGCCCGGGCAATGGTTCTGGGTGCATAAAAGGTGGAAGGGCGGCGGCGCGGGCTGAGGCGCGATGCCCCTGTTACTCGACGACGACGGCCGCAAGAATCGGCCCCGACCCGGTTGCCTGAACGAGGATCACCGAGGGCAATGTGCCGCTGACCGGGACCGACAGCGACAGCGCCGCGGCGCCGTCCCATTCGCTCACCACCGACCAGTCCATGACGGTGTTGGCATAATCGACGGTAAGGCCCGCGTTTTCGCCGCGTTCGATCTCGACGGTCTGCAGCGGCGCATAGCGGATCAGCTGGACCACCATCGGCCCCGCGATCTGTGCCCCCTCGCGCGTCTCGGCGCGCACGGCGATCGTATCGCCCTGCCGCTCGGCCGTGACCGATACGCCGGTATCCTGCCCGCTGTGCGCGTCGATCCTGTCGACGAGTTCCATGCCCCGTGCCCCGATCACATGATCGACGCCCCCGACGATGAACTGCGGCGTATAGACCGTCGTGGTCTGCGCCGCGTGGGCGTAGGCAGACTGCCGCGCGGTGTTTTCAGGCGTCCCGAAACTGTCGCGCCAGCCGATATAGTCCCAGTAGTCGACATGAAAGGCGAGCGCGATAACCCCCGGCCTGGCGGCAAGGTCGATCATCATCGCGTCGGCGGGCGGGCACGACGAACAGCCCTGCGACGTGAACAACTCGACCACCACGGGCGCGCTCTGCGCCGACACCACGGTCGCCATCGGTCCGGCAAGCACGACGGCGGCGCCTGCCGCCCCGATCAGGTGGCGTGCCACACCCATCGCGCGCCGCGGGCCCGTTGCTGTGCCAAAAATCGCCATTCCATGACCTCCGTCGTTGCGCCTTATCCATAGGCGTCCCGCCCGCTCGAGGCCAATCAACCAATCGAGAGAGTGCCGCAATAATTGCCGCAATGCGACGCATTTGTCGACAATCCGCCCCATTGGCCAAATGCCATAGGTCATGGTCCGCAAGGACGATCCGCGTCTCGCGCCCTTGAACGCGGCGGCACCATAGGGCACTACACAAGGGACAGCGCAGCCCCCCAGGGCAGCAGCGCACCGCCATTCCAGAAGGGAGCCACCATGCCCATCACCGTAGGCCACGACACCGCGAAAACCCGCAAGACCCTGACATCCGGGGACGCTTCGGTCGACTATTATTCGATCCCGGCCGCCACCGCCGCGGGTCTTGGCGATTTCTCGCGCCTGCCCGCCGCTCTCAAGGTCGTGCTGGAAAACATGTTGCGGTTCGAGGACGGCAAGACCGTCACCACCGACGACATCAAGGCGTTCGCGACATGGGCCGAAAAGGGCGGCAAGAACCCGCGCGAAATCGCCTATCGCCCCGCCCGCGTGCTGATGCAGGATTTCACCGGCGTTCCGGCCGTCGTGGATCTTGCCGCCATGCGCGACGGGATCAAGGCGCTCGGCGGCGATCCGCAGAAAATCAACCCGCTGAACCCCGTCGACCTCGTGATCGACCACTCGGTGATGATCGACGAATTCGGCAACCCGCGCGCCTTTCAGATGAATGTCGACCGCGAATACGAGCGCAACATGGAGCGCTACGTCTTTCTCAAATGGGGTCAGAACGCGTTCAACAATTTCCGCGTCGTGCCGCCGGGCACCGGCATCTGCCATCAGGTAAACCTTGAATACCTCGCACAGGTCGTCTGGACCGACGTGGATCAGAACGGCACGCAGGTCGCCTATCCCGATACGCTGGTCGGCACCGACAGCCATACGACGATGGTCAACGGCGCCGCCGTTCTGGGCTGGGGCGTCGGCGGGATCGAGGCCGAGGCCGCGATGCTGGGTCAGCCGATTTCGATGCTCATCCCCGAGGTCGTCGGCTTCAAGCTGACCGGCCAGATGAAAGAGGGCACGACGGCGACGGACCTCGTCCTCAAGGTCGTGGAAATGCTGCGCAAACACGGCGTCGTCGGCAAGTTCGTGGAATTCTACGGCCCCGGCCTCGACACCCTGCCGCTGGCGGACCGCGCCACCATCGGCAACATGGCCCCCGAATACGGCGCCACCTGCGGCTATTTCCCGATCGACGGCGAAACCCTGCGCTATCTGAGCACGACGGGCCGCGACGAGGACCGCATCGCGCTGGTCGAGACCTATGCAAAAGAGAACGGCTTCTGGCGGGGTGACGATTACGATCCGGTCTATACCTCGACGCTGGAACTGGACATGAGCACGGTCGTCCCGGCTATCTCCGGCCCCAAAAGGCCGCAGGATTTCGTCGCACTGGACGCCGCCGCCGCCACCTTCGCCAAATGGGTCGAAGGCCAGCGATCGTCCAAGGACGCGGCCCCCTGCGAGGAAGTCCGCTGGGAAGGCGAAGGCGGCCAGCCCGAGCCCGTGGACATTCCCGGCGACACCGGCAGCCACAAGCGCGGCTATGTCGCCTCGCCCGAGGGCGAAAACTATCAACTGCACGACGGCTCCATCGTGATCGCGTCGATCACATCGTGCACCAACACGTCGAACCCCTACGTGATGATCGGCGCTGGCCTCGTCGCCCGCAAGGCGCGCGCGCTGGGTCTGAACCGCAAGCCCTGGGTCAAGACCTCGCTGGCCCCCGGCTCCCAGGTCGTCTCCGCCTACCTCGAGGCCGCCGATCTGCAGGAGGATCTCGATGCCATCGGCTTCAACCTCGTGGGATATGGCTGCACCACCTGCATCGGCAACTCGGGACCATTGCAGCCCGAAATCTCCAAGGCGATCAACGACTACGACCTGATCGCCACCTCCGTGCTGTCCGGCAACCGCAACTTCGAGGGCCGGATTTCGCCCGACGTGCGGGCCAACTATCTGGCCTCGCCGCCCCTCGTGGTCGCCTACGCGCTGGTCGGCGACATGAACGTCGACATCACCACCGAGCCCCTTGGGCAGGATCAGGACGGCAACGACGTCTTCCTGCGCGACATCTGGCCGACGCAGGCAGAGATCGCGGAACTGGTCGAGCGGACCGTCACCCGCGAGGCGTTCCAGTCGAAATACGCCGATGTGTTCAAGGGCGACGACAAGTGGCAGGGCGTCGAGATCACCGAGAGCGAGACCTACGACTGGCCCCCCACCTCGACCTACGTGCAGAATCCGCCCTACTTTCAGGGCATGAGCAAGGAGCCGGGCAAGATCGTCAACGTCGAGAACGCCCGCGTCCTCGCGATCCTCGGCGACATGGTCACGACCGACCACATCTCGCCCGCCGGATCGTTCAAGGACACGACGCCCGCCGGGGAATACCTGATCGACCGTCAGGTGCCGGTGCGCGAATTCAACTCCTACGGCTCACGGCGTGGCAACCACGAGGTGATGATGCGCGGCACCTTCGCCAACATCCGCATCCGCAACGAAATGGTGCCGGGCGTCGAAGGCGGTTATACCAAGGGCCCCGACGGCAACAGGCAGGCAATTTACGACGCCGCGATGGAATACGCCGAGAACGACACGCCGCTGGTGATCTTTGCCGGCAAGGAATACGGCGCCGGATCGTCGCGCGACTGGGCCGCCAAGGGCACGGCCCTGCTGGGCGTCAAGGCCGTCATCGCCGAGAGTTTCGAGCGGATCCACCGGTCCAACCTCGTCGGCATGGGCGTCATCCCGTTCGAGTTCACGAATGGCGACACCCGCGCGTCCCTTGGCCTGACCGGCGACGAGACGGTGAGCATCACCGGCCTCGACACGATCGAGCCGCAACAGTTCGTGCCCTGCACGATCACGATGGCCGACGGCACCGAGAAGAAGATCGAGATCAAGTGCCGGATCGATACCGCCATCGAGATCGAATACATCGAACACGGCGGCGTCCTGCACTATGTGCTGCGCAATCTCGCGGCCGCCTGAGCCATGACAAAAGCCGCCGGGAGCGTTCCCGGCGGCTGATCCAAGACGACATTGCAGCGGGCCGATGCCGGTTCAGTCGGCAAGCGCCGCGTTCAGCGCGGGCACGAACCGCTGTTCATAGTCGGACCCGACCAGTGGCCCGGTAAATCGGAACAGCACTGTACCGTCGCCGCCGATGATGAATGTTTCCGGCGGCGCGGTCACACCCCAGTCGATAGACGAGCGCCCCGAAGGATCGAATCCGCCCGCGATGAACGGATCATCGTAGCGCGTCAGATATTCTGTCGCCGCCGTTTCGGTATCGCGAAAATTGATCCCCACGACGCGCAGCCCCTCGGCCTGCATCGCGAGCAATCGCGGGTGTTCCGCCAGACAGGGCGGGCACCAGCTCGCCCAGAAATTCACCAGCGTCACCTCGCCCGAGGCCAGCGTCTCGGCGGTCGCAAGATCCTGTATTGCGAGGCTTTCGTCCGGCAGCGTCGGGGCAGGCAGATCAATGAACGCAGATGGCAGTTCGTTGGGCGCCGCGCGCCATAATCCGCCCAGAAACAGGCCCGCCACGGCCGCAAATACCGCAGGCGGCAGTACCACCAACCATGAGATCCTAGCCATTCGTCACCTCCGTCTTTTCCACCTGCGCCAGCATCCGCGCAACACGTCCCGCGCGCCATCGCGCCCAGATCAGCAAGAGCGCCAACAGGCCCAGCGAAATTCCGTAGGCCGCCAGAACGGGCCCGGCATAGTTCCCGAGATCCGGCATCGCCGCCTCTATCCATCGGCGCATCGCCTGCATCAGGGTCACGGCAAAATCCGGCATCACGTGGTCCCCGTCCGGCGCGTCCGCGCCTGCAGGGCCGCAATCCGGCGCAGCCCGATTTCCGTGCGCGCGCCGTACAGCACCAGCGCCAGAAACAGCAACCCGAACCCGGCCATCGACATCACCAGCGGCTGCCAGAACACATCCGAAATATTCTCTTCGGCATCCAGAGACAGCGTCGCACCCTGATGCAATCCCTGGCTCCAGAAGTTCACCGCATAGCGCGACAGCACCGCAAAAACGCTGCCCACGAGGCATAACACGCTCGTCAGGTCGGCGGCAGTGTCGGGATCGGGGATCGCCTCCCACAGGGCGATGTAGCCGAGGTAAAACAAAAACAGAATCAGGAACGAGGTCAAACGCGGGTCCCATGCCCACCACGTCCCCCACATCGGCTGTCCCCAGATCGCGCCCGTCACGAGGGCAATCACCGTCATCACGACACCCACGGGGGCCGCGGCCTTGGCGGCCAGGGCGCTGACGTGGTGCCGCCGGATCAGCCAGATCAGCGAGGCCACCAGCATCATGAACCACGCGTTGATCGCCATCAGCGCCGCGGGCACGTGCAGGTAGATGATCTTGACCGTCGATCCCTGCCGGAAATCGTCCGGCGTGAAGAAGAATCCCCAGATCAGGCCCGCGGCGATACTCACGAACGCCAGCCCAAAGATCCACGGGATCAGCGGCGTCACCGTCTCGGTGAATTTGCGGGGGTTTGCGTAGGACCAGATCGACATGGCTATCCCTTATCCGGGCGGACGCGGCGCCTCAATGGCCGGACCGGTCCGTTCACCGCAGATTGACCCGCAGGACGTGTGCTGCGGCATAGGGCATCAGGGCAAGGCACCCGAACGATACCGCCCCCAGCAAGATAAGCGGTGCGGTCGCATCGAGGCCCGAGGCAGAACGCCGCACCGCATCGGCCCCGAAGATCAGCGTCGGCACGTACAGCGGCAGCACGATCAGCGACAACAGCAATCCCCCCCGCCGCAGGCCCACCACCAGCGCCGCACCGAAAGCGCCGATCAGCGACAGGGCCGGCGTGCCGATCAATAACCCGGCCGTCAGCACGCCATAGCCCTGCCCCGGCAGACCGAGCAAGAACCCCAGCGCAGGGGCCACCAGCGCGAGGGGGATGCCGGTCGTGATCCAGTGCGCCAGCGCCTTGGCCAGCACCAGCCCTTCGAGCGGCACGGGCGACGTCGCCAGAAGGGCCAGCGTGCCGTCCTCGAGGTCGAGGGCAAAGATCCGGTCCAGCGACAACAGACACGCCAGCAGCGCCGCGACCCACAGGATTCCCGGCGCAATGGCCGCCAGCAGGACGCGGTCGGGGCCGGTGCCGAACGGCACCAGCACGACGACGATCAGAAAGAACGCGAGCGCGAGGCCGAATCCCCCCCCCGCGCGGGTCGCCAGACGCAGGTCGCGCAACAGGACCGCCTTCACGCGAAACCCTCCGCGCCCCAGGCAGCCGCGCCCTGCGGAGGGCCGGAGGCTGGCGCAAAATCGTCCATGTTCAGGACGCGGGTGGGGGTAAGCGTCATGTCGATGTGGCTCGCGACGATGGCCGCGCCACCAGCATCGGTGTGACTGCGCAATTGCGCCGCAAAAACAGCCACGGACGCGGTGTCGAGCGATACCGTCGGCTCGTCCATCAGCCAGACGGGCCGGCCGGTCAGCGCCAGGCGTGCCAGACCCAACCTGCGCGACTGACCCGCCGACAACGTGCCCGCAGGCCGGTCGCGCAGATCCCACAGGGCGAAATCGTGCAGCACCGCGTCATTGGCATCGGTTGCAAAGATATCGGCCCAGAAGGTCAGGTTCTCGGTGACGGTCAGCGCCGCCTTCACACCGTCGAGGTGGCTCGCATAGGCGCAGCCATCCTGGCCGTCGATCCGTCCGCCAATGGCCGGTTGCAGCCCCGCAAGCGTGCGCAACAGTGTCGTCTTGCCACTGCCGTTGGCACCGCGCAACACGACGGTTTCGCCCGGCCCGACCGCCACCGACAGATCCGCGAGCACAGCGACGCCGCCGCGCAGACAGGTGATGCCGCTGGCGGCAAACAGGGTCACCGTGCCGCGCGCCCGGTCACACCGGCAGCAGGGCAAGGCCGATGCGACGGCCTTCGGACAGCAGCACGTTGTAGGTGCGGCAGGCGGCGGGCGAGGCCATCGCCTCGACACCGTATCCCGCCTCTTCGAGGACTGCGCGAAAGGCCGCCGGGACGTGGGCGATTTCGGCGCCGGTGCCGACGAAGATCACGTCGATATCCAGCGCCAGAAGCGGTTCGACCTCATCGAACCCGCCCCAGGGCGAAACGCCCTGCGCCGTTACCATAACCGCCCCTTCGAAAACCTTGCCACCGATACGAAAGAACCCCGGGCCATAGGCATCCACCGGCACGGCGTTGTCGAAGACGATTTCATTCAGGCGCATCGCTCATGCTCCTTCGGTCCAGAAATACGCATGCCCGGCCGCACACCGCGGTCAGGCGTCGATATCGGCGAACTGGTTGCCCGTCGGTTTCTTGTCGCCCGACCAGTCGCGGGTCACGCCCAGCATCAGGACGATGTTCTTGGCGACATAGACCGAGCTGTAGGTGCCGACGACGATGCCCCAGGTGATCGCAAACACGAATCCCCGGATCACGTCACCACCGAGCACCAGCAGCGCGATAAGGGCCAGCAGCGTCGTGCCGCTCGTCATCAGCGTCCGGCTCAGCGTCTCGTTGGCGGACAGGTTCAGCACCTCGATAAGCGGTTTTACCTTGTATTTGCGCAGGTTTTCGCGCGCCCGGTCGAACACCACGACGGTGTCGTTGATCGAATAGCCGACGATCGTCAGCAGCGCCGCGACGATCGCCAGGTCGAACCGGATCTGGAACAGGGAGAATATCCCGATGGTCAGCACCACGTCGTGCACCAGAGCCGCCACGGCCCCGACCGCGAACTGCCATTCGAATCGCAACCAGATATAGAACAGGATTGCGGCGATGGCGCCCGTGACGGCCAGGATCGCCGACAGGATCAACTCGCCCGACACCTTGGGACCGACGCTCTCGACGGCCGGAAACGTCACCGACGGATCCACCGACTGCACGGCGGCCTCGATATTGGCAACCGTCTGCGCGGCGACACTCTCTTCGCCTTCCTGCGCCTCGATCCGGATCTGAGCCACGAACTGGTCGTCGCGGAAAGTCGGGTCGAAAACCTGCGAAATCGCAACATCGCCAAGGTCGAGCGGCGTAATGGCGGTGCGCCATTCGCCGATGTCGATCTCTTGCGTGGCCTCGGCGCGGATCGTCGTGCCGCCCTTGAAATCGATGCCGTAATTCAGGCCGACGATAAGATAGATCACGACGGATGCGATCACGGCCACGACCGAGGCGCCGAACGTAATCTTTGCGTAACCGAAAAAGTTGATGTTGGTTTGGTTCGGGACAAGGCGCAGGCGCATGGATCAGACCTCGATCGTCTTGGGCCGTTTGCGTTCGAACCAGATCACGATGATCAGGCGCGTGACGAAAATAGCGGTGAAAACAGATGTCAGGATACCCAGGCCAAGCGTGATCGCAAAGCCGCGCACCGGACCGGACCCCAGAACATAGAGGATCGTGGCCGTCATCAGCGTGGTAAAGTTACTGTCGATGATCGCGGACAGGGCGCGTTCGTACCCAAGGGCAATCGCGCGCGCGGGCCCCTTCGCGGTGCGCAGTTCCTCGCGTATCCGCTCGAATACCAGCACGTTGGCGTCCACCGCCATGCCCACGGTCAGCACGATCCCCGCAATACCCGGCAAGGTCAGCGTGGCGCCGATCAGCGACAGCAGGCCGAACATCATCGAGATGTTGATCGCCAACGCGATATTGGCGAAGACACCGAAGAGACCGTAGCTGAGGACCATGAAGACCGCGACGCCGAGCAGGCCGACCACGGCCGCAACCTTGCCGGCGTCGATGCTGTCCTGCCCCAGTTCGGGGCCGATGGTCCGCTCTTCGAGGAAGGTCAGTGCCGCCGGCAGCGCGCCGGCCCGGAGCAGAATTGCAAGCTGCGTGGTATCCTCGAGGGTGAATTGTCCGGTGATGATCCCCGATCCACCCGGAATATGGCTCTGGATGCGGGGGGCGGAAATGACCTCGCCGTCGAGGACGATGGCAAAGGGCGAACCGATATTCTCGGCCGTATAATCGCCGAATGCCCGCGCGCCGGTGGGATTGAACCGGAAATTCACCGCCGGACGGCCGTTCTGGTCGAACGCGGGCTGCGCATCGACGAGTTGCTCGCCCGACACCACGGCGCTGCGTTCGACGATGTAATAGACGTTCGGCTGATCGAGCGAGGGCAGAAGTTCGTTGCCCGGTCCGGGGCTTGCCGCCGGGTCCGAGGTTTGGCTGACCACTGCGTTGAACGTCAGCTGCGCCGTCGTGCCGATCAAATCCTTGACCTCTTGCGCAGATCCGACGCCGGGCACCTGGATCAGGATCCTGTCGTCGCCCTGCCGCTGGATCGTCGGCTCGCGGGTGCCGGCCTCGTCGATCCGGCGGCGCACGATCTCGAGGGCGAGCTGCATGGTGCGGTCGTCCGTCGCCAGACGTTCCGCCTCGCTCAGCGTGATGACCAGTTCGGGCCCATCGACGCGCACGTTATAGTCGGTGGCGCCCACGGCGGTCAACGAGCTGACGGGCGTGAACAGCCCGCGGATCACCGTCACGGCACGGTCCAACTGCGCGGTTTCCGAAATCAGCACCCGCAATTGGTCCGGTCCGCTGTCCTCGCGCGTCACGAAGCCGAGGGTGTCGCGCTCCGCCGCGAGGGCGTCGCGCACGACCGGCCAGAACGCATCGAGACGTCCGGCGTAGACGTCCGAGACCTGCACCTGCGCCAGAAGATGCGCCCCGCCACGCAGATCGAGACCGAGGTTCACCAGACCCGACGGCATCCAGTCGGGCCATTGCCCCGCCTCCTCGACCGGCGTCGCGGGATCGACGATCAGCGCCGCTGCGGCGTCGTTCGATTGCTCGACCCGGGTATAGAACGCGTTGGGCAGCGCCAGAACAAGGCCGGTCACCACGACGAGCAGGATCACCACCCGTTTCCACGTTTCGATCTGAAGCATCGGTCTCGTTCTCCGTCGCGTCGTTTGGGCCCGGCGTCCCGGTCCGTCATGCGGGCCGCCGGGTTCCCGGCAGCCGCCGCCTCACATCTCGGGCACCGCCTCTGCGCCGACCCGGACCGACCCGCCCAACCAGACGGCAGGAAACGCCAGATCGTCCCGGACACCTTGCACCGGTAACCCACTGTATCCACTGGATATCACGGTGCCGCAGGACCTGCGACACCGACAGGTCGCCGCGTTACTTTTTCGTCAGGTTCGGGGCCGGATCGGTCTTGTTCATGACCGTGGCGATGGTGGACCGGATCACCCGCACGACAACGCCGGTCGCAATCTCGATCTCGACTTCGCGGTCGTCCTTTACCTTCGTGACCTTGCCGACCACGCCGCCCTGGGTGATCACCTGATCGCCCCGGCGCAGGGCCGCGACCATCGCCTGATGGTCTTTGAGTTTCTTTTGCTGCGGACGGATCAGCAGGAAATACATGATCGCAAAGATCAGGATCAGCGGGATCAGGGATTCGAGGCCTTGCATGGCGGTCCTTTTCTTTCGGTCAGTCGTCGGTCGGTCAAATCTGTGGCCAGAGAGTATCCACCCCCGGGCAACAAGGGCAAGCGCCCCGCATCCTGCGCAAACGGACGCGGCACCCCGGACGTGCCCCGTCCTCTAGGGCGCGATATGGGCCATGGGGACGCGTTTCACAAGCGCGGGGGGATGTTTTGCGGCGAATAATGGTTCCGTATGGCCCGCGTCTGGGGCATAGGGGCGCGGCAACCCGCACACAGGCGTCAGGAGCAGACCGATGCACGACATCCGCACCATCCGCGAAGACCCGGCCGCGTTCGACGCAGCTCTCGGGCGACGCGGGCTGTCAGGCGCGTCGCAGCAGGCGCTGGCACTGGACGAGGAACGCCGCGCAAAAATCCTCGCCGCCGAAACCGCGCAGGCCGACCAGAACCGCGCAGCCAAAGAGGTGGGCGCCGCAAAGGCACGCGGCGACGACGCCGAGTTCGAGCGTTTGCGCAGCCTCGTCGCCGCAAAGAAAACCGAAAGCGCGCGCCTGACCGACGAGGCAAAGGCCTGCGACGCCGCCCTCGCGGACTATCTGATGACCCTGCCGAACCTGCCCTACGACGGCGTGCCCGACGGCGCGGACGAGGCCGGCAACGTCGAGATCCACCGTCACGGGTCGCCGCGCAATTTCGCCTTTGCGCCCGCCGAACACTATGACATCGCCGCCGTGAAACCGGGCATGGATTTCGAGACGGCCGCCAAGCTCTCGGGCAGCCGGTTCGTCGTGCTGTCGGGTGCCGTGGCCCGCGTGCACCGGGCGCTGGCGCAATACATGCTCGACCTGCACGCCGAGGAACACGGGCTGGTCGAGACGATCACCCCCGTCCTTGTGCGCACCGAAATGATGTACGGCACCGGGCAATTACCGAAATTTGGCGAAGACAGCTATCAGACCACGACCGGCTGGTGGCTCATTCCCACGGCCGAGGTGACGCTTACCAACATCGTCAACGGCCTCACCGTCGACGAGGACAGCCTGCCGCGCCGCTACGTCGCCCACACCCTGTGTTTCCGGTCCGAGGCGGGATCGGCGGGACGCGACACGTCGGGCATGTTGCGTCAGCACCAGTTCGAAAAGGTCGAGATGGTGACGATCTGCACCCCCGACACCTCCGACGCGGAACACGACCGGATGACGATGTGCGCGCAGGCGGTTCTCGAGGGGCTGGGTCTGCCGTACCGGACCGTCGTGCTGTGCACCGGCGACATGGGCGCCGGCGCGCGCCGCACCCACGACATCGAGGTCTGGCTGCCCGGCCAGAACGCTTTCCGCGAGATCTCGTCGGTGTCGACCACCGGCGCCTATCAGGCGCGGCGGATGAATGCCCGGTTCAAACCGGCGGGCGGTGGCAAGCCAGAGTTCGTGCATACCCTGAACGGCTCCGGCCTTGCCGTGGGCCGCGCGCTGATCGCGGTTCTCGAGAACGGTCAGGAAGAGGACGGCTCGGTCACCCTGCCCGCAGCTTTGCACCCTTATCTGCGCGGCAAGACGCGGATCGGCGCGGACGGCACGCTGGTGGCATAGACCCCGTGGGTCAGGGTTCGGCCCGGCATCCCCGGACGGCCCCGGGCAGGTGTTTCAGCCTGGCCCCGGTAGTCGAATGCCGGGGTGAACCCCGGCCTGTGTGCCGACGTGTTTCCGATGCGCCGGAAAACTATATCCGGTTGCACCCTTTGCCTGCCCTTCCCAAAGACCTACCCTCTGGCCAACCTCCATCGCGGATCAAGGACCAAAATCATGACAGACCTGCGCGCCGCCCTCACCTTTCTCTTCACGGCAAGTTTCGTGGCCTCGCCGCTGCTGACCTCGCCGTTTTCGGGCTTTCGCGCCGATCAGCTGCCGATCCCGCAGGTGGATCCGCCGATACAGCCCGACGGCTATGCCTTCGCGATCTGGGGCCTGATCTATGCCTGGCTGGTGATTTCGGCGGTCTGGGGCCTTGCCGTGCGGGTCGAGGATCCCGGATGGGAACGGGTCCGCACGCCGCTGATCGTCAGCCTCGCGGTCGGTACCCCGTGGCTGTGGATCGCCAATCAAAGTGCGATCTGGGCCACCGTCGTGATCTGGGTCATGGCGATTTTTGCCATCGCGGCGCTGTTGCGCACCCCCGGGGCCGAGGTTTCATCCCGGTCGGCGGTCAGCGACCGCTGGCTGCTGCGCGCGCCGGTTGCGATCTATGCGGGCTGGCTGACGGCGGCGGCCTGCGTGTCGCTGGGTGTGACGCTGGCGGGCTACGGCGTGGTATTCGGCCAGATCGGCTGGGCCTATGTCGGGATCGGGATCGCGCTGATCCTCGCGCTGTCGGTGCAGAACCGTGTCGCCGCCCCGGAATACGGCCTGACAGTGATCTGGGCGCTCGTCGCCGTCGTCGTCACCAACTGGCCCGCCTCTTTGTCATCGGCTGACAGCGCGGACGCTCCGCCCTGGACGCTCCCGCCCTGTTCGCGGCCCCCACCGACGGCATCGCCGCCTTTGCCATCCTGGGGATCGTGCTGCTGGCGCTGTCGTTCACGCGCCAGACGTCCAAGGCGCGCCCTGCCCGCGCCTGAGGCCAAAGATCGTGATGGTCGCCGCCCGACCCTCACAGGTCGGGCGGGAATATCGGGGCGGCAAAATCTAGGCCTGAGGCTTTTTCGCGCCGCCCTTGATGTGTTTCGACAGCCGCGAAGGCTGCGCCTTGGTGCGGCCCTTGAACGGGTTCTTGTCGCTCTGGTCGCGCAGCGTGATCCGGATCGGCGTGCCCGGCATGTCGAAATCGACGCGTAACCCGTTGACGAGATAGCGCGAATAGCTCTCGGGCACCTGATCCGGATAGGACGTCATGACCACGAAGGCAGGGGGCCGCGTCTTGACCTGCGTGGCATAGCGCATCCGGATCCGCTTGCCCCCCGGTGCGGGCGGCGGGTGCTGTTCGAGCATGCCCGTCAGCCAGCGGTTCAACTGCGAGGTGGTGATCCGCCGGTTCCAGACATCGTAGGCCTTCATGATCGCGGCGTGCAGCCGGTCGAGGCCCTTGCCCGTCTTGGCCGAGACCGTCACCATCGGCGCGCCGCGCAACTGCGGCAGCAGACGCTCGAATTTCTCGCGCAGGTCTTTGAGTTTTTCCTGCTTTTCGTCCTCGGTGTCCCACTTGTTCACTGCCAGCACGACGGCGCGGCCCTCGCGTTCGGCAAGGTCGGCGATGCGCAGATCCTGCTGTTCGAACGGAATCTCCACGTCGAGCAGCACAACGACCACCTCGGCGAATTTCACCGCCCGCAATCCGTCCGACACCGACAGCTTTTCCAGCTTGTCGTTGATCTTGGCCTTGCGGCGCATGCCCGCGGTATCGAAAATCCGCATGTGGGTATCGAACCACTCGGTCTGCACCGAAATCGCGTCGCGGGTGATGCCCGGCTCGGGGCCGGTCAGCAGGCGCTCTTCGCCGAGGATCTTGTTCACCAGCGTCGATTTGCCCGCGTTCGGACGGCCCACGATGGCGATCTGCAACGGCTTGATCTTTGTCGGGACCGGCACCGCGTCCTCGTCCTCGTCGCCGACCTCGACGTCGGTTTCGGGGGCGTCACGCTCGGCCCGGTCGGCAAATTCATCGGCCAGGGGGCGCAGCAGGTCGTAGAGTTCGTCCATGCCGCCGCCGTGTTCGGCGGACAGCGGCACCGGCTCTCCCAACCCCAGCGCATAGGCGTCGAGCAGGCCCGCCTCGGCGGCGCGGCCTTCGCATTTGTTGGCGGCGAGGATGACGTTGGCGTTCTTCTTGCGCAGGATCTCGGCGAACGTCTGGTCGGCCGGCGTCACGCCGACGCGCGCGTCGATCACGAACAGGCAGACGTCGGCCATCTCGACGGCGCGTTCGGTCAGGCGCCGCATCCGCCCCTGCAGGCTGTCATCCACCGCCTCTTCGAGACCGGCACTGTCGAGCACGGTGAACCGCAGGTCCATCAGGCGCGCCGCGCCCTCGCGCAGGTCGCGGGTGACGCCCGGCTGATCGTCGACCAGCGCGAGTTTCTTGCCGACGAGGCGGTTGAACAACGTCGACTTGCCCACATTGGGACGGCCGACGATGGCAAGGGTAAACGACATGGGGGCACCTCGGACGCAACGACCGGGCGCGCGAAGGGGCGGCCCGCAGTCAGTCTTGCCTGCTACACCAGTGCCGCCCGTGCCGCCAGTCCCCTAGCGATAGGCCAGCAATTGCCCGCTTTGCGACACCACATACAGGGTGTTGCCCGCGACGACGGGCGCAGAGGCCGCGCCGCCGGGCAAGGCGATCTGCCCGAGGGCGGCACCGGACACCGGGTCGAACTGGCGCAACACGCCGTCCGACGACGCCACGACCAGGCGCCCGCCCGCAAGCACCGGGCCGTAATGCGCGAAATAGGCCTCGCTGCGCCCGAACCAGCCGCGGGATTCAGATAACGGCAATTGCGTGCGCCAGATCACCGCACCGCTGGCGGCATCCAGTCGGACGAGCTGGTTGATATCGTTGAGCAGGAAGACCGAGCCGCCGACCGGAATCACCGGCGAAGTGGCGCCCTCGGTCGCGGTCCACAGCCGTTCTCCCGTGGCGGTCTGCATCGCGACGACGCGGCCCGACAGGTTGCCCGCATACGTCACGCCGCCGTCGATCACCGGATCGGCGGCAATGTCCGAGGCCGCGACGGCGGCGGCCTGCCCCAGACGCTCCCCCGCAATCACGCTCGACCAGCGGCGCAGACCGCCTTCGGGAAAGGCGGCGAGCAGCTCGCCGGACGAGAACGGGAACACGACGATGCCATCGCCGACCGCCGCGCCGGCACCGCCCGAAAACGTCGCGCCCGACGGCACACCGCGGATCTGCCAGCGCACCCGGCCATTGGCGAGATCGAGCGCCCAGCCGGTCGAATCGCGGCCTACCGCATAGACGATGCCGCCCGCGATCGTCGGTGCGGCAGTCGCGGGCGCATTGATATCCTGACGCCAGATTTCGCCACCCGAGGCAGCGTCCAGCGCGATCACCTCGCCGAAACCGGTCGTGACGATCAGCACGTTGCCCTGCACCGCAAGGCCACCGCCCGACGCGTCGCCGGGCCGGTCGCTCGCCGGGCTGACGTCCCGGCGCCATGCCGTGGCCCCGCCGGTCGAGGTGGCCGAAACGGTCGACGAGGCATCGAGCGTAAAGATGCGCCCGCCCTCCACGACGGGGTCGGCGGTGATCCGGTTGCCACGGCTGTCACCGGCGCCGATGCCGGTGGCAAAGGCGAGGGTCAGCGTGCCGGGAAGCGCCGGGTGGCGCAGCAGATGATCGGCGTCGCCGCCCCGATGCGTCCACGCGGCGTTGGTCACGGCGGCGGGCAGCGCGATCGGGCGGCTTTCATTCACGGTCAGCGCCGCGCCGCCGGGCAACCCGTCGCGAATGCTCAGACGCTCACCCGAAAGGATCGTGTCGGGCTCGCCGCAGGCCGCAATAAGCGCCAGTCCGACAACGCCCGTCATCCGCACCAGTGCCTTCACCGACAGCATCCCGACCAGCGCACCGGGGCGCGTTGCCCCGGCGCGTGCGTTCGTCTTCTGAACCGTGATCGATGTCGAAACCGGCTTCGCACCGCCGGGCAGCCGGCACGGGATGTCGACCAAAGACGCTTCGACAGGAGAGATGCGTTCCACCGTGCCCGACCTCAGTTTCCAAACCATGCGCGGCCCCCGTCTGCATTCATATCCGGCCCGTTCTGCTGCGGGCGTTGTCACTGGTCGTCTGCGTCGGCGCCATCTGGTGCGGCGCCATCCGTCGCAGCATCGACACCGGTCGCGGTTTCGTCGGTCACAGTCTCTTCGGTCGCGGTTTCGTCGGTCACAGTCTCTTCGGTCACAGTCTCTTCGGTCACAGTCTCTTCGGTCACAGTCTCTTCGGTCGCAGTCTCTTCGGTCGCAGTCTCTTCGGTTACCGACTCTTCGGTCGTTTCCGGCACCGGCGCGGCATCCGGCGTCGCAGTCTCCGGCGCGTCCTGCGCTGACAGGTCGCCCGGCTCCACGGCCTCCGCGTCGACGGCGATGATGTCCTGCGGCGCATCCTCATCCGTTACGGCCTCCGGGGCAACCGTTTCATCGGCGGGGACGGGTTCGGCCACATCTTCGGCACCCGGCGCAGCGCCCTCGATCGCAAGGATCAGCTCTTCGGCACGGGCGCGCAGCGCATCGCTTGCCTCCGCGTCCGCGATCAGCGACCGCAGGGCGACGACGGCAGCGTCGCTGTCGCCCTCCTCCAGCAGTTCCAGCGCCAGCTGTTCCTGCGCCACTGTCCGGTACGGCTCACCGGGCACGGCCATCGTCTCGAGCCCCGCGCGCCGCATGTCCGGCTCGAGCACGTCGCCGCCGATCATCAGCGCCTTGAGGCGCGCCAGATCGCGGTACACCGTCGGCAGCGCCGCATCGTCGGCCACGGCCATCAGCGTGTCGACCGCCGTGGCGATATCTCCGGCGCTCTCCTGTTCGGCAGCCGTCAGCAGAGAGGCCACCGCCTGAGCCGGACCGTCCGTCTCCACGGCGGCCAGCGCGGCGACGCGACCGGTTGCATCCCCGGTCTCGACCGCCGCGATCAGGGCATCGCCCAGCGCCTGCGCCCGCGTCGCCGACTGCGCCTTGGACCATTCGCTCCAGGCGGCACCGCCGACGATGGCGAGCACGGCGACGATCGCGATCCAGCCATAGCGCCGCATCAACGCAAAGAGTTTGTCCCGGCGGACCTCTTCGCTCACTTCATCGATAAAACTGTCGGAATTACTCACGGGTCCGCCTCTTTTTGCCGCCCCGTGCCGGGACCACCGCAGGGCCGTCATATCCCAAGGGTCGCGGCATTGCCAAGCCCACGACAGGCCGGGCCGAAAACCGGGCTTTTCGGAGCCGCCCCTGCCCGTTTGCGCGCCGTTGCCGCATCGTTGCCATATGGCGTGCGAATTTCTTGTTAAAAAATGTCGTGCCGGGTAATCTGAACTGGTTAGTTCAGCGTAAGACACTATATGAGCACCACCGAACGCGATAACCCTGCCGTCCGATCCGTTGACCGTGACCCCGGTCCTGCCGCTGCGTCGCACCACAGGCCCGAACTTATTCTCAGACGATCCCGAAAAGGCGCCGCGCTATGAAACTGATGCCGCTCTTGTCCGCGATATTGGTGGCGGGATTCCTGTACCTTCTGGTGATCGAACGCGACATGCTGAAGGCCTTTGCACAGACCGCAGAAGCTGACGAGGCCGTCCAGGCAGAGGCACCAGAGGCCGAGGCGCGGCCCGCAGGCATCCGCGTCGTGGCCCGCCATTCCATCGCCGAGATCATCGAAAACGCCGTCGTTCTGCGGGGCCGGACAGAGGCCGCGCGCCAGGTGACCGTCGCCGCCGAAACCAGCGGTCTGGTGTTGTCGGAGCCGCTGCGCAAAGGCACGGTGGTGGCACAGGGCGATCTGTTGTGCGAACTGGCGCCCGGCACCCGCGCCTCCGCCCTGCAAGAGGAGCGCGCGCGCCTTGCCGAGGCCGAAGGCCGCGTCCCCGAGGCGCAGGCAAGCGTCGCCGAGGCGCAGGCCCGCGTCCGGGAGGCCGAAATCAACGTCAACGCCGCCCGGCAGCTGAGCGAGGGCGGTTTCGCCTCGGAGTCCCGGCTGGTCGGCGCCGAGGCCACCTACGAGGCCGCCGTCGCGGGCGTCAGCCGTGCGCGCGCCGCAATCATCGGCGCCGAGGCCGGGATCGAGGCCGCTCAGGCCGGTGTCGCCTCCGCCGAGGCCGAAATCGACCGGCTGCGGATGCACGCGCCGTTTTCGGGCCTGCTGGAAACCGACACCGCCGAACTCGGCTCGCTGATGCAGCCCGGCTCTGCCTGCGCCACGGTCATCCAGCTCGATCCGATCAAGCTGGTCGGCTTCGTGCCGGAATCCGAGCTTGACCAGATCGAGGTCGGTGCCCGCGCCAGCGCGCGTCTGGCCGGGGGCCGCGATCTGGTGGGCCGGGTGACGTTTCTGTCGCGCTCGGGCGACGAGATGACGCGGACGTTCCGCCTCGAGATTGCCGTGCCGAATCCCGATCTGCGCGTGCGCGACGGCCAGACGGCCGATATCTTCGTCGAATCCGCCGGGCAGAACGCGCATCTGCTGCCGCAATCGTCGCTGACGCTGAACGACGACGGCACGCTTGGCGTGCGCACCGTCGACGCGGACAACCTCGCACAGTTCATGCCGGTGACCCTGCTGCGCGATACCGTGGACGGGGTCTGGGTCTCGGGTCTGCCAGAGGCGGTGGACGTGATCCTCGTCGGTCAGGAATATGTGATCGACGGCGTCGCGGTGCGCCCGGTCTATCCGGACGCCATCCCCGCCGCCGACGCGCCGGGCACCCTGCCGACCGACACCGCCCCGGGCGCGGCGGTTCCCGCCCCGGGTCCGGCGGCCGTGACGGGCGAGGCGCCGGGTACAACCGGCAGCGATACCGACAGCGCCGCACCAGAGGTTTCCCAATGAACGGTCTCGTCGACTGGGCTGCCTCCCGCGCCCGCATGATCATCGCCTTCGTGATCCTGAGCCTTGTGGCCGGGGGTGCGGCATACGTTGGCCTGCCCAAAGAGGGCGAGCCGGACATCGAGATCCCCGCGCTGTTCGTCTCGGTCCCGTTCCCCGGCATCTCCGCGGCCGACAGCGAAACACTGCTTGTCCGGCCGATGGAAACCGAACTTGCCGACCTCGACGGGCTGAAAACCATGTCCGCCACCGCCGCCGAAGGCTATGCAGGTGTGGCGCTCGAATTTGAATTCGGCTGGGACAAGACCAAGGTCATGGCCGATGTCCGCGACGCGATGAACAACGCGCAGGGGCAGTTTCCGGACGGCGCCGAGACCTATTCGCTCAACGAGCTGAATTTTTCCGAATTTCCGATCATCATCGTCAACCTGACGGGCGATCTGCCGGAACGCACGCTTATCCAGGTCGCCCGCGACCTGCAGGACCGTCTCGAATCGCTCGACGCGGTGCTGAATGCGCAACTGACCGGCGAGCGGGACGAGATGCTCGAGGTGATCATCGATCCGCTGCGACTGGAGGCCTATGACGTCACCGCCGCCGAACTTATCGCCGCCGTCAGCAACAACAACCTGCTGATCGCCGCGGGCGAGGTGGAAACGCCGCAAGGCGCGTTCGCGATCAAGATCCCGTCGAACCTGACCACACCGCAGGAGGTTTACGGGCTGCAGGTGATCGCCGAGGGCGACCGCTCGGTGACGCTGGGCGATCTTGCGATGATCCGCCTGACATTCGAAGACCGCACCTCGACGGCGCGGTTCAACGGCGAGACGACCGTCGCCCTGCAGGTGGTGAAAAAGCGCGGGTTCAACCTGATCGACACCGCCGCCTTCGTGCGCGAGATCGTGGCCGAGGCGCAGGCCGAATGGCCACAGGAACTGCGCGACGCGATCACCGTGGGCACGTCCAACGACCAGTCCACCGAGGTCGACAGCATGGTCAAACAGCTTGAGGGATCGGTGCTCACCGCCATCGCGCTGGTGATGATCGTGGTGCTTGCCTCGCTCGGGTTGCGGCCCGCGCTGCTCGTCGGCTTTGCGATCCCCACGTCGTTCCTGTTGTGTTTCGCGCTGCTGGCGGTGATGGAAATCACCATCTCGAATATCGTGATGTTCGGTCTGATCCTCGCCGTCGGCATGCTCGTCGACGGGGCGATCGTCATCACCGAATATGCGGACAAACGCGTCAAGGAAGGCGCGGGCCCGATGACCGCCTTCACCGAAAGCGCCAAACGGATGTTCTGGCCGGTCGTGTCATCGACCGCGACGACGCTGTGCGCGTTCCTGCCGATGCTGTTCTGGCCGGGTGTGCCGGGGCAGTTCATGGGCATGTTGCCGGTCACGCTGATCTTCGTGCTGTCGGCCTCGCTGGTCGTCGCACTCATCTATCTGCCGGTGCTCGGCGGTGTCATCGGGCGGCTCGCCCGGATCGTCGAGACGGCCCAGACATGGTTCATGACGCATGTGCCGGTCTGGCTGCGCGCGATGCTGATCCTGCCCGCCCTCGCCGTGGCGCTGATCGGTGCCGCCCTCGCGCTGCGCCCGTCATTGCTGAGCGATCTGCCCCCCGAGGTCACCGGTTTCGCGACCCGCTTTCCGGGCCTGTTCCTGTTCGGCGTCGGCACCATCATGACGCTGTATTTCTGGAACCTGACCCGTGGCATCCGCGAGCCTGCGCGCGTCACCTCGGGCTATCGCCGCTCGCTTTTCGGGCGGTTCATCCACCTGATCGCGGGCAACCCGGTCATGCCGCTGGTCACTGTCGCGGTCGTCGGCCTGTTCGTCTACACGACGTTCGGCTATTTCGGCCAGAACAACAACGGCGTCGAGTTTTTCGTCGAGACGGAGCCGGAGCAGGCCATCGTCTACGTGCAGGCGCGCGGCAACCTGTCGATCGACGAAAAGGACTTCCTCGTCGCACAGGCAGAAGAGGCGGCTCTTGCCACCCCGGGAATCGAATCGATCTTTGCCTTTGCCGGTGCGGGTGGCCTGAATGCCAATACCGCAGGCGCGGGCGGGCCCGGCGACGCCATCGGCCAGTTGCAGATCGAACTCGTCGACTGGGTCGACCGCGATGCATATGCCGCCGAAAACGATATTCCGCGCGCGCAGCTGAACGGTAATTTCGTGATCGACGACCTGCAGGCACGGCTCGACCTGATCCCCGGGATCCGCACCGAAATCCTGAACCTTGCGCAGGGACCGGGATCCTCGAAACCGATCCACCTGCGCCTGACCGGCGACGACTGGGAGGCGCTGCAGGCGGCCACCGCAACGGCCCGCGCGCAATTCGAGGAAACGGCGGGCCTGCGTCTGATCGAGGACACCCTGCCGCTGCCCGGCATCGACTGGCAGATCGACGTTGACGTCGAGGCGGCGGGCCGCTTCGGCGCTGACGTGGCATCGGTCGGCGGCATGGTGCAGCTCGTGACCCGCGGCCTCCTGCTCGACACGATGCGGGTGCCGTCCTCCGACGAGGAGATCGAAATCCGCGTGCGCCTGCCCGACGTCGACCGCGTCCTGTCGACCATCGAGACCCTGCGTGTCCGCACCAGTTCGGGCCTGATCCCGCTGTCGAACTTCATCACGCTGACCCCGGTCGAAAAACTCGCCGAGATCAACCGCATCGACCAGCAGCGCTATTTCGATGTGCTGGCCGACGCCGAGCCCGGGTTTGTCAGCCTGTCGTTCGAACAGGCGTTGGCGCGCCCCGATGCCCCCGACGAAATCGACGTGGCCCCGATGCCCGTGGCCTTTGCGGGCGAGACGGCCGTTGTCCTCGACGCCACGCGCAGCGTCGCCGAGGTGCTGGCCACGGACGTCACCGATGCAGTGGCTGCGGGCGATACCGCCGCCGTCGACCTTGAGGTTTCCTCGCCGCTGGGCTTCCCCCTCGCGCTCGTTTCGGACGATCCGATCGCCTTTTACGACATCTCGTCCGACGTGCCCGCCGCCCGCATCGCGGAACTGCGCGCCCTGGCCGAGATGGAGACGATCACCGTCGTGCCGACCATCGTCAACGCCAACGAGCGGATCGCGTACCTGACCGAATGGCTCGATACCGACCCCTTCGGCGCAAGCGTTAACTGGGAATGGACGGGCGACCAGGAGGATCAGGCCGAGAGCGGACAGTTCCTCGCCGTGGCCTTTGCGGGTGCGCTGGGGCTGATGTTCATCATCCTGCTGGCGCAGTTCAACTCGATCTACAATGCGATCCTGGTGCTGCTGGCCGTCGTCATGTCGACGGCGGGCGTGTTGATCGGGATGCTGGTGATGGATCAGGCGTTCTCGATCATCATGACCGGCACCGGCATCGTCGCACTGGCGGGTATCGTGGTGAACAACAACATCATCCTGATCGACACCTATCAGGAATACGAGCGGTTCATGCCGCGCACCGAAGCGATCACCCGCACCGCGGAAGACCGGATCCGTCCCGTTCTGCTGACCACGATCACCACCATGGCGGGCCTTGCGCCGATGATGTTCGGCCTGTCCCTCGATTTCGGCAACGGCGGTTATACCATCGACAGCCCCACGGCGCTGTGGTGGAAACAGCTGGCGACGGCGGTGGTCTTCGGCCTCGGGATCGCGACGATGCTGACGCTGGTATTCACGCCTGCGATGCTGGCCGTCCGCGTCTGGATCTCGACCTATGCGGTCTGGCTGTCGCGTCTGCTCGCCCGTCTGTCGCTGGGCAGGTCGTCCCGTGCCGCGCGCGACTGGGCGCTGCGCCGTCAGGCGGGCCGGGTCGCACCGCCGGAAATCCTGTGGGCCGACGACGACGAAATTCCCGTGCGGCAGATGCCGATGGCGATGCCGTTGCAGGCGGCGGAATAGCGTCTCGGGTGCCGCGCGGCGATGATATTTCGAGACATCGAAAGGGGCGCCCGGCAAACCGGACGCCCCTTTTCGCTGCGCCGGATCGCCGGCGTGATGCCGCTCAGGCGGCATCCTCCTCGGTCAGCTGACGATGCCACAGGTTCGCATAGCGGCCCTCGGCTGCCAGAAGGTCGTCGTGCCGCCCCGTCTCTACGATCATACCGTTTTCCAGCACCACGATCCGGTCGGCGTCCTGTATCGTCGTCAGCCGGTGCGCGATGGTCAGCACGGTGCGCCCCTGCCCCATCGCCTTGAGTTCCGACTGGATGCCCATTTCCGTCTCGGTGTCCAGCGCGCTCGTTGCCTCGTCGAGGATCAGGATCGGCGGGTTCTTCAGCAGCGTCCGCGCAATGCCGACCCGCTGCTTTTCGCCGCCCGACAGTTTCAGCCCGCGTTCGCCCACCGTCGTCGCATAGCCGTCGGGCAGCGACAGGATGAAATCGTGGATGCTGGCCTGCCGCGCCGCCTCCTCGATTTCCGCGCGGCTGGCACCCTCCCGGCCATAGGCGATGTTGTATAATATCGTGTCGTTGAACAGGACTGTATCCTGCGGCACCACGCCGATCTGTGCGTGCAGGCTAACCTGCGTCACGTCGCGCACGTCCTGCCCGTCGATCCGCACCGCCCCGCCGGTGACGTCGTAAAACCGGAACAGCAGCCGCCCGATCGTCGACTTGCCGGACCCAGACGAGCCGACGATCGCCACCGTCTGCCCCGCCGGAATCTCGAGTGAAACGCCTTTCAGGATCGCCCGTTCCGGGTCATAGCCGAAATGCACATCGTCGAGGGTCACGGTGCCGCCTTGCACTTTCAGAACCTGCGCGTCCTTTTTATCGACGACTTCTGGCGGTTGACCCAACAAATCGAACATGTCGCCCATATCGATCAGCGCCTGGCGAATTTCGCGGTACACCGTTCCCAAAAAATTCAGCGGCAACGTGATCTGGATCATGTAGGCGTTCACCATGACGAAATCGCCCACCGTCAGGTCGCCGCGCTGCACGCCCACCGCCGCCATCACCATGACGCCGACGAGGCCGCCGGTGATCAGCACCGATTGCCCGAAATTCAGGAATGCCAGCGAATAGTTCGTCTTGATCGCCGCCTCGGCATAGGCCTGCATCGCGACGTCATAGCGGTCGGCCTCGCGCTGTTCGGCACCAAAGTATTTCACGGTCTCGAAGTTCAGCAGACTGTCGATGGCCTTTTGATTGGCGTCGGTGTCCTGCTCGTTCATGATCTTGCGGATTTTCACCCGCCATTCGGTGATCGCAAAGGTGAACCAGACATAGAGCGCGATGGTGCCCAGCACGACGACAAGGTACCAGACGTCGAACAGATAGAACAAAATGCCCATGATCATCAGCAGTTCGAGGACGAGCGGGCCGATGGAAAACAACAAGAACCGCAGCAGGAAATCGACGCCTTTCACGCCCCGCTCGATCACCCGCGACAGCCCGCCGGTCTTGCGGGTGATGTGATAGCGCATCGACAGCTGGTGGATGTGGGTGAACGTCTCGAAGGCGAGCAGGCGCAGGGCACGCTGGCCAACGCGGGTGAACACCACATCGCGCAGCTGCTGAAACCCGACGTTCATCAGGCGCGCCATGCCATAGGCCACCGTCAGGCCCACCGCGCCCAGCGCCAGCATCGCCTCGGGCCCGGCGAAGTCGCCCCCCAGCACATCGACCGCCCACTTGTAGAACAGCGGCGTCGTCACGGCGACGACCTTGGCCAGCACGAGCATGAACACCGCCAGCACCACGCGTCGCTTTACCCAGAACGCATCGGCGGGCCACAGATAGGGCATGACCCGGCGGATCGTCCGCATGCCGCTGATCTGGTCGTTGTTGAGGTTTCGGCTGGTTTTCGCAAGGCGACGCATCGGGGGCCAATCGGACAGGAAACTAGGGGGTCTGAATAACCCCAGGTCCGGCTATTGACCAGCCTGCGTGCCCGGCGCGGTTCCGGTCGGGTCGTCGTCCGGCAGGCGCAGGATCTGGCCGGGGAAAATCAGGTTGGGGTCGCGGATAAGGTCACGGTTCGCTTCGAAAACACTGACATACAGGATGCCTTCGCCGTACCTATCCTGCGAGATGCCCCACAGCGTGTTTCCGGGCTGAACGGTGCGCACGGCAACCTCGAAGGCGGGGTCGGCGGTTTCCTCGGCCAGGACGGCGGCGATGGTGGCGCGCTCTTCGCGGCGAAACGGGCTTTCGATACGGCTCGTTACCGTGCCGTCCGCGTCTATCTGATCGACGCGCAGGGCATAGGTGCCGGGCGCGATGCCGGGCAGGTCTGCCGCCCAGGTGCCGTCGTCCGCAACCGGCACTTGCGCGAGATAGCCATTGTTCAGGTACAACCGGACGTCTCCGCCACCCGATGCGCGCCCCGCAAGCTGCACGTCACCCGCAGCGTCATAGGCGATTGCATCGAGGGCGACGGTGCGCAGAACCTCGGGCGACGTGCCGGGGGCAAGAACGGGTTGCAGGACCCGCACCCCGGTCTCGTCTGCGACGAGAACCGGCATCTGCACGGACGCCGCCGGTGCCGGCACGGCCAGCGACGGTGCGGCGTCGGCGACCCGCGGCAAAGGCGCCGACGGATCGGTCCGTGCGGTCGCATCGGTGGCACCCGGCGGTGCGGGCCCGGCCGATGGCACGTCCACCGGCGCCACGGCGATCATCGGCGCGGTTTCGGCGACCCGGTCTGATGCGGGCATGACGGGCGCGGTCAATGTCTGCGGATCGGTGCCGGTCGAGACGGCGGATGGCAGGTGCGCGACGACGCCCGCTCCCGGATCTGTGGGCTGGATCGCCGGGCCGATACCTGCCGCAGTCCGGGGCGGATCGGTCCGCGCGACCGCATCCGGCACCACGGTTTGCTCGCCTGTCGGCACCGCCAGGGCTGCCGTTGCGGGCGCGCCCGACACCGTCGGATCGGCGCCGTCTGACGGCTGGGGCATGACCGGCGTCGCGAAAAGGGTGGGACCCAGAATGACGGTCTCGTCCGATATCGCCGCCTGTGCGCCGGTCGTCGCGCGCAGCGACAACAGGCGCGGCGTTTCGGAGGGGGGCAGGTTGATAAAGGCGATGAAGGCCCCGGTGCCGTCCACGTCGACACCCGTGACCGGGCTGTCGTTTACAAGAACCTCGACGCGCGCGCCGGGTGTCGCGGTTCCGGCGATCAGGCCGCGTCCGTCAGGCTCGATCCGGGCCACGTCGATCCGGGGGAGTGTCATCGGGGCAGCGGACTGCGCCGGTGCGATCGCCCCGGCCGCGACGCCGGCGGTGGTTTCGATCGCGGTGGTTTCGGGGTCGGCGGCCTCGCTGTCTGCGGTTTCACTGTCTGCGGTTTCGCTGTCTGCGGTTTCGATGTCTGCGGTTTCGATGTCGGGCGTCGCACGGGCAGAGGCGGTTGGACCGGATGCCACGCCGTCGGCAACTGCCGTGTCGGCAACGGCGATGTCCGGCGGCTCCATGTCCGCAACTGCCGTATCTGGCGCCGTCGGGTCAGCAGCTACCTTGTCTGGCGTCGTCGGATCTGGCGTCGTCGGATCTGGCGTCGTCGGATCTGGCGTCGTCGGATCTGGCGCAACGATATCGGCGCGGGCGGAACCGGGGTCCAGCACGTCGAGAACATCGGCCCCCGGTGTCACATCCTCGAACGGTGCGGCATCGGTCTCCTGCGACGGGGAACTGTCGGATGCCTCGACGGACAGAGACGCGCCGTCCGGGTTGACCGCCCTTTCGTCATCCGAAAATGACGTTGGATGTGGCAAAGCACCGGGCGACACATCGACTAGGTCTGCGTCCTCCTGCGCGGCAGACCCCAAACCACCCGGCAACACCGTCGATGCAGCAACCGGAACAGGCGGCCCGATGGGACGCCGAATGAGGGGGTCGGGCAGAGCGGCAGCGGCTGTTTCCGGCAACGCAGGTACGGTCGCGGTGATATCGGGGAGTTTGGCAGGCAGGCTTTCGATCGGGTCCGGCTCCGGCCTGACAGCCCGATCAAGCGCCCCGTCACCTTCGTTGGCCGTCGGTAGGGTCATCTCGATGCCGGATGCAAGATCCGGTATCTGCGGATCCACGATGGCACTTTGCAGTATCACGTCACTGGACGGGGCGACAACGTCTTCTGGCATCACCGGCCCGGACGGATCCGCGACGCCGTCCACCGCATTTGCGGACAGAGCACCCTGAATGTCCGCAACGGGATCCGGTGACGAGGGCAGGTCCACAGCGCCCGGCGTCGGGTATTGCCAGACCGACAATCCCACCGCCGTCGCCACGACCGCGACAACCCCTGCCCCCGCACCCGCGAGCGTCTTGCCTATTCCCGCCGTCATCATGCGCGCGCCCTGCCTGTTTGCCCCGGCTGTCGGTCCGGCACAGCCGCCACACCAAAGCTTGAGAGAGCATAGCAAGGCCGTTAGACAGCGTCAAAATTCCCGTGTCGAAAGGTAACCCGATGCCCCCTCCCGTTCCCCGCGTCTCCGTCTGCGTCTACTGTGGCTCGCGCGATGGCAAACGTCCTGCCTACGCCGAGGCAGCGGCGCAGACCGGCGAGATGCTGGCGCGCAACCGGTGGCAACTTGTGTACGGCGCGGGCGATGTCGGCCTGATGGGGCGGGTCGCCGCGGCGGCACAGGCGGCCGGAGCGCGGACATTCGGCGTCATTCCGCAACATCTGGTCGCGCGCGAGGTCGGGCGTGCCGGTCTCGATACCTATGTCGTCACCGAGACGATGCACGAGCGCAAAAAGGTGATGTTCATGAATGCCGACGCCATTGTCGTGCTGCCCGGCGGTGCCGGATCGCTGGACGAAATGTTCGAGGTTCTGACCTGGCGTCAATTGGGGCTGCATGACAAACCGGTATTCCTGCTCGACGTCGAAGGCTATTGGCAACCGCTTGTGGCGTTGATGGCCCATGTGGTGGATCACGGGTTCGCCGGGGCGGAGCTGATGGATTTCTTCGAGGTCGTGTCCGATGTCGAGCGCCTTGAGGCGGGCCTTGTCGCGGGGCTCAGCGCGTGAACGATCAGGAGATGGAGCGTGCATTGCAGTCCGTTGGGATGGCCGCGTTCATCGATCACTTCGATATTTTTGCCGGACCGCTCGATGCCGGCAAGGCGGCAGCCGTGTTGACCAAACGAATGGGCTGGGACATCGGCGGCAGCCGCACGCGGGTCAATCGCGCCCGGGCCATCATCGCCGCCGGCCAGACCGACCGCGCCTTCGCCAGAGTTATAGCTGCGACCAGAGTGTCGGTTGAAACGCAGCAGGCCGCGCGCAGACTGCGGAGCAACAGTCAGATCTGAACGAAAACGACCGCCCCCCAAGGGACGGTCGTCTACTCAAGAAATCGGTGGGATTCGCCGGATCACATACGGCTGGCGACGTTTTCCCAGTTCACGAGATTGTCGAGGAAGTTGGTCAGATAGGCAGGCCGCTTGTTGCGGAAATCGATGTAGTAGGAATGCTCCCAGACATCGCAGCCCAGAAGGGCGGTCTGGCCAAAGCACAGCGGATTCACGCCGTTCTCGGTTTTGGTGATCTTGAGGGCGCCATCGACGTCCTTGACCAGCCAGGCCCAGCCGGATCCGAACTGACCCGCACCGGCGGCGGAAAACTGCGTCTTGAAATCGTCGACCGACCCGAAGGCCTCGGTCAGCGCACTTTCGACCTCGGACGGCATCGTTGACACGCCCGGTCCCATCATCTCCCAGAACTGGTTGTGGTTCCAAAGCTGGCTGATGTTGTTAAACACGCCCGACTGCGCGATCGCCGTTTTATCATAGGTTCCGACGATGATTTCTTCGAGGGTCTTGTCGGCCCATTCGGTCCCGTCGATCAGCTTGTTGCCATTGTCGACATAGGCCTTGTGGTGCAGGTCGTGGTGATATTCGAGCGTCTCCCTGGACATGCCTTTGTCGGCCAAGGCATCGTGGGCATAGGGAAGATCGGGCAGTGTAAAGGCCATGTCGGTCTCGCTTTTCGTTAAGGTTGCGGATCCGTTCATAACAAAGCCCGTCCGCAGGCAAGGTCAATGGGCGGGCGTCAATCAGCAGCCCGATGGCGCGCGTTTCTGCGCCTGGCAAGGGTGCTCAATCGCGCATATCGGCATGCCCTCGCTTTGAAAATATAGGATCGCGTTTGGTCAAGCTTCAGCGCGCACGGCATCGAAATGCCGCTCCATGCTCCATGGCGGCAATTCGGTCGGTCATACGGCTCACACCTGAACGCATCGTGTCTGGCCGATGTAGCGTGTCTCTGCCAGCGTATCGCCGATCAGATGCTGCGCCATCCCGGCGTAAATTTAAACACCCCAAGCTCGTCAGAGTTTCGATCCGCCGGTTTCATCAACACCGGCGGCGTCAAATCGTGCCAGATCCGTCATCCGTTTAACGCCAATACCAACCCGATATCCTCCGTCTGCCCGATAACAGGTTCAAAGATAACGGGACACAGGTTAAAAAGCGGTAAAAAAGCCGGGCTATGGCCGTGAACGCACCGCAAATCTCACGATGTTTTGGCCTTCCGGAAATATCCGACAGGCCCGCGCAATACCGACACGTCAAGTAGCTCCTGCACGTAATCGGCAACCGAAGCAAAACAGATCACCTGAAACGTCCGGTCGTCGCGCATCCAAAAGGCGGCGGCCACCTGTCCCAGGCGGGAACGTCGGATCTGGCCGGGGACGAAGACGTCGGGATGCAGATCGACCGGCGCATTCTTGGCGATCACCTCCCGGCACCATGATCCTTCGACGCAAAACAGGGCGCGCGCGTCAGACAGATTTTCCGACATAAAATGCGTGTCTTGCAGCACGACGTTCACCCGATCCTGAGCCACTTTCAACCGGTCGTGCGGCACCAAAATCAACACTTCGTCCGGCGACATCCAGCACAAGCCGCTCTCGTCCGCGCATTTTACCTGCAACGGTCCTGGAAAGGGCACGCCAGCAACCTCGCTGCAAACCCTTTGCAAGTCTGCCGAGGCCAGATCGCCCCGCAGGCCGATCATGCCTCGCCTGGGTGCACGCGTAACCCTCATTTCACCCGTAGGCACCTCAGACATCGGCCTTTTCTCCTGGCTTGTCGTAGACGACCGGGTCGACAATCTTGGCCTTGATTTCGCCCCCGTCAAGCTTTGCAAACGTCACGACCTCGCCCATCCGGTCCTGACCGCGATGCACAAGCCCCATCGCAATTCCACGCTCCAGCGTCGGCGAAAAATAGGTCGACGTCACGCGCCCTTCGGTGTTGCGCTGGCCGTTGGCGTTGGTTCCGGGTGCGACAGCGTAGGCACCGTCGGGGATCACCGAGCCGTCCATCGTCTCGAGACCGACCAGCCTCCATCGCTCCGGGTCCGCCATGTGCGACCGCTCATGCGCCCGCTTGCCCAGATAGTCGGTCTTTTTCTTCGACAGCGCCCACTGCAGATTGAGGTCTTGCGGGATCACCGTGCCGTCGGTCTCGTCGCCGATCATGATAAAACCCTTTTCGGCCCGCATGATATGCAGCGCCTCAGTACCATAGGCCATCGCTCCGAACTCCGCGCCCGCCGCGTGCAGATCCTCCCATAACGCAAGGCCGTCGCCCGCAGCAACGGCGACTTCATAGCTCAGCTCGCCCGAGAACGAGATCCGGAAAATCCGGACCGCATACCCGCCCAGAACCCCGTCGGCCCACTGCATGAACGGCAGTGTCTCTTTCGACACATCCATGCCGCCCAGCTTTTCCAGAACCTTGCGCGCATTCGGCCCGACCACGGCGATCTGCGCGAACTGCTCGGTGACATTGGTGACATAGACCTTCCAGTCCCACCATTCGCATTGAAGCCAGTCCTCCATATGCTGATGGATACGGTCCGCGCCCCCGGATGTGGTATGGCACAGCCACGAATCCTCGCTGAGCCGCGCGACCACCCCATCGTCGCTCAGAAAGCCGTTTTCGCTGCACATCAGACCATAGCGGCATTTGCCGATCGGCAGCGTGCTCATCATATTTGTGTACATCATATCGAGGAAACGGCCCGCGTCCGGCCCTTTCACGACGATCTTTCCCAGCGTCGATGCATCAAGCAATCCAAGGGCTTGTCGCGCGTTCTTAACTTCGCGGTGGACAGCTTTTTCCACTGTCTCGCCGGTCCGCGGAAACGCATAGGGCCTGCGCCACTGGCCTACCGGTTCGAACTCGGCGCCCTGCGCCTCATGCCAGCCGTGCATCGGTGTCTTGCGCACCGGCTGAAACAGCGCGTCACGGGCGGCACCCGCGATAGAGGCCATCGATATGGGCGTATAGGGCGGACGGAACGTCGTCGTGCCGACAGACGGGATCGGCGCACCAAGCGTATCCGACAGGATCGCAAGTCCATTGATATTGCTCAATTTACCCTGATCCGTCGCCATCCCCAGGGTGGTATAGCGTTTCGCGTGTTCGACCAATTCGTAGCCTTCGCGTGCCGCGAGCTGCACGTCCGAAACCTTCACATCGTTCTGAAAATCAAGCCACATCTTTTCGCGCAGCGAGAGCTTTGCCGCCTGTGGCATCAACCAGACAGGCGCCATCGGCCCCTCTTCGTCCTCGATCACCGCCGGGGCGGCTCCGGCATAGACCGATACGTTGAATTTGCCCCCTGCTGCGGCGGCATCGGCGAGGACGTCCGGAGTGCTCAGCGCACCCGATGCGGCACCGGCTGTCGCAACGAACCCCATCCCGTCCGCGCCGGTGGGCGGACGCGTCGTATCGGGCACGAACATCGACTGCAGGTCGTCCCAGATAAGTTTGCCGCCGCAATGGGACCACAGATGCACGACCGGCGACCAGCCCCCCGACATTGCCACGACATCGCAGGAAATTTCTTCCGTAACAGTACCTTCCCCTGCCTGCGCACACAGGGACACGCCTGTCACACGTTTGCCGCCCCGGACCGACGCGATGGCTTTGCCGGTCTCGACCCGGATGCCAAGATCGCGGGCGCGTGCAATCAACGCGCCTGTCGGCGCGGCCCGCGCGTCGACGATAGCGGCCACATCCAGGCCGCGCTGCTTGGCAAGGATCGCCGTCCGGTAGGCGTCGTCGTTGTTGGTTGCCACAACCATCCGGTCGCCAAGGGAAACGCCCCAGTTTACGGCGTAATCGCGCACGGCAGACGCGAGAAGTACGCCCGGTATGTCGTTGCCGGCAAAGGACAAAGGACGCTCGATCGCGCCGGTTGCCGCAATGACGCGGTGTGCCCTGATCGCCCACAGGCGCTGTCGGGGCCCCACAGCTTCAGGATTGTGCTCGGTGACTTTTTCATAGGCAAGAACCAAACCGTGATCGTAAACGCCCGCCCCCATCGTCCGGGTGCGGATATGAACATTATCCATTTCTTCAAGGTCCTGGACCGCTTTCTTGATCCAGTCTTCCGCAGATAGCCCGTCAATCTTCGGCCCGTCCACGCCCGCGCGGCCGCCCCAATGGGCCGTCTGCTCGATCAGCATCACCCGCTTGCCAGCCCCGCCAGCGGCCTTTGCGGCCATCAGCCCGGCAATTCCTCCACCGACGACCAGCAGGTCGACATGGGCGTGGAAATGTTCGTAGGCGTCCTCGTCCCGGCGCTGCGGCGCACGGCCCAGTCCCGCCGATTTGCGGATGATCGGTTCATAGATGTGCTTCCAGAAGGAACGTGGATGCATGAACATCTTGTAATAGAACCCCGCCGGCAAAAACTTCGACAGCCGCGCGTTCACCGCACCGATGTCGAAATTCAGGGTGGGCCAGTGGTTCTGGCTCGTGGCTGTCATCCCGCCGTAAAGCTCGGTGGTGGTCGCGCGCTGGTTCGGCTCGAACCGCGCGCCTTTTCCCATATTCATCAGCGCATTGGGTTCTTCGGCGCCCGAGGCGACGATACCGCGCGGACGGTGATATTTGAACGATCGCCCGACAAGCAGCTGATCGTTGGCGAGCAATGCCGAGGCCAGCGTATCGCCGCGGTTGCCACTCAGCCGGGCGCCGTTGAAGGTGAACGTCATCTTTGCCGAGCGGTCGATGAAACGGCCCCCGGTCGCCAGTCGTGCGCTCATTCCGGGGTCCCTCCAGTCGGTCCGGCCTGCCAGTCGGGGCGCCGGGCGCGGATCTTGTCGACGATTTCGGCGGGCGGGGCCGTCGTTTGCGCCAGATAGGTGCCGAATACCTCAAGCGTCGCGGTACAGCGCGCGGCAAGAAACCACTTGCCGCAGCCATAGGCGTGGCGCCAGCGCTCGAAATGCACGCCTTTGGGATTCGCGCGGGCAAAAAGATACCCCTCGAAGTCACCCTCCGAAGACCCGGGGCCAAAGCGTTTCAGATGTGCCTCGCCGCCCGGCGCAAGTTCGGATTCGTCGGCATCGACACCGCAATAGGGACATTTGAGCGTCAGCATTCTGGCCTCTGATTTCGCGGAGTAACAACATGATTTATCGTTGGATGAGGTGTGCTCAACGCGTAAGGGACAGGCACCCAGAGGATACCCGCCCGGTCTGTTCGCGATACGACAGACACATGTCGCGTGCGCCGAAAATCCGTTTCCGGTGGTTGCTCAGTTACCGGTTGTCTCGTCGTCGGCAGCCGCGTCAAGTGCATCGGCGGCACCGTCGCCAGCATCCTCGATCGCGGTTGCGGCATCGTCCACAGCGGTGGCCGCGGCGTCGCCCGCGTCCTCGATTGCCCCGGCGGCCGTATCTCCGGCATCCTCGACGGCCTCGGCCGCAGCACCTTCATCGACGACGACGATTTCTTCGTCGTTGGCAGCGAAAATCCAGTACAAGACAGCGACGGCGACGACGAGTCCGCCGATGATGAAGGCGATGGTGTTGCCGCCCCCTTTGCGATTGGCGTTTGGATCCGACATGTTCGACACTCCGTTTCTGTGTTGACTGACAAAGAAATGTTTCGCCCCGGACATTGGTTCCGGTCGGCGATTGCGATGCGCGGCGTCCTGCCGAACCGCCCGGTCCGCATCGGCGTGCTTCTTCCTACCGCGCCCTTCACGGCACAGCTTCCCACAGCGCCCCTCAATGGGCGACATTCTACAGCGCCCTTCAATGGGCGACCCCCGCCGCGACGCTTTCGTCGATGAACCGGCCTTCGCGGAACCGTTCCATGCCAAAAGCGGCGGCCAGCGGCCCGGGCGTCCCGCGTGCCATCAGCTCGGCCATCGCCCAGCCCGATCCCGGGATCGCCTTGAACCCACCCGTCCCCCAGCCGCAGTTGACGAACACACCGTCCACCGGCGTTTTCGAGATGATCGGCGAGCGGTCTCCGGTCATGTCGACGATACCGCCCCATTGGCGCAACATCTTGAGACGCGCGATCATCGGAAAGGTCTCGACCAGCGCGCGCACGGTTTCCTCGATATGGTGGAAACTGCCGCGCTGGGTATAGTTGTTGAACCCGTCGGTGCCGCCTCCGATGACCATTTCGCCCTTGTCCGACTGGCTCATATAGCCGTGCACCGTGTTGGCCATGACGACCACGTCCATGCAGGGTTTGATCGGCTCGCTGACCAGCGCCTGCAATGCCAGGCTCTCGATCGGCAGACGGAAACCGGCCTTTTCGGCCAGTACGCCGGAATTTCCGGCCACGACGATGCCCAGCCTGGTGCAGCCGATAGGGCCTTTGGTGGTCTCGACGCCGGTAACGCGACCATTTTCGCGCCGTACGGCGGTGACCTCGCACTGCTGAAGGATGTGCATTCCCATGTCGGAACAGGCGCGCGCGTAGCCCCAGGCAACGGCATCGTGGCGCGCGGTGCCGCCACGCGCCTGCCAAAGTGCGCCCAGAACCGGATAGCGCGGCCCCGAAACGTTCATGATCGGACACAATTCCCTGACCCGGCGCGGTCCGATGAACTCGGTCACCACGCCCTGCAGGGCATTGGCATGGGCCGTGCGCTGATAGCCGCGGATCTCGGCCTGGGTCTGCGCCAGCATCATCACGCCGCGGGGCGAGAACATGACGTTATAGTTCAGATCCTGACTGAGCGTCTCATACAGGCTGCGGGCCTTTTCATAGATCGCGGCCGACGGGTCCTGCAGATAATTGGACCGGATGATCGTCGTGTTGCGTCCGGTATTGCCGCCGCCAAGCCAGCCCTTTTCGATGATGGCGACGTTTTTAAGTCCGTGATTTTTGCCAAGGTAATACGCGGTGGCGAGGCCGTGGCCGCCCGCACCGACGATGATCGCATCGTAGCGGGCGCGCGGCTCGGGCGCGGCCCAGGCGCGCTCCCAGCCAAGATGATGATGCATCGCCTGTCTGGCGACGGCGAACACGGAATAGCGTTTCACGGGCAGCACCTCTTCGATCACGGCTCCGGTCCGTCCCGCCGGATACATCGCACGACACGGGCCGATATGGCACGAACATGCATGTCGGGCCCGACCGTGGGTGTATCTGGACCGGGTGCCCGGGAAAATGCCGTTCGGCTGCGGCATGCCGTCCCGGTTTTCCGACACCGCGCGTTGCCCGTACCCGCGCAAGCGTGACCACGCCCCCCTTTCGGCGACAGCGCGGGGCCGGTATGCAGGCCGCAAACGTCCCCTGCCCCGAAAGGCCCGGCTGACCATGCTGTTCTGGATCGTCGCGACTGTGATCGCCCTTGCCGTCACGACCACGCTGGTCGTACCGCTGTTGCGCTCCGCGCCGGGTCCGGCGACACAGGCCGACACCGTGATCTACCGCGATCAGCTCGCGGAGGTGGACCGCGATCTGGCGCGCGGACTGCTCGACGCGGAAGAGGCGGAGCGGGCGCGGACGGAAATCTCCCGACGCCTGCTCGACGCCGATCGCAGCCGCCGCACGCCCGGTGGCGAGGCCCCCGGACGCACCAGCCGCATCGCCGGTGCAGTGGTGGGCGTCATCGTCATCGCGGGCGGTCTGGCAATCTATGACCGGCTCGGCGCGCCCGGCTATCCCGACATGCCGCGCATGGCGCGCATCGCCCAAAGCGAGGAGGCGCTGCGCACCCTCATCGATCAGGCAGCCGCCGAGCAGATTGCCGCCACCCTTATTCCTGTCGCATCGGAGGCCGATCTGCCGCCAGAAAGCCGCGCGCTGATCGCGCAGATGCGCGAAATCGTCGCGGCAAACCCCGATGACATGCGCGGCTGGCAGTTACTGTCAGACTACGAGGCCTCGCTGGGCCGGTTCGCCGCGGCCGCGCGGGCGCGCGAACAGGTCGTCCGCATCCGGGGTGAGGTGAGCTCGATCCCCGATGAGGCGTCGCTCGTCGATCTGTGGGTGCTGGCCGCCGGGGGTCAGGTCTCGTCAGAGGCCTCGGTGCTGGTGCGCCGGATCCTCGAGCAGGACGCCGACAACCCCGCCGCGCGCTATTACCTCGGGCTGCTCTACGCGCAGGTCGACCGGTCTGATGTGGCCTTTGGCCTGTGGCGCCCGCTGGCGGAACGCGGCGATCCAGACAGTTTCTACGTCCGCAGCGCGCGGGCCTATATCGAAGAAGCGGCGTTTCGCGCAGGCCTCGACTATACGCTGCCCGAAACGGCAGGGCCCACCGCCGATGACGTCGCGGCGATGGCAGAACTGTCGCCCGAGGACCGGGCGGCCCGGATCGAAGGCATGGTCGCGGGCCTGTCGGACCGTCTCGCCACGACAGGCGGCAGCGTCGAGGAATGGGCGCAACTGATCCGGGCGACCGCGATGCTGGGCGACCTGCCGCAGGCCGAGGCGATCTGGCGCGAGGCGCGCGGCGTGTTCGGTGCCTCGGACGCGGCCATGGCCCTGCTCGACGAGACGGCGGAGCGTGTCGGGATCGTGCCGTGATCTTTGACGATCCGCACCTGTTCATGGCCGAACTTGCGCCGCGCACAGCCCTTGCGGGGCTTGATCTTGGCACCGTGACCATCGGTGTGGCGGTGTCGGATGCCGGATTGTCCGTGGCCTCACCGCTGGAAACGGTGCGACGCCGCAAATTCACCCTCGACGCCGCCCGCCTGCTCGAGATCGCGGCGCATCGCGGGCTGGGCGGTTTCGTCCTTGGGTTGCCGCTGAACATGGATGGCTCCGAAGGGCCACGGGCGCAATCGACGCGGGCCTTTGCGCGCAACCTCCACCGGCTGACGCCGCTGCCGATCCTGTTCTGGGACGAGCGGCTGTCGACCGTCGCCGCCGAGCGCGCGCTGATCGAGGCGGATACGTCGCGCAAACGGCGCGCGCAGGTGATCGATCAGGTGGCGGCGGGGATCATCCTTCAGGGTTGCCTCGACCGGCTTGCAAATCTACGGAAGACAGCATGAGCCAAAATCCATCCCCCCGCACCCCGCGCCCGCGCGAGACGGCCCCCGACGACACCGACGCCCTGTGGAAACGCGCCGAGGCCGACAGCCCCTGCGTGAAGGTCTGCGTGATCGAGCCGAAATCGCGTCTGTGCACGGGCTGTTTGCGCACCATCGACGAAATCGGCGGCTGGAGCGCGCTGAGCGGCGAGGCCCGTCGCGCGATCATGGCCACCCTGCCCGGGCGTGCAGCCCAGCTAACCCGCCGTCGCGGCGGCAGGGCCGCCCGTCTGGCCGGCCCGTCCGAAGGCTAGCGGCGCGGCCCCTGCGGCGTTTCTGGTCTGTGGCGGACCGGATCGCCGGGTGAGCGGAGCCTGACAGCGGTGCCGTGAAATCGCTGCGGCCAGTTCCAGAGGCGCCGCCCGGCACAGGCTCCGAGATCAGCGCGTCAGGCCGCCATCGCCCGCTCCACCTGCGCGAGGGCGTCGAGGACCAGCGCAGGTCCGGCACCCGGCGCACTTGCCCCCTCTGACAACACCCGCCGCCAGCCGCGCGCGCCGGGTTGACCGTGGAACAGGCCCAGCATGTGGCGGGTGATCTGGTGCAACCGCCCGCCGGCTGTCAGGTGCGCCTCGATATAGGGCAGCATGGCATGGACCGCCTGTTCGGCGCTGATGGCGATGCCACCGGCCTTGTCGCCATAGAACGCCGCGTCGGCCCCGCCCAGCACCTCGAACGGGGTATGATAGGCCGCACGGCCCACCATCACCCCATCGACGCCGAGCGCCAGCGCTGCCCGCGCCGCCACGACGGTATCGATGCCGCCATTCAGGCTGATCGACAGGTTTGGAAACGCAGTGACCATCTGCGCCACAAGCGAATAATCCAGCGGCGGCACATCGCGATTTTCCCTGGGCGACAATCCCTTCAGCCACGCCTTGCGCGCATGCACGATGACACGGCGGATGCCTGCGTCCTGCACGGCGGCCAAAAACTGCGGCAATGCCTCTGCCGGGTCCTGATCGTCGACGCCGATGCGGCATTTCACCGTCACGTCGACGTCGCGGGGCACCGCAGCGGCCATCGCCGCCAGACAGTCCGCCACGTGCCGGGGCCGCTGCATCAGAACGGCGCCGAAGGCCCCCGATTGCACACGGTCCGACGGGCAGCCGCAATTGAGGTTGATCTCGGCATATCCCGCATCCGCCCCGATCCGCGCGGCCTGCGCCAGCTGATCCGCATCCGATCCGCCCAATTGCAACGCCAGCGGCTGTTCGGTGTCGTCAAATCCCAGCAGTTTGGAACGATCGCCGTGGATCACCGCCGGCGCCGTCACCATTTCGGTATACAAAAGTGTATGGCGCGTCAGCGTGCGATGGAACATCCGGCAATGCCTGTCAGTCCAGTCCATCATCGGCGCAATAGACAATCTAGCGTGTTGATTTATTTGCATTTTTTGTGTATCTTCAAACTGTTGATACCGGTTGTCCCTACGCCAGACTACGCCCCGATATCCGGCGATCCGACCCTCTACGACGACTCAGTGCACACGGAGCGCACACGCCAGATGCCCACCATAAACAAACTCCCGTCCGGTGCCTACCGCGTCCAAATCCGGCGCAAGGGGCGCTATGCGAGCGAGACGTTTCTGCGTCGTGACGACGCCCACCGCTGGGCTCGCCAAGCGGAAACGCGCATCGACCAAGGGCTGGCACCCAATAAATCGTCGGTCTCGCGTCTGACCACCTTCGGCGATCTCGTCGATCTTCATATCGCCGACATGTGCGGTGTCGGAAAGCCGCCGTTGAGGAGCAAGGCGGCGACGCTTGCCGCGCTCAAAGCGCAACTCGGCCATTCCAAGATCGGCCATCTTGATCGTCAGACACTGGTCGACTTCGGACGGTGCCGCGCGGCGATGGGCGCGGGACCTGTTACGCTCAGCATCGACATCGGCACGATCCGGATGATCCTGATCCATGCCGCCGCCGTGCACGGCCTCGATATTTCTCCCGAACCTGTAGATCTCGCGCGCGTTGCCTTGAAGCGTCTGGGATTGGTCGGCAAGGGCAAGGAGCGGGACCGTAGACCGACGCAGGATGAGCTGATGTGCCTGACGAGGTTCTTCGAGTCCATCGAGCGGCTGACGATCCCCATGACGCGCATTGTCGAATTCGCCGTCGCGACGGCGATGCGGCTCGACGAGATTTGCCGGGTCGAATGGAAGGATCTCGATCCCGAAAAGCGAATGCTCATGATCCGGGACCGAAAGGATCCACGCAACAAGGATGGAAACGATCAACGGATCCCTCTGTTCGCAGCAAGCGGATATGATGCTTGGGCAATCGTCTGTGCCCAAGCGGCGAAGTCGGGAGAGTTTGGAGGTCGGATCTTTCCCCACAACCCCAGGTCGGTCGGCACTGCCTTCAGGCGGGCCTGCCGCGCTCTTCAGATAGAAGACCTGCATTTTCACGACTTGCGCCACGAGGGAACAAGCCGCCTCTTCGAGGCTGGCTTCGCCATCGAACAGGTGGCGCTGGTGACCGGCCACAAGGATTGGAAAATGCTGCGGCGCTATACCCATCTGAAACCGGATGACCTCCACGCCCTAGCCGCGTCGAAGTCCCGGGGCCCCGCGCTGAGATTGGCCGGGGAATAGAGTCAGAGGCCTGCGGCTGTCGCCGTGACGGGTCTGGAGGTCAAGAGAGTTCCTCGCGGCCGCCCGTCATGGAGATCACGACATGACCGATATCGAATTTCAGGACGGCCCTCGCGACGCATCGAGCGGCTACAAGGTGGATGTGTCCCGCGGCGGCCATGACGGCCGCGTCTCGTCGGAATGGTTCTCGCGCCCCGACGACCAGCGCTACCTGTCGCTGTCGGCGTTGCAGGCGGCGGTCAAAACCCGCGCGGAGCGGAGCCGGACGCGGATCGTCGAAAGTGCTGCGATCCACGTCGAAGCCAGCCGCGAGGATCCGGAGGCGCTGGCCTTGGTCGTGCCAGGAGCCGACATGCCGATTGCCCCGACCCACTGGAAGCTTCGGCCAGCTCACAAGCCTCGTGGGGGCACCCGCCAACTATCTGCGCCAGCTTCCGGCAACGCTTGCGGGGATCAACCTGCAGTACGGCCTGACCAACCACCGCGCCGAGCAGGTCAAGATGCTGGAAACCACCGACGGACGCGCTGAACTGCGGGCCGTCACCGGTCCCGACTATGGCCGCATCTATGACCACGAGCTCGTCTCGGCCGTCCAGCGCATCGCGGGCGATGGCGTCGGCGATACACGCTGGAAGGTCCCCGGCGTGCTGGACTGGTCGACCGGCGTCTACAATCCGAACGTGGACGTGACCAAGGACACGACGACGCTTTATGCCTCGGATCGCGACGTGTTCCTCTTCCTCGTCGACGACCGCAACCCGATCGAGGCTGGCACCCTGCCCGACGGATCGCCCGATTTCTTCTTCCGGGGTTTCTATTGCTGGAACTCGGAGGTGGGCGCGAAGACGCTCGGCATCGCCAGTTTCTACCTCAGGGCAGTCTGTCAGAACCGCAATCTCTGGGGCGTCGAGGATTTCCAGGAGATCAGGATCCGGCATTCCAAATATGCCGCGAACCGGTTCGCGCATGAGTCGGCACCGGCCCTGGCGCGCTTCGCCGACTCCTCGCCCGCTCCGTTCGTTCAGGGCATCCGGGCCGCGCGGGAGCGTATCGTCGCGCGGACCGACGAGGATCGGACCGATTTCCTGCGCAAGCGCGGCTTCTCCAAGGCGGAGACCGGCAGGATCGTCGAGACCGTGCTGGCCGAGGAAGGGCGTCCGCCGGAAAGCGTTTTCGACTTCGTGCAGGGGATCACGGCGGTTGCGCGGACGAAGACACAGCAGGATGCGCGGCTCGCGATGGAGGGGCGCGCAAAGGCCTTGCTTGGACGCGCGTCCTGAAGCCGGACGGTATCAAGTGCATCGCTCTTCCACCCTCGGCTCTCTGTTCTGAGGCGTCGCCCTTTCGGCGCGATCAAGAGAAAGAGGGTGGAGGGGGTTTTCGTGACGGGTTCGGAAGGTCGGGAGAGTGGCTCCCGGCCGATCCGTCACGGAGAAGACCCATGACCGCCAAGACCAAGATCACCCTCAGTGCCTCGCGCGACATTCCTTTCGACAAGCTCCGGCTCAGCCAGGCCAATGTCCGGCACATCAAGGCCGGCGTCTCGATCGAGCAGCTGGCCGAGGACATCGCCCGACGCACGCTGCTCGCCAGCCTGACAGTCCGGCCCCTGCTGGACGACGATGGCACCGAGACCGGCCTCTACGAGATCCCCGCGGGCGGACGCCGCTTCCGGGCACTGGAGTTGCTCGTCAAGCAGAAGCGCCTCAACAAGACCGCGCCGGTGCCCTGCATCGTGCGCACCGACGGCATCGCCGAGGAAGACAGTCTCGCCGAGAACATTCAGCGCGCGCCGCTGCACCCACTCGACCAGTTTCGCGCTTTCCAGGCCATGCGCGAGCGGGGCACCGGCGAGGAGGAGATCGCCGCCGCGTTCTTCGTCTCGACCGCCGTCGTGAAGCAGCGGCTGAAGCTGGCCTCGGTCTCCCCCGCCCTGCTCGACCACTATGCGGAGGACGACATGACGCTGGAACAGCTCATGGCGTTTACGGTCAATCCCGACCACGAACGTCAGGAACAGGTCTGGGCCGCGATCGCACAGAGCCATTCGAAGGAGCCCTACACGATCCGGCGTATGCTGACCGAGGCGACGGTGCGGGCCTCGGATCGCCGGGCCCGCTTCGTCGGGTTGGATGCCTACGAGGAGGCCGGCGGGACGATCCTGCGCGACCTCTTCCAGTCCGACGATGGCGGCTGGCTGCAGGATGCGTCGCTTCTGGACCGCATGGTCGCCGAAGGTCTGAACGATGCCGCTCAGGACATCGCGGGCGAAGGCTGGAAGTGGGTCGAGACCGCCCCGGAGTTCGCCTATGGCCACAGTTTCGGCCTGCGCCGGTTGGTCGGCGACCCGATAGAACCGACCGAAGAGGAGACGGCCGCCTACGAAACGCTGAAGGCCGAATACGCCGGTCTCGAGGACCGTTACGACGGCACCGATGAGCTGCCCGATGCCGTCGAATTCCCGCCTCGGCGAGATCGAAGATGCGATGGAGGCGTACCAGACCCGTCCCCTGACATTCGATGCCGAGGAGATGGCGCGGGCCGGAGCCTTCGTCAGCATCGATCATGGCGGAGCCCTGCGGATCGAACGGGGCTATGTGCGGCCAGAGGACGAGGTGCCGGTCGGGCAACCGGATCAGGGCTCCGACGATGCCGACCTTCCGGCGGCGGTTGGAGACGCGCCGATGTCTAACGGTCCAGTGTCCGAGTCGGACGAGGAGCCCGAGGACGACGGGATCAAGCCCCTGCCCGATCGGCTGGTGGCGGAACTGACGGCGCATCGGACCTTGGCGTTGCGCAACGCGCTGGCGGGCGATCCGGACCTGGCCTTCCTCGCGGCGCTCCACGCCATGTGCCTGAAGCTCTTCTACCGCTACGCGCCCGATACCTGCCTCGAAATCGACACAAAGTCCGTCGGTTTTCGGGCGCAGGCCCCCGGTCTCGCCGAGAGCGCCTCGGCCCAGGCGATCGATGCGCGACACGACAGCTGGGCGGCGCAACTGCCGAATGCGTCCGGCGACCTTTGGGAGGCGCTGGCCACGTTCGATGCCGACACCCGGCATGCCCTCTTCGCGCATTGCGTCGGGTTGACCGTGAATGCGGTCGACGAAGCCTACCATCGCCGTCCGGGCGCGCTCGCCCATGCCGACCGGATAGCACAGGCCACCGGGCTCGACATGGCCGCGGTCGGCTGGCGACCGACTGTGGACACCTATCTGGGTCGGGTGACGAAGGCGCGCATCCTTGCAGCTGTCGCGGAGGCGAAGGGCAGCGCCCAGGCCCAGCTGATCGATCATCTGAAGAAGCCGGAAATGGCGAGCGAGGCGGAAACGCTGCTCGCCGATAGCGGCTGGGTGCCGGAGCCGCTGAGAACGCCGCCCGTCGGGAAGGAGGTGCCGGAGACGTCGGTGGATGATGCAAAGATCTCCTCCAAAGATCGGGAAATGCCGTCTGACGATCCCAATCGATCCGACGTCGAAGAAACGGCGGCAGACGGCGGCGAACCGGCTATCGACCCCGACGCGGCCGACGGCGACGATGATCCCGAGCCCAAGGATGCGCTCCAAGCGGCGGAATAACGCCTCTCCTGTCCACTCCCTCTAGGCCCGCCGTCACCGACGGCGGGCCTTTTTTGCCGAACGGAGGCCGATCCATGCAGAGCGCATCAGACCTCGCCGCCGATCTCGCGGCCCATGCCGAGGAGGTCTGCCGGGAATACCTGTCGAACGGCAAGCGGCAGGGTTCCTACTGGCTCGTCGGCAATCTCCACAACGATGCCGGCCGGTCCCTCTTCGTCCGGCTGACGGGGCCAATCGCCGGCGCGGGCGCGGCAGGGCGCTGGACCGATGCAGCGACGGGCCAGCATGGCGATTTGCTCGACATCATCCGCGAGAAGCTGCCGCCTGACTGATTTCGCCGACGTGGCCAACGAGGCGCGGCGGTTCCTGCACCTGCCGAAGCCCCCGGCCCGACCGACCACCGACCGCGTGGCGTCCGGGTCCCCCGATGCCGCGCGACGTCTGTTCGCCATGGCACGTCCGATCCTCGGTACGCTGGCCGAGACCTATCTCGCCGCTCGCGGCATCGCCGATCTGGCGGGCACCGATTGCCTGCGTTTCCATCCGACCTGCTATTATCGCCCGGATCGGCACAGCCCGACCGAGACCTGGCCGGCCCTGATCGCGGCCGTCACGGATTCGACCGGCATGATCACCGGCGTGCATCGGACCTGGCTCGATCCGGACGGATTCAGCCGCGCCAATCTCGGCAAGGCGCCCATCGATACGCCGCGACGGGCCATGGGTCGCCTGCGCGGGGGTGGCGTCCGCTTCGGCAGCGCGACCGATATCCTGGCTGCGGGCGAAGGCATCGAGACCGTCCTGTCTATGCGACAGGCCCTTCCCGACCTGCCGAGCATCGCGGCCCTCTCCGCCGCGCATCTCGCCGCCATCGACCTGTCCCCCTCGCTCCGCCGCCTCTATGTCCTGCGCGATATCGATCCGGCGGGCGACGCCGCTCTGAGGACATTGACCGATCGCGCCAGCAGGCTCGGCATCGACACGATCCCGCTCACCCCGTCGCGGGAGGATTTCGACGAGGATCTGATGGCGTTCGGGACGGACGGACTGCGGGATCACCTACAGAGCCAGCTCGCGCCCGAGGATGCCGCACGGTTTCTTCTATTCGACGCACAGCGCGACAGGACCGGCTGAGCGGTCCGCGTCGATCCCGGCACGTTCGCGGCGTGGCGGCGCCGGGTCGAAGAGAGCCGCGCCCACGGCCTTCCAAGAGGGCTTTGGTCTGCGGCAGACGGCCCGGTCCGGCAATGGCGGGGCGCACCTCTTTTCCGCCGCGCGGCGACAGGGGCCGCGCTTTGCATCGCGAGACAAAAGAGCCGCCCCCCGCCATCCTCCGCTGCGCTCCGGCCGACGCACCCATGGGGCATCCGCAAAGCATCCCTTCGGGGGAATGCGCCGGTGCAGGTCCGTCCCGTCCGCCGCGTCCCGTCGCCATGAAGGCCGCGCGAGGCGCGGTCCCCCGACGAGGAGCCACCCCATGACCGATCATCCCGACATCGCCGATCACGCCCCCTCCGCCACCTACCAGGTGCTCTCCGACCTCGAACTGCACGGATACCGACCCTCGGCCTCCGAGCCCGATCCACGCGACTGCCCCGAGGACGCCCTCGCCGCCCGCGCCGCCGCCGACATCCTCACCGTGCTCGTCTCCGCGATGGCCGACACCGCGCTCGACTGGGATCTCGACGAGTTGCTCTGGCCTTCGCCACCAACGACGAGCGCACGGCCAAGCGGATCTCCGACACGCTGGGCACCGCGACGGAGATGCGGGCGATGAAGAACTATGCCGGGCACAGGCTCTCGCCCTGGCTCGGCCATCTCATGGTCTCGCGGCAGGAGACGGCGCGGCCCCTGCTCACGCCGGGCGAAGTCATGCGGCTGCCTGCAACCGACGAGTTGATCCTGGTCTCCGGCGCGCCGCCGATCCGGGCGAAAAAGGCACGCTACTTCGAGGATCGGCAATTGCAGCGGCGCATTCTGGCACCGCCCGATCCCGCCGATTGCGACTGCGATCGCAAGCGGCCGGGGGATGACTGGACCGCGAGCCCGACGATTGCGGCGGTCCGGACCCGCGCTGCGAGGCCGGGCAATGCGGATGAGGCTGAAACCGAGGAAGCGGATGGCGGCGTCCGCCGCGCACCGGACCTACCTATAGAGGTCGCGCTCAGTCCCGAGGACGTGCAGGCCCGGGAGGAGTTCGACTTCGACGGGACCGCGCCCGGGGACGATGCCGATGAGGATGCCGTCCGGGCGAAGGCCCTGCGTTGCGAGCGCCAGCGCTTCACTGCCATGGCACGGCAGGCGGCGCTCGATCCCGGCGACGGGATCGACCTCTAGGGAGACATACGATGCGCAAGGCCCGCCTCTCCGTCTATCTCGATCCTGCGATCATGGATGCGCTCGTGGAATACGCCGAAAGACGGGACCGGTCCCTCTCACTCGTCGCGGAAGCCGCCATCGCCTCCTTCGTCACCCCCGATGCCAGCGAACGGCTCGAGGCGGCGCTCTCCGCGCGGCTAGACCGCCTGAACCGCTCCCAGGACCGGCTGGAGCGCGACCAGACCATCGCTCTCGAGACGCTGGCCCTCTTCGTCCGGCACTGGCTGACGGTGATGCCGAGTCCGCCGGAGACGCAGCGGCAGGCCGCGCAGACCAAGGGCGGCGAGCGCTACGATGCCTTCGTCGAAGCCCTAGGCCGGCGATTGGCGAAAGGTTCGGTGTTTCGGCGCGAGATCGCGGAAGAGCTGGACGCGGGATCGGACGAGGTCGGAGGTTGACGGGCCGTCGAGGCGGTACGACCGGCATTTGCATCATCGCTCGCCCTCGGCGAGGCTGGCCCGCACGTCCGCCATCGGAATGAACACACGCTCCAGATTATCCGGATCGCCAAGTGGACGAAAGCCAAGCGTCTCGTAGAACCGCCACCGCCGCTCGAAGTTGTCGTCCTTCAAGACGTCGAGCACAATGGCGGCGGCACCCATGCGGTCGGCGATGCCTGCGCATCGTGCCATCGCATCGATCAGCAATGCAGTGCCCAGGCCATTCCCCTGCCGGTCCTTGCGCACGGCCACGGCGCGGATATAGATGACGGGCACGTCCGGCACCCGGGCGCGGCTCCAGACCTTCGGGCCGAGATCGGCCCTGACGGCCAACGCGCCGAGCGTGTAGAACCCAAGAACCGCGGGATCGTCGCCCCCGGTTGCCATGTAGGCAGCGACCATCCCGGATTTGATCTGGTCGGACAGGGAGGATTTCAGGAAATTGTCGATCGGTGCGAAGCCGCAGGAAAAAGTACCGCGATCGTACAGCGCCTTGTCGAAGAGGCGGATCGTGAGTGGCGTGGACGTCACGAAGGCCCTACCCCGCGTCGATCAGACGGCCCTTCGATTTCCTTGCCGCCGCGACTAAACCGGGAACCGGTTTGCCCGGCTCCGCGACCGCCGCCTGAAACGCCTCGAACGTCTCGGTCGGAAGAATTGACAGCGACAACCGCCGCTCGACCTCCTGCGCGCGCAGGAGCGCCGCCTGACGGATGAAGTCGGCCTCCTGCAGACCCGTGGCGGCAGCCGCCGCCCTGATCCGCACCGCGTCGTCGCGATGCAGGCGCAGCTCCTTGCGGGCTTCCATCTTGCCGGACGCCGAAGGGACGTTTTCGAGATTAAACATGGCGAAACTCCTTTTGGTTTATGTACGGCTACAAGCCGTACATGTCAAGATCTTGCTGGATTACAGGTCGTGATCAAGCGCCCGAGGTTATGACCGCTATGCGCCCATCGTGGACGCCTCCCCGCGAGATCAGGTTCCCCGATAGCGGACCCGGCTCTCGCGGTCATTTTCGTCGTCCGCGAAGCCTCCGAGGTATCCTCGCTAGGCCGATCATCTGATCGGACCAACTAAGAGGAGAACCACCATGTCAATTTTGCGAACCACGTCCCTGGGCGGCCTGCCTGTACGGGACCGAAGACGCGTCGAGGCTGCTCGCAGCGCTCAACCGATACCGTTTCAGACGATGACGGAGAGAAGCTTCGAAACATACCAAGTCGACGGGACTCGATACGGACGAGGTTCAGGAAGAGTTCGTCTGGGCCTTCCCCGAAACGCACAAGAAGGCGGCCTTGGGAACGCCTTGGAACAAGGGCCGATCCGTCGGCGCAAAACTGGCCCTGAAGCCCAGACACGTCTGGTCCCTACGGTTCCACTTGCAACATGAAAGCATGGTCCGCGACCTGGCCATGTTCGACCTCGCCATCGATACAAAGCTGCGTGGGTGCGATCTGGTCAAACTGCGGATCGGCGACATCGTCGCGGACGGCGAACCGAAGAGACGTGCGACTGTCGTTCAGCAGAAGACCGGCAAACCGGTCACGTTCGAACTCACGGAGCAGACGCGTGACAGTCTCGTGGGTTGGCTGAACGTGCGGTCCGGTTGTCTCGAAGACTTCGTCTTTCCCAGTAGCCCGAACGCCGATGCCCATATTGGCACCAGACAGTACGCGCGCCTCGTCAAACGTTGGGTGGAAGCGATCGGCTTGAACCCTGCCCTCTACGGGACGCATTCGATGCGGCGGACAAAGGTCGCGCTGATCTACAAGACGACAGGCAACCTGCGTGCCGTGCAGAAGCTGCTCGGTCACAGCAAGCTCGAGAGCACGGTCCGGTATCTCGGAGTCGACATCGACGACGCGTTGACCTTGTCGGAGGCGGCAGATCTGTGATCAGTCTGCTAGTTGAGGCGTCGCGCCGTCGCGTCGCCCGACGCGGAGGGCGGGAACCCGACCTTCGCTGCGCATCTGGAATATCTGCTTTGAATAACAGCGTGAATATTTTGTGGTTGCTATTGTAAAACGATGTGGCTATCTTCCTAAAAAACGCGAGGCCAAAGCATGCCGACTCCTAATGAAGCTACTGTGCGTCCCATTCTGGACGAAATTCACGATCAAGTCGTCTCTGCGATCCGAGGGGCGTGGGAGGACTGGCTGGCCAGCGATTTCAACGGCGTCTGGCGTTGCAAGCGCAGCCGCGCAAATTTCGTCTGGGAGCAAATCATTGAACGAGCGAATACCGCGCTGCTGACCCACGATGCGGTCCACGCGATCGACGGCCACGAAACTATGAAGTTCCTTGTTCGAGATACGGTGTTGTTTCGGTTTAAGAAGGCTGACGAGATGGGCCGCACGTCGAATGTCGCAACACAACTGGCGCTCGCTTTTCACGACCATGAACAGGACTTGTTCTGCTTACCGGAGGTGCAGCGCGTCGAGGTAGTCTACAAGCTGAATCGGCTTGAGACGCAGATCGACGACATTTGCGTTGTCGCCCGCAACGGCGATCTGATCGCTTGGGAGTACAGCCTTCTGGATGCGGGCGAGACTGCGGTTCCGCTGCCGATGCCCGAGCCGAGACCCGAGCGTCCCGCTGCGGCGATCGTCAAGCTCAAGGGCATCGCGGACGACCGCAAGAAGCGTCAAGACTAATGCCGACCAATTTCAATCAGGACCTGCTGCGAATAGCGCGGCAGGCGCGTGGGTGGAGTCAGACCGAGCTTTCCAAGCACTCCGGGGTGTCTCAGGCCAACCTGTCGAAGCTTGAGAACGGGTTGATCGGTCCGACCGACGACGTGCTGAAAAGTGTAAGCGAAGCCTTGGGCTTTCCAGTCGATTTTTTCTTCCAGAACGACCGGGTCATCGGTCTGCCAATGAGCGTGCAGTACCGGAAGCGGGCAAGCGTCGGACAGAAGGCGATCGAGCGTCTGGAAGCCGAGCTGAATATCAAAATCCTGCACATCCGACGGCTGCTTGATGCCGCCGAGCTTGAACCAGAGTTTTCTCTGCCGCATCTCGATGTCGACGAGTACGGCGGTGACCCCGAGCGTATCGCCGATCTCATCAGGCGCACCTGGCTCGTGCCGTCGGGACCGTTTCGAGAAGCTTGTCGCATGGGTGGAGCGAGCAGGGTGCATCGTCGTCCATTGCGACTTCGCCGCGCTCAAGGTGGATGGCTTCACGGTCCAGATACCGGACATGCCGCCATGCATCTTTCTGAATCGCAACATGCCCGCTGATCGGCAGCGGTTCAGTCTCGCACACGAGCTGGGGCATGTTGTGATGCATCGGGTGCCATCACCTGATATGGAACAGGAGGCGAATGAGTTTGCATCGGCGTTGCTCATTCCGGCGCGAGATATTCGCCCGCACCTTTCCGGGCGGCGTCTCACGATTCAGAGCCTCGCCAGTCTAAAGCCTGTATGGCGCGTTTCCATGGCAGCACTTCTCTATCGAACTAAGGAAATCGGTGCGATTTCAGACAACCAGAGCCAATATCTTTGGCGGCAGATGACCGCGATGGGCTACCGCAGAATGGAGCCACCAGAACTCGATCTGAAAGTCGAATTACCCACCGTTCTTCCAGAAATTTTAAGGCTCCATCTGGAGGAGCTTGGCTACAGCGTATCGGATCTCGCTCAAGCCCTTTGCGCAAGCGAAGAGGACCTGCGCGCTCTGCATCCGCTTCCGGCGACTACACCCCAACTACGAGTGGTAAAATAGAACCTGTCGGCAAATCTACGAGAATCGCAGGAAGCTACTGTCTCGGCGACCTAAAACGTAGATGAAAATTTCAATGAACGGTTAAGATTTTCCATCGACCTTCCCGACGGCTTGAGAAAACACGATTTAGATACGCAGTTAGAAGGCTGACGTGCTCAGCTTTTGGCACAAACAACATTACTGGAGATTGCTTCCGCTCAACGGTCTCGTGTTCGAGTCTTTGGGATAAAATCCTATCACCAGAAATGAAATCTCTCCGATGAAGATCATGCCACGGTAGAGGTTCGCGCACGTATAGAGTACTGGCGGCACGAAAATGCCTCAGAACTTGTTCGCGGCTGGTGCCTGGAAAATCAAAGCGGATCACATGACGCAGATCTACTACAACCTTTGGCCTATTTTCTAAAATTAGCTGACACAGGTGCTTGCCATGTATGCCATCCATCGAAACGATTTCGACGAGATGATTGTCATGAGATACCTCATCGTCAAATGAAAAACATAACTGCTCATTCGAGGGCGCGTATGGACCGCGCGCTTCGCTGACCACCTCAGGAGCGTGGAGGTCGAAGCTTTCTTTGGCTATGAGTCTGAGTACGGGGTGAGACATGACTATTTTGTTAGGGCTGCTTCGAGGTCAGGATACCCAACTGTGAACGGAGACCACTCGTCGCCCCATTCTGGCGCTTCCATCTCGAAATTTCCAGTAACCTTATCCTTCAAACGCCACGTTTTTTCAAACGCCCTAGTGTACATACGCGGCGAGACGCCTACGAAAGGCCTAAACAGCACCTTCCCTGGTTTTCGTGGCTCTCGCACCGCAACATCAGAGCGCGATTGCTCATCGATAATTTTCCGCTGCTCTGCCATGGATTTACGGTCTGGTGGAAGCCAGTCGAATGGGTTCGTCTCGATGGCATCATCATGCAGATCCAAGGCAAGGCTCTTAGGGTAAGGCTCAATGTACTGTACCTCGTACACCCCCGCACCGACGATGTGGCGTGCGCAATAGTGACATGGAAAGGTGGTGACGAACAGCCTTGTGCCCACGGTAGAGACACCCTCACGACCTGCCGAGAGCAACGCATCCATTTCCGCATGCACTGCGCGGCTGAACTCGATGAGGCCACCAAGTCGAGTTTTTCTGATCCTCGCCGCGAGCTCGAGCTTGTCGTCCGATGTAGCTAGCTCAGGCAGCGCGGTGATCAGTTCCTCAATTATCTCGTTCTGCTGCCTGTTGCTGCTACAGTATTTCGTTTCGCGGAAGGCACACCGGTGATCCTCATACTCGTGGGGCTTTCCGAAACCTTCGCCGTATACTCCACCGCCCGCAGTTGGCACTTCGTTGACGCCGGTTGCAACAACTGTCCCATCGCTGTCGACTAGCGCCGCCCCCACCTGGCGTGACAGACAAGCGCTTCTCACTCTGGCGGAGTGAGCATGGTGCATGGCCGTTTCTTCTATCGTTGGTCGAACGATCTGATCATGAGCTATAATGTTCACCAGCCGACCAAGTGGTTCATCGAGAGCAAAATTGGTGCCTTCGGGATCATCTTCGGAGTTATCGACAAAGTAATCCGCTTCGAAGAACGCCTCAGCGACATGCTGGCCTTGTTTATTATCGGCGTCATCAGAATCGCGCTTCATAAAGCTCTTAACTTGATCCTTTACTGCCAGCTCTCCATGCCTTGGTTTGCGAAAATATTTCTCAAGTATTCGTTTCTCGCGTCTGCTTTCCTCACAAACAACGCCCACAAGAGCAAACGCGCTTCCGTATGTGCGCCGAAGCAAACTGACCTCCGCTGGATGCCTTATGGAATCAACCAGATAGGCGCGCCGTTCTTCGCTTGGACGTACTGGCTCCCCTCGCACATAGGTGACTTCAGTCGCCTCAGCTCGACGTCGAGCAATTTCACTTAGAACCGCTCGCGCCACCTCAGCGGCATCCCGCTGGCGCATAACGTCTCCAGCGTCCTGATATGCCTCGACAAGCTCCAGTGTTTTTTCTGTAGACGCCGGTACGGAATTGTCATTTTCCTCGTGCCACTGCTTAATCAGGGTGCTGGCTTTGATCCATTCAGTCTTATATCCGGATTCCTCGCAAGATCGCTTCAGAGACTCAATCACACGAGACCCACCTGCGCCAACCGGTCCAACAACTGCGAAAAACATTTCGCTAGATCTGTTTTGTGAAATTAATTTCTTTGAATCGATGACTCCCGGTATTTCACCCTTGCCAGATACCTTTTCTACTAACTTAGACAATATTTTCCTCGAACGGTTGGTTTGTACGTTGGCGTCAGCCATCCGACGATCACACTGATCGTCAGGGCAGTCAATCAAACAACGTCTCCTCCAAGCTATCTGCTACGGGTGTCGTATTCCACCTAGCTGCAACGATGATATTTGGAACCGGTCTTCGGTACCTCCCGCTTGAGCGGCGTCTTTAGGACGGTCGTGCCGAGGCGCTCCGATGAGCCCAAACCGCCTACCGCTCGCGTTTGCAAATCCAATAGACTTTCAAAAGAATCGTGAACGCGCGGCCTTTCCGACGAGCTGAGGGCGGTCATTTAGTCGCTTCGTGCAAGTTGGCCTTGAGAACCGGACTGTCTGCGCACCACTGCACCTGCCCTTGCCGGACCCAGAAATGACAGCGGCAGCGGTTAGTTTGCCGAATGGACGGTTCGACCGTCGGTCGTCCTAGCCAGTCAAGACGAACCGACCAGCGCGGCCGCCGTACTGTGCTCAACGAGAGTTGAACTTTTTCTCCGCAACCTCCAGGACACTGGAAGCACGCCCATTTTTCGATGCCACCGTCCCGGACGACGACAAACGCGGCCGCCGTCAGAGTAGTGGTATCGGGATGGGTAGGCTGTACTCGACCGACCAAGTCGGCGCAGCGGATAACCCGGCACCGGGTCAGAAAATGCCGCGCAAAGGCTCGAAACATCGGCTTAACCCACCCGATCCATGAACGGATCGACATCGCCGCGACCCCAGTAATCCTGATCGACACAAAGGATGCAGCCAGAGTTTTGCTTCGCCCCCTGCAACCGATCGGTCCCGAGATCAAAACGCCGAATGCGCTGCGCCGCCCAGCCTCCATCGCCTCTATACCCGGTCAAACCCTGCAGCAGCTCGTTGACCGCCATGGTCGCGGTTTCCGTCGTGAAAGTGACGACTGCCGGGGCAGGATTTCCAGCGCCACGGACATAGGCTTCTCGCTTCTGGCGCTCATACTCTGCCGGCGCGGCACGGCGTAGTTCTTCCTCCGCAGCCCGTTGGGGCTGAGCGATCCGGCGGCATAGGAGGCAAGGCGTTCCGGGGCGCAGAACCGTCACCCTTCCAATCATGTTCCCCAATTGTCCGTCGTTGCCACGAGGTGTGAGTGCGAGCCCTAAATCAATGACGGGGCGCAGATAGAAATAGGCAAACCGATTGAGAAACAGCCGTCCTGCGTGATCATCGGTACACCCGAAAACAATATCGCAGGAGAGCAAGGCATCTCGCGCCTCATCGGCATCTGCCCAGTGCGGGATCGGGACCGGGCGGACACCGAGGCCGAGACCGGCCAGTTCGCGCGCGACGACATCGACTTTGCGCCGCATACCGTCGGCATCGTCGCGGCGGGCACCGTGTAGACGGTTCAGATTGCTAACCTCAACAATGTCTTCGTCGAACAGAGCGATTTGTCCGACGCCGAGCCGGGCCAACAGCATCGCAACCGCACTGCCCGTGCCACCGCAGCCCACAACGCCGATCTTCAGCCGGGCCAACAGCGGATTCAGTGCAGGTCCGAAAGTAAGGGCCTGTCGCGCGAAGGCTTCCCCAGCAAACCCGTTGAGCGTATTCAGTATTCGAAACCGAGCACCAATCGCGATCACAGCATCGCTGTCAATCGGCTGGGTGTCGTCAATCCACACACGCGCCGCATAATCACAGGTCTCGCCGTCGATCAGCAGCAGGCTTGCCAGCATGACGTCCGCACCATTCCGGTTGCGCGCCAGCCGGTACAGTTCTCGTTCGTTCTCATCGTCTTGTTTTGAGAATCTGGGAAACCCGCCCGGATGGCTATGGGCGATACCGACGGCCAGACCTTCTGCCTTCGCCTGACGGCAGAGCGCCAGAAACGACTTCGTTGACCAGGTGACGTGTTTGTCGCTGGCCGAAATCAGATCTTCGTTCGGAACCGGGACCACGCGGAAGGACGTCAATCGTAACCGCGATTGACGGTCCCACGGGTCCATTGCGACACGACTGATGCCATAAAGCACATAGGCTGCGGCTTCATGGCCGTCGGTGCGGAACAGGAGCGCCCGAAGCTCGGCTTCGTGACGCTCCTGCAGGGTGACGTCGAGGCGGCTCATGCCGCGATCTCCAGCGCGGACTCGACACGTTTCAGCATGGTCCAGATGCCATCGGTGCCGGGACGCCAATCACTGTTGTGCCGCGACCAGCGCTGCCAGCGCTGACCATTGAAGTCGAGCGGCTGGTCAGCTTGCCGCGGGTACCGGCTCGAAGGGACCAGTGTCAGCCAGGGCTGCGCATAGAACATGTCCGGCGCAGCATCGGGATAGCCGCGCGGCAGCAGGATCAGGATATCGGCCTGCGCCACCTGATACTTGCCGTCCGGCAGGCCGTAGCCTCGCAGGATTACACCGGACTGCGCTCCGTCGCGGTATTCGACGAAAGTCAGGCCGCGTTCCTCGAGGTACCGGCGATCACGCATCGGCAGGATCGAGGTTTCCGCACCTTCGGTTGAGGTCGTGGCCCCGGTGAAGAACCGTTCCAGACCCTTCTCGTCGAGCTTGACCAGCTCGTTGTCGTCGATCGGACGATCCTCCGCACCCCGGATTTCCATCCAAACACCGTAGTCCGGTTTGTCGGCGGCCCCCGCCAGCTGCTTCAGGACCCGGCCGCTGATCACGCAGGCACCCCATTCCTTCACCTGACCATCCAGTTCGATGCGGTAGGATTCCGCACTCTTGAAAACGATGAAGCGCTCAACCCCTGCCGTGCGCAGATCGACCGTCTCATCGAGCGTCAACTCTTTCAGATCGCCATTGCGCAGCAGCTGGAATACCAGATGCTCTTCGACCGGGCGCGCAGAGACGAGGCCCAATATCTGTCGCCCGGTCGGCACCGGATCGTCGATCCGATAGCCGTCAAAGCTGAGGTCACCATCGCCTACCTGCACCCGGTACGGCCCCTGCGGGCGCGGGTTCCGTCCAGCAGCTACACAGGCCGCCACGTCTTCCAGTTCAATCGTTTCCGGCGCCATGGCCAGTCTCCTTTTCAGTGCCTGCCGATCCGTGCCGGCCTCATTTGGTGGATATAGTAGCCATCAAATAGCCGGTAAAGGGCTATCAGTGGGCTAATTTTAAGTTGACAATTGCTTCAAGTATGGCTAGATCTCGCGTCACTTGGAGGATAAGGACATGAACAAGCGAACGATGACGCTCAACCTCACAGATGCGGAGATGAGCGTTCTTGAAGGTCTTTGCGCCAAAAAGGATCTGAGCAAGATCGGTGTGATACGACAGGCCCTACGCCTGTATCAAATGGTCGATGTCCGGCTCGAGCGCGGCGATAAGCTGTTCTTCGAGGACGACAAGACCAAGGATAAGTCGGAAGTCATGATGCTATGACCGCTTACCCGGTCCATTTGCTCGATGCCGCCGCTGGTACGACGGTCGAAGCCGAACTGCATGATGAGATTGCCGAGAAGCAGCTGATCGACTGGCAGTTTCAATGGCGCTCGGCTGCCCAGACCTACATGAAACGTCTGGTGGACAACGGCATCGGCCCTGCCGACACCGCTTGGCCTCAAAGCTGGCACTGGGACTGGCGCGGCAAGATGAATGAAGTTCGTGGGCTGCTCGGCCATACCGGGTACAGCGTCGTCTGCCGCGATGTGACCCAAGGCATGATGCGGCTCGATCTCGCCTCCCGTCGTGCCCGCTTGGACCCTCAAGCCAGCCAAGATCTAGTCTATGTCGACTATCTCGAGGTCGCGCCTTGGAACTGGCGCGAACCTTATGCTGACGCACCGATCTATCGGCTAGTCGGTCCCGTGTTGATGCACGCCGCCATTACCCGCAGTGTCGAAGAAGGCTTCAAAGGCCGCGTCGGCCTGCATTCCCTGCCGCAAGCGATTCCGTTCTATGAGCGCTGCGGCTTCACTAACCTCGGCACCCGGCCCGACGAGTATAAGGGCAAGCTGCCCTATTTCGAGTCGTCCTCTGACGCTGCCGAAGCCTACCTAAAAGGAGAGCTGACATGACTTACGGTATCTCCGCAGAATGGTCCAAGAAAATGCTCGCCCTCGACGAGCATGTTACCCCTGGAGCCGGTGCCCTTGCCGCGCGCCCACAAGTCGACCCTGATGCGGTATCTCTGCGTGCCGAAGAAACCCGACTGGTCTTCGGCCACTTTATAAATGTCGCGCGCCGACAGCGGCGTATGACAATCGAGAAGCTTGCCGGCAACGCAGATATCGAGGTCGGCGAGTTGCTGAGTATCGAACAGGACCCCCATTACGAACCCGATCTTCGTACGGTATGGGGGCTGTCGAATGCGCTCGACCTGCCACAATCCAAGCTGATGGAACTGGCCGGCCTTGCCGTCCCGAAGGACGGTCATTGGCTGGAAGAAGTCACACGGTATGCGGCAAGGTCCGCTCCGATCAAGGATGTGACACCTGATGAGCAAGCCTTTCATGACGCCGTCGTGGCAGCGCTGAAAATGAAAGCGACATAGTAGAGCGAGACGGGTCCAATGGCCAAAAATTACATTCTTCGCCGGCGGACCCAGGAGCGTATCGACGAACGCGTTGAGCGGCTGCTGAACAGACTGGGCAATCCAGAGCCGCCGCTCAAGCTGGAACATGTTCGGGATGCGCTCAATCTCGATCGGGCGTACTTCCAAAAGGACGACCCATCGCTGATGGACGATGTTATCAGCATGCTGCGCGTTGCCGGTAAGCAGGTCCTGCGGCGTCCAACGCTCTTTCTAGACGCAGTCAAGAAATTCGATTTGCGCGCTTTTTACCTGCCGGACGAGAAACGGATCCTAATGGACAAGGATTTGCACAAGCTGAAATTTCGCTGGATCGAAGCACATGAAGTCGGCCACAGTCTCCTGCCGTGGCACGAAGGCGCTATGCTTGGCGACGATAAACAAACCCTCCAGCCCAACTGCCATGAACAGATGGAGGCCGAGGCAAATTTTGCCGCAGCACGACTCCTCTTTCTGCGCGACCGGTTCGCCATCGAAGCGCAGGACTATGCCCCAAGCCTGGAGGCAGTAAAGGTGCTACAACCCCGCTTCGATAACACGCTAACCACAACGTTCTGGCGTTGCGTCGAAATCTGGGGCGTCTCGACGCCCGTCATCGGCCTTGTCACCGGGCATCCACATCCGTTCAAACGCGACGCAGATTTCAATCCGACTGAGCCATGCTCACACTTCGTCCAATCACCCGCTTTTGCGAGCGGCTTCAAGGGCTGTCATGAAGTAGATGTCTTCAACATGGTTGCCGACTATTGCTCAATGGCCAGAGGTGGTCCGCTCGGGAGCGCAGACATCGTGCTTCATGATGATAATGGCGATCCCCATCTCTTCTCCTTCGAGACTGTGAAATGGGGATACGCCTTGACGCTAGGTGTTTACCAGGGCCCACATCGATCAGTCATCGCAATCTAACGACCGCTAATTGCTCTTCGCTGTATCTACCTGTTCACAGCGGCACCCTGTGACGACCAAGATAAACGTCTGCTCTTACAAATGCTGCGTCCCCTAGCCCGATGTTGTGTCCTTCCGTTCTCTGCCCTTCCAATGGATCGCTGCGGAAACGATGCGCAAAAAAATAACCCGTGGTGAAGATGCAGAAAAATTACACTTCATTCTCAATGTCTCCGGTCGAACAGGTCCGCTTTCACGCAGGCGGAGTACACCGTTCAATGTCCGCTTTCGGCCCGCAGGGTTGTGACGTCCATTCGGGTCCTCCCTCCCGTCTGTAGTCGCGTTGGCCAATAGCGTGTTGAGCAATGGCCTGCTGGTCTGAACAGTAGACCACTTATGGCACCTGTCAATCACTTTCCACGGCGGCTCTGTCCAGACAGGCTCCCGTCTGCTATCGGCCCGGGGGCCAAGCACGACAACCACGAGGGATCGGGATGGACGACGCACAGAGGGTTCCCGCCGAGGAGACACGCGCTCTTGCGGGGGCCGAAACGCGGGTTTTGATGGGAGAAGTCTCGCGGCGGCCCGTGCGCGAGTTGATCGCGGAAAAACTGGCGGCGCTGATCTCTTCCGGCGTCCTTGCCCCCGGAGACGAGCTTCCGGGAGAGCGGGAGTTGGCCACCTCCCTTTCGGTCAGCCGCGAGACTGTGCGCGGCGCGATCGGCATCCTCGCCGCCCATGGCATTCTGCGGGTGGCCCATGGCGCTCGAACTGCGGTCGCCACTGCCGACGTCTCATCACTCTCGGTCGGGGCGCCGACGCTCGGCTTCGACGGACCGTACGATCTCGACTCGGTGCATCGCGCCCGACTGTTGATCGAGCGGGATCTCGCCGCGACCGCAGCCCTGCAAATCACGCCGCGAGATCTTGAGCGGCTGGAGGCATCGATCGCGGCGCAGCGCGCCTGCGACGGCGACCCGATCCGCTTTCTGCTCTGCGACCGCGATTTTCACGCGACACTCTATCGGGCCGGCGGCAACCCGGTGCTCTCCGACATGGCGATGGCGCTCTACAATCACCTGCTCGATCACCGGCGGCGCATCGTTGCGCAACCGGGTGCCGTGGCCGAGAGCGTGGCTGACCACACGGCAGTCCTGGACGCCTTGCGCGCGGGGGATCCGGAGGAGACAGTCAAGGCCGTCACAACCCATGCCACCCGCATCTTCGTCACCACCAGCGCTTTTCTGGCCGCCCGCACCTGACAGAAAAAGGGGCACCCGAAGGTGCCCCCCCTTGTCCGTCCTGATCCGTCAGATTACTCGGGCGCGTTCGGCAACGACGCCAAGAATGCCGCCAGTTCGTCGGCATAATAAGCCGCGTTGTACGTGGTCCCGTGGCCGGTCGTCTCTGCACTTTCCGGCACGATGACCAGCTGCGCATCCGCGATCATGGCCATGTTCTCCGCGATCATCGGCAGTTCCACCGGATTTCGCTCATCATCTTGAGACAAGACGACAAGCACTTTCGCGGTGATGTCCCCCAATTTCGGAGTGGGGTCAAAGTTGCGCGAGGCGTTCCACATATACATCGTGTCGTTCGCGTCGCCGACCTTCTGGCTGGCCTTGCGCTCATCCACATAGGCACTGGCCATTTCGTTCGTGGCCCCCAGCTCCTGCAAACGCAGGTTGCCGCCGGACGTGGCAAGCCCGAACCACGCGGACATGTAGCGCAACATCGGCGGCTGTTCCTCGTAGTTGCCCTCCATCCACGCCGGATCGTCGCGCACGGCGTCGATCACCATCCGGCGCATCATCCAGTTGCGCCCGGCCATCGGCCCCGGCAACGAGGCAATCGGCACTCCGCCATCCATGAAATCGGGATATTCCGTCAGCCAGGTCCAGGTCAGCATGCCGCCCATCGAAAAGCCGATCTTGAGGTGAAGCCGATCGATGCCAAGCCCGTCTTCGAGCAGCATCTTCTGCGCATTTACCATGTCGAGCAGAGTCTGCTCGGGGAAGTCCGCGCGCATCCCGTCGGACGGTTTGGACGAGCCGCCCGATCCGATCGCATCGACGAGGATCAGGTAGTATTTCGACGCATCCAGCGGCTGCCCCTCGCCATAGAGATTGCCCGCGAAGGCCTCTCCCAGCATCGAACTGCCGCTCGACGTGGTGCCGTGGGTGACCAGAACGGCCGGGTTGGTCGGATCGCCGATGGTCATGTAGGCCACGGTCATTTCCGGCAGCACCTCGCCGGTTTCGAATGTGAAGTTCTCGATAACATAGGTTCCCGGCACCGGTTCGGGGTATCCTGTCCCCTGGGCCTGGGCCTGGGCCTGAGCCTGAGCCGTTGGTGCCGCGAGGCAAGCGCAGATTGCCGCCATTCGTAGGATCTTCATGATATCTCCTCCCTTAGACCGTTCCGACTGATATACTGGTCCGGCCACAATACCAGTTATCTGCTCAGTGTTTCCTGAGTCTGTCAACATCGGAAAGCAAATTGCGGCATATCGGTGCCAACGGCGCGAGGTCGCACTACGCCAGCATTGTGATCGCCCTCGTTGGGGGCGACTGCTCCTTTCCGTCAACAGTGCAAACCGTTCGAACGTCCGATTAAGGCGGCCCCCAATGCCGTCGGCTCAGCTAGTTCAGGCCTTGCCGTACAATGCGGTGCGGTTCCACATCGAGCCCGGATTTGCTGAACAGAGATATCAAAAATATTTGACATCTCTGTTCAGCCTGCTTACCTATGTGTCAAATATTTTTGACATGGGAGGCGCGAATGTCGGCCTATCTAAGGTTCTCAAATTCGATGACGATCGGTTTCCTCGCTATGGTTCTGCGGCACTTCGGAACAGTGATTGGGCTGTATGGATTTGCGCCTTCAAGCCAAAGCGATATGTTTATTCGCCTGGCTGTAATTATCGGTGCAACGATAGGCGCTTCATTCCTGGGTGCGCTTGTGATGCAAACGCGCCAAGGTGCGCCACTTTTGCCTGACGAGCGTGAAGAGAAAATCGAAAGAATCTCGGAGGGGGCTGGCGTTCTCACCATTTACGCCGGTCTACTGGTCTTAGCATGGCTCGCGTTCGCCCCTCTCAATCCGATACAAGTCGTCAATGGAATCCTTTTGGTTGTCGCTGCAACCGAACTGATCAAATTGATCGTCGTCCTCTTTTTGCACCGCCGAGAAGTTGTCTAGGTGAAGAAGAAACCACCGATCACCAACCGGATCAGCGCGCTACGGCAAGCGCATGGTGAAATGAGTCAGGCTGATCTCACAAAAGCAGTCGGTGTCAGTAGACAGACTATCGTTGCCATCGAGCGAGGCCACTATTCCCCCAGTCTGGAACGCGCGTTTTTGATAGCAGCACATTTCGGTGTCGGTATTGAAGATGTGTTCGGCTGGGAACCTTAGTTCCCATCGAGATGTATACCAATGGCAGCTAAGTCCGCATTGCAGACGTTCGCCATGTCCGCTTTCCTTCCCAACCTGGCGGATCGTAAAGGTCCGCTATCGGCCCGATCGCAACGCTGGACGATCAAGCGGCGGCTCCAGTTGCTGCGGCGCATCCGACGGCGGGTTCGAGCCCAACTTGCCATTTTTTTGCAGTGCAGCGAACGGCTCCTGTCTGAGGTTTCGCTATTGATTTTCGGAACGAATTGACCCATTTTGTCATTTGGCGCTGACCCTTATTGCACCTGATAATCTCAGGGAGTGTCGGCGGAACTATTGACAGCCGGTGGGTCACTACGTTTCGGAAAGGTGGGTTAATTTCTCGCGGAATTCGACACCCTGTCTATGCTTCGTCCGGCGGGCCAAAGTCCGGGAGCCTCGACAGATCTAAAATACGCAAGTCTGCTGCCCCTGCCCCTTCGAGCTGTTCGACTCCCGTTTCCACGAGGATCGCGTAGACACCCGCCGCCCGCGCCGCCGTAATATCTGTCGCAAGCTGATCGCCGATGAGGATCGCCCGCCCGGGCGGGATCGCCAGCCGCGAGAGCGCGGCGTCCACCAGATGTCGCTCGGGCTTTCCGACCACCAGCGGGGCTTTGCCACCAGCCGCCACGATCGCGGCGACAATGGCCCCGTTGCCCGGCTCAAAGCGGTCTCCCTTAGGCAGTATACGGTCGGGATTGGTCGCGATCAGTTCGGCACCGCCCCGGATCAGCGTAAGCGTCCGGCCTGACCGCTCTACTCCGCCATTTTCCACGGTAGGAAGTCATCGACGCGGGTGATCTTGTAGTCCGGGATGCGAGCGAGCGTGTCTGCGAGCCAGGCCTGCGGGTCGACGCCGTTCAGCTTGGCGGTTTCGATCAGGGTGTAGGCGATGGCGGCGGCGCGGCCGCCGGTCAGTGATCCGACGAAGAGATAATTCTTCCTGCCGATCGCGACGGATCGCATCGCACGCTCGGCCGTGTTGTTATCCAGTTCCAGGACACCGTGATCGAGATACGGCTGGAGCCGCTTCATGCGGGTCAGGGCATAGCGGATCGCCGCGGCCAATGGCGACTTGCCGGAAATGGATGGCAGCTGGAGGTGCAGCCATGCCTCGAGATCGTCGAAGACGGGCTTCGCCTTCGCTTGCCGGATCTCGACGCGAAGGTCTGGCGGTGACCCTCTCGCTTCTTTCTCGACTGCGTAGAGTTGGGCGATGCGCAGGACGGCTTCGTCGGCGATGGCCGAGCCCTGCGCTCTATGGATGTCGACAAACTTTCGTCTGACATGAGCCATGCAGGCGACCTCGCGGATGTCGCCGGACCGGTAGAGATCCTCGAACCCGGCATAGCCGTCCGCGTGCATCCAGCCCTGATACGTTGCGAGATGATCCTTCGGATGCTGACCTTTGCGGTCGGGAGAGAACTGATACCAACTGGCGGGTGGGACACCGCTCCCCCAAGGCCGCTCGTCCCGCCCGTAAGCCCACAATCGCGCCGTCGCTGTCTTACCGGTGCCGGGTGCCAGCATCTTCACCGGGGTGTCATCCGTGAAGATGGCCTGTCCGGCCAGCACGTGGCGTCCGATAGCGTCTGCGAGCGGCTCCAGCAGCGCCGTCGACTTGCCGACCCAGTCGGCCAACGTCGAGCGATCCAGATCGAGCCCGTCGCGCTCGAAGATCTGGCTTTGCCGGTAGAGCGGCAGGTGATCGGCGTATTTGTTCACCAAGACATGGGCGAGAAGGCCGGGACCGGGGCGGCCGCGCTCGATAGGCCGCGAAGGGAGTGCAGCCTGCGTGAATGCCTCGCACCCGAAACACGCGAACCGCGGTCGCACGATCCGGTTCACGATGAACCGGCCGGGCACATACTCCAGCTCCTCGGTCACATCCTCGCCCAGACGGCGCAGTCGACCGCCGCACTTGGCGCAATCATCGCCGCCGGTCGTCAACTCGACTTCCATCCGCGGGATGTGATCCGGGATCGGACGGCGCTTCGGCTTGTCCTTCGGCTCCTCATCGGGAAGCCGCAGCTTGGCCGTCATCTTGGCGATCGAGATCTCGCTGGCTTCCAGTGCCAGCTGAAGCTGCTCGATAATCTCCGATGAGGCGCCGAACCGAGAGTTGCGGTGCCCGGCCAGCTGATGGCGCAGCTTCTCGATGAGCATCGCCTGCGACTTCACTTCGGCCAGCAAAAGGGCCGTGAAGCGGCGTAGTTCATCGGGATCTTCCGGCAGGGATTGGGCCACGTCAAGCATGCCAAACTATAGCAAAACATGGCTGCGGCGGGAATCCTGAATGCCCTCGACAGGGCAATTTATCCTGCCTTGAGCGGCTTCCAGCTACGCTGCGGGGCCCGCCAGTCGATGCCCTCCAGGAGCATCGCCAACTGCGCCGCCGTCAGGGAGATCTTACCCTCCTTCGCCGACGGCCAGACGAACCGGCCCTTCTCAAGGCGCTTCGAGAACAAGCACGCGCCCTGGCCATCCCACCAGATGATCTTGATCAGATCGCCACGCCGCCCGCGGAACACAAACAGGTGGCCAGCGAACGGGTCCTGCTTCAGCGCCGTCTCAGCTTGAGCCGCCAGCGTCGTGAACCCCCGTCGCATGTCTGTGACACCGGCCGCCAGCCAGACCCGCGTGTTCGACGGGACCGGGATCATGGCGACAGGCCCCGGATCAGCCGGGCCAGCGCCTCGGGATCGTAGGTGCCCACAATCCGCAGTCGGTGACCACCTGCGACATCGATCTCGATTGTGCCAGGATCAGCGGTCGGATCAGACACCGCGTCATGATCCCTCCACTCCGGCTGATCGACGATCTCAACCGGCAGGAAGCCAGCGACATCCGCAGCGCATATCTCGACCACCGGTTCGGCGGTGGGGGCGTATCGAGGATCCCGCAGCCATTTGAAGATCATGTTGGCGTTCATCGCATATCGACGCGCAACCTGCGCCACCGACACATCCGGCGCTGCCGTCTGAAAGCAGATCGAGCGCTTCTCCTCGTCGCTCCAGAGCCGTCTCGCACGACGCGCCATCGATCGCCCCTTAGTGTCCGCTATCCTAAGCGGACACTATCCCTCACTCCCTATGCGCGGCAGTGCAGGGAGACCGTACGGTTACGGATCAGCTGCATCGCCCGGTCGAGCTTCGCGTAGGTGAAGTCGCGGTCGAGGCCCACCACAACGGCATCCGCCCGATCCGCCGTCACACTGAATCCCGACTTCGCAACCGCCTCCGCCAGAGCCCGCGCGCCGATAACAAAGGCGGTACCGCCTTCAGGCCAGCGCCTCGCCATCACCTCCGCCGTCATTACGGCGCTTGTGATAACTTGGTCAGCCGTGGTTGGTACGCCCATCGCGGTGAGTTTAGCGGCCACATCTTCGGGGCTACGGGTCGAGTTGTTAGTGACGAAGCAATAGGGCACACCCTGCTCCCACCAGGAGCGAAACCGCGCCACGGCGCTCGGGATCGGCTTTGTCCCGCGATACACCACACCGTCGAGGTCGGAAATCACGCCCGCTACATCCGGCAGATCGAAGCGCTTCATCGCGTTACTCCGACTGCGCGAGAGAGGGATCGAGTGCATCGCGCACCCAGTCTCCGACGAGACTGATCGAAAGCGTTGTCAGGAAGATCACCACCCCCGCGGGCAGGCCGATCCACCACGCGGTCGCGATGTAGTTGCGTCCTTCCCCCAAGGCGAGGCCAAGGCTGGTTCCGGGTGGCTGGATGCCGAGGCCGAGAAAGGAGAGCGAGGTTTCTAGCAGGATGATTTCAGGGAAATTCAGCGTCAGCTGCACTACCAGAACGCCAGCGATGTTGGGCAGCACATGGCGCAGGTAGATTCGTGCGGGATGGACGCCGAGGGTGCGGATCGCGAAGGCATAGCCTTCCCCCGACACCGACAGGACCAGTCCACGCACCAGCCTTGCATAGGTTTCCCACCCGAACAGCCCAACGATGCAGACGAAGAGTACGAAACTGTTGCCGAAGAATGCGAGAACCGCGAGGGCGACGATGAGGAATGGCACGCTGGCCTGAAAATCCACCAGCACCATAACGATATCGTCAACCCAGCCCCGGAAGTGCGCTGCAAGGACGCCGAGAACGGTGCCAGTGACGGCACCGATCCCGGTGCCCAGAAGTGCTACGAGGATACTCGTCCGAAGGGCGAACAACAGGCGGCTGAGCACGTCTCGCCCGAGCCCGTCCGTGCCCAGAAGGTGTTCCGCCGGACCGCCAAAGAAAGCAGGGGGCTTCAGCCGATTCAGGAGAGTCTGCTCAGTATAGCCGAAGGGTGCCGGCCAGCCGGCGAATATTGCGGTGAAGACGACGAGCGCCAGCCAGAGCAGGCAGATCATTACCAGAAGCGACGGACGTTGATGCGCCTTGGCAGTACGGCGGTGCCGGCGGAAGAACCAGCGGCGCGCGGGCGGGTGTGCGTCCAGAGCGCTCATGCCTTCGTCTCCTTACCTGACATTGCAATCCGCGGATCGAGCCAGCCATAAGCGAGGTCGATTATCAGGTTTGTGAGCACCATCGTGAAAGCGATCAGCAGGACCACACCCTGCACCACGGCCAGATCGCGTTGCGCCACCGCGTTGACCAAAAGAGACCCGATGCCAGGATAGCCGAACACCGTCTCAACGACAGTTGCCCCGCCGACGAGTGCGCCGAGGCGCAGGCCGATCACGGTCACTATCGGGATTGCCGCATTCGGCAGGGCATGACGCCAGACGCGGGCGGTCCGGCCAAGTCCCTTGGCGCGCGCGGTCCGCATGTAGGGCTGGTTTAACACCTCAAGCATGGCAGTGCGCGTGAAGCGCGCCACGGTTCCGGCGAACGATGTGCCGAGCGTGATGGCAGGCATCACCATGTGTTGCCATGTACCGATACCAGAAGCTCGGCAGAAGCCGAAGCGTCATCGAAAAGTAGAGGATTAGCAGGATGCCAAGGAAAAAGTTTGGCAGGCTGTGGCCTAGAATGGTGAACCCCATGACCACCCGGTCCACCAGCCGACCCCGGTTCATCGCCGCGACGATGCCGCCCGGAATGCCAATCAAAAGCGTGATTCCGAACGCAAGGAGGCCGAGGTTGAGCGTTGCCGGAATGCGCTCGGCGATGATCGCGGCGACGGGCCGGTCGTCCCGGAAGGAAACGCCGAAATCCCCCTGCACAACCTGTGAGATATAGCGCAGGTATTGCTCTGGCAGGGGCCGGTCGAGGCCCCACATCGTGCGGTAGGACTTGTGAATCCCGGAGGCAAACTGGGCCACGGAAACGGTGGGATTACCTGACCGTCGCGGAGTAAAATTCTGCCATTCTGAGACCCGGGGCGGAAGCTGAGGGTCGGGAGATGTATTCTGTGGAACTGTATACCCGGGTGCGCAGAGCGTGCCATGTCGAGGGCATGAGTGAGCGCGAGGCGGGGCGGAAGTTCGGGATCGACCGCAAGACAGTGTCGAAGATCCTGAAGCATTCGGTTCCGCCGGGATATCGGCGCCAAGCGATGCCGCAGCGTCCCAAGCTTGATCCCTTTGTGCCGGTGATCGACCAGATCCTCGAAGAGGATAAGAGCAAACTCAAGAAACAGCGGCACACTGCCAAGCGAATTCATGCGCGGCTGCGCGACGAGCATGGCTTTACGGGCGGGATCACCATCGTCACTGATTATGTGCGTGAGAAGAAGCGGCGGACGCGGGAAGTGTTCGTGCCGCTGTCGCATGCGCCGGGCCATGTTCAGGTCGATTTCGGCGAAACGCTGGGCGTGATTGCCGGTGTTGAGTGTAAGCTGCACTACTTTGCGATGGCGCTTCCGCATTCGGATGCGTTCTTCATCAAGACCTACCCCGCCGAGACGACCGAGGCGTTTTGTGATGGCCACAACGCCGCTTTTGCATTCTTCGGCGGCGTGCTCTTGTCGATCCTCTACGACAATACAACGATCGCAGTGGCGAAAATCCTGGGCGATGGCCTCCGGTTGCGCACCCGCGTCTTTTCGGAATTGCAGTCGCATTACCTGTTCGACGACAAGTTCGGCCGACCGGGCAAAGGCAATGACAAAGGCAACGTCGAGGGGGTGATCGGATATGGGCGGCGCAACTTCCTCGTTCCCGCGCCGCGGTCCGACAGCTTCGATGCGTTGAACACCTGGCTGGAAGATCAGTGCCTGACGCGACAGGGCGACATTGTGCGTGGTCATACCGAGACTGTCGGTGAACGTCTGATGCGGGATCTCAATGCGCTGATGGCGCTGCCGACCACCCCTTACGATGCTTGCGACAGGGTCAGCACCCGGGCGACATCGATCTCCATGGTCCGTTATCGCAACAATGACTACTCGGTGCCTGTCGCTCATGCCCATCACGAGGTTCAGGTTCGTGGGTATGTCCATGAGGTTGTGATCGGCTGCGGGGCCGAGGTGATTGCCCACCACCGCCGGTCCTACGACAAGGCGGACATGGTATTTGATCCGATGCATTACCTGCCGCTGTTGGAGCAAAAGGTTGGGGCGCTGGATCAAGCCGCACCGCTGCAAGGCTGGGATCTGCCGGATGAGTTCGCCACCCTGCGCCGACTGTTGGAGGCGCGGATGGGGAAGAAGGGCAAGCGCGAATATGTTCAGGTTTTACGTCTGCTGGAAACGTTCGAACTGACCCATCTGCATGGTGCGATCCGGCAGGCGCTCGATCTCGGGGCCATCGGCTATGATGCTGTGAAGCATCTTGTCCTGTGCCGGATCGAGAGGCGTCCGCCACGGCTGGATCTCGATATTTATCCCTATCTGCCCAGAGCACAGGTCGGGACGACAGACCCGGCCAGCTACATGAGCCTGATGTCGGGGGTGCCGACATGAGCGACACTCCGCAGGTCTTATTGCAGCATCACCTCAAGGCGCTCCGACTGCCGACCTTCAAGAGCGAATATGGCAAGCTGGCCCGTCAGTGTGCGGCAGAGGGCAAGGATCATGTTCAATATCTGCTGCGGCTTTGCGAACTGGAGCTGATCGAACGCGAACGCCGGATGGTTGAGCGGCGGATCAAAGCCGCGAAGTTCCCGGCCACCAAGAGCCTCGACAGTTTCGACTTCAAGGCGATCCCGTCGCTCAACAAGGTCTTGACCATGGAGCTGGCACGTTGCGAATACGCTGATCGCCGCGAGAACATTATTGCTCTGGGTCCATCGGGAACCGGCAAGACCCACATTGCCTTGGGGCTTGGTCTCGCCGCTTGCCAGAAGGGCCTGAAGGTCCGCTTCACGACGGCCGCCGCGCTGGTGCATGAGTTGATCGAGGCAGCCGATGATCGGCGTCTGCAGCGCCTGCAAAAGCTGATTGTCAGTCAGGATCTGTTGATCATTGACGAACTTGGCTTCGTTCCCCTGAGCAAATCCGGCGCGGAGTTGCTGTTCGAAGTCATCTCGCAGCGCTATGAGCGAGGATCAATCGTCATCACGTCCAATCTGCCGTTTGATGAATGGACCGAAGTCTTCGGATCCGAGCGCCTTACCGGCGCCATCCTCGACCGCCTGACCCACCATGTTCACATCCTGGAAATGAACGGCGACAGCTACCGGCTGCGACAGAGCCGCAAACTCCAAGACTGAAACCGCAAAAACAGCAGCAATGCTGGCCTGCGGCCAGCGCACTCTGGCGCGCGTCAGCTACTTGGCGAGCACACGCGCCAGAGCGCCGCGAACATCCAGGCCGTGGCCCCATTTTGCGCCGGTAAATGGTCCCTTTTGTCGCCGAGATTGACAGCGTAATGATGTCCGACAACGGGTCCATTGAGTCACCGACACAATTCTGAACGATAGCGATAGATTATGGCCTTATCACGCATAGTCCGTTCCAGTCCAAAATGGTAGCTTTCTGGCTTCAACTCAGGAGAATCCAGATGATTGTGATCACCACGCCTACTGGCGACATTGGAGCCCGCGTGCTCGTTCATACGTTGGAAGCTGGAGGCCATGTCCGAGTGATCCTACGCGATCCCGCAAGACTGCCAGACAACGTCCGCGACCGCGTCGACGTCATGACGGGGTCGCACAGTGATGCCAATATAATCGCCCCGGCACTTGATGGTGCCACATCGGTCTTCTGGCTTCCGCCCGGCGCGCCCACCGCTGACGGCCCCGAAGAAGCCTATCTCGATTTTTCCCGCGCCTTCTGCGACGCGCTCCCCACATCTTCCGTGACGCACGTTGTCGGTGTGTCTGCCTTGGGTCGTGGTTGGGACAAGCCAGCCGGACACGTGACCGCCAGCCTCGCGATGGACGATATGATCGGCGCGACCGGCGTGAACTATCGTGCCCTGGCGTGCGCCTCGCTGATGGACAATATCGCCCGGCAGGCAGACCAGATTCGGGAGGCGGGCGCCTTCTTTCAACCGACGCCCGGCGGCACCAGGTTGCCGCACGTTGCCAAGAGCGACGTGGCCGCAGTTGCGAGCCGGCTTCTGCTGGACCTGTCATGGGATGGCGTGATGGAAATTCCCCTTTGCGGACCGGAGGATCTGACTTTCGAGGAAATGGCCGCGACGATTTCCGATGTCGTCGGTCGGGAGATCCGTTTCCAGGAAATGCCGATGGACGACTTCGCCGCCATGATGAAGAGCATGGGCGCCAGCAATGGCATGGCGCAAGGCTATGTCGATATGATCAGCGCGAAAAACGAGGGGATGGATACGATGCAACGGCCGGTCGACCGCAGCGAAACGCCGACATCGCTCCGCACATGGTGCGAGACAGAACTGCGTCCGATCCTTGGGGGCAAGTCTTCATGAGATCGGTCGCTTCTGCTTCCGGCAGGCAGCAGTCGCTCGGCTAGGACCTCCTGGACCGGATCTTCTGGCAAACCGCGGGGAAAGACTGCTTCGTCCCGCACTCTGACCGTCCGATCGGGTCGGCTTTCATGTAGGCGAGACACGTCATTTACTGTCTGCTTCCGGCCCTTCGCGCCGCTGCTCGCCAGAGACCCAACTCGATGCGGATTGTCGTATCGCGAGTGTCGGCTGTCGGCCCGTCGCGACGCGCGTCGAGTGAGCGCCCACTCGAATTGCTGCAACGCATGCGAGGTATATTGAGAGACACATTTCCACAGATGCTGCGCAATGCCTGAACGACCGCTACAGGGGTCTGTTCGCGACCATTCGTGTCGCATCAGCTTGCCTCGCGGACGAGGTGCTTCTTGCCCCACTCGGCGATGTGCTCAAGCAACGGCTCAAGAGACCTGCCGTACTCCGTCAGCGAATATTCGACCTTTGGCGGGACCTCCCGGTAATCCCTGCGTTTGACGACTCCGGCGTCTTCAAGCTCGCGAAGCTGTCGTATGAGCACTTTCTCGGAGATCCAGGACATCTCGCGGTTGAGTTCGCCGAACCGGTAGGTTCGCTTCGCCAAGCGGTAGAGAATTCCGGTCTTCCATTTCCCGCCAATTACACTGACCGCTGCTTTTATGGGGCATCCCGCCTGATCTTCCATCTTTATCAGCCCCAATTTCTACAGCGCGACACTGACATTATTGTCAGTACTTGAGATTTTGTCACCATGAAGCATGATCCTTTTCGAACGAAAATCGCAAGCCCTTCGATCAACGCGCAGGAGGCGGACCAGTGAACTTTTCGATGACCAGGCGGGTCATCCTGGCCGGTGGCGCAGCCATTTTGGCGCGGGGGGTCAGCGCGCAATCCAGTGACCCGCACAGGGAGACCCAGACCATGACAGCCGTACCGTTCACCATCGACGTTTCCAGCGATGTCATCGAGGACCTTAAGGACCGGATCGCGGCAACCCGTCTGCCTGACCAGCTTGCCGGGACCGGCTGGAGCTACGGCACCGACATGAGCTATCTCGCCGAGCTGCTGGAATATTGGCGAACGGACTACGACTGGTTGGCCGAGCAGGCGCGGCTGAATACGTTCGACCAGTTCAAGGCCAAGATCGACGGACTTGACATCCACTTCGTCCATGCAACCTCCGACCGAGCGGACGCAATTCCACTTCTGATGCTGCATGGCTGGCCGTCATCCATTGTTCAGATGCTCGACATCATCCCGATGCTGACCGCACCCGAGGGAGATGGACCGGCGTTCCACGTCGTCGCAGCCTCGCTTCCCGGCTACGGGTTTTCCGGAATACCGACTGAACCGGGAATGAGCCCCGGAGCCATCGCCCCCTACATGCACAAGCTGATGACCGACGTGCTTGGCTACGGCCGCTACGGCGTTCGCTCTTCCGACCTCGGAGCGGGTGTCGCGGCGATGATGGCGAGGAGCTACGGGGAATCGATCATCGGGTCACATACGGGTGGCACGAACCCCTATCTGCAAGGACCGATCCCGGATGATCTGTCGGAGGAAGAACAGATCTTCGTCCAGAACGCCCAGACGTGGATGCAGCAAGAGATGGCCTATGCGATGCAGCATTCGAGCAAGCCGCAAACCGTTGCCATTGCCCTGAACGACTCGCCCGCCGGGCTGGCCTCCTGGATCGTCGAGAAGTTCTGGCGCTGGACCGACAACGACGGCACCGTCGAGTCCGCCATCGACCGTGACGCCCTGCTCACGAACCTGACGATCTACTGGGCGACCCAAACGATCAATTCGTCCATGCGCCTCTATGCCGAAGCGGCCCGTGCGCAGGATGGCTGGGCGATGCCGCAGGTGCCCGTCGGATACCTCATGCCAAAGGGCGACATGTTCGAGACGCCGCGATCCTGGATCGAACGGCAGGGGCCTGTCGGCCACTGGACCGTCGCCGAACGGGGAGGCCATTTCATGGAATGGGAGCAGCCCCGGATCGTGGCCGACGACTTGCGACTGTTCTTCGGAAGCTTGCAGGAAGGGTGAGTGCAAGCGACAGGTTCGAGCGGATCGAGGTCGAGTCGGTGGCGACGCTCCATGATTGGCTTGCAGAGAACGGATCACGATCCGAAAGCCGATGGCTCGTCACCTATAAGAAGGGGGACGACCGCTTCCTGCCTTACGACGGGATCGTGCGCGTTCTGATCGCGCATGGATGGGTCGACAGTCAGCCCAGATCGCTCGATGACAGCCGGTCGATGCGGCTTATTTCTCCGCGAAGACCCGGCAGCAACTGGTCAAAGGCCAATCGGGAGCGCGCCGAAGACCTCATTGAAAAGGCCGAGATGACCGCGCGCGGCCGTCAGGCGGTCGAGGCTGCGAAGGAAGACGGATCGTGGACAGCATTGATCGACATCGAGGCGGGCGTGATTCCGGACGACTTGGTCGCGATGCTCAGCAGCAGAAAAGGAGCGAAGGCAGACTTCGACGCCTTCCCCCCGTCATCCAGACGGTTGATTCTTGAATGGATCGACGCTGCGAAGACCGCCAAAACCCGCCAGAAGCGCCTGCGGGATACCGCTGAAAAGGCTGCGCGCAACCAGAGAGCCAACCATTATGGTAGGTGAGGCGGCGGCTTTTCTTGTCATCGTGCCAGACCATCACCCACGGCCTTCTCTGAACAATAGCGGGTAATGGAAAAGTACTGAGAGACCGCGTCATCTTTTATCCAGTCGTGTGATCGGGTCCGCTTTCGTGCAGGTGATGCAGGCCCTTCCGTGTCTGCTTCGGGTCCCCGACAAAACCCGCCGCGGCCCTGGCATGGGCAGTCGGCGGTCAGAGTTCCGCGAACCCGGCGTACCTATGCCGGCGTCTTTGCATAGGATCCGTACGTCAGGTCCTCGATCAGAGACGGGGCCCGTGGCAGCCAGTCCAGGTCCTGCCGGGCCCTCGACGCGTCAAGCTCGAACGTCATCGAAATCAGCAGCGCCATGAACGGGTGCAGCACCTCTTGGGCCGCCTCGAGACTGAGCGTCTCGACCCGCGAAACGCCCGTATTCCGCGCGACGGCCTCCGCCAACGCGCGTCCCGTGACCGTCTCTGCGGCCACGTTGTAGACCGTGCCCGCGCGGCCCCGGTCCAGTGCGGCGACGTACGCATCGGCCGCGTCGTCCACATGAACGCTGGAAAGCCGGTTGCTTCCGTCCCCGACGATGCGGCTCACCCCGTCCCGCCGCGCCGCCGCGATCAGCCCCGGAACGAAGGGTGAGCCGCCGTGGCCGTAGACGAGGACAGGCAGTCGCATCGCGATTAGGCGCGGGCCCTGCCCGTAGACTGCGCGGACCCGCTCTTCGATGAAGCCGCGGATGCGGGGCGGGAAGTCTGTGCTGACCGGCGCGTCGTCCGGTGCCGGGGTCGCACCGGTATCTCCGAGCACCCCGGCGGCGGAGGTGGCGATCAAGGTGCCCTCCGGTGGCAGAGCCGACACCATCGCATCGACCGCGACCCGCTCGGTCGCGACGGCGTCGGCAAAGTCCATGTCGTGGCCGAACGCGGTGTGGATGGTGGCATCCGTCTTGCGAACGGCATGGGCGAGATCGTCGGGACGGGACAGGTCGCCGACCTGCTCCCGCACGCCTTCGGATGCGGAGCCGGACTTTCGGACCAGGCCGGTGACGTCGTGACCGGCGGTCAGCAGGCGTTCGGCGATCGTCGCGCTGCAGGGCCGAGAGAGAGGCGCGCCCGCCGAGCTCTACCGCACCGACAATCCGCCGACCGCGGACGAGCTGACGCGCCTGCCACAGGACTATTCCGATATCCCCCGCGAGGTCCCCGCCCTCGGACCACCCCTGCCCGGCGATCTCGGGCGGCCGATCCTGCGCACCCAGGAACGCGGCCAGCCCATCACGCCGCCGACACTCCAGCCAGTCCAGACCCTGGATCCAGAAGAGCAGCGGCGCCTCGCCGAGATCGAGGCCGCGCGCACCAGTCAGCTCTTCGCGCAATCGACGAGCGCCGAGCAACCCGCGCAATCCTCCGGGCTTGCGGCCCAACCGACGCCCTTCCCGGACCTGGCAGGTCCACAGCCGACCGCGGAGCAAACGGCAACGGACCGCAGGCAGGCCTTCCTCGACGTCCCCGTTGACCGCCGTGTGGTGAGCGGCGATCGCGTCGCCCCGCCCGCGAACCCGTTCCTGCTGCAGGCCGGCGTGGTGATCCCGGCGGCGCTCATGACCGGCATCCGCTCCGACCTGCCGGGGCAGGTCACGGCCCAGGTCACGCAGGCCGTCTACGACAGCCCGACGGGCTCCCTTCTCCTCATCCCCCAGGGCGCGCGCCTGATCGGCACCTACGACGCCGAGATCGGTACCGGGCAATCCCGGATCCTGCTCGTCTGGACGCGGCTCATCCTGCCGGGCGGGCGCTCGATCATCCTCGAACGCCTGCCGGGAGCCGACCGGCAGGGCTATGCTGGCGTGGAGGACCGGGTCGACGACCATTGGGGGCGGGTGTTCCGCGCCGCCGGCCTCGCGACGCTGATTGGCGTCGGGCTCGAGGCCGGAAGCGACGGAGACGATGCGATCGCCGACGCGATCCGCGACAGCGCCCGGCAGACCGTCGGGCGCACGGGCGAGCAGATCGTCCAGCGCCAACTCGATGTGACGCCCACGCTGACGATCCGACCGGGAACGCCGGTCAACGTGATCGTCACCCGGGACCTTGTCCTGGAACCGCAGAGGGAGTGATCATGACCAGGCTCAAGCTGGGACCGCTCGTGGACGAGACACCCGTGAAACTGACGTTCGAGCTGCCAGCCACGGTGCATCGCGACCTGATCGCCTATGCCGACCTGCTCGGACGGGAAACGGGGAAGACCATCGAACCCGCCAGGCTCGTCGCGCCGATGATTGCGCGGTTCATGGCGACCGATCGCGGGTTTGCAACGCTGCGGCGGGCTCCCGCCAAGTCGTCACGCAGTCCGTCCGTGGCACCTCCGGATGATCAGGCCGATCGCGATTGATCCAGGCCTTGTCGCCAATCCCGGAGCATGGCGACGAACCGGCCCCGCGCAGGATTGTCGTTCCCGGGCAGCCACACCGCCATGACTGGCAAGGTGACGTCGGGACCGGACATCGGCTTCAGGACAACGCCCGGCAGGGAAAGACCCATCGCCGAGCCGCCGATAACCGTGAGACCCATTTCGAGGCCGACGAGATTGAGCAGCGCTTCCCGCGACACGCAATGCCGTTCGGTCGGAACGTATCCATCAGGGGCGATGCGGCCCGGCAGCAGGTTGTAGGGCGCGCTTCCGCTGGCCCAGGTGCGCATGACGATCGGCTGGCCCTCGAGATCGGCCCAGGTGATGCTGTCTTTCTTGGCAAGCAGATGACCGGTCGGGAGCGCGACGACGAGATCCTCTTCCCAGAGGTCTTGGGTCTCGAAGCCCGCCGTCGAGACGTCGAGCACGGTGATGGCGAGGTCGATCTCGCGCTCGCGAAGGGCCGCCAGGAGTTCGGTCGGATTGCCCTCGTGGAGTTCGAGCGAGACATCGGGGGAGGCGTTCTGAAATGCCTTCAGAGTGTCTCGGAGCGGACCACTCGCCAGCGACGTGTAAAACCCCAACGGAAGGGTCCCGACTTCCACCCGAGCCACCCGCTCAGTGTGGTTCAGGACATAGTCGACGTCCGCCACGATCCGACGCGCTCGCCGCAAAAGATGGCATCCGGCGAAGGTCAGTTTCATGCCCCGCGACCGGCGCTCGAACAGGTTCGTATTGACCTTGCTTTCCAATGAACTGATCCGATCGCTCACCGTCGGTTGCGATACGCCGAGTTTTCGCGCAGCGCCGCTGATACTGCCTGCGTCCGCGACGGCTACGAAGTATCGGAGTTGGCGCAGCTCCATTCAATAAACCACCATTTGTGATCGAGAACAAACTCTCTCGATTTGTTCGCAAACCGAAAATACTGAGTTGTAATTTGGAAATCCCGATAATAAGTTCGTGATCTCCAATAGATTAATTGAAATACATGACGCTATGGGCCACTCAACCTCACACAGCTCTTGGCGTCTTCGCATCACTTGGAAGAAGTAACTCCAGCAAGACCCAGCGCAATAATCTCGCTCCAATGCACTTCGATATTCTCGTATACAGATAATCAAAAAGCCGCCTCGTATATTCTGAGTGCAGCTGTAGCGCCAATTTCTATAGGATTATTGACCAGTAATCGTGTTTGAAGCATAGCGTCCTTCGCAAGCATCGGCAGATCCTCCCGCACTATCCCGAAATCCCGAAGGCGTGTCTGAAGACCAAGTTTTACCGATAAGGCTACAAAATAATCAGCGAAACAGACACCTGATACACGCGAGACGTTTTCTCTATCCGTGTCGGGAAAAGTGATATTGGCCAGATCAATGTACAGTGCTTCTGTGTTCTTATCGGCCATATTGGCGCGAATGACATGAGGCAGTACAAGGGCGTTCGAAAGACCATGGGGAATGTGAAACCGGCTTCCCAAAGGATAAGCGAGCGCGTGGACAGCCGCGACCGGAGAGTTTGCAAAGGCCTGCCCTGCGTACATCGATCCTAGCAACATCTGACCACGGGCTTCGAGATTCGTACCGTCGCGAACCGCCGCCTCTATGTTGCCACTGCGGATTCGCAGCGCTTCTTTTGCAAGCATGCGAGACATTGGATTGTTGTTAGGGTTGGTGGACGTGACAGCTTCGATGGCGTGAACCATGGCGTCTATACCGGTAAAGGCGGTGATTGAGGCTGGCAGACCGACCGTCAATTCAGGATCAAGAATCGCAACATCTGGTAATATTACGGACGCAGAAATCCCTCGTTTTTCCGTTTTGTCGATCGTTATGATCGCGATTGGGGTTACTTCAGAACCGGTCCCAGCGGTCGTGGGGATGAGCATGAGAGGCAGGCGTGGTCCGATTGCATTCCCGACGCCCCATATTTCATCCTGTTTTTGCGATGATCCCAAAAGGAGCGCCACAACTTTCGCAACATCCATAGAGGAACCGCCCCCGAATCCGATGACGGAAGTTGCTTGAAAAGACCTGGCGATCTCTTCTGCCCGCTTAACAGTTTCGAGAGATGGATCCGCTTCGACTTCGCTGAATACGTGAACCTCATCACAGCGTCCGGAAAGCGAGGAGCGCAGCTGATCCAGCAGACCGAGCTTTTCTATTCCGGGGTCGGATACGACGAAAGGACGGGACCCAAGCAACCTCGCTGCAGCCGGGTCAGTGCACCGGGCCTGGCCTGCACCAAATATGATTTTGGCGGTCGTGTTGAACTGGAACTGGTTCATCTACAGCCTTTCTTCTACAGGGCAGCGGTCCAGCGCGACGTACTGGATATCTTGAAATTCGGCGACACCTTCGTGCCCGCCTTCCCTTCCGATTCCCGCATCGGCCATTCCGCCGAACGGTGCAGCGGGATTGGATACGAGACCTCGGTTCAAACCGATCATTCCGAAATTCAGTTCGTCCATAACCCTTTGAAACCGGTTGATATCACTCGTGAAGGCGTATGCAGCCAGACGTGTCGCGGTGTCGTTTGCCTCGGCGATCGCCTCACCCTCGGTGTTGAAGGTCCGGATCGGAGCGACCGGGCCAAATATCTCGTTTTGCCAAAGGCCTGATTCCACCGGTAGCTGATCGACGACCGTCGGGTAGAGGAAGGACCCCTCAGCATCGTCCTGGGCGTGTCGTGTACATATACGTGCTCCGCGGCGCTCTGCGTCGGCGAGAAGACGTCTTATCTCGGTCTTCGCCTTTTCGCTGATAAGCGGCCCGATTTCGACATCGTTCCGAAGTCCATGTCCCACTTCGAGGGATAGAACACCGCTGGTCAGCTTCTGCGTGAATTCCTGAGCAACCGACTTCTGGACGATAAATCTGTTTACTGCAGTGCAAGCCTGTCCGATGTTCCGCATCTTGGCGGACAGGGCACCAGCGACCGCCGCGTCAATGTCGGCATCTTCAAATACGATAAAAGGGGCGTTTCCTCCCAATTCCATCGATACTCGCATCATGTGTTGTGCGGCAGTCGACGCAATCGACTTACCGATGGGTGTCGAGCCTGTAAACGAGACCTTTCGTGTTCTCTGGTCGTCGAGAAGTGCCGTGACGACAGCGCTAGAGCGTGTTGTCGTGACGACGTTGAGAACTCCCGCTGGCAGACCACAGTCCATTAGGATCTGGGAAAACGCTATCGTCGACAACGGAGTCAGATGCGCTGGTTTTACCACCATCGTGCAGCCGGCGGCGATGGCGGGAGCGATCTTTCTCGCAGCCATCGCCAGGGGGAAGTTCCATGGCGTAACAAGGACGCAGACACCGACCGGTACCTTGCGCGTGATCAATGTGGAAGTGCCGTCCGGCGCTTTTGCAAAGCGACCTTCGGTCGCCCCCGAATACTCCGACGACCATCGCAGAAATTCTGCGGAGTAGCGCACCTCGGCTCTGGCTTCCGCCAGTGGCTTACCCATTTCAAGGGTCATCAAGATGGCTAGGCGCTCACACTCTAGGAGAACGGTATCGTAAGCACGACGTAGGATATCGGCCCTGAATCGAAATGACGTCCGCCCCCACTTTTCCTGGGCCCCCCAGGCGGCATCCACCGCCTGGATAGCGTCTTTCTCGTCGCCGTCGCTGACGGAGCCAATCGACGTGCGTCTGGCAGGGTCGTCTACCGCAAATCGCTTGTCGGACCGATTGTCCCGCCATGATCCATTAACCAACAGACCGCTTTGTAGCCCCTCAGTTCCTTTGGCCAGAAACTGATCATATGACGCATCATCGATTGTCAGGATCGTCATCAGGAAGCATCCTCGATAGCTATTCTCGAAATAAGTTCACGACGCGTTCGCCGAGGCGTACGAGCCGAACTCGATGTCATGGAGGATGCCGGGGCGATTTGGCGCCCAACCCAGCTCCGAGCGGGCTTTCTGGGATGTCACACGGCTGTTAGATGCCAGGTCTTCCCACCAGAAATCGAAACCCTTGAAGGCCACGCCTTCCTCTACGGTCATCGTCGCCGTCTCCCCGTGGTAGCCGAGCATCCTTGACGTAGATTCGGCTATCGACTTGATCGTCTCCTCTCCGGATGCAACGTTGTATACGGATCCGCCCTCAGCCTTGGTTGCAGCAAGAAGATAGAAGTCGACAAGGTCGTCGATCTGTACGTTCGACCAGCGATTGAGCCCTTCCCCAAGGTAGCGCCCCGTGCCGGTATGTTTCGCGACGTCGATAAGAAGCGGAACCTGAATTGAGCGGCCGAGACCAAACGCCATCGACGGGCGAACGACTATGGTTCGCGTCTTACCGGCGGATTTGGCCAGAACGGCCTGTTCGCTGTCCCACCGGCCCTGCTTGTGTTCGGTCAGATCGGGCGTGTCGCGCTCACTGTAGACGGCGTCTGACGGTTTTCCTTCGGCGCCATCTGCATAGATGCCGGTTCCACTCGTGTGGATGTAAGTGGCGTCCCGACCGGCAACGCCATCCAGAAGTGCCTCAATTGAGGCAGGGTGATCCGCATCGGATGCCTGTACAACAAGATCTGCCTTGGCAGCTTCAGCGGCGAGAAGCTCGACGTCGTCGAGAGTGCCAGAAATCGGCGTGATACCCTGACTCTCGAGCCGAGGTTTACCGGCATCCGAACGAACGAGCCCACTGACATCATGTCCCTCTTTCACGAAGCCCAACGCCACCGCATTGCCGATGTAGCCGGTTGCCCCCGTCAGAAAAATCTTCATCGCCACACTCCTTTTTTTCAGTTTGTCGACTATGTAATCGACATGTGGAACAAAGGGAGGGCCAGCAGCGCAGTTTCGTCAGATTTCCTGTTCGTTTGTGCCCGAGTCTTCTAGAAGTGTAGGAAAACAAGCAGCATTGGTACGACATGACCCAAGAAAAAAGCCGCGTTCCAGCCCTGACGAGAGCCCTTCGTGTCATCGAGACGGTTTGCATCCATCCGGACGGACTTACGCTGTCTGAGCTGTCCCGCAGTTTGGGTGCCCCAAAGTCTAGTCTTCTCGGAATTTGCAATTCCCTGATTCAGGAGATGGCGATCACGAGAGACAGCTATGGTCGCTTCAAGCCGGGTGTACAGATTGCGGAACTGGCCAACCCCCATCTCGTCGGCCCCAGCAGACTGAGAAAAGCAGCTATCTGCCTTCAGAACTCCTCCAATCCGTTTTTTGCGGTCGAAATGATGGGAGCTTAGACAATGGCAGCCGAGCTCGGCGTCAGTATCAAAACGTTCGATGCCCGGCAATCCGTCGAGGTGCAGCTCAAACAACTCGAGGACCTCCTGCGTTCGGATATCGAGGCGATCCTACTCGATGCCGTAGAATTCGAACATGGTGGGCGAGGCGGTAAAACGGCTTCGCAAGCGCGGCAAGTATGTCGTCGCGATGAATGTGGGCGCGGCTTTCGCCGATGCGTCGGTGATGACCGACAACGTCCAGGCCGGCGCGATCGTCGCGAGATACTTGCTGGATCTCCTCCCCGAAGGCGCGGAAATTGGTATCGTCGGCGGAAACCCTGTTTCGGCCGTCGCCGATCGGATCGTTGGCTTCGCGTCTGCCACTCGGGGACGGCCCGATGTTCGGATCTGCGATCGCATCAACGGTGATCACAGCGAGACTTCAGGATATGAAAGTGGCATCTCTCTTCTGGACCGCAACCGCCGTATCGACGGGATATTTGTAATCAATGACCCAATGGCAATCGGCGTTGCCTCTGCCCTCAAGGAAAAAGGCTCCAACGTACCGGTGGTCAGCGTCGACGGTGCCTCGTCAGCGATTGCGATGATTAAGAGCGGTCACTTTATCGTTGCAACAGCGGCGCAGGACCCGCAGCGCATCGGCCGGACGGCTTTGACCATGGCCGCTTCGCTGGTTCATGAAGGGTATTCGGGCACCAAGTTGCGTCTCTTCACACCCAAGCTGATCACTGGCGACAGCGTTTCCGCCTATTGCCCATGGGGATAACCAAGATGAAATCTGCCGCACATTCTTCAGCTGTCACCAAGGCCATGAGGCTTCTCGGAGTACTCGCGACCACGGAAAAGCCGATGTCGTCCTCGGAACTGGCCGAAGCTCTGGGTCTCCCCAAAAGCACGGTCGTAGACCTCTGTTCGGTCTTGGAAGAAGAAGGCTATGCAAAACGGGGCAGTGATGGATATTTCGAAGCGGCGGATCGCTTCGTATCCCTCAGTCGCGGTCTATTTCTCGGAAAGCCTGTGCTTGAGAAGCTTTCACCAACTGGTGCGCTCCTCGCCTCTTGCGGGACAGTCGACGATCATTCTCTCCGTCCTCGATGACCGGGATATCTCGATCGCGGGGGTCAGTCGCGGCCAGTCGGTACTCCCGATAACAGCCAAGGTCGGTCTCTGTCTGCCATCCTGGAGCTCCGCTTCGGGCTTGGCACTTCTCTCGCGTCACACGTTGACCGAGTTGAGCGAGCATCTGTCCTACTACAGTCCGACCTCAATTGTGCCGACGGAGCCGAAACCTGCCCCGGATGAACTGTTCGAGACCATCCGGTCCCAGTCTGGCAGGGGATATTTTATCGACAGGGAAAGAACCGTGTTTGGGATGTGCGGGATCAGTGCACCGGTTTTTCTGGAGGGTGCGGCCCATCCCGTTGCCGCTGTGACGATCGCAATCCCGGAGCAAGCACCTAGCGAGAGTACCCCTGAGGAACTGGGTGCAACGGTAAGTTCACTGGCCGCCAAACTCTCCAAAATCTGACCTCAGATCACCGTCTCTAGTAGGGATGCGAATATTTCGGCGTGAGCGTTGTTCGAAATATCGTGCTTGCGTTCGACAATAAGAACAGTCAGGCTGTGAGCGGGAGGAATCAAAATGAAAAAACTTACACACATCTATGGTAAGCGTCCGGCCTGACCGCTCTACTCCGCCATTTTCCACGGTAGGAAGTCATCGACGCGGGTGATCTTGTAGTCCGGGATGCGAGCGAGCGTGTCTGCGAGCCAGGCCTGCGGGTCGACGCCGTTCAGCTTGGCGGTTTCGATCAGGGTGTAGGCGATGGCGGCGGCGCGGCCGCCGGTCAGTGATCCGACGAAGAGATAATTCTTCCTGCCGATCGCGACGGATCGCATCGCACGCTCGGCCGTGTTGTTATCCAGTTCCAGGACACCGTGATCGAGATACGGCTGGAGCCGCTTCATGCGGGTCAGGGCATAGCGGATCGCCGCGGCCAATGGCGACTTGCCGGAAATGGATGGCAGCTGGAGGTGCAGCCATGCCTCGAGATCGTCGAAGACGGGCTTCGCCTTCGCTTGCCGGATCTCGACGCGAAGGTCTGGCGGTGACCCTCTCGCTTCTTTCTCGACTGCGTAGAGTTGGGCGATGCGCAGGACGGCTTCGTCGGCGATGGCCGAGCCCTGCGCTCTATGGATGTCGACAAACTTTCGTCTGACATGAGCCATGCAGGCGACCTCGCGGATGTCGCCGGACCGGTAGAGGTCCTCGAACCCGGCGTATCCATCCGCATGCATCCAGCCGCGATATCCTGACAGGTGATCCTTTGGGTGCTGGCCCTTCCGGTCGGGCGAGAAGCGATACCAGCTGGCGGGCGCGGCATCCCCGCCCCAGGGCCGTTCGTCTCGCCCATAGGCCCAGAGCCGCGCTGTCGCGGTTTTTCCCATGCCGGGCGCCAGCATCTTCACCGGCGTGTCGTCTGCGAAGATGGCTTCGCCCGACAGCACATGTCGTCCGATGGCGTCGGCCAGCGGTTCAAGCAGCGCCGTCGACTTGCCGACCCAGTCGGCCAACGTCGAGCGGTCCAGGTCCAGCCCGTCGCGCTCGAAGATCTGGCTTTGACGATAGAGCGGCAAGTGGTCGGCGTATTTGGAGACCAGTACATGCGCCAGCAGACCTGGCCCGGGGCGCCCGCGCTCGATGGGGCGCGACGGCATGGGCGCTTGCGTGAAGGCCTCGCAGCCGGAACACGCAAAGCGCGGCCGCACGATGCGGTTCACGATGAACCGGCCGGGCACATACTCCAGCTCCTCGGTCACATCCTCGCCCAGACGGCGCAGTCGACCGCCGCACTTGGCGCAATCATCGCCGCCGGTCGTCAACTCGACTTCCATCCGCGGGATGTGATCCGGGATCGGACGGCGCTTCGGCTTGTCCTTCGGCTCCTCATCGGGAAGCCGCAGCTTGGCCGTCATCTTGGCGATCGAGATCTCGCTGGCTTCCAGTGCCAGCTGAAGCTGCTCGATAATCTCCGATGAGGCGCCGAACCGAGAGTTGCGGTGCCCGGCCAGCTGATGGCGCAGCTTCTCGATGAGCATCGCCTGCGACTTCACTTCGGCCAGCAAAAGGGCCGTGAAGCGGCGTAGTTCATCGGGATCTTCCGGCAGGGATTGGGCCACGTCAAGCATGCCAAACTATAGCAAAACATGGCTGCGGCGGGAATCCTGAATGCCCTCGACAGGGCAATTTATCCTGCCTTGAGCGGCTTCCAGCTACGCTGCGGGGCCCGCCAGTCGATGCCCTCCAGGAGCATCGCCAACTGCGCCGCCGTCAGGGAGATCTTACCCTCCTTCGCCGACGGCCAGACGAACCGGCCCTTCTCAAGGCGCTTCGAGAACAAGCACGCGCCCTGGCCATCCCACCAGATGATCTTGATCAGATCGCCACGCCGCCCGCGGAACACAAACAGGTGGCCAGCGAACGGGTCCTGCTTCAGCGCCGTCTCAGCTTGAGCCGCCAGCGTCGTGAACCCCCGTCGCATGTCTGTGACACCGGCCGCCAGCCAGACCCGCGTGTTCGACGGGACCGGGATCATGGCGACAGGCCCCGGATCAGCCGGGCCAGCGCCTCGGGATCGTAGGTGCCCACAATCCGCAGTCGGTGACCACCTGCGACATCGATCTCGATTGTGCCAGGATCAGCGGTCGGATCAGACACCGCGTCATGATCCCTCCACTCCGGCTGATCGACGATCTCAACCGGCAGGAAGCCAGCGACATCCGCAGCGCATATCTCGACCACCGGTTCGGCGGTGGGGGCGTATCGAGGATCCCGCAGCCATTTGAAGATCATGTTGGCGTTCATCGCATATCGACGCGCAACCTGCGCCACCGACACATCCGGCGCTGCCGTCTGAAAGCAGATCGAGCGCTTCTCCTCGTCGCTCCAGAGCCGTCTCGCACGACGCGCCATCGATCGCCCCTTAGTGTCCGCTATCCTAAGCGGACACTATCCCTCACTCCCTATGCGCGGCAGTGCAGGGAGACCGTACGGTTACCATCTATGCGCCTTTTCTTGCGGTCGGTCTCTTGGCCGCCCCTACGCTCGGACACGCGGAAGACACTCTGACGATCGGCGTCATTGAACTTTTCGGAGGTCCGTTCTTTGCAGAAGCAAGAAGCGGGATCGCGGACGCCGTGGGCGATCGTGATATCGAGATCCTGATCGAGAATGCGGAGGGCGACGTCGCAAAAGAAGCCAACCTCATCCAGACGTTTATCACCCGTCAGGTCGACGCGATCATGATCTCCGCACAGTCTCCTGTCGGCTCGATCGCTGCCATGCGATTGGCGCAAGAGGCAGGAATTCCGGTGGTGTGCTATGATACATGTCTCGCGCCCCCGGAGGATCAGGAGCTGTCACTCGCTTTTGTTACCAGCGATAACCGTGGGCTCGGTGTGACGACGGGCGAACAAGCCGCCAACTACATCCGGGACGAACTGGGTGGAACGGCGCAGATGATCATGCTGACCTGCGAAACGTTCGACGTCTGCAAAGCGCGGCGGGAAGGGCTCGACGAAGCATTGGAGGGGCTCGACGTGACGCTTCTGGATGAGCAGGAAGCATTTCAACTCGACACTGCGCGCCCGATCGCGGACGCGATGCTTGCGGCAAACCCCGATGTCACCGTGTTCATTGCGCAAAATGACGGGGCCGCCATCGCAGCAGGCCAGGCTGTCGAAGATGCAGGACTTGTCGATCAGGTGAAGGTTTTCGCCATCGACATCAATCCCCAGGTCGCTCGGATGATCGCGGACTCCGAAGGGGCCATCGAGTGGGCGACCGGCCAGGATCCCTACGCCATGGGATACGACGGGATCCTGAATGCCATCATGGCAGCGAGAGGGGAGCCCATCGAGACCTACTACCAGTTTACCCCTTCCCCGACTTTTTCGAGAGCAGATCCGACCTCGGCAGAGGAATACTACCAGTCACGCTGACGGGTAGCCGGGTTTTGGAGTGGGCTGCCGTCTAGTGCTGGTCCGCTCCAACTGTTGATCGGTGGGAGAACAACATGAACATTGCAGTTCAGGCCGGAGAATCCGGCTCGATATCGGCACCCCTGCAGAACTCTGGCGCTCTCCTTGCGTGGGGCGACCAAGGTCTATGGCGGGGTGACCGCTCTTGAGGATGTAAACTTCGATCTTGCTCCGGGCGAAGTCCGGGCCTTGATCGGAAAGAACGGCGCGGGGAAATCGACTCTCGTCAAGATCCTGTCGGGTGTCGTCTCTCCGACGAATGGACTCCTCCAGGTAGGAGATGCACGGGCATCGTTCACGAAGCCTTCCGATGCGAAGGCTGCCGGGATTGCAACTGTACACCAGGAACTGTCCATCGCTCCGAATCTTACGGTTGCCGAGAATATCTTTCTTGGCCGCTGGCGCGCCGTCGCTTCTCACGGACCGTTTCTGAATATTCGCGAACTGAACCGCAAAGCTGTGGATGTGCTTCGCATTCTCGATGTCACGATGTCCGTCACCCAGCGATGCAGCTCGCTGTCTGTCGCTCAACAGCAGATTATCGAGATCGCCCGTGCGATCGCCGAGCGACCGCGCGTCCTGATCCTTGATGAGCCGACCAGTTCGCTGCCCCCATCCGAGGTGAGTGTCCTTCTCGGGATAATTAAACGCCTTTCCGGCGAAGGCATTGCCGTCGTTTTCGTATCGCATCGCATGGACGAAATACCGCGTGTGGCGGATTCCATCACAGTCCTGCGGGACGGCCGCCATGTCGCGACAGGCCCAATCGCAGAATTTTCGACCAGCCGTGTCGTCGATCTCATGACCGGAGGGGCAACTCTTGTCGAGATCAACGACAAACGACAGCCGAGAAGCCCAGGAGAGCTGCGGCTGAAAGTTTCCGACCTTCAGGCCGGACTGCTCGACGGTATCGGATTCGAACTCAAATCCGGTGAAATTGTGAATCCCGGAGGCAAACTGGGCCACGGAAACGGTGGGATTACCTGACCGTCGCGGAGTAAAATTCTGCCATTCTGAGACCCGGGGCGGAAGCTGAGGGTCGGGAGATGTATTCTGTGGAACTGTATACCCGGGTGCGCAGAGCGTGCCATGTCGAGGGCATGAGTGAGCGCGAGGCGGGGCGGAAGTTCGGGATCGACCGCAAGACAGTGTCGAAGATCCTGAAGCATTCGGTTCCGCCGGGATATCGGCGCCAAGCGATGCCGCAGCGTCCCAAGCTTGATCCCTTTGTGCCGGTGATCGACCAGATCCTCGAAGAGGATAAGAGCAAACTCAAGAAACAGCGGCACACTGCCAAGCGAATTCATGCGCGGCTGCGCGACGAGCATGGCTTTACGGGCGGGATCACCATCGTCACTGATTATGTGCGTGAGAAGAAGCGGCGGACGCGGGAAGTGTTCGTGCCGCTGTCGCATGCGCCGGGCCATGTTCAGGTCGATTTCGGCGAAACGCTGGGCGTGATTGCCGGTGTTGAGTGTAAGCTGCACTACTTTGCGATGGCGCTTCCGCATTCGGATGCGTTCTTCATCAAGACCTACCCCGCCGAGACGACCGAGGCGTTTTGTGATGGCCACAACGCCGCTTTTGCATTCTTCGGCGGCGTGCCCTTGTCGATCCTCTACGACAATACAACGATCGCAGTGGCGAAAATCCTGGGCGATGGCCTCCGGTTGCGCACCCGCGTCTTTTCGGAATTGCAGTCGCATTACCTGTTCGACGACAAGTTCGGCCGACCGGGCAAAGGCAATGACAAAGGCAACGTCGAGGGGGTGATCGGATATGGGCGGCGCAACTTCCTCGTTCCCGCGCCGCGGTCCGACAGCTTCGATGCGTTGAACACCTGGCTGGAAGATCAGTGCCTGACGCGACAGGGCGACATTGTGCGTGGTCATACCGAGACTGTCGGTGAACGTCTGATGCGGGATCTCAATGCGCTGATGGCGCTGCCGACCACCCCTTACGATGCTTGCGACAGGGTCAGCACCCGGGCGACATCGATCTCCATGGTCCGTTATCGCAACAATGACTACTCGGTGCCTGTCGCTCATGCCCATCACGAGGTTCAGGTTCGTGGGTATGTCCATGAGGTTGTGATCGGCTGCGGGGCCGAGGTGATTGCCCACCACCGCCGGTCCTACGACAAGGCGGACATGGTATTTGATCCGATGCATTACCTGCCGCTGTTGGAGCAAAAGGTTGGGGCGCTGGATCAAGCCGCACCGCTGCAAGGCTGGGATCTGCCGGATGAGTTCGCCACCCTGCGCCGACTGTTGGAGGCGCGGATGGGGAAGAAGGGCAAGCGCGAATATGTTCAGGTTTTACGTCTGCTGGAAACGTTCGAACTGACCCATCTGCATGGTGCGATCCGGCAGGCGCTCGATCTCGGGGCCATCGGCTATGATGCTGTGAAGCATCTTGTCCTGTGCCGGATCGAGAGGCGTCCGCCACGGCTGGATCTCGATATTTATCCCTATCTGCCCAGAGCACAGGTCGGGACGACAGACCCGGCCAGCTACATGAGCCTGATGTCGGGGGTGCCGACATGAGCGACACTCCGCAGGTCTTATTGCAGCATCACCTCAAGGCGCTCCGACTGCCGACCTTCAAGAGCGAATATGGCAAGCTGGCCCGTCAGTGTGCGGCAGAGGGCAAGGATCATGTTCAATATCTGCTGCGGCTTTGCGAACTGGAGCTGATCGAACGCGAACGCCGGATGGTTGAGCGGCGGATCAAAGCCGCGAAGTTCCCGGCCACCAAGAGCCTCGACAGTTTCGACTTCAAGGCGATCCCGTCGCTCAACAAGGTCTTGACCATGGAGCTGGCACGTTGCGAATACGCTGATCGCCGCGAGAACATTATTGCTCTGGGTCCATCGGGAACCGGCAAGACCCACATTGCCTTGGGGCTTGGTCTCGCCGCTTGCCAGAAGGGCCTGAAGGTCCGCTTCACGACGGCCGCCGCGCTGGTGCATGAGTTGATCGAGGCAGCCGATGATCGGCGTCTGCAGCGCCTGCAAAAGCTGATTGTCAGTCAGGATCTGTTGATCATTGACGAACTTGGCTTCGTTCCCCTGAGCAAATCCGGCGCGGAGTTGCTGTTCGAAGTCATCTCGCAGCGCTATGAGCGAGGATCAATCGTCATCACGTCCAATCTGCCGTTTGATGAATGGACCGAAGTCTTCGGATCCGAGCGCCTTACCGGCGCCATCCTCGACCGCCTGACCCACCATGTTCACATCCTGGAAATGAACGGCGACAGCTACCGGCTGCGACAGAGCCGCAAACTCCAAGACTGAAACCGCAAAAACAGCAGCAATGCTGGCCTGCGGCCAGCGCACTCTGGCGCGCGTCAGCTACTTGGCGAGCACACGCGCCAGAGCGCCGCGAACATCCAGGCCGTGGCCCCATTTTGCGCCGGTAAATGGTCCCTTTTGTCGCCGAGATTGACACAAGGGTGAGGTGCACTGCCTTGCCGGTGAAAACGGCTCGGGAAAATCGACTCTCATAAAGATCATCTCGGGAGTCGTGAGGCCGACCACGCTGTCTGCGATGGCTGTCGACGGCCAAGTGGTTACGGACTTCTCGGCCCATCAGAGCACAGGGCTCGGCATTCAGGTGATCTATCAAGATCTGTCGCTATTCCCGAATCTCATGGTCTACGAAAACATCTCGTTTCGCAGCCAACTCGGCGGGACTCAGATTCACTGACCGGCGCACGATGCGCGTCGATGCAAAGAGCGCCCTGGAACGCATCGGAGCGGATATCGTGTCAGGCGACACGACAAACTGGCCCTCTGGCGACATGAGGAACTGGCCCCCTCGATAAGCTGAGAGGGAAGTCTGGATGACCAATCGAACAGTTGAGACGCTGCCGCAGACCGAGGGTCTGCGGAGGGATGAGATGAAGGAGCCGGATGATGTTTCGGCCATGCTGAGGCTGAAGTTTCTCGGATGGGGAGCCCGCCGGATTTCTGCGGAGCTTGGGTGCTCGAGGACGACTGCACGGCGATGGTTGAAGGAGGGGACGTGGCGCAGGGCGTCACCGCCACCGCGATCGAAGGCGTTGGATGGCCTGGAGGGTTGGGTCGAGGAGCGGTTTCGCCGCCATGCGGGCAACGCAGATGTGGTCCGTCAGGAGCTTGTCGCCGAGAAGGGCATCGAGGTAAGCCTTCGCACGGTCGAACGGGCGGTGGCGCATCTGCGTCAGGAGCTGCGGGCCGAGGCGCGGGCAACGGTGCGCTTTGAGACGCGGCCGGGCCAGCAGTTGCAGATCGACTTCGGGCAGCGGCGGGTCGAGATCGGCGGCGTGTCGCGGCAGGTGTCGTTCTTCGTGGCGACGCTGGGTTATTCCCGCCGCATCCACGTGCGGGCCTTCGCGGGCGAGCGGCAGGAGAACTGGTTTGAAGGCATGGAGAGCGCCTTCGCGTCGTTCGGCGGCGTGCCGGAAGAGGTGCTGCTCGACAATGCCCGCGCACTGATCCTGAGCCACGACATTGCCAGCCGCGAGGTCGTGGTGAACCCGAAGCTGCATGCCTTTGCCCGGCACTGGGGCTTTCAGGTAAAGGCCTGCGCGCCGTATCGACCCCGGACGAAGGGCAAGGACGAGCGCGGCGTCGGCTACGTGAAGGGCAACGCGATCGCGGGGCGTGCCTTCGAGAAGCTTTGCCGCGCTGGAAGCTCATCTGGTGCAATGGACCCGCCAGATCGCCGACCTGCGGGTCCATGGCACCACAGGCGAAGCCCCGGGCCTGCGCTTCGCGCGTGACGAAGCCGGTCACCTGAAGCCCCTCCAGCACTGCGGCTCGTTCATGGCGACGCGCGAACTGAGCCGACGCGTCGCACCTGACTGTGCAGTGGAGATGGACACGAATGCCTACTCGGTCCCATGGCGCTTGATCGGCGAGCGGGTCCGCGTGCTGGTCACGGCTGAGACGGTGCGGGTTACCCATGCCGGCGTCGAGGTCGCCTGCCACCGGCGCAGCGCCGGCCGCCGCGGTCGGATCATCGACCCTGTCCACTTTGCCGGGGTGGCAGGTTCAGCGGGCCGCGCCAGGACACCTGCTGACGGGGTTGAGGCGCTGATCGGGGTGTCGGCACTGCTGCGCCCCCTCGCCGAGTATGAGGCTGTCGCCGGAGGGGCCTGGTGATGGGCGTGCATACGCAGGACGACCTTGACCGGATGCTCACGCGACTGAAGTTGACGGCGATGAGGGATCAGCTCGACAGTCTGCTGGACGAAGCCGTTCGGGGGGAGATGACGCTGCGCGATGCGCTGGCCTTTCTGTGCGAGCGCGAGATCGCCCGCAAAGACCAGCGCCGCATCGACATGAGTTTTGGGCTGGCGAAGTTCCCGTTCGTGCGGGACCTTGGCGGCTTCGACTTCGCCGCTCAGCCCTCGATCGACCGTTCGCAGATCCGCGACCTTGCCACGGGGCGCTTCATCGCCAACGGCGACGCGCTCCTGTTGCTGGGCCCTCCCGGCGTCGGCAAGTCGCATCTGGCCGTGGCGCTTGGTCGCGAGGCAATCGTCGCCGGCTACACGGTGCTCTTCACCGGCGCGATGGAACTGGTGGCGAACCTGGCCAAGGCGCAATCCGAGAACCGCCTTGAAGAGAGGCTGACACACTACGCCAAGCCGAAGCTGCTGATCGTGGACGAACTCGGTTACCTGCCGCTGGAGCCCGATGCCGCGCATCTGTTCTTCCAGCTCGTCTCACGACGCTACGAGCGCGGCGCCCTGCTCGTCACATCGAACCGCGCGGTCGGCGAATGGGGCACCGTCTTCGGTGACGCGGTCGTCGCCACCGCGATCCTTGATCGGCTGCTGCACCACAGTCACGTCGTCACGATCCGGGGCGACAGCTATCGCCTCCGCGAAAAGCGTCGCAGCGGGCTTTTGCAAAAGCCCGCTGCGACGACCGAAACCATCACTGCATCAACCTGAAGGTGGGCCAGTTCTTCATGTCGCCCTAGGGCCAGATCCGAATGTCGCTGGACAATATCGATCTCGACGCACGTGTCCAGGACCTGTCTATCGCATCCCGGCAAGTCGTCGCCATATGTCGTGCGCTGGCATCCGAAGCCCGGTTGATCATCATGGACGAACCGACGGCCTCCCTGAATCCAAAGGAAATCCGGCAGCTGTTGAAGATTGTGGGAGACCTCAAATCCCAAGGCGTCAGCATCGTATTCGTAAGCCATAAGCTCGAAGAAGTGTTGTCGATATCCGACCGTGTCACCGTGCTGCGCAATGGCGAAAAGGTCGGAACTTACGAAGCGTCAGAGATGACACAACGCGAACTCAGCCACCTGATGACGGGACGCGAGTTCGACTATGAGCCGACGCGCTTCAACGGGAACCCGGACAACCCTGTATTACGCATCGACGGCCTTGGCCGAAAGGGTGAGTTCGAGGACGCTTCCTTCGGTATTGGGCGCGGTGAAATCGTCGCCCTGACAGGACCGATGGGCGCAGGACGTACGGAGCTGGCCCTGTCTCTGTTTGGTATCACGTCCCCGGAGACCGGATCGGTCCACCTTGAAGGCCGGGAGGTCTCATTCTCGAACAACCGTCAAGCGATTGCGGCCGGTATCTGCTACCTTTCCGAAGATCGGATCACCTACGGCCTTGTCGTGGAACAGCCGATTGCAGCAAATATCCTCGTCTCGCTTTTCCACCGGATCGCCAACCAGCTCGGAATCATAAGGGACCGCGACCGGCGTTCCGCGGTCAAGACCTGGATCGAGAAGCTATCCATCAAAACCCAGGATCCCCAAAACCCGGTTTCAAGTCTTTCTGGTGGGAACCAGCAGCGGGTCGCTCTTGCCAAATGGATGGCCCGGGACCCGAAGGTCCTGATCCTCGACAGCCCGACTGTCGGTGTCGACGTCAATGCGAAGGACGGGATCTATCGGATCATCCATGACCTGGCGGCCGAGGGAGTTTCCATCCTCCTGATCAGCGATGAGGTGCAGGAAGTTTTCCATCACTCCCATCGCGTTCTCGTCATGAAAGCCGGCCGGATCGTCGACGAAATTCACCCCGCAGATACGACCGAAGCAGACCTGGAGAGGGCAGTCTATGCGTGAGTTCAGACGTTCACACGAAGCACTTCTTCTTCTGGTGCTTCTCGCCGTCGGGGCTCTCTTTTCCCTGACGACCGACAGCTTCCTGACGCTGCGCAATATCATCGACCTTCTGACGGTGAACGCCTTTGCAGGGATTCTTTGCCTTGGTTTGATGGTGATTCTCGTTTCCGGCGGGATCGACATCTCGTTCGCAGCCATAGCATCGGTGGCTCAATACATAACTTTCGCTCTGCTGCCTTTTCTTCCACAGGGCTGGCTGATGATCCTGCCTCTCGCGGCGGCGGTCGGAATCCTGTGCGGGTTGGCGAATGCTCTTATCGTCGAGAAACTCAGGGTCCCAAGCATCATTGCGACCATCGCTACTCTCAACGTGTTCTTCGGTCTTCTGATGTTCTTTTCCGGGGGTCGGTACATCACAAATGTCCCCGCGTGGTTCGTAGACGGGGTGACGGTCTTCAGCTTCGTAGATGAAAACCTGTTCACCTATCGCTTCAATCTCCAGATCCTCCTGTTCGGATCCAGCGCCCTTCTGACCTGGCTGATCCTGCATCGGTCTAATCTGGGTATCCAGATCTATGCGCTCGGTGGAAGCCGGGAAGCCGCACGGCGGGCCGGAGTTCCCATCTTGCGGACCCAGTTGTTCGTCTTCGGTTACATGGGGCTTATGGCGGCCGTCGCTGCCGTTTCTCAGACCCAGCTATCGCTGACTGTCGTACCGAGCGCTTTTGTAGGTGCCGAACTCTCGGTGCTCGCAGCCGCGGTTTTGGGCGGTGCCAGTCTTGCAGGTGGCGTGGGTTCCGTGGGTGGCGCCATTCTCGGCGTACTCCTGATCGGCGTCGTTCAGAACGGTTTGGTCCTCGTAGGCGTCTCCTCCTACTGGCTCCAGGCTTTCAATGGACTGGTAATTATCTTGGCCGCCGGGTTCACAGCAGGAAGGCAGAGAAGAAAATGACGCAACCGGACACCAATCATAGTCGCGGCTTGATCGCACGTGGTCTGGCACTCACTCGACGCCCTTTGCCGGCAACATCGTATGTCTTCTGGCTGATGATCCTCGCCATGGTGCTCTTCGTGCTCGCCAGCGGCCTCGTGGGGGAAAGATTCACCTCGGCGGCAAATTTGCGGTCGATGTCCGCACAGGTTCCGGAGTTCGGACTGCTGGCTTTGGCCATGATGATCACGCTCCTCAAAGGCGGGTTGAACCTCTCGATTATCGCCACGGCAAACATGACAGCACTGACCGTCGGAGCCACGGTTCAGTACCTCGATCCACAGCTCGGCACCGCATCTGCTATCGTTCTGGCGCTGGCGGCGGGTATGATCGTCGCGACGGTTATCGGCCTTGCGAACGGATTCCTGGTCGCGGTCCTTCGCGTCTCGCCCATCATCGCGACACTTGGAACGATGATACTGATCCAAGGAATTTCCGTCGGTCTGAGCGGTGGCGGTGTCGTTTCCGGGTTTCCGGATTTTCTTCAGTTCGTTGGTCAAGGTCTGGTCTTGGGAGTGCCGTTCTCCCTACTTCTGCTCCTCGCCGCCTGTGCGGTCACAGGCTTCGTCCTTCGACGCACGACGTTTGGCGAATCACTCTACCTTATTGGCTCGAACGAAATGGCGACGCGATACTCGGGCGTCAACACCGACAAGGTCGTGATCCTGACCTATGTCGCGTCGAGCTGGCTGGCGTTTCTGGCAGGTCTGGTGATGCTTGGGCGCTTCAATTCGGCCAATGCCTCATATGGCGAGTCCTATCTGCTGGTGACGATACTGGCGGCGGTGCTTGGCGGCATCAACCCGTTCGGAGGATTTGGGCGTGTCTTCGGACTCGTGGTGGCGCTGGCAATTCTTCAGATCGTTTCCTCGGCGTTCAATCAGCTCACGATCAGCCCTCATCTAACGACGGCGATCTGGGGCATACTTTTGATTGCTGTAAGTGCGATCTCTACCAGGTTCGGCTCTTCTCGGTCCTGATATCTTGGGGCGCTGCATCTGCCGCGCCCCAAGGTGAAGCTCAGACCGGTTCCTTGATTTCCCAGACTGTCACTTCGATGTCGCGTTTGCCGTACTTTTCCTGAAGTGACAGGATTTCGGCGACATGGGGCATCTTGCTGTGCCGATCGTGGGCGTCGTCATCGGTGAACTGCTCGTAGAATCCGAAAACGGTAGGATCGTCCTTTGACTGGTGCGCGAGGAAGGCATGGTTCCCCTCCTCGGAACGGGTTCCCGACACCAGCGCGGGAAGCGCCTCAAGGACCTCTTCGACACCTTCAGTCGCAACAAACATTTTGGCGATTACACATTTCATCTCTTGTCCTTTCCACTGCTATCCCGACGACGCCCGACCGCGCTTCCGGGTCGATGTCATAGATGCGGCGGCCAATCGAAACCGAATACACCCTTGACTCTTCCCACCTTAAATGTTCGAAATACTGATAACAAGAACGGTATTACGAACAATCTTGGGAGGGGTTCATGCGAAAGTTCATCAATGCTTCGGGTAGTGTGGCGTCGGAGACCCTGGAGGGTTTTCTGTCGGCCTACGGTCGCGGTTTCAGGCGGCTCGGGGATACGCTTTCGATCGTGAAGGAAGAAATCCCGGATCGGGTCGTCGTCGTAACCGGTGGTGGCAGCGGTCACGAACCGGGCTGGCTCGAGTATATCGGACAGGGGTTCGCCGATGCCGTCGTTCAGGGAGATGTTTTCGCGGCGCCTTCACCGAACCGGATCGTTGAGGCAGCAACGGACGTTCATAGGGGCAAGGGTCTTCTGTTCCTCTATGCCAACTACTCCGGGGACAAGCTCAATTTCGAAATGGCGGCCGAGGACCTCGCCGATGCCGGTATCGACGTCAAACTGGTTTGCAGCTTCGACGACGTTGCCGGTGCGCCGCACGATCGCATTCGCGAACGCCGCGGAGTCGCGGGAGGCTTCTACGCCTGCAAGGTTGCCGGCGCTGCGGCCGAGCAGGGTTTCGACCTGAAAAAGACGGCTGCTCTGGCCGATCGTGCGGCGTACAATACCCGGAGTATCGGTGTCGCCAGCGCCGGAGGTACCGTTCCCGGTTCGAACGAACCCACCTTCGTCTTGCCGGAAGGCAAGATGGAAATCGGTCTCGGCTTGCATGGCGAACAAGGTGTCAAGCGGGCCGATATGATGTCGGCGGATGAAGCCGTCACTCATATGATCGATCTCATCCTCGAGGACGCATCGACCGATCTCGATATGTCGCGCGCATGCATGCTGGTGAACGGTCTTGGCGCTACCACCCGCGCCGAACTCTTCATTGCCTGTCGCAAGGCGACCTCCCAACTGGAAAGCAAGGGCATCAAGATCCACGACACGATTGTCGGGGAGGTTACCACCAGCCAGGAGATGCACGGGTTCTCGATCAGCCTGCTGGCGCTCGATGACGAATTGCAGGCGCTTTACGACGCGCGCTGCAATGCCTCGTTCTACCGGCATTAGAGGGTGGTCACCGTGAAAAGTACAATCGGAACGGATCAGCTGGGCGCCCTTGTCTCGGCGGTAAGTCATCGCATCCTCAAAGACGTCGATCTTCTGACCCAGGCCGACCGTGACATCGGCGACGGAGATCATGGCTTCGGGATGTCGCGGGGCTTCACCGCTGTACTCGCCAAGCTCGAGAACACCGATCTCAAGGCGATGTCCCCCGGCGAACTTCTCAAGTCAGTGGGTGATACGCTTATCGACACGATGGGTGGCGCATCGGGTGTGGTCTTCGGAACAATGTTCCGGGGCGGTGCGAAGACCTTGGGCGGGCTGGAAACACTGAGCCTCGACGATCTCGGACGTGCGTTCGAGGGCAGCTGTAAGCAGATCACGCGACGTGCGAAGGCCGAGCCCGGCGACAAGACCATGCTGGATGCTCTGGTGCCCGCAGCCGTCGCAATCCGCAGCAGCGCCGCGAGCGGCGGATCCTGGGGTGACGGGCTGTCGGCGGCGGCAAAGGCCGCGGCCGAAGGGCGTGATGCGACCAAGCAGATGGTCGCACGTTTCGGGAAGGCATCGACGATGGGTGACCGATCCATCGGATTTCCCGATGCCGGAGCAGTCTCGGTCGCAATCATGTTCGATTCCATGGCCCGGACGGCCGAAACCTTCAGGGAGGAAGTATAATGTCGGCAAAGATGACAAACGCAGAGCTCACCGAGTTCAACAAGAACCGCAAACTCTATCAGGTAGCGTTCGTGACCCGCGATCTCGAACGGGCCATGCAGGCCTGGATCGACAATCTCAAAATCGGTCCTTGGGCAGTGCTTACCTTCACCGAAGAATCGGTGAAGAACTTTCGTGTCGATGAAGAAGCCGTCACCGAGCCGTTCAAGTTCCTGATTGCGATCTCGTGGATCGGGGAGATGCAGCTAGAAATCATCCAGCCCGTGTACGGCCCGACGATCTACGCGGAATACCTCGAAAAGCACGGCGAGGGATTTCACCATATCAAAGAGCAGCTCCGGGACGAAGATATCGAGGCGGTCCTGGCCGAGTATCGTTCGAAGGGCATGAAGGTCATGCAGACCGGGCAGTTCGACATCGACGTCCATTATTACATGGACACGAAGGAAAAGGTCGATTTCATCTACGAACTCGGCAACTGCCCGATGCTCGATCTGCCGCCGTCGATGGTCGAAATGTTCCCACGCGAAACATAGCCTGGGCAGGGTCCGTGTGGACCCGGCGTGACAACCATCACCGATGAGGTACGAAATGACTTCACTACCCCGTATGAACCGTCTCTTCGCCGAAAGCGGCAACTGCCTGGACGTCGCCATCGATCACGGGATGGTCAACGAATTCGGCCTCATTTCTGGCGTTGAAGACATGACCTCGGCCGTTGCCACTCTGGTCGCGGCCGGGCCGGACGCGATCCAGCTCACCCCGGGCATGGTCCACACCCTCGGGCCCTTTTCGGGCAAGACGCGCCCGGCACTGGTGCTGCGCTCCGACGTCTCAAACGTCTACGGGTCAACACTCCCGCGACATCTGTTCTCGGAAGTCAACGCGCGGGCCGTCGATCTTGCAGTCAGCGCCGATGCGGCATGCCTGGTCGTCAATCTCCTGCTTCTGCCCGATCAGCCCGAGTTGCATCATCAATGCGTACGGAACGTGATGGCCCTGAAACGGGCATGCGAGGAAGTCGGAATGCCGCTCATGGTCGAACCGCTGGTGATGGCCCCGAACGACGAGAAGGGCGGCTATATGGTCGATGGAGATCTGCGCCTCATTACATCACTGGTTCGTCAGGCCGTCGAGCTTGGTGCAGACATCGTAAAGGCTGATCCCTGCAGCGATCCGAGCGAATTCCATAAGATCGTCGAGACTGCTGCGGGGGTGCCTGTTCTGGTTCGCGGCGGTGGCAGGGCCGATGACCTTGTCGTGCTGGAGAGAACCTCTGAAGTCATGAAGCAAGGCGCGAGGGGCATCGTCTATGGCCGGAATATCATTCAGCACGATAACCCCTCGGGGATGGTCAGGGCGTTAATGTCTATCGTTCACGACGGCAGTTCCCCCGAGACCGCTTCCGGAAAACTACATTCCTAGGTGGCCCCGAAGAAATCAATTGCAGCCGATACACCGAAATGTCCGCGACACAGTGCGAAAACACGCGATCGAAGCATGAACATGTAGTGCACACGACACCTAGCAACCAATTGAAATTAAGTCACAATCGCACCCATCCATCATAGGGGCCACGGACAAGCGCCAGGGGAGGATATTGCGCGATATACTTTCCATGCCATGTGCCTACACACTCTTCGCCTCTTCGGCCAGAAGGCGATTTACGTCCGGTCTCAGCTGTTTCGCGCGCATTTTCGACTTGGTTACGGCATGTGCCGTTGCTTGAAACCGACGTTGCACCGATCCGACGTTTCCGGCCTACTCACGAGCCGCCGCATCCTTTGCACAGCTTCATTGAGAACGGCGCCCGTTCGGCAAAGCGGTTTGGGTCGCCGGTTGTCAGGGGCCCGGACGTCAACCGCCCGAGCGGAGAAAACCGGGCGGTGCGCTGTGCCCGACGCGACGGCACGACTCGGTTTTGGGCGGACCCGGCTGGTGCTCACGCCGAGATTTGGCCCCTGCGCAGCGGTGCGCGTGTGGCACGGTTTACCGCCGCGGTCGTTCGGGCCGATCAGTTCCGGCTGATATCACGCTGACATTCAGCTTTGGTTGGGCCCAATGATTCGGACCCGGTCCTGCACACCTGCAGGCACTCAAAATGCAGAATTTTCCGACATATCATTCAACCCTGCGGCACCGGAACGACCCCGGAACGACCAATGCCTCAAACACTTTTCCCATCCTCGTTCGGCAATCGGATCGAAACACGCGCGCCAGGCTGCATCAAAGTGCGCGTACCCCAGCAGACCGGATGGTCGGCGGAAAGACGCTCTTGCGATCCCGCAGCCGTCAGCAGAACCATTTTTGTGATAGGCTCGGAGACACTCCGAAATGGGCGACGGGTCTGAAACGGGGTTCCAGATTCGGGCTGACTGATCTGCAACGGAGGTACCGCGAGGCGTAACGACGGCATATTTCAACAGAGATATTTTAACATGAATGATCGTCTCGGCACATTGGAGTCCGGCATCACTTCCGGCGGGTTCGGACAGGCCGGAGCGGGCCGGTCGACACCCGAGATCGCAGTGCCGAAGGGTGGCGGCGCGGTCCGCGGTATCGGTGAGAAATTTCAGGTCAGCGCCGCCACCGGAACCGGCAGCATTACGGTGCCTGTCGCGACACCCCGGTCCCGGCAAGGCACCGGACCGTCTCTGGCGCTGAAATACAGTTCCGGGGCGGGAAACGGGCCGTTCGGACTGGGCTGGTCCCTGTCCTTGCCACAGATTTCCCGGCTGACGGACCGCGGATTGCCGACCTATGCGGACGGGGAGGAAGCTGACACGTTCTTGCTGTCGGAGACAGAGGACCTGGTGCCCGACCTCATCGGAAACGGCGCGGACGCCGAACGACGGCGCGACACCCGCGAGGTGGCCGGCGCGATCTATCATGTCCACCGCTATCGACCCCGGACAGAGGCGGCGCATGCCCGTATCGAGCGCTGGGTCGACACGGCCACCGGGCTGGCGCATTGGCGCACGATCAGCGCCGACAACGTCACCTCACATTACGGCCTGACCCCCGAAAGCCGGATCGCCGCACCCGACGACCCCTCACATGTCTTTGCCTGGCTGATCTGCGACAGCGCCGACGACCGGGGCAACGTCGTCTTCTACCGCTATGTCGCCGAAGATCGCGCGGGCGTCGACCCGTCGCGCGCCGGCGAGGCCCACCGGACCGCCGCGGAGGTGGCCGTGAACCGCTATCCCAAACGCATCTCTTACGGCAACCGAACCCCCTACAGGACGGACGAAGTCCTCGCAGAGCGGGACGACTGGATGTTCGAGGTCGTGTTCGACTATGGCGAAGGGCACCTCTCGCCGCCCGAGAAAGATCCCGAAGGACGGACGTTCGTGACGGCGCACCGGACGCCGCAGGCCTCGTGGCCGCAGCGCGCCGATCCGTTCTCCAGCCATCGGGCGACGTTTGAGATCCGGACAACGCGATTGTGCCGCGCGATCCTGGCCTTCAACCGCTTTCCCGACGAATTGGGGCGTGAGGCGACCCTTGTCGCCGCCACGGCACTGCACCATGCCGAGGATCCGGTCGTGACCCGGCTGATCGGGGTGCAGGACTGCGCCTACCGTCACCAGACCGGCGACCGCTATCTGTCGCACGCGCAGCCGCCGGTAAATTTCGAATATTCCGATGCGACGGTGGCGCAGACGGCGGTGCCCGTGGATGCCGACAGCCTGTCGGACGCGCCCGCTGGGCTGGCGCATCCCCGCGTGCACCATGTCGATCTGGAAGGCGAAGGCCTTGCCGGTCTGATGACCACAGGTGGCGGTGCCCTGCGGTACAAGGCCAATCTGGGCGGTGGCCGTTTCGCGCCGCAGGTCGCGTTGACGGATGTGCCGGTGGCCGCCGGCGCGGGCGCGGATTTCAGAACGATGGACCTCGCAGGCGACGGACGCGCCGATCTTGTCGTGCTCGACGGCCCTGCGCCGGGCTTTCACGGACGGTTTCCGGACCGCTCCTGGGCACCGCATCGACGCTTCGCGAGCCTGCCGACGGCCGGGCTTACCGGGCGCGACCGGCGGTTCGTCGACCTGACCGGCGATGGGCGCGCCGATCTGTTGGTGACCGAGGACAGCGTCTTCACCTGGTTTCGGGGTGAGGGCGAGCGTGGTTTCGTTGCCGGGCACCGGATCGCCGTGGCGCCGGACGACCAGATCGGCCCCCGGGCGCTGTTCACCGACCCCGATGAGAGCCTGTATCTGGCAGACATGACCGGGGACGGGCTGTCGGACCTCGTGCGCATCCGACGGCGCAGCGTCGTGTACTGGCCAAACCGTGGCTATGGCCGGTTCGGGGCGAAAGTGACGATGGAGGATGCGCCGGTCCTCGATCGGCCCGAGGCCTTCGACCAGCGGCGTATCCGGCTGGCCGACGTCGACGGGTCCGGCACGGTCGACATCTTGTACCTGCGCCCGGACGTGGTGGACCTGTTCGTCAACCGCGCCGGGAACAGCTGGGCACCGGCGCGGCGGATCACAGGGCTGCCGTCCCTCGATCTGATCGCCGACGTCACCGTCACCGATTTCCTCGGAACGGGCACGGCCTGCCTTGTCTGGTCCTCGCCGTTGCCCGGGCAGACCGGGCGTCACCTGCGGTATCTCGATCTCGTCGGCGCGACCAAACCGCACATGCTGGTGACGGTGCGCAACAACCGGGGCGCGGAGACGCGGCTGAGCTATGCACCGTCCACCCGCTTTTATCTGGCCGACAAGGCGGCGGGCCGTCCGTGGCTCACCACGTTGCCGTTTCCGGTGCAGGTGGTCGAGCGGGTAGAGGTGCGCGACACGCCCAGCGGCAATCGCTTTGTCAGCCGCTACAGCTATCACCATGGCTGTTTCGACGGGACCGAGCGGGAATTCCGGGGCTTCGCAATGGTCGAGCAGACCGATACCGAGGTTTTTGCGGATCTTGCCGCGAGCGGCGATGATCCGGCCACCAACGAGGATGCGGCCACCTACGCACCGCCGGTCCTGACGCGGACATGGTTCCACACCGGTGCCGGTCCGGGCCACGAAGGCCTGTCGCGGCGCCTGTCCGGTCTGGGGCGCGACGCGGCGCAGCCGGGCTACTTCATGGAGCCCGGCCTGTCGGAGGCCGAGGCCACGGCAATGCTTCTGGCCGACACGCCGCTGCCTGCCGGCCTGTCCGTCGCCGAAGAACGCGAGGCCTGTCGCGCGTTCCGGGGTCAGATGCTGCGGCAGGAGGTTTACGCGCTCGACGGCAGTGACGTCGAGACGATCCCCTACACGGTGACGCACCAAAACCGCGCCCTGCGGGTGGTGCAGCGACGCGGCCCGAACCGCCACGCGGTGTTCCTGAGCCATGAGAGCGAAAGGATCGTCCTCCAATACGAGCGCCACGCCACGGATCCGCGCACCAGCCATGCACTGGTGCTGGAGGCCGATGCGTACGGCAATCCGCTGCGCACGGTCACGGCGCGCTATGGCCGCCGGGCCGCCGACCCGGCACTGGCGCCCGAAGACGCGGCGGTGCAGAGCCGCCATCACGTCACCGCGTCGGAGTTCCGCTATACCGCCCCGATCGACGGACAGGATACCCGGCGCCTGCCGCGCGGGGCCGAGGCGACGCGCTGGCACCTGACCGGCCTCGCCCCCGATCCCGGACCGCAGCGGCTGGGTTTGGCCGCCGTTGCCGCCGCGCTCGCCGACGCAGAGCGGATCGCCTATCATCAGGTGCCGGGTGGCGGCGCCGTGTTGCGCCTGCTGGACCGGCAGCGCACGCGCTACCGCCCCGACGATCTGGGCGTCGCCGCGGGCGATCCGGCGGCGCTTTTGCCGCTGGGGCAATCGGGGGCCCTGTCGCTGACGGGAGAGACCTATCACCTGGCCTTTACCGCCGGGCATCTGGCCGCGCTGTTTGACACCGATCCCGAGAGCGGGTTGCTGGAGGCCGCGGGCGGCTATGTGACTTTCGAGGATGCGCCGGGGTGGTGGATCCCCTCGGGCCGCCAGTTTTACAGCCCGGACCCGGGCGCAACAGCACCCGAAGAGGCCGCGGCAGCGCGGGCCGGGTTCTTTCTGGCGCGCCGCCGACAGAACCCGTTCGGCGCGACAGAGCGGATCGACTATGACCCCCACCACCTGTTCCCGGTTGCAACCACCGATGCGCTCGGCAACCGGGTGTCGCAGCGCATCGACTACCGTGTCCTCGGCCCCGACCTGGTGACCGACGCCAACGGCAACCGCAGCGCGGTCGCCTACGACGTGCCGGGCCGCGTGGCCGGCACGGCGGTAATGGGCCCCGGCGGCACGGGGCTGGGCGATACTCTCAGCGGATTCGAGCCTGACCCGACACCGGCGCAGCGCGCCGCCTTCTTTGCCGACCCGACCGGGCCCGTGGCCGCGACCCTGCTTGCCGGTGCGACGGTCCGGGCACTGGCCGACCCCGACAGTTTTGCGCGCGACGGCACCCCGGTGTGGCGAGCCGCGATCTCGCGCGAAACCCATTCCTCCGATCTCGCGCCCGGCGCCGTCCCTGAACTGCACGTGGCGATAGACTATGTCGATGGATTGGGGCGCGGTCTGCACGCGGCGAGCTGGTCCGAACCCGGCCCACTGACGGCGGGCGGCCCCGATGTCGCAACCCGCTGGACGGTCAGCGGCCGGGCCGTTCGCGACAACAAGGGACAGGTCGTTCGCAATTTCGAACCTGTCTTTGACGACAGCCACGCCTTTATCGCCGGCGCGGACGAAGGCGCTGGATCCCTGATGTTCCGCGACCCGCTGGGCCGGGTCGTCGCAACGCTGGCCGCTGATCACAGCTGGCAAAAGGTGGTATTCGACGCCTGGGGCCGGCAGACATGGGACGCCAACGACACCGCTACCGTCTCAGATCCCGCGTCAGATCCTGACGTGGGCGCCCATTTCGCGCGCTGGCCGCAGGCGGATTACCTGCCCGGCTGGCACGACGCCCGGATCGGCGGGGCGATGGGGCCTGCCCTGCAACAAGCGGCACAAAAGACCGCCGCCCATGCCGCAACGCCGGACCGCGATCATCTGGACGGGCTGGGGCACGCGTTTCTCGCCGTGGCCGACGCCGGGCCGGAGGGGCGGATCGAAAGCCGCTCGGGCCACGACATCGACGGGTTGCCGCTGTGGATCCGCGACGGGCGCGGCAACGTCGTCGTCCGGTTCACCCGGCAGACGGGCACAGCGGGCCTGGTCGTGCCGGGCCATGACATGCTCGGGCGCACGCTGTTTCACCATTCTGCCGATGCCGGTGCGCGCTGGGAACTTCCGGACGTTGACGATCGGCCGTTCGTGCAGATCGACGCGCGCGGCCACCGCGTCCGGACACGCCACGACGTGCTGCGCAGGCCCACCCATGTCTTCGTCGCAACGGATGGCGCGGCGGAGCGGCTGGTGTCGTTGACCCTGTATGGCGAGGGCCACGCCGAGGCCGAGGCGCGCAATCTGCGGGGCCGGGTCTACGCGATCCATGACGGGGCGGGACAGGCGGTCACGCTGCGGTACGATTTCAAAGGCAACGCACTGGGCAGCGACCGGCGGCTGACACGGGCCTATCGCGGCACGCCCGACTGGTCGGTGCTGGACGGGCTTGACGATCCTGCCGCCATCGCCGCCGCGGCCGAGCCGTTGCTGGAGGCGCGGGTATATGCGTCGCGCACCCGGTTCGATGCCCTCGACCGGGCGGTCGAGGTGACGGCGCCGGATGGCAGCGTGCTGGCGTCGGTGTTCAACCGTGCGGACCTGCTCGAGAGCCTGTCCGTCCGGGTGCGGGGCGCTGTGGCGGCGACGCCGTATGTGCTCTCCACGTCCTACAATGCACGCGGTCAGCGCACGGCGATCGGTGTCGCGGCGTCGGACGGCACGCGGCTGACGACAACAACTGTCTTCGATCCCGACACCTTCCGGTCGGTAAGAACCGTCACCCTGCGAGAGCGTGACGGCGCGGTCCTGCGCGACACCGCCAACACCTACGATCCGGTTGGCAATGTGACGGCTACGCAGGATGCGGCGCAGCAAACCCTCTATTTCGACAACGCGGCAGTATCGCCGGATGCGGACTATACCTACGATGCGCTCTACCGGCTGATCCGCGCCGAAGGGCGGGAACACGCAAGTCTGAACGCGACGCAATTCGGTGCGGATCGCGGGCCGCCGCTGCCCGGGCTGCCCCACCCAAATGACGCGGCGATGCTGCAACGCTATGTCCAGCGCTACGAATACGACGCGGCGGACAACATCCTTGGCCTGCGCCATACCGGCGGCGGGGTCCTGCGCTGGCATCGCCGGTACAGCTATGCTGCGGACAGCAACCGCCTTTTGGCCACCAGCGTGCCGGGCGATGCGCCAGGTCGGTTCTCCGACGGCTATGCCCACGACGTGCACGGCAACATGGTCACGATGCCGCACCTGCCGCTGATGGTCTGGAACCACCGTGACGCGCTGCTGGCCACTTCGCGCCAGGCGACGGGCCCCGGCACCGTGCCCGAGACGACCCACTACACCTATGCCGCCGACGCAGAGCGGATGCGCAAGGTGACCGACCGCGCCGCCACCGGCGGTGCCGAACCCTCGCGACGACGCGAGCGGATCGTGCTCGACGGGATCGAGATCTACCGCGAGTTTGCAGGCGACGGCGTGACCGTGACGCTGGAGCGCGAGACCCTGCACGTCTCCGACGGCGAGAGCCGCATCGCCCAGATCGACACCCGGACCGTGGGCACCGACGCCGCACCGGCCCAAAGCCGCCGCTACCGGTTTGCCACGACACTCGGCTCGATCACGCTGGAGACCGACGACCTCGGTCACCCGGTCATCTACGAGGAATACAGCCCCTACGGCACCAACTCCCTGCGCTTTACCCGGTCGATCGCCGAGGCCAGCCTCAAGCGCCACGGCTTTACCGGCAAGGAGCGCGACGCGGAAACGGGCCTCAGCTATCACGGCGCACGCTACTACGCGCCCTGGCTTGGCCGTTGGACCGCGGCAGACCCGGCGGGACTGGCCGATGGTCTCAACCTGTACCGCTATGTCCGAAACAGCCCGGTCGTGTATTTCGACGATGACGGCATGGCGCCTAGCAGCGGCGATGTACCCGGGTTGCCGGGCCGGCGTCCGCCGAAATGGCTCGAGAAACTGACGGATATCGCGACGAAAGTCGTCATGGACAATCAGGGAAACATCGGGGAATCCGAAGGCGGACGACGGAAGAAAGGGCATGAAAAAATCGAGGTGATCAAGACCGAGGGATATGCAGATCACCCGAACAGACCGGATCCGAAACCGAAGCCACCCCCCACGTTCAGGCCGCCTCCCGTCGATCTGCCGGCAATGGCGCCCTCACCCGAGCCGGCGCAGCCGTCGACGCACCCCGATGGCACGGACAACAGGGCCCGCAAGGGCGAGGTTGCGCATCCGCCTGAACTGTCGATCGACAAACATACCGACCCGCCGGCTGCACCCGGTTCGAGAGGATCGCGCGGGATCGGCATCGATATGATTCCCGACAAGATCGACAAACGGTTCATCTCGCGGCTTGGCAAAGCGGCGGGAAAGGGTCTCGGGCGGCTCGCTCCGGGTGTGGGCGTCGGCTTTTCGGCCAATGATTTCAACGACGGCAAATATATTCAGGGCACCCTCGGTCTGTTCGGCGAGGTGCCCGGGATCGGAGATGTCGTGGATATGGGCGTGACCGCCTACGAGATCACGTCCGTGATCGAGGAGGAATTCAACATCAGCGACATGCTGGTCCCGCATACCGATGCTGTCGACGCGCTCCCCGAGGCCTACCGCAAAAAGGTCAGGCATCGCGGCGCGCCCGGGATCAGTGCACCGCAAACTCCGGCGCCGCCCGCACCGGTGGTTGTCACGCCGCCGCCGACGGCCCCCGGTTTCGTCGGGCCTCCCCGGCTCGTCGATCTGCCCATCAGCTGAGGCGTGACGCGCCACCGGGGCGACTGTTCTGTCCGGCGGATCGCGGGTCCGCGCCGCCGGAGCGGGGGATCGCACGCCGCCAATGCACACGATGCCGCAAATCCGTCCTGTTCGTCCGCCGCAACGGGACCCGGTTACAAAGGATCAGACGATGCAATTCGAACGCAATCTGTCACCATCGGACCGGGGCGAAGACATACGCGCCCTGCAACACGCACTCGCGGAGCTTGACTTTTCCGAGGTCGCGTTGTCCGGCGTGTTCGGTCCCGACACCTATGACGCGGTGCGCGAGTTTCAGCGCCGGCATGGGCTGGCGCCGACCGGCGTGGTCGATCCCGCGACGGCGCGCACCATCGGCGTGGCGCTGTTGGCGCGGCAACGTGACGGCTATTCGGTGTCCGGACAGGTGCTCGGGGCCGACGGCGATCCGCTGGTGGACGGGATCGTCACGCTTCACGAGCAACGCCTGCGCAGCACGCCGCTGATCGGACGCGCCGAACTGGGGCGCGAGGGCCGGTTCCGCATCGACTATCCCGCACCCGAAAACGGACCGGTCAGCCTGATCCTGCAGGTGCGGGCCGCAAGCGGCGCCGAACTCGCGCGTTCGCAGGTGATCTGCAGACCCGGCCCGGACGAAACCGTCACGATCCTCGTCGGCGGTCCGGGGCGGTCGGCGCCTGCCGAGTTTACGATGCTGGAGCGCGCCGTGAGGCCGGTCCTGCGCCAGGATAACGTCGCTCCGGAAGCTCTGTCGGAGACGGACCTCGCCCTGATCGCCTGCCGGGTGACGGTCGAGCCGGACCTTCTGTCGGCCTATGCCGACGGGGCGCGGCTGGCGGCAGCGGCCCGCATCGATCACGCGGCAGCCTACGCTCTGGTGCGCCGGGGCCTCAGCCCAGGGTTGCCCGCGCTTTTGTCAGAACCTGCGGCGCGGCTGCGGCGCCGTTTGTCGGCGGCGGGCGATGCGGGCCAGATCGCGCCACTGGCCGATGCGGCGGTTGCGGATGTCCTGCGCCGGATCGACGAACTGCGCTTCGAGCAGGCCTTTGCCCGGCCCGGGCGGCCCGACGCGCACTCCCTGTCCGACCTGCTGACGGCCGGCCGGGTGTCGCGCGCCGGGCAGGAGCGCATCGTGGCTGCGTTTCTTGCGCAAGACGGTGCGGCGCAAGACGTCTGGGACGGGCTGCGCGCCGCAGGCACGGTGGACGGTGACACGGTTGCGCGCGCGCAGGTGGCGCTGCAGATCGGCGCGCTGACCCGCAATCATATCCCGCTGGTCGAGCGGATACTGGCGCGCCACGGGCCTGTTCAGGCCGCCGACCTCGTCGGACTGTCGCACGCGGCGTGGCTGGATCTGATCGCGGGAACCGACGGCGCCGGCGTGCCTGCCGGGGTGCCGGGCGAGACCGACGCCAGCCGACAGGAGCTTTACGCCACGGTGATCGAGGCGGCGCTGGAACAGGAAAATCCGGCGGCCTTCCTCGGGGCACGGCTTGCCGAGGACGCAGAGGGTTTTCAGGGGAGCGACGCCGTCGCCACCTTCCTGAGCCGCAATGCCGATTTCGATCTGGACCGGGATCGATACGATGCCTACGTCGGGACACATGGCACCGACGTGCTGGACGGCATCCCGAATCTGGACGATCTGCCGATTGCCCTGCGCTCTGTATCGCGGATCTCGGCACTTGCCGGTCCGTATCGCCGGCATGAGGTGGTTGCGCCGCTGATGCGGGCCGGCGTGACCTCGGCCCATACCATCGCGCGGATGGGCCCGGCATTTTCGGCGCGCTTTGCGCAGACGCTGGGGGTTGCCCGCGCGCGGTCGGTCGCCGAGGCGGCGCGGCAACGCTCGGCACTGGCAACGGCGCTCTACGCCAGTTTCAGCCCCGCGATGCATGCCGTGCTGCCCCGGGCGGTCGGGCCCGTCGCCCTGGCCTGGCACAGCCTTTTGCCCACAGCCCCGGACCTGCCCGACTGGAACACCCTGTTTGGCACGGGCGACGCCTGTGCCTGCGAACACTGCCGCTCGATCTTTGGCCCTGCGGCCTATCTGGTCGACCTGCTCGCTTTCGTCTCAGACTACGACGCGCTGGATACGCTGACCGCGTCGCACCGGCGGCCCGATCTGGTACGGCTGGAACTGACATGTGAGAACGCGGATACGCCGCTGCCCTATATCGATCTGGTGAACGAGGTTCTGGGCGACGCCGTCGCCTCCGATGGCGGGCCGACGCCGCAAACCACCGCGCCCGCCGAGGAGCTGCGCGCCCGCCCCGCGCATGACACGCCCGCCGCCGACGCGGTGCTGGCCGGCGCCGTCCATCCGTGGAGCCTGCCGTTCTCGCGCAATGCATCGGAGGCCCGCGCCCTGCTGGATCATCTCGCGATACCGCGGCACCGGCTGATGGCGGATTTCCGCCCCGAGGGCGGTGGCGCGCCGGCTATCGCGGCACGCGCGGCAGAGCGTCTGGGACTGGCCCCGCTCGACCATGCGCTCGTCACCGGCGCGGCCACCGTCACCGATACGCTGCAGGCGCTGTGGGGGCGGCCCGGCGACACGGCCGACGAATTGCGCGACCATCTGGTTCGGCCCGGCCGCATGATGCGGTCCGCCCGGATCGGCTGGGACGATCTGACCGCGCTTTTGGCCACGCGCTTTGTCAGCCCCGGCGATACCGTGGAAATCGCTTTTGAAGAGGGCGGTTGCGATCTGGAGCGCGCCCGGATCGAGCCCTCGCCATCGGCCGCGCGGCTGGACCGGATCCACCGGTTCGAACGGTTGCGTCTGCGCACGGGCTGGACGTTTCACGATCTTGACCGGGCGCTGAGCGCGCTGGCCGAGGCGGGGATCGACGACGCGGCCCTCGTCCGACTGGCCGGGCTGGCGCAGCTGCGCGACGATCTCGGCGTGCCGCCGGATGAGCTGCTGGGTTGGTGGGCCCCGATCGGGACGCGCGATCACACCCCGCAAAGCGGACCGACGGTGCCGTCGCTCTACACCCGGCTGTTCCAGAACGATGTCGCCTTCGACCCCGAAGAGATCGCCGGACTGGCGCTGGACGGTGCAGAGCTGGCCAATGCGGGCGATCCGCTGGCACCGCATCTTCCCGCACTGGCCGCCGCGTTGGGGGCCGGCGTCGAGACATTGCGCGTGCTTGCCGGAGACGCGGCGGTGCTGAACATCGCGACGCTGTCGGCGCTGTCCCGCGAGGTGTCGCTGGCACGCGCGCTGTCGCTCGACCCGGGCGATCTGGCGGTGCTGCGGGCCCTGTCGTCCCATGATGCCTTTGCGGCGCCTGCGGAGGCGTTGCTGTTTGTCGACGACCTGCGCGCCGTGCGGGACGCGGGCTTTACCCTCGCCGAAATCGACCATCTGCTGCGACACCGCGACAGGCCGGGGGCGCCCGTGGCGCCGGAGGCGCGTGACCTCGCCACGATCCTGCTGGCGCTGCGCACGGCGCATCTGGACATCCGTGCGCGGTATACCGTCGCGCCCGACCCGGACGGGGCGCTGACCGAGGCCGCGTTAGCCGCGATCCTCGATCCCGCGACGGTGATCCTGGCCATGGACCTGATCCGCGATGGCGCGTTCGCGCCCGTGGGCGATCTGACCGGTTTCCTCGCCGGGGCGATGCCGTTCCTCGACCCCGTCGCAGCAACCGCTGCCCTTGCCGGGACCGGCGGTGTCCCGCCCGGGTTGTCGCCCGAAACCCAGGGCGCGGACCGCTTTGCCTTTGTGCTGTCGGCACTGGTCCCGCATCTGCACGATCGGCTGGGCCGGGATGCGACGGCCCAGACACTGGCGGCCGCCTTTGATATCCCGGCGGGGATGATGGTGACGTTGCTCGGCGGCTCTGTCGCGGCGTTCGGGCCGGGGGCGCTCACGGACGCGACCGTCGCACTCACGCCCGAAATGCTGCCCGGGGCCTTTGCCGCACTTGGCCGGTTGTGGAAATCGGCGCTGATTGCCCGCACGCTCGGGCTGGATGTGGACGAGGCCGCCTTCCTCGTCGAACGGGCGGCCGGGCTCGACGTACTCGATATCAGCGCGCTGCCGGACGCGCCGCCCCCCGAGGCCGAGTGGCGGACGCTGTTCGGTCTGTTCCGGCGGCTGGTGGCGCTGGTCGCGCTGCACCGCGCCTTGCCCCGCACCGGCGCGGGCCTGTTCGGCGTGCTCGTCCACGCGCTGGACGCCGATCCGGCGGCTGCCGACGCGGCGCGCGTGGAATTTCTCGCCGCGCTGCACCGGTTGACGGGCTGGCAACCGGACACGCTGGCCTTTCTGGCCGGTGACGACGGGCTTGCGCTGACCTTCCCCGACAGTTTTGCAACCGGACAGGCCGTCGCGCGCCTGCGCGCCTGTGTCGCGGACCTCGACCGCCTGGGCCTGTCCTCGCCCAACGTGATCCCCGAGGTCATCGCCCCGCAGATCACCGAGGCCAGCGCCCGTATCGTCCGCAACGCGGCCAAGTCCAGATACGACCGGACCCAATGGCTCGCCGTGTCGCGCAAGATCAACGACGATCTGCGCGAACGGCAGCGAGACGCGCTGGTGGCGCACCTTCTGGCGACACGGCCCGGGTTCGGCTCGGTTGCGGATCTGTTCGGCCACTATCTGATCGACCCCGAGATGAGCGCCTGCCAGATGACCTCGCGCACCCGGCAGGCGATCGCGGCGGTGCAGACCTTCGTTCAGCGGGCGCTGCTGAACCTGGAGACCGGCGTCGACCTGCCGCAGGGGGCTGCGCAGGCCTGGAGCTGGATGAAACAGTTCCGGGTGCACGGCGCCAACCGGATGGTCTTCGTGCAGCCGGAGAACTATCTCGAACCGGCGCTGCGGCGGGACAAGACGCCGCTGTTCCGCGATCTCGAAACCGCCCTGGCCAGCAGCGATGCGGGCGGGGCCGATCTTGAGGCCGCGGTGTCCGGCTATGTGCGTGGCCTCGCCGAGATCGCCCGGCCCGATATACGCGCAATCTACCGCGAGATTTCGGCCAACCGGCTGCATCTGTTTGCACGCACCCGCGAATACCCCAACATCTACATTCACCGGCACCGCACGGGCGGCGGCGACTGGACCCCGTGGGAGCGGGTCCCGCTGGACATCGAAGGCGAACACCTTGTGCCCACTATGATGGGACGACATTTCTACCTGTTCTGGCCCGTATTCACCGAAGAGACCAAACCACCCAAATCCGAGGGGAAAAATCCGAAAGACCTCTTTCGACTGCACCTTGCCTATTCGCGGTGGCAGGACGGGTCGTGGTCATCCAAGCGGATGTCCAAAACGTCGGTCGAGTTGCCAGGTCTCTCCTCGACGATGTCTTTCTACTTTCGCGCTGTGCAGCGCTTTGGCGAACCGCTCAGCGGGGGCGGCGTCAGCGGCAGTGGCGCAGGCGGCACCGGGCCTGTCGATTTCAGCGCCTGGCCCCACAGGATCGCAGTCCGGGTGCTGACGTCACCCAATCTCGGCGGGGCCGCTGGCAAGACGCAGGAACTCGCGCGCTTCGAGATGACCGAAACGGGAAGCATCGTATCCGAAAGCCTCGTTGCCGCTGACATCATGACCGAACCGCTGCCGCTGGCGGCTCTCCCGCACGGCATGGAAATGCACGAGACGATACACGACCCGCTGGTCCTTCCCGTTGGCGAAACCGATGTCTTCGGCAACGCGGTGATCTCGACACTGTCGAGCGTCGACGTTCTCGGCACGACGCCGGGCCGGTACCGCCTCGTGGCACCGCACCAATACGAGGGTTTCGTCTCGCAGGGGGCGTTCACCTTCGAGGACGATGGCGCCGCCTTCGTGGTGCAGCCGATCCGCGTCAACGACGTGTTCCGGCCCGGCGGCGGCGGCACGGGCGACTTTCCGGTCTCGGCCGGAGTGCGCCCGACCCACGGGGTCAGTCCCGTGGACGTGGGCACGGTCTTCCCGGCCGCCCTGGCCAATGTCAGTGCCGCGCTGGGCACCGCGCAACCTCAGACACCCGATGCCGTGTCGGACCTCGTCTCCTTTGCGCCGTTTTACATGGCAACGGGCGGCACCTCGCGGAAATACCTGTTCCAGACCCATTTTCACCCGCTCGCGGACGATTATCTGGCGACACTCCACGCCCGCGGCGTCGGCGCTCTGCTCGGTCAGATCGACAAGCAACCGGTCGGTGCCGCGGACTATTTCGGCGATCGCTACGCGCCCTCGCCGGGACGGATCCAGGCGCCGCACCCCAGGGACGGCGCGGATTTTGCCCCCGACGGCGCCTACAGCGCGTACAACTGGGAACTGTTCTTTCATGTCCCCCTGCTGATTGCGGAACGGCTGCGGCATGAGCGGCGCTTTGACGAGGCGCAAAAGTGGTATCACTATATATTCAACCCGACGCAGCCCGAAGACGCCCCTGCCCCGCGTTGTTTCTGGAAAGTCCGGCCGTTCTTCGACGACGACCTGAGCGATGCCGAAAATCTGCCGGTGCAACGGATGATGCGCGCCCTGGCCGAGGGCGACAGTGGGCTGGCCGATCAGGTCCGGGCCTGGCGCGACAGCCCGTTCGATCCCCACGCCATCGCGCGCCTGCGCACCATCGCCTATCAAAAATCGGTGGTGATGAAATATCTCGACAACCTGATCGACTGGGCGGATCACCTGTACCAGCAGGATACCGTCGAGGCCGTGGCCGAGGCACTGCAGATCTACATCCTTGCCGGCGAGATCCTCGGCCCAAGGCCGGAGCGTATCGACACAGGCATCCGGCCCGAACCCCAGACCTATGAAAGCGTTGCCGACAACCTCGATGCCTTTTCGAACGCACTGGTCGAGATCGAGGAGCAGCTTGGTCCCAACGGGATGCTCGGGCCGCAATCGCTGATCCTTGGTGGCGCGTCGGTGGCGCGTCGCCGCCGCTGCCGACGACGCTGCTGTTCTGCATCCCGCCGAACGAACGGCTGCTGGGCTACTGGGACACCATCGCCGACCGTCTGTTCAAGATCCGCAACTGCATGAATATCGAAGGACAGGCGCGCACGCTTGCTCTGTTCGAGCCACCGATAGATCCCGCGCTGCTGGTCCGGGCGCAGGCGGTTGGCGTGGACCTGACGACCGCGTTGCAGGATATGAACGCGCCACTGCCGCACTATCGTTTTGCGCCTCTGCTCGCGACGGCGATGACGGCGACGGAGGCCACCAGGACCCTCGGCGCCAGCCTGCTGAACGCGCTGTCAGAGCGCGACGGCGAAACGGTCGCTCAGCTGCGTGCCGGCCACGAGGTCGAGATCCTGAAAATGATCCGCACCGTCAAGGAGCAGCAGATCACCGAGGCCATCGAACAGCGCGATGCGCTCCGGCGCAGCCATGACGCGGTCACCGAACGCCAGACGCATTTCGAGACCCAGCCCGACCGGATCGAAGAGGAGGTTCAGCAGATCCGCGCCCGCGACCTTGCCGGGAAGGCGCAGCGCGATGCGCTGGATCACGATCTCGTTTCCGCCGACGCCTCGCGGTTCATCCCCGAGGTCTCCGTCGGCTTTTCCGGCCTCGGCCCTCACGCGACCGTCAGCCTCGGGCGGGCGAACATCCTCGCGTTCTTTCAGTTCCGCAGTCAGGAAAAATCGGCCAGCGCCGCACGTTCGGCCCACACCGCAGATCTGGAGGCGATCCGCGGCAATTGGAAACGGCGCGGTACAGACTGGGCGTTCAGCGCGGAACAGGCCAAGGCCGAGATCCGTCAGATCGACCGGCAGATTGCCGCCGCCGAGATCCGGATCGGCACGGCGCAGAGCGATCTGGCGGCACATCTGCGTCAGACCGGGCGGGCCGCCGAGATCGAGCGGTTCATGGCCGACAAATACACCAATACCGAGTTGAACGACTGGCGCGCCGCGCAATTGTCGTCGATGTATTTCCAGAGCTACCAGCTCAGCTATGAATTGGCCAAACGGGCGGAACGCGCCTACCGCTTTGCGCTTGGCACTGACGATACGGATTTCATCAAGTTCGGCAACTGGGACAACCTGCGGCGCGGATTGCTGGCGGGCGAGCGGCTGGAGATGCAGCTTCAGCGCATGAACGCAGCCTATATGCAGCGAAACCGGCGTGAATACGAGTTGACCAAGCATGTCTCGCTGGCGCGGCTCGATCCGCTGGCGCTGCTGCGGCTTCAGCAGGAGGGGCGCTGCGATATCGATCTGCCGGAGGCCGTCCTCGATCTCGATCGGCCTGGCGATTATTTCCGGCGGATCAAGGCGGTGCGGCTGACGGTCAGCGGCGTTGCGGGCCCGGGCGTATCCGTCAACTGCACCTTGCGGCTGCTGCAAAGCACCATCCGTCGCAACGCGGACCTGCCCGGCGGTGCCTATGCGCGCGCCCCGGATGGCGAGGACACGCGCTTTTCCACCAGTTTCGGGGCTGTTCAGTCGATCGCGACCAGCACGGGCAATTCGGACAGCGGCCTGTTCGAGTTGAATTTCGACGATCCCCGCGTCCTGCCATTCGAAGGGATGGGCGCGATCAGCCGCTGGCGGTTGGAGATGCCGGCGGCATTCCGTCAGTTCGACTATTCCAGCATCACCGATGTGGTCATGACCCTGAACTACACCGCCCGCGACGGTGGCGCGGGGCTGCGTCAGGCCGCCGAAAGCAGCCTTATGGAAATGCTGAACGCCGACGCCGTGGGACCGGCGGCGCCCGGACTGATTGCAGCGATGGACGCACGGCATGAGGCCCCCGGAGAATTCGCGCGGTTCCTCCGGCCAACTCAGGCCGGTGGCCCTCAGGAGATGGTTCTGGACGTCTCGCAGCGGCACTTTCCCTATCATTTCCGCAACCGCGCCATCGGTGTCGACGCGGCAAGGCTGGTAATCGTGGTCGACGATGCCCTGCACGCTCCCGAGGCCGCCGGAACGGTCCTTGCCCTGATCGCACCCGACGGCACCGAACTGCAGGCCGATTTCACGGGCGCCGAACGGATCGGCAATGCCGTGGCCGTCACGATAGAGGGCCTCGATCAGGCGCCCGGAGTGTGGACACTGCGCGTCGCCGCGGCCGGAGGGGACCTTGCGAATGCCCTTGGCGGGCTCGACGCGGATGTGATCCGGAACGTCATCCTGATCGTGCGCTACACGGTGTCGGACATGACGTGATCGCCGCCGCGCTCGATCCTCGGCAAGGCGCGCTGACGGACACCGGTCACAGGGTGCCGGTTCCGTGCCGGACGTGCCCCGATCACCGGTTCGTGCGGGCCAGAAGGGCGACCGCCGCAAGGCCCACGAGCGTGATCGTCAGGGCGGCGGGGGCGGCCTCGGCGATGTTCTCGAGGCTCGCCTTGGCGTGGACGCGCGTCGCCAATGTGTCGAAGCCGAAGGGCGGGCGCAGCAGCAGCGTTGCGGGCAATTCCTTGATGGAATCGACGAACACCAGCAGCAGCGCCGAGCCGAGCGAAGCCCGCAGCAGCGGCAGGTGAACCGCCCGCAATGTACCGGCAGGTCCGCGTCCCAGAGAGCGGGCGGCCATCGGCAAGGACGGCGAGATACGTCCCAGACCCGCATCCGCCGTCCCCTGCGCGATGGCGAAAAACCGCACGATGTAGGCGAGGATGAGGGCCGCCGCACTTCCCGTCAGGATCAGGCCCGGATCGGTGCCGGTCAGCGCCAGCACCGCGTCGGCGACCCGGTGATCGAGGGCGGCGAGCGGCACGAACAGACCCACCGCCAGCACGGCACCGGGTGCTGCATAGCCGATGGCCGTCACCGGCAGCAACAGGACCGGCAACCGGCGCCCCGACAGGCGCGCGCCATAGACCATGCACACCGCAGCCGTGACGGTGATAAGCGACGCGGCACCGCAGACCAGCACCGTGGTGACAAGCGCGTCGATCAACCCCGGTGCCGCCCATTGCGCCGCGTCGAATGCGTGCCCCAGCAGGACCGAAACCGGCAGGACGAAACCGATGGCGAACGGCACGGTCACCGCGACGGTGGCGGCCCACCCTGCGCCGCCGGTCAGATCCTGCGGGACGACGGGACGTTGACCGCGCGCGCCGAGGGAATGCCTTTTCTGCCGCCGACTGATCTTTTCAAGGGTCACGAGGAGGACCACGATCAGCAGGATCAAGGCCGAGATCTGCGCCGCGCCGCCAAGGTTGCGCGCCCCCAGCCAGACCGAAAAGATACCCGTCGTCAGGGTCTGCACCGCGAAATAGTCCACGGTGCCGAAATCGTTTACCGTTTCCATCATCACCACCGCCATGCCCGCGGCAATCGCCGGGCGCGCCAGCGGCAGGCCGACGCGCACAAACCGGCCCCAGGCGCCGACGCCAAGGGCCCGGGCCACTTCGTAGCCGGCCCCCGATTGCTCGCGGAACGCGGCCCGCGCCAGCAAATAAACATAGGGATAAAGCGAGGCGGCCAGCACCAGGATCGCCGCCCCGCGCGAGCGGACGGGCGGAAACCAGTAGTCGCGCGCATCGACCCAGCCGAAGGCAGCCCGCATTCCGGTCTGAACGGGCCCCGCGTATTCGAAGAAATCGACCAGCGCATAGGCGCCGACATAGGCCGGCACCGCCAGCGGCATCAGCAGCGCCCATTGCAGCCAGCGTCGCCCCGGAAACCGGTACATCGTCACCAGCCACGCAGCCCCGGTGCCGACCATGCCGGTCAGCACGCCGACGCACACCATCAGCAGGACGGTGTTTCCCAGATATCTTGGCAGCACCGTGGACCACAGATGCGGCCAGATATTTTCGGAAGGCCACAGCGCGAACCACAGCACCGCACCGACCGGCATCAGCACCAGCATGGCGATCGCTACGGCAAGAACCGACCAGCCGCCGCCGCTATTGCGGATGCGCCCGGCGCGCCAAACCTGACTACTTTGCTCAGACATGACGACGCCTTAGCTTAAACCGGTTTCCCTGTCCAGAAATCCCCCCTATTGTGCGGCAAGATAACCATATTTTGCCCCGGCTACCGCCCCGGCGGCAGGCAGGGCGGGAGCGAACATATGCAGATCGTCTTTCATGTCGGCGCAAATTTCACCGACGGCGATCAACTGGTGCGGTCGCTGATGCTCAACACGCGCCGGGTGAAGGCGCAGGGGATCGCGATCCCCGGCCTGTCGCGTTATCGCAAGCTGATCCACGAGACGGTCCTCGGCCTTGCCGGCGCGCAACCCGAACCGGGGACGCGCGATGTCCTGCTCGATGCGATCCTCGACGATCCGGTACAAGGGGCGCCGCCCGTTACCCGCCTGGTGATGAGCAATTCCTCGTTCATCTGCTATCCGATGCGGATATTCGAAGCCGGACGGTTCTATGGTCTGACGGCGATGAAAATGCGCGCCTTGTCGATGATGTTTCCCGACGACGAGATCGAAATCCACATGGCGCTGCGCAACCCCGCGACGTTCATTCCCGCCGGATGGGAATCTGTGCCACGGGTCCAGTTCGCGCAGTTCATGGGCGGTGTCGATCCACGCGACATGATCTGGTCGGAGGTCATCGAGCAGATCCGCGCGACGTTGCCGCGCGCCCGTCTGACGATCTGGTGCAACGAGGACACACCGTTGATCTGGGGCGAGGTCATGCGGCGGATGATGGGCGTGCCGGAAGGGACAGCGATTCGCGGCGCCTTCGATGTGGTCCGGTCGATCATTTCCGACGAGGGATTTATCCGGTTCACCGCCTATCTGAAAACCCATCCACCGAAGTCGGAAGTACAGGTGCGGCGCGTGATCGCCGCGTTCCTCGACAAATACGCCCTCAAGGACGCGATCGAAGAGACCGTGGACCTGCCCGGCTGGGACGATGCCCTCATCGACGAGTTGACCGAGGAATACGAGGAGGACGTGGTGCGCATCGCCGCCATGCCCGGCGTGACGTTCATCGCGCCCTAACCCGCCCGGGCACGAATTCTTTCAAAGAATTCGACGTCGATTTCTTGAGAAGAAATCGTGGCCGCAGCGCTACATTCCCAGCGCGGCCTTGTACATCTCGAGGACCGCCTCTTCCTCGGCGATATCGTCGGCGTCGCGCTTGCGCAGGGCGATGACCTTGCGGATCACCTTGGTATCGTAACCGCGCCCCTTCGCCTCAGCCATGATCTCCTTCTGACCGTCGGCGATATCCTTCTTCTCCGCCTCCAGGCGCTCATAGCGTTCGATGAACTGGCGCAGTTCCTCACCGGCGACGGAGGCGGAGTTTTCGAGGACGTCGGACATGAGGGCTGTTCCTTTTCGATGCGTTAGAGAGGGTGAAACCCCATCCGACGGGCGGGCGCAAGCCGGGTTTTGCACCTGCGCCTGACCGTGATGGTCATGCCCATTCGCCCTTGCGCATCACCGGCGTGCGGTTGCCGTCCGCATCGAGGCCGTCGATGTCGATCTTGTCCGATCCGATCATCCAGTCGACGTGGATCATGCTCGCGTTGCCGCCCTTGGCCGTCACATCCGCTTCGGACAGGCTTTCGGCGTCCATGAAACACTCGGAATAGCACTGGCCGAGGGCGATGTGGCTGGCGGCGTTTTCATCGAACAGCGTGTTGTAGAACAACAGGCCGGACTGCGAGATCGGCGAGCCATCCGGCACCAGCGCCACCTCGCCCAGACGCCGTGCGCCCTCGTCGCTGTCGAGCAGTTCGAGGAACACCGCCTCGCCCTTGCTCGCGGAGGCTTCGACGATCTTGCCGTTCTCGAACCGCACCTCGATGTCCTCGATCACTGTGCCCTGATGCGCCAGCGGCTTGGACGCGCGCAGCGTGCCGTCGGCGCGGTGCGCGTGTGGCGTGGTGAACACTTCTTCGGTGGGGATGTTGGGGTTGCAGATGACGCCCTTGCGCGAGGACGACGCCCCACCGACCCATTTGTGGCCCTCCGCCAGACCGAGCGTGAAATCGGTGCCCGGCCCGGTGTAATGCAGCGCGTCGAAGCGTTGGTTGTTCAGCCAGTCCTGCCTGGCGTGCAGGGTCTCGTTGTGCCGCTCCCACGCGGCAACCGGATCGTCCTGATCGACACGGGAGGCCGCGAAAATCGCGTCGGCGAGTTTCGCCGTCGCCGCGTCCTGTTCCATGTCGGGAAACATCTGCCGTGCCCATGCCGGGTCCGGATAGGCGACGATGGACCAGTTGGTCTTGAATTCCGTGATGTATTTCATCGCCGGTTTGATCGCCTTGCTGGTCGCCTTGGCCGCCCGCGCCACCCGGCGGGATCCTGCGCCGCCAGCAACATCGGATCGCCCCCGGCGATCGCCATCCGGGCCGTACCCTCGTCGAAGGCGCGGGCCATGCCGTCGTAAAGCCAGTTCGGCGCGCGATCCAGGCTGTCGTCGGTCGCGTTTTCATAGCGCGCCAGCGTCAGCGCATCGTCAGAGATCATCGTGGTCACGAGGCCCGCGCCTGCCCTGTACGCCTCGGCGGCGATCAGGCGGGCAAGCGGCAGGGATACGGTGGAAGCGGTCAGAAACAGGTCCTGCCCCGGCTGGATGTTGACGCCGATGCGCACGGCCACTTCGGCGAGCTTGGCGAGGCGAGGATCGGTGGCGATGTCGGTCATAGTGGCTCCTGTCGGGGGTGAGTGAGGCGTAGCAATGCAGCAAATGGAGGACAAGGGCGTCTGTCCCCGTGCCGACCCGCAGCACGGGGTAGAAGTCAGTCCCGCTCGCGCCGGATAAGGGCATTGTGGATCGCGGTTGCGGCAACCGCCCCCTGACCCATCGCATGAGCGATCTGGTCGAGGCCGTTCGTTACATCACCGATCGCATAGAGGCCCGTCACGCCGGTCTGCAGTTCCGCGTCGGTTTTTATACAGCCTTCGTCATCCAGGGCCACACCGGGTATCGGCACGATGTCCGTCCGGGGCGCCGTGCCAAGCGCGACATAAAGCGTATCGAAGCTATGGGTCCCTGCGTCCGTCAGCGTCACGACGACCCGGTCGTCCGACAGCGCGAGGGTGCTCATCGGCGCCGAAAGGCCCGCGATGCCGTCTGCTGTCTCTGCGACGGTTCCATCCGCCGGAATCAGGGTGACGTCGGGCGCATAGCGGCGGACGAACTCCGCCTCGGCCCTGCCGTGCGCACCGGATCCGAGGACGGCGACGCGCCTGCCGCGAACCTCATAGCCGTCGCAGACCGGACAATAGCGGATCAGGCCGTTGCGCACCCCCCGGTCGTGCTCGGCGTCAGACAGCGGGGGCCGGTGATTGTAGACGCCGGTGGCGAGGATCACCGTCCTGGCCTCCTCGATCCCGGTCTGGGTGGTGACACGGAACCCGTCGCTCCGGGCGGAAACGTCGCTCACCCTGCCGGTCTCGATCACCGCGCCATAGCGTCTGGCGTGTGCGCGCATCCGGTCGAGCAGATCGGGTCCGGCGATCCCCTCCGGAAAGGGCGCCAGATTGTGGGTCTTCGGGATCATCCGGGCACGGCCCTCGTCCGCGTCGACGACGGACACGCTGCGCAGGAAACGGGCGAGATAGAGGGCGGCGGTCAGGCCCGCAGGCCCCCCACCGACGATGATGCAATCCTTCATGGCGGGCCATTCTTTGGTTCGGGATATCGTGGTGTCCATGTGGTGCACGGGGTCGCGCAGGGCGGCGTCGCAGATCGTTCGACCGGCACCCGACAGCAAACGCATCAGAGGGCGCCGGCGTTCCGGGTCGGAGGACGAAAAAGGCCCCGGCGCACAACACACCGGGGCCCCTCCCCACTCAATCGAAACCGGCAAACGTTACTCGTCGCGGCTGTCCGGCGTGTCCACCACCAGCGTGTCGAACTCGTCGCCGCCGATGACATCCTCGGCAGCGGGGGCCGCCAGTGCGGCGGCCTGTTCGGCCTCTTCGCGACGCGCCTCGATCACGACGTTGTCGCGCTCACCCGCCACCCGCTTGACGCGGCTGGTGGCCCCACCGGTGCCCGCCGGGATCAGGCGGCCGACGATGACGTTCTCTTTCAGACCGACGAGCTTGTCGCGCTTGCCCATCACCGAGGCCTCGGTGAGAACCCGCGTGGTTTCCTGGAACGACGCCGCCGAGATGAAGCTGCGGGTTTGCAGCGACGCCTTGGTGATGCCGAGCAGGATCGGACCGCCAGATGCGGCACGTCCGCCCTTGCTGATCGCCTTGTCGTTGGCCTCGTCGAATTCGGCCTTGTCGACGTGTTCGCCCTTGAGCAAGACCGTGTCGCCCAACTCCGAGATCTCGATTTTTTGCAGCATCTGCCGCACGATAACCTCGATGTGCTTGTCGTTGATCTTCACGCCTTGCAGCCGGTACACGTCCTGCACCTCGTCGATCATATAGTCGGCCAGCGCCTCGACACCCATGATGGCGAGGATGTCATGCGGCGCGGGATTGCCGTCCATGATATAGTCGCCCTTGGTGACGAAATCGCCTTCCTGCACCGGGATGTGCTTGCCCTTGGGGACCATGTATTCGACGCGGACATCGCTGTCGTCGCCCGCCTCGATGGCGATGCGGCGCTTGTTCTTATAGTCCTTGCCAAAGCGGACATAGCCGTCGATTTCGGCGATGATCGCGTGGTCCTTGGGGCGGCGCGCCTCGAACAGTTCGGCCACACGCGGCAGACCGCCGGTGATGTCCTTGGTCTTGGCACCCTCGCGCGGGATACGCGCGACCACGTCGCCGGCCTGGATCACCTGCGTGTCCTCGACCGACAAAATGGCGTCCACCGACATCGGATAGGTCACCGGATTGCCGCTGTCCGTGCGCACCGGTTCGCCATCCTCGCCGAGGATGATGATCTCGGGCTTCAGCTCGTTGCCCTTGGGCACCGACCGCCAGTCCGAGACGATCCGCTGGGTCATGCCGGTCGCATCGTCGGTATCCTCGCGCACGGCGATGCCGTTCACCAGATCGACATAGCGCACGACGCCGGCCTTTTCGGCGATGATCGGCAGGGTGTAGGGATCCCATTCGAACATCTTGTCGCCACGGGCAACCCGCTGGCCTTCGGTGACGAAGATCTTGGTGCCGTAGCCGATCTTGTGGCTCGACCGTTCCTCGCCCTGCTCGTCGACGATCGCGAGGACCATGTTCCGGCCCATCGAGATGTTGTCGCCCGCCTGGTTCATCAGCAGCGTCGCGTTGCGGAACTCGATCTTGCCCGCCTGAGACGCCTCGAGGAACGATTGCTGGCCGCCCTGTGCGACACCGCCGATGTGGAACGTCCGCATCGTCAGCTGGGTGCCCGGCTCGCCGATCGACTGTGCCGCGATGATGCCGACGGCCTCGCCCTGGTTGACGATGGTACCGCGCGCCAGATCACGCCCGTAACAGGCGGCACAGACGCCGTCGTCCGCCTCGCAGGTCAGCGGGCTACGGATGCGCATCTTGGTGACACCCGCGGCCTCGATCATGTCCGACTTGCGCTCGTCGAGCAGTTCGCCCGCCTTGGCGATGACCTCGTCGGTGCCCGGGTTCAGGACGTCGTCCGCCGAAACCCGGCCCAGCACACGCTCGGCCAGCGAAGACACGACCTCACCGTCGTTGACCGCCGCTTCCGCGGTGATCGCCCGGTCGGTGCCGCAATCGCGGCTGCGGATGATGCAATCCTGTGCCACGTCCACCAGACGCCGCGTCAGATAGCCCGAGTTTGCCGTCTTCAACGCCGTGTCCGACAGGCCCTTGCGGGCGCCGTGGGTCGAGTTGAAGTATTCGAGGACGGTCAGACCCTCCTTGAAGTTCGAGATGATCGGCGTCTCGATGATCTCGCCCGAGGGCTTGGCCATCAGGCCGCGCATGCCGCCCAGCTGTTTCATCTGGGTGACGGACCCCCGCGCACCCGAGTGCGCCATCATGTAGACGGAGTTCGGTTCCGCCTCGGCGCCATCGACGACGAGGTTGGCCGAGATCGTCGACATCATCGCCGCCGTCACCTTGTCATTACACTTCGACCAGGCGTCCACGACCTTGTTGTACTTCTCGCCCTGGGTGATCAGGCCGTCCATGTACTGCTGCTCGAAATCCTTGACCTGATCGCGGGTCTCCTCGACCAGCTCCCATTTGGTTTCGGGCACGACCATGTCGTCCTTGCCAAAGGAAATCCCGGCCTTGAACGCCTCGCGGAAACCCGCGGTCATGATCTGATCGCAGAAGATGACGGATTCCTTCTGACCGCAGTAGCGGTAGACGGTATCGATGACGTTCTGCACGTCCTTCTTGCGCAGCAGACGGTTCACCAGCTCGAACGGTGCCTTTGCGTTGAGCGGCAGAAGGCCGCCGATCCGCAACCGTCCCGGCGTGGTTTCGAAGCGCTTCTGCACCTCGTTGCCCTCGTCGTCGATCTGGGCGATGCGCGCGATGATTTTCGCATGCATGTGCACCTCGCCGCTCGTCAGCGCGTGCTCGACCTCGTCGATGGACGAGAAAATCGACCCCTCGCCTTTCATGCCCTGACGCTCGATCGTGGTGTAGTAAAGGCCGAGGACCATATCCTGCGACGGCACGATAATCGGCGCGCCGTTGGCGGGCGACAGCACGTTGTTGGTCGACATCATCAAGACGCGCGCTTCGAGCTGCGCCTCAAGCGACAGAGGCACGTGCACGGCCATCTGGTCGCCGTCGAAGTCGGCGTTGAAGGCCGAACAAACGAGCGGATGCAGCTGGATCGCCTTGCCTTCGATCAGGATCGGCTCGAACGCCTGAATGCCCAGACGGTGCAGGGTCGGCGCGCGGTTGAGCATCACCGGATGCTCGCGGATCACTTCGTCGAGGATGTCCCAGACTTCGGGACGTTCTTTCTCCACAAGCTTCTTGGCCTGCTTGACGGTGGAGGAAAGCCCTTTGGCCTCTAACCGCGAGTAAATGAACGGCTTGAACAGTTCGAGCGCCATCTTTTTCGGCAAACCGCACTGATGCAGCTTCAGCTCCGGCCCCGTCACGATGACGGACCGACCCGAAAAGTCGACGCGCTTGCCCAGAAGGTTCTGGCGGAAGCGGCCCTGCTTGCCCTTGAGCATGTCGGACAGCGATTTCAGCGGACGCTTGTTGGCACCCGTGATGACGCGACCGCGACGGCCGTTGTCGAAGAGCGCGTCGACGGATTCCTGCAACATCCGCTTTTCGTTGCGCACGATGATGTCGGGCGCGCGCAGTTCGATCAGCCTTTTCAGACGGTTGTTGCGGTTGATCACGCGGCGGTACAGGTCGTTGAGGTCCGAGGTCGCGAACCGGCCCCCGTCCAGCGGCACCAGCGGGCGCAGCTTCGGCGGAATGACCGGGATCACGGTCAGGATCATCCACTCGGGACGGTTGCCCGAATCAATGAAATTCTCGACGATTTTCAGACGTTTGATGATCTTCTTGGGTTTCAGTTCACCCGTGGCTTCCTTGAGGTCGGCACGGAGCTGATCGGCCTCGGCGTCGAGGTCGATGCCCGCCAGCATCTCACGAATGGCCTCGGCGCCAATGTTCGCCTCAAAAGCGTCGGGACCGAACGTATCCTGCGCGTCGAGGAATTCTTCCTCGGTCATCAGCTGACGCTCGGACAGATCCGTGAGGCCAGGGTTGATGACGACGTAGTTCTCGAAATACAGGATCCGCTCGAGGTCGCGCAGCGTCATGTCGAGCATCAGGCCGATGCGGCTCGGCAACGATTTCAGGAACCAGATGTGCGCGACCGGAGAGGCCAGTTCGATGTGGCCCATACGCTCACGGCGGACCTTTTGCAGCGTCACTTCGACGCCGCATTTCTCGCAGACGACACCGCGGTATTTCATCCGCTTGTACTTGCCGCACAGGCATTCATAGTCCTTGATCGGACCGAAGATGCGCGCGCAGAACAGCCCGTCACGCTCGGGCTTGAACGTGCGGTAGTTGATGGTTTCCGGCTTCTTGATCTCGCCGAAGGACCACGAAAGGATCCGCTCGGGCGAGGCCAGGGACACCTTGATTTCGTCGAACGCCTTGGTGGGCGTCAGCGGGTTGAACGGATTGTTGGTCAGTTCCTGGTTCATGTCGTAACCTTTTGATGTGGCGCTATGATCGGGTTTGGGAGCCGGAATTTTTGAAAAATTCCGACGCCGAATTCTTTGAAAGAATTCGTTTCCCTAGTCCTCGACCTCCGCGTCCAGCAGTTCCATGTTGAGGCCCAGACCCCGGACCTCCTTGACCAGCACGTTGAACGATTCCGGCACCCCGGCCTCGAAGTTGTCCTCGCCTTTGACGATGCTCTCGTAGACCTTGGTCCGACCCGCAACGTCGTCCGACTTCACCGTCAGCATTTCCTGCAAGGTATAGGCGGCGCCGTAGGCTTCGAGGGCCCAGACCTCCATCTCGCCAAATCGCTGACCGCCGAACTGCGCCTTGCCGCCCAGCGGCTGCTGGGTGACGAGAGAGTACGGCCCCGTCGAGCGGGCGTGGATCTTGTCGTCGACGAGGTGATGCAGCTTGAGCAGGTATTTCACGCCCACCGTCACCTTGCGGCTGAAACGCTCGCCGGTGCGCCCGTCGAACAGGATCGACTGACCCGACGTGTCGAACCCGGCACGCGCGAGCGACTCGTTGACGTCCGCCTCCTTGGCACCGTCGAACACCGGCGTGGCGATCGGCACACCGCGGACGACCGCCTGCGCGCTCTCCACCATGTGGTCGTCGTCCATGCCGGCAAGGCCCTCGTCCCAGACATCGTCGCCGTAGGCGAGCTTCATCGCCTCCTTGACCGGCGTCAGATCGCCATTGCGGCGATAGGCCCCCAGCGCGTCGTCGATCTTGAGACCGAGGCTGCGCGCAGCCCAGCCCATATGCGTCTCGAGGATCTGACCGACGTTCATGCGGCTCGGCACACCCAGCGGGTTGAGGCAGAAATCGACCGGCGTGCCATCCTCGAGGAACGGCATATCTTCCATCGGCACGACTTTGGAAATCACGCCTTTGTTGCCGTGACGTCCGGCCATCTTGTCGCCCGGCTGAAGCTTGCGCTTCACCGCGACGAACACCTTGACCATCTTCATCACGCCCGGCGGCAGATCGTCACCACGGCGCACCTTCTCGACCTTGTCCTCGAAGCGCGCATCGAGCGTCCGTTTCTGGATCTCGTATTGCTCGTTCAGAGCCTCGACGATCTTCGCGTCATCCTCATCTTCGAGGGCAAGCTGCCACCACTGCCCACGGCTCATGTCGCGCACCAACTCTTCGGTGATCATCGACCCGGATTTGAACCCCTTGGGGCCCTTCACGGCCTTCTTGCCGCCGATCAGATCCCACAGACGCGCATAGATGTTGCGGTCGAGAATGGTCATCTCGTCGTCGCGGTCCCGCGCCAGACGTTCGACTTCCTCGCGCTCGATCTGCAACGCACGCTCGTCCTTCTCGACGCCGTGCCGGTTGAACACCCGCACTTCGACGACCGTGCCGAAATTGCCCGGCGGCAGACGCATGGACGTGTCGCGCACGTCCGAGGCCTTTTCACCAAAGATCGCGCGGAGCAGTTTCTCCTCGGGCGTCATCGGGCTCTCGCCCTTGGGCGTGATCTTGCCCACGAGAATATCGCCCGGCGCCACTTCGGCACCGATATAGACGATGCCCGCCTCGTCGAGGTTGCGCAGGGCCTCCTCGCCGACGTTGGGGATATCGCGGGTGATTTCCTCTGGCCCGAGCTTTGTATCGCGCGCCGCGACCTCGTATTCGTCGAGGTGGATGGAGGTGAACACGTCGTCGCGGGTGATCCGCTCGGAAATCAGGATCGAGTCCTCATAGTTGTAGCCATTCCACGGCATGAACGCGACGATCACGTTCTTGCCGAGGGCCAGCTCGCCCATGTCCGTGGAAGGGCCATCGGCGACGACCTCGCCCTTTTGTACCATGTCACCGACCTTTACGAGGGGCCGCTGGTTGATGCAGGTCGACTGGTTGGAGCGCTGGAATTTGCGCATCCGGTAGATATCGACGCCCGCGTCGCCCAGTTCGAGGTCTTCGGTGGCGCGCACGACGATACGGGCCGCATCGACCTGGTCGATGATGCCGGCGCGTTTGGCCATGATCGCAGCACCGCTGTCCCGTGCCACGACCTCTTCGATGCCGGTGCCGACGAGCGGCGCCTCGGCTTGCAACAGCGGCACGGCCTGACGCTGCATGTTCGATCCCATCAGCGCGCGGTTCGCGTCGTCGTTCTCAAGGAACGGGATCAGCGAGGCGGCGACGGAGACCAGCTGCTTGGGGCTCACGTCGATCAGATCGACGTTCTCGCGCGGCGCGAGCATGTAGTCGCCGGACTGGCGCGTCGAGACCAGCTCGTTGGCGAAGGTGCCGTCATCGTTCATGTTCGCGTTGGCCTGCGCCACGGTGTGCCGCATTTCTTCGGTCGCGGACATGTACTGAACGTCGTCCGTGACCTTGCCGTCCACGACCTTGCGGTAGGGCGTCTCGATGAACCCGTACTTGTTGACCCGCGCAAAGGTTGCGAGCGAGTTGATCAGGCCAATGTTCGGTCCCTCGGGCGTCTCGATCGGGCACATCCGGCCGTAATGAGTCGGGTGTACGTCGCGCACCTCGAAACCGGCGCGTTCGCGGGTAAGACCGCCCGGCCCCAGCGCCGAAAGACGACGCTTGTGCGTCACCTCGGACAGCGGATTGGTCTGGTCCATGAACTGCGACAGCTGGCTCGAGCCAAAGAATTCGCGCACGGCGGCGGCGGCGGGTTTGGCGTTGATCAGATCCTGTGGCATCACCGTATCGATCTCGACCGAGGACATGCGCTCCTTGATCGCGCGCTCCATGCGCAACAGGCCAACGCGGTACTGGTTTTCCATCAGCTCGCCGACCGAGCGCACCCGGCGGTTGCCGAGGTGGTCGATGTCGTCGATATCGCCGCGCCCGTCGCGCAGATCGACCAGCGCCTTGATGCAGGACACGATGTCTTCCTTGCGCAGCGTCCGCTGCGTATCCTCGGCATCGAGCGCCAGACGCATGTTCATCTTGACCCGGCCAACGGCAGACAGGTCGTAACGCTCAGAGTCGAAGAACAGCGTGTCGAACAGGTTGCTGGCGGCGTCCACAGTCGGCGGCTCACCCGGGCGCATGACGCGGTAGATGTCCATCAGCGCGGTGTCGCGACCAAGGTTCTTGTCACTGGCAAGGGTGTTGCGGATGTACGGACCGACGTTGACGTTGTCGATGTCGAGGACCGGAATCGTCTCGAATCCTGCGTCCATCAGCTCTTTGAGGGAGCCGCCGATGACCTCGCCGCCCTTGTCCATCTCGAGGGTCAGCTCGTCGCCAGCCTCGACATAGATCGCGCCGTTTTCCTCGTTGATCATGTCCTGCGCGACGAATTTGCCAACGATCTGCTCATAGGGAACCAGCAGGTTCGTGACATTGCCTTCGTCGATCAGTTTCTTGACCGTCCGGGGTGTGACTTTCTCGCCCGCCGCGCCGATCACCTCGCCCGAGGCCGCATCGACCAGGTCGAAGAGCGGACGGGTGCCACGCACCCGCTCGGGGAAGAATTTTGTGACCCAGGCCTTGGCTTTCTTGTCGAAATTGTAATCGACGGTGGTGTAATAGGCCTTCATGATCGCTTCCTGGTCGAGGCCCAGAGCGTACAGAAGCGTTGTCACCGGCAATTTGCGGCGGCGGTCGATGCGGCAGAACACAAGGTCCTTGGCATCGAATTCGAAATCGAGCCACGAGCCGCGGTAGGGGATGATCCGGCAGGCGAACAGCAATTTGCCCGAGCTGTGCGTCTTGCCCTTGTCGTGGTCGAAGAACACGCCGGGCGAGCGGTGCATCTGGGAAACGATGACCCGCTCGGTGCCGTTGACGATGAACGTACCATTGCTGGTCATCAGAGGCATGTCGCCCATGAATACGTCCTGTTCCTTGATGTCCTTGACCGATTTGGCGCCGGTATCCTCGTCCACATCGAACACGATCAGACGCAGCGTCACCTTCAGCGGTGCGGCATAGGTCATATCGCGCTGCTGACATTCCTCAACGTCGTACTTCGGCTTTTCCAGTTCGTACTTCACAAACTCGAGAACCGCGGTCTCGTTGAAATCCTTGATCGGGAAAACCGACTGGAAAACCCCTTTGATTCCGTCGCCGTCCTGCGGCACGTCGCTGTCGCCCGAGCGCAGGAACAGGTCATAGGACGATTTCTGAACCTCGATGAGGTTCGGCATTTCCAGCACTTCGCGGATTTTGCCGTAGTATTTCCGAAGGCGTTTCTGGCCGAGGAAGGACGTTGCCATGCGTCGTCACCTTATATCTGTGGCGCGAAAGATCGCGCATCTCTCGCATTCTGCGCCGCCGGGCTGCGGGCAAAACGCTGTGAGAAGGAGGTTCGCGGTCTATTCGTGACGCCCGTCCCAAAGGGCGCCTCCCGACCGGTGCGAACCAATCCAGGACGAAGGTCCGTTCGGGACCTTCTGCCAAGACAGGTTCGGCTGGACCCGCGAATGCGGATCCAGCCCGTGGTTCACTCAGGTGCGCGCGAGGCGCGCACCTGAAAAATCAGGCCAGTTCGACCTTGGCACCGGCTGCTTCCAGCTTGGCCTTGATCTCTTCGGCTTCGGCTTTGGACGCGCCTTCCTTGATCTTGCCGCCGGCCTCGACGAGGTCCTTGGCTTCTTTCAGACCAAGACCGGTGATGCTGCGCACTTCCTTGATCACGTTGATCTTCTGCGCACCGGCCTCTTTCAGGACGACGTCGAACTCGGTCTTTTCTTCTTCGGCTTCGACGGCACCGGCGGGGCCTGCCATCATCACGGCGCCGCCGGCGGCCGGCTCGATGCCATACTCGTCCTTAAGGATGGTTTTCAGTTCCTGTGCTTCGAGCAGGGTCAGGCCCACGATCTCTTCGGCAAGTTTCTTGAGGTCAGCCATTTCTGGTTCCATTCATAGATGTTGTGTCAGGCGCGGATTTCAATACCCGACCTGTAAGGGTTTCTTAAGCAGCTCTTGTCAAAAGGGGCGCGCTCACGCGGCGCGCTCCTCGATGGTCGACAGAATGCTCGCGATGTTGCTTGCAGGCGCGCCAATGGCCCCGGCGATGTTGCTGGCTGGTGCGGCGATGCACCCCACGATCGAAGCGATAAGCTCCTCACGCGACGGCATTGCTGCAACGGCCTTCACACCGGCGACGTCCAGTGCCGTCTCACCCATTGCGCCACCCAGAATGACCAGACGGTCGTTCTTTTTGGCGTAATCGTTGATCACCTTGGCGGCTGCCACGGGATCTTCGCTAAAGGCGAGAACGGTCATGCCCGTCAGAAGATCGGCAATGCTTGCGCAGGGCTTTCCTTCAAGGGCGATCCTGGCGAGCTTGTTCTTGGCAACGCGAACGGACCCGCCTGCATCACGCATCGATGCGCGCAGGTCCTGCATATGTGCAACCGTCATGCCGGCGTAGTGTGCAACCACGACGACACCAGAGCTTTCGAAGATCTGGCCGAGTTCCTCGACCACACCTTCCTTTTGTGCTCTATCCACAGTGTCACTCCAGTTTAGGCGGGTTTCCCCGCCAGCTCGTTTTGCCCCCCGTATCTGGTGGGGGACGTCGGGTCCGAACAGGTCCGGGTCCCGGATCGCCCGAGGAAATTCCCTTGGCAGGGCCTCGAAAATACCGGTCACTTTTCCCATCTCGGGAAGGCCTTAGCGGGGATTTCTCCCCTGCCCTCCGTCTCGGACAGAGACGCGGCGTTGCCGCCGCGCCATTCACCCCACCGTCACGGAGGGGGGAATTTCTTGCCGGTCGCATGAGGCGCCCGGCGGTCGATTGGGGTAAATCCCCTCCTGCGTCTGGACAGAGCCATCGCCCGTCACCCGCAGGACAAGGTTTTGCCCCGTTATCGTCAGTCGTTGCCGGTGGCCGACGCCAGATCCAGCGAAACACCCGGGCCCATCGACGAGCTCAGCGAGACCTTTTTCATATAGGTCCCCTTTGCGCCCGCCGGTCGTGCCTTGCTGACCGCATCGACAAAGGCGCGCACGTTCTCGGCGATCTGTGCCGCGTCGAAGGATGCCTTGCCGATACCCGCATGCACGACGCCCGCCTTCTCGGCCTTGAACTGCACCTGGCCACCCTTGGCGGCCTCGACGGCCTCTTTGACATCCATCGTCACCGTGCCGACCCGCGGGTTCGGCATCAGGTTGCGCGGACCCAGGATCTTGCCCAGACGCCCGACGATCGGCATCATGTCCGGCGTGGCGATGCAGCGATCAAAGTCGATCTTGCCGCCCTGGATCTGTTCCATCAGATCCTCGGCACCGACGATATCGGCACCCGCCGCCGTCGCCTCGTCGGCCTTCGCGCCGCGCGCGAAAACCGCCACGCGGACCGTCTTGCCGGTGCCGTTGGGCAGCGTCACCGTGCCACGGACCATCTGGTCGGCGTGACGCGGATCGACGCCGAGGTTCATCGAGATTTCGATGGTCTCGTCGAATTTCGCCGTTGCGTTGGATTTCACCAGCGACACCGCCTCGGAGACCGAAACGTGGTGCTTGCCCGCGAAGGCTTCGTGTTGCGCGCGCGCTTTTTTGCTCAGCTTTGCCATTACTTAACCTCGATACCCATGGAGCGGGCAGAGCCCAGGATCGTCTGCATCGCACCTTCGACGGAGGTCGCGTTCAGATCGCTCATCTTCGCCTCGGCAATCTCGCGGACCTGCTTGATCGTGATCGATCCCGCCACGATCTTGCCCGGCTCCTTGGAGCCTTGCGGACGGTTGCGCTTGCCCACGGGCTTAAGACCGGCGGCCTTCTTAATATAGAACGACGCGGGCGGCGTCTTGCAGTCGATGGTGAACGACTTGTCGGCGTAATAGGTGATCACGGTCGGGATCGGCGAGCCGGGTTCCATATCCGCCGTCTTGGCGTTGAACTGCTTGCAGAATTCCATGATGTTGATGCCGCGCTGACCCAGCGCGGGGCCGACGGGTGGCGATGGATTGGCCTGCCCCGCCTTAACCTGCAGCTTGAGCTGCCCCATTACCTTCTTGGCCATGATAGCCTCCTGTTTTCATCGGTGCGCTGTGGCACCCCGCCTGTCCGGGTCGCGACCCGTCGAGAGCTGTTGGCGTGGTCCGGTCTCCGGCGCGCGCGCCGATCGCCTCCCACATACGAACCCCGGTTGGGGCAATGCCGGATTTATCCGGCAATCCTTTGGAATGAGCGCAAACTCATTCGTCCCGACGGGACTTATTGCTTGACCACCTGCGTGAATTCCAGTTCGACCGGCGTCGCCCGGCCGAAGATCGACACCGACACCTTCAGGCGCTGGTTGTCCTCGTCGACCTCTTCGACCATGCCGTCGAAATCCTCGAACGGACCATCGGCCACCTTCACCTTTTCGCCGATGTCGAAGTGAATCAGGGTGCGTGGCGCCTCCTGCCCTTCCTCGACCCGGCCAAGGACCTGCTGGACCTCGGCGTCACGCATCGGCATCGGGCGGCCCTGAGGACCCAGAAATCCGGTCACCCGGTTGATCTGGCTGATCAGGTGATAGCCTTCGTCGGACATTTCCATGTGCACGAGAACGTACCCCGGCATGAACCGCCGCTCGGCCTGTACCTTCTTGCCGCGACGGATCTCGATGACCTCTTCGGTGGGCACCATCACTTCGTCGATGGCCTCCTCGAGGCCTTGCTCGATGACCTTGGCGCGGATCTGCTCTGCGATCTTCTTCTCGAAGTTCGACAGAACGCTCACCGAATACCACCGTTTCGCCATATCGAGGTCACCTCAGTCGCCGGGCCGCGTCTGCCCGGAAAGAAAATCAATCACGAATGCCTGCGACATCCGGCTCGGTCCGTACGAATGTCTGCGACATTCGGGTCGGATATAACGGATATCCGCGAGATCCTGTTCCGGCATAGAAAAGCGGCGCGCAACTGATTCGCCACGCGCCCCGTCCGGTATTTGGGGGCTAGTACCGCCCGGGCGTCCCGAACTCAAGGGGCAACACGGTCAAAGATGGCGTCGAACGTGCCGTGCATCGCGGCCGGAGGTGCCGGTACCTACCTCGATCCTCGCGGTCGCATCCTCCGAGCCGGAAACCGGCACGTCCGACACGGCGAGATCACCCGCTTTCAGGGCCCTACCCGCCAAATCCGGTCAGGACAGCGTCGAGACCGAAGCGGATCACCATGTCGACCAGACTGAAAAACACGGCGGCAAGGGCCGCAAGTATGAAGACCATGATGGTGGTCAGCACAACTTCCCGGCGCGTCGGCCACACAACCTTGGCAATTTCGGCGCGGGTTTGCTGGACGAACTGGATAGGATTGGTGGTCATGCCGCGCCCTTCAGGCTGAATCTGTCGTTGTAACCGAGATACGCGGCAGGTGCGCGAAATACAAGCGGGCTCCGGGCGGTGACGCAGCCGCACCGACTGCACGAAATCCGACGCCAATGGTGAAAACACACGATCGCGGAACGGCGATGCCCCGCGCAGCATGGTCTTCGGTATCGAGAACCCGCCCGCAGAAGGGCCCGCCCGCCGCGCGCACAGTCGCATAACCCGACGCGCGCACAGTCGCATAAATCGGGAAATCCCTGGCCGGGACACGGAAGCTCGAACTCCGGACCTACGGTTTTGGAGGCTGCAATTCAGCGCCGATTTCGTTGCCTTTTCTCCCGACCGACCTGTTCTCCAGCCCTTAGGTATGAATGCGGGACGGGAAATTCGCCTACCGCCAACTCCTGATTTGATGGTCACCGACAGATCCGGGGCGATTCACGAAGGCAACGGGCCGGCCTGGAATGAAGCGCTCGAGCGCCGTGGCTCGCTGACGATCCGGTCTGAGCCCGGGATGAGCAGTCAGGCCGCGCCGTCAGATGAACGCGGCCGCCATCCAGACCTGCTTTGCAATGCAGGATGACGGGCGTCCCTGAGACATGCCGGTGGCAGGATTCAGCCCTGAACGGACGGAGCTTCCGGGCAGGTTCGACTTGGCGCTCAGGCAGACGACGACTTCGTCGGCAGCCTGTCGCGGCTCGCCCGGTTCGACTGGACGGGCTTGGCTCGACGGGCCGGGCTCGACGGGCCGGGCTCGACGGGCCGGGCCCGACTGCACGGTGCCCGACTTCAGCGCACTGTCCCGCCGTCGGAAGGCCTTGGCCGTGAACATCCCATATCGAGTTCCAGGGGGCCGTTGCACCTGCTGGTCCCGTGTCGTCAGCATTCTCTGGATGCGCCTGCCGGGCAATCGATGCGCCGCCTGAAACTGCCAGGCCAGCACCACGCTCGCATTTTTTGAAGGCGCACCACCGCCGGGCATTGCAGGCATTGCATGGCACTTCGACCGTCAGATCGCAGAAATTCGGGTCCGCATCGCCGTCATGAATGCCAACACCGCCCCCGGCATCCCTGTCACAAGCCGTGGGATAAATCCATCGGCGGACGGGAGGCCCCGGCCATCAGGCGATTTGGGCAACAGGGCCCTGCATGATTGGTTCGTTTCAACGGACCTTCCATCCGCTCTTGTTTAACTGATCTAGAGACATTAGACGGATCCGCGGAGACGTGGCCGAGTGGTCGAAGGCACGCCCCTGCTAAGGGCGCATACCGGAAACGGTATCGAGGGTTCGAATCCCTTCGTCTCCGCCACCAATCTTTGTGAAATAAATTTAAATATCATTTAAAATCAAAGACTTGATTTGGATTTCCGGAGCGACAAGTTCTCCATCATCTTGTTTTGCTACCCTTTCTGCACCACATCTTGCTACACAGAGCATGTGTTGAAGGGGTGCAAAGATGTCAAAACCTGTCCTGCGCGGTAAGACTTGGTATCTGAAGAGACGGGTTCCGACCCGCTTCGCCGCCGTTGAAGAACGTGCCGTTATTTGGGACAGCCTTTCCACGGACTCTTACAGCGTCGCGGTTCAGAAGTCTGCGGGTGTCTGGCTCAACTATATCGAAGCCTGGGAAGCGCGGCTGGCAGGCAGGGATGGTGACGCTGCCGAGAAATTTCGGGCGGCGCAGCACCTTGCGGCGATCCGCGGGTTTCAGCTTCTTGCCATCGAGAAGGTGGAGCAGGCCCCGTTGGAAGATATCCTGCTACGGGTGGAGGCGTCTCGCGGCGTCGATGGTGCGCCGGATGAGGTGATAGCGTCCGCTGTTCTGGGTGCGGTTCAAGCTCCCAAATTGCGGCTATCCGACTTGGTCGAGCATGTCGAGGACCTTGCAGCGCAGGACAACCGGTTCAAAAACAGCGAACAGATGCGGTTGTGGCGCTCGCCGCGCATGCGTGCTGTGAATAATTTGGTCGCGGCGGTGGGCAAGGATATCGAAGTAGCCTCCGTCGGCTCGGCCGAGGCACGGGTCCACAAGAAATGGTGGGAAGCCCGCATCAAGCGCGAAGGCCAGTCAGCGGATACGGCGAACAAGGACTTCAACTACTTGTCCGGTATGCTGTCGCGGTTCTACGATGATCTTGAGCACGAGGATCCGCCACGTCCCTATGCGGGTATCTCGATACGTGATCGCCATGCCAAACCGTGCCGGAAGCGAGAAGTGCCTGTCGATTGGATCGTAGATAAATGGTTTTCGGAAGGCGCTTTCGATGGCCTGAACGCAGAGGCGCGCGACATTCTCTTGATTTCGGTTGAAACTGGGTGTCGGCAGAATGAGATTTACAACTTACCGGCTTCGGCGATTTGCCTTGATGGCCCAATCCCGCATCTCAGTGTGGAAAATGAATTGCCAGATGACCCTGACGAGCGGCGTGAAGTGAAGAACATGCCCTCGCATCGCAAGATCCCACTGGTCGGCGTCGCACTGGCGGCAGCAAAGCGCCACCCGGCTGGCTTTCCGAGGTATCGCAACAAGAGCAGCTATAGTGCAGCCGTGAATAAATATCTGCGCGCGAATGATTTGTTGCCAGCGGGGGTCACAATCGGCGGGACACGACATACGTGGGAAAGCCGTATGAAGCGGGCGGGTTATGACACGGATGATCGTGGGGAGCTAATGGGCCATTCGCTGAAACAGCGCCGAGGGCGTGAGGTTTACGGCGATGATATGGCTCTGGCTGACAGGCTCGCGGTTGCACAGAAGGTCATGCTGGCCGTGCCTGCGCATCTGGCGTGAGAGGGGTGGGTCTTGTCTGTGCAATCTGCGGCCTCCCAGTGACTTCTAGGATAAACTTGAGAGATATTTTCTGGACCGCGCAATGGCGTCCTGTTTCAACTGTTCTGCTTCTAACTCTTTCTCAAGTCGCAAGAAGATCGGCAGATATGCGTGGTTGGTTTCCAGCAGGGCCGCGACGGTCTGCAGACAAGACCTGATGCGTGCGAGGTTTTGAGACTGCGGCCTTTGCCGCGTCAGCAGCTTGGTTGCTTTGACCAGCGAGAGCCGAATTGGGGTATGATGGCTGGACGGTTGGAGCGTCAAAGACATTGCATCGGCAGGCGGTGCCGCCGATGGCACCTCCCCTGGCGCGCGCATGTCTCTTCCGGTCCCGTGCCATCGGC